>NZ_CP071376.1:1482500-4110498 GCF_017348895.1 Clostridium gasigenes
GGGTGATGATGTGCTTTTTGTAGAACGAGCCAACGAGTTACGGTATGTAGCAAGGTTAAGTACTTAAGGTACGGAGCCGAAGGGAAACCAAGTCTTAATAGGGCGACTAGTTGCATGCCGTAGACCCGAAACCGAGTGACCTATCCATGGCCAGGTTGAAGCGGGGGTAAAACCCCGTGGAGGACCGAACCACGTTGCTGTTGAAAAAGCATGGGATGAGCTGTGGATAGCGGAGAAATTCCAATCGAACTCGGAGATAGCTGGTTCTCCTCGAAATAGCTTTAGGGCTAGCGTCGGATATGAGTAATGGAGGTAGAGCACTGAATGGGCTAGGGGGCGTATCGCTTACTGAACCTTATCAAACTCCGAATGCCATATACTATTAGTCCGGCAGTCAGACTATGAATGATAAGATCCATGGTCGAAAGGGAAAAAGCCCAGATCGTCAGCTAAGGTCCCAAAGTGTAAGTTAAGTGGAAAAGGATGTGGGATTTCAAAGACAACTAGGATGTTGGCTCAGAAGCAGCCATTCATTGAAAGAGTGCGTAATAGCTCACTAGTCAAGAGATCCTGCGCCGAAAATGTCCGGGGCTCAAACTTACCACCGAAGCTACGGGCTTGTATTTAATACGAGCGGTAGAGGAGCGTCGTAATCGGGCTGAAGTCGTACCGTAAGGAGCGGTGGACTGATTACGAGTGAGAATGTTGGCATTAGTAGCGAGATGTAAGTGAGAATCTTACAGGTCGAAAACCTAAGGTTTCCTGGGGAAGGCTCGTCCGCCCAGGGTTAGTCGGGACCTAAGCCGAGGCCGAAAGGCGTAGGCGATGGACAATTGGTTGATATTCCAATACCACTACAATCGTTATTATCGATGGTGTGACGGAGAAGGATAGGATGTGCTAGCGAATGGAAATGCTAGTCTAAGCGTTTAGGGAGTTAAGGTAGGCAAATCCGCTTTAACAATTCTGAGGCGTAATGGGGAAGGCCTTTTAGGCTGAAGTATCTGATTCCATGCTTCCAAGAAAAGCATCTAGAAAGAGAAGTAGTGCCCGTACCGCAAACCGACACAGGTAGGTGAGGAGAGAATCCTAAGACCATCGGAAGAATTGCAGTTAAGGAACTAGGCAAATTAACCCCGTAACTTCGGGAGAAGGGGTGCCTGCGAGAGCAGGCCGCAGAGAATAGGCTCAAGCAACTGTTTAACAAAAACACAGGTCTCTGCTAAAGCGTAAGCTGATGTATAGGGGCTGACTCCTGCCCGGTGCTGGAAGGTTAAGGGGAATGCTTAGCGCAAGCGAAGGTGTGAACTTAAGCCCCAGTAAACGGCGGCCGTAACTATAACGGTCCTAAGGTAGCGAAATTCCTTGTCAGGTAAGTTCTGACCCGCACGAATGGAGTAATGACTTGAGCACTGTCTCAACTGCAAATCCGGCGAAGTTGTAGTGCGAGTGAAGATGCTCGCTACCCGCGATTGGACGGAAAGACCCCGTAGAGCTTTACTGTAGCTTAGCATTGAATTTCGGTATTGTCTGTACAGGATAGGTGGGAGACTGGGAAGCTAGGGCGTTAGCCTTGGTGGAGTCATCCTTGGGATACCACCCTGACAGTACTGAGGTTCTAACTGGACGCCATGAAACTGGTGACAGGACATTGTTAGGTGGGCAGTTTGACTGGGGCGGTCGCCTCCTAAAAAGTAACGGAGGCGCTCAAAGGTTCCCTCAGAACGGTCGGAAATCGTTCGAAGAGTGCAAAGGCAGAAGGGAGCCTGACTGCGACACCTACAAGTGGAGCAGGGACGAAAGTCGGACTTAGTGATCCGGTGGTACCTCGTGGGAGGGCCATCGCTCAACGGATAAAAGCTACCTCGGGGATAACAGGCTGATCTCCCCCAAGAGTCCACATCGACGGGGAGGTTTGGCACCTCGATGTCGGCTCGTCGCATCCTGGGGCTGTAGTAGGTCCCAAGGGTTGGGCTGTTCGCCCATTAAAGCGGCACGCGAGCTGGGTTCAGAACGTCGTGAGACAGTTCGGTCCCTATCCGTCGCGGGCGTAGGAAATTTGAGAGGAGCTGTCCTTAGTACGAGAGGACCGGGATGGACCGACCTATGGTGCACCAGTTGTTCCGCCAGGAGCATCGCTGGGTAGCTAAGTCGGGACGGGATAAACGCTGAAAGCATCTAAGCGTGAAGCCTCCCTCAAGATGAGATTTCCCATAGCATAAGCTAGTAAGACCCCTTGAAGAACACGAGGTTGATAGGTCAGAGGTGTAAGTATGGCAACATATTTAGCTGACTGATACTAATAGGTCGAGGGCTTGACCAATTTACAATAATTCATGTGCAATTTTCAGAGAACAAAACTCTGATAAAATTAAATATAAGAGACTAAATCTATGATTTAGGATCTAAACCATCTGGTGATGATGGCGTAGAGGAAACACTCCTTTCCATTCCGAACAGGAAAGTTAAGCTCTACAGCGCTAATGGTACTGCACGGGCAGCTGTGTGGGAGAGTAGGACGTCGCCAGGTCAGTATGGCTTCATAGCTCAGTTGGTAGAGCAGTGGATTGAAGATCCACGTGTCCTAGGTTCGATTCCTAGTGAAGCCACCAAAAAAAGACTAACTTAAGTTAGTCTTTTTTGATTTATATAATATTATGTAAATTAAAAAAGAAGAGAAATACATAGGATATAAAGTAGATTTTTTAATATAATTTATAAATATAAAAATCCAGTAGTAATATTATAATAATTTGCTACTGGATTTTTAGTCGTTTTAGAACATATAAGTTTCTAATAAGATGACTTTATAAGTGGTACTTAATTGAAAAATTCCTCAATTATTGAATCAACATGTCCTTTAACCTTAACTTTTCTATATTCTTTTATTAGAATCCCATTTTCATCAATTAAGAAAGTACTTCTTTCAATTCCTAGCACTTTTTTACCATACATATTTTTTTCTTTTATTACATCAAATAGATTGCACACAGTTTTTTCTTCATCACTTAGTAATATAAAGGGTAGATCAAATTTAGTAATAAATTTAACATGAGATGCTAAAGTATCCTTGCTAATACCTAGTATTATAGTATTAGAATCAATTATTTGTTTGTTATTATCTCTAAATTCACAGGCCTCAGTTGTGCAACCAGGAGTGTTATCTCTTGGGTAGAAGTAAAGTATTACTTTCTTACCTTTATAATCACTAAGGCTATGTAAATTATTATCAGAACCAATTAAAGAAAAATTAGGAACTGAGTTTCCGACTTCTATCATATGAATACCTCCTAACAAATTTTATTTAATTATACATCTATAAATAATTATTATCAATAGATATAATATATTAAGTGTGTTTAAAAGGAAATACTTAAATAGGTTGTAATAATCTCTAAAAAATAACTAGTAAATATAGATTAATAAATTATTTTAGCAAATTTAAGTATATTTATATTATACATTTAATTGAATTCTGATATAATAAGTGTTAGGAAATACTAACAAACAAAAAGGAGATTAGTTATGGAAAATAAAGTTTTAGCAAGTATATCAGGCGTTGAGGTAAAGGAATCAGATTTACAACAAATAATAATGAGATATCCAGAAGATAAGAGAGCTTATTTTGGAACAGAAGAAGCTAAAAAGCAATTATTAGAACAATTTATATCATTTGAATTAATGAGTAGATTAGGTGCAGAAATGAAATTAAATGAAACTGAAGAATACAAGAATAATTTAATTGCATTAGAAAAGGATCTTTTAACTCAAATAACAATAAATAAGGTTCTTGCAGAAGTAACTGTTACTGATGAAGAATCATTAGAGTACTATAATAATAATAAGGAATCTTTTGCAGAAAAAGCTACAGTATCAGCTAAGCACATATTAGTTCAGGATGAAGAAGAATGTGCTAAGATAAGAGAAGAAATACAAAGTAAAGAATGTACTTTTGAAGAAGCTGCCATGAAATATTCAAGCTGTCCATCAAAAGAACAAGGTGGAAGCCTAGGTGATTTTAGCAGAGGAATGATGGTTCCTGAATTTGAAGATGTTGCGTTTACTTTAGATCTAGAAACAGTAAGTGAGCCAGTTAAAACACAATTCGGATATCATTTAATAAAAGTTGAAGCAAAGACAGAAGGAAATGCTTCAGAATTTGAAACTGTTAAAGAACAAATAGTAAATAACTTAATTCAAGAAAGACAACAAAGAAAATACTTAGACGTAGTTAAAGAATTAGAAGTTAAACACGGCGTAAAAAGATTTTAATAAAAAACTCTCAACTTAATAGTTGAGAGTTTTTTTTCACGTGTCTTAAATTAAAATAGTAAATAAAATTTTAATATGTACTTTAGCTACATTAAAGAAATAACAAATCAAGATACTTTAACAGGTACAAATTCAATTATTTCATTATAGCTGAGAATATATTTATCAGCTAGATTAATCAATTCATCTCTATTATGCTCAGCAGCTTTATCAAATATAGCAATAGTCTTCATATTTGCAGCCTTAGCGCCTATGATAGCTGGTATAATATCTTCAAAAACAACACACTGAGAAGGATTAACACCTAATCTTTTTGCAGCTAATAAATATACATCGGGGTTATCTTTACCATTAGAAACTTCATCAGTAGTAGTAATACAGTCAAAATAGGAATAAATATTATTATTTTTAAGAACGGCTTCTAATAGTGTAACTGAGTTACTAGTAGCTAGTCCAATTTTTATCCCAGAAGATTTTAGTTTTTTTAAGAAGTCTAACGCACCTTCTTTTAGATGTATATTTTGTGAATAATGAATATAAGCCATAGTAGTCCAATCATCCATAATAGTTTCTAAAGAATCTTCTAAGCTAAAGGTTTCTTTGAAATACAGTGCAGTTTCATTAAAGCTTAGATGATTTATTTTATCGTTAAGGTTTAATGGTACAGAATGTCCTCTTTCTTTCAAATATTCTTTATCAATTTGTTCCCAAACCCACATAGAGTCAACTAAAGTTCCATCTAAATCAAAAATTGCTGCTTTCATATTATGCATATAAACTTCCTTCCCTTCGTTATATATTAAAAAAACAAGTGAATAGGCTAGTGCACTTTTAGACCATTATTATTTAAAATATGTAAATTCATATAAATATCTATTTAGTATTATCAGTATAGTATAAATAATTTTAGAAGAATATAAAAAAATATACTCACAATTTTTAGAAATTCAAGTATATTAATATTATTATAACAAATATAAAAGATTAATCAACAAAACTGAGTAAATGAATACAATGTAAATATATTTATTATTCTTTGTATCTCTGTATAGACTGAAATAGCTACACAAGCTTAATGGAGGCGTATTAAAGTAATAGTGGTTATGAATTATAAAAAACAGCATAGAGGCTATGGAGGTGTATAGATATTATATAGAGTTGATAGATATTAATGATATAGTAATAAGTTTAACAATAATTATAATTACTATAATATTTAAGAAAAACAGAGATAGTAAACGTTATCTAAAATTCTAAGTAAGCTTCAAGAAATAATTAGTTAGATTTTACTCTATTTTAAGCTATGTTTAATAATCACACACTTTATATAGACTCAATATACGAATTTTATGGTTCTTCGAATAGCACAAATATCTTTAGAATCTCTGGCTTGTTATTTTCTTTCTGCGCATAAGAATAAAATAATTGTTGAATTTTAGTCATTTTTAAGATGTGTTTCATAACTAAATTTACTAAAGTATAAAAATATTTATATTTTAGTAAATTTAGTACTTAATATTTATGTTTTTGTAAATACTAACAATAGAATATACAAATTATATAAGGAGAGGATTAACATGCCATTAATTATAGTATGCATATATATTGCAATTATTCCTATAGTATTAGCCTTTTGTAAGGGGGAAGGGATGGATGAAAGATTCAGGGAGGGTAAGGAGTACTTAGAAAATAGCTATGATAAAAATAATTAGCGATCTTTAAAAAATAACTAATGAGATTCTAGTTTGTTTTTTTCATATCCATTAAAATAGAAAATGTAGGAATTTACTACGACAAAAAAGGTAGGTTTTATAACCTACCTTTTACTATGGTCGGGGTGACAGGGATTGAACCTGCGGCCTCATGGTCCCAAACCACGCACGCTCCCATCTGCGCCACACCCCGAAGTATGTTACCATTATATATAATTATATGTACATATGTCAATAGTTTTATATAATAAAGTGTTGAAAAGAGGAATTTATTATATTAATATAGTAAATAAAATAAGTGTAGCCTAGGCTACGCGACATATTAAAAGGAGATTATAAAAATGAATGTAACAACAATTATTATAGGCATTGCAAGTATGGGATTTATAATAATGGGATTTATCATGTTAAAGAGTAAAAAATTAAAAGAAATATTAATTATTAGTAGTATGTATAAGGATACCGAAAAATATATTTGCTTTAATGGTAAGTTTAATATATCGGTAGGAATTATAGGATTAGTATTAATGATATTGGATTATTTATTAGAGCAAAAGTCAAATTATATAGTAATAATATTTATATTGTTTATGTTAATGGCAACTGTAGCACAAAAGGTAGCAGGGAAAAAATATAAGGTTTGATTATAAATGATAATAATATAATAATTTAAACATATAAATAAATTATAGATGAAAAAATCTTGCAAATAAAAACGAGTAAATCTTAGTTTGGATATGTATAGAATACATTTACATCAGCTTAACAGCTCATTTTTTAAAATTTACCATTGTCCAAGCACTTAATAAGTGATATAATGGTAACATAATATATTTGAGAGGGGGAGGTCTAAGGACCGTATAGCTTATGAAAAAAAGAATCTTATCAGCTGTTTTAGCAGTGGCATTAGTTTTAACTTCTGGGGTGACTGTATTTGCAACACCAAGCCAAGAAGTAATTGAGAGCCAAAATAAATACGAAGACATAAATAAGAAGATAGAGAATATAAAAAGTAAGATATATAGCTTAAATGCAGAAATAGATCCATTAGTGGCAAAAGTAGAAGAAAATAAAATAAAGATGCAAGATATAAAAGATGAGGTGGAAAACACTAAAAAAGATATTGAAACCTCAAAGATAGAAATCGCAGAAAAAGAAGAAGTTTTAGGGAACAGATTAAGAGAGTTATATAAATCAGGTGGACAAAGTAGTTACTTGATGATTCTATTTACTGCAGATAGTTTCAGCGATCTTATAAATAAGGTTGATTCTACTAGTAAACTAGTTAATATTGATAAAAAAGTTGTAAGTGAATTACTAGAGAAAAAAGAAAAATTAGATCAAAAAACAGCTTTATTAGAACAGAACGCAAAAGAAATAGCAACACTTAATGAAGAAACTAAAAAGAATTTAGACGAATTTGAGGTTAAGAGAAAAGAACAAGAAGTTCTTAGTG
Organism: Clostridium gasigenes; assembly: GCF_017348895.1. NCBI lineage: Bacteria > Bacillati > Bacillota > Clostridia > Eubacteriales > Clostridiaceae > Clostridium > Clostridium gasigenes. The sequence goes on from NZ_CP071376.1 coordinate 1,489,941, forward strand.
CAGAAGCGAAAATAGAACAGGATAAGTTTGATTTAGAATATTTATCAGTTGTAGAAAGAAGCTTAGTTCAAGCTCAATTTGATATGATAAATAACTCACAAGATTCAAGTGATACTCTTCAAGCAGCTATAAATCAATTAAGAAGTATTAAAGAGAATCAACTTAAGAGTCCTACTGTAACAGCAGAAGTGGATATCTATATTGAAAAGGGTAAGGAAAGAATTTACCAATTAGAAGAAGAAGCTAAAGCTAAAGCAGAAGCTGAAGCTGAAGCACAAGCACAGGCATATGTTGATACTAATATGCCTAGTAGAGGCGATGGGGGAGCTAGTTCAGGAAATGGATCAGCTGGTTCAGGAAGTGGATCATCTAGTTCAGGAAGCGCAATTGTTAATTATGCATATCAATACTTAGGAAGAGATTATGTATATGGAGCAGCAGGTGCTGATACATTTGATTGTTCAGGACTTACAAGCTTTGTATATAGAAATGCGGCCGGAATAGAAATAGGTAGAACTACATGGAACCAAGCAGGCCAAGGTCGTGCAGTTTCTCAAGCTGAATTACAACCAGGAGACTTAGTATTCACATATGGATTAGATCACGTTGGAATATATGTTGGTAATGGTAATTATATAAATGCTCCACAACCAGGAGAGAAGGTTAAGATATCTCCAGTTACATCATTTAATTCAGCAAGAAGAATATTATAATAGTAATTAAAAGACTAAGCGTATCTGCTTAGTCTTTTTTTTTGTTATGTTATTTAAACTTAATTGTCAATTATATAGGAGTGGGTTATAATTAGGAAAAAAGAAGATAAAAAGGATGATATCATGGAAGAAAAAGTGAGTTTATTAGAAAATGAAGCTATAGATGATCTTCAATTAAAGGGTCTTCATTTAATTCAAAAGAATGCTGGATTTAGATTTGGAGTAGATGCAGTTCTTTTAGCTGATTTTGCAAATGTTAAAAGAAAACATAAAGTTATAGATATATGTACTGGAACAGGGATAGTACCATTTTTACTTTGGGGAAAATATGAGCCAGAAAGTGTTATTGGTTTAGAAATTCAAGATGATATGGTAGAAATGGCAGAAAGAAGTGTTAAACTTAATAAATTACAAGATAAAATATCTTTTGTACATGGTGATTTGAAGGATAAGAAGTTACTTAGTGAATTAGGTAGATATGATGTGTTAACTGTAAACCCACCATACAAGTTAAATAATGCAGGTATAGTAAACCCTGATGATAAGCTTGCAATAGCAAGGCATGAGGTTTTATGCAACCTAGAGGATGTTATAGCATCTGCTAAAAAGCTACTTAAAGATAATGGACGTATGTATATGGTACATAGACCGGAAAGACTTATAGATATATTTGAGTTAATGAGAAAATATAATATAGAACCTAAGAGAGTAAAACTTATTCATCCAAACTCTAAGAAACCACCTAATATTGTATTAGTAGAAGGGCAGAGAGATGGTGGATCATTTTTAAAGTGGGAACCTTCGCTATATGTATATAATGAAGATGGAACGTATTCAGATGAAATAAATAAAATTTACGGAAGAGAGGAATAATTATGGCTTATGGAAAACTATATTTAGTTCCAACACCAATAGGTAATTTAAAGGATATAACATTAAGAGCATTAGAAGTCCTACAAAATGCAGATATTATAGCAGCAGAGGATACAAGACAAACTCTGAAGTTACTTAATCATTTTAATATAAAAAAGAAATTATACAGCTATCATCAACATAATGAACAAGGACAAAGTGAAAATATAATAACTAAACTTGCAGAAGGTTTAAATATAGCTTTAGTTAGCGATGCAGGAACTCCAGGTATTTCTGATCCTGGAAGTGTTATTGTGGCTAAGTGTATAGAAAAGGGGATAGCTTTTGAAGTTCTGCCGGGGGCAACGGCTATAACAACAGCAGTAGTATATTCAGGATTAGATACTACTAAATTTTTATTTAGAGGGTTTTTACCAAGGGAAAATAAAGATAGAAAAATTATTATAGAGGAAATAATAAATGCTAAAGAAACATTAGTGTTTTATGAGGCACCGCATAGGTTGCTAGATACACTAACTTACTTAAAAGATAACTTGGGAAATAGAAAAATTGCAGCTTGTAGAGAACTAACTAAACTTCATGAAGAAATAGTAAGAGGATCTATAGAAGATTGCATTAATCATTTTGTTGAGAAGAGACCTAGGGGGGAGTTTGTTTTAGTTGTAGAGGGTAAATCAGAAGAAGAAATCAAAGCAGAAAAAGAAGCGTTATGGAGTGATTTAAGTATACAGGATCATATTTTAAAAACTATTGAATCTGGAATAGATAAAAAACAAGCAATTAAAATAGTTGCTAAAGAAAGAAATTTACCAAAGAATGAAGTATATAAATACTCAACTGAATTATAGTATACTGACTTGCTATTTATTTGAAGGTCTCTTACATATATATAGACCTAATTAAATAACCCCGTAGATTATGTAAATCTACGGGGTTAGAATAGTTTGAGAAAAAAATCTCTTAAAACTATTCTTTAAACTGTAAAAATGACAAAATTAACTTTTTAATTCAGCCATACAGTTTTTACAGATATTCTTACCTTTATAATTAGTAACATCTCTAGCATCTCCACAGAAGATACATGCAGGTTGGTATTTCTTTAATATGATTTGTTCACCATCTACATAAATTTCTAATGCATCTTTTTCAGCGATATCTAAAGTTCTTCTTAATTCTATAGGAATAACTATTCTTCCTAATTCATCTACTCTTCTTACTACACCAGTTGATTTCATTTTAAATTCCTCCTTGAAACAAGTTTCGACATCTTGCAACTCAATAATACTAAATATGTAATTAAAAGTCAATATAAAAGTGAAATAATTTTTTCAAATTATAAAATACTTATATAAAAAAACTCCGTAAATAAAATATACTACCATAAATTAGAAAAGTCAAGAGTAATTTGATAAATTGCCATTTAAATAGTAGTTATAAACAAATGGCTTGTACACTTGTTTATAAGAGTAGTAATTAAATAATAGACTTAAGCAAACTTAAAAACATAAAATAAAATATACAAAATATGTAAAAATAATTCTGGATTTATAATTTTTTAATATGTCGAAATACATAATTTCTTAAATAGTTAAGTTTACATATATTGAAAAAAGTATTTGGAATATTTAATTTAAGCTATAAAAACATAAATATAGTATATAAAAAATGGAATTAGTAAAAAAAAATATAAAATAGGCAGAAGTAACTTGTAATAAGTTTATGGGTACTATATAATTAAAATATAAGATTAATTAAAAGGTAAAGGTGGATATAATATGGTTAAAAAAATTGATGCAGATTATATAAGGCAAACTACGGAAGAGATGTCTAAGAATAATATGGTTTCCTATGATGAGCTTCCTAAGTATGACCTTTTCCTATCTCAAGTTATAGATTTTTTAAATGATAAATTTCCAGAGGATAAATACACTAATAATATAGTTCAAAATTATATAAAGAGTGAAGTTATAACTAAACCTGAGGATGGGAAAAAAAGAGGATATACTAAAATACATTTAGTCCAATTAGTATTATTAAGTTATATGAGACCAGTTTTAACAACTGAAGAAATTAAAAAGGTATTTAGTTTAGCCTTTAATGAGATCAATGAGAGATCAGATGATATAATATCATGGGAAGTGGCTTATAAAATATTCTCAGAAACTCAAAGTAAAAGCTTTAATGAGAATTTAAGTACGCCATCGGTAGAAGAAGAAAGATTAGAAGATATTATAAAAGGTTTAGATTTAAATGATAAAGATGAAAATAGTATAAGAACATTTGTTTCAGTAATGTCATTAATTGCTCAAGCAAGTGCTATTAAAAAACTAGTTCAAAAAGTAGTTAATGAATTTCATGAAGAAGATTAGGTATATAAAAAATATGGAAAATTATTTAAAAGATCTTAGATTTTCAATAAATCTAAGGTCTTTATTTATTTAAGGGACTTCCAAAACAATATATTTAGAATATTTGACTTGTTATTTCATTTAAACTCTTTAAAGTGAAATATTAGGGTATAATATCTATATAGAAAAATGAGGATAGGTAAATGAAATGGATACAAGGGTTAAAATAAGGGATTCGGTTAGAGGTGTTATTGAATTTGTTCTTAGAAGAGGACATTTAGATGATAGATATATGGGAAAGAATAGAGCCTTAGAAGGAACATTAGCTCATCAAAAGTTGCAAGCTAGCAATGCAACTATATATAAGAATTATGAAAAGGAAGTTAAACTAGAAAGGGAATTTTATATAGATAATATTGTTTTAAATGTAGAGGGACGATGTGATGGTATAATATTTGAAAATGATTTAGTTATTATAGAAGAAATTAAATCTACTTTTAAATCATTAATTTTTATAGAGGAAGAATATAATGAGCTACATTGGGCTCAAGGAAAATTTTATGCATATATATATGGGGAGAAAAATGCATTAAGTAATATTAGTGTAAGACTTAGTTATTATAATATAGAAACAAATGAAGTTAAAAGTTTTGATAAAGTATATGAATTAAAAGAACTGGAGGAATTTGTATATAATATTATAAATGAATATAGTAAGTGGGTAAAACTAAAGGGAAAGTTAAATAAAGAAAGAGATGTATCTATTAAATCTTTAGAGTTTCCATTTGATACATATAGAAAAGGCCAAAGAGAGCTGGCGCTTAATTGTTATAAAACTATAAAGCAAAAAAGTATGCTTTTTGCACAAGCACCAACTGGAATAGGAAAAACAATATCAACTATTTATCCTTCTATAAAGGCTTTAGGAGAAGGCAAGGGGAAGAGAATAATATATTTAACTGCAAAAACAATCACAAGAACAGTTGCAGAGGAAGCTTTTATTAAGCTAAAAGGAAAAGGTCTTAAATGCAGAAATATTACATTAACATCTAAAGAAAAAATATGTTTTAAAGATAAGGTAAAGTGTAATCCAGATGATTGTGAATATGCAGTAAATTATTTTGGAAAAGCAAATGAAGTAGTTTTTGAAGTTATTAGCAAAGAAAAGAATATTTCCAGAGAAATAATAGAGAAATATGCAAGAGAATTTAAATTATGTCCTTTTGAATTATCTCTAGATTTAAGTGTATGGTGTGATGCTATTATTTGTGATTATAATTATGCTTTTGATCCTAGAGTTAGATTAAAGAGAATATTTGAAGCTGATGGAAGTGAAAATATTATTTTAATTGATGAATCACATAATTTGGTTAGCAGAGCAAGAGAAATGTTTAGTGCTGAAATTTATAAAAGTAAAGTTTTATTAGTAAGTAGATTAGTAAAAGGCACAGTGCCAACTTTATATAAATCATTATATGCTATAAATAAGGAATTAGGTAATATTAGAAGTGAAGTTCAAGAACTAGAAAAAAATAGTATATATAATAAAGAGGAATATAATGAATTATACAGATTACTAAGAGTAGCATTAAAAGAAGGGGATGAATATTTAGTTAGAGGCGTAGGAACATCTGCATATGAGGATGTTTTAGATTTATACTTTGATATTAGGAGTTTTCTTTCTGTAGCTGAGTTATATTCAGAGGAATATGTAACATTAGTAGAAGTGGATAAAAGTGAAGTAAGAGTAAAGTTATTTTGTGTTAATCCATCAAAGAATTTAGCTAATGTAGTTAGAGAAAGTTATTCAACTATATTATTTTCAGCAACATTAACCCCTTTAAATTATTATATAGATTTACTTGGTGGAAATAAGGATAGCTATAGAATGACATTGGCATCGCCATTTAAGAAAGAGAATTTTGAAATATATGGATATCCACTTAATATGAGATATAACCAAAGGGCGGGAAATATTGAAAGTGTATGTAAGTTAATTAATAAATTTATAAATGAGATAAGTGGAAATTATATGGTGTTTATGCCTTCTTATGATTATTTAAATAAAGTATATGAAAAATATGTTGAGTTATATGGAGAAAAAAATACATATCTCCAAGGTGAAATGTTAAATGAAGAAGAGAGAGAAGTCTTTATAAGTAGATTTAGAGTAGAATCCCAAATAACAGCCTTTTGTGTTGTTGGAGGAATATTTTCAGAGGGAATAGATTTACCAGGTAAAAGGTTAATTGGAAGTATAGTTGTTGGAGTGGGGTTCCCTAGAATATCTAAAGAGGGAGATATAATAAAGGATTATTATAAGGATAAGGGATTTGATTATTCTTATGTTTATCCTGGAGTTAATAAAGTGCTTCAAGCTGCTGGAAGAGTAATTAGAACAGAAGAGGATCGGGGAAGATTATTACTTATAGATGATAGGTACTTTAATAATAAATATAGAGGGCTAGTACCTAAGGAATGGGAAATTAAAAGATACTAAGTAGTTGAAAACATAATAGACTAGCATAGTAACTTGTTATTTAAAAAAAGAAGACTCATATAAAAAGGCTGAATTTACAATGATAGTAAATTCAGCTTTTATTTTTTTATATTGTTTAAGTTATAAGACTTAGTAAGATGAAAGGAACTAATAAGTTAAAGTTGCCTTATTAGTTACACTCAGCAAATATAGTGTATGAGCAATTGAAAGTACTTCCAACTCCTAGTTTTTCTATTCCTTCTTTATCTTTAAGTTCTCCTTGGAAATTAGCATGATCTGCATGCCCATACCAAGGCTCTATGCAAACAAAAGGTGCACCAGTTGGTTTAGACCATACTGCCATGTAAGGGAACCCTGTAAAGTCCATAGATAACACTTTATTATGATTTTTAGATTTTAAGCTTATAACTGTAGATTTTAAATCATCAAAAACTAAAGCATCATTTTTAAATACTTCTTTAGATAAAGGTATTATATTATTATCAATTAAATATGATTGTCTCTCTTGTAAGAAATGCCCCTCTTCATTAAGTAGCATAATAGAAGAAGTTTCTTTTTTATTTAATTCAAAGAAATAATCACTCATAGTTTCATTAGCTTCTAAAGGACATATAAATGCTGGATGAGCACCTATAGAAAAATAGATGGTTTCATTATCTAAATTATCTACAGAATAACCAACCTTAACACCATTATTTACAAGAGTATATGTTATTTTTAAGGAAAATTTATAAGGATAGACCTTTAAACTTTCATCTGAATATTTTAATTCGAAGACAATATTATTTTCACTTTTTTTAATCATATTAAATTCTGAGGTTCTAGCAAGTCCATGTTGAGGAAGATTAAAAGTGACTCCATTAACATTATATTTACCGCTGTTAACTTTACCCACTATAGGGAATAGTATAGGTGAATGATATTTCCAAAAATCTTCATTACCATTCCAAAGAAACTCAGTATTATCTTTTTTGTTTATAATATTGTGTAATTCTCCACCAGCAGTACTAGCAGTAATTTTTATTGATTTATTTTCTAAAGTATATAACATAATCACAAATCCTTTCATATAGCATAATATAAGGCAGAGTAAAATAAATAACAGACTAAAAAATAAAGAATACTGGTCTGTTATTTATTTAGGGATGCCTAAGTAGTAGTATATATTAAATTATACTATAGTAAGTTTGTTAGGCATATGAAAAATAACAGGTGAATATGAGAAGTATATGTAGTAAATATTACTCAAATAAACATAGTGAAATTGTGTATATAAATTAAGTGAAAAATTTGTAGGTATAAAACACTAGTAAAACAGTGATATTATAATTATAATATAATAGATATAATATATAAATTAATACATGAATAATAGTAAAGATGTGGTGATTAAATGAATGATGGTGAACTAGGCAAAAAAAGGTCCACCTTAGATTTTATAGTATATTTTATAGTTAAGATTAATAATGATGATATATTTGCGTTGGCATCTCAGCTTGCATATTACTTAATATTAGCGTTTTTTCCATTTTTAATATTTCTTATGACGGTTATTGGAGCTAGTTCTTTAAATTCAATTGAGATATTAGACGGGTTAAGAGCTATATTGCCAAGTAGTGTTTTTGATTTAGTTGCATCTATAATAAGAGAAGTGGTTGATAATCAATATAGCGGGTTGCTTGGAATATCTATAGTTCTTACTATATGGGCAGCTTCATCGGGGTTTAGAGCCGTTATTAAAGGTGTTAATAAAGCACATGATATAAAAGAAACAAGATCTTTTATAAAAAGAAGCATTATAGCAATTATTTTTACTTTTGCATTGACGCTAGTAATAGTTTTAACTTTAGCTATGTTAGTATTTGGAGATTTAATAGGAGGATATATATTAACAATAGTACCATTTTATAAAGCAATGACAATTGTATGGAATATATTAAGATATGTTATTGTAGTATGTATGATGATTGGAATATTTGCATCTATATACAGATTTACACCAGCTAAAAAAATAAGATGGAAACAAGTTTTGCCAGGAGCAATAGTTAGTACTATAGGATGGATAGTAGTATCCAGGGGATTTTCTTTTTATATAAATAATTTTTCGAATTACTCTAGACTGTATGGAAGTTTAGGAGCAGTATTTATATTAATGACATGGCTATATATAACTTCTATGATATTAATAGTGGGAGCGGAAATTAATTCAGTTCTTATACTTAGAAAGAAACAAAGAGAGAATTGATATAAGGTTATACCTATAGATTAGACACATAAAAAAGTGTTTAATCTATAGGTATTTTTATATAATTAAATAAACAGTAAAATGTATTAGATAAATAAGATTATATTTAAACAAGAAAATATTGAAATGTGGCAATTATGGTATGTTTTGACTAGATATATATATTGAAGTATACTAGCCCATATGTGATATAAGACAAAGGTAGTTTATATTTTGATACAGTTAGTATAATTTATTTGATTGTGCCTTAATAAAAGTAAGGATAAGGAGTTGATTATATTGTGGAAGATTCAGTAGAAAAGAAAGGGATACATAAACTTTTAAGCGATAGAGGTAATCTAAGGGTAAGTTTAATTATTCAGGGAACTATAATAGGGTTTATAACTGGAATTGTAATAGTTTTAAATAGAATAGCAATAAGTAAATTTTCTCATGTTTTTAAAGAAATATATCTATATTCAAAAGGAAGTCCTATAAAGGTTATAGGTGTATTTCTTTTGTTAGCACTTATGGGCTGGATTACCGGTGTTATGGTGAAAAAGGAACCTATGATATCAGGGAGTGGTATCCCTCAGGTTAATGCAATATTATTAGGAAAGTTAAATGTAAATTGGGTTAAAGTATTAGTTCTAAAATTTATTGGTGGGACTATGGCATTAGTAGCTGGATTATCGGTTGGAAGAGAAGGTCCCTCTGTGCAAATGGGAGCTGCGATAGCACAAGGTGTAAGTAATAGTTCTGAAAAAGCACCGATGAAAAAGGGCTTTTTAGTTACATCTGGAGCTGCAGCAGGTCTTGCAGCTGCATTTAATTCACCTTTATCTGGGATGATTTTTGTCTTAGAGGAGGTACATAGAAGTTTTTCTCCACTAGTATTATTACCAGCTATGGCAGCGACGCTGATGGCAGATTTTGTAACAAAGCAATTTTTAGGTATGGATCCGGCATTAAAATTTATGGATGTATCTGTAATTCCATTAGAGTATTATTGGACATTAGTAATATTAGGCGTTCTAACAGGGGCAATAGCTATTTTCTTTACTAAAGGGGTAGTTATTTCTCAAAATATATATGGACGATTAAAAAAGGTGCCTATAGAAGTTAAAATAATGATTCCGTTTCTAATAACAGGAGTAGTGGGTTTTTTAGCCCCACAGCTTTTAGGCGGAGGACATGAAATAATAATATCTTTATATGGTAGTGACATTTCTATATTGATGTTGATAGCTTTATTCCTTATTAAGTTCATTTTAGTATTAATATGCTTTGGGTCTGGAGTGCCGGGCGGGATATTTTTACCAATGTTACTGTTAGGTTCAATTTTAGGGGATATATTTGGTATTATAATATGTAATTTAGCCAATATACCATCTACGTTTATAATAAATTTCATTATTTTAGCCATGGCAGGGTATTTTGCAGCCGTGGTAAAAGCTCCGGTAACAGCAATAGTATTAATTACTGAAATGACAGGGTCATTTGAACATTTATTAGCAATATCAATAGTTGTATTCATTGCATATATAACCTCGGATTTATTACGAAGTGAGCCGGTATATGAAGTATTATTAGATAGGTTATTGAAGAATGTAGGGACACCGCTAAAAAGTGGATCGATGAAAAACACTTTATTAGAGGTTGGTATTGAAATGGGCAGTATTGTTGAAGGAAAGAGAATAAAGAATATAGATTGGCCGGCAGAATGTTTATTGGTAGCTATTAAAAGGGGTGGAAAAGAGATTATTCCTAAGGGTGAAATTAGGATATTAAGTGGAGATTATTTAGTTGTACTTGTAAATGACAGTATAAGTTCAGAGATATTAGAAGCGTTAAAAGGTTTAACGTTAGTTGATTAATAGTTAAATCTGTATGGTGATAAAAATAATTATAAAAAAATACCTATGAGCTAAACACTTTCATGTGTGGCTGGCTATAGGTATTTTTTTTAGTATTTAGAATTAAATTTTTTCTAAATATATATTATAGTAAATAATTATTCGCTATAACCATTTGGATGGTTTTTATGCCAATTCCAAGCTGTTTCAATAACTGTCTCAACAGTATTATATTTTGGCTTCCATCCAAGTTCTTCAACTGCTTTTTTAGATGAAGCAATTAAAATAGCCGGGTCACCTGCTCTTCTTGGCGCAACCTCAGCTGGAATAGAATGTCCTGTTACTTTTCTAGCAATTTCAACTACTTCTTTTACAGAAAAACCAGTTCCATTTCCTAAATTGTAAATTCTACTTTCTCCACCGTTCATTAATCTCTTAAGTGCAAGAGAATGTGCAGAAGCTAAATCAGATACATGTATGTAATCTCTTACGCATGTCCCATCTTCAGTATCATAATCATCACCATACATCATTATTTTATCTCTATTACCTAAAGCAACGTCTAAAATTATAGGTATTAGATGACTTTCAGGAGAATGATCTTCACCAATTTTTCCGCTAACATGTGCACCGGCAGCATTGAAATATCTTAAAGTAGTATATTTAATGCCATAAGCGCTGTCACACCATCTTAATATTTTCTCAACTAATAATTTAGATTCACCATAAGCGTTAGTTGGAATAGTTCTACTATCTTCATCTATTGGAACCACTTCAGGTTCCCCATAGGTAGCTGCTGTTGAAGAAAACACAATATACTTAACATTATAATCCTTCATAGCTTCTAATAGGCTTATAGTTCCTCCTACATTGTTATTAAAGTACTTAAGTGGTTCAGTCATACTCTCACCAACAAGTGAGTATGCAGCAAAATCAATTACAGCATCTATTTTATTTTCAGTAAAGACCTTATCTAATATAGTTCTATCTCTTAAATCACCAACATAAAGTTTTCCGCCCAGTAAAGCTTTAGTATGACCTTTTTCAAGATTATCTAAAACAACAACTTCTTCTCCGTTTTCTAAAAGTTCTGCAACCATGTGACTACCTATATAACCAGCGCCACCACAAACTAATATAGCCATTCTAATACCTCCTAATTAATTTCTTTCGAATTCCTAAGTCAATTATAATATAATTTTTTAATTTTTAATATAAGAATATCCAGAATTGTTAATTAAGAGTTGACTTAAGAGGTATTAAAAAAAATACCTCTTAAGAAAAAATATAAAAAGTGAAGGCATAGTAAATATTTTACTATGCCTTCTGTGATATTTATAAGCTAATTAAAGTATTCCACCTGAAAGAACTTTAGCTTTTGATTGACCTTTTTGAATTCCAGTAATGATTTTAACTGATGAGGATATATCTCCAATTAAGATACCACCAACTAGTTTATCATCTTGGAAGAATAATTTAGAGTATTTATTATTTTTATTATCTACATATCCAACCTTTTCTAATAATTCATCATCAAAGTTAATTACTCCAGCTGAGAATACGGTAGTATTCATAGCATTAAATATTACAGATGAAACAAATTTTTCGAATTTAATATCATCATAAGAGGCATTAGCACCTGCAACTTTACCCATTTCTATTGCAGCTGGCCAGTTCCCATAGTAGACTCCTTCAAGTTCGGCTACATCACCACAAGCATAAATATCAGGAATATTTGTTTCCATGTTAGAGTTAACAACTACCCCTCTGTTACATTCAACTCCTGCAGTTTTAGCTAAATCAAGGTTTGATCTAACACCCACGGAGTAAAGAATGATATCAGCATCTAAAGTTTTTCCGCTATTTAAGTTAACAGTAGTTACACCATTAGAAGTAGCTAAAACATTTTTAACTGATTCACCTAAAAGAAGATTTACAGGTGTGGAATTTGCAATATTATTAAAGAAAGCTGAACCTTCAGTATCTAATTGTCTTGGCAGAAGTCTATCAGCCAATTCAATTACAGTAACATTGATATTTCTCTTTTGAATTTCGTGAGCAGCTTCAAGGCCTAGCAGACCACCACCAACAATAACAACATTTTTAGCAGTAACTAGTTCCTTCTTAATTTTTTCAACATCAGATAATTTCTTAATAGAATGAATACCCTTAATTGTTGAATAATTTGAAGAGTTAATTTCAGTTTTGTTACCATCTAAAATAACATTAGTAGGCGGAACAAAGTTATAACTTCCGTTAGCTATAACTAACTTGTCATAGGAAATTTCTATTTTGTTATCTAACATAATTTTCTTTGTTTTATTATTTATGTTTTCAACAGAAACTCCAAGTATTTCAGTTACTTCATTTTCTTTATACCATTCTGATGAAACAATATAGAACTTATCATCAGATTCTTCAGAAATTAAATCTGAAAGCTGAGTTCTTATATATGAATGTTCTTTTTCATTTGAAAGAAGCTTAATAATACCTTTAGCATTTCTCTCTCTAATTGCACGAGCTGCATAGAAACCAGCAGCACCATTTCCGATAATTACATAAGTTTCTTCTTTATCAATTGAAATTTTAGTGGATTCACGCTCAATTTCTATAAATTGATCGCTTCCTGCACCACAAACAGGACAAAGCTCAGGAACTGTTTCAGCTTCAAATATCTCTCCGCAAATTACACATTTCCAAAGTTTAAGGTCACCATCACCAGAAATATCTTTTATAGTAGAGCTTTCATCCTTCATAGGAATAAAATCTCTAGTTCCAAGTAAAGTTTCACCAAAGCCTAAACCAAAGTTATAAGCTGCATCTAATTCATTATCATTAGCTTTAAAGTTAATTTTTAAACTAGGTCCATAAAGCTTCATATTTAATTCTTTAAATCTAGTTTCCATTCTTGGAATAGCTTCTCCGCTCCAACCATATGATCCAAAAGCACCAGCAAGTTTTCCACCATGAACAACAGGGTTTAATTTTGAAAGCACATCGCGTATAGGCTCTAGAAGCTCTGCAACTATTGTTGGAGAGCCACAAAGAATCCCCTCAGATTCACCAATGCTTGCAATAATATCTCCCATTTCATGTTCAATTACATTAAATAATTTAACTTCAATATTATCATTAGACTTAATTCCTTTAGCAATTTGCTTAGCTAATTGTTCTGTATAACCATAAGCACTAACATAAGGAATAGTAACTAATTTTTTAGCTTCTGCAGGTTTAACTACAGGTGTGCTCCATTCTTTATAAATTTCTACTATTTTCATAGGATTATCTATAAGTACAGGCCCGTGACCTGGACAAATAATATCTATTTTTAAATCTTTAATTTTATTAATAGCTTTAAGAATATAAGGTTTATACGGCCCAAATATACAATCAAAATAATATTTCAAAGCTTCCATATAATTTTCTTGGCTTTCTATTTTATTATTAAACACTTCAGGAGATGAGTAATGTGAACCAAATGAATCACATGTTATTAATACTTCATCTTCTACAACATATGTGTACATAGAATCTGGCCAATGTAAAAATGGAGCTGAAATAAATTGCAGTGTTTTGTTTCCAAGGCTTAAAGAATCACCATCACCAACAGAAATATGTTCAAATTCACAATTGGCTATTTTCTTTAAAAAGTTAATAGCAACTGGAGAACCTACAATTTTAGCATTTGGGGAAAGTTCAAGCAATTTAGCAACAGAACCTGCATGGTCTGGCTCAGTGTGATCAACTACTATATAGTCTATTTCATTTGGATTGACTCCTAAATCTTTAAGTCTGCCTATATATTCATCAAAAAACTGAACTTTAACAGTTTCGAATATAGCAGTTTTTTCGCTTCCTTTAACAACATATGAGTTATAAGTTGTACCATATGGAGTGTACATAATAATATCAAAAATTCTTAAGTTAGGATCTAAAGCACCAACCCAATGGATATCTTTTTTAATTTCTAAAGAACGCATAATAACACACCTTTCAAAGTAAAAGTTTTATATTTTATTATGGAATAATTTAATTATAAATATACATACTATACAATATGATAACAAAAGATATTTAATGATAATAATTATCCATGAGTTAATTATATAACAATCTTATACATATAAGCAATACAATAATTATTATATTTGACAAAAAATAAATAATAAAATAAAAATATTATTAGTCATAATTTGTTATTTTAAATACTGTTTCGACAGAAATCCTATTTGTATATGCGAAGATAATATGTAATAAGAATATACAAATAAGAGTTTATTAGAACTATAGGAAAAATAATGTTGAAATATAGAATAATATTTTAAGTAGTGGTCAAACAATCTTTGACAAAATTTCATTAAATACTGTGATATTGTAGTTAATATATTAATTAATATATTCTATAATAGTAAATAAAGGGAGAGGATTTAGATGAAAATCATAGAAAGTTTAGTCTCTTCAATTAGTAGAGAAGGAACTGAAATGAAATACATGTATAGGTTGACTAAAAGTAATTATAAAGGTGGTCAAGCTTATGGAATAGAGGTGGAGAGACAGGACTTAAAAGGTGGACAAGCAATAAATATAGAAAGAGATAATATTAATCTTATATCTAACAATAAATATAAAGTTAATGAACTTTTAAAATTATTATATAAAAATCAAGTATCACCAATACATCTAGTAGAAATATTGGGAGAATATGTAGATGATTACATATATGACTTTAATGATATACAAAATGAAATTAGTATAAATTAATTTTAATAACATCTCAAAATTTGTAGTAAAATATAGGTAGAGGTGAAGTTATGATTATAGGAATAGGTACAGATATTATAGAAATTGAGAGAATAGAAAAAGCTATAAAAACAAATAAACATTTTTTGGACAAGTTATTTACTAAAAATGAAATTCTATTATTTGAAAGTAAAGCTATGAGGACCGAAGTTATAGCAGGGAATTTTGCTGCGAAAGAAGCTGTTAGTAAAGCTCTTGGAACTGGTGTTAGAGGTTTTTCTTTTAAAGATATTGAAATTTTGAGAGATGAACTTGGAAAACCAGTAGCTAAATTAAATGAAAAAGTAGAAAAAGTGATTGGAAATAAAGGATACAACTTAAATATATCAATATCTCATAATAATTTATCAGCTATTGCCTTTGCTGTATTAGAGGAAAAATAATATATTTAGAATAAAAAGCCTTTTAAAGTAATAATAGTATTAATGAAGATTAATAATTTTAGGAGGCTTTATGAAAAAGAAAGTACTAATTACACTTTTATTGTGTATCCCATTCATATCTATTATTTTAGTGATTATGTTTAGATTAACAGTAGTGCCAACAAATGAAGAGGTTATTTCTCAGCTAAAAGAGATAACCTGTTATAAAACTAATGTTGAATATATAACTAATAATAGTAGAGGAGAAGAAAAAGAGGAAACAACGCAATATTACAGTGAAGACAAAGGTGCAAGAATCGATTTTGGAATAGATAGAATTAAATTTTATAAAGATGATAATATAAGGGTTGAAGATAATATATCTAATAAGGAGTATAATGTAGAAGCGGATTTAGATAAGTTACATTCCTTAGCCTTTATGAAAAATTTATTATCCTATCCAATAGAGGAAGGCAGTATAAAAGAAGGGCAAGAAGAGTGGGGCGAAAAAAAATATATAGAATTAACTTTAGAACTATTCCTTGAAAATGATCATTTAGATAAAGCTAAGGTTTTTATAGATAAAAAAGAGAAAACACCTATAGGCGCAATAATATATGACAAGGAAGGTAATGATAGATTAAGAATTATATATAAAAATTTCGAAAAACTTAAGGAAATAGATAATGACTTATTATAGTTTGATATAATAAATATGAGGTGTATTGATAATGGAAGAAAACATAAGAGCAGTTTGGGCTGAAATAGACCTAGATTGCATAAAACATAATATGATAGAAATTAGGAAACAAGTAGGAGAAAAAATTATAATTGCAATAGTAAAAGCAGATGCTTATGGGCATGGAGCTATAGATGTAGCTTCTGTTTTATTAGAAAATGGTGCTGATAAATTAGGAGTAGCAGTTATTACGGAAGCTTTAGAGTTAAGAAAAAGCGGGATAGAAGCTCCAATTTTGATTTTAGGATATACTCCTTTAGATTTTACTAAAGATTTAATTGATCAAAATATAGAACAAACAGTATATTCTTTAGACTATGCAATAGGATTATCAGAAATAGCTTTGAAAGAAGGAAAACAAATAGATATTCATATTGCTATAGATACAGGAATGGGAAGATTAGGATTTTTACCTAATGAAGAAAGTTTAGATGATATTGAAAAAATAAATAATTTGAAAAACATAAATATTAAGGGTATATTTACTCATTTTTCCTCAGCAGATGAGACTGATAAAGAATATACAATGATGCAATTAAATAAATTTAAACAATTTAATAAAAGTCTCGAAGAGAGAGGAATAAAAATAAAAGAAAAACATTTATCAAATAGTGCTGCCATACTAGATATGGAAGAAGCATATTTTGATGCTGTAAGACCAGGAATAATAATATATGGATATTATCCATCAAATGAAGTAATTAAAGAAAAAATTAATTTAAAGCCAGCTCTAACATTAAAAAGCAATATAGTGCACGTGAAGGTATTACCAAAAGGTGAGTACATAAGTTACGGTAGAGAATTTAAAACTGAAAGAGAAAGTATAATAGCTACATTACCAATAGGATATGCAGATGGTTATACAAGAGCCTTGTATAAAAAGGGTAAGGTTATAATAAATGGTAAAAGCGCACCTATTGTTGGTAGAATATGTATGGATCAATGTATGATTGATATTACGGATGTAGGTCCAGTTAAGGTTGGAGATGAAGTAATATTAATTGGAGAAGATCAAGGTATTAAATTTAATGCTGATGATATAGCTAAATTATTAAATACAATAAACTATGAAGTTCTTTGTTTAATAGGTAAGAGAATACCTAGAGTATATAAAAAAAATAAAACTACAATCAAAACTAGAAATTATTTGTAGAAATACAAAACATATTTCTTTGACAAATCGACATAATTTGCAATATAATTTACATATAAAGAAATGTTACAACCTAGGGGGTAAATTATGTCAAATTATGTTAAAGCACTAGGGTTGAGAAATAAATTTTTAAATAGTACAAAAAAGAGTAAATTTATTGAATGTAGTTTAATAGAATATAATGAACAAAAATATAAAGCAAGTTTTTTAATATTAATGGAAAAGGGCTATAAAGAAATGGCAGAAATTAATTTGGAAATTGCTAATATTCCTTTCGAGTGCGGAAATGCAAATATTAATGAATATGAGAACTGGCTTTGCGGAGTGTGAGATTTCTAATGACAACTATGGTAGTAAAAAGAGGGGATATTTTTTATGCGGATTTAAGTCCTGTTATTGGTTCAGAGCAAGGTGGAATTAGACCGGTGATTATAGTTCAAAATGATATTGGGAATAAATATAGCCCAACAGTTATAGTTGCAGCTATTACATCACAAATAAATAAGGCTAAGTTGCCAACACATGTCGAAATTTCATCAGAAGAGTATGGATTAAGCAGAGACTCCGTAGTTCTATTAGAACAAGTTAGAACATTAGACAAGAGAAGGTTAAAAGAAAAAATTGGTCATATGACTGATGCTGATATGAAAAAGGTGAATAAATCACTAATTGTCAGTTTAAACCTTACTTAAGAAATTAAATAAAAAATCATGTGATATATAATTATTATATTAAAATAAATAGTGGGTTAGTAATTTATTACTATGTTATTTATTTTAATATAAATTGAAGAGGCTTAGGCCTCTTTTTTTTATTTAATAGGATATTATAAAATTAAAATTATATATATTATGATATAATTTAGTTATAGTAATTTTACTACTAAATATACATTTATATATCTAATAATTCAGTATAAGCAATGGAGCGAGTATATAACCAAGGATAAAATAGAGTTTTCAGAGAAAATATTTTTAATAAGAACAACTACTATTCTAGTGCTTAGAGTACAACTAAAGAATATTCTATACCTACTTAAACAAAATTAATTCTTTGAGATGGATATATACAAATAAAACTACAGAAGTTTTCAGGGTTAAAAGTATGAGTAGGAAATTAGAAAGCATAATCAATCAAAATATAGTTATATAGTGTATACTATATAGGCGTAAAAAGATAAAAAGACAACATATATATAAATATAATGTACAATTGTTAGAAAATGTGATAAAATATTTTTAGATAAACAGGGCAATATAATAAAGAAAACAATATCTTAGGAGGATACAAAATGAAAAAAAATGTTCAAGAATTAAAAGCCATAGCTAAAACAGTTCGTGGTGATATAGTTTCTATGTTAACAGAATCGGCATCAGGACACCCAGGTGGTTCACTGTCAGCAGCTGATATAGTAACAGCACTATTTTTTGGAGAAATGAATATAGATGTAAACAATCCTAAAGATGAAAATAGAGATAGATTTGTATTATCAAAGGGTCATGCAGCACCAGTATTATACAGTGCTTTAGCTAGAAAGGGATATTTTCCAGTAGAAGAACTTAAAACTTTAAGAAAAATAGGTTCAAGACTTCAAGGGCATCCAAGTATGAGATGTTTACCAGGTATAGATATGTCTACTGGTTCACTTGGACAAGGCATTTCTTCAGCTGTAGGAATGGCACTAGCTGGAAAAATTGATAATAAATCATATAGAGTTTACACAATTTTGGGTGATGGAGAATTAGAGGAAGGTCAAGTTTGGGAAGCTACAATGTGCGCAGCTCATTATAAATTAAATAATTTGACAGCATTTATAGATTTTAACGGATTACAAATAGATGGAAATATAGAAGATGTTATGAATCCATCTCCAATAGATACAAAGTTCGAAGCATTCGGATGGAATACTATTATAATAGATGGACACAACATGGATGAGATATTAGCAGCAATAGAAAAAGCAAAAGCATGTACAGATAAACCAACTGCTATAATATGCAAAACAGTTAAAGGTAAAGGTGTTTCATTCATGGAAAACAAGGCATCTTGGCATGGAACTGCACCAAGCAAGGAACAATGCATGCAAGCATTAACAGAAATTGGAGGGGACAGATAATGAGTAAGAAAGTAGCAACAAGAGAAGCTTACGGAAAGGCTTTAGCGCAATTAGCTAAAACAAATGAAAATGTAGTAGTACTAGATGCTGATCTTTCAAAGTCAACAAAGACAGCAGATTTTAAAGAAGTTTGTCCTGAAAGATTTTTCAATATGGGAATTGCAGAAGCAAATATGATGGGAGTTGCAGCAGGTCTTTCAACTTGTGGTAAAATACCATTTGTAAGTACATTTGCAATGTTCGCAGCTGGAAGAGCTTTTGAACAAATAAGAAATTCATTATGTTACCCGAGACTAAATGTTAAAGTATGTGCAACTCATGCTGGTTTAACAGTAGGAGAAGATGGAGCATCACACCAAGCTATAGAAGATTTGGCATTAATGAGAAGCATACCAAACATGACAGTTATATGTCCTGCAGATGATGTTGAAACAGAAGCTGCGATAAAGGCAATAGCTGAATTTGAAGGTCCTTGTTACGTAAGACTAGGAAGACTTCCAGTTAGCACTATAAACGATGCTAAAACTTATGAATTTAAGTTAGGAAAAGGTGTAACTTTAAAAGAAGGTAATGATGTTACTATAGTAGCAACAGGAATAATGGTTCAGACTGCATTAGAAGCAAGTGATATATTAGCAAATGAGGGTATTAATGCAAGAGTTATAAACATTCATACATTAAAACCATTAGATACAGAGTTGCTAGTAAAGGCAGCAAAAGAAACAAATGCAATAGTTACTGTAGAAGAACATAGTATTATCGGTGGACTTGGATCAGCGGTTGCAGAAGCGTTAGGTGAAGAATATCCAGTTCCGGTATTAAAAGTTGGAGTTAATGATGTGTTTGGAGAAAGTGGTAAGCCAGAAGAGTTATTAAAAGCATATGGTTTAACAGCAGAAGCAATAGTTGAAAAAGTCAAAAAATCAATAATGTTAAAAAGATAATTAATATATAGAATAAATAAAATAGTTATTTTTACTACCAAATAGTCGCAGAAGAATATTCTGCGACTATTATTTTTGCTAAAATAATAAAAAAATGGTTTAAATATAGTAAGATAGGTAAATTTAACTTAAATAGATTAAATTATGATTACAAAGTAGATAGCTACGTAATATAATTAGAAAAGGAGTTTAATAAATTTATAATAATAATAAAGGGATAAAAAATAGTATATCGAGGAAAGATAAGGAATCTAAAAAATAGACTGGCATATGGACTAGTTAATTTTCAAAAATAACTAAAAAATCTTCAAGAAAATAAATGGTTTATTATGAAAAGGAGGATGGTTATGATAAAAAAGAATTTTAAAGAATATTCATTAATTACAATTGGGGTAATTTTAGTAGCAATTGCAATGGAATACTTTTTTATACCAAATGAAATAGCTGCTGGAGGAGTTACTGGACTCGCTATTATAATAAATAACTATTTTCCATTTATATCAGCTGGTCCATTAGTCTTTATAATAAATATAATATTATTTGGGGTAGCATTCTTTGTTATTGGTGGAAACTTTGGATCCAAAACAATATATGCAAGTTTTGGATTATCTATATGTATGTGGATTATAGAAAAATTTCTTGTACCACATGCTATAACAGCAGATTTATTAGTAGCAACATTATCAGGTACATTTATTTCAGCAATAGGGATGGCGATGGTGTTTAGTTTAAATGCATCAACTGGAGGAACAGATATAGTAGCAAAAATACTAAATAAATTCCTGCATTTAGATATTGGTAAATCCTTGGTATTTGTAGATTTAGTAATTATAGCTTTTGGAATAATGGCATTTGGGTTAGATAAGGGCTGTTACGCATTACTTTCAGTAATAATAACTGGAATAGCTATAGATAATGCAATAGAAGGTTTCAATTTATGTAAAAAAGTAACTATAATAAGTGAAAAAAGTGAAGAAATAAGTAAATATATATTACAAGATTTAAATAGAGGATGTACGTTTGTAAAGGGAATAGGTGGATTTACAGGAAAAGAAACAACTATAATTTATGCTGTCCTTGGAAGAAGTGAGTTTATAAAGTTAAAACGGCACATAATAGAGGTAGATGAAAAAGCATTTATAACAGTTGGAGAAGTTCATGAAGTTATGGGTGAAGGGTTTAAAGGAATAAAAGAAGATTAATAGGGCATTGTAGAATAAATAGCTAGTTAAAAAAGGATAATGACTAGTTATTTATTTGAAGATACACTATAAGAAAAAAGGGAGATAAAAAATGAAAAAGAATAAAGAAAAAATACATCAAATATTGGTAAAAGCCAAAGAGTATTTATGGATAACAATAGCGGTAGCAATAATTACATTTGCCTTAGAATATTTCTTTTTCCCTAATTTAATAGCATCCGGAGGAATTTCAGGATTAGCATTAGTTTTAAATTCAGTATTTAATATAGAACCAAGTATTTTAATACTTGGATTTAATATAATATTATTTGCGTTAGCATTTTTATTAGTTGGAGGTTCTTTTGGAGGAAGAAGTATATATGCATCAGTACTATTAGCGGTATTTATGTGGATTACAGAAAAATTATTAAGTCCAAGAGCCATAACAGAGAATCTTTTCTTAGCAAGTATATTTGGATCTTTAATAATAGCGCTTGGAACAGCTATTGTATTTAATCAGGGTTCATCTACAGGTGGAACTTCGATAATTGCTAAAATAATAAATAAATATTTTCATATTCCTATTGGCCAAGGGTTATTGCTTACAGATTGTACAGTAACTATTTTAGCAATGTATGTATTTGGAGTTGAACTTGGTTTATTTGGATTACTTAGTGCAATAGTAGTAGGTATATTAGTTGATAAATTTATAGCAGGCTTCAATCCTGTTAAACAAGTATTTATAATAACTAGTAAAGAAAAATTAGTAGTAGATTTTATTATGAAAGATATTAATAGAGGATGCACTATACTCGCTGGAAAAGGTGGATTTACAGGGGGAGATACAAGTATTGTATATACAGTATTAACATCAAGACAATTTATAACTTTAAAGAACTTTATAAAAGAAAATAATCCTGACGCATTTATAACTGTTACAGAATCGACAGAAGCGTTAGGACAAGGATTTACAGAACATTAAAAATTATTTTACTTTTATATTCAAATATGGATATAATGCTTAAAAATATAAGTCGATAAGTATATGAATATCAATATCTATTGCTTAAAATAATCGAAAAAACATTTTTCAGATAGAATTGTTATGTTATAATAGCCATATAAGTTCAATAAAAAGAAAAATTGCGCTGAAGAGAGGTGTTAGGTATGATAGAATTTAATAATGTATCAAAATTATATGATAATAATGTAAAGGCATTATCCGAAGTAAATATCAAGATTGAAGCAGGTGAATTTGTTTTCTTAGTTGGTCCTTCAGGATCAGGGAAATCAACATTTATAAAACTATTAATTAAAGAAATTGAGCCGACAGTAGGAGAAATAGTTGTAGATGATAAGAAAGTAGCTAAATTAACAAGACGCCAAACACCGTATTTTAGAAGAAGAATAGGAATGGTGTTCCAAGATTTTAGACTTATTCCCACTTTAAATGTATATGAAAATGTAGCCTTCGCAATGAGAGTTGTAGAAGCATCTCAAAAGGAAATTAGAAGAAGAGTACCTATGGTGTTGTCATTAGTAGGGCTTTCTCATAAATATAAGATGTTCCCAAATGAACTTTCAGGTGGAGAACAACAAAGGGTTTCTTTAGCAAGAGCTATAGTTAATAATCCATCAGTACTTATTGCCGATGAACCTACAGGGAACTTAGATCCAGAAACAGCAAAAGAAATAATGGATTTATTAGACGACATAAATAGAGCAGGAACAACTGTTTTAATGGCAACACATGCTAAAGAGATAGTTAATAATATGAAAAAGAGAGTTATAGCAATAGAAAAAGGTAATATTGTAAGAGATGAGAAGAGGGGGTCCTACGAAGATGAAAATTAACACGACAAAATATTTTATTTCAGATGCATTAAAAAGCATTAAGAGAAATAGAACTATAAGTATAGCAGCAATGGTTACAGTACTAATAACATTCTTCGTATTTGGAACATTTATATTAGTAGCATTAAACTTTAATAATGCTATTGAGGATGTAGCCTCAAAGGTAGAATTAAAAGTTTACTTAAATGATGAAATAAAACTAGTGGATCAAAGGGAAATAGAAATAAAATTAGGAGAACAACCTGGAGTAAAAGAAGTTATATATGAATCGAGAGAAGAAGCATTTAACAATTTTCAAGAAAGTTTAGCTGATAATCCAGGATTGCTTCAAGGATATACACTAAAAAACAATCCACTACCAAGTTCATTTATAGTAAAGTTAGAAAATCCTGAATCTGCAACTGAAATAAGCGAATCGGTTAAAGAAATGGTAGGGGTAGAAAATGTATCAAATCAACAAGAAGTAATAAATACTATTGCTAAGGTTGTAGACGGATTTAAAATTTTAGGAATGGGATTATTTATTCTGTTTATAGCGGTATCTATATTCCTAATAACAAATACTATTAAATTAACAGTTTATTCAAGACGAAGAGAAGTTGGAATAATGAAATTTGTAGGAGCTACAGATTGGTTTATTAGATGGCCATTTATAATTGAAGGAATAATAATAGGAGCGATTGGGTCATTAGCATCTAGTGGACTTTTATTCTTTGCATATAAATTTGTTGTAAAGGCTATTGTAACAAATATGTTTTATGTAAGTCTTGTACCAGTTACATTTGTATTTAGCACATTAATATGGATATTCTTAGCAGGTGGAATGGTTATTGGTGCTATAGGAAGTTTTGCTGCATTAAGAAAGTTCTTAGTAGTATAAGGACATTCAAAAAAATAAAGCAATTTATTATGAGAGGAAGTAAGTAGCACATGGACGAATTAAATAATAATGGGTTAAAGAAAAAGCATGTAGGTAAAAAAGTAATTATTATAATTTCTATAGTTGCACTTTTATTTATTTCAAACTTAGGATTTTTCTACTTAGGAAATAGGTTTGCATTTAGTGGAATAAGTTTAAATAGTATAAATAAAGAAGTTGCAGGTGAAATAAAAGATACTAAAAAGTATGATTTGCTTTTTGAAGTAAGGAATACTCTTTTATCAAAGTATGATGGTGAAATAGATGATGAACAGTTATTACAAGCTGCTATTAAGGGAATGACATTATCGTTGAAAGATCCATATACTATTTTTATGAATGCAGGAGAATATAAATCTTTTGTTGAACAAAGTGAAGGTCATTTTGTAGGAATAGGAGCACAGATTGGAATAAAAGATGATAAGGTAACTATAGTTGCTCCAATTGAAGGGTCGCCAGCAGAGAAAGCAGGAGTGGAAGCTGGAGATGTAATACTTAAAGTTGATGATAATCCTATTACAGAAGTTAATGTTGAAAAAACTATTGCTTTTATAAAAGGAGAAGAGGGTACGGAAGTCAAATTAACTTTAGAAAGAAATGGGGAAGCACCTATAGATATTAAAATAGTCAGAGGTGTAGTTAATATGGTTGCCGTAAAAGGTGAAATGATTGACGAAACAGTTGGGTATATTCAAATGTCATCATTTGATGAGAATGTAGCTAAAGATTTTGAAAACAAAATAGTAGAACTTAAGGCTGTAGGAATGAAGGGATTAATAGTTGATTTAAGAGGAAATCCAGGTGGATTTTTAGGCGAATCGGTTAAAGTTGCTTCACAGTTTATTCCAAAAGGAAAGGTTGTAACCTACACAATAGATAAATACGATAAAAAGATAGAATCTAAATCTGTTGGTGGAACAGCTGAAGGAATCCCTTTAGTAGTCTTAATTGATGGTGGAAGTGCATCTGCATCAGAGGTTGTTACAGGCGCTTTAAGAGATTATGGAGTTGCTACTACTATTGGAGTTAATAGCTTTGGTAAAGGTGTAGTTCAACAACTTATAGAGTTTAAAGATGGACTAGGCGGACTTAAAGTTACAACATCTAAGTATTACACTCCAAATGGAGAAAATATACACAAAATAGGTATAAAACCAGATATAGAGGTTAAAATACCAGAAGAGTTCTTAAAGGCAGAATATAATAGAACTAAAGATCCACAATTTACCAAAGGGTTAGAGGTAATAAGAGAAAAACTTAAATAGGAGGCTTGCTTTATGGAGTTAATATTATATACATTAAGATCCGTAGCGTATGCCATAGTTGATCCAGCACATTTGATTATATTAGTAATTTTGGGAATAATGTTCTATATGAAAAATAGAAGAGTATCTATAATGCAAAAGATGACAGTTGGGGAGAGTTTAAACTCGCCCCTAGAACTTACATTATCTCAATTAGTATTAGGTATTGTTGCAGGTGCTATAGGTAGTATTATATTAAGCAGTTTAGGAATTGTATTTAATCAAAACTCAGGAATAGAGTTAATATTTATGGTTTCATTATTTCTGGTATTTATTAAAAAAAGATTTGTATGTTTTTCATATTCAGGTGCTATATTAGGGCTTATAAGTGTAATCACAAATGCAACCGGTACTCAATCATACTTAAATATAAATGTAGTATCATTAATGACATTTATAGGAGTTTTACATATTGTAGAAGCATTTTTAGTTATGGTTGATGGAAATAGAGGGGCTGTACCAGTTTTTTCAACTAAAGATGGAAAAATAGTTGGTGGATTCTCTTTTAATAGATATTGGGCAATGCCAATAGCTATTTTTATAGCTATTACTACACAAATGGCAGGCGGCGCTAGTAGTGCTATGGTTACACCTGCATGGTGGCCCATAATAAACAAATCAGAAACATTAACGCTGTTAGCAAAGACTGTTATTACATGTGTACCATTATACGGAATGATAGGATATAATGCAGTAACATTTACAAAACTAAAGAGAAAAAAAACATTGCATTCAGGTATGTTAATATTAATATACGGAATAACATTAGCAATAGTTGCTCAAGCTGCAACATTTGGTATAATAGGGCAGTTGATAGTAATCATTTATGCACCTTTAGCTCATGAACTTATGTTGAAAATACAAAAGAAATCAGAGGATAATGGTAAATTTATTTATGTAAGTGATGAGGTCGGGGTGGCAGTTTTAGAAGTTGCGCCAAGTTCACCGGCATTTAGTGCAGGGATAAGAACTGGAGATAAAATTTTAGAAATAAATAATAAAAAAGTTTTATCAGAAGTGGATATCTTCCATACAGTAAAAGATAGCACCATTGATATTACAATAAAAATCAAAAAGTTTTCCGGGGAAATAATAGATTATGTAATAAAACCTAAAAATAAGAGAGTAGGAATATTATTAGTACCTAAAATGATAAGAAAAGAAGATGCTTTAGGTGTGGAAAATGACGATTTTAAAAAAATATTAGATGAAATGAAAAAGAAAAAATGAAAAAACTCTACTTATAGTTAAGTAGAGTTTTTTTGATTTAAAGGGGGTATATTATTATTTGCAATAGATATTGATTGCTAAAACTATTTATTTTATGGAGTACAGTTTTAACAACAAGTTTTTTGAAATCTTAACAAAGTGAGTTTTCTACAAGCATGGCTACATCATTTGCACCAGAATCTCTATTACACATAACAATTACTTCTACGTTATTTTGTGGATACACAGCGGACATAAATTCTGCACCGGGGTCCCCACCCATAAGAAAATATTTATAGATTTCATTTTCCTTTTTTATAATATAAATACCATAGCCATAATAACAATCATTTTCACAGTGAATATGAGGTGTAAGCAATTCTTTAGTTGTAGCTTCTCTTAATAATTTAAAGTTTAATAGCGCATTCCAAACTTTACTCATATCGTGAACATTTATATAAATTCCACCATCAGGACCACCAACTATAGGGATGGAGTATATATTACTCTTTAAATTCCCATTATGATCTTTTGTATAACCATATGAGCAACCTTCAGGTAATTTATCAATAGAGAAATAGCCTGTATTACTAAGTTTTAATTTGTTAATTATATTTTTTTCCATATATTCTTTAAATTCTAACCCGCTTTTTTCTTCTATGATTAATCCTAAGAGTATATATCCTGCATTAGTATAATCGAATTTATAACCTGGCTCGAATTCCATAGGATTATTTTTGAAAAGTTTTAAATGATCTTTTGGAGTTTTTAACATGTACATTGGTGGGTTTTGATACAGTTCTGAGAATTCATTTACATTATTTATATCGTCTTCTTCAAAATAATCAGGGATTCCAGAGCTATGTGTTAATAAGTGCTTAATTGTTATACGATTATCATAATTAAGATACTTAATATTTAAACAGTCTTTTAGTAAAGTATCAAAGCTTAACAAACCACTATCAACTAGTTGACATATTGCAATTGCTGTAAAAAGTTTAGCACCAGAAGCAATACCATGTTTAGTATTAATTTCATTTTTAGCATTAAAACTAAAATTAGCTAATCCATATGCTTTTTCTAATAAAATCTTATTATTCTTCTTTATCGATACAGTTCCAGAGAAATCCTCAAGTCTATTAATGTTTAATTCTAAATTAGTTATCATAAACTATCCTCACTTTTTAGTAGTGTGTATAATCGGTGACTTTAAATTTAATTATATAGGATTATACAATTAAAAAGTATACGTTATCAAGAATAAAATGTCAATTTTAAGACGCTATTAAGAAATAGAGGTATAAAGCTTGAAAGAGTCTTTAGTAGAGAAGAAGTTCATATAAAAAAGAAATAAAAATTTAGGATTATTTTATAGTGTAATATAATTAAATTTTTTATAAAATACGGAAACGATTTTGTAAAAATATTCATTGTAAACCATTACTAGCAAAACTATAATAAACCTATAAACATAAATTGTAATTTTTAATAATAGACATGCTATTAAAATATAAGGAGGCAAATTATGAATAAAAAGTTAAAGGCAACCTGTTTAGCACTGAGCATTATTATGGCACAGCAATTAGTATGTACACCAACTAAAATTGTTTATGCTGCGGAAAAGTACACAAGTGATGCATCTGTAGAAAATAAAGTAAATTACAATACTGATGTTATTTATCAAATAGTAACGGATAGATTCTTTGATGGAAACGTTTCTAATAATCCTAAAGGAAATATTTACGATGGAACAAAGAAGAGTCCAAAAAAATATTTTGGAGGGGATTGGAATGGTATAGCTAATAAAATTACTGATGGTTATTTAAGAGATCTGGGCATAACAGCAATATGGATTTCGCAACCAGTAGAGAATATATATAGTGTATTCGCTGATGGAAGTACTTCATATCATGGATATTGGGCAAGGGATTTCAAAAAGCCTAATCCAGCATTTGGTACTATTGAAGAATTTAAAAAATTAGTAAAAGTTGCTCATGATAATAATATAAAAGTTATTATCGATTTTGCTCCGAATCATACATCACCAGCTAACCCTGATGAGCCTTCATATGCTGAAAATGGAAAGTTATATGATAATGGGAATTTATTAGCTGGTTATTCAAATGATAAGAATGGGATGTTTAATCATAATGGAGGAACAGATTTTTCTACAGTTGAAGATGGAACTTATAGAAATTTATTTGATCTAGCAGATTTAAATACTCAAAATAATACTGTTGATAAATATCTTAAAGATTCTATTAAATTATGGTTAGATACAGGAATTGATGGTATTAGAATGGATGCAGTTAAGCATATGCCAGAAGGTTGGCAAAAGAATTTTATGGATTCTGTATATGATTATAAGCAAGTTTTCACATTCGGAGAGTGGTTTTTAGGAAAGAGGGAGCAGGATCCTAAAAATGTTAAATTTGCAAATGATAGTGGAATGAGTTTGTTAGATTTTAGATATGCACAAAAAATTAGGGAAGTATTAAGGGATGGGACTGATAATATGCAGGGCTTAAATGAAGTTATAGCTAGTACTGCAAATCAATATGAACATGTTAATGATCAAGTTACATTCATAGATAATCATGATATGGATAGATTTTACAATGAGGGAAGTGCCAAAGCTAATGTTGACCAAGCTTTAGTGTTAACTTTAACATCAAGAGGGGTTCCAGCTATATACTATGGTACTGAACAATATATGAGTGGTAATGGAGATCCAAATAATAGAGCAATGATGAGTGGATTTGATAAAAATACAAATGCATATAAAATAATACAGAAATTATCACCATTGAGAAAAAATAATCCAGCTATAGCATATGGAGATACACAACAAAAGTGGATAAATGATGATGTATATATTTATGAAAGAAAATTTGGAAATAATGTTGCTTTAGTTGCGGTTAATAGAAATAAATCAAAAAGTGTGGATATATCAGGAGCATTGACCACTTTACCTGAAGGTATTTATAAAGATACATTGGGAAATGTAGTTTCTGGAAATGATATTAATGTAAATTCAAAAGGGGAACTTCAAAAATTCACATTAAAAGCAGGCAGCGCAGCGGTTTGGAGCTATGTATCAAATAACAACTCTCCGATTATAGGTAATATAGGTAGTCCTATGGTCGAACCGGGGAAAACAGTTACTGTAGATGGTAGAGGTTTTGGAGATATAAAAGGAAAAGTTTCTTTTGGTACTACTGAAGGTCAAGTTGTTTCATGGGACGATAAAGAAATAAAAGTAATAGTACCAAATATTGATGCAGGAAAAATTAATGTTATAGTTCAAACAGCATCTGGAATAAAATCAAATATATATAAAAATTTTGATGTATTAACTGGAAAACAAGTTTCAGTAAGATTTGTAGTGAAAAATGCAAATACTAGCTTGGGACAAAATGTATATTTATCAGGTGATGTTGCAGAGCTTGGAAATTGGAATGCAAATAATATGATTGGAGAAATATACAATAAAGTTGAATATCAATATCCTAACTGGTATTTTGATGTAAGTGTTCCAGCAGGAAAAACAATTAACTTTAAATTTATAAAGAAAAATGGAAATAATCTTGTATGGGAAAGTGGAAATAATCATACCTACAAGGTACCAGAGAATAATACTGGAGAAATAATAGTAGATTGGCAAAATTAAAATAACAGACTGAAAAAATAACAAGTCAAGATTGTGATGATGTTTTGATATAGGCGGAAGAACTAAAATCTGCGAAAGTGGTTTAGTGATAAAACATAGTTCAAAACAGATCAAAATCTGACTAGTTATTTTTTCGATATACATAAATAAAAGACATTATAAACCGGAAACGATTTCGGTAAAAAAAGTATATTTTTAGGTTGTACAACTTAAAAAAAAATAATATACTTATACAAGAAACAAATATGGGAAAAAATATAATAATATATATAAATTTCTATAAATGACTAAAATAATTTGTTTGAATTTAACACTATTGAATGGTGGGGGAGAAGTATTTTGAATACAATTAAAGATATTGCGAAGAAATGCCATGTATCAATTTCGACTGTATCTAGAGCTCTAAATGGATATAGTGATATAAACAAAGACACAAAAGAATTGGTTTTAAAAACTGCTGATGAATTAGATTATATACCAAATAAAAATGCTAGGGATTTAGTAAAGAAAAATAACAATCATATAGCAATAATAATAAAAGAGCTTAATGAAGAATTCAATCCTTTCCAAATTCTTAGTGGATTATATGATTATGTAGAAATTTTAGATTATGAAGTATCGTTATTTACATTAGGAAAATCTATAAAAAATGGGAAATCATATTATAAATTTTGCAAGGAAAATAACATATCGGGAGCTTTGTTATATGGGATGGAAGCGAATGATCCATATGTTAAGGAATTGATTGATAAAAAATTTCCAATTGTATTAGTGGATTGCGATTTAGAAGGAGAGAAAGTAGTAAATATAGGTATAGATAATTTTAGGGTAGCTTATGAAGTCACTAATTATATGATTAAAAAAGGCTGCAAAAAAATAAAAACAATTCAAGGTAAGAGAAGTCTATATATAACAAAACAAAGGGTTCGTGGATATGAGCAAGCTCTACGGGACAATGGTATAGAAATAAATAGTGATAACATAATATACGGAGAATTTTCTAAACAATTCGGAGAAAAGATAGTGAAAAGTATTATTGAATATAAAAATGTGGATGGAATATTTTGTGCTTCTGATAATATTGCAATAGGGGTATATGAGGGCCTTAAAAGGTTAAATATAAAAATTCCAGATGAAATATCTATTGTAGGCTGTGGAGATAATGAGATCTCAAGATATTTAACACCTTCATTAACTACTATTAAGCAAAATACGTATAACATAGGATATAATGGTGCAGCGCTGTTAGACAAGCTTATAAAAAATGAAAGTGTAGAAAAATATGTTAGATTAGATTATAAATTTATTGAAAGAAGTTCAGTAATATAAAAATTGGAAACGTTTCAAAAACTAATTATAGTTGAGAGGATGGGGAAGATATGAAAAAAACTATTACAAGAGAAGCAATTTGTCATAGTGCACAAAGTAATTATTCTTATGGATACGATAGTGAGACACTACATTTAAGAGTGAAAACTAAAAAAAATGAGGTTAAAAGTGCAATAATTAGAATTGGTGATCCATATATATGGGATGCTGGTGGTTGTGATGGTGGTAATATGAATGCTACTGGAGGTGTATGGATAGGTGGTAAGAGTTACCCGATGAGAAAAGAGTGTGAAACTGAATACTTTGATAATTGGATTATTGAATATAAACCAGATATGAAAAGATCAAGATATGCATTTATACTTGAGGGATATGAAGAAACATTATTATATACAGAAAAAGGAAGTAGGGAATTAAATGGAGATGAGAGTGATGAAAGAAAGTTGTGTAAATTAAGTGATTTCTTTTGCTTCCCATATTTAAATAACATAGATGTAGCAAGGGGACCTGAGTGGGTTAAAAACACTGTATGGTACCAGATATTCCCTGATAGATTTTGTAATGGGGATAAATCTATAAATCCAATAAATGTTCAGGATTGGGGAACAGAACCAACTGGAGAAAATTTTATGGGAGGAGATCTTCAAGGGATAATAGATAAACTTGATTATTTAGACGAATTAGGTATAACAGGATTATATTTATGTCCTATATTTGAAGCAACGACTAATCACAGATACGATACAATAGATTACTTTAAAGTAGACTCTACTTTAGGGGACGAGAAAACGTTTAAAAAATTAGTCGAAGAAGCACATAAAAGAGGAATTAAAATAATGTTAGATGCTGTGTTCAATCATGTAGGGTATTTTTCAGCACAATGGCAGGATGTAGTTAAATATGGAGAAGAATCAAAATATAAAGATTGGTTTTATATAAAGAAATTTCCTGCAGTAGATAGACCTTTAGAAGAATTAGATGGAAATAATCTTAACTATGAAACTTTTGGTAGAACTCCAATAATGCCTAAATTAAATACAGAAAATAATGAGGTTGTTGACCATTTACTTAAAGTAGCTAAATATTGGGTTGATGATATGAAAATAGATGCATGGAGACTGGATGTTTGTAATGAAGTAGATCATGTGTTTTGGAGAAAATTTAGAGAAGTTGTTAAAGGTATAAATGAGGAAGTTTATATATTAGGGGAAGTGTGGCATGACGGTCTGCCATGGCTTATGGGAGATCAATTTGATGCAGTAATGAATTATCCTCTAACTGAAGCTATAAAAGAATATTTTTGTTTAAATGATATTAGTGGAGAAAAATTTAGATATATGGTTGAAGAAAATAAAGTAGCATATTCAAGGCAAGTAGGTGAAGTCACATTTAATCTTTTGGATAGTCATGATACTCCAAGAATGTTAACAGTTGCAAATGGTGATAAAGAAAAAATGAAATTAGCATATTTATTTATGTTTACTCAAGCGGGTTCACCTTGTATATATTACGGGGATGAAGTTGGCATGGAGGGTGAACAAGGTATGGGACGTGAATTCCATAGAAGATGCATGGTTTGGGAAGATGAAAAACAAGATAAGGAATTCCAAATATTCATGAAGAAAATTATTGGAATAAGAAAAGAGTATGAGGAATTTAAGTTATTAGATAATAGGTGGATAAGTTATTGCTGTACTAAAGAAGCTTTAGTATATTCAAAAGGTAATATAACGATTTTAATAAATAATTCAAATGAAATGGTGGATGTAATGTTACCAGAAGAAATTAGAAATAAAAAGGTTTTTAATTTATATGATTTAACAAATGAAGAATTAGTAGAATCAGTTAGTATGGAAGCTAATTCATTTAGAATTTTCAAAATAAATTAAGTTTTTAGAGAACTAGGCCTCGTAAAATAAATATTAGAATAGTAACCTTGATTTTGATATATTATTTATTTTATAACGTCTTAGCTTTAATATATAAAAAATAGGGGGAATAAAATTATGATTAAGAAAAAAATATTCGCAACAATGATGGTTGGTATAGTTATGAGTTCTTTATTTATGGGGTGCTCAGGTGGGAAGGATAAAAGCGTATCTGGAAAGGCAGGTAAGGAATTAACAATTTGGACTAAGTTACCAGAACTAGAAGTGCCAGTTTTAGAAGAAGCAGCAAAAAAATGGGGAGATGAAACTGGAAATAAAGTAAAGGTAGTAAGAGATGATGGAGATTACAAAGCATTTTTACAAGCTGCAAATTCATCACAAGGTCCTGATATATACTTTGGATCACCTCATAATCAATTAGCGGCTTACGAAGAAGCCGGATTAGTTACAGAAGTTGCAGAAAAGTATGTAAAAGAAGATGAATATATAAATAAAGGGGTTTGGGATGCTGTAACTGTAAATGGTAAAAAGTATGCCATGCCAATATCAATTGAAACTACTGCATTATACTATAATAAAGATTTAGTGAAGGAAGTTCCAAAAACTATGGATGAACTATTAAAAATGGCATCTGCTAAAGGTGAAGGAAGTTTCCAATTTAATATTAATGATCCATATACTAATTTAGGATTTTTATTAACAAATGGTGGATATGTATTTGCTCAAAAAGATGGTAAATATGATATAAATGATATCGGTATTAATAATGCAGGATCAGTTAAGGGGTTACAAACACTTCAAAATTTAGTTGTTAAAGAGAAATTTATGCCATTAGATATTACATTAGATATTGCAGTAACTAATTTTAAAGAAGGA
This sequence comes from Clostridium gasigenes, assembly GCF_017348895.1. NCBI lineage: Bacteria > Bacillati > Bacillota > Clostridia > Eubacteriales > Clostridiaceae > Clostridium > Clostridium gasigenes. The sequence continues at coordinate 1,524,800 of NZ_CP071376.1, forward strand.
AAATCAATGTTCTACATTTCTGGACCTTGGGATATACAACAGTTAAAGGATTCAAAAGTAAACTTTGGTATAGCTGAAATTCCTTCAATAGATGGTAAGCCTTATAAAGCTTTATCAGGTATTCAATGTGGATTTGTAAGTGCAAAATCAAAAAATCAAGATGAGGCTTGGGAGTGTTTAAGTTACTTAACTAAAGAAACACAACAAGGTTTGTATGAAAAAGGAAAAACTCCTGTATTTAAATCAATGATGGACAAACAAGAAGTTAAAGATAATGAAAATGTAACAGCATTCTTAAATGCATCTAAAAACTCTGAACCAATGCCAAATATAAAAGCTATGGATGCAGTTTGGGAGCCAATGAAAAATGTACAAAGAGTTTTACAAGGTGAAGACCCACAAAAAGTTGCAGATGAAATTTTATCAGGAATTAAAAAAGGAATAGAATTACAAAACTAATAAATTAGGGGAAGAAATTCCCCTAATTATATAATGGGGGGAAAGGGTATGAGTAAAAATAAACATAAGCGTAAAGATAATGCTACAGCAGCAAAATTTCTAGCACCAGCATTAATAAGTATGTTGATATTATCGGTTATACCTATAGTGCTGACAATGGTAATAGCTTTTACAGATTATAATTTAAAAACTGTAAATACTGGATGGAAATTTATCGGAATAGAAAATTTTAAAAGTATTCTTACTGGACCATTGAAGGAAATTTTTCTTCCTGTTTTTTTATGGACAGTAGTAGCCGCAACATTAATAACTCTAGGGAGTTTTATTGTAGGTTTAGTTTTTGCTATGGTTATATCAAATAAAAATATGAAAGAAGCAGCCATTTATAAAGGAATATTAATATTGCCATGGGCGTTACCTGCAACAATAGTAATAATAGCCTTTGGGGGATTGTTAAATAGTCAATATGGAGCAATAAATGAAATTTTAATGAAATTACACATTATAGGTGAACCAGTTATGTGGTTAACACAGGTTGGACCAGCAAGAATTGCACTTGTTTTAGTTAGTATATGGATTGGATTCCCCTATATGATGAATGTATGTATTGGTGGATTATCATCTATTTCCGATACTTATTATGAAGCAGCAGACCTGGATGGCGCTAATTGGATACAAAAGTTTATGAAAATTACACTTCCATGTTTAGCAAAAACATCATATCCTTTATTAATTGGATCCTGGGCAATGAACTTTGGAAACTTTGGAGTTGCGTTCCTATTATTCAATGGTGGACCAGTTAGACCAGATTCACCTTTTGCGGGATATACAGATATATTAGGATCAGCAGCATATAAAATGTCAATTCAATTTGGTAGATTTGAATTGGGATCTACATTATCTATATTAATGTTTATAATTGTGGGTGGAATCTCATTTATTCAAATGAGAGCATCAGGACAATTTAAAGAGGTGGATTAATTATGATAAAAAAGAATAAAATATATAAAGTAAAATTAAAGAAACAAGACAAAATAAAACTATGGGCAAGTAGAGTGTTTTTATGGATTTCAATTCTAATAATAGCATTTCCAATATGGGCAATTATTTCAGCCTCATTATCACCTGGAACAAGCTTTTATGAAAATGGAATAATACCTAAAGCTGTTACTTTTGATAACTATATTAATGTTTTAAAAAATACTGATTTTCTAATTTGGATTAAAAATAGTTTAATATTATGTTTATTTGTTTCAATGATTCAGGTTATAATGACATTACCGGCAGCATATTCATTTAGCAGATTAAGATTTGCTGGCAAAAAATATGGGTTAATGACATTGTTAATACTTCAAATGTTTCCAGCTACAATGGCTATTCCAGCTATATTATCTGTAGCGTATAAATTACCTTTTGGTATGGATAATTTACCTTTTTTAGTTTTAGTTTTATGTGGTTCAAGTGCTTATAATATATGGCTAATGAAAGGTTTTGTAGATGGTATTCCAAAAGAACTAGATGAAGCTGCGCTTGTAGATGGGGCATCTCATTTTAAAATATTCACAAAAATTATTATTCCACTAGCAAAGCCTATGTTAATAGTAATATTCTTCTTTTCTTTTATAGGGGTGTTTGGAGAATTTATGATATCAGCGGCTTTATTAAAATCACCACAAGTTAAAACTCTAGTGTTGGGATTAAATGGAATGATGAAAAGCGGATCTACAACTAGTTGGCCAGTATATGCCGCAGCATCAGTAATGGCGACTATACCACTTACAGTTATATTTATTTCAATACAAAAGTTTATAGCTAAAGGATTAGTTGCAGGAGCTGTAAAAGAATAAAATTTATGGTGTAGAGATATCTAGAAAATTTTAAAACTACATCTAATTATATAATAAATTAATTGCAACAATTGTCCAATTAAAATTATTGAGAGGATGTAGCTTATGAATATTAAGGATATTGCGAAGATGGCAGAAGTAGCGGTTGGAACAGTTTCTAGAGTTGTAAATAATGATCCAAATGTAAAAGATACAACAAGGAAAAAAATCTTGAAAATAATAAGGGATAATAATTATATACCAAATAATAGCGCAAGGAATCTAAAAAAAAGCAATTCTAATGATATAGGTGTTTTAGTAAGAGGAGTATTTAATCCGTTTTTTTCTGAGATGATAGATGTTATTAATAAAGAAATTAAAAAGAGTGGAAAATCTATGATTTTAAGGCAAACTGATTATTCTTTAAAAGGTGAGGATGAAGTTAGGGAGATTATTTCATTTGAAAAAGAAAGGAAACTTCAGGGAATAATATATCTTGGGTGTGATATTAGAGAAGTAACGGAAGAGACATTTAAGGGGATAACTAGTCCAATTGTTTTAGCTTCAGTGAATACAACTTATAATACAAAAGTTAATAATTTTTCTTCTGTAGGAATTAAACAAAAAGACTCAGCATATATGGCAACAAAATATCTAATAGATCTTGGACATAAAAATATAGCTATTATTTTAGGAATTGAATCAGATTCAGGATTAGTATATGAAAGATTTTTAGGGTATAAAGAGGCGTTAATAGAAAATGGATTAAAATTCAATGAAAATTATATTATATATGGACAATATAATCCTAAATTAGCTAGCAAGGCAACTGAAGTATTTATAAAAAAATATAAAGAAGTTGATGCTATATTCTCAATTTCTGATATTATGGCAATAGGTGCAGCAAAGGCATTATCAGATAATGGACTTAAAGTTGGGAAGGATATTTCATTAGTTGGATTTGATGGAATGGATGTGACAGAGTTTTATACACCAGCAATTACAACAGTAGTACAGCCAAGAGAAGAAATGGCTAAAATAAGTATAGATTTATTATTAAAACAGATAAAAAAAGCCACACCTAATGAACATATTATTTTAGAAACAAAACTTGTAAAAAGAGAATCTTGTGTAAGGAAATAACATAAGTATATGTAATACATAGACAATAATATCTAAAGTAAAGATTTCATGTTAAAGAAAATAGGAGGCTATTGTAAACTAGCCTATGAATAAAGCAAAAAAGTGGATTCGATAAGAATCCACTTTTTTGCTTAAATTAATAATAGGAATATTTTTAAAATTGGTTTATGCCAATTTAAATTTTAAAGCCACGTTTTAATCAAGATATATTCTAGATATCTAGCTATAATATTGTATATTAATATTATTCCACCACAATAAATCATATTAAACCAGATAAATTTAAGTTCATCATTTGCCTTAAATCTTTTTATAGATTTATTTATAAAAAAGAATGCAACTACCCAAGGTATAACACTTTCAATTGATATGATAGGCATTAAAAAGATTAATCCGATTGTAATATATAATATAATTTTCTTATTCATTCATACCAGCCTCATTTCTATAGTAATTTCCTCTTATCATCTTATCGCTTATATCAGTAAGACTTTTTATATTAATTTGCTCTTCCTCAGTTAACCCATCTTGGAGTAATTGTTTATTTGAAAGTAATACATAACTCTTATTTGTATTTAATAAATTTCTTCCGAGTGTAAGTGGTGTATTATATTGCTCTTTTGGCGCTCCAAATAAATAAGCTAATGTTGGTAAGGTGTCTACTTGTCCAGCATACATTGAGAAAGTTTCTTTTTCTAAATCCTTGTTATAAATAAATAATGGAACTTTTCTATTATTTTCCTTCATCCAATCCTCTAAGCCACTTGTATTTGCGATTTCATCAGCATAGTACTTATGAACACCTTCATGGTCCCCAAAAATTGCAATTACCGTATTATCTAAAGTTCCATTAGCTTGTAATTGTTTTAGAAGTTCACCTAGATATTTATCTGTATAATTAATAGACTGCATGTAACCACCAAGTTTTGTTTCTTCTAAATTTGATGGTAGTTTCATCATTTTTGCATCTTCAGGCATATTAAAAGGAAGATGGCTTGATAAAGTGATAGTAGATGCTAGATAAGGTTCTTTTAGTGAATTTAGCACATCACCAAATTGTTTGAGATAACTCTTATCTGATAATCCAAGATTAATTTTTTCTGTTGTGTCGTAATCTGTTGAATCTAGCAATGTATCATATCCAATTGATTTAAGATTTATTAACCAGTTCCAAAAAGATCCTCTATCTGGATGAGATACAACAGTATTATAACCTAGATCCTCAAATATATTAGGTAATGAATAGTCATAAGTATTAGTTGGATATCTAAAGAAAGTTGATCCTTCTCTTACTGGAAATGTGGATGTGTTTGTAATAAGTTCTGAATCAGAACTTGTACCATTAAATGTTTGTTCATGGAAATTATCAAAATATAGGGAATTATTAAGTAGTTTATTTAACGTGGGAGTTATTGCCTGTCCATCAATATTTTGATTTATTACAAAAGTCTCTAATGATTCCCACTGAATAACTAATAAGTTTTTACCCTTCATAATTCCTGCATATTTATTATCTTCATTATTTTCTTTTAAGCTCTTTAATGTATTTTTGACAGATTCTTTTTCAGTTTTGTCAAAAACATAAGGTTTAGATCGGCTGTAGGAATCAAAAGAATCAAATATATGATAAGCAATAGGTGATAGATTAAACATTGTTTGATTTGGTGAACAACTATTACTAAAAACAGATTGATATTTATATCCCAATGATTTTTCATCTATTTTTATATGAACATATCCAATATAAATCATAGAAATAGATAATATAGCTAAGCCGCCTATTATATTTGTATTGTACTTCTTTATAGTTTTTGAGCACTTTATATTTCTAAAAGAAATAACTACTAAATCTATAACAAATACAATGTCTACTATTCTAAACATAGAAAATATTGAACTTCCTAAATCTTCTAAATTATTTGTCATTCCGAACATATAATAATTTAAAAATGATGAATTACTTCTAAGGTACCATATATCACCTATTACTATAAGCGTAAAGAATAAATTAAGCCCTAAAAAAGACCATTTCTGAGCACTACCCTTAAAGAAAAATCCTAAAGATAAAAAGGCTGAATTCACCATAGTCCAAACTAATATTGGAGGAACTGAATAAAATATTAGTTTGAAATTTACTCCATTTACCTTATCATCTGAAATAAGGATTAAAAGCATTAATGTCTTAAGTAGCAACATAATTAAATTTTCTGAAAAATACTTGTTAGTAATTCCTTCTACAAAGCTATTCTTAATTCTTAACGGAAGACTATCTATGACAACTTCCTCATTATAATTTAACATTTTAAATCTTCCTTTCGTCTTTAAATATTGTCTAATTATAGCATATAAGGTATTAGTAGTATATGGATAGAGTGTTAATCATTTGAACTGCTATTATTTTTCTTTGCTTTTTGTGATGCTTTTAATATGAGGGAGGCTAGGAGAGAGGATTACCCAACTGAGATGCTAACAGTACAGAAATCATCTTCTAAATGCATCATAGACTTTTTTTTACATACATAATTATGATATAATTCTAAGAAACTTATTAAATTAGGAGGAAACAAATGAAAAAAAAATATTTTAAGCTAAGTATTTTAACCCTATATGGAATAATCATAGGGGGATTTGTAGGATTGCTAACTTGGAGCTTTTTATCTATTATAAATTTAGGAGTTCATTTTTTATGGCATACTTTACCTAGCTATTTTAGCATTAAATACTGGACAGTTATTATGTGCTTAATAGGTGGCTTATTAGTAGGCTTATGCCAAAAGTTTTTTGGCGAGTATCCTCGCAAAATGCCAGAAGTAGTTTCGGAATACAAAGAAACTAACCGCGTTGATTATAAAAATATCCATAAAGCTACTTTATCCGCACTTATTGTTTTGCTTTTTGGTGCAAGTCTTGGGCCTGAAGCTGCATTGGTGGGAATAGTAGGCGGTCTTGTTACATGGACGGGGGATATTCTTAAATCATTTTTTAAAGAAAATGAAGAGTTTAGAGAGTATACAACATTATTAACAAACTTCGAAATCAAAGCTACAATGGCTCTGATATTTAGAGCCCCTTTATATGGTATTTCTGATTTTTTTAATGATAAAAATGATAGCTCTGCTATAAAGAAATTAAAAGTGGTTATTTACTCTATAACTACGTTATCAGGATTTCTAATATTTACATTATTGCTTAAAATTGATAATAGACCTTCTTTTTCTGCTGATTTTGGGTCTTCAATTATAGGAAATAAAGAGCTTATTTCAACTATACCTCTTATTTTAGTTGGAATATCCATTGCTTTGTTATATGAATTCTTTGGGAAATTTCTTCATACTATAACTAAGCCTCTTAATAAACACAAAATTTTTAAAGCAATTTTAGGTGGTTTAATATTAGGATTAATAGGAACACTTCTTCCTTCTACTTTATTTTCAGGAGAACATGAACTTAAAGTTCTAGCTGTTGAATGGAGCACTAAGAGTGCTTACTTATTAATTATTACTGGATTTTGTAAATTGTTTGTTACAGAGGTTTGTCTTTCAACAGGATGGCGTGGAGGACATATTTTTCCTATAGTATTTTCTGGTATAAGTATTGGTTATGGATTTTCAATGATTTTTTCATTGGATCCTGTTTTATGTGCAGCTATTATAACGGCATCTCTTACAAGTGCAGCTTTAAAATCTCCACTTGTAGCTTTACTTCTTTTAATTATATTTTTCCCTCTAAATTTATGGCCATTAATGATAGTTGCTTGCTTTATTCCAAAATATCTATTAAAGTTTAAAAATTCTAAGACTATAACAGGTGGAAATCCTGTAGGATAAAGGCGAATGTAAACTAATGAAAATATAGCTATATAACTTATTGGAAGATGAGTTATATAGCTTATATTACTATTACAATACCTTAAAGGATTAAAGGATTAAAGGATTAAAGATAGAAAAGGAGATAATAATAGAACCAAATAAAAAAAATGTATTATATTGAAAAAAAGAATAAATTATGTTAAATTATAAATGTAAACGTTTATACATAATTATTTTTTCAAGGGGGAATAAAAAATGAAATTTAAGAAAATAAGTAAACTTTTAGCAGTCACATTAATTTTTTCAAGTGTTAGTTCTTTTAAAGCATATGCTTTTCAACCAGCTTCACATTGCACATTAATAGAAAATGTAAAAGAAAACTTGCCACAAGAAAGTATAATAAAAAAATCTCTAGAAACTTATCCGGGAATAGCAAATTGGGGATCAAACGCTTTAGACTTAGGTTATTTGCAACCGGGACAAGCATTGGAACGTGCACCATGGGCTGATAGATATCACTATTATAAAGTTGGAACTTTTGCATCAGAACAATTAAAGATGGCATTAGCATCAAAAGATATGAAAAAAATAGCTTTTGCTGCTGGTTGGCTTTCACATATAACAGGTGACCTTGCATGTCATGGTATATTTGTAAACCCAGAATGTGGAGTATATTTAGACAATGAAAATACTCGACCATTACACAGAGAATTAGAAAATAATGCTGAAGCAATAGTATGGGCAGATATAGCAAAAAAACCTATAGAAGATTATTCAAAAGGTATAGCACCAATATTTAGTAATATAGAAGATATACCTTTTGACCTAGTAAATGATGTTTCACAAAAAGTTTACGGAGTAAGTGCAAATTTAAGCGAAGAAAAACTTCAATGTAAAACATTAATGATAGGATTACAAACAGGAATTGGATATAACTATGGGGATTTACAAAAATCTAAAGAACTACTATCCCAAAATGGTAGACTTGAAAGATTAAAAAATGCATTTATTGATGCACAAAATAAGTGTACAAGCTTATTAATAGAAGCAGAAAAGGGTGACTATAGTAAATTTTCAGATAGATGGAATTTAGATGTTGGAAAGAGTGCTTCACCTATAAGCTCACTTACAGCTGTGGTTGAAACTGGAAATGAATTTGGTAATGGAACAGATGATGATATATTCTTAAACATTCAATTAAAGAATGGTACAATTAAAGAGTGGAAGCTAGATAAAAAAAATTACAATGACTTTGAACAAGGGGATAATGATGAATATTATTTATATATAAATGAAATTGAATTTGCTCCAAGTGATGTAGACAAGGTTATAGTTAAGAAGAAAGGAGTTTCTAGTTCAATTGGTGCAGATTGGTACTTAAAAGCAATAACAGTTAATGTAAACGGTGCAGATGCACTAAAACAAAACGTTGATAATTGGATAAAAGGAACTAATACAGTAAAAGAGTTTAAAGTAGATTGGAGTAGTATAACTAATACTTCAGATGCTCAATAAAAATAAAGGTGGTTAAAATTATGAAAAAATTAGCAAGTATATTTGGTAAAATATCATTTTGTATTGCTATTGGTGTAATATTTTTATGTGTAAATTATTTTGCAAAGATAATACCTTTTATACACGTTAGTTCTTTTATACTAATTATGCCTTTATATATATGTCCATTAAGCATAATTTTAGCTATAATCTCATTAAGTAAGAAAAAAAATAAATGGGCAATAATAGGATTGACGTTGAATAGTATTATGTTTCTCTTAGAAATTGCATTTATTATAATGGGAACTAGGTTTTTGAGATAAGGAATTATAAACCAAAATATAAGCTTCTGTATTATTCTTTTTAAGATAATACAGAAGCTTATATAAATTAAACTTTTACCATTGGTATCCGTTATCTCCACCATTAGAACCGTTGCTACTATCAAACCAAGAATCAAGGAGTTCAAACCAATTTCCAATGTCATCTATTTTAGAATTTTGACCATCTCTGCACCAATTTAATTTACCATATAAATAATCTGGTTGAAGGCTGGTTGTATCTATGGAATTGTACCATCTTTGACCTTTCCACTCGGAATAACTTGCATTTGCAGTTACATCTCTGTACATTTTATTTCCATCTGGTAAGAAAATACTTAGACCTGTTTGACCTTCTGTAAATCCTTTAAAACTTTTACCGCCATAAGAGTAAACTACCAAGTCATCTACGTTTTTCATAACAGTTGTAGCTAATTTTTTAATATTAGCACTAAAAGCATTATCTGTACTTATTCTTCTACATAAGTCATATAAATCGAAGTAAGGATATGATAGCCATTCATCTTTATCCTTTTCATCGAAATAATGAAGTAAAGTTGTATTTTTCCCAGTGCCCCTAAGTCTTTCTATATCGCCTTTCTTATTTTCTTTCCATAAACTTTTAGCCATTGTATCTACAGAGTTCTTTACAGTTTCTATTTTTGAAAGATCAAAACAGCTTAGAACTTGATCATTTGCTCTTGCAGATGAAGCAGCATCTCTTTGTTCTTCTACCATTAGAGCGCCCAATTGTAAATCTGTAACTGTAGAAGGATCAAAATTTTGTTCTTTTCCTTTTAATGTTAAATCATTCTGTGAAGTGCTTTCACCACCAGCTTTTAGACGTTTAAATATATCATCATACTTAAATCCTTCTCCCCAAACTACAGGAGCAGAGGCTACCATAACATTTGCTTGGAAGCTACCATTGCCAGGCCTATATTGATATGCTATTTCAGCAGCACCCATTAAACAAGCATCGTATGCCAGTACATTCACTGATTGATCATTGGTAAGTACATCTGATATTTCAGCAGTATATAAACAGTCACTATCATTTGTATCATCCCAACATACTGCTTTGGGATTTTTAGGCTTTTGTAATGCCTTATTATCTCTTACGCCACCACCGTGATTAGAAATAATAAGTTCATATTTATCTGCTGGATAATTTGCTTTGCAGGAATCTATAAATTTCTTAAGGGTTTGTGCATCCCCCATATTTGCTTCATACTCACTAGTTTTTGTTATCTCAGGAAAATCTTTTCCACCTTCAATTCTTACGGCTTTATGATTTTCAATTTTATACATTCTCGAATCTGAAAAGTCTTCTCCCAGTATAGTTGAATCATCTGAATAATCAGGAGTTCTATCAACTAAAGCAATCAAGTTTAAATTAGGGTTATCTATATATCCCGTTTTCATTTCTTGTATATCCTCAAGTAAGCTTTCCTCTAAATTATTATCTGCATCGCTATAAACCATTACTGTCAGTTTCTTGTTTGGAGCCTTTGCAGTTGATTTATCTAGCTGCACTCCTTGGATAGGATTTGATTTTGTGTTATTTTCCGATATATCATCCAATGCCTTTACTGGAGTATAGGAAAATAAGGTTGTGGTTAAAAAAGCGCAAATTGTAAGGCTTGTAATTTTTTTAATAATCATTAAATTAATCCCCCTTTTTTATAATTTACTATTTATGGAAATTTTAACATGTTACATAATAATTGTCAATAATATGGTAAATTTATGATGATGTTAATAAATTCACTGCATCAGTAAAAACCTCACAGGGATTTTAAAAAGTGAATATATATTTTTAGTTAGTAGGATGTGCTAAATAATAGATGAAGTAAATAAACTTTTTGAAAAATAATTTAATAAATTTTTCAATAATTCTCTTCTCTGCATATATTTAAAGTGAGTAATTAAAATTAAAAAAAGGCGGATGATTATATGGATGACTTTAGATATTTATCACAAGGGGAAAGATCAAATGGTGGTTATATAACTATTCCAAGGGAACTTTATACTTTAAGTTTATATAGTGAATTAAGCAATGATGCTATTTTATTATATGGAATTTTACTTAACAGATTTAAATTAAGTAACAGAAATGCTATGAAGGATAAAATTGGACAAGTGTTTGTTATGGCATCTATAGAAAATATTATGAAAATGCTTAAAGTATCTAAGGGAAAAGCTAGAAAGGTATTAAAAGAACTTGTAGATTTATTGCTTTTAAAAATTGAAAAAATGGAAGGGTTTAATAGTAAAAGAAGATTATATTTAGGTGCAATTAGAAAAGAAAATGTGGTAGTAAGTAATGATAAAATTTGTCCCTACCAAGGGTCAAATAATGAACCTACTAAAGGACAAAATTTGCACCCTATTAATAATAATATAAATAAACATTATTTAAAAAGTAATGAACCCAAAGGGGAAAAGAGTTTAGTTTATTCTTATTTAAAAGAATTTGATTTTGAGGATTAATGGAAAGATGTAAGGGGGGATTAGTTATGGAATTACCAAAGGCTATGGAAAGTGAACAAGCTGTATTAGGAGCAATGATAGCATATCCAAGTGTTGCAAGTGAAGTAGTTGATTTATTAAAAAGTGAGGATTTTTATTATACAAATCATATTAAAATATATAGAGAAATAGTGAATTTATATAGTGAGGGATTAGTAATAGATACAATAACTTTAGCTCAAAGCCTTAATAATAAAGGGCTTATAGAGGAAGTTGGAGGGGCTAGTTATTTAAGTGACCTTTCCTTGGGAGCAACTTTTTCTGAAAATATTAAATATCATTGTAATATTATAAAGGACAAGTGGACTAAGAGAAATATTATCAACATAAGCCGAGAGTTAATGAAAAAGGCTTATGATACTAAATCAGTTGCAAGGAATATTATTAGTGAAGGTGCTGAGGAACTTTATAAAATTTGTAGTGATAATGGGAAGATGTACACTATGGCTGAATGTTTAGATAGTGCCCTTGTAGAAATAGAAAAGCGTTATAATAGCAAGGGTGAGAGCCTTGGAAAAACCACAGGGTTTGTTAGTTTTGATAAGGCTATAGGTGGATTGCAAAAAGGGAATTTATTTATTATTGCAGGAAGACCATCAATGGGTAAAACTGCACTGGCATTAAATATTGCATGTAAGGCAGCTAAAAAAAGCAGAGTAGCTATATTTTCTTTTGAAATGTCAAAACAGGAGCTAACAGATAGATTATTAAGTGATGAAGTTAGTGTGAAACTTGGAAAGATAAAATCGGGTAAATTATCTAGTGATGAATTTGAACAAATAAGTAATGGAGCAGCATGTTTAAGTGAAAGATATGCAATTGTATATGATGGTAGAGCTTTAAACACTAGTGAAATAAGATCTAAATGTATGAAAGCTAAATTACAAGATGGACTTGATATAGTTGTAATAGATTATCTTCAATTAATTAATGGAGATTCAAAATCTAGTGGAAATAGAGTATATGAAATAAGTAAGATATCTAGAGAATTAAAAAGCATGGCTCGTGAATTAGAAATAAATATTATTGCTTTATCACAATTATCAAGAGCTACAGAAGGAAGAGAAGATAAAAGACCAGTGCTTTCAGATTTAAGAGATTCGGGAGCTATAGAACAGGATGCAGATATAATAGCATTACTATATAGAGATGAATATTACAATAGAGATAGTAATGAAAAAGGTATTTGTGAAATATTAATAGGGAAGAATAGAAATGGAAAAACTGGGATGTTTAAATTAAATTGGATACCAGAGATTCAAAGGTTTGTAGATATTTAATTTCATATCCATAATAAAACAATTTAGACAAAATACTATATAATTGTATCTATCTAATATATAATGTGAGATAGGATGGAGGTTATATAAAATGAAAAACTTAAAAACAGTTATAATATCTATACTTTTAATATGTGCATTAACTGGTGGAGCTGTATACATTACTATAACTAATAAAATCAAAAAAGAAAATGAACTAAAAATTGTACAACTTAAAAAAGAGGAAGATGAAAAGGCAGCAAAGGATAAAATAGCAGCAGAGGCAAAAGAAAAAGAAGAGGCAAAGGCAAAAGAAAAGGCTGCGGGTACAAAAGAGGATGTTTTTGATACAAATATAGTTGCTGAGGAAAGAGTATACATTAGAATGCATGGAATGATAAATACTAAAATAAACGCAGAAGATGGGAATACTTGGGGAATGATAGAAATAACTACTGAAGACTGCAATAAACTTATTGAAGTTGTAAATACTAACAATTATGAGGATAAGGAAAAATTGTTAGCATTTTTAAATAGTTGGAAAAATAAAGATTTTTCAAATGGTGTGGAACAACATAATTATATATGGGAGAAACTTGGTGGGGTAGAAGGGAAGGCAATTAGTTTAAAATAGTAGCAGAAACTGTTGATAATAGATTAGATACTTGTTTATATATAGTAGGATAAATTAAATATATATTAGAGACATAATAAAGAACACACAAGAAATAGTAAGTAAACTTTGCAACATTTGAAATGTAGCAAGTATCTTTAGGTGCTAGTTAGCCTGGGTAATAAAATTCAGAAAAAATTAAAGTGGACTTGTTAAAATAAAGCCCTTATATTATAGCACCTATTGTGGTGTTATAGCATAAGGGCTTTAATTATGTAAAATATAAGAATTTTATGTATAAAAGCATAAAGATAATAAGTAAAAATAAACAAATGAGATAATATATGTTAAAATATAATAAAGCATGATATTAAAATTTATAGTTAAAGGGGATAAAAATAATGAGGTTTAAAATAGAATTAGAACTTAAAAGTGAACGTTTGATTTTAGATTATCGTCCTGCGGTAATAAGTCTATTCAAACATAGTTTAACTATATATGAAGATGGAAAACATTTTAGTTCTTATTATGAAATAGGAAAAGATAAGATGTTTACATTTGCAGTGGGTATACCTAATAGCAAATTAACAAAAGAGATGATATTAGTGCCTGATAAAAAAATAAATATTACATTTAGTACTGGAGATATAGGAACAGGTATAGTTTTCTTCAATGCACTATCCATTCAGAAAAATAAAATATATCCGTTAGCCTATGAAAATACAATGACTATAAAAAATATTATTATAGAAAAAGAATATCCAATTATAAGAGATACAATTGATGTTATGTTTAGATCTCCATTATGTGTTAGAGAGCATAATAGAGAAAATAATAAGGATACATATTATTCTTATGAAAAGGACGGTTTTAATGAAGCTTTTAAGAATGTATTAAAATCACAAATAGATAAGTCGAAAATGTTATCAATGTCTATTTTAGATGATTTTTCTATAACTCCTATAAGATGCAAGAAAACTGTTGTTAGACACCATTCACAATTTGTGGAAGCTACGGTAGGAAGTTTTAAGTTTACCGGTAATGTAGCATTACTTAGTTATCTATATACAAATGGGGTTGGAAGTAGAAAATCAAGTGGATTCGGATTATTTGAAATAATTGGTGGGGATATGATATGAAAAGTATAATAGAAAACGGGAAATTCAACACTAGGATGGAAGCATCTGATTGGAGATATAGTGCAAGTATCGTTGGTATTATAAAATATTTCGATTATCTTGTAGAGAGGGGATATGATACAGAATCTAATTTTTATAAAATAGAAGATGATATCATAGAATACAATAGTGAAGAAATTATAGAAGAGAGATATTTTTCATTTGCAGAAAAATATTTTGAAAGTGCTATGCATCATAGAATAATAGAACAAATATTAAATAGTGAAGAATTTACAGAAGAACAAATAAAATTAGTAAATGAAAAATTAAAAGCTAATGTTATTATGAAAAAGGTTTTTGGAGATATTAAGTTCATAGCTGAGAATAAAGAGACAATATTAGAAAAAATTAATACTAATAGATTGATACTAATAAAAGAAACATATAGAGGTGGAAAAAGTTTATATTCAAATTTTTCAAATACTAATAGTTTAGGTATAGAACCAAGTGGTATTTGTAGATTGCAAAACTACAATATAGATATACCTAAAAAGAGTAAATCTATTTCTTATAACTGGAACTTTAAAACATATAAATCTGATGATGAGAAAGAATTTGATTTTATTCCCTTTGCATTTTCAAAATCATATGAATCATTTTTTATAAATAATAATTATGATATAAAGCAACTAGTTAAAACAAATAACTTAATTGCTGATAGTGAGAAGCCTAGGGCAACACTGTTTTCTGAACTAAAAGGGTCAGCAGAATTTATAGATTTTGATGTTGAAGTGATCATAAAAAATAGAGGTAATGATTATTTTGAAACATTATATATTAGAAAAGATGCTATTAAAATATTTGAAGCAATAAATAATTATAAAGGTATCCAATTTAAATATAAAGTAAATGATAATTACTATATTGATTTTGAAAAAGAAGTAACAGACAACATTTTGAATAATATAAAACTTGATGGATTAATAGAATTACTATTAAAATCAAAATCAAATTATTCATATAATATAAAAACTCTTATAGAAATAAATACATTAATTTATGGAGGGGATAAAATGGACAAGCAAATGAAATCTGCCTATGGAAGTGCTAAAAGGGTAATGGCAGAGATTCCAGAAAATAAAGTTAACAGTTATAAACAAAAGTTAATTAGTGCAATAACCTTTAAGGATTATGGAAGGTTCTGTGAAATATTACTACAATTATCTTCGTATTCAGGAGTAATATTTGATTTTGCATATGACTTATTTAGTGATTTTGATGAAAATAAAAATATAGCGTATACATTTATAAATGCACTTAACAATGAATCTAAAAAAGATAATGGGGGAAAGAAAGATGAATAAAAAAGCATTAACACTTACAGTAGTAGCAAATATGACATCTAATTATGGGGAAGGTTTAGGAAATATATCAAGCGTTCAAAAGGTTTTTAAAAACGGTAAAAGTTATGCAACAAGAAGTAGAGAGAGTCTTAAAAATGCCATTATGGTTCAAAGTGGAATGTATGATGATTTGCAAACTGTTGTAGATAAAAAAGTAAATCAAAAAGTTGTTTCAGAAGAACTTAATGCTACAAATTGTAGAGCTTTAGAAGGCGGATATATGAATACAATGGGAAACACAAATATCAGAAAGAGTTCTTTCTATTTAACAGATGCAATTGCTTGTGATAGCTTTGTAAATGAAACAAGATTCCATAACAATTTATACCTTGCATCAAATTTTGCGGAAAACAATAATTTGAATTTACAATCAGATGCAGGAAAATGTGGACTTATGCCATATCAATATGAATATGATAAAACTATGAAAATGTACAGTGTAACAATTGATCTTGAAATGATAGGGAAAGATGAAAATTTTGAATCACAAGAAGCTGATGCTAAAGAAAAAGCAGCGAGAGTAATATCAATATTAGATACAGTTGAAATGCTTAATTTAGTTGTAAAAGGAAATTTAGATAATGCAGAACCTTTATTTGTTGTAGGTGGATTAACTGATAGAAAAACTCATTATTTTGAAAATGTAGTAAAAGTTAAAGAAGATAAATTATTAATTACAGAAGATTTAAAAGAAAGAATAAAAAAAGGTTGTAGTGTAGCGTTATTAGAAGGTGGTAATTTCAAAAACGAAGCTGAAATTAAAAGTACATTAGAACCTGTTAGTGTTTCTAAGTTTTTTGAGGAGTTAAGAAAAGAAATTAACATGTATTATGGGGTGTAGGTATGGAAGTTTTAAGAATTATACTAACGCAAAGTAGTGCGAATTATAAAAAAGAAGAAACTATTTTAAATAAAATGACATATCCACTTCCACCATTTTCAACAATAATTGGAGCAATCCATAGTGCTTGTGGATATAGAGAATATCATGAAATGGATATTAGTATCCAAGGTAAATATGATGCTATGCATAAGGAACCATATACGGATTATTGCTTTTTAAATTCTATAATGGATGATAGAGGGATTTTAGTGAAAATGAAAAATGGAAACCTTTTATCAACAGGATTTGATAAGGTGGCTAAAGCTAAAAAGCCACAAGGAAATAGCTTTAGAAAAGGAACTACAATACAAGTTATGAATGAGGGTTTTCTACAAGAATATAGAGAATTAAAAGACTTATCAGAAAAAATTGCAGAGTTTAAAAAAGATAGAATTGATAAAGTTTTAGGCCTTATTAAAAAGCGTAAAAAAACATTAACGGATAAAAAGAAAAAGGTTAAAGAAGAACCTGGCGTATTAAAATTAGTTTTAATAAGAGAAAAACAAATAAAAGAATTAGAAAAAAATATTAATAATAGATTTAAAGAATATAAAATTAATGAATGTGAAATACCATATTCTAAATTTGCAAGTCTTACAACGTCTTTAAAATATTATGAAATTTTAAATAATATAGAATTAATAATCCATGTTAAGAGTGATAAAGAAACACTTATGGATATTAAAGAAAATATATACAATTTGAAAGCTATTGGTAGAAGTGAAGATTTTGTAGATATTAAAGATGTTTGCATTGTAGAGGTCGTAGATGAAGTTGAAGAATCTATAACTAGTGAATATTCAGCATATATTGATTATAATCTTATAAAAAATGAACTTGTATGTTTAAAATTAGGAGATAATATAACGGCAAATGGAACAAAGTATTACCTTAATAAGAATTATATTATAGCTAATAGTAAACGGATATTTGAAAAGAAAAAAGTTGTTTATACATCAGAATATGAAGCAGAAAAAGGCAACGAAAATCTTTGGTTTGATGTGGATGGAGAAAAGTCATATATAGTTAATTTTAATTAGGGGTGATACTGTGGATTTATCTATGTATAAAGCAAAACCAGAAAAAAGTATAAGACAGCATACAAATGAATTGTTAGAAAACCTTGATATATTACAAGAATTAGATTATATAAAAAATAATCATGTATATGAACTTACTAAAATTGCTTGTGAATATCATGATTATGGTAAGGCAAATAGAGAATTTCAAAATAGAATAAAAAATAATACTACATTTAATGAAAATACTGAGATGGCACATAATGTGCTATCTCTTTATTTTATAAATGAAAATGAATTTGAAAATAAAGAAGATTATTATAAAGTGGCATTTGCAGTTTTATATCATCATAATTATTGTGATAATTTAAAGGCAATAAAAAATAAAGAATATAAGCTATTAGCCAAAGTGTTACTAAGTGATTTTGAAATAAATACTATTGGAATGAATACACCTAAAAATATAAAAAGAATAGCAAAAACAAATGAAGCAATTCTTATAAAAGGATTTTTGCATAAGTGTGACTATAGTTCGAGTGGTGGAATACCAATTGAACATAAAAGTGATTTTTTAAAATTAGGACTTGAGAATTTATTAAAGAAATGGAAAAGTAAAAATTTGAATTCGAACTGGAATGAACTTCAACAGTTTTGCAAGGAGAATACAGAAGAAAATATTTTAGTTGTTGCCCAAACAGGTATGGGTAAAACAGAGGGAGGACTTCATTGGATAGGAGATAATAAAGGGTTTTTCATATTGCCTTTAAAAACAGCCATAAATTCAATCTATAAAAGAGTTAAGGAAGAGATTTTAGAAGATGATAATATTGAATCTAAATTAGCATTATTACATTCAGATGCATTAAGTTATTATAATAACGATAAGAGCAAAGAACTTGATGTTATGGATTATTATAATCAGAGCAAACAACTTTCAATACCTCTTAACATATCAACTATGGATCAATTATTTGATTTTGTTTTTAAATATCAAGGGTATGAACTTAAACTTACAACTTTATCTTATTCAAAAGTAGTTATTGATGAAATTCAAATGTATGGAGCCGATTTACTTGCATATTTGATACATGGGATTAAAGTAATAAATAAATTTGGAGGAAAGGTTGCAATTTTAACAGCAACATTAGCTCCATTTATAAGAGATAAATTAAAGAGTGGAGAAAATCCAATTGAATTTAAGGAAAAAACATTTATAAATGATACTAAAAGGCACAACGTTAAGGTTTATGATAGTGAAATTGATTCTGAAACTATATATTGTAAATTTGAAGAGAATAAACAAAAAGGTGTAAGTAATAAAATACTTGTGGTTTGTAATACTGTTAAAAAAGCACAAGAAATATATAAAGAACTTGAAGAAATAGGAGTAGATAATATAAATATACTTCATAGTAAATTTATAAAATGTGAAAGATCAGAAAAAGAAACAGAAATATTAGAATTTGGTAAAACTGAAAATAAAGGAACAGGTATATGGATAGCAACACAAATTGTAGAGGCTAGTTTAGATATAGATTTTGATTATTTATTTACAGAGTTATCTGATATAACTGGATTATTCCAAAGGCTTGGAAGATGCAACAGAAAAGGCGTTAAACCTACAAAAGAACCTAATTGTTTTGTGTTCTTAAATATAAATAAGAATCTTTTAACAAATGGGGATAAGGGATTTATTGATAGTAGGATATATGAATTATCAAAAAATGCACTTAAGGATATAAATGGAGTTTTAACAGAAAGTGAGAAAATAAAGATTATAGAAGAAAATCTTACTACAGAGAAATTAAAAGGTAGTGATTATTTAGTCAAGTACAACAGATTTTCAAAGTGGATAAGTGAACTAGAGCCATATGAAATAGACAAAGAAGATGTGAAGTTAAGAGATATAGTATCTTACAATGTAATACCAAATAAAGTTTACGAAGACTATAAAGATGAAATTGATGAAAATTCTAGAAAATTATTAAAATCTATAAACCCTAAGCTAACAAAGTTAGAGAAAGAAAAAGTTAAGCTTCATAAATTGGAATTGAAAGAGCAAATTAAAAAGTATACTGTTCCAGTTGGA
The DNA here is from genome assembly GCF_017348895.1 of Clostridium gasigenes. Taxonomy (NCBI): domain Bacteria; kingdom Bacillati; phylum Bacillota; class Clostridia; order Eubacteriales; family Clostridiaceae; genus Clostridium; species Clostridium gasigenes. The sequence continues at coordinate 1,544,767 of NZ_CP071376.1, forward strand.
AGAAACGATATCTTTTTTAAAGGTGAAAACCTAAGAGTTAGTAAAGTGCAATTGAGTAGAAATGAGTTTATAGATGTTGTGAATTGTAAATATGATGAACTTGGATTTATCAGAGCAACAAGCAAAGAAATAAAAGGGTTAGTAGATAATTTTGATAATTTCATGTAAGGAGAGGTAGAATTATGGATAAGCCAATTAGTGGAATGATGATTTATTATTATATTGTTTGCAAGAGGAAGTTATGGTACTTTTACAATCAAATACAAATGGAAGCAGATAATGAAAATGTTAAAATAGGAAAGGTTCTTGATGAAACTGCTTATGGAAGAGAAGAAAAACATATCAATATAGATGATGTTATTAGCATTGATTATATAAAAAATAGGGGAGTATTGCATGAAGTGAAAAAGAGCAGAAAAATAGAGGAAGCTGGTATAATGCAGATAAAATATTATTTGTATTATTTAAAACAAAGGGGTGTAGAAGGTATTACAGGTAAAGTTGACTATCCGTTATTAAAACAAAGTGTGGATATAGAATTAACAGCGGAGGATGAAAAGTATATAGAAACAGTATTAATAGATTTGAAAGAACTTGTAAACAAACCACTTCCACCACTTCTTGAGAGAAAAAGTATTTGTAAGAGTTGTGCATATTTCGAACTATGCTACATTTAATGAAGGGGATGAGTTATTTTGAAACGTAGCTTTTATATATATAATGATGGAGAAATAAAAAGAAAAGATAATACATTACGATTTAAAAATAGTGATAATGAAACTAGAGATATTCCTATAGAGCAAGTTGAGGATATTTATATCATGTCAGAAATGACGTTTAATACGAAATTTATAAATTTGGCATCAAAATATCAGATACCAATACATTTTTTTAATTATTATAGCTTTTATACAGGTAGCTTTTATCCTAAAGAAACTTTACTTGCAGGTAATTTATTAGTAAAACAAGTTAGGCACTATGAGGATGATCAAAAAAGACTTTGTATAGCAAGAAAATTTATAGATGCTGCAGCCTCAAATATTTATAGAAATTTAAGATATTATAATGGTAGAGGTAAGGATGTAGAAAAGGCAATGATAGAAATTGAATCCCTTAGGAAGAAAGTATTGAAAACGGAGAGTATCAATGAATTAATGGGCATAGAAGGTAATATTAGAAAACAATATTATTCAACGTGGGACGTTATAGTTAATCAAAAAATAGACTTTAATAAAAGGGTTAGGAATCCACCAGATAATATGATTAATACTATGATTTCATTTGTTAATGGATTAGTTTATACAAGGGTTTTGGGAGAAATATATAGCACACAACTTAATCCCACCATTAGTTATTTACATGAACCTGGAGTTAGAAGATTTTCACTTAGTTTAGATTTAGCAGAAGTGTTTAAACCAATTTTAGGTGATAGGTTGATTTTTTCATTATTAAACAAGAACCAGATAACGCCAAGCTGTTTTACTAAAGAACTAAACTATCTTCATTTAACAAAAGATGCATCAAGAACAATAGCAATGAAATTTGATGAAATGTTAAAAACAACAATTTATCATAAAGAATTATCAAAAGATGTTACATATAAGCATCTGATAAGATTAGAATGCTATAAACTAATAAAGCATATTATGGATGAAAAAGAATATGAAGGATTTAAAATGTGGTGGTAGGGGAGGTTTTAATTAGATGTATGTTGTTTTGGTATATGATATAAGTGGAGATGATGATGGGCGGAAAATATTAGGAAAAGTGTTTAAGATATGTAAAAAATACTTAACTCATATTCAAAATTCTGTCTTTGAAGGAGAGTTGACAGAAGGTCAAATAGCAAAATTAAATGCAGAATTAAATAAATTTATTAGAAAAAGTTTAGATTCTGTGATAATATTTAAGAGTAGAAATGAAAGATGGCTAAATAAAGAATTTTGGGGAAAACAAGATGATGCGACATCAAATTTCTTTTAATAATAATAAGTTGTCGATGTGACATAGTGCTAAAAGAGTACTAGTTAGACAAAGCCTTTGTTATTAATGGTCTGAAGTTATAATAATATAATTTTAAAGTGATAATATGTGAAATATATATATTGTAAAAGTACATCGACAAAAACAAACCCTGGAATGGTTGGTAATACTAGCTATTATTGTCGGTCTGTTTTAATCTATCCATAGTGGAATGTAAATTTTAGAACATTAAAGATTTTAAATATTAATTCTCTATGTTTTAATCTATCCATAGTGGAATGTAAATTAGCAAGAATGACAGAGGCACAAATAAGTTTAAATAGTTTTAATCTATCCATAGTGGAATGTAAATACAAATAGTATATGGGAATAGTTATACTTGGATAGGTTTTAATCTATCCATAGTGGAATGTAAATAATTCTTAAACATAAATAATTATGCAATCTTTGCTCGTTTTAATCTATCCATAGTGGAATGTAAATTATTTCTATTTAAAGGTATGGATGATCCGGAAAAGGTTTTAATCTATCCATAGTGGAATGTAAATGCTGTTGGTTTAGTTGGTATAGTATCTTTCTTAGGGTTTTAATCTATCCATAGTGGAATGTAAATCAAAGTTGTAAAGACCTGTGGACAAAATAAAAAAGGTTTTAATCTATCCATAGTGGAATGTAAATACTGATATAACTCCGGCTAATGCTTATACGGCGTTTGTTTTAATCTATCCATAGTGGAATGTAAATTTATGATTGGTTTTTAACTGGTGGAGGATCTATTGGTTTTAATCTATCCATAGTGGAATGTAAATTTAACATCTGTTCCTACTTCGACTTCAATATTTATGGTTTTAATCTATCCATAGTGGAATGTAAATATTGTTTGTACTCCATTGTAGCTACATTGTACCTATGGTTTTAATCTATCCATAGTGGAATGTAAATTAGATATTAAAGGTAAATTATATGACCACTTTAAAAGTTTTAATCTATCCATAGTGGAATGTAAATGTTGGAGCGGGTTACTTAGCAACTAAAGAAGCAGTAGTTTTAATCTATCCATAGTGGAATGTAAATGCTACAATGCAATCTGCATATTTTTGTATATTTAAGTTTTAATCTATCCATAGTGGAATGTAAATAAAGATTGGGACATAAATTAAGTACAGATGGTGGAAGTTTTAATCTATCCATAGTGGAATGTAAATGAATTCAAGGAGCAGATGGCGCTAAAGGAGATATCGGTTTTAATCTATCCATAGTGGAATGTAAATTGTGTTATTATTGTCTTAGGAAATAAATTACAGAAAGTTTTAATCTATCCATAGTGGAATGTAAATAATTGAAGCAACTCTTCCAAACCTATTACAATAGGAGTTTTAATCTATCCATAGTGGAATGTAAATATTACTTTTACAAAGCCTTCAAATAGTGGAATAACTGTTTTAATCTATCCATAGTGGAATGTAAATATTACTGTTTTAATAATATAAAACATAGGTACTTTGGTTTTAATCTATCCATAGTGGAATGTAAATGAAGATATTTTAATATCGTATGTACTCAAAGCCGAGGTTTTAATCTATCCATAGTGGAATGTAAATCTAGGAATAGACCTAATAACACGATGCCTAAGCATTGTTTTAATCTATCCATAGTGGAATGTAAATTTCCTTAGTACTTGCATATCCCTTATCTTCTCTAGTGTTTTAATCTATCCATAGTGGAATGTAAATCCATGAAGGTTCATTAGATGCTAAATTTAAGTATTGGTTTTAATCTATCCATAGTGGAATGTAAATTAAGAAACAAGATATGTTAAAAAAACTTACAGAACAGTTTTAATCTATCCATAGTGGAATGTAAATTAGTTTGTATATTAGGCTTAACATAATCTTTTATATGTTTTAATCTATCCATAGTGGAATGTAAATAGTAATAAATCTCTTTCTTTTCCATAATTAAAGGTTGGTTTTAATCTATCCATAGTGGAATGTAAATACTGGAATTATTCTTGTAAGCAAACTATCTGTAGATGTTTTAATCTATCCATAGTGGAATGTAAATCAAGATAATCTATAATTTTTTTTTATTTTACCTCCCGTTTTAATCTATCCATAGTGGAATGTAAATTAAATTAAGTCTGTGGTTGCATCACAGTTGCCAGGGGTTTTAATCTATCCATAGTGGAATGTAAATAATAGTAATCAAAACAATTTTGGTGGAGCTAACTTTGTTTTAATCTATCCATAGTGGAATGTAAATTTAAATAACTCTACCCATATCTCCATTACACAAGTGTTTTAATCTATCCATAGTGGAATGTAAATAATTCTAACACTCCTCGAATTGTTATTCAATTGCGTGTTTTAATCTATCCATAGTGGAATGTAAATATGCAATTAAGATTGGCAGCAGGTTCCGTAACATTGGTTTTAATCTATCCATAGTGGAATGTAAATAATAAAGAACCTCCGATTAGTAGTACTCCACCTATGTTTTAATCTATCCATAGTGGAATGTAAATTAAAGAATAACATCTTTATCCTGATAAGAAATCATGGTTTTAATCTATCCATAGTGGAATGTAAATGAAGAACCAGAAAGGAATACTTGCGAGATAGCAAATGTTTTAATCTATCCATAGTGGAATGTAAATTGACCTGCAACATATCCAACATTTTTATATCCAATAGTTTTAATCTATCCATAGTGGAATGTAAATACATCTGTAAGCTTAACTTCAAAATTCTTTCTTGGAGTTTTAATCTATCCATAGTGGAATGTAAATTGTAGTTGCTTCATTCTATAAGTAGCAATATAAACGTTTTAATCTATCCATAGTGGAATGTAAATGCTGCTATTCCTTTGTTTCCACTCGCTGCATAAGCGTTTTAATCTATCCATAGTGGAATGTAAATATCATTGCAACTACTAGACATACATTATAGCTATTAGTTTTAATCTATCCATAGTGGAATGTAAATGATATATAAGGCTTGGATTAGTAATATTATTTTGGTTGTTTTAATCTATCCATAGTGGAATGTAAATGATTTAAAGTCTGATACAAACTATAAACAACTAATGGTTTTAATCTATCCATAGTGGAATGTAAATTTTGAAGAAACGGTCGCAAAAATAAGTACATTAGTAGTTTAAATCTATCCATAGTGGAATATAAATAAGGCATTTAATATCCTTAAAATCTGAAATAAAAGCGTTTTAATCTATCCATAATGGAATGTAAATCCTAGCACATGAAGGTTGTCCCAAAGTGCAACAATAGTTTTAATCTGTCCATAGTGGAATGTAGCAACCTAAGGTCAGGGACTAGCCCTTTCTTCGGCAGCACCTCCGATGAGGAGATGATTTCCAAATAGCAAGCCATAAGTCTATCGGACGAGCCTCCAGACTTGGCTACTACCCCCGCGAGTTTTTAATATTTACAGGTATAAGCATCTAAAAGCACTATGATTTTTATAGTGTTTGGTGCATTTTGAAATAGGATAATTTGAATAACTTAAAAGAAATATACAAATAAAAGGTGTTGCAATATTGAAACACCTTTGCTTTAGGTTATTGGAAATAATTGTTCGCCAGGGGAACTAGAGGGGGATGAAGTCACACTCTTAGGATTTTTCAAATGGTGTGGAACAACATAATTATATATGGGAGAAACTTGGTGGGGTAGAAGGGAAGGCAATTAGTTTAAAATAGTAGCAGAAGCTGTTGATAATAATTTTGGGGCTTTTATGTTATGAAAATATAATCACTACAAGGGTATAACAAAACGGTATACCATTTATAAAGCCTTAATTTTACTAGGTTTAAGGGCTTTAGTAGATTGAAAATTATTCTTGTAATTAAATGGTAGGATTATCAACACTGCTTGCACTTGGTAAAAACTGGATGTTGGAGAAGTTTATTTTTGGAAATTTATTTTCAGAATAAGTCTTGCCTTTTTTGCCTATAGTTTCAAAATTAAATATTAAATTCATAACCAGTATGTTAAAATATTCATAGTATTGAATATAAAGGAGTTGTTTTGTTGTGAAAAAAATATTGTTTTGTTTATTATTTTCTACAATTTTTTTAACATCATGCACACTAGAAGATTCTCAAAGTACAAATAAATCCTCAGACAATAGTACTTTAACTGAAGAGGTTACACAAAATTCAAATGATAGTCCTAAACCAAAAGACACTACTACCATTCTAGATAATGCCAACACATCTCAAGATAAAGAAAAAGAAGTATCAAAGGATTCTTCCAAAGAAATAAGTCCAACTGAAACATCCGGAAAAAATGAAGGTTCTAAAACTAACATTTCTCCAGGAGTATCTAAAGTAAAAGGTAAAGTTCAATTATATGAAGACACTTTCTTTGATGACAGACGTTTCGGAGAGAATATTCCGAAAAACTTTTGTGAAGTTGTTATTTCAAACCTTACAGAGACTTCTTTTGATTTTATGGTCTATGAAGTTACCGATGCAAAAAATGATGATAAAAAAGTTATTTTCCTTAAGAATACAGCTGTTTTTAGAGACGATGGAACAAAAGCTACTTTTTATGGGAAAACTTATACCCTTAATTTTATATTTCCAAATAATCATGGTGCAAATTCTGTTGTAACAGACATGAAGATATCAGGATTTGAGCCATTAGAAGGTAAAACTTACTGTAATAATAAAATACCAGTTCAAGAATACTATGACTTAATAAAAGAAGCTTGGCAGAAAGAGAAGGATTATATTGATTCTATTGATGATCCTAAAGTAAAACAATCAGTACAAACCACGTTCTCAGCAGCTATTATGGAGTCATGTGGTTTACTTATGGAACATCCTGAAGACTCTAATGCTATAGATGGAAGTCTAAGGAAGGTTCTCGCTGGTGACTAATTTTGAAGCTTTGGTAAGGTAAATTTGGGTTACTAAATATGGAATGGTAACATTTCTTGTACAGATATTTTAAAGTCTTAAGTATACCTAATTAAAAATAGCATTACAAAATTAATTGCAATGCTATTTTCATATATTCATCCATACGCCCCTGGGGTGTAAATTTTTCCAGTGACAACCTTCTAATTTATATTTTAACATATAAATTAATACTAGTACCTTAGTATCTTATTTTCTTCATAGCAGCATTTTTGATAATCTACTGGTAAATAATAAAAATCTGAATCATAGTCTTCTATATATTCAGTTATCCAGGAGTTGTATATCTCTATTAAAGTATTTATTAAATTTTCTTCTTTTAAACATATCTTTTCAATAAGATTAGCATATGCCTTTCCTATTTTTGTGTATTTAGGTATAGATTCACCCTTAAGTAGTGATAATTTATCATTAGTACCTTGAGCTATATTATGCTCTAATATAAATCTTTCAGCTGTTTCTTCAAAACTATCACAATGAAGTACCTCTGCTATATCCTTGATATATAAAAGTTCATTTTCACCCAAAGCATTAACTATATATTTACTTGTATTATTAGTTTCTCTACTGATAAACTCAATCAAAGAACATAAATAATATAAATCATCATATTCTTTAGTTAATAATTTAATCATTATAAATGTAACTCCTTTCAAATTTTAATCTTGTAAGTGCCTTTACTGTATGGAAACTTATCTGATGTGTTGGCTTTCTAAATTTAGCAAATTCCATAAAAGCTGGTTTAGAAATTTTACCTTCTATATAATCAGATACATAATCCCAAATAACATCATCAGCTAGAGGCCCTTCTACAATATCGTAATCATGTAAATTGCCTTTTCTACAATTAGCTATAAAATCTAACCACTCTTCATTAGGCTCATTAAATATTTTAACATTTAAATCATCTATATAAGATAAAGAATATACATTAATCACTTTATTGGTTTTATATTTCTTAGTAAATTTTTCTGCTTGTATATTACTATTAGTGCAATAAAAACCCCAACTAAAGTCTTTTGTGAATTTATGTAATCTTATTTCTGGATATTCAACAATAAGATTACTCCCATGAAAAAGATTATTTTTATCTATCATAAGTCCTCCTTTGATATTAGTTGTCTTTATTATATCCAATTAAGATTGATTAAACAACTTAGGGCTCTTCAAATTATGTTACCTTAGTAAGTTTATTAGCAACCTCAGGTCAAGGACTAGACCTTTCTTCGGCAGCACCTCCAAGGAGAAGAAAATTTCCAGGTAAAAGTTAAATAAGGAAGACCAATAATTTTAATATATAGGCTGGACTAGTAATGCTTTAATTACTAGTCCAGCCTATTTTTTGTTTCTAAAAGCCTATAAGGTAGTTTTATTAATGAGTATTTAAACCTAAATATCATAGTCTCAAAAATAATTATAATTAATTCAACTATTTTTTCAAAAACCTTAATGAGTGCATATATTTAAGTGAAGGGAGGTGAAACATATGGCAGTTAATTCAGTATTAGTTGATACAGCAGTTGTTGTTAAATACAAAGTTGGTGTTGATACAAAAGGTAATGAAATATTTAGAAACCAAAGAGCTAATGATTTAAATTTATTAGCTACAGAAGAAACATTAATGGATCTTGGAGATATAATTGGAGGCTTCATTAGTTATCCAATATCTCAAGTAACAAAAGAAACAGTAAATTTACTATCAAGATAGTAAGTTGCATCTTAGGTTAAACCAGTTAATGTCAAAAGAAAGGAGGTGAAATGAATGGTTGAAAGAGTATTAAATATGAAGTTTAATGACGAAGCTGAGGGTAAATTTACTTTTGCAATTAAAGATGTGAAAGCTGAACTTAAAGATGAAGATATTGCTACAGCTATGAATAGTATTATCACTAAAGATATCTTTTTATCAAAAGGTGGTAAACTTAGGACTAAAGCAGAAGCTCAAATAGTAACTAAAGAAACTACAGATGTAGAACTTTAGTATTAAGAGGAATTTAATGACCTAGAAGTGATAAACTTTTAGGTCATTTTGTTATGACTATATAGCAGGTGGGAATCCTGCAAGATAAAGGTTAGCAACCAGTCATTATTGTTCTTGTTATACTCTGATATTGTATGTAAATCATCATTAGCTATATGATTTATCTTTTCCTAATGTAGTTTGCAATAAATCTCCAAACGATATTGTTAAATCAAAAAAAGCAAAAAAGAATAATGTTACAAAAAAGTAAGAAATAGAGTAAATACCTGCTTGAGTTTAAAAGTAGCAGTTGTTAAATTGAAAAAAGTTGAAAAATATAGTAATATTATAAAAGAAGTAAAAGTAGTTCCTAATGGAGTATTTTGTCTTACATCTGCTTTAGAATTACATAAGATATAGGCACAAGATGGATAAAAATATTATTAATGAAGCATTTAGAGAATATATTCGAAGAAAAGAGAAAAAAATTAATTTACTAATGAAATACTCAGAAGAATGTAGTATTGCTAAAATAGTAAAATTATATATGGAAGTTTTAATATGATAAAAGAAATATTTCACTTGAAGTAGAAGCCTTAGCAGACGCTGCTGCGAAAAATATTTACATTGATAATAAAAAAGCAGCAAATTCTGAAAATGGGGTTTACATAATAAGGGTCTTTGAGCAGGAGACAATTACCAGCTAATGGGGTGGTTGAAAATATAATGATTAAGAAGGTGATAAAATGTTAGATGAAAAACTAATAATAGAATTACAAAATATATTTAATCAATATATAGAAGTTGAAAAAGTTATTTTATTTGGTTCAAGGGCAAGAGGAGATAATAAATACAATTCGGATATAGATTTATGTTTGTTCGGCAAGAATATAAATCATTTAACACACGCAAAGGTAAGTATGGATATAGAGGAAACAAATACGCCTTTAAGTTTTGATATTTTGAATTTTAATGAATTATCTAAAAAAGAGTTAATAGAAAATATAATTAGTGAAGGGATTCAAATATATAATGAGTAAAAAACTAGGTGAAAGAAAAGGAGATTTTTTCAAAGCGTTAAAAAGGCTTGAAGAGGCTCTAGAAAAAGATATAACTGATGATTTAGTAGTAGATGGAATAATACAAAGATTTGAATTTACATTTGAACAAGCATGGAAATCGATGAAATTACATATAGAAGATCAAGGTATATTAGATGAGGCACTATCTCCAAGAAGTACTATTAGGTGTGCATTTAAACAACAATTAATTTCAAATGGAGATATTTGGATTGAAATGATGCTTGATAGAAAAAGAACTTCTCACATGTATGATGAAGCAACTGCTGTTACGATAGTTAAGCTAGTAAAGGAAAAGTATATTATTGAATTTAATGATTTAAAAAAGAGTTTAGAGTAGATTATTCTGAAAAAGAGAGTGTTGCACTTGGAGAATTTATTTTAATTAAGAATTGAGAATTAATAATTCTTAACTCTTAATTTTAAATAAGGAAGAACAATAATTTTAATATATAGGGTGGACTAGTAATGCTTTAGTTACTAGTCCACCCTGTTTTTTGTTCCTTTTAATCAACCAAACAAAAAATAAAACCTGTCAAAGAAATTATAAAAAGTAAAATACTTATATATAAGTCAATTTTAAAGTTTGTATATTTATGTTTAGTAAACTTATATTTGCTATTTATGAACATAGAAATACTTAAAAATAGAAGCAATGTAACTGCAATTATATTAAATAAATAGTCATAGTTTAAAAGCAATATAATTAATATAAATGATAAACATAAAAACACATTATTAATATTGTTATATAATTTTTTAGTCATATTTCTCTCCTTTTCTTTTGAAACTATTTAATTTATATAGACCATGAGTAGATTATTACACTCTTTCAACTATATGAAGAACATGAACTAGAAAAAGTTTAATGATTAAAATAATCCCTACAAATCCTAGAACCAGTGATAAAATACTTAGGATATAATAAACAAAGTCATTTGTTATCTTAGTGAATATATGTCTAATGAAGATATAACTTGGTAGTAAAAATAAAACTATCATAAATAAAAAGGTATAATTATCAACTGTGGGAAAGGTTAGCACTTCATTATTTCTTTCTATTAGAGATATTTCTTTTATTTCATCATAAATTTTTGAAACTTCTATTTTCACTTTTTCATTATCTTTTAGTGTATTATAGGCAACTTCATTCAAATCTTCACTGTATATACCAAAATATACTGTATTTGAATTACCACTTTTAATAACTTGAACCTCTAAGGTATCCTTTGGAAGAAGAATATCGGCAATCATTGTTAGAGCTATAACTAAACATAATATAGCTGTTATTTTAGATATTATACTTAGTGTTCTAGGTAGTTTCAGTATGGGTTTATTTTTTTTGTTTACTCTGTAACTAATTATAAAAACCATAAGCGTTATAAATAGTACAAATAAAAATTTAAGCATATTTATAGACTCCTTCTAAATATATGTATTAAAAAACACAATAAAGTTTATTTGTGGATATATATTTTTATAATTTTCAGTAATAATATATACGTATGATTAACTTTTTGTAAATATTTCAACAATACAATTATACCATATTTACAATAAATAGAGAAAAATAACCATTTGAAAATATAATCCCAGTAATGATAATTTTTAATTAATTTGAATAATGAGGAAAGAAAAGATAAAATAGATTTATAAACATACATAAGGGAGCTGAAAGAAAATAGACTAGAATTTGACTAGTTATTTTAAAGAAGCTCTCTAAGGAATATGAAAAAAATATAAGTGAATAATAAAGACAACAGATTATTTAAGGAGGTGTGGTATGTCAGAATTTAAAATACAATCTAACTTTAAGCCTACAGGTGATCAACCTATGGCTATAGAGAGTTTAGTTAATTCTATAAATAAGGGTGATAAGTTTCAGACTTTGCTTGGAGTAACTGGTTCGGGTAAAACTTATACTATGGCAAATATAATACAACAATTGCAGAGGCCTACTGTGGTTTTGGCTCATAATAAAACATTGGCAGCTCAGCTATGTTCGGAGTTTAGGGAGTTTTTCCCTGATAGCATTGTTGAATATTTTGTTTCTTATTATGATTATTATCAACCTGAGGCCTATGTTGCTCATACTGATACTTTTATAGAAAAGGATGCTTCTATAAATGATGAAATAGATAAGCTTAGGCATTCTGCAACAGCAGCTCTTTTAGAAAGACGGGATGTAATTATTGTTGCATCAGTTTCTTGTATTTATGGACTTGGTAATCCTGATGAATATAAAAAGCTTACAATTTCTTTAAGGGTAGGAATGGAAAAGGATAGGGATACAATAATAAAAAAATTAATTGAAATACAATATGAAAGAAATGATATAGCTTTTACTAGAGGAACTTTTAGAGTTAGAGGGGATTCTTTAGATATTATTCCTGTATCATCTTCAAATAAAGGTGTTAGAATAGAATTTTTTGGAGATGAAATTGAAAGGATAAGGGAATTTGATGTGGTAACTGGAACTATTGTAGGAGAGCGAAAGCATATTTCAATTTTCCCAGCATCGCATTTTGCAACATCTACTGAGACTTTAGAAAAGGCAATGCATATTATAGAGGATGAATTAGAGGATAGATTAAAACAGCTTAATGCTCAAGAAAAATTATTAGAATCTCAAAGGTTAAGACAAAGAACTAATTATGATTTAGAAATGATAAGGGAAATGGGATATTGTAATGGAATGGAAAACTATTCAAGGGTTTTAGATGGGAGAGCTCCAGGAACGCCTCCTCAAACTTTATTAGATTTCTTTCCAAAGGATTTTTTAATGTTTATAGATGAAAGTCATGCTACATTACCACAAGTTAGAGCAATGTATGCAGGTGATAGAGCAAGAAAAGAGAACTTGGTGGAGTATGGGTTTAGACTTCCTTGCGCTTATGATAATAGACCTTTAAAGTTTGAAGAATTTGAAAAGAAAATAAATCAAATAGTATTTGTAAGTGCAACTCCAGCACAATATGAACTAGATAACTCAACAAATATAGCAGAGCAAATTATAAGACCAACAGGGTTATTAGATCCAGTTATAGAAATTAGACCAGTAACTGGGCAAATTGATGATTTGTATGGAGAAATATTAAAAATAACAAAAATGGGATATAGAACTTTAATAACAACGTTAACTAAGAAAATGTCGGAAGATTTAACTAAGTATTTAAAAGACTTGGGAATAAAAGCAGAGTATATGCATTCGGAGATACTTACAATGGAAAGAATGAAAATTATAAGAGATTTAAGGCTTGGTGAGTTTGATGTATTAGTTGGAATAAATCTTTTAAGAGAAGGGCTTGATATACCAGAAGTTGCTTTAGTTGCAATTTTAGATGCAGATAAAGAAGGGTTCTTGCGTTCTGAAACTTCATTAATTCAAACTATAGGTAGAGCTGCAAGAAACCTAGACAGTAGAGTTATTATGTATGCAGATAGAATTACTAAATCTATGGATAAGGCTATGAAGGAAACTGATAGAAGAAGAGGAATTCAAATGAAATACAATGAAGATAACGGAATAACTCCAATGTCTATAAAGAAAGATATTCGTGAACTAATAGCGATATCGAAAGTTGCTGAAGATCCAGAAGAATATAATACTGAAAACTTAGAAGAAATAAATCCAAAAGATAAGAAGAAGTTAATTAAGAAATATACATCAGAAATGATGGAATCTGCTAAAAATCTGCAATTTGAAAGAGCAGCAGAATTAAGAGATATTATTGAAAAGTTAAAGAAATAGTAAACTGGATTTAACATTAGGGATAGATGTTAAATCCAGTTTTTTATTATTTAGGCTATTATGTTTTAAATGAGTATGGTATATCTAAATAAAAATTATTAAATAATATATAATATAATTGACAATAATTATATTAAAATCTAAAATAGAATAAAGAATATATGTTCGTGATTAATTTCTAGAATATATGCAGAAACTAAATTTAGAATTTGAAAAAAATAATAAGGTAATGTGGGATATATATTTTTATAAGTATGCCTTATAAATTAGAAGAAAAGGTGGTTGGGTACATGAAAGATAAAATAATAATAAAGGGTGCTAAGGTACATAATTTAAAAAATGTTTCTTTAGAAATACCTAGAGATAAATTAATAGTTTTTACAGGGTTATCAGGGTCGGGGAAATCATCTCTTGCTTTTGATACTCTTTATGCAGAAGGACAAAGAAGATATGTAGAATCATTGTCTTCTTATGCAAGACAGTTTTTAGGACAGATAGATAAGCCAGATGTTGAATCTATAGAAGGGTTGTCACCAGCTATATCTATAGATCAAAAAACTACAAGTAAAAATCCTCGTTCAACAGTTGGAACTGTAACGGAAATATATGATTATTTAAGACTTTTATATGCAAAAGTAGGTGTTCCTTATTGTCCTAAGTGTAAAGTGAAAATTACTCAACAATCTGTGGATCAAATTGTTGATGGAGTTATGTTGCTTGGGGATAAAATTAAGATTCAAATTTTAGCACCTATAATTAGCGGGAAAAAGGGTGTTCATGAAAAGGTATTAGAAAATATTAAAAAGAATGGTTTTATTAGAGCAAGAATAGATGGAGAAATCTATGACTTAACAGAAGAGGAAATAAATTTAGATAAAAATATAAAACATAGCATAGAAGCGGTAGTTGATAGAATAGTTATTAAAGAGGGAATTGAAGGCAGATTATCAGATTCAGTTGAAACAGCATTGAAATTATCAGAAGGATTAGTTTTAATTAATATAATTGGTGGAGAAGATATTTTATTTAGTGAAAAATTTGCCTGTAGAGAATGTGGAATGAGTATAGATGAATTAGCGCCTAGATTATTTTCATTTAATTCACCTTTTGGTAAATGTGATTATTGCGATGGTCTTGGAGCTTTAATAGAAATAGATGAGAATCTAGTAATACCTAATAAAGATTTAAGTATTATGGAAGGTGCAATAGCAACTTGGGGTGAAGGTAGATTAAAGGATGATTCCTGGACATTAGCTATATTAAAAGCAATGAGTAAAGAATTTAAGTTAAACCTTAAGAAGCCAATTAAAAGTTTGAAACCAGAAGAAGTAGATTTATTACTTTATGGAACAAAGGGACATAAGCTAACTGTAAATTATACAAAAGAAGGAATGACTGCTAAATACTCTTATGCTTATGAAGGGGAAATAAATGCTCTTAAAAGAAGATATAGAGAAACTAATTCTGATGTTATAAAAGGTGATATAGAGCAATATATGAGTAACAATCATTGTCCAAAGTGTAAGGGAGCTAGATTAAGAAAAGAAGCACTTGCAGTAATGGTTGGGGATAAAAATATTTACGAATTTACGAAGATGCCAATAAGAGATGAACTAGAATTCTTAAATTCAGTAGAATTCTCAGAAAAAGATAAAATTATTAGTGATCAAATTGTAAAAGAAATAAATAGTAGATTAAATTTTCTATTAAATGTAGGTTTAGATTATTTAAATCTTTCAAGAACCGCGGGAACTTTATCTGGAGGGGAATCACAAAGAATAAGACTTGCAACTCAAATTGGATCAGCACTTATGGGTGTATTATATATTTTAGATGAGCCAAGTATAGGACTTCATCAAAGAGATAATGACAGGTTAATAGAAACTCTTAAAAACCTAAGAGACGTAGGAAATACTGTTATTGTAGTTGAACATGATGAAGATACTATAAGAGAAGCAGACTTTATAGTTGATATTGGGCCAAGAGCCGGAGAACATGGTGGAGAAATAGTAGCAAGTGGAACATTAGAAGATATTAAGATGTGTAAAGAATCCATAACTGGTCAATACTTAATAGGAGAAAAGAAAATTAACTGTCCAAGTGAAAGAAGAAAAGGAAATGGAAATAAAATAGTGATTCAAGGGGCAAAAGAAAATAATCTTAAAAATATTAATGTAACATTCCCTCTTGGAATATTAACAATGGTAACAGGAGTTTCGGGTTCTGGAAAAAGTACATTAATTAACGAAATACTTTATAAAGGTTTAAATAGAATAGTAAATAAAAGTAAAAATCCAGTAGGTTCACATAAAGATATAACAGGTTCTGAAAACATAGATAAAATTATAGATATAGATCAAGGGCCTATAGGAAGAACTCCACGTTCTAACCCAGCAACTTACACAGGAACCTTTGATATTATAAGAGAGTTATTTTCTCAAACAAATGAAGCTAAAATGAGAGGGTATAAACCAGGAAGATTTAGTTTTAATGTTAAAGGAGGAAGATGTGAAGCCTGCACAGGTGATGGAATTATTAAAATAGAAATGCAATTCTTGTCAGATGTATATGTTCCTTGTGAGGTTTGCAAGGGAAAAAGATACAATAGAGAAACTTTAGAAGTTAAATATAAAGGGAAATCTATACATGACATATTAAATATGACTGTAGAAGAAGGGCTAACGTTCTTTGAAAATATGCCGAGAATAAAGAATAAGATGCAAACATTATTTGATGTAGGACTTGGGTATATAAGACTTGGTCAACCATCAACTCAGTTATCAGGAGGGGAAGCTCAAAGAATAAAGCTTGCATCTGAACTTTCAAAGAGAAGTACAGGTAAAACTTTATATATTTTAGATGAACCAACAACAGGACTTCATATTGATGATGTTAATAGATTAGTAGAAATACTTCAAAGATTAGTAAATGCAGGTAACACAGTAGTTGTTATTGAACATAATTTAGATATGATAAAGTGTGCTGATTATATAGTAGATTTAGGACCAGAAGGTGGAGACAAAGGCGGGAGTTTAGTAGTTTGTGGTACTCCAGAAACTGTATGTAAGAATAAGGAGTCATATACTGGTAAATATCTTAATAAGATATTGCAATAGTATATAGGACTTGTTATTTTTACCTAAAAGTCTTAATATATATATAGTAAATATAACTTAAATTTGAGGTGAAAGAATGAGTTCTTCGAAACTAATAAATATAATTTTTGGAATAGCATTTATGGTACTTTTATACGTCATTATTTTTTATGCTCTAAAAATTATGTATAAAGATGTTAAAACTGGTGGAAAAAGAAGACAAGGGACAGCCAAGAAAAATTATGGAATTGAAGTGTTAAAAGCAGGTGATAATGATAACTTAGAAGAAGGAACAATGTTACTTTTAAGGGGTCCTATAACTATAGGTCGAAAAGAAGGTAATACAGTTCAATTAACAGATCAGTACGCTTCAGGAAACCATGCAAGGCTTGCTATTAAAAATAATGAAGTATATATAGAAGACTTAGAGAGTACAAATGGTGTTTTTCTTAATGAAGAAAAAATTGACCAAAGAGCCAAGCTTAGGCCAAATGATAAAATAAGAATCGGAAGTGTAATATTTAAGGTTATTAAGTCAGATAAGAAATAGAGGTGAAAGTATGAAAAGTAGTGTAAAGTATGAGAAAAGACTCTTAAAATTAATCTACCTACTATGCTTACTTCTATTTACAAACTTAGCTTTATTACCAAAAGAATTTGATTATAAAGCAATGGGAATGGGAGTGTTATTATGCGGAATAATAGCATATTCTCATTATGTAATACGAAAGTTTTATCCGGATGGAGATAAATTTTTATTCGTTTTTGCTAGTATTTTAGCAGTAGTTGGAGTAGCAGTGATTTATAGGCTTAAACCAGTAGAAGCTATGAAACAGTTGGTTTGGGTAATACTTGGGATTATAGCTTATATTTTAATTGTAGTAATAATGCCAGATTTAAAGAGTTTTGCAAAGTATAAAAAAATATATTTAATAGGTACATTGGTACTTATGCCACTGGGATTTGTTTACGGGAAAATATTCCATGTTGAAACCTATGGGGCTATGAACTGGGTATATATAGGACCATTTGGATTTCAACCTTCAGAGTTTGGTAAAATAGCACTAGTGTTATATTTATCATCAGCATTAATGACTTATGAAAATAAGGGCAAAATGAAAGGTGATTTTAAACAATTAATACAACCAGCTTTAGTAGCAATGTATTCTATGGCGTGCATGGTTCTTCAAACAGATTTAGGATCAGTTCTAATATTCTTTGGGATATCAGTAACCATGTTATATATAACTACATCTAAAAAGAAGTATGTATTTGCATGTTTAGGGTTATCATCAGTAGGTGCAGTTGCTGCATATGGAATGTTTAGGCATGTTAAGGAAAGGATAGAAATATGGCAAGATCCTTGGAAATATGTAGAAACAGCAGGGGGACAAATAGTTCAGGGGCTATATGCAATATCTTCAGGGGGGCTTTTTGGGTCAGGGCTTGGAAAAGGTCTTCCAGAATATATACCAGTAGCAACCTCTGATTTTATATTTGCAGCAATATGTGAAGAACTTGGAATGATATTTGCAGTAGGAATTATGATTATATATTTCTTAATGTTTTATAGAGGAATTAGAGCAGCCTTCGTAACAAATGAAAAATTCTCTCAAATTGTAGCTGTAGGAT
Organism: Clostridium gasigenes; assembly: GCF_017348895.1. NCBI lineage: Bacteria > Bacillati > Bacillota > Clostridia > Eubacteriales > Clostridiaceae > Clostridium > Clostridium gasigenes. The sequence continues at coordinate 1,563,208 of NZ_CP071376.1, forward strand.
TCAGTACTATGATAGCTTGTCAAACGCTGGTTATTATAGGAGGAGTATTTAAGGTTATTCCATTAACAGGAATAACACTTCCACTTATAAGTTATGGTGGTAGTTCAATGCTTACAATATTCTTCGCACTTGGAATACTTCAGAAAATTTCAGAGGAGGCATAATATATGAACGATTTAGGAAAAAATGTAAGGAATGTAATGGTAATATTTCTTTTTTGTTTTATAGCTTTAATATCATATATGGTGTACTTCCAGGTTTTTAAGGGACCTGATATTGCAGCAATGCCAGGGAATGTAAGGCTTTGGGCAAAAAGAAATGAAGTTATAAGAGGTACAATCTACGATAGAAATGGTGAAGCGTTAACTAAAAGTAAAAGAATAGACGAGTTAAGTCAAGATAGAGAATATGTTTATAAAGATTTATATACACATTCTTTAGGATATATAGATGAACAATATGGAATAACAGGTCTAGAAGAGGAATTTGATAGTGAATTAAGTAAATATAGCGGAGCAGGTAATAACTTAAGAAAATTCTTCAAAGATTTTGATTTGAAAACATTTTTTAAGGAGAGAAATCAAGAAGATGAAAAAATAGGTAATGGGGTAGTTACAACTTTAAATCCCAAAGCCCAAAAAGCAGCTTATGATTTGCTTGGAGATCAAAAGGGTGCAGTTGTTGCTTTAAATCCTAAAACAGGAGAAATACTAGCAATGGTATCAAAGCCAACCTATGATCCAAACAACATGAAGCTTGCAATAGAAGGAGCAACAGCTGAGAACAGCGAAGCTGGGTATTTAATTAATAGAGCAGTGGAGGGATTATACCCGCCAGGTTCAGTAATGAAGACAATTACTTTATCAGCAGCTTTAGAAAATGATCCATCTGTTGCAAATAGAACTTTCCAAGATAAGGGGAAAATAACTTTTGCAGATGGAAGAGAACTAAATAATTATGTACATCAAGTTCATGGGGCAATAAGCTTAAGAAAAGGATTTTCAGTATCTAGTAATGTAGTTTTTGGAACACTTGCTATGGAACTTGGAAATGAAAAACTAAAAGCTGTAGCTGAAAATTTTGGGTTTAATTCTGTAGTACCAGCAGTTGGAACTACAATAACAAAAAGTCAATTTCCAACACTTGAAGAGTATGAAGTTGGAAGTATAGCACAAAGTGGAATTGGTCAAGGAAGTGTTCTTACTACACCAATGGAAATGGCATTAATGGTAAGTGCAGTATCTAATAACGGTATGTTAATGCAACCTAAATTAGTTAATAAGGTAATAGATTCACAAGGTAACACGGTAAAAGAAATACCTTCAAAGGAATTAAAACAAGTAATATCACCAGAAACTTCAGCAGTAGTTAGAGATTATATGAAAACACTAGTAGCTGGAAAGACTTTTTATGGTTGGGATATGCTACAAAAATATGGAGCTGGAGGAAAAACAGGAACAGCAGATTATAATCTTCCAGATGGTTCAGAAGCAATTCCTCATGGATGGTTTGTTTCAATAGCACCTGCAGATGATCCACAAGTAGCTATTGCAGTTATAGTTGAAAATGGTGAAAATGGAGTGAAATTGCCAGCGGTTATAGCGGCTAATGTTATAGATGCTATATTAGGAAAATAATAGTTAAATGTTCTTTGGAAATTTGTTAAGAGATAGAGGTTAGTTTTAGTTTACATCTAAGAGTTATATTTATAAGCTTAGATGTAAAGATACAAGACCTCTATCTCTTTTTGATTTAGGAATTCTCCAAAATTGTAACTAAGGGATATGAAATAAAATAGATATTAAACAAACACCTTTATTCTACAAAATCATATATTAAAGAGAGACTTATTTTAACAATAGCAAAATTAAAAAAAATAGAAAACTCTTGATGATTAAAGTAGAAATGGGGATGGGGAAATGTTTAGAGTAAAGGCTTTAGAAGTAGAGGGATGCTATTTAATTACACCAACTGTATTTATGGAAAATACATGTGATTTAATAAGGGTCTTTAATGATACTCAATTTAATATTTATGGTCTAAGTACAGATTTCAAAGAAGAATATTATGCAATTGCAAGGCCTGGGGTTGTAAGAGGGATGCATTATCAAGCACCACCTGAAGAACAGGATAAGATTATAACTTGTATAGCAGGAGAAATTCAAGATGTAGTTATAGATTTAAGAAAGAAATCTAAAACTTATGGAAGATATGTAGTTGTAGAGTTAAATGAATTTAATAGAGATTTAATATATGTACCAAAGGGCTGCGCTCATGGTTATTATATAAAAGGTAACAAAGACGCTTTAATATTTTATAAGGTTACTAAACCTTTCAACAATGATTATAGAGGCGGAGTTAATTGGGATTCCTTAAATATTCCTTGGGAATTTAACAAAGATGAAGTAAAGGTTGAAGAATGGGATAATAAATTAGCTAAATTTGAAGAATTTGAGTCTCCTTTTTAGGGGTACATTAAAATAGATAATAGTATTAATTAGTTAAAGCGGATTAGAAACATTTAACTAATTATTTTTTGAAGATCTATTAGGCATAAAGAAAAGTAATAGTCAGTAGCATGATATATGGTGACTAGTTATTTTTTATGCCTTACATAATAATGAAAGGGGGGAATAAAGTGTTTGATTTTGAATACCACTTAAAAAACTTGCCAGATAAACCAGGAGTTTATTTAATGAAAAACACTCTAGGTGAAATTATTTATGTAGGAAAGGCTAAAATATTAAAGAATAGAGTTAAAAGCTATTTCCAAAAATCTAAAAATCACTCTGAAAAAGTAAGAGTATTAGTTAAAAATATTTCGGAGTTTGAATACATAGTAACAGATACAGAAATGGAAGCATTAATACTTGAATGCAATTTAATAAAAAAACATAGCCCAAGGTATAATATTGCTTTGAAAGATGATAAGTTTTATCCCTTTATTAAAATAACAATAAATGATGATTATCCTAGAGTTTTCGTAACAAGAAATTATGCTAAAGATGGAAGTAAATATTTTGGCCCATATACTAATGGAACAGCAGTATATGAAACAATAACTTTAATAAATAAAATATTCCCTTTAAGAACTTGTAGGTTAGTTATAAAAGAAGATGGAAAACCAATTAGGCCTTGTTTAAATTATCATATAAAAAAATGTCTAGGTCCATGCTCTGGATACATAAGTAAAAAACAATATGGTGAAATGATTAAGGAGATTATGGAGATACTTAATGGAACTGATAAAACTGTTGTTAATGAATTAAAGATACAAATGGAATCTGCATCTATGAAGTTGGAATTTGAAAAAGCAGGAAGATTAAGAGATAAAATTCTAGCTATAGAAGCTATTGTAGAAAAACAAAAAATCTTTAAAACTATGGAAGGTGATGAAGATTTTATAAATATATACCAAGATGAAAAGGACAGTTGTGTCCAAATATTTTTCTCAAGAGATGGTAAAATCACAGGAAGAGAGAATTTTATATTTGAAAATACTGTAGATGATAATGTTGGTGAAGTTTTATCACAATTTATTACTTCTTTTTATGGAAGCACAGCTAAAGTTCCAAGGTATATTTATGCTCCAGAAATTGCAGATTTAGAGTTAATAGAAGAATTTTTAGCTATTAAAAGAGGATCGAAAGTTCTTGTTAGGATCCCACAAAAGGGGCAAAAAAAAGAAATGCTAGAAATGGTTAAAAATAATGGGAAAATAACTTTAGAGCAATTTAAAGATAAATTTTTAAGAGATAAGGAAATAAATAAAACATCCCTGGGTGAACTTAAGGATTTATTAGACTTAGATGAGATTCCATTTAGAATTGAAGCTTATGATATTTCAAATATTCAAGGGGTAGACTCTGTTGGAACTATGGTTGCTTTTGAAGAAGGTAGACCGAAAAATAGTGATTATAGAAGATTTAGAATAAAATCCGTAAAAGGTGCCAATGATTATGATAGTATGAGAGAAATTTTAGAAAGAAGATTTAAACGTGGTTTAGAAGAAATAAAAGCAATTCAAGAGAAGGATATAAAGTTTTCTTCCGGTAAATTTTCAAGTTTTCCAGATTTAATTATGATGGATGGGGGGAAGGGGCAAGTTAATATAGCGCTTGCAGTTTTAGAAAATCTTAATATTAGTATCCCAATATGCGGACTTGTTAAAGATGATAAACACCAAACAAGAGGGATTATATATAATAATGAAGAACTTATAATTAATAGAGGTTCTAATCTTATGCAATTAATAAGAAGGGTTCAAGATGAAGTTCATAGATTTGCTATTACTTATCATAGAAGTCTTAGAGATAAAAGAACATTACATTCTATATTAGAGGATATACCTAATGTAGGTGAAAAAAGAAGAAGAGCACTTCTAATGAAATTTGAGAGTGTTGATAATATAAAAAATGCTAATATACAAGAATTATTAGAAACACCAACTATAGATAAAAAAGCAGCTGAAAGCATAGTTAGTTACTTTAATAAGATTAATAGTGACAAAGAGGCGAGGTAAACAAAAAGAAAAGGTAACAAATTAGTTACAATACAAGTATAATGATAATATATGTAGTTAAATTGCTTGTTAAATGGTAAACTTTAATTTATACTATCAAATGAGATTATAACAAGGTTGAAGGAGTTTAATATGAATCAATTTAGGGGTTTAATAGATTTATTTAAAAAATTTTATAAAGAAGAAAATGTAATAGAAGATGCTCAAATGAAAAATCATGTTTATTTTAAAGTGGGCGGACCAGCTGATATATTATTAATTCCTGAAACAAAAGAACAGGTTCTTAAGAGTATAGAAGTTTGTAGAAATAACAATATACCTTTTTATGTAGTAGGAAATGGATCTAACATTTTAGTTAGAGATGGGGGTATGAGAGGTGTTGTTATAAAACTTGGAGAAGTTAAAAACATATCAGTAGATGGGGATAGAGTTAACGCAGAATGTGGAGCATTATTAAAAGATGTTTCAAGTGCTGGGCTTTCAAATTCATTAACAGGATTTGAATTTGCATGTGGTATTCCAGGAACTGTAGGTGGAGCTGTATTTATGAATGCAGGAGCATACCATGGAGAAATAGCTGATGTAATAGAATCAGCAGATGTAATAGACACTAAAGGGAATATAATTACTTTAAATAAAGAAGAATTAGAACTTGGATATAGATGCTCAGCGGTTATGAAAAAAGGATATGTAGTTTTATCTGCTATCTTTAAATTGCAATCTGGTGAAGAAGAAAAAATTAAAGAAAGAGTTGATGATTTAACATTTATGAGAGAATCAAAACAACCTTTAGAATATCCATCAGCAGGAAGTACTTTTAAAAGACCTGAAGGATACTTTGCAGGAAAACTTATTCAAGATGCAGGATTAAAAGGGTTTACACTTGGAGGAGCAGCGGTATCAGATAAACATTCAGGTTTTGTTATAAACAAAAATGGAGCGACTGCTAAGGATATAATAGAATTAATAAAGCATATTCAAGATGAAGTAAAACAGCAATTTGGAGTAGAGTTACATCCAGAAGTTAGAATAATAGGCGAAGAATAATAAAGAGGCACCCAAGTTTTAGGTGCCTCTTTATGGTTATATAAGTTTCCTTCAATAAAACAGATTAGCATAGAGGTTTGTTATTTTTTTTGAATAGTCATAATTGTCAATTAAATTAAGTTGTTGTATAATATTATTAAAAGCTATAAGGGGATAAAGGATATGGAATCTATGGGTTTTACAAAGTTAATACCAGGTATATTTATTTTAATTGGAATTATGCTATTAGGGAGAGCTTATTTAGTTAGAGTTAAGAAAAAAACAAGTTTAATTTCAGGTTTAGATGCAAAGACTTTAAATAGAGTTAAGAATGTGGACAAGCTTGTAAAGGACTATTCTAATGGTCTTGTATTGATGGCCTGTGCATGTTTTATAGCAGTTATATTTTTATTATATTTAGGGATAGTTGGAAAAATATTAGGGTTAGTGATAATAATAATTTCATCTATTAATTTAAGTAGAATAACTTTAGATATGGATAATAAATTAAAGAAGAAAATATATTAAAAATTAAAAAAGGGGGGTAGTCCACAACTGTGGGCGTCGTTTATGAATTATAATGTACGAGATGAAGTTAAGGGTATGGCTAAGTATGTAGCCGGAAAGCCTATCGCAGAAGTTAAAAGAGAACTTGGAATAGAGAAAGTAGTAAAACTAGCATCTAATGAAAATCCTTTAGGCTGCTCTAAAAAAGTTAAAGAAGCAATTATGGAATTATTAGGTGAAGTTAATATGTATCCAGATGCAACTTCTTATGAGTTTAAAGAATGCTTAAGTAATAAGTTAAATATAACTAGAGATATGATTTTCTGTGGGGCAGGATCAGATTCTTTAATTAATGTGTTATGTACAGTTATTTTAGAGAAAGGCGATGAAAGTCTTATGCCTGAAATTACATTCCCAAGGTATGAAAGTAATACATTACTTATGGGTGCAACCCCTGTTAAAATACCTTTGAAAAATAATTATCTAGATTTAGAAGCTATGGTAGATGCCATAACAGATAAAACTAAAATTATTTGGTTTTGTAATCCCAATAATCCAACTGGAAGTATGTTTACAGCTAAAGAGTTTAATAATATTATAGATAAAATACCAAGAGAAGTTTTAATAGTAATGGATGAAGCTTATGGTGAGTATGTAACATCAGATGAATATCCAGATTCTTTAGAACTATTAAAGAAATATCCAAACATGATTATATTAAGAACATTCTCAAAGGCTTATGGGTTAGCATCTTTAAGATTTGGTTATGGAATAGCAAGAGAAGAATTAGTTGATTATTTAAATAGAGTTATAAATGCATTTGATACTAATCTATTTGCACAAAAATCAGCAGTTGTAGCTTTGCAAGATGAAGAATTTTTAAATCAAGTAAAAGCTTTTAATGAAGAGCAAAGAGCATATATAACACTTCAATTTGAAAAAATGAAATTAGAATATGTACCATCACAAGCTAATTTTCTAATGGTTAATGTACGAGGCGATGATAAATCAATTCATGAATATTTATTACAGCGTGGATACATTATAAGACCTGGATTCCTTTTAGATATGCCAGGTTGGTTAAGAGTTAGTATTGGTACAAAAGAAGAAAATAGAGAGTTTTGTAAATTGTTAGGTGAAGCAATAGAAGAACGTGATTCTAAATAAAACTTTATAAGGCATATAAAAAATAGGTTAGCCATAGTGACTAGCCTATTTTTTTTATATGATATAATATTATTAGTCAGGTTCACTATATATAAGGCACAATCAAATAAATAATAGACCAGTATGCTAGCCTATTTTGTGTAATACTGCGTCAGTAAATCCTTAGATAAGTGACACTCCAAAACTTGTTTGGTTAGTGGAACTTACTCAATGAGCAGCTCCAGTATATGCGGATTTACTTCCTTGTCTTACACAAAATATTCGTCGCATCTTTGGTCTATTATTTATTTTCAAGTGCCTAAGGTGAGTTTATGATAAAGGGGATATATGGGGAGGCACTATGTGGAATAAAAGTTTGCTTATTTTTATAAGATATTTTTTAATTTTGATAATGATATTTGGAATAGTTATAAATAGAACAAATTTAAATACTGCAATGATAATATTTATATTTATATTTTTAATAAATAATCAGATAAGATTTTTTTCATTGCATAAAACCTTTTATAAAATAGTATCGTTTGTAATAGAGTTTATATTCATAATTGTTGCTTATAAATGGATTGGTGGATACCTTATTACTTATCTCATTTTATTAGCTATTGATAGTAACATATTTTTTGAAAAACCATTAAAACATATTTTTAATTTAGGAATAATTTTACAAGGAATATTACTTTCTTTAAATGAAACACTAGAATTTAAATTTATAAATATAGCTTTATTAATATTTGTGGTTTCTATATTGTACTTAATAAAAGATGAAAGTGATAGAAAGCTTGAGGCCCAGATGCTTTATGATAAGCTTAGGGTTTCAGAAGAAAAACTTAAAAGTGCTAACAGAGATTTAGAGGTTTATGCAAGTTCAATAGAGGAATTAACTTTACTTAGAGAAAGGAATAGGCTATCAAGAGAAATACATGATAGTGTAGGACATGCGTTATCAGTAATTGTAATACAACTAGGCGCTATTGAAAGGACAATAGAAAAAAATCAGCAAACTGCAAAACAAGTAACAAAAGAACTTAGAAAATTTACTCAAAGCAGTTTAAATGAAGTTAGAATGGCTGTCCGGGAAATAAAACCTAAAGAATTTGAAAACTATGAGGGTATCTTAATAATAGAGGAGCTTATAAAAAACTTTAAAAAGTTAACAGGGGTAGATGTTAGACTTGCTTTTACAAAGAAAAAGTGGCCTTTAAACCCAGATCAAGCCTTTGTAATTTATAGAATAATTCAAGAGTTTTTATCTAACAGTGTAAGGAATGGTAAAGCTACATTTATTCAAATTTTCATGGCATTTAATGATTATAAATTGGTAGTTACATTAAAAGACAACGGTATAGGTGTGGACAACTTAGTAGAAGGAATAGGGATTAAGAGTATGAGAGAAAGAGTAACGGAAATAGGTGGTATTTTTAATTATAAAACAAAGGTTGGAGATGGATTTTTAGTAAAAATAGAGCTAGATAAGTTGGAAAAACTTAAAATTCATTCTAAAGGGGATAATAATGGAGAAGATTAAGGTAATGCTAGTGGATGATGAAAAGCTTATTAGAACAGGTATGAATATGATACTTAATACCTATGAAGATATTGAAGTTATAAGTATGGCAGCCAATGGTGAAGAAGCTTTAATAGAATGTAGAAAAAATCAACCAAATGTTGTGCTTATGGATGTTAGAATGCCTAAGTGTGATGGGGTAATTGGAACAAAGCTAATTAAAAAGGAATTTAAAGACATCAAAATTTTAATTTTAACTACTTTCAATGATTTAGAATATATTCATGAAGCGTTAAAATATGGTGCATCGGGATATCTTTTAAAGGATAGTGATTATGACTTGATTTATGAGGGGATAAAAGGCTGCTTTAAGGGTAATGTTGTTATAAATCCAGAGGTGGCATACAAAATACTTAATGAAAATATAAATTATAATAAGAAAAGTAATTTAGAGGAAATAAAGAGCAATAATGATTTAAATGATAAAGAGATAAATATAATTAAAGAAGTAGCTAAGGGGTTAGTTAATAAGGAAATTGCAGAAAATTTATTTTTGTCAGAAGGAACCATAAAAAATAATATAAGTAGTGTATTGCAAAAACTTTCCCTTAGAGATAGAACTCAACTTACCATATTTGCATTTAAAAACAATATAGTAGAATAAAAAAGTAATAGAGAGTCTGTAAAAGTTACTTAAGTAACTTTTGAAGTTACTCCTGATACTGGTAATGCCCTCTTAATTCTTCTAAAATATAATTAGAAGGATTAAGGGGGCAAAATTTTTATGAATAATATAATTGTAAAAAATGTAACAAAAAGATTTGATGATAAATTAGTTTTAGATAATATATCTTTTGAAATAAAAGAAGGTGATATATTTGGTTTAATAGGACCTAATGGAGCAGGTAAATCCACATTAATAAATATTATGACAGGACTTATTAAAGGAAATGTTGGAGAAGTAACACTAGGTGGGCATGCTATATCAAAGGAGCCAATAAAAGCAAAAGAGCTTATAGGGTTAGTGCCACAAGAACTAGCTTTAATGGAAACATTAACAGCTTATGATAATCTTGAATATTTTGGTGCTTTCTATGGGCTAGGAGGAAAACTTTTAAAGGAAAGAATCGAAGAGGCACTTATAGTAACTGGGTTAAGTGAAAAGAAAAAAGTAAAGGTTAAAAAATTCTCGGGAGGAATGAAAAGAAGATTGAATTTAGCTGTAGCAATAATGCACAGACCTAAAATTCTTATATTAGATGAGCCAACAGTAGGAGTAGACCCTCAATCTAGAAATTATATTTTTGAGTTTATTAAAAAAATAAATAAAGAGAGTAATACAACTGTAATATATACTTCTCACTATATGGAAGAGGTGGAGCAGCTTTGTAACAATATATTTATTTTAGACGAAGGAAAAGAAATTGCTTTTGGATCAAAATCAATGATTAAGTCTATGACAAATATACATGGAACCATTAAACTTATTGTAGATAAAAATGATGATGAATTTTTATTAAATATAAAGAAACTACAAGGAGTTAAGGATTGCTTTATTGATGAAGAAGAGATTTCAATTTATGTAAATGAAGTAACATTTAATTTAGACGAGTTATTAATGTTAGCAGTTAAAGAACATAAAAAAATAAAAAAAATTAATGTGAAAGAAGCCTCATTAGAGGAAGTATTCTTATCACTTACAGGAAAAAAATTAAGAGATTAGGGGGAGGACAAATGCGGATAAAAGCTACAATAAAAGTTAACATTAAGTCAATATTATCTCAATGGAAAGAACTGGTGCTAATGTTTTCTATATTCCCTCTAATAATGGCTGGAATTATGGGTAATTTTCAAAAGGATGTTTTTAAGCCAGAGGTCAGTAGTGATAAAATAAACATTAACATTATAGATAAGGATAATAGTGAAACAACTAAAAGTTTTAAAGGATTATTTGAAACAAAAGAATTAAAAGAAATTTTTAATGTTACAGATAAAGGACAATATGAAATAACTATTCCAGAGGGATATGAAAAAGATATAATTAATCTAAAAGAAACTACTATAGTAGTTAATGAAAAGAAAAGAGTTTCGAGAATAAATGAATTAATTATAAAAAGCGTCATAGAACAATACGGAAAAACCCTAACAGAAAACGCCATAATTTCTAATGAAATTAGTACTATGAGTGTAGTAGATAAGGATAAGTTATTTAATGAGGTAATTAGTAATATAAACAAAAATTCATCCATTACTTCTTTAAAGCAGAATATAATTCAGGGAGAAAGAGTTTTAACTTCCTTTGAAAATCAAGCGGCAACAATGATGGTATTTATGTTATTTACAATTATTATATGTTGTATTGCAGGGTTTGATATGGATAAAACAAATGGAAGTAATAGAAGATTGCTCTCTACACCTATAACAAAATGCAAGTTTTTTAATTTAGGTTTATTAACATTCTTTATTACAAGTTTAGTTTGTGGAACATTTTATATTTTATCTTTTAGAATAACAGGTTTAGCTTTTAAAGGGATAAATCCTTTAAATATAATAGCAATATTAATATGTCAAAGCTTGCTAATAACAACTTTATCCGGAATTATAATAGCGTTTTTTGGTAAGAATGTTGCAAATACAGTGGTTGTTGTATTAATGTATCTTCAGATTATATTTGGTGGTGGATTTATCCCATTAAAAGATATAAATAATAATGTGTTTCTAAGTATTTCAAGATTTTTACCAGGGAATATTATTTCAGAAACCTATACAAATTGTATTCTTTTCAATTCATTTAATAGCATTAGCAAGTATTTAATTATTATGTTATTAATATCTATAGTTGTATATTGCATAAGTATATTAAAAGTAAAAATAAAATGGGAGGTATAAATATGAAATTTTTATATATGGTGTTAGTTAATTGTAAAAAGTATTTTAAGGATTATGTAAGTATTGGTTGTATGTTTATACTTCCTATTGCAGTCGTTATTTTTGTAAATTTCATATCAGGGCCGGGACCTAGTAGTAAAAGTTTAAATTTAAAAGTAGCAATGGTCAATTTGGACACCGGGGATTTAGGAAAGGAATTAGTGGAAAAGATAAATCCACCTAGTGTTTATGATAATAAGGAAGAAGCTTTAGAAGGGTTAAAGAACTATAATGTAATTGCCATATACGAAATACCAGAAAATTTTACAAATCAAATAAATGATAATAAAAAACCAACCATAAACTCTTATAAACTAGAAGCCGGAAATAGTGTGCAAATATTTGAAGTACAAATAGAAGAAAAGGTAAATGAATTATTTAAAGTTCAAATACTAAAAAATAGCAATATTATAAATAATGAAAATGAAGTAAATAAAAATATTATAAATATACAATATGATATGGAAAAAAATATTATGGGAGGAACTGAGTTTATGCCCATTGTTATGATAATGTTTTTTCTAGTTTCATTTTCAAGTAATATAAGTACAGATTTATTAAAGCTAAGGCAAGGAAAGATATTAGAGAGATTTTTATCTACTGCTAATAAAGGATATGAAATTATAGGAAGTATTTATATTTCTATGGTTATTACACAAACTATAATGTATACAGCATCATTTATTGTAATGAAATTGATATTAAAAATTAAATTTGTAAATTTTGAATTTTTAGTATTAAATATTGCTTTAATGAGTATGATATCCATAAGCTTAGCAATAATGGTTAATAGGATTTTTAAAATCCCAGGAGTTGCATCTTTGGTTCTAAATTTAATATCAATTATAATGTTTTTCTTATATATGGCAGGGCTTATTGGAGAGACTTCAAGTAATATTCTCCAAATAATTATAACATTAAGCAAGTTTACTCCATTTTATTGGGCACTTGGAAGTATAGAAAAAGCAGTGTTGTTTCCTAATATTTTTATATTAATATTAATAGCATTAACTTTCTATAGTGCTGGGAGTATACGATATTCAAATTTTGCTAAGGAATAAAGTATTTCTAAATAAATTTTTTGGAGTGATCTAAGGTATATCCCAATAAATAAGGTGGCTATTAAATTAGCTACCTTATTTTTATTGAAATGATATAGTTAAATTTAGAGGTTATATAAATAAACATCTATAATTATGATATAATCTATTTATAGAGTAAAGCAGAAATAAGGGAGGTTTATGACATGAGATTTATAATAGTAACGGGACTATCAGGAGCAGGTAAGACAGAGGCAACAAGAAGCCTTGAAGATATGGGGTATTTTTGTGTAGATAACCTTCCACCGAAGTTAATACCTAAGTTTGCAGAAGCTTGTCTTCAAAGCGACGGGAAAATAAATAAGGTTGCATTAGTTATAGATATAAGAGGTGGAATATTTTTCGAAGATTTATTTGAAAGCCTAGTATATCTTAAAAATCAAGATTTCCAATATGAAATATTATTTTTAGATGCTTCAGATGAGAAGTTAGTAAAAAGATTTAAAGAATCAAGAAGAAGCCATCCATTAGCAGCTAATGGAAGAATTACAACAGGTATAGATGAAGAAAGAAGAAAATTAAGAGAAGTAAAAGATAGAGCAGATATAATAATAGATACTTCAAAATATGAAATAAGAGATTTAAGAGAAGAAATGAATAAGAATTATGGTGATGAAAAAGAACCTAAAAAGCAACTTTCAATAACGGTGTTAAGTTTCGGTTTCAAATATGGAATTCCTGTAGATGCAGATTTAGTATTTGATGTAAGATTTATACCAAATCCATTCTATATACCAGAATTAAAACCATATTCAGGTGGAGATAGGCCAGTAAGAGATTATGTTTTATCTCAAGAAGAAACAAAAGGATTTTTAACAAGAACAGAAGATATGCTTAAATTTTTAATCCCTAATTATAAAAAAGAAGGAAAAAGGCAACTTATTGTTGCTATAGGATGCACAGGGGGAAGACATAGATCAGTAGCTATAGCGAATGCCATAGAGGAAATATTATGTGAAGATAAATTTAATGCAAGAGTAGAACATAGAGATATAGGAGAAGACCCAAATAAAGGGGCTAAGAAGCTATGATTAATGTTAAAGACTGGATGAGGCCGGGAGTAAAGCTCAAAAGATGGATGTTCTTTGGAATATTTGGAGTTTTATTAATTGCCTTTGGATTTACAGAATTGGTTACTCGTAGAGTTTATGATATTTATTATAAAATATTTTATATATGTCTTAATCTAACAGGAATATTTGTTATATATATTTCTGTTACAGAAATGATAAAATCTATAGTTGCATTAACAAGTAAAGGGTATGTAAAGTTATCCTTAGATAGTAGGAAAATGGAAAGTCTTATATATGAAAAAAGACTTTTAGTTAAGGGACCTAAGATAGTAGTTATTGGTGGTGGAACAGGATTATCAACTATGCTAAGAGGTCTTAAGTATTATACTTCGAATATAACCGCAATAGTAACAGTTGGAGATGATGGGGGAGGGTCTGGTGATTTAAGAGAAGATTTAGGAATGTTGCCACCAGGGGATATAAGAAACTGTATTTTAGCCCTTGCAGATACAGAACCATTAATGGAAGAATTATTACAATATAGATTTCCTGATGGAAGACTTAAAAATCAAAGTTTTGGAAATTTATTTTTAGCAGCAATGAATGGAGTAAGTGAAAATTTTGAGGATGCTATTCAAAAAATGAGTTCGGTACTTGCAGTAACAGGAAAAGTATTACCTGTTACTTTGGATGATATGAAGCTTGTAGCAAAACTTGAAAATGGAAGTATTGTTGAAGGTGAATCACAAATTCCAAATGAAGTTATAAATCAAAAATCTAAAATAAAGAAGCTTATGATAAATCCAAAGGATGCAAGAGCATTAGAAGAATCTTTAAAAGCGTTAAGAGAAGCTGATGCAATTGTAATGGGTCCTGGAAGTTTATATACAAGCATAGTTCCTAATTTACTAGTTAAAGATATAGTAGAAAATATTAAGAAAAGTGATGCTATAAAAATATATATATGTAACATAATGACTCAGCCAGGGGAAACAGATAATTTTAGTGTTTCAGATCATATAAAGATATTACAAAAATATGGTGGAAGAAACATAGTAGATTATGTTATTGCAAATAGAGGGGACATACCAAAGATTGTTAAGGAAAAATATCTAGAAGATAGTTCACAGCTTGTAGAACTAGACAGAAAAGAGTTAAAAGCCTTAGGAGTAGAGGCTATAGAAGCAACCCTTGCAAAAACTGAGAAAGCATATGTTAAGCATGATACAGAATATTTAGCAGAAGTATTAGTTGATACTATTATGGAAAAGAAACTTCTATATGATAGAAAGAAAATAATAGAATATATGTATTTATCACAACGTATAAAAGAAAAAGAAAAAAAACGTAAAAATAAATAACTTTAAAATAAGAGCTAGGCTATATATAAGATATAGTCTAGCTCTTATTATTTATACAGTAACAAATGAAGAAAATTGTCATATTGTAATAATATGAAGAGAATAATTATAAAAACAAAGGAGAAATGTGATATGTGTCAAAGAAACAATACGAATAATGGCTGTGGTTGTGGTTGTGGTTGTAATGAAAATGCAATTAAAGAAGCTTTTAGACAAGGTTATAAAGCAGGAGTAAAAGCTGGATATTGCGAAGGTAAAAAAGTAGGATTTGCTGAAGGAAGAAAAGTAGGATTTGCTGAAGGAAGAAAAGTAGGATTTGCCGAAGGTAGAAAAGTAGGATATTGCGAAGGTAAAAAAGATGGATTTGCTGAAGGAAGAAAAGTAGGATTTGCTGAAGGAAGAAGAGTGGGATTTGCTGAAGGTAGAAAAGTAGGATATTGCGAAGGTAAAAAAGAAGGATTCCATGAAGGTAAAAAAGTGGGATATGCTGAGGGTTATAAAGATGGAAAAGCAAGTTGTAAAGAAGATTTAGAGAATGATTGTTACGAATGTGATAAATGTGATAGTTACGATGAATGTGATAAGTACGATGAATGTGATAAGTACGATGAATGTGACAATTACGATGAATGTGATAAGTACGATGAATGCGATAGTTGCGAAGAAAACGACAATTCCAATTATTAGGAAATTTTTTCAAACTCTATAACTAGAATCACATTACCATAAAAATAAAAAGAAAGCCTTAAGTGGTTTTCTTTTTATTTAAGAAATAAAGGAGCTGAAAGTACCTTATATAAAGCAATAAATTACATCTAATTATTTATTTTGTTTTATGATATAATTAAATTATAAACAATAGATAAAAATGTATTTAAATAGATAGCGAGGAGAATCAGAACCTATGTCATTTTCGTCAAAAGTTAAAGGTGAAATCTGTAGATATGTAGATGTAACAAATGAAGAAGCTTTAGCAGAAATATCAGCAATTATGAAAGTTAGTGGAACTATATCATTTAGTGGTTTAGGTTTAGCTTTTAGAATAGCAACAGAAAACCCAGCATCTGCAAGGCACATATTTAAATTACTTAAGGAACATTTTCAAATTCATTCTAAATTAATGGTTAAAAAAGGAAATTCTCTTAAGAAAAATAATATCTATATGGTAAGTATAGATGAGGAAATGGGAGTTAGGAATTTGCTTCAAAAAACGGGTATATTCCAAGAAATTGATGGGGTTCTAACACTTGATTATAGAATAGATGAAAAAATGGTTGAGACTGATGAGTTAAAAAGAGCATACATAAGAGGCGCATTTATAGGTGGTGGAAGTATAAGTAACCCAGAGAAAACTTATCATCTAGAATTTGTTACTCATAGTGAAGAATATGCAGAAGACTTATGCTTGCTAATAAATAGCTTTGAATTAAAATCAAAAGTAATTCAAAGAAAAAATAGCCATATAATTTATATAAAAGAAGGAGACCAAATTTCAACCCTTCTAAGCATAGTAGGGGCGCATACTTCTTTATTAGAACTTGAAAACATAAGAATAATGAAAGAAATGAGAAATAACGTTAATAGGCTTGTAAACTGTGAAACAGCTAATCTTAGTAAAACCGTAAATGCATCGGTGAGGCAAGTTGAAAGTATAAAGCTTCTGCAAAGAGAAATAGGACTTCAAAGATTACCAAGTAACTTAAGAGAAATAGCAGAATTAAGATTAAGTTATCCAGAAGAATCACTAAAGGAACTTGGAGAAATATTAGTTCCACCAGTTGGTAAATCGGGGGTTAATCATAGGTTAAGGAAGCTAGAGAAAATAGCAGAAGAGGTTAGATCAGGAACTTATTAGAAATATTAAAGAAATAGACCAATATTATCAGGGCATTTTTAAAAAGTAGATTAATTTAGTAGTCTGTTTTTTTTCAAGGGCCTAATATACCGTGCAGAAAGGATGGTGGTAAAGTGGAACAAAAAAAATTCACTCATCTACATCTCCATACAGAATATAGTTTATTAGATGCTTCAGGTAAAGTAAAAGATATAATGAAGAAAGCTAAAGAGCTAGGAATGGATAGCATTGCCATAACAGATCATGGAGTTATGTATGGTTGTGTGGCTTTTTATAAAGCTGCAAAAGAGCAGGGAATTAAACCGATACTAGGATGTGAAGTGTATGTTGCCGCCAAGTCAAAGGATATTAAACTTAATGACAAGGCAAATAGCACTCATCACCTAGTTCTTTTAGTTAAGAACGAAATAGGATACCAGAATCTTATGAAAATAGTATCCACAGCTTCTATTGAAGGATTCTACTATAAACCAAGAATTGACCATGATTATTTAAAAAATCATAGTGAAGGATTAATAGCCTTAAGTGCATGTTTAGGTGGAGAGGTTCAGTCCTATCATCTAAAAGATAATTATGAAAAAGCAAAGGAAGTAGCACTTCTTTATAAGGATATATTTAATGATGATTTTTATTTAGAAATACAAAATCATGGAATGGAAGAACAACGAAAGGTTACAGAAGAAAACATTAGGTTATCTAAGGAAACTGGAATACCTCTTGTTGCAACAAACGATGTTCATTACATAAATCAAAAAGATTCAGAATCACATGATGTATTAATGTGTATTCAAACGGCAAAAACAGTAGATGACCCAAACAGAAGAAGATACCCATCAGATCAATTTTACTTAAAATCACCAGATGAAATGTGGGGAATGTTTTCTTATGTTAAAGAAGCTTTAGAAAATACAACTAAAATTGCAGATCAATGTAATTTTGATTATGAATTCCATGTTTCCAAATTACCTGAATTTCCAGTGCCTGAAGGGAAAACCCCTTCAGCTTATTTAGAAGAAATTTGTTATGGTGGTCTTATTGAAAGATATGATGTGTTTAAAGATTTTCTAAATAAACCACTAAATGTTAAGGAAATTGTGGATTATAGTAAGAAAAATGAAAAAGCTTGCGAGTATGTTGAAAGATTAGAATATGAATTATCAGTAATAAACCAAATGGGATTTGTAGATTATTTCTTAATTACATGGGATTTTATAAAATTTGCAAATGATAATGGAATTCCAACAGGCCCAGGGAGAGGTTCGGCTGCAGGTTCAATTGTAGCATTTACTCTGGGAATAACAAAAATAGATCCGTTAAAGTATAACTTGCTTTTTGAGCGTTTCCTTAATCCAGAAAGAGTAAGTATGCCCGACATAGATTCAGATTTTTGTTATGAAAGAAGACAGGAAGTTATTGATTACGTTGTAGAAAAATATGGCGTATCAAATGTATCTCAAATAATAACTTTTGGAACAATGGCCCCAAGGGCGTGCATAAGAGATGTAGGTAGAGCTATGAGCTACTCTTATTCGGAAGTAGATAGAATAGCTAAAATGATTCCAGCAGTGATTGGAATTAGTATAGAAAAAGCATTGGAAATGAATCCGGAACTTGGTAATGCTTATAAAACAGAAGATAGAGTAAAAGCATTAATAGACGTAAGTCGTGATTTAGAAGGGTTACCAAGACATTCATCAACTCATGCAGCAGGTGTAGTTATAGCATCAAAGCCGCTAGTGGAATATGTGCCTTTGCAAAGGAATGACGAATCAATAATAGCCCAATTTGATATGGGAACACTTGAAGAACTTGGACTATTAAAGATGGATTTCCTTGGACTTAGAACATTAACAGTTATGAGTGATTCAGTTAAAATGATTAAAGAAAACAGGAATGTAGACATAGATTTAGATAAAATAGATTATGATGATAAAGAAGTTTATAAAATGATTAGTGAAGGAAAAACAGCAGGAGTATTCCAATTAGAATCAGCCGGTATGGTATCCTTCATGAAAGAACTTAAACCAGATTGTTTAGAGGATATAATAGCCGGAATTTCACTATATAGACCGGGGCCAATGGCAGAAATTCCAAGATATGTAGACTGTAAAAGAAATCCTGAGAAAGTTAAATACGAAACACCAGAGTTGGAAGAAATACTAGATGTAACTTATGGAGTAATGGTTTATCAAGGTGCGACTTGTTTTCAAATATAAAATGTGTAGAAATGCACAACAAAATTGAAGGAGATGAAAATCTCTAACTATTTATCAGAGAGTGAAAGCTCCACTAAAACTCCGTTATGCACTTAGTAATCTATAGATAACTAATGTGTATAAAGCACGGTAAAGTCTATGAAAAGCAGACCTGAGAAGTGGTTGGCGAAATAATAGGGTGGCTAAAAAACTCCTATGACTACGTACAGGAATTACTTTAAGCTTCGAAACCATTACGTTGAGGAATAAGAACTCAACTTCTAACAGTAAACCAATCATCTTGGTTGATTGGTTTATACTTAACCTAAAAGGAGAAGTGCATTAAATGTTGTTAGCGGAGTGTAGGTAGAGTCTAAGGGAGAATAAAAAATAGCTAAGATAAATGGAACAAGTGAACCATGCAAGAGTTTAAAATCTAAATAGTAGGAAATGACTATTGAATGCATGGGGCAGCAGCCCGTAGTAGTGTTGAAGTAAGGTAATGCTTATAGAGCGAAGGGGCATAGTCAATGAGGTTAAATATAAGAATGGAACATGTGTCTGTTGGGGAATATATATACAGAGGTGTGTTTTATGAGACAAAAAGCTAGCTTAGATATTAAAAATAAGGCAATTGAATTATATAAAAGTGGAGTTTCGGCAAATTGTGTGGCTAATAATATTGGATATAATGAGGCAACTGTTAGATGCTGGTTAAAGGAATATAAAGTAGATATACGAAAAGGTGGAATGTATAATAAAAAGTATTCTAATGAAACCGTAGATAAAATAATAGAGTTGTATAATACAGGATTATATACTACTGACATTGATAATATATTAGAACTTAGGAGTGGAGTATCACAATACTTATTGAATAAGAATAATTTAGAATTAAGGCATAGAGGGCCTAAAAGCAAGATTGGAAATGAAGATTATTTTGATTTAATAGATAGTGAAGATAAGGCATATTTCTTAGGATATATAATGGCAGATGGTAATGTAAGTATAACTAATTCTCAATACTCATTAAAAATTCATATAGCTATACAAGATAAAGATATAGTTGATAAATTCTTGAAAGTTATTAATTCTTCCAATAAAACTAAAGTTAAAACTGATAGTAATAGTTATTATGTTAGTTTAACATCGGTACATATGTGTAAGAGTTTAATAAGTTTAGGTGTGATACCAAACAAAACTGGAAAGGAACTTGTACCAAAAGATATACCAGATGAATTAATAAGTCATTACATTAGAGGTGTATTTGATGGCGATGGGATTACGGATATAAGTAGAAAAAGAAGTGGTTTTGTTGGAAGTGTTAATATTATTAATGATATATTAAAAATATTAAATGAGAATTTAACAATATTTGAGGCTGGTAAAAATAAAAAGGTAGTATATTTTTTAGGAGGCAAAAAGTTTTCTAAAAAATTATATGATTATTTATATAAAGACTCTACTATTTGGTTAGAAAGAAAGCGAGCTAGATTAGAATATATTTATTCTTATTGATGGAACGCCGTATGAGGTGAAAGTTTCACGTACGGTGTGAGGTGGGGGAAAAGCAGGTCTTAACGTTAATGGCGAAGATTATGTTTACCTATCACCATAACAAGTAATGCAAATAGTAATGAAACTTGCCGGATATTCAATGGGAAGAAGTGACCTTGTAAGAAGAGCAATGTCTAAGAAAAAGCACAAGGTTATGGAAGAGGAAAGAAAGAACTTTATACATGGAATAGTAAATGAAAATGGTGATGTTGAAGTTGTAGGTTGTTTGCGTAATGGAATATCAGAGGAAATTGGAAATAAGATATTTGATTCGATGATGGACTTTGCAAGTTATGCTTTCAATAAAAGTCATGCAGCAGCTTATGCAGTAGTTGGATATCAAACTGCATATTTAATGCACTATTACCCTGTTGAAACAATAGCAGCTATGCTTAATTCAATTATAGGAACAAGTGAAAAAGTTGCTCATTATATAAACTTTGCAGAAAGTTTAGGTGTTGAAGTTCAACCACCTAATATTAATGAAAGTTATGCGAAGTTTACAGTTAAGGGCGAAAAAATTAAATTTGGTATGGCAGCTATAAGAAATGTTGGAACAAATGTAATAGATAGTGTAGTTATAGCTAGAAATAAAAAAGGTAGATTTGAATCATTAATTGATTTTATAAATAAAATAGAATTATCATCAATAAATAAAAGAGCAGTAGAAAGTTTAATTAAATCTGGTGCCTTTGATGAATATCAAGTATTTAGATCAAAGCTTTTAGCTGTTTATGAAAAATTGATGGATAGTGTTTCAAATGAAAAAAAGAGAAATATAGATGGTCAAATAAGTCTCTTTTCATTTGCAGAAGAGTCTATTAAAACTCCTGAGATAATATATCCAAATATAAAAGAATTCTCGAAGAAAAATCTTTTAGCAATGGAAAAAGAAATGACAGGATTATATTTATCAGGACATCCGTTAGATGAATATGGATCAAGTTTAAAAATGCAGACATCAACTAATATTTCAGAAATATATAAAGCTCATGAATTATTAAAAGAATCCTTTGATGAACAACTACAAGAGGATACAATTCATGATGATGAAAGAGTAATACTTGGTGGGATAATTTCAGAAGTAAATCAAAAAGTTACAAGAAATAATACTATGATGGCTTTTATAAAACTAGAAGATTTAACGGATACTATTGAAGTAATAGTGTTTCCAAGAACATTAGATAAAGTTAGAGAAGTATTAAAATTAGATAGTTTAGTGGTTATTAAGGGAAGAGTAAGTATAAAAGAAGATGAAATTCCTAAATTAATATGTGAAACAATTGAACCACTAGAAAAAATAAATACTTCGAAAATTTATTTAAAAGTAGAAACATTACCAGAAGCAAAGAAATTAATAAAAACACTAAAAACAATGCCAACAGAATATAGAGGTGATACAACTGTGTTTATATTCACTGCAATAGATAAGAAAAACTATAGAATGGTTAGAGAAATTTGGGTAAACTTAGAAACAGATGTAACTACTTATTTAAGAGAACTAGTTGGAGAAAACAACCTGAAAATAGTGGATTAGTTAATTAAGATAGCTCAAAAAAAATAACAAACAAAGGTGCAAAGTGTACTTTTGAATATACTTAAGATATTTTTTTAGAAGAATTACTAGTTATTATGATTATAATATTAGCTAGTGATTTTTTTAGGGAAAATACAATAAAATTATGAAAAAACATATAAATATTAATAAAAACTAGTCAGATTGATTATTAATAAATGAAAAAAATGACAAATGGATAAATGAAAATTTTTACATAAATGAATGTATTAAATTTTTTTATTAACATATAAAACACTTCCTATTAGGTTATAATATAATGGAAGAATAAAAAAAAAGTAATAAAAAGTATAAATATAGCGTTATTTTAGTTGCATAAAAACAGCATAGCAAGTAAAATAATATAGGTAGTAAAAACAGAACGGACTTTAACAGCATACCAATTAATTAAGTAATTTAGAAAAATGGATTATTTCACAAAAAGTGGGACACAATTTGTCCTAGTGGTGTTAAGGAGGTATATAACATGAAAAAAATAGCTATTTTAACAAGTGGTGGAGATGCACCAGGTATGAATGCCGCTATAAGAGCAGTTGTAAGATCAGCTCTATATAATGGTTTAGAAGTAATGGGTGTACAAAGAGGATACAGCGGGTTAATCAATGGAGAATTATTCAAAATGGATAGAGCATCAGTATCTGACATAATTCACAGAGGTGGAACAGTTTTAAGAACAGCTAGATGTCTAGAATTTAAAAAAGAAGAAGTAAGAAAAGAAGCTGTTAAAATATTAAAAGATAATGGTGTAGATGCTTTAGTAGTAATAGGTGGCGATGGATCATTTACAGGGGCCAAGCTATTGTCAAAACTTGGAGTTAAAACAGTAGGAATACCAGGAACAATAGATAATGATTTAACTTATACAGATTACACAATAGGATTTGATACTGCTTTAAACACAGCAATAGATTCTATTGATAAAGTAAGAGATACTTCAACTTCACATGAAAGAGTTTCAGTTGTAGAAGTAATGGGTAGAGATTGTGGCGATTTAGCTTTATATGCAGGACTTGCAGGTGGAGCAGAATACATAATTACTCCAGAAAAAGGATACTGTAAAGAAGACTTATGCAGAGTAATATTAGAAGGAAAAGAAAAAGGTAAGATTCATAATCTAATATTATTAGCAGAAGGTGTTGGCGGAGCAGTAGAACTTGCTAAACACGTTGAATTCCAAACTGGTATAGAAACAAGAGCTACAGTTTTAGGTCACGTGCAAAGAGGTGGAAGTCCAAGTGCTTTTGATAGAGTATTAGCTTCAAAAATGGGAGCTAAAGCAGTAGAAGTTCTTTTAGCAGGAAAAACTTCAAGAGTTATAGGAATTAAACAAAACTTGATAATAGATCAAGATATAGATGAAGCATTAGCTTTAGAAAGAACATTTGATGAAGAATTATTTAAGATAGCAGAAGAGATATCACACTAGAAACTTAAATATTTTAAGCAATATTTAATTTAAACTATAAATAAAAGAACTAAAGGAGTGTTATACATGAGAAAAACTAAGATGATTTGTACAGTAGGTCCAGCAAGTGAAACTGATGCTATATTATCACAAATAATAGAAGCAGGTATGAACGTATCAAGACATAACTTCTCACATGGAGACCACGCAGAACACAAAACTAGAATTGAAATGGTACAAAGATTAGCTAAAGAAAAGAATAACCATATTGGTGTAATGTTAGATACTAAAGGACCAGAAATCAGAACTGGTAAATTTGATCCTAAAAAGGTTGAATTACAAGTAGGAACTGAATTCACAGTATATGCTGGTGGAGATGTTATTGGAGATACAACTAAATGCTCAGTAACTTACGAAGGATTAGCTAATGATGTTAAGCCTGGAAACACTATATTAATAGATGATGGTTTAGTTGGATTAACAGTAGTAAGCATTAGTGGAAATGCAATTAAATGTACAGTACAAAACACTGGATTTGTAGCAACTCATAAGGGTGTTAACGTTCCTGGAGTTTCAATCAAATTACCAGCTTTAACTGAAAAAGATAAATCAGATCTTATATTTGGTTGTGAAATGGGTGTTAATTTAGTAGCAGCTTCATTTATAAGAAAAGCAGCTGATGTTAAAGCTATAAGAGCAATTTTAGTAGAAAATGGTGGAACAGATATTCAAATATTCTCTAAGATAGAAAATCAAGAGGGTGTTGATAACATAGATTCTATAATAGAAGCATCAGACGGAATAATGGTAGCTAGAGGAGATCTTGGAGTAGAAATACCAATGGAAAACTTACCAGCAGTTCAAAAGATGATAATTTCAAAATGTAATGAAGCTGGTAAAGCAGTTATAACAGCTACTCAAATGTTAGATTCAATGATGAGAAATCCAAGACCAACAAGAGCTGAAGTTTCAGATGTAGCTAACGCTATAATGGATGGAACAGATGCAATAATGTTATCTGGAGAATCAGCTAACGGAGATTGGCCAGTAGAATCAGTACAAACTATGGCTAAAATAGCATTAGAAGCTGAAAAGCAATTAAGCTATGAAGTTTCAGTTTCAAAATCTAAAAAGCATATACCTGCTATTGCAGGAGTTATTTCAAGAGGAGCATGTAATGCTGCTAATGAATTAAAAGCTTCAGCTATAATTTCATCAACACAAAGTGGTGCAACTGCAATGAGAATTTCACAATGCAGACCAGATTGTCCAATAATTGCAGTAACACCTAACGAAAGAGTTGCTAAGTCATTAGCATTATACTCAGGTGTTTACCCAATAGTTGCACAAGAAATGAAGTCAACTGATGAAATAATAGAAAGATCAGTTAAAGTAGCACAAGAAAATGGATTTGTTACAGCAGGAGAAACAGTGGTAGTTGCTGCCGGTGTTGGTCATGTTGGATCAACTAATCTTTTAAGTGTAGCAGTAGTAGAATAATAATAGTTATAAAAGATGCTTTAGGGCATCTTTTTATTTTTAAATATAAAGACAAAATTAATTGTTAACAAAAAATTAACAATTATATGCTTAAATGTTATATATAATGTATATTATGTATTATAATGAGAATAATACTAGTTAGGGATTAAGTGGCAACTGATTCTGAACCTGCACCTTCGGGTGCTCTTTTTTTGCATAAAATACCACCTTTATGAAGATAATAAGTATAAAATATAAAAAGGTGTGATAATTTTATGATAAGTCTAAGATGTAATGTAAGCAAATGTATTAATAATAATTCAAAAGTATGTAACGCTGAAAATGTAAATATTGTAGGAGGAGACTCTCATACAAGTAAAGATACTTGTTGTTGCACCTTTAGAGAAAATAGTTTTAAGAATTCTCTATCTAATTTAAGTAGTTTAAACTACTTTGGAGAATTAAAACAAATATTTAATAGCAGCTCTAGTACTCAAGTAGAAACTAGAATTTATTGTGACGTGAAATCTTGTTATCATAACTCACTTGGAAATTGTACTGCTCAAAATATTAATGTTGTTCAGAGTTTTAATAATGGTAGATCAGGAATTTGTTGTGAGACATTTATTGAAGCATATTAGGCTTGTTATTTATTTTCACGTCCCTTAAACAATATAATGAAAATTTATGATATAATAAGGGGTAAGTAAGAATAATTAAAAATATATGAAAATATAGGTGATAAATTTGATAGAAAAAAATAAAGAATACATATTAGACATAGTAGGTCAAGGTTATGAAGGGGAAGGAATAGCAAAAATAGATTCTTACCCGATTTTTATTCAAGGAGCTCTTACAGGAGAAAAAGTAAAAATTTTAGCTATTAAGGCTAACAAAAATTTTGGGTTTGGAAAATTATTAGAAATAATAGAACCTTCAGAAGAAAGAGTAACTCCAGAGTGTGAAAATGCTAAGAGATGTGGTGGTTGTTCAATACAACATATGAATTACAAAAATCAATTAGACTTTAAGTTTGATAGAGTTAAGGATTGCATGCATAAAATAGCAGGACTAACTACAGATTTAGTTCAATATCCAATTGGTATGGAAACACCATCAAGATATAGAAATAAGGTTCAACTTCCAGTAGGAATGGTTAAAGGAAAACTAGCAATAGGATTCTATGCAACAAGAAGCCATAACATAATTGATATAAATAAGTGCTTAATTCAAGATGAAATTGCAGATAAAGTTGCAGCAATTACAAGATCATGGATGGAAAAATATAAAATACTACCAGCTACAACAGATGGGATATTTGATCCTAAAGGATTAGTAAAACATATAATGATACGTAAAGGGTTCAAGACTAATGAAGTAATGGTAGTTCTTGTAACTATTAAAAAGACGGTTCCACATATAAACGAATTTATAGCTAATATTAGAGATAATATAGATGGAATAAAAAGTATAGTTCATAATATTAACTCTAAAGATACAAACGTAGTTTTAGGAACAGATTTTAGAACTATATGGGGAGCAGAAAAAATAACAGATTATATAGATGAATTTAAATTTAATATATCACCAGTATCATTTTTCCAAATAAATCCTGTTCAAACAGAAGTGTTATATTCAACAGCTTTAAAATATGCAGCTTTAACAGGTAAAGAAACAGTATTTGATGCTTATTGTGGTACAGGAACAATAACATTATTCCTAGGACAAAAGGCTAAGAAGGTTTACGGAGTTGAAATTGTACCAGAAGCAATTGAAAACGCAATTGAAAATGCAAAAGAAAACAAAATATATAATGCAGAATTCTTAGTTGGTACAGCAGAAGAAAAAATCCAAGAGCTATTAGATCAAGGGGTTAAACCAGATACAATAGTAGTAGACCCACCAAGAAAGGGCTGCGATATAAAACTATTAGAAGCAATAGCTGAAGCAAAACCAAAGAACGTAGTATATATATCTTGTGATCCAAGTACATTGGCTAGAGATTTAAAAATATTAACAGAAAAAGGATTTAAAGTAGGGAAAATTCAACCAGTTGATATGTTCCCTCATACTCCACATATTGAGTGTGTTGTTAAACTTAAAAGAAAGTAATATAACCTAAAAAACTCAAACTAACTTCAAAAAGGTTTTACAAAATGATGGTGATCCAGTACGAAGAGGTCGAAGGTTGTGATATCAATTAAGCTCTTAAAAAAGAAAGCTATATGATTGAATCAAGTAAGGATTGAGGGAGAAATCCCTTAGTCCTTTTATTTTATTTATTTTCCCTTAGTTTTGTTAACACAAGGCTATGTCTCATTGAAAGTAAAAATTAATCAGAGTTTTATTTTATAAAATCCTTCACTAACCTTGATATATAAGTAGCTTTAACTAGTGGAAAAATATGTCTTATTTGGGGAACTACAATCAATTTAGAATCAGTTACCTTGTGAACTATTAATTTTGAATATTCGACAAGTGTAAGTATCTCGTCACCACCTACGATAACATACGGTGGAGTAGATATATTCTCAAGTTGGCTTTCTACGTTTATATATTCGTCTACAAGAAAATCATTAATAATAATCTGAAATGGGTCAGTTAAAGCTAAGGCCTTCTGTACTATTGGGTTAAATAATGACCCTAGGCATTTTAATAGATAAAGGAAATCTATTTTATCTTCATGAATTTTAGACATAAAAGCCTTGTCCAATTTTGGAAAACTTGCACCTGAACTTATTATAACTGAACTTGTTACTGCTGGGATATTCTTAGAGGAAACTCCTAAGCAAATAGGCCAACCCAAAGAATGCCCAATTAAAACTACGTTATCTAATTCAGATACAAATTTGCTAATTGATTCAATATAATTATCAGCATTATACCCTGTATTATCAGAGCCTCAATGTCTGGGTAAATCTAATAGATAGCAGTTAAACTTTTTGAGTTTCTTAGCTAATGACTTAAAGAACTTC
The DNA here is from genome assembly GCF_017348895.1 of Clostridium gasigenes. Taxonomy (NCBI): domain Bacteria; kingdom Bacillati; phylum Bacillota; class Clostridia; order Eubacteriales; family Clostridiaceae; genus Clostridium; species Clostridium gasigenes. The sequence goes on from NZ_CP071376.1 coordinate 1,591,381, forward strand.
TTGTTACATCCTGAACCATGTACAAATACCAACATCTTTTCTTCCTTAGAGACTTCTATTTTCTTTAAAAAATTATATTCTATTCCATTTTTTATAAATAATTTTACGGATATCCTTTATTTTTTTATGATTAATATTTAGACAATCTTCATTATTTTATTGATATAATACTTAATAAGTTATAAGTGTAAAAAAATAATTCATAGATAGAGGCAAACCCCTCTGCTAAGATGACAGGCGTAAGAAGTTAATAAGGCATCTTCAAATAAAGAATAAATAATACAAATAATAATATTATTATTGCAAATAAGAGTATAAAAATAGAAATAGGAAAAGCTAATGTATACATGAGTTGCGATATTTAATCTATCAAAACTTGGTGATGAAAAAAGTGTTTAAATAGTTTGCGATACACATTATTAATACTATTCTAATGGAATTTTAATGGAGTTTTAATAAAAAGCATATAAAGTTATTATATAATAGTATGTTTTATTTATATATAGTCTAAAAATAAGGAGACGATAAAATGCACATGATTAAAACAAAAGACACTAAAAGTTTATTAAATAAAGTTCCAGAGGTAACTATTTATTTCTGGATTATAAAAATATTATGTACCACAGTTGGTGAAACTGCATCAGATTTCCTCAATGTTAATCTTGGATTGGGACTAGCTGGTACGTCTATTTTAATGGGAGCATTTTTAATTGGGGTGCTCTTCTTTCAGTTTAAGGCTAAGAAATATATACCAGGCATTTATTGGCTAACAGTAGTATTAATAAGTATCTTTGGAACACTTGTTACAGATAATCTAACAGATAGCATGGGTGTACCTCTTGAAGTAAGTACTATAGTTTTTAGTGTCGGCTTAATATTGACATTTACCATATGGTATGCCAAAGAGAAAACATTATCTATCCATTCAGTTTTTACCAAGCAGAGGGAATTCTTTTACTGGTTGACAATTCTTTTCACATTTGCACTGGGTACGGCAGCTGGAGATTTAATGGCTGAGAGTCTTGGTCTAGGGTATTTTATAACAGGTGTAATAATTTGTGCGGTAATTATTTCCGTTACAGTTGCTTGGAGATTCGGACTTAATTCTGTGCTAGCATTCTGGACTGCTTATATTATGACTCGTCCTTTGGGGGCTTCATTAGGAGATTACCTTTCACAATCACAAGAATACGGCGGTTTAGGATTAGGTGCAACCCTTACAAGCGCAATATTTATTGCAGCAATTTTGCTGACGGTTGTTTTTATTTCTGTAACCAAGCGAGATTTGGTTGCTAGACCATCAACAAAACCAATAAGTGACACAAATAGGTATTCTGTTTTTTTGCAAGTTGTGGTAGTTGTAAGTGCACTGGTACTTTCATCTGGAACAGGCTATTATTGGCAACATACCAAGCTACAAAATGAAGTGAATAATTCTGTTTCACAAGGTTCACCACAAGAAGGTTCCTCAGTAGACATTTCGCAATTTGGACCGCTGGGAGATTTATCTAGCTTCAAAAAAATTACGGAAGATACACTAAGTCTTGTTAACTCAGGAGAGTTGACAGCTGCTAAGACACGGGTTAATGATTTGGAATACTCATGGGATAATGCCAAAGCTCGACTTAAACCAATGAACTCTAAAAAATGGACAGAGGTTGATAATTGCATAGACAATGTGTTGAGACAGCTAAGATCTACACATCAAGATGCTGAAGCATGTAAAATGGCATTGGAATCATTATTAACTGCATTTAGTTAACTCATTCACTATATTCAATAAGAGCTATTATTGTAATCATTAAGGAGTTAAAATATAAACTAAAATAGATAAATAAGGGAGCTTGAAAAATAGTAAAGAATATTATGGAAGCAAGGTGGTAATTTGAAGAATTTTAAGATTCTTTTAGTTGAAGATGAAAAGCAAATGGCAATGTTTATTGAAATGGAATTAAATCATGAAGGATATACCGTTGATGTAGCTTATGATGGAAGAGAAGGTTTAAATTTATCAGAGTCTAAGGAATATGATTTAATACTTCTTGATATTATGATACCTGGATTAAATGGAATTGAGGTTTGCAGAAGGATAAGACAATCTTCTAGTGTGCCTATCATTATGCTTACTGCCAAAAGCGATATATCAGACAAAGTTTTAGGTTTGGATGTAGGTGCAAATGATTATCTGACAAAACCATTTGCAATAGAAGAATTATTTGCAAGAATAAGGGTGTATGAAAGAAATAAATCTATAAGCAATAATGATGAAATAAAAGTAAAAGATATTGTTATGGATAACAAAACTCATAAGGTTAAGAGGAAGGGTAAGGAAATTGAACTTACCAAGAAGGAATATGACCTTTTAGAAATACTGTTAATAAACAAAAATATTGTGCTTACAAGGGATCAATTAATTGAGAAGATATGGGGTTATGAATATGAAGGACATACAAATGTAGTTGATGTATTTATAAGATATTTGCGCATTAAAATTGATGATGGATTTGAGGATAAGCTTATAACTACTATAAGAGGCGTAGGATATTTTATTAATGGTGATTAATTATGAAGTTTAAAATTGTTGAAATTATTAAAAGTGCAAAAATTTCTGTTAAATTAACTATAGTTTATGCTTTAATGTTCTCATTACTATTACTGATATTAGATGCCTCAATTTTGTATGGAGTAAAATATCACTTATATAGTCAGGCAAATAAGCAAATAGAAGATGTTAAAATAATAGTGATAAATAATGTTACACCAAAGAATGAGCATTTAGATTTATCAGATAAAGAACTGCTTTCAGATATTCCTTCTAAGCAGAACATAGCAGTAAGAGTATTACAAGAAGATGGGAATGTATTAAATACATCAGGAGACTTTAATTATGATATCAAACCTAATCAGGTGTATGATAGAATAAAACATTTAGAAAAAAATGGGCAAAATTTAGCATATAAAATCATTAAAATTGAAAGTAAGGATTATGGTACAGTATATATTCAAATAGTAAAAGATTTAGAAAACGAAATTAATTTTATTGAGGTATTGTTTATGTTTATGGCAATAGCTGATTTTATAGGCATCATTAGTTCGATTATATTAGGCTATATAATAAGTAAAAAAATGTTGAAGCCTATTGATAATATAACTAAAATTGCTGAGAATATAAGCATTAATAACTTAAAGGAAAGAATAGAAGTAAACGGTCCAGATGATGAACTTAAAAGATTAGGAGATACTTTTAATAAAATGATAGGTAGGCTTCAAGGTTCATTTAATAGACAAGTGCAATTTGTGGCAGATGCATCCCATGAACTCAGAACGCCGATTGCTGTTATACAAGGGTACGCCAATCTGTTAGATAGATGGGGAAAAGATGATAGGGAAGCTTTAGAAAAATCAATTTATGCAATTAAATTAGAAGCTACCAATATGGCAAATTTAGTTGAAAAATTATTATTTCTTGCTAAAGGCGATAGTGGTACTCAAGAAATAGAAAAAAAGGAATTTTTGCTAAATGAGCTTATAAGTGAGGTAGTTAGGGAAAGTAAGTTAATAGATGCAGATCATATAATATCAAGTGATAAAAACGATACTATAAGTATATTTGCAGATTACAGAATGTTAAAACAGATGCTTAGGATATTTATTGATAATAGTATTAAATTTGCACCAGAGCAAAGTACAATAGATATAAGTTCAGAAATTCAGGGAAAGAAAGTAAAAATAACTGTCAGTGATATGGGTACTGGAATCCCAAAAGATGATATTGAAAAAATATTTGACAGGTTTTATACTGTTGACAAGTCAAGAGTTAAAGAAAAGGGTGGAACAGGCCTTGGATTATCTATAGCAAAGTGGATTTTAGATATGCATCAGGGAACTATAGATGTAGAAAGTGAAGAAGGTAAATATGCTAAAATAATTGTTACATTAAATTTAGATGAATAATTTAGTAAAATAAGGTGGAAGAGAATGTCTCTTTCATCTTATTATTTTTTAAAATTTTAGAAGAAAGAACATTTCTTAATCTAATTTTAATTTTAGGGATAGATAATGTGAAAATAAACAAAGCAAATATAAGGCATAGAAAAGATTGCTTTTTTATAAAAATATATTATAGAAAGGATAGTTGAAAATGAATATAGAACTTTTTAAATTAATAAATAATTTAGCAAATAAAAATATATATTTAGATAAAATAATGATTTTCTTTTCGAAAGATGCACCTTACATATTCATAGCAGTTACTGCAATAGTATTTATTTTAGGGATTACAAAAAAGAATTCTGACTATAGAAAAATTGCTTTTAGTACATTTGTTTTTACAGCACTGAATCTTATACTAAGCTATATTATTGGAGGTATATATTATGTAGACAGACCATTTGTTAATAATAAAGTTAACTTGCTAAGTACACATGTTGCAGATGCTTCTCTTCCAAGTGATCATGCAACTGGAACTATGAGTATTGCATTAGGGCTTGGGAAATATAACAACTTACTTGGAAAAATTCTAAGTACATTATCAATTATTGTAGGTTTTTCAAGGATATATGTAGGTCATCATTATCCGTTAGATATCATAGCTGCATATACAATAGTTATAATCACAAATTATTTATATAATTCAATGTTAAGAATTAAAATTTACAAAATATATGATAAAGCTGAAAAAATTATAATGAAAAAGTTAGAACTTATAAAATAAAGAATATTTAATCAAATTCCAATAATATTTTAATGAGTTTTTAATTTTAGAGCTATAAAGTAACTTATGAAAGAAAGAAAAAAACATAAAAGTTAATATTAAATTTTGGAGGTAGAATTATGAATAAAAAAACAATAACAATGCTTACTAGTCTTACGGTTGGAGGAACATTACTTTTTAGTACGGCAATGACAAGTGCAGCTCAGTTATCTAGTTATGAAACATATAAGACATCAATTAGGGATACTATTGCTGTGAAAAATGAAACGGCAGATATAACAGCTTCTATAACAGATAATGGAACTAATTTGGTGAATCTAACTGAAAGTTTAAAGAGAAATGAAACCACTGGGGATATTAGCAGTGTGGCAACTACAAATATTTCAGGGGTAGCTAAAACTATTGAAAGTTATAGACAGGATGGAAAAAGTATACAAAGTACAGGTGTAGCAAATGAATATACAGTAAGAGATAATAAGGATAAAAAAGATGGAGAAGAAGTTGCAAACCCTGAAATGGTTAAAGGCATGGAAGTTGTAATTGACACTTTAGTTGGAACAATGAAAGATAATGTTGTTGTAAATGAGAATTCAGATGGTACAAAAAACGTTACTTTAAATCTTAAAAATACAGAGATAACACCTCTAGTTAATGCAGTAGCTTCAATGGCTCTATCAGGTGGGAAAAATATAGATATGCATAACGAAAAATCAGAATTAGGAAGTCTAAAAGACATAGCTCCACAGCTTGTAAGTGATATCAAGGTTGAAAGTGTTAATTCATCAGCAGTTATTGATAATAACAATGTAATTTCAAAAGAAGTTGCTAAGGTTGTATTATCAGGTAAAGATGCAGATGGAAAAGAGCACCAAATAGTTGTTGATATAAACTTAAATTTATCTAAAATAGGAAGCACAACTCCAGATAAATTAGACTTAACAGGAAAACAGATAAAAACAGTTACTGATAAGTTTGAAAAAAGATAGATTTGACTGAAAAATATTTACCAATGAAATTGATCAAATATTAATTTGATCAATTTCTATTTAGGGAGATTAAATAAAATAACTGGGGGGGATATCTTGAAAAAAGTAATAGAAGTAGAGGGATTAACAAAGGTTTATAACAATGGTAGAGGGATAAAAAACATATCCTTTGAAGTTTACAAGGGAGAGGTTTTTGGGTTCCTTGGTCCAAATGGAGCAGGAAAAACTACTGTAATGAAGTCAATTATAGGGTTAAACTCCTTTGAAAGTGGGAAAATTAAAATACTTGGGTTTGACATTAAAACACAATTTGAAGATGCATTAAAAAATGTGGGATCAATAATTGAAACTGCAGAAGCTTATGAGTATATGAGTGCTTATGATAATTTGAAAATAGCATCAAGATTTTATAAGGATATTAAAGAAACTGATATTGATGAAATACTTGATATAGTTAAGCTTAAAGAGTTTAAAAAAGAAAAAGTAAGTAAATTTTCACTTGGAATGAAGCAAAGACTATCGCTTGCTTTAGCACTTTTATCTAAACCAGAACTAGTAATTTTAGATGAACCTACAAATGGGTTAGATATTGAAGGTACAGTCCAAATGAGAAACATGATAACTAAACTTTCAAAAGAACAAGGGATAACCTTTTTTATCTCTAGTCATCTTGTCCATGAAATTGAGATAATGTGCAACAGAATAGCAATAATTCATAACGGAAAGCTTATTGATAATGGTAAGGACATTGATAAAATTAAAAATGAATATAATTCTTTAGAGGATTTTTATATGCAGTCTATACAAGAGGAGGCTAAAGACCGTGAATAATTTCAAGGGCAATGTTATTAATGAAATAGAAAAACTATTTCTAAAGAGAAAGATTGTAGTTTTTTTAATTATTATGGCAATAGTAAGTTTTTTACCTGCTTTTTTCTTTTCAGCAATAAAAGCAAAGCTAATGTTTATAGCTTTTGATTCCATAAGTTATCCTCAAATGATACTTAGCATTATGACAAATGTTTTTTTACCTTTATTTATTTTTATGGTTACAGCAGAAATATTTTCTGGTGAAGTAGCAGATAAAACTATGAAACTTGTTCTTTCAAGACCAATAAGTAGATTAAAGGTTTTTCTTTCTAAAAATATTGCTATAGGAATTTATGTTGTGATTAATTTGATTGTAATTCTTATAGTTTCCATAATTGCATCAGTCTTTTTAAAGTTTAATATGGATAACATGGGGATAATTATTTTAGGTTATATAATAGATATTATTCCAGCTTTAATTTTAGTTTTGTTTACATCTCTTATAGCCCAATTTTTTAAGAGTAGTAGTGGAGTATTAGTAAGTAGTATTTTGATTTTTATGGGAATAAAGGTCTTAGCTTTATTTATATCAGGTCTTAATAATATTAGCTTCACATCTCACTTAAATTGGTATTCTGAATTATTATCAAGCGGGAAAATATTATCATCTGCAAATTTAGTAGTAATGATTTTAGCCTATGGGTTAATTTTCTTCACAGCAGGATTTTACTTGTTTGATAAAAAAGAATTTTAGGCATAGTTATGATCCGATAAAAAAATATAAACATTTTCACACAAAGATAGTAAAAGATCGGGACTAAAGGCTTCAGTATTTTACAGTTTATAATTGGATAATTTCTAGAAACTTACTAAATCATAATTATAGTATTATGATATAAGGCTATGCATGAGAAACCCTTATGTATAGCTTTTTAATTAATTACAACATTTTTATGATGTTTAAAAACTTGTTGAAATATATTAAAGTATTATCAGCTAGAGTCACTGGTAATTAAAAAATGATTGACTATATTACTAATTAGTAATATATTATAAATATTAATAAAGAAAAAAATATTTATGGAGAATTGAATGATTCAAACTTAAAAACGTTAATTGCACTAAGTAGATGTACTCAGAATATTCATAAAAGAGAGTACAGAACCATCAAAGAATGAGGTTTAACAGTTTCTCAGTTTGCGGTACTTGAGATATTATATCATAAAGGAGATTTAAGAGTTTGTGATATAATACATAAAAACCTTTTTACGGGTGGGAATATGACGGTTGTTATAGATAATTTGGTTAAAGAAATTATCATGTGTATAAATAAGTGCACCTTATATTTTAAAGAATTATTACTAATTAGTGATAAATTTTTTGAAGGAGATAAGGATGAAAAACGGAAATAAAATAATGAAATTATTATATGAATTCAGATAATAATTAAGAAAATATTTAACGAAAGGAGGTTTTAAGATGTTAAAAAAAGTAGAAAGTAGTAAAATGGGTTCGAGCGACCTGGGTTGGTTAAAAAGCAAATTCCATTTTTCGTTTGCGGAGTATTATAATCCAAATAATATGAGATTTGGATCATTAAGGGTGATAAATGATGATTTAATTAATCCCCATACAGGATTTGACACCCACCCACATCATGATATGGAGATTGTATCTTATGTAGTTGATGGGGAATTAACGCATGCTGATAGTATGGGTAATAAAAGTACATTAAAGCGTGGAAATGTTCAATATATGAGTGCGGGTACAGGAATTCATCACAGCGAGCATAATTTAGGCGAAAACATAGTAAGGCTTCTTCAAATATGGATCTTTCCTGATAAAAGAGGACATAACCCTAATTATGGCGAATATAGATTTGACTGGGATGAAAGAAAGAATAAATGGTTGCATATGATATCAAGCAATCAAGGTGATGCAAATGTAAAAGTGAATCAGGACGTAAATATATTTGCATTAGAATTAGAAGTGAACAATGAAATAGATTATTCAGTAGAGATAGGTAGGCAAGCTTATTTAATTCAAATAGAAGGAAAATCAAATATTAATGGAATTACTCTAAATCAAAGAGATGCCATGGAAATTGTTGAAGAAAATATAAAAATAAAGCCAGAGATTCTTTCACATTTTATTATTGTAGAGATGAAGAAAAGTGAATATTAATTATATTTAGGATAAAATTTAATAGAAAAAACAAAAATATTTTAAAAGAGGAGATTATATAATGAATGAGTTTTTAAAAATTGTGAAGGAAAGAAGATCAGCTAATAAATTTATTGAAAATATTGCAATACCTAAGGAAGATTTTAATGATATATTTAGAGAATTATCATTGGCACCGTCTGCATTTAATCTACAACATGCTAGATACTATGTTGTAGAAGATAAAGAGTTAACAGATAAAGTTTATGAGGCTTCTTTCAAACAATATAAAATTAAAACTGCTTCAGCAACTATAATAGTTACAGGAGATAAGAATGCTTATTTATCAGCAGATAAAATTTATGAAGGTTCAATGATGTTGGGAATGCTTGATAAAATTGAATACCAAATTATGATTGATACTATTAACAATCTTTATCAAGGTTGGGGAGAAAGTTTTCAGCATGATGAAGCTATTAGAAATGCATCTTTATCAGCAATGCTATTCATGCTATTAGCTAAGAATAAAGACTGGGATACATGTCCAATGATATATTTTGACAAAGATAAAATTAGCGAATTGTTAAATATTCCAGAAAACGAAGTGCCAGTTATCATGATTACTATGGGTAAAACGGACAAAAGTAGTAGCAAAATAAGAGGTTATAGAAAGCCTACTAATGAATTTGTGAAATTTTATTAAATTATATGGGTAGACTATATATAATTGATTATTTAATTTTACAAATGAATGAAGATGAATAAGATAACTTATATTTGCAAATAATAAGAAGAAGTATTTTATATAAAATTGGAGGAAATGATAATATGAAAAAGGATTTTTATACTGCTGTAGCAGATAGACGAACATTTTATGGAATTAGTAAAGAACCAGTAACTTCTGATGAGGTAATTAGAGAAGTTATTGAACATGCTGTAAAGAACACACCATCAGCATTTAATTCTCAAAGCGCGAGAGTAATTTTATTATTAGAAAAACATCACGATAAATTATGGGATATTACAAAAGAAGCCTTAAGGAAGATAGTTCCTGATGGTCAATTTGGTTCTATTGAGGATAAAATAAATTCATTCCGTAATGGATATGGTACAGTTTTATTCTTTGAAGATAATAGTGTAATTGAATCTCTTCAGAAAGAATTTGCTCTTTATAAGGATAATTTCCCAATTTGGTCTCAGCAATCAAGTGGAATGCACCAATATGTTATTTGGACTGCATTACAAATTGAGGGCTTCGGAGTATCTTTACAACATTACAATGAACTTATTGAAGAAGAGATAAAAAAAGAATGGAATATATCAACTAACTGGAAACTTATTGCACAAATGCCATTTGGAAAACCAACAGCACAACCTGATGAAAAACAGTTTCAACCGTTAGAAGAGCGTATTAAAGTATTTAAATAATTTGAACTTTAACAGAGAAATTATTATACTCCGTTTTAAAAGATATATTTAAATTTAGATTCCACCTATTTGCCACCGAGTGTTATACTCTGGTGGCAAATTTTTTATTTATAGATAAATCTATGATTGTTGAAAAGATTATCATACTTTTTTTTTAGGATCCCTTAGTTAATTTAAAAGATAATTACAAATTTTTATGAATAGAAAAAGTTCATATTGTGTTATGATTATTCTAAGCGACAAGATATTCTAAAATAAATAAAAGAGAAAAAATACAGTGAAACATTAAAGAGGTGTTTATATGATAGATTTGTTAAAAAGTTGTAGGCTATGTCCAAGAAATTGTGGAGTAAATAGATTGAAAGGGGAAAAAGGATTTTGTGCAGCTGGATATACAGTTAGAGTTGCAAGGGCAGCACTTCACAATTGGGAAGAGCCATGCATTTCAGGGGAAGTGGGGTCGGGAACTATATTTTTCTCCCATTGCACTTTAAAATGTGTGTTTTGTCAAAATTATGATATAAGTCAATGCCAATTTGGTAAAGAAATATCTATAGAGAGATTAGGTGAAATATATTTAGAGTTACAAGAAAAGGGAGCATTAAATATAAACCTAGTTACGCCTACGCACTATGTGCCACAAATTATAGAAGCACTAAAAATTGCAAAGAAAAAAGGTTTGAATATACCAATAATATATAATAGTAGTGGCTACGAAAAGGTTGAAACAATAAAGCTTCTTAAAGGATGCATAGATGTATATCTTCCTGATATGAAATATTTTAATAGTAAATATTCAAGTAAATACTCTAAAGCTAAAGATTATTTTACCTATTCAAAGGATGCTATAGATGAAATGATAAATCAAGTTGGTAATGTTGTATTTGATGAAAATGGAATTATTAAAAAAGGTGTAATAATTAGACATCTAATGCTACCGGGTTTATTATTTGACTCGAAAAAGATAATAGATTATATTTATAAATATTACGGAGATAGGGTATATATAAGCATTATGAATCAATATACTCCCTTAGGAAATGCAAAAGAATATCCAGAAATAAATAAACCTTTAAATCAGAAGCATTATGAGTCTCTTATAAATTATGCTTTAGAACTAGGGGTGAAAAAAGGATTTATACAAGAAGAAGGAACAGCCACAGAAAGTTTTATTCCAATGTTTAATCATGAAGGCGTTTAAAATATATTCAATTAAGGATCAACAAATATTAATTTAGCACATCTATTAAATAATATTAAAAAAATTAAGCGGATTTAAGTTCAGATTAGAATTAGATAAGACGATAGTATAAGGCAGAGATAAAAATAATATTTTGTTAAAATGTAAATTATAAGAAATTAAAAAAAATTATAATTAAAAAGCTCATGCAAGGTTATTCAAAAATATATTATAACAAGAGAAGGGAAGCGCTAAGGATGAAGTTTTTTATAAACTTAAGTGTAAAGAAAAAAATTATATCAGTATTTTCAGTAATTTGTATTTTCATTGTTTCAATAGGAGTAGAGAGCGTAATAAGTTCTTCAAAGATAAATAATGGGGCGGAGGCTATCTACGGTAATTATCTAATGTCTATTAAAAAATTAGGAGATGTTAAAGGATATTTAAACGAAATTAGGTCTAATATGGATGCAATTGTTTATGGCAAAGAGGGGGCGCAATTAGATGATTATATGAAACTTAATAATGACTTAACGGATAAAATTAATAAAACACTAGATGAATATTATGATCTACCAGAAGAATTAAATATTGAAGTAGAAAATCAAATGGAAAAAACATATGGTAATTTTGAAAATCAATTAATAAAATATACAGAGTTAAAAACTAATATAATTGAACTTATGAAAGCAGGAAATAATAAGGAAGCAGTTAAAATTTATAGCACACAGGAAGAATCGATAAGAATTTCTACTTTATATATATTAGATGAATTAATTACTATTAACATAAAAACAGCAGAACAAGCTAATTTAAATAATATTTCTCAGTTTAATATAGTTAAAAATGCAATTATAATTTATACAGCTATAGCATTTCTATTTATAATTTTTATGGCTTACATATTAATTAAGAATATAATGGATCCATTAAATAATATAAAAGACTTAGCAGAGAGAATATCCTCTTATGATTTTTCTGAGCATATTATTATTACAGGAAAAGATGAATTTGGACAAACTGCATTAGCTTTAAATAGTGCACAGGAAAATATAAGCAGCTTAGTTAAAGTAATTATGGAAAACGCGCAGGATATGAGTGCATCTTCAGAAGAACTTTCAGCAACAGTTCAAGAATTATCTTCAAAAGTTATAATTATAGATGAAGCAGTAGATAATATAGCCTCAGGTATGCAAGAATCTAGTGCGAGCGCAGAGGAGATGAGTGCATCTGTTGAGGAAGTAGATGCAAGTATTAATGAACTTTCTTCTAAAGCTATGGATGGAAGCAATAATGCAAATAAATCTAAAGAAAGAGCTACAGAAGTTAAGAACAATAGTCAAAAGGCTATGGAGGAAACTCGAAAGGTGTACTCAGAAAAACAAAATAAAATGTTAAAGGCTATTGATGATGGGAAAGTAGTAGATAGCATAAAAGTTATGGCAGATACAATTGGAAGTATAGCAACACAAACCAATTTACTTGCATTGAATGCAGCAATAGAGGCTGCAAGAGCAGGGGATCAAGGTAAAGGATTTGCAGTGGTAGCAGGCGAGGTGAAAAAACTTGCAGAACAATCATCACATGCAGTAATAAATATTCAAGATACCATTGTTAAAGTTCAACAAGCATTTAAAAGTAGTATTGATACAGGTAGCGAGATGTTAGAATTTATAAATATAGATGTAGATAAACAATTTGATGACTATGGGGAAACAGGAAATCAGTATTATAATGATTCGGATTTTGTAAGCAAAATGTCGGATGAAATTGCAGCTATGACTGACGAGATTACAGCTACAGTTGGACAAGTAAGTGAAGCTGTTCAAAATATGGCTAAAGAGGCGCAACGATCAAGTGAAGAAGCAGTAACAATAAAAGAAAATATGGATGAAACTACAAAAGCCATAGAACAAGTGGCATTAACAGCACAAAACCAAGCAGAACTTGCTCAAAAACTTAATGAAACAGTTCTGAGCTTTAAGATATAATTTTATTGGAGGTATTAATAAATGTTTGAGATGAAGGAAGAGTATAAAACAGGTATTAAAAAGATTGATGTAGAGCATGAAAAACTTTTTGAAATAGGAGAAAGAGCTTACCAATTACTAAAAGACAAGTATATTAATGATAAATTTGATAAAATAGTAACTATAATTGGAGAATTGCGTGAATATACAGTTCATCACTTTGCAGAAGAAGAAGCTTATATGGAGAGTATAAATTATAAAAGATTATTTACTCAAAAAATGGATCATATAGGGTTTATTAAAAAAATAGATGAAGTGAATTTTAATGAAATTGATAAAAATCAAGATGAAGCTATAATGGGACTATTAACTTTTTTAAATGATTGGTTGGTTAATCATATATTAGAGAAAGACTTACTTATACCAGTAAAATAAAAAAAACTGTAACAGAAGATAAAGTATTAAGTTAATTGCTAAAATTAACTTAATACTTTTTTTATGGTGGATTAAACAACAAATAAATATGTAAAATTATTTGAGTAATTGTATACACCATATTAAATAATATTAATATACTATTTAATATGGAGGGATGAAAATGTTAAATGGAGAGTTTTCATTAGAATTTGATAAGGAAGAAGTTGTTCATAAAATAAAAAAGTATTTATATAATAAGGAAAATATTATGAGTGCTTATATTTTTGGATCCTTTGATACTGAAAAATTTACCGATAAGAGTGATATTGATATTGCAATACTTACCGATAAAGATATTTTATATGAAGAATGGAGTAGAATTAAATCAGAGCTAGAAGATATAATTGGAATTCCAATTGACTTAAACAATATAAACTCATTACCAGAGTTTATTCAAGTAAAAGTAATTGAGATAAATAAAAAAATATTTGTTAAAGATTATGTTTTAGAAGAAGAATATCTGAATAAATTAAATAATTGGAAACAAAGTGAATGGGAATTATGGAAAATATTATAATAAAAAGTTAAATTAGAATGTAATTAAGTATGGATTAACCTAGATTTAGAGCATAGATTTTCAAATATATTTAAGTTTATAATAAAGGCATCTAATTAGGCAGGTGTCTTTTTATTATAACCAAAAGGGTAGTTTTGAAAAAGATAATAGGTAATGATATGATCCAGATGCATCACTTAACTATTTTATTGACTACATGAACATGGTGAAGTATAATTTTGGTAAGTAATCTTCAAAAAAATATATACATAACCTTTATTTGTTAATTTTAAAAAATGTATAAATCATTTAATGTAAAGGTTTTTACAACTTATAAATAAAAAATTTGAAGAAATTATATATTATTAGGGAGAGTTAAATTATGGATTTAAAAAAAGAATTACCAGCAATTTTTGAGAATTTTTCAGAGGCAAGAAGAAATGGATTTATTACTGCAAAAACATTAAAGGATAATAATATACCTTTAGTTGGTACATTTTGTACATATATGCCACAGGAAATAGTTATGGCAGCAGGTGCAGTTGTTGTTTCTCTTTGTTCCACTTCAGATGAAACTATTGGTGAGGCTGAAATAGATTTACCAAGAAATCTTTGTCCATTAATTAAAAGTAGCTATGGTTTTGGTAAAACGGATAAGTGTCCATATTTCTATTTTGCAGATTTAATTGTAGGTGAGACAACCTGTGATGGAAAGAAAAAAATGTATGAATACTTAGGTGATTTTAAAGATGTTCATGTAATGCAATTGCCAAACACTCAAATAGGTGAAAAGAGTTATGAACTTTGGAAAGATGAAGTTATTAAATTAAAGAATATTATAGAGAAGAAATTTGCACTTCAAATTACTGAGGAGCAAATTAAAGAGGCAATAAAATTAAAAAATAGAGAAAGGGTTGCTTTGAAAAATTTCTATACATTAGGGCGGTTAAATCCGCCAGCGATAAGTGGTACTGATATTTTAAAGGTTGTGTATGGTGCTACTTTTAAATTTGATAAAGAGATATCTATAAAAGAATTAGAAAATATTACTGAAAAGGTAAAAATAGAATATGAAGAAGGAAAAAGGCTGGATTCAAAGCCGAGAATATTAATAACTGGTTGCCCAATAGGAGGGGCATCAGAGAAGGTAGTAAAGGCTATAGAGGATAATGGAGCTTATGTTGTAGCTTATGAAAATTGTACAGTGTCTAAGGCTAATGAGTTATTAGTAGATGAAAATAAGAATGTTTATGACGCCTTAGCAGAAAAATATTTAGCTATTGGATGTTCTTGTATGAGTCCTAATTTAAATAGAATAGATCTTTTAGAAAAAATGATAGAGGAATATAAAGTGGATGGAGTTGTAGATGTAGTGCTACAAGCTTGTCATACTTATGCAGTGGAAACTCTTTCTATAAAGAGATTTGTAAGCGGTAAACACAAGATTCCATACATGGCTGTAGAAACTGATTATTCACAATCTGATGTGGGTCAATTGAATACTAGAATGGCAGCTTTTGTGGAAATGTTGTAGGTAAAAAATATGTATTCAATAGGGATTGATTCAGGTTCCACAACTACTAAAGGAATTCTATTTAACGGGGAAATAGTTAGAAAAATAATTGTAAAAACTTCTGTAAAGCCTAGAGAAACTATTCTTGGAGTATATGAAAATTTATGTGAGGGAGTAGAAGAGAAACCTACTTTAGTTGTCACAGGTTATGGTAGAGAACTAGCAGACTTTGCAAATAAAAAAGTTACAGAAATAACTTGTCATGGTATAGGAGCTAAATATCTTTGTGAAAATGTAAGAACTGTAATAGATATTGGAGGCCAGGATAGCAAGGCTATAAAATTAGATAGAGATGGAAATATAATTGATTTTTTAATGAATGATAAATGTGCTGCAGGTACAGGTAGATTTTTAGAGGTTATTGTAAGGATTCTTGAAGCTGATATAAGTAATATTGATGAATTAGTAAAAGATGCAAAGGGACATCCTATTTCTAGTATGTGTACAGTATTTGCAGAATCGGAAGTTATTAGTTTAATTGCAAAGGAAGTGTCAAGAGAGGAAATCCTCTGTGGGGTGCTTCATTCTATTGCTAAACGAACTGCTAATTTTGTCTCTAAATTAAATGTTGAAGAAGACATTTTCTTTACAGGAGGAGTAAGTACATCTTGTGAGTTTAAAAAATATTTAGAGGATTATCTAGGTCATCCAATTAAATCATCAAATCTATCACAATATGCAGGGGCTTTGGGCGCAGCTATAATTGGACAAAAATAAAAGCTGTAAAATAAGTAATGCACATAAATATTTTTGATTACAAAAGGAGGCTGTTATGGATAATTGTGATGAAGATATAAAGTACTTAAAACTGCTATCTAAGGAATACTCAACTATAGCTAAAGCAGCTACGGAAATAATTAATTTAGAAGCAATTTTAAATTTACCGAAGGGAACAGAACATTTTTTAGCAGATATTCACGGTGAATATGAGCCCTTTGTTCACATTTTAAAAAATGGGTCTGGTGCAATTAAAGTAAAAATTGAAGAGGTTTTTGGTAATTCACTAATGGATTGTGAGAAGAAAAGCTTGGCTACATTAGTTTATTATCCAGAGCAAAAATTGGAGAAAGTTTTAAAAGAAGAGACTGATATGAAGTCTTGGTACAAAATTAATCTATATAGGTTAATTGAACTATGCAGAAAAGTATCATCTAAATATACAAGATCAAAGGTAAGAAAAGCACTTCCAAAAGATTTTAGTTATATTATAGAAGAATTATTACATGAGGATGCTGATGATAATGATAAGCATGGTTATTATGATAAGATAATAAATACTATTATAGAAATTGATAGATCAAAAGAATTTATAATAGCCTTATCAAATCTAATTCAAAGATTGGTTATAGATAGGTTGCATATAATTGGAGATATATATGATAGAGGACCAAGACCTGATATAATAGTTGATACACTTATAGACTATCATTCGGTGGATATACAATGGGGGAATCATGATATTCTATGGATGGGGGCTGCTTCAGGAAATACTGCTTGTATAGCAAATGTTTTAAGAATAGCAGCTAGGTACTCAAATTTAGATGTAATTGAAGATATATATGGTATAAGCTTATTGCCTCTAGCAAATTTTGCACTTAAATATTATAAACATGATAGTTGTAGTGAGTTTATGCCTAAAAGTATTGATAATAATAACTATGAAACTGAACTTATTTCTAAAATGCATAAAGCTATAACAATTATTCAATTTAAACTTGAATATGAAATAATAATACGAAGGCCAGAATTTAAGATGAACCATAGATTACTTTTAGACAAGATAAATTATACTAATGGAACAATAGATTTAAATGGTGTTACTTATGAACTTAGCGACAAAGAGTTTCCGACTATAAATTCTACAAAACCATTTAAGCTTACAAGTGAAGAGAAAAAGTTGATAGATAAACTTCAAATTTTATTTATAAATAGTGATAAATTGCAAAAACATATAGCATTTATATTTAATAAGGGAAGTATATATTTAGCTTATAATTCTAATCTTTTATTTCATGGATGTATTCCACTAAATAAAGATAAAACTTTTAAAAGTATAACTCTTGATGGAAAAGAATATAAAGGTAAAAAACTTTTAGATAAGTTTGAGTCATTAGCAAGAGAGGGATATTTTAATAATAGAGGTAGTTTGGAAAAATTGTATGGAATGGATATAATGTGGTATTTATGGACAGGGGAGTGCTCCTCTCTTTTTGGTAAAGAAGATATGGCAACCTTTGAGAGATATTTTATAAAAGATAAGGCTACACATGTAGAGAAGAAAAATTCATATTATGATTTTAGAGATTGTGAAGAAATGTGTAATTTGATTTTTAATGAATTTGGCTTAAATCAATCAGAATCTAGAATAATAAATGGACATGTTCCTGTAAAAAGTAAATTGGGTGAAAATCCAATAAAGTGTAACGGAAAACTAATAGTTATAGATGGCGGCTTTTCAAAGGCTTATAGAAATCAAACAGGTTTAGCTGGATACACATTGATTTACAATTCCTATGGATTACAACTTATATCCCATCAGCCATTTAAATCAATTGAAGATACATTTAAGAAGGAAATAGATAGAGTATCCTCAATGGAAATAGTAGAAAAATTAGATAGGAAAAAAGTTGGAGATACTGATGTAGGAAAAGAACTGAAAAATCAGATTAAAGATTTGAAGTTATTACTTAGAGCTTATAGAAAGGGCTTAATAAATGAGAAAAGATAAAATTATAAGCAATATTAAGACACATAGGTATTTTACCTATGTGTCTTAATTATTGCTAATTAATTAAAGTAATGTATAAAAATGACGAAGATTATACTGAAGTTACATAATGGGGGGAATTGGTATGAAAAGCATAAGAACAAGATTAATCGTATTATTTGGAATTATAATTATTATAATAAGCGTAAGTTTGGGGATAGTTTCAATAAAAGCAGCTAGTAATGCACTAAAAAGCAATATTGAAAAAACTATACCTGAAATTGCAAAAGAAGGATCGAAAGTTATTGAGAGTAGGATTAACAATGAACTTGGAGTGTTAAAAACAATAGCGGAAAATGAAAATATTAAAAATATAAATAGTTTTAATGATAAAGCCATTGCTATTTTAAACTCAGAGGCAAAAAGAAATAATTTTGAACGTATAGAGATTGTAAATAAAAATGGAGATGTTATATCATTTAAAGAACAAAAATTAAATATTAAAGACAGAGAATATTTTAATAAAGCATTAGAAGGAAAAGATAATGTATCAGATCCTATAAAAAGTAAGGTAGATAATAAGATAAGGGTTTCCTTTGCAGTACCCATAAAAAATGGAAATGAAACTATTGGAGTACTATACGCTGTAAAAGATGCTTTAATGTTAAGTGATATTATTAATGATATTACATTTGGTAAAACTGGAGAAGCATTTATGATGTCTAAAGATGGTACTGCCATTGCTAATAAGGATGAGTCATTGGTAATAGATCAGTCTAACGATATTGAAATGGTGAAGAAAGACCCCACCTTACAAAAGATAGTAGATGTAGAATTGAAAATGATAGCCGGAGAAATTGGAATTGGTGAGTATTCATATAATGGAGTGAAGAAAACTGTAGGTTATGCACCGGTAGAAAGTACAGGGTGGTCTATTGGAGTAGCTATGGAGACTAACGAAATAATGACAGAAGTTAAGACTCTTGGAAAAACGATACTAATTGTATCGGCATTTTTCCTAGGGGCAGGTATTATATTAACTATATTAATTTCTACTAATATAGTTAATAATTTGAAAGCGATAGCAAAATATTTAACCTTATTATCCAGTGGTGATTTTAGTATTCCAGCAGGTGAAAAGTACCTTGTAATGAAGGATGAAATAGGTGAAATATCAAGGGCGGCTAGTGAACTGCAACAAAGTATGAAAGAAATGATAGTGAAGGTTAAGGAGAGTGCAGAAAATATAGATTCACATTCAGAGAGCTTATCCTCAGTATCGGAAGAAATAGCTTCTTCTGCTGAAAATGTAACTACGGCTATCCAAGAGGTTGCAATAGGTACAAGTAGCCAGTCAGGAGATCTAGTTCAGGTTAATGGAATATTAGATGAATTCAGCGATAAATTAGGACTAGTAATAGTAAATATAAAAGACGTAGATGTAAAAGCAAGACATGTTGGAAATATGGCTGAAGATAGTAGTTCAAGTATGCAAATGTTAGTAGATTCGGTAAATAGAGTTAATAGTAATTTTGGAGAATTTGGTACTAAAATTAATGTGCTTGGTAAGAATGTAAATAAGATAAATGAAATTACAAATATGATTAATAGTATAGCAGATCAAACAAATCTGTTAGCTTTAAATGCAGCTATAGAAGCTGCGAGAGCTGGTGATGCCGGTAGAGGATTTGCTATTGTGGCTGATGAAATAAGAAGCCTTGCAGAACAATCTAAGGTATCTTCAGAAACAATAAGTAAAATTGTTGGAGATATATCAACTGATACAGGTAACATAGTAACAAGTACAGGAACTATGAATAAAGAAATAGAAAACCAAATAGATGTTATAAATTCAACTATAGGATCATTTAAAGAAATTATAAATGAAATAAATAAAGTAGTTCCTATGATTGATAACATTAATACTTCTACGGTTAGCCTTGACAAGGATAAGACTAAAATATTAGATACAGTAGAAAGTGTTTCGGCAGTATCTGAAGAAACCGCAGCTTCTTCTGAAGAGATAGCGGCATCCTCAGAAGAGATGAATGCGTCTACCGAAGAAATAGCAGCATCAGCACAGATATTAAATAATATGACTGTTGAATTAAATGATATAGTAAATAAATTTAAAATATAAAAAAAGAGCTGTATCAGATTGATTTCTAAAATCAATCTGATACAGCTCCATTTTAAGTGTACTCTTATTTTCTAATACCATAACCGCCATATATGGATTTTGTATCCATTAGGGAAATCACAGAATTTATATTGGAATTTTGTATTATTTGTAACATGTGAGATTTTCTTTTTCTTTTAACATGTAATATAAGCATTTTTTTACTTTCTTTTAAACCTTCCCCATCAACAATAGTAACGCCTACATTTTCTGCTCTCAATATTTCGGCTAATGTTTTACCATCTTTTTCAGATACTATTATATGTAGCGTGATTAATCCTAGTGCCAGCTTTTCTTCTAAAATACAACCTATATAATTTCCACAAGCAAATCCTAAGGCATAAGCAATTATTTTAAAAGGTTCTTCATTTATGTTAACAAGTACTGTAGTAATTAAATAGAGCCATATAATAACTTCAAAAAAACCAATAATAGCACCATAAAGTTTTTCACCTCTAGTTATTAGTACCATTCTAACTGTTGATAAAGAAACCTCAACTATCTTAGCAATAAAAATAAGAATAAAACTAAACATATGCATCGCTCCTAAATGAAAATATTTTTAAATTGTACCTATCATAATATATAGGATGCGCCACTTAATGTGTTTTTACAAGCCTTGTTTTTATTATGGAAAAAATAGATCAAAAAAATAGTTACATATATAACCAAAAAGTTCTTATTGTGGTAAAATTCATATAGATATTGTTTCAAATATTAAAATAATAATTTAAAAGTTCATTAGGAGGATAATATGGGGAGAATTTTATTAATAGAAGATGACGAATCATTAGCATTAGGAATAGAATATTCATTGATGGAGGAAGGGTATCAAGTTTTAAGGGGAGGAACAGTGGAAGAAGGCAAGTGTATTTTTGAAGATGGAATATTTGATTTGGTATTATTAGATATTAATTTACCAGATGGTACAGGATATGAGATTTGTAAATATATAAAAAGTAAAAGTGAAGTTCCTGTTATATTTCTAACTGCATTAGATGAAGAAGTTAATGTAGTTTTAGGCTTAGATATGGGTGGAGATGATTATATAACCAAGCCTTTTAGAGTTAGAGAATTATTATCTAGGATAAAAGCTGTTATTAGGAGAAGTAAGAAAGCTGTAGTGGAAAGTAAACTGTTTAAAAGTGGGGATATAGAGATTAACACCTCAACAGCGGAAATTATGAAAAAAGGTGAGAAAATTAATTTAACAGCTCAAGAGTATAGATTATTATTAATATTTATTAATAATGCTAAGGAAGTATTATCAAAGGAAAAATTATTAAATGAGATTTTTGAAGGGGAGGGTGCTTATGTGGATGAAAATACCCTGTCTGTTTATGTGAAAAGATTAAGAGAAAAGTTAGAGGATGAAAGAAGTAGTCCAAAATACATAATAACTAAAAGGGGATTAGGTTATAAATGGGATATGGTTGTAGAAAAATAATATTTGAAGCGAGGGCTTTTTTATGAAGAATTTTATTAACCCTGAACTTAAGAAAAGTGCTTTAGTATTAATAGGAATAGAAATATTACTTTTAGTTTTTATAAATATAGGGTTAAGCTTTAGCTTCAATAATGTGAAAAATAATTATATTGAAAGTAAGAGCGCTTTAATAGGTGTAATAGCTAATAGTCATCCAGAATTATCAGAAGAACTTTTAAAACTTACTTTTAAAAATCCAACGAAGGAAGAGCTTGATTTAGGGAAAAGTATATTAAAGGAGTATGGATACTCAGAAAATTTAGAAATAGATTTTGTAGAAGGATTAAATAAATCATTTTATAAAACTAGAAAACTTGTATCAATATTAGTTATAATATTTTCTTTAAGTTTATTAATTTTAAATTATATAGAGTGGAGAAAGATATTTGATAAAATTAGAAATTTGACTAAGGTGTCAAATTCTATTTTAGAAGAAAATTATCAGGTTGAAATCTATGAACATGTAGAGGGAGATTTTGCAAAACTCGCTCATAAATCTAAGGAAATGAGAAAAACAATTAAAACACAAATAGGTGATTTAAATAAAGAAAAAGAGTTTTTAGTAAATTTATTATCAGATATTTCCCATCAACTAAATACTCCATTAGCTTCATTAGTAGTATTTAATGATATTTTAAGTAAAAAAAATATAACTGAGGAAAATAGAGAAAAGTTCCTAGTAAATAGTAGAACACAACTTAATAGGATGGAATGGCTTATTAAAAGTCTTTTAAAGCTTGCAAAAGTAGATGCTAGAGCTATTACTTTCAATATTAAGGAGAATAATTTAAATTCAACAATAGAAGAAAGTCTTAATATTTTAGAGAATATGGCAATTAGGAATATGGTGAAATTAGAATTTATTCCTTTAAATATAGATATAAAAGCTAGATATGATAATGAATGGATAAGCGAAGCTCTGATAAATATTATAAAAAATGCAATAGAACATTCGAGTGGAGGGCAGGTTTTAATTGAGATTGAAGATAATCCAATAACAACAAAAATAATTATAAGAGATAATGGGGTAGGCATAAGTGAGAAAGACTTTCCTAATATTTTTAAAAGATTTTATAAAGGTGGAAAAAAGGATTCTGTGGGGATAGGATTAGCACTTAGTAAATCTATTATAGAAGCTCATGGCGGGTTCATAGACGTAAATAGCCAAATGAACGAGGGAACGGAATTTTGTATAGTTTTAGTAAAAGGATTAAATGGATAGTTAAAATTAGATATGGGCAAAAGACAGCTCAACATAGTGGGTTGTCTTTTAACTATGCCTAAAATCTTTATTATGACTAAACTGTAAGACTTTATATGTTTTTGTAAGGATAGAGTAATGGTTAACTATGGTTATAAATTATATAATATGAATTGTAGAAATGATATAAGCTTTAAGAAAATAAGAAATTGATATATAAGAACAAATTTTAAATAGGGGATGATAAATATGGAAATATTAAAGGTAGAAGGTTTGAAAAAAATATATGGTAAGGGAGATAATAAAGTTAGTGCTTTAGATGATGTAAGCTTTTCAGTTAATAAGGGAGAATTTGTGGCTATAGTAGGAGCTTCAGGATCAGGTAAATCTACATTGCTTCATTCAATTGGTGGGCTTGATAGACCAACAGAAGGTAGTGTAACTATCGGTGGAGATAGAATTTATAAGTTAAATGAAAATCAGATAAGTATATTTAGAAGAAGAAATATAGGTTTCATATTTCAGTTCTTTAATTTAATTCCTGTTTTGGATGTGGAAGAGAACATAGCACTGCCATCTCTTTTAGATAATGAAAAGGTTGATAAAACTTATTTAGCAGATATAATAGGTATGCTTGGATTAGAGCATAGAAAAAATCACCTTCCATCAGAATTATCAGGAGGAGAACAACAAAGGGTATCTATTGCAAGAGCACTTATAAATAAACCATCTATAATACTTGCAGATGAGCCTACAGGAAATCTTGATAGTAAAAATTCTAGGGCGGTTGTAGAACTTTTAAAGATAACGGCTAAAAAGTATAACCAAACTTTAATATTAATAACACATGATATAAAAGTAGCAGAGCAAGCGGAGAGAGTAATTACTATATCTGACGGTAAAATATTAAGCGATAAATATATGGGATAGGAGGGGAATGATTTGATAAATAATTATAAAAACTTAAGTGGAAGGTATTTAAAGAAAAATAAAAAGAGAACAATTTTAACTATGATAGGAATCATCCTTTCCGTAGCATTAGTATGTTGTATAGGAACTTTTGTGGTAACTATACAACATACTATGATAGAGGAAGCTAAAAATCAAAAAGGAGATTTCCATATAAGTATAAAGAATGCAAAGGAAAACCCTATTAGTAAAATTTCTAATAATCCTAAAGTAGAGGTAGCCGGTTTAATGGAGGAAGGCAGTGAGATTCCTTTTGTAAAAGATAAATATATAAGAATAATTAATATAGATAAAGATAGCGCTAAACTTATTCCAGCAAAGCTAATAGAAGGAACTATGCCAGAAAAAAACAATGAAATAGCTATAGAAAAATGGGCTTTAAAGTTTTTAGATAAACCTCTAAATATTGGAGAAGAAATAAAAATAACGCATGAAAATGAAGCTAGTAATAGTTATATTTTAAAAGGCATTTTAGAAAATAGTGGGTATTCACAAGCTGCAGGGATAGCATTAGCTTTTGGATTTAGTAATGAAGCCACTGAAAATAAAAGTATAATGGTTAAGTTTAAGGAAAAAGTAGACAAGAAAGAGGCCATAAAAGAATTTCAAGAAGCTTATGGTGTGGATAATGTTATTCCTAATGATAGTTTATTAAGGCTAACTGGAGAATCAAGCAATAATAATATAAACAAATCATTATATACTATGACATTTTTAATAATTGGAATAGTTGTATTTGCAACAGTATTTGTAATTTATAATTCATTTAATATAAGTATATCTGAAAGAATGAGACAATTTGGGTTATTAAGAGCTATTGGAACAACCAAGAAACAAGTTATGAGGCTTGTACTTAGAGAAGCTAGTGTAATGTCACTTATAGCTATTCCAATAGGGCTTTTCTTTGGAGTATTAGCTTTATATATAGTTATATTCGTATTTTCAAAAATGCCAGGAACTAGTGAATTTAGCAATATGAAAGTGATTATTTCACCAATAGTATTAGGGGCAAGTACAGTTATAGGACTTTTATCAATATATATATCAGCATTTCTGCCAGCAAGATCAGCAGGGAAGATATCACCATTAGTAGCTATAAGTACTGCTAATTTAATAACAAAGGAAAAAAATAAAAAAGGCGGAAAATGGTTAAGTAAGATATTTAAAATATACAAAGTAATGGCTATTAAAAATGTAAAAAGAAATAGAAAAAGATTTTATATAACTACAATTTCTATGGCTATAAGTGTTACTTTGTTTGTTACATTTACATCTTTAATAGGGTGTGCGGATAAGTTTACAAGTCCAGCAACAGAAGAAGATAATATTCAATTCAATATTAGTTCACAAGCTTCAAAAGGTGTTATGGATAGAGGTATAGATAAGAAAATAATAGAAGAAGTAAGCAAAATGCCAGAGGTAGAAAAAATTTATAAAAATTATAAACCGTTGAATTTGGTGGCAATTGTAAATGAAGATAAAATATCAGAGAAGGCTAAAGGATTTGAAGGAATTAGAGATACAAAGCTTGAAGGGCAATCTAAGAAGTTAATAAACACAAGTATAGACTTTTTTGATAAAGATAAATTGGAAGCTAGTAAAAAGTATGTAAAAGAAGGAAGTATCTCAAACTTAAAAGCTAATGAAGTAATAATTGCTAGAGATAATATGTTCTATACTAAAGCGGGAATTACAAACGAATCATTACTTGATGTAAAAGTAGGGGATGAAATATTAATAAATAGTAATTATACAATAAAATCTCAAGTAGAAGAAAATTCAACAGAAGGAAAAGTAACAGTGGAAGAAGTTGGGCTAAAAGAGGATTATAAAACTTCTGATTTAGTAAAGGTAAAGATTGCAGCTATAGTAGATGTACATCCATTTCCAGGCATGACAAATAAAAGTAATTTAAGAATTATAGCGCCAATGGAAGCAATGGATAAAATATTAGTTAATAATGAAAATTTAAAAGAAGAGGTATTTATTAATAACTTAGGGATAATAATAAATGATGAAAATGAAGAAAGTGTAGTGGAGGCTAAGTTAAAGGAAATTGAAGAGAAAAATACAGGTATAGTATATGCAAATCAACTAGCGGCGGCTAATACATTAAAGAGCTCAAACCTTCAAATGGTGATATTATTAATGGGATTCATAATAGTAATAGCATTAATAAGTTCTATTAATATAGTTAACACAGTAGCTACTAATATAATATTAAGAAGGAAAGAGCTCGCAGCCTTAAAAGCAATAGGAATGACAGATAGAGAACTTAGAAAAATGATAACTTTAGAAGGTGTATTGTTTGGTTTCTATGGAGGAGTAATAGGATCAATAATAGGAACGGGTCTTTATTATTTATTTTATAAAAAAATGTCAGGTATGATTGACTTTGCTTTTGTACCTCCATTTAAATATATAGCTATTGCAATGATATCAGTTATATTAATAGGATATATATCAGCGTTAATACCGCTTAGAAGACTTAAAAAAGATAATATAATTGAAGCAATAAAAGAGAATTAATAGTAGAAATATTTGATTATGCATTTATTTGGATATGCATAAATGAAAATAGTGATGAAACTATTGCGAATAAATTAATAAGACACATAGATTATTGTATCTATGTGTCTTATTTATTTGTTGTTTTTTAGGATAGTAGCAGAACTATATGAACTTTTTTACTAACTTTAAGATAAAATCATTTTTATTAGATACTTTCCATAATTCGCAGTTACTTTTGAATGTGAAAATATATTTAAATAAAAAATTAAATAAAATAATAAAAATCATAGCAAAAACAAGGGATAGCTTGAGAAAAATAGATTTTTATGGTAAAATATCGAATGTAAATAATAGGGGAACAATAATAGTGAAAGAAGGAGAACAAAATGAAAAAGTTTAAAATTTTTATGGCAAGTATGATGGCGTATTTAATGATAGTTATGATACTACCAGTAAGTTCGCTAGAGTTAATTGCTAACGCAGCGGAAAAGGAATCGCAATATTTAGAGCGTAGTGATTTATATCTACGATCTGTATCTCAATATAAGGACAAGTCTTTAGTTAGTTACGGTAAGGAGATTAATGGCAAAAATGTAACGATAATATCTTTATTCAACAATGGTCAGGAAAAAATTGTAAAAGAGATTGATGGCTATTGGAATGTAAATTTCAATTCCAATATTAATGGAAAAATTAAAATTAATATTGGATCATACGAGAACGAAACTAAGTTAGTAATGGAGTATGACTTTAACACTGGAAACATTAATGAAATAGATGGGACAAAGTATAGTGAAAGTTTGATGTTTTATACAGTTTTAAATCCAGATAAGAATATTACTGAGAGTATAATAAAAAAAATAGAGTCGAAATATAAAGTAGACTATAGTAAGGAATATGAAAATGGAAAAGCTTCGATGCAGATATCTAAAGCAAATGATGTAAGTGGAATTATTAATTTTTATTTTAATGTAAATACAGCGAACGGATCCCAAAAATATATGGGGACATATAATAATAATTTTGAATGTATAAGTTCTGAAAAGATATATACAGATATAGACCAATTAAATAATATAATTACAATACAAGAACCAATAGATAATAAAAATAAGTATAAAATTATTAGAATTAAAGATGGGCAAATAATAAGTGAAGGATTAATTGAGTTATCCGAAGACTCTGAAAAACGGGTAATAGATACAATAATAGGAAATAAATTATATACAGGCATATATAAAGACAATGTCATAGAATATCTATTTGAAGATGGTATTTATAAAAAAATAAATACATACAATAAAGAAGAATGCAAGGTACATTCTTCAGCTATAGATAGCCGAGGCGAGCTATGGCTATTAACTGAAGACGATGATAAGGTGTTTATATCTATGCTAGAAAATGGTAAAATAGTAAAAAAATATGAGGTTCCAGCTTATATTTATATGCCTTCAGATGGAGGAGAATACTATGAGCAAATGCAATTATATATATACGATGATTCTAATATTATAGTATCATCAATGCGCGGTACAGTATTCATTAACAATGCAGCTACAGAAAATCCAAAACCAGAGATACCAGCAGTTCCAGAGGTTCCAGTAGCACCTGTGCTACCAGTAGTTCCAGAGGTGCCGGCAGTGGTTCCACAGGTTCCAGTGATTACAGACAGTAACGGTGAAAATATAGTAATTAAGCCAACTGAAAATGGTATGACTAAGATAGAGACAAAAACTCTTTCTCCAAATACAACAAATGTTATTAATGCAAATGTAGATAAAGATGCAAAAGAAGTAGAAGTAACATTAAGTGATATAGAAGCTATTAAGAATGGTAATGGATCTGTTAATGTTAAGTTAAATGATAATGTAGACATAAATATTCCATTCTCATTAATTGATAAAAACTTATTAGACGGTGCAAAGGCTGTAAGAGTTAAATTCTCAGCTATAGAGAATTCGGATATAGTTAAAGGAATTAAGGCTGTAAATAAGGTGTTTAAGTTTGACTTATTAGTAGATAAGGAAGATGGAACAGTTTCAGTTCATAATTTTGCCAGTGGTGTTGCAGAAATAAAATTAACTTTAACTGATGAAGAATTAAAGGGATTAGATAGAGATAAAATTTCTGTATTCTATTATAATGAAGAAACTAAGACATTTGAAGTTATGGAAACTGTTGTAGATGGTAATAACATAACATTCAAAACATCTCATTTTTCAAGCTACATAGTAGGAGAAAAAGTTGAGGGTACTAATAGTTTATCAACAATAGAAGGGTTACCAAGTACTGGAGCTTTAATTGGTACAACAACAATAATATTATGCTCATTAGCATTAGTGTTTGTTGGAGCAGCAATGTTATTTAAAAATAAAAAGCAAAAGTGCTAAAATAAAAATGGAGTAGGGAAACCTACTCCATTTTTATAATTTATATTAAAATATTAAAACCGGTAATATAATAATAGTTTTTTTATAAAGGAGAAAAATATGGTTTTTAAAATAATAATAGCTATTTTACCATTAGTAATACCTTATACATATTTTGGAGAAAATTTAAGTGCATTGATTTTAGCAAGTGTAGCAATTGTTTTTTTATGGAAAAATAAAGAGGGTGTAGAGGTAAATAAGAGATATTTTCAGTTGTTATGTTCAATAGGGATAATAGCTATAGTAACCCAGATAATTATCTCTCCATACTTGGAAAGCTTTTCGGGAATATTTAATTATATAAATATGATCTTATACTATTTAGCCTTATCTATAATATTAAATCAAAAAGAAAAAAATTATATACTTAAGTATATGATAAGAACATTAGGGGTTTTAGCAATATATTTTATAATAGTTCAAGGATTATATTTTAATGTTAGAATTTATGGAAACATAGGCTATGCAAATAGTTATGGTCTACTTTTGTTAATAGGGATTTATTTAAATAGAATAAGAGAAGCGGAGAAATTAACTGAGATTTTGGAGATAATATTTATAATGGGAATATTATTTACAGGATCAAGAACCACAATAATATTATTATTATTTTATGTAGGAATAAGAATTAAACAATCATTAATAGTTAGTAAGGAAAAGGTTATAGATTGTATAGGACCAGTGATATGGGGATTTATTCAATATATTATATATACTAATATGGGGTTATTATCAATATTAGTAGCGCCAATAGTAATTTATATTTACTCAGTTGTTAGAAAATCAAAGAGAAGAGACTGGGTATACGGCTTTGGATTAATAGTATCTGTTATAATTTTATTTGTTAATAATAGTAATACTTTAGAAAGAATAAGAAATATATCAGTAAACAATGGATCAGTTCAAGAGAGGCTTGTATTTTTTGAAGATTCTTTAAGCGCTATTATTAAAAATCCATTAGGTAATGGTATTAATATGTTTCAATATAAACTGTATGATAATGCATCTGCTTTTTATGATGTTAAGTATATACATAACTCAATTCTCCAAACTAGTTACGATATTGGAGTAATAGGTGGAATATTATTTTTATTAATATTTATATATGGGTTTTTTATTTTATATAAATCTGATAATAGAAATAGAATGTTTTTATTATCGGCGTATATATCTATATTTCTACATTCATTAATGGATTTTGATTTTTCTTATAGTACATTCGGAATTCTATGGGTGATGATAATTTTATTAGGATCAAAAGGTGAAAAGATAAATTTACATAATTATATAAAAAAAATTTATAGTGTTTTATTAATAATAGTAATTTATTTAGGTATGTTTGAAGGGACATTAGTAATAGGGGGAAATTTTACAGTAAATAATAATATAGAGATGGCAAATAGATTTTATAATATAGGTGAGAGAATATCTTTAGAAAGAGATTATAGAGCTTCATTTAAGAAGGCAGAAGGTTATAAATTATTATACGATAAAAATGGTAATGAAAATTCACTTAAGGATTCTTTAGAAGAATTAAAAAATTCGCAGGATATAAATTTATATGATCCAAGAATATTATGGAATATGGCATATATACATGAAAAATTAGGAGATACAAATAAATCCATGGATATTAGAAATGAACTTCTAGAAATAGAAAGATTTTATCCAGAGGCATATATTGTTCAACATGATTATTTGATTAAGTTATATGCGGAAACTAAAAATGAAAAATATATTGAAATGATAGAGGCTTTAGAAGATTACTATTATAAGAATGTAAAAGAGTTAAATCCTAAAGCAAAGTATATGAAAAATCAATTAAAAGAAAGTTATGATGATATTAGAAGAAAAGGTGAAGATTATACTATAAATATTAGCGGTGAGTATGAAGGGGAGTACATTTATTACGATCAAGAAGATTCTAGATGGAGTAATATATCCTACAAAAGTGAAAATAGCTTCATAGGAAATTCAGGATGTGGGATAGTATCAATGGCTATAGTTCAATCAACTATGAGAAAAAAAGAAATTACGCCTATAGAACTTGCTGAATATTCAATGAAAAATGGATACTGCAATAATAATACTACAAGGGAGTTTTTTACAGATATAACCAAAGACCATAAATATTCATTAAAGGTTTCAAAATTTGATTCATCTGATTTATCTAAAGTAAAAAGAGTATTAAGTGATGGAAAGCATATGGCAGTAGCTATAATGAAACCAGGTCATTTTACTAGGGAAGGACATTATATTGTATTGTATGGGGTAGAAACTATTAATGGTGATAATTATTTTAATATATTAGATTGTAATAAAAACAATAAAAATTATATGGATGATGGAACAGTTATATATAATAATCCAAAGGATGGTACATTAAAAGCTAAAACTAGCATATTTACTCAAGAGTGTGATGAGTATTGGGTATATAGCTTAGAATAAAATAACAAACCAATATATAAAAGCTTATTATTTTCAAAATACAACTAAATACCTTAATATAATACAAAAAATACAATATATATTAAAATTGAGTGCGGTTTTAGTAAAAAATGAAGTGTATTTTTAACAATGATTAAAGTAATGGTTAAAAATGACGATAATTATACTGAATTAAGCACTGTAAAATGGTAGATTAAGGAGTAATATATAATTTGTGTAAGTAGAGGAGATCGAATCCGGTAGTAGTGGGCTATAGGTCGATTGTATCCACATAGTATGACTCAAAATAGACTAGCAAATTAGTCTATTATTTTTTCAAAAGTGACTTATATAATAGGGGGAAATACATATGAAAAGTATAAGAACAAAATTAATTGTATTATTTGGAGCCATGATTTTTGTGATAAGCATAAGCTTGGGTATTATTTCCGTAAAAACATCAAGGGTTGCACTACAAAATAATACTCAAAAAACTATACCTGAAATTGCAGTTGAAGGATCGAGGGTTGTTGAAGGCAGAATAAATAATGAACTTCAAATATTAAAAACAATAGCGGAAAATGAAAATATTAAAAACATAAATAGTTTTAATGATAAAGGAATTGAGATTTTAAACTCAGAGGCAAAAAGAAATGGGTTTGATAGTATAAATCTTGTAAATAAAAAGGGTGATGTTATATCATTTAAAGAACAAAGTTTAAATGTTAAAGATAGAGAACATTTTAAAAAAGCGATAGAAGGAAAAGATAATGTATCAGATCCTATAAAAAGTAAGTTAGATGATAAAGTAAAGATTTTTTTTGCAGTACCAATAAAAAATGGAAGTGAAACTATTGGAGTATTATATGCTTTAAAGGATGCTTCTATATTAAGTGATATTATTAATGATATTACATTTGGTAAAACAGGAAAGGCATTCATGATTGCTAAAGATGGTACTACTATTGCTGATTATGATAAAGAAATGGTGGAAAATCAGTCTAATGTTATCGAAATGGTAAAGAAAGATCCTGAACTACAAGAACTTCTAGATGTAGAACAAAAAATGATGGCTGGAGAAGTTGGAGCAGGAGAGTATTCATATAAGGGAATAAAAAAAACTGTGGGTTATGCACCCGTAGAAGGTACAGGCTGGTCTATTGGGGTGGATACAGATACTGAAGAGGTAATGGAAGAGATTAATAGTCTTAGAAAAACTATAATAATTGTGACTACAATTTTACTAAGTTTAGGGCTTATATTGACTATAGTAATTTCTACTAGTGTAGTTAATAACTTAAAAACTATAGCAAAATATTTAACATTATTAGCTAAGGGTGATTTTACTGTGCCAGCAAGGGATAAGTACACTCTAATGAAGGATGAAATAGGAGAAATATCAAGAGCAGCTAGTACATTGCAACAAAATATGAAAGAAATGATAGAGAAGGTTAAGAATAGTGCAGAAAATATAGATACACACTCTGAAAGTCTATCTGCTATATCAGAAGAAATAGCTTCTTCTGCTGAAAATGTAACTACAGCTATTCAAGATGTAGCAATTGGGGCAAGTGGCCAAGCTGGGGATTTAGTTGAGGTTACTGGAATATTAGGTGGATTTGGTGATAAATTAGGACAAGTAATAGTGAATATAAAAGAAGTAGATGTAAATGCAAGAAATGTTGGGACTATGGCTGAAGATAGTAGCTCAAGCATGGACATTCTAGTTGATTCGGTAAATAAAGTGAATAGCACTTTTGGAGAATTTGGTAATAAAATTGATGTCCTTGGTAACAATGTAAATAAGATAAATGAAATTACAAATATGATTAATAGTATAGCAGAACAAACAAATCTTTTAGCTTTAAATGCAGCTATAGAGGCAGCAAGAGCTGGTGATGCAGGTAGAGGATTTGCTATTGTAGCTGATGAAATAAGAAAGCTTGCAGAACAATCAAAGGTTTCTTCAGAAACAATAAGCGGAATTGTTTCTGAAATATCAAATGATACGGGTAACATAGTAACAAGTACAGGAACTATGAATAAAGAAATAGAAAATCAAATAGATGTTATAAATTCAACTATAGGAGTATTTAAAAAGATTATAGTTGAAATAAATAAAGTAGTTCCTATGATTGATGATATTAATAAATCTACAGCTATACTTGAAAAGGATAAGACTAAAATACTAGATACAGTAGAGGGTATTTCAGCGGTATCTGAAGAAACAGCAGCTTCTTCAGAAGAGATAGCGGCATCCTCAGAAGAGATGAACGCTTCTACCCAAGAAATAGCAGCATCAGCACAGTTATTAAATAATATGACTGTTGAATTAATGGATATAGTAAATAAATTTAAAATTTAATTTATTGTAGAACTGGTGGGTTTGCAGTAAATAATGTGAATTTTAAGGTAATATTGATATAAAAATACAACGTACTTACAATAATATTAATTATAAGTACGTTGTATTTGTTGTTTTACCATAATTATTTCTCCAAATTCTTCTAAAATACCTGTAGTAGTCTTGATATATACTATAGGATTTAAACACATAGCTTAGGTTCCATTTATAAACACTTTACTATACATAGTAAGCCTTATGAACAGTATAATCATATTTCGGATACTACTATGATATAATAAATGAAATGGCGGTATAAGCCAAGAGGAGTGAATTATTATGGAAAAAAATATTTTAAATGCATTTGAGAGAACAACAAAATCTAAAAGATTTAAAGAAAATGGTTTTATTGCAGGCGTAATTTATGGAGATAATGTTAAGGAAGCAACTTCTGTAAAGTTTGAAGAATCATCTTTAAGAAAGATTCTTGCAAAACATGGTTCTAATGCAAAAGTATGGGTTAAATATGGAGAAGGTAAGAAATTTGGATTTATAAAAGAAATTCAAAGACATCCTGTAACAGCAAAAATCACACATATAGATGTACAACTTGTTTCAAAAGATCACGAAATAAAGTTACAATTACCTATTGAGTTTAAGGGTGAAAAAAATCTAGTTGCAAACTTACTTAAATTAAATATTCAAAAAACTGAGATAGATGTTTTTGGGAAAATGGCTTTAATGCCTGATGTAGTAGTTATTGATGTATCAGAAAAAGAACTTGGAGATACAATTACAATAAAGAACTTTAATTTAGATAAGGAAATAAAAATTAGTGATAATGAAGATGAAATTTACGCAACTATAACAAGATTAGTTGAAGAAAATAATGCTGAGAGTGAAGAAGAAGTTACTGAATAATTCTAAAACCAAAGTATAATAGCTATTAACTATTATTAAAAATATATTATTTAATAGATAATTTTATGATAGGTTATATTAAAGGAAAATTTGTCCAAGCACCTGCTAATACAGGTGCTTTTTTTATATTAAAAAGATATATTATTTAATAGGATGCACTCAAAAGCCCGTTTTTAGGGTATAATAGATTAGTAAAAGAACAAATATTGCTTTGAAAATATTCATTGTGAATAATAATTTCAAGGATATTAGTTATTAAGTCTTTTAAATTTATAAAAAATAAAGCAAAGAAGGTAAAAAATATGAAAAATGATATAAAAAAGAACATGGAAATAATGAAAAAAGTTATTGAAGAAAAAAAAGTAAAAGGTGCAAATCAAAAAAACACTAAAAGACCACCAACTTACGGAACACAAAGTCCAGGAGCTGGTAACATAAAATAGCCTTAAATGATAAGGAGAAAAATTATGAATACAAATATGGAAATGATGAAAAAAATCATTGAAGAAAAAAAGAATAATAGTAGTAATTCTAAAAATAATAGCAAAGCTAAAAAAACAATTGGAAGTTCATCTAAGGGAGTTCAAGTCAAAAAAGGTGGAGGGTTACTTGCTAAATAATATCTAAATATAATATTCAAAGAGGGGATGTTGCTTAAAATGATTTTTAAAATCATTTTAAGCAACATCCCCTTTTGAGAATTAAACTATATCAAATTCAATAAATTGTTTAAATACTCCCCAATAGCTACTAACCTACGGTATAATGAAATAACAAGTCAAGGGAAGATACATATTGACTTATTATTATTTTAAAGATTTCTAAAGGAAAAAAATATGAGAATAATTAATATGAAAATAAATAGGAACAGCATAATATTTAAGCTATTTTGTATATTGTTCACACTGCTAATATCTATTGCTATATTAGTTGGAATGTGGACTATTAAGGATACTAATAAAATAATGAAGCAGGAAATGTATCGGATGAATAATCAGGTATTAGGGGAGATAGGAAATAATATATTAATTTTATTATCAAATGTAGAAACAATAATGGATGACATTGTTGTTAATAATAAATTAATAGAGACATTATCTATTCCTAAGGAGAATATACCTAAAGATAAAAAAAGTATTAACTCTATGAATGCATATGTGCAAGGGTTATTAATAGATAAGGTTTTTAGTTATTCTAAGTTTAATATGAAACCTGAACTTTATGTCATTGGAAAAAATGGATTAACATATAGTACATATTCTAAAACAAAGTATGATGTTGAGGGTATAGAAAATAATCAGTGGTATAAAGATATAATTAATTCAACAGATAATACAGTACTTATTAATACCTATAAAGATGAGGCTGGAATAGGACCATATAAATACATCTTTAAAATGGGTAGACCTATAAAAGATCTTATTACTGGAGAGGTTTTAGGAGTTCTAATTATAGATATAAGTGAAAAGATGCTATATGACAGGTACTCTGAAAGTTTAAGTGATGGTAGATATATTTATATAGTTGATGGTAATGGGAAAATAATATCCAGCAAGGATAAAAGATCTATAGGTATGCATTATGAAGATACTATAGATAAATATAGGGATAATAATATTATTTTAAAAGATAATATAGAATTTATGGAGATAAAATCAAATATAAATGATGATGGATGGAGCATAATAGAGGAGTTACCTCTAAAGGTTATACGGGAACCAGCTATGCAAATAACTAGAAGATTACTAATAGTATTATTAATATTAATTATAATATCTATTGGAGTCAGTTATAAACTTTCGCTTTGGATAACAAGGCCAATTCTTAATATAAAAAATAGAATGAAGGAAGTTAAATCTGGTAACCTAAAGATAGAGGCTGAGTCAGAATGCCGTGGTGATGAGATAGTTCAGCTTGAGGATGCATTTAATAGTATGGTAAAGAAGTTAGATTATTATATAGATGAAATTAAAAGAGAAGAGCAGGAAAAGAGAATGGCAGAGCTTAGTTTCTTGCAAGCTCAAATAAATCCACATTTTCTATATAATACTTTAAGCGGTATAAGATTTTTAATTTCTATGAACAAGAATGAGGAAGCTGAAGAAATGGTCTATAGATTCACAAGGCTACTTAGGGCTCTTTTACCTAAGGCAAGTGAGTGCATAACTTTAAAAGAGGAAATAGATAATATTAAAAATTATGTTGAATTACAAAAGATGAGGTATCCAGGGGCATTCAGCTTTAGTTGTGATATTGAGGAGAAAATAAATGATTATAATGTTCCCTCATTTATATTGCAACCTATTGTAGAAAATGCAATTTTATATAGTATGGAGAAGGAAAATAACAAGGGAATTATAAGTATTGTTGGTTATAGAAATAAAGATGGTATAAGAATTGTTGTAAAGGATAATGGTATAGGTATGTCTGAAAGTAAAATAGAAGGTGTACTTAAAAGGGAAGGATCAGTAAATAGGGTAGGGGTTATTAATGTTCATGAGAGAATAGGTCTAAATTATGGATCAGAGTATGGGTTAAATATAAATAGTATTGAAGGAAAAGGGACGAAGGTAATTTTTATATTGCCAAGCTAAGGAGGATTTATGATGTTGAACATATTAGTAATTGAGGATGAAGCCCCAATAAGAGAATGGATTGTATACACTATTTCAAACTTATCTAAAGATTTTAATGTAGTAGCAAGTGCATCAAATGGAAAAGAGGGTTATGAGCTTGCTGTGAAGTTAAAACCAGATGTAATCTTCACAGATATAGGAATGCCTATAATGGATGGATTGGAGTTTACTAGAGAAATAAAAAAGGTAATGAAGGATGTAATAGTTATATTGTTAACTAATTTTGAAAAATTTTCATATGCAAAAAGAGCTATTAGCTATGGCGTTTATGAGTATTTGATAAAATCTGATATAAGGCCTAAGGATATAAATGAATTATTAAGAAAAGTAGCAGATAGTATAGAGGGTATAACTAGAGACGTTTTAGATGAAAATAATTCTGAGGAAAGAATAGAAAATAAAGGAAAGGAATATTCAAAGGCAATTAAAAGATCTATGGATTATATAGATGATAATTATAAGGATCATATTTCATTAGGAGATATATCCAAACATGTATTTCTATCACATGAGTATTTTTCTAGATTATTTAAAGAAGAAGTAGGGGAAAATTTCAGTACATATCTTACAAATTATAGAATGAAAAAGGCTGAGTATCTTCTAAAGAATACTGATAAAAAAATAGGTGAAATTGCTAATGAAGTAGGTTATGCTAATACGGGGTATTTTTCAAAAAGTTATAAGAAATGCCATAATGTATCTCCGGAAGATGATAGATATTAATTATATTCATATCAATATAGTTTTTAAATATCAATATAATAATAAAATATCAATATTTTACAATAGAAAATCAAAATTGTTGTAAAGGTTATCAATGGGCTTCATTTAAAATAAGCTTAATATTTAATATACTATAGGTGTAGCAAAGAACAAGTTAAAAGTATTTGCTATTCCTATGGAGTATCCTAGGAGGAAATAATGAAAAAATCGATTTCAGTTCTTGTAGTATTAAATTTAGTACTATTAATGACAATAGGATGTACTGAATCTAGATATAAGAGTGAAAAAATAGCAATTATTTTTAGTTCTGTCGGTTTAGGAGACAAGTCATATAATGATTTGTGTTATGAAGGGGTGCTAAGAGCACAAGATGAACTAGGAATAGAATTTGACTATTCAGAACCTAAATCCCCTAAGGAATATGAAAATGTAATTAGAGAATACGCAGAAAGTGAAGAGTATGTTCTAATAATTGCAGTTGAATCAGAACAAGTGGATGGGGTAGCAAAGGTATCTAAGGATTTTCCAAAACAAAAATTTATGATAAGTGATTCAAGAGCTACGTTACCTAACGTGGTTTCTATATATGAAAAATGGACAGAGCAGGTTTTCTTAAATGGCACTATAGCTGGACTAGCAATGCTAAGTGACGTTAATAATAATTCCAAAGAAAATGTGGCAGGGGTCATACTTGGAATAGAAAGTAGTCAACTTAGAGAAGCCGCAGTAGCATTTGAGTCAGGCGTTAAATATGTAAACCCTGATGCAAAAGTTATATCAGCAGTTGTTAATGACTTTGCAGCACATTCAAAGGCGAAGGAGATAGCATTGCTTTTATATAGTAGGGGAGCAATTTTTATACAACACTTAGCAGGATCAGCGGGACTTGGAGTGTTTGCAGCTGCAAATGAAGCTGATAAATATGCCTTTGGTGTTGATGGAAATCAAAATTTTTACGACAGTGATCATATTGTAGCAACAGCCAGAAGAGATATTAATAACATATTGTATGAAGAAATTAAAGATATGAAATCTGGAAATTGGAATCCTGGAGTTCATGAATATGCTATGAAGGAAAATGTACTACAAGAGGCTAGAGAGGGTTCTAGTGTAGAGTTATCAGATCAAATAGTACAAAGAGTAGAAACTATAAGAAATAAAATAATTAATAAAGAGATAATTATTCCATTAACGGCAAGTGAGCTAGAGGAATGGAAAATTAATAGATAAAGCATTTGAAGAAATAAACTAGCATATTTGCTTGTTATTCTTATAAAGATGTTTAAATATCATTATAAAAGGAGAGAATTTTAAATGAGAATGTATGATATTATTAAAAACAAGAGAGATCATAAAGAGCTATCTAAAGATGAAATTGATTTCTTCATAGAAAATTATGTTACCGGAGAAGTAACCGATTACCAGGCTTCGGCATTATTAATGGCAATATATTTAAATGGTTTTACAGAGGTAGAAACATCCAATCTTACTATGGCAATGGTAAATTCAGGAGATGTAATAGACCTTACAATGATAGATGGAATTAAACTTGATAAACATAGTACTGGAGGTGTTGGCGATAAGACTTCTCTTATATTAATACCAATGGTAGCAGCAGCTGGTGGGAAGGTTGCAAAATTATCAGGTAGAGGCCTTGGGCACACTGGAGGAACTTTAGATAAATTAGAATCTATTCCAGGGTTTAACATAGAAGTAGATGAAGCTAAGTTTAAAGATTTAGTCCAAAATGCAGGACTTGTAATAGCAGGTCAAACTCAAAACCTTGTGCCAGCAGATAAAAAGATATACGCTTTAAGAGACGTAACAGCTACAGTTGATAGCATACCTCTTATAGCAGCAAGTATTATGAGTAAGAAGATAGCTTCAGGATCAGATGCAATTCTTTTAGACGTTAAATACGGTGAAGGTGCATTTATGAAAACAGCAAAAGATGCAGAAGAATTAGCAAGAGCTATGGTTAGTATAGGTAAAAATTTAGGACGTAACACTTCAGCAGCAATTACACTAATGGGAGAACCTTTAGGTTATGCAGTAGGTAATGCTCTTGAAATTCAAGAAGTTATTGAAGTATTAAGTAATAGAGGTCCAGATGATTTAAGAGAGTTATGCTTAGAACTTGGAGCTCAAATGCTTAAATTAGGAAATATAGAAGTAGATGTAGAAAAGGGAAGAAAGCTACTCGAAGAATTATTAGCTAATG
This sequence comes from Clostridium gasigenes, assembly GCF_017348895.1. Classification (NCBI taxonomy): domain Bacteria; kingdom Bacillati; phylum Bacillota; class Clostridia; order Eubacteriales; family Clostridiaceae; genus Clostridium; species Clostridium gasigenes. The sequence continues at coordinate 1,631,932 of NZ_CP071376.1, forward strand.
GAAAAGCCCTTTCAAAATTAAGAGAATTAGTTGTAAATCAAGGTGGAGATCCAGCTGTTATAGATAATCCAAAGAAATTTACTATATCACCATTGATTCATGAAGTTAAATCACCTAAAGAAGGCTATGTATTTGATTTAGATGCAGAAAAAGTAGGTATATCATCATTAATCACTGGAGCTGGAAGAGAAACAAAGGCTGATAATATAGATCATGGTGCTGGAATCCTATTAAAAATAAAAATGGGCGACTATGTTAAAAAGGGTGATGTACTTGCTACATTATATTCTAGCCACGAAAATCTATTTGTAAAAGCTGAAGAAGTTCTATTAGAAGCATATGATATTCAAGATAAGAAACCAGCTAAAGTATCAATAATTAATAAAATTATATAAGGTATTTATTTTACAATGCCTTAAAAAAATACCTAAGAGTGAGGAGAAAATAAAATGGATAAGAAAGATATTGTTTCAAAGGTTGATCATACTTTATTAAATGTAACTGCTACATGGGCAGAAATAAAAACTATATGTGATGATGGAATGGAATATGGGGTTGCATCAGTATGTATCCCACCAGCATATGTTAAAAGAGCTAAGGAATATGTAGGGGATAAGCTAGCAGTTTGTACTGTAATAGGGTTCCCAAATGGATATATGACAACTAACACTAAGGTTTTTGAAACTACAGATGCACTAGCAAATGGTGCAGATGAGATAGATATGGTTATTAACTTAGGTGATCTTAAAGATAAAAACTTTAAGGCGATCGAAGAGGAAATAATAAGACTTAAAAAGGCTTGTGGACATAATATATTAAAAGTAATTATTGAAGCATGCTTCCTAACAGAAGAAGAAAAAATTGAAATGTGCAAAATAGTAACTAATGCTAAGGCAGATTTCATAAAAACTTCAACTGGATTCGGAACAGGAGGCGCTACTAAGGAAGATTTAGAGCTTTTTGCTAAAAACATTGGACCGAATGTTAAAATTAAGGCTGCTGGAGGGGTTAAGGATTTAGCAACAGCAGAGGAATTTATTAAAATTGGAGCTAGCAGACTTGGAACTAGTTCAATAATAAAAATATTAAATAATGAAAAAGTAAAAGGTTATTAAACTAAAGTTAGAATAAGTAACAAGGGAATTCAAAAGGGTTCTCTTGAAATTTTAAGAGGTGAGATTTTATGAATAAAGAGATACTTATTAAAAAATCAAAGGAAGTTAGAAAAGATATTATAAACATGATATATGAATCGAAATCTGGTCATCCAGGTGGATCTTTATCTTGCACAGATATCTTAACTTATTTATATTTTGAAAAGATGAATGTAGATGCGAATAATCCAAAAGATGAAAATAGAGATAGATTTGTATTAAGTAAAGGCCATGCAGCACCAGCACTTTATGGAGTGTTATGTGAAAAAGGATTTTTCCCAAGGGAAGAGTTAAATGGTTTAAGAAAACTAGGAGCAATTTTGCAAGGTCATCCAGATAAAAAGAAGGTTCCAGGAGTAGATGTATCAACAGGATCACTTGGCCAAGGAATATCTAATGCAGTTGGAATGGCTGTTGGCCTTAAATTAAAGAAATCTAAGGCAAAGGTTTATACAGTCCTTGGTGATGGAGAACTTCAAGAAGGATTAGTTTGGGAAGCAGCAATGGCAGCAGCTCATTACAAGTTATCAAATTTAGTGGCAGTAATTGATTATAATGGACTACAAATAGATGGTAAAAACGAAGATGTTATGTCTATATCTCCTTTAGATGATAAATTTACAAGCTTTGGTTGGAATGTAGTTAAGTGCAATGGTCATGATTTTGAAGAAATTCATGAAGCTTTTGATAAAGCAGAAAAGTGTTTAGACAAACCAACTGTAATTATAGCTACAACAGTAAAAGGAAAAGGCGTTAGCTTTATGGAAAATAAAGCAGAATGGCATGGTCAGGCTCCAAGCGAAGAGCAAAGATTACAAGCAATAATAGATATTGAAAGATAGGAGGAGAAAATAATATGGGAAAAGCAACAAGAGAATCATATGGAATGGCTTTAGTAGAGCTAGGATATGAAAATGAGAATATAGTAGTTTTAGATGCAGATCTTTCAAAATCTACAAAAACAAATGATTTTAAGAATAAGTTTAAAGATAGATTTTTCAACGTAGGAATAGCAGAGCAAAACTTAATGGGAATGGCTGCAGGTTTATCTAATGTAGGAAATATTCCATTTGCTAGTACATTTGCAGTATTTGCTACTGGTAGAGCATTTGAAATAATAAGAAATTCAATATGTTACCCAAAAATGAATGTTAAAATAGCAGCAACTCATGCAGGTATAACAGTAGGTGAAGATGGTGGATCACATCAATCAATTGAAGATATAGCATTAATGAATTCACTACCTAATATGACTGTAATAGTTCCTGCAGATCACACAGAGGCAATGCAAGCTGTTAAAGCAGCAGCAGCTTATGATGGTCCTGTATATTTAAGATTTGGAAGATGTAATACAGAAGATATATTTGATGCAAATTATAAATTTGAAATTGGTAAGGGCGTAGAAGTTGCTCCAGGAAATGACGTTGCTATTATAGCAACAGGAATGATGGTTCAAAAGGCTATTGAAGCTTCAAAAGCTTTGCTTGAGCAAGGTATAGCAGCTAGAGTAATAAATATATCTACTATAAAGCCTATAGATAGAGAAATAATCCTAAAGGCAGCAAGAGAAACAAAGGGTATAGTAACTGCAGAAGAGCATTCAATAATTGGAGGCCTTGGGTCAGTAGTATCTACAGTTGTTACAAGTGAATGTCCAACTATAGTTAAAATGGTAGGAATAAACGATATCTTTGGTCAATCAGGTACTCCAAATGAACTAATGGTTAAATATGGTTTAACATCTGAATCAATAATAAACAAAGTAAAAGAAATATTAGCATAGGAGGAATATTAATATGAAATTTTTCGTAGATACAGCAAATATAGAGGATATAAGAAAAGCAAATGAACTAGGAGTTATATGTGGGGTAACAACAAACCCATCATTAATTGCAAGAGAAGGTAGAGATCTTAGTGAAGTTATAAATGAAATTTGTTCAATAGTTGACGGACCAATAAGTGCAGAAGTAATGAGCTTAAATGGCCAAGAAATGTATGAAGAAGGTAAGAAATTAGCAAAAATACACAAAAATATAGTAGTTAAAATCCCTATGTGTGAAGAAGGATTAAAAGCAACTAAGTTATTATCTAAAGATGGAATTAAGACAAATGTAACTCTTATATTCTCATCAGTTCAAGCTTTATTAGCTGCAAAAGCTGGTGCAAGTTTTGTAAGTCCATTCCTTGGAAGATTAGATGATATCGGAAATCCAGGTATTGAAGTTGTAAAACAAATAGCTGAAATATTTGCTATACATGGAATAGAAACAGAAATAATATCTGCAAGTGTAAGAAATCCAATGCATGTATTAGATGTAGCACTAGCAGGATCAGATATAGCAACAGTACCATATTCAGTAATAGCTCAAATGATAAAACATCCATTAACAGATAGTGGAATCGCAAGATTCACACAAGATTACGAAAAAGCTTTTAAATAAGGCATAGTAAAACCAATGAATACTGACTAGTTATTTATTGGGAGATGCTTAAGAAAATAACGAAAGAGTGCTTGGTACCTTCAAGGTATTAGGCACTCTTTTGAGTTTATGAAAGTAATTTGTAGGGAAAGTAGATATGATTAGAAGATAAATGTAGTAAAATAAGAAAATGTAAGAGATGAGCATCTTCAAAATGTAAAGTCAAAGAAAATTCAATCATAATTGAAAAAAGGCTACGTAGATTACAACGTAGGGTATATAGCAAATACCTAAAAAATAAGGAAGGGGGGTAAGTTCGTCAAAACAAGTAATATTATAAAAATCAAAAAGCAGATTAAATTACTTTATAGAAAATTAAACGAGCTTTATAGAGTTTTGTAAGGTTTTGGCAATGGGAATATGCTAAATAAGATATCGAATAAGAAAGTATCTTTAAAAAGTAAAATTACTTTCACAAATATATTACTAATGACTATTATGTTAATTACCACAATGACTATAACCTTAAAATTCAATATGAATATAATTGAGAAAAAGCTTGAAGCTAATTTATTAAACATTTCGAAAATAATAGCTAAAAATCCTATGGTTATAGATGATCTAAATAATAAAGAAATTAGTAGCGCTGTAGAGAGATATCTAGATGACATAATAGTTAGTGCGAACGATATAGATGTTATAGTTATAGCCGATAATAATGGAAAGAGATATTATCATCCAAATGAAGATGAGGTAGGAAAAAAATTTGTAGGTGGAGATGAAAAAAAGTTTTAGATGGAGAGGAAAGTTACATATCTGAAGCAGAGGGTAGTTTAGGAAAACAAAAACGTGCATTTTTTGTAATAAAAAATAAAAGTGGAGAACAATTAGGATTTATAATGATAAGTACTCTTATGGAAAATATAAATAAACTAAAAATTGAAATGTTTAAAATATACATAATTTTAGCTGCATTTATATTTAGTGTAGGAATAGTTGTATCATTATATTTATCTAGAAATATAAAAATATCTTTATTAGGACATGAACCGTACAAATTTACAAAAATGTATATGCAAAGAAAAGAGGTAGTTGATTCATTAGAAGAAGGAATAATAGCTGTAGATGAAAATGGAAAAATAATAATATTTAATAAGGCTGCAATAAATATGTTAGATATAAGAAAAACTAAGAATATAGAAGGTAAGTTTATTAATGATATATTTTCAAAGAGTAAGTTAGTAAATATTATTCAAAGTGGAGAAAGTCGAAATAATGAAGAAATAATAATAAAAGATATTATTATTATTAGTAATGGAATACCCATAATAGAAAATAATAAGGTTATTGGGGCAGTAACTATATTAAGAAATAAAACGGAAGTAACTAGGCTAGCAGAGGAACTTACAGGTGTAAATCAAATAATAGATTCGCTAAGAAGTAATACTCATGAATTTATGAACAAGCTACATGTTATACTAGGGCTTATACAAATAGGTAAAACTGAAGATGCTAAAAGTTATATTATGAATATAAGAGAAGAACAAAGTGAAATAGTAAGCCTTATTATAAAAAAAATTAAAGATCCTACTATAGCGGCTTTGATTATTGGTAAAATTAGTAGAGCAAAAGAAATGGGTATAAAACTAAACTTAAACCCAAACAGTTATTTTAATATGAATGATAATTTAATAAGTAGAAATTCATTAGTAACTATAATAGGAAATCTAATTGAAAACTCTATAGATTCTATAAATGAAAAAGATAATGATTTAAAAAATATAAGTTTACTAATTTATAATGATGAAAATAGTTTGCTAATAACTATAGATGATACTGGTAATGGAATAAGTAGTGAGAATTTAAAACGAATATATGACAAAGGATTTTCAACAAAAGGCAAAAATAGAGGTGTAGGAATGTATATAATAAAAAATATACTAGATAACTATGGTGGGGAAATAGTTATAGAAAGCGAAGAGGGGATAGGGACTTGCACTGAAATAAGAATAAGTAAGGTATTGTAAAATAAAAGACAAGAATACTAGCTTGTTATTTATTTAAATATATTTAATGAGAATAAGGAGAAGATAAATGATTAGAGTGCTTATAGTAGAAGATGATCCGATGGTAGCGGAAATAGATAAAAAATATGTGGAAGATGTACCACAATTAACTGTAGTAGGGATATGTAACAATGGAAAAGATGCATTAGAGGTGCTTAAAAAAAGTAAAGTGGATCTAATTATATTAGATGTATATATGCCAAAATTAAACGGAATCGAACTTTTAAAGGAATTAAGAAAAATGAATATTAATAGTGATGTAATAATGGTTACAGCAGCAGATGAAACTAAGTCATTAAATGAAATACTAAATTTAGGTGTTATAGATTATTTAATTAAGCCTTTTGAATATAAGCGGTTTTTAGGAGCTTTGAATAAATTTCTAGAAAAATATACGCTTATAAACACAAATTATAAATTTAAGCAATCTGATATAGATATCCTTATAGCGAATAGAAATAAGGATGATTCAGGAAATATTAAAAAAGGATTAAATGAAAAGACATTAGATATGATAAGAGAATTTATGAAAGCTAGTAGTGAAAAATTACATACTAGTGAAGAAATAGCAGAAAAGGTGGGGTTATCTAGAGTTACAATAAGACGATATATGAATTACATGATAGAAATTAAGGAAATTAATAGTGAGATAGATTATCAAACTGGGGGGAGACCAAGCATTAAATATTATATTTAATATTGGCTAAATCATATAGATTGCTATTTTATTAACATGTACTTTACTTACAAAAGGTATTCAATACTTTTCTAATATATATATTAGAAAACGTTTTCTGTATAATGATGTTAAAGAAAGAAATTATATATGGGACTAGTTTATTAATTACAAATAAATTAGTAAAATAGGGAGGATCATTATGCAGGGTAATAAAATACAAGTAATGGGAATGAATTTATTACAATTTTCAATGGTTGCTATAATAGTGTTAGGAGCAACTGCTATGGGATATCTACCTGGTGGAATGGTTGGAGCGCTAGCTATAACAATAGTGCTTGGGGCAGCTTTTAATGAAATAGGAAATAGAACTCCAATAGTAAAAACTTATTTAGGGGGCGGGGCAATAGTTGCAATATTTGGATCGGCAGCTTTAGTTACATTTAATATAATTCCAAAAGAAGTTATAGAAAATGTGGATTTTTTTATGAATGATGTAGGTTTTTTAAACTTCTATATATCAGCACTTATAACTGGTAGTATCCTTGGAATGAATAGAAAGCTTTTAATAAAGGCATCTGTTAGGTTTTTACCAGTAGCTATTTGTGCAATAACTTTTGCCTTACTTTTAGTAGGTTCAGTAGGATTCCTTGTGGGCTATGGGTTTAAAGAGGCAATAATGTTTATTGCAATTCCTATGATGGGTGGTGGAATGGGAGCTGGAGTTATTCCTTTATCTAATATGTATGCAGAAGCACTTGGAAGAGATCCAGCACAACTTATTTCAATTATGATACCGGCATCGACTTTAGGAAACGTTATGGCTATAATAGGTGGTGGTATAATAGCTAAGATAGCTATTATAAAGCCAAGTTGGTCAGGTAATGGACAATTAATGAAAGATGATTCGGGAGAATTAAATGAAAAAGTAAGTAGTAAGTTAGATTTAAGAATGCTTGGAATAGGACTATTATTATCACTTACATTCTTCACTTTTGGTACTGTAGTAGGAAAAATAATACCATCAATACATACCTACGCATGGATGATAATAGGAGTTGTATTTGCTAAAATAGTAGGATTAATACCAGAAAAGCTTGAACAGTCTGCAAGTCAATGGGGACAGTTTGTAATGACTAATTTAACAAGTGCACTTTTAGTTGGAATAGGAATATCTATGATAGATTTAAATGCAGTTGCAGCAGCTATAACCCCACTATATCTAATACTTGTATTTATAGTAGTATCTGGTGTTGCAATAGGTGCTGGAATAGGTGGTAAAATAGTAGGATTCTATCCTATAGAATCAGCTATTACTGCAGGGCTATGTACAACTAATATGGGTGGGACAGGAGATGTAGCAGTTTTATCAGCAGCAAATAGAATGGAATTAATACCATTTGCTCAAATTGCTACTCGGATATGTGGTGCATTAGTGCTTATACTAGCTAGTGCTCTATTAAAGATATTAATGTAGTGAGGAACTTTCAAAAAAATAATAGACCACATTGTTTATATGTAGTTTAGGTATGAAATAAGGAAAATCAATCAGTGTATCATTGTATACACTAGATATATATATAGGAGATGAGTTTATGGATTATAACAAATTAAGCTTAGAAATGCATGAAAATAACAAGGGGAAAATAAGTATAACTTCAAAGGTAAGTGTAAAAACAAGAGATGATTTAAGTACAGCTTACACCCCAGGGGTGGCAGAGCCTTGTAGAAAGATACATGCAAACAAAGAGGATGTTTACAAATATACTGCAAAAGGAAATTTAGTAGCGGTTGTTACAGATGGAACAGCAGTGCTTGGACTTGGAGATATAGGACCAGAAGCTGCTATGCCAGTTATGGAAGGAAAAGCTATATTATTTAAGGAATTTGCAAATATTGATGCATTCCCAATATGTTTAGACACTACGGATGTAGATGAAATAGTTAAGACTGTAAAATATCTAGCACCTACCTTTGGTGGAATAAATTTAGAAGATATAAGCGCTCCTAGATGTTTTGAGATAGAAAGAAGATTAAAGGAAGAATTAGATATACCAGTATTTCATGATGATCAACATGGTACTGCAATAGTAGTTTCAGCAGGACTTATAAATGCATTAAAACTTGTTGGCAAAAAAATGCAGGATGTTAACATAGTAATAAACGGAGCAGGTTCAGCTGGAATATCAATATGTAAATTGCTTTTACAATTTAATGTAGGAAATGTTGTTCTTGTAGATAGAAATGGAGCTGTAGAATCTAGTGCAGAGTGGCTTAATGAAGCTCAAAAAGACATGGCGAAAATAACTAATAAGCATAATGAAAAAGGAAATTTAATTGATGTTATGAAGGGTAAAGATATATTCATAGGAGTTTCTGGTCCAAATTGTGTAACTAGTGAAATGGTAGCTACTATGAACAAAGATGCAATAGTATTCGCTATGGCAAACCCAAGCCCTGAAATAATGCCAGAAGAAGCAAAAAAAGGTGGCGCAAGAGTAATAGCTACAGGAAGATCAGATTTTCCTAACCAAATAAACAACGTTCTTGTATTCCCAGGAATATTTAGAGGTGCATTAGATGTACGGGCTACTGATATAACAGAAGAAATGAAGCTTGCAGCAGCTAAAGCTATAGCAAGTTTAATTGAAGAAAGTGAATTAAATGAAGATTATATAATACCAGGAGCCTTTGATAGTAGAGTTGCACAAGTTGTAGCTAAAGAAGTTGCGAGGGTTGCAGTTGAGAGTGGTATATCTAAATTAAACAAATAGATATAATTATAAAATAGGATTTAGTAGAAATATAATTTTAAGAAACTTTAACATTGGATAGCCTTTGTTAAAATTACTTTCAAAGTTCTAAAATAATAACTTAAAGAAGGCAGTTTAAAAAAAATCTGTATAAAAATTTATATTAAAAAGCAATCTACAATGTAGGTTGCTTTTTTGTCGTGGGTTAAATTTCAAATAAAAGCTGTTATTTGAAATTATCTTATTTAAGGTTTATTTAAGCTTGAAATTACATTCATGTAAGGTTAGTAATTTAAAATAAGAATTAGTAAGACAAAAGAAGATTGGAGGACAAAATGATAAAGTGGGAATTAAAAAAATTAATTAAATCTAAAAGTACGTTAATGTCATTAGGAGTACTTTGTTTAGTGTTGATAATATCCATATTTATAAAGCCAACATTAGAAACTGAAAATAATTACTTTGATGATAATAAAGGTTTTGTAGTAGATAGTAGATCTGGATTAGAAATAGCTAAAGAAAAATTTCAAATGAAAGTAGAATCTTTAGAAGAACAAGCTAATTTAACTGATAATGATAAAGATTCTAAAATACTTAAATCTATGGCAGAAGAGAAAATAAAAAGTATAGAGGGTATGAATTATGAAGAGGTAGGATTTTGGCAAGTGTTTACTTACAGGGCTACAAACCCTCTTATAAACATAGGAATGCTTGTAACTATAATGATACTTATATCTAATTTATATACGGATGAAATAATAAGCTCTGTACGAGATATAATACTTTCTTCAAAGGAGAAAAAAAGAGCTTTAAATTCTAAAATAGTAATTGCACTTTTAATACCTATAGCAATCTATAGTGTATATTTGGTAGGGGTATTTACTATAACTTATATACAAAAAGGAAGTCCAATTAATGGTGAATTAGAGGCTGTTAGAATAATTGATCATATATCAATCTTAAAAGGCAATCCAACTATTGTAGAAAATGTTTTAAGAAATATAGCTGTAGCACTTTTAATGTTTGAAGGATGGGCAATGATATCAATGTTATTCTCATTTATAAGTACAAGTTCTATAGGGTCAATAAGTGGTTTTGGATTATTTATTGCATTAACAAAAGCTATATCAGCAGTTAAGATACTTCCATCAACTTTAGTATTAATGTTTTCATATAGCAATTATTATGACTTAATGTTTATGTTTAATACTCTAATAGGAAGTTATATGGGATCAATTAATATGTTTGGATATAATATGGATCTTATGAATTTAGCAATAGTAATGTTAGGAGCCATATTTGCAATTGCAACAGCATTGAGCGTATGGGTAACTAGAACAAAATATATAAACAGATAAATATATAACAGATAAATGGAGGAGTTAATATGAATAAATTAGAAATAAAAAATTTAACTAAAGTATATGGTAAGAAAAAAGCTAATGATGGAATAACAGTAACATTAGAAAATGGTGTTTATGGATTACTTGGGCCAAATGGAGCTGGAAAAACAACATTAATGAAACAAGTAACAACATTAGTAAAACCTGATGACGGATTAATATGTTATAATGGCAAAAATATATTTGATATGGGTGATGAGTATAGAGATATTATTGGATATTTGCCACAAGAGTTTGGAGTTTATAAAAACTTTACGGCAAAGCAGTTTTTAGAGTATGTAGGTGCTTTAAAAGGACTGAAGAGTAAAGAATTAAAAAGTAAAATAGATGAATTATTAGAATTAGTAGGGCTTTATGAAGTGAGAAACAAAGCTGTAGGAAAATTTTCAGGAGGAATGAAGAGGAGAGTTGGGATAGCTCAAGTTTTATTAAATGATCCTAAAATAATAGTTTTAGATGAGCCAACAGCGGGGTTAGATCCACAAGAGAGAACTAGGTTTAGAAATCTAATAGCTAAAATATCAAGAGATAAAATAATAATACTTTCAACTCATATAATATCAGATATTGAATCTGTAGCTAAGGAAACTATAATGGTTAAAAACGGGAAGCTTCTTATGAAGGGAACTCATAAGGAAATATTATCTGATATGGCGAATAAGGTTTATAGTATAAGTGTTAAGGACGAAAGTGAAGTTGATAGAATTCAAAGCCAATATAAGGTTGTAAGCATTCAAAGAGATGTAGATTCAACTGTACTTAGGGTAGTATCTAGTGAAATTCCAAAGGAAGCTAATATACAAGCTGAACCTGCAAGATTTGAAGATGTATATATGTTCTATTTTGATTTAGAAGATGCAAAAGAGGTGTAGTAGATATGATAAATTTAATAAAATCAGAATTAAGAAAAACATTAGGTAAAAAAAGCATTTTAATAATTTGGATATTATTTTTAGGGTTTTCAGGATTATTAATTAGAAATTTTGAAACTTTAGATACTTATTCAGATGTATTTAGTAAAATAGAAGGGTGCATACCGTTTATTGGGTTAGTTATGTTTATAGTTATATCAGGTAACTATACAAAAGAATATGAATCAAGCATGGTAGGGTTAATAAATTCTACAAAAAATGGTAGAAAGAATGTAGTAATAGCTAAAGCTATAGCAAATGGAATAGCTTTATCCTTAATAAATGTTTCAGCAGTATTAGTAATGGGAATAAAGGCATTTAAATATGAAAATTTCCAAAGCTTAGATATACCAATTAAACAATTATGGTATTTTGAAAATAGTGGATCGAATATTACTGTATTGCAAATGTACTTAATAGTTATAGCATCTGTTATAGTAGGTTCATTTGTATTCGCACAAATAGGATTAGCTCTATCATCTGCCTTTAAATCTGCAACAATGCCATTTATATTAGGCGGATTAATTATGGGAATTTCTTATTTTGGGTTAGCATTTGTTCCAGAAAAAATGGAGAAATTTATGGCGCTAACACCAAACTGGATGATGATGAGCCAATTAATAGTTAGGTATGAAGTTCCTATAACAATTAGGATTTTATCTGGTATAGTTGCAGTATCATTAATAATACTATTACCAATGATAGCATATAAGAATTTTGTAAATAGTAAAAGATTATTATAATAAATCTATTTTAGGCACTTAAAAAAATAATAGACTAGTAATTTAGTTTATTATTTTTTGAAAGAACCTTAGGAAGCCACAAACAAATAACTAAAAATGTAGGTAGGGAGGAATTTATATTTAAATTCCTCCCTACTTTAGTACAAGGAATATTAAAAAAAATATAAGGTTAATTTATGGGTTAAATGTAGTAAAATAAGAAAATATAAGAGATGAGCATTTGCAAAAAATAAATAGCCAAAATCCTAGTTTGCTTTGAAGTGGGATTGTTATTTTTTAGAACTCTTAAACATAGGAGGAAATTATGGATAATAAAATATTAATAGTAGATGATGAACGAGAAATATTAAAGCTATTAGAAACTGTCTTAAGAAAAGAAGGATTTAATAACATATATACGGCAACTACAATGAGAGAAGGATTATCTGAATTTGAAAGGGTAAATCCAGATTTAGTTATACTAGATATAATGTTACCAGATGGTCAGGGATATGATGCATGTAAAATAATTAGGACAAAATCTAATGTGCCAATACTATTTTTATCAGCAAAAACAGAAGAGTTAGATAAAATATTAGGATTTGCAATAGGTGGAGATGACTATATAAGTAAACCTTTCAGCCCTAAAGAGGTAGCGTTTAGAGTAAAGGCTCATTTAAGAAGAGCAAATTATGTAAATGAATCAGCAAATAATGTGGTAGAGATAGAAAAAGAGGATATTATAAAGTTTGGACCGTATATGTTAAATGAAAGTAGAGCAGAATTAATAAAAGGTAAAAAGCATATAGATTTAACCGCTAAGGAATTAAAGATACTTTCTTTACTAGCACATTATCCAAATCAAATTATAAGTAAAGAAAGGTTATGTGACAAGGTATGGGGAGAAGAGTATATAGGATTTGATAATACAATAATGGTACATATGAGAAGGTTAAGAGAAAAGGTTGAGGATGATCCATCAAAGCCAAAGTATATTCTAACAGCAAAAGGGCTTGGATATAAACTATCAGTAAAGGAAGAGTAATTATGAAGTGGAAAGTAACGGGTAGATTTATAGGAACTATTGTTGCAGTAGTTATATTAGTAGCAATAATAAATATTATTACTATATTTATGGTATATATTACAAGCTTAAATAATGAATGGAAAAGAGGGGACTTGCAAGGTAGACCAGAGCAATTTGTAAGAGACTTTGAGCAATATATATATGAAGATGATGGAAAATTAGAAATATCACAAAATGGACAGGAAATATTAAAAAATAAGGCTGGGTGGATACAGGTTTTAAATGATAATGGTGAAGTTATAAATGAGTTCGATGTGCCAGAAGGAGTGCCTAAAAAATATACACCTTTTGACATAGTTAATAACTATAAATATATAGAGAGTTCTTATATAAATTTTATTCTAGAGAAGCAATTAAGTGATAAGCACGTTAATATTATAATTGCATTACCTAGTGATGAAGTAGGCAGAATAACTATAAGTTATTCTAAAGAGGCATTAATAGAATTTATTAAATCGATAATAACTTTAGGTTTAATTATTGATGCTATTATTGCATTAATATTTGGATATTTATTTAGTAGAAAATTAACTAAGCCTATTTCAAGACTAATAGGGGGAGTAGATACCCTAGCAAAAGGGGAATACAGTTTATATATAAAAGAAGATGGAGTATATAAAGGTGTATTTGAAAATGTAAATAGATTAGCTGATACTTTAAAAATAAATGAAAATGAAAGAGAAATGCTAGAAAAAATGAGAGAGGAATGGCTAGCAAACATAACTCATGATATAAAAACGCCTCTTTCATCAATACAAGGGTATGCAGAAATTATAGGTGATGAGGAATATGATTTTTCTAAAGAGGAAATTCAAGATTATAATAAAATAATATATAGTAAATCAAAATATATAAAAGAATTAGTTGATGATTTAAATTTATCAACAAGACTTAAAAATAATAGCTTGGTTTTAAATAAAAAGAACACTAATTTAGTTAGTCTAATTAGGCATATAGTAATAGATATATTAAATGATAGTAGATATGAAAATAGAGATATAGAATTTATTAGTAGTATGGAAGTTATTGAAAAAGAGATAGATGTTATTTTAATAAGAAGAGCAGTAACTAATTTGATTTTTAATGCAATGGTCCATAATAATGAAGAAGTTTCAATAAAAGTAGAAATTAGAAAAAAGGACAAAGTTGAAATAATAATAAAAGATAATGGAAGAGGAATAAAAGAAGAGGAACTTAAATATATATTTGATAGATATTATAGAGGAACAAATACAGGTGAGGCTCATAAGGGCTCTGGATTAGGATTAGCTATATCAAAAGAAATTATTAAAAATCATGGTGGAGAAATTGAAATGATTAGTGAATTAGAAAAGGGAACCGAGGTTAATATTACATTATAGAACTAAGTAAATTTAATGGAATGTTTTTATAATTAAATAAAAAAAGGTACTATTTCGTGTATTTCTACACGGAATAGTACCTTTTATTGTCTAGTAAATTACTATTCTAATTTATTCTTGGCCTGTAGCTAGTTTAGCAACAGCCTCGCCAAACTCAACTTCATTTTCAGGAACCCATATTTTATCTTTAATAATAAAAGTTGATGTTAATTCTTTTGGAGAATCTGATGGTACTGCATTCTTAAATTCTTTTATCAAATTATTAATAAAAACTTCTGACATTTTATTTGTTAATTCTTCTTGGTTTGTTATAGTTGAGTTCTTAAACTCATTAACGGCATCAGTTCCAGCTTTTTCAGAAAGTGCAACTGAATTAATATATGTTGATGATATCTTAACTTCTGAAGATTCACCTTTTTCTGAAACAACTTCTGTAGTAACGGAAACTTTATTTAATGCATCCATATATGCTTTGAATATTTGGTCAACTTGAGCATCCTCAATTTTTAAACCACTAATTTCAAAACCATTTTTTAATTCTTTTTTATATGTACTTTCTTGTAGATCCTTAAGTGTGCTTACTTCATCTTCTGTTGCACCAATTGAAGATAGATCACTTGTAACCCCTTTAATTACAGTATCAAACCAAATTTTAGCCGATTCAGCTGAGGTTACTTTAGTTTTACACCCCACTAACAAAGTAGGAAACATGAATATAATCATTAATATAATTAAATTCTTTTTTAAATTCTTCATAACAAACTCCTTTTCATAAAATATTTATTTTTATAACCTAAGTTACTATTAACATATCGTGCTTTATATTAATTCCTTTACACTTAATTACTTTAAATGATAATTAAGCTAATTTTATGGAGTGTTCTTTAAAAGCGTCTTAAATAAAAAAAGGTGCTATTTCGTGTATTTCTACGCGGAATAGTACCTTTTAAATTAATTCTAAAACATTACAATGTTCATCTATATTATATATTTAATTCTCTTCTAGGTATTTTGAATTTGATTTTTGATTCTATTTCATCTAAAATCTTTTGGTTTTTTGGATCTATGAACATACATGTATATCCTGCTTCTCCAGCTCTTCCAGTTCTACCTATACGGTGAATGTAAATTTCAGCAGTTTCAGGAATATCATAGTTATATATATGAGTAACTCCACTTACATCTAATCCTCTTGATGCTACATCAGTAGCTATAAGATATTGAATATCTGCTTTTCTGAAAGATCTCATTATTCTTTCACGTTTTGCTTGAGGGATATCACTATGTAATTTCTCAGTTTTAATACCACGTCTGCTAAGTCCCATTTCAAGCTCATCAGCTCTTCTTTTAGTTCTACAGAATATAATAGACATAAATGGATTATCTTCTGCTAAAGCAGCACATAAAGCATCTTGTTTTTTTCTGTCTGTAGTTTCAACAACAAATTGCTTAATGCTATCAAGAGTAATTTCCTCTTCTTTAGTTACAGTAATAATACTTGGATCAACCATGTATCTATAAGCAAGTTTTTTTACTTGAGAATCCATAGTTGCAGAGAAACAAAGTATTTGACGTTTCTTTGGAGCCTTACTCATAATAGTGTCAACTTCATTTTTGAATCCCATAAATAACAGTTGATCAGCTTCATCTAAAACTAAAGTTTTTAATGTGCTAAGATCAACAGTTCCTCTTTCGATATGATCTATAAGTCTACCAGGAGTTGCAATAACTAAATGAATGTTTCCTTGTAGCTTTTTAACTTGTGATCCTACATCTTTTCCACCATAAGCTGCTAATATTTTTATATCTTTAGCCTCTTTAAGTTTCTTTGCTTCCTCAGTTATTTGAATAGCAAGTTCTCTTGTTGGAGAGATAATTAATGCTTGAACTGAATTATTAGTTAGTGATATATTCTCAATAATAGGAAGTAAAAAGGCAAGGGTTTTCCCAGTACCAGTTTGAGCTTCAGCTATAACATCTTTTCCTTGTTTAATTAATGGAATACTTTGTTCTTGAACTGGAGTTGCCTCTGTGATTCCAGATTTTTTTAATAAGTTTACTATTTCTTCATTTATTCCTAATTGTTTAAAATTCATTATTTCATACCTTTCGTTTTTAGAATATAGTTTAGACACCTTGATGTGTCTAGGTTAAGCGATATTTATTTTAAAATATTAATAGATACGCTATGATTACTTAATAATAGCATAATGTACTAGCGAATACTAACATAATTGGTGGTATATAAGGTAAGAAAAAGAAACTTAGGAGTAAAAATGCTTTTAAGCAATTTTGTGAACTTAATATTACTAATAATAAGTTCATATTTTCACATTTAAACAGAAGAGAAAAGTATATATACGAGATACAAGTGATAAGACTATATTTATATAATATAGGAGAGGGGATTTGGTAATATGGAGCTTAATAAAGAATGTATGGAGATACTTCAATACATGATTGAAAAAGATGACTATGTGCAATTAGAAGAAATAGCTGCAAGATACAAAATAACTAATCGAGGAATACGATATAAAATTGATAAAATTGAATCTTTCTTAGTGAAAAATGGATTTGGATACTTTGATAAAAAGTATAAGAAGGGTATAAGAATAAACGACACCCTTAAAGTAAAGGAATACATGCAAAAATTCATAGGAGAATATACACCGTACAAATATGTATATTCAAAATATGAAAGAAAACTTTTTATGATTTTAAAGCTACTTCAAAGCAATGAGTATATAAAAATTAAAGATTTTGAAGAAAAGTTATGTGTATCAAAGAATACATTATTAAAAGAATTAGATGAAATTGGCTATGAATTAGAAAATTATGATTTAAAACTAGTTAGGAAGCCAAGGTTAGGACTTATAGCAGATGGGTTAGAAATGAATAAGAGAAATGCTGTAATAGATATAATGGCTAAAAGTGTATCAGCAGAGGATGTTGTAAATTATGTTTCAAAAAAATCAATTCAATCAAAAATAAATAACCTACAATTCAGCACTTTATTTGAGGATATAGATATAGATTTTATAGATAGATTAATAAAGAAGGCTGAAATAGATTTAAAAAGGGAATTTAGCGATGAGGCATATGGAGGTCTTATAACTCACTTATCAATAATGATAAAAAGAGTTCAATTGGACAAAGTGATTTATCTTCCAGAGCTAGATGATGGATTTGTTAAAAGCACAGTAGAATACCAAGTAGCACTAGAAATAATAGGAAAGATTGAAGAATATTATAATATTGTTGTTCCAGAAATGGAGTCATGTTATATAGTTATACATCTTTTAGGAGCAAAAGTTGTTAACAATACATTTCAAGCTGGGGATACTTGTGGAGAAAATGAGTTGCAAAGCTTAATAAAAGTTATGACTGAATATGTAGAGTCAATCTATAATATAAATTTAAATAATGAGAGAGAAGGATTATATCAGGGGTTATTATTGCACCTAAGACCAAGCCTTTATAGAATAAAATATGGTTCTAGAATAGAAAATCCATTGTTTGATAGAATTAAGCAAGAGCAAGGCAATTTGTTTAAAGTTGTAGAAGCTGCTTGTAAATACTTAGAAGAGTTTGTAGGGGAGGAACTTGGAGAACATGAAACTTCGTATATAGTTCTTCATTATGCAGCAGCACTTGCTAGATATAAACAAAGAATAGATGGAAAAACAAGAATAATAATAGTATGTGGATCTGGAATTGGAGCATCTAAAATGATAGCTTCTAAAATATCAGAAAGATTCAACTTAGACATAATAGGAACTTATGGAAGTAGAAATGTTGATGTGGAGTTAAAAAGTACTTGTGATTTTATAATAAGTACAATAGACATTGGAGGATTAAATAAAGACGAGTACATAAAAATATCTCCACTATTTTCAGAAAATGATATTAAGAAATTAGAAAAATATTTAGTTCCAGTTGCAAAAAAAGAACAACAGGGAGAAGAACTTTTACTAGTAAATAGAATATTAGCTAAAGTAAAAAAACATTGTGAAGTAAGAGATGAGGAACAATTACGATATGAAATTTTATATGAGTTAAAAAAGCAAAATGAAAAAGAAATTAATAAAGTAGAAAAAAATTCCCTTAAAGACTTCATAAAAAGAGAAAACATAGAACTAAAGTTAAATTGCAAGGATTGGATAGATGCAATAGGTAAAGCATCCGATATCCTAATAAAGAAAGATTCTATAACAGAAAAATATAAAGAAGGCATAATTGAAAACTTTGAGAAATTAGGACCATACATGGTTATCGCACCAGGAATATGCCTAGCGCATGTAGATAGGACAGATGAAATAAATGAAACCTGTATGAGTTTAGTAAATTTAAAATATCCAATTAAATTTAATAGTGAGTTTAATGACCCAGTAAAATTAATACTAACTTTCGCTACAAAGGACAAGCAATCACACTTAAATGCACTATTAGAATTTATGAGTTTGATAAATAATTCTAAAGATTTAGATAGGCTTATGACCACTTCATCTAAAGATGAAGTAAGAGAAATATTAAAAAAATATAAAAGAATGTAGGAGGAATTAATATGAGAATAGAGGAACTTAATTTCCTTAAAGAAAGATCAAATGAAGTTAGAAGATTATTAGTGCAAGAAATTCACAGTGCAGGCAAAGGGCATTATGGTGGAAGCTTATCAATAGTTGATGTATTGGTATTACTATATAACAAAGAAATGAATATAGATGCCAAAAACCCTAAAATGGAAGGTAGAGATAGATTTGTTTTATCAAAAGGCCATGCAGGTCCAGCTTTATATGCGACATTAGCAGATAAAGGATACCTAGAAAAGGAAGCTTTATTAACTTTAAATAAAGAAAATACGTTATTACCAAGTCATTGTGACATGAACAGAACAAATGGAATAGATATGACAACAGGATCACTGGGTCAAGGAATTAGTTGTGCTGTTGGTATGGCAAAAGCTTCTAAAATAAAGAAGGATAATGCATATATTTATTGTGCTATTGGTGATGGAGAATGCAATGAAGGACAAGTTTGGGAAGCCGCATTAGCAGCATCTTCATTTAAACTAAATAATTTAATTTTATTTGTAGATTACAATAAGATGCAACTAGATGGACAATTAGTAGATATAGTTGATATGGGGAAAATGGACAAGAAGTGGGAAGCATTTGGATTCTTTGTTAGAAATGTCGATGGACACAATATGCAAGAAATGCATGAGGCAATAGTTGAAGGTAAAAAACAAGATAAGCCAGTTGCCATTATATTAAACACAATAAAGGGAAAAGGCGTTTCTGTAATAGAAGAGGCAGGATACAAGAACCATAGTATGGGATTAACAGAAGAACAATTAACAAAAGCTTTAGAAGATTTAAAGTAAGGGGGATATAATTATGGAAATGAGACAAGTCCTATGTGACACAATGAAAGAGTTGATGGAAAAACATGAAAATATAATCTTTATGGATGCTGACTTAGCAGAGGCAAATGGAACAATGTCACTTAGAGAAGTATTTAAAGAAAGAGCATTTGATGTTGGGATAAGTGAACAAAACATGGCAAGTATGGCAGGGGGAATGAGTGCTTATGGGATGAACCCATATATTTGTACATTCACAGCATTTGCATCAAGAAGAATATGTGACCAAATAGCAATTTCACTAGCGTATGCTAAGCAAAGTGTTAAAATTATAGCTACAGATGCGGGGATTGCAGCAGAAACAAATGGTGGAACACACATGAGCTTTGAGGATATTGGAGTTTTAAGAAGCATACCTGGTTTAGTAATAATTGATGTAGTTGATGAAGTTCAATTAAGAGAAGTTTTATTAAATACAGTTGATTATAAAGGTGTTGTTTATATAAGAATGCCAAGGAAAGAAGTTCCAAGAGTACATGGAGAGGACTATAAATATGACATGCTAAAAGCAGATGTGTTAAAAGAAGGAGAAGATGTAACAATATTCTCAACTGGTTTAATGACAAATGCAGCATTAGAAGCTAGCAAAATATTAGGAGCAAAAGGTATAAATGCTGAGGTTATTTCTATTCCAACAATAAAACCCTTAGATGAAGAAACAATTATTAAGTCATTAGCAAAAACTAAAAAGGCAGTAATAATTGAAAATCATAATGTAATGGGTGGATTATATAGTGCAATTGCAGAAGTATCATGCAGAAAGTGTCCTACACTAATGAGAAGTCTAGGAGTTTTGAATCATGTTGGAGAAGTTGGAGGAATGAAATTTTTAGCTAAGAAGTATGGAATGACAGCTGAAGATATAGCACGAGAGTGCACAGAGCTAGTAAAATAGAAATTTATTAGTACTTATGGATATTTGAATAAATAGCAAAAGGGCAAGCCGAAAATGCATGTCCTTTTTCTGTTTATAGGTAGAAAAATAAATAAGTTCATTTCTTCACTTTTAATTAGAAATAGAAGGTGGTGTAAACCTATTCAAGTAGGCGGAGAAATATAATATAATGATATTGTAGCAAGGGAGTTAAATAAAGTACGGGGTGAACAAAATGTTAGCAAAAATAATAACACAAGAATTTATAAAAGTACAAGTAGATTGTAAAGATTGGAAAGAAGCGATAGAAAATGGAGTAGCTATGTTAGAAGAAAAGGGCATAGTTGAAAAAAGCTATAAAGAAGAAATATTTAAAAACTTTGAGGATTTAGGGCCATATATGGTAATTGCACCTGGAATTGTATTATCACATGCAAGACCAGAAGCTGGAGTAAATAAAACTGGGATGAGCATAATGACCTTGAAAAATCCAATCAAATTTGGAAGTGAGTTGAATGATCCAGTTACATTAGTACTAACATTAGCAGCAAAGGATAATACGGGACATGTTAGCTTATTATCTAAATTAATGGAAATGTTAATGAATAGTGAAGATTTATATATGATTTTTAATGCAAAATCGGTTGAAGATGTAAGTAATATTATAAAAAAATATAAATAAATAAATAAAATTTAGGAGGAATTTATTATGAAAATTTTAGTATGTTGTGGGTCAGGTTTAGGAAGTAGTTTTATGATTGAAATGAATATTGAAAATGTTTTAAGGGATTTAGGAATAAAGGGTATTGAGGTAGCTCATTCAGATTTATCTTCAGCAAAAGGAACTCCAGCGGATGTTTATGTAGCAACAAGGGATCTTTCAAGTAGATTAGAAGGGTTAGGCGGAGAAGTTATTTCATTAAATAATATGATAGATTCAAAGGAATTAAAAGAAAAATTAGTAGAAGTATTAAAGAAATTAAACCATATATAAGAAAAGATAATTAAATTGGAGGCGAAATAATAATGTTAGATTTTATAGTTGACATATTAAGCGAACCATCTGTATTGGTGGGGGTAGTAGCACTTATAGGTTTAGTATTACAGAAAAAATCATTCTCAGATTGTATATCAGGAACAGTAAAAACAATAATGGGATTCTTAGTATTAGGTGGTGGAGCAGGTATAGTTGTAGGCTCACTTGAGCACTTTGGGAAAATGTTTGAACATGGATTTGGGATTACAGGTATAGTTCCAAACAATGAAGCGATAGTTGGAATGGCATTGGACAATTTAGGAACAACTACAGCTTTAATTATGGCATTTGGTATGGTAGCTAATATATTAATTGCTAGATTCACAAAATTAAAATATATATTCTTAACAGGACATCATACATTATATATGGCTTGTATGTTTGCAGCTATATTATATGCAGGTGGAATCACTGGAACAACGGCAGTAATTGTTGGGTCAATCCTTTTAGGATTAACAATGTCTTTAATGCCTGCAATGGCACAACCATTTATGAGAAAAATTACAGGTACAGATGAAGTTGGATTTGGACATTTTGGTACATTCGGATATGTTTTATCAGCTTTAGTTGGTAAAGTAGTTGGAAAAGGATCAAAATCAACAGAAGAAATTAAATTTCCGCAAAGTTTAACATTTTTAAGAGATACGTCAGTGGCTATTTCAATAACAATGTTAGCATTATTCTTAATAGTTGCATTTGCAGCAGGTCCAGAATTTGTTGCAGGAATTAGTGGCGGTAAAAATTTAGTAGTATTTGCATTAATTCAATCAATAACATTTGCAGGTGGAGTTTTTATAATACTTGCAGGAGTTAGATTAATTTTAGGAGAAATAGTTCCAGCATTTAGAGGAATAGCTATGAAATTGGTTCCTAATGCTAAACCCGCATTAGATTGTCCAGTAGTATTCCCATATGCACCAAATGCAGTATTAATTGGATTCTTATGTAGCTTCTTAGGTGGACTAGTTGGGTTATTCATTTTAATAACATTAGGTGCACCAGCAATTCTTCCAGGAGTTGTACCTCACTTCTTCTGCGGAGCAACAGCCGGGGTATTTGGTAATGCAACAGGTGGTAGACGTGGAGCAATATTTGGATCATTCGCAAACGGATTACTAATCACTTTCTTGCCAGCATTATTACTTCCAGTATTAGCAGGGCTAGGGTTCGGTGGGACAACATTCTCAGATGCTGACTTTGGAGTGATTGGAGTTATATTAGGAAAAGTATTATCAATGTTCGGAGCATAATTTAGAGAAAGAAATTTTAAATAGATATATGAACTGCACCCCGTTAAGTGGAAACAGCTAAAAAGAGTTGTAAAATCCATTTAATGGGGTGATTTTATATGTCAAAATAAAAGTGAACCTATAAAAATAGATTTTTATTTATAATTAATTATAAAAATTAGTATCATATAGTGACTATTATAATAAGTTATGATTATAATGGTAGGTGAGAAAATTAATATTAGGAATCATAGTGGCTTATTATTTTTTGAATAGGGCTAAGGTTCCATAGTAATAAATAGGAGTGGATTAATATGTACGTAGCATTTGGAAATAAAATCGTAGATAGCACAGAGATAAAGGAAAAGATAGAAGCAAATACAGAAATGAAAATAATTAAAGATATGACTAAAGGTTCAAAAAGAGAAGATATTATAGCTTATAACATAAGTATTGATTTAGATGTTTTAAATGATGAAATAAAAGATACTTGTAATTTAGATGATTTAACAGAAGATGAATTATTTGAAGAATATGTAGCGTTAGGGGAAGAGCTTGCAATTGAAATAGAAGATTACCTTCCAGAAGAAGCTATTATAGAAATTAGAACATATAAGTGGGAGCCATCAGATAATGATATTAAGCTAGTAGTGGCAATAGCTCATGATGAACTTGGAGAAGTTAAATTAAGAGATATAATAAAAAGATTATTAACTCAAGTAAATTAAGTTTGTTTCAAAAAAACTAGCCAATAAGAACATACTATTGGAAAACTATTTTAAAAGAGAATAATATAAATATTATAGTAGGCATTGAGTTTGTTTTAGGTTGATTTTATTAAAAATCAGCCTAAAATAAATTTAGTGCCTATTTTTTTATCGATATCAATATGAAAACGATAAAATTAAAATAAAGTCATAACAAAAATGTAGAAAAAACTTTTATCGTGTCGAAAATATAGTTAAGTATTCAATAATATATAACGATAATACATTGAATATATAAAATAGTAGGAGGAAGCTGATGAAGAAATTAATGGGTAACAATAAGTCGAGAAGTATAAAAAGTGATATGATAAGAAATTTTGGTGCTTTATTTGTAGTAATTACACTAGTGTTTTCGGTTGTATTCTATTCACAAGCTAAAAAATCTAATATAGATAATACTATGGATATAATGAATGCAATGTCTAGTCAATCAGCTAAGTTAGTTGAAGCTAAATTAAATGAAGAAATAACAATGGGGTTAGCAATTGCAAATGATCCCATTATAAGAAATGCAAGCTCATCAATAGAAGATAAAAATAGAGTGTTAAATGATAATATGAAATTGTATGGACATAAGTCTATAGGTATAGCAACTACAGATGGTAAGTTAGCATTAACTTCAGGAAAAACAATAGACATAAGTCAATATGATATTTTCAAAGAATCAATAAAGGGTTCTGTATATGTAGAAGAGCCATTTGTAGATCAAATAGATGGGACAATGTTAATGGCATATGCAATACCTATCAAAGATAATAATGGAAAAGTAATTGGAATGGTTGAGTACTCAAGACCAGCAACTGAAATAAGCGATATTATAAAAGATATTACTTTTTTAAAAACTGGAAGTGCATATGTAATTGGTTCTAAAGGGGTAACAATAGCACACAAAAATCAAGACTTAGTAAATACTTTAAGTAATACTATAGAAGAATCAAAAAGTGATGCAGATTTAAAAGAGTTAGCAGAAATAGAAAAGAAAATGATTAAAGGTGAAGATGGAATAGGCACATATACCTATAATGGTAAAAAGAAGACGGTAAGTTATTCACCAATAGGAGATAGAGGTTGGTCTATAGGAATAACTGTGGAGTATGATGATATAGTAGCTGGTGTTAATGTAATTAAAAATACAGCAATAATTTTAACACTAATTTCTATATTAGTAGGTATTGTAGTAACAGCCTTATTTGCAAACAATCTATCAAAGGCAATAAAGAAAATAACTGAAAAAGTAGATGTAATTTCAAAGGGTGATTTTACAGTAGAAATAGAAAAAGAATTATTAGATAGAAAAGATGAAATAGGAACTATAAGCAAGGCTTTAGAAGAATTAAAGCATTCAATTAGTACTATGATTTTAAGTATAAAGAATATAGGGAATGAAATAGATAGTGAAGCTACAAGTTTATCATCATTCTCAGAGGAATTAGCATCTTCCACAAGTGATATTACAAACGCTATTAATGAGGTGGCGAATGGAAATACGGAGCAAGCTGGTTCAATAAGTGACATAACTATAACAATAGATGAGTTCTCAGATAAAATAGATATTGTATCTGGGTATGTTAATAATGTAAATACTAACGCTATTCAAATAGATAAAAAGACAAAAGAATCAAAAGCTACAGTTTTGAAAATGGAACATTCAGTAAATAAATTTGATAAAGAGTTCAATGAATTTAATAGTAATATTTCAACATTAGGTGAAAATATGACTACAGTAAGTTCAATAACAAACTTAATTAAAGAAATATCAGATAAAACAAATTTATTAGCTTTAAATGCAGCAATTGAAGCTGCAAGGGCTGGTGAAATGGGAAGAGGATTTGCAGTAGTTGCAGATGAGATAAGAAACCTGGCAGAACAAAGTAAATCAAGTTCAGAAGAAATATATAAGATAATAGCTGAATCAAGTGCAAATACTAATGCTATAGTATTAAAAACAAATGATATAAATAATGAATTAACAAATCAAAAAGATAACATAAGAGATGTATTAGAAGTATTTGATAATATTGCAGATTCTGTAGAAAGTATTATTCCAGAATTAAATAATACATATAAAGAGTTTACAGAAATAAAAGCAAATAAAGATAATATAGTTAAAAATATAGAGGGGATATCAGCAATCTCAGAAGAAGTATCAGCTTCATCTGAAGAAATATCAGCCTCAAGTAATGAATTAAACCAAGCAAGTGAGGAAGTTGCAATTTCAGCTCAAGGTTTAAGTTCAAAAACAAGAGATATAATGAATGAATTTAACAAATTCAAATTATAATAAAATACCATTCAGGGTTTCAATGCTTATTTAAATTTTATTGTACTTAATAAGTATTGCAAATTATGTTGTAATTTATCATATTAGGCATCAAGTTTATTATTCATATCTATTGTTTTATTAAAAATAATAGATATATATAATGGATTTGGTGCTTATTTTATATTAATATTAAATAATTAGATAAAAAAATAGCTAAATTTAATTAATATTATAATTAAATTATGACATTAATTAATAATAATGTTAAGTATTTTATAAGTTTAACGATAACATATTGGAATGAAAAAATATAAAATAGTAGGAGGAAGTTTATGATAAATTTAAGGTTTAATAATAGCAAATCAAAAAGTATAAAGGGGTCTATGATAAGAAGTTTTGGAGCTTTAATTGTAGTAATTACACTAGTGTTTTCAGGTGTATTCTATTCAGAAGCAAAAAAATCTAATATAAATAATACTATGAATATGATGGATACAATGTCTCATCAAGCTGCAAATTTAGTGGAAGCTAAATTAAGAGAAGAAGTAACAAGGGGATTATCAGTTGCTAATGATCCGATTATAAGAGATTCAAAATCATCAATAGAAGATAAAAAGAGAGTATTAAATAATAACAAGGAATTATATGGACATAAAATTATAGGGATAGCAGCTACAGACGGAAAGTTAATATTAACTTCAGGAGACCCAATAGATATAAGTGAACGAGAACTTTTTAAAGAAACAATGAAGGGAAATGTATATATAGCAGATCCTTATATAAGTAGTATAGATGGAGCAATGGTAATAGCTTATGGGATACCTATTAAAGACAATAATGGCAAGGTAACTTCAATGATTCAGTACACAAGTTTAGCAGAAGAAATAAGTAATAGCGTAAAAGATATTAAATTTTTAAAGACTGGAAGCGCATATATGCTAAATAAAGAAGGTACAGTAATAGCACATCCAAATCAAGAATTAGTAAATACTTTCGATAATTCTATAAAAGCCTCAAAAAGTGATGTAGGTTTAAAGGAGTTAGCAGAAATAGAAACTAAAATGATTAATGGTGAAGATGGAATAGGTACATATAGCTATGGTGGTAAAAAGAAAACAATAAGTTATTCACCAGTTGGAGATAGAGGCTGGTCTATAGGAATATTTGTTGAGTATGATGATATACTAGATGGTGTTAAGGGAATTAAAAATACAGCACTAATTTTAACACTAATTTCTATATTAGCAGGTATTTTAATAACGGCTTTATTTGCCGATAATCTATCAAAAGCAATAAAGAAAATAACTGAAAAAGTAGATGTGATTTCAAAAGGTGATTTTACAGTAGAAATAGAAAAAGAATTATTAGATAGAGAAGATGAAATAGGAACTATAAGCAAGGCTTTAGAAGAATTAAAGCATTCAATTAGTACTATGATTTTAAGTATAAAGAATATAGGAAATGAAATAGATAGTGAAGCTACAAGTTTATCATCATTCTCAGAGGAATTAGCATCTTCCACAAGTGATATTACAAACGCTATTAATGAGGTGGCGAATGGAAACACTGAGCAAGCTGGTTCAATAAGTGATATAACTATAACGATAGATGAGTTCTCAGATAAAATAGATATCGTATCTGGGTATGTTAATAATGTAAATACTAATGCTATTCAAATAGATAAAAAGACAAAAGAATCTAAAGCTACAGTTTTAAAAATGGAACATTCAGTAAATAAATTTGATAAAGAGTTTAATGAATTTAATAGTAATATTTCAACATTAGGCGAAAATATGACTACAGTAAGTTCAATAACAAACTTAATTAAAGGAATATCAGATCAAACAAATTTATTAGCTTTAAATGCGGCAATTGAAGCGGCAAGAGCTGGTGAAATGGGTAGAGGATTTGCAGTAGTTGCAGATGAAATAAGAAACTTAGCAGAACAAAGTAAATCAAGTTCAGAAGAAATAGATAGAATAATAACTGAATCTTGTCAAAATACTAATGCTATAGTCTTAAAAACAAATGATATAAATGATGAATTAACAAATCAAAAAGATAATATAAGGGATGTATTAGAAGTATTTGATAATATTGCAGGTGCTGTAGAAAGTATTATTCCAGAATTAAATAATACATATAAAGAGTTTGCGGAAATAAAGGGAAATAAAGATAATATAGTTAAGAATATAGAGGGGATATCAGCAATTTCAGAAGAAGTATCAGCTTCATCAGAAGAAATATCAGCCTCAAGCAATGAATTAAACCAAGCAAGTGAAGACGTTGCAATTTCAGCTCAAGGTTTAAGTTCAAAAACAAGAGATATAATGAATGAATTTAATAAATTCAAATTATAATAAAATATCATATAGGGTTTCAATGCTTATTTAAATTTTCTTGTATTTAATAAGTATTGCAAATTATGTTGTAATCTATCATATTAAGCATCGAGTTTATTGTGTAATCTATTATTTAATTAAAAATAATAGATGTATATAATAAATTTGGTGCTTGTTTTATATTTATATTAAATAATTATATGAAAAAACAGCCAAATTTAATAAGTATTATAATTAAATTACAATATTTATTTATAAAATATCAAGTATTTATTAAGTAGAACGATAACATATTGAGATGAAAAAATAAAATAGTAGGAGGAAGTTAATCATGAACTTAAGATTTAATAATAGTAGATCAAAAAGTATAAAGGGGTCTATGATAAGAAATTTTGGGACTTTAATTGTAGTTATTACCCTAGTATTTTCAGGTGTCTTCTATTTAAAAGCAAGACAATCTAATATAGATAATACTATGGGTATGATGGATACAATGTCTCTGCAAGCTGCGAATTTAGTGGAAGCTAAATTAAGTGAACAAGTAACAATGGGATTAACAGTTGCCAGTGACCCTATTATAAAGAATTTGAATTCATCAATAGAAGATAAAAATAGAGTGTTAAATTATAATATGAAATTGTATGAACATAAGTCTATAGGTATAATAACTACAGATGGGAAGTTAACATTATCTACAGGTAAAATAATAGATATAAGTGGACAAGATATATTCAAAAAGACAGTGGAGGGAAATATATTTATATCGGAACCATTTATAGACAGTGTAGATAATGAAATTATAATAGCGTATGGAATACCTATTAAAGATAATAATGGCAAAGTAATTTCAATACTTGAATATACAAGACCAGCAGCGGAAATAAGTTCTATTATAAAAGAAATTACTTTCTTAAAAACTGGAAGTGCTTATATGTTAAATAGAAAAGGTACCGTAATAGCGCATCCAAATCAAGAATTAGTAAATACTTTCGATAATACTATAGAAGCCTCAAAAAGTGATGTAGGTTTAAAGGAGTTAGCAGAAATAGAAACCAAAATGATTAATGGTGAAGATGGAATAGGGACATATAGCTATGGTGGTAAAAAGAAAACAATAAGTTATTCACCAGTTGGAGATAGCGGATGGTCTATAGGAATATTTGCTGAGTATGATGATATACTAGCTGGTGTTGAGGGAATTAAAAATACAGCACTAATTTTAACACTAATTTCTATATTAGCGGGTATTTTAATAACAGCTTTATTTGCTGATAAGTTATCAAAAGCAATAAAGAAAATAACTGAAAAAGTAGATGTGATTTCAAAGGGTGATTTTACAGTAGAAATAGAAAAAGAATTATTAGATAGAGAAGATGAAATAGGAACTATAAGTAAAGCTTTAGAAGAATTAAAAAATTCAATTAGTACTATGATTTTAAGCATAAAAAATATAGGTGATGAGATAGATAGTGAAGCTACAAGTTTATCATCATTCTCAGAGGAATTAGCATCTTCCACAAGTGATATTACAAATGCTATTAATGAGGTGGCGAATGGAAACACTGAGCAAGCTGGTTCAATAAGTGATATAACTATAACAATAGATGAGTTCTCAGATAAAATAGATATTGTATCTGGGTATGTTAATAATGTAAATACTAATGCTATTCAAATAGATAAAAAGACAAAAGAATCTAAAGCTACAGTTTTAAAAATGGAACATTCAGTAAATAAATTTGATAAAGAGTTCAATGAATTTAATAGTAATATTTCAACCTTAGGCGAAAATATGACTACGGTAAGTTCAATAACAAACTTAATTAAAGAAATATCAGATAAAACAAATTTATTAGCTTTAAATGCAGCAATTGAAGCAGCAAGAGCTGGTGAAATGGGAAGAGGATTTGCAGTAGTTGCAGATGAAATAAGAAACTTAGCTGAACAAAGTAAATCAAGTTCAGAAGAGATAGATAGAATAATAACTGAATCTTGTCAAAATACTAATGCTATAGTATTGAAAACAAATGATATAAATGATGAATTAACAAATCAGAAAGATAATATAAGAGATGTATTAGAAGTATTTGATAATATTGCAGATTCTGTAGAAAGTATTATTCCAGAATTAAATAATACATATAAAGAGTTTACAGAAATAAAAGGAAATAAAGATAATATAGTTAAAAATATAGAGGGAATATCAGCAATTTCAGAAGAAGTATCAGCTTCATCTGAAGAAATATCAGCCTCAAGCAATGAATTAAACCAAGCAAGTGAAGAAGTTGCAATTTCAGCTCAAGGTTTAAGTTCAAAAACAAGAGATATAATGAATGAATTTAACAAATTCAAATTATAAAAAATATTAAATTATATAGAGGATATAATGAAGTTTGCTGGAATAAAAAGATTTGAAGAATTATTAGTATATGGGACAGGATTTATAGAAGAGGATAAACAAAAGGCAGTAGAAAAAGCAATACAAAAAATAGATGGGGTTATAACAGAAGTATGGAGACCTTAGAAAAATATACTAAGAATTTATAATCAATCTATTTAAAAAATATATAATATTAGTTATAATGAAAGATATAGTAAAATAAATATTAGAGTTTGGGGGAGTATGTATCATGTTTTTAAATGAATTAAATGAAAATGAAGCAACTGCATTTATAAATGTAGTTTCAGAGTTCGCAAATGTGGATAATACATTTGCAAAAGAAGAAAAGGAAGTTTTAGAAGGTTATTTAAAAGACCTAAAATTAACTAAAGACATAATAGGTAAATTAAATTTTGATAAATCACTACAAACTTTAAATGAATCAAAGGACAGAATAAAAAAGATAGTTTATTTTGAACTTATAGGGCTTGCATTAGTAGATGGTGAATATGGAGATAAGGAAGTTGAATTTTTAGATAATATAGCAAAGCAATTTGGAATATCAAGAACAAAGAGAATAGCCTTTGCAAATTATTTCTACAACTTCACAGATGTTTATAAATTTTCAGTAGTAGAATCAGAAAATAAAATAGAATTGTTAAGAGAACAAGCAGAAGCTATTCTGGCTTAGTAATATTTGGAGAAATAACTAGTCAGAATATTTGACTAGTTATTTTCTTGCAGTTCTATAAGCTTAAATACTAAGTTCATATTATTTGAACTTAGTATTTTTTTTATTTTTACTATTAAATTTTAAAAAAATTTGTTATTCTATTAAGTGGGTTTAAAAATAATAACAAGGCACTATAATAAATATGAATAGTTAATTAATAGTAATAAACTTAATTTTAAATAGTTAGGCATTTATAAATGCATTATAGGAGTGAAACAAATGAATAAAGAGAATTTTATTGAAGAGTTAAAAAGTTACGGCACTATTACTTTTGGAGTAGTACTAGTTGCAATAGCACTTGTATATTTTTATGCTCCAAACAACTTAGCAGCAGGTGGATTATCAGGGGTTGCGCTAATAGTTAATCATTTAATTCCAGGTATAACAATTGGAGGAATGCTATTTGTAGGAAATAGTATTTTATATGTAATTGCATTCTTAATAATAGGACCTGAATTTGGGTTTAAGACTATATATGCAAGTTTTGGATTGTCCGCAATAATATGGTTTATGGAAAAGTTTTTTAAGCCACAAGCTATTACAAATGATTTAATGTTAGCATCAATTTTTGGAACAATATTAGTAGTTATAGGAATGTCGATAGTATTTAATGCAAATGCATCTACAGGTGGAACTGATATTATAGCAAAAATATTAAACAAATATACAACATTTAATATAGGAATATCATTACTTATGGTTGATTTTTTAGTAACATTATTAGCCGGATTAATATTTGGATTAGATACAGGATTTTATGCACTATTATGTGTATTAGGAAATGGACCTATGATAGATAAATTAATAGGAATATTTAATGCTAAAAAGCAAATAACAGTAGTAAGTGATAAAAACAATGAAATATCAAATTACATTAAGAATACCCTTGAAAGAGGTTGTACACATTTGAAAGCTTCCAATATGGTTGATGGGACAGGTAAAGATGTAATATATACAGTTTTAGAGAAAAAGGAAATAGGTAAATTAAAAGAATTTATAAAAGTAATAGATAAAGACGCATTTCTAACAGTAGCGCATATAGAAGAGGTAACAGGAAAAGGATTCCCAATAATTGAATTTTAGCAAATTTAAAAAATAACAAGCCAAGGTGCAAAAAACTAGCATCTTGGCTTATTATTTTTTGAAGGGGACTTAATTAAATTAATATGTATTAAAAGAACTTTCTTGGGAAATCTAATAGTATAAAAATAAGGAGGTACTTTTATATGAGTGATAATAACAATAACGATGGAATGATGGGTGGATTACCAATAAATATTAATAAAGTAGTTCCAAATCCAGATAGTGAGGCTATGGAAATAACAAAGCTAGTAAAAAAATCAGGTGATGTTACAGGCTATGAACTTTCAAATGGAGAAAAAATTTCAAAAGAACAAGGTGTTCAAATGGCAAAAGAAGGTCATATTGCAGGAGTTGCAGTAGGGATTTCCCGTAAAGGTGAAGAATATTTAAGAAGTTTACCAGATGATAATGAAGGAAATAACTTAAGTGCATTACCTTCAATAAATGAATAGTATATATACAAGACGGGGATGTCATTTTATTATGACATCCCCGTCTTGTATAGATCATAAATGTAAAAAGTATTAAAAAAATGAGAAGGTGTATTCTAAATTTGGGAAAAAGTGATATAATAATTATGAACAGTTAATAAAAAAATAAATACTATGGGTATGAGAAAAGGGAGATATAATTATGAAAAAAGTTTTAGTTATGTGTAAGGGGACAGGCCAATCAATAGCTTTTAAGAAAGCTACATTAGAATTTACAGAAAAGAATACATTAGATATAGAATGGATTTTTGCTAATGAAAATCAATATGGTGAGATTGTTGAAAAGGACAATATAGACCTTGTAATTATATCACCAGAAATGTTAGTTGTTGATGCAAAAGTTAAAAAAGATTTAGATTTAAAAGGTGTTAAGTATTATTCAGCTAAAGGATCAGATTTTGGGTTAAGAAGAATAGATACAATAGTTACAGCTATTAAGCCTCTGTTAGGTTAATTATTAATAATATATATATTTAAATAAAAGGGTTCCCATAAGGGAGCCTTTTTATTTAAATATTCCTAAGGGAGTTTCAAAAAAAGGGGGATGGGGAGTGCTTAAAAATATTGACTATTTAAATGATTTATACAGGAATATGTGGTGGAAAACTAGTGCAAAATTAAATCTAAATATGAAAAAAATTAGCTATTTAGAAAAAAAGAAAAGAGAAAAGACTTTAGAATTGTTTATAGATAAAATAATTAAACATATAGGTGAATTCCCAAAGGATATTGAAGAAAGAAAAGTATGGAGAAATACAGGTAATAAATATGTTGATAAAATGATTGAGGTAGAGGATACATTTAGACTTGGAACTTTAGATAAAAAAATGAAAGAACAATTTTTTAAAAGTACAAAAATATTTATAAATACTTGTAGAGAATTTGATGAAAATATAGAGTATAAAGACATTGGGCAAGCTATGAGAAATGTATGGATAGTTAATATTTTTCAAAAAATAATAGGAAGAGATATTGAATTTAGCAAGGCCATATTTGGTTATAGTATGCTTTATCCATATACAGATAATTATTTAGATGATACAAAAGTAAATTTAAAAAGCAAGAATGATTTTAATAAAAGATTTTCTAAAAGACTAAGTGGTGAAAATATAGAAGCTAAAGATAGTTATGAAGAAAAGGTATATAAGCTAGTTGAATGTATTGAAGAGGTATTTAATAGAATTGATTATCCAAAGGTCTATGAAGGGTTATTATTAATACAGCAAGGTCAGGAAAAAAGTTTGTATGAGCAAGAATCAGTTAGTATGCCATATGAAAGAGATATGCTTAATATTTCAATTGAAAAAGGTGGAGCTTCTGTTTTAGTAGATGGATATTTAGTTTGCGGAGAACTTACAAAAGAAGAAGAAATATTTGCTTATGGATATGGGTTTTTGCTTCAATTATGTGATGATCTTCAAGATGTTAATTCAGATTTAGAAAAAAATCATATGACAATAATATCTCAATTAGCAGGAAAATATAATCTAGATAAAATTATTAATAAGTTAATAAATATAATTATAGATATAGTAGATAATGCTACCTGTTTTAAAGGAGAAAATATAAAAGAGCTAAAAGAACTTATAAAAAATAACTGTATAACCATGGTGCTTTTTGCAATTGTTGATAGTAAAGAATACTTTTCTAAAGAATACATTAAAGTGATAAGTAGTTATTTACCATTTACTTTGAGTTATATAGATGGAATTGAAATAAAATTTAAAAAAAAGTTTAAAGCTTTAAAACCTAGTTATCATGGGGTAAAGGTTGAAGATATATTAATGTATTTATTTGAAGTAGAATAATGAATATTAAAAAAAATAACAAGGCAACATACTAGTATATTTTGTATATTGAATTGTTATTTTCTTTATAAGTAGTCTTGTTATACTAATATATAGGCTGTTAACAATGTGGAAAGTTATCCACAAAATGTGGATAACTTCGAAAAACGGTGGACAACTTTTGAAAATCGCAAAAAAAGTATTGACACAACATATATGGGGCAAAATATTGTGTGTAACAATATGATGATTTTTAGGGAAAAATATAAAGTGAATAAAAAGGGATAAAATCAAGTTTTTGGAAAGAACATACTTATCCACAAAATCAACACAATGTGGATAAGTTCTGTGGATAACCCTTCAATAATAACTATTATTAAACCAAATTAAAGAATAAAAACCAAAAATAGGATAAAAATAGAGTAAACTGTGGACAACTTTTTTTAATTTTCAGAAAAATGATTTTAATTATATAGTAAATTTAGTGGAAAAATAGGATATTTAGAGGTGAAAACTGTATGAAGTATGAAAAAAAAATATTTGAAGCAATATTTTTAGAAAGACCAAATAGATTTAATGCTCTGGTTTTGTTGAATAATGAAGAAATTATTGTACATGTTCCAAATACAGGAAGATGCAGGGAAATATTGGTTAAAGGGTGCAGCGTATATTTAAGAGAAGAGCTAAATCCAACAAGAAAAACTAAATATGATTTGGTTGCAGCGTTAAAAGGTGATAAATTAATAAGCATAGATTCGCAAGTACCTAATAAAGTTGTGGATGAAGCCTTAAAAATGGGTAAAATAGAAAAACTCAAGAAATATAATAATATATTAAGAGAAAAGACCTTTGGAAAAAGTAGATTTGATTTTAAGTTATCCACAGATGAAGATGAAGTATATTATTTGGAGGTTAAGGGAGTAACTTTAGAGGAAAATAGGTATTCAAGGTTTCCAGATGCTCCAACAGAAAGAGGGACAAAACACTTAATGGAATTAATAGAAGCTAAAAAGCAAGGCTATGGAGCTGGTGTTATGTTCTTAATACAATTAGACGAGGTTGATAAGTTTTCACCTCAAGATGAAAGAGATCCAGCCTTTGGAATAGCTTTAAGACTGGCAAAAGAAAGTGGTGTAGATGTTTTTGCATATAATTGTATAGTAGAAGAAGATGGATTATCAATAAATGAACCTGTAGAGATAATATTATAGTATAATTAAGAAAAGAGAGGTATACTTTATGATATTTAAATTTTGCCCTATGTGTGGGAAAAAATTAGACGAGAAATATAGCTGGGATGAGGGCGGAGTTCCTTATTGTAAACATGATAATATAATGTTTTTTGATACTCCAAGACCTTGTATAGTTGTAGCTATAATAAAAGGTGATGAAATTCTTTTATTAAAGCAAAGTTATATATTTAAGAATTCTAGGGTTCTTGTTTCAGGCTATGTAGGAAATAATGAAACAGCAGAAGATGCAGTATATAGAGAGGTTAAAGAAGAAACTGGGTTAGAGATAAAAGATGTTAAGTACTTAGGCTCTGAC
Organism: Clostridium gasigenes; assembly: GCF_017348895.1. NCBI lineage: Bacteria > Bacillati > Bacillota > Clostridia > Eubacteriales > Clostridiaceae > Clostridium > Clostridium gasigenes. Next base: position 1,668,437 of record NZ_CP071376.1, read on the forward strand.
TATGTAAAAGATAAAGAAATATTAATGCTAACATTTATGGCTAAGTACTTAGATGGAGAAATAGAAAAATCTGATGAAGTAGAAGGAATAGGCTGGGCAAAGATAGAAGATGCATTATGTGAAATGACAGAAGATGAAATAGGAAAAAGAGTAGTAAGAAAAATGCTAAGTGAAATAGGCTATGATGGTGAAAATGCATATAGATGTGAAGGTAATAGCTGTCAGTTAAGACCACAATAATATTAAATTCAAATAAAAAATAATGACTTTGATAAATATTAAGGGCGATACAATGGGGAGAGTTATTTATGGAATGGATTAATTCAATAATAAGCTATAAGACATTTAATGAACAAGAAGAAAAGGATAAGGAAATAATTTTAAAATGCATAAAAACATTTGAAGATGTTTTAACTAGAAATAATGAAATTGTACATATGACATCATCAGCATTTGTAATTAATAAAAAAAGAGATAAAGTTCTTATGATTCATCATAACATATACAACTCATGGTCATGGACAGGTGGGCATTGCGATGGGGATGCTGATCTGCTAAAAGTTGCAATTAAAGAATTAGAAGAAGAGACAGGGGTTACAGATATTAAAGTTATAGTACCAAATATATTCTCATTAGATGTGCTTCAAGTTAAAAGCCATATTAAAAAAGGTAAATATGTAGCACCTCATTTACATCTATCATCAGCTTATTTATTAGAAGCAAATGAAGAGCAAGAGTTAGTAGTTAAAGAGGATGAAAATAGTGGTGTTAAGTGGATAGAGCTAGATAAACTAGAAGAGTACACAATAAATGAACCACATATGCAAAAGCTATATAGCAAGTTTATAGAAAAGATTAATTTAATAGATATTGGATACTTTTTAAAATAGTAATACATCAATTTGCTAAGATATTATTTAAAAAAAGTGCAGTGGATAAATAAAGATGAAGAGAGTGATAAACATTGGAAAATTTAAAAATGAGTTCAGAAATGACCTTTGATGAGGTTTTTTCACTGCTTGAAGCATGGGGAACAGAAGCAAGAAGAAAGACAAATGCAAAGAAAAATGCTGGAGATAATCAATTTGGAGTTGCCATTGGTAATTTAAGAGTATTAGCTATTAAACTTAAAATAAATCATATTCTTGCAATGGAACTTTGGAAAAGTGGAAATGTAGATGCTAGAATACTTTCTACTATGATTATGGATAAAGATGAATTATCCGCAAATGAAATAATGGAGATGATTGATGGACTTACTTATTCTGTATTAGTAGATGAGTTTGTTTATAATGTTATAGCAAAAACAATTTATGCAGATGAATTATATAATGAATTAGTTGATTCAGATGATGAGTGTAGAGGTCGTGCAGCTTGGGATATTATAATTGCAAAAGTAATAAGTGAAAACACTATAGATAGGGTTATAGATTTGGATCTTGATAGTATTATTAAAAAAATAGAAAACGAAATGAAAGATGCTCCAAGATGTAAGCAAGAATCTATGAACCGTTGTTTATGTGAAATAGGTATACATTTTTCAGAATACACACAAAAATGTATTGAAGTTGGAGAGAGTTTAGGTAAGTTAGATAAGAGACAGGTTCCTAAAGGTGGAACTTCAACATATGCACCAGAATGGATTACTAGGGGAATTAAGGCGCTTTACAAAAAAAATAGTAAGTAACATAAGGCTCATTTAAATAATACTATGGCCAAAATAGGGGAGAACATTTATGAATAATAAGGAAATTATAGAATTTTTATCACAGGATTTTTTATTAAATGTAGATATGATTGATTGTATTAAAAGAAATAAGCATAAAATAATTGATCTAAATAAAGATGGGGTATTAATTGAAGATGTATCTAGCAAAGTTGTTATGATTAGTGCTAATAATTTTGAAGCTGCTAAAAAGTTAATAGATAAAATTCCAGATTCAACAGAACTTGTAGTTGGCCATCAGGATTTATATTATGAATATTTAAAGGAAAGATTTAATGCAATAAATGAAATGTATTGCTATCAAACTGTTTATATAGAAAGTGAGCCACTTCCAATTTCAAATTGTCCTGCAACAATAAAACTTCTTACAGAGGAATATACCAGTGATGTTTTTAGACAGTATCATAATGACTTTACAACTGGGATTGAATATATAAGAGAAAGAATAAAATCTAAAACTATGTTTGGAGCATTTATTGATAATAAATTAGTAGGATTTGTAGGTACTCATGAAGAAGGGTCAATTGGACTTTTAGATGTGTTACCTGAATATAGGAAAATGGGAATAGCAACTTCATTGCAAATATATGCTACAAATTTGGCGTTATATCAAAATAGAATCCCTTACGGTCAAGTTGTAATAGGGAATGAAGGATCAACTAAACTTCAAGAAAAGCTAGGCTTCAAAATATCCAAAGAGAAAATTTATTGGCTTACACGTATGATATAGAAAAAACTGGACTGTTATTTATTTAGAAATGACTAATATTACTTAGAGAGAAAGAGGTAGTAAAAATGAATTTAATAAAAGCTTATGAAGAATATACTAGAGTAAATAATGATTATGTTAATTTTATAGAAGGATTAGTTAATAGTGACCTTGGAGATTGCAATGAGACACAAATCAAAGAACACCTTTTATGTGCTCAAAATAGTTTTGAATCAATAAAAATAAGAATAGATGTTGAAAAAGTAGAAGAAAAAGACCAAGAAAATCTTAGAGATCTTAAATATTTAGTTATGGATGCACTATTTATATCTGCAGACTTAGTTGCATTTTATAAATACAAACAACCAGAAAGATTCAAAATGAGAGCTGTTAATTATATTAATAAGAAAAGACGCGCAGAAATGTTTAAAGATAATCATGATGGTTCATGTAGAGTATAGGGGTGATCTTCACCTCTACCAGTCAAATCCACATTCAATCTAGAGATAGATTGGACGTGGATTTTTTATGTGAGTTTCATGTATTGGTTGCAAAAAAATAGAGGGAAGGTATTCTTAAAGGAATAGATTGAGTAAGAATACGTCTTTAGGGAAGGTATTTTTTGCCTGATAGAATGGCTATTTGACCACATGGAACTGAGATATTGATTTTTTAATTTAGCTAATGACTTTTATAAGAATGTATAAAGTGTTACTTATATTTAGCAATATTAATAGTAAGTAAAATATTAATTGTAAACGTTGTCTTTTTAATTCTTGTATGGTATAATTTGGATATTCTAAGCGCTTAGAATATCTTTTAACTATTAGTAAATATTTTTTGGGGGGATAATCTTGGAAAATAAAAAGTTTAAAAGTAAAAGGTTTATGCTCATTTTAGTTGTAATTTTATCTATTCTTATACCACCGGCAACGTATGCTGCAACAGGAACCGGATTAAGCACAACTTCCTACGATAATACCTATTATGCAGAAGCGATGGGAAAGACAGGAACAACTTTAAAATCAACACTTCATAATATAATTGATGATAATACAAAATTATCATACAATGCTGTTTGGAATGCATTGATGGATACAGATGAAGACCCTAATAACTCAAACAATGTAATATTATTATATACAGGCCGTTCACAAGGAAAAAGTACAAAAGGATCAGGTGTGAATAATTGGAATAGAGAGCATGTGTGGGCAAAGTCACATGGTGATTTTGGAACTAAAGCAGGTCCAGGAACAGATATACATCACTTAAGACCTACGGATGTATCTGTAAATAGTACAAGAGGAAATTTAGATTTTGATAATGGTGGAGTTGCAGACCGTGAAGCTACTTTATGTAAATATGATAGTGATTCATGGGAGCCAAGAGATAGTGTAAAAGGTGATGTAGCTAGAATGTTATTCTACATGGCTGTAAGATATGAAGGAGATAGTGGGGAAATAGATTTAGAGTTGAACAATAAAGTTAATAATGGATCTGCCCCGTACTTTGGAAAATTAAGCACATTGCTTCAATGGAATGCCCAAGACCCTGTTGATGACTTTGAAAGAAACAGAAATGACATAATATACCGTAAATATCAGCACAACAGGAATCCTTTTATTGATCATCCAGAATGGGCAAGACAAATTTGGGGTTAAAACCAGAAAGAGTTCTAAAAAGTTATTTATTTATCATTTAAAGTATTGAGATAATTATATATATAAACAAGTATGATAAGCTACTACTGCAATAATCAGTGGTAGCTTTTTCTATATAAAGAACAGAAAAAAATTTTAGCATTATATATATTATCCATTAATCAAGAGGCATGTAGAAGTTAACCTAAAATTTATTCTATTTAATATAGAGTTACCGATAATTTAGAGGATAAAGAATTTTTAAACAAATTTATTTATTAGTTTGATAGAGATTAAATAAAGTTCAAATTTAATTTCTTATTTTTATTAGGATTTATTGACTAAGATGGTACTGTTATCCTCATAAATGAATAGTATGGAAATTAGAAAAATAATAAAATTAATAATTTAAAGGTACAATTTTTTTATTAAATTGTACATTCATTTAAGTTTGGAGGGCGACTGTATGAACAAAATGGTTTATAATTTTCTTGTTAATAGAGTATTTAATAGTCGTGATGCAGTTAATGTAAAAGAAAAAACAATTGCATCAAGACAATTTCCTTACGAAATTAAAGTTATAGCTGAAAACTTATATGTACCTTGGGCTATTGCCATAAGCGATGAGGGGAAACTATATGTTACGGAGAGGTCTGGATCGATTAGAATTATTGAAGATGGTAAACTTCTTCCGCAGCCACTAATCACATTTCGTGCACCTTTTGTAAGTCAGGGGGAAGGTGGTTTAATGGGTATTGTCCTTGATCCAAATTATTCACGAAATCGTTATATGTATGTTATGCATTCATATTTGGAAGACGGCAGAGTTTATAATCGTGTTGTCAGATTAGTTGAAAACAATAATATGGCTTCCATTGACAGAGTTCTTCTGGATAAAATCCCAGGTGGACAAATTCACAATGGAGGAAGGATAAAGATAGGTCCTGATAAGAGATTATATATAACAACAGGAGATGCAGGGAACCCTGCATTGGCACAAGATCCCACAAGTACAGCTGGAAAAATACTGCGAATAGAATTAGATGGCAGGATTCCGCAAGATAATCCAATTATCAATTCGCCTGTTTATAGCTTAGGTCATAGAAATCCCCAAGGGTTAGCGTGGAATTCAAAAAATGTCTTGTATGCATCAGAGCATGGACAATCAGCCCATGATGAGATAAACATAATACAACAAGGAGCTAATTATGGGTGGCCTATGGCCCAGGGAAATGAAGGTTCCACGGAAGTTATAATACAAAAGCCATTAATACACAGCGGAGAAGATACATGGGCACCCTCTGGTATTGCCTTCGTAAATCAAGGTCCGTGGGAAGGGAAATTACTTGTTGCAAATTTACGTGGACAGCAACTACTGGCTATATCCTTTAATGGAAATGGAAATGGAAATGGAAATGGAAATGTAGTGAAGAATGTAGAGTCCTGGCTTAAGAATCAGTATGGACGCTTACGTGAGGTTATTCAGGGTAAAGATGGTTCGATTTACGTGACAACAAATAATAGGGATGGCAGAGGGAATCCTGATATAGCTGATGATAAAATTATTCGGCTCACTCCAAAATAAAGTAATATTTAGATAACTCAAGAGATACTTACAAACCCCATGTTTATTTTGATAAATATGGGGCTTGCGACATTGATATCAAATAAAGTTCAAATCGGAAAAAACAATATATGCTTAAGAGTTTTTTTAATTGCCATTTATTAAGTTTTAAAATCAAAAATACAATCATATTATAAGTTAATTATTATGTAGATTATTTATTTATGATAAAGAGATTTTACAAGATAAAATAAATGAATCCATTGAAATGAGTATATTAGAAGGGAAAAGAAAATTAGATTTAGATGAAAATATTTGTTACGAAAATCCAAAGTACACTGTAGATTCTGATAAAACTACTGAAACTAAGAATTCACTAAATAAGTATGGAGCAATACTATTACTACTATATCTAAAAAACTCACTTAAAGGTGATAGTACTATAAGTAAATGAGGTTTTTTCAAAACAAAGAGGCTTAAACTAATCTGTATATATAAATGGATATGTTTAGGCCTCAAGGGATTACCTATATAAAAAAACTCTTAGGTTACCTTTCTTATCAAGGGTGGCAAGTAGAACGTTTTTTATCTCAGTTTGATATAAACTTTCTAAACTGGAAGCAACCCAGACTTCATCCCTATGAATTTGGTTTAGCTCCTTAAAATTAATTTTACCTTCCTTAATAATCGTCCTTGGCAAATCAAAAGGTTCTGTTTCCAGTTGCAAGGATAAAGGAGTAATAGGTTCGTATTTTGGATGTAAAAAGACAGAAATTTTCCCATCAGCTTCCCAAATTGCTAATGCTACCTTTTTTACATCCTCTACTTTTTCTTCACGCAATTCTTCTAATAACACATCAATTGATATTCTTGCTTTTTTTAATCCTTTATAAAGGATTTCTCCGTCCTGAACAATTGTGATTGGTGAACTATTAATAAGTCTTCTTAAAAATGGAAATTTAAGAATGCTGAATATGCCACCAAGATATAGAACAACTAATACACTTGTTGAAATGATGGATCCTTTTAACCCAAGCTTTTCGTCAGACAACGGATGGGCAATAATATTTCCAATTACTAAAGAAATAACAAAATCAAGGATTCTTAATTGGGAGATGGTACGCTGTCCTAAGAGTTTTGCAACAGTTAGCAAAAAGAAAAAAGCAATAATGGCACGAAGAATCCACTCAATGGTGGTAAGTGTTTCTTGGCCTTGTAAAAAATCCATATAAGATACCTCCTTTATCCAAAAAAATTAATGCTGATGTTATTCTAACCAATAATCAATGAAATAATAGATGTTTATGGTGATAAAATTTTATTTAGACATGTTACGGTGAACAGTATTACATTTTAAAAAATAGTTATATAGACCTTCCAGTGGTATTAAACAATAAGCTATTGAAATACATAGATAAAGCATTTTTATATATTGAATATCCATACTCCAAGTATGATCTATATTAAACCCACTACCCTTAAAATATTTAAAAATTTCTTCTATATCAAATCTCTTTTTATACTCTCTTATAGCAAATTTTCCACTAAGATTATTAGCTATAAACCAAGTATCATCAGCATCTGCACCCTTACATACGGCCATATTACATACATACTTTTGCGCTGTTAATTCTATATTTGAAAAGTGTTTAACTTTTCTTTTTAAGGTGAGTATATCTTGTAATTTATTGTATTATGATTTCTTTTGTTTTTTATATTTGGGTTTTACCATTAGCTTCATGTATGGCTTATGAATTTATAAAATATGAAAATTATTATGATGAAATTAATAGCATATTAGAAAAAAATGGACAAGAAGTATTTACTTCCAGAGATGATAAGGGAAGCAACCTTTATCGAAGGAGAAAAACTTAATTATATACTTAAAGAAATAAGTAGAGATATGCATGAGCACGTAAAATATTATAAAGATATGCAATCAGATTATAGAGAATACATAGAGACTTGGGTTCATGAAATCAAAACACCAATAGCATCTACAAAGTTAATAATTGCAAATAATCAAAATGAAATAACTAATAAAATAGATTTTCAGATGGATAAAATTGAGGGATTTATAGAGCAAGCGCTTTATTATTCTCGAAGTAATAATGTTAGTAAAGACTATATTATGAAACAAATTAACCTTGATAATGTAGTAAGAAAGGTAGTCAAAAGAAATTATAGAGATTTTATTTATAAAAAAATAAAAGTAGATATAAAAGATATTAATGAAATTGTATATAGTGATGGGAAATGGATTGGATTTATTATTAATCAGATAATAGGAAACTCTATAGAGTATTCAAGTAGTAAAGAGCCAATGATAAGTATATATTCAGTTAAGGAAGATAATTCAGTAATGTTAATTATAGAGGACAATGGAGTAGGCATAGTAGATAAAGATATAAATAGGGTCTTTGAAAAAGGTTTTACTGGTGAGAATGGAAGAAGATTTAGTAAAAGTACAGGAATGGGCTTGTATCTATGCGAAAAGCTTTGTTCACAATTAGGATTGAAAATTAGCATTAAATCTGAGGCAAATAAAGGAACTAAAGTTACAATAGTATTTCCTTTGTCGGATATGGTAACTTTTATAGATAATTAAGGGTATATTATTGAGATTTATAAAAGTTTACGTATATATAAGAGTCATGGATGACTCTTATATTAAAAATAAAAAAATCAGCGACAATACTAAGTTAAGTGTTGTCGTTGATTTTTTTATTGAGCATTGAGTAGGATCTCATTATGGAAAAGTATTTGAATTTAATAAGGTAAACTTAAAACATAAAAAAAGAGTATCCTCAAGATTGAAGAGACCCCTTTAACACTAAAAGACATTGACAATAAAAAATGCCAATGATATACTGAACTAATATATCTAAATTATATTAATAATATAACCCTATATTTAAATTATATCATACTTAAAATTATATGTCAATAGTTATTTGAGGGGGAGTTTTAAAAATGAAAAAAATTATTAATTTATTTGAAAGCAATTTACTACAGAAGGAAATATTTAATGATATATTTAAGTGTAATGAAGTTACAGTTGAATATGGATTAATGCTTGGTGAGAAAGATATAAAAGAAATTATTGAAACAAGAAATGTAGCACTTGAAAAAAGCGGAAGAATAGAATTTAATGGTCAAATCATAAATAAAATTATTATAACTTTTTGCGATTCACCATATATATCACAATATAATTACGGTGATACAATAAACGAACTTGTAGAAATTTTTTATAATTATAAGAATGAAACTTTAGATTATATAAGTGATGATGAATTAATGGAAATCATGAAAAAGTATTTTGATAACTATTGTGAAGGATCACTAGAACTTTTAGAGGGAAAAGTATTATATAAAATAGCTGAAAACATAAGATATGGGGTGAAAGAATATACAAATATTGATAATGAAAAGGAGTGATACTTTATGGGGAATAGTAAAAATATTCAAAAATATAGTTTTTCTATAGAGAATAAGTTAAGTGAAGAATATTTTTTTAAGGATATTTTAGTGATTTGTTATGAAGAGAAGTTGCTAGATGATAAGATTTTAAACAGGATATATTATGAGAGATTGGAAAATTTAAAAGTACAATTGAAATATTATACAAAAGATGAAAGTAGTTCAGTTATGGTAGAGGTAGCGGAAAGTTCTTTGAAATGTATTGATTATACAATTGGAGTTTATTTGAAAACTTTTGATAATATAGAATTAATAGTAGAGAAATTAAAGAATGAAAACTTAGTCTATATGCTAAAAATAGGCCATGATTTAATCAAGAAAAAAACAGTGCAGAATAAAAAGCTATTAGACGAAATTCATGAAAATAAGCTTAAAGTTGATAATTATTCATATAACGATACTATAGAGTATGGTATTCCATTATTTTTTAAAGAATATGAAGATTTTTTTGCAGCTCATGAAACTCCAGGATCAATAGATTATCAACTTTACATTGATAATATGAACTATATAGGTATTGAGTATATAAATAATTATTTAGAGACATTAAATTTAGAAAATGAGTTCTGTTATAACTTTGATATTTGTGAAATTAATGAATTATTAAAAGGGTATGATAAAAACTGCGAATTATTACTAATAAACATATTTGAACTAGTATTTATTAATTCACTAGGTTTAATCATTTGTGGCAAATCTTTAAAGAACCTTAATATTAATAATATAGATAGAGAACAGATAAAAAATAAATTGGAAAAATTATCCTTGGAAGAATTACAGGAAACGTTATTAAAATATGCAGAAAGATGTTATGAAATTTTAAATATTAGAAATAAAGCATTAGTAAACTACATTAGAAAATCTACATTGAAAATAACTTCATTGATAAATAAAAGCATTAAACTAAATAAATTAGAAACAGTATTCATATCATTTAATGAAACTAATGATAATGAGTTTATTGAATATATAGATGGTAAAAAATTAAGTAATCCTGTATTTAGAAAATTAAGTGAAAAAATTCGAGAATGTTCTTTAATTCAGGATAAAGTTACATTAATTAAAAACAATATTAAGAATCTAGAAGATTTAGCAGATATGTTAGATGCTGAATGTTTATTTGAAGATGAATATATTATGTACTTCAAAAGTTTATCGCAAATGGAAATTATTCTTTTATCAAAATATGTATATGATTTAAGTTTGGAAAATGAGCATGAAAAAGAATGGTATTTTGAATTTAATAAGCATATCTCAAGTTTAAGTGAAGAAGAACAAGTAGCAATAAGAAAGCTTAAAGAAAGAATACAATTAATTTAAGTAGATAAAATGATGGATTATACTAGGATAAAAAATTAAATTTAAACATATTATCTATATCTATGAGAAATACTAACCTTATGGTAAAATAAAAATATAAATGATAATAAATATCAATTAAAAATAATTTTATATAAGGAGACAGAATGATAGATAAAGGATTTAATTTTAAAAATAGTTATATAGACCTTCCAAATGTATTTTATGCTTTAGTATCACCTAGTAAAGTACCAGCACCAAAATTAGTGGTATTAAACAATAAGCTAATAGAAGACCTCGGGTTAAAGTTAGATGAGCTTCAATGCGAAGATGGCTTAGAAATACTTTCTGGAAATAAAGCTCCAAAGGGGGCAGTAACATTAGCACAGGCTTATGCAGGTCATCAATTTGGTAATTTTACTATGCTAGGGGATGGAAGGGCCATATTACTTGGTGAGCATGTAACAGCTGAGGGGAATAGGTTTGATATTCAACTTAAGGGGTCAGGAAGAACACCCTATTCAAGGGGTGGAGATGGTAAGGCTTCCCTTGGGCCGATGATTAGGGAGTATATTATAAGTGAAGCTATGAATGGGTTAGGAATACCAACAGTCCGTAGTTTATCAGTAGTTACTACTGGAGAAGAGGTATACCGTGAAACAAGACTTCCAGGAGCTGTACTAACTAGAGTGGCTTCAAGTCATATTCGTGTTGGAACTTTTCAATATGCAAGAGGTTTAAATGATATACAAGATCTTAAAGCACTAGCAGATTATACTCTAGAGAGACATTATAAAGATGGCATAAAGGAAGAAAATCCATATGTTTATCTACTAAAGGAAGTAATAAAGAAGCAAGCAACCCTTATATCAAAGTGGCAGCTAGTAGGCTTCATACATGGGGTTATGAACACAGATAACATGACAATTAGTGGAGAAACCATTGACTATGGACCTTGTGCCTTTATGGACACATACGATCCAGAAACTGTATTTAGCTCTATTGATAAATATGGTCGTTATAGCTATGAAAATCAGCCAAGTATGGCAGAATGGGATCTTTCTAGATTTGCGGAGACCCTTTTACCTTTATTGCATGATGATATGAATGAGGCAATAAAGATAGCTCAAGAGGCTGTTTCAGAATTCCATAAGCTATATACTAAGCAATGGCTTTCTGGAATGAGAAAAAAGCTTGGTTTATTTAATGAAGAGGAACAGGATACAAAATTAATTGAAGGCCTTCTAACTATTATGAAAAAATATAGTGCTGACTATACAAATACATTTAGAGCATTAACCATTAATAAATATGAAGATACAGAAATTATAGATAAAGAAGATTTTAATCAGTGGCTTAACTTATGGAAGGAAAGACTATCAAGACAAGATGAGAAGGAAGAGGCTGTATTAAATCTTATGAGAAATAATAACCCAGCAGTGATACCTCGTAATCACAGGGTAGAAGAGGCATTAGATTATGCTGTAAATAAAGGAGACTACAGTGTTTTAGAAAAGCTTTTAGAGGTTCTTTCAGAGCCTTATAGTTATTCAAAGGAGCAAGAGGATTATACAGATGTTAAAACAAAAGTTAATTATAGGACCTTCTGTGGAACTTAATTTAGATGGATATATTAATATTTAGAATAATGAAAAGAGAGCCGTACCATAAGTAACGGAGGTTTTTACTAAAATTGGAATATAAAATTCTATATTATTAAATGTTGATAAATAGCTGTGTTATTTCATTACTTCTTCTGTTACATTCATCGTATAAATGAATGCTGTTTGCATCTTCTTTGGTTCAATTGAAGAATAGTTATTATCATACACTAAATAAGGGAATAATAGTTTTTCTATGACTACAGCATAAAATATTGGGTTATCAGCTTTTTAAAACTGGATTATAAACATTTACATATGTGGATACAAGAAGCTTTTCAATTTGATAATAAAGCAGTTAATTAAAGGATATTAAACCATGGAGGGGATAAAATGAGTTTTAAGATTATTGCAGACTATCATACTCATACTAATATTGCAAAGGGACATATTCCTTTATTTAATATTATTTTCGGAGAACATGCAAAAGGAAGTATTGAATCAAGTGTTAAAGCTGGAATAAAAAAAGGATTAAAAGAAATTGCCATAACAGACCATGGTTATAAGCATATTACCTTCGGGATGAAACTAAATCAATATAAAGAATTACGTAAAGTAATTGATGATTTTAATAAGAGTTCATTATTGAAGGAGAATGACTTTAAGATTCTTCTTGGTGTAGAATGTAATATTGTTACTAAAAAAGGGGATATAGATATTAAAGATGAAATAATTGATTACCTGGACATAATTTGTGCGGGTTATCATCCTGGAGCGGTACAAAATCCACTTTTATTGAGAAATTATACAGAAGCTGCAATTAATGCTATTAAAAAATATGAAATTACAATATTAAATCATCCATTAGAGCATGTTAATCCAGATATTATTGAAATTGGAAAGGTTGCTGTTGTAAGAAATACTGCTTTGGAAATTAACAGAAGTCATAGGAATATGGATATTGAAACAATAAAAAAGTTAAAGAATATGGGCGTTAAATTTTCATTGGGAAGTGATGCACACAAATCGGAGGATGTGGGGTATTTTGGTAAGGCTTATAATATTGCAGTTGAGGCAGGCCTTACAGATGATGATATTGTTAATGCTGATGGATGTGCACATAAATTAATGAAATTATTAAGAGATTAGGTTTGGTAGTGGTAACGTATTGTTTTCTAAGCATAATATTGATTATGAATTTTTAAACTTTACTTTAGATTGTTATAAATTAGTGGGTATTGTTGTAAATCAAAATTTATTTCCATTCCGACAATTATTCTTAGAATTCTTAAGGGCTACCTTTTTTGCATTGCAACATATTATATTTATTTTATGTATAAAGGGTTGTAGAAACATTGAATACCTTGGAGAAAACCTGTTCAAAGAATGTTTAATATCAATGTTTAATGCATAGACTACAATTATTAAAATAAAGCAAAAAAAATAAGAAAGTAGGTAATTTAAATGATATACATATATAATTGCTATGGAGGAACCCATTCTTCTATTCTTGCAATTGCTTATCACTTAAAAATGCTGGATCAAACTCGAGAACCGACTAAGGATGAAATATTAAAATTACCTAACTTTAATAAGTTAGTATATGGAAATCGTGGGGAACTTTTTTATTATGGAAGTGATAAAGATGGAAACAAAGTCTATGCTGTGGGAAGGGGACGTTCAAAGGTTCTAATTCCAGGATTATACAATATGGCTTCTATGCTTCATAAACAAAATCTATTAAATGAGAAAATTATATTTTCCAATACGTCGCCAACTGTTCCATTACCAATGACCTTTGGTGGATTATTTTCTAGGTGGTTAAAAATAGATTTTATAGGAGTGCCCTTGCTTGTAAAGGGAGCAAAACAATCATACAAGGACGTTATAAAACTTGTAAATCACACAAAGAAGGTAGCAATGGCAGATAAGTCAGAGGTCATTCTCTTAGATAATAAGAAATTTAAGAAAAAATGATTTTTAACTATTATACGGCTTATATCAGCTGAAAGCTGATGTGAATTTTTATCACAAAACGGAAAAATAATTGATACCTTTATGCAATGTTAAATTATTACAAGTTATATTTATTTTATACAGGACAGTAAAATTATTACACAATATTATGTTTAAACTTCACAGCACAAAAAAAACATATTTATTTTTCACAGTCCTTATTGGCCAAATTTCATTTTTGATAAGCGATATTATTATTATCTATATATATCAAAACTTTACAGAAGAGAATTTTTTGTTGGTATACGCATGAATATTATAAGAAGAAATTAATAGATGCTTAGTAAAAATGAGGTGGATTCAGAGGTTATATTTTGTTTCCACCTTTTAAAAAACCTTCGATAGTACTGTTACGGTGAACCGTACCATAAATAAATGAGGTTTTTTCTAAAATTGGATGGAGATATGGTAAACCTCGCTTCCACCATGAAACCCACGGAAATTTAATTGTTAGATTTTCGTGGGTTTATTTTGTATTCATATTTAATTAAATTTTCTTTAATTTTATTTTTGATACCATAAGATAGGCAAGTACTATTAATGATAGCATTGGAACAACTGAATTTATGGTAGATGGAATAATTAAAGAAAATAATGCAAGAATACATCCAGCAATGGTGATTGGTATTCCAGTGAAAACACCTTCAAATGTACTTATATTATATTTTGCTAATCTGTAGCATCCACATATAGAATAAAGTAATAAGAGTGATATGCCTAGTATGCGGCTAAAGCCTACAGTGTAAAAATTATATTTTGTAAAGATTATCAGAGCTGGTGCAACTCCAAAGGAAACAAGGTCAGCTAAAGAATCTAGTTCTTTCCCTATTTCACTTGATACATTAAGATATCGGGCAATTCTTCCGTCATATCGGTCAACTAAAGCAGCGGCAAGTATACATAACGATGCGTACAAATAGTTTTGATCGAAAATATTAATTATTGAAGTAATTCCAAATGATAGATTAATAAATGTTAGTATATTAGGCACATATTTTTTTATCATATCCTTCTCCTTATCGGTTGTATTTATATTCTAAAAATTTATTTATAATTTTATTTTTGTAAATTATGCCTACTAAAAATGAAAGCATAGCTATAATTGATATTATTATTGTTGATAAATAGTTACCATTCTGAATATTAGATCCAATACTTACAGAAGCTAATATCCAAGGAAATCTGCTTATTACTAATATGGAAAAAAACTTTATTGGTTTAATAGTAGTAAGACCTGCAACATATATCAAAAAATCTTTTGGAAGGCCTGGAACGAAAAAAATCACAAATAATATAATTGAGAATTTTTTACTTTCCATAATATCAAGCAGCCACTTTGAATTTTTCTTCTTAAGAAAATTTGTTATAAAGTTCCCACCTATTAATCTAGTAAAATAAAAGGCTATTGCAGAACCTATGATAAGTCCTGACATTGTAAACAATAATCCTAAAGGTACACCATAAATATATCCGCTTGCAATTTGAACTACTTCACCTGGAATAGGTGCAATTACAGTTTGCAATATCTGAAATAAAATTATTATAATACTTCCAGATTTTCCGAGGGACATTAAGTATTTGTTGAATTCATCCAATGACACTGTAGCTGCAAGTATATTTGGAATATATTTAAAGATTAATCCAATAGTAGAAAATGCTAATAAAACTAATAATATTTTTATGTAAGATACTTTTTTGAAAATTTTCATAATTATTTAATCCTTTCTATTTAGAAGATTTATAACTATTATTATATTTGCAATATCTTAAGTTGCACATATAATAGTTCTTAAGAATTCTTAAGTAGCTTAAATAATATAGATTTTAAAAGTATAGCATTATATACTAAAGATAAATGGAGGGAAAAGAATATGAGGAATATTTTAATTGCAGATGATAATGATGAAATAAGAGATATAGTCTGTATCTTATTAGAAAGTGAAGGCTATAATGTAATAGAATCTGTTGATGGAGAAGATGCAGTAAATAAAGTAGATGGAAACATAGATTTAATAATACTTGATATAATGATGCCTGTAAAATCAGGATTTAAGGCATGTGTAGAAATTAGAGAAAAAACAACTGCTCCAATTTTATTTCTTACTGCCAAATCTCAGGATTCTGATAAATGTATGGCATTTTCTGCAGGATGTGATGATTATCTATCAAAACCATTTTCATATACAGAATTAATATCGAGAGTAAAAGCATTACTTAGAAGATACTATGTGTATAAAGGGAAAGAAAAGACTGATGAATGTGATTCAATTAATATAAATGGATTAAAAGTAAGTGAAATATCAAATGAAGTATCATTATATGGGAATGAAATTATACTGACTGAAATTGAATACAATATATTATTATTGTTATCTAAAAATAGAAAGAAGATATTTTCAGCACAAAATATATATGAAAGTGTATGGGAAGAACCATATTTCTATTCTTGCAATAACACGGTCATGGTGCATATAAGGAATTTGAGGAGCAAGATTGAAGATAATCCTGATAATCTAAAATATATAAAGACTGTATGGGGGAAGGGATATAGAATTGAATAAATTTAATAAAAAGTTTTTAAATAAAAAGCTAGAAATTAAATTAATTATGGTCATTATAATTTCATTGATTATATCTATTTCTTTATTTTTTATACTTCAGATAAATGGCGAGAGTCTGCTTGACAGGCATTTGTATAAAACTTCTTTTTTTCAAAATCAGAAAAATAAAGCTATGTCTGATTTTAAAACATATGTGTCAAATAGCAATCTTTCAATAAATGATTCTGAAAAAATGGATGAATGGGTACGTAAAAATAAATATATAGATATATATATATTCAAAAATAATAATATGCTTTATGATTCAACTAATCGTAAAGAGCCTTTAGAGTCTGAGGAAAACGAACCTTTGATATTATCTGGTTATTCTTATAATATCAATTTTAGTGATTTAAGAGCACAGGTGTATATAATGTGCTATTTTGAATATAAGTACTACTATATTTTAATATGTATAAATATTGCGATTTCTTTATTATGTTTTATAGTAATTACATCACTTTTAATTAAAAAAAAGATATCATACATAAGGACACTTGAAAATGAAATCAAAATACTAGAAGGTGGAGATTTAAATTATGAGATTACAATAGAAGATAATGATGAGCTATCTCTGCTTGCTCAAAGTATTAATGAAATGAGAAAGTCATTTATTGAACGATTAAGAAATGAGGATGAAGCAAAATCAGCTAATAGCGAACTTATTACAGCAATGTCACATGATTTAAGGACACCGCTTACAGCATTAGTAGGATATTTAGATATTATAGAATATAAGAAATATAAAACAGAGGATAATTTGAAGCGTTATATTCATAACAGCCGAGAAAAAGCATATCAGATTAAATCATTGTCTGACAAACTATTTGAATATTTTATACTTTTTAATAAACAGGATGAGCTTCAGTTTGAAGAATTTAATGGAAATGAACTTTTGGAACAGCTGTTTGAAGATCAGTTCTTTATGCTAAATAATCAAGGATTTATATTTAAAATTCATTGCTGTGAGAGTCAATTGTTTATAGAGGTAAATCTTATTTCAATGAGAAGGGTTTTTGACAATATTTTCTCTAATATTTCTAAATATGCAGATAAATCTAAAGCTGTAGAGGTTAGGTATTACGTTGAAAACAAAGAACTTTTTATTAGTATAGAAAATACTATAAATAAAAATCTTAAAGCTATAAGCAGTACGGGGATAGGACTTAAAACATGTAAGAAGATTGTTGAAAGCCATGGTGGTGAAATGCTAATTAATAAAAGCGATAATACATTTAATATAACGATAATTTTAAAAGTTAAAGGCAATAATTTATAGTATATGAACATTATTAATTGTAAGAACATTTTGGTAATGGTTATACAATGTATTTTTAAATTAGCAACCTCAGTCGCAAGCTCCTTTGGAAAATCCTCCATGGGACGTAACCAAATTGTGAATATAATTTGGTTTGCTATTAGCAGGAGTTTATGATATCAAGAATCTAAAAATAAAGTTTATAGATGATACAGAGTCAAGGTATAATTCACCTTGGAACATAGAGGTGAAATTGATATAGATATGAGTTTTAATGAGTATGAAATAAGAACTATGCTAAGTGATTATTCAAATGAAAATATGCTCAATTTTGATATAGAAGTTTTAAGTAAGGAAATATATAAATTCACAAATGGATATCCATTTTTAGTAAGTAGGATTTGTCAAATAATTGATGAAAATATATTAAAAAATAAAGATAAAGCATGGGATGAATTTCATATCCAAAAAGCTATGAAAATATTGTTAGAAGAAAATAACACATTGTTTGATGATTTAATAAAGAATATGGAGAATAATGATAAGTTGTATGAGTACATGTACAATTTGCTTATATTAAATATAGCATCTGTTTTTAATATAGATAATCTAGAGATAAATTTAGGTGTTATGTTTGGATACTTAAGTAAAAATGATAGTAATACTATTGTATCAAATAAAATAATAAGAGAAAGAATTTACAATTATTTAGTATCTAAAACAGATAGTAAAGTAATGTCTAGCTATAATTTTAAAGATAATTTTATAACTGAAGATCATGGGCTTGATATGGAAAAAATACTTTTAAGATTCCAACAGTTCATGAAAGAAAATTATAGCCTAAGAGATACTAAATTTTTAGAACGACACGGAGTTTTACTATTCTTATCATTTATAAAACCAATAATAAATGGTGTAGGTTTTGATTATAAAGAAGTACAAATATCAGAAGAGAGAAGACTTGATATCGTAATTCAATATAATAATAATAAATATGTTATAGAAACTAAAATAGGGCATGGCGATATAGCACATCAAAAAGAGTTAAAACAGCTTGAAAATTATTTAGATATAGAAGGTCTAGATAATGGATATCTTTTAATATTTAACTTTAATAAAAATAAAAAGTATATAAGTGAAAGATACAGTATAGAAGGAAAAGAAGTGTTTGAAGTGAGGGTATAGAAAAAATTATTCCATGGAGATCATTATTATGAAAATGGTGTTTTTAGAAAATCTTTTAGAGGTTCTTTCAGAGCCGTATAGTTATTCAAAGGAGCAAGAGAAATATAAAGATGTTAAAACAAAGGTTAATTATAGAACCTTCTGTGGAACTTAATTTAGATTGATATATTAATATTTAGAATAATGAGAAGAGAACCATATCATAAATAAGTGAGGGTTATAGCCTTAACCATTGATTTTAATTGGTTAAGGCTGTTTTTACAAGTTAAAATACCATATCATAAGTAATAGCTAAGAGTTAAAATAAAAAATAACTTTTTATAGTATCTGATTATGTAAATGAGAAAATATATTATGATTTCATTAAAAGTGTACTAGATAATTTTAGTAAGTTATTGAATAGTAAGGAGTCAAGAGTGTAGAAGAAGTTATTACATATGTTAATTTCTAAGATAACAAATAACTAACGAATTAAGGGAAGTGGAATAAATAAACCTGACTATAAATGATAAGTTAGTAGATTATACAAATAAAGAAGAGGCGTATCTATGAAGGGTACTCATTCCAGGCTGTAGACAAATAGGGTTTCAGAACTTGTCCCTAAGTTCTGAAACCCTATTATTATATGTTCTTAAAAACACCTGATATGAAAGTGGATACTTGCCCAAATAAAGTAGGTAGTTTAAATACTTACATGCGGTCTATTATATAAAACTGGTATTGCCGCTGCTATAAGGATCATACCCATAAAAGCGGGTGCGGCATGACCAAGTGATACATATATTTGACCTCCAAGGATAGACCCAATTATTCTTGCTAAAGCTTGAATAGATTGGATACCTCCTTGAATCCTTCCTTGTTCACTAGCATCGATAGACTTGGAGAGCATCCCATTGAATGAAGGGCCAAAGATTGAATCACCAAAACCAAATATAAACATTCCAGCGATAAAAAGAGGATAGAATGAGAACAAAGCTGATGCGGCAATAAGACTGTACCCTATAATCTCCGAAACCATTCCAAGAGTTGCTATCTGTTTATCACTAAGTTTTATTAAAAGATTTGGCATTATGAAACCTTGTGAAATGATGTCTTGGAAGCCCATAATTGAAAACATAAGTCCGATTAGTGCAGGCTTCCAACCGAAAGTATCCATTGTAAATTGTGAAAAAACTGCCTGTAAAGATCCGTTGGGTATCCAAAGTAAGAACGCTGAGACAATTAGCCTTTTTAAACTTTTCATGGAAAGTAAGTTTGCAAGCTGTGTGAATGGATTCAGTCTTACAAAGGTAATCTCTTTCAGTCTATTATTCTTGTCAAGGCTCTCGGGCATAAAAAAGAATCCATAAACAACATTCAATAAAGTTATTATTGCTCCAAAATAAAGGGGTACAGAATAACCAAACTTAGCAAGTAATCCGCCTAGAGTTGGGCCAATGACGGTGCCTACACCTACAACCGCACTCACCCATCCAAAGTATTTGGTTCGCTGTTCTGGTGGAATGATGTCTGCAAAATATGCGAAGATAGTGCTTATGTTCCCGCCTGTTATACCATCTATTATGCGCCCCGCAAATAGGACCCATAGAGCTCCTCCTATGCCAAAAACTAAGTATCCGACTGCGGAACCCAAAAGGCATACTAAGAGTACTGGACGACGGCCATATCTGTCGCTCAAAGCTCCAAGTACTGGAGCTGCAAAAAACACGCATACTGCATAAATAGAGGTCAGTAGAGTAACAACTATAGCTTGATCTCTCGGATTGCTAATATAAGGCTGCACTAAGAATGGGGCGACAGGGGCTATAA
This sequence comes from Clostridium gasigenes, assembly GCF_017348895.1. Lineage (NCBI taxonomy): Bacteria > Bacillati > Bacillota > Clostridia > Eubacteriales > Clostridiaceae > Clostridium > Clostridium gasigenes. Next base: position 1,689,327 of record NZ_CP071376.1, read on the forward strand.
TAGTGAAGCCTATTCCGCAGAGAAACACAGACATAAGACCAAATATTAAAGCCTTTTTATCTACGGTTTGTTCTGTGTTCTGTTCATTGCGTGATCTAAATTTAGACATTTAAATTCTCCTCTCAAAAGTTATAATTTTGTTTCCTTGTCAACAAAAATATCATATCACCGTTTTGTTTCTTAGTCAACAAAATAATAACAATAAAAATGCAGCCCGTTCTCAATAGAGTTGGGCTGCCTATGGTTTCATTTTCATTATCTAAATTTATTGCGACTTAATATCTATACCCTGTTTCTTTATTTCTGCATCCAAATGTCTATTATATTTTTCCACGAAGCTAAGCATACTATCAAATTGTTCCTCGGATACCTGCTCAAATACGACTTTATCCCGCTCTTGAAACTCTTTGTGCAACTCATCATGGACTTTATAAATTTCTTGCCCTTGTTCAGTAAGTCTGAAATAAATTTCTTTCTTATTATCCGGCTTCTGATAGCTTTCAATAGTCCCCTTTTTTATGAGCTTCTTAGTCATTTTACTTATGGCTCCCCTAGTCATATAAAAGGACTCCGCAAGTTTTGTTACGTTGGAATCTACATTTCTTCCAATGTATTCTATGCAATGTACTTCAGAAGGATTATAACCTTTAAAACTGTCTTCCATCTTAAGCTTATTAAGCCAAGCTATCTTGTTGTATAAGTCCCTGGAACGCATTTTAACATGTTCTTCTTTGTTCATGACCTGTCCTCCCACCCGTTGGTGTATTAATAATATTATATTAAATTTTTGTTTCTATTTCAACAATATTAGAATAATTATTTTAGGAATTGATTTAATGTATAAAATACAAATTGAGCTATACGTGAAAAAAGAGAGAGTATAATTAACTACTTAGAAGAATTAGCCATTAATAAAAAAACATCACTTACAAGTGATACGGAGAGCCATATCATAAATAAATGGGAAAAAAGGCCTTAATCATCGATATTACTTGGTTAAGGCTATTTTTATAAGTGAAAATACCGCACCATGAGTAATATATTTAAAGTAAGGATAACTGTAATTTAATAGTTATATGATAAAATTCAAGTTGTAAAACAAAAATATTTATAGATTATGAAATATTGGAGGGATTCAAAATGAATACAAGAATGTATCAATCAGAAGATTGTAAGGAAATTATTGAATTATTTTACAACACAGTTCATTCAGTTAATGCAAAAGATTATAATGAAGCACAACTTGATATGTGGGCTTCTAAAGATATTGATATTTGTGAATGGGATAAATCTCTTTCAGAACATTATTCTGTTGTAATTGAAGAAGATAGTAGTATCATTGGATTTGGAGATTTAGATATCAATGGATATTTTGATAGATTATTTGTTCATAAAGATTATCAAGGGGGTGGAGTAGCAACTACAATTGTAGACGAAATAGAGAAATATGCACAAGAAAATAAGGTTGAGATTATAACAACTCATTCTTCTATAACTGCAAAGCCTTTCTTTGAAAAACAAGGCTATAAAGTGGTAGAAGAACAAGTAGTTGAAAGAAAAGGACAAGTATTAACGAATTATGTTATGAAAAAAAACTTAATGATTAAATAATACAAAGAAAAGTAGATAGGTATAGGATGTAAAAAGTTTATTAAAGGGGATTTTATTAAATGAAGAGTTTAAAGGTTGGATTAATTCAACACAAAGCAATAGCGAACAATATTAATATGAATCTAGAATTAGGTTTGAAATATATAGGTGAAGCAAAAAAACTGGGTGCTGACATAGTTCTTTTTCCAGAAATGTGGTCAAATGGATATGAACCTCCTTATGGTGAGGCATTTGAAAATCCGTTTGATGAAAGTTACGAAAATGAACGTCAAAAATGGCTTGCTGAAGCGGTTGATGAAGAGAGTAAATATGTTAAATCTTTTAAAGTGATTGCTAGAGAATTAGAAATAGGTATTGTTATAACATATCTTTCAAAAGGAAGTGCTAGTCCACAAAATACAGCTTTAGTTATTGATAGAACAGGAGAGATTTTGATGAAATATTCAAAAGTTCATACTTGTGATTTTTCATTAGAAGCTTTGATTGAAAGTGGAAAAGAGTTTAAAATATGTGATTTCTGTGGAGTTAAACTTGGAGTAATGATTTGCTATGATAGAGAATTTCCTGAAAGTGCTAGAATTCTAATGTTACAGGGTGCAGAAATAATACTTGTACCTAATGCTTGTGATATGAATCCAGCAAGAATAAATCAATTATCAACAAGAACTTTTGAAAATATGGTTGGTATAGCAATGACAAATTATCCCGGGAAGAAGTGGGGAAATTCATGTGCATATAGTCCAGTAGTTTTTGATGAGGATGGTAATTATATCGATAATAAAATTATTTCAGCAGATGATATTCAAGAGGATATATTAATAGCAGAATTTGATTTAGATAGCATAAGAAATTATAGAAAAAGGGAAACTTGGGGAAATGCATATAGGAAAGTTGGAACTTATAAAGAGTTATTAGATAATAAAGTGCAAGAACCATTTATAAGAGAGAACTATAAGGCGAGTAAATAGAATAAATCTCACTTGCAAATGATAGGTCGAACCATATCATTTGCAAGTGAGGTTAAAATTAATTTATACAGAGAAGTTAAGAATATTATATAACTTAAATCAAATCAGTTAAGCCATTAACTGTAGTTTGTTCATTTTCATTAATAGGAATAACTATGCATTTTTGACCATTAATTATTTGATATTTTATTTGTGGTATTTTTTCAGGTTTTACTTGAAGTATAACGTCATAGTGAGAAGTAACCGTATTATCTTCTGAACTTGTATCGTCAGCTTCTTCTAAAACCACATTATCATCATTAACTTCTGTAGACAGGGGAATTTCATTATCTACAGCAGCAGCTTGGGTAACGTCCTCAAGTCTAGCTTGAAGTGTTTCTACTTGCTTTTCAAGCTGTTCTTCTTTTTTTCTTTGAGCATTTGCCTTAAGTACTTTTGAGTCAATTAAATTCTCTGCTAAAGGCAGATCTACTCCAAAGTTTTCTAAATAAGATTTTTCAATCTTAGTAGTAGCTTCTTCAGGAACGCCACTTTCTATTAAAAGATTTTGTATATCCTTTTGTGTTAAGGTTATAGGTTCACCATCGGTATCATCATAGATTGCATTGTATTCATCTATCATAGTATTTAGGTTTTCTTGTATGTCTATAAAAGTTTTCTCAGCTTTTTTTTCATCGGTGTTAATATAATCTTTAATAATTGTTTGGAAGGTTTCTTTTTGGATAGTGGCAGTCTGTTTTGAAGAACAACCTAAAGCCTTTTCCATTAATTCAGGATGTGGATCCTTTGCATTTTTAGTGTAGTACATAACAGAGTTAACATCGGAACTACGATTAATAAAAGCAGGGAACACAAATCCAAGGGTTGGAGCATCCACCACCCAATCTCTAATACGTGCCTTTATTTTATTTTCTTCTTCAAAGTATCTAAGCCCAGGATTTGAAAGTGAAACAGGACATATCGCACATAGAATGTACTCATATACTTCTTCAGATTCATCCATTTTAGCATTATCAGTAGTTTTAGTAATAATATCATAAGCATCATGAAAAACTAGTATTAAAAAATTACCAGTATAATCATAACTATCTATAATGGATTTATAAAAATCTTGAAGCAGAGCATCATCCTTTAATTGGCTTTTTTTTAGCTGTATAAGAGAAATTTGTTTTTCATTTTCAAGATTCTCATTAAGTGGAAAGTTAAGTTCTAAAATATTATTACCAATGGTTCCAGATAGAACTTTTTTAGCAATTTCTAAATACTTAAAGTACTCATCCTCATCTAAATTTAAAAAGGTTTCTCTAAAATTAAAAATAATATTTTTTTCACCATTGACATAGCAACCACAGATTTTAGTGAAGGTACAATCATTTTTTTTAAAACGTTTTTTTAACTCAAGTATATCTTTTTTTTTCATATATAAACCCCTCAATCCAGTATTTTCTATTTATAGGTATTAATTAATATATTAGTATTATTAATTATAGTACTTTTTTTATATTAATTAAAGATTTTATTAGGTAAAGTTAAAGTTGATGATATGAAAACAATAAAGATAAAGCAATTTTTTCTTTTCTTTTAATATCTATATCAATACCAAGAAAATTCTTATCCTATATAGTTTAATATAACATCTGTATAAAAACATACCACTTACAAGAAATAATTAACCACTTACTGTTATTGTATTTACAAGGAAAAAAATAGTTAATATAATAGAAAATGTGGAGAGTGAAAATATGAAAATACGGATTGAAGTAGATAATACAATTAAAGAAAATGAAGTTATTATTAGATGTAGTGAAATTAGTGAAGATGTTAAAAATATTCAAATTATGCTTGATGATATGCCATCATACAAGAAATGTATAACTTTTTATAGAGGTGATACTCAGTATTATATTTCTTTGGAAGAAATATTGTTTTTTGAAACTGAAGAAAATGGGATTTGTGCACATACTATTGATAATATATATAATGTAAAATATAAGCTTTATGAACTTGAAGAGTTTTTGCCAGGATATTTTATGAGAGTTTCAAAATCAACAATTTTAAATACAAATCATATTTACTCAATAACACATAGGCTATCATCATCAAGTAAGGTTGAATTTCAAAATACTCATAAACAGGTATATGTCTCAAGATATTATTATAAACCATTAAAAATTAAATTATTAGAAAAGAGGAGATAAGATGAAAAAAGAAAGAATTTTTTGGGGAGTTTTATTTATATTAATAGGTATGTTCTTAATTATAAATAAACTTGGATACTTCCCTAATATAAATGTATTTAGTTTGCTGTTAACAGTTTTTTTACTAGCAGTTATTGTGAAAAGTTTACCCCGTTTTAATTTTGCAGGTATTTTATTGCCTATTGCATTTATATGTATAATATATGATAAAGAATTAGGGATTACAAATATTACACCTTGGACTGTATTGATAGCAGCGATACTTGGCAGTATTGGTCTTTCTATAATTTTTCATAAAGGTATGAAAGGGGTTAATACTAAATATAATTGGAAAGATTACAAATTTGAGAAAATTGATGTAGAAGATGAAAGTAATGTTAGATTTAAAAATTCATTTTGTGATAGTGTAAAATATATAAATACAAATAATTTTGAACAAGCGGATTTTAATTGTTCTTTTGGAGCTATGAAGGTGTATTTTGATAATGCAATCATGAGTAAGAATAATGCTATAGTTAGAATTGATGCTTCTTTTTCAGGAATAGAATTATATATACCAAAAACTTGGAACATTGATAATAAAATTAATGTGTTTTTAGGTGATATTAGTGAAAAAAATAGAAATAATCAAATAACAACAAATACTTTAACATTAGTTGGTGATATTAAATTTTCAGGAGTAGAAATAATATATATCTAATAAGGCATTGTAAAATAAATAATAGACCAAATACTCTTAGGTCTATTATTTATTTCATACGCCTAAAGTAAAATGCGTAAGAGCTAAAACTCTTACGCATTTTTTATAGTTTAGATTCTTTACTTATAAACATACCAACCACAAAGCTAATTATGGCAAGGAATATAAGTGAATAGAATATATTATGTACGCCACTAAAGAATGCTTCTTTTATTTGAATAGAAGAAGCTCCAGAAGAGTAAATATTGTCTGCTGTTACTCCAGAAATATTTGAATTATTAAAATAAGAAGATAGGCTTGAGTTTACTAATCCACCTAAAATACTAACACCGATAGTTTGGCCAAGTGTACGTATTAATGCATTAGTTGAAGTTGCAGCACCCCTTTTTTCATATGAAGCAGCATTTTGAATAAGTATAGTTAATGAATTAAGTGCACCACCAAAACCAGCTCCCATAATGAACACTATAATAATAAAATAAATTAAAGGCGTGTTTGGGGTAAGAAATCTAAGAAGATAAGAGGTTAATGCTAAAATTAATATAGAGCCTAGTATTACCTTCTTTTCTCCGAATTTTTTAAATAGTTTAACTAAGAAAAATGAACTAAGGAGCCAGGTTAAAGACATTGGAGCCATAGAAAGCCCCGAGACTTTAGCACTATAGCCAAGAACATTTTGTGTGTATAAAGGTGTATAAGCTTCTACAGCCATTAATATAGCAGCTATAAAAAATGCTATAACATTCATTAATATTGTATCTTTAGAGAATATATCAAATGGAACTACAGGTTCTTCACATTTATTTTCAACAAAGTAGAAAATAGTAATAGAAACTATAGACGATATAATATATATAACTCTTGCAGAGTTAGATGATGTAAATACACATAATAATATTGAAACTATAGCTATAGTTAGAAGTAATGAACCAAGATAATCTATTTTAGGCTTAGTAGTTGATACTTGTTCATCAAGGTTCTTATTAAGAAGGAATAGAGATATAATTCCAAAAGGTATATTAATAAAGAATATCCAATGCCAAGATAAATAATCTATAAAGTATCCACCAATGAATGGTCCAAGTAAACTAGCAACCCCCCAAACACTACTTAAAAGTCCTTGGATTTTAGATCGTTCTTCTAAAGCAAATAAATCTCCAACGATAGTAAAGGTTATGGTAAGAATAGAACCAGCACCAATACCTTGTATTGCTCTAAATATTATTAATTGAAACATACTTTGAGAAAATCCACATAGGGAACTACCTATTAAAAATATTACTATACCTATAGTAAGCATTTTTTTTCTTCCATACAGATCAGACAGTTTCCCATATATAGGTGTTGATACTGCTGAAGTTAAAAGATAGGCAGAAAATACCCAACTTATAAGATTGTAACCATTTAGACTTTTAGCTATAGTAGGCAGGGCTGTTGTTACAACAGTTCCTTCAAATGCAGCAAGGAACATAGAAACCATGATTGCTATAACGATATTACGTTTTTTATTGTTCATTAAAAATAAAACTCCTCTCATTTATAAAAAAATAGCCAATGTCATTAATAATACACCCAAATGTAGTAATGATACAATGTTTTTAGGAATTAAATTGATAATTTATAAAGATACACGGTATAATTAACATTAGACATATAGTATAGAAATGATATAATAGTTATTCAATATTATCTTTTAAGTAGGCTACATAGAAGTTAAAAGCATATATGTATATGACATAAATAAACTTGTACTTGCGAGAAAATTTATTGTTTTATAAATTAAATAGACATAAAAGGAGTAATAATATGAGTTATTGTTTTCAGTGTGGAACTAAGGTAATAAATAAGCAATGTAATAATGAGGGCGAGATTCCTTATTGTAATAAATGTGAAATATTTCATTTTCCTACCTTTAGTTCAGCCATAAGTGCAATTATTTTAAACCCTGATAAAAATAAATTATTGCTTATACAGCAGTATGGACAAGTAGATAATATACTTGTAGCAGGATATATTAATAAAGGTGAAAATGCAGAACAAACTTTAGTAAGAGAGGTAAAAGAAGAGATAGGTCTTAATATTAAAGATTATCAATATATGAAGAGTAAATATTTTGAAAAAACTAATACACTACTGTGTAATTTCATTTGCACAGTAGATAGTGAAGATTTAAACCAAACTAATGATGAGATTGATAAAGCGCAATGGTTTACTTTTAAGGATGCACTAAAACATATTAAAAGTGAAAGTTTAGCAGAGGAATTTCTAATATATGCGCTTAAAAAAATGAATTATAAGAAATAAAAGTGGTAAAAATAAGAAACTAATCAAAAATTTAATTAGTTTCTTATTTATTATGGAGTTTATTATCTTAGGCATATTAATTACTTAAAAATAAATATTAACCAATTAAGAAATCAAGTACATTCCAACCATCTGAAGTTTGTGCTTTATATAATTCTGTATAACCACACTTGGTACAACTAACTGTTATGAATTTCTTATTTTGCACATCAAATAATTTGGCAAAGTTTCCACCTGTAGCTTGAAATTGATCTGAAATATACTTCATATTTTCACACTTTGGACAAACGTATTGTTTCTTTTCCATAAATAAATCCCCCTAAATCAAAATGTATTATACTAGATATTATAATATAAATAAACCTATTAAGCAATATAGAAAACTGGTCATTTTGAAAATATTTTAATTTTAATAATTTATATAAATTAATATTGATATTGAAGAGGATACTAAATATACATTAAAATGTAACGATTTTCCTTATAAATGAATAGCATATTATGATAAAGGAGATGGTTAAAAATGGATTTAGGGAAAAATAATTATTACAGAGAATTACAGTCTTTGTCTTTACAGGATGAATGCAAAAGGTGCTTAAACTATCATGCTACTTTAACAATGACAGATGGAAGTATGTTTGATGGAATTATTGAAAGTGTAGATGGGGATCGCGTTGTAGTATTGGTTGGTGAGTATGTAATGGAGGAAGATGATGAAAATGAATCTGATCAACAACGACAATATTACAATCCTAGAAGAAGATTCAGACGTTTTAGACGTAGAGCTTTTCCACTTAATGCTTTAGTTGCATTATCATTATTAAATTACCCTTACATTGCTCCTCCGTATACTTATTATTATCCTTATTAGTAAAGGAATACTTAATAAATAGAGGAACAGCAGTATTATTGATTATTTATAATTGAATGAATTATCTTTTGGTGCATATAAAAGTGAATCTTTATATGCACTTTTAGTTTATATATTTTTATTTATAAGTTGTTTCTAAACATATTCATAATTATATATATATTTTGAGATTACGAAACAAATATGAAGGGAATTTAATTAATGATAATATTAAGGTAAATACTATGCTAGAAAATATATGGGAATATTTAAAAAAACTTAGTGAATAGATTTAGGATTAGATGGGGTGAACCGTACCACAAGTAACATAGACTTTCTTTGAAGCCTTTGATATGGATGATTTTAAGAAAAATAATAGTACTTTAAATCGTATCATAACCAAGATAAATTATAAAATAAAGCAATAGATATTGTCCGTTTCACTACCAATATCTGAAAGGTGCCTGTCACCTTTCAAAAATTGGAAATGAATAAAATAATTACATTCATAGGTGTGTACCTTTATTGGTTGTTATAAAAATATTATTCTATAAACAATGTTATATATCAATTCATCGATATTAATAGGTCTGTTTTTTCAATTTATCTCATGAATTTTTTGACGCTGTCGACAATATTGAATACGATTAATAGTTTATGCATAAGCGCTCCTTACTTGTCTTCCTTAGAGAATAGGTGGGTAACCTTATTAATAGCAATCTTGCCAACACGCTTAATCATGGTGGGAGCCATTACGCCGATGATTGCCTTTTCAAATGGTACACCGTAAGTATCAGTTTTCTTTACCAGGCGGATGGCATCGAACTTGCACTTGGTGGTGCAGATGCCGCAGCCTACACACATATACTCGTCAACAATGGTAGTACCGCAGCCGAGACAGCGCTCAGTTTCCTTCTTGACTTGTTCTTCGGTAAAGGCTCCTCTGAGATCACGGAAGGTTTCCTTTTCTTTGGAATCGTCTATTTTTACAGCCTTCTGTCTTGATGTGTTGTCGTAGCTGTCAACAGGAATAATGACGTTCTTCTTATCAAGTTCATTATACTGTCTACGGTCACGGCCAATAACAAGGCTCTGTCCAGGGTGAACAAAACGGTGAATTGAAACAGCACCTTCCTTACCTGCTGCGATAGCATCAATGGCGAATTTAGGACCGGTGTAGACATCACCGCCGACAAAGATGTCAGGTTGTGCAGTTTGATATGTGAATGAATCAGCCTTGCAGGTCTGATTGAGGTTAAATTCAACATTGCTGCCCTCCAGTAGGTTACCCCATAGGATAGATTGACCAATAGACAAGAGCAGGTTTTCACATTCGATGGTCATAGTGTCGTATTCATCATACTGTGGATTGAAGCGATGGTCTGCGTCAAAGACTGCAGTACACTTTTTGAATACAATACCTTTGACCTTGTCGTCTTCTACAAGTATTTCTTTTGGACCCCATGAATTATTAATGACAATGTCTTCAGCCTCTGCCTCTTCGATTTCGGCATCAGCTGCAGGCATGATATCACGGGATTCAAGACAGAACATAGAAACATCTGATGAGCCTGCACGCACTGCTGTTCGTGCGACGTCTATGGCAACATTACCGCCACCAACAACTACAGTACGGCCAGAAAGATTTGTATCGCTATTCAAATTGATATTGCGAAGGAAGTTAACACCTGTGATAACACCTTTTGCATCTTCCCCAGGAATGCCGATCTTACGGCCACCTTGTGCACCGATGGCTACATATAATGCTTCATAGCCTTCTGATCTAAGCTGATCAAGTGTAACGTCCTTGCCAACTTCAATACCGGTCTTGAAGATAACTCCCATTTCCCTTAGAATATCGATTTCAGATTCAACAACGTCCTTTTCTAGACGGAATGATGGAATGCCGAGAGTCAACATACCGCCCAATTTATTTTCTTTTTCAAATACAGTAACAGGATATCCATTCTGTGCAAGGAAAAATGCACAGCTTAGGCCTGCAGGGCCAGCGCCGATGATAGCAATCTTATTGGTGAAAGGTTCGCCAATCGTGTTAAGCATAGCAGGAATATATCTAGTTTCTGCGTTCAGATCCTGCTGCGCGATAAATTTTTTGATTTCGTCGATTGCGATAGGTTCGTCTATATCACCACGTGTACATGCTGATTCGCAACGTCTGTTACAGATACGGCCACAGACTGCAGGGAATGGATTTTCTTTCTTGATGAGTTCGAGAGCTTCACGGTATTTGCCTTGTGAGGCCAACTTGATGTAACCCTGAATGGCAATATGTGCCGGGCAGTTGGTCTTACATGGTGCAGTACCTGTGTCAACAACATCTTTACGGGTGGTACGGTATTCTGGATTCCACTTGTCTGGGCCCCACTTGGTGTTCTGTGGATGGTCGTGTTTGAATTCGGTAACAATAGGAGTCTTTGAGCAGAGCTTCTGACCCAGCTTCAGAGCGTTTACCTGACAGTTTTCTACGCACTGGCCACAGGCAACGCACTTGGTAGGATCAACCTGAGCAACATAGTTAGAACGGACAAAGTCAAATGTGTTGTAATATTCGCCAACGCGAAGTGAGAAGCAGGAGCAGCCGCAACAGTTGCATATTGCAAGTCCCTTTCCAGGGCCATCAAGGTTAGGCATTTGATGGACAAGGCCATTTTCTTCTGCACGTTTCACAATCTCGTAAGCTTCTTCTTTGGTAATCTGACGAGCCTTGCCGGTACGAACAAAGTATTCTGCACCGTCATTTAGCTGGATACACATATCTTTTTCAAGATGGCCACAGCCTTCACCCATGAGCCGGCGAGAACGACGGCAGGAGCAGTCAGATACAGAAAGCATGTATGAGTTTTCGATGTATTCAGAAATTTCTTCAAAGCTGCGGGCAGTAGTTTCGCCTGAGATAGCTTTTTCAACAGGGATGACACGCATTAGACCGTTGCCGATAGGCATATTCGGAGCCAACATAGCAGTTCTTTTGAGGGTGTATTCCTCAAAGCATTCTGCAATGACAGGATACTTTTCAACATTCTCCTTGTTGGCAACCATCATTTCCATAATGCCTGGAACCCAGATAGGAAGGAACCAGGTATCAACACCGTCTTCACGCTTGGTAACCTTGCAGACGCCTGCGTCAGAAAGTTTCCACAGCTGTTCATAACAGTAGTCCTCAGGCTTGCCCACTTTCTTAGCAACTTCAGCAGTTGTAAGGAATTTACGGACTTTCAAACCGAGTCCGACTTCTGCCATTTCGTCAGTAACAACCGGGTCAAGAATTTTATATTCAGAGTCGGTTTCCTTAATGCCGGTATAGGTTTTGGATTCGATACTGACCTTATTTGCCAGTTTCATAATTAGAGGTCTTTTAGACATAATTGCACTCCTTATCCATATTATTTATGACCTTATTCATATCAATTGTATTCATTTTCAGATGTTCTGGTGTATAGATGTTTTATTTAATTGTATAATAATAATTTCATTTTTATGTCAACTTATCTACATTGTTTTAAACAATATGTAATAATTATCTAAATTTAAAAATATATTTTAAATATACAAATTATTTTGATTGTCGGTTTACTCCGGCGTGACATCTGATTTTTTCCGCTGTGATTGCGGAGTATAGCGCAGACTTGTAAACGATAACGGGTCTGGCGAAAGGGGAAAACATGAAAAAGGAGACAGAAGCCACTGTAAACAACGCCAAGATCATTGCTGTTGCAGGCAAAGGCGGCGTAGGTAAAACTTCGCTGGCGGCGGTCATTGTCAAATTGCTGGTGCAGGCCTATCCAGGCAAGAAGATTCTTGCCATCGATGCAGACCCTGCAGTGGGACTATCAACTGCGCTGGGCATCGAGGTCACTACTACCATTGATGACATCCGCAAGGCGGTTGTTTCTACCGTAGAGGACGGCAACACCAAAGCGGCAATTGAACTGCTGGGAGAAGCGAAGTACCGCATTTACGACGCTATAGTCGAGTCTGACGGTTTTGCGTTTATCGCTGTCGGCAGGCCGGAGGCTGAGGGTTGTTATTGCAAAATCAATTCCTATCTGAAAGATGTTATTCGTGTCCTTTCTAAGAACTTTGATTATGTGGTCATTGACGGAGAGGCCGGCATTGAGCAAATTAACCGCCGCGTGATGGAAAAGGTAAGCCACTTGCTGCTAGTAACTGATTCCAGCAAAAAGGGTATCCAGGTCATCCAGACAATACGCAAAGTGGCTGACGAACTTGTTATGTACGAAAAATTGGGTGCTGTGGCAAACCGACTGCCTGACTTCTCGGTTAAGGATTATATGGACACCGGTGACATTCCGGTGCTGGCTTATATACGTGACGACCGCAATCTCGCTACCTTTGATTTGACGGGCAAAAATGTTTTCTATCTGCCTGACAACGCAGAAATTGTGAAGGGCGCACGCGAGGCTCTGAAAAAAATGAAAATTCTAAAAGCATAAGGGGTGCAAAAAATGAAAGATTTAAAACACCTGTATTATTTTGAAAATCTATTACAAGAAGTCAATAACGATCTTGTTCGTGAGGCTACGGCTTACGGGCGCATTGCCGTTGGCAGCGTCTGCAGTATGATTCCTGAGGTTCTGCTCAATTTGCCAGGTTGCTTTTCGGTACGCTTGCGTGCACCGCGCACTGGATCCATTGAGATGGGCACCTACTATATGACCAGTCTGCTGTGTGAATGCTGCCGTGCGATACTAGAGCGTGCCATTGAAGGCGGTTATCAGTTCCTCGACTGTATCATTGCACCTGATGCCTGTGTTCAGATGAACCGCTGTGTCGAGAATATTGAGTTACTAAAAACCTGCGGTAAGGAAAAGTTCTTTGTTACTTATTCAGATGTGCCCATGAAATCGGACGAAACCGCGTTAAAGCATTATGTCAAGCAGATGCGTTTAAAGGCTTTGGAGCCTTTGCATGAAGTCTATGGCGTTGATATTTCTGAGGTCGCACTGCGCAAGGCAGTGGAGCTTCACAATGAGGTTGCTAGGCTTATTACTGATATTGGTGAATATCGCAAAGAAGAGAATCCTCGTATTACTGGCTACGAATTCAGTGTACTTACCACAGCTACATACTGTTGTCCTAAGGATCTCATGGTGGAAAAACTGCGCGAGACTCTTGAGCAAATCAAAACCCGAGAGCCGGAGAATAAAAAGAAGTATAGAGCACGTGTAGTCTTGGTGGGTTCTGAAATTGACGACCCAGATATAATAAAACTTATAGAAGATGCAGGCGCACTTGTGGTTGCCGACCGTTTCTGCTTTGGCTCTTTCCCGGGACGTCAGGAGATTATCTTGAATGATACCGAGGATGTGCTAACTCAGATATGTCGACAGTATCTCGTCTGGGGTCAGTGCCCTCGCTTTATGAATACTGACAAAATCAACGAACGCCACACCTATGTTGACGAACTTGCCAAGCATTTTCACGCCGACGGTATCATCTATGAGCAGATGAAGTTTTGCGATTACTGGGGTTATGAACGTTCGCTTGCCAGCCATGTTATGCGTGATGAATTCAACTATCCTGTTCTCTCCGTAGACCGTCCATATGTTGTGGGTGCTTCCGGCCAGCTGCGAACTCGCGTGCAGGCCTTCGTCGAGAGTATGGAAATTAAGAAAATTCAGGGGGCGAAAAAACAATGAGCAAAGAAATGGGAAGTGAAAAGCTTGGTGAATTTTATACCGGAGGGAAGATACGTAAGCGACGTGAATGGCGTGGATTAAAGGATACTTGCTACGATTATACACGCTGGCTATTTATATGGAAACAGCTGATTGGGTTTACGCTGAAGCCAATCAACATCAAGGGCAGTCTCCGCTACCGTTGGATGGTGAACTATCTTGCGGTACCTGATTTCTTGGACCGACATACGGAAGGCTTGCGTGGCCCGCAGCTACGCATCGCCCACACGGAGTTCGACCTCATTGTTGAGCACATGTGTGATACCCTTAGTACTACATTCAAGGCCGATGCTCGTCTTGGTGGTGACAAGGAGCTGAGCAAAAAGATAGTTGTGTTCGACGAAAATATGATGAGCCAAATCATGAATGGCTTTCCGAACCTGCATATGATTTGCATGCAGCTCGCACCAATCTACACCGGCTCTACTATGGCTCAGGACGGCGTTATCCATTATATAGACGTGGCACAGGAATACGGTATTCCGGGTGACGTCTGCCCGATGCCTGCGGCTGAACTGGGAGTTGCTATTGACGACGACTATCCTATCATTGGCAAATGTGCCGTTCAGTGTAACACCACCTGTGATGGTAGCTTGATGGGTAATGGCCTCGAGGCACGCCGGTTCAAGATTCCAACATTCCAGCTAGCAGCGCCGATCCGTCATACACAGGAAAGTGTTCAGGAGTACGCCGCGGAAGAAATCAAGAACGCGATTAGTTTCATTGAGGATCAGACCGGCGAAAAATTCGACTGGGACAACTTCTTCAAGTGCATGGATACCTTTAACAATGAAACAAAGCAGTTCTTAGAATGGCTTGAACTATCACGTTCTCCTTATCCTCAGGTTATAGGGAACAATGTGGCTCTTTACCGCTGTGCTGCCTACCAGGTAGCTGGTGGACGTGATGCCCGCTTCCTGGAAGCTGAAGAGAAAATTACCAAGTTGGCAATGGAAGGCTACGAGAAAAAGAGCCTCTGTGTGCCAGAGGTCCGCCACCGTGCAGTTTTGTGGGGCGTACAGGCGCAGTATTACACTGCTTTCCCGCTTTGGTTGCAGAACTGCTGGGGTGTACTGTCTCTGATTGATATGCTAAGTCTTACATCTACCCGTATCTTTGATATTGGGGATAAGGATCAGGATCAGGCTTTATTGGATTTGGCACATCTCTACATGAACATGACGATGCGTAACCGTTCCAACGGTGGATATGAAGTCGGATTAAATGATTTGTGGCGCTTCTGTGATTATTTCAATGCTGATATGGTCATTATGTATGAACATATTGGCTGCAAAGCCATGGGTGGTTATCATGGTCTCTTCGAGGAACAGGCGCGTGAACGTGGAATCCATTTGGTTTGGGTTACCCATGGACTTATGGATCCACGTAATGCCTCTCGTAGGGATATGAGAACAGAGGTTAATCGCTATATGCGTTCTGTTTTACGCGCAGAGCCTCTGGATCCGAGTCTGGAAGATTTTGACGACAAATACGCTTTCTAATGTTTCACATTACTGATTAATATAAATATAAGGAGAGAATTACTATGAAATATTTCTGTGGATGTGACGTAGGTTCAACTTACGCAAAATGTGTTATTCTCAATGAAGAGGGAAAAATTTTTGCAGACGCAACAATAAAAAGCAAGATGAACCCTGTAAAGAGTTCAGAGATTGTTATCTATGAAGCAATTTCAAAAGTTGACGGTATTAAGAGTATAGAGGATATTAGTTATCTTATCGGTACAGGTTACGGACGTAACAAGGTGACCTTTGCAGATGAGAACATTTCTGAAATCAGCTGTCATGCAATGGGTGTTCATGTAACTAACCCTGATGTAAAGGCTATTATTGACATTGGTGGTCAAGATGTTAAGGGTATCGCTATCGATAAAGACGGAACAGTAAAGAACTTTGCTATGAATGATAAGTGTTCAGCAGGTACAGGACGTTTCTATGAGGCTATGGCAAATGCATTTGAAATAAGCCTTCCTGATTTTTGCAAACTTTCACTTACTGCAAAGAATACAATTCCTATTACTGCTCAGTGTACAGTATTTGCTGAGAGTGAAGTTATTTCACTTATTGGTGAAGGAAAGCCTATGGATGAAATTGCAGCTGGTATTCAGCTTGCAGTTGCTAAGAGATGTTTTGTTATGGCGAAGAAAGCCGGAGCAACTGACAGTATTACTCTTACTGGTGGTTGTGCAAAGAATCAGGGCCTTAGGAAGGCTATCGAGCGTGTACTTAAAATGAAGGTTGTTGATCTTAAGACAGACCCACAGCTTATGGGCGCACTTGGTGCTGCGGAATTTGCTCGCCAGAAGGGCCTTGCATCCGCAGACGTATAAGGAAGGAGAAATTTTAATATGTTAAAAGTTTTGCTCATCATTGCCTGCGTGCTGGTTGCACTGTTTCCAATTAGCCTCGTAATCTATTTCTTCAATCTTGATATGAAGCTGATGGCCAAGATTGGACCAATCTTAAATAAGCACTATGACAAAATCAAGCGTGATAGACGTTTGTAATAACATTTTATATAAAATATATATTAGGAGACACATATTATGAAACCTTATGATGAATTTATTGAAAGCAGTCTTGCACTCCTTGAGGGACAACCAGGACATCGTTTGACGGTACCCGGAGATGATGAGACCTGGCCGGATGCAGGGGAATATAACCTTATCCTGCGGAGCGAGATGGCTTATGAACTAGGCGGTGGCAATCTTCCGGCGGTCAGTGGACTTGGATTTACTTCCTCAGATCGCTTGGTTGGTGGTGACGAGCTGTGGTTATATGGCCCGGATTTGCCCGACCTGCAGAAAGATGCACCTTACGCGCGACTTACATTACTGAGGGTTGCTAAAGACAGCTTAGGCGAAGATGATGCGGCCTATGCAGCCATCCGTAAAATTGAACACACGCGCTACCACATTATTCCTAAAGGTTATATGACGAGGATTTCTGCCGCCAGTGAGCGTGAGCCTGTGCGTGTCAGCCGCAAGGCTCTACAAGAAGGTCTTGATTTCGCAAAGGTAGGAGGTCTATTCCTTAGGGGTTATCATCAGCACTCTAAGGTACTTGCCGCAAAGCTGATCTTTATCACACTTCCAGATTTTCCGTACGATGAGCTGGAAAAGAAAGCCCACAAGGCAGAAAAAATTACCATGACTCTCGACCATATATTCAAGAATCTGAAGATGGATTGCTCAACATGCAACTTGAAACAGGTGTGCGACGAGGTGGAGGAAATGAGAGAACTACACTTTACGCAGGATAAAAAGAAGCAAACATAAACTTCCAGTTTATATCATGACCTCTCTAGTATAAGTTTAAAAATCTTTGATTTGCTCAGGGGACGTTACTTTATAAGTATTTATGATTGGGTTCAATGAGTTTAATAGCTTATTGAACCTTTAATTCTATTAGATTAAATAAGGTGAAATAAAGGAATAGATTATTATTAGTTAAAGGCGAGGATTCATTAAATTTCCTTAAATGAGGTAAAATGGATGTAAATAGAAAACTATTTGAAGTTTATTCAAGTTGATATTTTCAATTTAGGGAATAATAATGATTAAGTAATTATATATTTACATATGAAGGTAGAATATATTGGGTAAGCAAATAGGGTGTTAAGTTACCCGAAATTATAGAAATAAAAGTAGATCAATATTTATATTTAATGAGATTTGAAGCAGAAGATAAAATAAGTAAATTTAAAAAAGAAAGGGTACCTTATATATAGACTTTTTTAGCGTCAATATTATATAGGGTACCTTTAATAATATGTTGGATTTTTTGTACTACTTTTTATAATTAGCAAGTATTAAGTTTAAGTCGGAAAGTATATCAGTTTTTAGGTCGTAATTTCCTTGATGGAGACACCAATCAAAAATAAACCCTCTTGATATTCTTAAAATAGTTTCAGTTAAAGTATTAGAAGAGATACTAGATTGTAGCTCATCATTTTCTATAGCTAATTCTATGGCAGATTTAATTTCAAGTGTAACAAAACGATCTGATTTAAAAGTGTACTTTCCATCTGTAGAAAGAAGGTTTTTATAAACGTCACCTACAAATATCCATCCTAGGTCTTGTAATAAAACACTACCTTCACTTACCAAATATATAATTTTATCTATATTTGAATTAAAGGTTTTTGATTCAAATCGTTCTCTTAATAATAAATCTATTTGCTCATAACCTGTATTAATTATTTCATTTTTAGATTTAAAATGATGGTAGAAAGCACCTGTTGAAATTTTGGCTGCATCACAAATTTCTTGAATTTTTACATTTTCAAAACCTTTTCTTTTAAAAAGGTCCGTTGATATCTGTGTAATTCTAAGTTTTGTGGCAATAGCCTGCTTTTGTCTTTCAGTTAAATTTTTCATATTATAAATCCTCTTATATTCATTTTACTATGTCTTAATTTAAAAACATAGTGATTCTCTATTTTGTTCAAGTATATCATAAAAAAAATATCAGGACAATTTATGAAGATGTTTACAAAGGTGAGAAAAATATGTTATATTATTAACATAATCAAATTCGGTGAAATTAACTCAGTGAAATTAGATTGTGTAAAAGGACTCATTCATATTATGAGATTTATTATGTGATTTTCCTGTAGGGAATGTTTTTTATTATTTATAATTCAGAAAAAAAGTTAAGTTAAAATGGAGGGAAAGAGGATATGGAAAAGTATAAGATTCTTGAAATTAAGAAAAGTGTTTTCGAAGACAATGATAGACAAGCAGATTTGCTTAGGGAAGAATTAAAAAAAGACAACACCTTTTTATTAAATTTAATGTCATCACCAGGTTCGGGTAAAACAACAACTGTTTTAAGAACAATTAATGCGTTGAAAGATGAAATGAGCATTGGAGTTTTAGAAGCTGATATTGACTCAGATGTGGATGCTAATACTGTTGCGAAGACTGGTACAAAAGTAATCCAATTACATACTGGTGGGATGTGTCATCTAGATGCTGGTATGACCAAACAAGGGTTATCGGGACTAGGAACAGAAGAAATTGATTTTGTAATCTTAGAAAATGTAGGGAATTTGGTATGTCCAGCAGAATTTGATACTGGTGCATCAAAAAATGCCATGATTTTAAGTGTACCTGAGGGAGATGACAAACCTCTAAAATATCCTTTAATGTTTTCTATTGTTGACGTTTTATTAATTAATAAAATAGATGCAATGGATTATTTTGATTTTGATTTAGATGCAGTTAAAGAGCGTGTAAAAAAATTAAACCCAAATATCAAGGTTATCCCAATCTCTGCTAAAACAGGTGAAGGAATTGATGAGTGGGCTGACTGGATACGTACTGAAGTGAAAAAATGGAGCCAAAAATAGGAAATGTGGGATTTTTAAATAGGGAATATTAGATTTGAAAATAGGGGGAATATATAATGGTAAAGGAAAAAGTATTAGATCTAGCAAATAAGATTAGTAGGACAAAACGTGGTGCAAAAAATGAAATCAAACCAGAACATCCGGAATATAAAATGCTGGAACCTGTTGTTACAGACGAAATGGCAGAGGTAGGACTTTTCCTTGAGTTCCGTGAACCAAAGAGCGGAGAAGAAGTTGCTGCTTTATGTGGTAAATCTGTAGAGGAAACAAAAAAACTTCTATGGGAATTAGCTGTTGCCGGAGGTTGCTTCGTTGGTGAAAAAGATGGTGTTGATAAATATTGGTTTGAGATTTGGGTTCCAGGGCATATGGAACTAATAGTTAACCACCCACATAGGGAAGAGGTTGAAAATTTTGTGCAAATTGGAGAGGCTTTTGAGGGATATGGAAGAAAGAAAGCTCATATAACAGCAGGTGTTTTCCCTGTAGGAACAGGCGCTATGCGTGTTATACCTATAGAAACAGCTATTGAAGGGGAAACAAAAAGAGTATCATATGAGGAAGTTTCTAAATATCTAAATGAAAATACAATTTTTTCAGTTTCGAATTGTTCTTGCCGTACATCAAGAGAAGCTATGGGCGAAGGCTGTGGTCACTTGAAGGAAGATATGTGTATCCAACTAGGGCATGCTGCTGAATATTATATACGTACAGGTAGAGGAAGAAAAATTACTAGGGAAGAAGCTTTTGAAATTATTAAAAGAGCCGAAGAGAATGGGCTTATGCATCAAATGCCTAATACAGATGGACCAGGGAAGACACATGCCATTTGTAATTGTTGTGGTTGTTCATGTTACGCTACTAGAATTGCGGGAATGTTCAATAACAATGATATGATACGTTCAAATTATGTTTCAAGAGTTGATAAAGATAAATGTGTTGCTTGTGGAGAATGTGTAAGTGTTTGTCCGGTTAATGCATTAAAATTAGGACAAAAAGTATGTACAAAAACACCAATAGTTGAGAAGAAGAGAGTGGACTTTGCTCATAATTCAGAGTGGGGCGAAGACAAGTGGAATGTTGATCATCGTATAAATAGAGAAAATGTTGTTAAAACCGGTACAAGTCCTTGTAAAACAGCGTGTCCAGCGCATGTATCTGTTCAGGGTTATATTAAGATGGCTTCTCAAGGTAGATATAAAGAAGCACTTGAACTTATCAAACACGAAAATCCTTTCCCAGCAATATGTGGACGCGTTTGCCCAAGAAAATGTGAAGATGCTTGTACAAGAGGTAATGTTGATGAGGCAGTTGCGGTAGATGAAATCAAAAAATTCATTGCGGAACAAGATTTAAATATCGAAAACCGTTATGTGCCAAAATTAAGACATGAATATGGAAATAAAATTGCAGTTGTAGGCGCAGGCCCTTCAGGTTTATCTTGTGCTTTCTATTTAGCTATTGATGGTTATAAGGTAACTGTATTTGAAAAACAAAAAGTACTTGGTGGTATGTTAACACTTGGAATCCCATCATATAGATTGGAAAAAGACGTTATAAACGCAGAAATAGATATTTTAAAAGAATTAGGTGTTGAGTTTAAAACAGGTGTTGAAGTTGGGAACCATGTAAGCCTTAAAGAATTAAGAACTCAAGGATATGAAGCTTTCTATGTTGCAATCGGTGCTCAATCAGGTAGAAAACTTGGGATAGAAGGTGAAGATTCAGAAGGTGTTATTACAGGAGTTGATTTCTTAAGAGAAGTAAACTTAGGTAATGAGATGAAACTTGAAGGAAACGTAGTTGTAATAGGTGGTGGTAATGTTGCTATTGACGTTGCAAGAACAGCTACAAGAGTTGGAAATTCAAAGGTTGATATGTTCTGTCTTGAAAGTAGAGCTGAAATGCCAGCACTTGATGACGAAGTTGAAGAAGCATTATCAGAAGATATTGTAATTAATAATTCTTGGGGGCCAAAAAGAATTCTTCAAGAAAACGGACAACTTGTAGGTATAGAATTCAAAAAATGTCTATCAGTTTTCGATAAGGATGGAAAATTCAGTCCTGTATTTGATGAGAATGAAATAAAGATTGTTAAGACAAAACATGTTTTAATTTCAGTAGGTCAAGGAATGGATTGGGGAAATCTTTTAGAAAATAGCAAAGTAGAATTAAATCCAAATAAGACAATTAAAGCAGATTCATTTACGTTGCAAACAGCAGAACCAGATATATTTGCAGGTGGAGATGCTCTTACAGGTCCAAGATTTGCTATAGATGCTATTGCATTAGGTAAAGAAGCTTCAATTTCAATTCATCGTTATGTTCATAAAGGTCAAAGTTTAGTTTTTGGTCGTGATAGAAGATTGTATCATGAATTTGATAAAGAAAACTTAACTTTAGACGGGTATGATCATATTAAGAGAGAGAAAATAGCTCATGTAGAAGGATGTAAATCAAAAGAAACATTTAGAGATTTACGTGCTACATTTACAGAAGAGCAAGTGAAGAAGGAAGCGGAACGTTGCCTTGGATGTGGAGCTACAACTGTAGACGAATATCAATGTATAGGCTGTGGAGCATGTACAACTAGATGTAAGTTTGATGCAATTACACTTCACAGAAAATATGATGCTCAAAGCGTACCGATTGAAAAACTTAAACCGATAATTGTTAGAGCTACACTTAAACGTAAAGGTGTAATAGCAGCTAGAAAGGTTAAAAAGTTCTTCATAAAAAATTAGTTGAAAGAAAAAGATAAGATACAGTAATTAATATTATTATATGAAAAAAAACATGTGGGAACCTGAAATTCCCACATGTTTTTAAACTAGGGAAGTAGAGGTGAGTTTAGTTGCATGAATTAGGCGTGGTGTTTGAAGTTGTTAAGACTGTTGAAAATTTCGTAGAAAAAAATGGATTAACAAAAGTAGATACAATAGTTCTTCAAATTGGTGAGTTATCATCAATGATTCCCAAATATATTGAAGAGTGTTATCCAGCAGCTGTGGATGGTACATTCTTACAAGATACAAAATTAGAAATTGAGATATTACCAGGAAACGTTATGTGCAACAAGTGTAATGAAATTTTTAATCTTATTGAAAACAAGGATGGATGTCCAAAATGTGGAGAAAATTCTTGGAAATTATTATGCGGAAAAGAGTTTATGATTAAGCAAATAATAGCTTGTTGAATGAGCCGTAGAAGTTTTATATTCTCTTAAAAACTTAATTTTTTCTGAAATAAATTAAGAGATACATTATGATATACAACTAAAAAAGGGGTAAGGCATAGTGAAAGGAACTATTCACATTGCATTACCCTTTTAACATTTATAAGATTATCCATAAAATAAATAACATAAATATAGAGGAGAAAAATACATGATGAATAATAAGTTAAGAAAATTTATAATCACATTAACTATAACGGGATTAGCTGTATCAGCAGTAGGGTGCTCTAATAATGCAAAAGATAAGGTGGAAAAACCAAATACTGAAGCTTTATCAAGTAATTTTGAAACTGTAAAATTTGTATATTCAGAAGCTGCTAAAGATTATGATGTAACAGTGGAATCCCCAAGACAAAAGGCAGTTACGTTATCTCAATTTATGACAGAAATGTTACTGGCATTAAAATTAGAGGATAGAATGATAGGAACAGCTCTTTTAGATAATCCTATATTACCTGAATTTGAAGAGGCGTACAATAAAATACCTGTGCTTAAAATTGGAGAAGGACATTCTGTATCTAAAGAAGGCTTTATGGCTACAGGTGCAGATTTTGTAAGTGGATGGGATTCATCTATAAGTGAACAAACTACAGGATCACCTAGTGAACTTATATCAAAAGATATAACTCCATTTATGGCTAAGTCTTACAGATCAGATTCTACAGTAGAAACTGTTTATGAAGATTTTGAATTACTTGGAAAAATATTTGGAGTTCAAGATAAAGCTCAAGAAGTAATAGATAAAATGAAAAAGGATATAAAAGTTGTAACTGATAAAGTAGGAGACATAAAAGAAGAAGATAGAGTGAAAATGATGGTATATGATTCTGGTGAAAATGATGCAATGGTAGTTGGAGCAGGTCTTGCGAATAATTTAATAGATCTTGCAGGTGGAAATAATATATTTGCTAAAGATGCAACTAAGCCTTATATAAATGTTAGCTTTGAAAGCATAGTAGCAGAGAATCCAGAAGTTATATTAGTAACCGATTTTATGGCAGGCAGCCCAGTACAAGAGAAAATAGGTTTCTTAAAAGCTCATCCTGCTCTTAAAGATGTACCTGCTATAAAAAATAATAAAATATATGTTGTAGGATTAGCTGACCTTTCTCCAGGTGTTAGAAATCCTAAGTTTATCAAGGAAGTACATGGATATTTATTTGGAGAAAGTAATTAATGCAAGGAACTTTAAAAGATAGAAGAAGCCTTTCTAAAAAGAAAGGTTTTTTATTTTGGGTTATAGCTTTAACTATAATATTAGCAGGTACAATAGTTGCAGCAATAGCTATAGGTAGCACATATATTGAACCTGGAGAAGTATATAAAGTATTACTTAGTAAATTAACAAATGGAGCAGTGTATAGTGATGTAGGAAGCGTAATGACACAAAATATAATATGGGAAATAAGATTTCCAAGAGTATTACTTGGAGCTATATGTGGAGCAGGACTTGCTCTTTGTGGAGTGCTTATGCAATGTGTAACTAAAAATCCAATAGCTGAACCGTACATATTAGGTATATCATCAGGAGCATCTTGTGGTGCTGTTGCAGTTATAGTTTTAGGGGGCATGTCATCACTTGGGATAAATAGTGTTGGAGCAGGAGCTTTTGGAGGTTCTCTTATATCAGGAATATTAGTTTTTGCTATAGGTACTCAAATGGGAAGAACAACATCTACAACAAGACTTGTATTATCAGGTATGGCAATATCAACAATATTCTCGGCGCTAACTAACTTACTTATATATTCAGCAGATAATTCAAATCAAGCAAAGACTGCTCTGTTTTGGACTGTTGGTAGTTTAGGGGGCGCAAAGTGGGATGTTTTATTATTCCCGTTTATTATGTTAGTTGTAGTTATGATAGTATCATTAATAATGTCTAAATCACTAGATATATTACTTCTTGGTGATGATAGTGCAATAATACTTGGAATAAATATAAAACTTATAAAATCTATAATTTTAATATTAGCTACATTACTTACAGCATCATTAGTTGCTATAACTGGGGCTATAGGATTTATAGGACTTGTAGTGCCACATATAAGTAGAACAATAGTTGGAAGTGATCATAAAAAACTTATAGCCCTTTCATCATTAATAGGAGCTATATTCTTAATAGGATGCGATATTATAGCTAGAGGGCTTTTCCCACCAATAGAAATACCAATAGGAATAATAACCGCATTAGTTGGAGGACCATTTTTCTTATACTTAATTTCTAAGAAAAACTATTCATTTGGAGGAAAAGAGTAATGTTTAAAGTTCAAGTTAAAAATTTAAGGTTTAGCATAGATAAAAAAGAAATATTAAAAGATATATCTTTTGAGATTCCAAAAGGTTCATTCGTAGGGGTTATAGGCCCTAATGGTTGTGGAAAATCTACATTACTTAAAAACATATACAGGCTTTATAAACCATCAAGTGGAAGTATATTATTAGATAATAAAGAATTAGCTAAAATGAAAGATAAAGATTGTGCAAAAGAGATTGCGGTTTTAGCTCAAGAAAGTAATACTCACTTTGATTTTACTGTAGAGCAAATAGTAAAGATGGGAAGGTATCCATATAAATCAGTTTTTGAAGATTACTCTAAAGCTGATTTGAAAATGGTTAAGGAAATGCTCCAAAAAGTAGGTTTAGAAAGTTTCGGGGAGAGGAGTTTTTCAGAACTATCAGGGGGAGAAAAACAAAGAACATTAATTGCAAGGGCTTTAGTTCAAAATACTGAATTTTTAATATTAGATGAACCAACAAATCATTTAGATATAGGCTACCAAATACAACTTATGGATTTAGTTAAAGGTCTTAACATAACTACTTTATCAGCTATACATGATATGAATTTAGCAGCTATGTATTGTGATTATTTAATTGTAATGAAAGATGGGAAGATAATAAAATTTGGAACAGTAGAAGAAGTAATAAATTCTGAAATGTTAAAAGATATATTTGGTGTAAATGCACATGTGGGAGTTAACCCTATAAATAAAAAATTACAAGTATCATTTATGCACACACATGAACATATTAAGGGTCTAGGAACTGAGCATATACATGAAGATGGATTTACTGGAGTGCATACTCATTAAAAAGTTACTACGTATATTTGCTAAATTTTTATAATATTTTTTAGTAGAATATAGTATAAAAATAAAAGGTTTCGAGAATATGGCGGAGTTCTTATGTTATAATATGCAAGTAAGGAGATGTATATTATGGAAATATTAGTATTAGGAGGAACGAGATTTTTTGGAAAAGTATTAGTAAATAACCTTATAGATATGGGGCATAATGTAACTATAGCAACAAGAGGATTGACTAAGGATAACTATGAAGACAAGGTTAATAGGATAATTTTAGATAGAGAAAACAAAGAGAGCATAGAACAAGCGTTAAATGACAAAAAGTTTGACGTTATATATGATAACTTATGCTATTCACCAAATTCAGCAAAAATACTATGTGATATTATTAAAGATAAAACTAAAAAATATATAGTAGTATCAAGTTCAGCGGTATATGATTTTAAAAGATATATAAAAGAAGAAGATTTTAATCCAGATAGTTATAAGATAAAATATGGTGAAAGACAAGATTTTTCTTATGCTGAGGGTAAAAGATTATCAGAGGCAGTAATATTTCAGAAGTATAGCATACCTACAATAGCAGTAAGATTTCCAGTCGTTTTGGCAGAGGATGATCACACAAAAAGATTGTATTCATATGTAGAAAGTATAACAAAAAAAGAAAGTCTTAATATTGATAATATGAAATGTAATTTAAGCTTTATTAGTGCAAATGAAGCAGGTGAATTTTTAGCTTTTTTAAGTGCTACAGAATATCAAGGACAAATAAATGCTGCAAGTGAAGGAAGTATTATAATTAACGAAATTATATCATATATTGAACAAGCTACAAATAAAAAGGCTGTTATAAAAGAAAGTGGCAAAAATGGGGCTTATAATGGAATGTTAGACTGTACGTTAGACACATCTAACGCAAATAATATAGGCTTTAAATTTAAAGAAGTTAGAGATTATATATTTAACTTAATCGATACGTATAAGCAATCAATAAAAATATAATAGGAATCAAAGATATATTAGAGGGATTTATTATAAAGTATATATAAACATAGATATTTACAAAAAGATATAAGCATTTGAACTATGGGTACAAAGAGTGAGGAAGAAAAAATAAACTTATTAGAAAATAAAGAGGGGAATTATGGAATATAATAAAGACGTATTTTACCATGATATAATTGAAAGCATGGTTACCGCATTAGAAGCAAGAGATACTTATACGGCAGGTCATTCGTTAAGAGTTAGTGATATGACAAATAAGTTGTGTGAGTTATTAAATTTAGATAATGAGAATAAACAAATTATACATATAGCCTCTCATTTGCATGATATCGGAAAAATAGGAGTAAAGGACTCAGTTTTGAATAAGGAGGGGCCATTAAATGACATAGAATGGGAACTATTAAAAAAGCATAGTGAGATAGGATATAATATATTAATAAAGTCAGAGTTTTTAAAAGATATAGCTAATATTGTTCTTTGCCATCATGAGAGATGGGATGGCAATGGGTACCCTAATAAATTAAAAAATGAGGAGATTCCTTATGGTGCAAGGATTATAGCGCTCTGCGATTCTATAGATGCAATGAAGTCTAATAGACCTTATAGAAAGGGTTTAAGTGATGGTATATGTAAAGAAGAAATAAGGAAAAACATTAGGGTAATGTATGACCCTAAAATAGCTAAGTGTGTTTTAAATAATTGGGATGATATTATTATAGGGTATAATGGGTATGAAGAACTAGTGATTGCCACTAGTAAATAAATAGATATAGGAGGATATTAATATGTCAGTAAAAATGCTACATACATGTATAAGAGTAAAAAACTTAGAAGCATCGTTAAAATTCTATAAGGAAGCTCTAGGATTAGTAGAGACTAGAAGAAAAGAATTTCCGGAATTTAAATTTGATCTTGTTTATCTATCAAATGAAATAGGTGGATATGAAATAGAGCTTACACATAATTATGATGTAGAAAAGTCTTATGAATTAGGAAATGGATTTAGTCACACAGCCATAGGTGTAGAAAATTTAGAAAAAATGAGAGAAAATCATATTGAATTAGGATATGAAGTTACAGAATTAAAAGGTCTACCAGGAAATAAACCAAATTACTATTTTGTAACTGATCCAGATGGGTACAAAGTAGAAATTATAAGAATATAGTTTATTTATGGAAATTTGGTGTATTATTACATAAATAAAATAGTTAAATATGAATAAAACTCATAAATTAATAATTGATAACAATACCACTACTTGATAAAGGTTATCAAGTAGTGGTATTATTAATTAAAGAATATAGTGCCGTGGACATGAGATATTTAAAGGAGTGATAATAGTGAACACAAATAGATTATTAAAAGAGAAAAAACGAGAATCACAATTTAAAGGAAAAGAGTTTCTAAAGTATATTGGACCAGGAATTTTAGTTACTGTAGGGTTTATAGATCCAGGTAATTGGGCATCAAACATCGCAGCTGGTTCTACATTTGGGTATAAATTACTTTGGATTGTTACATTATCAACAATAATGCTTATAATATTACAGCATAATGCAGCACATTTAGGAATAGCTACAGGGCTATGTATTTCAGAAGCTATAAGTAAACATATAAAACCTACACTTGGAAAAATAATAACATCTACAGCAATATTAGCATCTATAAGTACTGCGATGGCAGAAATTCTAGGTGCAGCTATAGCACTGCAAATGTTATTTCATATTCCTTTGAAAATTGGAGCATTAATTTCAGCCGCAGTTATAGTAGTTATGTTATTTTCAAATTCCTATAAAAAGATAGAAAAGGTAATTATAGGACTTGTATCTATAGTAGGGATAGCGTTTATATTTGAGGTGGCACTGGTAAATATTGATTGGGGTCAGGCGGCAAGAGGGTTTGTAATGCCATCTATTCCTCAAGGTTCATTAGTTATAATAATGAGTGTTTTAGGAGCGGTGGTTATGCCACATAATCTATTTTTACATTCAGAAGTAATTCAAAGCAGAGAGTGGAATTTAGAAGATAAATCTATAATAAAAAAACAGTTAAAATATGAATATTTAGATACAATATTCTCTATGGTAATAGGGTTTGTTATAAATAGTGCAATGGTTTTAGTTGCAATAGCTTTCTATGAAAACAATATTGTAGTAACAGAGCTTCAGCAAGCACAAGAAATGTTAAGACCTCTACTAGGAAATGGAGCAGCAGTGGTATTTGGAATAGCGTTACTATTTGCAGGTATTGCATCAAGTATTACAGCAGGTATGGCAGGTGGGTCAATTTTCGCCGGAGCATTTGGAGAATCATATAATATAAAAAATAAAAATACAAAAAGAGGAGTTATAATTACTATAGTAAGTGCATTAGTTATAATATTTTTTATTACTGATCCCTTTAAAGGGCTAATCTATTCCCAGATGTTACTTAGTATACAATTGCCTATAACTATATTTACTCAAATTTATTTGACATCATCTGATAAAGTTATGGGAGAATATAAAAATACAAAAGTAGAAAAAGTTATGCTGTGGGTAATTGCAACAATAGTGACTGCTTTAAATATTATGTTATTTATAAGCGTATTATAATTAGTATTTTTAATATAATAATACAAAAAGCCATGAGTCTATTTTATAGATTTATGGCTTTTTTTTGAAAAATAATAATGTTGACAATAGGTAAATATTGACTTAATATATTAGTAGTACTAAATGTACTACTAATATGAATTTAAATAAAGTAACTATATATTAAGTACAAATTATTTAAAAACATATTTAGAGAATTGATTTGAAATGAGAGGTGTGGTATGAACAAACAATATTCTAATGAAAAATCTTATTACAAGACTATGTTAGCAATAGCAATACCAGTTTCTGTTCAAAGTTTATTTCAAGCTTCTTTAAGTGTTATTGATCAATTTATGGTAGGTCAATTGGGGCAAGAAGCAATTGCAACGGTTGGGCTTGGATCGAGATTTTCATTTATATTTCTAGTAACTTTATCAGCTGTGGGTACTACAACATCTATTATGGTATCTCAATATTGGGGTAAAAAAGATACTAAAAATATAGTAAACGTATTTGGCGGAAATTTAATATTTGGAATAATTATAACTATAATATTTTCTTTGATTTCGCTAATGTTTTCGAAACAAGTATTAGGTATCTATACAAATGATATAAGAATAGTTGAACTAGGAAGTAAGTATCTTGTAATTAATGCTATTGGATATATACCAATGCTTTTAATTACAATTTATGCATCAGTTCTAAGAAGTACGGAACATGTTAAATCTCCAATGTATGCAGGAGCATTTGCAGTAGTCTTAAATACATTATTAAATTATATGTTTATATTCGGTAATTTTGGATTTCCTAAAATGGGTGTTTTAGGAGCAGCGTATGCTACAACTATTACTAGATTTTTAGAAGCTGGATTACTTATAGCATTTACCTATGCTAATAAGTATCCTGGTGCATATAAAATAAAGGAAATTTGTGATATTTCATCTGTATTTATAAAAAAGATTCTTATAATATCTACTCCTTTGTTAATAAATGAATTTATGTGGGCGTTAGGGGAGACTATGTATTCAATTGTATATGGAAGAATGGGGACCTCAGAAGTTGCCTCAATGACATTAACTTATCCTATTCAAAGCTTAAGTATAGGTTTATTTGCAGGGGTGAGCAGTGCAGCAGGAATTATGATAGGAAATAAATTAGGACTAGGAGAAAATGAGCTTGCTTTTAAATATTCAAAGAAATTCATCAAAATGGGAATTATAGGTTCAGCTGTTTTTGGAATTTTATTAGTAGCTTGTTCAAATTTATATATTTCAATATTTAATATATCTAGTGATTTAAAGGACTGTACATTTAAGTTATTAGTTATGTTTAGTATAGTTTTATGGATTAAAGTATCAAATATGATTATAGGAGGTGGAATATTAAGAAGTGGAGGTAAAACTAAATATACGCTTTATTTAGATATTATTGGAACATGGGGAATTGGGGTTCCACTGGGATTTGTTTCTGCCTTTGTTTTAAAACTACCAATTCATTGGGTTTATTTAATAATTTCAGGAGAAGAATTTGTAAGATTTATTATTGGTCTTAAAATCATGCATTCAAGAAAATGGATGGATAATTTAACAGAAGTTAAACCAGTATTAGTTATAGAAAAAGTACTTTGAAAAATTATAGACTACATTGTTTATAGGTAGTCTATGTTTAAAATAAGTAAAATAAATCAGTGTACAAGTATTTACACTAGATATTATTAGGAGTGATTGTTTATGAGTATTAATGCAAAAGTAATAGAAATGGTTAATGATTTTTCAAAATTAGAAGAAGTGGAGGGCATCTTATTAGCTGGATCACACGCAACAAAAACTAATGATAAAAATTCAGATTATGATATATACATTTATACAGCTAAGGAAATACCAGTAGAAAATAGAAAAATAATTACGGATAAATATTGTAGCTACATGGAACTAAATAATACCTTTTGGGAGACTGAAGATGATGGGTTTTTAAAAGAAGATAATATTCCAGTGGAAATTATATATAGAGAATTAGCTTGGATTGATGGTTTATTAAATAGAACCTTAGTAAAATGTGAAGCTGATGCAGGATATACCACTTGCTTTTGGGCTAACTTCGTAAATTCAATTATACTTTATGATAAAAATGGTGAGCTAAATAAATTACAAGATAAGTATAAGATTAGATATCCTCATGAATTAAAGAAAAATATAGTGAAAAAGAATTATCCTTTACTAAAGCTTCAAATGCCTTCATACTATTATCAAATAGAGAAAGCTTTAAAAAGAGATGATTTTATAAGTGTAAATCATAGAATAGCAGCCCTTTTTGCAAGTTATTTTGATATTATATTTGCTATAAATGAAGTGGCACATCCTGGTGAGAAAAAAAATATTAAAATTATAAAAGATAATAATTTTAAAGCACCTACAGATATGGAGATAAACGTTAATAACATTTTAAAGTATTCAGCATCAAATGATGTAGCCATATTATTAGAAATAGATTCATTAATTGGGAACTTAGATATACTACTAAAAAATGAAGAGTTATATCTATTTAATAATGCTAAGACTTTACCTATGTTAGATTAATACTAAATATAGAGGAGATAAAAAATATGGATGAAATAGTAAGTTTACTAGAAAAGCTAAATTTCTCAAAAACAGAGGCAGCAGTTTATATTAATTTATTGAAAAATTCAAGTTCAAATGGATATCAAATTGCTAAAAATCTAAATATGTCTCGTTCTTCAGTTTATTCAGCTTTAGATAATTTATATAAAAAAGGAATTGTGTTTTCACTACCAGGAAATTCTCAAATATATAAGGCTGAAGACCCTTCCACACTAACAAATAAAATGAAAAATGAATTTGTTGAAACCGCAGATTTATTGGAAATAAAGCTAAAAGAATTAAAAAATTCTGATTCAGAGGAAAGGTATTTAAATATAGCAGGGTATGATAATGTTATTTCAAAAGCAAAGGAATTGTTATTAACAGCGGAAAAAGAAGTTTATATAAATACTGATTTTGATTTGCAAATATTTTCAAGAGAATTTAATGAACTTAAAAAAAGAGAAGTTAGAATAATTATATTTTCATTTTCAAAAGTTAATAGTGAAAACCTACCAGTAGAAATATATACCCATGGTGATGCAAGTTGTTTCGGAAAACAAACAAGAATAATGTTAGTTGTAGATTGTAAAAAAACATTAGTTGCAGATAAAGGACAGCATAGAGAAGAGTTTTTAGGAGCTTTTACAGATAATATCCTTTTAGCTTCAGTTGTTTCTGAACATATTCATAATGATATATATCTTTTAAAATTACGAAACAAATACGAAGAAAATTTAATTAATGATGATATTAAGTTAAATACTATGTTGGAAAATAGGTAGAAAGGGATGGGGATATTTTTTGAAAACCTTGGTGAAGAGATTTAGGATTATGTGGGGTGAACCGTACCATAAGTAAATGAGGTTTTTAGCCTTAGGCATTGATATAACTTGACTAAGGTTACTTTTTCAGCTTAAAATACCGTATCATAAGTAAAATTATATTTACAAAATATGTTATAATAAATTTTAAGTGAACGATAAATAGAAATTTATGGAGGTATTAAGTATGTGCGAAATGGTATCCAATTAATAGAATTAAATAATTGGAGGTAAAATTATGAATTACAATATTAGAAAAATTAAAGATGACGAATATGCTCTTTTGAATGATTTCCTTTATGAAGCAATCTTTATTATTGAAGGAGTGCAAGCACCACCCAAATCAGTAATTAATCTACCAGAACTTCAAGTATATGTTTTAGATTTCGGAAAAAAAGAAGACGATATTTGTTTTGTGGCAGAAGATGATGAAAAAGTAATTGGAGCTGTATGGGTACGAGTAATGAATGATTATGGACATATAGAAGATGGAATTCCATCTTTTGCGATTTCTTTGTATAAGGAATATAGAGGATATGGAATAGGTACAGCTTTGATGAAAAAGATGCTTTATGAACTTCAGCAAAGAGGTTATGAAAAAACTTCATTAGCAGTACAAAAAGCAAATTATGCAGTTAAAATGTATAAGAATGTGGGCTTTGAAATTGTGGATGAAAATGAAGAAGAGTATATTATGGTTTGTCATTTAAAAAACTAAATTAGAATTTGTAAGAGAGGAAAATTAAAATATGTGTACTGATTTTGTTAACTTAACAACAGAAAATCTTGCTAATGAACATTTATGCTGTATTATACGCAGTAAAAAACCCCATCAAGGTATTGACGAAAAACGACAATGGCTTTCTGATAGACTAAATGAAGGTCATGTTTTTAGAAAGTTAAATGAAAAGGCAACAGTTTTTATTGAATATGCTCCTCTTGAAACAGCTTGGGTTCCTATAACTGGTGATAACTATTACTATATATATTGCTTATGGGTTTCCGGTAGTTATAAAGGAAAAGGGTATGGAAAATCACTAATGGAGTATTGTTTGGCAGATGCAAGAGAAAAGGGTAAATCAGGAATTTGCATGCTCGGAGCAAAGAAACAAAAACATTGGCTTTCTGATCAATCATTTGTGAAGAAGTTTGGTTTTGAGGTTGTTGATACTACCGATAATGGATATGAACTGCTTGCACTTTCTTTTGATGGAACAACACCAAAGTTCACACAAAATGCTAAAAAACAAGAAATTGAATGTAAAGATTTAATAATTTATTATGATATGCAATGCCCTTATATCTATCAAAAGATTGAGAAGATAAAACAGTATTGTGAAATGAATGATGTTCCTGTATCTTTAATTCAAGTGGATATACTACAAAAAGCAAAGGAATTGCCTTGTGTTTTTAATAACTATGGTGTGTTTTATAAAGGAAAATTTGAGACTGTGAATTTATTAGATATGGGAAGTTTAGAGAGAATACTCAAGAAATGAGAATGCAATTTTGGGTTTTACTAAATTTTGATAAGGTATGGCAGTAAGGTAATCCACGTTTCCAATATTAAATCCATATTAATTTTATGGTAATATGGTAAAATTACTCTATAAGCTGGTGAAATTCAGATTATTATTTATTGATTAAAAGTATACGAGGGAGGATCATATATGAGAGAGGTATCAATACATGCTGTTGTTCAAGGCTCCATGCAAAGACTGCGTAAAAATATAGGACAAAGTCTTGTTCGGAGCCAAATTTAGATTGATTTAGGCTGAAATATTTTAGTGCAGACTTTGCTTCATAGATTTACAGATTAAATGTAGATGGGGGCAATAGTTATGAAATATGAAAAAGCACAAAATATATTGCCACAACATATTATTGAATTAATTCAACAATATGTTGATGGTGGTTATCTATATATACCTAGGAAAAGCGAGAGTAAAAAATCCTGGGGGGAGAATAGTGGTATAAAAATTAGTTTAAAGAAAAGAAATAATGAAATTTTTAATAAATATAGCAATGGAGTATCAGTTAGGGGACTTTCAAAGCAGTTTTATCTTACTGAAGATAGTATTAGAAGAATAATAAGAGGAGAAAAACGATTAATATAATTGAAAAGGGTATTTTTATATTATGTATTTTTGTGATATAAAAACGCCCTTTTTGATTTGTTTAAAAACAGACAAGTTTATTACAGAATTATTCATGAACTAGATAAAGCAGGAGAAATGATGCTATAATCTTATCGTAGGGTTGGGGTCGTGAACTCTATAATAAAAGGAGTTGAGGAAAATGAAGCAAGAACCTAATCATAAAAAAATTTATCCTAGAACAAATGATTTCAATACAGTTTATTTAAAAAATGTAATAAATAACTCAAATATAATCGTTGATGATTTTACAATGTACAACGACTTTAATAATGATCCAAAGGATTTTGAGAAGAAAAATGTTTTGTATCATTATCCTTATGTTAATAACGATAATCTTATTATAGGAAAATATTGCTCTATTGCCTGTGGAGCAAAGTTTATTTTTAATAGTGCAAATCATGCACTAAAATCATTGTCCACATATCCATTTTCTATTTTTCGAGAAGAGTGGGATGACACAATGAATGTTTGTGAAGCCTGGGATAATAAGGGTGATATTGTAATTGGAAATGATGTTTGGATTGGATTTGAAGCTGTCATTATGTCGGGAGTGCATATTGGTGATGGGGCAATTATTGGAACAAGAGCTTTAGTAACAAAAGATGTACCACCATATGCTATAGTTGGTGGAATTCCAGCCCAAATTATTAGGAAGCGATTTGAAGATTCAGTTATAGAGGATTTACTTAAAATTCAGTGGTGGAATTGGAGTACTGAAAAAATATCCGAAAAGCTAACTGCTATTAAAAGTGGAGATATAGTAGCATTAAAAGAATAAACTATTTATATTTCAAGGAGAAAAAATTAAAATGATAAAACAAAATTTAAAAATAGAAAATATCGCCGCAATTTTGTGGGGGGACAAATCAGATAAATTATTCGTAGTAGTGCATGGTGATATGTCAAATAAGGCAGACGACTTTATTGTTGTATTTGCAGAAGAAGCAACAGAAAGAGGTTATCAAGTGATTAGTTTTGATTTGCCTGAACATGGTGAACGGAAGTTTCAAAATTATCCATGTAAGGTTCAAAAGTGTGTTAAAGATCTCGGTACTATTATGCGTTATGCAAATTCAGTATAAAATAATATAAGTGTTTTTGCTAGCAGTATGGGAGCATATTTTAGTCTACTTACATATAGTGATGAGCCACTACAAAAGTGTTTGTTTCTTTCTCCAGTAGTAAATATGGAATGTATCATAAATAATATGATGACATGCTTTAATGTAAGCGAGGAGAGATTAAAACTAGAAAAGGAAATTTCAATACCTAATGGACATATACTTTATTGGGATTATTACTGTTATGTAAAAGAACACCCTATTGTCGTTTGGGAGAAACCAACTTCAATTCTCTACGGTTCAGAAGATAATTTATGTGAGGTTGATGAGATATCTGCATTTGTAAAATGTTTCAATTGTGATTTGCAAATAATGGAGCATGGGGAACATTATTTTCATACCGAAGAACAACTGAAATTTTTTAGACAATGGCTGAAGAATCATATATATGCTAGGTGATATAGAATTAATATATAAGAATTAGAATGAAGTTATAAAAGTATTAAACGGAAAAACCTCACTTTAAGTAGCTATGGAGAACCGTACCATAAATAAATGAGAAAACTAGCCTAAGTGATTGATATTACTTGGGTATAGCTAAAATTATAGGGTGAGAGTTGACAATGTCACTAATTAGTGATAAATTTAATGCATGAAAGATATAAAAAATATAAAAGATATAATTAATGAAAATAAATTGACATTATCTACACTAATTACATTTACGAGAGCCGAACATACTATCCATAAAAAAGAATTAGAAAATATAAAGTTAAGTGGGCTGACCAGTGCTCAGTTTGGAGTCTTAGAAGCATTATATAATAAAGGTGATTTAAGAATATATGAGATTATAGAAAAAATATTAACCACATCTGGAAATATAACTGTTGTTATAAAAAATTTAGAAAAGGATGGATTAGTAAAAAAGAATTTAGACCCTGAAGATAAAAGATCTACTATAATATCAATAACAGATAAGGGTAAAAAAATTATTGAAGATATTTTACCAAATCATATTAATAATATTAGTGAGATTTTTAATGTTCTAACTGACGAAGACAAAATTACTTTGAAAAATATCTTGAAAAAATTTAAGAATATATAAAAAGAAAAAAAATTTACATATATATAACTAATTAGTGATATATAATGATTTTAAATAAATAGCACTAAAATTAAAAATAGAAAGGAAGAATATTAATGAAAAATTTTAGAACAATAGAAAACATATTCAAAGGACCAGAATCACATATGGTTGGAGATGGATTTAAAGTATCGCAATATTTACCAGTAGGCATAAAGGATATTGAGCGTTTATCTCCATTTTTATTATTAGACTATCATGCGCCACACCATTATGAACCATCATCAACTAGACTAGGTGTTGGGGCCCATCCTCATCGTGGTTTTGAAACTGTAACAATTGCTTATGATGGAAAAGTTGAACATCATGATAATAAAGGAAATCATGGAATTATAGGACCTGGTGATGTCCAATGGATGACTGCTGCATCAGGAATTATGCATAAGGAATATCATGAAACGGAATTTAGTAAAAATGGTGGAATTCTACACATGATTCAACTTTGGGTTAATCTTCCTAAGGATAAGAAAATGATAGAACCCAGATACCAAGCTTTATTAAAAGAAGATATGGGAACTTTTAAGCTTGATGATAATCAAGGAGAAGTTAGCATTATTGCTGGAGAGTTTCAGGGAATAAACGGTCCAGCTAGTACTTTTACTAATATAAACATCTATAACATAAATTTAAAGAATTATGGGAAAGTTATACTAAGAGAATCAGGTAATTTTAATACAGGAATACTTGTATTAAAAGGTGAAGTTAAAATAAATGAAGATAAGATATGCAAAGAAACTGACTTTATTCTATTTGATAACATTGAGGGTAACATTTCAGTTCAATCAATTACTGAAGAAGCTTTATTTATTGTACTAAGTGGAGAACCAATAAATGAGCCTATTGCTTCATATGGACCATTTGTTATGAATACAGTAGAAGAAATAGATGAAGCATACGAAGATTTTAGAAATAATAAATTTGGAACAGAAAACTTCTAAAGGTACTATTAATAAATAATAAAAATTAAAGGATAGTAAGAGTGATAAGCAAAATATTATATATTAAGGCAAACATTAAAAATGAAGGAGAATCAAGAACTATATTGGGGTTCTTTGGTATTAATGATATAGAGACTATAGCAATAGAAAATGTAGATGTTATAGGTGCAGATGTTCATGGCAAGATAGAAGATGGAATAAAAAAAGCTAATTTGATTGCACAGAAATTTTAAATGTATATTGAAAGAAAAACAAGTAGATTCGCAGAACCACCAGTAGTTTTACCTAGTCCACTAGACTATGTAATAAAACCAAATAAACCATCAATGAAAAAGAATCCCGACACTATGGAAAACCTACAAGAATTAGTTAAATTAATTTCTTAAGAAGACATTATGTCGAATGATTCTAACTTCTTCAGATATGACGGCGAAAATCAACTTGCGGTAACATCTAAGAACTATGACGTTTGTCAGACAATAATGATGCAAGGAGATATGACTAAAAATCCAATAGGCGATAAAGTTATAAAAAGTATATTAAATGATATTGTTGGAGGAATAGATGCTACAGAAATGTATTCCGCTTTACTAAAGTATAATGCAGAGGGCAATACAGACAGTATAACTGCAAAATATCTAAATTATCGCCTAACTACAAGCAGAGGTCATCAATACCAAATAAGAAATGATGGAGACCAATCGTATTTAGACATTAAATAAACAAACAAAAAAAAGCCGTGATAGGCTTATTTTTTTTGTTGAACTAGATAATCCGTAAATTTAAATTTCCACCGTAGGCTAGTCTACGGTGTGCATAGGTACAATTGGGCAATGCGGTCTTTATTGTCAATTCAAAGCAGTTATAATTGCCCCTAAACCATTGTTCTACCAAAATATCATTGATGTTTTTTAAAAATACTAAATATTATATATAAATATTATATATAAATATTATATATAAATAATATTTTCCAATTTGCAAGTATATACTGTTCCAGCGAATAAGTGGGCAGTATTTACTGCAAGAGGTAGTTTGAACGGTAAAGAGCATCAAATTAATGCACTGTGGACAAGAATAACAACGGAATGGTTCCCTACTTGCGGCTACAAAAGAGTTGCTGATTATGATCTTGAGGTTTACGGCACTGGCCACACAAATTCTGATGATTATACTCGTGAAATATGGATTCCTATAAATAAAAAATAAAAAATAAAAAATTGTTGATTTTAGACTTGAAAATTACTACAAGAAATGAATAGCTCTTAAATATCGTAATATTCAGAATTTTACGGTTTTTTAATCTGAAATATTCATTAATGATAAATTTGCAATAAATAATGGGAAATGCATTACCTCAAGGAGTATAAGCCTAAATTCTATATTATCGACACGTAATAATATAGAAAAAAAGTCTATGTTATACCAGTTACGGTGAACGTTACCATAAGTATGCGGGTTATAGTATTAGGCGTTGATATAACTTGTCTAAGGCTATTTTTATAAGTGAAAATACCGTATCATAATTTAAATAAATTACAGAAATAGTAGCTATCCAATTGAAACTGGAGCTGCTATTTTTTTAGACTTTTTTATATGTAACACTATTAATGTTAATAGTGTTATTAAGAATTATCATGCCTGAAATAGAAACAGTAAAACGTCGTTACTATTTTGTAAGTTTACAATGAATTAATCCAGACAAATTAAAGCACAAAAAGACAGAACTAAGATTCTATCTTCTGATATACTTTAGTGAAGGTAAGAAGTTAGGAGATAATTAAGGTTATTATAGGGAGGGCATATTAGATGGGAGATTATTATAAAATTAGGGGAAAAGATATATATACTGAAATTCTTGGAGAGGATTCATCACCAGTATTATTATTTATTCATGGGGGGCCCGGTGGAATTGGTGTTGCAGATTTTATTCAATATCAGGGGGATAGATTATCAAAGAAATTTCAAATTATAGCTCCAGAGCAAAGGGGAGTATGGAGATCGGAGGCTATTTTAGATGAAGAACATATTTCGATAGAAGATATTATTGAAGACTTTGAAGAATTAAGAAAAAAATTACATATAAATAAATGGTCACTACTTAGTCACTCATTTGGTGGGTATATTGCTGTTCTTTATGCTAATTTATACCCTGATTCTATTGAATATATGATATATGAATGTCCGTCTTTTGATTTTTCACTTTCAGAGCGTTCTATGCTAAAGGCAGCAGCAAATGAATTGGGTAAATTAGGAAATGATATTTTGGCAGGAGAATATTTTAAAGAATTGAAAGATATTACAGATTACAAAGAAATTAATAAACTTCTTATGAAGGCATTAAATGAGATTGGAGAGAACTGTAATAACTTTATGTGGTTTGGAAATGATAAGCAAATAATCGAAAAAATAGCGATGAATACTAAAGATGGTGGAAACTTATGGCGTAAATCTACCAATACAAGAATGAAATTACTAAAGGATTGGCGAGTATATAATGATGTATTTACTGAATTATCAAATGTAAATAAGTCTTCTTTATTAATTAAAAGTAAATATGATCCAATAACTTGTGAAGTGCAAACACAAGAATTTATGAATCGAGTTCAAGACAAACAAGTGGTTACATTTGATTTTGCTGGTCATTATGCTAGAATTGAAGAACCTAATAAGTATTGTGAAGTTATAACAAATTATATATATAAGAAAATGAAATAAGTGTGATATTATAATGAGTTTGAAAGGAGAGGAGAAAGTTGGAAACAATCACATTGCTTAACAATACACTTGAATATATTGAAAGAAATTTGGATGCAGTACTTAATATAGATGACATATCAAAAGTTGCATGTTCATCACGATATCACTTTCAGCGTGTCTTTTATGCATTAACAGGATTTACAGTAACTCAATATATAAGAAATCGCAGACTTACTCTTGCCGCGGAAGAGTTGGTCGCAACAGATAAAAGAGTAATTGATATAGCATTGAAATATGGTTATGAAAATCCAGAAGCATTTACTAAAGCTTTTAAAAGACTGCATGGAATATCACCATCAGCTTTAAAAAAACTTGATGGAAAAATTAAAGCTTTTACCAAAATCTCTTTTCAAATATCAATAAAGGGAGAATGTGAAATTATTTATAGAATAGTTGAAAAGGGAGATTTTAAAGTATTTGGTGCAGGATTTGTAACAACGACGGTTAATGATGCTGCGTATGAGGAGATACCAAAATTTATTAATAAGATTTCTAAAAATGGAATACATGATAGGATAAATGGACTTCTAGGAAATTCCAAAGGCACTTTGTTAAATGGATTTCATTATGGGTTTGAAGAAGATGGAACAAGAAAATATATAATGGGAGCTGAACAGTTCGAAGAAGATGTACCAGCTGAATTTACTATACTAGAGGTACCAAAACTTACATGGGCAGTATTTGAAGGTAATGGAGCTGTGCCCAATAATTTGATTATACAAGATATTTGGAGACGTATATATTCAGAATGGTTTCCTTCTTCTGGATTTGAACAAGCGGAGGGTCCATGTATTGAAAAAAACTTTTGGAATGACGAAAAACAGAGTGGATATAGATGCGAAGTATGGATTCCTATAAGGAGAAAATAGATTAATTAATATAATATATTTATAGCATATTCATAGTATACAACTTAGAAAAAGTCTACGTTATACCCGGTATGGTGAACCGGACCATAAGTAAATAAATAATTAGAAATAAAGATTGATATTTTTATAAATAGTGAATAAATTTGAATATAAATAATTAGATAAACTAGTAGCTGTTATATATGGCTACTAGTTTTTTATTAGCAATAAAATCAATAATAAACAAACTTAATAACAAAAAGTTTGTTTATATATAGACAAAATACCAAAACAGGCATAGAATAAATATAGAGATAAATATAAAAGGGGTGTTGAGTAATATGAATGAAAATAATAAAGAATTATTTTGGGATGCAACAATTGAAGAGGTAAAGCGAGGATTTATTGAAGAGGGGGAAAGTTATAAATGTATTATTTGTGAGGAGGAATTTACAAAGGGAAGAATATATGAAATAGATTCTATGCTTTATGATGCAAAAAAGGCAACGGAATTGCATATAGAGAAAAGTCATGGTTCATCATTAGAGTATTTACTAGGTATGAATAGTACTTTTACTGGAATATCTGAGGTTCAAAGGGAGCTACTAGTATTGATAGCATCGGGGCTAACTGATAAAGAAATTGCCTTGAAAATAGGAGTTGCACATTCAACAATAAGAAATCATCGTTTTAAATTAAGAGAAAAAGAGAAACAAGCAAGATTGTTCTTAGCGATGATGGAGATCATATCTAGCGGAACAAAGAAAAAGATAAAGATATTAGAAAAGGATGCTTTATGTGATGCGCATAAAACCGCAACTATACTAGATGATAGATATAATATTACTGATAAGGAAAAAGAAAGTATCATTAAAAATTATATGGATGAAAATGGGGCAGTGAAGACATATCCAGCTAAGGAGAAAAAGAAGATAATAGTGTTAGCTGAAATAGTTAAGAATTTCTCGAAGGGAAGGAAATACTCAGAAAAAGAAATAAATAGCATGTTAAAAAGAATATATGAAGACTACGCTACTATTAGAAGAGCTCTAATAGAGTATGGATTTATTGAACGCACTAATGATTGTAGTAGTTATTGGGTAAAAGAATAATTTATCTTAGAATATTGGATGGAAGTTAAATGAAAAAAGAACTTAGGCATATCCAAATAAATTATGTTAATAGAAATATAATGTAATTGAGATTCATATACATCTGACAAATTTTAAATACTATAGTAAAATAAATGTAAAACAGAAAACTGAAAATAATTTATTTGAAAAGGAAGTATACAATGGGAAAAAACATAAAAAAAAGATATCCGAAATATCTTAAAGAATTTGAGTGTATAGGTGGAAAGTGCGAAGATAGCTGTTGTGTTGGATGGGATATAGATATTGATAAGACAACA
The DNA here is from genome assembly GCF_017348895.1 of Clostridium gasigenes. NCBI lineage: Bacteria > Bacillati > Bacillota > Clostridia > Eubacteriales > Clostridiaceae > Clostridium > Clostridium gasigenes. The sequence goes on from NZ_CP071376.1 coordinate 1,732,699, forward strand.
TTTAAAAAATATTATAAAGTTGAAGATAAAGAAATGAAAAGAATGTTCCAAAAAAATGTTCACAACAATGAAAATTATTCAAATGTTGATGTAGATTATGGAAAAGTAAAATTAAAAAGTGGAAAAAGGTGTCCTTTTTTAGATGAAGAAAATTATTGCGTTATTTATTCTAAGCTTGGGGAAGAATATCTTTCAAATGTTTGTACATCTTTCCCTAGAATAGTTAATAAAGTAGATGGATATTATGAAATGTCTCTTGATGTATCTTGTCCTGAAGCTGCAAGAATTCTTTTATTAAAAGAAGAAGGAATTGAATTTCAAGAAGGTGAAGATACTATAGATAAACATATAGTATCTAGTGATATTGATACTAAATCTAAAAAGTTTAATAATTCACCTGTAAAATATTTTAAAGAAATTAGAGATTTAAGTATTAAAATAATAAAAAATAGAAAACTTGATTTAAGTAAAAGACTGTATATATTAGGTGAATTTTTAAATACATTAGAACAAGAACTTAAACAAAATTATAAAAATGTACCTAGATTTATTAAAGAATATGATATAAATTCAATTAAGAATAATTATAAAAAAAATCAATCAAGTTATATTGTTCAGATGGATTTTTTCAAAAAGATGTTGGATTTATTAAATGTATTTAAATCAGTGGATAGTCTTGCTTTTAAAGAAGATACTAAGGAAATTATAGCTGGATTCAAGTTTGCGAAAGGCGAGAGTAAAGTTACAGATCCTGAATTATACATAAAAGCATTTGAAGATTATACTAAGAATTATATAAATAATAATAGCTATATTTTTGAAAATTATTTGGTGAATTTCATGTATAACAATATGTTTCCATTTTCTGAAACTGAATCAATATTTGATGGATATATTATGCTTTTAATAAGATATTCATTTATTAGATTTTATTTGGTTGGGAAATATTTAAATAATAAACAAGAGTCTAAAGAAGATATAGTTAGATTTATCCAATCTTTCTCAAAGATAATAGGACATCACAAGACTTATTTAGTTGATTTACTAAATTATATGAAAGAAAATAAACTTGATAATATAGAGTTTGCTAAAACACTTTTACCTAAATTGAAATAAAGAATCGTAAAATCAAGAATACTGATCTATTATTTATTTGAAAGTACCTTATGTAATTCAAATAAAAGAGCTACAATAAATGATTAATAAAATCGTTTATTGTAGCCCTTTTTTCTTGTTTGGAAATTAATATTTTAAAAATGTATGGATATCCATAAGTGAAAAAGAGAGTATAATATATTTTATGTTGAAATATAAAAATTGAAATTATTTTTAAATTAATCAAAGGTGGTTATTTTTATGAAGATATTAGTAATTGATGATGAAAAAAGTATTGTTAACTTAATAAGAATGAATCTAAAGCTTGAAGGCTATGAAGTAATTATAAGTATGACAGGTATGGACGCCGTGGAAAAGTTTAAGAAAGAAAAACCAGAATTAGTTATACTAGATGTTATGCTACCTGATATAAGTGGACATGAAGTCATACAAAGATTTCAGGAAATAGATAGTGAGGTCCCTGTTATAATGCTTACTGCAAATAGTCAAATAAATGATAGACTTTTAGGGCTTAAATTAGGTGCAGATGATTACATAACAAAGCCTTTTAATAGCACAGAGCTTATTTTAAGAATAAAGGCTATAACAAAAAGAATAAAGAAAAAAGATACTGAAATAAAAGCTAAAAATAATGAAATAAATATAAAAGCTATAAGAGTAGTAAAGGATGAAAGAAAGGTATTTATAGATGGAAAAGAAGTAAACACTACATATAAAGAGTTTAATACCTTACTATTAATGATGGAAAATCATAATAAGGTATTTACAAGAGAAGAACTTTTAGCGCGAATTTGGGGATATGAGTATGAAGGAAATACTAGAGCAGTTGATATTTTAATTCAAAGGCTTAGAAAAAAGTTAGGTCCCTATTCAGATAGCTTGAAGACATTGTATGGGGTAGGTTATAGACTAGAATTTTAAATGGGTTAAGGATGTGCTTTAGTGAACAGGATAAATTTAAAGATAAGAACTAAGATTATGCTGATGAATATGGGGATATTAATTCCTGTTATAATTTTTATATATATAATAACAATAAATAATCTATACAGTAATGTTATAAAAAGTGCTATAGATTTTTTAACTAAGGAAAGTTATAGTACTCAACTCTATATATCAAACTATATAGAAAAAGATAAGAAAATAGAGGCTGAAGCTAACTTTGCTAAGAAGGCTCCACTTATTAATACATATTTATCTAATAAATTGAGATTTAGAATACAAATGTATGATAAAACTGGAGAAAGTTTAGCTGATTCAGTTATGAATAGCGTTAGCCTCTATGATGAGGATATAACTAATGCTATAAAGGGCAATAAAGCTTACGTAGTAAAGAAGGTAGACGGGCATATATATGTGCTGTTTTCAAGCCCTGTACTTTTAGAAGATACTACATTAGGATGTGTACGATATGTTTATCCAGTTGATGGTGGGCAAGAACTTATAAATAATATGTTTATGATTATGGGAATTATAGGATTTATATCAATTATAATATCTTGGATTTTGAGTAAGCTTTTTTCAGGAAATATAGCAGAACCTATAAAAAAGTTGAAGGCTCTTTCGGAGAAGGTTGCAGCAGGAGAATATGAGAATAAAATAGAGATTAAAAGTGGAGATGAAATAGAGGATTTAGCGGAGACTTTTAATATAATGTCTGAAAATATAAAGACATATACAGAAACTCTAAAGGAAGAGAAGCAAAAGCAAAAGGACTTTTTGGACAATGTAACTCATGAATTTAAGACACCATTAACAGCTATAATAGGATATTCAGAATTAATACCAAGGCTAGAAGACAGGGATGATATAGAGGAGAGCTTGGATTATATAAAAAAAGAGGGAGAAAGGCTTTTAAAGTTAGTAGAGGAGCTTCTTGATTTATCAAAGCTAGGTAAAACTGAATTTAATGTAGAGATGGCCAATAATAATTTAAAGGAAGTTGTAGAGGAAACCTTAAGCATAATACAGCCAAGATTAGATAAGTATGATATAGAGGTAATAAAAGCGTTAGTTGATGTAAATTTATTTATAGATAGAGACAAAACTAAACAGGTTATTTTAAATGTCTTAGATAATGCTATAAAGTATAGCGAATGTACCAGTATTATTATAAAAATAGACATTAAGGATGACAATATAATATTAAATATTATAGATGATGGGATAGGTATAGAAAAGCAACATTTAGATAATCTTTTTCAACCTATTTATAGGATTAATAAAATAAATTGTAGAAATAAGAATGGAAATGGGTTAGGCCTTCCTATATGTAAGGAAATAATGAAGAAGCAAGAAGGAAGTATAGAGATTTATAGTGAAGAAAAAAAATGGACATCAGTAAAAATAATTTTTAAAGAATTAGTATAAGGCACTTTTAAAAATAATAGACCAATTTGATAGTCTGTTATTTTTTTCAAGTGCCTAAATCTATGAAAACGATAAATGTTACAATTGTGAAACATTTATGAAATATTTATTATAAATTGAACCTTTATTATAATAGGAGGAACAAGTAATGAAAAGGATTAATTCGAAATTTAAAATTGCAGGCATATATATGGTTATATTGCTTCTTTGTATTGTAATAACAAATCTGAATTATAGTGATTTATATAATAAAGTTACAATAATACAGGACAAAGAAGAAGTATTGAAGAAAATAAATATGTCTATACCTGTAAAAATTGAAATGTCTAATGAAAGATGGGGTGATTATGTTTTTGAGGATGAGAATTCTATAAAAAATATATGGGATTCAATAAATGAGATCACAAATGATTCTATTGGTGAAGAGAACCATATCAATAAAAATAATGAGGTTCAGATTAAGGGAACGGTATACTATTTAAACGGCATGAAGGATAACTTCGAAATAAGCAATATATTAATTTTAAATAATTATACATACTATGATAGTTACAAATTACCTATGATAAATAGCTTAAGAAATAATTTGTTAGGTTATCTGTACTCCCCTTATAATATAGGAAAATTTATGAATTCTCGTAACATAGTGACTATTGTAAACTCGGATAATCAAATTAAAAAAATAGGGAACGATGATAAGGAAAGTATAAAAAACATAATAGATAAGTCGGTAAAGCTTGAGAATGATGAAGAGATTATAGCTTTGACAACAGATAAGAAAGAAGCGCTAGCACATATAAAAATTTATATTGATGAAGAGGATGATAATCTTTTAAAGGTTAAAAGTTATAATATGGTAAATATTGATGTCTATGATAATGACTTTTTCGTTGTTCAATATATGGGTGATGAAAATGGGAGACATATATATATGAGAGGAAACCTAAAGGATATATGTGAAAATTTAGGCAACAATGATTCTAATTAACTTTTAGCTAAGGAGGACTATATATGAAATTTATAAAATTTATTTGTGCTATTTTTATGATAGTTATATCTTTAAATATGACAGCTTGTAGTAATAATCCTGAGAAAGTAACTTACAAAGATGGTTATCCTAACCTAAGAGGAAAGCACCTAGTAGTGTATGTTGCATCGCGAGACGAAGTCGGAAGAGTAATTTTAGAACTTTTTAAAGAGAAGACTGGATGTACTTATGAATATATGAGAATGCCTACACAGGAAGCTGTAGCTAGAGTTAAAGCGGAAAAAGAATATCCTAAGGCAGATATATTTATGGGGGGAACCTGTGACGCTCATGACTTAATAAAAGAGGAAAAGCTTTCAGAAAAATACACTTCCAAAAACTATGATAGTATCCAAAGTGAATATAAAGATAAACAAGGATATTGGACTGGTTTTGAAGTAGAACCCTTATCTATTGCAGTTAATAAGGATAGGTGGAACCAAGAGTTTAAGTGTAAAGGATTAGAAATTCCTAAAACCTATGAGGATTTATTAAATCCTTTGTATAAAGGTGAAATAGTAATTCCAGATCCAAACACATCTGGAACAGCTTATACAATGATAGCTTCTCTTGTGCAGAGTATGGGTGAAGAAAAAGCTGAAAAACTATTAAGGGGAATAAAAGCTAATGTGGGCAGAATTACAATAAATGGATATACTCCGGCGCAAAAGGTTGCCACAGGAGAATATCTAATAGCCATAAATTTTCTTGGAGATCAACTGTTAGTTAAGAACTCTGGTTTTAATATAGAAACTAGCGTACCCAAAAATGGTGGCTGGAATATAGATGCAATTTCAAAGATCAAAGATGGACCTAATGGTGATGTAGGAAAGTTTTTTATAGATTTTTGTACTTCTAAAGAAGTAGGGGATACTTTAACAAATATATCTAAGGGAATGTCTACTAGAGAGGATATTAAAGAGACGGAAGGTATAAACTTTTCTGATTTAGACATATATAGGGATTACGACTTTTCAAAAGCAAGTAATGACAGAGATAAGTTGATGAAGATGTGGAATAACTTAAATTAGTTTAAGTATACAATCAAATTTATTGAAATTTTTAACAACTGGAGGAAGAAAAATGAACAAAATAGTTAATTTTTTTAGTATTAACAAAAAGGGTGTATCTGTATCAATTGAAGAGCAAAGGAAGCTGTGGTTTAAGGAGTTTTTAAAAGCATTCTTTGTTCTAATTGCTGTATATGCTAGCATGTACTTAATTAGAAACAATCTTAAAGCAGGACAACCTTTATTAAAGCAGGAGCTTGGATTTACTACATCAGAACTTGGATATATAGGTTTTGGGTTTTCTATAACATATGCTATAGGAAAAACTCTTTTAGGTTATTTTATTGATGGTAAAAATGCAAAACGTATAATGTCAATATTATTAGTTATGTCAGCCACAATGGTATTTGGAATTGGAATTCTTTTATTATCGGGTAGGAAACCTACTGGAGCTATACTAATATTATGGGGATTAAGTGGATTTTTCCAAGCACCAGGTGGACCAAGTTCTTATTCTACAATTACTAGATGGACACCATCTAAAAAAAGAGGAAGATACTTAGGTATCTGGAATATGTCACATAATATTGGTGGAGGATTAGCAGGTATGCTAGCATTATGGGGGGCTAATACATTCTTCCATGGTAAAGTAGCAGGTATGTTTATAGTTCCAGCTATAGTAGCAGCAATGGTTGGTATAGCTGTTTTATTCATTGGTAAAGACGAGCCTGAAGAATTAGGCTGGAATTCAGCAGAAGAAATATTTGATGAGGTTATAGTTGAAACTAATCCAGAATTAGAAACAATGACTAAATTTGAAATATTTAGAAAATATGTTTTAAGAAATCCTTGGATTTGGGTTTTATGTGTATCTAACGTTTTTGTTTATATAGTGCGTATAGGTATAGATAACTGGGCGCCCTTATATGTTACAGAACAATTACACTTTGCAATGGGTGATGCAGTAAATACAATATTCTACTTTGAAATGGGAGCACTTGTAGGTAGCTTTACATGGGGATTTATATCTGACTTATTAAATGGAAGAAGAGCAATAGTTGCAGTATTCTGCTTAATATTAACTTCTTTTGCTGTATTAGGATATAGATATGCAACAAGTGTTACAATGGTAAATGTTTCATTATTTATTCTTGGAGTATTAATATTTGGACCTCAATTATTAATAGGTATATCACTTGTAGGATTTGCCCCTAAGAGGTCAATTGCAGTTGCTAATGGATTAAGTGGTACATTTGGATACTTATTTGGAGATTCTACAGCCAAGGTTATATTAGCTAAAATAGCAGATCCTAAATCATCAGGTGTAAATATAGCTGGTATAAATCTTCATGGATGGAACGACGTATTTATAGTATTCTATGTTGCGCTGTTTATGGGAGTTATCCTTCTTTCCTTTGTTGCTTATGCTGAAGAGATGAAGATAAGAGCTGCGAAAAAGAAGGAAGGTAAATGTGAATGTGAAGTTTTAGCTGCATAATATAAGAGGTGTCTAAAATAGAAATTAAATTTCTATTTTAGACACCTCATTTTTTGTTATACTTTAAAATATTACTTCTTTACTAGTGAAGAAAAGTTTTGTAGAATGTTTATAAGGCATCATAAAATAAATCAAGTTATAAAAAGATGTTTGGTGAATATTGTAGTTATTAATTATAAACAATAATACATAGTCTATAATTAATAATATAGAAAATATAAGGAATTAACGTGCAGATTACGGTATATAATAGGGAGATGTAAAAATGGCAGTTACAATAAAAGATGTTGCAAGAGAAGCAGGAGTTGCTACATCTACAGTATCTAGGGTTTTATCAAATAGTAATAAGATAAGTGAAGAGAAAAAGCAACAGGTAAATGAGGTTATTAAAAGGCTAAACTACACTCCAAATATTATAGCTAGAGGTTTAGCTAATAATAAAACAAGAATTTTAGCGGTTGTATTAGCAGATGTAGCTGAAAATTTATTTGAGAATCCATTTTTTATTCAGGCTATGAAGGGAATAAGTATTTGCGCTCAGAAAGAAAATTATTATATAATGTATGCATTTAAAGAAGAAGGCTCAAATGATAATGATTGGATAAAGAAATTTACGGAGAGTAATCTTGTAGATGGATTATGTTTGCTGAAGGTAACAGATGATGATGAGTGTATAAGTTACTTAAAGGATATAAATGCAAATTTTGTTGTAATAGGTAGGCCAAAAGAGCCTAATACTATGTTGTGGGTAGATAATGATAATTATAAAGCCATGGAAGATCTTGTTGAAGGGCTAATAGAAAAAGGTCATAAAAATATCGGATTTATAGGTGCTAAAGAAGATTTGAATTTTTCAAAGGATAGATTGAGTGGGTATAAACAAGGGTTGAATACTGCAAATATCCCAATAATAGAGGATCTTGTTGTTGAACAAAGTGATTTTACTGAAGAACTTGGATATACGGCAACTATAAAAATATTGGATAAAATGATACCAACAGCTTTAGTGGCTACTGATGATTTAATGGCATTTGGGATACAAAGAGCTTTAGGGGAAAAGGGTCTTAATAACATAGCAGTTGCTAGTTTTAATAATAGCCCATTAGCAAAGTATCAAACTCCTCCATTAGCATCCGTGGATATTAATGCAGAAAAATTAGGATATTATGCTACAAAGCTTTTAATAGATAAATTAGAAAATAGAGAATTAGATAAGAAATATTATATTATTGAAACTGAATTAATAGAGAGGGAATCTATTAGGCATAGTAAAATCAATAAATAACTAATCAAAGAGTAGTGGAAGTTTTTGTGCTATACAAGGAAGCTAATAATCTAGTATTAGCTAATTTTAGAGGTAAAGTATAGTGCAAAAAAATTAATGATTAGACCCGTAAGATATAGGATTGAGAAGTTTTTTCAAAATTAGGCAAACGGTTGCACAAAAAAGAGAGCATGATAAAGATATATAAAGGTAATTAAAAAAAAAGTTGGAAATTTGCCCGAAAATCAAGTAAAGGTTTTTTGTAAAAGTTTACGAAAGATGATATATTGAATATATTAGATAAAGACATTAATAAACGAAGGTCAATAGGAATGAAAAATAAGTACTAATATATGCATAAAAAACTGTATATATATTTTTTTATAATTTAAGCAAACGATTGCACAAGGGAGGGAATTTTATGGAAAGGAACTGGTGGAAGGAAGCTGTGGCATATCAAATATATCCACGAAGCTTTAACGATTCAAATAATGATGGAATAGGTGATTTAAAAGGAATTGTATCAAAACTTGATTATTTAAAAAACTTAGGTATAGATGTTATTTGGATATGTCCAATGTATAAATCTCCAAATGATGATAATGGTTATGATATAAGTGATTATCAAGACATAATGGCTGATTTTGGAACTATGAATGAATTTGATGAACTATTAAAAGAAGTGCATAAGAGAGAAATGAAGTTAATAATTGATTTAGTAATAAATCATACTAGTGATGAGCATGAATGGTTTATAGAATCTAAGTCATCTAAAAATAATCCGAAAAGAGATTGGTACATTTGGGATAAAGATAAATGCGGCAGAGAACCTAACAATTGGGAAAGCATTTTCAAGGGATCAGCATGGGAGTTAGATGAGGTAACAGAAGAATATTTCTTACATCTATTTACTAAAAGACAACCTGATTTAAATTGGGAAAATGAAGAGGTTAGAGCCGAATTATATAAAATGATTAATTGGTGGCTAGATAAAGGAATAGATGGGTTTAGAGTAGATGCTATAAGTCATATAAAAAAGGAAGATGGTCTTGTAGATATGCCAAATCCACAGGGGTTAGAGTATGTATCTTCTTTTGAAAAACATATGAATGTTAATGGAATACATGAATACTTAGAAGAATTAAATGAAAATACATTTTCTAAATATGAAGTAATGACAGTTGGAGAGGCTAATGGAGTAAGTGCTGATGAGGCTCATTTATGGGTAGGAAATGAAAATGGTAAATTTAATATGTTATTTCAATTTGAGCACTTACAGCTTTGGGATGATGAAAATAATGAAGAGTTTAATGTTAAGAAATATAAGGGGATTTTAACTAAGTGGCAAAAGGCATTAGAAGGAAATGGATGGAATGCTTTATTTATTGAAAATCATGATATACCAAGAGCAGTATCTAGGTGGGGAAATGATAAAGAGTTTTGGAGAGAAAGTGCAACAGCTTTTGCATTAATGTACTTTATGCAACAAGGAACTCCATTTATATATCAAGGTCAAGAAATTGGAATGACAAATGTAAAATTTGATTCTATTGATGATTATGATGATATACAGGGAATAAATATATATGAAGAAAAGTTGGGACAAGGATTAGATATAAAGGAAGCAATGAACTGTATAGGAGCTATTTCAAGAGATAATGCTCGTACTCCAATGCAATGGAATAGTAGCAAAAATGCTGGGTTTACCACAAATGAACCTTGGATTAAGATAAATGAAAATTATAAGGAAATAAATGTAGAATCTCAAGATAAAGATGAAAAATCTATATTAAGTTTTTATAAGAAAATGATTAAAACAAGAAAAAATAATTTAGCACTTGTCTATGGAGTCTATGATTTAATATTAGAAGATGATGAAAATATTTATGCATATACAAGAACTTTAAATGGGGAAAAATATGTGATAATAGTTAATTTATCTGCTAAGGAGACTAAGTACTTTAATAAGGATATAAAATTAAATTATGATAAGTTATTAATTAATAATTATGATATAGATGTTCATGAAGAAATAACAGAATTTACAATGAAGCCATATGAATCAAGATTATATAAAATATAAAAAATAATAGAAATGGGGTATAATAATATGAGTAATACAAAGAAAAAAGCAAGTTTGTTTTCATTCGATTTTTGGCAAAGATTTGGGAAGTCGTTATTAGTAGTAGTAGCAGTTATGCCAGCAGCAGGAATAATGATCTCAGTTGGTAAACTAATAGGTATGTCATTTGATATAGCTGTTTTGGATACCATAGGTAGAGTTATGGAAGATATAGGTTGGGCAGTTATTGGGAATTTACACATATTATTTGCAGTTGCAATAGGTGGTTCATGGGCTAAAGAAAAAGCCGGTGGTGCATTTGCAGGGTTACTATCATTTATATTAATTAATCGTGTAACCGGAGCATTATTTGCTGTAAATTCAGTAATGTTAGCAGATAAAACAGCAACAGTAAATTCATTTTTGGGAAAATCATTAGTGGTTAAAGATTATTTTACAAGTATATTAGGAGCACCAGCTTTAAATATGGGAGTATTTATAGGTATAATTTCAGGGTTCTTAGGAGCGGTATTATATAATAAATATTACAATTACGATAAATTACCAAATGCTTTAGCATTCTTTAATGGAAAAAGATTTGTTCCTTTTGTAGTAATTGCAGCATCTACAGTAGTTGCAATAATATTGGCACTTATATGGCCAATGATACAAGGATTATTAAATGGTTTTGGATTTTGGCTTGCAGAGTCAAAAGATACAGCACCAATATTAGCACCATTTTTATATGGAGCATTAGAACGTTTATTATTACCATTTGGATTACATCATATGTTAACAGTACCAATAAATTATACAGAGCTAGGCGGAGTTTATCAAATAGTAACAGGATCAGCAGCAGGAACTGTAGTATCAGGTCAAGATCCATTATGGTTAGCATGGATTACAGATTTAATAAACTTAAAGGATTCAGGAAATATTACTGAATATAATAATCTTTTAGGGTCAGTAGTACCAGCAAGATTTAAACTTGGACAAGTGATATTATCAACAGCATCATTAATGGGTGTTACACTTGCAATGTATAAAAATGTTGATGAAGATAAGAAAAAGAAGTATAAGACAATATTCGTATCAGCAGCACTTGCAGTATTTTTAACAGGTGTTACAGAACCAATTGAATTTATGTTTATGTTTATTTCACCAATATTATATGTTGTATATGCAATAATAACAGGTATAGGATTTGCATTAGCAGATGTGTTCCAATTAAGAGTACATTCTTTTGGATTTATAGAATTTATAACACGTGTACCAATGATGGTAAACGCAGGGCTAGTAAAAGATTTAATTAATTTCTTCATTAGTTGCGGGGCATTCTTTGGAATAAACTACTTTACTTTTAATTTCTTAATACGTAAGTTCAATATTGGAACTCCAGGACGTAAAGGAAATTATATTGATTCAGAAAATGAAGAAGTTGTAGGAAATACAAAAAATAAAGCAACAGCAAATGATGAAGAAGCAATTAAGATTATTTCTTTATTAGGAGAAAAAGATAATATAGAAGAGATAGATGCATGTATGACACGTTTACGTGTTACTGTAAAAGATCCTAATAAAGTTGCAAATCAAGCAGAATGGAAGAAAAATGGTGCTATAGGGCTTATAAGAAAGGATAATGGGATTCAAGCAATATATGGACCTAAGGCAGATATATTAAAATCTACTATTCAAGATATTTTAGGAGTGTAGAGAATGAAGCTATTAACATTAAACTGCCATTCATGGCAAGAAGAAAACCAAATAGAGAAGATCAAGTATTTAGCTAAAGTTATAAAAGAAAAGCAGTATGATGTTGTGGCTCTTCAGGAAATAAGTCAAAGAATAGATTCAAAAGTAGTTAAAGACAATATAAAAGAAGATAATTTTGTATATATTTTAGTTAAAGAGTTAGAATTTTTAGGAGAATATAATTATAGTTATATATGGGATTTTTCCCATATAGGCTATGATATATATGAAGAAGGATTAGCAATTTTAACTAATAAAAATATAAAAAATAGTAGTTCATTTTATATATCAAAAAGCAACGATAAAAACTTTTATAAAAGCAGAAATATTATTAAAGCTACTATTGAAGTCGAAGATGAAAATTATGATATATATAGCTGCCACCTAGGTTGGTGGGGTGATGATAAAGAACCTTTTGAATACCAAGCAAATGAGCTAGTTAAAAATATATCTAAATCTAATACTAACTTTATAATGGGAGATTTTAATAATAATGCATTTGTTATAGGAGAAGGATATAATTATTTATTAGACAAAGGTTTAGTAGATACCTATAACATTGCAAAAGATAAGGATAATGGGATAACTGTTGGTGGGGAAATTGATGGATGGAAGAATAACAGTGACTCAAAAAGATTAGATTTAATATTATCAACTGAAGATATTAATGTAGTTAGTAGTAAAGTTATATTTAATTCTAAAAATTATAATGTTATTTCAGATCATTTTGGGGTAGAAATAATAACTCAATAACAAAAACTTCAACCTTTATTAGGTTGGAGTTTTATTTTTTAATTTAAAACAAGTGTTGACAAATTAAGGATATAAGAATAAGATGAACACATAGTATCGATGTGATATTAACTAAAAGAGAATGAGTTGAGGTGTAAAAACTTTGGATAAACATTTTGTTAACAAAGAAGTAGAGTTTTTGAAAACCTATGATGAAAGCAATTATAAAAGGCCAAGTGTCACAAATGATATTATAATTTTAACAACTGAGGATAAAAGTGAGGATAGTAATAGGAAAGTAGCGAAGAAGGGAATGCAGGTTATTTTAGTTAAAAGAGAACAATATCCTTATAAAAATAATTGGGCACTACCAGGTGGTTTTGTAAATATGGATGAAAGCTTAGAAGATGGTGCATATGCAAAGCTTAAAGAAAAAACAGGAATAGACAATGTGTACACTGAACAATTGTATACATTTGGAGATGTTAATAGAGATAAAAGAACTAGAGTTATTAGTGTAGGAAATATTGCATTAATAGAAAAGGAATGTATAAAGGGTTCAGAAATAGATAAAGAAAGAGAAGACATGTGGTTTTGGATAGATAAAACGCTTATGAGTTCTAAAATTTATGAAGATTATGTGGGAAAAATATATAATCTATCACTTAAATCTGTAGATGGAAAAGTAGAAATTAATTATGAGGTATCCGAGAAGGTAGAAAAAAATATTCTGCAGAGAAAGGAAATAACTTATAAACTATTAGAAAATTCAACAGAAGAATTAGCATTTGACCATTACAAAATTTTAGATAATGGAATAGATAGATTAAGAAATAAAGTTGAGTATACACCAATTGCTTTTAATCTTCTGCCAAGGTTATTTACAGTTAAGGAATTACAAAATGTTTATGAAGCAATAATGGGTAGAGAAATATTTAATTTTAGAAGAAAAATGGGAGAAATGATTATAGAAACAGATGAAAAAATAGAGGGGAAACCTTTTAGACCAGCTAAGGTATTTAAGTTTAATGAAAATTGGGAGCATAATTTTTAAAAAAATAAGGGAGGCAAAATTATGATTTATTTAAATAAAGAGAAGGTAGGGGGTAGCAAGAGAACTGATTGAAGATGGAGTAATAAAAATAGAAGAATAATTTTGGAGGGATATTAGTGAAAGTTTTTTTGAAGAAAATACATATGCCTGTGGTAGGGTTAATGCTTGCATTTGCTGCTTTAGGCAATTTAGTTCAATCATATGGAGATGTTTATAGAAACATAATGGGAGCAATTTCTGCAATATTATTCATAGTTGCAACAGTTAAATTTGTATATGATTTTCAGGGCTTAAAGAATGAATTGGACAACCCTATTGGAGCCTCGGTATTTCAAACATATTCTATGGGCATAATGCTTCTGGCAACATATGTTAAGCCGTATAACGGTAGTGTTGCATATGCAGTATGGATAGTAGGAATCCTTATTCACATAGCTTTAATGATTAGATTTTCAATGAAATTTATAAGGAAATTTAATATTAAACAAGTATTACCAAGCTGGTTTATTGTTTATGTAGGTATAGCAGTTGCAGCTGTAACCGGGAAAGCATTTAATCAGACAGTAGGGCAATATGCATTTTGGTTTGCAGTTGTTTCCTATTTAATTCTGATATTTGTAGTTGGGAAACGGGTATTTGTAGTAAAGGAAATCCCTGAGCCTGCATTACCAACCCTTGTAATTTTTTCAGCACCAGGATCTTTATGCCTGGCTGGATACCTAAATGCTTTTGACCAAAAGAATTTATTTATATTCTGGTTGTTATTAGTTTTATCACAATGTTTTTATATATTTGCATTAATCAAACTTGTGGGATTGCTAAAATTAAAATTCTACCCAAGCTATTCAGGATTTACCTTTCCGCTGGTAATTTCAGCCTTAGCTTTAAAACTAAGTAATGGATTTCTAATAAATCAGGGTGTTAAAATTGCTATATTACCGGTACTTATAAAAGTAGAAGAGATAATAGCGGTTATAATAGTTTTCTATGTATTAATAAGATATTTAGGAAATCTGGCAAAGAACAAAGCTAATTAGGATGTAAGTATATAATAGTCTTAGAAGATTACTTTATGGTATCATTCTTTTGACATGGTGAACTTACACTATCCATAGTAAATGGCATAAATTTGTGTGCATGTATGACGTAATGCACATATTTTAGGTGTAGTAAAATATACAAAAGATATTAAAAGAAAGTTAAAGAATTTTATAAAAGAGGTTAGAGATGAAAAAAAAAATTTTACTTATAGAAGATGACATTAAGTTAATAAAATATATGGAAGAATATTTAAGCGCTTATGATTATTCAATTCAAAAAATAAAAGATTTTAATCATGTTGAGGAGGAAATATATAAGTCAGAAAGTGATTTAATACTTTTGGACATAAATCTTCCAAAGTTTGATGGATTCTATTTTTTAAAGGTAATTAGAAAAAAGCTAAATACTCCTATTATTATAGTTTCTTCAAGAAGTGAAGAGGGAGAACAAATTAGAGGGATAGATCTAGGCGCAGATGATTATATAACAAAACCTTTTAGCATGGGCATACTTTTAGCAAAGATAAATGCAGTGTTAAGAAGAACAAATAGTTTCAATGAAAATATTATTGAGGTTAAGAATATAAAGCTTTTTTGTGAGAGTATGGAAATAAGAGTAGATAATGAAAGTATTCCTTTATCTAAGAATGAATACAAGCTCCTTAAAATATTCTTTACTAATTATGAAAAAGTAGTTAAAAGGGAAGAAATGTTAGAAGCATTATGGGATGAGGATGAATTTGTAGATGATAATACTTTAACAGTTAACATAACAAGGTTAAAGAAAAGGATTAAGGATAAGGGAATAAAATTAACTATAGAAACGAAGAGGGGGGTTGGCTATGTCCTTAGGTAAATTACTAAGATCTACTTTAAAAAAGGAGAAAGTTTCAATTTGCCTTTATTTATGTAATTCTTTTTCTATAATACTCTTTTATTACTTTCTATATGATAAGGATTTTATGTTTTATCCTATTTTAATGTGTTCATTTTGTTTAGGGGTATATTTAATTTATAAATTTTTTATATACAAATTATTTTATAAATCCCTTGAAGAAGTAAAAACAAGTCCTGATTATAAAGTTGGAGATAGTATTTTTGAAGAAGTATTTGATGAAATTAGGGAAGTTCATAAAGATTATATTTCAAAAATATATACTTTAGAAAACAATAATGAAGAGAAGGAAAAATTACTTATAGAGTGGATTCATAATATGAAAACTTCTGTTGCAGTAATAAATTTGGCAATAGAAAAATTACCTGATGAAGAGGTGGTTAAGGATATAAGGGATGAGAATAGTTTATTACAAAAGAATTTAGAAGGGGCATTAAATATATTTAGACTTGGAGCGTTTTCTAAAGACTATCTTCCAGAAGGTATAAATTTAAAGGAGCTAGTCAAGAAGAGTATTAATTCACAAAAAAGAAATTTCATCTATGCTAATGTATTTCCAGAGGTTAATATTCCAGAAGAATATTATATTTTATCAGATAGAAAATGGAGTGAATATGTTATTGTGCAAATCTTAAGTAATGCTATAAAGTATTCATTATCAGCAGGGAAGGTATGCTTTTATGCGGAACAGAGTGAGGATAAGATTACACTTTATATACAGGATTCAGGAGTCGGAATAAAAACTGAGGAGATTCCTAGAGTTTTTGATCCATTTTTTACAGGCAGTAATGGAAGAAAAGAAGAAAGATCTTCTGGCATAGGTCTTTATATGTGTAAATGTATTTGTGATAATCTTAATGATAAAATACACATAACTTCTGAGATTAACAAAGGTACAAAGGTTAGTATTACATACTTAGACATCATAAAATAAATAATAGAAAAGTAACCTTTCATTGGCGTAAGGTTAAGTAAGCAAAATCAATTTAAGAATATGCAAATAGAGAATATACTTTAGGTAAGGCATAGCAAAATAAATAACAAGCAAGAATACTGACTTGTTATTTATTTTGCTATGACTAAATTCGGAAAAGAAATGAGGTATATTTATATGGAAGTTTTAGAATGTAAAAAAGTAACTAAAGTTTATGATTCATTTAAAGGTGCGCAAGCTATAAAAGCGCTTAATGACATATCTTTTAAGGTGGAGGATGGAGAATTTTTGGGAGTTATGGGGCCTAGTGGAAGTGGTAAAACAACTTTATTAAATATTTTAGCTGGAATTGATAAAGCTACAGCAGGTGAAATTTTTATAGGTGAAAAAAATATTCTTAATATGAAGAAAGATGATATGGCTATTTTTAGAAGAAACAATATTGGCTTTATATTTCAAGAGTTTAATCTTTTAGATAGCTTAACTGTTAAAGAAAACATAGGATTTCCATTAACATTAGACAGGGTAAAACCTAAGGTTATTGAGGATAAGGTTAATGAATTAATAGAGTATTTTGGGTTAAAAGAAGTTGAAAATAGTTATCCTTATAATATTTCAGGTGGTCAAAAACAAAGAGTGGCAGAAGCTAGAGCATTAATTAAAGAACCTAAAATAATATTAGGAGATGAGCCTACAGGAAATTTAGATTCAAAATCATCAATGAATATAATGGAAAGTTTTAAAAAGATAAATGAAGAAAAGAAATCTACTATTGTTATGGTAACTCATGATCCTCTTGCAGCATCCTTTTGTAAGAGAATTATATTTATAAAAGATGGAACTATTAAGCTTGAAATAAACTCTAATGGAAATAGAAAAGAGTTCTTTGACAAGGTTATAGAAGCACAATTAGTTATAGGAGGACAAGAATAGTGGGATTTTCTTCAATAATTATAAAAAATATTAAGTATAACATTAAGAATTACACAGCTTATCTTCTTGGGAATAGTCTTATTCAATGTATCCTATTTATGTTTTTCACTTTAGTGTTTAGTCCAGAATTTATGAAGGCTGATGAAACTATGTTTGTAAAAGAAAATTTTATGTCTGTAGTTATATTAATGGTAGCTTTTTCATTAATGTTTATAATTTTTACAACAGTTTCCTTTACAAAGTATAGAGGGAGAGAATTTGGGGTATATTTCACAATAGGATTAACTTCAAAAGAAATAACAAAGATACTTTGTTATGAAAATATTATAATAGCGTTGATATCCTTTCTAGTTGCATCTCTTGGGGGAAGTGTATTTTCAAAACTATTTCATATGTCTATAGGGAAAATATTGAAAATTGATAATATAATTATTCCTTTGAGTTTTAAAGCATATGGAACGATATTTTTAATTTCAAGTGTAATATTTTTATTCACTACAATATATCAAATGGTTTTCTTGAAAAGATATTCAATAGTTAATATATTAAAGTCGAAATCAAAAAAAGATCTAGGAAGTACAAGCACTATTTTAGGGATAATAGGAATAATAATTTTTATAATTTCTATTATTGCTTTTAAAATAGCTGTTAATGAGCAAATAGCGGATACAAAAAACTTATTTGCTGCATCTATATTAGGGATAATGGTTTCGGTTTATTTATTGATAGGGTTCTCTATGACTGTAGTAGTAAAGGGTTTAAGAAGATTTAAAAGAATTTATAATAATAATATTTTATTTATCAATTCTCTTTCACATAGATTTATGGCTTATAGAACAGTCTTATATGTAGTTACATTAATGGTTTCAGGAGCAATGGTATTTATATCTATTGCTTATGGAATGTATAAGGGAACAGAGAGACAAATGGATATAAAGTATCCATATGATATGAGTTTTATAGTTGATAAAAGTGACGTGGAAAATAAAGATATTAAAGAGATTGCTACAAAAAACTTAGGTGAAGTTGAAAGTTATAATGAGTTAGAAGGATTAAATATTCCGGATATAAGAGTTTATGAAGGTGAATGTTTATGGCGTAATTTTCAAATGTTAGTTATAAATGAAGATAGCTATAGAAGTCTAGGAAATAATGATCTAAATCTAAAAAAAGGAGAAGTTCTCTATTCTACTGTTGAAAAGAGTGGGAGCTTTTTAGACTCAGGCTTTATGCTAGATTTATCTAAAAAATCAATGCAGAACAATAAATTATCTTTAGATGAATATAAAGAGAATCGTATTATAGATGAGTATGTATATATAAGAAAAGAAAATAAAAGAAATGAAATATTTACTCTTCCTGTAAATTACTTCTTTAATAATAACTATATTAGAAATGCGGCTTTAGTTGTTAATAATGAAGATTATAAAATGATGAAGGAAAAGCTAGGGGATGAAGCAGTTACTTACGATGTAATGATCAATAATAAAAATAGTGAGGGATATGAAGGTTTAAAAAATAGGTTAGAGACTAATTTAGGAAAAAAGGTTAGTGATACATTAATCATTAAAGAAAATATGTTTGATTCTGCTATAAAAGAAAATGGTTTTATGCTATTTATATCTAGCTTTATGGGAATGATGTTTTTAATAGGAAGTGCAGCAGTTTTATATTTTAAGACAATATCATCTATTGAAGAGGATAGGGAAAGAAGTAAACAATTAATAAAAATAGGTTTAAGTAAGAATGAAATTAATAAGTTATCTATGCAAGAATTAGGTGCAGTATTTCTTGTACCTCCTGTTATAGCTTTAACCTGTACAGGATATTATTTATATAATATTCTTAATCTTATTAATGATGGCGAATATATGTGGAAAAATAGTTTGTTTGTTTTTGGAGTATATTCTGTTATCCAAATTATATTTTATTTTCTAACCAGTAATAAATATAAAAAACAAATTAATAGAATTTAGCATTAGTTAAGAAAAAAAGTAGAGAAAATAAGATATGTGTATTAATAGTAGTATAAAATGGAAAAACCACACTTAATAGTGATACGTAGAGTCGTACCATAAATAGGTGTGGTTTTTCTGATAAGTGTTGATATAACAGTAGGAGACGAGTTTTAGTTAGTTAACTAATCGTATTAAATAAGTATAAGTGAAACGGAAGCTTTACAAAGATTGTTGTAATGATTTAATGGTAGTATAGAAATAGGGTATCGTTGACAAATGACGAATAAAATGGTAAAATAAGTAAAACCTAACTAATAATAGTTAGGTAAATATAATATTACAAAACGAGTGGGTAGGTGATTCATTATGGGAAAAAAAGAAGAGATTCTTGAAGCTGCATATAAACACTTTTCAAAGAGAGGCTATAATGTGTCTATGGCAGATATTGCAAAAGAAGTTGGGATAAAAACACCTTCTTTATATAGCCATTTTATAAGCAAAGATGAAATTATATATTTAATAGTTGAAAAGGAAGTTGTTAAGTACAATGAGTTTTTGAATAATGTTTATAATGAAAGCAAGCATACAGCAATTGATGAAAAGTTTAAAAATATCTTTTTTGATATTATTAAATATTTCAAAGATAATGATAAATTGAGATTTTGGAGAAATATTTTACTTATTGATAATGATGACTTAAGAAAAAAATGCAGTGAATTAGTATTTAATTTAGAAATGTTTCATATAAAGAAAATGGAAGAAGCATTTGAACAAAGCATGCTGAAAAATTATCCAAGTGAGGATGAGATAGAGAGTAATGCATTGCTATTTTTAGCGATGATTCAAGGTGCTTTAGAAGGTGAATTGTTATGCTATGGGTCAACAAGCAAAGCTGAGGAATTCATTGCAAAAACATGGAAGGCATACTGTAATGGTGTGCTTAATAATATGAAATGTGAATAGCCATTCAAGATTATCTTTAATATAAGAAAATCTGAATTTGGATTATTAAATTTTATCAAAAAATTTTACAAGGGGGATAATAATATGTTTTTGTTTAACTCTATACCATGGTACGCTGCTTTAATGGGGCTAGTGATACTATGTGGATTAATGCTTGTCAATGAGATTACTCGTCGGAGTAAATGGCTTGCAATAGGTGTATATTTAGTTGCACCTATTGTACTGACTTTTACTGTATGGGTAAGAACAGCAGGGCCTGGCACTCCAGTAGGTTACTGGTTTCCGTGGGTAAAGACATATTCTGCACTTGCTGGTGTTCTTGGTTTTATGGCTCTTAGGTATATAAAGGGACTTGATGGCAAAAAAATGCTACTGTTATTTCCACCACTTATTCTTTCAATAAACATTTTAGAGGCTGTATTCCGTGATTTTCAGTGTTATGGTTATAACGGCATTGTAGATGGAGTATTAATTAATGGCGGACCTTGGAATATTATAAATGGTATTGCAGGGATATTGAATATCATAACTATCGCTGGATGGGTTGGAATTTTTATTGGAAAAGATAAAAATAAAGACATGCTATGGCCTGATCAGTTGTGGTTTTGGATAATAGCTTATGATCTATGGAATTTTGCTTATGTTTATAACTGTATTCCTGATCACTCATTCTATTCAGGTGCAGTGTTATTATTATCTTGTACTATTCCAGCATTTTTCTTCAAAAGAGGCGCTTGGCTACAACATCGTGCACAGACTTTAGCACTTTGGGGAATGTTCTCTTTGACATTCCCATACTTTGCTGATACTTCAAAGTTTGCGGTGCAAGCATCTCACAATGAAGTAGCGTTATGGGTTGTAAGTTGTTTAGCTCTTGCAGGAAATATCGCAGTATTTATTTATCACTTTAGTAGAATTAAGAAAAATAAACTTAATCCTCTTAAAGATGAGATTTATACAGATCTAAAAGGATACAAAGAAATAGTAACTGAAAACAAATAGGTTTGTATAGCTACTTTATAATTTAAGGATATAATTATAAGTAAAGATTATAATGAATATCATCATAGATTAATATCTTTAAATGAAAGATGACTTTAGGGACTAACTCAAAATATAATTTTATTTTGAATTAGTTCCTTATTTTTATATAAGTTTTATTACACGCAAAGCGTTATAAGGTTTTTCATGCTCAAATTAATGTATCGTTAAAGAGGGAGGATGTTGTAGGGGGTGTTTTTTTTAGAGTTAAAAGTAAATGTTGACAAATTAAGGATGCATTAATAGTATGAATACATATTATTAATTTGATGTTTTAATTTTACCATCTAAGAATAAAATTTAAATATATGAAATTTAGGAGGAATAAAGTATGAAAAGATTATTAGTAGTTATTGATTATCAAAAAGATTTTGTTGAGGGAGCATTAGGTTTTGAAAAAGCTACAAATTTAGAAAATGGAATATATGATAAGGTAAATAAATATTTGCAAAATGGAGATAAGGTATTGTTTACCTATGATACACATTCGGAAGATTATTTAAAAACAAGAGAGGGAAAAAACTTACCAGTTCCTCATTGTATAGAGGGGTCAGAGGGACATAATCTATATGGAAAATTGGAAGAGTTCGTGGGTGGGAAAAATACAGTCCACTATAAAAAATATGGTTTTGGATTGTCTCCAGAGGATATGATTAATCTTGCTAGTGTAATAGGTAATGACATTGAAGAAATTGAAATAGTAGGAGTTGTTACTAATATATGCGTAGTTAGCAATATGGTAATGTTCCAATCACAATATAGAAATGCAGAGATTATTGTTGATGGAAGTCTTTGTGCTAGTTTTGATGATGTATTACATGAGAAAACTTTAGATGTAATTGAAGGGTTACAAGGAAGAGTAATAAATAGAGGGAACTAAGAATAATAAGTCTACTACTTAGATTTGATTTAAGTTTAGAAGTGGATACCATTGGAGGTTTTCTTAGTAATAGCATATACAGGTTTGAAATTACGTCATGGTAAAAAAAATAATAATTATGTAAATGATATGGTATAATGTGTTTAAAGTAACATTATGTAGTCTGTTTATGTGCAAAACTTATATAATGGAATTAAAAATATATTATAAGGAGCTTTTTAAATGTCAGATTCGTTAATAAATTGGTTCACTAATAATTTAAGCTTTATGCCAAAGGAGCTAGTTGTTTTAATAATATCAATGGTTCCTATTCTAGAGCTTAGAGGAGGAATAATTGCATCTTCATTATTAGGAATAAACATGTTTAGTGCAATTTGGTTATGTATGTTAGGAAATATAATACCAATACCATTTATACTTTGGTTTATAACACCTATCTTTACTTGGATGAAGAAAACTAAGTTACTAAGTGGTATAGTAGAAAAATTAGAGAAGAAATCTATGTCTAAAAGTGAGAAAATACAAAAGTATGAGTTTTGGGGATTAGCATTATTTGTAGGTATTCCTCTGCCTGGTACAGGGGCATGGACAGGGGCTTTAATAGCATCAATATTAGGTATAAAAGTAAAAAAAGCATCAGGTTCAATATTCACAGGGATAATAATTGCTACAATAATAATGACTATTATTTCTTATGGAATACCATATGCTGTAGGTGTTTTTAATTAGTAAATATAGAGATTTAGAAATTATAGAGTAATAATATATTAATCGCAATATCTAATTTAGGTATTGCGATTATTTTTTTGAAAGAATAATCATGATAATAATAAATTTTGATATTACAGATATTATTACTATTCAAAGAAATAAGTATCATAAATGTTTTTATCCAACTGTAAAATTATTAAATCATTTTTGAACTATTATAATTAAAAATGGATATATTTGGTTGATAAGAGGTGGATATTTGGGTATTAAGACGGATATATTAGTTCTTTATATAGTATATAAAGATATGATATACTATTGACAAAGTATACATGAGGAGGATAAAAATAACATATGAACAAAAAGCAAATATCTATAATTTCTAATGACACAAAAAGTTTTTTTAAGATAGCTAATGAATTTAATAATAAAGATTATAAATTAATGATATGTGAAAATATAAACAATGTTATTAACACAGACTTAGATTTACTGTTGATAGATACTAATATAGGATATGAGGAATCTATATATGCTATAAAGAAAATAAGAAATAATTTTTTAGAAGGACAAGTAGGTATAATATTATGCATAGATAAAACCAACATTGAAAATCTAAAAGAATATATAGAAGTAGGCGCAGATGATTACTTATTAAATCCATTTACAACAGAAGAACTCTATATAAGAGTTATTAATCAAATCAGATTAATGAATGCTGAAAAAAAATCTAAGATGAAAGACATACAATTTAATGCATTATTAAACAATACTCCATATATGGCTTGGTTTAAAGATAAGGATAGTAATTATATTAAAGTGAATAATGACTTTATTGAGCATAGTGGAAAAACAATGGAGCAGATAAAAGGCAGAGGTGACCACTATGTATGGGATGGAAATGTAGGAGATAGATGTAGAGAATATGATTTAGAAGTTATGAGTAAAAGAAAACAAGTAGTTTTTGATGAAGTTATTATAGGAAAAAAAGGATACAGACAATTTAATATACATAAAGCACCTGTGATAGATGGTGTTGATGAAGTTATAGGGACTATTGGGGTTGCTAGAGATATTACTGAATTAAAAAATAAAGATGCAAAATTACAAATGCTTATGGATAATTTACCTTTTCCAGTATGGCTAAGTGATACAAATGGAGTATATCTTAATGGAAATAAACAGTTTACACAATATTTTGATATAAATATTGATGAACTAATAGGCCAAACCCCTAAAAGGATTTTTTTAGAAAGTTATGTAAAAGAAATTTATAAAAAAAATGAAGAAGTAATTAAAAGAAGAGAACCTATGAAGTTTGAGGAATCTGTAAAAACTCATAAGGGTATAAGAGAGGTAGAAATTTATAAGACGCCTGTATTTGATATAGGCAATGAAGTTATAGGCATTACAAGTGCGCTTGTAGATGTTACAGAGATTAGAGAAGCAGAAAAAGAAATAAAAAAGCAAGCTCTTACAGATGCACTTACTCAAATATCAAATAGAAGAGCCTTATATAATTATATGGAGAAAGAAACTAATTATAGTAAGATAGGCATGATGTTTGTAGATATTGATAATTTTAAAGATATTAATGATTGTTATGGACATCATTTTGGAGATGAAGTTATTATATCTGTATCAAATAGGCTTAGAGAAATTTGTAAGGATACTTTTTTATGTCGTTTAGGTGGAGATGAATTTTTAGTTGTTTTCAAAAACATAGAAAATGTAAATATCATATGTGATAAAGCAAAAGAAATATTAGAAAAAGCATATCTACAAAAAAATAATAAAAATTATGACTTTTCTCTTAGTATAGGAATTGCAATGGGAGATTGCATAGTTGATGTTGATAGGTTACTTATGAAAGTAGATATAGCAATGTATAAAGCTAAAGAATTAGGTAAAAACAAATTTATGATATATACCAAAGAGTTGGAAGACGAAAGAAATTTAAAATTAAGTATAGAAAAAGACTTAGGAAATGCTATAGAAAAAAATGAAGTAAAATTATTTTACCAACCACAATATACAGTAGATAAGAAACTAAAAGGTTTTGAAGCTTTATTTAGATGGCAAAATGATAAATATAAAAATGTTCCAGTTATTAAAATAATAGAGATAATGGAAAATAGTAATTTAATAATAGATATGGGATATTATATAATGCGTGAAGCATGTAAATTTGCTGAAAAAATAAATAAAAATGCAAAAGGGAAAATTATAGTTTCTGTTAATATATCACCAGTTCAAATAATGGACAAGGATTTTATGCCAACGATAAAATCAATATTTAAGGAAACGGGTGTATGTATAGATTGTATTGGAGTAGAAATAACAGAAACAGTATTACTCAAAAATATAGAGGAAAATATAAAGAAAATTAAAGAGCTAAAAGATATGGGAATAGTAATTAGTTTAGATGATTTTGGAACAGGTTATTCATCATTTAATTATATTGTAAGACTTCCTTTATCTATAATCAAAATAGATAGAAGTTTTATTAATGGTATGGATTTACAAGATGAATATACAAAGATTTTAAGACTAATTATTGAATCAGCACATTCGTTAAATTTACCAATAGTGGCTGAAGGTGTTGAAACTGAAGAACAATTAGAAAAATTAAAGCAAATGAATGTGGATTATATTCAAGGATATTTATTTTCTAAGCCATTAGAAGAAGAGGATGCATTGAAGTTGTTGTAGGGTTAGTAATGGAGACCATTGAATCTTTGATGAAGATTAATATAGCTATGTATAATAACGTTGACAATTAGATTGAATCTGACATATACTGTATAAGATAGATTTCAAAAAAAGCGAGGTATTTTTGTGAGTGTTTAGTATCTAAAATAGTTAAATTAATATTAATTCCAAAAAATAGGGGTGTATACCTTTTATTTGTTGTAGAATTAATTTGTACTATTAAAGATACAAGTCCACGAATTTACTTTAAAGAGGTAATATAATTACCTTTATTAATTGTTGAATTTCAAGCTGTGGAGGTATCCATGGCTTTTTTATTATATAAAAAATAGAAATCTATCGAGATTTCGTAGACTTGTAGTGTAATAAAAAATGCAAGGAAGGATTATTAATATGAATAAAGTAACATTAGAAAAATTACATTACTATGAGTTAAAAGAAATAGTAAAAGGATATTGCGTTAGCGGATTAGGAAAAAAATTAATTGATAAATTAGAACCTAGTAGTAATATGAAAATTGTAAATCAAAGACTAAATGAAACATCAGAAGGAAGAAGATTGTTAGATGCATCTTATAATATACCACTAGATGGCATATTTAATATATTACCGCTTATTGAGAAGATTGAAAAAGGAGAATCTTTAGACGCATCAGATTTGACTATGATGTCAAATTTTTTAAGAGGATGTAGAAAAGTAAAGTTATTCATAAAGGATAAAGAGGGATATGCACCTACTTTAAGTTCTTATGGAGAAAATATTTGTGATTTGAGCTACATTGAAGATGAAATAAACCTATCAATTAGAGGTAGTATTGTTGATTCAAATGCTAGTAAGGATCTTAAAAGAATAAGAAGACATATTGATATATGTGAAAGTAAGATAACGGAGAAGTTAGATAAGTTCCTTAAAAATGATGGAAATAAAGAGTATATTCAAGAATTCTTCATTAGTCAGCGTGGTGGAAAATATACAATTCCAATTAAGGTAGCGCATAAAAATAAAGTTCAAGGGACTATTATTGAAACATCTTCAAAGGGAACAACAGTATTTATAGAGCCAAATGTTATTTCAAAGTATACAAGTGACTTAGCAGTATTAAAAGCAGAAGAAAGTATGGAAGAATACAAAATATTAGCTACTTTAACAAATATGCTTTTTGAGAGAATAAAAGATTTGAAGGTGAATGTTGATGTTATATCTGAATATGATATGATCTTGGCAAAAGCTAAATATAGTAAATCAATAAACGGAATTAAACCTAAACTAAATGACTATGGATATATAAAAATTATTAAAGGAAAATATCCTCTTATTAAAAATAGTATACCGTTAGATTTTGAAATTGGTGAAAATTATAGAGGTTTAATAATAACGGGACCAAATGCAGGTGGAAAAACTGTAGTATTAAAGACAATTGGATTGTTAACATTGGAAGTACAATCTGGATTTCATATAGAAGCTGAACAAGGGACAGAGCTTTCTGTATTTAAAAAGTTATTTGTTGATATTGGTGATAATCAAAGTGTTGAAAATGCGTTAAGTACATTTTCAGCTCATATAAAAAATATAGCTGAAATAATTAAAGAAAGTACAAAGTCAACACTACTATTGTTTGATGAAATTGGCAGTGGAACAGAACCAAATGAAGGTTCTGCTTTGGCTATTGCAATATTAGAAGAATTATACCATAAGGGTTGTATAACTATATCAACTACTCATTATGGAGAAATAAAAAACTTTTCAAAAGAACATCCTGATTTTCAAAATGCAGCTATGGAGTTTGAAAAAGAAACTCTAGAACCATTATATAAACTTAGTATAGGAAAAGTAGGTAATAGTAATGCTTTATATATTTCTAAAAAGATGGGATTATATGATTCAATTATTGATAAAGCAAGAGAATATATTAATACTAAAAATTATAATTATAATTTAATAAAAGATAGTAAGGTTTTAAAAAATAAAGAGTTACAAGTAAAGGAAGGTTTTTATGAATACTCTGTAGGAGATAAAATTATTCTTTTAGAAAATAATGAATCAGCTATTGTATATAAAGAAAGAGATAGATTAAATAATGTGACTATACTATATAATAAGGAGTTTGTTGAAGTTAATTATAAAAGAATAGAACTAGAATTAAAGGCAAGTGAACTTTATCCAGAAGGTTATGATTTAAATCAGTTATTTATAAGTTATAAGGAAAGAAAGCTAGAAAAAGATATTGAGAGGGGCTCTAAAAAAGCATTAAAAAAAATAAAAAAAGAAATGTTATAAATAGGTTTGCTATTATCAACAAATTTCATTTGAATAGCAAAGTATGGAGACAATGGGGATAAAAATAAATATTTAATGAGCCAGAGACTATTTATATAGTTTGTGGCTCGTTTTTATTTAATAAAAATCTAAGAGATTGAGCTGTGTGGAAATATATAGTAAAATACAAATAAGAAAATTTATTAATATATTAAATATAATTACAGGGGGATTGTAATGATAAGAAATATTAATAGTGATGATATTTATAAAGTAATAGAACTTTTAAAGACAGAAATTGGTGACTTCAATGAAAAAGAATTAATAGAAAAATTGAAATGTGATACAAGTAGTATATTAGTTTATGAATGTGATAATATGAACTTAGAAGTGCATTAGGTTTTAAACCTACTAGAGCTTGTTATAGTGCTGATGAACTAATTAAGAATAAGGACAATATATTCTTATTATTAGATGGAAAAGATTTAATTGGAGCTGTAAGTCTTATTAATAATGAAATTGATGATTTAATAGTTAATGAAAAGTATCAAGGAAATGGGTATGGAAAGAAACTTCTTAATTTTGCTATTAACTATTATCAAAATAATGATGTTGAAAATATAAGCTTAGGAGTAGTTCAGTGGAATGATAAAGCTATAAAAATTTATATGAGTGTGGGATTTAAGGCTGTTGTTAGTTGTGAAGTTTATTGTAGTATACGTGAAAAATAGAATAATTATTTAAAAAAATAAAAACAGAAGCATTTTATGGTATTGATTAAAAAATAAAAACATTAAGGGGGAAGAAATTATGGCTTCAACATTAGAATTTGTAGAATATGTATGTGAGCAAAGCAATGGTGCAGGGATAATTACATATAAAAAGATGTTTGGTGAATATGGTATTTATTGCAATGGTAAAATTATAGGTCTTATATGTAATAATCAATTTTTTGTAAAGAAAACAAAAACAGGTGAAACTTTATTAAATGAAGTAGAAGAAGCTTCACCTTATAAAAGTGCAAAACCTCATTTTGTTGTTGATTTTTTAGAAGATAAAGATTTATTAGGCAAGTTTATTGGAAAAACCTATGAGGAGTTACCAATGCAAAAAACGAAAAAGAAAAAAGTGCAAAAGAGTGATATTGAAAATATTATTTAGTAGAACATATAATAATAAATAAGGCATCTCCAAATAAATAACAAGAATATTGACTTGTTATTTATTTGGAGATGCCTTAAGGTGTGTTAAATTCATTTTTAAGTTCTTTAATATCCATATTTTAAAAACCTTTCAAAAGTATTAATTTATATTAGGATATTAACTATTACAAAACTTAAGGTTTCTTAAGAAATTTTTATAAGTGTTGTAAAGTCTATCTTCTATAATGAAATTATGATATTGGAAGGGGATTAGAGAATATGAAAAGTGGATTTAAAAAGATTTTAGGCGTTGTTATGATAATTTGTGTGTTTTGGTATATGATAGATTACATAGATGTAAAATTAGAAGGTATAAACAGTAAAGAAAGTAACGTTGATGTAAATGATAAAGATAAGTTAGTACAGGGAAAAAATATTGATGTAAGTACAGAACTAGTATTAGTAAATAGAAAATATGGCTTAAACAAAGATTATAGACCAGAAGCTTTAAATATACCAAATATACCATTTGCAGATGGAACGGATAATGAAGAAAAGCACGTAGCAGGAGTTATTGTAAAACCCTTAGAAACATTGGTAAATACAGCTAAAGAAGAAGGGATAATATTACTTGGAAACTCAGCTTATAGATCATATAAATCACAAAAAAATACTTATAGTAATAGGGTTAAATCAGAAGGAAGAGAACTTGCAGATGCATATGTAGCTAAACCTGGGTTTAGTGAACATCAAACAGGATTATGTATGGATATTACTAATGAAGATAGATATTTTATGAAAGGAACAAAGGAAGCAGATTGGCTTGGAGAAAATGCTTATAGATTTGGGTTTATTATAAGATATCCTGAGGGAAAGAAAAGTATAACAGATATAGAATATGAACCATGGCATATTAGATATGTTGGCGGAAAAGCTGCTAAGTATATTTATGATAATGGAATTACATTAGAGGAGTATTTAGGAAAATAATTATATAAGGGAGATCCAAATGAACAATAATATTCTTGTAGTAGATGATGAAAAAGAAATAAGAGATTTGCTAGAAATAAATCTTAGAAATGAAGGGTATAGTGTTTTTAAGGCAAGTTGTGGAGAAGAGGCACTAGAAATATTAGATAGGGAAGAAATTAATTTAATAGTTTTAGATATAATGATGCCAGGTATGGATGGGTTAGAAGCTTGCACAAGAATACGAGAAAAGTATAACATACCAATTCTTATGCTAAGTGCAAAAACTGAGGATATGGATAAGATACAAGGAATTATGACTGGGGCGGACGATTATGTATGTAAGCCTTTTAATAATTTAGAACTTACAGTTAGAATAAGAGCATTATTTAGAAGAACATATTTTTTAAATACTAGAATGCAAGTTTCAGATGACATAATAAGGATTGAGTCAATGGTTATAGATAAGAGAAAGCACAAGGTAACAGTAGATGGTAATGAAGTAGCCTTAACAGCAAGAGAATTTGAAATTTTATATACATTAGCTACAAATAGAGGGAGAGTTTTTAGTGCAGAAGAAATTTTTAAAAAGGTGTGGAAAGAGAAATATTATCAATCTAATAATACAGTTATGGTACATATGAGTAGAATTAGGGAGAAGATAGAACAACATATGGAAGGGAATAAGGTAATTCACACTGTGTGGGGAGTTGGTTATAAAATTGAAAAATAAAAGATTATATAAATATTGGTTAGCATCATTAGCAGATATAGCAAGAGCTGTATTATTAACATATATAACATTAGTTATAAGTAAGGAAATGTTAGTTTATTTATATAGATATACTACTATTCAACTTGTTAATTATATTTGGCAATTCTGGAGGCTTATTAAGTATGGAATATTTGGAGACTCTATTTACGTAATTATTGGAGTATTGTTATTTTCAGTGTTTTATTTACTTATAACATATAGAAAAACTAAGAGTTTAGTAGCTATTATAGATGAAACTGAAATAATGGCTAATGGTGACTTAGATAGATTAATAGAAGTTAAGTCAAAAGGTGATATTAAAAATTTAGCTAAAAATATAAATAATATATCAAAGCAACTTAAAGATATAACAGTAGAAGAAAGAAGGGCACAACAAACTAAAAGTGACTTAATAACTAACGTTTCTCATGATTTAAGAACTCCATTAACTTCAATAATGGGATATTTAGAAATTATTGATACTGATCAATATAAAGATGAAGTTTCACTTAGATATTATGCGAATATCGCATATGAAAAATCGAAAAATTTAAATTTACTTATAAATGATTTATTTGAGCTTACTAAAATGCAAAATAACACTATTAAATTAGATAAAGTCGATATTAATTTAGTAGAATTATTAGGTCAAGTAGTTGCCTATTTTGAATATCAATTTAATAGTGCAAAGATGCAATCAAGAGTTAAATTTTCGGATGATAAGCTAATAGTAAATGCAGATACAGGGAAATTAGTTAGAGCATTTGAAAATTTACTATCTAATGCAATTAAGTATGGACAGGATGGTTATTATGTTGATGTAGTAACAAAAATTGAAGAGAATATGGCAGTAGTTCAAATTATAAATTATGGTCAATCAATATCATCAATAGATTTACCGTATATAT
Organism: Clostridium gasigenes; assembly: GCF_017348895.1. Classification (NCBI taxonomy): domain Bacteria; kingdom Bacillati; phylum Bacillota; class Clostridia; order Eubacteriales; family Clostridiaceae; genus Clostridium; species Clostridium gasigenes. Next base: position 1,764,680 of record NZ_CP071376.1, read on the forward strand.
TTGATAGATTATATAGAGTGGAAAAATCAAGAAATAGCAATATAGGTGGATCGGGCTTGGGGCTAGCTATAACGAAAAATATTATAGATCTACATCAAGGAATGATATCAGCTTATAGTGATAATGATAAAACTATATTTGAAGTTAGATTACCCATTAAATAAATATGTTATAGATATATTGCAGAATATAATGGGGTTGGCATATTGTATAATCATATAGATAACCGTATCGTAAATAAGTCAATGATTAAAAGTATCATTGGCTTGTGTTATAATGAAAACAGAACAGAATTACGGGATATACGGCTTATGAAAAGAGAGGAGATTATATAATGGCAGTAAGAATTTTAACAGATAGTACTAGTTATATAGAAAAGAATATTGAGAGTCAATTAGATATAAAAGTAATTTCTTTAAATGTAATATTTGGAAATGAGAGTTTTAAAGAAAGAGATATAGATAATAAAGTTTTTTATAAAATGATGGAGGAAAAGGGTATTCCAACTTCTTCTCAACCTTCGGTACAGGAACTATACGATGAAATGGAGAAGGTGGTGCAAAATGGAGATTCTATTCTTTGTATATTTATATCATCACATATGAGTGGTACATATTCTACAGCACATATGGTAAAAGAACTAATTTTAGAATCATATAAAAATGCTAAAATAGAAATAGTAGATTCCACTTCAAATTGTATGCAACTTGGTTTTTCAGTAATTGTAGCGGCAAGAGCGGCATTAGAAGGTAAAAATTTAAATCAAGTTAAAGAAATAGCCGAAGATAATATAAAAAGAAGTAGATTTCTATTTGTTCCAGATACGCTTAAATATCTTAAAAAAGGTGGAAGAATAGGTAGTGCAAGTGCTCTGATTGGTAATCTTTTGAAGATTATTCCTATCTTAACAGTAGAAGATGGAGTAACAACAATTTTAACAAAGGTTAGAACAAAGAAAAAAGCAGTAGCTACCATGACTGATAAAATGTTTAATGATATTGAACAATATGGAGTAGGAGAAATTACTGTACATCATATTAATGCCTATGATGAGGCTCTAGAACTTATAAAGACATTAGAAGAAAAACTGAAAATTAAAATTGGAATATGTTCAATAGGACCAGTAATTGGAACTCATGTTGGGCCTGGTACAATTGCTGTTGCCTATTATACAGAAAAAAATATGAGATAATCAAAATTAAAAAAATAAACATAATGAAGGAAAACCGTGTGGTATAAAATAATACATGGGGTTTGTTAAATTTGAAATAACTATGATCACTTTATTATAGAGTAATCATAGTTATTTCAGTTATTAGAAGATGAGAAAAGTGAACTTAGTGGTTTAATAAGTTATTTTATTTATAATTGGAATAATACATATAATAACAAAATATAAAATTAAAGAAATAAATTGGAAAAGTTACTTTTGGGGAATATAATAAAAACATTAGACATGCCTTAGATTTAGTTATAAGTTATAAAAAATAAAGATATATATAAGTTGAAAATATTTAATTAATTTCAGAGATATTTAATAGGTAGGGAGGGTAAATATGGATAGAACTTTGGTTTTGAAGATTTTAGGAAAAAAAGATTCTGTAGATTTGGGAGATCAGGTCTATAATTTAAGAGAAATAACAGAAGAGTTAAGAGAACTTATCATTTTGAATTTACCTATAAAAGAGGAAATTATTGAGATTACAATTAAGCGTCTTAGTGATATATATAATATAATTATGCCTATTAAGGAGAATTTTAAGGATGATAATGGTATTGTAGGTTACACTAATAGTAAGGTATATTTAAGTCAGTTCATAAATGATTTATGTGTAAATATTCAAGGGTTAATAAGGTCGTGTAAGCCTTTTGATAATAAAGGTTTTATTTATCATACAAATATTATTATAGATTTAGTATTAGTTTATTAAAATATTTACTTGAATTAGAAGGTAATTTATTAAAAAGATAGTTAAATTATTAATGGAATAGTATAATTATATAATAAAATTATGAAAGGAGAACAAATTATGAAAAGTTATGTATGTGATGTATGTGGATATATATATGATCCATCAATAGGAGATGAAGAAAATGGGGTTCCATCAGGAACTAGTTGGGATAATGTGCCTGAAGATTGGTTATGTCCACTTTGCGGAGTCGGAAAGGATTTATTTTCAGAAGTAGAGTAAAAATTTTTAAACTTTACTTAAATAAATGCATTTGAAATTAATGAATTTAAAAGATGATTTCTGTATTTACAGGAGTCATCTTTTTTGCATTTATTTTAGGTGGCAAACTTACGTTTAACTTAGATAACTCAATAGTCTTAAGGAGAAATGGGTTTTAAATAGTTAAGTGAATGGCATATGGAAAAATGAACCGTATCAGAAATAATTGATGCAGTTCTTTTATTATTGAATTATTTAGGCTGTAGTGGTAACATATACAATAAGCTTTTGAAAGTTTTTTATAAAGGTCTAGGGGGAATGTACGATGAAGAAGTATAAATGTATAATATTTGATTTAGATGGAACAATGTTAGATACAGAAAAAATGAATATGATACCTTTACAAAGATTAGTTAAAGAGGAATTAGGACAAGATGTAACATATGAAAGTCTTTTAAAATATAGAGCATATGCAGGTAAGAAAACATTAGAATTAATAGGGTTTAAGGATATAGAAAAATCTTATACAAAATGGGTGAAGTATGTAGGTGAATTTGAAGAAGGTGCAACGCTGTATGAAGGTTTTAATAAGGTTATGGAAGATATAGATGCAGAGGGAATTATATGTGGAATAGCTAGCTCAAAAATGAAAAATCAATATGAAATAGATTTTTTCCCAACAGGATTACAAAAATATATGAAAAGTGTGGTTTTAGCAGAGGATACAGAAAATCACAAGCCTCATCCAGAGCCCTTACTAAAGGCGGTTAAGTTACTAGGTATAAAACCAGAAGATTCAATGTATGTGGGAGATACAGTTGTAGATTATAAGTCGTCAAAAGCCGCTGGTATGGATTTTGCATTAGCATTATGGGGATCATCAGATTTATCGGGTATAGAAGCAGACTATAATTTAAATGATCCCATGGACCTTTTAAAGGTATTAGGGTTATAAACGAATAATATAGAAGGAGAACAAAATGAGTTGAAAAAGTTAAGGTAAGATATATTCTTTGAAGGTGAGTAATATTTAAGGTTGACAATAAAAATAATAAAATATATAATCAAGTCAATAATGGTTGTATAAAATTAAATTTTGTAAAATTAAATTTAGCGAGGTAATTATGGATAGATATGAAAATATTAAATTGGATAATCAGCTATGTTTTTCATTATATGCTGCATCAAGAGAGATAATAAAATTGTATAAACCACTACTTGATAAATATAATCTTACATATACGCAATATGTAGCAATGCTAGTATTGTGGGAAGAAGAAAAAATAACTTTTAAACAAATTGGGCAAAAGCTTCATTTGGATTCAGGAACACTTACCCCAGTATTAAAAAAGTTAGAAGGTATGGAATTAATAAAAAGATATAGAGATGTGAAAGATGATAGATCTGTAATTGTTGAATTAACACAAAAAGCAAGATTGTTAAAAGATGAAATAGTGGAAGTTCCGCATCAAATATACTGTAAAGTTGGTGCAACTGAAGGTGAAATAAAAAAAATAAAAATAGCTGTAGATGAACTGTTAAATAGAATGAAATAGAATAGAATGTGTATTAAATAAAGTTTTATAAAGATAAATTTTATTTAATATTTTTAAATAAAACAGTTGAACAAAATTAAATTTTGCAAAATTAAAAAAATAGAAAGGAAGTAAATAATATGAATTTTTATGATTTTTCAGCAAAGACAATGGATGGAAAAGTAACAAAGATGGAGGAATATAAGGGTAAAGTTATACTAGTAGTAAACACAGCAAGTAAATGTGGATTAACACCACAGTTTAAAGATCTTGAAGAAGTTTATAAAGAATATAAAGATAGAGGGTTTGAAATTTTAGGATTTCCTTGTAATCAATTTGCAAATCAAGATTCAGGAAGTAATGAAGAAATACAAAATTTTTGTCTGTTAAATTATGGAGTCTCTTTTACTATGTTTGAAAAAATAGATGTGAATGGGGAAAATACACATGATTTATATAAATATTTAAAAGGTGAAGCAAAAGCATTTTTAAGTAAGAAAATAAAATGGAATTTTACTAAATTTCTAATAGATTCAGAGGGAAATGTAATTAAGAGATATGCACCAACAATATCACCATTAAAAATAAAAACTGATATTGAAAAATTACTTTAAAATCTAGGAGTTTAAAGATAACGATAAACCGTATCACAAATAAGTGATACGGTTTTTTTAGATTTTGTAAATTTAATGTGAATTAAAAAGAAAATATTATGTTTATTATTTTAATCGTTCATCATCTTCAGCTGCGTATTCTAAAATATCACCAGGCTGACAATCTAAAATTTCACATAATAATTCCAATGTGGAAAAACGAATTGCTTTTGCTTTGTTATTTTTAAGAATAGAAAGATTAGCCATAGTTATACCCATTTTTTCTGATAGTTGGGTAGAGTTAATCTTCCTTCTGGCCATCATTACATCTATATTTACTATAATTCTCATATTAGTATTCCTTTCTAGATAGTTTTATCATTTTCGTCTTTAATTTTTATAACTATTTCAAATAATTGACATAGTACTAGAAATAAAAATCCTATAATTAGTGAAATAAAAGTAACTATAATAATAGGACCTCCAATAATAGCATACTTGAAAAAATCTACTGAATGTTTTAAGTATGTTATACATCCAGTAAAAATAATAATTTCACTAAAAGAACAAATAGAAATAACCTTTAAGGATTTAATACTATCCATAGAAAAAGGATGGTTTTTCTTGATTAAGATACAAAGTTTTTTTAGTTGAAATAAAGCTATAACATAGGGAATAGAAAATAAATAAATACAAACTACAACATTTATTACCAAGTTACTCTCTAACAGCGAAAACTGACTTTTAAAAAACGCTGTAGTAATAAGTGGAGTTGCTAAAAGTAGGATAAATGTAATACATATTCCTAAATTTACAATGGCATTTAAAGATTTTTGACTAAAATTATTTTTCATTTTCTCAACCTCAATTCATTTATTTTTCATCAATACAATAATAATACAAGAAAGTTTATCGTTTGTAAATAAATAAAAAAACTTAAACAATATAAAATTATTATTTAGGATTAAGAAAGTATAGTGATGTTAGTGCTTTGGAAGGAATAACTATTAGGAAATGGCGAAAATTATAATTAAAACAAATATATTGTAAAATTGGAGCGCCTAAAGAGGAATTTAAGCTTTTAAAAATCGTGTTAAATAAGCTGTTAAGAAATGAAGTTAAATATAAAATACGAAATTGGATAAAATAAAGTAAGTTATTATAAAGAAAAAGATTGAACTATATATAAATTGATGGTATATTTTAAAAAATATACTTTTAATTTAGTCCGAGAGACTAAGAAGGGGGACGTAATATGAAAAACATAAAAAATACAAAAAAAGAAATTCAAATGGTGGATGTAAATGATAAGGTGGCTCTTAGTAGGGCGATTCCTTTAAGTATTCAGCATTTATTTGCTATGTTTGGAGCATCGGTATTAGTTCCAATTCTATTTAAAATAGATCCAACTACCGTTCTGTTTTTTAATGGAATAGGTACATTGTTGTATGCCTTTATTACAAAAAGGAAAATACCAGCATATTTAGGATCAAGCTTTGCATTTCTTGCACCAGTATTCTTGCTTACAAGTCAAGGTTATAGCTTTCAAACTATACAAGGTGGCTTTGTAGCATCGGGAGCTGTGTTTGCAACAGTTGCAATTATAGTTGGATACACCGGTATGGGTTGGATAAATAAATTATTTCCACCGGCAGCAATGGGTACAATAGTATGTATAATAGGTTTAGAACTTGCAGGAACAGCCGCAGATATGGCAGGGTTTCCGGTAGGGGGTAGTAATTCACCTACATTAAATACAACTTGGGTAATTGTTTCTATGGTAACTCTAGTTAGCGTAATATTAAGTAATATATTACTTAAAGGATTTTTAAAAGTAATACCAATACTTATAGGTATTATTGTTGGATACATAACAGCATATTTTATGGGGTTAGTGGATTTTTCAGCTATAAGTAATGCTAGCTTCTTCACAGTTCCTAATATAAAAATGGCAAAATTTGATGCTACAGTAATATTAACTATATTACCAGCTACATTTGTAGTTATAGTAGAGCATGTAGGTCATTTAAAGGTAACAAGTAGCATAATAGGAAGAGATTTGTCTAAAGATCCAGGTCTTCATAAATCTTTATTAGCAGATGGACTTTCAACTATGATATCAGGTATGTTTGGTTCAGTACCAACAACTACTTATGGTGAAAACATAGGAGTTATGGCTTTAACAAAAGTATATAGTGTATATGTAATTTGTGGAGCAGGACTACTATCAATAGTATTAGGTTTCTCAGGGAAGTTATCAGCTATAATAACTACAATACCAACACCGGTAATAGGTGGAGTAAGTTTCTTATTATTTGGTACTATAGCAACTTCAGGGTTAAGAACTTTTATTGAAGAAAAAGTTGACTTTGCAAAATCAAGAAATTTAATTCTTACATCTGTAATATTTATAGTAGGCTTAAGTGGAATAAGGATAAATATAGGATTCGTAGAGTTAAAGGGAATGGGACTTGCGACAGTAGTAGCAATGGTATTAGGTATATCATTTATGATTTTTGATAAACTAGGAATAATGAATGAAGAAGAATAAAATAAATTTCGACAAAAAAATTGATATATATATATAAGTAGTGTATAATGAAAGTAATATATAACAGAAGCAAAGGCGTTTCTTAAGTATAAAATACTTAGGACGTCTTTGCTTTTTTTTAGTGAAATTGCAGATTCTATAAGGGATTAGATAGTTATAAGCGACTAATAATCAGACTTAAAGGAAAGGCCTTTCATTTGAAAGCAGATAAAAAGGGGGACTTTATTATGAAAAAAACAAAATTATTAAAAATGGCTATGGCTATAGTTACTCTAGGAACATTACTAGTTGGATGTGGGGCAAAAGATTCAAGTGAAGGTACTAAGTATTTGATAGCAACAGATTCTAAATTTGCACCATTCTCGTTTGAAGAAAATGGAAATTATAAAGGGATTGATGTAGATATTTTAGCAGAAGTAGCAAAAGCAGCTGGTTTTGAATATGAATTAAAACCTATGGATTTTGGTGCAATAATTCCAGCAATCAAATCAAATCAAATAGATGCAGCAATAGCTGGTATGGGTATAACTGATGAAAGAAAAGAATCATTAGATTTCTCAGAACCATATTTTGAATCTGGTTTATCAATGGTTATTAAAGGTGATAACACTGAAATAAATGGAGTAGAAGATTTAAATGGTAAAACAGTTGCTGTTAAAAAGGGAACTGCAGGAGAGAAGTGGGCTTTAGATAATGAAAAAAATTATAATTTAAAAGTAAAACATTTTGAAGATTCACCATCAATATTCTTAGAGGTACAAGGCAGAAACTCAGATTTCTTACTAGATGATTATCCAGTAATAGCATATAAAGTTAAGGTTGATGCTAATAATGAATTAAAAATTGTTGGAGATAAAGTAACTACTTCAAATTATGGTTTTGCAGTTAATAAAGGAAAAAATACTGAGTTAATGACAAAATTCCAAGCTGGATTAAAAACTATAAAAGAAAATGGAAAGTATGACGAAATATTATCTAAGTATATAAAATAGATAAAACATATTAAGACACAAATGAAAATACTAAAATTAAAATTTTAAAGTTAGTATTGATGAGGGGGATAATGATGGAGTTTATGGAACTACTTAAAAGAAATTTACCAAGCTTGATATCGGGACTTGGAGTAACTATAAAAATCGCTATTGTTGCACTAATTATTGCAACAATAGTGGGTCTTATTTTAGGATTAATGAGTATATCAAAATCAAAAATATTAAGAGGAATATCTACTGTATATATCTATATAGTTAGAGGTACACCACTTATGATACAAGCTGTCTTCATATATTTTGGAGTTGCACAGGCTTTAGGAGCAAGATTTGACCCTGTTTTAGCAGGTATATTAGTACTTGGATTTAATGCTGCAGCATATCTTTCGGAAATATTTAGATCAGGGATTGATGCTGTAGATAAGGGACAGATGGAAGCTGCAAGAAGTTTAGGGTTAAGTAACTCAAGAGCTATGATAAAGGTAGTACTTCCACAAGCAGTTAAAATTATGATTCCATCAATTATGAACCAATTCATAATTGCAATTAAAGATACATCTATATTATCAGTTATTGGTATAAAAGAATTAATGCAAAGTGGACAAATAATAGTTGGGACAACCTATAAAGCTTTTGAGGTTTATGGACTTGTAGCAATAATGTATTTTGTTATTATTACAATATTGACACTAATTTCAAAGAGAGTTGAAAGGAGATTGGTATCATGATAATAAAGGTAGATAATTTAAGAAAGCATTATGGCCAACTAGAAGTGCTTAAGGATATCAGTTTAGAAGTAGCAGAAGGCGAAGTAGTTTGTATTATAGGACCATCGGGATCAGGGAAAAGTACACTACTAAGATGTTTAAATGCATTAGAAGAAGTTACTTCAGGAGAAGTTGTAGTTTTAGAACATAATATTCTTGAAAAAAAAGCTAACATTAATAAGCTTAGAGAAGATATTGGGATGGTGTTCCAAAGCTTTAATTTATTCCCTCATTTATCTGTTATAGAGAATATTGCTATGGCGCCTAAATTAATAAAAAAAATAGGCAAAGATGAAGCAGAAAAACAGGCAATAGAGCTATTAAAAAGGGTAGGATTAGAAGAGAAAAAAAATGAATATCCGAATAACTTATCTGGTGGACAAAAGCAAAGAGTTGCTATAGCTAGAGCCTTAGCTATGAACCCTAAAGTTATGCTTTTTGATGAACCTACATCTGCATTAGATCCAGAAATGGTTGGAGAAGTTCTTAATGTAATGAAGGATTTAGCAAAAGAAGGTATGACTATGATAGTTGTAACTCATGAAATGGGATTTGCAAGAGAAGTTTCAGATAGAGTAATATTTATGGATGGTGGATATATATTAGAAGATTCAACTCCAAAAGAGATTTTTACAAATGCTAAAAATGAAAGATGTATTGAATTTTTAAATAAAGTAATAAATTAGTAAAAAGGAGTTGTTTTAAACAGCTCCTTTTTATAATGATTTGAAATAGTTATCAAAATAATATTATTATATATATAAGGTTAGGAATGAAAAACAACTTGCTATCTAAAAAAAACAAATTACGAATTATCATAATTTGTTACTAAAAGAATATAAACCCTGTAAATATTTACTGAATGTGATATTGTGAAAATATATAAATGAATTTTACTAAGATACTATAAAATAACGGCTTGAATTTATTAAGAAACTATAATTAGTATTAAGGAGAATTATCATGGGAAAATATAATTTAGGAATTGATATCGGTGGAACTTTTATTAAATATGCATTAGTAGATAAAGAATATAATATTAAGGAGAAGTGGAAAGTAGAAACAGTAAAGTTTGATTGTAAGGATGAACTATATGATTATATATGCTTAAATATAAAAATGATAGATGAGATAGAACTAATAGGAATAAGTGCACCAGGACTTATTGATGAAAAGTCTAATGTTAAATCTTATGCGGCACCTAGTGTTTGTATTATGTATGGTACAAATATAAGTGAAGAAATAACAAACAGAACAAAGAAAACGGTTTCGGCTATAAATGATGCTAAATCAGCGGGGTTATGTGAATTGAAAATAGGAAATGCGAAAGGTAGTAAATCGTCAGCCTTCTTAATTTTAGGAACTGGAACTGGAGGGTGTGTATGTAATGAGACTGGAGTTATATTTGGACAAGATGCTTTTGCTGGTGAATTTCATAATCTACCATTTATAAATTTAAAAAGTGGACAAATAGATAGGCTAGGGGATTATGCATCAATAACAGCATTAATAGAAATATATAATGGTAAAGTAAATAAAGGAGAAGAGGTTAAATATGGGAATGATGTATGTAAAAGATATTTAGAGGGAAATGAAATAGCAGAAATTTCAGTTGAGGAATGGATAAATAATATAATAATTCAGTTAATAACTATAACTGTTTTTTATAATCCGGAAATTATATGTATAGGTGGAGGAATATCAGAGGAGGATTGGTTTATAGATATGGTAAGAGAAAAATATAATAAGACCTGTATAAATTTTTTTAACGTAGATATTATAACTACTAAAATAGATAGATGCAAGTATAATAATGATTCAAATATATTAGGAGCTATAATAAATACTTATAGACAATAACTAAATATTTATTTATATTACAATGGAGATAGATTATAAATAGTGCTTGAAAACATAGAGGAGTTTTATTATAAATATTATATTGAGGTGAATAGATGTTTAATTATGAGATTATACAAAGTTTAAATCATTTAGAGTTATCTGTATATGACTATATAATGAAGAATAGTAAAAAAGTAATGTATATGAGAATAAGAGAACTTGCAGATGAGGCACATGTATCTACTACTACTATTTTAAGGTTTTGTAAAAAATTAAAGTGTGAAGGGTTTTCTGAATTTAAAGTTAAATTTAAAATGTATATAGAAGAAGAAAATATTGAAAAGATAAGTGATGATACTTCAGAAATAATTAACTTTTTGAAGACAATAGAAAATAGTGATTTAGATAAAAGGTTAGATGAATTATGTGATTTAGTTAAAGTGGCAAGTAATATTATATTTATTGGAATAGGTTCTTCGGGAATATTATGTAAATATGCTGCTAGATATTTTTCTTCAATTGGTAAGTTTACAGTTCATATTGATGATCCGTTTTACCCAACGAATTTTAAACACTATGATAATTGTCTAATAATAGCTTTATCTGTATCGGGAGAAACACCAACTACAATTGATAATATAGTTAGGCTAAAAAGAGAAGGCTGCTCAATTGTAAGTATAACTAATAGTGAGAACTGTAGTATATCTAAAATGTCAGATTTAAATTTATCATATTATGTACAACAAGTTAAAGTTGGGTATAGTGATATAACAACTCAGTTACCTGTATTGTATATGATAGAGAGAATAGGAAAAAAATTATATAACGAATATAGAATTGAATAGTTAAATGCCTATGCTTTGAGTCTATTATTGACTTTAAGGTATAGGCATTTATTTGTTATATAAAAAAACACGATGGTACTTTTATGTATCAAATTATTAAGTGAGTAACATGTTTTTTAAGGTCGTGAAACTGATTACAAAGCTAATATTATATGTATAATAATATCATGACACAAAGAGGAGATGAAGAAATGATATATGAAAGCTTAGATAAATTTAGATGTGATTTCTTATGGGGATCAGCATCAGCAGCTTATCAAGTTGAAGGGGCATGGGATAAGGATGGAAAAGGTCCAAGTGTATGGGATATATATACTAAGGAACCTGGCACAACTTATAAAGATACAAATGGAGATATAGCAGTAGATAATTATAATAAATATAAAGAAGATGTAGCATTAATGGCAGAGATGGGATTAAAGGCTTATAGATTTTCAATTTCATGGAGTCGTATTTATCCGAAAGGTAGAGGCGAAGTAAATGAAGAAGGTTTAAAATTTTATAATAACTTAATAGATGAGTTAATAGAAAATAATATAGAACCAATAATAACAATATATCATTGGGATTTACCGCAACATCTACAAGATTTATATGGTGGTTGGGAATCAAGAGAGATAATAGAAGATTTTAATGATTATTGTGTAACACTTTATAAGCGATTTGGACATAAGGTTAAACATTGGGTTACATTAAACGAGCAAAATGTATTTATAGGATTAGGTTATATGACAGGACTACATCCTCCAGGCATTAAGGATAATAAAAGAATGTTACAAGCAAATCATATAGCAAGCCTTGCAAATGCAAAGGCAATTCAATCATTTAGAACTTATGTGCCAAATGGAATGGTAGGACCTAGTTTTGCTTATGGACCAACATATTCATATAGTTGCAAACCAGAAGATATCTTAGCGGCAGAAAATGCAGAAGATATAAATTGCAACTGGTGGCTGGATGTTTACTGTAAGGGTACATACCCATCATTTGCATTAAAATACTATGAGAGATTAGGGGTAGCTCCAGTAATTGAAGATGGTGATCTTGAATTATTAGAAAAGGGAAAGCCTGATTTTATAGGTATAAATTACTACAGAACAGCGACTGTACAAATGAATGAATTAAATGGTGTAGGCGTATCCAATAGTATGAACACTATTGGAAAAAAGGGTACATCAAAAGATAGTGGTATTCCAGGAGTTTATAAAAGTGTTAAGAATCCTAACTTAGAAGCAACTAATTGGGATTGGGAAATAGATCCTATAGGATTAAGAACTGGGTTAAGAAGGATAACAAGTAGATATGGATTACCTATATTAATTACAGAGAATGGGCTAGGTGAATTTGATACTTTAGAAGATGGTGAAGTGGTAAATGATGAGTATAGGATAGACTACTTAAGAGATCATATACAAGCTTGTAAAGAAGCGGTAACAGATGGAGTAGAACTTCTTGGATATTGTACCTGGTCATTTACAGATTTATTAAGTTGGTTAAATGGATACCAAAAGCGTTATGGATTTGTATATGTAGATAGAGAAGAAGATGATATTAAAGAGTTAAAGAGAATAAAGAAGAAAAGTTTTTACTGGTATAAAGAGGTTATAAACAGTAATGGAGAAAAGTTATAAATATTAATTTTAAATAGTCTAAATTTAGGTATTAAATATTAGAAAATAATTTTAAGGGGTTGGTATTATGAAAAAAATATTATTAGTATGTGCAGCGGGGATGTCAACAAGTTTATTAGTTAATAAAATGAAACAAGCAGCAAAAGAAATGGGTATAGAAGTAGGTATTGAGGCGTTACCTGTATCAGAATGTTCATCTGTAATTGATGAAGTTGATATAGTTCTTTTAGGGCCTCAAGTTCGTTTCCAAAAACCACAAGTAGATAAATTAGTTGATGGAAGAATACCTGTAGAGGTAATGGATATGAGATTATATGGAACTATGAATGGTAAGGCTATTTTAGAAAGCACACTAAGTAAGATTTAATAAATTATTAGAGGGAGGGGATTCTACAATGAATATTATGGATAAGTTCCAAGCTGGAATTGAAAAAATACTAGTACCTATTGCATCAAAGTTAAATGCACAAAGACACATTTGTGCAATACGGGATGCGTTTATATTAACATTCCCATTAACTATGGCAGGATCATTAATGATATTACTAAACTTCGTTTTATTATCACCGGATGGGTTCGTTGCAAAAATATTTAAATTAGGTGAAATATTCCCTAATTTATCAGATTATCAAGCTATTTTCAGTCCAGTATTAAAAGGGTCTACAGATATATTAGCAATTTTAGTAGTATTCTTAATAGCTAGAAACCTTGCAAAACAATTAAAAGCTGATGATTTATTATCAGGGTTAACAGCAGTTTCAGTTTACTTCATAATTTACCCAAATTATGTATCAGTAGAAGGTACAAACCATTTAGTTACAAAGTATATGGGAGCTCAAGGGTTATTTGTAGCTATTATAGTTGGATTAGTTGTCGGTGAGTTAATGTCTATATTATCAAAATCTGATAAATTAGAAATTAAAATGCCAGAGCAAGTACCTCCAGCGGTAGCAAGAACCTTCAAAGTATTATTACCAATAATTATAATAACTATTTCATTTTCAATACTTAACTTTATAATTCAAAAAGTTGCGCCAGGTGGGTTGCATGAATTAGTTTATAACGTAGTTCAAAAACCATTAACGTCATTAGGTAAAAATGTAGGATCCGTAATTGGATTCGCGCTTGTATCTCAATTACTTTGGATTATGGGAATACATGGACCAAACACTATAGCAGCAGTTCGTGATACTATGTTTGCAGAAGCTGGTAATGCAAATCTTGCATACGTTGCGTCAAATGGTAGTGCATGGGGAGCTCCATTCCCAGTAACTTGGGGTGGTTTAAATGATGCTTTCGCCAATTATGGAGGGTCAGGATGTACACTAGGTTTAATAATTGCAATATTTATATTTAGTAAAGCTCAAGATCAGAGAAGTATAGCAAAACTTTCATTTGCTCCAGGTTTATTTAATATTAATGAATCAATTATATTTGGATTACCTATAGTATTAAATCCAATTTATATAATTCCATTTATAATAACACCTATAGTAAATATTTTAATTGGATATACAGCAATTGTAATTCTCGAAATAATTCCACCAATAGCATATGGTGTGCCTTGGACAACACCAGGTCCGTTAATACCTTTCTTAGGAAGTGGTGGAAACTTTATGGCATTATTAGTAGGTATAGTATGTCTTGTAGTTAGTGTATGTATATATGCACCATTTGTAATAGCGTCAAGTAAAGCTACGCAAAAAGAAATGGAATTGAAAAGAGAAAAAGAACAAATTAGCTAGTAGGAGTGGTGAAAATGGAAGGAATGGAATTAATAGCATTTGAAATTATAAGCAACGTAGGAATGGCTAAATCATTAACTATTGAAGCATTAAGAGATGTTAGAAGTGGTAAGTATGAGGAAGCAGAAGGGAAACTAGCCGAGTCATTAGAATATATTACTAGGGGACATCATGCACATGCTTCATTAATACAAAAAGAAGCGGCAGGCGAAAAAACAGAGTTTTCATTAATATTAATGCATGCAGAAGATCAGATGATGAGTGCAGAAATTATTAAAAGTCTAGCTGAAGAAATGATAGAAATGTATAAGGACTTAAAGAAGTCATAATTTTAATAGGTAACTTAAAATATATAATTTATTTTAAGTTACCTATTTTTAAACACTTTAAATAAAATAATAGAGTAGGATATGTAGCCTATGATACAGAAGATATATAAAGGAGATAGTGAATATGAAACATAAGTTTAAAGAAGGATTTTATTGGGGAACAGCAATATCAGCACTACAAACAGAAGGAACTCATAGTGATGATGGAAAAGCAGATAGCACATTTGATGTATGGTTTAAAGATGAGCCAGAAAGATTTTTTGGAGGCGAAGGTAATGGCATAGCGGTAGATTTTTATCATATGTATAAAGATGATATAAAATTAATGAAAGAATTAAATCACAATTCATTTAGATTTTCTATTGCATGGTCTAGGTTAATACCCAATGGGGATGGAGTATTAAATGAAAAAGCTGTAGAGTTTTACAATGGCGTAATAGATGAATTATTAGCAAATGGAATAGAACCTTTTATATGTTTATTCCATTTTGATATGCCTTGGATAATGCAAGAGAAGGGTGGGTGGGAATCACTTGAAGTAGTTAATTATTTTGTTGAGTATGCTGGAATAGCATTTAAATTATTTGGAGATAGAGTTAAAAAATGGTTTACTCATAATGAACCAATAGTACCTATAGAAGGTTGTTATTTATATGGGTTCCATTATCCCAAAATAAATGATTTTAGAAGAGGCATAAAAGCTACATATTATACAATTTTATCTAATGCTAAAGCGGTTAAGAAGTTCAGAGAACTTAGAGAAAGAGGAGTTTTAAGCAAAGATAGTACTATAGGGGCTATTTTAAGCATGTCACCAGTTTATCCTAGGGATGAAAATGATGTAGAAGATGTTAAGGCAGCTAAAATATGTGAGCTATTCTTTACAAATAGTTTTTTAGATCCAATGGTAAAGGGGACATTTAATAAAGAATTATTAAAGTTACTTAAAACTCATAATTTATTATCGGAGTTTTATACAGAAGAAGAATTAACAATAATAAAAGAAAATACTATAGACTTTTTAGGGTTTAATTATTATTTCCCTAGAAGAGTTAAATCAAAGGATATTTTAAGTGAGGGAGAAGTAAATAATCCAGAATATTTCTTTGATCATTATGAATTACCGGAAAGATTATTTAATAAAGATAGGGGCTGGGAAATATATCCTAAGGGAGTTTATGATTTATTAATGCTATTAAAGGATGAGTACAGTAACATACCAGTTTATATATCAGAAAATGGTATAGGAAGACATAATGGAGATCAAGAAGATACAGATGAAAATGGATATATAAATGATGATGCAAGAATTGAATTTGTAAAAGGACATTTAAATTGGTTATGGGAGGCACAAGAATCCGGTTCAAATATTTGTGGATATCATATGTGGTCATTAATGGATAACTGGTCAATGTCAAATGCATTTAAAAATAAATATGGATTCTTATATGTGGATAGAGAAAATGGGTTAAAGAGATCAATTAAAAAGAGTGGTCATTGGATTGCTAAAGTAAGCGAAAATAACGGATTCTAGAATAAAAAATGGCAGAAGATATGTAAGTAAAGTATTATACATCAAAGCAAATATTATATTTATATTAAAAGTATAGGAAAGCAAACTGATTTATTGTAAAATAAGGATAAAGTCATAAAAGTGGAGGCGTCTTTATGAGTAAATTAAATGAAATATTAGAGTTTAATAATAGGTTTGTAGAAAATAAAGAATATGAACAGTATGCTACATCAAAGGATCCAAAAAAAAAGATAGTTATTTTATCTTGTATGGATACTAGACTTACAGATCTTCTGCCAAAAGCCTTAAACCTTAAAAATGGTGATGCTAAAATTGTAAAAAATGCAGGGGCCACGGTTATGCATCCTTTTGGGAGTATAATTAGAAGTATTATTGTTGCAATTTATGAGTTTAATGCAGATGAGATTTTGGTTGTTGGCCATCACGGTTGTGGAATGTGCAATTTAGATACTGATAATTTATTGAAAAAAGCAATTGATAGAGGAATACCACAGGAGTCTATAGATACACTTTTAAACGGTGGAATTGATGTTAAAAAATGGCTTCATGGCTTTGATTCTGTAGAAGAATCTATAAAAGATAGTGTTAATTTAATAAAAAAACATCCATTAATGCCAAAAGGAATATCTATTCATGGGCTTACAATAGATCCTAGAACTGGTAAACTTGAAGTGATTATTGATGGTTATAATTAAGATAAAGAATCTTCAAAAAATATAAAAAACAAGGTAAGTAATATAAATGTATTACTTACCTTGTTTTTATCATTTTAGTCTATAACTCCTTGGAGATTCGCCGGTCATTTTTTTAAAGGTCTGACTAAAATATGATGAATTTGAAAAACCAACTATTGTTGTAATATCTCTAACAGAGTAATTAGTAGTTTTTAGAAGGTTTTTAGATTCTTCAATACGTCTATTTATTACATAGTTAATTGGGGATAAGCCAACTTGTTTTGTAAAACTATGTACTAGGTGAAACTTATTAATGTAAGTAAGACCAGCAAGAAAATCTAATGTAATATCTTCGGAGTAGTGAGAATCAATATAATTTTTTATTTTCATACATTCTAAATTAAGCTTTTTTTGAGGTTCATCTTGAATAATAATGTTATTCTTAATTCCTCTTAATATTGTTATTATTAGCAATATTAAGAGGCTTTTACAAGCTATATCATAATTATATTCTTTAGTTGTTATCTCATAAATTAAAGGATTCAAATATTGTAATATGATATTTTTATCAGCATAATTTAGAATTGTATATAATTTAACGCTATCATTATCTTGTATTAATATTTTTGTTTCACTAAATGAAAGTAATAAATTATCAACTCCAAGAACAATATACTCTAATGGCTCCTTAAAAAAAGTGGATTTTTCAGTATGGAGACAATTTGGATTTATAATAATTAAGTCACCTTCAGAAACGTTTACAATTTTAGCGTCAAGATGAAAGCTTCCTCTACCGCTAGTTATAAAGAATATTTCTGTGAATGGATGGAAATGAGCAGTGCTATGCCAATCGTTTTCGAATTTTGATTTAGAAATATATAATAGCTCATAATTAACATTCAGCATGTTTTTATAATCTATTAAATATCGTGTGTTACTCATATTATTAAACCACCCCTTTTTTTTAACAATAAAAGGTTTTACTTCCTAATATTATAACATAATTTATTATTGTAGTATATTGTTATTAATAGCAATATTACTACAATTATTAGCAATAATGTTGTTGTGTAAAAGATTACACAAATGTACAATTTATGTATAGTTCAATTCTTAAAAAGGAGTGGGGGCAATGAAAAAGAAAAGCTCATCTAAAAATATTTTTATTGGGTGTTCAGTTATACCAGCATTAATATTATTCGTAGTTTTTATGGTTATACCAACTATAAATGTATTTTGGATGTCTCTATTTAAATGGGGCGGATTAACAAATAATAAGAAGTTTGTAGGGTTAGATAATTTTAAAATATTATTTCAAGATAAGAATTTTATAAAATCTTTTCAAAATACATTATTGTTATTAGTAGTAGTAACAATAATTACAATGGCATTAGCAATAATATCAGCAGCTATATTATCAAGAGAAGATATTAAATTTAAAAATTTATTTAGAGTAGTATTTTATTTACCTAACATACTTTCAGTAGTTGTTATATCAGCAATATTCTCGGCAATATTAGATCCTAACCAGGGTATATTAAATGCATCCCTAGATTTTTTAAATTTAGATTCATTAAAAAAAATGTGGCTAGGAGATCAAAAAGTAGTTATATGGTGTATAACTTTTGCAATGGTATGGCAAGCTGTTGGATATTATATGGTAATGTATATGGCGAGTATGTGTAGCATTCCAGAGAGTCTTTATGAGTCAGCAGAGTTAGATGGGGCATCAAAGGTTAAACAATTTTTTCAAATAACAATTCCATTAATATGGAATGTAATAAGAACTACATTAACATTTTTCATTATAAGTACAATAAATTTGAGCTTTCTATTTGTAAAGGTAATGACTTCCGGAGGTCCAGATGGTTCATCGGAAGTATTCTTAAGCTATATGTATAAACAAGCATACTCAAATTCAGCTTATGGATATGGGATGGCAATAGGTGTAATAATATTCCTATTCTCATTTGGATTATCTTTAGTAATTAACAAGATAACTAAAAGAGATGTAATACAATTTTAAAGGAGGAATTAATATGAAAAAGACATTAAAGAATATTTCAACAGATAAATTATTTAAGTTTTTCGTGTATTTATGTTTAACACTTTTTGCATTAAGTATATTAGTTCCTTTAGGATGGTCTATTTTAGCCGCATTCAAACAAAAATCTGAATTTTATGGTGATCCCTGGGCATTGCCAGCAGGATTTTATCTTGAAAACTTCAAAAAAGCATTTATTGATGCACAGATGGGAACATATTTTATAAACTCATTAATTGTAACGGGACTAGCTTTAGTTATTTTATTAGTAGTAGCTATACCAGCATCTTATGTATTATCAAGATTTGAGTTTAAGAGTAAAAAAATATTAAATATGATATTTTCAGCAGGATTATTTATAAATGTTAATTATATCGTAGTACCAATTTTTTTATTAGTAATAGATGGTGAAAAGTTGGTAAAAGAGATTTTTGCAATACCAATAGGTATGACTTTGTTTTTAGATAGCAGAATAGTAGTTGCAATAATTTATGCAGCCACAGCTCTACCATTTACAATATATCTATTATCAAGTTATTTAAAATCATTACCAAAAGCATATGAAGAAGCAGCACAAATAGATGGGTGCAGTTATTTAAAAACATTAACACATGTAATAATTCCAATGGCAAAGCCAAGTATTATAACCGTAATACTATTTAATTTCTTAGCTTTTTGGAATGAATATATAATTGCATTAACATTGTTACCGAATGGTGGAAAAACATTACCGTTAGGATTAATAAATTTAATGCAAGTGCAAAAAACAGCAACAGATTACGGTGCACTTTATGCAGGTTTAGTAATAGTTATGATACCAACAATAGTGCTTTACATTTTGGTTCAAAAGAAATTAACAGAAGGAATGACAGCAGGGGGAATTAAAGAGTGATGGAGGATACAATTATGAAAAAAGGAAGAGTAACTATTCCAACGGATGATAATTTTATAAAGGAGACCATTGATATAGTTGAAAAATGGGGGGCGGATGCCATTCGTGATTGTGATGGTTTTACGCTGCCAAAGGAAATAAAAGGAATAGCAGAGAAGGTATATTCAACTTACTTTGTAGCTCGTGGAGATAATAAGTGGGCAAAGGGAAATATAGAGGAACTGCAACAAACATATTTAATGACAAAGCATATTGTTGCAACGGAGGATATACTAGCTATTAATATAATGGCGGGATATTTTGACCAACAAGTAGAGCCGGATTCATATCATGATGTAAAAGAGTTCTGGGAAGTAATGGATAGAACAACTGGTGAGATAATTGAGCTAGATAAATGGACGTATAATAAAGAAAATAAAGAAGTAACTATAAAAGATGCGGAAAAATGGCATGAATATACAGTATCCTTCTTAGCTTATTGTTTATGGGATCCAACACAAATGTATAATCATATAACAAATAATTGGGGTGATAAGCCTCATGATATGCCTTTTGATGCGAGAAAGCCAAAAACTAATAAATATATTTATGAAGCTATGCATAAGTGGTTAGATGAGCATGAAGATATAGATGTAATAAGATTTACTACATTTTTTTATCACTTTACATTAGTGTTCAATAATTTAGCAAAAGAAAAATTTGTTGATTGGTTTGGATATAGTTCAAGTGTGAGTGCAGAGGCATTAAGAGAGTTTGAAAAAGAAAGAGGATATAAATTAAGACCAGAACATCTTGTAGACCAAGGATATTATAACTCAACATTTAGACTTCCTACTAAAGAATATTTAGATTACATGGATTTTCAACAACAATTTGTAGCTGAAAACGTAAAGAAATTAGTAGAAATAGTACATGAGCATGGAAGAGAAGCAATGATGTTCCTTGGGGATAACTGGATAGGTACAGAGCCTTATGGCAAATATTTTGAAAGTATTGGGTTAGATTCAGTTGTTGGATCAGTAGGTAATGGTACAACTTTAAGAATGATTTCAGAAATTCAAGGAGTTAAATATACAGAAGGAAGATTTTTACCATATTTCTTTCCAGATACTTTTTATGAAGGAAATGATCCAACTATAGAAGCTAGAGAAAATTGGATTACAGCTCGTAGAGCAATAATGAGAAAGCCAGTAGATAGAATCGGGTATGGTGGATATCTATCATTAGCATATAAGTTCCCTGAATTTATTGATTATATAGGGGGCGTATGTAATGAATTTAGAGAAACTTATAATATAATTGATGGTAATAAACCTTATTGTGGAATAAAGATTGGAATATTAAATTGTTGGGGTAAGGTAAGAAGCTGGCAAACTCACATGGTGGCTCATGCTTTATGGTATAAGCAAATATATAGCTATCTTGGAGTCACTGAATCATTAAGTGGTATGAGTGTAGATGTAGAATTTATAAGCTTTGATGATATAAAAAACAATGGAGTACCACAAGATATTGATGTAATTATTAATGCAGGTGATGCAGGAACAGCCTTTAGCGGTGGAGATAAATGGTTAGATACAGAAATAATTACTAAACTTAGAGAATGGATATATAATGGTGGCGGATTTGTGGGAATAGGAGAACCAACAGCTGCTTTAAATGAAGGTCATTTCTTCCAGTTAGCAGATGCTTTAGGCGTAGATAAGGAATTAGGATTTTCATTAAGCACAGATAAATACTATAAGACTGAATTAGATAAACACTTTATAACAGAAGATGTAATAGAACCTATTGATTTTGGCGAAAGTCAAAAAAATATCTATGCAACAAAAGAAAATACCGAAATAATTACTTATGAAAATGGAGAAGTATTAATGAGCGCAAACAGATATGGTAAAGGTCGCGCTGTATATATTGCAGGCTTACCATACTCACCTCAAAATTCACGTATTTTAATGAGAAGTTGTTATTATGCTGCAAATAAAGAAATCGAAATTAAAAAATGGTATGCGGACAATATTTATTGTGAAGTATCTGCATATTTAGCATCAAATAAGTATGCAGTTGTTAATAACTCAAGTGTTAAGCAAGAGGTTACTGTGTATAACGGGGAAGGCGTTGGAGAGAAGATGATATTAGAACCAGCAGAAATTAGATGGATGGAAATATAACATGTAGGGGGAATCTTAAGTGTTAAAGAAACTTATATATGCGGTGGTATTTATATTATCAATGGTATTAGTAGTTAAAGGAAATTTAATAGATGGATATACTGGTTTATTAACTATGATGATAGGTTTAATTGGAATATTATCAGAATTACATTTATATAACAAAAAATATCAATAGCAATATAATGGTATTTTAAAGCAAGAATAATATATGAAGAACGTTTACAAAGAAATATAATATATGTATAAATTATTATAAAAGGGAAAGGGAGGATATAATTATGAAAAAGAAAAAATTAGCAATTCTATTATGTGCATGTATGTTAGTAACAACATTAGCAGGCTGTGGAGATAGTGTTAAAACTAGCGGATCAGCAGATAATAAAGTACTTAAAATAGCAGCTTTTGAAGGTGGATACGGTAAAACACATTGGGAAAAGTTGAAAGAGAACTTTGAAAAGACACATAAAGGAGTTACTGTAGAATTAACAGTAGCACCAAATCTTGAAGAAGTTATAAGACCACAAATTCAAGCTGGTAACATACCAGATGTTGTATATTTAGCAACAAGTAGGAAAGATGCACTAACTGAAACTTTTATAAAAGAGCAATCATTACATGATTTATCAAATATGTTAGATAAAACAATTCCAGGAGAAAAAGTAAAAGTAAAAGATAAAATTCTTCCAGGGTTTTTAGAAACATCAGGAACAAATCCATATTCAGATGGAAAAACTTATTTAGCACCATTGTTCTATAGCCCAACAGGAATGTTTTACAATAAGGCGTTAATGAAAGAAAAGGGATATGATATTCCAAAAACTTGGGATGAAATGTTTACTTTAGGGGACAAAGCTAAAAAAGATGGGCTATCATTATTATCTTATTCAACATCAGGATATTTTGATTGTACATTAGGAGCAATGCTTGCATCGGCAGGTGGTGTAGATGCATTTAATGGAGCTATGAGTTATAAAGAAGGTTTCTGGAAGACTGATGAGGCTAAGCAAGTTTTAGATACAGTAGCAAAAATGAAAAATTACTTAGAGCCATCAGTTGTTGCAAATGCTAACAGCCAAGGATTTAAAAATAATCAACAATTAGTTTTAGATAATAAAGCATTATTTATTCCAAATGGAACATGGTTACCAGATGAGATGAAGGATGCTCCAAGAGCAGCAGGTTTTGATTGGGGATTCATGGCATATCCATCATTTAAAGCTAATGGGGGTAATTACTCATTAAACTTCTTAGAACAAATGTATATTCCAAAAGAAGCAGCTAATAAAGAATTAGCAGAAGACTTTATGGCATATATGTATAGTGATGAAGCAGTTGGGATTATTGCAGAAAATGCAAAAGCAGTTGTACCAGTTAAGGGGTCTATTGAAATAGCTAAAAAATATTTAGAACCATTACAAGTAGAAATGTTAAGTGTTTATGATAATGGAGCATTACCAATAATGGGTAACTTTGTAGCTACAACTCCAGTAGAGGGTGTTAACTTTGGAGATATTTATACTGGAACAGTAGATTCAATAATGACTGGAAATAAAACAGTTGCAGATTGGCAAAAGGCTTTAGAAGAAGCAAGTGATAAGCTAAGAGCAGCAATAATAAAATAAGAAAATTTCAAACAAATAGATGGGGATGTTTATAATAGAGCATCCCCATTGTTATAGAAAATTTTGAAAAATAAATAGGTGAAAAAGAGGTGGAATGGGATGTATTACTTAGGAGTTGACGGGGGAGGTACAAAAACAAGATATATTTTAATAGATGAAAAATTTAAAAAGCTTGTTGATGTAGAAAGAGGTACTATTCATATACACCAAGTAGGAATAGATACTTTAAGAGATGAACTAACAAATACTATAGAAAGTATTTGCATAGAAGCAAAGATAAGAAAAAACGATATAGATTATATATTTTTAGCTATACCAGGTTATGGAGAAAGCATAGAAGATAGACTAATTATAGATTCAACAATTTCAAAAATATTAGAAGGAATTCCATATTCTATAGATAATGATTGTGTAGCTGGATGGGCTGCAGGGACAGGGTGCAGTGAGGGAATTAATATAGTAGTAGGTACTGGAAGCATTGCTTTTGGTAAAAATAAATATGGGGAAACATCCAGAAGTGGTGGCTGGGGACCGGTAATTGGAGATGATGGTAGCGCCCATTGGATAGGTTTAAAAGTAATAAATGAGTATACAAAGCAAAAAGATGGAAGAAAATCAGAAACACAATTATTAGAAATTCTAGAAAGAGAAATGGAAATTAAACATTACTATGGAATAGTAGATTTAGTATTCAATAAATACAAGCTATCAAGAACCGAGATAGCTAGTTTTTCAAAGATAGCAGCTTTAGCTGCAGAAGCTGGCTGTCCTGTGTGTAAGGGGATATTTGAAAAAGCAGCAGAAGAATTATTTTTACACATTATTTCCTTATCAAAGGAATTAAATTTTGATGATGAATTTATTGTTTCGTATACAGGAGGTGTATTTAAAGCAGGGGAATTAATATTAAAACCTATGGCTGAAATGATAGAGAAGGAAAAATTGAAATGTAAGCTAACAGAGCCAAAGCTTGAGCCTTGGAATGGCGCAGCACTAATGGCATACTCGTTATCTGGTCGAGATATACCTGAAAATTATACATTTAAATAGAAAGAATTAATTAAGAGGGGTAGATTATATGGCAAAGCATGCAATGAATAAAAGAATTGCTATTATTATTGCAGCAACTATAGTAGCAGGGCAAATGCCGGTAAAAACTATTGCTAATCCATTGGAAAATGCAGTAGAAATACAATCCACAAAAGAAGTTAGTGGAGAAGAGCCTTATATACAAGATTATAATGATGACGCAGGATTAACATGGACAAGGTTAGTTGGTACTGGAGATATAAGTAAAAATAAGGACAGTGGTACATTAAATATTAAAAGAGGAAATGAAAATAACAACTTAGTATTTATAGAAGAACAATCTCCAAGTTTACAAGATGGAGAAGCAGAAATAAAATTTATGATTAATCCATCAGCATCAGATAATGTAGCAGGAAGATTTGGATTGGTATTTAGAGGGAAAAGTGCAACTGAATATGGGTTTATAGGGTATAACAATAATGGAAAGTGGTTAATAGAGACATCTACAGCTTGGAAAGATGATATTGATGGTCCTAAACTTAATGCTGGTGAATGGGTAACTATGAAGGTAAGGATTGTTGGAACTAAAATTACTTTAATAGTAAATGGAGAAAAAATATTTGAAGAGGCTGTTACAATGGATAATTGGCCTAAAGATGCAGGGAAATTTGGATATAGAACATGGTATGATAACAAGGATATAAAGATAGATTACTTAAAATGTGGAGTAGTAGGCTCCTTAGAAGATGCAGAGTTACCAGAAATGGTAATAGAAAGTGTAGAAAATGTTAAAGTAGAAACTTATCCAAGGTTGAAACCGAAATTACCGAAAAAAATTAATGTTAAATATACTGATGGATCTTTAGCTACTAAAGATGTGGCTTGGGATTATTTTGATAAGGAAAGATATAGTAAAGCAGGCACGTTTAATGTTACGGGAATAGTAGATGGAACTAAGATAAAAGCAGAAGCTATAGTAACTGTTAAGGGAGATGCTATTCTTTATGAAACAAACTTTGATACTGAAGAATCTAAAGGTGATTGGAAAGTAATTCAAGGAAAAGGAACTCCATTAATAGAAAATGGCGCTATTAAAGTGCCTATGAATGGAGTAGCGACAGCTGTAGATATGAATGCATCAAATGTAAAGGATTTTATATACGAAACTGATTTTACAGTTGATAGTGACCAAGGTAGAGTAGGCTTATTATTTAGATATTCTTCAGAATCACAATGGGGAGCTATTTGTTATGATGCTGGTTCTTGGATATGGAAAAATGGAGAAGGTCAATATGGTGGATTTCCAGGTACATTTAAATTAGAAAAAGGTATTAAATATAAAATGAAGCTAAAGGTAGAAGATAGCAATGTTGCTTTATGGATGAATAATGAACTTGTTGGAAAAGCAGCTATTCCTAATTTACCAAGTTCTCCAGGAAAAATTGGTTTAAGTGGATGGTTTGGTAATAAAAATGTAACTTTAGATAATATTAAAGTAGAAGAATTAGTACCTATAGCGCCACCAGTAATTGAGGAGTCTTATGGAGTAATTGAATCAGATAAAATGAAAGTTAAAATAGATAAAAACTTTCCAAGAGTAATAAATTATACTTGGAAAACTGATGGACAAGTGCTAGCAGGGGAAGAAGAACAATTATATGTTATGGAAGTTAATGGAGATAAATATATTCCTAAAGTTACATCAACAGTAAATGAAAATTCAGTGGATTATAAACTAAAGATAAATGAAATAGGAATGGAAATATCTTTAAAGATGATTATTAAAGAAAATAAATTAAGAATGGAAGTAACAGGGATAGAGGAAGGTGAAACTAAGTTACAATATTTAAACTTTCCAAATCAAAACTTAGCATCAGTAACTAGTAGAGATTTAGGAAAAACGGCTTCAGTAGTTACAACTGGAGATTGGAATAATATAATTGAAGAATTTGGTGATGTTAATGATTTAGAACCAGGAACTAAAGGGAAAACTTATGCATTTATAAATAATGATAAGTTTGCTGTAACAGTAGATAATAATACTATAGAAGGCGGAAATAGAGTAGTATTAAGTACTGAAAACAGAGGCGATGAAAGTGGTAACTTTAAAAAAACTGGTATAGCAAATGGTACTTGGACATATAAAGAGGTAGTTTCAGATAAAACAGATTTAGGAACTAACTACTTCCAAAAAGAGCTACCATGGTCAGAGGTAATAATTGCAAGAGATGAAAATAAAGATAGCAAGATAGATTGGCAGGATGCAGCAATATTATATAGGGATAATATGAAGATTCCAGTTGGTGGAACAGACATTAAAAATAATATGTCATATATAGATTTTAATATAGGATATACCCAAAATCCATTTCTAAGATCACTAGATACAGTTAAGAAATTATCTAATTATACTGATGGGTTTGGACAATTAGTGCTTCATAAGGGTTATCAAGCAGAAGGCCATGATGATTCACATCCAGACTACGGTGGACATATAGGAATAAGACAAGGTGGCACAAAAGATTTCAATAAGCTTATTGAAGAAGGTAAAAAATATAATGCTAAAATAGGTGTGCATATAAATGCTACAGAATATATGTTAGATGCATTTGAAACACCAGAGACAATTGTAAATAAAAATGCACCAGGATGGGGATGGTTAGATCAAGCTTATTATGTTGATCAAAGAAAAGATATAACAACAGGTGATTTATTTAGAAGATTGGACATGCTTAAAGCGGATGCACCAGATTTAAGTTGGGTCTACGTTGATGTATATACTGGAAATGGATGGAATGCACATCAATTAGCTGAAAAGGTTAACTCATTAGGTTATATGATAGCAACAGAAATGAATGGACCATTAGAACAAAATATCCCATGGACTCACTGGGGTGGTGACCCTGCATATCCAAACAAAGGTAATGCGAGTACAATTATGAGATTTATGAAAAATGATACTCAAGATTCATTTTTATCAGATCCTCTTATAAAAGGTAATAAACATTTATTAGCTGGAGGATGGGGAACAAAGCATACAATAGAAGGTGAATATGGAACTGAAGTATTCTACAATCAAGTATTACCAACTAAGTATATGCAAAACTTTAAGATAATGACTATGAATAAGGATGAAGTAACTTTTAAAAATAATTTAAGAGCAGTTAGAGAAGGTGAAAATATTAATTACTATAAAGATAGTAGATTAGTAGCAACTACACCAGAAAACTCAATAAATGAAAAAGGAATAGGGAAAACTAAATTATTCTTACCATGGAATCCGGTAGAAGAAGATGAAAAAATATACCATTGGAATCCATTAGGAACAACATCAATATGGGATTTACCAAGTAAATGGGCTGGGAAATCAAAACTATATCTATATGAATTAACTGACCTTGGAAGAACTTATGTTGAAGATATTGATGTAGTAAATGGAAAGGTTAAATTAGATGTTAAAAAAGATACTCCATATCTACTGTTAAAAGAACTAGATAAAGAAGATAGAATATCAGATTGGGGAGATGGCGCTCAAATTAAAGATCCAGGATTAGATTCACAATCATGGGATTATTGGAACAAGGATTCAACAAATAAAAATACAGATCATATTTCAATATATAATGAAGAGATTGCAACAAGAAAAGGAAATGATGTAATAAAAGTTAATGGTAATAATGGTGCAGATGCAACTATTAAGCAAGAAATTACAGAGTTAAAAGAAGGTAAGACATATTCAATTTCATCATGGGTTAAGAATGATGATAATAGAGAAGTTAAATTGGAAGTGAACTGTAATGGAGAAAAGGTTGAGAATGTAATAACTAGAGCAGGAAGACAAAGGCAAGGTGAAGGTGTTAAATGGTTTGATGATACATTTACAAGAATGGAAGTGGAGTTTAAAGTTCCAAAGGGAGCAAGTGAAGCAACTATTACTATGAATGTAGCTAAGGGGGATAAAGATTCTACAGTATTAATAGATGATTTTAGAATATGGGAACATCCAGGTCATACAAATAAGGATGGATATGTATTCTATGAAGATTTTGAAAATGTAGATGAAGGTATTACACCATTCTTCTTAGCACCAGGAAGAGGTTACTCAAATAGGTCTCACTTAGCAGAGAAAGATATGCAAGGAAGACAATATATGAACTGGGTTCTTGATGGAAGATTCTCATTAAAAACAAATCAAGAACCTGATGAAATAGGTGAGATGTTAATTACAGAAGAATCAACATTTAAGCTGGAGAAAAATAAAGAATATGAATTGGGATTTATCTACTCATTAGCGGATGCATCTCCAAATTATTCAGTAACTATAAAATCATTATCAAAAGGTAAACTTGTAAATATACCATTAAAGGCAACTACTGATGAGAAAGGTAAGATTACACATAAATTTATAACAGAAAATGTAGATGACTACTATTTATCAATAGATAAACAAAAGGGCTTTAAAGAGTTAATAGTAGATAATATTTATGTAACAGAAATAAAAAATGAAGTTAAAAATGTTGATATTAAATCAGTTAATATTGCAACATCACTTAATGAACTAAAAGTTGGACAATCTACAGAACTTTTAATAAATGGATTAATGGCTGATAACTCAGTAGCTAACCTAGATGGAGCGATTATAGATTATATTGTTGATAATAAAGAAGTTCTTTCAATTACAGATGGGAAAGTTAAGGCATTAAGTAGTGGAGATACTAATGTATATGCAACTGTTACATTGAATAATAAAACAGTAACAACAAATACTTTAGTAATTAAAGTTAAAGGTGAAGTAGTTGTAGATAAGGTTAAATTAGGATCAATAGTATCTGATGCAAATAAGTTAAATAGAGATGATTATACAGTGGAAAGTTACAATAGCTTTGAAGGTATGTTAAATACGGCTAAAGAAATATTAGTAAATGAAAAAGCTACTCAAGAAGAATTAAATGATGTAAATAAGAGATTAGTTGAGGCGATGTCTAGATTAGTTAAGAATGTAGATAAAGATAAAGAAGATATTAAAACTGTTAACAAATCTGAGTTAGAGGATTTAATTAATAAAGTAGCTAAGTTAGATGAAGGTAAATATACACAAGATAGCTGGAGTGAATATTTAACTGTAGTAAATAAAACAAAGGATATATTAGCAGAAGTAAATGTTAGCCAAGAATTAGTAGATAATTCTTTGGCAGAGATAGAAAAAGCTAGAGTAGAATTAAAAGAAATATCAAAGTTACCATCTACAGGTGGAATACCATCAGTAGCAGTAGGTGGTTTGGGCGCATTAGTAGCTGGATTGGGATATACATTATTTAAAAGAAAAAAATAGTATAGGTAGAAACTAAATAAAAATAGGAGTATTAATTTGATTTAATATTCCTATTTTATATATATAAAATTATAGTAATAGGTCATATCCAAATAAATAATAAGCGGGTAAGTGTTTATGCATAGCATATTTATATACACTAAGGTATTTACAAACTCTTTATTCAATCTAGTAACTTATAATATTACCTTAAGATAAATTTATAAATAACATATATAAATAATGATAAAAAAAATATCCCGTGTATTAAATACACAATCTTAGATAGTTTATTTAGCTTTTTCTCGCTTGTCTTATATTCGTGTCTAGTGAATTTTTCTTTTAGAGCAGGAGCCTGACTAAAAATAACTCCTGTGAAAATTACACTTACGTATAAAAGCAATTCATCGTATCTGATAAAACCTACATTGTTTTCGAAAAAATTAAATTTTAAAATTGCATTTAAAGTTGTTAGGATATTCATAATTATTGAAATATTAAATAGCGTATTTACAATTTTTTTACTCTTTATTTGTAATGAAATAACAATCCCTTTTGAGCTAAGAAAATTTAACAATAATGTTAATATACTTAAAGTTTCTATAGAGAAGAAAAGTACGTGAACACTAATGTTTTCCTTGCCAATTAGTAGCATATAATAACCATATCCAATTAAAAGTAAAATAGTTAGAACAATAGAAATTTTAAGTGCTTTATACAAATGATATTGCTCTAATTCATCTTCAGCACTTAATAAAGTAATAAAGAATATTAAAGTGATAGCAGCAACAAAAAGAGCATGCATAGATATTAATATATTTTCTATATTATTCATTCTTCTTCCTCCACTTTTTCAAAAATTTCATCAATACTTCTGTTGAAATATTTAGCTATAGAAAAAGCAAGCTTTAAAGACGGATTAAAAGTTCCGCGTTCAATTTCTAAAATAGTACTTCTATTTATTCCTAAATCAATAGCTAAGTCTTCTTGGGTTAAATTTTTTTCTGCTCTAAGAACCTTAATTTTTGTATTAAACAATTTTTCTCTTTTTGACATAGCACACCTCTTTATAAATGTATTATAATGTAAATGTTGATTATAGTCAACAAAAAGTTGTGTATAGTAATCTTTAGGTAAAAGGAAGATTATTATTGAGGCATTTAAATAGAAAAGTAATTATAGAATTTTTAAATACGAAATATTTAAAAATTAAATGATTAATTATTAGATATTTATTTTAATATGTATTATGTGGACGAAATGTTAAATTTATAACGATATAATGTTAAATTTAACTAATTGTTATGTTATAATAAACTTATTATGTATATTTTTTATAACACTTATGTTTGAATAATAGTAAATGATAAGGAAAATATTAAGAAAATATTAAGAAAGTTGAGTGCTTTTAATTAAGAAAACACAGGTAAAATTATAATCAATAGAAAAGAATTTAAAAAATAGAAAGCGGGGAAGTAAAAATGAAGAAGAAACTTTCAAAGAAGGCAAAAGTTGGTCTAATTGTTGCGGGGGCGGTAGTATCAATTGCTATTGTTGTAGCGGCAGGGCTTGCAGTGAAAAATAGTGCTAATAATAGTAGTTCAAAAACAGCAGATTTAAATAGTGAAGTTGTTTATGAAGTTACTGGGGAAGAACCATTAAAATTTAAAGGAAATAGTATAATAAGTAAAGAACAGAATATTGTTGTAGATAAAACTCAAGGAGAGGTAAAGGATTTAAAGGTAGAAGATAAGCAGGATGTTAAGGCAGGAGATGTTCTTTTTACATATCATTCAACTCAAGCAACTAATGAAAAGGAAAAATTAAATAGTCAAATTAATTCTAATTCAGAAAAAAGTCAAAGAAGTAAAAAAAATAAAGACGCGTTAAATAATGAATTAAACAGTTTGACAAAAAAAATAGAAACCGAAAAAAGTAACAGCCCTGCAGGGGAGCCAAGCCAAGCAGTTATGGGGCTAACTCAAAAGAATGAAGAAATAAAGGCTAAAATAGAGGGAGAGCAGACTTCTATTAATGCTTATAATGATGTTATAAGTGAGTTAACAGCTCAAAGAGATTTATTATCAAAACAGGAAAAGAAAAATATAACCGCTGAAATTGATGGGATTGCATATATTTATGAGAAAGGTTTATCAGATATTACATCTCCATATATAAGAATTGTATCTAAAGAACCTTTAATAAAGGGCGAAGCTTCAGAATTTGAGATAGAAGGTATTAAGGTTGGAGATAAAGCCATGGTTAAAGTTGTTAGTACAGATGAGATGATTAAGGGCATAGTTACTTCTATAGATGAGTTGCCAGCTTCTTCTATAGATGGCAAATCACTAAGTTATACATTTAATATCAAACAAGAGAAACCAATTAGAATAGGATTTAATGTAGAAATTAAATTAAATTATGATGGATTAATAATACCAAAAGAATGTGTAATAGAAGAGGATTCTAAGTTATATGTTGCAAAGAGCGAGGAGACAAGCTTTGAAAAAGTAGAAATTAAAGGGTTGTTAGATGGTGAAAATTATACCCTAGAAAATGATGCTATAAAAATTGGAGATAAGATATCAAAGACACCTATTGAATCTCTAAAAGTTGAGGTAAAATAATGATAGAGTTAAAAAATGTAAATAAATTTTATTCTACAGGTGAGGAAAAGCTACATGCCTTAAAGGATATAAACCTAAAAATTGAAGAAGGCGAGTTTCTAGCTATTATGGGACCTTCTGGATCTGGTAAATCTACAATGATAAAGATATTAGGGTTGCTAGACAATAGTTTTGAAGGCGAATATTTAATGCTAAATAAAGATGTTAGAAGCTTATCAGATGATGAGTTAAGTTCTTTTAGAAATGAAAAAATAGGGTTTATATTTCAGGATTTTAATCTTATAAAAAGATTGTCTGTTAAGGAGAATATTGAGTTACCAATGCTTTATAAAGGCTGTTCAATGAAAGAAACTAAGGGCATAGTAATTGAGGCTTTAAAGAAGGTTAAGTTAGAACATAAAATAAACAAATATCCAACACAGTTATCTGGAGGGCAACAACAAAGGGTTTCTATTGCAAGGTCATTAGTTAATAAACCTAAAATTATAATAGCAGATGAACCTACAGGGGCACTAGATAGTACTACTTCCAAAGAAATAATGGAAATATTTAAAGACTTAAACAAAGAGGGAATAACTATAATTTTAATTACTCATGATATTAATGTTGCAAGAAAGTCAAATCGAATTATGAGTATATTTGATGGGGAACTTAAGGAAGGGGAGATGTAAGATGAAGTTTAAGGTTTTGATTTTGTCCGCCTTAAGAAACTTAAATAGAAATAAAAAGAGATCATTTTTAACTATGCTTGGTATAATAATAGGAATTGCATCAGTTATTACAATAGTTGCTTTAGGAAATGCAACCAAAGATAAAATGATAAAAAGTATTACTGGAGAAAATAATGGGGAAATAAAGCTACAAGCAATGTTTGTAAATAAAGATGTAAATATTGATATATCTAGTCAGGGGACATTTTCTAATTTAGAGAAGAAATCTGTAGAAAAATTAGAACAGGTTGATAAGGTAGCGTTAGTATATGGAAACGGGGCTTCGATAGAATCAGTAAATATAAGAAATAAGGATTTTCAAGGCTATGTTAAAAAAGTAAAAAGTAGTAGTGAACCTAATATTATAGGAAGAAATGTTACAGAAAGTGATAATACAAATAATAGGAAAGTTGTGGTGATATCTGAAAGGATATTAGAAGAGAGCAAGTTTGATAATAATAAGATTGTAGGATCAATAGCTACAATTAAGGGTATTAATTTTGAAATTATTGGTATTATACCAAAACCAGAAGAGGAAGAGATAAGTTTTAGCCCCCCTTCTGATATATGTATTTCAGAGAATACATATAATAAGTATTTGGATAAAGAAAAAATACCACTAGGACTAGATATAACATTGAAAAAAGGAATGGATATAAAGGAATCAACAAAAGCTATTGAAGATAAATTAAATGATATTGGAAGTAAAAGACAGTATGGAAAATATTCTGTTATGGACTCAAGTGGAGGAATAAAGATGCTTGGAGGGATACTTGATAAATTAACGATATTTATAGCAACAGTTGCAGGGATATCCTTGTTTATAGCAGGGGTTGGTGTAATGAATATGGTATATACCTCTATTTCTGAAAGAACCTTAGAAATAGGAATAAAAAGAGCTATAGGAGCTAAGAAAAAGGACATAAGAAGAGAGTTTCTATTAGAAGGTATTGTAATCACTTTAACAGGTGGATTAATTGGTTATATAGTTGGTATTATTGTTGCAATGATAATTTCTGTATTTATAAAAATGAAAGTATCGCCAGATATATTTACAGCATCAATTGCAATAGGACTATCGGTACTTATTGGATTACTATCAAGCATATTACCAGCAAGGAAAGCTGCTAATGCAAATACAGTAGATATATTAAAATAAGAAATTATACTATTTTAAGATCCATTAATAGATTATAAAAAAATGAGTATAAAAAGATAGACCACACCTTTTACTAGGGTGTGGTCTATCTTATATAGATATTACTGCCATTGCTATTTATCTTTTAATGAATCAAAATAATTCCCTTCTATTATTGAATCTGCAACTTTAAATATGTCATTTAAATGTTGTATTTCTTTTTCATTTTTTGGAGTACCCATAATATCACCATTATTTAGAAGAGTTGCATCTCGTTCTGTGTTTACTAGAACTCTTCCCATAGAGGTATTTTCAAACTTGCTTCTATCTACACCTAATAAATATGATATTGTTGGTAGAAAATCTGATTGTCCACCAGCCTTAGATATTACTTCTTCTTTAAGTCCTTTTCCATATACAATAAATGGTATTTTTTTATTGTTATCTTTCCACCAATCACCTTCAAGTGGGGCATCTTGTATTTTATCTTCATAGAACTTATGAACACCACAGTGATCTCCATAAATCATAAGTACAGTATTATCTAACTGTCCATTTTTATCTAATTCTTCTATAAATAATTTTATAGCCTCATCTGTATATCTAACACTTTGGAAGTAGCCTCCAAGCATGTTTTCATCTAATTCCTTTGGTAAATCTAAATATTTTTTATCCTCTGGCATATCAAAAGGTCCATGACTTGTTAGCGTTGAGATGACAGTGTAAAAAGGTTCACTTTCGGATTTTAGTTTTTGTGATATCTGTCTTAAATATGACTCATCTGATAAGCCAGGTCCTATAAGTTCATCCTGGTTAAAGGTATTTAAATCCCATATTTTATCAGCACCGAATGATTTATGTGGTTCTGCCCAGTTCCAACTTCCAGGTAACTCTGCATGAGTAGATATAGAAGTATAACCTTCATTATTTACTATGTTTTGTAATGAGTTATATGAAACCCATGGATAAGAAAGGAAAGCGGTCCCTTTTCTTACTGGAAATATTGATGTATTAACTAGCAAATCTGCATCTGAACTAGTTCCTGAATTATTTTGTTCATATATATTATCAAAATATAAACTTTGTGATAATAGTTTATTTAAAGTAGGGGTTATTTCTTGTCCGTATACTTTTTGATTTATAACAAAATTTTCTAGAGATTCTACTTGAATGGCTATTAAATTTTTTCCCTTAACCATTCCCTTATATTTATTATCGGGAATATTTTCTTTATTGTTGTTCATCCAAGTTTCTATATCTTTAATATTTTCGCTACTTAATTCTCTAGTCTTATCACTGAAAAAAGTTAAATCATACCCATGAAACCCTAGTGGACTCATATCACTAAATGTTTGAAATGGTGCCCATGATAGTCTAAATAAAGATTGTCCAGGTATTTTACTTTTAATATCAATAAAGTTATGTGCTATACCTATAATAAATGCACTTATTAAAAATATTGAAATAGATTTTATTACCCTTAAACATAGTTTTGGAGTATATTCATATTCTTTTAAATTAGTGAATTTATAAACAATAAATAAAACTATAAAATCTATAAAGAATAATAAATCAACTATTTTAAAGTTGAATAAATTTCCGCTTATTGGATTGAATATATCCGGATGTATCAAATGTCTTATTGATAAAAATGTTCCATTACTTCTGTAATACCATATATCAGCAATGAAAATAATTGTTACAATAAGATCAATTATTATAGAGGCTCTTAGCTTCCCCTTTTCTTTAAATATATAAATTACACTTAGTATTAATGTTATTATAGCTAAATGTATTCCAATAGCTGGAACACCAAAATACATTTTAGTTATATTTATGCTAGCAGATCCTGGTGTTCTTAGTAGAGATAATAGAAACATTGATTTTATTTGAATTATTAATACCATAAATAAAAATAACCAGTTATTTTTAACTATTTTTTTAAGTTTCTCTTTCATTTTTATATCCTCCATTAATTTCCTTAATTATTTATTAGTTCTTTATATTGTATATCAAATTTTTATCCATATCTAGAAAAATAATAAATATATAGAGGATTATTTGTTATAATATAGTAATTAGTATAATAAACAGCGGTTAATTATATAATTAAGACAGATTTAGTTTGAATTTAGATATCGTTAAAGGATAGTTTGTTAACACTTATTATATATTGTAATAATATATAATAAGTGATTTGTGGAGAGGATAATATGAATACATTATCTAGTTTAGTATATATGAACATAGATTTAGTTCAGGATTTATCTTCATTATTAATTGATGGATATTTAGATAGTAAATCAATAAGAGAGGCTCATGATGAAACTACATCTAAAAAAATACAATCATTGACTAAAAATCAACTTACAAATGATTTAAAAAAGACAAAAAATGATAAGGACATTAATAAAGTTACAGATGAAAACTGCTTGGAATATGTGGATAATACAAAAGCTTTAGAAGGTAGAACTTATGGAAGAAATGAGGTTACTTATAAAAAGGTATATTCATTATTTTATTTTTATAATATTTTAATACCAACAATGAAAAGGTTGAATTTAATAAGATCTATTACAGCTAAAGATATAATAGATAATAATGTATATGATGGTGAATTTGTTGAATTTCATGGAAATATGAGTATTAACATACTATCAAATACTATTGAAAATACAATAAATATATTGAAGTCATATAATATTAAAACTTTAGATGAAAGAGTATATACTAAGGATATAGGCCCTTTAACCTATACTATGATAGTTGATATATTAACATATATAAATAAAGAGTTAGCTAGAAATAATACCTTTGATTGTTTAGTAAATATGGGCAATTCAAATGCAGTTTTAAATTTGAATTTTAATTATGTAGATAAAAAAGGCGCTTTATATGATATAGCACAGTGTAACTGCAAGGTTTTTGGAAAAGTATGTAAGGTTGCCACAAAAAAGACTGAACATATAAGTTTACTAAGGAAAACAGGTTTAGATTCATACTATGAGACTTTATTAACTTCTATTAATCCATATCTTATTTTATTAAATGATTCAGGATATTTAATTCCATTAGATATAATAACAGATATATATTCACCGGCAATTCAAGTTATACCGGTAGGTATAAGTGTATGACTTATTTTTTTGTATGATAAAATATTTTTTTGAAAATAGTAGTGAATATGATAATAATAACATTAGGAGATGAAATCAGAATGAATAAGTTAAAAAAAGGAGATGTTATTGGTATTTTTTCACCGTCAGCACCAATAACGTGTATTTGCCCTAATAGATTTAGTAGGGCAAAAGAATTTTTGAAAAATAAAGGATTTAATCTGTTAGAGGGTACTTTAACTGGAAAGAGTGATTTCTATAGGTCAGGTAGTATAAAAGAAAGAGCAGATGAATTAAATGAGTTAATAAGAAATCCTGATGTTAAGTGTATAATGTCAACTATAGGAGGTATGAATTCTAATTCAATAGTTCCTTACATAGATTATGATGCATTTAAGAAAAATCCTAAAATTATTATAGGATATTCAGATGTAACAGCAATTTTACTTGCTATATATGCAAAAACAGGAATAACCACCTATTATGGTCCAGCATTAGTTGCATCTTTTGGTGAATGGGAACCTTTTGTAGAAGAGACATATGAATATTTTGAAGATATTACTATGAATTCAATTGGAAAATCTAAAATATTAGAGATGCCTAAATATTGGACAGATGAGTATATTAATTGGGAAGCGCAATATAAGAGTAAAGAATGTAGAGAAAATCAGTGGATCACAGTATATGAAGGGGTTACTACCGGTAGGTTAATTGGTGGTAATTTAAATACTATGGAGGGCATATGGGGAACTGAGTATATGCCAGAAATAAAAGAGGGTGATATCTTATTTATTGAAGATTCATTGTTGGATGCTGCAACTATTGAAAGAAGTTTTTCGTTATTAAAACTAAGTGGAGTTCTAGATAAAGTGTCAGGAATAATTCTTGGAAAGCATGAATTATTTAATGATTTAAAAACTAGGAGAAAACCTTATGAAATATTAGTAGAAGTGTTGGGGGATAGAAAAATTCCATTTATTGCTGATTTTGATTGCTGTCATACTCACCCTATGATGACTCTTCCAATAGGATGTAAAATTAAATTAGATACTACAAAAAAAGAGGTGTCTATTATTGAATAGACAGTATGATTACATGTTTCAGATGATGAAACAATTTCTATATAAAAAGGATAGCTAGTAAAATTAATTATATTTTACTAGCTATTTTAAAATAGACAGTCCTATGAAACTTTCATTGGCCTATCTAAATGATGAATTAACATTTTTCGAGTTATTTCTAGAACTAATCTAATTGCTTTGTTTTAGCTATAACTATTTCTCTTATACAAACATCTTGTGGCTGACTATAAGCAAATTCTATACAATTTGAAATTTGTAGTGGGTCTAATCCACTTTCTATAGTTTTTTTCCACTCATCATAATTATCTTTAATTTCTTCATTTGTAGTATGACTTAATAATGGAGTGTCTACTACTCCTGGAGCTATGACAATAACTCTAACATTTGAATCTGCCACTTCTTTTCTTATATTTTCTGTTATTGCATGTACTGCAAATTTTGTACCACAATATATTGAATGGTTATCAAATGTTTTTCTTCCAGCTATTGAACTAATATTTATTATTGTTCCTTCATTTCTTGATTTCATATCACCAAGGACTATATGTATACCGGTAAGAATACCTTTTATATTTACGTCTATCATATTACTCCATTCTTCAAAAGCTTGTACTTCTGGATGACCTAAAAGCATTAATCCAGCACAGTTTATTAATAAATCTACCTTACCGTACTTTTCTTCAGCCTCTTTTATTGCTTCTCTCATTTTTTCTAAATCAGTTACATCTACTGATTTACATAATGAATTAGGTAGATTTAAATCTTCCATTTTATCTAAGCTTCTTGATAATAATAAAGTTGGATGACCTTTTTTAGAAAATTGAGTAGCTAAACATTTTCCTATTCCTGAACTTGCACCTGTGATTATAACTAATTTTTTCATAGTTTATCCTCCTGATTGTATTATTAAATAATTTGTACTATTATTATACTTAATAAAATATATAAATATAAGTAAGCACAATTATGTAACTTAGTTACATAAAGGTAACTAAAGACGCAATTAATTTAAAAATGTATTAATGGAGGGTTTATGAGTAAGCGAATTGTAACATGTGAAATGGAAGTCACACTTGATGTTATAGGTGGAAAGTGGAAACCTTTAATTTTATATATATTAATAGAGGAAGGAACTAAACGATTCGGGGAACTTAAATCGTTTATTAGCCACGTATCTCAAAAAACTCTTACATCACAGTTAAGACAACTTGAAGGTGATAAATTAATTTTAAGAGTAATATATCCTACTGTTCCACCTAAAGTAGAGTATTCTATAACAGCTAAAGGTAAAACATTATATCCTATTTTAGAAGCTATGTGCAGATGGGGTGAAGAAAATTCTGATGAGTATGAATTTATAAAGAAGCTCTGTGAATAAGGCATTGTAAAAAGACAAGAATACCTTATTTATTTAGAGATTCCTAAGGTATAGTAGAATATTGATCCTTCACAATACAAAAATATATTGTGAAGGATTTTTATTTGTTAAAAAGTAAAACCTTTTGGAGTAATGATTTGTCTAATTAGTGTAGGTACTTACTAGAAAACTATTGATAATAATTATCTGTAGATATATAATACAGATAAAAGGAAGTGGGAAAATGAATTCAGAAGAAATAAAAAATAAAAACGCAGAGGAAATTGAAGTAGATAAAAAGGTTAAATATCAATGTCTACACACTGAAGAGGTAAGAGAATGTACTTGCATCAGAAGTAAAGGGTTAGTTTTAGTAAAATAAATAATTAATGAATATATGTAAAAAAGCACAATTAATCTTATTAAGATATTGTGCTTTTTTTATTTAATTTTAAATAAGGCCCTTTGAAAAAATAGATGAAAAAATTATTAACTATATCTAAGATTACGGCTGTGCTCATATATTTGATTGCTATTTTTTGAACATGTATAAAGTGATATCTATATAAATTTTAATGGAAAATAGATACTAAGTTTTGATAAATTGACAATAAAATTAACTTCCTATAGAATAAAGCTATAATGTTAAACATGGTAGCTTTATGGAAGGATGATAAATATGAGTAGTGAAAATAGAAAGGATAAGTATTGTCTTAAAGGAGAGTTTTATGAAGCTCTTGAGATAGTAAATATGAATCTTGGTGGGGTTGTTCCTAATAGCTTTAGAAAAGAAGTTTATTCTGATTTAATAGATGTTTTTTATAGAAACCAAAGTGATAATAAGTCTTTTTCAGATGCCATGGGTTGTAGTTTAGATGATTTTATTGCTGATATTGTGGATACGTATTACTCAACTTTAGGTGGAGGAGAATATATAAATAACTTATTTCAAAATGCATTT
The DNA here is from genome assembly GCF_017348895.1 of Clostridium gasigenes. NCBI lineage: Bacteria > Bacillati > Bacillota > Clostridia > Eubacteriales > Clostridiaceae > Clostridium > Clostridium gasigenes. The sequence goes on from NZ_CP071376.1 coordinate 1,805,949, forward strand.
TTATTATCTTTATTATGTGAAATTTTTTATATAGTAAATTCTTTAGTGGTGGGAGAATCAGGAGCACTTTCTTTTGCGACTATTATTATTGGAACAATTGGTTTTATATCAGGATTAATATGTTTTTATTGTAATTATAAGATTGTGTATAAACTTAAAGGTTGGAATAGACGTTTATTTAAAACATTTTTAATCTTGGCTCCACTTTATGTGGTTATTCTATTTCAAGATTCAATATATAATTTAACAAAACATATTCTAATTTCAAAAAAACTAGTATTAGGGATAATAATATTAGAAGCTATAATATATATTGTACTTATATTTAGGAATAGATTTTTTAAAAAAAATATAGGGTAGTATAAATGACATGGGAAGAACAGGGGGGATGTTTATGCGGAAAAAGTTAATAATAATAAATGGGGTTATGGGAGTTGGAAAAACTACAATAAGCAGAGCTTTATATAAAGAACTAGAACAATCTTTCTGGTTAGATGGCGATAATTGTTGGATGATGAATCCTTTTGTTATCAATAACGAGAATAAAAATATGGTTATAGATAATATATCATATATAATAAATAGTTTTTTAGACAATTCTAGTACAAGATATGTTGTATTTAATTGGGTTATACATACAGATGAAATAATGAAAGATGTATTAGATAAAATTAATAATAATATTGATCTATATAAGATAACATTAATATGTTCAGAGGAAGAACATATAAAAAGAATAGATAAGGATATTAAATTAGGCTTAAGAGATACACAAAATATACAAAGAAGTCTAGAAAAATTAGATTTGTATAAAAATATGAATACCATAAAAGTTAATACATCTAATAAATCTATAAAAAATATTGTAAAGGAAATTAAAGATATAGTAATAGGAAAAAACATGTTGTAAAAATAAAGATTTACCAATGAAAAGAAATAAAATATTTCAAAGAGAATGAATTAAGGTTGAAGCATAGAGATATTATTAGCACTATGCTTTTTTGAATATTTATCAAATTTTATATTAAAGCAGTAATTTATAATAAAAATTTTAATGAGTAACGAACTTTATTGCTAAAATACAAATAAAAGTCCTTGTTTTTTATGAATATACTTAAGAAATAGCTAATATAGACGATAATTAATAGATATAAGAATAACAGGAGGTAAAAAACATATGAAAAAAATTGCGAATAAAATAGTATTAGCAATAGTTACATGTTGCTTAATTACATCAGTTATCATAACGGGTATAGTTAGTATAAAAACTAAAAAAACGGTTAGAAATATAGCAGAGGATAATTTAATAGAAATTTCTAAAAATAATGCTAATTCAATTAATACAACATTAAACAAAACAGTTGCTTATGTGGATAGTATAAATTATTTGTTAAATGGTACACTTGATTTATCTAAAATAAAAGCAGACGATAAATATATTAAAGAGTATACAGAGTTCATAAATCCTGTTTTAAAGAAAATGGGAGATGAATTTCCAGAAGCTTTAGGGGTAGCATTTATAGCAAACCCAGAGTTAACAAATGAAGCATATCAAGTAATATATGAAAGAAAAGCTTTAGGGGAAAAATTAGAAAGAGTAACTAAGTTTACTAAGGCTAATTTTAAGGAAGATAAAGAAGATATGAAGTGGTATTACAACCCAATTAAAGCTGGAGTTGGGGTTTGGAGTGATCCTCATGCTGATGGGTTTTCTTCAAGTATGAGAATGTCATATACAACACCATTATATATTAATGAGAAATTAGTCGGAGTAATAGCAATGGATTTATTTTTCGACGAATACAAAAACATGATAAATTCTGTTAATGTATATAATAATGGGTATGCTTTTTTACTTAATAAAGATATGAATTATATAGTTCATAATAAGTATATAAATAATGAGAATATTAAAGATACAATAGGAGAAGGAATAAATTTATCAGAAAAAGATTCAGGAGTAGAATTGTGCAAGGAAGACGGGAAAAAGACAGTGCTAGGATATTCAAAATTGGTTAATGGAAATATAATGGTCATAAGTGCAGAAGAAAATGATATTTTTAGTGATATAAATAAAATGATAATAACTATTATTGTTATAACAATAATAACATGTTTATTAATTTCAGGAGCAGCATTTTATATAGGAAGTAAGATAAGTGAACCAATAGTATATGTAAGCAAAATTGTTGATAATATTGGACAGTTAGATTTAACAGAAAATGAACAACACAATAGAATAGATGAGCTAAAAGATGAAACTGGTTTAATAGGACGAGCAATACTAAATTTAAGAAAAGTAATAAGAGATGTTATTTTAGGAATAATAGAATTTTCTAATAAAACTTTTACAAAAGCTAATGATTTAAATTCAATAATGGATGATTTACAATCCTCAGTGCAGGAAATAAATCAAACTATTTTAGAACTAGCGAATGGAGCTCAAATCCAAGCGTCAGAAGCCCAGATAGGTTTTGAAAAATTAGAATTATTATCAAATAATGTTAAAAATACAGTTGTTATAACAGAAGATATTAATATTAAATTTATAGAAGTAAAAGAAAAGAATAAAAATGGTATGGAATCCATTAAGGAACTTGTTAATAGATTAGAAGAGACCACTGTAGTTGGGAATAAAACCAATGAAAGCGTTAATGAGCTAGAAGCTAAATCAAAATTTATAGGCGAGATAGTAATAAAGATAAATACTATTTCAGAACAAACTAATTTATTATCTCTTAATGCGGCTATAGAGGCGGCAAGAGCAGGTGATGCAGGAAGAGGTTTTGGAGTTGTGGCAGATGAAATAAGAAAGCTATCTGAACAAACCTCACAATTTACAAAGGAAATAGAAACTATAATACAACAAATATGTGGAGAAATAACAAATACTCAAAATAGTATTAAAGATTCAAACAAAACAATAAGTTATGCAAATAATTCAGTAATAAAATCAAATGTTATTTTTAATGATATACAAGTCTCCTTTGAAGAAGTAACAAATAAGATATCTGAGTTAAAAGTAAATATTGATGAAATGGATGGATCTAAAGATGATGCATTAGCATCAATCGAGGGAATAACAGCTATCTGTGAAGAATCAGCTGCTGCAATAGAAGAAGTATCAGCTACGATTCATTTGCAATCAGAAACAGTAACTAATGTAAAAGATATGGCTTCTGAATTAAAAGAAGTAGTTAATGAACTAGAAGAAATAATGAAAAAATTCAAATTATAGATAAGGACGAACTATTTTCTTATGAATAATAAAAAAAGTGTAAGTAGATTTTATAAAAAAATTTACTTGCACTTTTTTATTTTATAAAAAAATTACCAGCCACCAGAGGAACCGCCACCACCAGAAGAACCCCCGCCAAAACCACCGAAGCCTCCGCCACCACCAGAAGAACCACCACCAGGACCATTTCTTCTGCCTAAACTACTTAAAAACATAAGTTGAATTAATGTAGAAGAAACTCTTCCTCTATTTAATATCATATCTAGTAAAAATAATATTGCCAGTATTCCGGCTCCAATGCCAAGACCTATGTTGGAGGTTGAATTAGCAATAGGCTCATTAGGTAGTGTTATATTTAAGGATTTATCTAAAGTAACTCCGTATTCTGTAGCTATGTAATCAGAAAATACGCTATATGATTTAAGTAATCCTTCAGCATAGTTACCGTTTATAAAGCTTGGTTTTGCAATAGAATCCATAACTCTGTTGCTTAATGCATCGGGAATAGCACCTTCAAGACCACGACCAACTTCTACTCTCCAGGCCTTGTCATTTATGGCTAAAAGAATTAATAAACCGTTATCTTTGTTCTTTTGACCAAGCCCCCAGTTCCTAAATAGGTTAAGCGCATAGTCTTCAATTGGAATTCCGTTAGTGGAATCTATTATAACTATAGTAGCTTGTGCACCAGTTTTATCTTCTAGTTCTTTTCCTATAGATATAATATTTTTGGCATCTGAATCATTTATTACACCAACATAATCATTTGAATATTTATAGTTTGTTGGGCTAGGGAATTCACTTGCAGCAGTTACAGGAAAAGAAAAAATTAAGAACACTAAAAAGAGAGAAGATAGAAATATTTTTGAAAATTTATTTTTAGTAATCATTTTTAACTACTAAAATCAACAATCGGAACTTCATTTGCGCCCTCACTTGCTTTGTAAAGTGGTCTTTCTTGAAAACCAAATAATGAGGCTGTTATATTAGTAGGAAATCTTCTTCTCTTTGTATTATATTGAGTTACTGCAGTATTGTAATCTTGCCTTGATACAGCAATTCTATTTTCAGTTCCTTCTAATTGAATTGATAAATCACTAAAGTTTTGATTTGATTTTAAATCTGGATAATTTTCAACAACTACAAGTAGTCGTGAAAGAGAATTAGAAAGTTCTCCATCAGCAGCAGCTCGCTCAGATACATTAGAAGCACCAGCTAGCTTACTTCTTGCATTAGCTATGTCTGTGAATATATCTTTTTCTTGAGTTGCATATCCTTTTACAGTATTAACTAAGCTTGGAATTAAATCCGATCTTCTTTGAAGTTGAGTATCAATGTTTGCTTCGCTAGTATTTACAGTTTGTTCTAGTGAAACTAATTTGTTATAGCCTCCAATTGCAGGCATAACTAAAATAACAAGTACTAAAATTAAGCCAATTAATATTTTAAAACCATTCTTCATCTAAAATCACATTCCTTTCTACATTTATTTTAGTATATGTAGATTTCAAATTATTATGAAATGATTTAAGGCACAATCAAATAAATAATAGACCAATATGCTAGCATATTGGTCTATTATTTATTTTCAAGTGCCTAATTTTCTTTTCTAAACATTTTTAGTGTTAAAATATCACCTATATATGAAATGTCAACTTTATCAATCATCATTCCAACTAGGGTTAGTTCGCAATCATATTCACTTTCTCCACTAAGGTGCCAATAATATTGTTCAACTTCATGTTGTCTTTTAGTATTTAATATCATATTTAAATTTTCAAGTTCACCTTTTGGTAAAGTTTCAACTATACCTGATATATAGAAATATGAATTATTTTCGTCAGTTCCCATATCTATATGTACATCATCAGTACCAAGTTTGTGAAAATAGGCTATAAGTTCACTTATTATTCTTATATTTTTTTCTAATTTAAATTTCATGTTTAAAGCTCCTTCTTAAATGTAGTTATTAACGGAATAAGGATCATAGCTACAAAACCAGCCGCTAAACCATTGTTATATAAATTAAGACCACCGTGAAGGTATCCAATATTAGTCACCATATTTAAATGTAGGAATCCTGCGAGTAGTCCAATTTTCCATCCAAATTTACCTGAAATAGGAGCAAGTGCTGTTGAAAACAGGATTGATAAAATTATATTTGGAGAGTTAAGTGGATCAGTACGTATAAAAGCTGCAAGGCAAGCTCCTATAATAACAGGACTTATATTCTTTAAATGTTTTCCAAAACATCCAAATCCCATAATAGTAAAAATAGCACATATAGTAGGTCCGTTTAAATCACCTTTGATAAATAGTACAAAGGTAGTAGATGCAAGACCAAGAATCCCCATGTTTATATAGGTAGATGGCCCAAATAAAAGATAAAAATCACTAACTAATCTACCAGATTGTTTACTAATTCCTTTAAGGTTAAGCTTATTATTTTCTCCGTAAATTAATCCAATAGCAATTAAGTAAATGCATATAATAAATAAAAATATTGTAAAAATACCATTAGAACCTGTGTACCAAATGAGTCTAGTATCGAAATCAATTCCAACGCCTCTTAAAATAGACATTAATAAAGTTGCAAGTAACCCACTAGCAAATCCTATATTATATAAATTATAACCATTATGAGCTTTAATACAATGGGCAGCTATAGGAGCTAAAATGAATCCTGTAAATATTCCTATGATATTTCCAATTATAAATCCACCGCCTGGAGTAAATAGTCCAGTAAAACTAAGCTGACTAACAGTTGGTGCAAGAGTGGTGGAAAGTAGTGCAACAAGTGTATAGTTTAAAAAAGGTTCTTTTTGATATCTTGAAAATAAATATACACCAAGCATAATTGGCCATATATTTAAAATGTTTTTTCCAAAGAAAGAAAATCCAGTCATTAGCCAAAGTGCCATTATAGTAGAACCGTTTGGCTTTATCCCTATGAAAACTAAGATAGCAATGGAAATAATACTTGTTAAGGCGGCATTTACAAAAGCTGCTCCAATTCCTCCTATTTCCATATAATCAGTAATTAAAATATCGGGGGTTAGAATTATTTTTTTTAATCCTAAAAGTATATTCATTGGAGAATCAACTATTAATGCAAAAACTATGAACATAATATACATTATTAAAAGAACAGTATAAGGTGGATATATTTGCCTTTTTATTGTCATAAAATTTATCTCCTTTATAAACTAAATTTAAATAAGATGCTATCAAAAAAATAATAAGTTCGAAATATTTCTAATATTTACTATTTTAACATGGATTTAAATAGTAAAAAATGTTTTTATTGAAAAGAATTACAAAATAAAATTTATTAGGGGTATATAAATATAAAAATAATGGAGTATAATTATATTTAAATAGAAAATGACTTAAGAGATAGGGTTAGTTATTTTTTTGAAGATCACTAACATAAATAAAAATAGGCAGGTTAAAAGATACTATAATATGGGTAGTATCTATTTTAGTGTGCCTTAGGTGGAGGATGGACATATAATGCAAGTTAAGAAGATAAAACATGTTCCGGAAATTAAAGGCGCATTAAGAAATCATGTAGTTGAAGTGCCCACGTGTATTAGGGAATGTAGTGGAATAAAAATATTTGGTAAAAGAATAAAATCCTTATTATTTACAACGGATGTTGCAATTATAAGAAATACAAATGCGGATGCAATTATAGCTGTATATCCATTTACACCGCAACCATTAATAACTCAAGCTTTAGTTATGGCAGCTGATGTACCGGTGTTCTGTGGAGTAGGAGGAGGAATTACTCAGGGAAAAAGAGTAGTTAACCTCGCATTAGATGCAGAATTTAAAGGGGCTATGGGCGTAGTTGTTAATGCACCAACCTCAAATGAAATAATAAGAAGAATTAGAGAAACAATAGATATACCTTTAATAGTTACAATAGTTTCACAATGTGAAGATATAAATGAAAGAATAGGAGCTGGAGCAACTATATTTAATGTATCAGGTGGAAAAAACACACCAGAAATAGTTAGGAAAATAAGAAAAGAGTATCCTGAATTTCCTATTATTGCAACAGGTGGACCAACTGAAGAATCTGTAATGGAAACTATAGAAGCCGGTGCAAATGCAATAACGTACACGCCACCAGCAGCAGGTGAGATTATGGGTGAACTTATGGACAAATATAGAGGAATTTAATATTTATTTTACAACGGCTTAGTAATGTTAAGAGTGATGAAACTGTGGAATTAAAACCGCAATTTTATCACTTTTTTATTAATTAATATATGTGTATCTACAATAATAAAAAAATTTAATATATACAAAGAATTATATGTAATCGTATAAGTTGATTTTTATATTAATTTAACGAACCAATAAATAAAAAATAACATATTAATATATATATATAGAAAGAAGGTATTGATATGTGTGGAATAACTGGTTTTGTTAATTTTAATAACAATATAGGAAAAGAAGAAAATATATTGAAAAATATGACTAATACATTAGCTTATAGAGGACCAAATGCAGAAGGGTATTTTGTGTCTAACAATGTTATGCTTGGACATAGGAGACTTGTAGTTGTTGACCCTGAAGGTGGAAAACAACCAATGAAAAAAACTGTAAATAATAAAGAATATATTATTGTATATAATGGGGAGCTATATAACACAGAAGATTTGCGCAAGGAGTTATTAGAAGATGGATTTAGGTTTGAATCATATTCAGATACAGAAGTTTTGTTAACATCATATATTAAATGGGGTTATGATTGTGTATCTAAACTTAATGGTATATTTGCTTTTGCAATATATGATAAAAAAGATAATAGGGTTTTCTTAGCTAGAGATGCAATGGGAGTTAAACCTTTATTTTATACAATTAAGAATGGCAACTTCATATTTGGATCAGAAATTAAAAGTTTATTAGCGCACCCAAAAGTAGATGCAGAAATTGATAAAGATGGATTAACAGAATTATTTGCTTTAGGACCAGCTGTATCTCCAGGAAGTGGACTTTATAAAAATATAAAAGAAGTTCCTCCAGCTCATTATGTAGTTATAACTAAAGAAAATATACTGGAAAAAGAGTATTGGAAACTGATTGCTAAAGATTTTACTGAAAGTGAAGATGATGCAGTAGAACATGTTAGAGAGTTATTAACGGATGCTATTAAAAGACAACTAGTAGGTGACGTGCCATTATGTACATTCTTATCGGGTGGGTTAGATTCATCAGCTATTTCTGCAATTGCAGCAGAGGAATATAAAAAGAAAAATAAACAGTTAACAACTTATTGTATTGATTATGAAGATAATGATAAATATTTTGAAAGCTCATTGTATGAACCAACATCGGATAAATATTGGGCTAGAAAAATGTCTAGATTTCTAAATACAGATCATAGAAATGTTGTTTTAAAGCAAAAAGATTTAGTAGATTATTTAAAAGAAGCAACAATAGGTAGAGATATGCCGGGTATGGCTGATGTAGATTCATCATTATACTTATTTTGTAAAGAGGTTAAGAAAGATTTTGTTGTGGCGCTATCTGGAGAATGTGCAGATGAATTATTTGGAGGATACCCATGGTTTACTAATAAAGAATTAATAAATGCTAAGACATTTCCTTGGTCAAGATTTATAAATAATAGAAAAGATATTTTAAATCCATCACTTAAAGGTTTGAAAATAGAAGACTTTGCAAACGAAAAATATAATCAAACATTAAAATCAGTGCCTCATTTAGATGGCGAAAGCAAAACTGAATATAGAATGAGAGAATTATTTGCATTAAATTTAAAATGGTTTATGGTTAATCTTTTAAATAGAAAAGATAGAATGAGTATGGCAAATAGCCTAGAGGTTAGAGTTCCTTTTGCAGATATTAGATTGGTAGAATATGCTTTTAATATTCCTACAGATATAAAATTGTTAAATGGTAGGGAGAAGGGGCTATTAAGAAAGTCATTAGAAGGACTTTTACCAGAGGAAATAATTTATAGAAAGAAAAGCCCATTCCCAAAAACTCATAACCCAATATATACAGATATGGTATGTGGAGTAATGAATGGTATTTTGAAAGATTCAAATTCACCTATTTTAAGTATTATAGATGAAAAGAAAGTTAAAGAAATAGTAGATTCAAGGGGGAAAGCATATAAAACACCTTGGTTTGGACAATTAATGACTGGGCCACAATTAATAGCATATTTAATTCAAATTAACACCTGGTTAGAAGAATATAAAGTTAAGCTGGTTTAAAAACAAGGCATCTTCAAAAAAATTAAAGCCTAACTAAAATAAATTTAGTTAGGCTTTAATCCTATTATTAATTAAGTTATCTTAAAAAACTATAAATAATGCAATTTAAAAAAATGATTAAAGAAGTGGTTACCTATCCTAATAACTATACATATTATATAAAATGAAAATAAATTTTTAAAAACACAAAAGAAGAGGGTGGTTAATAGGTGAAATGGATTAAGCATAGATTAGAATATTCTCTGAAAAAATGGCAATCTATCTATATAACCTATAAAATATTATTCATTATAGCTATGTTAAGTTTTGGTTTAATAATATTTTCTGTATTTAATCCAGATTTAAAAAATGTTGATAATTTAGTTGCAATTAGAACCATATTTTCTTCTATAATAGGTTTCTTATTAGAAAATTGTAGTCAAAATAAGACGAATTGTAACGAAAAAGTTATGTTTTTTAGAAATTTAGTGGTTGGGATAATATCAATTACTATAACTATAGTAATAATGGTAGGTTATATCTATATAGTTGATATAGATAATGCATCAATGTTATTATTAAAAAACATTTTATTTTCTTGTATAGGCTTTTTAATTAGTGCAAGTAAAAATTGTGGAAAGTAAAACAATAAATGGATGCTGTTTCTAAGATAAAGATTGATTTTTCTGAAAATTATGGTATCATAAATTGTAAAGTATCATATAATAAGATTAAAAGATAATTACCAAGGTAGAGGTGCCATATTTAAAGAGTACTTATTAAGAGCTAGCAAGCTAAGACTAATAAGGAAAGGTAAAATGGCCGAAGAAATAAGTGTTGCAAAAACTTGTTTTTGGGTGTACATATAATATGTGTATGACTGTCACGTAAGTGAAGCGCTAGCGAGGTTTGCTAGGTTTAAATATTTTAATTCAAAGATAAATTCTATTTTATTAATTTTTAGAAAAATAGAACAAATTAAAATTTTAAGCAAAATGCATATAAGCCTTAAATAGTATCTACCACCATGGAATTATTCCATGGTGTTTTATTTTACAAAAAAATAAAGAATAAAAAATAAGGACTTAAGGCATCTTAAAAAATAACGACTTAAGATGATTAAAGTAAAAATTAGGAGGAAAAATCATGAAATTATTTGGGGCAATGGAATGTAAAGAAAATGATTTATACATAGGAGGTGTTAAAGCAGAGAGTTTAGCTAAGGAATTTGGAACACCTCTTTATGTTATGGATGAGCAATTGTTAATAGATACATGCAAAGGATACTACAGAAACTTTAAATGTGAAGAAGGAAATAGAGTAGCATTTGCAGGGAAAGCATTCCTTACAGTAGAAATGTGTAAGCTAATAAATAAAGAAGGGCTATATTTAGATATTGTTTCAGGTGGAGAATTATATACGGCTTATAAAGCTGGATTTCCACTAGAAAAGACTTATTTCCATGGTAACAACAAAACTTTGTCAGAAATGACTTTAGGAGTAGAACTTGGGGTTGGAAGATTTATTGTTGATAATTTATATGAAATGGAAGAGTTAAATAAAATAGCAAAATTAAATAATAAAATTCAAAAAATATATTTAAGATTAACACCGGGAATAGAAGCTCATACTCATGATTACATTAAAACAGGTCAAATAGATTCTAAATTTGGATTTGCGCCAGTTGGAGATACAATAATGAATGCGGTAAAGCATGCTTTATCTTTAGAAAATATAGAACTTGCAGGAGTTCACTGTCATATAGGGTCACAAATATTTGATTTAGAACCATTTGCAGATGCAGCAGAAGTAATGCTTGGATTTATAGATAATATAAGGAAAGAAACAGGTCATTTAATAACAGAATTAGATTTAGGTGGCGGGTTTGCAATTCATTATACTGATGAAGATGAGCCAAGAAGCACTGAAGAATATTGCCAAGTGATTATAAATAAAGTTAATGAAGTATGTGAAAAATTATCACTTGAAAAACCAATATTAACAATAGAGCCAGGTAGATCAATAGTTGGAAATGCAGGTATGACATTATATACAATTGGAGCTATTAAAGAAATAGAAGGTGTTAGAACTTATGTTGCAGTAGATGGTGGAATGACAGATAATATTAGACCAGCACTTTATAGTGCAAAATATGAAGCTTGTATTGCAAATAAAATGAATATGACATTAGATAAGAAGGTAACTATAGCAGGAAAATGTTGTGAATCAGGAGATATATTAATAAAAGATATAGAACTTCCAAAGGCTCAAGGTGGAGATATATTAGCAATAATGACAACAGGGGCATATGGATTCTCAATGTCAAATAATTACAATAAAAACTTAAGACCAGCAGTGGTATTTGTTAAGGGAAATAGAGCAAGAGTAATATGTAAAAGACAAACTTATGAAGAGTTAATAGAGAATGAGCTAGTTTAAGGCATTTCCCAAAAAAGACTAATTTAAATAGTATATTATTTTCTATCAGCTACCTATATAGAAATGAAAACCTCTTCTCATGTTAATATACTTTGAAAAGTAAAATTAGCATGAGATTTTTTTATTCAATAAATTTTTTTAATATTAGCTAATACTAGTATTAAAAATTTAAAAAAATGTGATATACTATAGTATAAAGAAATAAACGGGATATATATAAATTTAAAGATATATAAAAGCGAGGTGGAAGCAACAAAAGTTGCTATTATTTATGTGTGAATATTTTATTGTAGATAGAATACATGAGGAAAACATAACTATAGAATCACCGGGAGGAGAAATGAGTATAATAACTAAAAATGAGGCCTTAGAATTTGTTAAAGAGGGCGATGTTTTAGTTGGAAAAGATAACATATATGTTATTGATATTAAAGAGACAAAAAATAGAAAAATTAAAGTAAAGAAATTTATGAAAGGTATGTGGCAGGAATAATGATTGGTGAAGAAAAATCTAAAGCTAAAAGCGAAATATATATATCTAATTCTGTTGATGTAAAAATAGAAGAAGATAATATAGATGATAATGAATTAGAAAAAAGATCTGAAAGGTTAGCTGAAAATAAGAAAAGTGGTTTCTTCTATGAATGGGGACTTCCTATAATAGTAGCTGTAGTACTTGCAATATTAATAAATAAATTTGTAATATTTAAAGTTAAAATACCCTCAGAGTCTATGGTTCCAACTTTAAATGTAGAAGATAGATTATTTGTAACAAGAGTGTATAATGAAGATAAATTCAAAAGAGGAGATATATTAGTATTTGACTCAAATGAACTTGGAGAAAAATTAATTAAAAGACTTATGGGACTTCCAGGAGATAAAATAGTTATTAAAAATGGAGAAGTATCTATTAATGGAGAAAAATTAATAGAAGATTATATAGGAAATGCAGATAGATTCAATGGAGAATATGAAGTGCCTGAAGGAAAATATTTTTTCCTTGGAGATAATAGATTATGGTCAAAAGACTCAAGATATTGGATTAATCCATATATAGATGCAAAAGATATAGAAGGAAAAGCTCAATTTAAGGTATATCCATTTAGTGATATTGGAAAAATAAAATAGATGCTTGAAAAGTTTCAGCAAATACTAGGCTATGATAATAAAAAATTAAATAATAAACTAAAGAAAAATACTATAATACTATTTATAAAAATAATATTAATAGCCGTAGTATTTACATTACTAATAAATAAATTTTTTATTTTCAAAGCAAATGTTCCTACAGCCTCAATGGCACCAAATATAAATATAAATGATAAACTTTTAGTAACTAGAGTGTATAATTTAGACACCTTACAATTTGGAGATATAGTAGTATTTTACTCAAAAGAATTTAATGAATATATGGTAAAGAGATTAATAGGATTACCGGGAGATTTTATATCAATGGATGAAGGCAGTTTATATGTAAATGGAGAATATAAAAGAGAATCATATATTCAGAATGTAGATGATTATACAGGCAAATTTAAGGTGCCAGATGAGGAATATTTTTTTTTAGGAGACAATAGGCTTATATCATTAGATTCTAGATTATGGGACAAAACCTGTGTAAATGGACAGGATATTATAGGGATAGTAAGATTTAGAATATATCCATTTAAGAATATAGGAAGTATAAAGTAAAAAGGGAGAACTTAAGATGGAAAATAAAAATAAAAAAAATATGAATAATAATCCAGAAGAAAGTAAAGATAAAAAAATAAAATCTATATTATTATACACAGTTATGACTTTTTTAATTGTATATGCATTTAACACAGTTAAAACTTCTATGGGATTAGAAGAAATAACATATAATAAATTTATAGAAATGGTAGAAAATAAAGAAATTGAAAAAGTGTTAATAACAGATTCAGAAATAAAAATAACACCAATATTAAAAGATGAAAAAGATAAGAAAGTATTATTTACAGGGAATATGAGAGATCAAAATTTAACATCTCAATTAACAGAAGCTGGTGTAGATTTTAATAAATCTATCGTGGAGCAAAATTACATAATAGAATTTATAATGGGATGGATAATTCCTGCATTATTAATGTTTGTAGCATTTAAATTCATATTTGGAAGAATGGGTAAGAAAATGGGCGGTGGCTTAGGTGGCGGCATGATGGGAATGGGAAAAAGTAATGCTAAGTTATATGTTGAAACTGATATAGCAATTACTTTTGATGATGTTGCAGGTCAAGATGAAGCTAAAGAATCTTTAAGAGAAATAATAGATTTTTTAAATCATAAAGAAAAATACACAGCTATAGGAGCTAAATTGCCTAAAGGTGCATTATTAGTTGGACCTCCAGGAACTGGTAAAACTCTGATTGCAAGAGCAGTTGCTGGTGAAGCTAAGGTTCCTTTTTATTCAATGTCAGGATCTAACTTTATAGAAATGTTTGCAGGTATGGGAGCTTCAAAAGTAAGAGATTTATTTAAAGAAGCAGAGAAAAATTCACCTTGTATAATATTTATAGATGAAATAGATTCAATAGGTAAAAGCAGAGATGCTCAAATGCAAAGTAATGATGAAAGAGAACAAACTCTAAATCAACTATTAACACAAATGGATGGATTCGATTCATCAAAAGCAGTTGTTGTTTTAGCAGCAACAAATAGACCAGAAATATTAGATAAAGCACTTTTAAGACCAGGTAGATTTGATAGAAGAGTAATTGTGGATAAACCTGATTTAAAAGGAAGAATAGATATACTTAAGGTTCACAGTAAGGGAGTTAAGTTATCTGAAAAAGTTAATTTAGAGCAAATAGCAAAGGGAACTCCAGGAGCTGTAGGAGCAGACCTTGCAAATATGATTAATGAGGCAGCACTAAGAGCTGTAAAACATGAAAGAAAAGAAATTATGCAGGAAGATTTGCAAGAGGCGGTTGAAGTTATAATAGCAGGTAAAGAAAAGAAGGATAGAATACTTTCACCACTAGAGCGAAGAATTGTTGCTTTCCATGAAGTAGGGCATGCGTTAGTAGCAGCTTTAATTGAAGGTACAGATCCAGTTCATAAAATAACAATTGTTCCAAGAACAATGGGAGCTTTAGGGTATACAATGCAATTACCTGAAGAGGAAAAATACCTTGTGTCTAAAGATGAGTTATTAAGCCAAATAATGGTTATGTTAGGTGGAAGAGCTGCAGAAGAAGAAGTATTTAACTTAGTTTCAACAGGCGCTTCTAATGATATAGAAAGAGCAACTCAAACAGCTAGAAGTATGGTAACTATTTATGGAATGTCAGATAGATTTGATATGATGGCTTTAGAATCAGTAACAAGCAGGTATTTAGATGGTAGAGCTGTTAGAAACTGTAGTGAAGAAACATCAGCAATTATAGATGAAGAAATACTAAGGATAATTAAAGAAGCACATAACAAAGCTAAGGATTTATTAAAAGAGAATAGAGATTTATTAGATGAGGTATCAGAATATCTTCTAGAGAAAGAAACAATATATGGAGATGATCTTAGAAGCTTTATATATAAAAAGTATCCTCATTTAAAGAAAGAAAAAAAAGTAGATGAATTAGCTATTGATAGTGATGTGCAATTAGAATTAAGTTTAGACGATAATAAAGGACAAATAATAGACATTACAACAGATGAGAAAATGTAAGACATTGTAAAAGAATAATAGGCATCGTAAAATAAATAACTAGTTATTTATTTAAAGATGCCTTAAAAGAAGTTGGAGGGGATTTAATTTGGATAAAATAGAGTTAATAGGTGAACAACAGAACTTAGATAGAACATTAGAAGTTTTAAACCTTGAGATATTAAATTATATAAAGAAAAGAAAGGGTATAGCCCAATATATACTTGATTATAGAAAGAAATTTATTGAAGATCATAAAGATGATGAAGATAATATAATGGAATATTTTGATCATGAGAAATATGTAAAAGAACAAGCTTATAGCACAATAGATAGAAAACTTTCTGAGTTTACAAAACTAAAAGAATCACCATACTTTGGTAAAGTTACTTTTACTGATGAAGAAGATAAAGAAGAAATATATATAGGTAGATATGGGTTAACTCCAGAGGAAAGTTATAAAGAGTCAGTGGTAGATTGGAGAGCTCCAGTAGCTTCATTATTTTATAAGGGAATGATAGGAGAAACTTCATATAAAGCACCAAATGGAGAAGTTCCAGTAGAAATAACAGCAAGAAGACAACTTATGGTTAAAAAAGGTCTATTAGAAGGTTATTTTGATTCGGATGTAGATGTTAAGGATGAAATTCTTCAAATGATACTTTCATCAAATGCTGGAGAAAAGTTGAAAGATATTGTAATTAGTATACAACAAGAGCAAGATGAAATAATAAGAGAAGAAAGAACTAAGGTTGTTGTTGTTAATGGAGTTGCAGGTTCAGGTAAAACTACAATTGCACTTCATAGAGTAGCATATCTTTTATATAATTTTAGAGAACAATTAACTAATAAAGTTTTGATTTTTGGACCAAATGATATATTTATAGATTATATTTCAGATGTACTACCTACCCTTGGAGAAAGTGGAATAAGCCAAGAAACATTTGTAGGATTTGCTTATGATGAAATTGGGTTAGATGAACCTATAATTGATTCTCCTACATATTTAGAAGATGTATTAAAGGGGAATGAAGAGGTAATAAATAAAATAAAATATAAATCATCAAAAGAATTTATAACATTCTTAGATGAAAAAGTAGCTCAATATGAAGATAAATATTTCACTATTACTCCTGTTAATTTTATGGGAGAGGAAATAGTTACAGTAGAAGAAATAGAAGTGTTATTTAACAAGCATTATAAATATATGCCTTTATTTAGAAGAAGCCAAAAGGTTAAATTAATTATAATTTCTAAACTTAAAGATAAGAGAGATGAAAAAGTAAGGACTTTAAATGCAGAATTTAAAGAAAAGCTAGCTAGTTTAACACCAGAGGAACTTTTAATTGAAGAAAATAATATGGATTTTGAAAGAAAAAATAAAATAAGAGATATAGTTAAAGAAGTAGTTAAATCTAAAGAAGAGTTAGAGCAATGGATAAGTAATGAAAGCATAGTTGATATGTATAAAGAGTTTATGGATGTTAAAACACTAACTTATTTAGATTTGCCAGCTATATTATATTTAATGATTAAATTAGATGGTAAAAAAGTAAAACAAGATATAAGACATATAGTAATAGATGAGGCTCAAGATTATAGCTTCCTTCAATTCTTAGTTTTAAAAGAATTAACTGGATGCAAGAGCTATACCATTGTAGGAGATTCAAATCAAAGATTAATAAAAATTGAAGAAATCCCTCCAATGCTTAAGCTTAAAGAATTATTTGGTGGATTTGTTAAAGATTTTAGTTTAAATAAGAGTTATAGATCAACTTATCAAATAATGGAATATGCAAGTAAGCTTCTAGATGAAAAAGCAGTTGTTCCTTTTGTTAGAAAAGGAGAATTTGATGTTTTAGAAACAGAAGTTCCAGAAACTGATAAGGAAGGTTTAATAGATGTATTATTAAATCTATTAGAAGAATACCAAGATGAAAAATATGAAAATATAGCTATAATAACTAAAGGTAAAGAACAGCTACAAAAAATAGCGCCAGAATTAAAAAAACATACAAAGATAGTAGCCTTTGATAGAGAAGACATGATATATAAAGGTGGGAAAGTATTAGTACCATCATATTATGCAAAGGGACTAGAATTTGATGGAGTTATAATAGTAGATTTTGATGATAATACAGATGATTTAGTTAAATATATTATGGCAACAAGAGCATTACACAGATTATCAATAGTAAAAGTAACTAGATAGATATAATATTTATAAAGAGAGTTGTGAAATATTTAAATTCCTAAAATATCATAAAATACAAGAATACTGATTAACTATTTATTTAAATATTCCTAAGAAAAATGAGATATAAGTGAAAACTTATATCTCATTTTTTATAGAAACAATTAATTTTAATATTATTCGAATTTCTCGAACTTCTTTACTACTTTATCAAAAATATCATTTGCTACATCAAAATTCATAGCAGAGATATAGAAGGTTTCTAACTCATCATGAATAGTGTGAGCATCTGTAATTAAAGACAAACCTTTTTCTATTAAGTCATAGAATATTTTGCTACAGTATGCAACTTCTTCTTTATTTGCAGCTATAACATCAGCTTTACAAAAATCTTCAATATTATAAACTTTACCTGTGAATGATGTTTGACTAATTTCATTAGTAGTTAAAACGCAGGTTGATAATTCAGGAATAAGTAAGTGCTCAATTCTTTCAGGAATAAGAGGATCATGCATATACTCTACAAAATAACCTTTCCTTTGTGCTGTGCTTCCTATTTTTTTTAATATTTCAGTTTTTCCAAAACCAGGACCACCATTTAATATAAATTTATTTTCAAAACCGAATACTAAATCTTCAGCGAAGGTAACTATTCCGTTTGGAGTAAAAGCAGTTGCAAATAAGTGTCTATCAGCTCCGTAGCCAGATTTTTGTGTGTGGAATATCTCTTCTTTTAATGATTCTGTAACTGTTGAAATCTTATCAGTACTTATGGATTCAGCATTTAAAGAACTCCAATCATCATGAATATCTTTCGCTGCGGCAAAGTAGCGATATGCTCTTTCAAAAGTCTTACTAATCTTCTTTTGAACTTCCATAATTTCTTTTTTATTTAAGAAAAGGGCATCCATATCAAGAGCTTCACCCATATTTAGAACTTCATCAACAGCACCAGGGTGAATAGGATCAACCATGTGAGGGGCAGTTCCGTCAAGAATTGCAAGTTTTAGTTCTTTAATAACAACAGCATCTAGTGAGTTATTATCAGAAGAACAATGATGATATTCTATAGTGTATCCCTTAGCGGCAAAATGAGCTCCGATTTTTTTCATGAAATAAGATTTACCGCTACCTGGAGAACCTTTCATACATAAAATTCTATTTCCATCTTCTTGTGAAAGTATATATTTATAAAATGAGTAAAATCCTTTAGAAGTATTACCTCCTGGAAATAGATGCCTTTCTTTTAAATATGCCAATTATACCACTCCTAATTATATTATTTGTTTTAATTATATTATTAAATCTTTATAGTTTATGGATAGATATAACATTATGAGCCTGTCCAATGTAAGGTAAATTAAATTCTATTTTTTTAAAGATATTTAACATATGAATTATTCAAATGAATATTAGGTATACTATATTCGTTAGAACACTATTATAAATAAAAAATATGCAGTTAATAATAAATATGCAATTTAATGAATAATATATAGTTAATATGCATAAAAAATAGAATTACAACTAAATAACTGTATAAAACATCGTAAATATGAAAAATATTAAAAAAATTCAAAAAAGACTTGCATAAATATGATGTTATAACGTATAATTATGCTAATAAATAAGCGGATAATAAAAAGGGGGATTTTAATAATGAAAAATTTTAATGTTATACCAAAGGCGGGCAAAGCCAAAAAAATATTTGCAGCGGCAATAGTAGGAGTAATGGCACTGGGGTTAATTGGATGTGGTAGCACTAAGGAAAATGACATGTTAGATGTTATTAAAAAAAATGGTAAGTTAGTAGTTGGATTAAGTGCTGATTATAAACCTTATGAATTCCATGCAATGATAGATGGTAAAGATCAGGTTGTAGGTTTTGATATTGATCTTGCTAAAGCGATAGCTAAAGATCTTGGAGTAGAACTAGAAATTAAGGAAATGGAGTTTGATTCATTAATAACAGCACTTCCAGCAGATAAAATAGATTTAATAATTTCAGGGATGAATCCTGATGAGAAAAGAAAGAAAGCAGTAGATTTCTCAGATATATATTATGTTTCACAACATGGGATTTTAGTTAGAGCAGAAGATAAAGATAAATATAAAACAGTTGCAGATTTAGCTGGTAAAAAGGTTGGGGCACAACTGGGATCAACACAAGAAGCCTTAGCAAAGGAAAAAATTGAAAATGCAGATATGCACTTGTTAGCTAATGTTAATGATTTAATATTAGAACTAAAAGCTGGTAAGGTAGAAGCTTTAATAATAGAAGCGCCAGTTGCTGAAATGGCAATTAAATCTAATCCAGAGCTTGCTCTTGCAGAACAAAGATTTACAGATGAAACAGGCGGAAATGCAGTAGGAATTAAGAAAAATTCACCTAAATTAGTAGCAGAAATAAATAAAACTATAAAAACACTAATGGATGATGGATCAATGAGCAAGTTTATAACAGATGCAATTAAGTTAACAGATAAAGAAGTTAAGGAATAAAAGTGATTTATTCACTTTTTAACACCAAGGGGGAGTAGGCATGAAATTAGATTTTAGTTTTTTATCAGAGTATTTATCATATTTTGTTGATGGAGCAAAAATGACATTACTTATATCTTTAATAACTGTAATAGTTGGATCCCTTTTAGGGTCTCTTTTATTCTTTATGAAGAGTTCAAATATACAAATAGGAAAAATTAAACCTTTAAAAATTATAGCTTCTATTTATATAGAAATAATTAGAGGAACACCAATGTTACTACAAATTATGATAGTTTATGCTGGATCTGATATAGTATTTGGATTAGATTTATCGCCATTAACATCAGCAATAGTAGCAATATCTTTAAATTCAGCAGCATATGTTTCAGAAATAGTAAGAGCTGGAATAGAAGCGGTTGATAATGGGCAAATGGAAGCAGCTAGAAGTCTTGGAATGAAGAAAACACAAGCTATGATACTAGTTGTTATACCTCAAGCTATAAGAAATATATTACCTGCAATAGGTAATGAGTTTGTTACAATTATTAAAGAATCATCAATGGCATCAGTTATTGGAGTTGGAGAGCTTATGTTTGCAGCTAAAGTTGTTACAGGAGCAACATATATACCATTAACACCACTAATTGCCTCAGCCATGTTCTATTTTGTTATGACATTCTCACTTGGAAGACTTATGAGTTATATTGAAAGGAGGCTTAAAGCTGGTGATATACGTTAAGGATTTACACAAAAGTTTTGGAAAAAACGAAGTTTTAAAAGGTATAGATGAGCATATTAAAAAAGGTGAAGTTGTAGTTGTAATTGGACCTTCCGGATCTGGAAAAAGTACTTTCTTAAGATGTTTAAACAGACTAGAAGAGCCGACCTCTGGAGAAATAATTTTTGAAGGAATAAATATAACAGATAAGAAAAGTGATATAAATAAAATTAGAGAAAAAATGGGTATGGTGTTTCAACAATTTAACCTATTCCCACATAGAAGTGTACTACAAAACCTAACAATGTCACCTTTAAATGTTAAGAAAATTCCTAAAGAACAAGCTGTCAAAAAGGCTATGGAGCTTCTTAAGAGAGTTGGATTAACAGAAAAAGCAGAAGCATTTCCAGCATCCTTATCAGGTGGTCAAAAGCAAAGAATTGCAATTGCAAGAGCACTAGCTATGGAACCGGATGTTATGCTTTTTGATGAACCAACTTCAGCCTTAGATCCAGAAATGGTAGGGGAAGTTTTAAATGTTATGAAGACACTAGCAAAAGAAGGAATGACAATGGTTGTTGTAACACATGAAATGGGATTTGCAAAAGAAGTTGGAGATAGAATTCTATTTATGGATGGCGGAGTAATTGTGGAACAAGGAAAACCAGAAGAGATATTCACAAACCCAAAGAATCCAAGAACAATAGATTTCTTATCTAAAGTTTTATAAATAGACAGAGTACTATAAATAATAGGAACTATATTTAGTGTATAACTAGGTGCTACAAGATGATTTATAAAATCATCTTGTAGCACCTAGTTTTTTCAAGTTGTTAAGAAATCATTTTAGATATCAAAAGAAGAATTTGATATGATTATTTTAAGTATGGTTGAGATTGCACATAGATTATTACTTGTTTATACATCTATCCTTTTAACTTTTTTATAACACTTATTTTTTTGAAAGTGACTTAGTTAATTTATTAGTATGACTTAATTGTATGTTGTTTTATATATGTTAATGGAAATAGTAATATGTAATAGTATAAGTTAAGCTTGTCTAGTATTTTTATATTTTATTAATCTTAATATTGCATATAAGGTAAATATTGTAGTGTAAGTGATTAACTTTATCCAATCTATATTTTTTTTGCTTAACAATATAAGTAAAATATGAACATATGTTATAAAGTAAAAAAGGTAAGATGTTCTTTGCAATTTCTTCCATTGATGCCAGTCCATTTTACTCTTAACTTTTTTTAATGAAGTGATAAATAATGGTATCATTATAATAAATCCTATAATTCCAACAATCACGTATGCAACATAAATTGCAGATAATTTTTGATCAATTATTTTCATTATAAAACGAACTAGGTATATGACTCCATGGGGCAATAGAAGGATAGCTGCTATAATAGCTAACTCGCCTCTAATAATTAATAGTTTTTTTGTTATTTTCCACCTCGATTGTAAAGCGCCTGCAAACATAACTAAAACAAAAATTGATATTGAAAAAATACCTTTTATAGATGCTTTTTCAATATAAGAAATAGATCCATAAAGCTCCATATTAGAAGTTATTTTTAAAATCTCATAAATTGTTGTACTAATAGCTATAAATGCGGATAATGAGTAATAAAACCAATAATGCTTTTTAATACTTGTTGTAAAAAGCAATGATGAAATTGTTGCTAAAATTAATGAATAAATCAAAATCATGGTAGTGCTCCTTTTTAAATATTATTGATAATCAATATCAAGTAGATTATAGGTGAATGTTTTAATGAAGTCAATAGGTATTTTTTTGAAAATCCCTAAAGGTTTATAATTTATAAATTAGACTTTACACTTAAGTTATTTATTGATAATAAAAGATTAACTAAAGATGTCTTGATTCAATTATGTTATAATTTTATTAGTAAAGGATGTGGGTAAATGAGTAAATTAGTTAAGATACAAAAACCTAAGTTTATAGATGATTTGGAAGATATAAACAATATGTATGAAGAGATAATTATAGCTGATAAAATTCAAAATAAGCTTATAGAAAATATAACAATTGAGGATAAAAAAGATGTAGGGATAACTATAGATTCATGTATTTTTAGGAATGTAATATTCAATAAGTGCTCTTTTAAAAATGTAGATTTATTAGATGCTAAGTTTGAAAATTGTGATTTATCTAATAGTAATTTTAGTGGAGGGAGTATACATAGAGTTGAGTTTATTAATTGTAAGCTACTTGGAGCAACTTTTGATGAAAGTAATTTAAAGGATGTTTTATTTCAAAAGGTATTAGGAAAGTATTCGAATTTTTCTTTTGCTAAGTTTAAATCAGTAAATATTATTGAATGTAACTTTCAAGAGGGAATATTTCAGCAAGTTAAGAATGAAAAGATAGTTTTGAAAGATACTGATTTAACTAACTCATACTTTAATAAAACTTCTTTAGATAAAATAGATCTTACAACTTGTGAAATAAGTGGAATTGATTTAGAAATAGATGATATAGGGGGAGCAATAGTAACAGCTATACAAGCTTTGGATTTAACAAGGATGATGAGGCTAGTGATAACGTGTTAAATATGACATGTTAGATGAAATAGTAAATATGTTAGAAGACGCTGATTATTATTTTACAGAGTTGAATTAATTAAGAATTCATTAATTAGTTTAATGAGCGTTATGGTATAATTAGAACATAAGAAAAAATGGACTGAATATTTTAAAAAAATGTTTATATGAGAAAAATACAAAGGGTTATATCTGACGAAAAGGAAAAAAATATGATAAGAGTTGTAGCAGGGATTAAAAAAAAGATAAAATCCATCTATGACTATTTCATAATTAAGTATTTACTTACGCGTTAATCAGCAGATGTTATATCAAACTATAACAGGAAGTACCAGTTTATAATAGGTGCATTAATAAATAATTATATAGGAGATGATTTTAGTGTGGTTTAGAGTACAAGGTCAAGAAGTTTTAATAGAATCAAAATTTATTTTCATAAATAAGGCAAAGGCAAAGGTTAAGAAGGCAAAGGTTACTATTAATTGTAGCATAACTAGTAATAATCCATTGATAAATGCAACTTTTTTAGGTATGTATGAAAGTGTTGAAGAAGCTCAAAGGATATTTGAGGACATACAAGCAAATATAGTTCAAGGTAATAAATTATATATAATGCCATAAAGCATTAAAATCGATAAAAAATAGCAAGACAATATGTTAGTACATTTGACTTGTTATTTTTTTATGCGCTACTATATTAATTAGTTTTTTAAAAATACCAAAACGCATGAAAGCCTGAGAGTTGAGTAATTGAGTTTTTAGGCATTTGGATTGTTGCATTATAGACATTTAGAAAATCGCCAATTCCCATAGTGAGGCTAAAAGTGGCAAAACTAATTGCTATTTTTGAAATTACAGAAAATTCAAGAGAATAAAAAGGAATAAATGTTATATATTTAAAAAAAGATATGTATAATAAATATATATATAAATTACATTCAGTTGTAGTAATAGGCATTAATAATTAAAATTTAATCTATTTTACAATGCCTTATTTTAATTAATAGGAGAAGTGTAATAATGAAAAAAATAATAAATATAATATTAATACTAATATTGTTTTTTTGTGCATATAAAGTAGTGGCAAAAATATATAGATATATTGATGATTCTAATAAATATGAGAAAATTAGAATAGAAAAGATGAAAATAGATGAAACAAAAATAAATGAAATAAAAACAGAAGAGGTGAAAGTAGATAATTTATATCAAAATTTTAAAAATAAGAATAACGATTATGTTGGATGGATTACAGTAGAAGGCACAAATATTGATTATCCAGTAGTTCAAGGTAATAATAATGATTTTTACTTATATAATGATTTTACAAAAGAAAAGAGTAGTTCAGGAAGTATTTTTATGGATTATAGAAATGATATTAAAGATGATTCAAATATAATTATTTATGGGCATAATATGAAAAATAAAACAATGTTTAATAATTTAACTAAATTTAAAGATCAGGATTTCTTTGAAAAAAATAAAATTATTACTTTAAAGAGTAATAATGAAATAAAAAGATATGAAATATTTTCTGTATATGTTACCGATGCAAAAGAAGAATATTTAGAATATAACTTTGCAAATAAAGAATCATATCTAACTTATTTAAATAAATTAGAAGTAAAATCACTACATTTAAACAAATTAGATATAGGCGAAAAGGATAAAATTATAACATTGACTACATGTAGTTTTGAATTTAATGATGCTAGAATTATGGTTAATGGAAAACAATTGGAGTAAATGGATGACATAAATCAATAGGTAGGGTTATCTTCAATTTAATAAGATTAGAGTTTATACAGTTAAAATATAATTTATACACTACAACATTAAAAAAATAAAACTTATAATAATATATGTAAACGGTATTTGAAATGTATTGCTATTTTTAATATAGCATAATAAGTTCCAAATAATGGAGGTTTTAAAATGTATTATGAACAGTTTATAGATGGATATAATCCGAAAATATTATCTTTAGTTAATAATATAAAAAATGGAATATTAATAGCCGCTACAATAAGTTATATATTTATTAGTAGCTTAATTTCAATAGGACTTATAGTATTATATTTTATTATTTATATATCAACTTTAAATATATATGTAGAATATGAATATGGAATAACAGATAATGAGTTAGATATATTTAAAATATCAAACAAAAAGAGAAGAAAATTAGTAAAGTGTATAGAGCTTAATAAGGCAGAAATACCTATAAGCTTAAATGATTTTAATCAAAATAGATATAAGGGCACAAAAATATCAAAAGTTTATACTAAGAAATATGAAAAGTGTGATAAGCAAGTGATTATATTAAAAGAGTCAGCTACCACAAAGATTTATGAGTTAGTGTTAAATGAAGAATTACTAGATTATATCTCAAGAATAAGGAGAGTATGAATATTTTAATAGATAAGTAATGGTGGGTAGTTGATAAATATATAGGGGGGAATAAAAATGAAAAATTATATTGCTTTTGACATTGGAGGATCTTCAGTTAAATTTGGACTTGTAAATGAACAAGGAGAAATATTAGACAAGGGATCGTTTAAAACACCAAAAGAAGACTTTGATATACTTATTTCGAAAATAGTTGAAGTTGTAGATAAATATAAAAAGAATATGAAATTACAGGGGATAGGCTTAAGTTGCCCTGGAGCTGTTAATAATGAAGAGGGAATAATATATGGAGCATCAGCAGTGCCATATATACATGGACCTAATTTTAGAAATATATTAAAAAAAGCTACAGGTTTAGATATGTCTATGGAAAATGATGCTAACTGCGCAGCTTTAGCAGAAGTTTGGATGGGTGCAGCAAAAGATAATAATGATGCACTTTTTTTGGTATGTGGAACAGGTATAGGTGGAGCAATTATAAAAAATAAGAAATCACATTTAGGAACTAACCTACATGGTGGAGAATTTGGATATATGATAATGGAAAGTGATATGGAAAAAGGAACAGTCAAAAATTATAGTGAAGTTGCATCTACTTTTTCTATTGTTAAAAGAGTAGCTCAATATAAAAATATAGATACTAGTAAAATTGATGGGAAAAAAATATTTGATATGGCTAAAGACGGAGACAAGGATTGCTTAAGAGCAATTGACGAATTTTATTATAAATTAGCTTTAGGAATATTCAATTTACAATATGTATATGATCCAGAAGTAATTGTTATCGGGGGAGCTATAAGTGATCGTGAAGATTTAGTAGATTGTATAAATGCAAAACTAGAACTTATATTAAAACAAGCAAAAATAGCTAAGATAATGCCAACTGTTAGAAAATGCGTTTATTCAAATGATGCTAATTTAATAGGTGCAGTGTATAACTTTAGCATGCGTCATTAGTATATTAAATAATTGTATATGATATTTAAAGATAGAGATTTATTTCTCTATCTTTCTTTCGGTAGATTACTAATTTTCATTTTAAAGGTATCTATAATTTTGATATACCCATGATGTAATAAGTTTATTTTATAATGCCTTAGATCATGGGTATATTAATAACTATAATTTAATTTTTTTCTCTATCATAGTATCATATATAAAGTGTGCAAATAGTGAGTTAGACCAAGCAAACCAATCTCTTGTGAATTTGGTTGAATTGTCGCAGTGGAATCCTTCATGCATAAAGCCTGTACCACCATGGCTATTTATTAATATATTTATTAAATCTTTTATTTCTTGAGTATTATTAGTTGTAAGTCCATTCA
This sequence comes from Clostridium gasigenes, assembly GCF_017348895.1. Lineage (NCBI taxonomy): Bacteria > Bacillati > Bacillota > Clostridia > Eubacteriales > Clostridiaceae > Clostridium > Clostridium gasigenes. Next base: position 1,833,233 of record NZ_CP071376.1, read on the forward strand.
TTGAAAGTGCTATATGCCATATATATTGGGGTGGTGTATGTGGGCTACCTATCCCTTTAGCTACAGTACCTTCATAGTAGAATGGATTGTTTTTGCTTAATATAAACTTTCGTGTGTTTTGATAAATTTCATCATCAATTCCTCTAAATTCTAAATATGGAATTGATAAAAGGCTTGGAACGTTAGCGTCATCCATAAAGTTATAGTTGCCTAAGCCATCTACTTCGTAAGCATAAATATCTCCAAATTCTTCATTATGAACTATACCGAATTTCTTTATGCCTTCTTCAATTTCAAGTCTTAGTGAGTTAGCTTTTTCTTTAAGTTCTAAATCTTTATATATAACTTCAGAAATTTCTTCTATATATCTTAGTGCCACAGTAGCAAACATATTAGCTGGAATTAAGTATCCATATTGGCAAGCATCGTCACTTGGTCTAAAACCAGACCAAGTCATCCCTGTAAATGAAACTGGGTTTCCAAGGCCTCCATTGCATAAAGTATCTGTTTTTGAGCAGTTTAATCTTTGGAATGAGTAATCAGATTTTTCAAAATGGTTTTGTTCAGTTTTCCATAAATCAATAATAATATTAAAAATATTTCTTATTTCATCATTAAAGAAAGTGGCATCACCGCATTCTTTCCAATATTTATGTATAAGTCTAACTGGGTAACATAATGAATCTATTTCATATTTTCTTTCCCAAACCCAAGGGCTATCCTTTGTTAAATCATTATCCCACTTTTTACCGTTAGCTTCTTTGTTAAAAGCATTTGCATAGGGATCTATAAGAATACATTTCATTTGCCTTTTTATTAACCCTGTAAATATATCTTTAAGTTCAACGTGATCTTTAATAAAAGGTAAATAGTGTTCTATTTGAGAGGTAGAATCACGAAGCCACATAGCAGGAATATCCCCTGTTATTACAAATGCATCATCAAAAGATACATCAACTGTAGTTTCTATTGTATTAATAAAACAATTTAAAAATATAGATTTAAGTTTTTCATTTTCTATAGAGTTGGTTAAGTTTTGTCCTATTTCGCTTATTGTAGATTTAATAACCTCTAATTTAGTATTTGTTATAGTAGTCATAAAAGTCCTCCTAGTATAATAAGTTTTGTAGTTAGGTATCTTCAAAAAAATAACTAGTAAGATTTTTTGACTTGTTATTTGATTGAGCCTTATGTAAATGCTACGATGTCTTAGTTGTTTCTAGTTCAAGAAGCAATGCTTTATTAGTAAAGCTAAGTAAAAATGCAAATATACTTGAAATAAATAGTATTATTGTACCTGGGGTCATTTCAAATAAAATAAGTGAAAATATAATTATTACTATATTAGATATAGTAATAATTGGCCTAGTAAAGACTAGAATAAGTGAAGATTTAACAATGGACATATTCGTCATAGTAAATCTACTTATTAATATATATATATAGGGTGTCATTAATAAAAGAATAATGGTTAGTGAGGCAAATAAGCATGTTGAAACTAAACTATATTTTGAAGTAGAGAAAAATTTTATATTAGAATAAAGTATAAATACTACTATTAGTTCAAAGCACCATAAGAAAGTAGCTTGTTTAAAGTTTAATTTTAAACCTTTAATAAAATCATTTATAATATTTAAATCTTTATTTCTAATTAATTTCCCAGTGCAGTATAGTAGTGATGTTAATGATGGGCCAATAGGAATTAAGCATATTAAAAACAAAGGGAAGTATGAAGAAATATTACTTATTCCGAGGAAGAGAAAGAATGATACACTTGGTATATTTAAGATCATAAAAAATAGATTCAATAAAAAAAACCAGAATATATAATTAAATATATCAAAGATTTTATCTAAATTAAAAAAGTCTCCCATGAATAATGCCCCCTATGTAAAAGTTTACTTTAATTATAATAAAGTATATTATAATTAATGTTAAAATTCAAAGTTTTATGTGCAAATCATAGAGTATTCTAAAATAAGTCCACTAAAACAATAAAATGTCATACAGATAAACCTTTTCATTAAATTTTAATTATGGTTAAATGTAATTATGAGTCGAAATATAGAAGATGTTGTAAAAAACAGTAAATAGCATAGGGGATTTAAAAAACTATATAAGTTCTAATTAGTAATTTACATTAATTTAATACAGCTAGATGTATAGATCTAAGGTATCTAGAGTTTAATATGTATATCAACTTATATAGTTGTTTATTTATACATTCTTAAGGTTAGAGGAGTGAAGAAATGCGTATAAAAAAATCTATGATATATAAAAGAATATTTGGTGTTTATATGATAATGGTAATTTTTTTAATATCAAGTTTAGATATTTATATTATAAAAAAACAATTAACTAATATTAAAAAAAATAGTTTATACATAAATCAAGAGATTGCCTATGATGTAAATGAAGAAATAAATAACATAAATAATAGTACAAACTTAATAGTTAAAAATATGTATAATGATAAATATATTATTAATGATGTAATTGATTTCTTAGATGTGGATGGGATAACATATTTAAAGCGAAAATTAGATAAATTTTCTAGTAGTAATGAGTATTTTTACAAAGGAATTGAAAAATTCACCAAAGATTCATTTAATATGAATGACGCTTTGATTAATATTTCATTTATTAGTTATAGTAGGGATGAAGAGAGCTCGTTTAATAGAAGAAATCAAATAAAAGTAAAAGAAAATAAAAGGGATTACTTAGGAGAAGAATATAACTTTTCTAATATTGTGTGTCAAAAAAATAGTATAAGGTATATTAGAGAAATAAGAGAGCCAACAACACTTAAAGCTAAAGGTGAAATAATATGTACATATGATTTAAGTAAAATTAAGAAAATTATTAGTACTTATGAAAAAAAATATGAAGTTATGATATTAGATGATAATGAGAATGTTGTTTATGATTCTAATGATGATTATGAATATGAAAAATATTCTTATTTTTCAAAAGTGATGGAGGCTAAGGAAGAAGTTCAGTTAGATAAAAATTATTATATAACTAAAGCTGTAAATGCCTCGGCATTAGTAACTATAGTAAAGACTCAGGAAGTCAAAATGAGAAATTTACCAAAAGAATTTTTTAGCTCTTTATTTTTTATAGATATTTTACTTTTTATAATAGTAGAAGGTGTGCTTTATATAAAGCTTAAAAAACTTAGTGATAGAACAGATACCTTATTACTGGCAATGGAGAGGGTTAAAAATGGAGAACTTAATATTCCAATTCCTATAACTAATGAAAATGATGAAATAAATTATATTTCTCAAAATTTTAATGATATGTGTAAAAAATTAAACGAACATATTGAAAAAAGCTATTTAGCAGAATTAAATCAAAAAAGTGCCGAAATGGTAGCTCTTCAAAATCAAATTAATCCACATTTTTTATATAATACATTAGAATCTATAAGAATGAAAGCTATTTGTAATGGGGATAAAGAAGTTGGAAAAATGTTGTATATATTAGCCTTTTTATTTAGACGGCAACTAAAAGAAAAAAATATTATAACTATTAGGAGTGAGTTAGAATATTGCGAGAAATATTTAGAAATATTCAAATTTAGGTACGATGAAAAATTTGAGTATACTATAAATTGCGATGAACAGCTTTTAAATAAAGAAATAATTAAATTTACTATTCAGCCACTTATAGAAAACTACTTTGTTCATGGAATAAGACTTGAGAATGATAATAATAAGCTAAGCATAGAAATAAGAATAGAAAATAAAGATATTGTTATATGGATAAATGATAATGGTGCTGGGATAGATGAAGAGAAAATTAAAAGTATAAATGAAATGCTAAAGACAAGAATTAATTTTGGGGAATCTATAGGACTTTTAAATGCTCATGAAAGAATTGTGATAAAGTATGGAAAAGATTATGGAATAAAATTGATTAATAATAAAAATAAAGGTGTAATGGTTGTTATAAAAATACCATGCAAAGAGGTAGATAAAGATGTATAAAGTTATGCTAGTTGATGATGAAAAATTAATATTACAAGGGTTATTAAAGATTATTGAATGGGATAAAATTGGATTAGAAGTTATACAAACTGCTGATAATGCAATAAGTGCAATAGAACTGTTTAGAAAAAATCCTGTTAACATTGTAATTACGGATATTAGTATGCCTAAAGTAACTGGACTTGAACTTATAAAACAAATTAAAGCTATAGATGAAAATGTTAAATTTATAATATTAAGTGGATATGATGAGTTTTCATATGCGAAAACTGCTATGAAGTATAAGGTGGAAAATTATATATTAAAACCAATTAATGAAGAAGAGTTGGAAGAGGCGTTAATAAAAATTGTAAATACAATGAATATGGAAAAAGAAACACAAAGTTTATTGTTAGATAAAAATAGAAAACTTATTCAATTTATAAATGGAAAGATAGATAAGGCTGGGTTAAGTAAAATACATCAAGTTATTAATATAGGGTTAAATGAAAAAAGATATACAGTAAGTAGTATAACTTTTGGGCAAAGGGATAATAAAGAAAATATTAATATAATTGATATTATTGAGAAAAACACTTATGGTAAGTGTGAGGTAATAAAAAACTATGATGGACAAGTAATAGTAGTGAATTCATGGAATGAAAATAATACTATTAAAGATGTTATGAATTATTTTCAGTCTATAAAGATCAATCTACTAGACGAACTTAACACTGATATTTTTATTGGTGTAGGAGATTTAGTAGATAGTATAGATAAATTAAAAGAAAGTTACAGTGTTGCAAATAAGCTTAAAAAGTATATTTTAACAGAAGGTTCTAATGTGTGTTTATGCAAAGCTGATATTGCTAATATAAAAGATAATAAGAGAAATTTTTCTAAGGAAATAGAAGTAATAAATAAGTTAATAATAGAAAAAAACAATGAAAAATTGCAAAGTTATATAATAGAGTTATTTGATGATTGTAAATTAACACCTAAAAATATATATGATTTATCAATAAAGATAATATTTTGTGCAGATAAAATATCAGAAGAGTTTAAGCTTGATAATAAGTATAGTAAAGATAGCTTAAGCAATACTATAGTGGAACTTTGCAATGAAAGTACTAGGGATAATGTAAAGACTTTTCTAATTAGTGAACTCGAAGAACTTTTATTATTAATGAATGTAAACACAATTAAATATAGTCCTGTTATATCTCAAATTATGAAAAGTGTTAATGAAAAATATTATGAAGAGCTTAGTTTAAAGACCCTTGCTTGTCAATATAATATAAATAGTTCATATTTAGGACAGGTATTTACAAAAGAGCTAGGGGTTTCATTTTCAGAATACTTAAATAGCACTAAAAATATTAAGGCTAAAGAGTTAATATTAAATACTAATATGAAAATAAATGATATTGCTAAAGCTGTAGGATATACAGATACAAGTTATTTCTATAGAAAATTTAAGAAGTATTATGGGGTGTGTCCATCTACTTTAAGGGAAATAAAAAATTACTAAGGAATAGTAAAATTAATAACTAAATTTACTTCCTTGTCTATTACACACCAAAGGCGGGCAGGGCCAAAAAGCCTAAGAATCTTTGACTAGTTATTTATTTTACGCTCCCTAACAGGAGTTTTTTTTTGTGGAAAATTAGATGAGTTATTTCTAAACAAATAATAAATATCTAATTTATACACTAAACCTAAAAAAAATCAACTTTAAAAGACCGGGTTGGGTGTGATATATTTTATATAATAAAAGAAACGTTTACAAAGAAGAATATATAAAGGAGCGAGTGATAATATGAATAAAAATGTAGAGATAATTAAAGTTAATAAAAAATCAAAATTAAAAAAAATAAAAGAAAATAGAGAACTTCTATTGTTAACAGTTCCAGGAGCACTTTGGTTTTTAATATTCGCATATTTACCAATGTTTGGAGTTATAGTAGCATTTAAGGATTGGAAAATAAATGGTGGGTTCATGCAAAGTTTAATAACGAGCAAGTGGGTAGGTCTTGATAACTTCAAATTCTTATTCCAAAGTAGTGATGCATGGCTTATAACGAGGAACACAGTTGCATATAATCTGGTATTTATAGTACTTGGACTAGCCATACCAGTAACATTAGCCATACTACTAAAAGAAATTTTAAATAAAAGAGCAGCAAAGTTTTATCAAAGTGCAATGTTTCTGCCATATTTTTTATCATGGGTTGTAGTTAGTTATTTCTTATATGCTTTCTTAAGCCCGGGACAAGGTTTCGTAAATGGAATATTAACAAACCTTGGTATGGATACAGTATCCTGGTACACAGAACCTAAATACTGGCCATTTATAATAATATTTATGAGTCAATGGAAAGCTATGGGTTATGGAACAGTTGTTTATCTAGCAGCGATATGTGGTATAGACAAAACCTATTATGAAGCAGCTATGATTGATGGAGCTACTAAGTGGCAACAAATAAAATTCATAACAATTCCATTATTAAAACCAATATTAATAATAATGTTTATAACTTCAGTTGGAGGAATGTTTAGAGGGGATATGGGATTATTCTATAATCTACCTAAAAACTCAGGGGCATTATTCCCTGTAACAAATGTTATAGATACTTATGTATATAGAGGGCTTATGAACTTAGGGAATATAGGAATGAGTTCAGCTGCGGGATTATACCAATCAGTTGTAGGTCTTGTATTAATACTAGTAACAAACGGAATAGTTAGAAAAATTGATAATGATAATGCATTCTTCTAGAAAGAAAGGTGGGACACGTTATGTTAGAGCTATCAAATAGGAAACCAATATTTAAGAAAAAAAGAAAAAGTAAAAAGCCAGTAGAGGAGGTAAGTAGATTTAATTCAGTATCAAGAGGGACAAATGTAGGATTAAATATATTCTTTGCTATTTTAGCAGCTATAGCTATAATACCATTTATATTTGTGCTTATAATTTCATTAACAAGTGAGCAATCACTTCTAATTAATGGATATAAATTTTGGCCAGCTGAATGGAGTTTAGAGGCTTATAAATATATTTTCACATCAAGTAGTCAAATAACCACAGCATATGGAATAACTATAATAGTAACTATAAGTGGAACTTTACTTGGTCTTGCAATAATGTCAACATACGCATATGCGCTATCAAGAAAGAGTTTTATTTATAGAAAATTCTTTACAAAGTTAATATTTATACCAATGTTATTCTCAGGTGGGATGGTGGCTTCTTACTTGGTAGTTACAAGGTGTTTAGGATTAAAGGATAATATATTAGCACTTATACTTCCTATATGTGTAAGTTCATTTAATATAATAATACTTAGGACATTTTTCAAAACAACAGTACCAGATGCAATTGTGGAAGCTGCAAAAATTGATGGAGCATCAGAGTGGGTAACATTTATAAAAGTAGTTTTACCTATATCAGTGCCTGGGATTGCAACTATAGGGTTATTTTTAACACTTGGATTCTGGAATGATTGGTTTAATGCTATGTTATATATTGATGATAACAGCCTGATACCGTTGCAGTATTTACTTGTAAGGATGGAAACTTCTATGGAGTTCTTGGCAAATAATGCAACAACTATGGGAACTGGAGCAATTGAAGCTGCTAGTAAAATGCCAAAAGAAACGGCTAAAATGGCTATAGTAGTAATAACTACATTACCAATTTTATTTGCTTATCCATTCTTCCAAAAATATTTTGTTGGAGGATTAACTATTGGGGCAGTAAAAGAGTAAAAATTTCAACTGTAAATTAATAAGAATAAACAAAAATATAAGAATATAAGAGGTGTATAATTATGTATTATTTATTAGAAAGAATTGAAAAAACTTGTGAGGAAATAGCGAAGCATGTATATAGAGATGCGATTAAACTTGAAAAATATATGTATATAGATGGAAATTATCATAATATAGATGGAATTAAAGAAGCTCCAGCTGATGGCTGGAGAGAATTTAAAACAGAAGACCTTTGGGGTGGTAAGGATTGTCATGGTTGGTTTAAATGTGAAGTAGAAGTTCCAAAAAACTTTGAGGGAGAAACTATAGCATTACACTTCCATACCTTTGATGAAGGATGGGATGCAACAAATCCACAATTTAGTGTATATGTTAACGGAGAACAAATACAAGGTGTTGATATAAATCATAGAGAAGTTATATTAATTCATAATGCAGTAGCTGGCACAATATATAAAATAGATTTACATGCATATGCAGGAATGCTTGCAGATAAGAAAGCTACATTACATGGTAAATTAGTAGTAATAGATATGGCTGCAAGAGAGCTATATTTCAACTTGAAAGTACCAGTTGGAGTTTGCAAGGAGTTAGATAAAGAAGATAAAAACAGAATAGATATGATAACAGTTTTAAATGATGCTATAAACTTAATTGATTTGAGACGCCCAAAATCAAAGGAATATGATGAAAGTGTAATTATTACAAACGATTATTTAAATGAGAAGTTTTATGGAGCATTATGTGGACATGAAGATGTTATTGCTACTTGTGTTGGACACACTCATATAGATGTTGCTTGGTTATGGACAGTTGCACAAACAAGAGAAAAGGTTGAGAGAAGTTTCTCAACAGTTCTTAAGTTAATGGAAGAATATCCAGAGTATGTGTTTATGTCATCACAACCTCAACTTTACAAATTCTTAAAAGAAGATCATCCAAAGCTTTATAAGAAAGTTAAGGAGAAAATTGTAGAAGGCGTTTGGGAACCAGAAGGAGCTATGTGGCTTGAAGCTGATTGTAACGTAACATCTGGAGAATCTTTGGTAAGACAAATATTACATGGTAAAAGATTCTTTAAAGAAGAGTTTAATGTTGATAATGAAATACTTTGGTTACCAGATGTATTTGGTTACTCTGCAGCAATACCTCAAATATTAAAGAAATCTGATGTAAATTATTTTATGACAACAAAAATAGCTTGGAATCAATTTAATAAAATCCCAAATGACACATTCATGTGGCAGGGAATTGATGGAACTGAAGTATTAACTCACTTTATAACTACAACAGGGCCAGGACAAGAAAAAGAATCTCACTTCACAACTTATAATGGACACATTCAACCAGATGCAATAATGGGATCTTGGAGAAGATACCAAAACAAAAACATAAATAATGATGTTTTAGTTTCATTTGGATGGGGAGATGGTGGCGGTGGTGCTACTTTAGAAATGCTTGAAAATGGAAGAAGATTAGCTAAAGGTATCCCAGGAGCTCCAAGAGTTAAAATGGGAACATCATTAGATTACTTTAAGAGATTAGAAGAAAAAGTTGGAGAAAATAAAAAGTTACCAAAATGGGTTGGAGAATTATATCTTGAATACCATAGAGGAACATATACTTCAATGGCTAGAAATAAGAGAGATAACAGAGCTTGTGAAAACATATATACATCCGCGGAAAAGATAAATTCACTTGCAATGTTAGGAGGGAAAAACTATCCATATAACAGCATAAGAGATTCATGGGAAACAGTTTTATTAAATCAATTCCATGATATAATACCAGGGTCTTCAATTAAGGAAGTTTATGATGTAACTGAAGTTGAATATAAAGCTTTACTTGAAAATGGAACTAAATTAGTTAATGAGGGTGTAGAATATTTAGCTTCTAAAATAAATATAAAAGATAGAAGTGTTGTTGTATCAAATACTTTAGGATTTGAAAGAAATGATATAGCTACATTTAAAGTGCCAGAAGATATAATAAATCCAGCAGTAGTAGATAATAATGGCGAAGAAATAGTATGTCAAAGAATAGCTGATAATAAGGCCATATTCTTTGCAACTAACATTCCAGCTAATGGATATACAACTTTTAAAATAGTTGAAAATAGCAAAATTAGTGAAGAAAAAGTAAGTTTAACTGTTAATGGTGGAGAAAATAAGTTCTTTGCAGTTAAGTTTGATGATAAGGGACAAATAATATCATTTATTGATAAAGTAGCAAATAGAGAAGTATTAAAAAATGGAGCTATAGGAAATGAAATTCAAGCATTTGAAGATAAACCTATGTGCTTTGATAACTGGGATATAGATATATATTACAAAGAGAAAATGTGGAAAATAGATAATATAGAAAATATTGAAGTTATAGAAGAAGGTCCTGTAAGAAGTACTTTAAAGATTGAAAGAAAGTTCTTAGAATCAATTATTATACAAAAAATTTATGTATATAATGACCTTGGAAGAATTGATTTTGACACATATATTGATTGGAAAGAAGAAAATATATTATTAAAGGCAGCATTCCCAATTGATACGAATGCTTCAGAAGCAACTTTTGAAATACAATATGGAAATGTTACAAGACCAACTCATAATAACACTTCATGGGAAGTTGCAAGCTTTGAGGTTTGCGCTCACAAATGGGCAGATATTTCAGAAGGAGATTTTGGAGTATCAATCCTTAACAATAGTAAATATGGACATGATATTAAAGAAGGTAATATGAGATTAACCTTACTTAAATCAACTTCAGATCCAAACCCAGCAGCGGATAAAGAAGAACATTACTTCACTTATTCACTATACAGTCATGTTGGAACTTGGAAAGAAGCAGATACAACTCAAAGAGCATATGAGCTAAATGTACCTTTATACACTAAGGTTGAAGAAGCCCATGCAGGTAAGCTTGCAGAAAATATAAGCTTAGTTAATGTAAATAAAAATAATATTATTATAGAAGTTGTTAAAAAGGCTGAAGATACAGACCACTTAATAGTAAGAATGTACGAATTCCATAATAAGAGAACAAATGCTACATTAGAATTCTTTAAAGATATTGAAGAAATATGTGAATGTAACTTAATGGAAAGAGATTTAGAAACTATTAATGCAACTGGAAATAAAATTGACTTTACAATTAAGCCATATGAAATATTAACATTTAAAGTTAAGTTAAAATAGTATAAGTTTAATGTACAAGGGGGCGCGCGTGAAACGCGTCCTCCATTTGTAAGGGATTATTTTCATAACTGGTGTGGAAACTATATAGAATTAATAGACTAAATATTAAAAAAGTTCACTATAAAAGCATAAAAATATGCATTATAATTATCTTGTAAACGTTATTAAAACGTTTAAAAATAAGGGGGAGGACTATAAAATGAAAAAAGTTAAAAAATTAATAGCCTTGGCTGCTTGTGGAATTATGTCAGCAAGTATATTTACTGGTTGCAGTGGATCTACGTCAGGAAGTAAGAGTGATGAACCTGTTAAACTAAAGTGGTACACAATTGGTGCAGAACCTAAGGATTTACAAGTAGTACAAGAAGAAGCAAATAAATATTTATTAGATAAAATGAATGTAACTATAGATATGCAATTTATTGATTATGGAGATTATACACAAAAGATGGGCGTTATAATAAACTCTGGAGAAAACTTTGATTTAGGATTTACATGCTCATGGGCTGGAGATTATTTGGGTAATGCTAGAAAAGGTGGTTTCTTAGAATTAAATGAATATTTAGAAACAACAGGCAAAGATATGAAGGCTACAATAGACCAAAGATTTTGGGATGGAGCAACTATTGATGGAAAAATATATGCAGTACCTAACCAAAAAGAAATATCAACAGCTCCAATGTGGGTATTTACTAAAGAATATATAGATAAGTATAATATACCATATAAAGAACTTCATACCTTGCAAGATTTAGAACCGTGGTTAAAAGTTATAAAAGAAAATGAACCAAATATAGTACCTTTATATATAACTAAGGGGTTCTCCGGACCACAATACTTTGATCAATTAGTTGATCCAATTGGAGTGGAACATGGAGATGATACTTTAACTATAAAAAATATGTTTGAAACAGATCAAATGAAGAAAGATTTAGAAACTTTAAGAAAATATTATAAATTAGGATATATAAATGCAGATTCAGCTACAGCTCAAGATGATAAATCAATTAAGAGATTTGCAACTAAAGGTGACGGACAACCTTACGCAGAAATTCTTTGGTCTAAAGATTTAAAATATGAAGTAGTAGCAACTCCAATTATGGATTCATTTATAACAAATGGATCAACAACAGGATCAATGATAGCAGTATCAAGTAACTCTAAAAATAAAGAAAAATCAGTAGAATTCTTAAACCTTTTAAATACTGATAAAGAATTAAGAAATTTATTAAACTATGGTATTGAAGGTACTCATTACAACAAAATGGGCGAAGGTCAAATTGAACTAATAGAAGCCAACAGAAAGAACTATGAAGTTGGATATTACACGTTAGGAAACTTATTTATTACAGATGTTTTAAGTAATGAACCATTAACTAAATGGGATGAATTTAGAGCATTTAATAATTCAGCAAAGAGTTCACCAGCTTTAGGGTTTAAATTTGATACATCAAAAGTAAGTAATGAAATAGCAGCTGTAAATAATGTTTTAGAAGAATTTAAAGCAACACTGTATAGTGGATCAGTTGATATTGAAGAATACTTAGGAAAATTAAATAATAAGTTAAAAGAACAAGGATTAGATAAGGTTATAGCAGAAATGCAAACACAAATAGATGAATGGAAAAAGACTAAGTAGAAATATAGCAAAAGAAAACAAACTCTATGTGTTTACGTAGAGTTTGTTTTTATATAAGTTATGAAAAAATAAATAATAGACAAATTTGCTAGTCTATTATTTTCTTTCAGATCACTAATAGAAAGGTATATAGATTAGAAAATTTAAATTATTAACCAATATGGAGGTAAGCATATGAATAAGATTTTTCCAAAAGACTTTTGGTGGGGAGCTGCAACATCAGGTCCACAATGTGAAGGTAGGTTTAATAAGCCTCATAAAAATGTATTTGATTATTGGTTTGATATAGAGCCTAATAAGTTTTTTAATGAGGTAGGACCAAATGTAGCATCAAATTTTTATAATAGTTATGAATCAGATTTAGAAATGTTAAAAGAGATAGGCTTAAATTCTTTTAGGACTTCGATGCAATGGACAAGACTTATAAAAGATTTAGAAACCTGCGAGGTAGATGAAGATGGCGTTAGATTTTATAATGCTGTAATAGACAAATGCTTAAGCCTTGGAATTACACCTGTTATGAATTTACATCACTTTGATTTACCAGTAGAATTATATGAAAAGTATAATGGATGGGAATCAAAACATGTTGTAGATTTATTTGCCAAGTTTGCAAGAAAAGCATTTGAACTGTTTAGTGATAGAGTTAAACATTGGGCAACATTCAATGAGCCTATAGTTATAATTGAAGGTCAATATTTATATAAACACCATTATCCATGTGTTGTTAATGGAAAGAGAGCAGTGCAAGCTTCTTATAATTTAGCGTTAGCTTCAGCAAAGGCAATTAAAGAATTTAGAGACCTTGGGTGTGATAAAAATGGTGGAAAAATATCTACAATATTAAACCTTACACCATCATACCCAAGAAGTAATTCAGAAGAAGATATAAAAGCCTCAAATATTGCAGATATGTTCTTTAATAGAATGTTCCTAGACCCAGCGGTACATGGAACTTTCCCAGAGAAATTAGTTGAAATATTTAAAAAAGATAATGTTATGTGGGAGTGCAACGAAGAGGAAAATAATATAATAAAAGAAAATACAGTAGATTACCTAGGGGTTAACTACTACCAACCATCACGTATAATGGCAAGAGAAATTGAATTTGATAAAATTAATGGATGGATGCCAGAGAAGTATTTTGAAAGATACGATATGCCAGGAAAAAGAATAAATCCACATAGAGGATGGGAAATATACCCTGAAGCTATGTATGATGTGGCAATTAACATAAGAGATAATTATAAAAATATACCATGGTATGTTTCAGAAAATGGAATGGGAGTAGAAGGAGAATCAAAGTTTAAAAATGCTGAAGGAATAATAGAAGATGATTATAGAATAGAGTTTATTACAGATCATTTAAAGTGGTTACATAAAGGTATTGAAGCTGGAACAAACTGCTTTGGATATCATTTATGGACACCAATTGATTGTTGGTCATGGAATAATGCATATAAAAATAGATATGGGTTTATATCACTAGATTTAGAAACTAAAGAAAAAACCATCAAAAAATCAGGACACTGGATGAAAGAGGTTTCAAAAAATAACGGATTTTAACTATAGCACCCCTGGGGTGTAATTTATGGAATAAATGTATAAAATAACACCCCAGGGGTGTGAAAATAGATTGGGGGATATTAGTATGAGGTATATAATTGGAGTAGATTTAGGTGGAACTAAAATAAGTTGTGCATTATCAGATTTATCAGGCAATATAATTGAAACTCAAGTAGTTGAGACTAATGCAAGTGAAGGTGAAAGTGCAGTATTAAGTAGAATAATAAGATTAATTGATAAAGTGATGATAGATAGAGATATCACTAAAGAAGATGTTAAGGCGATTGGAATAGGTGCACCAGGACCATTAGATGCAAGATTGGGCATTATAATAGAGCCTGCAAATCTTCCCTTTACAAATTTTGATTTAGTAACACCCATAAAGGAGAAATTTAATATTCCTGTTTATTTAGACAATGATGCAAATGCAGCAGCCATTGGTGAATTTATGTTTGGTGCTGGAGCCGGTACAGAAAATATGATTTATATAACTGTAAGTACTGGAATTGGAGGGGGAGCTATTCTTAATGGACAAGTATATAGAGGAAGAACAACAAATGCTTTAGAAGTTGGGCATACAACTGTGGATCCATTTAGTAGTGCAAGATGTAATTGTGGAAATCTAGGTTGCTTGGAAGCTTTGTCATCAGGAACAGCAATAGCAAGAAGAGCAAAAGATGCAGTGCTGAGTAATATTGATACAAGTTTAAAGAAATATAAGACATTAACATCATATGAGGTATTTAAAGAAGCAGAAGAGGGAGATAAAGTTGCAATTTCTATAAGAGATAATGCTTTAAGATATTTAGGTATTGGAGTAACAAATATTATTAATACCTTTGACCCAGATATTGTAGTAATAGGTGGTGGAGTTTCAAAAGCTGGTGAAGTAGTTTTTGAAAAAGTTAGAGAAGTTGTTAATGAAAGAGGTCTTAAAACAATGACTTCTGGCTGCAAAATAGTACCAGCACAACTAGGAACAGATGCCGGGGTTATAGGTGCAGTTGCTTTAGCAATATTATTCATTTAGTCTATTTCCCGTATTTTATAGAAAATAAGAAAAATAGAGTAAATGTATAGTTTATTCATATTATCTAAAATTACTACACTTGTTCAAGTACTTTTTAATATGGTAAAATTTGAATGTAATCGATTTACATGGTATGCGATAAGGATTGATTTAAAGTTAATATAAATGTAGATTTGATCTGTATTTTCAGGGTACACATTAAATTGAGCACTCTAAAATTAAGATAAAAAAAGGGGCCTTAAAATTATAAAATGGCTTCTAAAATTTAAGGGGGATAACTATATGAATAAAAAAATAAAACTTTTAGCGCCTGCATTTTTAGCGCTTACTTTTAGTTTTAATCTTGTTTCTTGCACTAGAAGTGAGAAAAAGAGTAACTATGGTATTACAGAGGAAGCTGACAAATTTGTTATAGCAAATCAACCCATATCATCTCAGTGGTTTCCAGAAGAACTTTTAAATTGGAAGGCAGAGGATGATAAAGATGCTGCTTTCAATATGGGTAAAGTACCTTTAGCAAAGAGAGTAGACACAGAAAAGTTAGAAGCTGTTAATGCTACGCAAAATAAGGATATGAATGTTGTTGCTATTTCAATAATGAATGCTAGTACTAGTGGAAATCCATCACAAGGATCTAGTAAATTTGCATCTAATACATTTTCTTATTGGCAATACATAGATAAGCTTGTTTATTGGGGAGGATCTGCAGGTGAAGGTCTAATAGTTCCACCAACTGCGGATGTTATTGATTCTGCTCATAAAAATGGGGTTGCAGTTTTAGGAACGATATTCTTTCCTCAAACAGCTCATGGCGGCAAGATGGAATGGCTTAATGAATTTTTAGAAAAAGATGAGTCAGGGAATTTTCCTATGACTGATAAACTTATGGAAGTTGCTAAAACTTATAATTTTGATGGTTGGTTTATAAACCAAGAAACTGAAACTACAAAGGAAGCACCCTTATCTATTGAACATGCAGCTCTTATGCAAGAATTTATAAAAGAATTTAAGAGTAAAGCTAATGATGATTTAGAGATAATGTGGTATGATTCTATGACAAAAGATGGTGAGATGGATTGGCAAAATGCACTTACTGATAAAAATGATTATTTCTTAGTTGATGGAGATAAGAATGCTGTTGCAGATAGCATGTTCTTAAATTTCTGGTGGACTAATAAGAAGCTTGTTGAAAAAGAATTGCTTAAAGCTTCTAATAAAAAAGCAGAAGAAGTAGGAGTAAATCCATACGATGTATATGCTGGAGTAGATATGCAAGAAAATGGAACAGGAACTCCAATTCGTTGGGACTTGTTTGAAAATGGTCCAGGAAAAAACTATACATCTCTTGGTTTATATTGTCCAAGTTGGACATACTTCTCTTCTGAAACTATAGAAGAGTTTGAAAATAAAGAAAATAGATTATGGGTAAATGAATTTAAAAACCCAACTATTAATACAGAAACTAAAGGAACAGAGTGGAAGGGAATTTCAACTTATGCTGTTGAAAAATCAGTTGTAAATAAATTACCTTTTAACACTAGTTTCAATATGGGTAACGGATATAACTTCTTTATTAATGGGGAGAAAGCATCAGAACGTGATTGGAATAATAGAAGTCTTGGAGATATAATGCCAAGCTATAGATGGATAATTGCAAATGAAGGAAATAATAAATTAAATGCTACTATGGATTTTGCAACTGCGTTTTATGGTGGTAACTCTATAAAATTCATGGGAAATTTAGAAGGATCTAAATCTTCTAATATAAAACTTTACAGTGCAGATCTTAAACTTGAAAAAGGTATTGAATTTACTACTTCAGCAAAATCAAGTGCACAAGTAGACCTTGATTTAGTTTTAGAATTCCATGATGGAAGCACTGAAACTATAAAAGCTGACAAGGCTATAGGAACAGAATGGACAACTGTAAAATATGATGTTTCTAAGCTTACTGATAAATCTATTAAAACAATATCTTATAAAATATCTTCAGAAGAAAATGTTAGTAATTTAATTTTCAACTTAGGTAATATAACAATACAAGATCCGAAATCTAGCAAAAAAATTAATGTTAAAAACTTAAAACTTGATGATGCTAAATTTGAAGAAGAGGATATGTATGCAGGATCAAGACTTTCTTGGGATTCAGGAGATGAAAAAGATATTGATCATTATGAAGTTTACAGGATTAATGATGATAAAACAAGCTCATTCTTAGGTGCTACTCAAAATAATAGATTCTTTGTAAATGCACTTAAGAGAGATGATAAATCAGATAAAACAACATTTGAAGTAGTTGCTGTTAATAAAAACAACAAATCAGGAAAATCAGATAAAGTAGTTATGGAATGGCCAGCAAATAACATTCCTAAAGCTAATTTAAAAGTATCAAAAACATTAGTTGCACCTGGTGAAGAAATAACATTCGAAAGCATAAGTTCTGCAGTTACTGAAAGTGTAGAATGGAGCATGCCAGGATCAAGTACAGAAAAAAGTACAGATAATAACCCAAAAGTTAGCTATGCTAAAGATGGTGTGTATTCAGTTACTTTAACAGCTAAGAATAAAGAAGGCGAAGATGTTAAGGTTATTGAAGATTTTATAACAGTAAGTTCAAAGGTTAAATCAGAACTTACAAACCTTTCACAAAATAAACAAGTTACAGCCTCAAGCTTTGTTAATCCTGCTGAAGCACCTAATTTTGCTTTAGATGGAAAAACTAATACAAAATGGTGTGCAACAGGTACAGCTCCTCATGATATTACAATAGATCTTGGAGCAGTTAAAACTGTAAGCGAAATTCGTATGGCTCATGCAGAAGCTGGTGGAGAAAACCCTGGTATGAACACTCAAAGCTATACAATAGAAACTAGTTTAGATGGAGTAACATTTACGCCAGTAGTTGAAGTTCTTAAAAATCAACTTGGAAACACTGTTGATACATTTAAAGCTACTCAAGCTAAATATGTAAAAATAAATGTGCTAAAACCAAGTCAAGGAGCAGATTCCGCAGTAAGAATATATGAAATAGATGTTCTTGGAATAGATAGTATCCTTTAAAGAATATTGACAAATAATCATTATTGATTGATAATACATTTATACTCAATATAAATTACAGGGGGAATAAAAGATGAAAGCATTTGTAGACGAGAACGTTTGTATATCATGTGGATTATGTGAAGGAACATGTTCAGAAGTATTTTCTTTAGATACAGGAGTTGCAGTAGCTGGAGAAGTTGTTGCAGGAACAGAAGATTCAGTTAGAGAAGCCTGCGAGGGATGTCCAGTAGAAGCTATTTCAATTGAAGAATAATAGTTAAATAAAAAATAGATATTATTTACCGTACACCTTTTGGTGTGCGGTTTTTTTACTATAGATTTCAAAACTGTGGATAAATTTTATTAAACACATATTTTGAAAATTAATTAGAAGATAAATTCCAAAAATAGAAATAAGTTAGTATAATTAGATAAAATAAAAATAAAAATGGAACATATACATTTAAATTTAAATTTAATAATTATGAGGTTACATTAGATGAGCAGGAAGCCAGAGCTCCTTTAAACTCTGAAGGCAATTATCAAGGGCTAATAATATTAATGAAACTTAATTTTGTAATTGATGGATATGGAATGAATCTAACAATGGGAGTATTGAGCTCTATTATAAAATATAGAATTAATTGAAATTTTATATTTTAATTAAATAAAGAGAGTAAAAGGTGGGAATTGAGAAAATCAAAATAGTGTAGGGGAATATAAGAAAATTAATCGTATTGCACAAGCTTTAGAGTTAAATTTGATGCTGAGGAACAAATAATATCATTTATTAGTAAAGCAGCAAATAAAGAAAATTTGAAAACTGAATCTATAGGAAATGAACTTCAGTCATTTGAAAATAAACCTATGTGATTTGATAACTGGTATATAGATATATATTATTAAAGGCATCATTAACAATTGATATAAATAGCATATAAGCCACTTTTGAAATACAATATGGAAATGTTACAAGATAAACTCATAACAATACTTTATGGGAACTTGCAAGATTTAAAGTTTGTGCACATAAATGGGCAGATATTTCAGAAGAAGTAAGCTTAGTAAATGTAGATAAAAATAATATTATTATAGAAGTTATTAATGCAGATTATAATTTATATTGATACAACTTCTTCATATTTATTTTACGATTCTTTATAGAAAAAAATAAAAGCTATAGAAATAGTGGTTATACCATTAATTCTATAGCTTTTAGTTTTTATTAAGAATATTGATTTTCTAACCAGGTTATTATCTTAAAGAGTAATAATGAAATAAAAAGATATGAAATATTTTCTGTATATGTTACCGATGCAAAAGAGGAATATTTAGAATATAACTTTGCAAATAAAGAATCATATCTAACTTATTTAAATAAATTAGAAGTAAAATCACTACATTTAAACAAATTAGATATAGGCGAAAAGGATAAAATTATAACATTGACGACATGTAGTTTTGAATTTAATGATGCTAGAATTATGGTTAACGGGAAACAATTGGAGTAAATGGAATAAATATATTGATAAAATAAAATAATGTGCTATAATATTAATTGCGATAAAAAAGAAAGAATATTGTTAAAAATATTCAAAATAATGTATATAGGAACTATGAAATATATTCTGTATTTGGGCACTTGGAATATATGAAGTTAGAAGTGCAACCGACTATTTATAATTAATTTTAAAAAATTGATTATTAAATAGTCTTTTTTTTGCAAAAATAATGTCAATTATCAAAAGAAAGTCAAAAGATATTTTGCAAAATATAAATATTAAGTAAATAAAAAAGAAAGAATATTGTTAAAAATATTCAAAATAATGTATATAGGAACTATGAAATATATTCTGTATTTGGGCACTTGGAATATATGGAGTTAGCAGTGCAACCGACTATTTATAATTAATTTTAAAAAATTAATTATTAAATAGTCTTTTTTTTTGCAAAAAACAATATTTATTATTAAAGAAAAATAAAACAACATCTAAAAATATAAAGAGGAGGAAAATAGATGATAAAGAAAAGTTTAAAGAAATCAGTAGTATTATTAGCAGTAGTGAGTGTAATATTAATTAATGCTTTAGCAATTCCAGTATCGGCATTTACAAGTTCTGTATTAGACGTAAAGGTATTATTAGATAAAAATACTTATAGTGATGGGGAAGAGATTAGCTTTATGGTAGAATATAAGGTTAAAGGTAATATAGGAAATATAAAGGAAAATGATAGTTTAGTATTTAAATTGCCGGAGGAATTTAAAAATTTAAAATTAATATATCCAAAAGAACATTTTAAGGATATGAAAACTGAAGGTGATATAACAACATTAACATTTGGAGAGAATGCTTATAAGGCTGTACAAGGATATATAAAAATTAAAGCTTTAGTATCTAAGGGTGGAACTGAAGAAAAAAAAACAATAGAAGTTCAGGTTAATGGAAAATTAATAACTAGCGTTGATATTGTATTAAAGCCAACGGAACCAATAATAGTGGACCCCGTAAAACCAAGTGTAATTGTAGATCGAGAGTTACTTAAGGATATAGATGGTCATGTAGGATTTGATAATGATGGAAATACTATAGGTGAAGTTAGCGGTCAAATAGTAGGGAAAATAAAACAGTATACTATATATGTAAATGAAAAATATAGTAACTTAGGTAAAGCAAGAATAATTGATAATATGCCAGATGGTATGGAATTAATTACTGAGTCAATAAAAATAATTAAAGTTGATAGAGAAAATAAACAAATAGATATTACCAATGATGGTATGGTTAGTAAAAATAATAAGGTGTTGGATATACAATTAGGTGATATTAATTGTAAATATATTATTAGTTATGAATCGAAAATAACTAAAGAGCTACTTAAATATATGAACACTGCTGTTCTTTATAAAGATAATACAAGTATTAAAAGTACTGTTGTATTAAATAAGGTAGTTGGTGAGGAAAATGTCCTATCTAAAAGTAGTTATGCTGATAAAGGTAAAGATAAAGATGGTGGAATTATAAATGTTACTTCAATTGGCCAGGTGGTAAAATATAGGATTGATGTTAATGAGAGTGGATCATCTTTACAGAATGTTATATTAGAAGATATTATTCCTAAGGGAATGGAAGTTAATAAGGAAAGTATTAATATTGGTACGTATGATTTGAATAGAAATTTCAATTGGATAACAGAGAAAATGAAAAATAAAATAAGTGTAGAAAATGGCAAAATAATAATAAACTTTGGAGATATTACAGAGCATTATGTTATTAGTTATGAAATGAAAGTAGTTTCAAGAGAACTGAATTATGAAAACAAAGCAAAACTTAAATATAACAATAAAATATCAGATGTTGGAGACATTATAAAATATGACAGAACAGCAGGCGCTATTAATGCTGAAAAGAGTGTAGATAAAAAAGAAATTAAGCACTCAGAAGATCAAAAAGCAATATATTCTATAGTTTTTGATTGCTTTGGTTTATTTGATAAAGATTATTTAACTGTAACAGATGATATTGATAAAAGGTTAGAAATATTAAATATAGAAGCACCAGAAGGTTTTACTACTAGCATAGATAAAAACACAAATATAGTGAGAATTATTAATGATAAAAGATCGTTATTATATGGAGAGCGTATTGAGATAAAAATATATGTAGATTTTAAGAATGTAGAAGATGGAACAATAGTTAGAAATATTGCTAAAATTAATGATATACCAACAAATGAAGTTAGCACAGCTAAAGGGTTCAAATTTGAAGCTAAAAAAATAGATAAAAATGATAAGAATAAGGTGCTAGAAGGTGCTAGGTTTATATTGAAAGATAAGGATAAGAATACTATTAAAGAAATAGTAAGTGATAATAATGGTATGATAAGATCTTATTTGGAAGAACTTGGAATATATTATCTGCAAGAGATTGAAGCTCCTAAAGGTTATAAAATAGATCGAAAAGAACATAGATTTGAAATTTTAAAAGATGATATAGGAAAAGTAATAAAATTAAAAGATATTGAAAATGAAGTTCCAATAATTAATTATAGTGAAATAGAAGAAGTAGTAAAGGAAGAAACAACAGAGGAATTAACTGATCCGGAAATAAAAGAAGAAAAAATAGACCCAACTAAAGAAGGCGAAGTAGTTGTAAAACCAGAAATAATAAAACCACAAATATTAGTTAATGAAATAGAAGAAGAAGTAAAAGAGGAAACAACAGAGGAATTAACTGGTGAGGAAATAAGACCAGAAAAAGTAGAACAAACTAAAGAAGAGGACGTATTAGTAAAAGCAGAAATAATAAAACCTCAAATATTAGTTAATGAAATAGAAGAAGAAGTGAAAGAAGAAACAACAACGGAATTAACTGGTGAGGAAATAAAACCAGAAAAAATAGACCCAACTAAAGAAGAGGACGTATTAGTAAAAGCAGAAATAATAAAACCTCAAATATTAGTTAATGAAATAGAAGAAGAAGTGAAAGAAGAAACAATAACGGAATTAACTAGTGAGGAAATAAAAGCAGAAAAAATAGAACCAACTAAAGAAGAGGAAGTATTGGTAAGCCCAGAAATAATAAAATCACAAATATTAGTTGAAGAAAAACAAGAAGAAAAAACAAAAATTAATATTCCTAATACTGGAGATTCATCAATGTTAGGTTATATAGGAGTTTTATTAATCGGAATAGTATCGTTGATAATATTCAATAAAAAAAGGAAATAGTAAATATAAAAATACCTCTAGACTAAAAAACCTTAGTCTAGAGGTATTTTTTCTAAAATAACAGTTAATTTTAATAGGAGTTCAGTACCACTAGTAAAAAGAGTGGATAACTAAAATAATACATTATAATATTAGAATAGATAATAATGTTTAAAAAGTATTGACAAATAATCATTATTGATTGATAATACATTTATACTCAATATAAATTACAGGGGGAATAAAAGATGAAAGCATTTGTAGACGAGAACGTTTGTATATCATGTGGATTATGTGAAGGAACATGTTCAGAAGTATTTTCTTTAGATACAGGAGTTGCAGTAGCTGGAGAAGTTGTTGCAGGAACAGAAGATTCAGTTAGAGAAGCCTGCGAGGGATGTCCAGTAGAAGCTATTTCAATTGAAGAATAATAGTTAAATAAAAAATAGATATTATTTACCGTACACCTTTTGGTGTGCGGTTTTTTGAAATATAAATTAATATACTCTATAAATAGTCTTAAATTTTAATTTGTTAGTAATAAAATATTATTAAATGCAAATAATATAAAGGAGTTAAAAAAATACACCAACGGCGGGCAGGGCCACTAGTGAAATATTTTAACTAGTTATTTTTAAAAGATGCTCAAGTTTGTAGAATTTAGGATATAAACTATTAGATATGGAGGAAAAAAATGAAAAAAATAATATTGTCATTAACTTTAATAGGAGCTTTAGCTATGACCCCATCAGTAATATGTAGTACAAATATCGATAATCCAAACGATAATGTTCAATACAAGAAAACATCAATTGAAGAAAATACAGAGACATCAATATTAGTAGAAGATACATTAGAATCTAAATGCCATTGTGAAGACGAAGATTGTCAAAAAGAAAATAAAAAAATTGAGAATATAGATAAGGAAAATTAAACGTAAAGGAGGTTAGATTATATTATCTAGTCTCTTTTTTATGTACATATATTAATGGGAAAACATAGGATTAATAAAAATGCGAAAATATTAAATTTTAATATATAAATAAACTATTGACAAGAAAAACAAATTTAGTTAATATAATCGTATAAGATTAATCGTAAGCGATTGAAAATTAAAAATAAAAGTATTGGAGGATTTTAAAATGAAAATAGTATCATTAGAGTTTTATGAGAAAGGATATATGAAAGAGGGGTTTGCATTTGGAGGGTCTGTTGAAAAAGAAAAGATAGATGAAGATAAACTTTATGAATCTAGCCTGCAAAGTTATCTAATAGATACAGGAGATGAGGTTATACTAGTAGATACGGGGTTACCTATGGAAATGAAAGATATGGAAGAAAAACCGGGACAAATGATATATGCTGGTAAAAAGATTAATAATTTTGTTGATGCATTAAAACAGGCCGGATATAAAGTAGAAGATATAGATAAAGTTGTAGTTACACATAAACATCCAGACCATAGTGGAGAACTTAGATTATTTAATAATGCAAAAATTTATATATCGCAAATAGAAGCTGATGCTATGAATTTAAATGGAGACAATATAGTTAGAGTTAATTTTAAAGATGGAGAATATAAGAATTTTAAAAAGAGTGAAAAAATAGCTGACAATGTATTTATGTTGCCTGCTTATGGACACACAAAGGGAAACTCCATAGTAGTAGCAGAATTTGATGGATTACAGTATATGTTTCATGGAGATGTAACTTATACAGATGAAGCACTAAGACAAAATGTACTTTCAGTGGTATTTGAAGATAAAGATTTAGCTATAGAAACTTTAAATAAAATTAGAGAATTTATTAAAATGAATAATACTGTTTACTTATCAACTCACAGCCCAGAAGGTATAAAGTCATTAAAAGAAAAAATAATTATGAAATTATAATATTATAAATTTATAATTATAATAGGAGTAAGTATTATGAATGATTATTTAAAATTAGAAAATCAGCTTTGTTTTAAAGTGTATTCTATATCAAAAAGTATAGTTAGAATATATGGCCCATTGCTAAAGGATATTAAATTAACATATCCACAATATTTGACTATGATGGTTCTATGGGAAAATAAGAAAATATCTTTTAAAGATTTAAGTTATAAATTGAAAATGAAGACAGGCACATTGACCCCTATTGTGACTAAGTTAGAGGGTTATGGGTATATAGATAAAATTAAAGATGAAAAAGATGATAGAAAAATATATATAGTTATTACTAAAAATGGTATAGAGCTTGAAGAAAAAGCTAAAGATATTCCTGGAAGGTTAGCGTGTAGCATAGGATTAGAATTAGATGAATACTCGAAGTATATGAAAGACTTCGAAGACTTGTTAAAAAGATTAGATAATATAGAGAAATATGTTGAATAAGTGAGCTAAAAAAACTAGTCAGATTCTCGTGTATTTTATTTTAGATCACTAATATAACTTTTTGAAGATTGCTAAATATATATAAGCCATGCTTTTAAAAAAAGCATGGCTTATATATATTTAGATACTAGTGTAAGGATAGGGGTATCTAAAAAAATAATAAGCTAATATATAATCGCCTTAACTTGGTATTTTTTCAAATACTTAACGTGAACTATTCTAGAGTTATAAATCATCTATACTTTTAAATCTATAGCCTAATACATCAATACAAGAGACTATTTTTTTAAGGATAGAATTTTCATCATAAGTAGAATTAATGGTTCCATCTTCACTTAATGATACATGTACGCTATCAATTTCAATGCTTGGATGATAGAATAAACTTAACTCTGTATCTGAATTTTTAGATTCAATATTTTTAATCATAGTATCTACATCGTTATCCTTAATATAACTTAAAGGAGTAGGAATAAATTTAGTAAGACCATTTTTTTTGCTAGTAATTATATTTTTGTTATACTTTTCTATGGATGGCTCGTAAAGTATTTTAAAATATTCTTCAAATATTAATTGTTGCTCACGATTTGTACGGTAGTGTGGTGTTTCCCAACCGGATGGAGGAATATTCACCTTAGTTGCAAGAGTTATAGCAGACTCCAATCTTTCTCTAATTTCTTTTTCAGTATTATACCCTTTTTCACCAAATTCAGAACCTGAAATGCTGTTAGCATCGCCATATTGATGAGTGTAACCATGAAGGACTATACTCCCACCCCTATTAATTGAATGATCCAGAGTAAATATGAAATTAGCATTGGCAAATGAATTATCTTCTGAAACATCGTTATCGATATGTAATGTATTATTAATATATCTTGGAACCCATGCTACACTAAAATTTTGCGATTCCTCATACATATAATCCGTTATTATCCTTAATTTTTCCAAAGTATCTTGTTGAGTATATACATCTCCTGCCGCAACATCCTCAAATCTAATATAAGCGTCTTTTTTATGCTTCTTTTTAGGTTTGCGTAAAGTATCGGAATTGGGAACATTGGTTTTATTGATATAAATATTGTTATTCTTATAACTCCAATAAGTAGATAGATTTAAAATCTCACATATATCAGAAAAAGAGATGTAATATTCACTATCTATAAATGGAAGATCGCCTCTTAATGAAATAGTTTTATCATCTTTTTTGTAATTTTTATCGGATATATTCAAAATTACATCGTTAGATATCTGAATTTCTTCATCGTTTATTAGAATATCTTCTCCAAAGAATTTTGAAAATTCAGTTATAGGAACGTAATATCTGTTATATTTGTGTAATAATTTATTGCTTAAATTTAATTTGGTTTTATTAAAATATAAATTAACTTCATATGGAACATCCGTTAATAAATTTGAATCGTCATTGATTGTTGTCTCTGTCTTAATATTGTTTAAAAATTTACCACCTTCAGTATTTTCATATTTTAAAATTAATTTATTATGTATTAGTGGTGAGATTCCAGGGCAAATTAATAAAGTAATTCCAAAACAAATAATAAGTATTAATGAAAGTATTATAAAAATTTTTTTCATTTTTTCATCTCCTAAAAGTAAGGGATTCTTAAAAAATATACTAGCGTATTGAATCGTTATTTTAAAAAGAATGCCGTATGCTATTTATAATTTTAAATACTAAAAATCCTATTATGCCACATAATGTATTTTTAATTACTCAGTCTATGTTAACTTATCTTAAATTTCCTAATAAAAGCAATAAATACTAAAGAAAATCTATTAATATAGATACTGAAAAACATAGAATTAGTATTGATTTAATATTTCTAAATTTATTGAAAATTATAGGCACAATAATTGCCAGAGGAGCTAAAAGCAATAAACCTTCAACTATATTTATTATTTATATATTGGTTGTATTAATATTAAAAAATAAATACATATCAATTATACACAAAATAATCGCAAATTAATAGATAATATTACTATTATTCAATTAATAGGGAATTTATGGTTTGAAAAAGTTCTTTTATTAAGAATAATAGTGGTTAGAGAAGGATAACTTTTAGCTATTTATGAAATAACGTTTCATAAAATAAAAAAATACTTGAAATATAATTTTAAATATGTTATTATAAATTCAACAGATGAAAACGTAGTCATAGAATTTAAGTAAACGTAGACATTAAATAATAATAAACAAGGTAATGGAGCTGAAAGAAAATAAAACAGAATCTGATTAGTTATTCTTTGAAGCCCCTAATATAAAAGAAAGCGGAGGAAAATAAAATGGATAGATTAAACTTAGGTAAATTAACTACAGAGAGTAGAAACCAAAATACTTTAGATATAGATAAAATTTCAACTATTGAAATGGTTAAGAAAATTAATAATGAGGACAAGAAGGTGGCAGAAGCTGTTGAAAGGGAACTTCCTCAAATTGCAGAAGCTATAGATGGTATTGTTGAAAGAATGCACAAAGGTGGAAGATTAATTTACATAGGAGCTGGTACTTCCGGTAGACTTGGAATATTAGACGCATCAGAGTGTCCACCAACTTATGGAGTTTCAGAAGACCTGATTCAAGGTATTATAGCTGGAGGTCAAGAAGCAATTTTCAGAGCTAAAGAAGGTGCAGAAGATTCAAGGGAACTTGCAGTTTCGGGTTTAAAAGAAAGAAAATTAACTGCAAATGATACAGTAGTTGGGCTTGCAGCATCAGGGAGAACACCTTATGTTATTGGCGGACTTCAATATGCAAATGAAATAGGAGCTTTAACAATTTCAGTTACGTGTAATGCGGATTCAGCTGTTTCAAAAGAAGCAAAAATATCAATAGCGCCTGTAGTTGGGGCAGAAGTAATAACTGGGTCTACTAGATTAAAATCAGGAACAGCTCAAAAATTAGTTTTAAATATGTTATCTACAGGAAGCATGATAAAACTTGGTAAAGTTTATGGGAACTTAATGGTAGATGTAAGATCAACAAATGAAAAATTAGTTGAGAGAGCTAAAAAAATAGTAGCTGAAGCAACAGGAGTAACTATAAATGAAGCTGCTGAAGTTTTAAGTAAAACAGAATTTGATGTAAAGCTTGCTATATTCATGATTTTATCAAAACTTGAAAAAGAAGAAGCAGGATTTAAATTAAAAGAAAGTAAAGGTTATATCGCTGAAGCTTTAAAAAATCTTTAATAAGTAGATAAATAAACAATATATATTATAGTAAGTAAAAAATAAAAAATAAGGAGGACATTATAATGACAAATCAAGAAATTGCAAAAAGATTAGTTGAATTAGTTGGTGGGAAAGAAAATATAAAATCAGCAACGAACTGTATGACTCGCTGTAGATTAGAACTTAATGATTACTCAAAAGCAGATATAGTTGCAATAAAAAAATCAGAGGGAGCTTTAGGTGTTGTAGAAAATAAAGGCCAATTACAGGTTATTTATGGACCAGGAAAGGTAAATAAAGTAACCGAAGAATTAAAGAAACTAATAGGGAAAAATGTTTTACTTGGAGAAGAAGCAGTACGTGAAACTAAAGCTAAATTAAAAGAAAAAAATGATACCAAGTTTAAGAACGCTCTTAAAAAAATAGGGAATATATTTATCCCGTTAATACCTTTATTTGTAGCAAGTGGACTTGTACTTGCTGTAAATAATATAGCCGGTGTGTATTTTGGAGATGTATATAAGTCTACAACATCAGCACTAATTATAGGACTTATAGGTAATGGTGTATTCTCGATTTTATCAATTTTAGTTGGGGTTAACGCAGCTAAGGAGTTTGGTTCACAAATGCCTATGATGGGTGGTGTTCTTGGTGGTATTTTGTCATCAGCATCACTTGCTAAAATAACTCTTTTTGGAGTAGCATTAACTCCAGGTAGAGGTGGAATTATATCAGTAATACTAGTAGTACTACTAGCTTGCTATGTTGAAAAGATTTGTAGAAGCTTTGTACCAGATGTTTTAGATTTATTTGTAACACCATTAGTTACACTTACAGTTTCAGTACTTGCGGCGTTATTTATACTTCAACCAGCAGGTGGATTTATATCAGATTCAATAGGATTATTAGTGGCTCAAACAATAGCATCAGATAATATGATAGTTTCTGTTATATCAGGAACAATATCAGGAGCATTATTCCTACCACTAGTTATGACAGGAATGCATCAAGCATTAACACCAATACATGCAGATTTAATAGCTAATGTTGGGTTTACAGTATTACTCCCAATACTTGCAACAGCTGGTATGGCTCAAGTTGGAGCTACTATCGCAGTATTAAGGACAACAAAGAATGAACGTTTAAAGAAAATGGCTAAAAATGGTTTGATACCGGGGTTCTTAGGAATAGGTGAACCTTTAATATACGGAGTAACTCTGCCACTTGGAAGACCTTTCCTTGGAGCTTGTTTAGGAGCTGGAGTTGGTGGAGCTGTAATGGCATTCTTTAAAGTTGGAGCAGTTGCACTTGGAGTATCTGGATTACCACTTGCATTATTAATTGCAGATGGAAAGATGCTAGTATTCTTAGTAGGAGTTTTAACATCATATATAGCTGGATACTTCTTCACAAAAATGCTTGGATTTGAAGATCCAGTAGAATAATATTATAGTAGAAATTTCATAAAAAAGGGTGGTAAGTACATTAAATTTAATGTTAATTATCACTCTTTTTTAAAAGTATAATGTATGTTAAATAATAGTTGCAAAAGGGAACTTGAAAAAATAACTAGTTATAATCTTTGACTAGTGGCCCTGCCCGCCGTTGGTGTATTTTCTTTCATATCCCTAAGGCATAATAAAAAAATGGAGGGAAATATTATGAGTTTTGGATTTTCAGTTTATTTTGGTTTAGATAATACAAAAGAGGAAAACATAAAGCTATTAAATGATGCACATAAATTAGGATATACAAGAATATTTACTTCGTTACATATTCCCGAGGCTAATTATGATGTGTTAAAGGCTGAAGTAAGAGGATTTTTTAAATTAGCTAAAGAATATGATATGGATATAATAAGTGATATATCTCCAAATACTTTTAAATTTTTAGATTTAAAAAACATGGATTTAAAAGGATTAAGAGATATGGGTGTTAAAACAATAAGAATAGATTTTGGTTATACAGAAGAAGAAATATCACAAATGAGTAAAAATGATTATGGAATACAAATTCAATTAAATGCATCTACAATAACAGAAGAATTTTTTGAAAAGTTAGATAAACTTTCACCAAATTATAATAATATAGATTCACTTCATAATTTCTATCCAAGAATAGGAACCGGAATTTCAGAGGAGTGTATGATACAAAAGAATAATATGTTAAATGAAAGAGGAATAAAAATATGTGCTTTTGTTCAATCTAATAATAGAAGAAGAAGTCCTATGAAAGATGGGTTGCCAACACTTGAAGATCATAGAGGAATGGAAGTGAGAGAGGCTGCAAATCATTTGTTTGCTATTGGAAATGGATCAGTATTTATTGGAGATTCTCTTCCAAGTGAAAAAGAATTAAAAGATTTATCATCATTAAAACAAGATGGTGTAGAATTAAGAGTAGATATAAAAGTAGAAGATGAGGTTTGTTTAAGATTACTTAAAGAAATTTATAGCTCAAGACCAGATAATGCAAGAGATGCAATAAGGGCTAGTGAAAGTAGATTAATTCTTAATGGTGATAAAATAAAACCTACTAATATAGTAGATAAAAAATATGGTGATGTAACAATAGATAATGAAGGATATACTAGATATGAAGGGGAACTTCAAATTCTAATAAGTGACCAAAAAGCTGATAAGAGAATAAATAATGTAGCATCCGTTTTACATAAAGACTTTTATCTATTAAAATATATAAATAACGGTAAAAAGTTTTATTTTAGACAAACTTAAATATAATTAGGGTGTGATTACATGAATGTTTTAGATTACATAAGACAGAACTATGAAAATTTTACAGATGGAGAAAAACTAATAGCAGATTATTTACTTTCAAATAAAGAAAGCATAATAAATTTATCAGCAAAGGAAATTGGTGATATAACAAATACTTCAGCAGCAACAGTAGTTAGATTCTCTAAAAAGGTAGGATTTAATAGCTTAAATGAAATGAAGTTTAAATTATCTATAAATTTAAATGATAACGAGGAAAATCCAAAATTTGAATACTTAGATAAAGATTTAAAAACTAGAGATATAATTTATGGAATAAAAAATTCAATTGATGTTGTTATGGAAAAAACAGTTAAGTTAATAAAAGAAGAAGACCTTGAAAAAGCTATAGAGTTACTTATTAATGCTAAAGATATATATATTTATAGTGTAGGAGTATCAGGACTTGTAGGGTTAGATTTTTATTATAAACTAAGTAGGATAAATAGAAGATGTATAGCGCATACAGATACACATCTTCAAATAACTTCATCTATATTAATGCAACCGGGGGATGTTGCAATAGCAATTTCATACTCTGGTAGTACAAGAGAAGTTATTAAATGTGTAGAAAATGCTAAGAAACTTAAAATACCAGTAATATCTATTACAAAAGCAAGTATGAATAATAAACTTGAAAACCTGTCAGATATAACTTTAAAAATACCTTTTGTAGAAAAGTCATTAAGAGAAGGGGCTATGAGCTCAAGAATATCTCAACTTGCAATTATAGATATGCTATTTATAGGAATGGTAAAAAATAATATTAAAGAAGTAGAAGAAAAGCTTATTATCACAAGAGAAGCAGTCCAGGAACTTAAACTTTAGGAAGTGATTTTGTATGTATCAGAAGTAGAATCAATTTTATGATTCTGTTTCTGATACATTTTTCATTTGAACATATCTAAGTAAGGCTATAATAAAAGTATAAACTATATTAGGCATTTAAAAAAAGTAGATATCATATTAGCTTGCTATTTTTTGAAGATGTTTTATTAAAAAGGAGATTTAGTATGAAATTAAATTTTAATAATTTAGGATTAGAAGAAGTGCCTAATTTGAGAGAATTCGGTAGAGACATAGAGGATATAACTTTTTATAACAATAGAATAAAGGATATTCCAGAGATGATTTTTGATTTAAGTAATTTAACAGTACTTAATATATCAGCTAATAATATAGAAATTATACCTAGGAGTATTTCGAAATTGAAGAAACTTAGAAGTATTGATTTTGGACACAATAAAATAAAAGACATACCTAAAGAAATTGGAAACTTAAAAAGGTTAGACCAATATCTTTATATTCATAACAATCAAATTGAAGTGTTAGAGGATGAGATATGTAATTTTTATCTATTAAGATATTTAAACGTAAGTAATAACTTTTTAAGGGAATTACCTTTAAACATTGGTGGGTTGAAGAGTTTAGTTGAACTTAGGGCAATAGATAATAGTATTTTCAAATTACCTGAATCTATATGTGATCTACACAGTTTAAGAGAACTTCATTTAAAGGAAAATAAAATAGAACAATTACCAGAAAATATTGGTGAGTTGAAATTCCTACGTGTATTTGATATAAGCGAAAATAAATTATTAGAAATTCCAAAGTCTATTGGCAAGTGTATTAATTTAAGGCGTTTAAATTTTAGAAATAACAATATAAAAGAACTACCAAAGGAGATTGGTAATCTAAAAAAATTATTGGAGATAGATTTAAGAGGAAATAAAATTAAGGAACTTCCAAAATCAATATTAAATATAGAAGGTCTAGAAAGACTAGATTTACGATGGAATAGTGAACTTGAGGACGTAAATTGGTTAGAACAATTAGAAAATAAAGGATGCATTGTATATAAATAATAATAAAGATAAATATAAATTGAGTAAAATTGGAAACGATATATTATTTCCTTTGATAGAGGAAATAATAGAACTATGAATAGGTTTTCAAAAAATCTATAATAAAGTCAAGGTGATGGAAATGATAAATGATTTAAGGCTTCAGAAAATAATAAAAATATTATCGGAAAGCAGTAAGGTAGTTACAGGAGATCAATTGTGTACTACAGTAGGTGTTTCATCAAGAACTATAAGGAGTGATATAAAAGAATTAAATAATATTTTTAAAAATCATGGTGCTGTTATTTTATCCGAAAAAGGAAAAGGATATATATTAGAAATTACCGATATGGAAAAATTTAAAGATATATATAGTGATGAAAAGAAAAAAGATAACTATATAAATCTTACGGCAGAAGGTAGAGCAGAATATATAATTATGAGGCTTCTACTAAATGAAATAAAAAATATAGATGCAATTACTCAAATAGATTTAGCAGATGAATTATTCATAAGTTTATCAACCTTAAAAAATGATATTAAACTTGCAAAAACAAATTTACAGCCTAAGGGCAGAGGATCAAATGTTACATTAGATATTGAAAAACATGCTAATAAGGGAATTAAAGTTACTGGCAAGGAAGATTCTTTAAGATGTTGTATAACTGAAAAATTAAATTTTTCAAATAAAATATTCTTAGAAAAGTTTGAAGAAATATTAAAAGATTCTTTAGGACTTAAAAATTTATCCGAATTAGAGGAAATTATAAAAGATAATATTGTAAAGTTTAAATTAAGATTATCTGATATAGCGCTTAAAGACTTAAGGTCATATGTAGCAGTAATGTTAGTTAGAAACAAGAGTGGTAACAATTTAATTTATACAGAAGCTATGACTAATGATTTAAAAAAAGAATCGAAAATGGATATAGCAAAAAGTATATGTAGTGATCTTATGAAAAAATTAAATGTAGAAATAAATGAAACAGAAGTTTGTTATGTAACTAAACATATAATTGCAAGTAGCTCAATTGGAACTGATATAGATGAGGAAAACAGCAAATTAACAGAAACAATTTTAATAGCTGTTAAAGAAAACTTTAATGTGGATTTAACCTCAGATAAAGTACTAAGGGAATTTTTGGGGGCTCATTTAAAAGCTGCTATAAATAGAGCGAAGTACGGTGTGAAAATGGAAAATAGTATGCTAGGGATTATAAAAAATAATTATCCATTTGCTTTTGAAATAGGAGTTTTATCAAATAATATCATTAAAAGAGAATATGGACTTGATTTAAGTGAAGATGATATAGGATTCTTATCTTTACATTTTGCAGCTTCGATTGAGAGGATAAAACAAGAGGAAATAGGAACGGTAAAAAAAGTAATCATAGTTTGTACTACAGGAATTGGAACATCATTATTACTTAAGGTAAAACTTGAGCAACATTTTAAAGGAAGATTAACTATAGTAGATACAATTTCATGGTATGAATTTAATGAGGTATTATTACAAAGTGTTGATTTTATAATAACTACAATTCCTTTAAAGGCAGAATCTGAAAAGGTTATATATGTTAAAAACCTATTAGATAAGGATGAAATTAAAAAAATAGAGGAAAATTTGAAAAATAATAACTATAAAGAAAATGGACTTGTTAGTAAGTTGAAAAAGGAACTGTTTTTTAAAGATGTAGAAGCATCTACAAGAGAAGAATTGTTAGAAAAGCTTACAGAGGAGTTAATAGATAAAAAATATATAACTAAGGCTGTGAAGAAAGAAATTTTTTCAAGAGAAAAGCTAGCTAGTACTGAAATTGGAAATCTAGTAGCCATACCTCATACAAGTCATAAGGATTTGAAGGAATCATTTATATCAGTAGCTATACTTAAAAAAGGGATTACGTGGCATAAAGAAAAGGTACAAGTGGTTTTAATTATATGTATAGCAAAAGAAGACCAACATGAATGGAAATCAAATTTAGAACAATTATATAAAAGTATTATAGAATTAGATGTTGTTTTAGAGATTATAAAAAGTAGTGATTTTGAAGATTTTAAAAAAATAATATATAAATTTTAATGTAAGACACCTCAAAAAATAACATTTTGAAGATGTCTAAACAAGGGGGAAATAATAATGAAATTATTAGCAATAACATCATGTCCAGTAGGGATTGCACACACTTATATAGCAGCACAAAAATTAAATAAAATGGCAGGCAAAATGGGAGTAGAAATTAAGGTTGAAACTCAAGGATCATCAGGTGCTGAAAATGTTATAACAGAAGAGGATATAAAAGAAGCTGATGGGATAATAATAGCAGCAGATAAATCTGTTAACTTAGATAGATTTCAAGGACTGGCAATATTTGAATGTCCAGTTAGTAGAGCAATAAAGGAACCGGATGTATTAATTCAAATGTTCTTAGATGGAAAAGTAGAAAAGAAAGATTCAAAGAAACTTAAAAGTGTTACTGAAGCAAAAAAAGAAATGAAGTTAAAACAACCAGCATTCTACAAGCATTTAATGGGTGGAGTTTCTTACATGATTCCAGTTGTAGTTGTTGCAGGGTTATTAATAGCACTTGCATTAGCTTTTGGAGGAGAACCAACTGCTAAAGGTCTTGTAATACCAGATGGCTCATTCTGGAAGAAGATTGAAATGATTGGAGGAGCTGGATTTGGATTTATGGTACCAGTGCTTTCTGGGTTCATAGCTTACTCAATAGCTGATAGACCAGGTCTTGTGCCGGGGATGATTGGTGGATATATAGCAGCAAACGGATCTTTCTATGGATCACAAGCAAATGCTGGGTTCTTAGGTGGAATAGTAACAGGTTTCTTAGCTGGTTATATAGCTAAATTCTTAAAAGATATTAAAGTACCAAGTTTAATTAAACCAATAATGCCAATAATAATAATACCAATAATATCAACACTTGTAACTGGACTTGCGTTTATATATGTTCTAGGTGGACCGATAACAGCAGTGTTTGAGGGATTAACATCATTCTTAGCAGGATTATCAGGAACAAGTTCAATAGTTCTTGCTACTATATTAGGTGCAATGATTGCATTTGATATGGGCGGACCAGTAAATAAAGTTGCATTCTTATTTGGTGTTTCAATGATAACTCAAGGTAACCCAGAAATAATGGGACCGATAGCAGCAGCAATAGCAATACCTCCAATCGGAATGGGGATTGCAACATTCTTAAGAAAGAAGTATTATAGTGAAGATGAAATAGATGCAGGAAAAGCAGCATTTGCAATGGGTCTTTGTGGAATAACTGAAGGTGCAATCCCATTTGCTTCAGTAGATCCTATAAGAGTTATACCTTCATTAATGGTAGGATCAATAGTTGGTGCTAACATTGCAATGGCAGGTAATGTTGCAGATAGAGTTCCACATGGTGGACCAATAGTTGCATTAATGGGTGGAATTGATGGAGTAATAATGTTCTTAATAGCAATAGCCGTTGGATCAATGGTAAGTGCAATAATGGTTAACTACTTAAAGGGATTAAGATTTAGAAAAGAACAAGTAAAATAATAATATTTAAAAAAATAAAGAGACAATATAAAAAATAGATTTGAAAGAGGTTGATTGGAATGAACGATAAATTATTTGATGTAAAATATGTAGATTTAAACGTAGTAACAACTGAAAAGTTCGCTACAATAAAGCACCTAGCAAACCTAATGGAAGAAAGACTTGTAGATGTAGATAAATACGTAGAAGACGTTAAAACTAGAGAAGCAATGTCAACAACCGGAATAGGGGATGGTGTGGCTATACCTCATGCAAAATCATCTTGGGTTAAAAAACCAACAGTAGTAGTAGGGAAAAGTTTAAAAGGAATAGAAT
This sequence comes from Clostridium gasigenes, assembly GCF_017348895.1. NCBI lineage: Bacteria > Bacillati > Bacillota > Clostridia > Eubacteriales > Clostridiaceae > Clostridium > Clostridium gasigenes. The sequence continues at coordinate 1,870,210 of NZ_CP071376.1, forward strand.
GGGAAAGCTTAGATGATGAGCCAGTTCACATGGTATTTTTAATAGCTGTGCCAGAAGGGAATGGAAATGAACACTTAAAAATACTTCAAATGTTAGCAGTAAGTATAATGGATGATGATTTTAAGGAAGAACTAGAAAATGCAACAGATGAAAAAGTTATAGAAAAACTTTTATTAGATAGAACAAATAACTAAAACTGATTACTTATTACAAGTAAATTAATACCTATAGGTTATACACTTAAAAAAGTGTTTACCTATAGGTATTTTATTTATTTGGACATGACTTAGTTAAATTATTTTATGGTAACTTATTATATAAAATATTAAAATTGTGTACATGTTAAAGTTAGAATTGATATCATAAATATACAAGCAATAGATAAATTTCTTCCAGTTTTAGCTAGATAATCATTCTTATATTTATGTCCTATAAATACTGCTATAAAAAATAGAATTATTGAAATAATCTTAATTGGTAAGGATATTCCTAGTATACTTAAGATGTGATCACCTATATATTTCCCTGCGATATAAGTGAATGAAAACATCATAGAAAATATAGAAATTATCAAAGCCGAAGTTCCTATACCATATTTTTTGATGCTAATATTACTTGGTTTATCCATGATAAATCCTCCTTATTTTGACTAAATATTATTAATTTAAATAATCTTGTTAATTAATAATATAACATATTTTACTTATATTGTATTGTTAAATTTACATTATAGGTTAGAATAAGAGTTATTCAAAAGAGGTTAAGGAAGAAATATTAAAAGCGGTCAATGAAATTTTAGAGGATTCAGAAGACTTAGAGTTTTTGTAACAGGTTTTAATGTAGATGCTAATTTATGCAAGAGTAGCAGCTGTAGGAATTGGGAGTTTGGATATATGGAACAACTAAATATATAAGGATGTACAATGACAGAAATGTGGGCTAAAGGAAAAAAAAATTTTCTATACTTATTTTATAGTATTTGGATATAGAGACTAATAGAAATTTACAGAAAGGTAGAGTAAGAAAATGAGAATAAAAAAATATCGCAAATTCATTTATGAATAATGCAATATTTAAATATGCTATTTATTTTTATTAATTCGGAGTATGAATATTGTGCATTAAATTTTTCAATGCAATCCATATAGTACCATTATCCAATCCAACTACAATACCTAATGCAAACATAGATATTGAAATAATTCCATATATAATTGATAGTATTTTAGTTACCATTAACCTTGTTTTCAAATCACCTATTTCTCTACTACCAATGTATACTAAAGGTAATATTGCTATTGTCGCCAGTGTCCATGACATAGGATGCCTTAATGCTATAACCCCACAATAGATTAATATTACTGATATAGCACCATAAATAATTTTATCATTTTTCATATAAACCCCTCCTTGAATTATATTTTTTCTGTATCTTTAATCAGAAAGTTCATTAAATCTTTTGTTTATATATTCCAATTCAAAGGAATAACTCACTCTTCGATTATTACTATCTAAAATTCTATAATGATTTGATATTACATTTTGTTGAATTGTATAACAATTTTTAGCCTGAATATCCTTCCACCAAATCTTTCCTCCAAGTGTTGGAGTGTATTTAGTATCATCATTTTCAAATACCAAAGATCTTATTATGTCCTCTATATCACCTCCAAAAGTTAATTCTAATATTTCACTATCCTTAAAGATAACACATACTGCAATAGCAACTGCCCAACCTAAACTACATCTTTCTTTTTCAACTTGTATTAATGTTTTTTTTGATATTGCAAGTATCTCTGCCATTTTGTTTTGTGTATATCCTTTTTCAATTCTTATAAGTTTAACTTTTTCGTCAACTTTTTTTATAAATTCATTTCTTGTCATAAAAATTCCACCCTTTAATTATCATTTACTTATAAATATATATAAGTAAAAGTATCCTTATAGTGTAAATTTACACTATGAGGATACTTTTGTCAATTCTTTTTTGATAATTAATATAATATTGATTTTAAAGATAATTTTATTTTTTTAATCGGAATATTAACAGAGTGTTACTTGTTAATATTAGGAGTTGTTTTTAATGTAAATTTTTAAAGCTTTGATTAGAAGTATTAATACATATAACCCTAAGACTGAAACAGATAAAATCAAAATAATATTTATAAGGCCCCATATAGATGCCAAGAACATATTATCATCTCCTTTACTTATAATTACTATATAACGAATAATTTAATACAATTATATACTGTTTTTAACATAAATTGTATTTTGTTTTTGATATTTAGTAATCTTATCATTTAGTATTTAGCAATATATTTCGTATTTTATCAGTATAAATTTTATCTAAATGTTCAGTGCAGTATTCAAAGTTATCTATGCTTGATACTTTTGGAATATCCATGTTTACATATTCTTTATCAAGATTCTCAAGGATAAAGCGGTAGTCAATATCATTAGCAGTAGACCCTACCTCATTTAAATCAATTTTAGTGCCATCTTTTAATTCTATTATGTAATAAAAATCGCCTTTTGAATGTGTAAAAGGTAAATATCGTTTTTTGCCGTATACTCCTGTATAAATTTTTACAATATCATTATATTCATATTCTTTTCCAGTTGGTGATAAAAATGTATAGTCTATTATTTTATTATTGGTTATAACAGTAACATTAAAGAGAATAGCGTATGTTAGAATTATATTAAATATTACAAAGGTAAAGATAATAGCGGTTTTATAATTTTTGATAAAGTCTTTTGAAAAATTAATAAGGATAAATAAAAGTTCTCTATAATTCTTATTAACAAAATAAAGAAGTGCAATTATAATATATAGTTCATAAATAAAGATTAATCTAGAAATAGGGAATTTGAAAATCCATAGTATATAATCTTCAGGTAAAAATAACTTTGATTGAACAAAGCTTAGCAATATAAAAAAGACTATAGAGAATATAATTATAAAAATTAATGAAAGGATCCAAATGAAAATTATTTTTAATGTTTTCAAAGTAGCAACTTCTTATGGACAAAAAAGACAACTAGTGTTAGCAGCACTAGTTGTCCATTTTTTTAATACTCCCGACTTGGTCGGTTCCCGTTGAGTAATCTAAGCATATCACATAAGAATAATTAAGTAAATAATTACCTATAGTTCAATAAAAAAATATTTATGAAAAAATAAGTAAATAAAAACATAGCTTTATTAGAAAAATTTTACGAAAATATATTTAGATATTATTTTAGTAAAAGTTTACTAAAATAATTGACTTTTTTAATATATTAATAGTATTATTTATATTAAGGTATTAAAAAAATAGCCTTAAACACTGAATAGATATTTTAAATATACCTACAAAGAATATTATTTAAGGAGAAAAATATGGCTACTATAAAAGATATTGCAAGCATTGTAGGAGTTTCAGCTTCTACAGTATCTAGAATTTTAAATTATGATGATACTTTAAATGTTTTAGATGAAACTAAAGTACGGATATTTGAGGTGGCTAAGGAGTTAGATTATGTATCTGTTAGAAATAGAAAGAAAAGTAAAATTAAAAATATAGGGATTGTACAATGGCAAACTCAGTCTCAAGAATGTGAAGATCCTTACTATGTAACTATAAAACTTGCTGTAGAAAAAAAGTTGATTTTAGATTTTATAAATATAGTGAGAATTCATGAGTATAAGAGTTTAGAGTCAATAGATATTCTTGATGGAATAATAGCTATAGGTAAGTTCGGTGATGAAGAAATTTGTGGCTTAAGCAAACTAACTGATAATTTAATTTTTGTAGATTCATCTCCAGAACATAATAAATATGATTCAGTAGTTGTTGATTTTAGAAAGGCAGTTAATGAAAGTTTAGACTACTTAATAAGCCTTGGCCATGAAAAAATAGGATATATTGGTGGCGAAGAATTTTACAGAAATGGTGAGCCTAGCAAGGTGGATCCAAGAGAAGTGGCTTTTAAGGAGTATATGATAAATAGAGGAATATATAATGAAGAATATGTTAGGATTGGTAGCTTTTCAATTAAAGATGGACACGATTTAATGAGAGATATTATTAAAAATTCAGAAGAATTACCAACTGCCTTTTTACTCGGAAGTGATACTATGGCGGTGGGAGCATATAATGCTCTTTCTAAAGAAGGGATGTCTATTCCAGAAGATGTTAGTGTGATTTCCTTTAATGATATTCCATCTTCGAAATATTTAGTTCCATCATTGACAACTAGTAAAGTATATACTGAATATATGGGGGAAGCCGCAGTTGATTTATTGATGGAAAACTTTAATTGTGAAAGGGAATATAGAAAAAAAGTTATTATAGATACTGTTTTGAAAATAAGAAAAAGTTGCTGTAGTTGATCTTTAAAAAATAACAAGTCATAGTATTTGACTTGTTATTTTTTTGCCCCTAAATGTGAACTGTGGCTTGAGAAAAAGGTGAAAAGTAAGTGAAATGTTGGTTGCCTGTTTCTTTATTATATATTTAGTAAATATTATTGAATAAAATATAAAATATTTACTAAAATTATTGACAAATAGTAAAGAAATTACTAAAATTACAAGTATAAAGTTTTAAGTAAACATTTACGAAGAGGGTGGATAAAATGATTAATGAATTAAAAGGTTATTTAGAAGTATTTGGTAAATTAATTAACGCTTCTAATGTTCCCTTAAGGGATGATTATAAAGTAACAGGAATATAATTAGAGAAATATAATATTGGAGGGGACGTATGGTTAATATATTTTTAGAAATAGATAAGTTGCTTAAATATAGTATTAGTAAGGAATTAATTGAAAAAGATGATGAAATTTTTACTAGAAATAGAATATTAGATTTTTTATCCTTAGAATCTTATGAATGTAATGGTGAAGTTTATGATGAAAAGCTTCATATTATATTAGAAGAAATGACTAAATGGGCAATTGATAAAAATATTATAGAAGAGGGATCAATTGTTTTAAATGAGTTATTCCAAAGTAAGATAATGGCATGCATAGTAGATAGACCATCAAATATTATTAAGAAGTTTAATGAAAAGTATTTAATGGAGCCTACCAAAGCTACAGAATATTTTTATAACTTAAGTAAATACTCTAATTATATAAGAACTAATGATGTAAAGAAGGATTTAAAGTGGAAACATAATACAAGCTATGGGGAATTAGATATTACTATAAATTTATCTAAACCAGAAAAGAACCCAAAGGCTATTATGCAAAGCAAAAATATAAAATTATCTAATTATCCAAGTTGTTTACTTTGCAAGGAAAATGAAGGGTACTCGGGAAGAGTTAATCATCCAGGGAGAGGTCATCATAGAGTAATTCCTCTTAGATTAAATAGTGAAAAATGGTTTATGCAGTATTCTCCATATGTTTACTACAATGAGCATTGTATAGTGTTTAAAGGTGAACATGAGCCTATGAAAATAACAGGAGATACCTTTAAGAGGTTAGTAGACTTTGTATCAGATTTCCCACATTATTTTATAGGATCTAATGCAGATTTACCTATAGTTGGTGGGTCGATATTATCTCATGATCATTTTCAAGGTGGTAATTATCCATTTGCAATGAGTAATGCTAAAGAAGAAGTAGAGTTTGATATTAATAGATTTACTGGAGTGAAGGCATGTATTTTAAGTTGGCCTATGTCTGTTGTAAGAATAAAAAGTGAAAATAAAAAAGAATTAGTTTCCTGTGCTAGCTTTATATTAGAAAAATTTAAGCTATATGAAGATAAAGAAATAGATGTAATAGCATTTACAGGTAAGGAACCTCATAACACAATAACTCCTATTTGTAGAAAAAGAGATAAACTATTTGAGTTAGATTTAGTTCTTAGAAATAATAGAACTACAGAAGAATATCCAGAGGGAATATTCCATCCACATAAAGAGCTACATCATATTAAAAGAGAAAATATAGGATTAATTGAAGTTATGGGACTCGCTGTTCTTCCATCAAGATTAAAAATTGAAATGGAAGAAATTAAGGAAGTATTAGTAGGAAACAAAAATTTAGAATCTATACAGCCTAATGATGAACTATTTAAACATAAGGTCTGGATAGAAGAGCTTATAAATAAATATGGAATAATTAATAATGATGCTACTGAGGAGATCTTGAAAAAAGAAATAGGTAATAAATTCGCAGAAGTACTTAAGGATTCAGGATTATTTAAAAATAATGAAGAATCTAAAATTAGATTTATAAAATACCTAAATTAAGGTGGATTAGATAGTGGAAAAAACAGATTAGAATGTGATTAGTTATTCCAAAACTATAACCCAAACAGTGGTCATGGTGGAAAAGAAGGGTTTGATAAAAAAATTGGAAAGTAAAAAATTACTTCTAATAATGAGTGTAGATTAGAGCTTAAATATTATAGTGAAGATGGGGAAGAGGGTTACCCTGGTAATGCAGAAAAATATTTAGAAATAGATGAAACAGGGGCTATAACAGGAAAAGCTATAAGTTGCGAAAATACAGATTTTGATTTTAGAGGTAAGAAAGAAATAGGAAAAGATATTAATGCCAGTGACAGGCAATTAGAACTTAGAAATGGATATGATTATCCTTTTATATTTAATGATAACAAAGGATATATAGTTCTAGAAGACAGAGAAAGTGGTAGAGGATTAAAAGTAGAGACAAATAATTCATCAGTTGTAATATATACAACTAATTACCCAGGAAATAAACAATTAACGACAGGAGAAATGCTAAAGGTTAGAGGCGTAATTTGTCTAGAAACACAAGAACCTCCAATAGAAAGTAACGGAATGTTTATAAAGGACTCAACATTAGTGAAAAATAAAAAGTATTCAAAAGAAACAAAATATAAATTTTATAATAATATTACCTAATCTAATTAAGTTGTTTAAATTACCTAATTGGATATAGCAATGAGTAAAAGCGATATGAGTGCCTTAATTAAGTAAAATAAAAAAACAAGTCAAGTGATAATGTGTATTGACTTGTTTTTTTGCATATAATTTATGCTAATCAACTATTTATTAAGTTTTTAAGAAAGATATTAACTATTACATTAGGCTTGATAATTTAATAGCTTTTTATATTGTGTGATTGTATTTGCATTTGTATTTTAGGCATTATACGATATATTTCTAATAAGATTATATTTATAGTCAACCATACTCCTCCAAAAATATATCCTGCATAAACATCACTTGGATATTCAGTCTGAAAAAATAGAGGATTTAATCCTGATAGTATGCAGATAAGTAAAGTCGCAAATATGATAGGAGTTCCAATCCAAGTTCTTTTTGTATGGCGTAGTAGAATAAAAGCAAAAAAACCAAATGCAACAATTGATATTAAGGATTGATTACTTGGAAAAGTATATTGAACACTTCCAAGTAAAGGTGGTCCCAAACGTCTATAAATATTTCTTAATATAAACTGAATAATTTCACCACCGCAGATTACTATAAGCAAAAAACGAATTTCAAGAAATGGATCTATGTTCTTTATAATAATCCATATACACATGATAAGAGTTAAGGGTATTAATATTTTAATGGAAGTTAGCATTCTAAATAAACCCATCCAATAAGACCATTCTTTAGTGAAAATAGCTTTTACTAAAGATGATACAATAGTATCAAATTGCTCAAATTCGTGTGCTAAATAATCTTGTGTTACACCAATAATAAGAGCGAAAAAACCAAAGAAAGCAACTGTTATCATAGCTATTGCAATACGTATTTTGCCTAAAGAATGAAATGCAATAATAGTTCTATAAAGCGTTTTATGAATAAGTTCTATCATTTGAGTTTTATGACGCTTATAAGCATAAAAAATTATAAAAATGAAAGCAATAATTAAACTGCCAATAATAATATATTTTTTTATATAACTATGAAATTCAACCCAATTTGGTCCAAGAAAATTACCTAAGGAAATAAAAGTAGCAGTCCATATAAAAGCTCCTATATATGCGGGAAAAGCAAATTTTTTATAGGATATTTTAGTTATTCCTGAAAAATATCCAGTAATATGTCTAACTCCAGGGATAAAATAAGCTAATATCAATAATTTATTACCATAGGATTCAAACCATGCTGAGGTTTTTTCAAATTTATCTGGTCCAAGGTGAATATAGGAACCATATTTTTTGAAAAATTCTGATCCTAATTTAGTACCGACAAAATAAGATATTGTAACGCCTAATATTACACCAGAGGTAGCTACAAGAATACTAATAGTTAAATTCATTTTAGACTCATAAACAAGAAAACCACAATAAGTCATTAGAAGCTCTCCAGGTAGAGGAAGTGCAATCAACTCAAGGACTAAAGAACAAAATAAAATTATATATCCATAATTATTAACTAATTCAATTATATAATTCAAAGTATCACATCCTAATTTTAATTATATTTAAACATTATTATCATTATCATTATTACGATATAATATTCTTCCCTAGGATATTTTTTTAGTTCTAGCATTTAGGTTTTTATAATAAAATATAGTAGTATTAAAATTAAACTCAGCGGGGGAAGAATGACGTATAAATTAGACTATAATTTTTTAAGACTAGAATATAAGGATTTATACAATGCAATTATAGAAATTGAGGAAGAGACGGATTTAGAAGTAATATGCAAAAGTATTTTAAAACTACTTAAAGATATAATAGAAATAATCTATAAAAGTAATAAAATGATTTTAAGTAAAGATGCTTTAATAGGGGAAAGCATTAAGGAGCTAGAGAATAAAAAGATAGTTCCTACTGAAATTATAAGTATACTTAAGACTTTTGAAGAAGAGATGAATTTTTTTATAAATCAACCAAAGGAGCTTAGTGAAGGGGATTCAAATAAGCATATCTCAAATGAGGATTTCACTAAAATATATGAGGTTGCTGTATGGCTTGTTATAAATTATGGTGAGGAAAATTATTCTTTGTTCATTAGTAAGCTTAATTTAAAGGAAAAGGTGATATTTAGTAGAGAACTGCAAAATTATAAAAAAGATAAATTTAATAGAGAAGAGCAAGATGATGATATTGAAAATACTAACGAAAAACAAAACTATGAAATAGATGAAGAAATAGATGAGGGAATAGATGATTATGAATTAGCGGAACTTGTTAATATAGGGGAAAATTATTATTTTGGAAGGGGAATAGATAAGGACGTTTATAAGGCAAGAAAATATTTTCAAAAAGCTGCTACCTTAGGAAATGAATATGGAGAAGTGTATTTAGGTCTTTTCTATGAAAAAGGACTTGGGGGAGAATTAGATATAGAGAAAGCTATGTATTGGTATAAAAAAGCAGCTATTAAAGAAAATGCATTTGCTCAATATTCAATGGGTTGTATATATTTTAATGGTGAAGGAATAAATCAAAACTATGAGTATTCTTTTAATTGGTATAAGAAATCAGCAGAAAATGGATTTGCAGCAGCTCAACATGCATTATCATATTTATATAAAATGGGAGATGGTTGTGAAGAGAGTATTTTTAAAGCTTATTATTGGTTAGAAGAGGCTGCAGAAAATGGCTTTGAAGATTCGTTTTATGTGCTAGGTGAATCTTATTTTGAAGGTGCTTATGTAGAATTAAACTATAAAAAGGCATATAAGTATCTATCAAAAGCGGCTAAAAACCAAAATGAAAAAGCACTAGAAAGATTAGGGGATATGTATTACTCTGGATTCTATGTTGATGAAGATAAAAAAAAGGCTTTTAAGTTATATAAAGACAGCATAGACCTTGGAAATACAGAATTATATTATAAGCTTGGAAAAATATATGAAGAAGAGGGTAAGTATAAAACGGCTATTAATTATTATAAAAAAGGTCATGAAAAAAATGATGTTAGAGCAACTCAAAAGCTAGGTGTTATGTACTATAATGGAGATTTAGTTGAAAGAGATGTTAAAAAATCTTTAGAATATATGGAAATAGCATCTAAAGGAAAGGAACCTCATTCTTTATATGTAATGGGAGTTGCCAGTTTAAATAGTTCTAAAGAAAAGGCTATGGAATATTTAAAAGAAGCTTATAAATTAGGGTCAATATATGCAGCAGAAGCTTTAGCAAGTGAATTATTAATAGAAGTTTTAAATGATAAGAAAGTAGATGAAAAGGAACTTTTGAAATATATAAAAAAAGCTATGGATGGAGATTTAGAAGACGGAATTTATTATTATGGTCTAGTTAATGCTTATGGAATAGGCATGAAAAAAAATAATGAAGATGCTTTTAAATATTTTAAAATTGCTGCAGAAAAGGGCTGTGAAAAAGCAATAATTAAAATTGCTAATTGGTATAAGCATGGAATCTATGTTAAGCCAAATACTTATGAAGCAATAAAATGGTATAAAAAAGCAGCGGAAAAATTTAATAGTGAAGCAATTTCCAGTATAATTGAAATATATGAAAAAGGAATAGGAATAGAGGCTGATTATAAAAGAGCTTTTGAAGGGGTAAAGCTTTTGAGAGAAGCTAATATAGTAGAAGGTAATTTGAGAATGGCTTACTATTATATGGAAGGGATAGGAACAGAAGTAGACATTGAAAAGGCAGAGGAAATTATAGCAGAAACAATGGAATTAGATGAAGGGCAAACTCTTAAATTTCTAGGGGAATTAGTTGAGAGTGGAATATATATAAAGGGTAAAACTAAAGCTATAACTTACTATCTTCAAGCAATAGAAAGTGGCTGTAGTGAAGCAAAGTATAATATAGAATATTATTTATATAAAAATAATAATGGAATAAAATATGATGAAATTTATGAATGCCCACTGCAAATAGGAAAGGAGTTCTATTTAAAATCTATAAAAATATTTAATGCTGGAAAAGAAAGAGAAAATACTATGGAGATAGAAAAAGGAATAAGAGAATTAAAAAGAAGTGTTAAGAAAGGGTTTTATCTAGCTATTTTTGAAATAATAAAATACTATGAAGCAGAAGAACCAACAAGAGAAAATTTAATTAATTTAAGCAAGTATAAAGAAAAAGCTGTTTATTATAATATATAAGTGATATTCAAAAAAAAAATAACAAGCCAATATGCTAGTCTATTTTGCACCATATTATCTATATGGAAGCAAAAAAAATATACATAGCACCTTGGTTTGTTATTTTTTTAGGCTTTTAGCTATAATTTTTATAGCTTAGTGGCCTTATTTAGGGATAAAGTTGATTATATATATTATAATGTGTATAATATTAATGATAGTAAAAGAAGTTTAATGGATATATTTCAATGTATAAAAAGATAACTATATTTATTAAAGTTTTTTTAGAATTATTACAGTAAAACTACACTAAATCAATGCTTCACACAATTACTATAATTTTCTAATTAGCATATAGTTAGATGTTAATTAGGTTTTGTAAAAATGAAGATGCCTAAGGGATATTCAAAAAAATAACAAGTCAGAATCTTTGACTTGCTATTTTATTTTACCTCCTTTAGCAATTTTAAAAAAATTTGTAGAAAAAATATTAAATGTTTAGAAAATAAGAAGTTTAGATAACGGTTTCTAAGAGAAACTAGTTATCGAATTGGAGGAGAAATGAAAAATATAAATAAGATAAATAATATAAAAATCATACCCTTGGGTGGATTAGGTGAAATAGGAAAAAATATTACGGCAATAGAGTACGGAGAAGAAATAATAATAATCGATTGTGGGTTTACATTCCCAGATTCAGAAATGTATGGAATAGATATTGTTATTCCGGATGTAAAATACTTAGTAGATAATAAAGAAAAAATAAAAGGGTTTTTCATAACTCATGGACATGAAGATCATATAGGGGCACTACCATATGTATTGCAACAAATTAATTTCCCTGTATACGGGACTCAATTAACAATGGCTTTAGTTGAGAGTAAGTTAATAGAACATAAAATGCTTGATATTTGCGAATTAAATGTAATAAATCCAAATGATATATTGCAAATAGGAGATTTAAAAGTTGAATTTATTAGAACAAACCACAGTATAGCTGATAGTTGCTCTATTGCGATTCATACTCCTTTAGGCATAATTTTCCACACTGGAGATTTTAAAATAGATTTTACACCAATTGATGGGAAAATAATAGATTTAGCTAGATATGCAGAACTTGGTAAAAAAGGCGTGTTATTGCTTATGGCAGATAGTACAAATGCTATTAATCCAGGATATACAATGTCTGAAATGACTGTTGGAGAAACTCTAAATAATCTATTTGGTAAATGCACTGGGAGAGTTATAGTAGCTACTTTTGCATCTAACATTCATAGACTGCAACAAATTATAAATTCATCTCAAAAGTATGGAAGAAAGATAGCTTTTAGTGGTAGAAGTATGGAGAGAATATCAGAGATAGCTATAAACCTAGGATACTTAACTATACCAGAAGGTACTTTGATAGATTTAAAGGATATCAAATTATACAATAATAATAAAATTACTATTGTTACAACAGGAAGCCAAGGAGAGCCAATGGCGGCACTTACTAGAATTGCAGCTTCAAGTCATAGAAGTATAAATATTGAAAAAGATGATACAGTAATAATTTCTGCAACTCCAATACCTGGTAATCAAAAACCTGTATCAAAAGTTATAAATGATTTAACTAGAAAAGGTGCTAATGTTATATATAAGTCTATAGAAGAGATTCATGTTTCTGGGCATGCATGTCAAGAAGAACTAAAATTAATTCATAGCTTATTAAAACCTAAATTCTTTATGCCAATTCATGGTGAAACTAAGCACTTAATACAGCATGGAAAAATTGCTGAAGAAATGGGTTTAAATAAATCAAATATATTTATTATAGAAAATGGAGATATTTTAAACTTAACAAAAAAGAGCGCTCGTGTTACAGGTAAGGTTCATTCAGGAAAGATATTAATAGATGGAAGTGGAATTGGTGATGTAGGAAACGTAGTACTAAGAGATAGAAAATATTTATCACAAGATGGTATTATAACTATAGTAGTTGTTATAGATAGAGAAAGCCAGGCTATTTTATCAGGACCTGATGTAGTTACAAGAGGATTTATATATGTAAGAGAGTCAGAGGAATTAGTGAAAGATATAAGATTTGTGGCAAATAAAACTATAGAAAAGTGCATAAATAGTGATATTACACAATGGTCACAAATAAAAAGAAATATGAGAAATGATATTAGTTTCTTCATATATGGTAAAACAAAAAGAAATCCAATGATTATTCCAATTATAATGGAAGTATAATATTTCAAATACTTAAAATATAAATTGCAAATAAAAAAGGTATATAGGTTTTTAACCTATATACCTTTTTTGAATTAGGAGAGTTTGAATAAATAGTAAGTCAGATATGATAGTCTATTTATTTTAATTTATCTTAGTGTTCAGATACAACTTCTAATCCACCAGGCTTATTATATATAGCTATTTTATCAATTAAAGCTAAACATTCAGGTCTCATACCTAATAAATTAGTTTTAACTCCATTTTTATGGAATTTGATAACTACTTTATCAATAGCGTCTACTGCCGATTCATCCCATACTTTAACATGAGAAAGGTCTATGTTAACTAAGTCAATTTTTTCTGTATAATTAAAACTATGAATGAATTTAAGTGTAGAAGCAAAGAACAGTTGCCCTTTAACTTCGTATGTTACTATATCAGATTCATTAGTAGCTAGATTAACCTGTATATCTGATATTTTAGATGCAAAGAAAATAGAACTTAAAATTATTCCAACTATAACTCCATAAGCTAAATTATGAGTTAGTACAACCACTATAACAGTTGAAATCATTACAAAAGTATCTGCTTTTGGGACCTTTGCAATTCGTTTTATAGATTCAAAGTTAAATGTACTAATTGATACAACAACCATTACTGCACCTAGTGCAACTACTGGAATTTGTACTACAAATTTATTTAAAACTATTACTGATATTAACATAGAGGTTCCAGCTGTAAGCGTAGATAATCTACCTTTTCCACCGTAATTTTGATTTATTATAGTTTGTCCGATCATTCCACAACCAGCGATTCCGCCAAAGAAACCAGCAGCTATATTTGCAAGGCCTTGTCCAACACATTCTTTGTTTTTATTGCTTTTTGTATCTGTTAAATCATCAACTAATTGAGCTGTTAATAAAGATTCTACTATACCGACTAGTGAAAGTGATAGTGAGTAAGGTAATATTATACTTAGTGTTTCCATATTGAAAGGTATAGTAGGTATTAAGAACTTAGGTAAATCACTTGTTATTCTTCCCATGTCACCAAGTGTAGTAACATCTATTTTAAATATTACAACTATTAAAGTAACTGTCATTATTGATACTATAGGTGATGGGATAGCTTTTGTTAATTTAGGTAATAAATATATTACTGCTATTCCTAGTGCACCTAATAAAATTAAAACAAATGACCCTTTAAAGTGGTTTAATTGTGATTGAAACATCATTATACCTAAAGCATTAACAAATCCAATCATAACAGGTTTTGGTATAAACTTTAATAAGTTACCTATTTTAAGAAATTCAAGTATTAGTTGGAAAACACCTGTAAGTATTGTTGCAGCTAACATATATTCTATTCCATGGCTTTTCACTAAACTAGCTAATACTAATGCCATTTCACCCGCAGCCGCAGAAATCATACCTGTTCTACCACCAAAAATTGATATTATTAGAGAAATGCAAAATGATGAATATACTCCAACCATAGGATCAACACCAGCTACTATAGAAAATCCTATTGCCTCTGGTATTAAAGCCATACATACAACTATTCCGGCTAGTAAATCACCTTTAACATTTCCAAACCATTCTTCTCTTAAGTTATTCATTTAATTCCTTCTTTCGTTTCAGGTATATTTAAAAAATAACAAGAAAATGTACATATCACCTGACTTGTTGTTTTAAAAAAGTGTCATTGTATATATTAGAGGAAAATTTGATATACATCAAGTATTACTAAATAGTATTTTTTTTATTCACAATATTAAAGTTATTGCATAATAATAAACTATATAGATAATAACAAATATGAAAGTTAAGGTGATGTTAAATTAGTTAAGTTAAATTGACATATATATAATATCAGAATATATTGTATATAGAATAGTATCTATATAGGAGGGCTAATAGGTGGAGAAAAAATATGAGGATAATGCAAAAATAGTAAAAGCACTATCAGACGGAAATAGAATGAAAATAGTTGATATTTTATCATGTGGTGAAAAATGTGCCTGTGATATTTTAGAACATTTTGAATTTACTCAGCCAACACTTTCACATCATATGAAAGTATTAATGGAGTGTGGGGTAGTCAGTTCTAGACGTGAGGGATTATGGACATATTATTCTTTAAATATTGTTAATTGTAATAAGTTAATATTTTTCATTATGAATCTTGTTACAGATACTGAAGATTGTGTGTGCAAAAATAAATCTAAATGTGAATGTAAATAAAAAATAAGTATAAAGGGGTTAAAAATTATGAGAAAAATGATTATATTTGAACCAGCTATGTGTTGTTCAACAGGAGTTTGTGGTCCTGGAGTTGATCAAAATCTATTAAGAGTTTCAACAGTTTTAAATAGCTTGAAAAACAAGGGGATAATAGTAGAAAGATATAACTTATCAAGTAATCCACAAGCTTTTGTAGATAATAAAGTTATTAATGAAATGTTAAATACTAAAGGAATAGATATTTTGCCTGTTGTTATGGTAGATGGAGCGGTTGTTAAAATCGCTGATTATCCTAGTAATGAAGAGTTTTGTAAAATGTTAGATATACCAGAAAATTATATTAAAACAACTCTGAAAATAAAATCAAGTGGCTGTGGATGTAAAGGTGGATGCTGCTAAGAAAGGGGATAAATTAAATGAGTAAACTATTTAATTTAAATGATATAAAGCTAACTAAATATCTGTTTTTTACAGGTAAAGGTGGAGTTGGAAAAACTTCAACAGCTTGTGCTACAGCAATTACTTTAGCAGATTTAGGCAAAAGAATAATGCTTGTTAGTACAGACCCAGCCTCTAATCTTCAAGATGTATTTAATAGGAAATTAAATAATAAGGGTGTAGAGATAAAGGAAGTTCCAAACCTTGTAGTAGCTAATTTTAACCCAGAAGAAGCTGCAAGTGAGTATAAAGAAAGTGTAGTTGGACCATATAGGGGAAAGCTTCCAGAAGTAGTTATTAAAAATATGGAAGAGCAACTTTCAGGTTCTTGTACAGTAGAAATAGCTGCCTTTAATGAGTTTTCTAATTTTATTACTGATGAAAAAGTAGAGGCAGAATTTGATCATATAATATTTGATACTGCACCAACTGGGCATACTTTAAGAATGTTACAGTTACCGTCAGCTTGGAGTAATTTTATTAGTGACAGCACTCATGGAGCATCTTGTCTTGGGCAACTTGCTGGTTTAGAAGATAAAAAAGAAATTTATAAAAATGCAGTAAATACTTTAGCGAGTAAGGATTTGACAACACTTATTTTAGTTACAAGACCTGAAGAATCACCTTTAAAGGAAACTAAAAGAGCATCAGCAGAGCTTAAAAATATAGGTGTAAATAATCAAATACTTGTAATAAATGGAGTTATGCAAAGTCATGATGATAAGCTATCAACTTCATTATATGAAAAACAACAAAAGGCTTTAGAGAATATTCCAGAGGATTTAAAAACATTAATTACCTTTGAAATTCCGTTAAGACCTTATAATATAACAGGCCTTGAAAATATAAGAGCCTTTTTAAAAGAAGACAATATTAAATATAGTGAAAACAAGTTAGAAGTTACAGAAATACCTAAACTAAAAAATGTAATTGATGACTTATATAACAGTAACAAAAAAGTTATATTTACAATGGGAAAAGGTGGTGTAGGAAAGACTACAATTGCGGCAACTATTGCTTTAGGGTTAGCTGGCAGAGGAAAGAAGGTTCATTTAACAACCACAGATCCGGCAGCACATTTAAAATTTGTACTAGATGAAGGTTTAGGAATTAGAATAAGTAATATAGATGAAAAAGAAGAACTTGAAAAATATAAAAAAGAAGTATTAGGTAAAGCTTGCGACACTATGAGCGATGAGGACCTTGAGTATGTTGAGGAGGATTTAAGAAGCCCATGTACTCAAGAAATAGCAGTATTTAGAGCTTTTGCAGAAATAGTTGAAGGATCAGGTGATGAAGTAGTTGTTATTGATACAGCACCAACAGGACATACGTTATTACTTTTAGATTCTACTCAAAGCTATCATAAAGAAATACAGCGTTCACAAGGAGATATACCAGAATCAGTGAAAAAATTATTACCTACTCTTAGAAGTGAAAAAGATACAGCAGTAATAATAGTAACTTTAGCAGAAACAACTCCAGTTTATGAGGCATTAAGGCTACAAGAAGATTTAAAAAGAGCAGGACTTCATAGTAAATGGTGGATCATTAATTCAAGTATGTATGCAACAAATACAACAAATAAAGTGTTAAAAGCAAAAGCTAGTAATGAAATTCAATGGATTAATAAGGTTAATGAAATTTCAAATGGGAATTTTGCTATTATAGATTGGAAACCAAAGGACGTAAAGGGAAATGAACTAAGAGATTTATTAAAGTAAGTTGAAAATCATTAGGCATTTGAAAAAATAACAAGTGAAAATTCTATGCATAGGGAAATGTTATTTTTGAAAATGCCTAAATTAAAGGAGTGTTAGATATGAGGATACTAGTTATTGGTGCAGTAGCTGCGGGTACATCGGCAGCAGCAAAGGCACGTAGAAATAATGATGATGCAGAAATTGTAATATACGAAAGAGATAATGATATATCTTATTCAGGTTGTGGACTTCCTTATTATATAGGTGGTGAAATAGAGGATATTTCAGAACTTACACCAAGAGATTCTAAGTTTTTTAAGAAGAAATATAATGTTGATGTTTTAACAGGTCATGAAGTTTTAAATATAAATCCAAACACTAAGGAACTAACTGTTAAGAATTTAAATACACAAGAAATATTTGTGGATAAATACGATAAATTAATACTTGGAACAGGGGCAATTCCTTTTATGCCTAGTATTAAAGGTATAAAAAATGAAAATGTATTTTTTCTAAGAAATGTTCAAAGTGCTAGAAACATTAGAGGTTTTATAGAAAATAATAAACCAAAGCATGCAGTAATAGTAGGTACTGGATTTATTGGCTTTGAAATGCTTGAGAATTTAATGGATACTGGAGTAAATGTTACTGTTGTTGAAAAACAAGGTAAGATAACTCCAAACTTAGATGAGGATATGGCTACATTCTTAGAAAAAGCATTAATTAAAAAGAATATATCAATAATAAAAAATGCTGATATTATTGAAATTTTAGAAAATAAAGTTTTGCTTGAAGATGGAACTGAAATAAAGAGCGATATGGTTATTATGGCTACAGGGGTTAAGCCAAATGTTAGTTTAGCTAAAGAAGCTGGAGTGGAGATTGGAATAACGGGAGCTATAAAGGTAGATACTTCAATGAAAACAAATATAGCAGATATATATGCTTGCGGAGATTGTATAGAAACTTTCTCATCTATAACAGGAAAAGCAGTATATAGACCACTTGGATCAACTGCAAACAAAACAGGTAGAATAGCAGGTGATGTAGTAACTGGTGGGAAGTTAAGATATAGGGGGAATTTAAGCACAGGAATATTTAAGTTGTTTGATATGACTATAGGAACCACAGGGTTATCTGAAAAGGAGGCATTAGAAGAAGGTTATGAAATAGTAATGTGCCATAATATTAAACCAGATAAACCATCTTACTTTAAAGGCAAGGAAATGGTTATTAAGGCAATAGCAGATAAGAAAACTGAAAAAATACTAGGTGTTCAAATAGTTGGATATGAAGGTGTAGATAAGAGGTTAGATGTATTTGTTACATTAATAACTTATGGAGCAAAGGTTGATGAGTTATTCCATTTAGATTTAGCTTATGCACCACCATTTTCAACTACAAAAGACCCAGTACATTATACAGGAATGATACTTGATAATGCACTAAATAATAATAGACCTATAATTACATCGAAAGAGGCTCAAAGATTAATAGATAAGGGAGAAAATATTCAAGTTATAGATGCAAGGGTAAGTAAACAATATGATGAAAATCATGTTTATACAGCAATAAATATACCTCATAGTAAATTAAGAAATGAACTTAAAACTTTAGACAAAAATGTACTCACTGTAACTTACTGCAATAAAGGGGTCACTGGTAATGCAACTCAAAATATATTAATAAACCATGGGTTTAAGAATGTTTGTAACCTTTCTGGTGGTCATAAATTCTATAAATCCACTAAAAAGTGAAAGCAAAATTAATAAATTAATAAATTAATAAATTAATATTGAGGAGCTTCAAAAAATAACTAGTCATATTGTAGTTTATTTTCTTTCAGCTCCATTGAAAGAGAAAAATGAAATTTAAGGGGGATAAAGACATGTCACAAAATAAAGAAGTAAAAGAAAAGGGATTAGGTATATTCGAAAAATATTTAACACTATGGGTTGGGGCTTGTATAGTTGTAGGAATATTACTGGGGCAGATTTTACCTATTATACCAAAGACCTTAAGTAAATTTGAATATTATAATGTATCAATACCAGTAGCTATTTTAATATGGCTTATGATTTACCCAATGATGTTAAAAATTGATTTTACAAGCATAGTAAATGCTACAAAAAAGCCAAAAGGGCTTATAGTTACATGTGTTACAAATTGGTTAATAAAACCTTTTACAATGTATGCAATTTCAGCATTGTTTTTCTATGTAATATTTAAAAACTTCATTACACCAGATTTAGCTAAAGAATATTTAGCTGGAGCCGTATTACTTGGAGCAGCACCTTGCACTGCAATGGTATTTGTATGGAGTCATTTAACTAAAGGAGATCCAGCTTATACATTAGTACAAGTCGCTGTAAATGACTTAATAATATTAATAGCATTTGCGCCAATAGTAGGATTTTTACTAGGAGTTGGAGATGTTATAGTACCGTGGAGTACACTAATTCTTTCAACAGTATTATTTGTAGTAATTCCTTTAGCACTTGGATATGTTACTAGAACATTAGTAATTAAAAATAAAGGATTAGATTATTTTCAAAATACATTCTTAAAGAAATTTGATAATCTAACAATAATAGGATTACTTTTAACTTTAATAATTATATTCTCATTCCAAGGGGATACAATATTAAACAACCCGTTACACATACTATTAATAGCAGTTCCATTAACATTACAAACTTTTTTAATTTTTGGGATTGCATATGGATGGGCTAAACTTTGGAAGTTACCACACAATATAGCAGCACCAGCAGGAATGATTGGAGCGAGTAATTTCTTTGAACTTGCAGTTGCAGTATCCATATCATTATTTGGATTACAATCAGGAGCAACATTAGCTACAGTTGTAGGGGTACTAGTTGAAGTACCAGTTATGCTTACACTTGTTAAAATAGCAAATAATACTAAGGGCTGGTTTAAGGAATAAGGCATAGCTGAATAGAAAGCAGTATAATAAGGAATCGTAATAAATAGCTAGCTATTTATTACGATGTCATAAGCTGGTATAAGATGATTAAAGTCATTTTATAGTGGCTTATTTAAATTTATTTGGAGATGACTTACAAGTAAATTTAAATTGAGTGATATATAATGAATATCACTAGCTCAATCAGGTAATGATAAATAACTAGTAGGAATGATATCTTGGATTAAACAAGATATATTAATGCCTTACGGGTAGAACGAAATTTTGTGTATTACTCTATTTTAAAAAAACATGCTTAATACACGGTAAACTCTGTTTGGAGGTGAAGTTTAATGCTTAAATCATTATTTGTAAATTCTACTATACTTATATCATTTTTATATTTAGGCAATCAAATATTAAAAAAAGAAAAAATTAATTTAAATTCAAAATTACAAGAAAAAATTTTATTAGGGTCTTTATTAGGTATAACTGGTTGTGTTTTAATGTTTTACAGCATACAGTTATCTGAAGATTCAATTATGGATTTTAGAACAATTACAATGATAATATCATCAATTTATGGTGGATTTATATCAACAATTATAACAGCATTTATAATCATAGTGTTTAGACTTAGCTATTACGGAATAAGTACAGCCTCTTTAGTAGCGACTTATGATATATGTATATTATTGTTTCTTTTCACTTTTATATCGAAATGTAAAATAAGTTTTTTAAAAAAATATATTACAATGAGTATATTTAACATAGTTTCTTTAATAATAGCATTTTCTATATTATTAAAAGATATAAATGTTCTTACAATAGCTTTAAGAAACCTTATTTTTTCAACAACATTTTTATCTGGTATAGTTTATTACAATTTGATTTATATATCTAAAACTAATGAATTATATAGAAAATTAAATTATGATGCTAAAAAGGATTTTCTTACAGGGCTTAATAATGTAAGAACCTTTGATAATATATTGAACAAATTAATAAATAATGCAATAGAGAAAGAGGAGAGATTATCTATACTTATGATAGATATAGATTTTTTTAAAAATATTAATGATAATTACGGTCATTCTTCAGGAGATTTAGTTTTAAAGCAACTTAGTAATATTTTAGTGAGTTCTTCTAGAAGCTTTGATGTTGTATCAAGAAATGGAGGCGAAGAGTTCACGGTGATTTTATTAGATTGTAATTGCATACATGCAGCGACAATTGCTGAAAGAATAAGAAAGAATGTAGAGGAGTATATTTTTTCTGTTGAGGGTAATAGAGCGATTAATATAACTGTTTCAATAGGCATAAGTTCTTATCCAGATATAACCATCAATGTTAATGATCTTTTAACCCAAGCTGATGATGCACTATATTTAGCAAAACGGACTGGAAGAAATAAAGTGTGCTAGGTAAGGGATTATAAAATAGAAAATAGAAAATAAGAATACTGATTAGTTATCTATTTGGAAATAACTTAAAGGTACTATTTTAAGTTTAACAACTTAAAATAGTACCTTAGTTTATTATTAGGAACATTTAAAAAACAGACTAGAATATTAAATTGCTATTTTAAAAAACATTCCTCATATAAATGGAAATAGTATCTTTATTGAGTTTAAGCATCTCCAAATAAATAGTATTTAGATATAATCGTAATCTACAGTTATTACGCAATTATAGTGATTATGAACTTCTTTTATAGAAGTTTTAATTTCATCAATTAATTTTTCCTCAGAAAGTTCTGATTTTGAATCCTTATTGCTAACAACAATATCAAATATTAAGTTTTTAATATCCCCATCTCCAACTATTCTAAAGTCGTGTAGTGATTTTATGCATGAGTGTTTTCTTAGAACTGTTTCTACATAATCTCTTGTTTCTCTTATTTCATCTGTAACAATACAAATAGGATCCATGTGTATAACTAAGTGAAGGTTAAGTTTTTTTGATACTTCCCTTTCTGCATTATCAATGACATTATGTATTTCCATAATGTCAATATCAGAAGGTATTTCTGCATGAACAGAAGCAATAACTCTTCCAGGTCCGTAGTTATGAATTATTAAATCATGGACTCCTGAAATCATATCATAAGATAATATCATTTCTTGTAGACTACTAACTAAAACAGGGTCTGGAGCTTCACCAAGTAGTGGATTAAGTGTTTCACGAACAAGGCTAAATCCAGCATATAAAATTGCAAGAGCAACTAAAACACCAATGTATCCATCAATAGGTAGTGTTGTAAACTTAGCTAATAAGAATGAAAGAACAACAGTACTTGAAGTGAAAACATCTCCTAAAGCATCTGTAGCAGAAGCTTTTAAAGCTGAAGAATTAATTTTATTGCCAATAAATTTGTTGAATAAAGATAACCAAAATTTAAAACTTATTGAAATTAATAATAAAATAAAGGGTATTAATTCAAAAGTTATAGTTTCTGGGTTTAAAATTCTTTGAACTGATGATTTTACAAATTGAATTCCTACAAACATTACCAAAAAAGCAACGATTAAGGCTGAAATATATTCAAATCTACCATGTCCAAAAGGATGCTCGGCATCAGGTGGTTTATTTGCCATTTTAAAACCTGCTATAGTAATAACAGAAGAAGCTGCATCAGATAAATTGTTAAAGGCATCAGCAGTAATAGCTATAGAGCCAACTAACATACCAACAAAGAATTTAAGTATAAATAACATGGAATTAATAATAATACCAACTATCCCGCCTAAGGTACCATAAGAATTACGAACTTTATTATTTTTAACATTTTCATTATCCTTAACAAAGAATTGAACTAAAAAATTCGAAAACATAAAAATCCTCCTATTTATATAAGTATTATATGGAAGTAACTAATAAATCATTCTAGTTTTAGAGTATAAATAATGATTTTACTTCAAAATAATTATTTAATCAAATTTTATTAATTATAAAATAAACAAAATGCATAATACATGTAAAATATAGTATAATATGTAGTGATATTATTTGGAATTGTCAAATACTTAAGGAATTGAAAGAAAATAATAATTCAAAGATTCTTATGATATACGAAAGATACATTAAGTATTAGTAATATTGGACATACTAATTCGAGAGGTATTAATTGAAATAAGTAAACTTTTTCATAACCCTTAAGGAAAAATTAAGGTAAATTTAAGAAAGCGAGTTAATTAGAATATATTATACTAATGAATGGCTATATTGCTTGATTTATAATAGATATAAACCTTGTTATTAATTATTTGTTTCTTAATATTTAATATGTTATAGGGTGCACTTAAAAAAGTGTATGGCAAATGATGTTATAATTAAGTTAGAAAATGAAAATGGAGGAAAAATATGAAATTAAGGTTAAATAATAAAATAAAGTTATGGTTAAAAGTAATATTTATATTAATAGTTTTGGGAATAGTAGTTAAAGAATTTAGCGGTATTATAGGTAGTTTTAATAGTAATACATTTTCTATGTATGCAAGTGAGTTAACATTTTGGGATATAGTAATTGTTTTAGCTTTAGGATTAATTTCATTTGTACCACTTACATTTTACGATTTAGTATTAAAGAAGAAGATTAAAATAAAGTTAAAAAGTAAAAAGCTATACAAGTATTCTTGGATAGCAAGTTCGGTATCTAGCATGGTTGGGTTTGGGGGAGCGTCAGCTATAGCTTTAAAAAGTCATTTTTATGGAAAGCATGTTAAAGATAAGAATGTTTTAGTTAAAGAAATATCAAAAAATGTTGCATTAAACTTAACAGGATTTTCCATGGTTTGTTTTGTGTACACGATCTTTAATGTTCAAAGTTTGAGACAGTTAAATTTAATAAAGGTAGCAATTGTTTTTATAGGAATGTATTTACCTATATTAGTTATATATTTAATATACAAATACTTTAAATATAAGGATAAAGAAGAAACAATATATACATTTAAAATAATATTTATATCATTATCAGAATGGATAACTACAGTAACATTAATTTATGGAATATTAGTTGTACTTGGATGTGGAGTATCACTATTCGAAATTTTCCCTATATTTGTTAGTGCAGTTGTTGTAGCTATGATAAGTATGGTTCCAAGTGGAATTGGAACATTTGATTTAACATTATTAATAGGTCTTGAGAAATACAATGTACCATCAGAAAAAGTATTATTAGCTATAGTTTTATATCGATTTAGCTATTATTTAGTACCTTTGATTATAGGTGCAGTTATGTATTTACATGAATCATATAAAAAGATTGATGATGATTTAAGAAATACTATAGAAGCTATAACAGCTAATATTTTTCATTTTTTATTAATATGTTTAGTTTTATTAGCAGGTTCAGTTTTATTATTATCAGAAGCAGTTCCAGGTATATTTAGAAGAATAGCGCTAGTACATAAAATATTTGATTTCTCTATTATTTATATATCTAAGGATTTATCAATAATAATAGGATTCTTATTAATTGCAGTTTCTATGGCAATTATTTATAAATCTAAAAAGATTTATAAATTAACAATAATTTTAGTAGTACTTGGAGCAGTATTATCTTTAATAAAAGGCTTTGATTATGAGGAAGCTATTTATTTAACTTTAGTTGCAATTGCACTGCTGCTTAGTAAAAAGAGATTTTATAGAGAAGGATTTATAATGACATGGGGAAGGATTCTACGGGATTTTATAATATTATTATTTTTCCAAGGCGTTTATTTAACAGTAGCTTATTTAAGCTTAAAGGGATTAACAAAGAGATTTTCTATACTAGCAGAGTGTGGGAAACTTACTAGGAATCATACAATTAGGGTGTTAGTAATAAGTTGTGTTGGATTTTGTATAGCTTTAGCATTTTTAGGAATATTACATTATTTAAGTAAGTTTAATAAGTTCCCTAAAATGGAACTTAGCGAATGTGAAGATAAAGTAAAAGCGATTTTTCAAAAGTATAAGGGAACACAAGTAAGCCATTATATTTTTTTAAAAGATAAATTTGTTTATATAAATAAAGATAATGATGTAATGTTACAGTATCAGATGTATGCAGATAAAATTATTATACTTGGAAATCCCGTTGGAGATGAAAGTAAGTTCTTTGAATTTATACAAGAATTTTATGATTTAGCTGATACTTATGGATATACTCCAGTATTTACTGCAATAGATAGTAGCATGATACCTTATCTTCATTCAACAGGATATCAATTTATTAAGTTAGGTGAGGATGCAAATGTGGATATTAGAAATGATTTTACATTAGAAGGTAGTAAAAGAAAAACTATAAGAAATGCAGTAACAAGAGCAGAAAAGCAAGAATATACTTTTTCTGTTGTACATCCACCATTTACAGCAGATTTTATTGATCAAATAAAAAGTGTATCAGATGAATGGCTTGGAGGCCGAAAAGAAAAAGGATTTTCTATAGGCTTTTTTGATGAGGATTATTTAAGCAGAGGAAACATAGCAATAATTAAAGATAAAAATAGTATAATAAAAGGCTTTGCTAATATAATACCTATGTATGATAAAAAAGAAACCTTGTCTATTGATTTAATGAGATTCTCAAAATGTCCTTTTAATGGGGTTATGGATTTTATGTTTGTAAATTTATTTAAATATGGTAAAGAAAATGGTTATAGTAAATTTAATATGGGAATGGCGCCACTTTCTAATGTAGGAATATCTAAATATTCATTTACAAGTGAAAAGGTTGCATATCAAGTTTATTTACATGGTCAACATTTTTATTCATTTAAAGGATTAAAAAAATTCAAAGAAAAATATGCTGATACATGGGAAAACCGATATATGGCATATAGAAGAAATACATCCCTTATATTTACTATGATTCAAACAATATTATTAGTTTCCAAAGTTAAAAAGACATCAGATAAAAAGACTAACTATATATGTTTTAATAAAGAATCTAAATCATTAAATAAATAATTATGGCAATGAAGATTGAATACTTATTAATAATAAATTCTAAAAAATGGATATGTTTTTAAATTAATTGCCTAAGAATTAAATGCAAATACAGAAGAAATTTTAGACTTTGATTTAGCTCTTTATAAATATAAAAAAGCGTGTTGAATAGGAAGGAATAATAAAAAGTAGTATAAGTAAGCTCTTATAAGATGATTAAAGTCATTTTATAGGAGCTTTTATATATAGTTTAGATATAATCATAATCTACAGTTATAACACCATTATAATCAGAATGAACTTCCTTTATAGAAGTTTTAATTTCTTTAATTTCAGCTGTAACTACACAAATTGGATCTATGTGTATAACTAAGTGAAGATTAAGTTTTTTTGATACTTCTTTTTTGCATTATCAATGACATTGTGTATTTTCATAATATCATTTCTTGTAAATCACTAACCAAAATTTAAAACCGGCTATAGTAATGACAGAAGAGGTAGCATCAGATAAATTATTGAAAGTATCAGCAATAATAGATATAGATTCAACGACCATATCAACAAAAAAATTAATCATAAAATATATAAGACATGTATAATATATTTTATGATTTGAAATTGGCGAATGCTTAGGGTTAGTAACATTGGATATACTAATTTAAGAAGTATTAAGGAAATTGATATTAAGTAAACTTTTTTGAAGATGATTTAGGTGAAAATTAAGGTGAATTTAAGAAAGAGAGTTAATTAGAATATATTATAGTAAATGATATTATAATTAGTTAGAAAAAAACGAAAATGGAGGAAAAACATGAAATTAAGATTAAATAATAAAATGAAATTATGGTTAAAAATAATATTTATATTAATAGTTTTAGGGCTAGTAATTAAAGAATTTAGTGGTATTATACGTAATTTTAATAAGGATACATTTGCTATATATGCAAGTGAGTTAACGTTAGGGCATATAGCAATTATTTTGACTTTAGGAATAATTGCATTTTTCCCACTTACACTTTATGATTTAGCATTAAAGAAGAATATTGGAATAAAGTTGAAAAATAAAAAGCTATACAAGTATTCTTGGATAGCTAGTTCTGTATCTAGTGTAGTTGGACTTGGAGGAGCCTCAGCTATAGCTTTAAAAAGTAATTTTTATGGAAAATATGTTAAGGATAAGAAAGCTTTAGTTAAAGCGGTATTAAAAAATGTTGCATTAAACCTAACAGGATTTTCCGTAGTTTGTTTTATTTATACTATATTTAATATTAAAAGTTTAAAACCGTTAAATTTAGTAAAAGTAGCAATTGTTTGCTTAGCAATGTATTTACCTATAATACTTATATATTTAATATACAAATACTTCAAATATAAAAATAAAAGTCAAACAATATATACATTTAAAATAATATTTATATCATTATTCGAATGGACAGCAACAGTAGGATTAATTTATGGAATACTAGTTGTACTTGGATGTGGGGTGTCGCTAGGGGAGGTTTTCCCTATATTTGTTAGTGCAGTTGTTGTAGCTATGATAAGTATGGTTCCAAGTGGAATTGGTACATTTGATCTAATATTATTAATTGGTCTTGAGAAATATAATGTACCATCAGAAAAAATATTATTAGTTATAGTTTTATATCGTGTTAGCTATTATATAGTACCTTTGATTATAGGTGGAGTTATGTATCTACATGAATTATATATACATATTGATAATGATTTAAGAGATACTATAGAATCTGTAATATCTAGAATTTTTCACTTTATTTTAGTAATTTTAGTTTTACTAGCGGGTTCAGTTTTATTAGTATCAGAAGCTATTCCGGGGATAATTGAAAGAGTAGTATTATTGCGTAAAATGTTTAATTTCTCTGTTATTCATATATCGCAAGATTTATCAATAATAATAGGATTCTTATTAATTGCAGTTTCTATGGCAATTAATTATAAATCTAAAAGAATTTATAAGTTAACAATAATTTTAGTAATACTTGGAGCTATATTATCTTTATTAAAAGGTATTGATTATGAAGAAGCAACTTATTTAACTTTAGTTGCAATTACATTGTGGTTTAGTAAAAAGAGATTTTATAGAGAAAGTTTTATAATGACCTGGGGAAAGATATTACAGGATCTTATAATACTATTATTTTTTCAAGGAGTTTATTTAAGAGTAGCTTATGTAAACTTAAGGGGATTTACAAAGAGATTTCCTATAGTTTCACAGTATGAGAACTTTACGAGACATCATGCAATTAGGATATTATTAATAAGTTTTATTGGGTTTACTGCAGCTTTAATATTTTTAGGAGTAATACATTATTTAAGTAGGTTTAATAAATTTCCTAGAATGGAACTAAGTGAATGTGAGGATAGAGTAAAAGTAATTCTTGAAAAGTATAAGGGAACACAAGTAAGTCATTATATATTTTTAAATGATAAGTTTGTGTATATAAACAAAGATAGTGATGTAATGTTGCAGTACCAAATATATGCAGATAAAATTGTTATACTTGGAAATCCAGTTGGAGATGAAAGTAAATTCTTTAGTTTTATACAAGAATTTTATGATTTAGCTGATAGTTATGGGTACACACCAGTATTTACTGCAATAGATAGTAGCATGATACCTTATCTTCATGCAACTGGGTATCAATTTATAAAATTAGGCGAAGATGCAAATGTGGATATTAAAAATGATTTCACCTTAAATGGTAGCAAAAGAAAAACTATAAGAAATGCAGTAACAAGAGCAGAAAGGCAAGAATATACTTTTTCTGTTATTAGTCCACCATTTACATGCGATGTTATGGCGCAAATAAAAAGTGTATCAGATGAGTGGCTTGGAGGTAGAAAAGAAAAGGGGTTTTCTATAGGATTCTTTGATGAAGATTACTTAAATAGAGGAGAATTAGCATTAATTAAGGATAAAGAGGGTATAATAAAAGGCTTTGCTAACATAATATCTATGTATGATAATAATGAAACGTTATCTATTGATTTAATGCGATTTTCAAAATGTCCCTTTAATGGAGTTATGGATTTTATGTTTGTAAATTTATTTAAATATGGTAAAGAAAATGGATTTAGTAAATTTAATATGGGAATGGCGCCACTTTCTAATGTAGGGATATCTAAATATTCATTTGTAAGTGAAAAGGTTGCATATCAAGTTTATTTACATGGACAGCATTTTTATTCATTTAAAGGTCTTAAGAGTTTTAAAGAAAAATATGCAGATACATGGGAGAATAGATATATGGCATATAGAAGAAATACATCCCTTATATTTACTATGATTCAAACAATATTACTACTTTCTAAAGTTAAGAAAACATCAGATAAACATAAATTAATCAAATAAAAAGTGATTTGCTGATAGAAAAATTTGTTTTAATTATCGAAAATGATATAATTAAACTAGTACTTTAATTTTTAATATAACAAGTTATAAGTAATAGTCAATATATATATATGGATAAAAGAACATTAGGAGGAATATAAAATGGAGAAAAAATCAGCTTTAGAATTATTGGATTTTATATATGAAAGTCCATCAGCTTATCATGGGGTTGTTAAGGTTCGTCAGCTTCTTGATGCAAATGGATTTAGTGAAGTTAAGGAATCGGATAAATGGAATTTGAAAAAAGATGGTAAATATTACACTGTAAAAAATGATTCAGCAATTATAGCCTTTGTTGTAGGGAACGGAGATGTAGTAGAAGATGGATTCAGACTTATAGGAGCACATACAGATACTCCAGGGTTTAGAATTAAACCGAACCCGGAAATGACAACAGAAGGTAAATATTTAAAATTAAATACAGAAGGATATGGTGGACCAATACTAAACACTTGGTATGATAGACCACTTAGTATAGCAGGCAAGGTTACAATAAAAGGAGCTTCAGTTTTGAAACCAGAAGTGAAACTTATTAACATAAATAAACCTTTAATGATAATTCCAAACCTTGCAATTCATATGAATAGAGAAGTTAATGAAGGATATGCTATAAACAAGCAAAAAGATACACTTCCTTTATTAGGTTTAATTAATGAAAAATTTGAAAAAGATGGACATCTACTTAAATTAATAGCAGAAGAACTAAATGTAAACTCAGAAGAAATTTTAGGATTTGATTTAGCGCTTTATGAATATGAAAAAGGCTGTTTAATAGGAATGAACGAAGAATTAATTTCTTCAGCAAGACTTGATGATATGTGGATGGTTTATGCAGGAACTAAAGCTTTAGTTGATAGTAAATCAAATAAAGCAACTAAGGTTATGGTTTGTATAGATAACGAAGAAATAGGTAACTTAACAGCTCAAGGGGCTAGTTCAAACCTATTAATTCATACTTTAGAAAGAATAACTTTAGCTCTTGGAAAAGATAAAGAAGATTTCTATAGAACATTATCAAACTCAGTGATGATATCAGCAGATTTAGCTCATGCAGTTCATCCAAACTTACCAGAAAAGCATGATTTAACAAATAAACCAGTATTAGAAGGTGGTCCTGTTCTTAAAATAGCAGCTGCTGGAAGCTATAGTACAGATAGTTTCAATGCTGCAATATTTACAGAAGTATGCAAAAAAGCAGGAGTTCCATCCCAAAAATTTGTTAATAGATCAGATGTTAGAGGTGGAACAACAATAGGTCCAGTAACAGCTGCAAACCTTACAATACCAGTTATTGATATGGGAGCGCCAGTACTTGGAATGCACTCAATAAGAGAACTTGCAGCAGTTAAAGATAATACTTATACTATAAAAGCATTCACAGAATTCTACAATGTTTAATATTTAATGCACCCCTGGGGTGTAATATTTTACATTTTATGATGACTTATATAAGGCATCATAAAATAAATAGAAATCCCTAAATAAGTTTTAGTCTTATTTAGGGATTTTTTTATTTGGAGATACCTTAACTATTTATTTATTATCTACGTGTATATTGTTTCTTTTTTACTATTTGGCAAATTCGTATAATAAAATATATTAATTTAAAAACAATGATAATTATGATAATCATTATCATTTACAAGTATAAGAAAATATGTTACTATAAATTTAGGGCATAAATTATTGCGGCAAATCTTATTAGGAGATGATATTTATGGCAAAAATGATGGGTCCTAGATTTAAACAGTGTAGAAGGCTAGGATTAAATGTTACAGGAAATCCAAAGGCAATGAAACGTTTTGGAAATGGGCAATGTAGAGCAGATAAAAAGCTTTCAGATTATGGTAAGCAACTATTAGAAAAGCAACGGTTAAGAGCTTATTATGGAGTAATGGAAAAACAATTTAAGAACTATGCTAAAAAAGCATTAAACTCAAATGAAAAGGCAGGATATGCTTTAATAAAGAAATTAGAGTGTAGATTAGATAATATAGTTTATAGATTAGGGTTTGCATCATCAATAAGGCAAGCAAGACAAATGGTAGTTCATGGACACATATTAGTTAATGGAAGCAAAGTTAATATACCATCTTATAATGTAAACATAGGGAAAGTAGTTTCCTTAAGAGAAAAATCACAAAAAAATGAACTATTTAAAGAAAATTTTCTTTCAAACATCTTAAATAGCTATTCTTATTTAGAAAAAAGTGAAAATGATTTTTCAGGTAAATTAGTAAGATATCCTGAAAGAGAAGAGATTCCAATAGAAATAAATGATGTTTTAGTTGTTGAATACTATTCAAAGCTTTAACATATATTAAAAATGACGTCTCTTATATAAATGTATTTTTATTAGAGGGGATGAATGTCCCCTTTGATATATACGGATAAAATTTATAAAACATATGGTATTAAGGAGATGGTCATCATGAATAAAGAAATAGAAGGAAATAAAATAAAAAAATGCTATGGAGAATATTTATATTGGGAAAATAAAATAATAAATGATAATAATTTATGGCAAGGTTATTTTGAAGATAATAATATAACTGATAAATCTATTATAGTATACACCGGTATTTTTAATTTAGAAAAGGATATTTTAAAAATGGGTTGGGTTGTATATCCTGACGTAAATAGTTTTTTGGGATTTTTACAGTATGTATTCATTCCAACTGTCTATTTTAATTTATTTGATAAAAAAGAGAATGAATTTTTAACTCCTATTTCCAAATTTAGCATAGTAGTTAATGAAATAAATAAATATAATGGTAATTGTATCAGAAGTACAAAAATGGAATCTTATTATTACTATTTAGAGGATTTATGGAATAAAAGTAATGAAGAGATACTTTTAGGCATAAATAAATTTGTTGTGGATTTTAATGAATATTGGAATGAAGAGCCAAAAAGCAAGGCATTTATTAAATTTTTCAACCAGGGTAAAGATATTTATAGCTTTATCAAAAAAACTATAGGTTGGGATTTTGAGGAGTTTGTAGAGTCGGAAATAGAAATGAGTTTAGGAGACCTTGAATATACATGCAATAACATACTAGAAAAGCCTTTGATAAATAGAAAAATAATACATTTATTAAATAGTAAAATAGTAAATCTGTTTTAAGAATCTTTAATTATTTATTTATTTTACTATTCCTAAATAAAAATCCCTAAATAACTTATTTAGGGATTTTTATTATATAGAATCTAATTGGTAAATTTAGAAATTATTTTCGCTTAATGAATCAATAAATAATTTTCCATTGCTGTCTTCTAGAACTATACCTATTAAGTCAGAATAAGATGATGGCTTTCCAGAAGTTATTACAACATTATATATAATTTCATATGCTTTTGGATAATTAGCATTTTCAGATTGAATTTCTTTTACGTTTGTTATTAATAATTCAGAAGAAGTAAAGCTTGAATTATATTCATTTATATTTTTAGTAATATTTTCAGCACCTTTTTCTGAGAAATTTTTCTGAGCAAATTCTTTAGCTAAATCCTTGTTTTTTTGAGTACTATAATCAGTATTATAAAGTTTGTTTATAGCACTAGTAAATAGATCTTTAACAGGATCTTTAGTAGTGGCAATAGCCTCATCAGTAGTTGCTGAAGGTTCTACTGGTTCCACAACTTCAGTAGGAGTTGTAGGTGTTTCAGTAGGCTCTGTAGGTTCTACAACCTCAGCAGTTTCTGTAGGAGTTTCTTTCGCTGAATCATCCTTCTCTTGGGTTTCAGAATTAGTAGTAGTATCCTCACTAGTATCCTTAGCTTTTGAACAACCTACAACTACTGAAAGAGATACCGTAGTTATAATAATAAGTAATATTAATCTTTTTTTCATTTTAAAACCTCCAAATTTCATCTCATGATTATGTTTATAAATATATATAAATATCTTAAGCATAGTAATTATACTATACTTAAGCAATTTATAATGCAACTTTTTCATTAATATATAATTTGTATAATAACAGGAATAGGAATAATTCAGATAAATAATGATTGCTATTAATTATAAATAGTTGAAAGGAATTTGATTAAGTCAATTTTAAAAAAATAGAATAATATGGTATAATTGCTATATTATAATTGGAAATTTAAAAATATAGGAGGAATTTTATATGGAATTAAATTATTTAATTATTAGTTGTACAGTTATTAATTTTGCTTTATTAGTTGCAATTGCAATAGTGGGATATAAAGGAATACAAGGTGTTAAAAAATTTATTAACAGAAATAAAGAGATAAATAAAAAGATAGATGTTATTTTTAATAAATTAGAAGGTAAACAATAACAGTAATTAGTAGTGGATATATTATGATAATTAGAGAGGAGCATGAGAATGTTTGATACTTTAAGGGATATAGGGCAAAAGCTTAATGAAGGTGGTGTTCTATGGGGTCTGGGGGCTTCTATGCTATTAAATCATTATGGATTTATTGATAAACCTAATGATATTGATATTTTAGTAGATGTAAAAAATATTGAAAAAGCAGATAAAATTCTAAAAAACATGGGAGAAAAAAGGCTATGGGAAAAGTCTGATAATTACTCCACAGAATATTTTTATGAATATGTTATAAATGGTTTTGAAGTTGATGTTATGTCGGGCTTGCGTATTAACCATAGTGAAGGAATATATAAATATATTTTTGATGAAAAATCAATTTCGAAAACTATCCAAATTAATGATATAGATATACACTTAACTTCATTAGAAGATTGGTATTTTATATATCAGTTGATTCCTAATAGGGAAATAAAGGTTAAGATGATAGAAGATTATCTGTTGTTAAATGGAATAAAGAAACCAGAATTATTAGACAGAGCATTAACTGGACATCTGCCAAATGAAGTAAGATGCAATATTAAAAGGTTATTAAATTCATAAAATTAATGGCCCTTATTATGGAAATTACATTTATCTTATTGCGATCTTTAGGTTATGGAACTGATTATTTTTTTAGACCATCTAAAAATGTGTCTATTGCATTTGGCTTGGCATCTGGCACTTCGTTTATGGATGTAATATTTTTGAAAAGAAAAGAATCAATATGAATTAAGGGGTGTGTATATATGTCGAAAATAATAATTTATAGGACATCTCAATACACTAATAATATGAGAAACTATGAAATATATGTAGATGGACAAAAAATTAATACAATCAGTGATAGTGAAAAAAAGACAATAGAAGTTTCAAAAGGTAATCATGAAATCTATATGAAAATTGATTGGTGTAAAAGTAAAAAGTTAAACATAAATTTCACTGAGGAACAAGAGGTGAAATTGAAATGTGGCAGTAAAATAGAGGGTAGAAGACGGTTTTTAGCTTTGTTATATATTTTTGTTCCTAACAAATGTGTATATTTAGATTATTTATCTGAAGGGGAAGTTGTTTCTAATAATAGAAACTTTAAAACTTTTAATGAGATAAAAAATTTGGGAAGAAAAAACTATATCTTAAAATATGGAATTGTAGGATGGGGAATTCCTACAATTATTATAGTGTCTATATTAAAGCTATTGTTTAATTCTGAAACTCACTCCTTAAGAAGTTTTATAATTAATTTGTTAATATTTCCATTGGTTGGTGGTACCCTATTCGGATTAATTATGTGGGAATTTGTGAAAAAGAAGAAGTGTTAACAATCTAAAATTATTTATCGATTAAATGATTTTATATTTTAAATGATAGTAATTAGTTAAAGTTAGGTAATTTGGATGATTTTGAAATTAGGGGGGGAGAGAAAGAATGAATGAAATAATAAGATTACAAGTTGCATTAGAAACTGATGCAAAACAAATAAGAAATATGATGGTTGAAATTGAAAGAGATGAAACTGATAGATGGTATGATAATGATGAGCGACCTTTTATACCGGGTTATGATTCTATTAATATGCAAAAATATCATATGTGGGATAAAAAATATTACAAAATAATGTATGATGATATTCTTGCAGGTGTTTTACTTATATCATATACAGGAAGAGAACACGCAAGAGTTGACCGTTTCTACATAGAACCAACATTTCAGAATAAGGGTATAGGGTCGAAAGTTATTACTCTTATAGAAGGAATGTATCCAATGGTGAGGCTATGGACACTTGATACAATTCAGAAAAGTATCAGGAATCATAAATTTTATGAAAAAAACGGGTATGAGAAAATAGGAGAGGATGAAGATGAAAGATATTATTGTAAGACAATAAGTGAACCAATCAAAGAGATAAATAGATTTAACTCAGATGAAGATTTTAGCAACCAAAATTTTATCCAATGTAATATGCAGAATGTTGATATATATGACGTTAACATGAGGGATTCCGGATTTACTAATATGAATTTGGAAAGTGGAATATATCAGAATTCTAATTTGTCCAATACACGATTTACTAATGTAAATATGAGTAATGCAGTATTAGGTGATTCTAATATGAATAAAATAGAAATTTGTCATGTTTCATTGGCAGATGCTTATATACATGATACTAATTTAGGATTTGAAGAACAAAAAGCACCACTTATAATGGAACGATGCGAATTAAGAAGTAGCAGAATTGTTGATTCAAATTTACAGGATTTATCTATTTGTAATTGTAATATAGAGGGAATGAAAATTGATGGAATACTTGTAAGTGACCTTATTAATATATATAAGAGCAGCCTTAAAACGGAAATTAATAAGATGTAGAAGTCGCAACATTAGGATTTTAAAAACAAGCAGGTAATCTATTGATTATCCAATTTTAGAAGGCGGTGAAAAATATGAGAGATATTATTACTTTAATTGGAGTGATATTATCAATTGTGCTTATTGTTATTGGAAATAAGAAAAATAATAAGATATTTATTTCTATAGGAGTAGTTTTAATTTTAATATGTTTGGGTTATATGGCTCAAGACTTTTTCAAAGGGTTTATACATGGATTTATAAATGGTGATCTATGAAGCCTTAAAATTTATATTTTAGGCATCTCCAGATAAAGAGCAGACCAGTATTCTTATTTTAAGATAATTTTTTATAAAAGTTCTAATATAGGAGGAATTAGTGTTGGAATCAAAAAAATGGAAAATGTTTTTATTTGCAGGTGTTTGTTTTACATTTGCAGGTATAATGTCAACAATTGAAAAAAAGTCTTTTAATGGATATATGTTTCTGTTTATAGGAGTATTATATCTTGTTTTAAGCATAATTCAGTATAAAAGCAAAGATAAATCTAATAAAATTGTAGTATCTGATATAGTGTTAGAAAATATGAATATTGAATTAAAAAACCTAATTGAACAAGGTGAAAAAATTAAAGCAATTAAAAAATATAGAATAGTTACTGGACTTGGTTTAAAAGAAGCGAAGGATTACGTGGATTCACTTAATAAATTTGATCAAAGTGCAGTATCTGATACAATGCTAGAAAATATTGATGTTGAATTAAAAAACCTAATTGAAGAAGGTAAAAAGATTAAAGCAATTAAAAGATATAGAATAGTTACTGGACTTGGTTTAAAAGAGGCGAAGGATTATGTGGATTCACTTAGTAAATCTAATAAAATTGTAATATCTGATGCAGTTGTAGAAAATATTGATGTTGAATTAAAAAATCTAATTAAAGAAGGTAAAAAAATTAAAGCAATT
The DNA here is from genome assembly GCF_017348895.1 of Clostridium gasigenes. Classification (NCBI taxonomy): domain Bacteria; kingdom Bacillati; phylum Bacillota; class Clostridia; order Eubacteriales; family Clostridiaceae; genus Clostridium; species Clostridium gasigenes. The sequence continues at coordinate 1,907,751 of NZ_CP071376.1, forward strand.
AAAAAATATAGAATAGTTACTGGACTTGGTTTAAAAGAAGCAAAGGATTATGTGGATTCACTTAGTGAAAAAATTTAAATTTACAAAAATAAAATTAATATATTTTATAAACTAATGAATGTTAACCTAGAATAAACCTTATCATTTAATTCTAAATGATAAGGTTTATTCTGTTTTAATATACTCATTTTAAAATAAATATACTCATTTGAAGTATTAATGAGTATGTTTATAATTAAATTGAGATTTGGTTAGAGTATTTTTTAGATGTAATACTTAGAGAATATAAAGAGTTAGAAGAAAGAGTTTGACATGTAACTAACAGAAGGTGAAGTAAGAGTGAAAGAATAGAAAAATTAATATGTGGAAATATTGGATATATTTATAAAAATTATCTTTACAGTGGGAAAATACTTTGATATTATATACATAGATAACCGAGGTATATCAAATCTATGTAAGGGAGTGAATTTATGAAGATTAATAAAGAATTATTAAAAGGAAGCACTACAATATTAATATTAAGCTTACTAAATCGTAAAGAAATGTATGGGTATGAGATGATTAAAGAGATTGAAGTTAGATCTAAAGGGATATTTTCTTTTAAGGAAGGTACACTTTATCCAATACTTCATGGACTTGAAAATGAAAATTTTATAGAATCTTATTGGGATTGTGGTGAAGGTAAACGTAAAAGGAAATATTACAAAATAACAGAATCCGGGGCAAACATACTTAAAGAAAAAGAAAGTGAGTGGAAATTATTTAGCTCAACAGTTAATGAGGTTTTAGGGGAGGGAGAGTTATGCAATCAATAGATAATAAAATGGTGGATGAATATGTTAATAATGTTTGTGGGCTAGTTAAAAATAAAAAAGTACATGAAAATATAAAAGAAGAATTATTAGGTCATATATATGAAATAGTAGAAGAATATATAGAAAGAGGAAAATCAGAAGAGGAGGCTATTAATCAGGCACTTCTTCAAATGGGATCTTTTGATGTTATTGGTAGTAGCTTAAATAAAGTTCATAAAGCAGCACCAGATTGGATCTTATTACGAATGACTAGTATGTTTATTCTTTTTAGTATATTTACATTAGGATTTATGGGGATAAATGCTTCTTCAAGTGGACATTATTTAGGTGAAATATCTAAAAAGTATATTATAAGGAATGGTCTTTATCTAATTATTGGGATTGCAGTGGTAATGGGTATTTCAAAAATAGATTATAGAAGTTTAAAGAAATATTCTAAGTATATTTATATAGGAGCAATAATTATTTCTATAATTGGATTTAGTGTTTGCCCAGTTGTGAATGGCACTATGGGTTGGGTAAGAATTGGTGTAATGTCATTTAATGTTTTGTATATTGCCCCAATTTTATTAACACTTTCACTAGCAGGAATTTATGAAAACTACGACTGGAGTAGCCTAAAAAATATATTAATAGGGTTTGCATTAGGTTTTGGTCCAGGGTTAATTTTTTTAGTTGCCCCATCAGTAACGAGTCTAGTTATTTATACAATAGCAGTTACTACATTAATGATAATTTCTGGTATTAAATTAAGATATGTAATTATTTCTTTAGGAACTTTAGGTATGGCATTTACAGCAGTTATTTTTCAAACTGCATATAATAGAGCTAGAATTACGGCTTTCCTTAGACCTATAGATGACCCCTATGATGTAGGATGGATATATAATCAGATATATATGTTAAGAAAATCCGCAGGGCTATTTGGACAGGGCGGAAATTATGCTTTAGATGTATTACCGTTAGCTAATTCAGATTATATTCTTACTTATATAATATATACCTTTGGCTGGATTGTTGGAATAATATTAATAGCTTTAGTTTTAGCATTTATAATAAGAATTGGATTTATAGGAGTAAATACTAAAGATAAATATGGAAAGTTAATAGTAAGTGGTCTTTGTTCATTATTTGCAACACAATTTTTATTAAACATATTAATGAACTTAAATCTTGCTCCAGCATTTGCTATAAGCTTGCCTTTTATTAGCTATGGTGGAACTGCATTAATAATTAATATATTTTCAATTGGTATAATAACAAATGTGTATAAATGGAGAAACACTCCTTATATAACAGCTTAAGTAATATAAAGACCAGCAAATAATTTGCTGGTCTTGTTTGGTAGTAATAGAAGATTGTTAATTGCTCAAAATATTTCTATATCAATGCACTTAACCTATAATCCGAATCATTTTAATCTAAATTAGTTTCATTCGTGATCTGATATTTTTCTTGGCTTTCATGCATTCTTATCATAACACTTCTTGCGATAGGCTGTACAATAAGTAGTTCCAAAAATATAACTACACAAAAGTTGCGTGGCCAGGAAATTGGAAACTCTTTAATGACTTCCAGGCTGAATCCAGTTGCTAAAATTCCTCCCACAGTTGTCATAATAATGGACATACCAATAACGGTAAAAAATGTCCTAAACAGAATATGAGCATTTAAACTATCTGTTGGTAAGCTAAAAACATTAACTAGTTTATCAGCTATCTTCCCTACAATAAACTTTTCAAGTAGCATTGCAATTATAAAAACTAATGGAAATGCTTTTAATACTGTAACTATAGCTTCTCCGGACACTCCACCCATGTGAATAGAAATATTCATAGTTGCCATAAATATGCAAGTCAACCCACATATAACACTACCATAAATCAGGCCCTCTTTTTCATTTCTAGGCATACATTTTTCCATAATATCCTCCTTGGTTTTACTTAAATTTAAAAATGCGATGTATAGACGACAAGTGTATGACCGTCGGAACAACGCATTGACTTTCATAGTATAGCATAAATATTTTTAGTGGTGTAATACCCTAATTTTATTTTTTTTAGATTTTATTTAAAGTACACATTACATAACAGTTAGTGAGGTTAGCGCTTATATGTATCAACATAACTTATTTTAAATTGTTCTTTTTGGTCATATTTTAAAAATATTAAGTGAAGTTTATTTTTGATTATATTTTTAATAGTAGTATAGAACATTGATATTATTTGTGGAATATATATCCAAAATAGCGTATAATTAATTTAAGAAAAAAGTTAAAAATATTTTATTTAATAACTTTAAAATATGGGAGAAATAAATATGTATCCAAATAAATTTGAAGATAAGAAGGTAAAGAAAATAAATTCACCAATTATGAGTAAAGTTAAAAAAGTGGTTATATCAGTACTAATTATATTAGTGGTGATTTTAGGTGGATTAGTAATTTCTATAGAGACATTAAGATATATGTTTAAACCAAGCGAAGAATTTATAACATCATCAGAATCTAGTGATGGTAAATATAAGGTAGAGGCTTATCTTATCAATGGTGGAATGACAACTGATTGGGCGGTAAGAGGATATTTAACAACAAATGGTAAGAAAAAGAAGAAGAGTATATACAATGATTATCATGTTAATAAAGCAATTATCACTTGGGTTGATGAGGATACAATTAAGATAAATGGTCATGAAATTGATTTGCCTAATGGTAGATATTCTTTTCAGGATGAAGAATAAGGTATTATTTATAGGGGGATAGCAATAAGTGAACAAAGTAAATTAAATAAAGTTGCATGGGAGCATAGAGCTTATGAATTTTGGAATATAAGAGATGGGGAACCTAATAAAAAGGCTGAAGAAATATTAAAAAATCCAAAAGAATGTTTGAAAAATCATCAGAAGTATTTTGAAGACATAAGTGAAAAGAAAATAGCTAATCTTTGTGGATCTAATGGAAGAAAAGCTATTCCACTTGCATTAATGGAAGCAAATGTAACTGTTTTTGATATTTCAGATGAAAATAAGAAATATGCTTTAGAACTTGCAGAGTGTGCAAACACTAGTATTAATTATATAGTTTGTGATTTATATAATATTGATACAGTTAGATATAATAATTATTTTGATATTCTTTATTTAGAAGGTGGAATATTACATTACTTTAATGATATAGCCAAGCTGATGAGCATTCTTTATGCTATATTAAAACCAGGTGGTAAGATGATTTTAAGTGACTTTCATCCTTTTAGAAAATGCGTGGATACCGGAGGAGGGGCACAAGGAAGTTATTTTGACACTGAATTACACAACGGAGATGTAGCCTATAAAAAGTTCTTTAATAAAGAAGAACAAGAAATTTTTCCAGACTGTTTATTAAGATTTTATACAATTAGTGAAATTATAAACTCAGTTATTGAAAGTTGCTTTATATTAAAGAAATTTGATGAACAGCCTAACTTTGAAAATACAAATATTCCAGGAGAATTTACTATTTTAGCAGAAAAGTAATAAAGTAGTGAGGGTATTGAAAATAATAAGGAGGCTCATATGGAGAATTTAGAAATAAGAAGATTTGATGAAAAGGATGCAACTACAATATCAAAAATCCTGCGCAGAAATTTTTTAGAAGTTTTAACAAAGGATTATCCAAAAGAAGAAATGGAAAGTCTAGCGGAAGTTTATAATGAAGATAAAGTATTAGTAATAGCAGGTTATGCACATATGTATGTTGCTTGTATAGATAATAAAATTGTTGGCTGTGGTTCAATTTCAAGTTTTTGGGGGAAAGAAGATGAAAGTATACTTTTAACAATATTTGTACTACCAGAAGTGCACAATAAAGGGATAGGAAGAAGAATAATAGAAACATTAGAACTTGATGAATACTTTTTAAGAGCAAAGAGAATTGAGATTCCAGCATCAATTACTGGTTGTGAATTTTATAAAAAAATGGGATATGATTATAAAGATGGAATAACAGAATTAGATGATGAAGGGAATTTTAGATTAGAAAAATTTAGATAGAAATTATAATTAAAATCTATAGAAGATTTATATTGTTTGGGGGATATAAGTGAATATTCAAATAGAAACTGAAAGATTAATTTTAAAAAATTATAATGAAGAGGATTTACAGAATATTTGTAGTCTTAAATCTGAACCTTTAGTTTGGAAATTTTCAACTAAAGTTGCTACAGCTAAAATAGAAGATGCAGAGATTGCACTTAGTAGAATATTGAAAAATTACTCTGAAAATAAATGTGACTTTCAAGGGTTGTTTTTAAAATCTACTGGCGAATATATAGGGGAAGCTGGTATTCTTTCATTTAATAAAGATAATAATAGAGTTGTGTTAGGTTATAACTTACTTCCTAAATATTGGGGCAATAATTACACAACAGAAATAACTAAAGCACTTATAAAATATCTATTTGAAATAGAAAAAGTTGAAAGAATAGAAGCTTTAGTAGGATCGGGAAACGAAGCATCGAAAAGAGTTTTAGAAAAGTCAGGATTTATACAAGAGGGGCTTTTAAGAAGTTTTGCATACATTAATAATAAATTTGTTAATGTATATTATTATGGCATTATAAAGGATGATTATTTTGATTTAGGAATTAATTATTCAGTTAGTTGAGATGGAATAACTTAAGGATAAAAATAAACGATTAAGATAGCAATTAGATAAATTAAAAAGTATAAAGCAAAGTAGTAATTGTAAGATTATTTTTAGTAAAGATTACTTATATAATACAAAAAACTAGTATAAAACTTGATGGAGGTAGTAGTAATGGAAAATGAAAAATATTCACAAGAAAAGATCGATATGTTTTGGGAAACATTTTTGAGGGAAACGAAGAGAAATGAAACAACAAAGTGTTTAGAGGTATTCCATTTTGAATTAACTGAAAAATGGGCCAATGAACTATTACGTTTGGTGTTAATTGGGCAAAAGAGGGCTACAGCAAGTAGTTTATTGAACTACGAAATTGAAGGAGAGAGTATACCTAAGGTTGGTGATTTAAGTATTGTAACTGATTGGGAAGGTGTACCACGATGTGTTATTGAAACTACTGAGATAACAATTATTCCATTTTCAGATATTACTTATGATATTTGTAAGCGTGAGGGTGAGGATGATACATTGGAATCTTGGGTTGAGGGACATGTTCATTTTTTCAAGGAAGAGGGGAAACAGCTAGGGTATGAGTTTAGTGAGGATATGCCAGTGGTTTTTGAAGATTTTGAAGTAGTATATCAAGTATAGATATTATACAAAAATAAAGCTAGTAGGTAATGTTATTGTTGATACATAACATTCTTATATAACCAATTATAAAGAAAATTATTAACATGTTATGTACAATAAATAGTATAAAAAGAAAGGAAGTGACATTTAGTGCGGGCTGGGTACTTATTATACACACTCTCTATAAAGATAAGTTATGAACTTTAAATTGGGTAGACTAAATGAATATAATGTAAAAGAAATATGCAATTGGAAATATGCTGATGAGTATTTAGTATATAATTATCCAAAGTGGGGTATGGAAATCAAAAAATATCTTTAGAAGTTAGATCTTTTAATAAAAGAGCAATTAAATGTTATAAGAAAGCAGGGTTTAAGATTACTGACACTTATAGTAAAGATACTTATATAGGATATGATGAGTTTCTTAGGATGGATTTTTATATTTAATATAAATACATACTGATTAACTCATTAATTATGTGACCATATAATATTTATAAATAATAAAAATTTATAGCTTAAAGTTTTATAATTAATTTTGGTTGCAAATAATAATATAAATTAAATGTATAATTGTTAAACAAAATACAAAAAAGTTATAAAATGTATTGATATAAGTTTTTGGATAACATATAATACAATTATGAATATTAAGGGGCTGATAAAATGTTAAATCGAAAACTAGATTTAATGATACTTAACTCAGAGAAAATTGAAAATGTAGATGGTACTTTTGCTATGGGAATGTTTAAGAAATCTAATGCATTAACATTAACTATGAAAAATTCTGAAATTAATGTTTCAAATGTTAATAATGCTAGAAATATTATTAAGGATAGAACCTCATTAATTTCTAATTTTAGAAGTTATAATTTATTAACAACGGCAGTTAATTTATCTTTATTTGATAATCCAAATGAAGCATTCGATGAAATTTTAGACATTTACAATAAGTTGAAGAAACAATTTTTTCAAAGTACCTATTTAGTTTTAGTGGCACATTATTTATATACAAATAAGAATAAGTTGCCTATTGATGAAGCTATTATAAAAACTAAGGAAGCTTATGATAGAATGAAAACAAACCATTACTTTTTAACTAGCAGTGATGATGTTATGGCTAGTGCAATGATAGCTACAAACTCAAATAACTTAGAAAAAACTTTTGAGGAAATAGAAGAATGTTATAAAATTTTAAATAATAATGGATACTTTAAAGGTAATAATCTTCAGGCTTTATCAAATATATTATGTTTTGCAGAGGGTACACCAAAAGAAAAATGTAATAAAGTTATTTTATTTGATAAGGAATTAAGGAATATTAACATGCCACTTAAGGGGTATGCATTACCTATTTTAGGTATTGCGATATTGGTAACAGATGATTATAAAGAGCTAGCGTTAGCTATAAAAGAAACTGATGATGAATTGAAAAAGCATAAGGGATTTGGATCTATGTCTTTAGGGTATGCAACTAGGTGTATGATATCAGCATCGATAACTTGTTCAACTTACCTAGAGAATACAAGTGAGATTAATAATACATTTACTGAAACTACGAAAAATGCTGTTATAAATATAATTATTGCAATGCAAATAGCGGCTTCTGCTGCAGCAGCAGGAGCTGCGGCTGGAGGTTCTAGTAGTTAGACATATCATTTAAAATGGGAGAAGAATTATGGAGCTGATTATAGAATTTGTATTTGAAGTGATTTTAGAGGGCGTTAATGATGTTTGGATCAAGTTTATGAAAAAAAGAAATCCGGATTATGATAGTAATAAAAGTAAGAAAGTATTTACTAAAATAATAGGAGTTATTTTGATATTGTTAACAGTTATACTTGTTTTGGCAATATTCTTTCTTATTGAATGGATATTCCCCGATTTATTTAATGTTGTAGGTCTTGATTAGGGAGCTTTTAATATAGGGAAAATATATAAGAATTTAAAATTAAATTTTTAATAAGGGTATTAGTAAATAGAGCACTAGTAGTAAGTGCTTTATAATGGGGGGAAAGATATGTACATAAAGAGTGAGGTTTTACAAATTGCTAAGGCTCAATTAGGGCTAGATTATAGTTGTGATCTATCTAGGTTTGAAGAGGGAAAAAATACTTTGGTTGAAAATAAGCTTGTTGAGGGTAGACGTATTTATGATAATGATGGATGCTTTTTGAAGATACTTTGTTTAGGGGGAAAATCAATTATCACAGCATCACCTTCAATTATGCCATGGTGTGAAGAAAAACTTATAAATAAAAATGCTGCATGGCTTTTTGAATATCCAAATTTGCGAGAAATAGATAAAAAGTTAGGAGAGTTTGGACATGAAATAGCTGATGTGCATCATTATTATCTACCAAATGCAAAAGCTAGAGAAATTGAAGCTAAAACCACAGTGAAATGGTATGAAGGTAAAGAAATTTCACAATTTGAGAATGATGATAGATTTGGAGAGGCATTTGCCTTTGATGAGAATCATCCAGATATGATTGCAGTTGCTGCTTTTGATGATGATAAGATACTTGGTATGGCAGGGGCAAGTGCAGATAGTGAAACTATGTGGCAAATAGGTATTGATGTTCTGCCAGAATATAGAGGCAGGGGTATAGGAACAAACTTGATTACACTTCTAAAAAATGAGGTTTTAAAAAGAGGGAAAATACCATTCTATGGTACAGTAGAATCACATTTAAATTCACAAAATATTGCTATTAGTGCAGGTTTTTTCCCAGCATGGGCAGAACTTTATTCGAAAAATAAAGATTAAGAATTAATCACCCCAGGGGTGTAATATTTTCCAAATGAATGAATAATAGGGGAGAACCATAATGAGTAAATTATTAAAATTAGTTTTAAGACAATTAGAGATTGATGATTTAGATGATTATTTATATTTAACCCATCCTTCACGTGAATTTCATAAGCTTAATGGGCCTTATTACGAGAAAGATAATGAAGCGGAATTGAAAAAATATATAGATGGGTTAAAAGTATTGTTACTAAAAGGTGAGAAAGATGTATTTAAAAATCAAAAAATAATAGCGAATAAAGATACTAATGAGATAATTGGACAAGTAAATTGGTATTGGAAATCAAAAGAAACTCTTTGGATGGAAGTAGGAATTATTATTTTTAATGAAAATTATTGGGGAAAAGGATTAGGGTATGAAGCTTTAAAAATGTGGATTAATGAAATTTTTAGAGAAAATCCAAAACTTATAAGAATTGGAATAACAACATGGTCTGGAAACAAAAGAATGATGAAATTAGCTGAAAAATTAGGAATGAAAAAAGAAGCAGTTTATAGAAAAGCAAGAATTGTTGATAATAAATATTATGACTCTTTAAGTTATGGGATATTACGTCAAAGGTGGTCAGAACTATGGCAAGGTTAGTAATTAGGGATTTTGAAATGGATGATTTTTCAGGTATAAATAATTTAATGGATGAAGTTCATAAATTTCATGTAGACAATAGACCTGATATTTATAAAAATATAGCTGTAGTAATGCCTAAAGAGGATTTTATAAATATTTTAAGTAAGGACAAAACAATTTCAATAGTAGCTGAAATAGATTCAATTATTGTAGGGTTATGTATTATTTCAATTAGAGATAGAATAGATAATAAAGCACTAGTATCAAGAAAAGTAGCTTTTGTTGATAATTTATGTGTTCTTAAAGATTATAGAAAACAAGGTATAGGAAAAAGATTATTTAATGAAGGAAAAAAACGTGCATTAGAATTTAGTGTAGATAGTTTAGAGTTAATGGTATGGGAGTTTAATAAAAAGGCAATAAATTTCTATAAAAGTGAAAACATGAATACAAGAAGTAGAATTATGGAATTAAAGTTATAGTAGGAAACTAAAAGAAGTAGGAAGGAGATAATTATAATGATAAGACATATTGTAATGTGGAATTTGAATGAAGGCTTTACAGAGGAAGAAAATAAAATTAATTTGCAAAAAATTAAAAATGAACTAGAAAAATTGAAGGACATAATTGAAGGGATTATTAGTTTAGAGGTAATAATTGATCCTATAGCTGGAAGCAATAAAGATTTAGTTCTTAATAGTTTATTTAAAGGCACAAAAGAATTAGAAAACTATCAAACACACCCAGAACATCTTCGTATAGGTAAGTTTGCTCGTAATGTAACGTGCGATAGAGTTTGCATTGATTATGTAGAATAGTAAAATAGAGGAGAATAAGTTATGAAGATCAATCAAAAAATATTATCAATAGTAGTAATTGGATGTAGTCTTATTACTTTATTAGAAGATAGAAATTCTACATCACATATATATAATGAGAATTTAGAAGATGAAGTTGCAAAAAGGATAATGAATGATTATGTTGCAGCGATTGGTGAACTAGTTAAAAATTTGGAAGGGTTGTTATAGGGAACCCAGGGGTGTAATATTTTCCAAATGACAAGTGGTTATTAAATGAAATTAATAATCAATCTTCATATAATCTTCATATTAGTTAGATACAATGTATTATGTATTGTAACAAAAAAATATGGAGGTAGTAAATATGAGTAATTTAATTTTTAACTATTTAGTGTACATGGTATATTTTTTGGGGATGGGATTAGTATCAAGCGGCATAGTATTAATGCCTTTTAATATAATGAGATATTCTACAATATTGGTAATTGGATTAATTCTTTTTATATCTGGCACGATGTTTAATGAGGTTGTGATCAATAAAAACAAATTATCAGCTATAGAAGTTACCAAGTTAATAATTGTATCATTAAGCTTGGCTATAGGAATAGGAATGATAAGTGGTGGAATTTCTCACTTTAAAGAAAATCCTAACTATGTATCATATCTTATACCAATAGGAATAATTGTTTCATCAATAAGTTTTACAGTAAAGAATAACTACAAATTGAACAAACAAAATAAAATAAAGCTATGCGTTGCACTGATAATTCTAGCTTTAGCTATACATATTACACTAAGCTTTTTTGCATCAAGTATGCTTGGAAATGGTGGAGATATTTTTAATAATATGAATAATATGCATAAGTAAAATAAATGGAGATGCCTCAAGGTAGAAATTGATTTCTATGTTGAGGCATCTCTTTTTCATGTAAAATATAAAATTTATAGCTTAAGGCGAAATAGATTGTACTAGTATAAACTAGAGTTGCTAGAATCTATAGCCCAGAACTATCAGAAAACCGGTAAGTACAACAACTTGTTGTACTTACCAATGAGAATTTGTTATACTTACTAGTGACAACTTGGCCCTAGACTTGGATTTGGACTTGCTGGTGGTATAGATGAATCAGATTTTGATGTGTCTACTGTATCAAGTTTATCTACAACTTTTATCACACCTCGTATCATTCCCATCCAACAACTAAAGTTTATATCCTTGTCTCCAGGAGTAAATTCAATAATGTTTTCACCACTTTTTAATTTTAACTGTTTGTTTAAGGATTTCACTACAATGGTATTATTACAAGATGTAAGCTGTTTTCCATCAATTATCCACTTAACAGGAATTCCTTTTTGAACGTAAAATTCATTAGGTGTATAACCATTATTAGAAGCTGTCATATTTATAACTTGAACACCATCTTTTATAATAGCCTTAGAAACATTTGAATTAGAAGAACCATTTGAGGTTCCGTTTGAGTTGCCAGTTAATAAATCTTTTGGACTATTTGAAAGTGCTGCCAAAGGATTAATATTTATACCAGCTAAGGCTAGTCCTCTGTTTCCCATAATTAGACCAAGAACTATAATAAGAACTCCACTAAATTTTAGTATTTTTTTAGTATAGCCCTTACTTAAAAGTCCAGATAATGCACCAAAGGTTAGCATAAGAGGGACTGTTCCTATCGAGAACATGAACATCGATAAGGCACCTTTTGTAGCACTTCCTGTACCTAGAGCAAAAAGCTGCATAGTTTGCAAGGGGCCACATGGCATAAGTCCATTTAAAAGTCCAACTATAAAAGGAGAGCCAGATTTGTTTTTAACTTTACATGCAGAATGAGGCAATTTAATAGTGAATTTTCTAAATGCACTAAACCCTGCCATATTAAAGCCCATCATTATCATAAATACACCAGCAAATAATTGCATGATAGCTTTTGCAGTTATTGAAAGTGAGAATACAGAACCAAGAGCACCAATTATTCCACCTAGGATAGTATAAGATACAACTCTTCCTAAATTATATAAAAGGGATGGTTTAATAGCTTCAAACTTGTTAGTGCTTTCTTTAGATAAACTTTGGGAAAGCATAATTCCACCGCACATCCCTACACAATGTATAGAGGTAAGAACTCCTACAACAAAGAGAACTGCATAAGAAGCATTAGTAAGTTTTGATTCCATATCAAAGCCACTAGTTTTCATGCCAAGCAGAATCACTGCAGCTACAACTATAAGAATTCCCATAAATTTATAATCATTTGAACTTTTAGTGCTATATCCAGCTTTTTTTATACTAGCTTTAATTTTATTAATATTACAGAGTTCATCATCGTATTTTACAATAGCGAACTGACCACTATAATCAGCTTTGGCATTTGATACACCCTCCAGTTTTATAACAGCTTTTTCAACTGAATTTTCACAAGATGTACAGGTCATTTCATACACTTTAAATTTTTCACTTCTAATACTCATAAATTTCCTCCTCATTACTTTCATAGGGGTATAAGACGTCCCAATTTAATTAAGTTCAATTAGTAAGTAATGTAGCAAAAGCTAATTTAGAACTTTTACCACATAAATATATATCTGTAGACTAAAGTGTCTTATTCAATGTTAGGCATAGTGAAATAAGAACATGATTAAAGTATATAAAATAAATATGTTGATTATATGAAGATGAAAATAGATAAAGAGTTAATATGTTATGAAAAATAATAGAAATAAACGCACTGTGTGAATCAGAATATAGGGTAAAAAGTATAATCAATCAAAATTAGACCTTATATTTAAAGGTTTTAAGTTTGATTATATATAATGAAACTTTATAATCAAACTTTTATTTCTAACACAAAAATACATACATTAAATCAACGGGTTCCGTTTTGAGGTGCATAAAGCTGTTTTATCAATAATAATAACAGCTACATTCACCAATGGAATCACAGGTAAAATCACAACAAATAATAAAAAGGCAGAATCACCTCTCAGGTGCTCTGCCTTTTTAATTTAGCTCGTATAACTTTAATATTGTTCAGATAATCTAAGAGATAAATTGGAATTCAACTCACACTTGCAATTTATTCTCCATAAGGTAAAATTGCCCTTTCCTCCAGTTAGCGACGCCAACCTTTAAATATCCTAATTTCCATACATTTTTAAGACATATGGATTTAAGCAGGCAAAGAGTTCCGTGAGACTGTTAACAACGCTAGCAAATAAGTCTATTGCTTAGCTTGATATTAAAAATATAAAATAGAATGGATAGAATATGTTTTTAAATGTTGTAATGATAACTAGAACTAAACATGAATAAAAATTAATTTTCGGGATTATTTATAATTCCTGTTCCTATAGATTGTTTTAATTGTATATTAGTTTCTTTTAATTGTATATTAGTTTCTTTTAATTTATCCAACAAATATCCCTTATCACTTTTACACAAAGGTCCAGTCGTTATACTTTTAACTAATGTTTTAGGTATTTTCACCTCGATATAATCTTGTGTTTTGTATCTGTTATCATACTTTTTATTGTAATTTTCTTTTACTTCAAATCTATTATCTTCAATGTATTTAACACCAAATATTAATCTAAATTCTTTTTCCAATTTCCAATACTCATGTTTAACCGATGCTGCTAACTGTTGAAACTGACCGATCCAACATGGATACATTCCAAAACCTTTAAGCGTCTCATTTTTATCATATTCAATATCTTTATAGATATCTATATTCTGTTCGTAATAATTATCGGTTATATATTCTTTCAATTCTGTTTTAGAAAACTCTAAACACACCCCTGTATTGTTAGTATAACTATCCCATAAAAACCTATTGTCATATTCCCTAGGTGGTAAGATAGTTGTCGTAGGGAGTAAAAGATGTTATTCTCAAAGTAGATAAAAGTAAGGGAGAGATACCTATGACAAAAGATAATAAAAATAATAAAAAGTATACAAAAGAAGAGAAGCAAAAGTTAATAGCAAGAATGTTACCACCTGAGCAAATTTCAGTAACAAAACTTTCAATAGAAACAGGCATTAGTCAATCAACCCTATCAACTTGGAAGTCAGTAGCTAATCGCGGGAGCGGAAACAATCCTAAAAGAAATAAATCATCTAAAGATAAATTTATGGTTGTTATGGAGACTTATACACTTTCTGAAATAGAACTTTCAAAATACTGTAGAGAAAATGGACTGTATGTTGAAGAAGTTAAGTCTTGGCGTTCTACCTGCATTGCAGCAAATGATGGTATTAGGGCTAATAGCGCAGACCTAACTGAAGAACTAAAGGAAGAGAAAAAGAAATCTAAAGAGCTAGCTAGAGACTTAAAGTACAAAGAAAAAGCTTTAGCTGAAACCGCAGCCTTATTGGTACTTAGAAAAAAGTTAGATGCGATTTTCGGGGACAACGAGGAAGATTAATCACCATAGAAGATCGCATAATAATTGTAAAGTTGATAGAAGAAGCAAATGCTAATGGAGCAAGATTAATTCCAGCTTGTGATGTAGTTGGTATTAGTAAAAGAACCTTTGAAAGATGGAGGCGTGGAGATACTATAAATGAAGATAAAAGAAAAAATTGTATAAGACCAGAACCTAAGAATAAACTTTCTAAGCAAGAAAGACAAAGTGTTTTAAATGTAGTAAGTAGACCTGAATATGCAGACTTACCGCCAGTTCCATCACTTGCTGATAGAGGTCAATATATAGCTTCTGAATCAACCTTTTATAGAATACTAAGAGAAGAAAATATGCAACATCACCGTAGGCATACAAAACCGCCTGAAAGAGTGCATACACCAACTACATATATAGCAGATGGTCCAAATCAAGTTTGGACATGGGATATTACATATATAAATACATATACTAGAGGACTTTATTTTAAGTTATATACAATAATTGATATTTATAGCCGAAAGATTGTAGGATGGGAAGTTTGGCCTGAGGAAACAGGGGAACTTGCTGCTGAATTAGTAGAAAGAGCTACGCTTACGGAAAATACTAAGGGTAAACCTTTAGTGCTTCATTCTGACAATGGAGCTCCAATGAAATCCTATACTCTTAAAGCGAAGCTTGAAAATCTAGGAATATTATCTTCATACTCTAGACCTAGAGTTAGTAATGATAATGCTTTTTCTGAATCGCATTTTAAAACTATGAAATATAGAGCCAGTTATCCAAATGATGGCTTTTCGTCAATTGAAGAAGCCAGGGAATGGGTATTAAACTTTGTTAATTGGTACAATAACGAGCACTATCATAGTGCGCTTAAATTTATGACGCCAAGTAGTAGGCATAATAGTGAAACAGATAAAATAATGGCTAATAGAAAGAAAGTATATGAAGCCGCCAGAGCACTTAATCCTTTGCGCTTTAAAAAAGGATTAAGAAATTGGAATCCAGATGAAACAGTATCATTAAATCCTACTAATGAAGTTAAAGAAAATAAAGTAGGTAATGCAATCTAAAAAAATCTAATTTAATAATTGGGTTATTACAATAATCAACTTCAATATTATTGTAATTTTTGAATTTAATACAAAATAAGTTGTGTAAAAAAGTTTTTTAATAATAATACGTCAACTCACTTGACATCTTCCGATAACAGCAATATTTAATTTTGGATTAATGCAATTTATTAAGTGGAATGTAAAAGAATTAAAATAAGGAAGCATGGAAAAAATTAAACCTCCAATATAAGATGGACTTTTATTTTACAATAGAAACCATAATATAGGAGGTTTAAAAATAGATAATAGTAGTTTATTATATAATTACTTGGGTATATGATAAATAAGTTTGATATTTAGTAATTATAATAAATATATACATAAGTTATTATTAATAGTTTAATTTAATTTGGTTTCATAAGTACTATGTTAATTAGTTTGTAAGGTATAAAAGTTTTTGAATTCAGAATTATTTTCAAGTAAATCATTCAATTTACCTGAAATAATTTGATGGTTTTTTTGCATAAAAATTATTTCATCGTATTTTGATAATAATTCATAACTTAGGTTATGAGTTATTGTAAGTAGTGTTAAGTTATCCATTTCGAGTAATTGAGTTTCTATGTTATAAGCAGTTTGCATATCTATAGCTGAAGTTCCTTCATCTAAAATTAAGATAGGAGTTTTACGGATTAATGCACGAGCTATCGCAATTCTTTGTTTTTGTCCACCAGAAAGATTTATACCATTCTCACCTACGCTTTTATATAAAAAATCATCATTTACTATAAATTTATCAACGCCACTTAATTTTAATACTTCTTTGAATTGAGAAGTATTAAAATTATTATACAAACAAATATTGTCAAAAATGCTTTTATTAAACATATATACATTTTGATGAATTAAAGATAGTGTTGAATTTATGGAAGCATTGCTATATTCTGATAGTCTTTTATCATCAAAGTATATATCACCTGTATAATCCGTATAATATCCAAGTAATAATTTAATTAATGTAGTTTTACCACAACCACTTTCACCTATAAGTGCATATTTTTTATTTTTATGTATAGTTAAAGATATATTATTTAAAATTTGATTTTTATCATAAGAGAAAGATAAATTTTTAATTAATATATGCGATTCAAATTTAAGATCAGAAGTATCTTTATTATATTCTTTATATTCAGAAATATTTTGAATTTTATTTAAAATAGGATGCATACTTGAAATCTTAGGAATACTATTTAACATTCCCATTATCGGAGAGACTAAGCTTGTACCTAGTTGAAAAATTGCAATTAATGTACCAGCTGTTAAATCACCTTTAAGAACTAAATATGCACAAAGAAAAATACCGATTAATTGAGTTAAATAAGCAAGAATTTGTGATAATGTTGAGTTCAAAACTATTAACTTATCTGATGAATATTTGATATCGCCTAATCTTATGTTATTTTTTTTAAAAGATTGTAAAATTACATTTTGAATATTAAATGAAGAAATTACTTCATAGCCAGAAAGTATATCTTTTATATTATTTGTGAAAGATGAGAATTCTTTTGATAAATTATCCTGCCTTTTTCTTAGAGATTTACCTAGCAAAGAAGGAACAATAAACATTAATAACATAGTTATTAATAGAGAAATAGTTATTAATGGGCTATAATAAATTAATACTACTAAAGTTGCTAAAAACATAATTAAGTTTTGAAAACAAATAATTATAGGTATTAAATAATTTTCTTCTAATAATTTAATATCATTAGTAAGTAGTGAAATATAATCTGCTGTATTTCTAGATGTAAAGTCAATATAATTTTGATTAATAATTTGTTTGAAAATATCATTTTTTAAAGAAATAAAAATATATTTATTTAATTTCTTATTGAGTAAATCAAATATATAATAAAGAATTCCAACTAATAACATATAACAACATGTGTAAATTATAAATTTTTTGAAGGAATTGAAATCTGAATTTATAGCAGAATCGACTATTTTTTGAATGAAAATAGGTAATAAAGAAAAACTACAAGCACTTATCATAGAGAATAGTAAAGTTATAAAAAATAGGAATTTATATTTTTTTAAATATTTTATCATTGTTATCTCCTTTTTAATTATGGTGATTTAAGATTCACTATAATTTTCTTATTTAATATTTATTTCTTAATAAAGCACTTCTTAAATGAAAAAAAATACTATAAATCCAATTACTGTAATAAGATTATACTCTAAAAATCAAGAAAAATCGACCAATATTTAATAAAAAATATTGAAATAGCTATTAAAAAACGTTTATTTGATTGTTTTGATATTAGTTTTTATATGTATAAATGCTAATATATTTTATAATATCAATTTTAATATATTTATTAACGTTATAACCTAATCTCGAGATACTATTTACAAATAAACAAAAAAATGTAAAAATATAAATTGTAAATATGAAAGAGAGGTGATCAAAATGATATTATTTTGTATACCATATGCAGGGGGAGCAGAACAGATATATTCAAATTGGAATAAAGTGTTTAGTAATAATATTGTTGTTAAAGGGATTAAGTTAAAAGGAAGAGGAAGTAGGTTTAATGAAGAATTTAGTGAGAGTATAAATGAAGCTGTAGATGATATATATATTCAAATGGAACCGTATATCAATACCAACGAATATGGAATTTTTGGACATAGTATGGGGGCTTTATTAACATATGAATTATATTATAAAATTTTAAAAGAAAAAAAGCCTGTTCCAAAGCATATGTTTTTTTCCGGGAATGGGGCTCCTAATATTAAAAAGATTAGAGATATAAGTTATAAAATGAAGGATGATATATTTTTAGATAGGATAGGTTCTTTAGGAGGAACACCTAAAGAATTTTTGGAGAATGATGAATTAATAAAATTAATTTTACCTATATTAAAGAATGATTTCAGATTAATAGAAGAGTATGAATATGTTGAAAAAGAAAATAAGATAAAATGTAATATAACTGTATTAAATGGAGACTTAGATAATATAACTTATGCAGAGAAATTTGGATGGAAAGAATTATGTGAAAAAAGTTGTGATTTCTATGATTTTAATGGGGGGCATTTTTTTATTAATGATTGTTATAATGAAGTTATTAAAGTAATTGAGGATATATTATAGGGATTGTTATATTTCAATATTACATAAATGTAATATTGAAAAGTAGAAATGTAATATTAATAGATAGATGTTAAATATTGAAAAAGGTATAATTTTATTATGATAGGATAAGGAGGAAGTTAATTTTGGAGATTATGATTAATATTTCAAATATATCTAAAAAGTATGGAAATGGTGATGAAATTCTTAAAGGGATTGATTTGGAAATATATAGGGAAGAGTTTGTAGCTATTATGGGACCATCGGGATCAGGGAAAACAACATTGTTGAATGCTATGTCTACAATAGATAAATCTACATCTGGAAAAATTGAAATATCAGGTAGAAATATCACTAATATAAAAGATAAAGAGCTATCTAAGTTTAGAAGGGATACGGTAGGGTTTGTTTTCCAAAATTTTAATTTATTAGACAACATGTCAATTAGAGATAATATTGCTTTACCATTAGTACTAAATAATGTGGAAAATAAATTAATATTAAAGAAAATAAATGAACTTTCAAGCCTGCTAGGTATAAAAAAACATTTAGATAAATATCCATATCAACTATCTGGAGGCGAAAGGCAAAGAGCTGCTATATGTAGAGCATTGATTATGGAGCCTAAGGTAATATTTGCAGATGAACCAACAGGATCATTAGATTCAAAGTCAACTAAGGATGTACTTAATTGTTTCAAAAGTATTAATAAAGAGTTAAAAACAACAATTGTTATGGTAACACATGATGCAAATGCAGCTAGTTTTTGTGATAGGGTGTTTTTTTTAGAAGATGGTAGTATTTATGGAAAGTTAGATAGCGATGGAGATAATAAGGACCTATTAAAAAGGACATTAAATATGTTAGCTATAATAGGAGGAGGCAGTGATGAATTCATTTAAAATAGCATGTAGGCTTTTGAAAAATAATAGGAAACTCTATGGGTTATATTTGATTGTTATCGTTTCAGCTATAGCTACATATTACAATTTTGTAGCTATAAAATATAATCAGAATTTTATTGAAGTATCAGAAAGATTACAAACAGCTACAGTGGCTAGTATGGTTTGTGAGTTTGTGTTAGCTTGTACTGTGATATTTTTTATGTGGCAATCTAATGAGTTTTTCTTTAAACATAGACAAAAAGAAACAGCGTTATATATGTTAATGGGGATAAGTAGTTCAAAAGTAGGAACTGTTTTTGGTATAGAGAGTATTATATTAGGTACGTTTTCTTTAGGTATAGGGATACCAATAGGAGTTCTTTTTTCTAAATTATTTTTTATGCTTTTAGGTAAAGTAATGAATTTAGGAATAGACTTTCAAGGAAGTTTTTCTTTTAGTTCACTTCTTCAAGTAGTAGTAGTATTTGGTATCATATTTATTTTTTTATTTTATAAGAATTATAAGGTAGTTAAAAAAAGTGAATTAATAAGATTACTAAATGCATTAAATGAAAGTAGCGAAGTACCAAAGTTGAATTATCTAAAAGGAATTATAGGAGTACTTTTAATTTTAGTTGGTTATATTATAGGTATTAGTATTAGAATAGTTGAACTAGATTTACTTATTGGAACTATGAGTTGTCTAATATTGGTTTCTATAGGGACATATTTATTTTTTGGGAGTTTTTTACCGATTATTTTATCTAAATTAATAACGAATAAAAGTATATTATATAATACATGGCTAATAATAAGTATTAATGATATATATTTTAAGTTAAAAAGTAATTATAAAAATTTAGCAATGACAGCTATTTTAGCTACATCTACAGTTACAGCTCTTACAGTTTCCTTATCTTTAAAGTATTGTGCAGATAAGGATTTGTTAGTAGAATCTCCTTATAGTTTTAGCTATATTAATAGTTATGAAGGGATTGAAAATGAAGTAAAAGAAGACTTGAGTAAATTCAATGTTAATATAGATAAAATAAATAAAATAAATTATTCTATAGGAAATATAGATTACTTAAATAGAGAAAATAGAATAGACAAGAGTGAACCGATATTTATCAGTTATTCAACTTTAATTAATACCTTGAAATTTTTAGATTTTGATTACAGTAATATTGATGAGATATCAAAGAGTGAAGTTTTATTCATATTAAGTGCAGATACAATTTCGACACCAATAAATGTTATAAACGAAGAAGTTAGTATTGAAGGCATAGAAAAAGAAATAGCAAACAGCATTAGAGTACCTATTTTTGGTAATGTGGAAGATCTAGGTAGTAGAAATATATATGTTTTTGAAGATAGTGAATATGAAGTTATTAAAGAGAGTTTAAATGGAAGAATATATTCAGGTGTTAAAATTAATTCTGAAGAAGAGAATTTTAAAATATTAGTCAATATAAAAGATGTAGTAAAGAATAATAATGGTAGTATTTTCCCTAAGGTTGATAAATATGTATGGGAATATTATGCATTTAAAATTTTCTTTTTCTTAGGAACGATAATGTCATTAATATTTATTTTAGCAACCTTAAGTACATTATATTTTAAGATTATTGGAGATGTAATTGATGAAAGGGAAAGATATAATGTTTTAGAAAAAATAGGGGTAAACAAAGAGGTTATAACTAAAACAGCTTTTTCAAAATTAGCAATAATATTTTTATTTCCAGTATTAATTGGAATTGTGCATAGTATAGTAGCAATCCAGATTGTTAAATTAATTTTAAATGAAAGTTTAGTTATGCAGAGTATAATAGGTATATCTATATTTATAACAATTATAACCATTTTTTATTTTGGAATTATTTATAATTACTCCAAAGTAGTATATCAAGAGTAGATGATTATGAATAACTTATAAATTAGAAATGAATAAATAGAAAATAGAGTGAAAAATAAATAATAAATAATAAATCCCAGTAGAAATCATATATTGATAACTACTGGGATTTGTTAATTTTTACAAATGTAATGACTATATATAAAAGGGTGAAATTACAATTAATTAAGAATATATTGTGTAAAAAACTTACATATGTTAAAATTATAGATGCAAATGTATAAAAAAGTAAAAAATAAATAAAAAGTGGTGAAAATATGAATTTAATTGACTTAATTTTAGAAAAAAAATGGAAAAATGATGCTGGGATTGTTTTTGTTAAAAGAGGAAAAGATGATAAAAAAGTTAGTTATAAAGAATTATATAACAAAAGCATGAAGATACTTGGAGGTTTACAAAAATATGGTATTAACAAAGGGGATGAATTAATTTTTCAATTTAGTGATAATGAGGACTGTATAAATGTATTTTGGGCTTGCTTAATGGGAGGAATTATTCCAGTTCCAATCACAAAAGGTGAAAATTTCAATAATTTAATGAAAATATTTAAGGTTAGCGAAAAATTAAATAATCCATATTTAATTGGAGAGAGAAAGCAATTAGATTATATAAAAGATTTTGCATGTGAAAATAAAATTACAGTTCAAAAAATAGAAAATAAATTTATTGATATTAGTGAAGTTAACAAGGAAGAAAATAATGGACAATTAGCAGAAATTAATGGTGATGATATTGCTTTCATTCAGTTTTCATCAGGATCTACTGGTGATCCCAAAGGTGTTATATTAACACATACTAATCTAATTACTAATTTGGATGCTATTACTACAAATTCAAATATGTCAGAAGACGATATTCTTTTGTCATGGGTGCCGTTAACTCATGATATGGGCTTAATCGGATGTCATTTAGCACCACTTAGTATAAATATGAATCAAGTAAATATAAATACAATAGATTTTATAAAAAGACCAACGCTTTGGATAGAAAAGGCAAGTGAGTATAAAGCAACTTTACTAGAATCACCTAATTTTGGTTATAGATATTTATTGATGGGGATGAAGAGACGTAGCGTTGAAAAATGTGATTTATCAAGTGTTAGATTGATTTTCAATGGAGCAGAACCTATATCAAGGGATTTATGTGATGAATTTTTAGATTCCATGAGTAAATACAATTTAAGAAGAAGTTCTATGTATCCTGTTTATGGATTAGCAGAAGCTTGTTTAGCAGTTACATTTCCATATTATTATGAGGAAAATTTTATAGTACATAAAATAGATAGACGAAAAATGAATATTAAAGATGAAATTATATATATACAAAACGAAAGTGATGAATATGCTGCTGAGTTTGTAGATGTTGGATATCCGGTAAAACATGTAGAAATAAAAATTAAAGATTTGGAAGGAAATGACTTAAACGAAAATGTAATAGGATTAATTTATATTAGAGGTAAAAATGTTACTTCTGGATATTATAATGATGAGGAAATAAGCAAGAAACTAATAGATAAAGATGGTTGGTTAAATTCTGGCGATTTAGGATTTATTCATAATAAGAGATTGGTGATAGTTGGGAGATATAAAGATGTTCTATTTTTAAATGGGCAAAATTTTTATGCGAATGATTTAGAGAAAATTATACAACGAATCGAAGGAATAGATTTAGGAGAAGCGCAAATCGCAATTGGAGCAACAAAAAATTACTCGAATAATGAAGAAGAAGTTATTGTATTTATTGAATATAGAAAAAAATTTGAAGACTTTATACAAATTGAAAGTCAGATTAAGACAGAAATTAACTGTAAATCAGGTGTGAAAGTAGATTATGTTATTCCAATTAAGAAAATACCAAAGACTACAAGTGGGAAAGTACAAAGATTTGAATTAATTAAAAAATATGAAAATGGAGAATTTGGATTAATATTAGATGATTTTAACGAAATAAAAAGAAAAATGTATAATAATACAGAAGAAGCAAAAAACCAATTAGAAACAGAATTATTGGAGTTATTAAAGAGTGAAAGTGGTATCGAAACACTTAATGTAAATGACAATTTCTTTGAAATAGGTTTAAATTCACTAATAATAAATAAAATTAGTTCCCAAATTAAAAAGTATTTTGGACAAACTATTAAAACTAAAGAGATATATCAATATCCATCAATAAGGGAGATGGCTCAGTTCCTTACTATAAATAATTTTAGTAATGGTGATGAAATAGATGAAACGTTTTATTATGATGATATAGATAGAAATAAAAATATACAAGATAAATATATAGCAACATCAACTGAGAAAAGAATGTACACTATTCAAAAATTAAATCCTAACAACTTGAATTATAATTTACCATATATATTAAAAATAAATAGAAAAATAGATGTTGATAAAATTAAAGAAGCAATTAATAAGTTGATTAATAGACACTACTCATTAAGGAGTTATTTTGAAGAAGAAGGCGAGGTATTATATCAAAAAATAAAAGATATTGAATATATGGAAATTGAAATCATAGAAAATAAATCAAATAGAAATGTAAAAGAATTTTTAGAAGAACAAAAAATGAATTTTGTTAAGCCTTTTTATTTAAATAGTTTACCTTTAATTAGAGTGGAAATTTTAAAATTAGAAGAGGATAAGCATACTATATTATTTGATTTTAATCATATAATATTCGATGGAGCAAGTTCAAAAATATTTTTCAATGAATTTTTAGAATTAATTAATGGCAGAGAGTTGGAAAGTTTAGATCTAGAATATAAAAAGTACTTTCTATATAAAAATTATGTAAATGATAAAAGTATTAAAAGAATGTCGAAATATTGGGAAGAGGAATTTAAAGTTGAACCAGAAATATTAAATATTCCTACAGATTTTCCAAGACCTGCGAAACAGACTTTTGTAGGGGATATCATATCTATAAATATTAATAAAAAAAATAATATCGAAAAAATTTGTATAGAAAATAAAATAACTCCATATATGTTTTTCTTATCAGTTATTAACATATTAATAAATAAGTTAACTAATCAAAGTGATATTGTTATAGGTACAATAGTGGAAGGGAGAGAGAAGGGTCTAAATAACAATTTGGTAGGAATGTTTGCAAATACTATTCCTATTAGATGTGAAGTAAATACTTTAGACAGTTTAGGTAATTTATTTTATTGTGTAAGAGAAAACTGTATTAATGCATTTGAAAATTCTGATTTAGAATTCGAAGAAATAATTAATATACTAAAGTTTAAAAGGGATTTAAGTAGAAATCCACTATTTGATGTGATTTTAGTGTATCAGAATAATGGAATAGATATATCGGAAGAAAAAGATATTAATATGGAGATTAACAAAATAATGACTAATAGTTCTAAGGTAGATTTATTATTTGAAGTAATTCCAAATAAATATAATTATGAAATTGAAATAGAATACAATTCAGATTTATTTAATAGAGATACGATAAATAGATTTGGAGAATATATAACAACTTTAATAGATAATATAATTAAGAATAAAAACGACAAAATATGCAACTTGTCGATTTTGAGAGAAAAAGAAAAAGTTAATATATTATTGGAAGAAAATAAGAATTACTCTAATTATGATAACAATATAACGATACAAGAATTATTTGAAAGACAAGTAGAAAATAGTCCGAATAATATTGCTGTTGTTTATGAAGAAAATCGTATAACTTATGAAGAATTAAATAAAAAATCTAATGTTTTGGCAAGAAAATTGAGAGAATGTGGAGTTATAGAAGACACAATTATAGGTTTAGTAGTAGAAAGAAGTATTGATATGATAATTTCTATTATGGCTATTCTTAAGGCTGGAGGAGCATACTTACCAATTGATAGTAAAATACCAAAAGAAAGAATTGATTATATAATAAAAGATTCAGGTCTGAAATTGTTACTGGTTACAGATAATACCAATATATTAATTGAGAATAACATTACTAAATTAAATATATCAGATCAGAACATTTTTATTGGTAATGGTAGTAATCTGAATATTATCAATAAATCTAGTAGCTTAGCTTATATAATTTATACATCAGGAACGACAGGAAAACCAAAGGGGGCAATGATCGAGCATAAGAATTTAGTTAGATTATTATTTAACGATAAATTTCAATTTGATTTTAATAGTAATGATGTATGGACTATGTTCCATTCATATTGTTTTGATTTTTCAGTTTGGGAGATGTATGGTGCCATATTATATGGAGGTAAATTAATTATTATTCCTGAATTATTAACAAAGGATTTTGATGGCTTTTTTAATTTATTAAAAAAGGAAAAAGTAACAATTTTAAATCAAACCCCTTCAGCTTTTTATAACATAATAGATATTGAATCGAACAATGAAAGTAAAGAATTAAATCTTAGATATGTGATATTTGGTGGAGAAGCACTTAATATTAAAAAATTAAGGAATTGGAAAAATAGATATGTAGACACAAAATTAATAAATATGTATGGAATTACAGAGACAACAGTTCACGTTACTTATAAAGAAATAACAATGGAGATTATTGAAGAGGGGATAAGTAATATAGGGAAGGCAATACCTACTTTAAAAACATATATAATGGATGAATATAAAAATTTAGTTCCAGTAGGTATACCAGGTGAACTATACGTAGCTGGAGAAGGGTTAGCAAGAGGATACTTAAATAGGGAAGAATTAACAAGAGAAAAATTTATAGAAAATCCTCATGTCAAAGGTGAGAGAATATATAAATCTGGGGATTTAGTTAAGAGGTTACCGAATGGTGACTTGGAGTATTTAGGTCGTATAGATAACCAAGTGAAAATAAGAGGATTTAGAATTGAGCTTGGTGAGATAGAAAGTAAACTCTTAAAATATAGAAATGTAAAAGAAGCAGTAGTTATAGCAAGAGAAGATGAAAATAAACAAAAGTATTTATGTGCTTATGTAGTCTTAAATAATAAAGAAGACAAAGTAGATAAAGTAGATATAAAGAAATATTTACAAGAAAGTTTACCAGAATATATGATTCCATCATATTTTATGACTATTGAAAATATTCCGTTAACACATAATCAAAAAATAAATAGAAGAGAGTTACCAGAGCCAGATGAAACAGGATTAATAGCAAATGAATATAAGGAAGCAAGCAATGAAATAGAAAAAAGATTAGTAGAAATATATAAAGATGTTTTAGGAGTAGAAATAGTAGGTGTAAATGACAATTTCTTTGATTTAGGGGGACACTCACTAAAAGCAACGGTATTAGCAAGTAAAATTCATAGAGAGTTAGATGTTGAAGTACCATTAAAGGAAATATTTAAGTCACCAACAGTAGTAGAAATAGCATCATATATAAGTAAAAGTAGTATAAGTAAGTATAAAAAAATAAAAAGAGTAGAAGAACGTGAGTATTATGAAGCTTCATCGGCACAAAAAAGAATGTATACATTACAGCAAATAGATAAAGAAAATAAAACATACAATATGCCTGGAATATTTGAAATAGAAGGAGAAGTAAATAGAAAGAAAATAGAAGAGACATTTATAAAGCTAATAGAGAGACATGAAATATTAAGAACTTATTTTGAAACAGTTGATGGAGAAATAGTACAAAAAGTAAAAACTGATTATAACTTTAAAGTTAAAGAAGTAAATGAAGAGTGTACTATAGAAGAACTTATGGATAAGTTTGTAAGGAAATTCGAATTAGAAAAGGCACCATTGTTCAGAGTAGAGATAGCAAATATAAAAGATAAAAAGTATTTCTTAATAGATATGCACCATATTATAGGTGATGGTGTGTCAATGGAGATTATGATAAAGGAATTTACAGAATTATATAGTGGTAAAGAGTTAAAACCATTAGAAATTCAATATAAAGATTTTAGTAAATATCAGAATGATTACTTGAGATCTAAAGAAATAGAAAGAGAAAAAGAATATTGGTTAGAAATTTTTAAAGAGAAACCACCAGTATTGAATTTACCATATGATTATGAAAGGCCAGAAATACAAAGATTTGATGGGGATAGTGTTAACTTTGTTATAGATGAAGAAAAAACAAGTTTATTAAGAAGTATAGCAAAAGAAAATGGTTGCACAATGCAAATGTTAATGATGGCAATTTTCAATGTATTCTTATACAAAAATAGTGGAGAAGAAGATATAGTGGTTGGAGTTCCGGTATCTGGTAGGGAACATGCTGATTTAGAAAATTCTATAGGAATGTTTGTAAATACATTAGCAATTAGAAACAAAATGGATTTAAGTGGAAGCTTTATAGATTTACTGAAATTAGTGAAAGAAAATTCGTTAAAAGCATATGAAAATCAAAGTTTACAATTTGAAGAATTAGTTGATTTAATTAGTTATAAGCGAGTAGTTGGAAGAAATCCAGTTTTTGATGTTGCTATAAATATGAATAATACAAAAGATAATTCTACAGTTGTTTTTGAAGATACTAAACTTAAGGGGATATCAACTATTACTAGTGAATCAAAGGTAGACTTAAGTTTGAGTATATATGAAAATGAAGGAACTATAAGTTTGACTTTAGTTTATTGTGTAAAGTTATTTAAGAAACAAACTATAGAAAAGATGATTAATGAATTGCAATTGGTAATTGATGAGATATTAAAGAATAAAGGTATAAAAATAAATGATATAAGTGTGCTTAATGAGGAAGAGAAATTTATAATGATTGAAGAAAAAAGTATTATAGAAGATGCAAAAAATATGTCATTTAATTTTGGGATATAGAATATAGGAGGAAAATAATGAATAATGAATTAGAAGATTGTAACAATATAAATATAGGGAATTGTTATTATGACAATATAAAATTA
Source organism: Clostridium gasigenes (assembly GCF_017348895.1). Taxonomy (NCBI): domain Bacteria; kingdom Bacillati; phylum Bacillota; class Clostridia; order Eubacteriales; family Clostridiaceae; genus Clostridium; species Clostridium gasigenes. The sequence goes on from NZ_CP071376.1 coordinate 1,936,256, forward strand.
AGTCAATTAGTTAAGCCTGAATTAACATATGATTATAAAAGTAATGTATATTCTAAAGGTGAAATGAATTTTCAATTAAATGATAATTTGGTTGAGAAACTAAGGCTAATTAGTAATGAACAAGATTTACTTTTGTATATGATATTTTTGACTAATTTAAATATTGTATTATATAAGTATACTGGAGATAATAGTAATCTTATTGGGGTACCGCCGTATTCAATATCTAATAAAATTAGTAAAACTATTATTGATAAGGTGCTTTTGTTTGTAAATGAGATAAATAAAGAGAGTCTTGTGAAAGAATTATTAGTGAAAACACAAGAAAAGCTATCAAGTTTATATGAGAACCAAGAGAAAAATATTTCGTTAGAGTTAGTAAAGAAAAAATATTGTAAGAGCATTATTGATTTAACATCTATAGCTATATGTTTTAAATCAATAAATAATATTGAAGATATAGAGTATATTTGTAATTCTAGTAAGAATGAAATTTCAATATGTATAGATGAAAATCTAAACATTAATATTATTTATAATAGTAATATTTTTAGCGAAGACTACATTAGTAGATTTGGTAAAGTTTTCATTAATTCATTAGGAGAGATAGTATCTAATTTTGATAAAAAAATAATGGATTTAGAAATTATAGATAGAGAGCAAATTGATGAAATTATAATCGAATTTAATAAGAATAAAGATATAACTTTTGATACTTTTGAAACATTTATAGAAATGTTTCAAAAGCAAGCTCAAAAAACTCCTAATAATATAGCAGTTATTTTTAAAAACAAGAATTTAACTTATAAAGAATTAAATGAAAAATCAAATATTCTTGCAAGGGTGTTAAGAAGAAATGGGAGTAAGACTAATAAATTAATTGGATTATTATTTAATAGATCAGAAGAAATGATAATTTCAATTTTAGCAACTTTAAAATGTGGGGCAGGGTACTTGCCAATTGATCCAAATAATCCAAAAGAACGTATAGAGTATATGATAAAAGATGCGAATTTAGACATGATAATTACATCTAATGATTATATAGACATAGCTAATGTTCATAATAATGTAATTAATGCCGAGGATGAGACTATGTATAAGGGGGATACTAGTAATTTAGGAGAAATAAATCTACAAAATGATTTAGCATATGTTATTTATACTTCTGGAACTACTGGAAAACCAAAAGGAGTAATGGTTGAACATAATAGTTTAAGCCATACATTAAAGTGGCTGCAAAGAGAATATAAATATAATGAAAAAAGTGTTGTATTACCTATAATTAATTATGCATTCGATGGTTTTATAGTATCCTTAGGCGGAATATTAATTTCAGGTGGAAAAGTAATAATTGTTGATAATAATGAAATGACTAATCCTATATATATAAGTAACTATATATATAAATACCAGGTTACAGAATATATTAGTGTACCTTCTATATATTCAAGTATTCTTGATTATATTAACGAAAATAATCAAATAGCAGAAAGTTTAAAGATTGTAACATTGGTTGGAGAAAAGATGCCAAATAGTGTTATTAGAAAAACTAAAAAATTAAATAAAGATATTGAAATAGTTAATAGGTATGGACCATCAGAAAATACAGTAGATACTACTATAATGAGAGATGTAGTTAATGCTGATAAAAATATCATTGGGAGACCTATATCTAATAGTAAGGTATATATATTAGATAAAAATAATAAGATTGTCCCTATTGGTATTAAAGGTGAAATTTGCATAGGAGGTTCTAGGTTAGCGAGGGGGTACCTAAATCGACCAGAATTAACATCAGAAAAATTTATAGAAAATCCATTTGTTAAAGGTGAGAGGATATATAAGACAGGAGATTTAGCAAGATGGCTTCCAGATGGGAATATAGAATTCTTAGGGAGAATAGATGATCAAGTTAAAATAAGAGGAATACGTATAGAACTTGGAGAAATTGAAAACAGACTATTAAATTATGAAGATATAAAAGAAGTTGTAGTAGTAGCAAAGACTAATGAAAAAGACGAAAAATATTTATGTGCTTATTATGTAAGTGAAAAAGAGATAAATAAAGATTCGTTGAAAGATCATTTAAGAGAGGCTCTACCAGAATATATGATTCCCACATATTATATTTATTTAAATAAAATGCCATTAACTAATAATGGGAAAATCGATAAAAGAAAGTTACCAGAAGTAGATTTAGAGGCATTAATAAATAATGAATTTGAAGAACCAAGAAATAAAAAGGAAGAAATATTAGTAAGTATATGGAAAGATGTACTTGGGTCAGAAAGAATAGGAATAAATGATAACTTCTTTGAGTTGGGAGGAAACTCCTTAAAAGCAACTGTATTATTGAGTAAAATACAAAAAGAACTTAATATTGAAATACCATTAAAGGAGCTATTTAAAAAATCAACGATAAAGAGTTTAAGTAAAATTTTAAATGAATGTCAAAGTAGCTTATATAAAGAAATAGATAAGTGTAAAGAAGCAGAATATTATGAAACATCATCAGCACAAAAGAGAATGTATATGCTACAACAAATAGAAAAAGGAACTGTATATAATATGCCTATGGTGTTAGAAGTAGAGGGTGAACTTAATATTAGTAAAATAACCAATACTTTTAATCAATTAGTAAAGAGACATGATGCGTTGAAAACATATTTTGAGGAAGTAGATAATGAGGTAGTTCAAAAAATAGGTAATAATTATAATATTGTTCTAGAAAAAATAGAGAGTGACGAAGATTTAGAATCAACAATTAATTCATTTATAAGACCTTTTAATTTAAATAAAGCACCATTATTTAGGGTGAAATATTTAGAAAAAGATTATAAAAATTATTTATTGATAGATATGCATCATATTATAAGTGATGGAGTATCAATGAGTGTTTTGATGGAGGAATTTAGGGAAATATACAATGGTAATAATTTAGAAGATTTAAGAATTCAATATAAAGACTTTGCAAAATGGCAAAATACTTTATTAAGAAAAGAAGAGGGAAATAAGTCAGAAGAGTATTGGTTAAATATTTTCAAGGATGAGATACCAGTATTAAATTTACCATATGATTATAAAAGACCAGTAATTCAAAGTTTTGAAGGTGATAAAATAGAGTTTAAATTAGATGGAAAATTATCAAATGATGTAATTAAGTTATCTAAAGATACAGGAACAACAGTTCATATGATATTATTCTCTATTTTCAATATACTACTTTCGAAATATGGTGGACAAGATGATATAGTAGTAGGAATACCAGTGGCGGGAAGAGAACATGCAGATTTAGAAAATGTGATGGGGATATTCGTAAACACATTAACTATAAGGAGCAAAATAAATCCTGAAGTAAGTTATCTTGATTTATTAAATGAAGTAAAAGAAAATTTATTATACGCATATGAAAATGAAAGTTATCAATTAGAAGAATTGATAGATAAACTGAATGTAAATAGAAATACAGGAAGAAATCCTTTATTTGATGTTATGTTTAATATGATAAATAAAGATAGCAATGAAGAAATAAAATTAGATAGAACGAACTTCAGGATGTTAAGTAGGGAGAGCAATATATCGAAATTTGATTTAACTTTAAATGCATGTGAATATGAAGAGTCTATAGAATTTAGAATAGAGTATTGTACAAAGTTATTTAAAGAGAAAACTATAAAAAGATTAGCCAATCATTATATAAATATATTAAGTAGTATAGTTAGAAATAACCAAATTATTATAAAAAAAATAAATTTAATTACTGAAGAAGAGTGCAATAAAATAATTAATGTATTCAATAATACTAGAGTAGCGTATCCAAGTGAAAAGACGATAAATCAATTATTTGAAGAAATAGCAGAAAATACTCCAGATAAAATAGCAGTAAAATTTCAAGAAGAAAGTTTAACTTATAAAGAGTTAAATAAAAAAGCAAATAGAATAGCAAGAGTATTGGTAGAAAAAGGAATAAGACTGGAGGAGAGTATAGGAATACTATCAAATAAATCTATAGAAACGATAGTGGGCATAATAGGAATACTGAAAGCTGGAGGATCCTACTTAGCGATAGATAGTAAGTATCCAAAAGAAAGAATTGAATATATGTTAAAGGACAGCAAAGCTAGGATTGTGCTTATAGCTGAGGAGAATTATGAAAAGTTCGATTTCGATGGAGATATGATAAAAATAAAAGAAGTTTCTGAGTCGGATACTAGTTCAACCAATATAGAGAGTATGAATACTAGTAATAGTTTGGCTTACATAATGTATTCATCGGGAAGTACTGGTCAACCCAAAGGAATATTAGTAGAGCATAAAAATATTATAAGATTAGTAAAAAATACTGAATATGTTAAATTCCAGGAAGGGGATAGGATTCTTCAGACTGGAGCAATAGGATTTGATGCTTCAACATTTGAGATATGGGGAGCTTTACTTAATGGGTTAAGCTTATATCTAACTAAGTTTGAAAACATACTTTCTGCAGAGTTATTGGAAAAGGAAATAGAAACAAATAATATAACAATATTATGGTTAACAAGTGCATTATTCAATCAATTAGCCCAAGAAAATCCTAAGATTTTTAAATCATTAAGATATTTAATAACAGGTGGAGAACGAGCAACACCAAGTTATTTTAATAGTGTGAGAAACAATTGCGATGATGTAAATATTGTAAATGGGTATGGACCTACAGAAAACACAACATTTTCAACGACATATTTGGCGGATAAGGACTATGAAGATAATATACCTATAGGAAAACCAATATCAAATTCAACAGTATATATAGTTGGTAAAAATGGAGAGCTATTACCTGAAGGTATATATGGAGAGATATATGTAGGAGGAGATGGTGTAGCTAGAGGCTATTTAAATAAGGAAGAATTAACAAGGGAGAAGTTTATAGAAAGTCCTTTTAATAAAAATGAGAGACTATACAAGACCGGAGATATAGGAAGATGGAGAGAAGATGGTGTTGTGGAGTATCATGGAAGAATTGACAATCAAATAAAATTAAGAGGATTTAGAATTGAATTAGATGAAATAGAAAGTTGTTTTGAAAAATATAAAGGCGTAAAAGAAGTTGCGGTAGTAGTTAAAAGAAATAAACAAAATGAACAATTTATATGTGCGTACTATACAGTTAAAGAGAGTGTGGATAGGGGCAGTATAAGAGACTATTTAAAGAGCTGTTTACCAGGATATATGATTCCATCCTATATAAAAGAAGTAGAAAAGATGCATATCACTACAAATGGAAAGATTGATAAAAGGTTATTACCAGAGATAGATTTTAGTGAAATGATAAATACAAATTATGAACCACCAAGAACTGATATAGAAAAAAAAATAGCGGAAATATGGGAGGAAGTATTAGGGATAGAAAAGGTTGGTATAAACGATAATTTCTTCGAAATAGGAGGGAATTCTTTAAAAGCAATTTTAGTAACTACTAAGATAGGTAAAGAACTAAAGAAGGATATATCAGTTAAATCTATATTTGAAAATCCAATAATTAAATTACTTTCAAAATATATAGATGAAAGTATAGATACAGTATATTCAATGATAGAAAAAGTAGAAGAGCAAGAATATTATAAAATGTCATCTGCTCAAAAGAGAATATATAGTATTCAAGAATTTGAAAAAGAAAGTATAGCATATAATATGCCTTTTATATTTAAAGTAGAAGGTGGAGTTAATAAAGAAAAATACGAACAGATTTTTGAAAAGCTTATAAAAAGACATGAGTCATTAAGAACTTATTTTGAGAATAGAGATGGAGAATTTGTACAGAAGATTAACTCCAATTTTAAATTTAATATAAGAACTTTAGAAGCTAACAGTTTAGATTTGAAATCTCTTATTAAGCATTTTGATTTAAATAAAGCTCCTTTATTGAGAGTTGAAATAATAAAAGTAAATAATGAGGAATATTTACTTATAGATATACATCATATAATTGCAGATGGAATATCTATAAAAATATTAATAACAGAATTTATTAAGTTATATAAGGGAGAGAAGTTAGAAGAAATAGAGATACAATATAAAGATTATGCAATTTGGCAAAATAATTTATTGGATTCTAATAAGATAAAGAAAGAAGAGATGTATTGGTTAAATATTTTTAAAGGAGATATACCAGTTTTAGATTTAGCATATGATTATGAAAGACCTCTAATTCAAAGTTTTAATGGCAATAACAAGCATTTTATCATAGATAAAAAACTTATTAAAAGGTTAAGAGGTTTAAGTAGAAAAACAAAGACTACAATGAATATGGTGTTTTTAGCTGCATTTAATATATTATTAAGTAAACATAGCAGTCAAAATGATATTATAATAGGAATGCCTATAGCTGGAAGAAGAAATGTAGAAGTTCAAAATATTATTGGTATGTTTGTAAATACTTTAGCGTTAAGAAATAAGCCATCTAATAATAAAACATTTATTGAATTTTTAGAAGAAGTTAGGGTGAATACTATAAATGCATTTGATAATCAAAGTTATCAATTGGATATGTTAATAGAAAAATTAAATATTGTTAGAGATATTGGAAGAAATCCATTATTTGATGTAGTTTTTGATTATAAAGAAAGTAGTGATGATATAAATATCAGTGATCTTTCATTTAAGCTAATTCAGTCTGAAGGTAAAATATCAAAGTTTGATATTTCTTTAGGTGTAGTAGATTGTGGTGATACTATAAAATTAAACTTTGAATATTGTACTAAATTGTTTAAAGAAGAAACAATTGAATTATTTATAGAAAGATATATAAATATTTTAGATAGTATATGTAGTAACACAGAAGTGAAAATATCTGAAATAGATATGCTATCTCAAGATGAAAAGAACAAGGTAATAAATTGTTTTAACGAAACAAAAGAAGATTATAATAAAAATATTACTATAGTGGAGGCGTTTGAAAATCAAGTTAATACAAATAGTAATAACATCGCAATAGTATATGGAGAAGAAAAAATAACATATGGCGAGCTTAATGTAAGAGCTAATAAAATAGCTAGTACATTAATAGAAATAGGAATAAAAAAAGATGAAATAGTAGCAATAAGATTAGAAAGATCTATTGAAGCTATTGTAGCGATAATAGGAGTATTAAAAACAGGGGCAGCATATTTACCGATAGATGTAGAATATCCAGAGGAAAGAGTTAAATACATGTTAGAGGATAGTTATGCGAAAGTACTAATAACAAGCAAAAAATTTGAATCAGATTTTGAATTAAAGCAAGACAAGTTGTTAATAGAGGAATATAAAACAAGTGTAAATCATGAAAATGTAAATATAGAAATAACAAATGATAGTATAGGGTATATTATATACACTTCAGGGAGTACTGGAAAACCAAAAGGTGTGTTAGTTACGCATAAAAATGTGATTAATGTGTGTAATTGGTTTGGTAAAAGGTATGACGTAGAGAGTAATAAAAATGTATTGCATAACACAAGTATAGCATTTGATGTATCGATAGAAGAAATATTTGGAACACTGTTAAATGCAGGAACAATTTATATTACAAGTAAAGAGGAATCTTTAAATAGAGAAAAAATACGAAGTCTAATAAAGAGAAATAATATAAATATAGTACAATTAGTCCCGGTAACAATACAAGAATTTATGTCTGAGGGAGAAAGGTTAGAAAGCGTAAAAGTATTAATATCTGGTGGAGAAGCATTATCAGTAAAAACAAAGAATGAGATACTGAATATTGGGTATAACTTATACAATTGTTATGGGCCAACAGAAACAACAGTAGATGCAATAACAACAAAATGTGAAATAAATAATAGAGTTATCATAGGAAAACCGATAGGAAATACAAAAGTATATATATTAGGAAAAGATTTAGAATTAAAAGGTATAGGAATAGCAGGTGAATTATTTATAGGAGGAGATGGATTAGCAAGGGGATATCTAAATCGCCCAGACTTAACATTAGAAAAATTTATAGAAAATCCATTTGTTAAAGGTGAGAGGATATATAAGACAGGAGATTTAGCAAGATGGCTTCCAGATGGGAATATAGAATTCTTAGGAAGAATAGATGATCAAGTTAAGATACGAGGATTTAGAATAGAACTTGGAGAGATTGAAAACAGACTATTAAATTATGAAGATATAAAAGAAGTTGTAGTAGTAGCAAAGACTAATGAAAAAGACGAAAAATATTTATGTGCTTATTATGTAAGTGAAAAAGAGATAAATAAAGATTCGTTGAAAGATCATTTAAGAGAGGCTCTACCAGAATATATGATTCCCACATATTATATTTATTTAAATAAAATGCCATTAACTAATAATGGGAAAATCGATAAAAGAAAGTTACCAGAAGTAGATTTAGAGGCATTAATAAATAATGAATTTGAAGAACCAAGAAATAAAAAGGAAGAAATATTAGTAAGTATATGGAAAGATGTACTTGGGTCAGAAAGAATAGGAATAAATGATAACTTCTTTGAGTTGGGAGGAAACTCCTTAAAAGCAACTGTATTATTGAGTAAAATACAAAAAGAACTTAATATTGAAATACCATTAAAGGAGCTATTTAAAAAATCAACGATAAAGAGTTTAAGTAAAATTTTAAATGAATGTCAAAGTAGCTTATATAAAGAAATAGATAAGTGTAAAGAAGCAGAATATTATGAAACATCATCAGCACAAAAGAGAATGTATATGCTACAACAAATAGAAAAAGGAACTGTATATAATATGCCTATGGTGTTAGAAGTAGAGGGTGAACTTAATATTAGTAAAATAACCAATACTTTTAATCAATTAGTAAAGAGACATGATGCGTTGAAAACATATTTTGAGGAAGTAGATAATGAGGTAGTTCAAAAAATAGGTAATAATTATAATATTGTTCTAGAAAAAATAGAGAGTGACGAAGATTTAGAATCAACAATTAATTCATTTATAAGACCTTTTAATTTAAATAAAGCACCATTATTTAGGGTGAAATATTTAGAAAAAGATTATAAAAATTATTTATTGATAGATATGCATCATATTATAAGTGATGGAGTATCAATGAGTGTTTTGATGGAGGAATTTAGGGAAATATACAATGGTAATAATTTAGAAGATTTAAGAATTCAATATAAAGACTTTGCAAAATGGCAAAATACTTTATTAAGAAAAGAAGAGGGAAATAAGTCAGAAGAGTATTGGTTAAATATTTTCAAGGATGAGATACCAGTATTAAATTTACCATATGATTATAAAAGACCAGTAATTCAAAGTTTTGAAGGTGATAAAATAGAGTTTAAATTAGATGGAAAATTATCAAATGATGTAATTAAGTTATCTAAAGATACAGGAACAACAGTTCATATGATATTATTCTCTATTTTCAATATACTACTTTCGAAATATGGTGGACAAGATGATATAGTAGTAGGAATACCAGTGGCGGGAAGAGAACATGCAGATTTAGAAAATGTGATGGGGATATTCGTAAACACATTAACTATAAGGAGCAAAATAAATCCTGAAGTAAGTTATCTTGATTTATTAAATGAAGTAAAAGAAAATTTATTATACGCATATGAAAATGAAAGTTATCAATTAGAAGAATTGATAGATAAACTGAATGTAAATAGAAATACAGGAAGAAATCCTTTATTTGATGTTATGTTTAATATGATAAATAAAGATAGCAATGAAGAAATAAAATTAGATAGAACGAACTTCAGGATGTTAAGTAGGGAGAGCAATATATCGAAATTTGATTTAACTTTAAATGCATGTGAATATGAAGAGTCTATAGAATTTAGAATAGAGTATTGTACAAAGTTATTTAAAGAGAAAACTATAAAAAGATTAGCCAATCATTATATAAATATATTAAGTAGTATAGTTAGAAATAACCAAATTATTATAAAAAAAATAAATTTAATTACTGAAGAAGAGTGCAATAAAATAATTAATGTATTCAATAATACTAGAGTAGCGTATCCAAGTGAAAAGACGATAAATCAATTATTTGAAGAAATAGCAGAAAATACTCCAGATAAAATAGCAGTAAAATTTCAAGAAGAAAGTTTAACTTATAAAGAGTTAAATAAAAAAGCAAATAGAATAGCAAGAGTATTGGTAGAAAAAGGAATAAGACTGGAGGAGAGTATAGGAATACTATCAAATAAATCTATAGAAACGATAGTGGGCATAATAGGAATACTGAAAGCTGGAGGATCCTACTTAGCGATAGATAGTAAGTATCCAAAAGAAAGAATTGAATATATGTTAAAGGACAGCAAAGCTAGGATTGTGCTTATAGCTGAGGAGAATTATGAAAAGTTCGATTTCGATGGAGATATGATAAAAATAAAAGAAGTTTCTGAGTCGGATACTAGTTCAACCAATATAGAGAGTATGAATACTAGTAATAGTTTGGCTTACATAATGTATTCATCGGGAAGTACTGGTCAACCCAAAGGAATATTAGTAGAGCATAAAAATATTATAAGATTAGTAAAAAATACTGAATATGTTAAATTCCAGGAAGGGGATAGGATTCTTCAGACTGGAGCAATAGGATTTGATGCTTCAACATTTGAGATATGGGGAGCTTTACTTAATGGGTTAAGCTTATATCTAACTAAGTTTGAAAACATACTTTCTGCAGAGTTATTGGAAAAGGAAATAGAAACAAATAATATAACAATATTATGGTTAACAAGTGCATTATTCAATCAATTAGCCCAAGAAAATCCTAAGATTTTTAAATCATTAAGATATTTAATAACAGGTGGAGAACGAGCAACACCAAGTTATTTTAATAGTGTGAGAAACAATTGCGATGATGTAAATATTGTAAATGGGTATGGACCTACAGAAAACACAACATTTTCAACGACATATTTGGCGGATAAGGACTATGAAGATAATATACCTATAGGAAAACCAATATCAAATTCAACAGTATATATAGTTGGTAAAAATGGAGAGCTATTACCTGAAGGTATATATGGAGAGATATATGTAGGAGGAGATGGTGTAGCTAGAGGCTATTTAAATAAGGAAGAATTAACAAGGGAGAAGTTTATAGAAAGTCCTTTTAATAAAAATGAGAGACTATACAAGACCGGAGATATAGGAAGATGGAGAGAAGATGGTGTTGTGGAGTATCATGGAAGAATTGACAATCAAATAAAATTAAGAGGATTTAGAATTGAATTAGATGAAATAGAAAGTTGTTTTGAAAAATATAAAGGCGTAAAAGAAGTTGCGGTAGTAGTTAAAAGAAATAAACAAAATGAACAATTTATATGTGCGTACTATACAGTTAAAGAGAGTGTGGATAGGGGCAGTATAAGAGACTATTTAAAGAGCTGTTTACCAGGATATATGATTCCATCCTATATAAAAGAAGTAGAAAAGATGCATATCACTACAAATGGAAAGATTGATAAAAGGTTATTACCAGAGATAGATTTTAGTGAAATGATAAATACAAATTATGAACCACCAAGAACTGATATAGAAAGAAAAATAGCGGAAATATGGGAGGAAGTATTAGGGATAGAAAAGGTTGGTATAAACGATAATTTCTTCGAAATAGGAGGGAATTCTTTAAAATTAGTAAGTATTGTTTCCAAAATCAAAGTTGATTTAAAGATAAAAATTGATTTGACGTTAGTATATAATTATCCGACTATAAAAGAAATGTTGCTATATACAGGCAAAATGGAGAAGGAAGAATATGTAGGATTACTAAATAATAAATATAATAAAAACATTTTTGTATTTCCACCTATAGCTGGATTTAATATAATATATAGTAATTTATCAAAGTTAATAAATCAATATTCATTTTATGCATTTAATTTTATAAATAAAGATAATTTAATTCAAGAATATGTAGAAAAAATTATTGAAATACAAAAAGAGGGATCATATGTATTATTAGGATATTCGGCTGGAGGAAATTTAGCTTTCGAAGTGGCTAAAGAATTAGAAAAAAGAAATTTAAATGTATCAGATATTATAATGTTAGATAGTTATAAACGTATCAATAGAAATAATAGTATAAATACTAAAGATGAGGAGGAACTATATAATAACATTTTAGTAGAAGCAGAAAAGAATGAATTATATAGAAATTATTTACAGGACAATAATATTAAAGAAGAAATAGTGAATAATGTAGAAGGATATTCTAAATATTTAAACAACACTATTAATACTGGATTAGTAAATTCATATATACATTTAGTTAAATCAGAAGATAGCAATAAGTTTAATGATGAAATATCAATATATGGTTGGAACAATTCAACTAAAAAAGAATTCAAAATTTATGATGGTTTTGGGAATCATGAAGATATGTTGGGATTAATGAATTTATCTAATAATGCTGAAATATTAAATAGTATTTTAAGTGTAATTCAATAAATTAAGTTACAAATGTATATATTACATAAATGTAATATATACATTTGTTTTGTAACATAAAGCAATGGATTTAAGCTTGAGAGAAATGATAGAATTAATTTATAAACAAAAAATATTAGTTATTAGTGAAGCAATTAAGTTATTAATAGGGGGGGAAAGATGAATATTTTAAGTAAATATTTATACAAAACAATATTTAATAAAAAGGGGAGAGTAATATTAGTATTATTTTCTATTACATTAAGTGTATCATTATTAATTGGTGCATTGGGTGCAACTAAATCAATGATAGGTAGTATTGGAGATGTATATAAAAATTTATATGGAGAATATAATTATGTAATATCATCGTCGAGCCAAGAAAAACCATTTGTGGATGTAGATGATATAAAGGATGTTAATTTATCTGATAGTTGCAAGATTATTAACATCGGAGGATATCTAAGTGAAAATGATTCAAAAAATGTAAATTTATTTGGGATGAGTTTAAGTGATTTTAATAACTTTGGAGTTATGAGATTAATAGATGATAAAAAGCTTGATAGCTTAAATGATAATGAGATAGTAATTTCAAAGAAAACTAGTGATACATTTGATTTAGAAGTAGGGGAAGATGTAAAAGTAAAAGTATTAGGAAAAGAACATACTTATTCAGTTGTTGGAATTGCAATAAATAGAGGGTTATTTTCATCGGATTCAGAAGATAGCATTAACTTTATTTTAAATAGTAAAACAGTTTCAAAGTTATATGGGATAGAAGATTTATATACTCAGGTATTTATTGAAGAAAAAAGTAATGATTTAGAAGGATTTGAAAAAAACTTTAATAAGAATAATCAGGAAAATAAAATGGTTGTAAAAGAGTTAGGAGATAAGGAAAATCAAGAATATACAATAAATATGATTAGTTATGCAATGTATATTATACTAGCTATTGTATTAGTTATTACAATTTTTCTTATTAACAGTTCATTTAATATGATCATTATTGAAAGGTTATCAACATTAGGGACTTTTTTAAGTCAAGGGGCAACAAAAGGTAGATTGATATTTATGCTCTTGAAAGAAAGTATGATTTATGGAATGATTGGAGGAATATTAGGGTGTATTGGAGGTCGATTCTTCATAAATATTTTAGCTGAAATAGGAAATCCGATGAAAGAGTATGGAATGAAAGCTATAGTAAATTATGATATTTCACACTTTAGTATAGGTATAATATTTGCGGTAATTATATCAGTTATTTCAGCAATATTCCCTATTATAAAAATAAAAAATATGCCTGTAAAAGAAGTAATTTTAAATACAGCAAGTGTAAAAGAAAAAAATTCTATAATTACATTTATAGTTGGAATTTGTTTAATCATTATTTCTATGGTTATCCATTTTATGGGAGAAAGTACGGAGTATGCACTAGTGTCAATATCTTTATTATTATTTATTATTGGTGTTATGATCGCAATCCCTAAAATGGTAGAAGGTTTATTGAAACCTGTAGTAATCCAACTAAGAAAAGTAAGTGGATTATTAATGGTTGCTACTAATAATGTAAGAGTATCTAAATTATTATTAAATAATGTTAGGTTATTAGTAGTAGCAATAATAGCTATGTTAATGATAACAGGAATAAGAATTTCTTTAGTTGATGAAGTATTAGGTGCATATCAATCTATGGATTTCAATGTATACGTAGAGGATGAGTCAAAGGTTCCTAGTAAGGTAAATGAAGAAATAAATAATCTGACAAGTGTACAGAAAATATATGAAGCAATAAGTATTAATGGATCTAAAGTTAATGATAGTGAAGATGTGAAGTTAGATTTATTTGCAGTAGATACCAAAAAATGGCAAGGGTGGAATGACTATATAAGATATGACAATGAAAAGGTTGATCTTGAGAAATTAAACAGTGTAGAAAAAGGTATAATACTATCTAAGAGTATAGCTGATAGTAATAATTACAAAATAGGTGATAAAATTAAGATAGATATAAATGAAAAAGATATTGAAGTAGAAGTTGTTGCTTTAGTAGATTCTAGAATGTTTTACGGTGGTAATTTTAATTTAGTAAATATGGATATGGTGAAAAAAGAAACAGATTATAAATATCCTAATAATTATTATATAAAATCAAGTTTAAATGAAGAAAAATTAAAAGAAGCTTTAGAAAAAGATTTAAAAGGAACAGGGGCCAAAATATCTACTAAGTCATTTATTGAAGATAATAATAAAAAGGATATGGAGCAGATTACAAATATATTAGAGGTATTTTCATTTGCAACTGTAATTATAGTAGCATTTGCAATCGTAAGTAATATAATAATATGCTTTATGCAAAGAAAAAAAGATATAGCAGTAATTAGTGTTGTTGGATTAAATAAAGGAGAAAAGAATTTGTTATTGATGGTAGAATCATTATTACAAGGCTTTGTGGCATTGGCATTTGGATTTATATCTATTGTTGGAATAAATATAATTTTAAATGATTTTATGAAGTATCTTGAAACAAGTTTGATAATAAAATATCCTGTTAGTAAATTAGTACCTACGGTTACTATAGTTATGATAGTAATGTTAATAGCTGCATCTTTTGTAGTAGTTAAGGGAAATAAGTTATCTATGATTGATGAAATAAAATATGAATAGAGGGAGTTATAAATAATGAAAGAAAGTATTATTAAGACTAGTAATTTATATAAATCATTTAAAATTGGTAGAAATAGTGTTGATATATTAAAAAATATTAATTTAACAGTTGAAAAAGGCGAGTTTGTTTCTATCATGGGTCCATCAGGGTGTGGAAAGTCAACATTACTATACTTATTAGGTGGATTAGATAATCCAACTAAGGGAGATATATATTTTGGTGAAAAGAACTACAAGAATATTAAATCCAATCATATGGGAACACTAAGAAGACGCGATATGGGATTTGTTTTTCAATTTTATAATTTAGTACAGAATTTAAATGTAGAAGATAATATTCTATTGCCAATATTGCTAGATGGAAAAAAAGCAAAAAATTATGAGAAAGAGTTAAAGGATATATTAAAAATAATTGGCTTGGAGGATAAGAGAAGGCATACACCATCCGAGCTTTCAGGTGGGCAACAACAAAGAGTAGCTATAGCACGTGCATTAATATCAAAGCCTAAATTAATATTAGCGGATGAACCAATAGGAAATCTTGATTCAAAATCAGGAGAGGATATAATGAATCTATTAAGATGCATAAATAAAGATTTAGGAAATACAATTATACAGGTAACACATTCCATGGAATCAAGTGAATATGGAACAAGAATTATTAATATAAGAGATGGAGAAATTGAGAAAGATAGTAAAAATAATTTAAAATGTAGTATTAATTATTAAACTATTATATTTAAGATTGTGTTGATATGCTCCCTTTATAGCAGATATTTTTAATAATACTGTTTTATGAAGGGAGATTTTTATATTAAAATATATGGTACGAGAGTATATAATTTACAGTATATAAATAAAAATAATGAATTAAGTAGAAAGTTAATCAAAAAAATAAATGATCATATGTGACAATTAAATAATAATATGTTAATATAAAGATATAATTTCATTTTATTTCAATATAAGGAATTTTAGGGGGAGAGTTATGGATAGTTTATATAAAATATATATGATTGAGGATGACGAAAAGTTAGTAGAATTAGTAAAAAAAAATTAGAAAAATGGAAGTTTAACGTTATTGCTTGCACTAACTTTGAAAAAATAGATGAAGAAGTTGATATAGTTAAGCCGCATGTTATATTGATGGATATTAGTATTCCTATATTTGATGGCTTTTATTGGTGTAAAAAAATTAGAAAAAAAAATTGTATTCCTATTATTATTGTTTCTTCTAGAGATAGTAATATGGATATAATCATGGCTATAAGTAATGGTGCTGATGATTATGTAGTAAAGCCTTTCGATACTAATGTATTAATAGCAAAAATCAATGCAGTTATAAGACGTACGTACCAGTATAAATGTCAGGAAAATATGATAATAAAACACAATAATTTGGTACTAAGATTAGATGATGCAACCTTACTAACAGGTGATAAAATTATTGAATTAACCAAAAATGAGTTTGAAATTTTAAAAATATTAATAACTAATAGTGGATCTATAGTTAAAAGAAATGAAATAATGAAAAGGCTTTGGAATGATGATATTTATGTTAATGAAAACACGCTTACTGTGAATATTAATAGATTAAGAAAAAAATTATTGGATGAAGGTATAGAAGACTGTATTGAAACAAAGAAGGGAATAGGGTACATTATAAAGTGAATTTCTTAACATATGTAATAAAAATAAAATTTAAAATATTATCTGATATACTTAAAATATTGATAGTAAATTTATTTTTTTATTGTAGTATCAAAATAGATTATATGGGTGATATTTTTTATATGGATATACTAATATTATTTGTTGATATTAGTTTTATTATAGTTCAATACTTTAAAGAAAAAAGTATATGTACAGAAATTAAAGGGAATGGAGTATTGTCTAAAAATACAATTAAAAACGATTTTTTATATAATTGCATTTATGAGATAATTGAAGATGAGCGAAAAGAATTTTATATAGTACAGGATATTTATAAAAATAAGTTGAAAGAAGTCGATGAATTTGTTACTCAAAGTGTACATGATATAAAAATAGATATTTCAGTATGTGAATTAATAGTAGATGAATTTGACGATAACGATATATTAGTGAATAGAATTGAGTGTATAAAATATAAAGTAAATGAAATTTTAGCTGTTACTAGAAGTAATAGTTTTAATAATGATATCTTTGCACAAAGAGTAAATATAAATGAAGTAATTAAAAAAGCAATAAAGGAAAACTATATATTTTTTATTAGCAAAAATATATCTATCAATAATGAATCAGAGAAATTTATGGTAATAAGTGATATGAAATGGGTTCAGTATATAATATCTCAAATTTTAAATAATTGTACTAAATATGTTAAAGAGTATGGAGAAGTAAGGATATATACTAAAGAAGAGGAATCAGTGTATCATTTATACATAGAAGATAATGGTGTAGGAATTTCAGGTCAAGATATTGGAAGAATTTTTGAAAAAAGCTTTACTGGTGAGAATGGAAGAAAGAATATTAAATCAACAGGGATGGGACTATACTATGTAAAAAAAATATGCAAACAGCTAAAGATTAATATAAAGGTAGAGAGTGAAAAGAATGTATATACAAGGGTTGAATTAATATTTAAGAAAAGTTAAGAAAAAATACTTACTATTTTTAAGTTAAGTAATCAGATAAATAATTTTGTATAAAAATAGAGTGTAAGTATATATAATATTACAATATATGCATACAATCGTCATTTAGTGGGAGATATATTAGATAAAAGATTAAAAGAACTTCATTTGGGGGATAAACCAATTTGGAGTTCTTTCTTTATTAAAATATGAATGAAAATAATAGTTATATTATATATAGATCTATAGTTTTATTAGTCTAATTCAATAAAAACAGCGTGTCTGTTGATTTATACTTAAAACTGGTTCTTCATCAAATTTGTTGGTTTTAGTATAATTGTTTATAATCCTATAGTTGAATTAAACTGACTTTAGGAGAGATGACATAAATGATGAGTGAAATACTTTTTGAAAATAAACTTACTATAGAAGAAATAGAGCATACCTCTGAAACAATAAATATTACTGTTAAGTCTAAAGAGAAAGGAGCCTTCTGCTCCAAATGTGGGGCATACTCTAATAATACTCATAGTAAATATATAAGAAAAGTTTTGGATATGCCTATGATTGATAAAAAGACAATTCTTTTTATCATTTCAAGGAGATTCTATTGTAAAAATTCTAAATGTGTACAAGTAGCATTCTCAGAACAATTTGATGATATTGCAGGAAAATATAATAGAAAAACTGGTAGATTAACAAATTACTTAGTTAAATTTTCACTATCTCAAAGTGCTAATAGTTTAACTAGATTATTTAATGAGCTAATACCTATAAGTAGTAGCACTTTTCTTAGAATAGCTCATAATCATGAAATTGAACCTAATTATACTTCTACTACAATTGGATTAGATGATTTTTCATTTAAAAGAGGGGTTACTTTTGGAACTCTAGTTTGTGATTTAGCAACTAATAAACCAATTGATTTAATTGAAAGCAGGGAGCTTGAGCCTGTCTCTAATCATCTTAAGAATTATACTAATGCAAGTTTAGTAAGTCGGGACAGATCCACTACATATGCTAGTGCTATTAATAATGCATTACCAGATGCTATACATGTAGCTGATAGGTTTCATGTAATTCATAATTTGATGGAGGCATCTTCTGATTTCTTAAAAACATACATAGGTAAAGGTGTTAAATTTGATATAGTTGATACAAATAAAATTCAATTTAATGATGAAATAGTTATATCAAACAGTAAATTAAATAAAGCACATATTATAGATAAAGTTAAGGAACTTCATAAGAATGGAATGGCTATAAGACAAATTTGTAGAGAAGTTTATCTCTCAAGGAATACTGTCAGAAAATATATTAACTTAGATGACCTTGAAAATACATACGCTATAACACATGTAAAGAAATATGATTTATATCATAATGAGATAATTAAGCTTTTAAAACTTGGTAAAACTTACTCCCAAATAGCCACTGAATTTAAAGAAAAGGGTTTATCTTATTCATATTCATCAATTGCTAAGTATTGTAATTACATAAAGAAAAATAATGACGGACAAATAAAGGATATAAAAGCTAAAAGGTTAATTTCAAGATATACGTTCTTAAAATACTTTTGGGATTCTAAGAAAATTACTACTTTAAAGGAAAAAGAGTTACTAGATGAATCATTAGTAAAATATCCTCATTTAAGTGAAATAAAAGTAGCTGTTTCAGGGTTTAGCGAAATATTTAAAAATAAAAGCGTAAGTTTACTTAATGAATGGTTAAATTTTCATGAAAATTCTAATATTAAGCAGATTAAAAGCTTTGTAAATGGAGTAAGAAAAGATTATCAAAGCGTTAAAAATTGTGTGATTTATAGCTATAATAATGGTGTTCTTGAAGGCAATGTAAATAGATTGAAAATGATTAAAAGAACAATGTATGGACGAGCTGGGTTTCACCTTTTAAGGCAAAAAGTATTATTTAATATTAATTAAGTAATGAACTTAATTGTATGTGCTCCAACAAATTTGACGAAGAACCTTAAATTTGATCCTCCTCATAATAAGATAGCTCACGACTGGTATCAGTCATCGTAAGGAGTTCTTCCTTCGAATTAATACCTTTTACAATTTCTAAATATTTGTTCTTTAAAACATTTCTAATTTCTTTAATTTCATAAATGTTTTCAGCAATACAATATTCTAAAATTAAATCTAATGATGCTATATCATAAAGTTGCTTCAACTTAATTATTTCTCGTAAGTGGTAACTAGGCTGTTTTAAATATGGAATACAATTTTTATAGAATATTTCACCATTAATAAATGTATTTTCGAACTGCCTCCTTATTTCTGGAATAGATTTTGGGGCTATATCATTTAGATCACCATAATGATTATCAACTGTTACCATCTTACCTTTCTCATTAACAATTTCATGGCTTGTAATTATATTAATGCCTTATTGAATACTTCTATCTTATATCCTAATGTAATTCTAAATGAAACAATCTTCCCTACATATTCAACAGGAACACTATATTTTACTGCATCAATTGAAATATACGAGTCTAAACTAACTTTTCTCTCTTTAAGATTACAAATTATAAATGGCTGTGATTTTACAGGAGATAAATGAGGGATTTCTTCTGCAAAAAAATCATTTGTTATCCTTAGAGTGGTACTATGAGATTCATTGTTTGCTTCTTCTATAAAAATATTCGCGGCCCTATTTAACTCTGTCATTGAATTAAATTTATTACCCTTTACAAATTGCTCTTCTATGTATTGGAATGGTCTTTCTACTTTACCTTTAGTTTTTGCTCTGTAAGGATTACAGGCATTTAAACTAATTCCTAGATAATGTGATAATCTAAGTGCATCTGTATTGAAAATAACTTCCTCACCTACTTTATTTTCTAGAACTAATGCTTTTGGATTATCAATTAATATTTCTTTTGTAACTCCACCAATTCTTTTAAATAATAAATGTATTGATTCATAAATGGCTTCGCCGTCGCAAGACTTTGAAAATAAAATAGCCTTTTTTCTTGAAGCAGCTAAAATTAATGAAAAACAATATACCGTTATTTTGTCTCCACTGATATACATAGTATAGTGGGCCCAGTCAAATTGAGATTGATCACCTAAAGGAGTCTCTATTCTCTTAGTAGCTTTTAAAGGTATATTGATTTTTTCTTCTTTTAAAGTATTTAAATACCTATAAATTGGAGATATACTGCCATCCCTAGGTGGTAAGATAGTTGTCGTAGGGAGTAAAAGATGTTATTCTCAAAGTAGATAAAAGTAAGGGAGAGATACCTATGACAAAAGATAATAAAAATAATAAAAAGTATACAAAAGAAGAGAAGCAAAAGTTAATAGCAAGAATGTTACCACCTGAGCAAATTTCAGTAACAAAACTTTCAATAGAAACAGGCATTAGTCAATCAACCCTATCAACTTGGAAGTCAGTAGCTAATCGCGGGAGCGGAAACAATCCTAAAAGAAATAAATCATCTAAAGATAAATTTATGGTTGTTATGGAGACTTATACACTTTCTGAAATAGAACTTTCAAAATACTGTAGAGAAAATGGACTGTATGTTGAAGAAGTTAAGTCTTGGCGTTCTACCTGCATTGCAGCAAATGATGGTATTAGGGCTAATAGCGCAGACCTAACTGAAGAACTAAAGGAAGAGAAAAAGAAATCTAAAGAGCTAGCTAGAGACTTAAAGTACAAAGAAAAAGCTTTAGCTGAAACCGCAGCCTTATTGGTACTTAGAAAAAAGTTAGATGCGATTTTCGGGGACAACGAGGAAGATTAATCACCATAGAAGATCGCATAATAATTGTAAAGTTGATAGAAGAAGCAAATGCTAATGGAGCAAGATTAATTCCAGCTTGTGATGTAGTTGGTATTAGTAAAAGAACCTTTGAAAGATGGAGGCGTGGAGATACTATAAATGAAGATAAAAGAAAAAATTGTATAAGACCAGAACCTAAGAATAAACTTTCTAAGCAAGAAAGACAAAGTGTTTTAAATGTAGTAAGTAGACCTGAATATGCAGACTTACCGCCAGTTCCATCACTTGCTGATAGAGGTCAATATATAGCTTCTGAATCAACCTTTTATAGAATACTAAGAGAAGAAAATATGCAACATCACCGTAGGCATACAAAACCGCCTGAAAGAGTGCATACACCAACTACATATATAGCAGATGGTCCAAATCAAGTTTGGACATGGGATATTACATATATAAATACATATACTAGAGGACTTTATTTTAAGTTATATACAATAATTGATATTTATAGCCGAAAGATTGTAGGATGGGAAGTTTGGCCTGAGGAAACAGGGGAACTTGCTGCTGAATTAGTAGAAAGAGCTACGCTTACGGAAAATACTAAGGGTAAACCTTTAGTGCTTCATTCTGACAATGGAGCTCCAATGAAATCCTATACTCTTAAAGCGAAGCTTGAAAATCTAGGAATATTATCTTCATACTCTAGACCTAGAGTTAGTAATGATAATGCTTTTTCTGAATCGCATTTTAAAACTATGAAATATAGAGCCAGTTATCCAAATGATGGCTTTTCGTCAATTGAAGAAGCCAGGGAATGGGTATTAAACTTTGTTAATTGGTACAATAACGAGCACTATCATAGTGCGCTTAAATTTATGACGCCAAGTAGTAGGCATAATAGTGAAACAGATAAAATAATGGCTAATAGAAAGAAAGTATATGAAGCCGCCAGAGCACTTAATCCTTTGCGCTTTAAAAAAGGATTAAGAAATTGGAATCCAGATGAAACAGTATCATTAAATCCTACTAATGAAGTTAAAGAAAATAAAGTAGGTAATGCAATCTAAAAAAATCTAATTTAATAATTGGGTTATTACAATAATCAACTTCAATATTATTGTAATTTTTGAATTTAATACAAAATAAGTTGTGTAAAAAAGTTTTTTAATAATAATACGTCAACTCACTTGACATCTTCCGGTGCTTTGGGATACTTATCTAAATATTTTAGGATATTTTCTTTAGTATCAAAATCTATTTTTCTTGAACCACCTTTATCACCTCTAGTACTAGGCTTTAAAGCATCCAAACCACCTTTTAAGTACTCACAATACCAATTTTCAATTGTTTTAGGTGAATAATGTTTATATCCATAATGAGGCATTTCTATTTTTTCCGCTGTTACTTCTGAGAAGTAAGCTTTGTTATTTTTAACTTGTCCATTGATAACTGGACTAATTAATGAAAATCTTTTAAGAGCTATCGCAGTTCGGGTATTTTCATCGAGCATGTTAATTGAACCTCCATAAATATATTTTTGAATTAACTATTAGAATAATCTCTATAATCCAAAAATATCATAGAAGTTTGTCATAATATAGGAAAATACAGTGTTGGAAGTATTTTCTTAAAATATACTTTCAAATTGTTAACTTTAATGCTAAAATAAAGTGGAGATTTGTTTGCAAAGCAATGTTCTTAACGTTAGATCATGGAATTTCTGTGATAGATTCTTAGTCGGGCCTGACCAAGTATTTATAATCGTTAAAACTTGCTTTGCTTTTTCTTTATCATCTCCTTCAGGTAATGTTAAATTTGGATTTAGTAATCTTAATGTTGATTGTATATATGTTAAGTTCTCGATAAAACGTTCACTGTAAAACTTTAAGAGTTGCCTAGATATCTTCATATTAGTCGTTTTATTCAAGTTTTTAATTAATAATTCAATATTGCCTATTCTATTAAAATATCCATTTAAATAAATGAATATCTCTTCTATACCATTAATAAACCTAGGCTGACAAAAATTAGGTAACATAGATATAGTATGATTACACTTACTATTAGAGCAGATATATCTTCTAATAAATATCCTCTCTGTAAACTCACCACAATTATAGTATCGCTCATAAAATCCATGCTTTTTAAACTCGGATAACTTGCCGCAGTATTTGCATCTTTGCAAACCAGGTTTTGGATAGTAGTTATTCTTTTTATTTTTGAAATACTCATAGGCTATTAATTTTGATAAAAATAATTTTTGCATCGTCATCACCACCTACTAATATTTTACAACAAAATAACCTATTATATAATGAAAAAATTTCTTCACTATCTAATAGGTTTACGTCCTTAACTCTTCTAATTTAATTTGATTATTTCCTTTACAATTATCTATATTAAAATAGTAATTAACACCTAAGAATGCTGATTTTAAATATACACCTGAGGGATACACTATTATTGATGAAGTTTATGGAAATAAAATAAATAAAGAAATTTTATATGCGAATATTAAAAGTGCGATTTCGGATGGAAAAGATATATTAAACTTAGAAGAAATTAAGTGTTATGAAAATCCCAGATTCCTTTCGACCTCAAAAGAAGCTATAGAAGCTAAGGATACTCTGAATAAATACTCATCTACAAAAGTTACTTATATGTTTGGAGATGAAACAGAAATATTAGATGGGGCAACAATAAACAAATGGCTTGGGGTAGATGATAATCTAGAAGTAAAGATTGATATAACTCAAATAAAAGATTATATAGATACATTATCTAAAAAACATAATACTGCGGGGAAAAGTAGGAATTTCAAGACATCACCAGGTAAGATTGTTAAAGTTGAAGGCGGTTTTTATGGGTGGAAGATCAATAAGGTTAAAGAAGAAATTATCTTGACTAAAAATATAAAGAATGGAGAGATAATTTCTAGAGAACCTATATACAGTCAAACAGCGGCATCGCATAAGGATAATGATATAGGTAGTACTTATGTTGAAATAAACATAACGAGGCAATATTTATGGTTTTATAAAAATGGATTTATTGTAACACAAGGAGATATAGTTACTGGGGATAAGAATAAAAATAATCCAACTAGTTTGGGTACTTATATGTTAAATTATAAAGAGAAAAATGCAACACTAAGAGGTGCAAACTATAGCTCAGATGTTACCTATTGGATGCCTTTTAACGGGAATATTGGTATTCATGATGCAAGTTGGAGATACTCTTTTGGTGGGGATATATATAAGTCAAATGGAACTCATGGATGTGTTAATACACCTAAGTATTTAGCAAGGGCAATATTTGATAAGATAGAGGATGGAACACCTATTATTGTTTATGAAGATGAGAACTAAATGAATGGTGAGCGGATATCGAGTGAAAGACATTGCCTCTGTGAAGAACTATATTACTATTGAAATGCTATGCGTAGGAAAGAAGAGGCTTGATCTTCAGTACTCCTAATTATTCACTCGACCGTAGTGAGTAATTCACTCAACTGAAAGGAGCAATTCACTCGACCAAAGGGAGCAATTCACTAATATTATATATACCTAGGAATATACATTAGTGTATAATAAGTGTATATACAGATTGATATAGGGAGTGATGGATATGAAGATAGATTTTAATTACAATATAGATTTTAAAGAGTTAAAGGATATAGAGAAAGAAACTATTAAAGTTGATGATAAATCAGTTTTATTTATTGTTGATATTAACAATGGATTTGCAAAGAAAGGTGCATTAGCTAGCCCAAGAGTGGAGGCTATTATACCTAATATAGTAGAGGCAGTTGAAGTTTCTAGGGATGCAAATGCAGAAATAATAGCTTTTACAGATAGTCACAAAAAAGATTCAGTAGAGTTTAACTTTTATCCAGAGCATTGCTTAGATGGTGATGTTGAATCTGAATTAGTTGATGAATTAAAAGTATATGAAAAATATATAACTTTAATCAAGAAGTCAACTACTAATGCGTTCCTAGAAGAAGAAACTCAAGCTAAAGTAAATGAGTTAGTTGAAAAAGGTATAATAAGTGGATAATAACAGGGTGTATAACAGATGTATGTGTAAAACAATTTGCGATAACACTTAGAACGTATTTTAATAAAATAGAGAAGGACATGGATGTTATAGTACCTATTAATGCAGTAGAAACATATGATGCACCATGGCATAATGCAAATGCTATGAATCTTTTCTCATTATTAGATATGAAAACAAATGGAATAAAATTAGTAAATAATATTAATAAGTAATTTTAGATACTTAGATTAATATCTGAATAGATTAATGGAGAGGGTATATGTTCATATACTCTCTTTATTTACGTATATAAAAGTATAAAAATTATTGATATTACTAGGTTTATACTCAGTGAATAGTGAGCGAAGCTCAAGTGAAAAGTTCCACTTCAAGTGAAAAGCTTCGCTTCAGTGAAGGCGATACGCTTGGAGGAAGAACTTTGCTCTTTATTCTCTAATTCTTAACCGCTGAAGGCGCATTCACTATTCAGAAGGGCCGAAGGGAACAATTCACTAAGAAGAGTGGCATAACAACTTTATCCTATTACTCAATAAAAATAAAATCATAAAAGCATAACAAAATTAACATTTATATAACAAAAAATATATTTTTTGTTATATAATGATTTTGTGGTTAGATTTTTTGTTAACTTAGAATGTAAATTGATAATTATAATTATTATTTAGGAGTTTTATTAAATGGTATATATAGGGGATTTTAGTGAGTGTGATTCTATTGAAATAAAAGAAGATGGCTTAGTACTTAAGAATATAATTGAATATGTTGATAAATCGAGTATTCAGAATTTTTATATGAAGTTGAATAAATATGAGGTATATATAAAGAAAGATAACATTAGTAGTTTTGAATTTAATAGTTTTGAGGAAATTGCTTGTGGTATTGAGGAATCAAAAAGAAGTATAGTAGATATATTATGTAGTTATGTAGCAACTGTAGAATTAGTTAATAGTGAAGGATATAAATATGTTGATGTTGGGGATCAAGTATTACTTGGTCAGAAATTATTGGTATTAAATTATTTAGGGTTAAAAATTGAGATAGGTAGTCCTTGTAATGGGATAGTAAAAGAAATATATGTTAATAGTGGAGAATTTGTTGATTATAATAAAAAGATACTATCATTAGAAGTATTATAAATTTACAGATAGTATAAAATGAATTTATAAAAAATAAAATGGAGATATAGGGATATGGAATTATATATTTTAAATATAAAAAATGAAGAAGATATAGATAGATATTCTAAATTATTAGATAATATATCACCTGAGAAAAAGGAAAGAGTATATAGATATATAAGGAATGAGGATAAAATTAGAGCATTATTCTCAGAAATATTAATAAGGCATATTATTATTAAAACCTTAAAATATAGAAATGAAGATATAAAGTTTGAATATAATAAATATGGAAAGCCATGTTTAATAAATGATAAGAATTTTCACTTTAATATTTCACATTCAGGAGAATATATTGCAGTAATAGTTGATAATAAAGAGGTTGGAGTAGATGTAGAAAAGATTGGAGATATGGAAATTATAGATCTTGCTAAAAGATTCTATACTAAGAGTGAATATGAATACATAGTAAAACAAGATGAAATTCAGCAAGCAAATACTTTTTATAAAATATGGACATTAAAAGAAAGTTATGTAAAATTTGCAGGAAAAGGGTTGTCAATTCCATTAGATTCTTTTACATTTAGTAAGAGGAATGATGGTAATATAATTTTACAAGATAATAATGAAAGTGATAAATTCGTTTATTTTCTTTCTTATGATATTACAAATGAATATATTGTATCAGTATGTTCATTAAATGAGATTAAAGATTTAGAATTAACATACATAGAGCATTCTGAATTAATATATGATTTTATGAATATGATTAATTAGAATTATAGTATAAATACACTATTGTAATATTGTTTTACGATAGTGTATTTTTTGTTTTTTCATAATCGCTTGCGACTTTTTTATTGAAAAGATAAATGTAATTATTATATTTATGAATGTAAGCGTCAAAGATTAGATACCTATTATAAAACCTCTTACCTTGATAAAATTATTTTATAAATTTTGTCGGTAGGAGGTTTTTTGATGAATAAAAAATTAAGTAATAAAGAATGGGAAGGCTTTATAGATGACTATTACAACAACTGTAGTTCAATAACTGTTAATGAATTTTGTAGAGAACATAACTTATCAAAGCAACAATTTCACTATCATAAAAAGAAGATTTTAGGTACTAAAGATTCAAGTAGTACTGTATTTCAATCACTTACTATCACATCTAAAGAAGAAACAGTAAACCAAATAAAAAACGGTACTGAAATAAAGATATCTATAGGGAATGCTAAAATAGCTATTCCGGTTAGTGAAACAACTCTTATTTCTACAATAATTAAGGATTTAGCAATGCAATGTTAAACTTGGATACAGTAGATATTGTTTATATCGCATGTGGAATCACTGATCTTAGAAAAAGTATTGATGGATTAATTTTTGAGGTAGAAAGTAATTTAAAGTTAGATCCTTTTGAAAAAGCACTTTTCGTATTTTGTAATAGACAAATGAATAGATTAAAGATACTGCATTTTGATGAAGGCTTTTGGCTTTATTATCACCGCATTGAACATGGTCGGTTAAAATGGCCACTAACAAAAGAAGAAGCTTTAGCTGTAAATAAGGAAGAATTAAAGTGGCTATTAAAAGGATACGAATTACGAACTAAATCTAAATTCAAACCTGTTGAAGAAGTAAATTATTATTAAATTTAATATGTCAAAACCCTTGAAAATACTGTATTTTCAAGGGTTTTTGTGGTATAATATGGATATAGAATAAGCGGTAAAAAGGAGTTCTTATGAATCACGAAATTATAAACAATGAGCTTAGTGAAGATACAAAATTATTAATTAGTAAAGTAGAATCAATTGAAGAAGAGTTAACTAAAAAAGAACAAGAGATTAATGACAAGAAGGAAGAACTAAGCAAAAAAGATAAAGAAATTGAAGAATTAAAGAATGAAATAGCACTTTTAAAAGGTGTTATATCAACTAGTAATAGAAAGATATTTGATAAATCATCAGAGCAGGTTGATTCTAATCAATTATCTTTATTTAATGAAGCTGAAAAGTATAGTGATTCAAAAGTTGAAGAAGTTATTACTGAAGAAATTACATATAGCAGGGCTAAAAAAACTAATACTAGTAAAAAAGATAATCTTGCTAATTTAGAAACTGTAATTATAGAACATAAATTAGAAGGTGAAGATCTTAAATGTAACGACTGCGATGAAGAACTTACGGAAATCGGAGTAAAGTCAGAAAAGATAATAATAAAATATGTACCGGCGAAGCTTATAGCTGAGAAACATATTATGTATAGCTATGCTTGTAAAACTTGTGAAAAGGAAACAGGAGAAAGCAATATTATTTCAACAGCTGCTCCAAAATCAGTATTCTATAATAGCATGGCATCTAATGAATTGGTTGCACATACTGTAGCTTTAAAATATCAACATGCAATGCCTTTATATAGACAACAAGCATATCGGAAGATGTCAAGTGAGTTGACGTATTATTATTAAAAAACTTTTTTACACAACTTATTTTGTATTAAATTCAAAAATTACAATAATATTGAAGTTGATTATTGATAATAAAAAAGGAAGTAGGCTTTATGCTCTACTTCCTTTTTACATTGATTTAAATAATTAGTAATTTCTTTTTACCATTGAACGTAATAGATCCATTACTGGAGCAACTACTAATGTAATTGAAATTAGTGTAATTAATATGCTGTATGTAGCATCAGTTATATAATTCATATCTTAAATAACTCCCTTCATAAATAATTCTTTTCATAAATACCTAGCAAGATGCCCAACCAAAGAAAATAATTTTTTTGACTGGCACGATTTTTCTACCTGGTATAGCTTTTAAATTTGGTTTAGATTTATAAGCTTTTGTGCTTATTTCACATCTAGAAACCTCATTTTTGCTATTGTTAACAAGGATATATTCCTTAGTAACAGAATACTCTACTCCGTATTCTAAAGTAAGTTCCATAGCTTTTTTATCAGCTATGGGTTTAGCTGCATAATTATAATCAGTTGGAGTTAAATCCAACCATTTATTTTTACAAACTACATATCTTAATTTATATTCTGGCTTATTTTTAAGAGTTTTCTTCTTAACTGTTACTACGTTGTATCCTACTACACCTAAGTCGATATAATCAGCTTGCCACTTTTCTCCGTAGTGATTATCTTCTATATATTTGTATGCTTTTTTTAGGTTACTCTCTGAATACTTATCAAATTTCATTTTGCATACACCTAATGAACAAGTGGATAAAGTACCATTATAGCTCCTATCTCCATACTCCTGCTCATAACTATCTGATAATACCCCTATGTGGTAAGATAGTTGTCGTAGGGAGTAAAAGATGTTATTCTCAAAGTAGATAAAAGTAAGGGAGAGATACCTATGACAAAAGATAATAAAAATAATAAAAAGTATACAAAAGAAGAGAAGCAAAAGTTAATAGCAAGAATGTTACCACCTGAGCAAATTTCAGTAACAAAACTTTCAATAGAAACAGGCATTAGTCAATCAACCCTATCAACTTGGAAGTCAGTAGCTAATCGCGGGAGCGGAAACAATCCTAAAAGAAATAAATCATCTAAAGATAAATTTATGGTTGTTATGGAGACTTATACACTTTCTGAAATAGAACTTTCAAAATACTGTAGAGAAAATGGACTGTATGTTGAAGAAGTTAAGTCTTGGCGTTCTACCTGCATTGCAGCAAATGATGGTATTAGGGCTAATAGCGCAGACCTAACTGAAGAACTAAAGGAAGAGAAAAAGAAATCTAAAGAGCTAGCTAGAGACTTAAAGTACAAAGAAAAAGCTTTAGCTGAAACCGCAGCCTTATTGGTACTTAGAAAAAAGTTAGATGCGATTTTCGGGGACAACGAGGAAGATTAATCACCATAGAAGATCGCATAATAATTGTAAAGTTGATAGAAGAAGCAAATGCTAATGGAGCAAGATTAATTCCAGCTTGTGATGTAGTTGGTATTAGTAAAAGAACCTTTGAAAGATGGAGGCGTGGAGATACTATAAATGAAGATAAAAGAAAAAATTGTATAAGACCAGAACCTAAGAATAAACTTTCTAAGCAAGAAAGACAAAGTGTTTTAAATGTAGTAAGTAGACCTGAATATGCAGACTTACCGCCAGTTCCATCACTTGCTGATAGAGGTCAATATATAGCTTCTGAATCAACCTTTTATAGAATACTAAGAGAAGAAAATATGCAACATCACCGTAGGCATACAAAACCGCCTGAAAGAGTGCATACACCAACTACATATATAGCAGATGGTCCAAATCAAGTTTGGACATGGGATATTACATATATAAATACATATACTAGAGGACTTTATTTTAAGTTATATACAATAATTGATATTTATAGCCGAAAGATTGTAGGATGGGAAGTTTGGCCTGAGGAAACAGGGGAACTTGCTGCTGAATTAGTAGAAAGAGCTACGCTTACGGAAAATACTAAGGGTAAACCTTTAGTGCTTCATTCTGACAATGGAGCTCCAATGAAATCCTATACTCTTAAAGCGAAGCTTGAAAATCTAGGAATATTATCTTCATACTCTAGACCTAGAGTTAGTAATGATAATGCTTTTTCTGAATCGCATTTTAAAACTATGAAATATAGAGCCAGTTATCCAAATGATGGCTTTTCGTCAATTGAAGAAGCCAGGGAATGGGTATTAAACTTTGTTAATTGGTACAATAACGAGCACTATCATAGTGCGCTTAAATTTATGACGCCAAGTAGTAGGCATAATAGTGAAACAGATAAAATAATGGCTAATAGAAAGAAAGTATATGAAGCCGCCAGAGCACTTAATCCTTTGCGCTTTAAAAAAGGATTAAGAAATTGGAATCCAGATGAAACAGTATCATTAAATCCTACTAATGAAGTTAAAGAAAATAAAGTAGGTAATGCAATCTAAAAAAATCTAATTTAATAATTGGGTTATTACAATAATCAACTTCAATATTATTGTAATTTTTGAATTTAATACAAAATAAGTTGTGTAAAAAAGTTTTTTAATAATAATACGTCAACTCACTTGACATCTTCCGTATTCGTAAGTAAAACAAATTACAAAAGGAAAATAGGAACCTATTATCAGTTCAATCAAGTTATCTGATACCTCAAAATCAACGTTAAACAACTGCTTTTTCTGTTCGATGTTTAAGCTTTTGATTATTTTATGTAGTAATTGATAGGTGTAATTATTATTTAATATATTAGCTTTGGGAATTTTGTAACCATCTTCATGTATGTATTCTTGTCTAGATGCAAATTCGTAACTTTCAATTGCTAATGAAATGAACTTCTGACTATGTTTTATATTATAATCAAAAATTATATCTTTCAACATCTTCAAACTAATGCTTTTGCACAACTCCATTTGTTTTTTTATTGAATCCCAGTACTCTGGATCTATTCCTGCATCAGCAACCTCGTTGTCGTCACATTCTATAATGTGATGTGTATCTTTATTATCGTTTGAAGTTATGCTCCTCGTAGCCCAAATTACTTCGTTGTCAAACCAATTATTTAAAACTTTTTCGCTTGTGTAATAATAAATAGAATCATTCCCCATGTCAACACCCCTTAATTGCAATATAATTACATTAAACATTGTATTAGGAAAAATAGCAAGTGATTTAGCTATGCTGTTAATCGTTCGGTAGTGAATATTAAAGTACATTTAACATTCGTTTTTTGTACTTTAATGATTGGTAGTAACAATATTAGCTCAGCCTAGTATTTAGGTGGATAGAAAAGTAGAAAAAGAAGTACAATAAATATAGTACAAATACCTAGCAAAACAATGGTTATTTGTACTTTTATTTTGTAATAGGAGGCTGAATTTATGGCATTGATTGGTTATGCTAGAGTTAGCAAAAAAGACCAAAATTTAGATAGGCAAGTAGATCAATTAAAAGAATATGGAATACCTAAAAGAAATATGTATGTTGAAAAATACTCTGGCACATCAAAGGATAGACCCATGCTTAAAAAGATGCTAGAAGAACTTGAAAGTAATGATATTGTAGTTGTTGTTGATATAACAAGAATATCAAGGAGTAGCAAGGATTTGCTAGGTTTGGTTGATGAAATAAAAGAAAAAGGAGCTTCGATAAAAAGCTTAAAAGGGATCTAATATCCTTCAGGACAAAAGAGGGCTTAGAATCAGTTAGGAAGCGTGGTAAGGTTGGTGGTAGACCTAAAGTGGATAATATCAATATACAAAGAGCATTGATCCTTTATGAGGATAAGAAGTTAAGCATTAATGATATATGTACTATGGGTGATATCAGTAAAAACACCCTGTATAACTATGTTAGGAAAGAGAAATCATTAGATGAATCTGATAAACAATAAATTATCATTGAGGTATAGATAATATTTATATTCTTAATGTGTGAATTTTATGTTTTTTTAAATGAAAAAATAGCCTAAACCCTTTTTAAAAAGGATTCAAGGCTATGTAAATTTTTATATTTCATTAAGAATTTTTTGAATGGCAGTTACATATCCTGCCTTATATACCTGAATGCCGTTTTCTTTTACTCTGCCATAATTATCGGTAGTCCATCCTTGATGGTTCATAAATTCGTTTGATATGGCATTTCTCAGAGCATCTACTTCGGTATCTGTTAGATTGTAAGAAGGCTCCACTATAACAACATCCTTATTTCTGCTTATATCGTTTATAGGACGCATATCAATCGTTAAGGTTGTTTGTTCCTTAAGCAGAGAGTTTTCTCTTTTGAGCTTTTTATTCTCTGACATAAGCATACCAACCAGTGCCTTTGTTGTTGGTTCGGAGATACTTGCTAAGATATCATCGTTTACTGTTGATGTCTTTTCTTTTTTAGGCTTTTTAGTGGTAGCTTTATAGTATTCAGCCCACTGGCTTATCAAAACTCTGTAATCTTCGGCATTTTTGTTTCTAAGTGCCTGTTCACTTAGACCGCCATCATCTGCTATCAGTTTGGCTATAGTGCCAATGGAAAAATCTTTTATGTCAGACTCAGACTGTTTTTTACAGGCGTTATGTATGAGTTCTAGTGTTTTCTTTTTCCTTGTGGAAGCGTTCTCGTAAAACTTTGAGAACAGTTCATCTGGATGCATTTCTATCATATATCCTCCAATACATAAATTATTCTTCATCAATAGTAGAATTATCTAATATTAATACATTACTATTTATAGTCACAGATTTAAGTTCATCAACAAACTCATTCTCAAACCCGATTTCTTCAAGTTTCTTACGCCCGATCGCATAAGGAATAGCATCTTTTAAACTACCTGCACGACTAATCAAAAGCCTCATGAATTGATTTCCTGCAATGAGCTGTTCTTCTTCTGTTAATGAGAACATAACGGGCATTTTATTGTTATTTTTAAATGTTAAATCTATGATTTGAGACCTTTGAAGAACTGCCTTGCTTGCATCTGTTTCAGGGAACAGTTCCGCCCCATTACAGATGATTTGAAGCTGTTCAAGTTCATGTTCGATGTTATTAATAGAAATTTCAACATCTGATATAGAACCTACGGTAACAAGCTGAAATCCATTATCAGAAGAAGTTTCTTTGATTATCTTCATGCTCTTATCAATAAGACGAAGAGTGGCATTATAATCGTTTGCTAGCTTATCATTCTTCTGTATCTCCTGTGCATAAAACTGCTCATATTTAAGCAATTCATGATGTTTTGTAAATATGGTTCTATTAAGTTCGCATTCATATTTTTCATTTTCTAAAAGTTCTATATCATATTGATATTTAATCACTCGTTTTCCTGTTTCGCCCATATTGTAACCTATGGTATTAAAATGATGCACTAAGCCAGGAAGAAAAGCGGGACTAGTTACGAACCATCTACATCTGACACAGTTTTGCTCTGGAAAACCTGGAACAACACCGTAAGTGATTTTATCCGTATCAGCATTAATATATGTGCCACCTGAATCGCATCCAAAACAGCCTTTAGGACAAATTCCTTTATCACTTATAATAATACTTGCACCTGATTTTTGAGCGTTGATTACTGCCTGATAAGCTATTGGGTCATTGGCAGCTACACTTGTTTCTAACTGTTCATACTTTGCATCTCTAATAAATCTATTAAAAGCTTCTTTATCATTTTCAAGGATCCTCTTTTCAGCTTGATTCATTGTATCTGTAACATATGAAATACCTGCTTTTGTATAATAAAGAGTCATAACGAGCCTTGCGTGACCTGCGATAGCCTTTGAAAGAATAGGCATTGGAACTCCACCTTCAAGAGCATAGGCAGTTATAAGTGATACTCTGAGCGAATGAAGGGGATAATAAGTCGTTTTACGACTGTCTGGATGCACAAATCCCAATGTTCTTTCTTCTTCGGATGATGCATTTTCTTTAAGTTGGTTCTCAAGCTTTTGAAGTGTCTTATACCAAACAGATTCCAATCCATTTCTTGTTATTGGCAAGTGTTCCTGTCCTATTGAAGTAGGATTTCTGAAAAGAAATGTGATTTCCCCCATTTGTTTTAAAATCCTCACATCTTTTGCATTTCCTAAGTGAGTGCTTGTCATTTCTGTCCATTTTGCAGGTTGAGAAATAGGATTGTACTTCATCTGCCAGTCAATAAGTTTTGCAAGCCAGTATTGTGCTTCTTCGTGCTGCCAAGGAATGTCATAACCTTTATCAGATTCCTCTTTGTTGATATCCGCTGTTTTATTCGTGTTGATAAAAAAACCTGTCATTTCAAGCTGTGTTGTATTGTCTTTGAATTTACGAAGAACTCCTCTTTCAAAAGGATTTCTTTCTGTACCCTGACTTAAATATGAATCATTCTTAATCCATTTTCCAGCCACATCTCTCACAGACTGCACATACTTATAAGTATCCATTTCTCCACTGTCAAGCATACGTACCTGATAAGTTCTCAAAGGAAGAAGGAGCTTTGTCAAAAGTACCACAGCTGTCCCTGGAAACCACATCTCATATGCTTGATCAGAAAGCCCTTTATTTACCTTTTCGTACGTGGTAGTTTTTCTGAATCTGTAAACACAGTCCGGGTCATTTTTATCAATAACAGATTTATCAACAATGAACCACTCACCACCTGCTCTAATTGAATCACCTGCACTTTGTGCAAATTTCAAGTCTTTAAAGCAGGTTGCATTTGGAGGGCAGAGTATATTGCGAAGGTCTTTAATGTATCTATAAGGCAATACATTCTTATCTGATTCATTACGTTGAGATGATTTTACAGAGTCTGGTATATATTTTATTAGAGGATTTTCAAATTCTGCTGGAGTAAGTTTTTTTCCTAAATCATCTTCAATCGAAAACTTCTCCTCAATGACCCAGTCAATGAAAGCAACAATCTTTTTTGCTTGATTTAAAGCAGCGGATTGTGAGCCTTTTTTTGCATAAATAATCTCGTAAAAATCTGGGGTGTCATATTCTCTTGAAATGAATTCCTGCACAGACCTAGTGATGTTATAGAAAATAACATATTTCTTAAAGAAGCTTGATAGAGATATAAGTGCTGCATCTTTACTTCTTACAACCGTTTTTATCCATTCCTCGGCATATTCTTTCCATTGCTGTAAATCAGAATCATATTCTAAAAGCCATTCGAAGCTTTCACTTGTGCTCGTTCCATGTTGCTTTAACTCAAGTTCTCTTTTCCTAGCTTTTTCCTTTAACTTTTCAAGCCTCAGCTTTTCTTTTGGCGATAATGAGTTATCATCAAAAGCTCCGTTTTCAATGAAATTTCGGAGCCATTTCATGGTAGTAGTACAATTAACACCATATTCTCGTCCAATTTCCGAAGCTGATTTGCCGTTGCAAAGTTCTTCAATCATTTTATACTTAAAAGATTTATCATAATGCTTTACTTCCATTTATTTCCTCCTATATCTGTATCTATTCTGCTGTTTAGTTTCTTCATTCATCCATGCATCAATCTCAGTCTGCATTGGAAGTACACAACCATTATCCAAAGATGCAGTAGCATTATTTAGTGAAGCTGTAACATCTGCAACTGTTGGCTCTGTGTATACTTTATGCGACTCTATGGATTTGTGGTGCATGGCAACTTGTTTGATGCGGTCATCTATATTGGCATTTTTAAGTCTTTGACCATATGCGTGTCTATGTCCGTGTGGAGTAGTGCCATATTTCTTTCCGACTATCAAATCAATCTTTTCAACCGCTTTTTCGTGAGACTCCCTCTGAGTCCTAAGTGGCATCATTTCTCCTAGCGTTTTAGTCGAATGTGCGACAAAGGCAAATGGGTGAGTATCCTTAATGCCATCTCTTAACCTTTTAGCCATATACATTTTCCATACATACATAAAGATGTATCCCCATTCCTTTGACAACCAGTAAACATGCATGTATTTATCTTCGTCGTTATCAAGCCTTGGCTCTTTCCACCCTGCAAATCGTTTGTCCTGTGCGGAATACATATTGCGTGGAAGTAAACCATATTTTAACAACAGATAGCTTTCTCTGTCTGTTATATATTTACCAGTAGTAGGGTTCTTGAAATCCTGCGGGGCTCTTCCTTCGCTTGGGTGATAGATTCGTACCACAGCAAGATTTGGGTCTTCAGGGTCAAGGAAGACATCCTGCACCCATAAATGAAATACTTCACTATGCCTAAGTCCACCGCCATGCATCAGTATAGTAATGGCAATATCACGCCAGTTATAGCGGTCAACAAGGTCTAATTCATAGTTCTTTCTTGTATTCTTAAACCCTTCCCATAGTAGCTCATGTATTTTATTTTCAGGGAATGCTTTTGTATCTCCTTTTGATGAGTATGGTTTTCTTCTTCTAACAGCATTGCGAACTAATTTTGCAGTTTCAGACATTTCATGAACATCATCTAAATGCCCTAGAAATGATTTCTGACTTTTGTTGATCTGTGCCATCCAGTTAAGTCGTTCTTCATATCTTGTGGCTTTTCTCCAAGGGTTTAATTGAACAGCTCCATATTCTTCATATAACCAATCTGATAACCCATTTAAAGCAGATAAAAGCATATTCGCTGTTTCAACTCTTTTAGGTAACCAATAAAGTCCCGAAGGGTCTAAACCTTCTTCATTTATTGTTCCTGAATAAACAGACTCCGTAAATGTATCAAAGAATTCTTTTGCGGAAGAATAACATTTCTGATTAGCTTCCATATAGTCAAGCAATAGTCCAACAGCTTGCACTAACTTCTTATGCCAAGTTCTGCTTTTACTACGATTCTTTATTTGATATCTGTGTAATTGTTCAAAAAGTATTATCTCTCCATTATACTCAACTAGAAGAGTAGGAACGTCTATGCTCCTTCCTGTATTATCCCTATATGTTTTTGAAGATACCTGAACATACTTCATATATATCCTCCTGTACTTATAGTTTGATTATATTATTATGTATAACACCATAGATATTTATACATAACAACAATAAAAAAGGTACTACATATTAAAATGTAATACCTTTTTAGTAGTTTGATTATAAATATTTTACCCTAGATAACTTTGGAAACAGTGCGTCTATAGTTACTTATATTAAAATGTATTAATTATTTAATAAATTGATATAAGATTTCATTTCTTCAAGGGTCATAGCACCAATTTTTTTAGAAACTATGTTACCTTCTTTATCAATGAAAAAAGATGTTGGTATTGAAACAATATTATATTTTATAGCAACATCCTGGTCAGAGTCTAATAGGATATCAAAATTATATTTATTTTTTTCAATAAAAGACTTTACAGTTTGTTTATCTTCTCCTAAATTAACAGCTAAAATAACTAAATCAGAATTTTTATTTTCTTGATAAAGTTTTTCAATGTCAGGCATTTCAGCTTTACATGGAGGACACCAAGTTGCCCAAAAATTTAGAAGTACATTTTTGCCCTTAAAATCATTTAAGGAAACATCTTTCCCATTTAAATCTTTTAATTTAAAATCAATAGCTTTCTCTTTAGTTGTAGTCTGCGAATTTTCCATGTCAATTTTATTATCATCGGTTTCAACTGGTAGACTGATATTGTTTGAATTTCCTAGATTTATAGTTTTATTTTTATTATAATTTATCACCGTATAAAGGCTTACACCAAATAATATGGTAATTGCCAAAATAAAAAGAGATTTTTTCATACATAGCCTCCTTATAGGAATCTGAAAGAAAATAATGAGTCAAAGATCCCTTATAGTAATATGTTATTAATATTTCTAATTTAATGATTATTATGCATTATATACATAGTATAAATATATTTAGAGACTAAAATCCGTGATTAAAAATTGATAAAATTCATATATCTACTTATTATATTAACAGTATTTGTAAAGACCATAACTCCCATTATTATAAGTAATAAACCACTTATAATAGAAATAATTGGAGTATACTTTAATATCTTATTTTTATATTTCATAAAACTATCTATTGCCATTGCTGTAAGTATAAAAGGTACTGCAAGACCTAGTGAATATATACTTAATAACAATATACCTTTATAAATAGTGCCCAAACTACTAGAATAAATTAATATTGAAGATAATATAGGGCCAACACATGGAGTCCATCCAGCAGCAAAAGACATTCCCATAAGAATTGGGCCGAATTTTTTGCTTAAGGAGTTAAAAGGTAAAAATTTTTTTTCATAATAAAAAAACTTAATTTTTAATATACCTAGGGTATGGAGTCCAAAAATTATCATTAAGGAGCCGCCTATTTTTCTAAAGAGACTTTGGTTTTTAATTATTACTTTACTTAATGTAGTAGCTGAGGCTCCCATAAGAATAAATATAATAGAAAAACCTAGGACAAATCCTAAAGCCTTATAAAAAGTAGATAATTTGGATTTTGTATCATTAGTTTCATTTATAACAGAACCAGTCAAATAGCTTATATAAGCTGGAACTAGTGGTAGTACACAAGGAGATAAAAAAGAAAGTACACCAGCCGAAAAGGCTAAGATCAAAGAAATATCATTCAAGTTAAAACACCTCCTATAAATAACATTAATTATTACACATTATCATTAATATGTGAAGATTATATGAAGAAGTATTTTTGTATGGAATAATTAAGCATGTAACGATAGGGGAATAAGCTGAATATATTAATTAGGAGATTAATAATTAAGTAGGTGGTAAATATGTACCTATCGATACCAGATGTTTTTTTAGTACCAGTTCATTATGATGAAGAAGATATTTTTAATATAAAAAAAATAGTAATATTGCAAGACTACAATTTTGATAGTGGTTTTACAAATAAAACTGCAAAGAGAAAGGAATTAGTAAGAGGTCTATCTTTACCTAGCCAAAGAGAAGAGATATTTGTTAGGGCGAAGGCGTGCATTGAAAAATACGCTAAAACTAAAGGAATTACCGTAAAGGTAGAAAATGCTGATAATGATGCAGACAAGCAAGCTTCACAAGTGGAAAATTTAATAGCACAAGGTATAGATGTATTGATTTTAGCTCCTGTAGATTCATTAACTGCAGCAACTATGGTTGAAAAGGCTCATAAAGAAGGAATCAAGGTACTAGCCTTTGATAGAATTATAAAAAATAGTGATTTAGATTTATATATTTCTTTTAATAGCACAAGGGTTGGACAACTTCAAGCACAGTTTCTTATTAAGCAAGTTCCAAAGGGAAATTATATTATTATGTCAGGAGATCCTGAGGATGATAATGCTAAGTTGTTCAAGGAAGGTGCAATGGACTATATAAAACCATTAGTTGATAAAGGTGATATAAAGATAGTTACAGAACAAGCAGTAGATAATTGGGATCCAAAGAATGCTTTTAAGATAGTGGAAGATTCTTTAATTGCTAATAAAAATAAAATTGATGCTATATTAGCGCCAAATGATAATACAGCAGGTGCTGTAATTCAAGCATTGCAAGCACAAGGTTTAGCCGGTAAGATTCCTGTAGCAGGACAAGATGGAGACTTAGCCGCTTTTAAAAGAATAGTTCAAGGAACTCAATTAATGACAGTAATTAAAGATATTAGAGAATTATGTAAGGCTGCTATAGATGCTGCAATAAAATTAGATAATGGGGAAGTTGTAGATATAAATTATACTATAAACAACGGTAAAATAGATGTACCTTCAGTTCTTATTACACCAATAGCTGCAGATAAAAATAATATAGAGAGGGTTCTTATAGACAGTGGATATGTAAAGAAAGAAGACGTTTATAAAATGTAATAGTAACTAAAGTAGCAGAATCGTATGGAGAGTATG
Organism: Clostridium gasigenes; assembly: GCF_017348895.1. Taxonomy (NCBI): domain Bacteria; kingdom Bacillati; phylum Bacillota; class Clostridia; order Eubacteriales; family Clostridiaceae; genus Clostridium; species Clostridium gasigenes. The sequence continues at coordinate 1,977,149 of NZ_CP071376.1, forward strand.
GCACGATTTTATTATTGTGCAACGTCAAGAGCAGAAATGCTCTTTTTTATTTTGAAGCAAATATTTTGAATGTAAATAAAAAAAATAGTAGCATCCAATTAAAGTGGGCGGCTACTATTTTTTTTATATTTTATCTTATATAAATTTCGTGCATAATTATCATTAACAGAGGCAAAATAAGAATGTTACGATTACGATACAAGGAGGAAATAGATATGAATCATAATTCAAGCATAGGTTGTTCAGTATCAGAATGTAAGTTTCATTGTAAAGATGATAACTATTGTACTTTAGACAATATTCAAGTAGTAAAGCATTCTCAAAAGGCAGATACTATTGAATGTACAGACTGTGGAAGTTTTAAGACAAACTAATCTAAAACCTAACAGAAGTGGAAAAATCCACTTCTGTTAGGTTTTATTTTCATGCTATTCAATTTCATATTAAAGATCTATAACGAAAGCAAAGGCTCTTTTATTTATGTTAATTAACATTTATCTTAAGACATATCCCATTCTGATGCAAGAAGTGCATATTCATATGTATCTTGCCAAAGGGGCTGGTTATTCACGTCATTTTTAAAGTATATATTCTTCAAAAGATGTCCTTCACGTCTCATATTCAATCTTTCAAGCAACCTCCATGATGATTCATTATCTGGATTGCACATTGCAATAATTCGTCTAGCTTTCAATTCTTTAAATGCATAATTAATAATAAGTTGAGCACTTTCTAAGGCATAACCATTATGCCAATAAGTAGAATTAAAAACATAGCCTAATTCGTAACTTTCATAGTCTTGCTTTGCTAAATAAAGATTGCCAATAACTTTTCCAGATTCTTTTAAACATACTGCTATAAAGTCTTCATTTTGAGATCGGTAAATAGCTTGTTCTTTACTTCCTTCTTCTGAAAATGGCTCATAAGGTTCAAATCTAACTACTTTCTCGTCAGATAAATATTCATGTAGATCTTTCCAATCATCTTCACTAAACTTACGAATTATTAATCTTTCACTAATAATTTCATTCAATAAACCCATAAAAACTTTTCTCCTTTTATAAATAATATTTATGTTACAATATCTAATAACTTTGACACAAAACATATAGAAATATTACCATGTACTTTATAAAATTACAAATTTAAACAATTTACTGTTTGAATTGTTCATAGGAGTGCTAAAATGATAAGTTTCATTTAAAAATCCAATAAGAACTTTTCCACACTTTCGTTTGTAGGAATCTGTGAGAATATAATGTTAGTAGATGTAGTAGCATTTAAAGATGAAATAGAGTCAACAAACTTTTCAATTTCTGATATAGATTTACCTTTTTGGATAATTCTCTAATAGATAAACGACTATCTTGTTGGAGCTCCTTTAATATTTTAATATCTGTATTATCCATTTTCATATGCATAGCAATTACCTCTCTTTTGTTTCATTTGAAATATAGTCGCTTTAAAAATAATATCAAATAGTAAGGATTTTTTATCATTTATTTATTATAATATAGTAAGTAATATGAGTTATCAATTTTTAAGAAATATATTGATTACATATATCAAAAAAAATATTTAATAAATATGAAAGGTTGATTTAAATGCAAAATATAAAAAGTTATACAGTTTTAGATAACGGAGTAAAAATGCCTTGGCTTGGATTTGGCACATATAAGGTTGAAAACAAAGATACAGTTATTGAATCAGTAAAAGAAGCACTTAAAGTTGGTTATTGTCATATAGATACTGCCTCTTTTTATAATAATGAAGAAGCAGTTGGAATTGCAATAAAAGAAAGTGGAGTACCTAGAGAAAAAATTTTTCTAGTAAGCAAGGTTTGGAATTTAGATCAGGGTTATGAGAAAACTTTAGAAGCTTTTGAAACTTCTATAAAAAAGCTTGGAACAGATTATCTTGATTTATATTTAATTCATTGGCCACATCCTTTACATAAAGAAACCTGGAAGGCTTTAGAAAAACTTTATAAAGAAAAACGTATAAAATCTATTGGAGTAAGTAATTTTACAGTTAACCATCTAAATGACTTACTAGAAGATGCAGAAATTGTACCAATGGTAAACCAAGTAGAATTTCATCCTCTGCTTATTCAAAATGAGTTAATAGACTTCTGTAAAAAACATAAAATACAATTAGAAGCATGGTCACCATTAATGAGGGGTAAGATTTTTGAAGTCCCACTTTTACAGGAGCTTTCAAAAAAATACAGAAAAACAATATCTCAAATTGTACTAAGATGGGATTTACAAATGGGAGTTGTTACTATTCCTAAATCAACAACTCCGTCAAGAATAAAAGAAAATACAGAAATATTTAATTTTGAACTAAGTAAAGAAGATGTAAATAAAATTAAACAATTGGATAAAAGCTTAAGAGTAGGGTCAGATCCTAATGAAGTCTATGAATGTGCAGAGATATTCAACAAATAACAAATATTATAATAGCCATTGATGCATCATTTTTAAATAGATAATTGTTTTTTAGGAGTGGAGTATAAATATAGACTTAGAAAATTTGAAAAAAGCAAATAAAAGACAAGCATTGTAATTAATGCTTGTCTTTAGTCTTATAAGAGGATTACAACCTGAATGCAAATGCAAATGCAAATGCAAATGCAAATTATGATCATAATCCCCAGCTTATTTCCTTATAACAGGTATTTGTAGCTCGGTAAGCCATTCATCTTCGCTTTCTTTGTTCCAAATACCATCGATATAGTTTTCTCGCGGACTGTCACCAAGTATATATCCATTATCTTCAATCCACTTAAAAGCAAAGGCATACGCATTTGCAAGTACAGCATATGATCCCTTGTGCATAACAGAAACTGCAGATAGACTTTCAATTTTTTAAAATTTAATATCACCAGTTTCTTTACCCATCTTTTCTACCGCTTCGCAGAATTCAATGTTAATATCTTTATCTTTGTATTCGTTGTCAAGATATTTGATGAAGCAGTACTCAGGCACAGTACATTTTAATTCAGGATTTGCTGCAGCAACCTCTACTCCGATTTCTGGTATAAGCTCAAAATATGAGTCATAACTTGGTACTGTCATCCTCTTTGAATAGACTATACACTCTGGTAATTCTTTTAAAATCGCTTGATAATTCATGATTAACTCCTCCTCTTTTCCTTGTAATATAAATTCAATTCGAGAGAGCTGTGCATTACTTTCAGCGATAGTATCTTCAATTTCATTTTTTCGTTTTCTCAAAATTAAATCTATACAGTATCCGGACATAATCAGCTTGATTTCATTAATTGATAAACCAATTTGGCGAAAAGACTGGATTTTGTGAAGTTTTACTAATTGTATAGTTGTATAAAAACGATAGTTTGTTTCCTCATCCACAAATTCAGGTTTTAATAAATCAATTTCATCATAATACCTTAATGCTTTTACTGTAGTTTTCGTAAGTTTGGAAAATTCGCCTATTCGAAACATATACACATCTCCTTTCCTTATGAATTAAGATTACAGTATCCTCTAGAGGGAGTGTCAATAGGTATTTTAATATTTTAGGCAATATTCTAGAAACACTGATTAGAACCTTGGAAAGTGCCTTATACAACATGAAGTTATGCAGAAGTACAGTTACTAAAAGCTTGATGGAAAATTAGCGAGTAAAAAATAGAAGGTTTTAAGAAATCTAAAGATTATAGGCGCTATCGTAATATAACCTCTTCAGGAAAATCCCATATAGTTCATTACGTAGTTTGCCAACGATGAGGTAATAAATCATCGATAATAAAGACTGTATATTTTTTTTGGATTCAATGTTTTTTGCAATATTATATAATTCATCAAATGTCATAGTTATCATCTTTTCAAATAAATGTCTAATATAAATAATATACACCATAAATCACCAGTATTCATTAAATTATAGAGATAATATTTGCTTTTGTTGATTTGATATTAAAATAAATATTAATCATAGTAAAGTCTCTTCATAAAATCTTTATATAAATAATGTAGGATGTAATCAGATAATAATTATTTTAAATTTGAAAATATATAGGAGGAATAAGTATGAATTGTCACAAAGATAACAAAAAAAATAAATCAAAGCACAAACATAGCCCGTTAAAACACATGTTGCATATGGTTCTTTGCTGTGGTTTACCTATAGTAATTATAGCTTTTTTACCACTTATAATGAGATTTAGTCCTAGTACTGGGGGAGTACTAGCAAGGATAGTACCATTCTTATGTCCAGTAATGATGATCCCAATGATGATGGGTGGTAATAAAAACAAGAGCTGCTGTGAAAGTAAAAATAATGATCATGGTAATAACGAAGTAGAGAAATTCAAGCAACCTATTGAATAATATATTTTAAAATTAGATAGGTAACTCACATATGTACTTCAAAAGGAATACATTGTTAATGGATAAATTATTAATGGAGGTATTTACTTGGGATATTATATTAAAGTAGAAGGAAATGTAAATATTTATGTAGAGGATGTTAACCCAGAGGGCGAGGAGACAATCTTATTTCTTCACGGTTGGCCTGGAAGTCATGAGTTGTTTGAGTATCAGTTTGATCAGCTTCCAAAAATGGGATATCGATGTATTGGTATAGATATGAGAGGATTTGGTAAATCAGATAAGCCTTACACAGGCTATGACTACGATCGATTATCAGACGATGTTCGAGCCGTAGTACATGCATTGAGATTAAATAATTTTATACTTGCGGGGCACTCCACGGGAGGAGCAATTGCTATCAGATACATGGCTAGGCACAGAGAATATGGGGTGTCGAAACTTGCTCTATTTGACGCAGCGGCTCCTAGTCTTATCCAGAGTCCCAATTTCCCTTATGGAGTACCAAGAAAAGTTATAGATGATATAATCCAGGGAACATATACTGATCGTCCTAAAATGCTACGCGATTTCGGAAATATATTTTTCTTTCAAAATATAACGGAACCATTCTCTGATTGGTTCTTTCAATTGGGATTACAGGCAGCAGGGTGGGCAACTGCGGCTATTGCAAATACTTGGATAAATGAAGTACTGTTTTCTGATCTTGGAAAAATAAATGTTCCTACTTTAATTATTCATGGCATACATGACAAAGTTGTTCCATTTGCACTAGCTGAAGTACAAAAAAGAGGTATTCAAAATTCAAAACTTATACCATTTAAATATAGCGGTCATGCGACGTTCTATGACCAGCGTGACGAATTTAACGAAGAATTGATGAAATTTATTGAAGAATAAAGTTTTTGGTCTTTATATTTTCATAGAGTAGTAAAAGTTTGAAAACATTCATAAATTTTAGAGAGATATTAATAATAAATTATACCGATTATTCAGTAAAATACCGTAATATTCAGAAATTTATCAAGAGTAATTTTATAAAAACTATTTTTAAATAAGACTTCTAACATAATATCTATGTATATTATGTTAAAGTAACAAGTCCGGCAACACATGTTGCTGGACTTTAGTTCGTAATATATCAAAAATTGTTCCTATAAATTCTATCTAATCGATTAGATAAATTGGAATTTGTTAACTAGGCATTATACTTACTTTCTTCTCCGATTTTTCAGAATATTATAACTAAAAATCAAAGCAATAATATATACAACAATAAAAATCGCAATCAAGCTAACTCATATTGTGTCACAGATGATTTACTGAATAGAATATTTTTCTTTAAGTAAATCATTTTCAGAAATATATTCAACATCTTCATAGCCTTTTGATAAAGCATAACTATACATCTTTGTTACCGTTTGATTGCTTTTACACCAAAACATAACATAAGAACAATCATATACTGCAAGTGCTATTTGACAATCACTATCTAAGAATTCTTTATAAGTCCGTATTGATTGAACAGTTCCATCTTTGAAAAAGGCCCTTAAAGTGATAAAAACCAAATAGTAAGTATTTATTTTTGCAATATTGCATAATCTTTCGCTCTGTATTATTTTATCTTCTTCTTTAAATAAAAATTCATTTGTAAATTCATTATTATCCAATATATGTATTTCGTCATTATCAATTAACCACTGATACTCACCAAATTTTATAGGTTCTAATATATCAGATAGGTATTTTCCATACTTATTTGGAATTTTAAAACTTACTCCCATATTTTTCATTTAATTACCCTCCCAATATATATATAATAACTATTACCAAAAATATATAACAATATTACCATGTATTTCATAAAAATTATAGATTTTAATAAAGCTCCTATTGCATTATAAAAACACTGATTGGAACTTCTGAAGCTTTATTATATAAGGTGTAGCTATGTAGAATTATAGTCACACATTTAATTTTAGAATGGAAATATCTAATTTTACACATAATATATTTGGTAGAAAGAATTAGATATGTAAAGGAGATTTTTAAATGGGAATAGCAACAAATTCAACAGACAAATACCAAACATGTATTGATGAATGTAATAGGTGTGCTCAAGCATGCCATGAATGCTTTAAAGCATGCTTAAATGAACCTGATGTTAATACAAGAAAGAATTGTATAAGCATTCTTGTTGAATGTGCACAAATGTGCCAAATGTCATCATCACTAATGTCAATGGATGGTAAATTTGTGAAAGAACATTGCAAACTATGTGCTAATATTTGTGAAAAATGTGCGGCAGAATGTGATATGTTTAAAGATGAGCATTGTACAAAATGTGCTACAGAATGTTATGCATGTATTGATGAATGCGAAAAGATGCCTGGTATGTAAATACTCCATAATAAGCAATTAGGAATATATTTAAATTCCTAATTGCTTATTCATATTGTTTTTAAAGTAATTAATTCTTGTTTTTTATCTTATAACAATATTATTCATTACGTAGTTTGCCAACGATGAGGTAATAAATAATCGATAATAACGATTGTATCTTTTTTTATCATGACCTCGCATTTATGATTGTCATCATGAATTTGACAAATAAATTCTCTACATCTTCCACAAGGAGCTATAATTGTTCCGTCTTTATAAACCGCTATTAATTTAATTATCCTATTTTCTCCAGCAGTAATCATCGAAGCAATTGCAGCATGTTCTGCACAAAAGCCCATAGAACAAGGTGTATCTATACATACTCCAGTGTAAACTTTGCCACTTTCACTTAAAATTGCTGCGGCAACAGAACCTGCATAAGAATTTTTTGAAAGCTTTTTAGGGTTTAATGTTTTTTTTGCAATATCATATAATTCATCAAATGTCATAGTTATCATCCTTTCAAATATAGTACTTATTAGCTTAATATAGATTGAATCAAATCCTTTTTAGCTTTATAATATTCTTTACTTTCTTGAGACATCTTGTTATAGCTTCTTTCAAGTTTGCTTTTAACAAACTCAACACTGTCATCAATATTGGTCATTGATTTGTTTTATATTCTTCTAATCCCTTCTGTAATAATGATGCCAGTTCATTAAATTCTATATCTGCTGTAGATAATAATAATGCAGATATTTCAATTGGGAAATACTTTAATATCAAGTTTAATTTAATGGCTAATCGTTTTGCCGGGGAAATTCTTTTCATAAGTTTACTTAAGTCATAGACAGTTATTATTATATATTCTTTTCTAGATCTTTTTCGAACATTAATAGATTTAATTTCTTGCCAACCAATAAATCCGACACTAAATAAAGTTGAAATATCAGTTATTCCATTTTTATCTATTATCAGCATAGGTATGGAACCTAGAGCATTTTTAATAATAAAGATTAAAGCTGCACTAAGTAATACAGTTGATATTCCTCCAATTATAATTAGAAATAAATTTCCTTCAATTATTCCCACTGTTAAAATATAGATACATACAATCAGAAAAGCAATTCCTGATATTATCGACCTTACTACTTTCTTTTCGTTAATAATAATGTCATCCATTTTATCTACCTTCCTTAATCAAAAATAATTTTCATAATTACTTGCCAATATTCTACAACTATTACCAAATTATATAACAATATTATCATGTATTTCTTAAAAATTACAGATTTTAATGAAACTCACCTCATAGTTCCAATGCTGCCCTAAATAAAACAAAGAATTATGCAATAAAATATAAATAATATAATAAATCTTCATAATATCTTTAAAACTAATTGATATAATAGGTAGTGAATAAAAGATTTAATTAATATATTGAATATATTTTAAAAATAATAATTATATAAAATAAGAGGTGGATAAAGATGTATAACATTTTAATAATTGAAGATGAAGAAAAAGTATCAGAGGTGTTAAAGGCTTATTTAGAGAAAGAAGGATATAAGGTCTACTGCACTACTAAAGGCTTAAAGGGAATTGAAATATTTAAAACAATTGATTTTAAACTTATAATCCTTGATTTAATGCTTCCAGATATAAGTGGAGAGGAAGTATGTAAAATAATAAGGCAAAGTTCTGATGTACATATATTTATGCTTACTGCCAAGGGCACATTAAATGAAAAGATAGATGGGCTTAATATTGGTGCTGATGAATATTTAGTAAAACCATTTAGTCCAAGAGAATTAACTGCTAGAGTTAATTCGTTATTTAGAAGATTATTATCAGAGAGTAAGGCTTCAAATTTTTCTTTTGATGATGAAATATTAATTGTTGATTATGAAAAAAGATCTGTAAAATCAAATGGAGAAGAAGTTCAATTTACTCCCAATGAATTTGATATATTATATGCACTTATTATAAATAAAGGTAATGTACTATCAAGAGAACAACTTTTATGCAAAATAGGTGGTATAGATTTTGATGGATATGATAGAACTATTGATGTTCACATAAAAAATATACGTAAGAAGATAGAAGAAGACACAAAAAAACCTAAATATATTATAACAGTTATGAAAGTAGGCTATAAATTTGGTGGGGGAAATTAAATGCAAACTATTAGAAAAAGATTAAGTATTTTATTTGTTATATGCTCAATTTCATCAATACTATTAATTACACTATTTGTAAATGTAACTATAAGTAAAAAATTTAATGAATATATGATAGATACTCAAAATAAGAGATATGAAAGAATTGTAGGTTACTTTGAAGAGCTGTATAAAAAGGAAGGCAAGTGGGATGAAGATTCAGGTGTTGAATTAATGCATGAAGCTTATATGGGAAATTATTGTTTAACTTTACTTAATAATAATAAAGAATATATATGGGGAATGAATTCAGATGATATTAAAAATAGCACGCATCTAAACACTATGTTAGTAAAAGATAAAGGAGTTTATAAGTCTAACAGGTTTGAAATAAATGTTGATGGAACTGTAGTTGGTTATGTAGATGTGGGTCAATATTCATCTGTATTGTTATCTGAAGAAGACATGAATTTTAAAACAGCAATAAATAAAAGTATTATCGCTAGTGGAGTAATAACTCTAGTAATCATTATCTATATAAGCCTTTATTTTTCAAAGCAATTTTCAAGTCCAATTAAAGAAGTTGCCAGTATGTCTGTAAACTTATCAAAAGGTAACTTTGATATAAAATCTGGTACAAAAAGTAATATTGAAGAATTAGAAAATTTAAGGGAGAGTATTAATATATTAGGTGGAAAATTAAATCAGCAGGATATGCTTAGAAAAAGATTAGTATCTGATATATCACATGAGATAAGAACTCCTTTAAATATACTACAGAATAATTTAGAGGCTATGATAGATGGGATTTTCCCAGTTTCAACAGAAAGGTTAAATTATTTAAACGAGGAAGTAGTAAGGTTTGGAGGGTTATTAAATAATTTAAATGTTTTAAATGAGTTTGAGTCAGAGAGTGTAAAGCTTAATTTTGAACCCTTACTTTTAGATGAATTAATACAAGGTATATGTGATGACTTTTATATGGCAGCAAAAAACAAACATATTAATATGGAATACAATATACAACCTAACAAAAATTATAAAATAACTGGTGATAAGGATAAACTAAAGCAAGTCTTTATAAACCTAATATCAAATGCACTGAAATTTACTAATAGTCATGGTGAAATATCTATAAATCTGTATGATAATAATAAAAATATAATAGTAGAGGTTAAGGATAATGGTATTGAAATAAATAAAGAGGATTTATCTTTTATATTTGAAAGGCTTTATAGAGGAGATAAAAGCAGAAATGAAATTGAAGGAAGTGGTATAGGGTTAACTATTGCTAAAAATATATTACTGCTTCATTCTGCAAATATAGATGTAGAAAGTAATTATGGTCAGGGGACTAGTTTCAAAGTTTACTTTAGTAAAGTACTTGAAAAAAATAATTAATATCAATAAATTCAGAAGCATTATAAAGAAATATGAAGAAATAAAAAATGAAATTCCTTATTTCTTCATACAGTCTTCATAAGATTCAATTATTATATATTTATATAGGACAAAATAAATATAAGGAGTTGTAATTATATGAAGAAGACTAAAAAATTAGTGGCTTTTATTATTTCTTCAATGATAGTGTTATCCTTTGTAGGGTGTAGCAGGACAGTAACAGGAAATGAAGATACAGATAATGCTCTTAATGCTTTTAATGAAATTGTTAAGACTTATTCAGAAAATAAAGGCTTCCATAGTGCTTTGCAACATTGGGGTTTTAAACTTCCAGGTGGAGAAAAGTTTGAATGGAGCAAGGATATGTCAGCAAATAAAGCAGATTTTGCTATGGTAATGTTAGCTGATCCACTTATTGAAGCAGGACTAGATGTTAATAAATTAGATCCAAATGAGTGGTTATATAAACCAGCAGAAAAAGAGGATGGACAAGATTTACCAAATAGATTAATAAGGCCATATAATGTAAGTGATAAAAAAGAAACTTCTAAAGGATCAGAAGATTCCATGAGAAGATTATTAAAAGTAGATCCAAGTATTATAAAATACCATGAAGATCAACAGCATTACAGATTAACACTTGGGGAAGATAATGAAGTGCAGTGGACTGAAAATCTAGATTTAAATGATGAAGATATGATATTTGTACTTAAGGCTGAACCTCTTGTACAAGCAGGTCTTGATGTTAGCAAGCTTGAGGGAAGTGGTTGGATATTTAGAGAAGCGTCTAAGGATAATATGGGAATGGGAGAAAATCCAGATCAAATAGTAAAAATATATGATATAAACAAATAAAATTTTTACAGTTATAGCCCTCTTAACAAGAGGAAAGTGATTTTTATATATGTATTATACTAAAAATATACCACTCCCATATAGGGGAGTATTAAAAAGGCGGTACATTATGAACGAAGAACAAAGGAAAGCATTACAATCCTTAAAAACTTGTAGAGGACAAATTGAAGGAATTATAAAGATGATTGAAGATGGAAGGTATTGCGTTGACATATCTAACCAAATAATTGCAGCTCAAGCTCTTTTGAAAAAAGCAAATTTGTTAATTATAAAGCAGCATATAGATCATTGTGTTAAGGACGCTGTTAAGCTGGATAACGGTGATGAAAAAATAGATGAAATTATAGATATTTTATCTAAAATAATGAAGTAAGTAAGGGAGATGAAATACATGGCAACTAAGTCGTTAAAAATAGAAGGAATGACCTGTGCATCTTGTGCAAAAGCTGTAGAGAGAACAGCTAAAAAAGTTCAAGGAGTTTCTGAAGCAAGTGTGAATTTTGCTACAGAAAAACTTAATGTAAGCTTTGATGAAACAGTGGTATCTCTATCAGATATTCAATCAGCTATAGAAAAAGCTGGATACAAGGCTGTTATTGAAGCACGTAATAAAACATTAAAAATAGAAGGTATGACTTGTTCAGCTTGTGCAAAAGCTATAGAAAGAGTAACAAAAAAATTAGATGGTGTTATTGATTCTAATGTAAACTTTGCAACAGAAAAGTTAAGCATAAGTTATGAATCTTCAAAGATTAGAGTTTCTGATATAAAAAAGGCAATAGAAAAGGCTGGATATAAAGCCTTTGAAGAGGAAGATACTAATATAGATGAAGATAAAGAAAAGAAAGAAAAAGAGATCAAATTATTATGGAAGAAATTTATCATTTCTTTAATATTTACTATACCTCTACTTGTGATATCTATGGGACACATGGTAGGAGAAAAATTTGGATACAGCCTTCCAAAATTTATTGATCCTATGAGCAGCCCTAGAGTGTTTGCAATAGTACAATTGGTGTTAGTGATTCCAGTTATGATAGCTGGTAACAGATTCTTTAAAGTAGGATTTAAATCTTTAGTAAGAAAGAGTCCTAATATGGATTCATTAATTGCAATGGGTACTTCAGCAGCATTTTTATATGGAATATTTGCTATAGTACAGATTTTTGGAGGAAACATAGATTATGCCTATGATTTATATTTTGAATCAGCAGCAGTTATTATAACTCTAATTACACTTGGTAAATATTTAGAATCAGTTACAAAGGGTAAGACATCAGAAGCTATTAAAAAACTAATGGGTCTTGCTCCTAAAACAGCAATAATAATAAGAGATGGTAAAGAAATAGAAACTCCTATAGAAGAAGTTGAAGTAGGTGACATCATTCTAGTTAAACCAGGGGAAAAAATGCCTGTAGATGGAGTAGTTGTTCATGGGATAACCTCTGTAGATGAGTCAATGCTTACAGGAGAAAGCATGCCAGTAGAAAAAACTATTGGTGATAAAATAATAGGTGCAAGCATAAATAAAAATGGTGCAATAAAATATGAAGTAACAAAAGTTGGTAAAGATACAGCTTTAGCTCAAATTATAAAATTAGTAGAAGATGCTCAAGGGTCAAAAGCTCCAATAGCTAAATTGGCTGATATAATTTCAGGTTATTTTGTTCCCGTAGTTATGTCTCTGGCTATTATATCAGCCATTGTATGGTATATGTCTGGTGAAACAGGAGTATTTTCATTAACTATATTTATATCTGTTTTAGTAATTGCCTGTCCTTGTGCGCTAGGGCTAGCAACTCCAACAGCTATAATGGTTGGTACTGGTAAAGGAGCAGAATATGGTGTTTTAATAAAAAGTGGAGTTGCATTAGAAACTGCTCACAAGATAAAAACTATAGTATTTGATAAAACGGGTACTATTACAGAAGGTAAGCCAAAGGTTACAGATATAGTTGTTACAAATGGCATAACACAAAATGATTTATTACAGTTAGCGGCATCAGCAGAAAAAAGTTCTGAACATCCTCTTGGTGAAGCAATAGTAAAAGGTGCAGAAGAAAAGGGATTAGAATTTAAAAATTTAGATTTCTTTAAAGCAATTCCAGGTCATGGAATTGAAGTGAAAATAGATGGTAAAAACATTTTACTTGGAAACAGAAAGCTTATGGTTGAAAGAAATATATCATTGCAGAAGCTTGAAGAAACTTCTAATAAGCTAGCTAGTGAAGGTAAAACTCCTATGTATATAGCCATAAATGAAAAAATGGCAGGGATTATTGCTGTTGCGGATACTGTTAAGGAAAACAGCAAAAAGGCTATAGAAAAGCTTCGTAAAATGGGAATAGAAGTAGCAATGATTACTGGTGACAACAAAAGAACTGCTGAAGCTATAGCAAAACAAGTTGGAATAGATAGAATTTTAGCTGAAGTTCTTCCACAAGATAAAGCAAATGAAGTTAAAAAGCTTCAAGCAGAAGGGAAGAAAGTTGCAATGGTTGGTGATGGTATAAACGATGCTCCAGCACTTGCACAAGCAGACATTGGAATTGCTATAGGTTCAGGTACAGATGTGGCTATGGAATCCGCTGATATAGTTCTTATGAAAAGTGATTTAATGGATGTTCCAACAGCCATACAATTAAGTAAGGAGACTATCACAAATATTAAACAAAATCTATTTTGGGCATTTGGATATAATATATTAGGAATTCCAGTTGCCATGGGGATTTTATATATATTTGGAGGTCCGCTTTTAAATCCAATTATTGCAGCTGCAGCTATGAGTTTTAGCTCAGTATCAGTTTTATTAAATGCATTAAGACTAAAGGGATTTAAACCAGTTAAATAAGATAAGTATAGGCACCACATGGGTGTAATATTTTCCAAGGTTTCAAAAAAACAATATATAAATTTGAGGAGGAATAAAAAATGGAAAAGAAAATATTAGTTGAGGGAATGAGTTGTGGACATTGTGTTAATCATGTTAAGGAGGCGTTAAGTGAACTTAATGGAGTAACTAGTGTAACTGTAGATTTAGATGCTAAAACAGCAATTATTGAAGTATCAGTGGATGTAAATGATGAAGATATAAAATTTGCTATTGATGATGCAGGATATGAAGTTGTGGGAATAGAATAGCACCCCAGGGGTGTAATATTTTCCAAATAAGAAGTAAAATTTCCTTGTTAAAGGGAACTTTACTTCTTATTTTTTTTACCTGCTTATTAGAGTATTTATAAAATAAGAGTAAATAAATAAATCTTGGGAATAATAACCTCGTTGATAAAAAGTTGCTATAAAAGGAGAGAAATTTATGAATGAGAATAATTCCCTAATATGCAGAAAAGCAGTTTTGTTAGAGTTAAAAGAAGCCTTTAGTGGAATATTACACAATCACAAATATCTAAATAAGTTAGCTAAACAGGGGGAGGAAATTGCATTTGCAAGTGAATGGCTATTAGATAATATTTATCTAATAGAAAAAGAATATAAAGCCATAAAAGTTAACCTTCCGCTAAGTTATTTTAATAACTTACCAATGAAAGATAATGATAATAGGGATTGTCCTAGAATTTATTATTTAGCAAAGGATTATGTAATTAAAAATCAGGCAATGATAAAAGAAGAAGATCTTATAAAGTTTATAAAAAATACAAAGATAGATTTAACAATGGGAGAACTTTGGGCATTTCCATTAATGATTAGAATAGCACTTATAATCAATTTAGCAGGAGTAACAAGCAAAATGGTTTTGGTTCAAAAACAAAGAGAAGGAGCCACAAAACTTGCCAATATAGTGGTTGATGCATATGATCAATGTAAAGTTGAAGCTTTATTATTAAAATTGTCAAAGGAATATCCAATTAAAAATAATGAAATAAGTGATAATGATAATGAAATAAGTTTTATAGGAGATGATGAATCTTTACATGATGGTTTATTTTCTGCTGAGTTTATTGAAAAATTCTTTAAAATATTAAGAGATAATTCCATTGAAGATGAAAGAATATTTAAATTTGGGTTAGACAGATTGCAAAACAAAGATGAAGATAGCATTAAAAAAGCTGTTATAAAAGAGCAAATGAAGGAAGCATCTATAGAAACATCTATAGGAAGTACAATAAGTTCACTTCGAATTATAGAATCTATAAACTGGAAGAAGTTTTTTGATAAAACTTCAGAAGTGGAAAAATTATTAATGAAAGATCCAAGTGAAACTTATAAAAAAATGGAATTCTCATCAAGGGATTATTACAGACATAAAGTAGAAGAATTATCAAGAAAGTTTAATACTTCAGAAAAAAACATAGTAAATAGTGCATTAAAATTATCGATGCTTGCAATGAATGAAGAAAAGGAAAAGTTCAAAGCTCATGTTGGATATTATCTAATAGATGAAGGAGATGAAATACTAGCTAAGGAGTTTTCTTATAAAGGACCTCTTAAGCTAAAAATGTCAATCTCAAAATACTTAGGAATAATAGCTTTAATAACATTAGCTATTAATTTAGGTGTAATTTTATTAATATATGGATTAGGTGCAGGGTATACAAAAATGCAGTACATAATTGCATTTTTAATAATGCTAATACCAGCAAGTGAAATAACTATAACGTTATTCAATTGGAGTGTAGTTAAAATAAGAAGACCCGCACATATACCTAAATTAGATTACACAAAAGCTATAAATGAAAGCAATAAAACAATAGTAGTAATTCCAACAATTTTATCATCAGTAAATAGAACAAAAGAATTATTAAAAGAACTTGAGGTTTATTATTTAGCCAATAAATGTGATGGCTTATATTTTGTGCTTCTTGGTGATTTTAAGGATAGTAATACAGAAGAAAATAGTTTAGATAAAGAAATAAATGAAGAAGGATTAAGATATGTAAAAGTATTAAACAAGAAATATGCAAATAGTGTAGAACCAAAATTCTTTTTCTTAAATAGAAAAAGGATTTACAACAAAAAAGAAAAAGTGTTTATGGGCTATGAAAGAAAACGTGGAAAGCTCATGGAATTTATGGAACTACTAAAGGGTGAAAAAGAAACTAGTTATACAGTTATAAGTAGTGATATTGAAGGCTTAAAAAATGCAAAATACATAATAACATTAGATGCAGACACAATACTTCCAATGGATGCAGCCAAAAAGATGGTAGGGGCAATGAGTCATATATTAAATACTCCCCTTCTTAAAGATGGCAAGATAGTTCGAGGATATGGAGTAATGCAGCCAAAGGTTGGTATAACACTGGAAAGTAAAGATAGAACACAATTTTCAAAAATATTTGGAGCAGAAGCAGGAATTGACGGATACTCAACAGCCTCATCAGATACCTACCAAGATTTATTTGGAGAAGGAAGCTTCACAGGTAAAGGAATTCTAGATATTGATGTGTTTTATGAAGTATTAAAAAATGAAATACCCGAAAATAAAGTTCTTTCTCATGATTTATTAGAAGGATGCTATGCAAGGTGTGGATTGCTAACAGATGTAGAAGTTATAGATGGATATCCTGCCTTTTATGAATCTAGTTGTTTAAGACTACATAGATGGGTAAGGGGAGATTGGCAACTTTTAAGATGGATGGGTTCATCTAAGTTATCAGCTCTTTCAAAGTGGAAAATATTCGATAACCTCAGAAGAAGTCTTTTAGCACCAAGCTTATTAATTGGTTTAATTTTAACACTAACAGTGTTAAAAGGGGCAGAGCAGGTTATTATGCTCCTATTATTTGCAGCAATAACTCCACTTGTTTTTACAATAATTGATTTTGTTGTTACCCCTAAAAACAAATTAATGGGAACATTTAAAAGCTTAAAGCAAATAGTATTAATAATAAGCTTTATACCCTATCAATCTTATTTAATGATTGATGCTATATGCAGAACACTATTTAGGCTAGTAATATCAAAAAAGAATTTGTTGCAATGGAAAACAGCAGAAGAGGCAGAAAAATCTGTTAAAAATACTCTTGGTGGATATTATAGAAGAATGTGGATATCGTTAGTTATGGCAGTGTTAATATTAATACTAGCATTTAATAATTATAGTATTATGGGAATAGTTAGCATACCTTTAGTAGTGCTATGGATATTTGCACCATTTTTAGCCTATAAAATTTCTGAAATAGGGTTTGAGGTAAAAGAATATTTAGAAGAAGATGACGAAAACTTTTTAAGAAGCTTAAGTAGAAGTATTTGGGCATATTATGAAGATTTTGTTAATGAAGAAAATAATTTTTTGCCACCAGACAACTATCAAGAAAAGCCTTTTAAGGGAATAGCACATAGAACTTCACCAACTAATATTGGTATGGGGCTCATAAGTAATATAATGGCTTATGATTTAGGCTACATTACAATGGGTGAAGTTATAAATCGATTAGAAGAAGAACTAGCAGGAATGAGAGATCTTGAAAAATACAAGGGACATTATTTGAACTGGTATGATACAAAAAATAAAAGTTCTCTATGGCCAAGATACGTATCTACAGTAGATAGTGGAAATCTTCTAGGTTATTTATGGATAATAAAAGAAACATTAAATGACTTTAAAAACAAACCTTTAATTAAAAAGGATGAATTAAAATCATTAAAAGATAGCTATTCATTAATTAGAGAAGAAGATAATAGTGATATAGAAGATAGCCTGCCAGATGAAATAGATGTAAGAGAATATAAAGAGCTTTTAGAAAGTGAGCTAGTAACTATTAATAATTTATTAGAGAGCTATGTTAATGAAGAAAAAGATACTAAGGAACATTATTGGATAAATAAATCAAAAATAGAAGCTGAAATGAAGTTAGATTTTTATGAATCTATATTTGGTGGAATTGAAAAAATAGTTGAAGATACATTTATGGGAGAAAGAAGCCCGTCAATAATAGAAACAAAAGAATTTTTAAATAAAATTAAGGATACTCAAGAAGAAGCATTTACAAATATACTAGAAAAAAGAATAAAAAGATTAGATGATTTTGAAGCTAGAATAGAAGAAATAATTTCTGAAATTCAAAACATAATGGATGCTATGAATTTTAAATCATTATTTAATGAAGAAAGAGGATTATTTTCAATAGGATATAATTTAGAAGAAGATAGCCTTGGAGATTCTTATTATGATTTAATGGCATCAGAAGCAAGAACAGCATCATTTCTTGCAATAGCAAGAGGGGAAGTGCCTAAAAGTCATTGGTATAATTTAAGTAGGAATATGACTAAAGCATTCGGACAAAAAAGTTTAGTTTCATGGAGTGGAACTATGTTTGAGTATTTTATGCCATTTCAAATAATGAAAAGTTATAAAGAGACTCTATTAGATGTAACTTATAACTCGGTAATAGAAGCGCAAAAAGATTATGCAAGTAATAGAAAAACTCCATGGGGAATTTCAGAATCGGCATATTATGAATTTGATGTAGATCAAAATTATCAATATAAAGCATTTGGAGTTCCTGGAATAGGCTTGAAAAGAGGTCTTGAAGATGAAGTTGTAATATCACCTTATTCAACAATAATGACACTACCTTATAAAAATGATGGCGCAATAGACAATTTAAGAGCTATTAAATCTCTTGGAGCTGTAGGAAAATATGGGTTTATAGAAGCTTTAGATTATACAGCGGGAAGAGCTTTAAAAGGTGAAAGTGAAAAAGAAAAAGAAGTAAGATGTTATATGGTACATCATTTAGGAATGTCTCTAATGGCATTAGATAATGTTTTAAATAATAACATATTACAAGAAAGATTTCATAATATACCAGAGATAAAAGCAACGGAACTACTATTAAAAGAAAGAGTTTCAAATAATATAATATTTGAAAGAGAAGTGGATATTAATAACCCTGAAAATAAAATAGAAAAGCAATATTTTGTTCCAAGAATATTTGAGGGAACAAAAAGTGATGATCCAGAAATCTTATTGTTGTCAAATGGAAGTTATAGTACCATGATTACTCAAAATGGAAGTGGGTATTCTAAAAAAGATGATATGACAGTTTATAGATGGAAAGGTGATTCTACAACTGATTCAACAGGAATGTTTTTCTATATAAAAGATCAAGGTTCTAAAGAATATTGGAGTGCTACATATGAACCTTGCAAAAAGGATTGGAATTACAATGTGGAGTTTACCTTAGATAAGGCGAAATTCCAAAGAAAAGATAATAATATAGAAACAAATTATGAAGTGGTATTATCAACAGAGGATGATGTTGAAATAAGAAAGTTAACATTTAGAAATACTGGAGAAGATGAAAAAAACATTGAGATAACAAGTTATTTAGAAGTTACTTTAGCGTCGTTTGAAGCTGATGTTGTTCATCCAGGTTTCTCTAATTTGTTTATAAACACTGAATTTGATGAAGAAACACAAAGTTTAATAGGAAACAGAAGAGCAAGATCAAAGGATGGTAAAACACCTTATATTCTTAATAAAATAGTAGTAGATAACCTGGAAAATAGCCAAATGAGTTATGAAACATCAAGAATAAACTTTATAGGAAGAGGCAGAGATTTGAAATCGCCAGAAGTTATGGATAATGGTGCAGCCCTGAGCAACACTACAGGAATAGTTCTAGATCCAATAATGAGTCTAAGAACAAAGCTAAAAATAAAAGCTGGGGAAGAATGTGAAATCTATTATATAACAGCTATTGGTGAGAGTAAAAACGAAGTTTTAAATTTGCAGGCTAAATATAGCAATACAAAAATAATAGAGAAGGTTTCAGAAAGCTATAACTATTCAAGTCAATTAGAATTAAAGTATATAGGAGTAAAATCTGCACAGGCAAATATATATCAAAGATTGGCATCCAATATATTATTTCTGCATAGTGGAAGAGAAAATAGGGAAACCTTTATAAAAGATATAAAATTGAACCAAGAAAATCTTTGGTCCTATGGAATATCCGGAGATTTACCAATTGTAATGTTAGTGGTTAATAATGAAGATGATATTGATCTGGTAGCGCAAGTGGTTAACATGCATTTTTACTTGAGAAGAAAAGGGCTTAAAGTTGATTTAATTATATATAATGAAGAGGAAATATCTTATGAAGAACCATTACAAAAAAGCATTGGAGAATCAATAAGAAATTCTAATTCAAGAGATAACCTAAACAAACCAGCAGGGATCTTTATTCATAATAAAGCTACTATGGGAGAAGAAATTAAATTTTTCCTAATAGGAATAGCAAGGCTTTTCATAGATTCAAAGAATGGTACTTTAGTAAATCAAATAGGATT
The DNA here is from genome assembly GCF_017348895.1 of Clostridium gasigenes. Taxonomy (NCBI): domain Bacteria; kingdom Bacillati; phylum Bacillota; class Clostridia; order Eubacteriales; family Clostridiaceae; genus Clostridium; species Clostridium gasigenes. The sequence continues at coordinate 1,997,562 of NZ_CP071376.1, forward strand.
AGCTAATGATGATGAACCAAAAAATTATTTAAGACATAAGGAACTTTATAATGTTAAAGGAATTAGAAAACAAGTTTCAAATAACATTATAGAGGAAGAAAATATAGAAGAACCTACTCAAATTAAAAAAGTGAATACACTTAAAAACACAAAACACAAAACTAAATTAAATGAAGAAAAATTAATAAAACAGGGAAATCATGATTTTGATGAAAAGAAGCTAGACTTCTTTAATGGCTACGGAGGTTTTAATAGAGAAAAAAATAGCTATGTAATTAAGCTTAAAAACTATGAAAACACTCCTGCTCCATGGATCAATGTCATTTCCAATGAAGATTTTGGCTTCCATATTTCCGAGGCGGGAGCATCCTATACCTGGTGTGGAAACAGTAGGGAAAATAAAATAACGCCTTGGAGCAACGATTGGGTAATAGATCCACTTGGAGAAGCTTTATATATAAGAGATGATAATACAGGAGAATATTTCAGTATAACTCCAAAGCCTATAAGAGACGATGGAGAATATATTATAGAGCATAGCTTTGGTTACTCCACTTTTAGACATACTGCATATAATATTAGTGGAGTAATGACTGCTTTTTCACCAAAAGGTGAGAAGTTAAAGCTTTATAAAGTAACTCTTGAAAATTTATCATCAGTAGATAAAGAATTATCTTTGTTCTACTATGCTCAATTAGTCCTTGGAGTACATAATTACGAAAGTTCAAAATACATAAGTACATATATCCAAGGGAATTACATTGGAGGCCAAAATCCTTTTAGTAAATATTTTGGAAAACTAAAAGCTTATTTATCAATAAAAGGTGGAGACAAACAAAGCTTCACAGGAGATAGAAAAGAGTTTATAGGAATAGGAGGAGATTTATCAACTCCTAGAGCTTTAAAATATGAAATGTTATCAAATAATTCTGGAGGAATATTAGATCCTTGTCTTGCAGCTTCAACTAAAATAAAGCTTAAATCTGGAGAAAAAAGAGATTTAGTTATAATATTAGGGCAAGAGGAAGAAGAGAATTTAATAGAAGAAAGAATTGAAAAATACAATAATATATCAGAAGTTGATAACTCTTTAGAAAATGTAAAACAATACTGGTCAAATTTCCTAGGAAATATACAAGTTAAGACACCAGATCCATCAATGAACTATATGCTAAATGGATGGTTAATGTATCAAACATTAAGTTGTAGATATTTAGCAAGAACAGCCTTTTATCAATCAGGTGGAGCTTATGGGTTCAGAGATCAACTTCAGGATTCAATATCAATTGGAATATTAAATCCTAAAGTTACAAGAGAACAAATTTTAAGAAGCGCATCAAGGCAATATGTAGAAGGTGATGTTCAACATTGGTGGCATCCAGTTATTAATTCGGGTATAAGAACAAGATTTTCAGATGATTTATTATGGTTACCATATGTACTTATTGGATACATAGAATCAACAGGAGACTATGATATTTTAAAAGAAAAAGTATCATACTTAGAAGATGAACCTCTAAGAGAAGGCGAAGATGAAAGATACACAATAGTAAATAAGAGTAATAAAGAAGGAACTATTTACGAGCATTGCCTAAAAGCTATAGATAGAGCATTGAAGTTTGGAGAGCATAATATACCTCTTATGGGTAGTGGAGATTGGAACGATGGAATGAGTACTGTAGGAAATAAAGGCAAAGGGGAAAGTGTATGGCTAGGTTGGTTCTTATATAAAATACTAGATGGATTTACAGATATTTGTGAAAAGCAAAATGATAATGATAAAAAAGAAGAGTACTTGAAATTCCAAGAGTTCATAAAAGAAAATCAAGAAAAGAGCGGTTGGGATGGAGATTGGTATAGAAGAGCTTACTTTGACGATGGAACTCCATTAGGTTCTAAGGAAAATGATGAATGTAAAATAGATTCATTAGCACAAAGTTGGTCAATTATATCAGGTGCTGCAAACAAAGAGAGAAGCATAGAAGCAATGAAATCTGTAGATAAATATTTAGTAAATAAGGATAAGGGAATGATAATGCTATTATCACCTCCATTTAATAATTCTAATTTGGAACCAGGTTACATAAAAGGTTATGTGCCTGGAGTTAGAGAAAATGGTGGCCAATATACTCATGCAGCAGTATGGGTAATCCTAGCATTAACAAAACTAGGTATGGGAGATAAAGCATGGCAATATTACAACATGATAAATCCAATAAATCATTCAAACACAGAAAGAGAAGCTAGAAACTATAAGGTTGAACCCTATGTTATGGCAGCAGATGTCTACATAAAAGAACCTCATGGTGGAAGAGGCGGATGGAGCTGGTACACTGGAGCATCTGGATGGATGTATAAAGTTGGTCTTGAAGATATTTTAGGTCTAAGAAAAGTAGAAGGAAAAGGCTATGAAATAAAACCATGTGTGCCAAATGATTGGAACGAATATGAAATAGATATAAAAGAAGAAGATGCAAAATATCATATAAAAGTAATTAGAGGAGCCGAAAAAGGTATAAGCATAAATGGAAAGAAAATTGTCGGAAGCTTAATACCAAAAACAAAAGGTGAAGTTGATGTAATAGTAATAATTTAAAATGGTTTAGAAGAAATCCCCTATGGCCTTTAGCCTAGGGGATTAATTCGTCACAAATAATTAACTTAAAAACTAGTTTATCTGTTAAAGAAATAAAATTACTTAGAAAGTAATTTTAAGATTAATCCCATAATTAATTAAGAAAGAATAACCTAACCATTAAATTGGTTAGGTTATTTTGGTTGTTAATTTATTTTACTAGGCGTTCAATATAATATTTAAAGATTTTCAGTATCATTTCTCATATAATGATGATTAAAATCATCATAAATTCTATTTTCAGAACTAAATTCATAATAAGAAGGTCCCACATAATTTAAGTTGCTTCTATCAGGATACATACTACTTAAAGAAAAAAAAGTCTGAGTATTTCTAGGTTCCCGCATATAAATCATCTCCTATATAAATAATAATAAATCTTAAACAAAATTATTATTTAAAAGAATTAGGATTTTGCCTTTGTAAAATTTCTTTATTAGTGTAATTATAATCAGAAGTACCTGTGTTAGTTGAATTATTAGGCTTTGCAAAATTCTTTCCAACTGAAGGTATTACGCCATCATTAGAACTATTTTTTTTCTTAGTCATATTAAATTCGTCACTAAAAATTCATAGAAACTACAAATCTTAGTAACTTCCTCCCTTCTTTCAATAAATTAGGTGTTTAGTTTAACTGCAAAAAGTCATAAAAACTAAGGATTAACAGTAATATCCTCATCAACATTAAAATCTTCAGTATTATCAAACTCTACATTAGAAATATTATTTGCAACTATATCGTCAGTTACTGTATTTGCTAGTGGAGTTGAGCTACCATCAGGAGCATAGCTAACTAAAGCTTCTTTAGGTGGTGCATAACCAGTTTTAACTAAAGGTAAATAAGTTTTTTTATGCATATTAATAGAACCTCCTTAAATATTATTTTATTTTGTACATGTCAGGAATCTCTAAATAACTTTTCAGTATTTTAGGATTCTTTAAGTTAGGCGCCATAACTTACTTAGTTAGTATTTGTCTTAAAGAAAAATTAATGTGTAGAATTATATGTTAAAAAACCAACAATTAAGGGATATTGTAAGTGAAAAATCAGGGATATAAAAAAAAAAGTAGAAGAAACTAGCCTAAAAAGCTTTGAGTTGTCAGATTCTTTAAGCTCTCTAAGGAGATTTTTTTATTAAATTATGATAAAATATAAACCTATGAAAGATTTAAATTAGATAAGGCGCTTCAAAAAATAATAAACCCTTTGTGAGCCTATTATTTTTAAAAAGTTCCTAAATAAAATCTATAAAAATATATTTAAGATATAAGGAGATAGATATTATGTACCCAATTAGATTTGAAAATTTATATTATGAAAAAATATGGGGTGGAAGAGATTTCGAAAACTTCAGAAATAATATGCCAGAAGGATTAATAGGAGAAAGTTGGGATATAGCTTGTCACCAAAATGGTACAGGAGTTGTTTCAAATGGAAAATATAAAGGAATGGGATTTGAAGAACTAATTAAAAAGGAAGGCGTTAATCTTTTAGGTAATAAGGTTAATGCAGAGAAATTCCCATTACTTATTAAATTAATAAATTCAAAAGAAAATTTATCAGTACAAGTACATCCAGGTGATGAATACGCAGCTAAACATGAAAATGAATTTGGTAAAACAGAAGCGTGGTATGTTATAGATGCAAAACCAGGAGCTACTTTAATAGTTGGAACTAAGGATTGTGATAAAGAAATTTTTGCAAAAGCAATTGAAGAAGGTAGGTCAGAAGATTTCTTAAATAAAATAGAAGTTAAGAAAGGTGATTGTTTCTTAATAGATAGCGGACTTGTACATGCTATATGTGAAGGTGTTATTATTGCAGAAATACAACAAAACAGTGATGTAACTTATAGAGTTTATGATTATGGTAGACCAAGAGAAATACATGTAAAAAAAGCTTTAGATGTAATAAAATTTGATTTGAAATGCAAAAATCTTAAAGGTGAGGAAAGAGATTTTGGCGGTTTTAAATCAGCATTACTATGTAAAAATGAATATTTTGGTATTGAAAAATATACAATAAAGACAGTAGCTCAGCAAATGAGTGATGAAGAAAGATTCCATATGCTAACATGCGTAGAAGGATGTGGACAAGTGATTGCAGCAGGATACATAGAAGAAATTAAAACTGGAGATAGCATATTAATACCAGCGACACTTGGACATTATGAAATAAAAGGAAATCTAGTAGTATTAAAAAGTTATTCAGTATAGTGAATAGATGGAGGAATTATGAAGACATATAAAGGTGTTATATTTTTTGATGTAGATGGAACTATAATAGATTGTGCAAACGGTATAAATGTTCCTACAAAGAAAACAAGGGAATCTATAAAAAAATTAAAAGAATCAGGATATTTAACAATACTTGCAACAGGAAGACCAATGAGTTTTGTAAATAAAGATTTATTAAATCTAGGACTTCATGGGTACATTGCATCTAATGGATCATATGCAAAAATTGAGGATGAAATTATCTTTGATTATCCTATTGAAAACTCTATGTTAGCAGAATTAGTAGAGTATTTTCATGAAAATAAAATAGACTATATTTTAGAAGGACAAGAAGCTAGTTATGTTTTAAATCTAGATGGAGATAAAATGAAAGCAATAATTAAGGATTCAGGACTTGGAGATGCTCGTTTTATAGATAAGTGGGATATAAAAACTGTTAGAACTAATAAAATAGTGGTAGTTCTAAATGATGAAAATATGTATAAGAAAATTCAAGAAAAATATAAAAATAAATATGCATTTATGATTCATCCAGGCGGAAATTCTTTTGAAATTTATATAGGTAAATACACTAAAGGTTATGGAATTGAGCAATTAATAAAAAAACTAGGAATAAATCAGGAAGATACCTATGCCTTTGGAGATGGAGAAAATGATATTGAAATGTTCCAAGTTGTAAAACACGGAATAGCAATGGGTGGATATCATGCAAGGCTAGAAGAACATGCGTATGATTTCACAGAAAATGTAGAAAATGAAGGTATATATGAAGGCTTAAAGAAATTAAAATTAATATAAGGCATTTTAATATGTCTAAACTTTGGAGGAATAACTAATGCCAAATAGAATTGCTATTTTAGGTGGACCAAGATGTGGAAAAACAACTTTAATACAACAATTATATGTTGAATTAAAAATAAGAGATTTAAATGTAGGGGTCGCTACAGAATATAGTACAGAGTATTTAAGAGATAAAGGAATGATTGAAAACATAGCAGAGCAATATGGAATATACTTAGGACAACTTCATTTAGAAGATGGTTTAAATGAAGTTGACTATGCAATAACTGATTATGCAACCTTTGTACCATACATATACGGTAGATTTATGTTAGGGGATAAAAAGAGAACTGTAAAAGAAATAGAAATATTAAAAGATTTATATGTTTTAGCATTAAGGGATCTACCAAAGTATAATCATATATTTTTTGTTCCAAGAGAGTTTGGTTATTCAAAGGATGGAGTAAGATGGCAAGATGAAGAAGTTGCAAAGGCAGTAGATAAAGCAATTTTAAGTTTCCTAGAAGCTGAAAATGTAAAATATACAATAATCACAGGATTAACAAAAGAAAGATCAGATAAAATTTTAGAAATTATTGAAGTAGATAAAATAGAAGTAAACCAAATAAAGTTAGTCTAAATTATCAGTGAGGATTAAATTACTCAGTAGGGATTAAATTATCAGTGAGGATTAAATTAATCCTCACTTTTCTAATGTTTAAAACAATGAGATAAATTAAATTGTTTCATTATTATAGTATTTGAAATGATGGAATAAATTACACCCCAGGGGTGACTAAAGGAGGAATAATTATGACAAAATTATATATTACAAGACATGGGGAAACAGAGTGGAACACAAAAGGTATTATGCAAGGCTTTGGAAATTCTCCTTTAACTGAGCTTGGACGTGAACAAGGTAAATGGTTAAGAGATAGAATGAATGATTTACATATAGATGTTATATATTCAAGCCCAAGTGGCAGAGCGTATGAAACAGCAGAGATAATAAAAGGTGATAGAGATATAGAATTGTTAGCAGATGATGGGTTAAGAGAAATAAACATGGGACAATGGGAAGGTCTATGTCAAGATGAAATAAAAGAGCTTAGTGAAGAAAATCACTTTAATTTTTGGAACTTACCATCAAAATATATTTCAGTTGCTGGGGAAAATTACTATGAATCTAGAGAGAGAAGTTATAATACTATTACTAAAATATTAGAAAAAGAAAAAGGAAAAACTATACTTATAGTTACCCATACAGTAACTTTAAAAGGATTTTTAAATATGCTTCAAAATCAAGAAATAGATTCAATAGTGAAGCCTCCATTTATAAAACAAACAAGTCTTACAGAAATAGACTTTAATGAAGAAGGATATAAAATTCTTAATTTAGCATGTATGGAACATCATGAATATTCACGAAAAGAATTTAATGAATAGATCATGCATAGCGGTGTAGGGGTAAAATGTATTGAAAGTAAATGTTATTAATGGTAAACTTATGAAGTGAAAAATGTGTAAAATAAAAGGGGTGGAGAAAGAGTGTTGGTGAAAAATACTATTATGGAGAAGGCAAGAGAAGTTTTTAGATTTGGAATTATCGGAGGGATAGCAACAGCGATACAATATATAGTGTATGTGTGCTTATATTCAAGTTTAGGTACAAATGTAGCATATACATTAGGTTATTTAGTAAGTTTATGCTTTAATTTTATACTGTCAAATTATTTTACCTTTAAAACAAAACCATCTAAAGAGGGTGGAATTAAATTTGTACTAGCCCATGGATTTAATTATATATTACAATTATCAATGTTAAACATATTTATATATATTAGCATTCCTAAAAAAATAGCTCCATTCATAGTATATTCTATTAGTATACCTATAAACTATTTATTAGTTAGCAAGGCATTAAATAAAAAGAAGTAGGAAATATTATATAAGGGATGGGGAGTTTTATGGATGATAAGAGAATAACAATAGTTGTTCCATGCTATAATGAAGAAAAAATGATAAATATATTTTATGTTGAATGTAATAAAGTATTGGAAAAAATTGATGGATATAGATTTGAATATATATTTATTAATGATGGAAGTAAGGATAAAACATTAATAAATTTAAAAGAAATAGCAAAAGATGATAATCGAGTTAAGTTTATCTCTTTCTCAAGAAATTTTGGTAAAGAGGCAGCTATATTAGCAGGCTTAGAAAAATCAGAAGGAGATTTTGTAGTTTTAATGGATGCAGATCTACAACATCCACCAGCATTGATCTTAGAAATGATTAATTATATAGAAGATGGTTGGGATTCGGTTTCAACTAAAAGAATAAGCAGAAAAGGTGAATCTTTTATGAGATCACATTGTTCTAAATTATTTTATAAAGTTATAAATTCTATATCTGATATAGCTATAACTAGAGGGGCAACAGATTATAGAATTATGTCAAGAAAAATGGTAGATTCAGTTCTAAAACTTGGAGAGTATCATAGGTTTAGCAAGGGGATTTTTGAATGGGTTGGATATGATACTAAATGGATAGAATATGAAAGTGAAGATAGGATAGAAGGCGAAAGTAAGTGGTCATTCATATCATTATTTAGATATGCAATAGAGGGAATTGTATCATTCTCAACAATTCCATTAAAAGTATCATCCTTTGTTGGAAGTTTATCAGCTATAGGAAGTTTTATTTATTTAATATATATAATATTTACAACACTAATTAATGGTAAAGATGTACAAGGGTATGCATCTATGATTTGTTTAATTATGTTCTTTGGAGGAATTCAACTAATAGCGCTTGGAATTATTGGAGAATATTTAGCTAGAACGTATATGGAAAGTAAAAAAAGGCCTAATTATTTTATAAAAGAAGACAATATTATATAAAAAGGCAGGGGGATATAATTGTGAGTCAAAAAGTTGAAAAACAAGAATGGGTTTTTAAATATAGTAAATATATTTTCCTTATTGCACTACTAGTTATAATGTATGCAATACATAAATATATTTTTTTATATGCAGATGATTTATATTATAGTAGAGATGCGGTAGCTTCTATGAATAATATACCAGCTTTTGCACTAGAGGAATTAAAGGCAAATGGGAGAGTATGGATTCATTTCCTTTTGCAAATATTGTTGCTAGATAAAATATTATACTTTAGAATAGTAAATCCTATTGTAATAGTATTAGTTGCTTTTTTAATAGCAAAAGTAAGTGTAGGAGAGTTTGTTAATAATAAGAGATTTTTAATTGCAACAGGAGCCTCAAGCTTATTTTTCTTATTATTACATATAGAGATAAGTCAAGATACACTATATTATGCAGCTTGTAGCCTAAATTATTTATATCCTATGGGGGTTGTTATATTATATGGATACATGATTTTGAAAGAATATGAAAAAAATAATGATGATTATAAGGTGAACTTTTTTCTGGTAATAATAGCTCTATTTTCTGGGGCATCATCACAACAATCGGGGATGATAGCTATAGGATTTATGATAATGACTAGTATTTATTATATATTAGTTAAGAGAAAAAAAATGAATATTAAAGTTCTATGGTATTATGTAAGTTTACTATTAGGATATGGAACTATACTATTTGGATCTATATTAAGAATGAAAGCTGATAAGGAAACTGGGACTAAGATAGTTTTTTTAGACACTTTATCTGCAGTTTTAAAAATAAACATATTTTCTAAACAGGTAGCAATATTTGTAATTATAATTTCGATATGTTCAATTTTTACAATATTACATTATACAAATAAAGTGAAAGCTAATAAGTCACTTTATCTGATTAATATAGGGATAATAGTTGCTTTTACAACTGCTATATTTATGTATGTTTATATAATATTATATAGAGGTTTAATTTCTAATCTTTTTGAAGGAAGTATAAAGAAAATTATATTTATTATTGGATTTACAGCGTTATATTTAATAGTGAATTTATATGCGACAACTTTAATACTAATTAAAGATAATAAGCCGATGGTTTTATTTTGTACAGTAAATGCAATTGGTGCACAAATGATGTTATTAATAGCAGATGCTAGATATGCAGACACATACAGAGTAATGTTTCCATCATTAATACTAATGATGATATTTGTTGTTTATTCAATAGTAAAATTCTTTGAAAATAAATTCTTTATTATATTTTTAACATTAGCTATATTTATAAATATAGTTCCTATTGATAGATTTAATAGAGCGTCTATATTAGTAATGGTACTTATAATTTCTGTGAGTCTACTATTACTATTTATATTAAAAGATAGATTTGAAAATTTAATAAAGATATTTATGATTAGCATATGTATAATATTATCTGTAGTTAACGTATCTAAGGCATATAAAGGATATAAATATGTTTCATATTCTCAAAATTATAATATAAAAGCTATAGAAGAGTATAGAGCAAATGGTAGTAATGGAATATTAACATTTAAACGAGTACCAGAAACTATACACGGACATAGTTTAGGACACTGGAATAATATGCCTTATTTCATGAAGCAATGCTATGGATTAAGAGAAGATATAAAAGTAGAATATATAGATTAGAATATAAAATTAGATTTATAGGTAGTTAATTGTTAGAAAACAATTATATTTCTAACAATTAACTATATTCCACTTTTAAGTTATAATATATTAGGTTATAATAAATAATTAGGATACATAAATCAAGGAGGAAAATAATTTGGTTGATTATATAAATGAAATAGAGAAAAGAAGAACTTTCGCTATCATATCTCATCCTGATGCGGGTAAAACTACATTAACAGAAAAATTTCTGTTATATGGTGGTGCTATAAGACTTGCAGGGTCAGTAAAGGCAAGAAAAGCTTCAACACATGCAGTTTCTGATTGGATGGAAATTGAAAAACAAAGAGGTATATCAGTTACTTCATCAGTTATGCAATTTAACTATAATAATAATTGTATTAACATACTAGATACTCCAGGACATCAAGATTTCTCAGAAGATACATATAGAACACTTATGGCTGCAGATAGTGCAGTTATGGTTGTAGATGCGGCTAAGGGTATAGAAGATCAAACAAGAAAACTATTTCAAGTTGCTTCACTTAGAGAAATGCCTATATTTACATTCATAAATAAAATGGATAGAGAAGCTCAAGATCCATTTAAATTATTAGACGACATAGAAAATGAACTTAGAATTAAAACTTATCCAATGAACTGGCCAATTGGTTCAGGTAGTGACTTTAAAGGCGTTTATGAAAGAGACAATAAAAGAATCATAGCTTTTAAAGCTGGGAACCATGGAGCAAAGGCAGTAGACGCAATAGAAGGTGCTATAGATGATCCAAAGTTTAGAGAAATATTAGGAGTAGGTCTTCATCAAAAGCTAATGGAAGATATAGAACTTTTAGATATAGCTGGAGATGATCTTGATTTAGAAGCTGTTAGAACAGGAGAATTAACACCAGTATTCTTCGGGTCAGCATTAACAAACTTCGGTGTAGAACCATTTTTAGAGCATTTTTTAGACATGACTACATCACCACTTCCAAGAAATTCAAGCGTTGGAACTATAGATCCATTTGAAGATAATTTCTCAGCTTTCGTATTTAAGATACAAGCAAACATGAATAAAGCTCATAGAGATAGAATTGCATTTATGAGAATATGTTCAGGTAAATTCACTAAGGGTGAAGATGTATTCCATATGCAAGGTGGCAAAAAGCTAAAACTTGCTCAACCTCAACAATTTATGGCTCAAGATAGAGAAATAGTTGAAGAAGCATATGCAGGAGATATAATCGGAGTATTTGATCCAGGTATATTCTCAATAGGAGATACACTTTGTGCACCTTCAAAGAAATTTAAATTTGAAGGAATACCAACTTTCGCTCCAGAACATTTTGCAAGAGTAAGACCAGAAGATACAATGAAGAGAAAACAATTCGTTAAAGGTGTTACACAAATTGCACAAGAAGGTGGAATCCAAGTATTTAGAGAACTCCACATAGGGATGGAAGAAATAATAGTTGGAGTTGTAGGAGCTTTGCAATTTGAAGTTCTAGAATACAGATTAAACCATGAATATAATGTTGAAATTAAAATGGATAGACTTTCCTATAGATATGCAAGATGGATAGAAAACCAAGAAATAGAGGCAGATAAATTAAACTTAACTTCAGATACAAAGAAAGTTAAGGACTTTAAAGGTAGAAACATACTTATATTCCAAAATGACTGGGGTATTAGCTGGGCGTTGCAACATAATGAAGGGCTAGTTCTTTCAGGAGTAGGTAAAAGCGACGACTAATTTGTTAAGTCATTTTCAAAAAATAACAAGTCAATGTATATCCACTTTGACTTGTTATTTTTTTTAAAGACCTAAAGTAACAAATCAGTATTTACATATTTTAGGATTGTTTTGTGTTATAATAAATTTAAAATAATAAGTATTTTTAATTTACATTTATGTAGCAATCTAAAAAAACTAAATTGCTGAAAATGAGGAGAAAAATATTATGAAATGTGATTTTTCATTCGAACATTATAAGGAAATTATAAAAAAAATAAAAGATGCAGGCTATAAAAGTAGCTTTCTAAAAGAAAAAATTAATGGTAAACAAATAATAATAAGACATGATGTAGATTTAGACTTAGATGCAGCACTAGAAATGGCTAAAATAGAAGCTGATATGGGAATGATAGCATGTTATTTTATATGGATAAATGCTCCTTTTTATAATATTTTCGAACAAAGATATACTAAAATAATTAACGAAATTATATCATTAGGGCATGAAGTTGGATTACACTTTGATGAAACTTGCCATGAATGTAAAACTATTGATGATATGTTATTTTGTATTGATAAAGAATGTGAATTTTTAAATGACCATTTAGATATAAAGATAGAATCAGTATCTTTTCATAGACCAACAGAAAGGATATTAAATAGTGATTTAAAACTTGGTAAATATATAAATACATATTCACAGAAATTTTTCAAACAATTTAAATATATTTCAGATAGTAAAGGATTATGGAAGGAAGATTGTATGTGTAAGATTCTTGATAATATAGAAAATGAAAAAATACAATTTTTAACTCATCCTATATGGTGGAAAGAAAAAAGTCTTAATAATCAAGATAGATTAAAAGAGTTTTTAGAATTTAAACTAAAAAAAATGAATAATGAGATATCTGAAAATATAAAGAGTTATGAGAAAAAAGATTTTAAAATAACAGAGTAGAAGGAGAATATTATAATGAAAATTATAAGTTCACAAATAATAAATATGCTTGGATATGTAGATATAATCCAAAATGAAGATATAGAAATAAATGGAGTATCAACTATAGGAAATATTAAAAAAAATACTATAATATTTTTCAAAAAATATAGTGAAGAACTTGCAGAAATAGTTAACAATATAGAAAACTGTTTTATAATATTAAAACAGGAATATAAAAGTAAAATAAAATTTGGAAAAAATACTTATGTTTTTGCAGAAAATCCTAGATACGAGTATGCAAGAGTGGTTAATGCAGTTTTGAAAAATGAAGAAAAAAATAAAATGAATATTCAATTAATAAATGGATCTTATATATCAGAATTCTCAAATATACATGAAAGTGTTTTTATTGAACCTACATGTTATATAGGTAATAATGTTAAAATAGGGAAGAATACTATTATTATGGCTGGAGCTAAAATAAAAGATAATGTAACTATAGGTGAGAATTGTATAATAAGAGAAAATTGTGTTATTGGAGGATTTGGTTTTGGGTTTGAAAAAGATAAATCTGGAATCAACTATAGAATACCACATATTGGAGGAGTAATAATAGAAGATAATGTTGAAGTTGGAGCAATTACAACAATATGTTCAGGAACTATTAATCCTACTATAATAAAGAATTATGTGAAAATAGATGATCATGTACACATTGCACATAACTGTGTTATTGGAGAAAATTGTACAATAACAGCTTGTGCTGAAATTAGTGGAAGTTGCATAGTTGGCAAAAACACGTGGATTGCACCAAACACATCAGTAATAAATGGAATAACAATTGGAGAAAATGTAACTATAGGAATGGGAGCTGTAATTAATAAATCCGTAAATAACAATGAAGTTATGGTAGGGTCACCAGCAGAACCATTAGAAGATGCTAAAAAATTTAGAAAAATTAAAATTAAAATGATGAGTGAGGTATAAATGGTGGAATGTACAATAATAATAGCTACTTATAATGAAGAGAACTTTATAGAAGAATGTATTAGAAGTTTAGAAAATCAGACATACTCAAAAGATAAGTATCAAATATATATAATTGATGGCGAATCTAAAGATAATACTACTAAAGTAGTAGAGAAGTTAATGACTGAATATAGCAATATAAAATTATTCAATAATCCTAAGAAAATACAAGCAGTAGCTTTTAATATTGGATTAAATAATTCAGAAACAGATTATTGCTTTGTTGTTGGAGCGCATGCCACATTTGATAAGGAATTTATAGAAAATAGCGTTATATCAATAAAAGAAAATGATGCAGTATGTGTGGGTGGAAAAGTTACATTTGATGCAAAAACTAAAATAGGACAATATTATGCATTAGCAAGAGGAACTTTATTTGGTGGTGGAACAGCATCATACAGATATTCAGATAAGAAACAATATGTAGATACAGCTAGTTTTGGTTGTTACAAAACAGAAAGCATGAAAAATGTTGGTGGTTACAATGAAGAGTTAGTTAAAAATCAAGATAATGATATTAATAAAAGAATTAGGGCGCAGGGCGGTAAAATGCTTTTTGATCCAAGTATAAAGTTTACTTATTTCACTAGAGATAACTATAAAGATATAAAAAAACAAATGTTTAACTATGGATATTGGGAATCTAAAGTTATAAAACAAGATCCAAAACAATTTAGTATAATAACAATGGTTCCGGTAGCATTTGTAATTTATAATATAATAGCAATATTATTAGCAGTTAAAACTATAGTACCTTTATTATTATGTTATGTACCATATTTATTGATATATACAATGTTTTATTTTAAACATGCAGCAGGAAAAAATCCTATAAAATTATTATGGATATATCTAACTATACATACCAGCATAGGAATAGGACTTATAAAGGGCTGTTTTACTAAATAAGTCATCATAAAACAAATTCAATATATACCACTACATTATTAAGGTGTATAATATATATTGGAAAATATAAAATAAGTTACAATTGGTGAAAGGAATGAATAAAATGGAAAATATAAGAAATATACCGTTTTCACCTCCAGATATAACAGAGGCAGAAATAACTGCTGTAGCAGATGTTATGAGATCGGGGTGGATAACATCAGGTCCAAATCTTGCGAAATTTGAAGATGAATTAGCAGTTTATTGCGAATCTAATAAAGCGGTAGCATTAAATAGTGCAACAGCGGCAATGGAGATTATATTAAAGATTTTTGATATTAAAGAAGGTGATGAGGTAATCACAACACCTTATACTTATACAGCTACTTCAAGTGTATCTATTCATAGAGGAATAAAACTTATTTATGTAGATGTTAAAAAAGATACATTTTTTATGGATGAAGATAAAATAGCAGAAGCTATTACAGATAAAACAAAGGCAATAATGCCAGTAGATTTTGCAGGAGTACCTTGTGATTTTGATGCGATTAAAAAAGTTTTAAAAGATATGAACAGAGAAGACATAATAATAATATGTGATTCTGCACATTCTTTTGGATCAAAATATAAAGGTGAAAAAGTTGGGTCACAATGTGATTTCCACACCTTTTCTTTCCATGCAGTTAAAAACTTTACAACAGCAGAAGGTGGAGCAATAACTTTTAATGATAATAACTTTAAAGGACAAGAAGATTTATTTAGAAACTTTAAAATTACATCATTACATGGACAATCAAAGGATGCACTAGAAAAAACAAAGCCAGGATCTTGGGATTATGACATTATAACAGATGGTTATAAGTGTAATATGACTGATATTACAGCAGCTATAGGAAGAGTTCAATTAACAAGATACCCAGAAATGCTAGTAAGAAGAAAAGAAATATTTGAAATATATAATAATATATTAAAAAATGAGGATTTTGCTATAACTCCATTTACAAAAGATGATAAGGGAACAGAAAGTTCATATCATTTATATACATTAAGAATAAAAGGGTTTACAGAACAGCAAAGAAATACTTTAATAATAAAAATGGCTGAAAAAGGTATTTCAACAAATGTACATTATAAACCTCTACCAATGTTTACTTTGTATAAAAACCTAGGATATAAAATGGAAGATTATCCAAATGCATATGCTCAATATATAAATGAAATAACATTGCCAGTATATAGCACATTAGCATTAGAAGATGCAAAATATATAGCTACAGAATTAGTGAAAATTACTAAGGAAATTTTATTAGTAAAATAATAAATCTAATATAGAATTTCATGTTGAACTAGATTTTGAAATTAAGTTCAGCATGGATGAATATAAATTAGACTAATTTATATGATTAAGGAGAGTAAAAACATGAATATACCTTTAATAGATTTAAAAGCTCAATATAACTCACTTGCAGAAGAATTAAATAAGGTAACTTTAGAAGTTCTTTCATCTGCTAACTATATAATGGGCACAAATGTTATAGAATTTGAAAAAGAATTTGCTGAGTTTGTAGGAGTAAAGCATGCTATATCAGTAGGAAATGGAACAGATGCTTTAATAATAGCCTTAAAAGCAATGGGAAT
Organism: Clostridium gasigenes; assembly: GCF_017348895.1. Lineage (NCBI taxonomy): Bacteria > Bacillati > Bacillota > Clostridia > Eubacteriales > Clostridiaceae > Clostridium > Clostridium gasigenes. The sequence goes on from NZ_CP071376.1 coordinate 2,014,018, forward strand.
TGGAGAAGGGGATGAAGTGATAACTTCACCATTCACATTTTTTGCAACTGCTGAAAGTATATCAGCAGTTGGAGCAACACCTGTATTTGTAGATGTAACAGCGGATACTTTCAATATAGATGTAACAAAAATAGAAGAAAAAATAACTTCAAAAACAAAGGCAATAATGCCAATTCATATATTTGGTCAATCTGCAGATATGGACGAAATAAATGAAATAGCTAAAAAGCATAACTTACTAGTAATAGAAGATGCATGCCAGGCAATAGGCGGAAAATATAAAGGTAGAAATATAGGTTCACTTGGAGATGTTTCATGTTTCTCATTTTTCCCAACTAAGAACTTAGGTTGTGCAGGGGACGGCGGAATGATAGTAACTGATAATGATGACTTAGCTATAATAATAAGAGCTTTAAGAACTCATGGAAGTGGAGAAAATGGACAAAAAGCTTATAATTTAATAAATGGAATTAAAGAAGAAGTAGCAAAAGCGGAAGGTGCAAATGATACAGTTTATAATCCTTTAAAATATTACAACTATTTAATAGGGTTTAACTCAAGATTAGATGCAATTCAAGCTGCAATACTTAGAGTAAAACTTAGAGAAATAAAGAACTGGAACTCAAAAAGAAGAGATATAGTTAATATATATAATGAAGAATTACAAAATGAAAGCTTAGTAACTCCAATATGTAAAGAGTGTAACGAGCATGTTTATCACATGTATATATTACAATCAGAAAATAGAGAAGATGTTCTAGAAAAATTAAAGAGTGCAGGGGTTGCAACTGGTGTTTATTATCCAGTACCATTGCATCTTCAAAAAGCTTATAAAAATTCAGGATACAAAGTAGGAGATATGCCAGTTTCAGAATATCTTTCACATAGAACTTTCGCAATACCAGTGTATCCAGAATTAACAAAAGAGCAAGTTAAATATATAGTAGACAGTATCAAATAATTAAATTAGTAACTATGGGGTGTAATAAATAGAATTAATTCAATTTATTACACCCCATAGGTGCTAGCCTAAAGGAGTAATAAATGAAAAAGTATAGATATTTTATAATTCCAATAATATGTACAATTATTTTTGCATTTGCATTTAATGTTATTTTAGATAAAAAATATGAAGAAGTAAAAGATAAAAAAGATTTAACAACCATAAAACATGATTATAATAATATAAATAGAAATAGAGGTGTGCTTCTTAAAGATGATATGCATAAGGAAGGTGATTTAATTTTACTAGGATCATCAGAACTATCATCGCAGGTATATCAAAATCCTATAAATATTTTCCCTTTTGAAGGAGCCGACTATGATGTAAGTATTTATGGAAGATCATATACACAATCATTACAACACACTGCAATATTAAGTAGTATAAGTGATTTAAAGAGTGATGATAAAATAGCGCTAATAGTTTCATCTCAATGGTTTGAACAACCGCTGGGACTAGCTGGAAGCGACTTTAGTGTGAATTTTTCTGAATTGCAATTCTACAAAATATTTAATAATGATAAAATAAGCAAAGAAAATAAAATAAAATATGCACAAAGAATATCTGAGTTATTAAAGAGTGGGGACCAGTTTGGAGAAGAAAGCATATATGCAAAGCTATACTCTGAAAATAATGTATTTTCTAAAATAGCATTAGGTTTGATAAAACCATATTATGCGACAAAAGAATATATGTTAGAAGTAAAAGATAAAGTTCAAACAATTAAGGGAACTAAAAATTTAGAAGATAAAAAAGATGTTAAGATAAAAAGCATTAATTGGCAAGAGGAAAATAGTAGGGCAGAAACAGAGGGTGCTAGCAATGTAACTAATAATGATATTAATGTTGATGATTATTACTATGATACATACCTTAAAGATGTATATGATCAACTTGAGGGTAGGTTGAAAAATGTAGACCTTTTAAGTTCTAAAGAAGTAGCAGATTATCAAACATTTTTAAACGTAAGTAGTGATTTAGGGGTAAAACCATTAATAATTTTAGCTCCTGTTAATGGATTATACTATGATTATCTTGGATTAACTAAAGAAAAAAGAGATTTATTTTATAATACTATAGAACAAATGGCTAAAGATAAAGGTTTTGATGTATTGAATTTACAAAGTAAAGAATATGATAAATATTACCTTCGAGATGTAATGCATTTAGGTTGGAAAGGATGGATTAATATAGATGAAGAAATGTATAATTACTTTAATAAAGAATAAAAAAGAGTTATGGGATAGTATATTACTAACATTAATATTAATAGCAATGTTTTTGATATTTGCATTATCTACACTAAAGGACTTACCGTTTATATATAATCAATTTTAGAGAGTTAAAAAAGATAAGAAATTTTGGTGGGTTATTTATTTTATGAGGCTTAAGAAAGGTGATAAGGTGGAGGGAATTATGGAGATATTATATAAAATGAAAGAATATGCAAAGCAAGAACGTATAGCTATTAATTGTGAAGGAGAAGAATTAACATATAGAGAATTGGACAAGTTATCAGATGAAGTAGCTAGCTATTTTATAAAAAAGTATCCTAATGATAAAAGTCCTATTATAATTTGTGGAAATAAAGAAAATTTAATTTTAGTTTTAATGATGGGCGCTCTAAAATCAGGAAGAGCATATATCCCATTAGACGTAACATTTCCAGTAGAAAGAGTGAAACAAGTAATAAAAGAAGTTAATCCTAAAATAGTAATTAACCTTACAGATAGAGACTTAGAAGTTCCAAATGTTTATACAAAAGAGAACATAGAAGATATTATAGCTAAATATAGTGGAAATAAAGTTTCAGAAGATAATTGGGTATCTGGAGATGATAATTGTTATATATTATTTACTTCAGGAAGCACAGGAAAGCCTAAGGGCGTTCAGATAAGCAAAAATAATTTAGACTCATTTACAAAGTGGTTTACAGAGTATCTTAAAGTTGGAAATGAAAATACAGCTATATTAAATCAACCTTCATATTCTTTTGATTTATCTGTTATGCCTTTATATTTAGGATTATTAAATGGAAAGAAATTATTTAGTTTATCTAAAAAAACACTAGAAAATATGAGAGAAACCTTTGATGAATTAAAAAAATCTGATATGAGATTATGGATATCCACACCAGCATTTGCTTCATTGTGTATGCAAGATGACAGTTTTAGAAAAGAACTTATGCCTAATTTAGAGACTATGTATTTTATCGGCGAAGTTCTGCCACCTAAAACAGTTGCTTTATTAAGAGAAAGATTCCCAAATGTTAGAATTATTAATAGTTATGGACCAACAGAAGCTACTGTTGCAATAACAGCTATAGATATTACAGATGAAATATTAGAAGGTAATAAAGAATTACCAATAGGTTATCCAATGGATGGATCTATTATTATTGTTGTGGATGATAATGGGAAAGAAGTTCAAGATGAAGAAAAGGGTGAAATTGTAATACTAGGTAAGAGTGTAAGCAAGGGTTATTATTTAAATGATGAAATGACTAAAAAAGTATTCTTTGATAGAGAGATAGAAGGGGTTATGTATAGAGGATACAAAAGTGGAGATATGGGATATTATAAAGAAAATATACTTTATTTTTGTGGAAGAAAAGATTTTCAAATAAAGCTTAATGGTTTTAGGATAGAGCTTGAAGATATAGAAAATAATTTGAGAAAAGTAACTAACATTAAAAATACAGTTGTATTACCAGTAAATAAAGAGGGTAAAATATCACATTTAGTAGCTTTTGTTATATTAGAAAAGGAAAATACATTAAGTAATTTAAAAAACACTCTAATTATAAAAGAAGAACTTAAGAAATATTTACCAACATATATGATTCCTAGAAACATGAAGATTATGAAGGAGTTTCCGGTAAATAGCAACGACAAAGTTGATAGAAAGAAACTTATGGAGGAAATTAAATAATGAAATTAGCGCAATATGGAGATTATCTATACCTATATATATTACTATTATCATTTATTCCTGCAATAATATTAGGAATTAGACAAAAAAGCATTAAATCTTATGGAGTAATTATATCCATATTAATGGTGGGTTTAATAGTAGGTAATGGAAGGTTTAATTTAGTACTATTTATTATGTTTATAGTAGGAGAGTTTTTTGTAATATATGCTTATTTAAACATAAGAAAAAAAACAGACAATAAAATAATATATTACATAGCATTGCTATTATCAATGTTACCTGTAATAATAACAAAGCTATCTACATTTGTTAGCTTTGGGCCAATAGGATTTATTGGGTTATCATACCTTAACTTTAAAGCTATACAAATGATAATCGAAATATATGATGGGGTAATAAAAGATGTAAAGTTTTCAAGCCTGGTATACTTCTTTTTATTCTTCCCAACATTAAGTTCAGGTCCTATAGATAGGTTTAGAAGATTTGAAGAAAACTTAGAAAAACCAATTGCAAAAGATGAGTATATAAATGATTATTTATATACAGGTATTAAAAAAATAGTTATAGGTCTTGGATACAAATTTGTATTAGCATATATAATAAATACTTTCTGGATGGTGAAAATTCCAGCAGATATAACATTCGTAAATGGATTAAATTATATGTATGCGTATAGTTTATACTTGTTCTTTGATTTTGCAGGATATAGTTCTTTTGCAGTAGGAACAAGTTATATATTAGGTATTAAAACACCAGATAACTTTAATAAACCTTTCTTAAGTAAAGATATGAAAGAGTTTTGGTCTAGATGGCATATATCATTATCAAGATGGTTTGGAGATTATTTATACTCTAGAATAGTATTAAGCTCAATGAGAAAAAAGAGATTCAAAAGTAGATTTACAGCATCTCATTTTGCACAAATGATAACAATGCTAGTAATGGGTATATGGCATGGCCTAGAATGGTTTTATATAATATATGGGTTATATCAAGGTAGTGTATTAGTACTTACTGATATATTCCAAAGAAAATCAAAATTCTACAGGAAACATAAAAAAGAAAAATGGTTCCAGTGGACACAAATTGCTATAAACTTTAATGTGGCATGCTTTGGATTATTTTTATTCTCAGGTTGGATTTTTAGAGGTTAATTTTTATAAGTCACTTGAAAAAAAATACTAGCATATTAGCATGATATTTTTTGAAGATGACTAAGGCATCATAAAGTAATAAAAAATTAGGAGGAATTTACAATGCAAGATAAAGTATTAGATATTTTTGAGGAAGTAACAGGAACAGATGAGATAAGAGAAGAGTTAGATTTAGATCTTTTTGAAGCGGGTCTTTTAGATTCATTAGGAATAATTGAAGTTCTATTAAAAATCGAAGAAGTATTTGGAATAAAGCTTCAACCAACAGATTTAGAAAGAAGTGATATGGCAACTGTTAATAGTTTAGTAAGTTTTTTAAGTAAAAGATAATATATATAAAGCCCCCTGAGGTGTAATAAATGGAACTAATTCCATTTGTTACACCTCAGGGGGATTTAATTTGCTTAATTAGAAGCAAAACTTTTCTATAGCTTTAGCTACTCCAGAGTTATTATTTGTTTCTGTAATAAAATCAGCTTCTGATTTTAGAAGATCCATAGCATTACCCATGGCAACGCCCATGCCTGCAAATTGAATCATAGATAAGTCATTTTCAGAATCACCTATACATATAACCTCATCTTTAGTTATTCCAAGTCTTTTGGCTAACATTTTAGCTGCATTACCTTTTGAAGAATCTTTTTGCATAATTTCAAAGTTATTTACTCCAGAACTTACAATGTGAAGAAAATCACCAAAAGTCTTAGTAATTTCGGTTCGAGCATTTCTGAACCCCTCTAAATTACCATCTTCACCAACAAAACATTTTAAAATTTTGCCTTCAAATTTAGAAATACCATCTTTTATATCATCAAAAACAAGAAAGTTAACCTTAAATTCATTAGGAACAATTTTGTTAGTTATTTTATAAGAATGAGTTTCAGGAATTTCATATGAGGTAAAAATAGTATCCCCAGTTGTAAAATTAGCCTTTAAATTATGTTTTTTTAATATTTCTGCACAGCCAATTAAAATGTCAGAAGGAATAGGATTGTTATAAATAACATTTCCATCACCACTATCCTTAATAGAAGCTCCATTAGCAGTTATTATAGGTGCATCAATGCCAACAATTCCAGAATAATATTTAGCAGAAGCGTAAATTCTACCTGTAGTTATAGCAATATGTATTCCCATTTCAGTAGCCTTCTTCAAAGCCTTAATATTATCATCGCTAACCTGGTTATCAGTATTTAATAATGTACCATCCATATCAATACAAATTAATTTATATTTCATAAGTTATTTCCTCCTAAAAGATCATTAGTAAATTTATTAATATAATTTTCTTTATGATTAAGTTTATTATACCATAGTAGACATCTTAAAAAACATAACAAGACAATATGCGTTAGTCTATTTTGTACCTTGAAATATGGTTTAATGCACTTTGAAAAAAATATCTGAATTTAAAACTATTTTTTTGAATATGAATTAGGAGTCCTAGGAGTATTAACTCTTAGGGCTCTTTGCTATTTTGATAGCCTAATGAAGAGATGACTTTAGATTTTTTAATGCTCGTTTTTTTAGGCTTGTACAATAGTAGTAATCTTTTCCCTTTAATTGCGCATACTTAGATAGATATTGTTTATTGTCATTTGAATCATTTAAGTATAAAAAGCTTATTAGTTCTAATTCTTCTTTATCTAAGAGTTGTAGCCCAAACCGTAACTCTTTTAAAGTTACGGTTTTAAAAACAATGTCTTCTACAGTTTCTTTTGATTCAATAAGATCTATAGATTCCATATCATCTCCCATTACAATGTTTAAACTAAGGCACTGGCTATGTCTAATCTCATTTCTACATAAATAATTAAAGTTATTTTTAATAGCCCAAAAAATATAAGCATTAAAACTTTCAATTCCTTTGTTTATATCAAAACTATTTATTGCTTTTAGAACTGATTGTACACCAGTTTGGACAAGGTCTTCAAAGGTATAGCCATTTAAGAAGATTGATTTAGTTTGATGAATTATTAAGCCGTAATATTTAGCAACTAACTTTTCTTTTGATTTTTCATCTCCATTTTTAGCAAGTATCAACAATTCGATAACTTCCATATAAAAATTTCGCCTCCAATTATAAATAAATACAGATAAACTCTTTCTTAATAAATTTGTTAATATTTTCATTATAAAGACATTGCACAATGAGAACATATGTTCTATAATTTATATGATACAAGTTTTATTAAGTAAAATCAAGAAAAAATTGAGAAAAATATTTTTTTCCATTTATAAAATACCTCCTTAAAAATTTACTCTTATACTTAAAGATATGCAGTAAATTAACTTTTTGAAAAAAAAATTAAATTATTGAAAAAAATATTTGAAAGATTATTATTTTCAGTTATTTAAGAAGTTTTAAATAGGTGTTTGGAAAACTTAAAGCAGGTATTTCGAAAACTTAAAGGGGGCATTTCGAAAACTTAAAAGATAATAATACAAGTTAATAATACAAGTTAATATATTTTAGATATATTGTCTTTTAAATTTATAATATTAAAAAATATTAGCTTTTGAGAAAATAAAAAACTGAAATACTAAGAAATAAAAAACTAAAGGGAGTGGATGTTAGTGGAAAGAGCATTTAAAGGCATTTGGATTTCAAGTGAATTATGGTTGAAAAAAGATTTAACACTTATAGAAAAGGTTTTTTTAGTGGAGATATCATCTTTAGATGGGGTGGCAGGGTGTTATGCAAGAAATGATTATTTTGCAAATTTCTTTGATTTAAGCAAATCTAGGTGCTCTACAATAATTAATACACTAAAGAAAAAAGGATATATTATCATAAATTATATTTACAAAGAAGACAGGAAAACTGTAGAACGTAGAGTTATAAAGGTTAATGAAAATATGATAACAAAAAAATCAGTTAAGAAAAATGAAAATATGAAGCAGGTCAATGAATCGATAGATCTTGAGGAATTAGGAATTATAGATCCAGTAGTGCAAATAGCTAAAGAAACATCAGAAACTGAAAGCGTAGCAGGAACACAGTTAGGACTATGTAAAGAAAATTTGGGACAAGCTACTAGAGTCGACAGAACATCAGAGGAAATAGCAGGAACTGGATGTGAAGGTGAAACAGAAGAGAGCAGAGAGAAAAGTGGAGCCCCTGGAAGTGTAGAGACTAAAGAAGTTTCTTGCGGGGAAGTTATTGATTATTTAAATGAAAAATGCCACAAGAAGTATAGGTTAACAACTGGAAAAACTCAGAAATTAATAAATGCAAGGGTAAGGGAAGGCTTTTTTATAGATGACTTCAAAAATGTAATTGATAGAAAGTCTAAGTCTTGGTTAGGTTGTAGCATGGAAAAATATTTAAGACCAGAAACTTTATTTGGAACAAAGTTTGAAAGTTATTTAAATGAAAATAGCAGCAATGATGATAATAGCATTTGGAATAAAGATATTAACAGCTTTGATGATAATAACAATTCAAATAGAGAAGGGGGACGAGCTTGTGGAAAACAATATAAAACTTTTAGAAATGATAGAGAGGATAAGAAGAACACAGAAGTTAAACAACCAAGCAAATGGCTTAAAGGATGCGACAGAGCAAGTAGCATCCTTACAGACAAAGACAGGGAATGGGCAGAACGGGAACTTTTCTAAGAGATGTCCTTTATGTGATGATACTACTTGGATTGAGTATATAAAAGATAAAAGAAATTGTGCTTATAGATGTGAATGTTACAATAAAATGCAAAATGATAAAAATCATGGGTGGAAGGATGCTGGTTTAACTTTAGAAAGTAGTAAATTAAATTTTACAACTTTCAAACCTTGGAATGAAAAGGTAGAGACTATGAAAAATACTGCAGTAAATTATTTTAAAGATTTTGATAGTATTAGAGAGAGAAGATCAAACTCAATAATATTTTGTGGAAATCCAGGTTGTGGAAAAACACATTTATCTATAGCAATTGCAAACAACTTAATTAGGAAAAAGAAAAAAGTTATATATATGCCTTACAGAGATATAATTATGGGCATAAAACAAAACATTTTAGATTCAGAAATATATAACAATACATTAAATAAATACAGAAAAATAGAAGTGCTATTAATAGATGATCTATTTAAAGGTCAAAGAACTCAATCGGAGCTAAATATAATCTTTGAAATTATTAACTATAGGTATATGAATAATCTACCTATGATAATTTCAACAGAATTAACAATATCGGATATTATAAAGATAGATGAAGCTGTTGGAAGTAGGATTTACGAAATGATAAGAAGTTATACAGTAGAAATAATAGGAATAGAAAATAATTATCGCCTTAAATAATATATAACAAATAATAAAATGAACAAAGTGTTAACTTTTAACTTATAAGAATGATTTAATAGAAAAAAACACAATTAAATTAAAAAAAAATAGATTTGCAAGATGAAAACAATAACAATACAAAAAGCGACAATAAGTAAAAGGACTAAAGTCCTTTTGTAAATAAAAAAACAATTTTATTTAATAACTAATTTAAAATATAGAATATAAATACATTTTTTAAAAAAATCAAATTTTTTTAAAAATATAAAATAAATTAATTTGAAATAATTCCAATTTAAACTAATTATCTCAAAAACAATTATTTTAATTTATGTTATAATGAATATCATTGCAATTAAACATATGAGAATTTTAGGGGGAATTATGAAAGAAAATATAAATATACAAGAACTTTTAGATACTTTAAAAAAAAGGTGGAAATTAATACTTATATGTACCCTAACAGCAACCTTGTTATCTGCAATAGGAACATTTTTCTTGATTAAGCCACAATATGAAACCGGTACTAAAGTGTTTATAGGAAAAGAAGAAACAAAAGCTAAAGTTAAAGATTATGATAATAATGAGGTAATTATGTATCAAAAACTTTTGAAAACATATTCTGAAGTTATTAAAACAAAAGATTTAGCTAAGGCAGCAATTAAAGACTCAAATGTTGATATAAAGCCAGAAAAACTTTTAAGCAACTTAACTATAGTTCCACTAGCAGACACTCAAATATTACAAATAAAGTTTAAGAGTGAGATGCCAAATGACGCAAAAAAAATAGTAAGTGCCATTACAGACCAATTTATAGAGTTATCTAGTGAATTAGTTCCTAATGGAAATATTCAAATATTAGAAGATGTACAAGTTCCTAAAAATCCAGTTAGTCCAAATAAAAAAATGAATATTGCAATTGCAGTTTTACTTGGATTAATGGTAGGGTTAGGACTAGCATTTTTATTAGAATTTTTAGATGATACTTTTAAATCAAAAGATCAAATGGAAAGAGAATTAGAAATAGCAGTTATAGGGGTTATACCAAATATAGATGAAGATTAGAAAGATTAAGTAGTCACTATTATTATTAAGATAATTATAAAAAATTAAAGATTCTATGCAAATTATAAAGAGTTGTTTGTGTTTGAATATATTTGTCTAAATTTGCGAAAATATATGTTGTAAATGTACAAAAATATAAGTATAGATGTTATAATGAAAGAAATATAAAAGAAAATTGAAGAAAATTAAACAGGAGAGTGAAAATATTGGAAGAAGAAGTAATAAGAATTGGTGACTTAATAGAAGCATTGAAGAAAAGATGGATAATGATAGTTTTAATTACTTTAATAGCTACATTAATATCTGGGCTAGTAAGTTTCTTTTTAATTAAGCCACAATATGAAGCCAGCACTAAAGTTTTTATAGGTAAAGAAGAAGGCAAAGGCGAAGCTTATAATAGTAATGATATACAAATGTACCAAAAACTTATGAAGACATATTCAGAAACAATAAAAACTAAGGATTTAGTAAATAGAGCTTTAGAAAATGTTAGAACAGATTTGAATGAAGGTGATGTACTTGCAGGAATAACAGTTGTTCCAGTTGCAGATACTCAAGTTTTACAAATAAAATTTAAGACTGGTAACAATTATGATGCTAAGCAAATAATTGAAGCAGTAACAGATGAATTTATAATTACTTCAAAACAATTAGTTCCAAATGGTAACATAAGAATTATTGAAACTGTAGAGCTTCCAGAAAATCCAGTTAGTCCAAATAAAAAAATGAACATAGCAATTGCATTTATTTTAGGGTTAATGGTAAGCATGGGCTTAGCTTTCCTTTTAGAATTCTTAGATAATACATTTAAAAGCAAAGATGAACTTGAAAGAATGTTAGAAATACCAGTTTTAGGTGTTATACCAAATATAGATGAAGATTAGAGGAGGAAGAAGATATGTTTATAGTAGAAACAAAGCCAAAATCAATAGCAGCAGAAAGCTATAGAACTTTAAGAACAAACCTTCAATATTCTTCATTTGATAAAGAATATAAAGTAATTGTTGTTACAAGTTCAGAACCCGGTGAAGGGAAAACTACAACAGCAGGAAACCTTGCAATGTCTCTTGCCCAAGGGGAAAAAAAAGTTATTTTAATAGATTGTGATTTAAGAAAACCAAGTTTACACAAAAGGTTTAAAATATCAAATATTATGGGGTTATCAGATGTTCTTATAGGAAGAGAAGTTATAGAAAATGCAGCAACAAGATATAAGAAAAATATAACTGTTTTAACATCAGGAAAAATACCACCAAACCCATCAGAAATGTTAGGTTCAAAAGCAATGACAGCACTGCTTAGTGAACTTCAAGGAATATTCGATTATATTATTTTAGATACTCCACCTATTCAAGCAGTAACAGATTCGCAAATATTAGGAGCAAAAGCAGATGGTGTAATACTTGTGGTTAAAGCAGAAAAAACAAAAAAGGAATCAGTTCAAAATTCAATTAACTTACTTAAAAAAGTTAATGCACATATAATTGGAACTGTTCTTAATGGTGTAGATAATAAAAGAAATAAGTATTATTACTATTATGGAGAGAAAAAGTAATGGTAGATTTACATTCACACATAATATGGAATATAGATGATGGATCAAAATCAAAAGATATGACACTTAATATGCTTAAAATAGCCAAAGCAAATGGAACAACTAAAATAGTAGCCACGCCACACTTCTATAGAGGAGTGTGGGAAGCTTCATCTGCTGAAGTTCGCGAAAGATTAGAAGATGTTAAAACTCTTGCAAAAGAAAATAATATAAATATTGAAATATATAGTGGACAAGAAGTTTACTACTCAGAAAATATTTTAGACCATTATAATGAAGGATTTATAAGCACAATAAATGATTCGAGATATATGTTAATAGAGCTTCCAATAAAAGAGTTTAACATTTCGGAAGTTGTAGATAATATATATGAGTTGCAATTAAAAGGACTCGTACCAATACTTGCACATCCGGAACGTTATATTCCATTTATAAAGAATCCAATATTAATAAATAAGTTTATAAAAGAAGGATTCCTATTCCAATTAAACTCAGGAAGTTTGGTGGGATATTTTGGGAAAGATGTGAAAAAAATAGCAGAAATGTTTTTAGAAAATAAATTGTATAGCTTTATAGGCTCTGATGGGCACAGAGATGAAAAAAGAGATACTAATTTAACTGATGGAATAACTGCGATAAGGAAGATTAGTAATGATTATGTAGATATATTTAAAGAAAATGGACAAGCGGCTATAGAAAATAAAGAAATAAGTTTTATGGGGAAGACAATAAAAGAAAAGAAAAAGAAATTTTTAGGGATTTTTTAAACACATTTCAAGTTAGGAGATGAAAACGTGGGGAAAGGTAAAAAAATAAAATGCTTGTTACTTATATTAATAGATATATTTTTAATCAATGTAGCTTATTTACTTAGTTTTTATATTAGATATGAATTTAATGTAAGATCGGAACATATTGATATATATATAAATACCTTACCTATAATTATAGCTATTTATGTTATAGCACTATCAATTTTTAAAATGTATAAAAGTATGTGGAGAATAGCAGGAATAGATGAAGTAATACATGGGGTAACAGCTTGTGCTTTGGCTGGTGCAACAAACTTTTTATTTATGGAACTATTACCGCATAGAGTTCCAAGGGTTGTAACAATGCTTGCATGTTTATTTATAATAATATTAATAATTGGATTAAGACTTTCTTATAGGGTTCTTGGAAGGCTTATAACATATGTTAATGCATTTAAAACAGATGGAAAAGAAAATGTGTTAATTATAGGAGCAGGGCATTATGCGCAAATTCTTATTGGAGAAATTAGAGGTGCAAAAGCATCACAATATAATTTAATTGGATTAGTTGATGATAATAAAAATAAAATTAATACATACTTAAATGGATTTAAGGTTTTAGGAAGTATAAATAATATTTTAGAAATAATATCTAAGAAACATGTAGATTTAGTTCTTATAGCAATTCCATCATTAGATGTTGAAACTAAAAAAGAAATAATAAATATTTGCCAAGAAGCTAAGATTAAAATGAAAATAATGCCAAGTGTAGGTGAACTTCTAAATGAAGAAGTTAGGCTTAATCAAATGAGAGATGTTGATTTAAGAGATTTACTTGGAAGACCAGAAATAAAGCTAGATAAAGATGGTATTAGTGAATATATAAAAGATAAAGTAGTATTAGTAACTGGTGGAGGGGGATCTATTGGATCGGAGCTTTGCAGACAAATATCTAAATTTTCACCAAAGAAGTTAATAATATTAGATATATATGAAAATAGTGCCTATGATTTACAAAATGAATTAACAAGAAATATGAAAGATTTAGATAAAGATGTTTTAATAGCATCTGTAAGAGATAAAAATAGGCTTGAAGAAATATTTGAAACATATAAGCCTCAAGTAGTTTTTCATGCAGCAGCGCATAAACATGTGCCATTAATGGAGTTTAACCCACAAGAAGCTATAAAAAACAATGTTGTTGGAACATTGAATTTAGCAGAATGTGCAGATGAATATGGAGTAGAAAGGTTTGTACTTATTTCTACAGATAAAGCAGTTAACCCAACGAATGTTATGGGAGCTACTAAAAGATTATGTGAAATGATAGCACAAGCGCTAAATAATAAAAGTAAAACAGAGTTTGTAGCAGTAAGATTTGGAAATGTCCTTGGAAGTAATGGGTCAGTTATACCATTATTTAAAAATCAAATTACAGCTGGTGGACCAATAACATTAACTGATGAAAACATAACAAGATATTTCATGTTAATTCCAGAAGCCGCGCAACTTGTGCTTCAAGCAGGGGCTTATGCAAATGGGGGAGAAATTTTTGTTTTAGATATGGGGAAACCAGTTAGAATATATGATTTAGCAGAAAATCTTATAAAACTATCAGGGCTTGAACCACATAAAGATATAAAAATAGAAGTAACAGGGCTAAGACCAGGAGAAAAACTATATGAAGAACTTCTTATGGATGAAGAAGGGTTAATAGAGACAAAACATGAGAAAATATTTATAGGAAAACCTGGTGAATTTGAAATAGAAACAATTAAGACGTTGATAGGTGAATTAGAAGAAATAAGTAGAACGGATAATAAAGAAAAACTAAGAAGTAAATTAGCAGAAGTAGTACCAACATACAAAAGAATAAGTAAATAGAAGTGAAAAAGGGAGGGGTAATAATGAAAAGAATTTTTGACTTTATAATGAGTTTGATAGCAATTATAGTTTTCTCTCCAGTAATTTTAATTGTATCAATATTAGTGAAAATTACATCAAAAGGACCAGTTTTATTTAAGCAAAGAAGAATAGGAAAAGATAATGTAGAATTTAAAATTTATAAGTTTAGAACAATGAGAATAGATACACCAAATGTACCAACACATTTATTAAATGATACAGATAGCTTTTATACACCAATAGGTAAAAGCCTTAGAAAAGTAAGTTTAGATGAATTACCCCAATTATTAAATATAATAAAAGGTGAAATGAGTATAGTGGGGCCAAGACCTGCGCTATATAGCCAATATGACTTGAAAGAAGCTAGAACTTCGATGGGGATTCATAAGTTAGTTCCAGGGCTTAGCGGATGGGCGCAGATTAATGGTAGAGATACAATAACACTAGAATCAAAAGTTAGATTTGATAAGGAATATTTAGATAAGAGAAGCTTTATGTTTGATTTGAAGATAATATTTTTGACTTTATATAGAGTTGTAAAAGTTCATGGTGTTACTGATGGAGCTATAGAAGAAAAAAAAGAAGAGTTATCAGTATAGAAAAAATAGAATAGGTTTGGTGAATGTATGAAAATATTAGTTGTAACGCAGTATTTTTGGCCAGAAGACTTTAGAATAAATGATATATGTGAAGGTTTAATTGAAAAGGGACATGATGTAGAAGTTTTAACTGGAATACCAAATTATCCTTATGGAAAATTTTATGAAGGGTATTCATTTTTAAAAAAAGGAAAGAGAGAACATAAAGGAATAAAAATAAAAAGGGTGCCTATAATACCTAGAGGAAAAGATGGATTTATAAAGTTAGCATTAAATTACATATCTTATACTGTATCAGCAAGCGTTGCTACAGTGGGGTTGTTGTTCAATAGGTATGATAGGGTATTTGTTTTTCAATTATCGCCTATAACTTTAGCTATTCCAGGAATTATAATATCAAAAATTAAGAAAATACCATCTACTATATATATACAAGATTTGTGGCCAGAAAGCTTATATTGTATAAAAGAAGTTAGTAGCGAGAAGGTTAAATCTATTCTTGATAAAATATGTATGAAAATTTATAATTCATTCGATAATGTATTAATTACATCAAATGGATTTAAGGATAAGTTAATTGATAGGGGGATGAAAAAAGAAAAGATAACCTATCTACCTCAGTGGGCAGAAGAGTTTTATAGAAAAGAAAATGAATATTATAATATGGAATTAGAAGGTGAATTATTAACAGTAACATTTGCTGGTAATATAGGAAAGGCACAAAGTGTAAGTACAATAATAGAAGCTGCAAAGCTAGCTAAAAATAATAAAAAAATTAAATGGCAGATTATCGGAGATGGAAGTGAATTTGAAAATATAAAAGACTTAGTTAAGAAGTATTCATTAGAAGAAACAGTTTATATATTAGGAAGAAAACCTGCCAAGGATATGCCAATGTATTTTTCAAAGGCTAATGGCTTAATAGTTACACTGGCTAGTGATGATATATTGAAAGCTACTTTGCCTGCAAAGGTCCAATCATATATGGCTGCAGGTAAACCAATAATAGCAGCAATTAGTGGTGAGGGTAATGACGTTATTAAACAAAGTTGTTGTGGATTAGTTGGTGAAGCAGAAGATTATAAAAAATTACACGAAAATGTTGTGGCTTTATATAATATGGGGAGCGATGAAAGGAAAAAACTTGGAAAAAATGGTGAAGAATTTTTTGAAGCTAATTTTACAAGAGAAAGATTATTAAATAAGTTAGAAACAATTATTATTACGCAATAAGGGGAGATATAATATTATGTTTAAAAATAAAATTTTATTAATAACAGGGGGTACAGGCTCTTTTGGCCATGCTGTTCTTGAAAGATTTATAAATACGGATATAAAAGAAATAAGAATTTTCTCAAGAGATGAGAAAAAACAAGATGATATGAGAAGAGTTATAAAAAGTGATAAGGTTAAATATTATATAGGTGATGTTAGAGATTTAGATAGTATTGATTATGCTATGAAAGGTGTTAACTATGTTTTTCATGCAGCTGCATTAAAACAAGTTCCATCTTGTGAATTTTATCCAATGGAAGCTGTAAAAACTAATGTAAATGGTTCTGATAACGTGTTTAAATCAGCTTTAAACAACAATGTAGAAAATGTTATATTATTAAGTACTGATAAAGCTGTTTATCCTGTAAATGCAATGGGAATTTCAAAAGCTATGGCAGAAAAAGCTATGATAGCAAGAGCAAGAACAGCAGGAAATGGTGAAACAGTATTCTGTGGAACTAGATATGGGAACGTAATGGCTTCAAGAGGTTCAGTTATTCCTTTATTTGTTGATTTAATGAGAGAAGGAAAAGATTTAACTGTAACAGATCCAAATATGACTAGATATATGATGTCACTTGAAGAATCAGTAGATTTAGTTTTATATGCTTTTGAACATGGACAGCAAGGAGATATATTTGTTCAAAAAGCACCAGCTTGCACAGTTTTAGAACTTGCAACTGCATTAAAAGAATTATTTAACTCAAAGGTTGGAATAAAGGTAATTGGAGCAAGACATGGAGAAAAGGCTTATGAAACTTTATTAACAAAAGAAGAGTTTGTTAAAGCTGAAGATAGAGGGAATTATTTTAGAATCCCTTCAGATAATAGAGGATTAAACTATGCTAAGTATTTTACAGAGGGAAATGAAGAGATAACTTATCAAGAAGAATATAATTCAGATAACACAAACAGAGTAAATGTGGAGCAAGTTAAAGAAATGTTATTAAAACTTTCTTATATTCAAGAAGAGTTAGCTAAATTTAATAAAGATGGTTTAATGGAAGTAGAAGCAGATAAATTAGTATAAAAAGAGGTGAAGACAATGAGAGTATTAATAACAGGGGCTAATGGATTTATAGGGAAAAACTTAGTTGAAAAGTTTAATGAATTAAAAGATTATGAAATAATTACTATAGATAAAGAAAATTCAAAAGAAGAATTAGTTAATGGTGTATTATCATCAGATTTTATATTTCATTTAGCAGGGGTCAATAGACCTAAAAATGAAAAAGAGTTTTTTGAAGGTAACACAGGGTTAACAGAAGAAATAATAAGTATCTTAAAAGATAATAATAAAAACACACCTATATTAATAACCTCATCTATACAAGCTGATTTAGATAATGCTTATGGGAAAAGTAAAAAAGGTGCGGAAGATGCTCTTTTAAATTATGGGGTTGAAAGTGGTGCAAAAGTATTTGTTTATAGATTACCAAATGTATTTGGTAAATGGTGTAGACCTAATTATAACTCAGCAGTAGCTACTTTCTGTCATAACATAGCTAGGGGTGAAGACGTAGTTATATCTGATTCAAGTATAGAAATGACTTTAGTTTATATAGATGATGTAGTTAGAAACTTAGTTAATACTATGAATAATAGGTCATCTAAGTCTGGATATGTTAGTGTAGATACAGAACATAAAATAACATTAGGTGAAATAGTTGATTTACTAAATTCATTTAAAGAAAGCAGAACAAATTTAATGATTCCTAACATGGGGAGTGAAATTACTAAAAAGTTATATAGCACTTATTTAAGCTATCTTCCAGAAGATAAATTTAGTTACCTATTAAAGATGAATGTTGATAATAGAGGATCATTTACGGAAGTTTTAAAAACTTCTGATAGAGGACAAGTGTCTATAAATATATCAAAACCCGGAATAACTAAAGGGAACCATTGGCACAACACAAAAAATGAAAAGTTTTTAGTTGTTAGTGGAAATGGAGTTGTTAGATTTAGAAAACCAGGTAGTGAAGACGTTATAGAGTATAGAGTAAGTGGAGAAAGGCTAGAAGTAGTTGATATTCCTGTAGGATATACTCATAGCATAGTGAATGAAGGTATTGCAGATATGGTAACAGTTATGTGGGTTAATGAAGTATTTAATCCTGAAATTCCTGATACAATTTGGTTGGAGGTTTAATTATAATGAAAAAACTTAAGGTAATGACAATAGTAGGAACAAGACCTGAAATAATAAGACTTGCAGAAACGATTAAAAAGTGCGATGAGTACTTTGAACATATATTAGTTCATACAGGACAAAACTGGGATTATACATTAAACGATGTATTTTTCAAAGAGTTAGAACTTAGAGAACCAGATCATTTTTTAGGTGTTGTTGGAGACGATCTTGGATCGACAATGGGAAACATAATAGCCAAAAGTTATAAAATATTAGTTAAAGAAAAACCAGAAGCTTTAGTGATATTAGGTGATACTAATAGTTGTTTAGCTGCAATATCAGCTAAAAGATTAAAAATTCCTGTTTTCCATATGGAAGCTGGAAATAGATGTTTTGATCAAAATGTTCCAGAGGAAATAAATAGAAGAATAGTTGATTGTACAAGTGATGTTAACTTAGCTTATACAGAACATGCAAGAAGATATTTATTATCAGAAGGAATGAGAAAAGAATATACTTTTGTAACAGGTTCACCACTTCCAGAAGTGTTCCATAAATATATGGATAAAATTGATGAAAGCAATGTATTAGATACATTAGGCTTACAAAAAGGAAAGTATATTTTAGTAAGTGCTCATAGAGAAGAAAATATAGATAATGATGAAAACTTTATAAGCTTAACTAATGCATTAAATGAAATAGCAGAAGAGTATAATATGCCAATTATATATTCAACTCATCCAAGAAGCTGGAAGAGAATAGAATCAATGAAGATTAAGTTCCACGAAAACATAAAACAACTTAAACCATTTGGGTTCTATGATTATAATAAACTTCAAAAAGATTCGTTCTGTGTATTATCAGATTCAGGGTCACTTGCAGAAGAATCAAACATAATGGAATTCCCAGGAGTATCTATAAGAACAAGTACTGAAAGACCAGAAGCTATAGATAAGGGATCAGTAATACTTGGGGGAATAACATCAGATACCATAATACAAGCAATGGAATTAATAACAAGACAAAAACAATTAGGTGAAGAAACAGTTAAAGTGCAAGATTATACAGATATAAATGTAGCGATGAAGGTGGTTAATATTATTCAAGGTTATACAGGTGTAATTAATAACTTTATATGGAGAAAATAATAGTAGGTCCAAGGAAGATATATTGAAGACACATGTTAGATTAAAATATATAATATGAATTAATAGGAGTTTTATGAAAAATATAGTTATTGTCCAACCAAGTAAATATTTAGACATTAGGCAAGATAAATGGATAAAATCATTTATAGATAAAGGGTATCATGTGAATATTATCTATAGTGTTGAAAATAAAATTGGTGTTACTAAATCATTATATAATGAAATAGGCAAAAATATATCTTTTTATCATATTAAGAGTTTTTTACCAAGTAATATACCTTTTAATTTTTGGAGAAATATAAAGATTAGAGAGGTAATAAAAGATATTAATCCAGAAAAATTAATATGTAGAGACATAATGATAAGCGGATTTATGCGAAGTAATCATAAATATGAGAGTTATATAGATGTTTGCGATAATTTTCCAGAAGTGCTGGAAGTTTTAATGAAAAAGCCATTTAGTAAATTGACTAATATTATTGCTAATTATTATGAGCGTAAGGCTTTAAAAAAATTTAAAAGATGCATATTTGTATCAGAATGTTCAGCAGAATATATTATAAAAAAACATAACTTAAGTAAAGTGGATTATTATATTTTAGAAAATGTACCTTTAAAAAAATCTGGAATTTTTATAACACGATCTAAAGAATTTGATTTAGTGTATATAGGAACAATAAATAGAAAAATAAGAGATATAGACATAGTAATAGAGGCAATCGAAAAATGTAGTAAAGAGGGAATAAATATAATTTTCGATATATATTATTTCGAAAATCAAATAGATATAATTAATTATTATAGAAATATAGTGAATAAAATGTGTTTGAACAATAATATAAGATTTTTTGAGGCAGTTAATATAGAAAAGCTACCTGAAGTATTAAGTAGATATAAATGTGGATTAGTCCCGCATTGTAGAAGTTTAGCTACTGACTATACTATACCTAATAAATTATATGATTATTTGCAATTAGGTATGAAAGTAATAACGAGTGATAATCCATCATTGATTAGATTTAGTGATGAATTAAATGTAACTAGTTATTATAATGCAGATAATTATATTACTTTATATGAAAAAATCAAGGCGATAGTTAATGATGAAAATAATAATGACAATATAGAAGCAATAAATTTAATACATAATGAATTAAATTGGAATATGTGTTTTGGAAAATGCTATAAGTGGATGGAGGATTAAAATGAAAATTATTCATGTTGAGGATTATTTTGATCCTATGGCAGGGTATCAGATTAATGAATTAGTTAGAGCGGGATCAAAAATAGGGGATGAAGTTTATATAATAACGTCTAATTGTATGAAACCATTTCATAAAGATGTGGATATTAAAATTGATAAAAAATACGAAAAAGAATTAGGAATAAAAATAATAAGATTATCAGCAAAATTGATAATATCAACAAGAGTAATAATGAAAGATTTATATAAAGTTATAGACAGTATAAATCCGGATTTAGTATACTTTCATGGAATAGGTGATTTTAAAGATTTGCAACTGTGGAAAAATAAAAAAGATTATAAGATAGTAAGAGATTGCCATATGTCTTGGGTAGCATCACAAAATAAATTTAGAAAAATGTATTATAAACTATTCAAAATATTTTTTGCGAAAAAAATTAACAATACGTCAAAGTATGATAAGGTATTTGCACTAGGCGTAGAAGAATATGAATATTTAAAAGCGATAGGTATAAATGAGGATAAGTTAGATTTTTTATATCATGGATATAATGATGATATAATCTTTTTTGATGAACAAAAAAGAAATGAAATTAGAGCAAAATATTGTTATCATAAAGATGATATTATAATTTCTTATATAGGAAAGATGGATAATATAAAGATGCCAGATAAAATATTTGATATTCTAGATAAGTTCGATAAAAAGTATATAGAATGTAAAAAAATAAAGCTATTATTTATCGGACCTCAAGATAAAGAGTATATGAAGATATTTAATAAAAGAAAAGAGCGCGTTTTAAATAAGGTTGAAGTTACTATAGAATCATCTAAAAGTTTTTCAGAATTAAAAAATTATTTTTCAGCAAGTGATATATGTATTTTTCCTAAACAATGCACATTAAGTTCTATTCATGCTCAAATTTGTGGATGTTCAGTTATTATGGAGAAATATTCATCTAATATAGAAAGAGTAATTGAAGAAAAAAATTTATATTCAATAGATAAAATAGATGAAGCTACTAAAATTCTTACGGATATAATAGATAAAAGTGAGTTTGATAAAAAAAGAAATTTAAATATGATTTCTGAATTGAAAAACAGAGAATATAAAAATCAAATAAAAAAATTAAGGAATATCTAGATTTATTAAATTAAATATATTTTTATATGGTTAATTATGAATTTATTTATATAATTGAAGATTTATGAACTAGTTTGATATATAAAATCTAAAATAGTAGGTATTGATAAAATATACTTCAGTAGGAGGTTCAGGTGAAATATGGGGATAGCCAATATGAAGTTAAAGCAGAACATGGCATTAGATAAAGTAAAGTTAATACTTATAATATTATTTCCTATTGCTACTTTTATAGGTCCTTTTTATGGAATAGGAAATATTAATGTAAGTAATATATATTCATTAGTATTGTTAGTGTATTTTGTAAAAGATATACTAGGGAAAAGATTTAAATATATAGGAATATATATATTAAGTATATATATATTTATTTTTTATGCATTTGGGTCGCTTATTTGGGGAAAGTACAATTATATAGGATTTAATATAATATTACCATTAATAACTTGTTGTATAACGATGATATTTATTGCCTCATTTAATAATGAGGAACTAGATTTATTCTTTAGAATATTTAGATGGTTTACAATAATAATTGTTTTTTGGAGTTTAATTGAAATAGTTAATGGTAAGTATTTATTTTTTAATAATATTGACTTTATATATGTAAAAAATCAATATAATTTTAATTATCCAGCTACAGTGTTTATAAATCCTAATGATTTAGCACAGTTTTTAGTAGTAAGCTTGCCTTTTACAATTTATTATGAGTTTAAATATAATAAGAATAAATTATTTAAAATATTAATTACTGTAACGAGTTTATTTGTAGTAATTAACACGGCGTCGAGACTGGCAATGATATGCATTTTAATTATTTGTATAGTGTATTATATTATAGGCTTATCAACTGAAATAAGGATAAATATAAGGAAAATTATGAATATATTAGTATTGTTTTTTTCTATAGTATTAATTTTTATTACTATAAGCAATGTTATACCTAATTTAAATATTTTTGAACAGTTTTTAAATGTTGATTCTTCAGGTGGATATTATACTTCTAGAGATATAATATATAGAAATATATTTCAATTAGGATTAGAAAATTTAATTTTTGGAGCAGGTTTGGGCGGTAGTTATGTAATATCAGAAATAGGTCCGCATAATATGTTATTGTTTATATTTTCCGACTTTGGGATTTGTATTACTATTGGATTTATAATAATACTAATAAATTTAATAATTTTTTTAATAAAGTATAAAAAAATTGACATATGTAATTTACGTTACAATAGAATTACAGTTTCAACCATAATAGTTTTTCCAATATTAGCTTCTATTTCTTCAGCAAATGAACAAAGAAAAATAGTGTGGATACTATTAGGTATAGGGCTTGTTTTGATTAAATTGAGCAAAAAATATGTAGCAAGTATTAAAAATAAGTAATAGTTGTTGAGTAATAATTTAGGAGGAAATAAAATGCAAATTTTGGGAATTGCATCATGGTATCCAACTAAGGGAGAACCATTAAAGGGAACTTTTTTCAAAGAGCAATTTGAAGCACTATCAAATAATGGGGTTAAAGTAACGGTGCTAGCAATTGATTGCCGTTCTATTAGAAAAATAAGAAAATGGGGATTAGTAGAAGAAAATATAAATGGAATTGATACATTTACATTATCTCTACCGCTAGGTCCTATTAATATTACTTTATTTAAATTGGTTATGTCATTAGTTCATAAAATAACAATAAAAATAATAATTAAAAGGTGTGGCAAACCTGATATTATACATGCTCATGCTGCTATGGGGGCCGGAATACTAGCTAAAATGTGTAGTGAGTACACCTCTATTCCATTTGTTATTACAGAACATTCAACGGGAATGTATAAAGTTTTAGAAATGGAAAAATCAAGAGAAATTCATAAGGAGGTGTACGATTCAGCAAGTAAAGTTATAGCTGTAAGTAAAAGTTTTTGTGCGTGTATATCTCAAATTAAAAATGTAAATGAAGATATTATTTATATTCCTAATCTCATTGATTTTAATCACTTTTATAATAAAGGGTCTAAAAATAAAGAATTTACATTTATAAGTATTGGATTTTTAACATATAAAAAAGGTATGGATATTGTTGTTAAAGGATTTTCAGAATTCAATAAAAAGTATCCAAATAGCAAATTAAAAGTTATTGGTTATGGACAAGAAATGGATAATCTTAAGGAATTAGCAAAAACATTAGGTTCGAGTAATAATATTGGATTTTTAGGTGGAATATCTAGAAATGAGTTGCCTGAAATTATTTCCTCTTGCCATTGCTTAGTAATGGGATCGAGGCTTGAAACTTTCGGGTTAATATTTATTGAAGCTTTAGCATGTGAAATACCTATTATAGGAACAACATGTGATGGCCCAATATCCATTATTAATGATGATAATGGATTAATAGTTCCAATAGATGATATCAGTAAATTATCAAAAGCAATGGAAAATATTTATTTGAATTATGAAAAATATAATAAGAAAAAAATAAGAGAAGATGCTAAGTGTTTATATAGCGAAGATAGTGTATGTAATCAACTTATAGAAGTTTATAATGATATTTTAGCGAAAGAGGTTTAAGGATGAAAATATTATATTATTTCAAGGAAAAAGATGTGATGATGGATAAATGGCAGCGAGTTCA
This sequence comes from Clostridium gasigenes, assembly GCF_017348895.1. Lineage (NCBI taxonomy): Bacteria > Bacillati > Bacillota > Clostridia > Eubacteriales > Clostridiaceae > Clostridium > Clostridium gasigenes. The sequence continues at coordinate 2,038,801 of NZ_CP071376.1, forward strand.
TATATTTGATGAGCTTGAAAGACATAACTGCAATATAACAGTATTTAATCCGTTGGAATACACTAATATAGATGAGGCTAATGAGAAATTACTTGAAAATGTAAAGGAAAATAAATATGACTTATTTATGACACCACATAATCATAATGATATTTATATATCTTCAATTCTAGATATTAAAAAAAATGGAGTACCAACATTACTAATATGTTTTGATAGTTTAATAACTCATTATAAACATAAAAACATTGGGAAGTATTTTGATTTGGTAATGTTATCACAGATAGATAGAGAGGGCTTCTTTAGAAAATATAAGTGTAATACAATAATATCGCCATATGCTGCAAATCCATTTGCGTTTACAATGAAAAAAAGTGTGGAAATTAATAAAATTAATTTTGCTGGGACCCCTTATGGAACTAGAATTAATAAATTAAATATATTATTGAAAAATGATATTGAATTAGATTTATACGGTAATGTTAAAAGTCAATTAAACACTAACAAAGTAAATAGAACAGCTTTAATTAAGGGCGCATTAGAGTTATCATATCATAGTGTCGGTAGGAAAGTAATGATGGGAGCACTAAAACAAAAGTTTGTGAAAGAAAAATTATTAATGTTAGATAATCCAAATCTAACATTAAATAGTTCAGTTAATCTACAAAGAATAAATGAAATATTTTCTGAATATGCTTTATCTTTATCTATTTCAGAAGCAAGAAACACAGGTGTATTAAAAGATCCAATTAATATAGTTCATTTAAGAAATTTTGAAATACCAATGTCGGGTGGGCTTCAAATTTGTTCTTATTTTGATGAATTAGCAGATCATTTTGAAGAAGATAAAGAAATAATTTTTTATAGAAATAATGAAGAGTTTGTAGAAAAATCAAAGTTTTACTTAAAACCAGAACAAGAAAAATTACGTATAAATATGAAAATAGCAGCAAGAAAAAGGGCTGAAAATGAGCATACTTGGTTTTGTAGATTTAAAAAAGCATTTGATATTTTAGGATTGCAAAATGAATATATTGAATAGTTAAATTAAAAAAATAATAAATAAAAATTTAAAGAGGTGTGAAATATTAATATTTTTAAAAATAAACTTGCATTAAATATGGGTGCTAGCTTAATGGCATTTATAGCCTCAACAATGATAACTTTTTTTATAACGCCATATATAATTAATTCTATAAGTGCAGAAGCGTTTGGATTTGTTGGATTAGCTAATAATTTTGTAACATATGTATCGTTAATCACATTAACACTTAATGCTATGTGTGGAAGATTTGTAACTATTAATATTCATAAAAACAATATGGATAAAGCTAATAAGTATTTTTCATCTTCATTTATATCTAATTTAATTATCATAATTCTGTTATTGCCACCAACAATAATATTTATATTTTTTATAGATAAAATTCTAGAAATACCAACTGGTATAATATGGGATGTGAAACTATTATTTGCTTTTGTTTTTTCTAGTTTCTTTGTAAGTGTTATTGGATCAACTTTTACTATAGCTATTTTTGCTAAAAATAAGTTGTATTTAGGATCAATCAGAGATATTATGTCTAATATTATAAAAATAGTATTAACTATAATTTTATTTGGGTTTTTAAAGCCTTCTGTGTGGTATCTAGGAATTACTACATTTATAATAAGTTTATTAGTTTTAATAACAGATATATTTTTTACAAAAAAATTATTACCACAAATTACAATAAGAAAAGAGTATTTTGAAAAAAATTCAGTTAAAGAACTTTTTTCATCAGGAATATGGAATTCGGTTAGTAGGTTTAGTCAAATGCTTTTAGTTGGATTTGACTTACTAATTGCTAATATATTTTTGGGTGCTAACGATATGGGAGTTCTTTCAGTCTCAAAAACAGTGCCAGCATTCATAATAACCTTTATGAATATTTTTATGGGAGTATTTGCTCCTAGGTTTACAATGTTATATGCAAAAAATAAGCAAAAAGAATTAATAAATGAAGTGGAAAAGTCTGCTAAAATACTAAATATAATTGGAAGTATACCAATAGCTATACTTATGGTATTTGGGGAAGAGTTCTATTCTTTATGGGTACCAACTCAAGATGCCAAATTGTTATACAATTTAACAGTAATAACTCTTTTAGGATTAACTATAAATGTGGGCCTAAGTGGTATGCCTTCTATATTTGTAGTTACTAATAGGGTAAAAGTAAATGCAATTAGTCTTCTTATAACTGGGGTAGCCAATATAGGAATAGTAATAATGTTATTAAGAACAACTGAATTGCGGATTTATGCTATAGCAGGGGTTAGTGTAGTATTAGGTATAGTTAGAGATGTTACAGTTCTACCGATATATGGGGCTAAATGCCTAAAGACCAAGTGGTATGCTTTTTATCCATTAATATTTAAATCAATATTATCAGTCATGTTGGTAGGTTTAGTATCAAATTGTATTAAATCTTATTTTGAAATCACGAGCTGGTTAACTTTAATTATCTGTATATCTATATGTGCAATATTAGGATTGATTATAAATTTAGCATTAAATTTTAATATTAAAGAAATAAAAAAAATTATTAAACAATAGTTTTTATGTAGAAGTGGGGAGGTGAGAATATGTATAAAAGGTTTAAAAAAATAATACATACAATCTTAGTTAAAATTAAGTATAGAGGTGAGAATGTAAAAATACCAATGAGCAGTTATGTAGGTAGAACTTCTGTATTTGAAGGTTCAAACAGAATAGGTGGTAATACTAAATTTTTCGGATATATTGGGTATGGAAGTTACATTGGAGAAAATTGTAGGATATCAGCTAAAATAGGGAAATTCACAAGTATAGCTTCAGATGTGAAAACATTATCAGGAAAACATCCTTCATCAATTTTTGTATCTACTTCCCCTGCATTCTACTCATTACAAAAAACAAATGGATTAACATTTACTTCAAAACAAAGGTTTGAAGAATATAAAAAAGCAGATAAAGATTATGATGTTATTATTGGGAATGATGTATGGATTGGATTAGGAGTTTCTATTTTGGGTGGCGTTACTATAGGTGATGGAGCGATTATAGCAGCTAATGCGACAGTAACTAGAGATGTTCAACCATATACTATTGTAGGTGGATTACCGGCTAAAAAAATAGGTCAAAGATTTACAGAGGATAAAATCGAATATTTATTGAAAGTTGAATGGTGGAATAAACCTATAGAATGGATTAAAGAGAAGGCAGACAGTTTTGAAAATATAGATGAATTTATTAAACAACAGTAAAAATTAAAATAATTTTAGAAGATTAATTATTTGTAAACAATAAGAAATTAGGGGAGGAATAAATGTGAAAGATTTAAATATTATAGGATTGGGGTATATTGGATTGCCAACAGCACTAATGTTTGCAAAAAATGGTGTTGAAGTTGTTGGAACTGATTTAAATGAAGAGTTAGTTAATACATTAAATGAAGGTAGACTAACTTTTCAAGAAGCTGGATTAGAGAAAGTGTTTAAATCAGCTTTAGAAAATAAAATAAAATTCCAAACAAAATACGAAGTAACTAATAGATATATAATTACAGTACCAACACCATATATGAAGGATAGTAAAAAAATTGATGCTAAGTATGTTATAGCTGCGACTAAACAAGTTTTGGAAGTTTGTGAACCAGGAACAATCCTTGTTATAGAATCAACAATATCACCAGGTACTATGGATAAGTTTGTTAGACCTATAATCGAAGAAAAGGGATTTAAAATAGGAGAGGACATACATTTAGTACATGCTCCAGAAAGAATAATACCAGGAAATATGGTTTATGAATTAGAACATAACTCTAGAACTATAGGTGCTGACTCCAAAGAAGTTGGGGAAGAGGTTAAATCATGGTACGATTCATTCTGTAAAGGAGAAATAGTAGTAACTGATATAAAGACTGCTGAAATGAGTAAAGTTGTAGAAAATACTTTTAGAGATATAAATATAGCTTTTGCAAATGAATTAGCTAAAATGTGTGATAAAGAAGGTATGGATGTATATGAATTAATAAATATATCTAATAAACATCCAAGAGTTAATATATTAACACCTGGACCAGGAGTAGGTGGGCATTGCATATCGGTGGATCCATGGTTTTTAGTTGGTGATTATCCGGACATAGTAAATGTTGTATTAGGTGCAAGAGAAGTTAATGATGCTATGCCACAATATGTATTTGAAAAAATACATAAAATAATGAAAGAGAATAATATAAAAGATTATTCAAAGGTAGGTTTATATGGATTAACATATAAAGAAAATGTTGATGATACGAGAGAAAGTCCAACATTACAATTATTAAGTATATTTAATAAATATAATATTGATAATGTGAAAATATATGATCCAATGATTAAAGAAAAGAAGTTTGATAATCAAGTTATGAATATGGATACTTTCTTAATTAATACAGAATTAGTTGTTGTTTTAGTAAACCATGATGAAATTAAGAATAATCAAGAGTTATTAAATTATAAAATAATATATGATACTAGGAATATAATAACAGTTGGGAAGAGAATATATAAAATATAGATTAGCAATTAATATAGTTTAATTTAAGGTTGGAGGGTGAAATGAACAAAATAAAAGTAATGGCCATATTTGGCACAAGACCAGAAGCTATTAAAATGGCACCTCTCGTTAAGGAATTAGAATCTAGAGAAGAAATAGAAAATGTAGTTTGTGTAACAGCACAACATAGAGAAATGTTAGATCAAGTTCTTAATACTTTTTCTATAACACCAGATTATGATTTAAATATTATGAAACAAGGGCAAACATTAGTTGATATAACAACTAGATCCTTACAAAGTTTAGATAAGGTTATTAAAGAAGTAAAACCACATATTGTTTTAGTACATGGTGATACAACGACAACACTTGCTGGAAGTTTTGCGGCTTTCTATAATCAAGTTGCAGTAGGACATGTTGAAGCTGGACTTAGAACATATGATAAGTATTCACCATATCCAGAAGAAGTTAATCGTCAAGTTACTGGAGTAATTGCTGAGATGCATTTTTCACCAACTAAGGATTCAAAAGCTAACCTTATAAGAGAAGGTAAAAATGAAGAAACCATATATGTTACTGGGAATACGGCAATCGATGCCTTAAAAACAACTGTAAAAGAGAATTATAGTCATCCTGTTATAGAAGCTTTAGGTAATGATAAGATGATTCTTTTAACTGCTCACAGAAGAGAAAACTTAGGTGCAAACATGCATAATATGTTTACAGCAATTAAAATGATATTAGCTGAATTCAATGATGTTCAAGTGGTTTATCCAATACACAAAAATCCATTAGTAAGAGAAATAGCTAAAGAAGTATTTGGTGAGAATAAAAGAGTTCATTTAATAGAGCCATTAGAAGTATTAGATTTTCATAACTTCTTAAACAAAGCTCATATAATAATGACAGATAGTGGTGGAATACAAGAAGAGGCACCATCGCTTGGAAAACCTGTTTTAGTACTTAGAAATACTACAGAAAGACCAGAAGGTGTATTAGCTGGAACATTGAAGCTTGCAGGGGTAGAAACAGAGACTATATATAACTTAACGAAAGAATTGTTAACAGATTCAGAAGTATATAGATCAATGTCAACGGCATCAAATCCATATGGAGATGGAAATGCGAGCAAGTATATAGTTGATGAAATAATTAAAAAATTCAATAAATAAATCTAAATTATTTATTGAATGTGGAGGAAGTTACATGAGAAGGCTATTGAATAAATTAAAAGGAATATATTTCAAAAGAAATTTAAAAGAATGTGGGAATAATGTTACTATAATGGGGGTATGCAGGTTGCAAGGTGGGAATATTTCAATTGGTAATAATGTAGTAATATACCCTGGAGTAAGTATAAGTGGTAATGGAAATATTATAATTAAGGATAATGTAGCTATAGGGAAAGATACAATTATATTTTGCAATGAATCTATTGAGATAGGAAATGATACACTTATAGCAGCTCAATGTTATATTATTGATTCAGACCATTTAATAGAAAGAGATAATAAAATACGGGAACAGGGATTAATATCGAAACCTGTAAAGATAGGGAAAGATGTTTGGCTGGGGGCTGGAGTTAAGGTTTTAAAAGGAGTGACTATTGCAGATGGAGCAGTAATTGGAGCAAGTGCTTTAGTTAATAAGAATGTATTAGAATATACAATAAACGCAGGTATTCCTTGTAGATATATAAAAGATAGAACTTAATTAGCAACTTCCACTCGGAAGAGGACATAATTAAGGAAAGGCTCCGAATGTTGGAAATATTGTAGCTGGAAGAAAATTAAATGATGGGGAAATTAATTGTTGAAGAAACTATTAAGTAATTAATAAAATTAGATAAAAAAGTTAAGGGGATAAAGTTGATGTACTTGAAATAACATTTAAGGCAGATTTACTAGATGTTAAAAACACTAAAGTAAGAGATATAACAAGCGAACTTGAAGAATACTTAGTTAATTGTTTAGTTGTAGGGACAATAGATTAAGCTAGTGAGGTTGAAAGAGAATACTGAATTTAAATGACTAACCTAGAAGATTTAAAAGACTTAGTTACAATTATAGTAGCAGTATTACATAGTGAATACAGAGTAAGGGCGCTATGTAATTTATTACAACTATATAAAGATGAAAATAAAATTATAATAGATATAGAAGGTATACTAAACAATATAGCTTACGGAAGATTATGATAGCAATTAAATAATTAGCATATACGTATGACTGTATAAAGTTTTTAAATTTAATATAATAATTAAGAGGTGAAATATGAAGATAAGAGAAATAATACCGAAATCATTAATTGATTACTGTCGCTTAATTATAAATAAAAAAAGATTTCCGACAAGTACTATTTTAACTCCGTATGTTTCCAAAAATGTTGTGTTCGGAAATAATATTTCTTTGTCAAGGGATGTTTATATAGATGAGAATGTAGTTATAGGTGATTATACATATGTTCATAATAATACAATGATAGTTTCGGGTACAATAGGTAAATTTTGTTCAATTGCTTTCAATTGTCAGATTGGTATGTGGCAACATCCTACTAATTATATTTCTACATCTCCGAAAACGTATGCAAATTCAAATATATTTGGATTTAAACATATATGGGAGCATACGAATGGTCCATCCGTAGGAAATGATGTTTGGATAGGAAGTAATGCTGTAATTTCAAGAGGCGTTACTATTGGAGATGGTGCAATAGTAGGGGCGAATGCTGTTGTAACAAAAGATATTCCCCCGTATGCTATTGTTGCAGGCGTACCAGCTAAGGTGATTAAGTATAGATTTGACGAAGAAACTATTGATTTATTACTTAAATACAAATGGTGGGATATGGAAAAGGAAGAGTTGCTTAGTTTGAAAAGCTTTTTTGAGTTAGGTGAAGATGGAGTAAAAGAATTAGTAAATAAGATGAAAAAAAATATTGACTAATATTACTTATACCTATAGCAACTTCCGATAGTGACAGGTATAACGCCCAAAAGCCCTATTAGGTCGGAAATAGTAAAGGCTGTGTAGGTACAAGGAAGTTAATGATGCAATGCTGCGATATGTATTTGATAAAATTCATAAAATAATATAAAAGATTATTCTAAGATAGAATAATAAGGATTAACATATAAAGAAAATTTTGGTGATATGAGAGAAATCTCAACATTACAATTATTAAGTATATTTAATAGATATAACATAGATAATGTTAAAGTATATGATCCAAGGGTTAAAGAAAATAAAACAAAAAAATTGATAAGGAGATTATGACTATGGATATTTTTTTAGCAGACACTGAATTTGTTGTGGTTTAGTAAATTATGATGAAATTAAGACTAATCAACAATTATAGTTAGCTGTTTTAATATATATATTTATTTGAAATTTGAGGATAATAATGAGTAAATAACGAAACAAGCTATAAAAATAATATTAAATATATAGAGATGAATGACGGCTTGTTAAAGAGATAAATATAGTATAATGAAAAGGACGGGATACAATGTACTTTGGTTTATTATGTATAATAATTTTATTAGTTTCTCTTATTTCAATTAAAAAAAATAACTCAAGAAAAGATTTTTCTTTCGATAAAATTTGTACTAATCATTTAAAAGGACTAGCTATTATAATGGTTATCTTGAGTCACTTAAACGGGGAATATGGACATTTTCAATTTATGAAATATTTTGGAACAATAGGAGTTTCAATGTTCCTATTTTCAGCTGGGTATGGGCTCACAAAATCATATCAAAAAAACGGATTATCAAATTTTTTCTCGAAAAGGATTAGGATAGTTTTATTACCATATAGCATAGTTACTATTCTATGGTTATTCGTTGATAGTTTATTAGGTGCTAAGTATTCGTTTAAATTAATAGTAACAGCTATAATAGGGTTTGACTTGAGTAGAACCATTGATTCAACGATGTGGTATATAGCTTTTATAATTTCTTGGTATGTGGTTTTCTATTTCGTGTTTAAATTTATACTTAATGATAAATTAAAAATTGTAGCTTTGTTTGGTGCTTCCATTATATCAGTTGTTATTTGTATATTTAATATAGCTGGTGACGGAAGCGCTCAATGGGGGACCCATGCCGTTATTTTTCCTATGGGCCCATTTTATGCTTTATACGGTGAAAAAATTATTCAAAAATATAAATTTAAAATAGTTATTACGACAATGATTATATTGTCATTAGGAATAATCATAATTAAAAACATACCATTTAATACGGTGCAGTTTATCTTATATGATATATTTTTTATGATATTGATTATTTTCAGCATAATTATTCTCAGATATTTTAATTTAAAATCTTTGTTTTTAGAGAAAGTTGGAAGTTATTCATATGAATTGTATTTGTTTGAAGGATATTTAATTAAAAAAATAGTTAATCCTAATTTTTTTAATAATGATATGATAACTTTATTTATATATGTAATGCTAGTTATATTTCTATCTTATATACTTAAACGACTTATGTGCAAAATTCAAGGTAGAGAAAAAAAAGCAACGTCTGGTCAGTCAATGCCGTCAATTTAGTAGTTTTATAACTACGGAATTATAAAATTAATCTAGTATGTTTAAATTTTCCTTGAGAAATGGTACAATAAATAAATCCACTGGTTAAAGTGAATTTTAAATTATGTATTTACTTTTAATATTAAATACATAATTTAATATTGTAATGGTGATTTTTCCTTGGATGTTTGATCTTTCGCTCACAGGAACGGTTGCAACGTAGCAAGCACCTTTTCCGTTCGCAAACTCAGGGGGGCTAGCGCCTCGGAGATTCCTGTCTAGGATTTTAAATCAGATTTGAATTAAAAAATCTCTCCTCGTATAATAATATTAAAGAAAATATTACTACTAAGGAGAGATTAATTTGAAAAACTAATTTAATTCTATACAAAACATAAAAATAAGTCAACTAACAAATAGCAAGTGAGACCAGCAAATCATGTCCTGACTATTCACTAGGAACCCAGGGTAGAAGAAAATTCCAATCATTAAGTAATGGAAGATTAAAAATTGAAATTCTTGTTAATAATTAGTAAAAAAGATTAACAAGAGGTGGAATGAATGACTAGGAAAAGTGAATGGTATGTAGGAGCAATATATCACGTTACAGTTAGAGGAAATAGACGAAATGATATATTTAAAGATAATAAAAGAAGCGTTGTCTTATTATATACAATTTAATTATAAAGTTATTTGCTATTGTTTAATGGATAATCATGTTCATTTAATGATTAAAACAGATACAGAACCATTAGGTAGCAAATTCTGAAAACAGAGTTTCTATAATAAGGAGCTCGAAGGACCAGAAATTTTCCAGATACAAGCGGAACGAAGTTAAGCGAAATTATAATGAAACACTATAGAATTAATTTTTTATAGTGTTTTTGTTTAACAAAAATATATTATGGGATATAATATATTTAATAAGATAAATGAAATAGAATTGACAGCAGGTGAAATTCCTAATAAACAATTGAAAATGCTATTTGGTTGGGGTGCATTGCATCAAGAGGAATTGCAAGAAGAGTGGTACTTAGCAAGACTACAAAAAGAATTATTTAATATAGAACCATTAAGATAGGTGGTAGATATGGCTAGAATAAAAATAGAAGTTATAGTACCACAGGATGATTATAGCTTAATAATAAAATTTAGTAACGGTGAGACAAGACGTTATGATATGAAGAGTAATTTATTTGGAGTTTTTGAAATTTTAAAGGATATTAATAAATTTAAAGAAGCTTTTATAGATGAGTATGGTAATATTGCGTGGGATAGAGATAAGAATGTTGATTCTAATATATACTGGAATAATAGAATTGATTCATGTAGAGATGATGTTTATTTAGATTCTACATTAGAATCTAAATAAACTCATATAGCAAACTCAGGTTAGTTATTATAAATAAATAATAGGTGGTAGAAAAGAAACACATATAGTTTTTTGAAAACTAATTAAACCTATATAAATATGGTATTTCAAAGGGTATAACGAAATATAATATACCCTTTGAAATACGCTCCTAGAAACTTCTGGTTAGGGTCAAGCCCATTTTTCGGAACGACCTCGGAGATTCCTGTCTAGGAGTTAAAATAGGATTTGAATAAAAAAAGCCCTCCTCGTATAATAAAATTGTAGACAATATTATAGCGAGGAGGAATTAATTTGAAAAATCAATTTAATTGTATACAAAATGTAAAGTTAAGTCAACTAACAAATGAAACTCTTATTATAGGTGTTGATATAGCAAAAGAATTTAATGTTGCTAGAGCCTTTGATTTTAGAGGAGTTGAGTTATCTAGAAAAGAAATTACTTTTAGTAATTATTTTGATGGATATAAAAAATTCGACGACTGGATTGAAAACTTAGCCAGGATTCATAATAAGAATAAAGTTTTCATCGGTGCGGAGCCGACAGGACACTATTGGTTTCCATTGCATAATCACATCATTCAGAAAAAACTTTCCAAAGATATTTCATATGACTTCGTATTAGTAAATCCATTTCATGTTAAGCGATCTAAAGAGTTAGACGATAATACCCAAACTAAGACAGATAGAAAAGATTCGAAAGTAATAGCTTTTTTAGTTAAAGATGCTAGATTTTCGTATATACCACAACAATCAGAAGAGTATATTGAATTAAAAAACTATTGTGATTTAAGGCAAAAAACATTAAAGGAAATAAATAGATACACAAATAATATAATACGATGGACAGATAAGTATTATCCTGAAATGAGAACCATTTTTTCGGATATTGTATGTAAATCATCATTGGTTATATTGCACAGTTTATCTTTCCCTGCTGACATTTGTAATAAATCACCAAAAGATATTGTTGATTTATTTAGAGCTGCAAATATAAAGCAAGGAATAGGTTTAAAAAAGGCTACTGAGATAATTTATCTATCACAGAACTCTATTGGCTTAAGCTATGGCAATAATGTAGCTAAATTTGAAATTGTATCTTTAATTGATACATATAGATTTCTTATGGATAGGCTAGAAAAAATTAATATAGAAATACAAAGGGTAACAGAAATGATTCCGTATTACAATAAGCTAAATGCTATTGATGGATTAGGAACAGTTACTATTTCTAATATTATTTCACAAATTGGCGATATTAGTAACTTTAATTCACCTAAACAACTAATTAAATTAGCCGGCCTTTCATTGAAAGAAAATAGTTCTGGTAAACATAAAGGTGTAACAACCATAAGCAAACGTGGGAGGTCTAAATTAAGAGCTGCATTATATGTAGCAGTTATAACATTAGTCGTTAATAATGATGAATTTAAGCTGTTGCATAAGTATTATAAAACTAGACCAGTAAATCCTTTAACCGGCAAGCAATCACTGATTGCGCTATGCGGTAAGCTCCTTAAATTGATATTTGGAATTGTAAAACATAATGAAGAATATAATGCTAACAAATTTTTAGAAGGCATAAAACCGAAACTAATTGAATTAAAAATAGCTGCATAATTTTTTAAAATAGAACTGGGAGGAATGGCAATTTAAGAACGTACCTTAGGACTTTGATCCAGACTCGGAGAATATAAAGCCAGCCACACCATTAAGATTGTACGAGGGAATTTTTGATTAAATTCAGTGAGAAATGAGAGGGTTGATCTAATGTAAAACTGTGGTACTCCATAAGTCTACATAATAAATTTTTGAGCATCTACCAGATGTTCTATTTCTCATGCCAAATACAGTTATCTATTATAAAAAATTATATAGAAATATTTAATTCTTAAGTTTTGTTTTATATATAAATTATAAATGCTAGAGTATTTCTAAGGATACTCTAGCAAATCAAAGATTATTAAACTTATACGAGAGAGAGGTCCAGGGAATTTCAAGGTACAAGCAATGAAACACTATAATTATTATAGTGTTTTTTTGCTTATAAAAAAAAGCCAAAATAAAGGTGCTGCTAATTTTTAGCAACACCTTGTTTGAGGTTAATATAATTTAAATATTGTAGGGAAAATATAATTTGATTATTTTTTCAAAAACCTTAACTAGTGCATATATTTAAGTGAAGGGAGGTGAAACATATGGCAGTTAATTCAGTATTAGTTGATAGCGCAGTTGTTGTTAAGTACAAGGTTGGTGTTGATACTAAAGGAAATGATATTTATAAAAAACAAAGAGCTAATGATTTAAATTTATTAGCTACAGAAGAAACATTAATGGATCTTGGAGATATAATTGGTGGCTTCATTAGTTACCCAATATCTCAAGTAACTAAAGAAACAGTAAATTTACTATCAAGATAGTAAATTACTTCTTAGGTTAAGCAATTTAATGACAAAGGAAAGGAGGTGAAATGAATGATTGAAAGAGTGTTAAATATGAGGTTTAATGACGTAGCTAAGGGTAAATTTACTTTTGAAGTTAAGGATGTAAAACCTGAGCTTAAAGATGCAGATATAAAAGCCGCTATGGATAGTATTATTGCTAAAGATATGTTTTTATCTAAAGGTGGTAAGCTTGAATCTATAGAACAGGCTCAAATAGTAACTAAAGAAACTACAGATGTAGTACTTTAGTATTAAGGGGAATTTAAATGACCTAGAAGTGATAACTTCTAGGTCATTTTGTAGTATAGGCTCTATTTTGAGATAAATACAATTCAATATATAATTTAACTTAATATCATTTGTTTTGTAAAAACCTATTGAATATTACACTAATGCGTTTAGAATCAATATTTGGAGAAGAAGCTGTTGAAAGCCATAAAGGAATAGTAAACTACCTCGGATGTCTAGAAAATTTACAGGTACAAGCAAAAATATTAAGACTATAAAACTAATTTTAATATTATTTAGCTATATAAAAAAACTTATATGTTATATAATTACAACATAAGGAATAAATAACATTTAGATTGAGGTATCAGTAAAGGGTTGTTAAACCATAAAATATACTGCGTTTTTAGAATATGAAAACCATGAATAGAACCATAGATTAAAAATGGTACAAGTATGGGGGTAGGCGTAAATATATTACCAAAATATAATTATGGTAGAAAATACGGGGAGTGAAAATAGAAATGCAAAAGAGAGTAGTTGTAATTACGGGGAGTATTAGAGGAATTGGCAGAGAAATTGCATTGGAATTTTTAGAACAAGGTGATTTTGTAATAATAAATGGAAGAAGAGAATATGAAGATGTAATAGCTGAATTAGAAATGTTTAGCCGGTATATAGATATGTATGAGTATGTGAAATTTGATATCTCAAAAAAAGAGGAAGTTCAAGAGGGCATTAAGAGTATAATAAGTAAGCATAAAAATATTGATGTTCTTATTAATAATGCAGGAATAACTAGGGATAAATCTTTAGTGAAACTAGAACACTCTATGTGGGATGAAGTTATAAACGTTAATCTTACTGGAGCATTTAATGTGTGCAAAGAAGTTGTTCCTAATATGATAAAAAATAATAGCGGTAGAATAATTAATATTGCTTCAGTAATTGCTTTGAGTGGAAACTTTGGACAAACTAATTATGCAGCTTCTAAATCAGGGTTAATAGGATTGGCTAAGTCATTAGCGCAGGAAGTTGCAAAGTATGGAATAACTGTAAATGCTATAGCGCCAGGGTTTATTAAAACTGATATGACTAAAAACCTGCCAGAAAAAGCTGTTGAGAATTTAATGGCTAAAATACCTATGAAATGTTTTGGGGAAGCAAGTGATGTTGCAAATGTAGCATTGTTTTTATCAAGTGATAGGAGTAAATATATCACCGGTGAAACAATATCTGTTAATGGTGGTTTATATTCCGGTTAAGTAGCAAGCCTTGAGAGTACCAGTCCATTATTTCGGAAAGACCTATGATTAGAAAAAACTCCAAGTGTAAGCAGTGAAGCACTATAATTATTTTATAGTGCTTTTTTGCTTATAAAAACAAATTAAGGGCAATATTAAACCAATTTTTGCGAACTTAGGGTGGGCAAAGTTCGCAGGTTGGAAAAATTAAAATTATAAAGAATAAGAAACCATCATGCTATAAATAATAAAGTCATAATTATGTCGTTTATCAATTTAATCTCTTAAAGTTAATATAGTTTTGAAAAGTGACTTTTTGTTTATTTACAACTAGTATATCAATTACTCTACTTAATTTTAAAACTTCATCTGTAGTACCATATTTTGTATAGAGTTTGCTTAAAATGTCTACTAATTCTGATTCCATATATTCACCTCTTAAATTAGATTATACTAAATTTATACATAAATCAGCAATAGATGTCAAACTTTGGAAAGTGGTAGTTGAAATTAATTAGATATCTCTACCTCTTATTTCCTTATATTTACTATGAATATCTAAGTATATTGAAAAGTGATGAAAATGTAAAAAATGTTGATAATATGTTGAAAAGTCTGTTAACAACCTGTTGATAACCTGTTGAGTAAATTGTGGATAAAATTAATCTGTTAGTTAAATGTGTATAAATTCTTAAGAGCTGGTTTGGAGAGGAAATTTAAATCTACAAGAAACAAGGGGAATGTAAATCAGATTAATTACGTATTTAGTGAAATTATTGATAACATAAAATAAATTTTTAATATGTTTTTGGTTAAGAGAAATATGCGTAGGTGTATAGAGTGAAATTTAATATATATGAGATTAGAAGATTAGCAAGTTTATGATTAAGAATAATATACAAAACTAAATCTAGGTATTATAATATAATAATTAGAATAACACCAAGGAGTGAGCGAAGAATGGATAAAGAGATATTAGAGATTTTAAAGTCTATGCAAGATGGGATAAAAAGATTAGAATCTAAGTTTGCTGGATTAGAACAAGGGCAAAAAGAAATATATCAAATTGTAAAAGCATTAGAGCATTCATAAGAAGTTAATAAAGCTGAACATGATAGTATGAGTAATGATATAGCTCAGATTAAAGGTGATGTAACTGCTATCAAAAAGGATCTACTTCAAGTTGAAATGGTGACTGCTAATAATTGGGCGGATATAACAAATTTAAAAGCAGCGAGATAGCAATAAATCCAAATGGGAAGTTTAATTAAATGTATGTAAGAAAATACAAGTGAATACGAACTGGTGTAATTCGCTATTTAGTAAAGAAACTGCAATAAAATTATAATATTTTATTGTAGTTTTTTTTATTTAATAATAGATTATAGTTCTAGTTAATATAATATTAACTAGAATAGATTAAATTATAAAAATATAGTATAATTATGGTATAAATTATAAATAATAGCATTGAAGTGGGATAGGGGAAAACATTTTAAACTAAGTGGGAGGGTTTTATTATTATGTCTAAAAAGTGTGATTTGAAGAATCTTTATGAGACTATACCAGATTTTCACGATACTAAAAAGAGCTATGAAGCTTTTATAGATGCTGTGGAAAAGGATAAAAAGGGAAGAGTGGCATTTTGCCTTGATGATATAGCTTTTGCTATGAAAAGAGCTAAGGATACTGAACTTTTGGTTAACATGCTTGCAGAGGGGGAATTGCCTTTAAGAATTACTCATAATGACACAAAATTTAATAATGTTATGACAGATGATATTACAGGTGAAGGAATTGCTTTAATAGATTTAGATACAGTGATGCCTGGGTTAGCATTATATGACTTTGGCGATGCTATTAGTTTTGGAGCAACAACTGCGTTAGAAGATGAAGCTGATTTATCAAAGGTAAACTTTGATATTAACCTTTATGAACATTTCGCAAAAGGATATTTAGAGTCTGCTAAGTACACTCTTACAAAAAACGAAATAGAATATTTACCATTCTCAGCAAAACTTATAGCACTTGAACTTGGAATAAGATTCTTAACTGATCATTTAAATGGGGATAGTTATTTTAAAGTGAATCGAAAAAATCATAACCTAGATAGAACTAGAAACCAATTTAAACTAGTTGCTGACATGGAAGAAAACATGGATGCCATGAAAGCTATAATACAAAAATATTGTGTAATGGAAACTGTGTAAGAAAATTACTTAATTATATGATATAATACAAAGGCATAAAGACTACAGGTAGAGATAAATTCTTTACAAAAGAGTAGTTAGTTTAAGATTTATTAAGGAGTAGGTTATGAGTAATAAAGTTAGAAAAGCAATTATACCAGCAGCGGGGCTTGGTACTAGATTTTTACCAGCAACAAAGGCTCAACCAAAGGAAATGTTACCTATAGTTGATAAACCGACTATTCAATATATAATAGAAGAGGCAATAGCTTCAGGAATTGAAGAAATTCTTATTATAACTGGTAGAGGCAAGAAATGTATTGAAGATCATTTTGATAGATCAATTGAGCTTGAAATTGAGCTTGCTAAAGCTGGTAAGGACGACCTTTTAGAAATAGTTAATGATATATCTAATATGGTAGATATTCATTTTATTAGACAAAAGGAACCTAAAGGACTTGGACATGCTATATATTGTGCAAGAGCTTTTGTCGGGGATGAACCTTTTGCAATTCTTTTAGGTGATGATATCGTTTATAATGATGAAAAACCTTGTTTAAAGCAACTTATTGATTGTTACAATGAATATAAAACTACTATTTTAGGTGTACAAACTGTACCAAAAGAACATGTTTCAAGATATGGTATAGTTGAGGGAATTGAAATAGAAGATAGAGTTATGAAAGTTAAAGGTTTAGTTGAAAAACCTAGCATTGAAGAAGCTCCATCAAATGTTGCAATACTTGGAAGATACATAGTTACACCAAAGATATTTGAAATATTAGAAAACACAAAGCCTGGTAAAGGAAATGAAATACAACTTACTGATGCATTATTAACGTTAATTCAAGAAGAAGCAATGTATGCGTATAATTTTGAAGGTAGAAGATATGATGTTGGAGACAAGCAAGGGTTCTTAGAAGCTACTATAGAGTATGCCTTAAGGAAGCCAGAACTTAAAGATGGGTTAGTAGAATATTTGAAAACAATTATATAAATATGATAAACGTTTACTTATTGGGATTTTAGGTATAGTATTAGAAATAGATGAAGATGAGTTTAGCGATATAGAGTTATTAGGGAGAAGATTAGTTATTTTTTCAAGCTCCCTTAGGCATCTTAAGAAACAACTAGCATTGACTAGTTGTTTTTAAAGGTGTCTTAATTTTATTTAAGATATAAATAAACATATTCTATGGAGCTATACTTTTTGAAATTTAAAAAACTAAAGATAATACAGTATAAATAAACTAAAAAAAATCCAATAATACAATGGATTATGTTTATTAGAAGCAAAAAGCAGGGGGGCATTAGATAATAAATTTGTTGCTAGTTGAACAGGAGTTAGTATTAAATAACTAAATCAGGGAAACTAAAATTAATAATTGATATTAATATTAATAATAATTAATATTAAATGGGGAGAGATTATAATGAAAATAACAGTTGTGGGTGCGGGTAATGCGGGGACTACTGTAGCAGCAGATTTATCGTTAAAGGGTCATGAGGTAACAATTTTAAAAACTTCTAATAGTTTGCATAATGAAAATTTTAATACTATATTAAATAATGGTTATAAAATAAATTTAATTAGGAATAATGAGTCAAGAGAAGCTAAATTGCATTTAGTTACTACGGATTTTAAAGAAGCATTAGAAGGATCTGAATTGATAATATTATATGTACAAACTAATTATCAAGAAGATGTAATAAAAAGAATGAGTAAATATTTATATAGTCAAATTATTTTAATAGAACCTGGATATTTGGCTACTTTATTCTTTTTAAAGGAATGCAAGGACAAGCCTTTAATATATGTAGAAGCGGAAAGTTCACCTATTGATTGTAGGATAACTAAGCCAGGGGAAGTTACGGCTATGTTTGAGAATGTTAGAAATCCTATAGGTATATACCCTAAAAGTAGGACTAAGGAAGCTCTAGAGAAGTTAGAATTGTTACAGTATAATTTTATTCCTACAAAAAACATAGTGGAGGCTGCATTGCATAATCCTAATTTAATTGTTCATACAATAGGAGCCTTTATGAGTATTCCGAGAATAGAGTACACAGATGGAAAAGAATATTGGATGTATAAAGAAGTGTTTACAAAATCTGTGTGGAATATGGTAAATGGCCTTGATAAGGAAAAAATGGACATAATGGAGAGGCTAGGTTGTGAGAGAGTATCTTACGTGGAAGCTTGTAAATTTAGAAATTCTTTAATTAGTAATATGGATGCTGAAGCCGTGTTTTTTGATTATGCAAAAAATCATTCTACAAGTGGACCATATACATCTGATTCAAGATATATAACAGAAGATGTACCAGAGGGATTAGTTCTTATGGAATCTTTAGGAAAATACTTAGAAATTGATACTCCAGTATGTACTTCTTTAATAGAACTATCATCAAGTTCTTTAAATAGAGATTTTAGAGCTGAGGGTAGAACTATAGAAAGAATAGGAATAGAAAACTTTAAAGCCATATTAGAGATTTAATATATAAGTAAGCTTAAAAAAATAACATTCTGAATATGTAAATAAGCCCTGCACTAAATAAATTAGTGCAGGGCTTATTTTTTCATTTATATAAAAAAAATGTCGAATGACATGAAATATAAACCAATTTTAAAAAGTAAAATTAATTATAAATAAATTTTTAATTTAATTAAAAATTATGTAGCTTAAAAATATAAAAATGTAATTTTTTTCTAGACAAGGAACCTATTATAGTATAAAATATAAGAGGTTATATAAAACAGATAGATATATATAGTGGGGGATTTAAATGGTAGATTTAAATGCGAATATTCTAGGGAAAGTTGAATGTCTTGAAGCGGATTATAACTTAGCAATAGATGCAGTTGAATACGCTTTCAAGAAGGGTGTTAGAGAAATGGTTGTAGCTACAAAATGTGGCGTGCAAGATGTAGCTGTATCTATAGAAGAAATGGAAATTAGGTTAAGTATTTTAAAAAATAAGTTAGAAAAAAATAATATTGATGTGAAACTTTATTTAGCAGAAAGCATCAAATTATCAGAAAGTAATATTAAGGATTGTTTGAATGGAAAATTTGGAAGTATAAATAAATCTAAATATATGCTTATAGATTTGGATGAAACAATGACAAATCAACAAGTTGACATGGTATTTGAGTTAACATTAATAGGAATAGTTCCAATTATAGTTCATCCAGAAAGATGTAAAGAAATAATAGAAAAGATAAGTAGAATAGAAAAACTTAAAGATCTTGGATGTTTATTTGAATTAGATATAAATAGTTTGACTGGTTTATATGGTAAGGAAATTAAACGTATAGCTAAACAATTATTAAGAGCTAAAGTATATAATTTCGTTGCAAGTGAACTAAACGGGCAATTAACTAGGAACACAAGGTATAGTTATTCAGTACTATCTAAATCACAAAAGGATACTTTTAAAGGTAATGGGTTAAAAGTATTAAGAGATGAAGATATAATAAATCATATAGGAACTACAAAAGTTAAAAAGAAATTATTTGCAGTATAGAAATAGTCATTATTAATGAAGCAATTAAATAAAAACACTATAAAATTATTGAGTTTCAATAATTTTTATAGTGTTTTTATAATGTTCTTATAAAAGTTTGGATACACATGCTTTTACCAGATAAAGAAGTTGTATAATATTTGGTGTGAGCAAAAAATTGAACAGATAGAACAAATATTATTACAATTACCCTAACTATATCTAATCCTATTTTACGATCTTTATCCATTTTATAACCTACTTTAAAAATATATGTAAATTATACAATACAATACAATTAATAACAAATCAAATAGTTAATATTACTAACTATTATTTAGATAAGAAAGGTGTTTACTTATAAATAAGAAATGAATATCTTTTAAAATATAATAGAGCAAATTAAAATTTACTATTAAATTTTGTATATATAATTAAACCTAATGTATTTATATGATATAATAAAAATAAATTTTTGCAAAAGGTGGATGAAAAGATGGTAGTTTTAGTGTCAGGGGGAATGGGATACATAGGGAGTCATACAACTGTTGAACTTTTGAATCAAGGTTATGAAGTTATTATAGTTGATGATTTAAGCAATAGTAAGGATGTTGTTTTAGATAGAATTGAAAGTATAACAGGTAAGTTACCTAAGTTTTACAAAATGAATATATTAAATGAAGAAGATTTAGAAACTGTATTTAAAGAAAATAAAATAGATGCAGTTATACATTTTGCTGCTTTTAAAGCAGTTGGGGAGTCTGTTTCCATGCCAATTGAATATTATCATAATAATTTAACTACTACACTTGTAATGTTAAATATTATGAAGAAATATAATGTTAAAAACTTTGTATTTAGCTCATCGGCAACAGTCTATGGGGAGGCAAAAACTATGCCTGTAAAAGAGGCAGCCTCTTTATCAACAACTAACCCATATGGAGCAACTAAGCTCATGATAGAAGATATTTTAAGAGATGTTTATAAAGCTGATAAAGATATGAACATTGCAATTTTAAGATATTTTAATCCTGTAGGAGCTCATAAAAGTGGAACAATTGGAGAAGATCCAAGTGGGATTCCAAATAATCTAATGCCTTATATTACAAAGGTAGCAATTGGAGAATTAAAAGTACTAAGTGTATTTGGAAATGATTATAATACAGTGGATGGAACTGGAGTTAGAGATTATATTCATGTAGTTGATTTAGCAAAAGGACACATAAAAGCCTTAGAAAAACTATCTGCAAATTCAGGTCTTGTAACATATAACTTAGGAACAGGAAATGGATATAGCGTATTAGAATTAGTAAAAGCTTTTTCAAAAGCAAGTGGAAGAGAAATTTCATATAAAATAGTAGACAGAAGACCTGGGGACGTAGGAATCTGTTATGCAGATCCTAAAAAAGCAAACAATGAACTAGGATGGATTGCAGAAAAATCTATAGAAGAAATTTGTGAAGATTCCTGGAGATGGCAAAGTAATAACCCAAAAGGGTATAATTAAAAGATAAAAGCGTGTATGTTATATAAATAAGACATAGATTAATTATTAATCTATGTCTTATTTATATAACATAAAATAATTGATAATACAGGACTAAAGTCATGTTAATATAAAAACCGATTGACAATATTCGACTTGGCATAAATTAAAAAAAGTAAGTTTTTTTAATTTAAATAGGTATTTATAAAGAAAAAATATAAAATAAATCCTTTAAATAACATTAAATAACATTAATATCGAAAAAGGTAATTTAAAACACTTGAGAAGAATATATATTTGGTTTTTAGAGAGAATTTTAAGTGTAATATAAAAAAAAAGTATGATATAATATGTTTTATCACAAATAAACATTTATTTGTGATAAATGCGTATAATTTAATAAAATTCTTTAACAAATAATCTTAAGTATAGAAAAATAATAAGAAAATATAAAAATAATAAGATTAATATTTTATAACTATTTTGAATTTATAATGGAAGGGGATATAGCTTTGATGAGTACTGAATTAAATAGAGATATAGAAATAAGCTGTAAAAGAGCAGGTTCTTTTTATAGGTATTCAAAGAGAATATTAGATATTATTGGAGCGTTAAGTAGTTTAATATTATTAACTCCTATATTAATAGTAGTAGGAATATTAATAAAATTAGAATCAAAAGGCGCTATTATTTTTGCCCAAAAAAGAGTTGGATTAAATTGAATAAATTTAAAAAGCATATTAATAATGTTTAATTTAGAGAGGAATTTTAGGAGGGGACACTGTGGATTGTAATTTAGAACTAGAAAAAGTGATAGCAGTAACTAAATATAGAGAAAAAAAATTCTATGATTTTATAAAAAGAGCAGCGGATTTTATAGCATCATGTATTGGATTAATAGTATTAAGTCCAGTATTTTTAATTGTTTCAATACTTATAGGAATTGATTCAAAAGGACCAATAATTTTTGGACATGATAGAGTAGGTATGAATGGGAAAAAATTCAAAGCTTATAAATTTAGAAGTATGGTACCTAATGCTAAAGAGGTATTTGATAATTTTACACAAGAGCAAAAACATGAGTTTGAGAAGCATTTTAAATTAGAGAATGATCCTAGGATAACTAAAATAGGTGAATTCTTAAGAAAGACAAGCTTAGATGAACTACCACAACTTTTTAATATAATTAAGGGCGAAATGAGTGTAGTTGGGCCACGACCTATTATAGATAGGGAAATTGCGAAATATGGGGATGATTTTGAAAAGGCATTTAGTGTGAAATCAGGACTGACAGGGTATTGGCAAGCGAATGGTAGAAGTAATACTACTTATGAAGAAAGAGTTAAAATGGATATTTATTATGTTGATAATAGATCAATAATTTTTGATATTAAAATTATATTTAAAACATTTATATCGGTTATTAAAAAGGATGGGGCTATATAACTAAATATAGAAAATATATTTTAGGAGAGTGTGTATATTATGTTATGTGCTTTAATTATGGCTGGGGGAAAAGGGACAAGGTTTTGGCCATTATCAACTGAAGAAAAGCCAAAGCAATTTTTAAATTTAATAGGTGATGATACTATGATACAAATGACGGTAAAACGAATATTACCTATTATACCTATAGAAAGAATATTTATTTGTACTTGTGAAAGGTACGTTGGTTTAGTTAAGAAACAATTACCTGAATTACCAGATAGAAATATAATAATAGAGCCAGAAGGGCGAAATACTGCGCCATGTATAGCGTTATCAGCATTAGTAATGAAAAGATATTATGAAGATGCTACAATGGTAGTTCTTCCATCAGACCATTTAATAAAAGATGAAAATAAATTTACTAATATAATAATAGAAGGAAATGAATTTTTAAGTAAAAATAATAATGTGATATTGACATTAGGTATGAGACCAGATAGAGCAGAGACTGGATATGGGTATATAAAATATGGAGAGAATGTTGGAAATAATGTTAATAAAGTAGAAAAATTTGTAGAGAAGCCGAATAAAGAAAAGGCAGAAGAATATTTAGCTTTAGGAAAGTACCTTTGGAATGGTGGAATGTTTATTTGGAAGGCTGATACTATAATAAGCAAAATAAAAAAATATATTCCAAATACTTTTGAAGCACTAAAATGTATAGAAACGGTAAACGAAGAACAATTACAAGAATTAATAAATAATAATTATAGGAATACAGATGAAATATCAATAGATTATGCAATTTTAGAAAAATCTAATGATATTTACGTTATACCAAGTGAGATAGGTTGGGATGATATAGGGTCTTGGAGATCTATAGAAAGATATAGGCAAAAAGACGAAAAAGGAAATATAATTACTATTAATACTCAGGTTATAGAATCAGAACAAAATATGGTTATAAATAATAAAAAAAGAGTAGTTATGATAGGTGTGGAAAATATATTAACTATAGAAAAAAGAGATACTATATTTGTAGTTAACAAAAATTGTATGGATAATTTAAAAGAATATGAGAAAACTGTTGGGAAATTTTAAGTGTTAACGGTATGGAGGCTAAAATAAAGTGAAAGTTTCAATAATATGCCCTTTATATAATGGGGAAAAATATATAAAAGAACTATATAGTAATATTTATAGACAAGAAAATATAGAAATAGAAAGTTTAGAATTTATATTAACGGAATCTAGCGATTTAACGGAAAGTGTACTTAAAGAAATAGGTGCAAAATATAATAAAATAAGTAAGCAGGAGTTTTCTCATAGTTTAATAAGGGAAAAAGCAGCTTTTTCAAGTAATGGAGAAATTATTGTTTTTATAACTCAAGATATAAAAATTATAGGTAAAGATTGGTTAGCAAATCTTATAAGTGGAATTGTTAATGACGAGTGTGAGGCCAGTTTTAGTAGACAAATTGGATATGAAAACCATGGGCTAGAGAAATATATAAGAGAAGTTAATTATCCAGAAGTATCAAGAATTGTAACAAAAGATGATGTGGAAAAATTAGGAATCATGAGTTTCTTCTTTTCTGATACATCTAGTGCTATCAAAAAAAGTGTTTTCGAAAGTTTAAATGGGTATGACAATAAGGATTTACCCACTAATGAGGACATGTACTTTGCTTATAAATTAATAATGAACGGATATAGGATTAAATATGAATCAGAATCTAAAGTTATTCATTCTCATGAGTTTTCATTGAAGCAAGTTTATAACAGATATAAAGATATCGGAAAGTTTTTTGCGCAAAATCCTTATTTTGATAAATATAAGGCTAGCAAAAGGGGTAAAGGTGTTTTGAAATATGTAATTAAAAGGGCAATAGAAGATAAGAAGTATAGTATAATATTTGACTTATTCACAAATTTTACAGCTCGAGTAGTTGGAATGAAAGTTGGAAAAAGAAAGAAATAGGATAGGAGATGTTTTTAAATGAAGGGAATTATATTAGCAGGGGGATCAGGAACAAGACTTTACCCAGTAACAAAGGCAATGTCAAAGCAAATGGTGCCTATATATGATAAACCAATGATTTATTATCCGATGTCAGTTTTAATGTTAGCTGGAATTAGAGATATATTAATAATATCAACACCAAGAGATATTGTTAATTTTGAAGAGTTATTTAAAGATGGTTCTGAATTTGGATTAAATATTGAATATGCAGTTCAAGAACAACCTAATGGTTTAGCAGAAGCATTTATAATAGGTGAAAAATTTATAGGTGATGATAATGTAGCCATGATACTTGGGGATAATATATTCTATGGTCAAAACTTCTCAAGTCATTTAAAAAAAGCGGCAAGTATGCAAAGTGGAGCTATGGTATTTGGATACTATGTTCAAGACCCTAAGGCGTTTGGAGTTGTAGAATTTGATGAAACTGGGAAGGTTATTTCTCTAGAAGAAAAGCCAGAACAACCTAAATCAAAGTATGCAGTACCGGGGCTTTATTTTTATGACAATTCTGTTGTAGCAAAATCAAAAGCATTAAAGCCTTCTCATAGAGGCGAAATTGAAATAACTGATTTAAACAGAGTATATATGGAAGAAGGCACTTTAACAGTTAATCTTTTAGGTAGAGGTATGGCTTGGCTTGATACAGGAACACACGAATCTATGCTGCAAGCATCTAACTTTGTAGAAGCTGTTCAAAACACTCAAGGAACTTATATTGCTTGTTTAGAAGAAATTGCATTTAGAAAAGGTTGGATAACTGGAGCTGCGGTACTAGAACTTGCAAAACCTTTAATGAAAACTGGATATGGTAAATATTTAGTTGATATAGTTAATGAATCAATATAAAAACACCCCTGGGGTGTAATATTTTCCAAATGATTTTTACAAGATGATAAGGAGTTGTGCTAATTTGAGTAATTTTAATTTTATAGAAACTAAAATAAAAGATTTATATATAATAGAACCTAAAGTTTTTGGAGATGACAGAGGATATTTTATGGAAACTTATAGTAAGAGAGATTTTTATGAGGCTGGTCTTACTATGGAGTTTGTTCAAGATAATGAATCTAAATCTAAAAAAGGTGTTTTAAGAGGAATGCATTTCCAAACTAAAAACACTCAAGGTAAACTAGTTCGCGTAACTCAAGGTGCAGTTTATGATGTTGCTGTAGATTTAAGACGCGGTTCAGAAACTTATGGAAAGTGGGAAGGAATCCTTCTTACCGCTGAAAACAAAAAGCAATTTTATGTGCCTGAAGGTTTTGCACATGGATTTTTAGTAGTTTCAGAAGAAGCTGTATTTAATTATAAATGCACAAATTTCTATTCTCCAGAATATGATAGTGGACTTTTATGGAATGATAAAGATGTTGCTATAGAATGGCCTTTAGATGGAATAGACGAAATACTATTATCAGAAAAAGATAAGGTTCAAAAGACATTAAAAGAATTAGATGTACCTTTTGTGTACGAGGGGTAGGAGAATATATGAAAATATTAATAACAGGATGCAAAGGACAACTTGGAAATGAGCTTCAAAGTATAATAAAAACTGGAAAAGCTGAAATTGCTGTTGTAAGCAATGAAATAAAGAATTCACAAGTTATAGCATTAGATGTTGAAGATTTAGATATAACAAATTTAGCTCAAGTTAAAGAAGTTATATCAAGAGAAAAACCTGATGTTGTAATTAACTGCGCAGCAGCTACTAATGTAGATGGATGCGAAAGTAACCAGGATTTAGCTTTTAAAATAAATGCACTTGGACCAAAAAATTTAGCTATGGTTTGCGAAGAAATAGGTGCTAAATTAGTTCAGGTTTCAACTGATTATGTATTTAGTGGAGTAGGAAACAAACCATTAACAGAATTTGATAGACCAGCACCATATAGTGTTTATGGGAAAACTAAGTTAACTGGTGAAGAATATGTTAGAGAATTTTCATCAAAATACTTTGTAGTTAGAACAGCTTGGTTATATGGATATGTTGGAAAGAACTTTGTTTATACAATGATGAATCTTGGTAAAGATAAAGAATCATTAAATGTAGTAGATGATCAAAGAGGAAATCCAACTAATGCAAATGATTTAGCTTATCATATTCTTAAGTTAATAGAAACAGAAGAATATGGAGTTTACCATTGCACAGGAAAAGGTGAGTGTAGTTGGTGTGATTTTGCAAAGTTAATAATGGAATTATCACATAGAAAGTGTGTTGTTAACCCTTGTACTTCAGAAGAATTTAAAACAGCAGCAAAAAGACCTGAATATTCATCACTTGATAACATGATGCTAAGATGTACTGTTGGCGATGAAATGAGAGATTGGAAAGAAGCGGTAGCAAGTTTTATAGATGGAAATTCAAATTTATAATTTTTATTTAAGTAAAATTTATAATGTTTAATGTTAAAATTATATTATTGAACATTATAAACTTGCTTTTATAATTTTTGAAAATTATTAAGAATGATAAAGGGGAATGAAATATATGAAAACTTATTTAGTAACTGGTGGAGCAGGATTTATAGGATCAAACTTTGTAATATATATGTTAAATAAATATAAAGATATAAAAATAATTAACTTAGATAAATTAACTTATGCAGGTAATTTAGAAAACCTAAAGTCAATAGAAAATGATGATAGACATGTATTCGTTCAAGGAGATATTTGTGATAAAGAATTAGTTTCAAGTCTTTTTGAAAAATATCCAATAGATTATGTAGCTCACTTTGCAGCTGAATCACATGTTGATAGAAGTATAAAAGAACCTGAAATATTTGCAAAAACAAATGTTATGGGAACTGTTAACTTACTTAATTGTGCTAAAGATGCTTGGGAAACTAATGAAGTGTGGAAAGAAGGCGTTAAGTTCCTTCATGTTTCAACAGATGAAGTTTACGGATCACTAGGAGATACTGGTTTCTTTATGGAAACTACACCAATAGATCCTCATAGCCCATATTCATCAAGCAAAGCTGGGTCAGATTTAATGGTTAAGGCATATGCTGATACATTTAAAATGCCAACAAACATTACAAGATGTTCAAATAACTATGGACCATTCCAATTCCCAGAAAAGTTAATACCTTTATTAATAAACAATTGTTTAGATCATAAAGATTTACCTATTTACGGAACAGGAATGAACATTAGAGATTGGTTATTTGTTGCAGACCACGCAAAAGCTATCGATATGGTTATAAACAATGGAAGACTTGGAGAAGTTTATAACGTTGGTGGACATAATGAAAGAACTAATATTCAAATAGTTGACACTGTTATAGGCTACTTAAACGAAAATATTGATAAAGCTATAACTGAAACTTTAAAGAAATATGTTGAAGATAGAAAAGGTCATGATATGAGATACGGAATTGACCCAACTAAAATAAAAGAAGAACTTGGATGGTACCCAGAAACTACTTTTGAAGTAGGAATAGTTAAAACTATACAATGGTATTTAGACAACCAAGAATGGATGAAAAATATAACATCAGGTGCATACGAAACATATTATGAAAAAATGTATAAATAGAATCAGTAGTAAGGATATTAGGAAGATTAGTAACTGATTTTTTTACTTTAATGAAATATACCTATACGAGGAGATATAATATGAACTTACTTTATATAACTTCATTTATACCACAGAAAAACGCATCACAAGCAGGCATAAATGTATCATATAATCTGATAGAAACTATTAAAAAAGAATTCGATTTTAATATAGATGTATTAGGAGTAATAAATGAAAATCAAAGTTCAGTTAATTGTAAAGATATTAATGAAATAGCAAACAGTACAGAATTTTTACCAATTAACAAAAAAGGAAAAATAAAAAATATATTTAGTAATATAAAAAAACCATTAATTATGTCAGTGAGAAATGATAATAGATTAAAAAAGATTATTGTAAATAAACTGAAAAGTACTAATTATGATTTTATAATATTAGATTATACTCAAAATATGATGTATATTGAAGAAATACTAAAAACAAACTTTAAGGGGAAGATAATTTCTGTAGAGCATGATGTTTCTTTTTTATCATTTGAAAGAAAAGTAGATAAAGAGAAAAATTTAATTAAAAAATTATTATATACTTTAGAATATAATAGATTGAAAAAAGCTGAATTAATGTTAATAAATAAGTTTGATTATATATTAACATTAAACGAAAAAGATGCTAAACTAATTCCTGATAATAGCAATGTCAAAGTTATTAATCCATATATAAAAAGAAATAACACAGTTAAGAAAAAACATAAAGGTTTTAATATTATGTTTTGGGGCGCAATGAATAGACTAGAAAATGAAAATGCTGTTACTAATTTTATGAAAAATATATGGCCTTTAGTGGATAAAGAAAATACTAAGTTTTATATTGTTGGTGCAAATCCATCGAAAAAAATACTGAATTTAAAATCTGAAAATATTATTGTTACAGGATTTGTAGAAGATCCTAATGAATATTTTGAAATTATGGATTTATCAGTAACACCTTTATTGCTTGGTGCAGGGATAAAAATTAAAGTTCTAGAGAGTTTAGCCGCAAAGATAGCAGTAATTACTACGAATGTTGGAGCGGAAGGTATAGGTATTATAAATAGCGAACACGCATATGTAACAGATGATAATAAAGAGTTTGCAAAGAAAATAAATTTATTAAAATTAGATAAAAATAATCGGAATTATATAGAAGAGAAAGGTTATGAATTAATAAAGAATAAATATAGTTTGGAAAATAATAGAACTGTACTTAAAGATATATTTAAAAATTAATAAAAGGAGGAATTAACATAGGAAAGTTAGGAATAATTTTAGTTAACTATAATGGGAAAGAATACAATGAAAAATGTATTCAATCAATATTAAAATCTACTTATAAAAATTTTATAATAATAGTAGTAGATAATGACTCTAAAGATGGCTCTTATGAAGAATTGGAAAATAAGTTTGAAAATGAAGTTATTTTAATTAAATCACAAGATAACTTAGGGTTTTCAGTAGCAAATAATATAGGAATTAAGAAAGGAATAGAATTAGGATGCTCATATTTTATGCTTTTGAATAATGATACAGTGATAAGTGAAACATTAATTGAAGAAATGTTTAAAGTAGCTAAAAATAAAGTTATAGTAAGTCCCAAAATATACTATTGTGATGAACCTAAAAAAATATGGTCAGCAGGTTCTGGAGTAAATTGGAAAAAAGGATTGCCTTATCAACTAGGTATAGATCAGATGGATGATGGAAACTATGATAACTTACAGCTAGTTCCATGTGCAACAGGTTGCTGCTTATTATTTAATAAACAGTTAATTAAAGATATAGGATATTTAAGTGATGAATATTTCTTATACTATGAAGATACCGACTATACAGTTAAGGCTGTAAAATATGGATATGATATAATTTATCAACCGAAGGCTGTCCTTTGGCATAAAGTAAGCGCCTCTATAGGTGGCGAGGAATCTGAAAATTATATTTATTATAACACTAGAAATAGGCTTTTATTTAATGATAGGTTTAACAATGAAAATAAAACTTATTATATGACGTATTTTTATTTAACTAGACTACTTAAGTGTATCAAGTGGATATTAAAAGGTAGAAAATACTTAGTTAAAGCTACTATAGAAGGCATAAAAGATTATAAAGATGGAGTTGTAGGTAAAAGATGAAGAAATTTAAGATAAAAAATTGGAGTATAGATAACGAGGTGCAAGTTGATAGTATAAGCGATTACTATAAATATATATTCATAATAGCAATTATATTAATTCCTTTTGATAATTTGCCTTACTTCGGGAAAGTTTTAGGGGAATTAAGCGTAAGAGGTCCAGTTTATGCTTTTATAATTTTAATAGCTATTACTATGTTTGATATATTAAAAAGCAGAGAGATATTTATTTATAAAGATAAAATTAATTACATATTAATTGTGTTTTTAATTTGGGTAATAATAAGCTCAATAGCAAACTTCAATAATATATTAATTAATGATTTTAAGGGTAGGATTGGGATAGAAAAATTAATATTACAACTATTTGTTGTTAGTTTTATGTTTTTAATATGCTATATAACTCAAATTATAATTTTTAAGAAAAATGTTACCTTATTGGATATTAGGAAGTATATTTTATACTCTACAATACCAGTAGGAATATATTCTTTTTTTGAATTGCTTAATTTGACTGGAATAATTAATTTTAGTTGGATAATAGAGAAGATGTCAGGTGTAGTCCATTTATATAATAGAGGAGAAATTTACACTAAAGGGATTAGATCAGTAACAGGGGAACCCTCTTATTTCGCAATGTATAGTGCATTTGTTATACCATGGATACTAAGTTATGTATTCACTGAGAAAGATAGAAAAAAAAAGGTGCAATACGGGTTAGCTATTCTTTACCTATTAATTTTAGTTATATTTTCTAAATCGAGAGTAGGATATGCGATAATGTTTTTTGAATTAGTAGTATTTTCATTTGGAATATTAGTATTCAGAATGTCAAAACAGAATAAAAAAATAATTATAGCATTTATAGGAATTATAATAACCATTTTTATTGGAATTAATATAACTGTTTTTAATAAGATTGGTGGAGATCAAAATAGTGTTCATGAATTAAGTGTAAGTGGTTTAATAAAGTCGTTAACGGATAAAAATAATATGTCAAATGTCGCAAGACTAGGAATGCAAAAAGTAGCGGTTAACATAGGAATAGATAATGCTTTAGTAGGTGTTGGAATTGGCCAATATGGATTTTATGCTAAAGATTATGTAGATGAAAATGCATTAAGATCTAATGAAGTTCAAAATTGGATTAATCCCGATACCACTGAAAATTCATGGCCACCAGCGTTTTCATTATATGCCAGGATTGTTGCAGAGCAAGGTATTTTAGGAATAATTATTTGGATAACTCTAATAATTTATACTATTTATTCACTTTTTATAAAATTAAGAACATCATATAATAATATATTAGGATTAGCATTAATGACAAGTTTTCTAGGAGTATTAATTAGTAGTTTTAATGCCGATACATTTGCAATTAGCCAATTATGGATATTAATAGCGATAATAGTTAAGTATAAAAATGAATAGTTAAATATAATGGAAAGGGATTCTGTGTGTAATAATAACATATAATTAGGTAGAGATTTTAGTAAATGCTTTAATTCTATATATAATCAAGTTGATAATGTGATAATAGTAAATAATAATTCTAATAAAGAAACAATAGAATTTCTTAATAAAGGGTACACTAATAAAGAAATATTGTGCATTAGGTGCGATAGGTTCACTAATAGAAGAAGAGTGTATTGGCCAATAATACAATTATTTTAGTTGGAAATCATCTTAGAGTTTTTTATATGTTGAGGCGAGTATTAAAATACTTTATCGAGTCAATATGTATGGCAATAGCTAGGTTTTTGACAAGGATAGGTTATGGTTAATATTAAGTTTGTTAAAAATAATTAATAAAAATCTAAGAAATGTTTAGAAACTTATAGACAGTTGAAAATAATAATAAAGGATTAGCTAATTAAGTAGACTATATTTATTTGATAGTGTAACGTTTGATATGAAAAGTTAACTAAAAAATATCTGTGGTAAAAAATACAAAATAGGCAATTTATTTGAAAAGAAAATCTGTTTTTAGGTATAAGAAATAGACCTTTGAAAACAAAGATTTTTTAAAAAACTAAGTTTTCTATGTTTTAGCCTGTTTCATTATCTTGCATATGTACAATTGTTTGTTGACCAAGACTAAGTAGTATTTGACACTTTGCTGGCATATTCCCCACATTCTCAAACTCCTTAAGTTCATTTAATGGGCTCCAATAGTTATAAGGATGTGGGCGTAAAAAGTTATAATATGCAACCCAAAGAGAAACACCATAAAGTGCAACATCATCGCTTCCGTAACCGCAGGTTACACGATAAGAGGCTTTGAAAGTACGGTTTAGACGCTCTACAACTTGTTTAAACCAACGATGTTCAGCAGATACTGCATCGTTATTGGTAAGTCCAATAACTTGAACAAGATCAAATATTTTATCTTCTTGAATTTCAAACTGTTGTTTAGCAAGAGGGTAGGCTGTATAGCCATCAGCAACAAATTTTAATGCATTGCTTGGAAACTCTTTAAACTTATCAAAAGCCATTCGCATTGCAAGTATGCAAGGGCCTGTAGCTCTAGTATCAGATACTTGATAACCAATAATAGATTTTTTACAAGCATCCATTACAATCAACACATAATGATTGAGGCCCTTTACATTAATATAAGTTTCATCGGCTGTTAGCAAATTAGAAGGTTTGTAATCAAAAGTATCTACAAATGGCTTAACAACAGGAGCTGCGGTTAATGCATAATTAGCAATAGTAGAGTGTGATATTTTTATACCATGAACTTCTGCTAACGCATGAGCGGTCTGTCTAGTTGAAAGCTTAAGGTTAACATGATAAGTAAGGCATAGTCCCATTATATGAGGATTAAACTTCTTGAAGTCAAAGCTAGTAGCACGCTTAGCAAGTTCGTATAAATCCATTTTAAAGAAGTTAATAGTAAACTCTCTATAAATATAATGAAGCTTGTACTTATGCTTGTCAGAAGCTTTTAATCCTTTTGGAAGCTTGCTTAAATTATTTAAGTAATAAGAGCATTTAGAGTTTTTACATTTATGTATTTTAAAGTTTGTAAGTTCTTTTTGATCAACCAGAGTACTACCGCAATAAGGGCAAGTAAATACTATAGATTTTGTTGCGAAGTTATGCTCATTAAAATTTAAAGAGCAAACCTTACACTTAAATTGACCACGATTACCATTATTGTTGTATATATAGTCATGAGGTGCACCACATTTAGGGCAAATGGTTTTAATTGGTACTGACTTATCCGAACGTCTCTGGACGGGTGTCACAGGTTTCTTATATTTATGTTGGTAATAAGCTAGAAGTAACTGATAATCTACCTTTTCGAATCTTAGAATTTTAGGTAGTTTATCTACTTTGAATTTTTGATATTATGGGCTATTTGAGTCATCAAAAGCCATTTGTTTTAAACGTATGTTTTTAGAAATAAATAAAAGTAATTCTGAAATAGTTTTAAGTAAGTATTGATTATATAAAAGTAAATAAGTTATAAGTGAATCCATAACAATGACCTTTCTTTTGGGTGTTATTTTTGGTTTTCGCGATTCAATTATAGCATAAAAGAGGATGGCATTGTTTTTTTGTTGTAAAAAACTCTGTAAACCTTGATATATAAAGAAAAAATAGAAATAGTAGTGTAAGTAACTTTACACTACTGAAAGATGAGAGGGCGATATGCTATGAATTTACGTAGTATAACTTCATTTATACTACAAGAAAATACATTAAAGTCTACAGAAGTTAAAAATTGGGTAAATTCAGAATCTATTGAAAATTCTTGGGCTACATCATTTTCATTATATGCTAGAATTATTGCAGAATAAGGTATTATAGGAATTATTTAGCTATATTTACAATATATACAATATGCTCATTGATAAGGAAGTTGTTAGGCTCATATAATGATAGATTAGGATTAGCATTAACAACAAGTTTTATAGGTGTGATAGTTTCTAATATAAATGTAGATACATTTGCAATAATTCAATTATAGATATTAATATCAATAGTAATTAAGTATAAAAATGAATGCGGAAATACACATTGTTATATATAGGAATATTAATATAAAAAAATATAATTTCATATGGTTAAATTTTACAGTTATAATCTAAGCAGAATTGTGATGATATATTGTTTATTTGATTATATGCATAGGAGATAAATAATGAATAAAATACAGAAAAATTTTATTTCAGTTTTCACAGGAAATATAGGAGGTAAAATACTAGTTTTCTTATTTTCTATGTATGTTGCTAGAGTTTATGGAAAAGAAGTATTTGGGAGTATTAATTTTGCTAATTCAATGATATCATATTTTTTAATGATATCATCTATGGGATTACAGGGGTATGCTGTAGTAGCTATATCTAGAAATATCAAAGAAAAAAATAATATATATAATAAAATATTATCATATAGAATAATATTAGCTATTTTTTCTATAATAGCATTACTTATTATAGTTCCGATTAGTAATATTATATATGAAAATAAAATGATGACGTTATTTTATGGACTGAATATAATTACGAATGCATTGTATATAGATTGGTATTTTAACTCAACACAGGAAATGGAATATATATCATATTCAATAATTATACAGAACGTGATATCATTTATATTACTAATTGTATTAAGTAATATTACCATGAAAGAAAATATTTATATAATTCCTATATCTTTATTTATTGGTAATGCTATTTCGGTAATATATTTAATTAATAGAGCTAATAAAGAGATAAAGTATACGTTTGTTTTTTCAATTAGTGAATTGGCAGATTTGGTAAAAAAAGGCTTTCCATTTTTCTTTTCAGGAGTTTTTGCTACAATGAACTGCAATTTAGATATTCTTATATTAGGAGTAGTATCTACGAATGAACAAGTTGGATTATATAGCTCAGCTTATAAAATAATAAACATCCTTATAATTGGTATAACTATGATTTTTACACCTATATTTCCGGTTATAATAGATATGTTTAATAAAAAAGAATATATAAAACTTTCAAATTTACTAAATAAAGTAAGAAAAATAATTTTGGTTATTATTTTTCCATTAGTGATAGGGGGCGTATTATTAAGTTCAGAACTAATGATGTTATTATTTGGTGATGAATATTATAGAGCTGGAATAGCTTTAAAAATATTAATAATATATGTTGGAATATTATATATAAGAGAATTATATGGATATCAATTAAGTGCAAGTGGAAAACAAAAACAATATATGAATGTAGTAGTTATTTCTTCATTTTCTAATCTTGTATTAAATTTTATATTTATTCCGAAATAT
This sequence comes from Clostridium gasigenes, assembly GCF_017348895.1. Taxonomy (NCBI): domain Bacteria; kingdom Bacillati; phylum Bacillota; class Clostridia; order Eubacteriales; family Clostridiaceae; genus Clostridium; species Clostridium gasigenes. The sequence goes on from NZ_CP071376.1 coordinate 2,074,783, forward strand.
GGATTTACAGCAGCTGCTGTAACAACTTTAATTAGCGAAGTAATTAATTTAATATTAATGAGAAATAAATGCATCAAATATTTTCCGGAAATTATATTTAATAAAGATAAAATATTAGGAATAATATTATCGACGAGTATTATGGGTGGATTGGTATATATATTAAAATGTATAGGGGTTAATGCATTAATAATTATAGTAATGTCAGTTTTAATTTATGGACTGTGTATTGTGATATTAAAAGTAGTATCTTTAGAAGAAATAAAAAGTGTCAAAGGTGGAATATAGCATGGTAAAAAAGAAAAAGAGATATTGTTGTCTTTTTACTAGAACTGAAAATGTACATTTAATTAAAGATGTTGGGATGATTCCATATATTCTTACAAAATATTATTCTATAGATGGACGAGTTGCAACTTATGATAATGGACCATATGAATATATAGATACTGAAGTTAATGGATTGGGTATGGATATTATTACTAAGTTCTTTGGGAATAGTAAAATAGATAGTATAATATATCTATTTAAGAAATCTAGAGAGATAGATATTTTACAAATATTTCATCCTAATTTAAATTCTGCAATGCAAGGATTTTTATATAAGATTTTAAATAAAAGTGGTAAAGTATACTTAAAGCTTGATTGTACATTAGATTATATAGAGAATAGCAAAGGAGCTTTTCCACCAAAGGGGTTAAAAGGTAATATTTTGTTTTATATGTTAAGAAATAAAATAGATTTAATTACAGGAGAGACAACAGGAATATGCAATTATTTAAATGATAACTTTGGGTTGAAGGTTAAATACATTCCTAATGGTTTTTTTGATGACAATATACATAATCCATATAAAACAATAGAAAAGGAAAATATAATTATAACAGTAGGAAGAATAGGAACATTAGAGAAAGATAATAAAACTCTATTGAAATCATTTAGCAATATAAAAAATCAAATTCCAAATTGGAAACTAAGAATAATTGGTCCTATAGAAGAAGAATTTAAAATATATATTAAAGCGTATTTCGATGAAAATCCAGATTTAATAGATAGAGTAATATTTACTGGATTAATATCTAATAGAGATGAACTTGACGCTGAATATAAAAAAGCAAAGATATTTTGTTTGACATCAATATCAGAAGGGTTTCCATTAGTATTTACTGAGGCAATGAAGAATGGTAATTATATAATTAGTACTGATATAGATTCAGCTAAGGATATAATAAAAGATACTGAATATGGGCAAATATTCAGTAAAAAAAACATTACACAATTAAGTGAAATATTATTGAATGTATGTAGTATAGATAACAATAATATGGACAATTATTCTAATAAAATAATAGAAAGAGCTTACAATGAATTCAATTGGATTAATATTTGTGAAAAAATATTGAAAAATTTTTAATTTTCCGATGAGTACACTTAAAACTGAAATGTAGTACCTAAGAAAATTTGATTCATATGAGGAATTTGAAGAAATTATTGATGAATACATAAACTTTTATAATATAAAGCGGTTACAGAAAAAGCGAAAAGGTATGAGTCCGATCGAATATCGAAGTCATACCTTAACTGCATAAATTTTCATTATTGACCCTATCTGCTCGACAGGGTCAGTTCATACTTTATTTTATAGTGGATTTTAAATATAGAAAATTAAATTTATTTATCATCAAATATATAATCTCTAACTTGCTTAATTGTTGTATCTTTATCATAACTTAAATAATAAATACCATCTATAGTAGTGCCTTCACCAAAGCCATCTCTTGGGAATCTGTCTTGTACTAAAGCACCATTGCCAACTCCTAGTACGTTTGTTCCAAGTGAAAGAATATTACCAGCTGTTAAGTTTGTTTGAACGTGAGGTAATAAGCTATTTAATATTGAAGGGTATGAGGTTGTTGAAGTAGAGGATAATTTTTCAAAAAGTGCTGTAAGAACTATTCTATGTCTTTGAGTTCTTTCATAATCTCCTCCAGCTGTATATCTAATTCTTGAATATGCAAGAGCTTGGATACCATTAAGGTGTTGAGAGCCGCTAGAAGTTATATGTGGAGCTGAAGTACCTTCTAGTCCATTTAAACTATCTATATAACTGTTAATATACTGAAGTTCTTCATCATTTATTTCTAAATCTAAACCACCTAGTATATCTATAACAACAGGAAGTGAAGAAAAGTTAACTGTTGCAAAATCTTCTACATTTAAACCAAAGTTTTCATTTATTGTTTTAATTGCTAGCTGAGGACCTCCAAATGCATAAGCATGATTAAGTTTGTCCATTCCGTGGCCATCTATATTTACATAAGAATCTCTCATTAGTGATGTTACTTTAAGTTTATTGTGTACAGGATCTATAGTTACAATCATCATTGAATCTGATCTTCCTGCACCACCGTCTTCAGCATCTACACCAAATAGAGCTATATTTTTTATATCTTTATAGTTATTATATTTTGAGAATTCTTCAGTAGATGAAATTCCTAAATCTTTAGTATCTAATTTTACATTATCTAATTTGAAAAATAAACCATATAGGTACCCGCCCCCTATTGCCATAGATGCAATTAATATTGCTAGAAATCCCATTAATATTTTAAAACCTGTCGATTTTTTCTTTTTCTTTTTTATATTTTTATTATTAGTCTGTTTAATACGTGACATTGTATACACCTCTTTCATTTAGGATTTTATCATAATAGTATATAAGCTTGCAAATAGAAAATGAAATTACTGTTAAATATTTATAAATATATCCAATAAGTAAAGGCTATAGGGTAAATCCTATAGCCTTTACTTATAAATATTTGATAAGTACTAATAATTTTTAATAAACTTATAATCACTTTATGTAAATTTATAATAATAATCAGCATTGCAAATATGTAATTAGTTTTCGTAAATAAATTGTTGCATTTGAGATTTTGTAGCTTCGGCATCAAAGGTTAAGTAGTAAATTCCGTTTATAGTATCACCTTTGGAGAAGTCGTCTCTTGGAAATCTATCTTCTATTATTTTAGAACTATCTATTTTTGAAATTGTAGTTCCAAGGCTTAAAAGTTCTGATGTTGAAAAGCTAGTTTGTACAAATGGAAGAAAGTCATTTAATAAACTTGGAAATTGTGTTGCAGGTGTATTGTTAATTTTATCAAATACTGCTCCAAGTATTGTTCTGTGTCTTGAAGTTCTTTCATAATCTCCACCAGCTGTATATCTAATTCTTGAATAGGCTAAGGCTAAATCTCCATCTAATAATTGGGGACCAGCAGCATTTATACTAGAAGTACTACCTCTTGATGCTGCATAACTATTCATAAGTGGAAATTCTTCAGCTGTTAGATTAATAGTTACCCCTCCAAGCTTATCTATTATTTTAGGTAAGTTCGAGAAATTAGTTGAAATAAAGTTATCTACATTTATATTGAAGTTTTCATTTAAAGTTTGCAATGCAAGTGTAGAATTTCCAAAGGCAAAAGCATGGTTTAATTTATCCATACCGTGATCTGGAATATTCACATAACTATCTCTCATTATTGATGATAATTTTAATTTGTTGTGAACAGGGTCTACGGTTAATACCATTATAGAATCTGAACGTCCAAACTCGTTGTCTCCAGCATCAATTCCAAATAGTGCTATGTTAATGATTTTGTCATAAGCGTCATATTTAGATAAATTTTCAGTAGTTTCATTAGTTATTCCTATATTGTTTTTATCTAAATCTACTTTATCTAATTTGCTTGATAAGTATAGGGAATATAGTCCACCTCCAATAAGTGTAGCTAATATTATTATTAATAAAGTAATAAGTGTTATCTTTAATGGCGATTTCTTCTTTTTATTTCTTTGTGATTTATTCACACTCTCACGTCCTTTCAAAAGTGAATTTTACCATTTTAATTTAAATAAGTAAATAATAACAGGAAAATAGTAATATTAAAGTAATTACTATATAGCATGTTTATGAATTATATATTATAATAATTGTTATGATATTATTATTAGATGGTATATAAGGAATAGTAAAATAAATAACTAGTTATTTATTTACGATCCTTAACAACGAAATAGTGGAGGAATTTAATTATGAAAGACTTATATAAGTTAATAGAAGCTAAAAAAGAAAAAATAGCAGTAGTGGGGCTTGGATACGTAGGAATGCCTTTAGCAATAGCATTTGCAAAAAAAGTTGATGTAGTTGGATTTGATATTAATAAAGGTAAAGTAGATAAATATTTAAATGGAATAGATGTAACTAATGAGGTTGGAAATGAAGCTATAAAAACATCCACAGTTGAGTTTACTTGTGATGAAAGTAAACTAGCAGGGTGTAAATTTCATGTAGTAGCTGTTCCTACACCTATTAATGATGATAAAACGCCAGATTTAAGACCTGTAATTGGATCAAGTGAATTAGTTGGTAGAAATTTAACTAAGGGTTCAATAGTAGTTTTTGAATCAACAGTTTATCCAGGAGTAACAGAGGAAATTTGTGTTCCGATTTTAGAAAGAGAATCTGGACTAAAATGCGGAATAGATTTTAAGGTTGGATATTCTCCAGAAAGAATTAATCCAGGTGATAAAGTTCATACATTACAAACTATTGTTAAAATAGTTTCAGGTATGGACGATGAAAGTTTAGATACTATAGCAAAAGTTTATGAACTTATAATAGAAGCTGGAGTATATAGAGCAGAAGGTATAAAAGTAGCAGAGGCTGCTAAAGTTATTGAAAATTCTCAAAGAGATGTTAATATAGCTTTTGTTAATGAATTATCTATGATATTCCATAAGATGGATATTGATACAAAAGCAGTATTAGAAGCTGCAGGAACTAAATGGAACTTCCTTAAGTTTAATCCAGGTTTAGTTGGAGGACACTGTATAGGAGTTGATCCATACTATTTAACTTATAGAGCAGAGCAATTAGGTTACACATCACAAATTATTGCATCTGGAAGAAAAGTAAATGATGGAATGGGTAAATTTATTGCAGAAGAAACTATTAAACAGTTAATAGAAGCCGATAAAAAAATAAAGGGAGCTAGAGTTGGTGTACTTGGAATAACATTTAAGGAAGATTGTCCTGATGTTAGAAATACTAAAGTAACTGATATAATAAGTTCACTTGAAGAATATTCAGTAAACTGCTTAGTTGTAGATCCTATAGCAGAACCTAGTGAAGTTGAAAGAGAATATGGAATAAAAATGACGAGGCTAGAAGATTTAAAAGATTTAGATGCAATTATAGTAGCTGTATCTCATACGGATTACAGAAAAATGCCATTAAGCAATTTATTAGAATTATATAAAGATGAAAATAAAATTATAATAGATGTAAAATCTATAGTAGACAAAAATGAAGCTAAGGAAAACAATATAGCTTATTGGAGTTTATAATATAAGAAAGCGCCCCTGGGGTGTAAAAAATACCGTTAATGGTATAAATTACACTTTGGGGGTGTAATTTATTACAAGTTTTTAGAAAATTAGTTGAAAAAAGAATATAACATTGGTAAACTATAGAAGAAAAAGGTGGTGGGATTGTGTCATTAAATAAAATAAAAAGAATTATATCACAAGTCATAATTGTAGCAATTATGTTACCTAGTGTAAGTGCACTTGCAGATGGTGGACAAGCTGGAGAAAATACCATGGCAAGAATTTTGAAACATGTTAATGGTAGCGCTTATGGTGGAAGTGATAAAAATACTAATTTATATTCGGATGCAGGTCTTACTAATGCAATTACTTATGTTAATCATTCATATGTAGATGATGCACCGATAATTGCAGATAGTGGTAGATCAGCACAAATAGTAGTTTCAGGATATCAAGGGTGGATAAATAAAGACACTAGTGCTAGTGAATACGATATGATTGTTGTGCCAGTTAGCAAGGCAGTTAATCCAAGTTATTATTACTCTGAAAATGGAGAATTAAAGCATTATATTTCTTCAAACTTAACAGGTAGTGGTGGATATTCTATAAGCATAGGACGAGCACCAACTTATTTACAAGCTGGTGTTAAATATTTAAGTTATGATGGTGTATATTTCTATGATGGAAGTAATATTCAAAATGGATTAAATAATTTAATAAATGATTATAAAAGGGGTGGAAGAGGAAATGCTATAAATGCAGGAAATCCACAGTACACTTATTATAATTATTTACCATTTAGAAGTAAAACTGTTTATTCAGCAGATGAGCTTAATAGATTTATAGATAATAATACAGCTGGAGATTCAAAACTTAGAGGAATAGGAGGAGCACTTAAAGATGCAGAACAAAAATATGGAGTTAATGCCATATTAACTTTAGGTGTTGCAATGAATGAATCTGGAAAAGGTATGTCAGCTATATCTCAGAGCAAAAATAATCTTTTTGGAATAAAGGCTTTTGACTCTGATGTAAGTGGAGCAAGTTCTTTTGCTAGCCCATCAGAATCTGTTTATGAATTTGCTAAAAATTATATCTCAAGAGGATATGCAGATCCTGCAGATTGGAGATATTTTGGTGGGTTCCTAGGAAATAAGAAACATGGTTCAAATGTTAAATATGCTTCAGATCCTTTCTGGGGTGAAAAAGCAGCTCAGCATACATTTGCTGTAGAAAAATATTTATCAGGTTCAGTAAATAGCTTAAGAGATACAGATGTACAGCAAATAGCTATGACAACTTCAAGTAATAAAATTATGAACGGCAATGGAGGATTTTTATATAATAGTAATAAAAATAATATAGAAACACCATTTGTAGTAGCTAAAAAAGGAAAGGTTTCAGTAGCTGGTCAAAGTTCTTATGAAATTTATTCTGAAAGAAACACAGATGTTTCTAGCGGTAAATATGAGGGATCTTATGATTGGCAGAATAGAGGATATGTTTCAGATGCAAATGTGAAGTTCTTAAATAAAGCTAGGGATATGATTGTTTATCAACCTCCTGTTGATGTTAAAGGCGGGATAGATAGATATGCAACAGCAGTTGAACTTAGCAAGGGTCAATTTGAAAAAAATGAAACAGTTGTAATAGTTAATGGGTTAGCTTTAGTTGATGGATTAACTTCAACTCCTGTAGCAAGTCATTATAATTCGCCATTATTATTAGTAGAAAAAAATAGTATACCAGCAGTTACTAGTGACGAACTTAGAAGACTGGGTACTAAAAATGTAATAATAGTTGGAGGAGCCAATGTTGTTTCTGCTACAGTAGAACAACAACTTAGAAATATTGGTATAAATTCAATTACAAGATTACAAGGTGATGATAGATATGATACTTCTTTAGAAGTTGCTAAATATATAGATTCAAATTTATATGATGTATCTAATATAGTTGTGGCAACAGGACTTGGACAAGCAGATGCTATGTCTATAGCCCCAGTAGCTGGAAGAGATAAAATGCCTATACTTTTAACTAGAAAAGATGAAGTTCCTTCGAATATTTATGATTGGTTAAGTAGAGAAGGTATAGATAATGGGTATATTATTGGTGGAACAACTGTTGTAAGTGACAATGTTTTAAATAAAATCAATAGTATAACTGCAAAAAATGTTATGGGTAATAGACTTGGTGGAAAAAATAGAGCAGAAACTAATGCGATGGTAATTAATAGATTCTATGGTAATACTGAGGGTGTATATATAACTAAAGAAATAACATTGGTTGATGCCTTAGCAGCAGGACCAATAGCAGCTATAACAGGGAATCCTATTGTTTTAGCCGGAAATGATTTAAGTGGAGAACAAAAGGATGTATTATCTCAAAAGAAAATAAAAAGAATAATACAAGCAGGATATGGAGTTCCAGCTACAGCTGTTAATACGCTTAAGCAATGTTTAGAGACTTTAGAATATTAAATATAAAAGTAGAGAGTGTTTTGTATAACTCTCTACTTTTTTGTTTTATTTTAACAAAAACAAAAAAATATTGAAGTATGTTGTCAGCTAGTATATAATTTTATTATTAGGAAAATTTTAAAAGATAACTAATTAATATGCATAGCACTTTAAAAAGGTTATTTTTTTTTGATTACTTAAGTAAAAAATGAAGGGATGGGATATTTTGACTAAGAAAATCAGAGTTATAAGTAGTGCTCTAATTATGATGTTTATTTTTACTACTATATCACCAAATTTTACGAAGACTGTGAAAGCTGATACGATTTCCAGTGAAGTTGAACAAATGTTAAGTGAAATAGTTCAGGAGCATGGAATTGAAAATGTAGTTTTTGAAAATGGTATAATTATAAACGTTAACGAAGAGGTGAATTTAAAAGAAATTTCACAATATGAAAACGTAATATGGAGCGTTAAAGATTATAGCGTAGCTAATCTTAATGAAAATGTATCCTTAAGGGGACTAAAAGAAGGAACTACATTTTTAGTGGGACAAGTAGGCGGAAAATATCATTTAAGAGAATTATATGTAGCACAACCAAAGCAAGAAGAACAAAAAGCTGTTTCAAGTGAAACAGTAAATACACAATTAGCTACAGATAATGGTTCTAAAAAAATAATAAATAAACGATTAGCATTTGCTCCACCAGTAGCAAAATCTAAATATGTAGTATATTTAGATCCAGGTCATGGTGGATTAGATTCAGGAGCTACTGGAAATGGAGTAATAGAAAAACAAATAGTTTTAAATATAGCGCTTGACACTAAAAGACAATTAGAGAATGCTGGAGTCGAAGTTATAATGAGCAGAACTTCAGATGTATATGTATCTTTAAAAGAAAGAAGTGATGCTGCAAACGCAGCGAATCCAGATATATTTGTATCAATACACATTAATTCAGCAGAGGATAGTAGAGCATATGGAATCGAGACCTTTTATATGAAGGATATAGATTTTAAATTAGCAGGAAGTATGCAAAATAGATTAATGCAGTATATTTCAACTAAGGATAGAGGGGTTAAATATGCAGATTTTCATGTAATGAGAGAAACAACAATGCCTTCTACTTTAGTTGAATGTGGATTCTTAAGTAATCCAGATGAAGCAAATAAATTAAAGCAGGCAAGTACTCAAAGTAGTTTAGCAGAAGCTATAACAAATGGTGCTGTAGATTATTTAAGAAGTAATGTATCATTAACACCAATAAATGGAGAAAGAATTTACGGAGATAATAGATATGAAACATCTTATAAATTATTTGAAAAGGGATGGCAAACAGCAGAAAATGTAGTTTTAGCATCAGGTATTGATTATCCAGATGCATTAACAGCAGCTCCCCTTGCTAGCAAAAATAATGCACCTATACTTTTAACTGAAAAAGCTAGTTTAAGTAATCAACCTAAGTTAAAAGAAATATTAGTTAACAAAGGCGTGAAAAATGTATTTATAGTAGGTGGAAACACTGCTATTCCTTCAGTAATTGATGGAGAATTAGCGGCTATGGGTATAACTGTTAAAAGAATGGGTGGAAATGATAGATATGAAACATCAGTATTAATTGCAAATGAAGTAGGGGTACATAACGGAGAAGTATCTCTAGTTAATGGATTAAGTTTTGCGGATGGTTTATCAATGTCACCAATAGCTGCAAAAAATAGAAGTCCTATTTTATTAACAAGAAATAATGAAGTTCCAGAAAGTACAAGAGGATTTTTAAATAACAATAATATAACAAAAACATTTATAATAGGAGCAACAACTGTTATAAATGATGCTGTTTCTGCAAGCGTAAGCAATCCAGAAAGATTAGGCGGTAGTGATAGATATGATACTAATAAGAAAATATTAGATAGATTTAAAAGTGAATTAGATTTAAGTACTATATATATTGCATCAGCATTTACTTTCCCAGATGCACTTTCATCATCTGCTTTAGCTGGTAAAGATAATAACTTTGTTTTATTATCTAATACAGTAGTAGCTGATAATATAGTTAAATCTGAAATATCACAGAATAAACAATTAATTAAAAAAGCATATATACTAGGTGGTAATGTTGTAATTTCGGATGAAATTATAAGAAACTTAGGAATAAGTAATATTAATTAATATTAAGGAGTAGCATTTGTTTAAATGCTACTCCCTTTTTTTTTATCTTGTTTCAGGCTCATGTAAGTAAGATGTTACATTAGGATCATTTGTTAAAATATTAAATAATCTTTCAACAGATTTATAACCAATACCTTCTCTCACCATATCCTTATTATCTAATGAATATTCAAAAGCTGCAGATAATACTCTTTGTTTTTCTAGAGTAGTATCACATACGCTTTCGATTAAGAAATCTGTGTTTAACCTTGATACATCCTCAGATGTTGTGAAGAATCTACAATCTTTTATTACTCCATCATTATATAAACTGTAAATTAACTGTCCAGATGTTAAGTGTTGGGGATGAGTATCGTACTTATAAGAATGTGCCACATGGGTTACATTACTATAAGTAGTTTCAAAATAATTTACTGTTTGTCTTAAGGAATCATAATTAATATTATTTTCAGGTTGGTTTAAATATATAACATTATTTAGATTAACCCCAAGTTTTGATAGAGAAGCATTAAATTCATTATTTCTTAAAGCTACTTTTTCTGAAATAGGATAGTTAATGTATTTAGGCCAGTTAAATACTTCAGAACCAGAACCGTCTGTAATTAATACAATATGAACATTTTCAGAGCCAACAGATTCAATTGCATCTACAATTGCACTTCCGGCAAAAAGGGTTTCATCATCTTGGTGTTGTGAGTAGAATACAACTTTTTCTCCATAAATATAACCTTTGGCACGGTTAACAGCAATTTTATTTATGTTTCCAAATACAGTAGCGCTTTGGGCTCCAGCTATAGCTGTTTTATTTGACGTGTTTGAAATTAGTACTACAGGTTCTTTTAAAGCAGATGCAGTTAATGCGTCAATTAAAACATCAGATTTGCTTAGGTTTACGTGAGTTTTATTTGGAAAGAATTTATTAATAACATTTTTATTTGTTTCAAATCTATCAATTCCAGTAATTCTTTGTGCAAAATTATCAAAAGATCTATTTAAAACTTGAAATCCACCTATTGAATAGGCTTGTACATTCTTCCTGTAAGAAGTTGAAGACCCATCTGTAAGTATAACTGGGTTACCAGTTTTTGCTGCAACAGGTGATATACTCATAGCATCAGCTTCACCACGTGCTCCGTTTACATAATATATTTCTTGCACACCTTTTAGAGTTTCAATTTGATTAGCAACAGTGATAGATGTTAAATATCTATCTAAACCACCAAGTCTAACTATTGATTTGCCCATATTACGCAGAGTGTTTTCAATTTCACTAGAAACAACAGTTGGTCCACCTACTATATAAATAGTGTTTACAGATTGTAATTTAGCTAATGTAGAACTTGGAATTTTATTTTTTTCTGTTAATAAAATTGGAGCGTTTAAAGCACCACTTAATCCACTAGCTGAAAGCCCATCTACAATAGAAAGTCCATTTACTAATATAGCAGAAGAATATTGCATCTTTGATGCGATCATGCTTGCAGTCTCATAACGATCACTTCCTGCAATATAATCTAGAGTTAGTGCGTGTGCACTACTGGTAGAAATACCAAAGAGTAATACAGTTGAGAGTAGACATTTTAAAAAATTGTTTTTCATAAGTATAAACCCCTTTATATAATATTTAGATAGTTCTATACTATAATAGCATATTATAGTAAAAAAAAAAAAGTCGCTATTTGTTTAATTAAATTTTACAATGGTATATAATAAGAATGAAAAATAAAATGTAATAAGAATAGGAGTAACATTATGGATATTAATTTAATCGGAGTACCACTTTATTATGGGTGTGACAAAAAAGGAGTTCAAGAGGGTCCTAGGGTTTTAAGGGAAAATGGAATTGCTGAAATCTTGAGGACTGAAGAAAATAAAGTTTATGACTTGGGTGATATATATATAGATAATTCTATTGAAAAAGAGGCTTTTTGCGCCGGGGTAAACGCTAAATATATTAACGAAATAGTAAGTATAAACAATAATTTAGCACATAAAGTATATTCTGCATTATCTGCAGGTGGATTTCCTTTAGTTATAGGTGGAGATCATGCATTAGCAGCTGGAAGCATTTCAGGTGTGGCTAAATATTTTAAAGATGATTTAGCTGTGATATGGGTAGATGCACATGGTGATATGAATACATTTGAAACAAGCCCTTCAGGAAATGTACATGGCATGCCTTTGTCAGCATTATTTGGAGTGGGGGATAAGAGCTTAACTGATATATATTTTAAAGGGGTAAAGGTTAAGAAAGAGAATGTTTTTATAATTGGAGCTAGAGATTTAGATAGCGGAGAAGTGGATTTAATTAATGAGCTTGATTTGAAAGTGTGGACAATGGATAGAATTAAAGAAGTAGGAATTGGAAGTGTATGTGTTGAACTATATAAATGTTTAGAAAATAGAGGTATAAAGAATATACACTTGAGTTTTGATATAGACTCAATAGATCCTTTATTAATGAAGGGTACTGGAACACCGGTTCCTAATGGGATAAATATGGATGAAGCTAAAACTATATTAAATAGAATATTTGAAACAAGATTAGTTAAATCAATGGATTTTGTAGAGTTTAATCCAATGTTAGATAAAAGTGGTTTAACAACAAAAATGTGTATTGAATTAATGGAAACATTAAAAACATTAATATAGGTGAGTTTTAAAAAACAAAAAATATTGATTAGGGGTTGTAAAACGTGGAAGAACAAATAATTAAATTTGAAGATGTTTTAATAGGTTGTGTAAGGAAGTGGAGGTCTATTTTAGTATTTACAATTTTAACAACTGTATTAGCAGCATTAGTTAGTATTGTTTCAAATGATGTGTTTATATATGAGGGATCTGCTAAGTTATATGTTAAAAATGAAGCTACTGTAATAGAAAATAATATAGAAGTTAAAAAAGATAAAAATTTAATACAAAATTATATACAATTAATGAAAACTAAGGATTTTGTCACTAAATCTTTATATACTGTAGATTCTAAGTTAAAGCCTGAAGAGGCATTAGGAAAATTAACGGTTACTAATATTGTTAATACAGATTTTATACAAGTAAAATATTCAAGTTTAAATAAAAATGAAACAGCAGAAGTCCTGCAAGGAGTTATAAATGAATTTACAGAAGTAGCTCCAAATTATAATAAAGATGTAGAGATTATAGTTGAAGAAAGTATAGGAATTGCCCAAAAACAGGAAATGAGAAGTGCTAAAGTTCTTATTGCTATGGGATTAATTGGTGGGCTATGTATGTCGACGGCTATTGCATTTATATTAGAATGTATAAATAAGACATTTAAGACTAAAGGTGAACTTGAAAGAGAATTAAAGATGCCTATAATTGCAAATGTTCCAAAAGTGAAAAAAAATCAAATTAATATTAATAAAATTAAGAATAATCAAGGAACAATATTAGGAGAAGCTTATAATAGTTTAGCAACTACTATAAAATATTCAAAGGAAAATTTCAATAATAAATCTATATTAATAACAAGCTCTATAGTAGGAGAAGGAAGTACTACAACAGCATCAAGCCTTGCAGTATCATTAGCTACTAGTAATAAAAGAGTAATATTATTAGAAGGCGATTTAAGAAAACCATCTCTTCATAATGTTTTTGAAGTAAAGAATGATATTGGATTAAGTGAAGTTATATTGAAAAAAATAAATCTAGATAATGCAGTTAAAAAAATTAATGATAACCTTGATTTATTAACAGCTGGAGAATTAGTTTTAAATCCAATAGAAATAATAGATTCAAAGGATATGAATTTATTATTAGAAGATTTAAAATCAAAATATGATTATATAGTTATTGATACACCTCCACTACAAGCTGTAACAGATGCACAAATATTATCAACTAAGGTTGATTTAACTATACTTGTAGTTAGGGCAGAAGAGGTTAAAAAAGATACTGTTAAAGAATCTATAGCATTAATAAATAGGGTAGATAGAAATATAATGGGAATAGTATTTAATGCAGGAGATACTATTAGAAATAAATATCATAAGTATGGTAATTAAATAAGATGGTGTAAAATAAATAACTATCTAAATTACTAAGTATTAAAATTTGGAGGCGGATATAGTGAGGGGTACAACTTTAATAGTTACAGAGAAAAGTTTTAATAAAGATAAGTTACGTTCAGCTGATTATATTGAATCGGATAATTTTTTAATATATAAAGAATTTAATAAAAAGTTTACTAATGAAAAGATATTTAAAGAAGATGATGAACTTTTAATTGTTATAGATGGTGTTATATTAAATGATAAAGAACTAAAAAATAAATATGTAGCTACAGATAATTTTAGCTTAATAAAAAATATGTATAAGTCTTTGGGTATTAACCTTGTTGATAGCTTAAGAGGAAATTTTTATGGGATTATATATGATAAAAAGAAAAATGTGTGGAGTGTGTTTACAAATCATTTAGGAAATAAGCCTCTTTATTATTTCTTTGATAAAAGTAAAGGTAGTTTAGTTGTAAGTAGTGATTTGTTTGATTTAGTAAAATCATTACGAGAACTTGGAATTAGAGCTAACATAGATGAGATAGGTGCTTATTATATGTTAACCTTTGGATATATGATTTCTGATACAACTCTTATAAAAGATGTTAAGAGGATAGAACCTGGAACAATACTTACATTAAAAGCCAATGAAATAAACTTTAATCAATATTACTTCTTAGATAATGAAAATTACTTAACTGATTCAGAAGATAAGATAATAGATAATATGTATGAATTGTTTAATGATTCAATTGATAAATCATTTGGAAAAGATAGAGAAAATGGTTATAGGCATATTTCATATTTAAGCGGTGGATTAGATTCAAGGATGATTGCAGTTGGAGCTAAAAAGCTAGGATATGATGATATAACAACGATAACTTTTTCGGAAAATTATTCTAGAGATGAAAAAATAGCTAGAGAGATTGCAGCAGATTTTAAGTTTAATAGTATATTTAGAAGCTTAAATAATGGTAACTTTTTAACGAATATAGATGAAGCAGTACAAGGTAACTTTGGACAAAATATTTATAGTGGAGCTATTCATTTAGTTTCAACAAATAAGTTAGTTAACTTTGATGAATTTGGATTTATTCATAATGGAAATATAGCGGATGTAATGCATGGAGATTATATAGATGCGCCTAAGCATACCCCTCCTGCAATCGGAAATTGGATGTATTCAAAAATATTAAAAGATAAGGTTGATTTTATATCACCTATGATAAAAGAAAAGTATTCAAATGAAGAAAAATTTGCGATTTATAATAGAGGAATTAATGGTATGTATAATGGATCTGTAAGTGCTTTAGATATTTCAGAAACATCTGAGCCGTTTATAAACCAAGATTTAATACAATACTGTAGTAGGATGGAGCCAAAATATAAATATAAAGAGGCAGCATTTTTAAAGATGATACAAAAATATTATCCAGAAGCTACTAATTATAAGTGGCAAAAGTGGAATCTTAATCCCACAGAATTTAACGCTAAATTTATGGGAACTGTTTTTGGAAAAGCTTTCAGAGTATTAGATGGTCAAATTCAAAAATATGGATCTCAAAGCAATAATATGAATCCATTTGAAAAATGGTATAGTAATAACGATAATCTTAGAAACTTTATTACAAATTACTTAAAAGAGAACTTATATTTATTAGATGGATATAGTGAGCTTAAAAGTGATTGCGAAAAGCTAATAAATAGTAATAGAGTAATAGAGAAAACTCAAGTAATGACATTACTTAATTTTATAAAGAGGATAAATGATATTTATGAATAAAAATATAAATAAAGAAATGATTAGTTCTCTTATTAAAAAGGGTTTATTACAGATATTTAGCGCAAATATTATAAATAAGATTGTACAATTTACAACTATTATTTTCTTAACTAGAATTATTTCGAAATATGAGTATGGGTTATTTTCATATGCTCAAAATACCATGAATATGGCTATGTTATTAGAAGGGTTAGGCGTAACTGCTGGTATATTACAATATTGTAGTGTTGAAAAAGAAGAAAAAAACAAATTTGGGTTTTTCAGTTATGGAATAAAGATAGGTTTTTTAATTAATATAGTAACTAGTTTAGGTATTATGGCCTGGGCACTATGGGGACCATTGGCTACTGAAGGGAGTAGAACATTCTTATTTATAATGTCATTTATTCCATTGCTTAGTATAACATATGGGTCTATACAAGCATATTTAAGATCAACTCTTAGAAATAAGGATTTTAGTAGGCTAACTGTATTTAATACTGTTGTATATTTTATTTTTACAGTTGGATTTTCGACAATAATGGGAGCAAATGGATTAATATTAGGAATGTATTTAGCATATTTGGCAACTGTAATGCTTGGTGCATACTTTATAAGGAAAGATATATTCTTATATAAAAACACTAAAATAGAAGGTAAGGATGTAAAAATAAAATTCTTAAAGTATTCAATTATTACTGTACTTAGTAATGCTATGTCACAAATATTATATTTACTTGATACTCAGTTAATAGGAACTTTTACTAAGGATCCAATAACAATTGCAAACTATAAAAGTGCAACAATGATACCATTTAATTTAACATTTATACCTTTATCAATAATTATATTTGCTTATCCATACTTTGCCCAAAATAGAAATAATAAAGTTTGGATGAAGGAAAAGCTTTCTTTATTAGTAAAGGGCTTAGGAGTAGTAAATTTAATTATAACTGTGGGTGGAATAGTTCTTGCTAAACCTATATTTTCAATATTATTTCCTCAATATATGGACTCAATACCATGTTTTAGAGTTTTAATGGTTGGTTATTTTATATCAGCAACCTTTAGGATACCTTATGGAAATATATTGGCAAGTGTAGGAAATGTTAAAGCTAACTTAATAAATGCTATTTTTTCAGGAGTATGTAATGTTGTATTAGATATAATTTTAATAATTAAATACGGAAGTATTGGGGCAGCCTATGCAACGCTAATAGTATTTATTATATCATCGATAATTCATTATATATTCGTAAGAAGATATATGAATAGTATAGATGTTACTGAAAATAGTTAAAAATTAAATTTAGGCATTATTAAAATACCTTTAAGAGGTTGTAAAATAAATAGTTGAAGATAATAATGTTGACTATTTATTTATATCTAATAGAAGATGGTTAAATTTAAAAAATGTCTATAGATAATAAGGAGAAGTTATGAAAGTATTAGTATTACCTTCTTGGTACCCTGATAAGAAAACACCTTTAAATGGAATATTTTTCAAAGAACAAGCGGAAGCTTTAGTAAAAAGTGATGTAGAAGTTGTAGTATTAAGTATATCTGTAAAAAGTTTTAGAGAGTTTGATAAAGAGACTAGGATTAATAAGTTAGAGTTTTCAGAGGAAAATAAAGTAAAAGTTTATAGATATACTACTTATAATTGTTTTCCTAAATTAACAGAACTTTATTTGAAATATTATTCAATAATTATGAAAAAACTAATTAAAAAAATTATAGCTAAAGAAGGTAATCCTGATTTAATACATATCCATTCAGCATTAGATGCTGGAATAGCATTTGTTAAGACTAAAATAGATATACCTTATGTAGTAACTGAACATTCAACTAAATATTCAAGAGGAATGGTTGGGAGTGTTGAAGGGAAATATCTAAATAAGCTATTTCAAAATGCTAGTGAAGTAATGGTTGTAGGAAATGGATTAAAAGAAGAATTATCAAAATATATATTAAAGGATAAAATACAAATTATATATAATCCAGTAGTTATGCCAAGTTATGAAATCAAAGAGGATAAAAATAAAAGTAAGTTTAGATTTTTCAGCTTAGGTTTTCTAACTAAGAAAAAGGCTATGGATGCACTAATAGAGGCGTTTAATTCTAATAAAGAAAAATTTGAAAATGTTGAATTATTTATAGGTGGAGACGGAGAAGAGTTTAATAGCCTTAATAAGTTAATAAATGATTATGGATTAAATGAAAATATATTTTTATTAGGTAGTTTAAATAGAGATGAGGTTGCCTTTAATATGAGAAATTGTGATTGTTTTGTATTACCTAGTAGGTTTGAAACTTTTGGAATAGTATATGTTGAGGCAATGCATTATGGAAAACCTGTAATAGCAACTCGAACAGGTGGACCAGATAGCTTTGTTAATGAAAAATGTGGAGTTCTAATTGATGTAGATAATAAACAGCAACTTATGGATGCAATGGAACTTGTAATTAATAATTATGATAAATATGATTCTAAGAAAATTAAAAAGTATTGCATAGAAAATTTTTCTGAGGGAGTTATTATGGAAGAGCTAAAGAAAATTTATAAAGAGGTAATAGGTGAAAGTAATGTTAAATGAAATAACATTTAATAATAAATATTTTAATATATTTATATTATTTATAAATACTTCGATTAGTGATGCTCTTTTTAAATCATTTTTAATACCCCCAAGCTTAATTAGTATAATAAGGCTTTTAAGTAATATTATTTTTGTCTTAATAGTTTTTTATTATTTATTAACAAAAAGAATTAAGATGAAAAGATACGTACTTGCTATAGTATTTATAATATTTATTGGAATTACTCTATTGTGGGCACCGAATAAATTTGAGGCTATAAAATTATATATTAACTTTATAGGGCCTTGTAGTTATTTTATTATAATTTTTTGTATGTTAGATAAGGATGAAATTGTTGATATATTAAAAAAATATTGCAATTTGGTAATTATTATGGATATACTTACACTTACTATATTATCAAAGGTAGGATATATGGGTGAGAGTGCAACAGAACATGTGGTAAGAGGTATACATTTAAGTAGAAGTACGATGATTATATATTTAAATTTTTGTATATTTATATATATTTATTTTTTAAGTTATAATAAAAAAGATTATAAACAGAGGAATATTGCTATATTAATGTTAGCATTAAGCATTACATTGATAGTGTTTTCTAGAAGTTCTACAGGAATAGTTACTATTGCCTTATTTTTACCATTATTGTTAATAGTAAAAAGTAAAAGAGCTTCTAAATCATTAGTTAAGATCTGTATTAGTATAGGAGTGGCATTGCCTATAATAAATTTTACATCGCCAATTATAAATAATATATTAGAATCTGTTTTTCATAAAACATTAACATTTAGTGGAAGAAGATATATATGGGAGTATGCTTTGGACAAATTAACTGATAATCCTATTTTGGGAAATGGATTTGAATCTACAAGTTATCTATTAAATAACAAAGTTGTACCTATATACGATAGGGTAGCGGCACATACACATAATGGATTTTTAGAGTTATTTCTGCAAAGTGGTTTAATAGGATTAATTTTAGGAGTACTTATATTAGTTATAACATTTAGATATACATTTAAATTAGATCGAAAAGAAGCTAATGTAATAAGAGTGTACTTTATTATATTTATAATATTTAATTTTATGGAACCCTATATAATCAATAGTGTTTCCATAATTACAATGTGGTTACCTTTGATATATGTAATTACACTAACAAATAAGAAGATGAGGTTGAATAAAAATGAATAATAAAAATATTCTTTATATAACTTTTGTTGATTTTAAAGATCAAAAAAGTGGGTCATCAGTAAGACCTAAAAAGATGTACGATGCTTTTATTGAACAGGGATATAATATATCGCTTTTAACTGGACTTCAAAATAGAAAAATGGAAAGATGGAAAAGTGCATGGCAATATTTTAAAGAAATAAGAAAAAAAGAATATGAATTTTGTTATGTAGAACCACCAGCAGGACCTATGTTTAATTTATGTGATCATTTAATGTTATTTTATATAAGTAAGATAAAAAAAATAAATACAGGACTTTTTTATAGAGATGCTTATTGGAAATTTGCAAATTGGTATGATGTTAAAGGTTTAAAAAAAATAGTTATAAATACAATGCATAGATTTGATTTGTTTGTTATCAAAAACACTTGTGCAAAAATGTATTTTCCAACTAATATGATGGGTGATTTATTTAAGTTTAAAGATAAAGAACCATTACCACCTGGATGTGAAATAATAAATATTAATAAGAATGAACTTGATTCTGTTGAAATAATATATGTTGGTGGTTTATCTGAGCAATATGGAGGAAAACTATTGCTTGAAGCTTTAGATAAGGTTAATAATGAAAGAAAAATGAATCTTCATGTAGTTTGTAGAGAAGATGATAAAAAGTATCTAAAAGGATATGAAAATAAAGAATGGATACATTTATATCATGTTTCAGGAGAGGAATTACTTGAGGTTTATAAAAAAGCTAATGTAGCAATAATACCAAGAAAAGTAGATTTTTATATGGATTTTGCTATGCCAGTTAAATTATTTGAATATATATCATATGGATTACCAATAATATCAACTAAGTGCAAAGAAGTAGCTAAGTTTATTAGTGAAAATAATATTGGTGTTGTCTGTGAAGATAATGTAGATAGTTTATATAACTCACTAATAAATATGGAATGTAGTGACATAAATGAATATTCAAAAAATGTTCAAATAACAAGAGTAAATAATACTTGGGTTAAGAGAGTAGAACAAATAGCAAATCTAGGAGGTAAACTATGAAAATAATAACTGTTGTTGGGGCTAGGCCTCAATTTATCAAAGCTGCACCTGTATCAAAATCATTAAGAAAAAATTATGATGAAGTATTAATTCATACAGGACAACATTATGATGATAATATGTCGAAAATATTTTTTGAGGAATTATCAATACCAATGCCTGATTATAATTTGCATATAGGTTCTGGTGGACATGGAAAAATGACTGGAGAAATGCTTAGTAAACTTGAAGAAATATATATTAAAGAAAAACCAGATTGTGTTTTAGTATATGGAGATACTAACTCTACACTGGCAGGTGCTTTAGCTGCAAGTAAACTATTAATACCGGTTATACATGTAGAAGCTGGTTTAAGAAGTTTTAACAAGGCTATGCCAGAAGAACAAAATAGAATATTAACTGATAACCTTTCAAAGTTATTGTTAGTACCAACAGAAGATGCTTTGAAAAATCTTTCTAATGAAGGTATAAAAGCTGGAGTGCATAATATTGGAGATGTAATGTATGATGCTGTTTTAATGTTTAAAGAAAAAGCTGAAAGTAAGGAGAATTTATTAGTTGAGCTTGGATGTGAAAAGGGAGAATATATACTAACAACTATTCACAGAGCGGAAAATACTAATGATATAAAGAGACTTGCAAATATAATACAAGCATTGAATGAATGTGGTGAAAAAATAATATTACCATTACATCCAAGAACTAAGAAGTTTACTCTTGATTATGGATTAAAGTTTAATGACAATATAAAAATAATTGAGCCTATTGGATATTTAGAAATGTTAATGCTTGAAGCTAATTCAAAGAAAATAGTTACAGATAGTGGTGGGGTTCAAAAGGAAGCTTACTTTATGGGTAAACCATGTGTAACTATGAGAGATGAAACAGAATGGGTAGAGACTGTTGAAGTTGGTTGGAATGTTGTTGTTGGTACAGATAAAGATAAAATACTAAATGCAATAAAAAACTTCAACCCAACTCATAAGCAACCAAGCATATTTGGAGATGGCTTTGCATCAGATAAAATATCAGCGCTTATAAAAGAAATATTATAAGTATGTTATAAAGTAATAATAGATTATGAGCTACAATTTAATAAAATTGTAGCTTTATTTTTGTTATTTTAGTATATAGTGATATAATTAAAAATAGTTCAAAATAAGAAGATATTTAGAAAGAAACCTTAGATTTTAAAAAGGTATTTATATATAAAGCCTTGAATTTAGGTAAGAGGAGAAATATATGCATATTTTAGTGATTCCATCTGCATATCCCACAGAGGATGCTCCTTTAAGGAGTAGTTTTTTTAAAGAACAAACTATTGCAGTTAAAAAAAGCGGAAAAAAAATAGGGCTAATATATAGTGAGACTAGAAGAGTAACAGGAATAAATAAAAGTACAATTGTTAAAAATCATTTCCAAATAACTGATAATTGTGAAGATGAAATAAATACTATAAGATTACATGGGTGGAATATTCTTTTAATGAGGAATAGTTTTGGGGTGAACCTTTGGGTTAAGCAAAGTATTAAATTATTTAAAATATATATAAAGAAATATGGTTTGCCGGATATTATACATGTACATTGTGGATTGTATGGTGGATTAGTTGGAAAGTATATAAAAGAGGAATACAACATTCCATATATAATTACTGAACATTTATCAATAGTAATGAATCATAAAATGGATAATTATCATAAAAAAATATTAAGAGAAGCTTATAATAGTGCAAGCGCATTGATAAGTGTAGGAAGTAAGCTTAAGAAATCTATGGAGGTATATACGAAAGTAGATATAGTTGTTATTCCAAACATAGTAAATACAAGTGTTTTTAATTATGTTAAAAGTGATATGCCTAGAAATTTCAAGTTTGTTTCAGTATCAAATTTGAAATTAGATAAAAGAGTAAACTTAACAATTGAAGCTTTTAGTAGCGAGTTTAAAGGTGAAGATGTAGAGTTAATAATTATTGGAGATGGCCCTGAAAGAAATAACTTGAAAATGTTATGTAATAAGTTAGAAGTAGAAAATCAGGTGAAATTCATAGGAGCTATAAAAAGAGATATTATTAATGAATATTTAAATAAGTCTTCGGCTTTTGTGCTTCCAAGTAGCTTTGAGACTTTTGGAGTTGTGTATATAGAGGCTTTAGCTTGTGGTTTGCCAATAATTGCAACTAAATGTGGTGGCCCAGAAGATTTCTTTGAAAAATATATGGGATATTTAATTGAAGTAGATAATGTAGAAGCTTTATGTAAATCAATGAGAAGCATGATAGAAAATTATAGTGATTTTAATAAGGAGAAAATTTCTAATTATATTAAGGAAAGATTTAGCGAAGATGTAGTAGTAAAGAAAATAGATAATATATACACAGAAGTTTTGAATAATAAAATTACGTAATAACTCATCTAAAATAAAAGACGGAAAATAAAAGATGATTAAGATTATATAAAAATATTTGAATGTGTGTTGGGAGATAGTGATAGAGTGTGAAAGAATTATTAAAAAAGTTTATGGAATTTGCTCTGGGAAATGGAATAGTTTTAATTATAGGGCTTATTTCATCTCCATTAATAACAAGAATTATATTGCCAGCAGAATATGGTAAAGCATCTATGTTTATTACAGCTACAAGTTTAATAATAGTTATAATGACATTAGGGAGAGACCAAGCATATATTAGATATTATAATGATGAGAAAGAATATAATAGAGGGAAACTATTAAGAAAAAGTATTAAATTACCTTTAATTTTAAACTTAATTTTAGGATTAATATTAATTATATTATATAAACCTATTTCTAATATGATAATTCAAGAAGTATCATTTACAATAGTTCTACTTATGTTAGTACATAGTACATTTAGTATAATATCAAATTTTGCATTATTAAACATAAGAATGAAACAAAAGGGGAAAATATATTCACTATTTACAATATTAAATAAGGTATCATACTTAATATTTATAGTGCTGATATTTACTATATTTAAGAATAGTTATATGACAATTGTATTAGCAACTATTATATCAAATGTAGTTATGTGTGGAGTTGCATTGGTATATGATAGGAGAGAATGGTTTGACTCTAAAAAAGGAGAAGAACTTAATACAAAAACTAAAGAATTATTTAAATATGGAACACCATTTGTTTTTTCAATGTCAATTATATGGATATTCCAATCAATAGATAAAATATCATTGAGAATGTTTTCGGGATATGAGGAAATTGGATTATATGGAGGAGCTATGAGCATAATAGCATTATTAAATATAGTTCAAGGTACATTTACAACATTTTGGACACCGGTAGCTTATGAAAAATATGCTAAGGAACCAGAGAATACAGACTTTTTTATTGAAATAAATGAAATAGTAACTGTAATTATGTTATTAATTTCAATAATTATAATAGCTTTAAAGGATATTATAATTATGTTTATAGGTTCCGAATATGCAGGGGCAGAGTTTATATTCCCATTTTTAGTTTTAATGCCAATAATGTACACTATATCAGAGACAACTGTTATGGGTATTAATTTTAGTAAAAATACAAAATCTCATATTTATGTTGCAATAATATCAGCAATAAGTAATGTTATAGGAAATTTAATACTAGTACCTAAATATGGTGCTAAAGGAGCTGCTATTTCAACGGGTTTAGCGTATATATTATTCTTTATAGCTAGAACATATTATTCAAATAAATATTATAAAGTTAAATATAAATTGAAAAAATTCTGGGTATGTATAATAGCGGTATATATATTAGCGGCATATTCTAGTGCTTATAAATTTAATAGTATAATTTTATATTTAACTATAGGATCATTAGCAATAGTATTAATAATGTACAGGAGTATAATTATTAATAGCATAAAAAAAATAAGGAAATAAGAAAATAAGAAAATAAGGAAATGAGGAAATAACACATTGTTGTATTTATAGACAATAATATGGGTTTAGTAGTATAATTAAAGTAATTAAATATACTATTGTATATATTATATCTTCTAAGGCAGTAGAAGAGAAGGAGCAAAAATGAATAAAATTAAAACTTTGATACTTATTGTAATAGATATTTTTTTAGTTAATATGGCATATTTATTAGCTATTAATATTACGTTTTTTGATAGGTTTACAGAAATAGCAACTATTTATCAAGAAGATATAGTTATTGTAACTATTATATATATTATATGTTTTGCAGCATTTAAAATGTATAGTTCTCTTTGGCATTTAACAGGAACAGATGAGTTTCTTTTAGGAGTAGGTGGCGGAATCCTAGCAGGTGGTCTTGTTATAATTTATACAAGAACATTAGGGTCTACAATACCTCTAAATGTGTCTGTAATTGGTACTATGTTAACTTGTATTTTTGTACTTGGGTATAGAATATTATATAGAGTTTACAGAAGAATGATGTTGTATCTTCCATATAAATATTCAGGTGATCAGGAAAGGGTTATGATAATAGGAGCAGGATCGGCTGGAACAATGATAATTAATGAAATGTTATCTAGAAGAAATTTAAAACTAAACCCTATATTGCTAATAGATGACAGAGAGTACAAAAAAGGAAAACGTATTAGTGGAGTAAAAGTTGAAGGTGGCCGCAAAGATATAGTAAGATTAGCTCAAGAAAAAGAGATAAATACAATTATATTAGCTATACCATCAATAGATAATGAAAATAAAAAAGAAATTCTTGAAATTTGTAAAAGGACTAATTGTAAAGTTAAAATAATTCCAGGAATTTATGAAATAATTTCAGGGGAAGCTACTGTTAGTAAAATTAAAGACGTAGAACTAGAAGATTTATTAGGTAGAGATCAAGTTGTATTAGATAGCAGAGGTATTTCAGAATACTTAAATAATAAAGTTGTTTTAGTTACTGGTGCTGGAGGTTCAATAGGATCTGAACTTTGTAGGCAAATAGTAACATTTGGACCTAGAGTACTTATTTTATTTGATATATATGAAAATACTATCTATGATATACAAAATGAATTAAAAGTTAACTATCCAGATTTAAATATGAAAGTTTTAATAGGATCAGTAAGAGATAAAGATAGACTAGAAGAAATATTTGAAAAATATAAAATTCAAGTTGTATTCCATGCAGCAGCACATAAACATGTGCCCTTAATGGAAGATTCACCTAAAGAAGCTATAAAAAATAATGTTTTTGGAACATTTAACTTAGCAGAAGTTGCAGATAAATATAAAGTAGAAAAGTTTGTAATAATATCTACAGATAAAGCAGTTAATCCAACTAATATTATGGGAGCTACTAAAAGATTATGTGAAATGATTGCCCAAGCCTTTAATTCAGTAAGTAAAACAGAATTTGTAGCTGTTAGGTTTGGAAATGTACTTGGAAGCAACGGTTCTGTTATTCCATTATTTAAAAAGCAAATAAAGAATGGCGGACCGGTCACAGTTACACATAAAAGTATAACTAGATACTTTATGCTTATACCAGAAGCTGCTCAACTTGTGTTGCAAGCGGGTGGGTTTGCTAAAGGTGGAGAAATATTTGTCTTAGATATGGGCGAACCTGTTAAAATATATGATTTAGCTATAGATTTAATAAAATTATCAGGATTTGAACCTAATAGGGATATTAAGATTAAAGTAACAGGACTTAGACCTGGTGAAAAGCTTTATGAGGAGCTATTAATGAGCGAAGAAGGTTTACTAGAAACAACTCATAATAAAATTCACATAGGTAAGCCAACTTTTGACGATATGGAAATTTTGAAGGCTAAGTTAGAAGATTTAAGAAAGATATTATTAGAAAATGATGAAGAAATTGTTAAAAGTAAAATGAAGCAAATAGTACCTACATATAAAGAGCCTAAAGAAGTAAATGAGGTTGCTATTACAAAGTAAGTCATATTGTTTTATTTGATTTTAATAAGTTTAAAAGTCTATAAAAATAAAATACTAAATAGAGGTATATATAATGAAAAAAACTAATCAGTTTATAAAAAGAATTTTTGATATTATTATGTCTTTAATTGGAATAATAATATTATCTCCAATATTTATAATAGTAAGCATTATTATTAGTATAGGTTCATCAGGAAATATATTGTTTTTACAAAAAAGAGTTGGTAGAGATGAGAAAGAATTTAATATATATAAGTTTAGAACTATGATAAATGATGCTGAAAAGTTAGGAAAACAAATAACAGTAGGTGATGATTCTAGAATAACAAAGGTTGGATCTATTTTAAGAAAATTTAAAATAGATGAATTACCTCAGTTGTTTAATGTTTTGAATGGAGATATGAGCTTGGTTGGACCAAGGCCAGAAGTTCCTAAATATGTAGCATTATATACTGAAAAGCAAAAAGAAGTATTATCTATAAGACCTGGAATAACAGATATGGCATCTTTAAGATATAAAGATGAAAATGCTATTTT
Source organism: Clostridium gasigenes (assembly GCF_017348895.1). Lineage (NCBI taxonomy): Bacteria > Bacillati > Bacillota > Clostridia > Eubacteriales > Clostridiaceae > Clostridium > Clostridium gasigenes. The sequence goes on from NZ_CP071376.1 coordinate 2,101,864, forward strand.
AGGAAAAGTTGATAACCCAGAAGAATATTATATAAATGTTATAATGCAAGATAAGTTAAGCTTAAATTTAGAATACATTGAAAAAAGCAATATAATATTTGATATATCATTAATTTTAAAAACTATTATAAAATGTATATAAGGTGGTATTAAGATGAAAAAACTAAAATTTGCACTAATCGGATGCGGAAGAATATCTTATAAAAATGTTGAAGCACTTGTGAAAAATAGAGATAGTTCTCAATTAGTAGCTACTTGTGATGTTAAATTAGATAGAGCAATAGCTAAAAAAGATGAATATATAAATAAAATGCAAGATGAAAATTTAGAAGTTAAAATTTATGAAGATTATAAGGAAATGTTAGAAAATGAAGATATTGATGTTGTAACTATAGCGACAGAAAGTGGATATCATGCAGAAGTAGCTATTTATTGCATGAATAAGGGGAAACATTGTATAGTTGAAAAACCAATGGCTATGTCAATTGATGATGCTAATGAAATGATAGAGGTAGCTAAAAAGAATAATGTTAAACTATCTGTATCTCATCAAAATAGATTTAATGCTCCTATACAAAAGTTAAGAGAAGCTGTTGAAGGAAATAAGTTTGGCAGAATGATGAATGGAACAGCAAGGATTTTATGGAGAAGAGATGAGGGTTATTATACTCAAGCGCCTTGGAGAGGAACTTGGGATTTAGATGGCGGAACTTTAATGAATCAATGTATACATAATATTGATTTGCTTCAATGGATGATGGGTGGAGAAGTTGAAAGAGTTTATGCTGAATGTGATACTTTTAGAAATCCAATTGAGGGTGAAGATTTTGGAGCTATATTAATTAGATTTAAAAATGGAGCAATAGGTATTGTTGAAGGTAGTGCAGTTGTGTTTCCTAAAAATTTAGAAGAAACATTAAGTATATTTGGAACTGAAGGAACTGCTGTAATTGGTGGTTTAGCAGTTAATGAATTGAAAACTTGGAGATTTGAAGGTGAAGATGAGGATTCTGTAAAATCAAGTTTACAGGTAGAAATAGATAATGTATATGGAGAAGGTCATACTCCTTTATTTAAAGATGTAATTGAAGCTATTAATGAAGATAGAAAACCTTATGTAAGTGGGGAAGATGCAATAGTACCTTTATCAATAATACTAGCTGCATATAAATCAAGAAAAACAGGAATGCCTGTACAATTTCCGTTAGAGAATTTTTCAAGTTCAGATATGAAATAATTTATATAAATAATTAACAGGATAGGTGATTGGATGAAAAAAAAGGTTTGTCATATTTCCACAGCACATCCTGAAAATGATGGTAGAATATTATTTAAACAATGCAGTAGCATAAGTAGAGCAGGGTATGAGGTATCGTTAATAGTAACGGCTGATAAAGAAAAAATTATTAATGGAGTTAAAATTATACCGTTAAGTAAAAATAATAATAGGATCTACAGAATGTTTTATAAAACCAGAGAAGCTTATAACAAAGCTGTAGATGTAGATGCTGATATATATCATTTTCATGATCCTGAGTTGATTCCTTTAGGTAAAAAGCTTAAAAAGATAGGTAAAAAAGTAATATATGATGTGCATGAAGATATGCCTAAACAAATACTCTCTAAAAAGTATTTAGGTAGTATGAAAATAAGGAAATTAATATCTAAAGCTTTTAATAAATATGAAAAAAATAATTCTAAAGGATTCGATTCAATTGTAACAACTCAAGATGAATTCAAGGAGAAGTTTCTTGATTACCATAATAATATTGTGGTTGTTAAAAATTTTGCTATGAAAGATATTATAGATGAAACAGTCCCTATTATTATAAATGAAGCAAAAGGGAAATTTATAATAATATACATAGGTTCCATTACCAAAATAAGAGGTATTAAAGAAATGATTAACTCAACTGAAAGCTTTAAGGGTAAAGTTGAATTATGGGTTATAGGGGGCTGGGAAACGGAAGAATTATTTAAAGAATGCACTCAGTTAGCAGGATATAAATATACTAGATACTTCGGTAAATTACCTATTTCGGAGCTCTATAAGTATGTTAAAGCAGCAGATTTAGGAATGAGTATATTACATCCGACCCCTAATTATAAAGAGGCTATTCCAACAAAGGTATTTGAATATATGGCTTGTGAATTACCTGTAATATTATCAGATTTTCCATTTTGGGCAAGGTTATTTGGTGATATAGGTACATATGTTAACCCTTTAGATCTTGATGAAATTATTAGAACTATAGAGTATTATAGAACTAATAAAGAAATAATAAATGCTAAAGGGAAAGAAAACAGAAGAGTTTTTGAAAATAAGTTTTGTTGGGATACAGAAGAAGCGAAACTTATAAAATTATATGATAGTATATCTAAAAACTAAAAAAGACGGATTTTTTAAATCCGTCTTTTTATATTTTCTATGAAAGAGGAGCTGTTATATAACTAACTTATTTAGTTAGTTGTATAACAGCTCCTTTTTTGAAAGTGACTAAAGAATGAACTTTTTTATTTATTTTATATGGTTTGGAATTATATATCCAATTATTATAGCAATAACTGTAGGAATTACCCAACCAAATCCTATGTTAGCTAATGGAATTAATGTTAAGTTTAAACCCGGAATAGCAAGTAGTATTCCAAATATTAATGAAGTATAAACACCTAGTCTAACAGCTTTAATATTTTTCAAGTATTTGCTTAATAATGTTGTTACTATTAATGTTATTGAAACTGGATACAATACATTTAATATTGGTACAGATAATACAATTATTTTATCAACACCTAATAGAGCTATTCCTAAACTTATTAAGGCTAGAAATATTGCATTGAAATTATAAGATAATTTACCTTTTGATATTTTTTCAAAGAAAGTAGCACCAGCTGTTAATAATCCAATTGAAGTTGTTAAACAAGCGAGTCCCATTGCAATACCAATTACTACAGGGCCCAAGCTACCAAGTATTGATTTAGATATTAATAATAATAAGCCTGTTTTTGAGATATCTGCTGGCGCTAAGGTAACTGTTTGAGCACCTATGTACATTAACCCTCCATAGACGAAAGCTAGCCCTAAAACAGCAACTGAGCTTGATTTTAATATCATTGAGGACATTTCTTTAGTTTTATAGCCTTTTGTTTTAAGTGATGTAGTCACTATTCCTGCAAATAATAGAGCAGCTAGTGCATCCATAGTTTGATATCCTTCAAGTAAGGATTTTGATAATACGGATGAAGAATTAGTAGTTACTATTTCTCCTATTGGGAAGAAAAATCCTTTGAAAATAATTACTGATAATATAATCAAAAGAGCTGGAGTTAAATATTTTCCTATTACATCTATTATTGAGTCACTTCCAAGTACAAAGAACATATTTATTGCAAAGTAAATTGCCATTGCTACAAATGGTGAAATACTTGGGAAAAACGGGTGAATTGTAAGTTCAAAAGTTGTTGCAGCTGTTCTTGGAATACCCAGCATTGGTCCAATTGCAATAAATAGTGCAGCTGTACAAATAATTGCAAACTTAGTATTTATTTTGCCGGCTAATGTTTCAAAAGTACCATCACCTTTACTACAAGCAAGTATTGCAAGAAGTGGCAGACCTACTCCTGTTATTACAAAACCTATTATTCCTATAAAGAATTCTGCTCCTAAAGTTTTACCAAGAAATGCTGGGAAAATTAAGTTTCCAGCTCCAAAGAACATAGCGAATAAGGCAAAACCTATTACAATTGCGTCTTTTGTTGATTTTTTCATAAAATACCTCTTTTCTAAATTTGTAAATAATAATAATTGATATCATCTTTTTGTAGAATTAAAATTAAGTTAATTCTGCAAAGAACTAAATTAATACTTTTTATTTTGAATTGATAACAAATTGATATAATTTATATAATTTTATTAAAAATATAGCAAATAATATATTAATTATATTAACATGAATCATCATTTTATTCAATAAATTATTACATTTAAATAGTTGTTAATTATTGATATAATATTAGTAATTAAGGGTCTGAAAGAATATGATTAGTTATTTCTTAAAAACTCCCTTAGTATAGAAAAGTTTTAGGGGTTGATTAATATGAAATTAAGCAATATTTGTGAATTGATTGAAGGAGCTATACTTTTAAATGATGGAAATTTTACATCTATGGGATTAGCAGTTTCTAAATGCGAAGAAGAATTACTTTCTTTTATTGAAAATGAAAAGTATATTGAAGGGTTAGGTGATAATATAACTTGCCTTATAACTACTAAAGAAATTGGAGAAAAGTTAAAGGGGAGATATGGAATATTAATTGCAGCCGTTCCAAGAATGGCTTATTTTAAATTACATAATAAACTAACAAATAGCAATGATTATATTAGAAAAGAATTTGAGACTACAATAGGTGAAAATTGCTTAATAAGTAAATTAGCATCAATAAGTGATAAAAATGTGATAATAGGGAATAATGTTAAGATAGAAGAGTTTGTAGTTATTAGAGAGAATACTATAATTGGGGATAATTCAATTATAAGAGCAGGTTGTATTTTAGGTGGAGAAGGTTATGAATATAAAAGGGTTGATGGAATTATAATGAACGTTGTTCACACAGGAGGGGTTAAAATAGGCGAATTTGTAGAGGTTCAATATAATAGTTGTATTGATAAGGCTTTATACACATGGGATAATACTGTAATTGGAGATTATACAAAGCTTGATAACTTTGTGCATATTGAACATGGAGTTAAAATTGGTGAAAGAAATCTAATTGCATCTAATACTACTATAGGTGGGAGAACTATAGTTGGGGCAGATTGCTGGATTGGACTTGGAGCAATAATATCTAATGGGTTAACAATTGGTGAAAAATGTAGTATAAGTTTAGGATCGGTTGTTACTAGAAGTTTAGAAGATAAAGAGCGTGTTTCGGGTAATTTTGCTATTAATCATACTAAATATATAGAATTTATAAAAACAATAAGATAATCATAATTATAAAGTAGTATTTCATTGAAAAAGTTTTTAATTATGGTAATATTAAGGTAAGTATTAATATTATGTATAGGGCGTTTTCAAAATGAATAGACTTGAATTTGACTAGTTATTTTTTGAAAATCGCTTATGTATAATCAGTGTGAAGAGAGGAGTTAAATTTATGAAAGTAAGAAAAGCTATTATACCAGCAGCTGGCCTTGGTACAAGGTTTTTACCAGCGACTAAAGCTCAACCTAAGGAAATGTTACCTATAGTTGATAAACCAACTATACAGTACATAATAGAGGAAGCTATAGCATCAGGAATTGAAGAAATTCTAATTATTACAGGAAGAAATAAAAAATGTATTGAAGATCATTTCGATAAATCAATAGAACTAGAAATGGAATTAGCTAAAAGTGGTAAGGAAGACTTATTAGAATTAGTTAAAGATATATCAGATATGGTAGATATTCATTATATAAGACAGAAGGAACCTAAGGGGCTTGGTCATGCTATTTATTGTGCTAAGGCATTTGTTGGCAATGAGCCTTTTGCAGTATTGCTAGGTGATGATATCGTTGATAGTGAAAAGCCATGTTTAAAACAGTTAATTGATTGCTTTAGTGAATATAAGACTTCTATACTAGGAGTACAAACGGTACCAGCTACAGATGTTAATAAATATGGAATAGTTGATGGAATTCATATAGAAGATAGAGTTTATAAAGTAAAGGATTTAGTTGAAAAGCCATCACTTGAAGATGCTCCAAGTAATGTAGCAATTTTAGGAAGATATATAATAACACCACAAATATTTGATATATTAGAACATACAAAGCCAGGAAAAGGTGGAGAAATTCAATTAACTGATGCTTTAAAAACATTGATATCAAATGAGGCAATGTATGCCTATAACTTTGAAGGCAGAAGATATGATGTTGGAGATAAGCTTGGATTTTTACAAGCGACAGTTGAGTATGCAATGAAGAGAGAAGAATTAAGAGAACCATTTATAGAATATTTAAATTCAAAACCTTGGGAAAATAAATAAGTTCATTTAATATCCTTAGGTATATGAAAAAATAAAACCTATGTTATGAAATCATAACATAGGTTTTATTATATTAACAATTAAAGGCATCTTAAAAAATAGATTAGTTAGTTTCATATCTCTAAATTTATAATGCTGAGTAGTAGTTAGATTTTTTTATATGTTTATAACTATTGGCAATTGCTAAAATAATAAACATTGAAATTATTACTTTAGGGGAACCGTAGTAACTATCTATTAAATTCATAAATTGAAAAACTAAAAAGCTTATAGTTATACCAATGAAAATTGATTTGCTAAACTTATCATCAGTTGAATTTATAAGTTTATAAAGGGTAAACATTGATACTATAAGAAAAGCAATAAAAGCAATGGTTCCAAAAACTCCAAGTTCAACTTGGAATTTAAGAAAAATATTATGTGGATGAACAGCTTGCAAACTCTCCCTTACAAAATAATCCGGATTACTGTTTACATAGATTGGATAATTTAATCCGAAATTTTCATAACCTATACCAAATAGTTCGTGTTTGTTTTTAATCATTATTTCTGTTATTTTCCATATTTTAATTCTAGAGCTATTTTGAGAAAAATCAAATATACCTAAAAGTCTTACTCTGCTTTGAGGTATTATAAAAAGAATTATAGGGAGTATAGCAGAGAAAATAATATATCTCTTATCATATAATATAGAAATAAGTAAAACACCCAAAATGAGTGCTAATAAGGCATTTCTAGATTGTGATATTATTATATTAGATAATAGAATAATAACAAGACTTCCATATATATTTTTTGAAACTCTTTCTTTAGAGTTTATCAATAGCATTATACAAATGAATATAGAAAAAATGCTGTATGCTCCTAGATTATTAGGATTTTCCAAAGTGGAAGAAACTCTATGAAAAAGATCTATATTAGCACCTGTTAATTTTATAGTAATTACTTGAATAAGTGTAATTACTCCAATTAGACCTGAAGTAAAAATAAAAGTATTCAAAACTATTTTAATATTTTTTTTAGTAGTAATTTTATAGGATATTACATAGAATATAAATAAATAAAAACTAAAACGAATACTATGAGTAATAGAAATTCTTTTATCTAATGCCACAAAAGCAGATGTGTACATAATTATATTAAGGAATATTAAAGTTAAAAACATTTTATCCTTTAATATTTTTTTGAAATTTGTTATGGTTTGATTTCTTTCGTCTTTAATAAATATAAGCCCAATAATTTGTAAAAATAATAACATATAAATTATCAAATCTGAATTTAGCTTTCCGTATGTTGGAAGAATAGGAGATAATAAAATGAATAATAATAATAAAATATTATTTAGCTTTCCATATAAATTCATAAGTCTACAACCTTTCATAGGAACAGTTTATTTTAATTATAGTTTTTTGGGGATTTGATGTCAATAATATATAATTATATATTATTAAATTTGTTTAATTAAGTATTTAAAAGGAAGGAGTAGTCATTAAAATAAATAGCAAATTAAGTATGATATTTGATTTTAATGTAACTAAAACTCGGAAAAGAATAATTGTAAATTTTTATAGTTATAGTATATAATAATAGATATATTATTAATAGAATAAGAGATGGTGAAGATAGATGAAAATATGCTATTTAGCAGATATAAAGAGTCAACATACTGAAAAGTGGTGTAAGTATTTCTTAGGAAAGGGATATGAAATTCATGTTATATCTCTAAGATCTGGAGAAATAGAAGGAGTTACTGTTCACAGTTTAGATATAGATAATTCAGTATCACAAAAAGAAAATAGTTCAGATAAAATAGGATATCTTAAAAAAATTATAAAAATTAGAAAATTGGTTAAACAAATAAATCCGGATATATTACATGCTCATTATGCGTCTAGTTATGGATTATTTGGAGCATTATGCAATTATCATCCATATGTTATATCTCTATGGGGAAGTGATGTATTATTATTTCCTAAAGAAGGTTTAATTCAAAAGAGTATATTAAAATATAATTTTAAAAAAGCTGATGAGATTTTTTCAACATCAGAGTATATGGCAAGAGAAGCTAAAAAATATACTAATAAAAATATTTATATTACCCCTTTTGGAATTGATATTAATATATTTAATGATAAAGAAGAAAGAAGTAATGATGAAGTAAACATAGGCATAGTGAAGTCTTTAGAAAAAGTTTACGGAATCGATTATTTAATAAATTCATTTAATGTTATAGTTAATAAATATCCAGATAAAAAAATAAATTTATATATAATAGGAAAAGGAACACAAGAAAAAATATTAAAAGATTTAGTTATAAAATTAGGTTTAGAAAAGAAAATTAAGTTCCTAGGAACAATGCCATTAGAGAAAATAGGAGAATTTTATAATAAAATGCATATAGCAGCAGTGCCATCCTTATCTGAGAGTTTTGGGGTTACAGTTCTAGAAGCACAGGCTTGTGGAATTCCTGTAGTAGTATCGGATATAGAGGCTTTTGAAGAAACTACTATAATAGGACAAACATCGCTAATGTGTAAAAAGAAAGATGTTAATTCATTAGTAGAATGTTTAGAAAAGTTAATTATAAATGAGGATCTAAGAATTGAAATGGGTAGAAAAGGTAAAAAATTTGCTAGGGAAAATTTTGAATCTAATACTATATTTAATGATATAAATAAGTTATATGAAAAGATAAATAGTAAAAATAAATAAGTGTTTTTACTAATATAGATAATTAAAAGGCATTAAGTAATAAATAATTACTTAATGCCTTTTAATTAGCGTGGAATTAATCCTATTTTCTTTTGCATTTTTCTTAGAGTTTTATTTGCAGTGTAAGAAGCTTTTGCTGCTCCTTCTTTATATATTTCTTCAAGTTGTTTTTTATCCCCTAGAAGTTCATTAATTTTTTCCTGAACAGGGGCTAACTCATTAACTATTATTGTTGCAACCTCACTTTTAAAGTCTGCATATCCTTTTCCTATAAAGCTTTCAACAACTTCTTCTGGAGAAACACCCTTTATAGCGCAAATTATATTAATTAGGTTTTTAACACCTGGTTGTTCATCTGTATAGTTTACTACACCTATGCTATCAGTAACTGCTCTTGAAATTTTCTTTCTTATAACCTCTGGTTTATCCATTATAAGTATATAGCAGTTAGGATTTTCTTCTGATTTAGACATCTTTTTGCTAGGATTTTGTAAATCCATTATTTTAGCACCTTCTTTTGGTGTATATCCTTCTGGAATTACAAATGTATCGCTATAAGTATTGTTAAATCTATTTGCAATATCACGAGCAAGTTCTAGATGTTGTCTTTGATCTATTCCAACTGGAACTAAATCAGAGTTATATAAAAGTATATCAGCAGCCATTAAAACTGGATAGTTAAATAACCCTGCTGAGATTGAGTCTCCAGATTTTTGGGATTTGTCTTTATATTGAGTCATTCTACTAAGTTCGCCCATATATGTAGAACATGTTAATAACCATGAAGCCTCACTGTGCGCAGGAACATGGGATTGTATAAACAATGTATTTTCTTTTGGGTTAATTCCACAAGCTATATATATTGCTAAAAGATCTAAAGTTCTTTTTCTTAAATCTTTAGGCTCTTGTTTAACAGTTATAGCATGTAAATCAGCTATACAAAAATAACATTCATATTCATTTTGAAGAGTTACCCAATTTTTTATTGCTCCTAAGTAGTTTCCAAGGGTTAATTCCCCAGAAGGCTTTATTCCGCTAAATATAACCTTTTTCTTTTCTATAGTATTATCCAAAAAAGACACTCCTTTCATTTTCACTATAATTAGTATAGTGATTTAGTAGATATCCAAAAAAATATCAAGTAAGTAGGTTAGTTTATTTATTTGAATCTCCGTAAAGTTTTAAATTTATTAAAACTACTATATCCATTATAGAATTTTCGGATTTTTATGTCAATAAAATCAAAGTATGTACCTTTTAAAAAAAAGAGGATGCTGCAAGATGATTTTAAAAATCCTTTTGCAACATCCACAGAATATTTAACTCGTTATTTTCTTTTGGCTCTCTTAGACTTTTTATTATTTGTTTTTAAATAATGAAGAGTAAAAATTATTAATGGAAGTACTAAGAATAATAGTAGATTAATTATTTGATAGTATTTTAATAAATCATATAATAAAAGATTACTTCTTCCAATTATAGTTCCAAGTGCAAATATAATTGAAGTATATAGTAGGATGAATACTTTTTTGTATGAAATATATTTTTCATATATAAGCATTATCCCATAGGAACACAATATATACTTTATAAAGCTTCCAACTACAGTTTGATATAAGAAAAATAATTCTCCAAATTCTAAAAAACCTGCAAGTTCAATTCTTTGACCCATAATAAATTCTGGATAAAATATGTTTGAACCTCTTAGTGGTCCAAAAAAAGTAATAACTTCTAGTATTGAAATCACAACAATTATAGAAACAATGATTGCAGCAGTAATACTATGCTTTTTTATGGATTTAGTTTCTTTTACATTTTTAAGGAAAGGTAGAACTATTACAAAAGAACACATAGAACCTAATATAAGTAATGTAGTAATTATAAAATCTTTAGTTATACCAGAAGATAATACAGGTAACATATAATCTATATTTTTATATTTTTGTGTTAAAACAAAAAATAATATTTCATTAAATAAAAGTGATGAAAGGCTAATTAAAATAAATATAAGTAGTGTTCTTATATTTTTTAAAAGTAAGAATACTGATGGTAGAAGAAAGAATATTAATACATACCATACCGGTGTTTCTATAAAGAAAGTTGAATGTATAGCATTAGCCTCTACGGTTGCAACTTCTAGTGAGGCTAAAAATAATCCAAGAGCAAATACAAATAAAAATACATTACCTAATAGTTTAGGTAATGAGGACTTGAAAATATGATTTATATTATATGTATTAGTAACGGTGCAAATATTAATTATGTAAGAAACATAGAGAATAAAAATTAAAGAAGCAACTAATGCACAAATCCAAGTATCTCTTCCTCCTAAATTAATAAAGATGGAAGGGTAGGTTTTTAAAGATATAAAAGCCACTCCAATAATAAAGAATATAAAATGTTTCGCAGATAATTTGTTCATTTTTTTCCACCTCATAAATTAATTTCAGCTCTTTAGGAACTTTAAAAAAATAATAGACTAATTTGATAGGTAATTATTTTTTAAAAGTGCCTTATAAAAGAAAATAATAGCAGACTCTACTATTATTTTCTTTCAAGTGCTTTATATAACTAGTATTAGCAAAAAAGTGAATATTAAACCTCGTTTGTGGAATAATATTCTTAGATGAGGTGAGAAAGTGAATGATTTAAAATATATTGAAGAAAGACTAAAAGATTCTTTTGATGTAAAAAACAGAAGAATTGATACTGTACTAGGAAAGGCAACTTTAATATTTATTGATGATTTATCAGGGGCAAATGCAATAAGTGAATATGTAATTCTTCCATTAAGAGGTCATGGAGATATAGAAGGAGCAAAGAGTAATGTAAAAACTCCAAATGATGTAGTTGAAAAACTTATAGATCTAAATGCAAGTGGAATTGCAAAAGATAAAGATGATGCAATTACTCATGTATTATCTGGAGATCCTATAGTTGTTTTTGATGATTTCGAAGAAATTATTTATTGTGAAGCTAAAAACTTTCCAAGAAGAGGAGTTGGAATTCCAGAAACTGAATCAGTTTTAAAGGGTCCAAGGGAAGGGTTTAATGAACTTATAGTAGATAATGTAGCATTAATTAGAAGAAGGATTAAAAACCCAGATTTAAAATTTGAAACATTAATAGTAGGAGAAAAAACTCAAACAGCAGTAGCTATAACTTATATTAAAGGAATTGCACCAGCGGAAATAATAAAACAAGTAAAAGAAACAATTAAAAATTTAGATATAAGATTTATATTGGATACAAACTATATAGAAGCAAGCCTTAAAAAGCAAGAGAGCTTTTTTGATACTGTAGGATATACAGAAAAACCTGATGAAGTATCTGCAAAATTATTAGAAGGAAGAGTTGGAGTAATTGTAGATGGAACACCTTTTGTTATTACTGTTCCTTATTTCTTTTTAGAAAACTTCCAGATGCCAGACGATTATTATTTAAATAAACATTATACAAATTTAAATAGAATATTAAGATGGATGGCATTTTTTATAGCAGCATTTGCACCAGGAATTTACGTAGCGACTATCACGTATCATTTTTCAATGATACCATCATTATTTATATTTAGATTAGCGGTATCAAGGGCAGGTGTTCCATTTCCAACAGTTTTAGAAGTAATAATAATGATGCTTGCATTCCAACTAATAAAAGAGGCAGGACTTAGGATGCCAAAACCAATTGGCGGAGCTATGAGTATAGTTGCAGGATTGATTTTAGGTGATGCAGCAGTAGGAGCTGGGCTTGCATCAAGGGTAACAATAATAATTGTTGCAATAAGCACTTTAAGTTATTTCCTAATTCCAAAACTTTATGGAGCAGTATCATTTTGGGCAATGGTACTAGTGATATTTGCAGCACTTTTTGGATTGCCAGGTCTTATAGCAGGGCAAATGATTTTATTAACACAAATAGCACAATTAGACTCAGTAGGATATCCTTATCTTTTCCCAGTTGGAAGCATAGAAGAATATAAGTTTAAGGATATAATTCTTAGAGGTCATCTAACAAAAATTTCACAAAATATTATAGGAAGAGGTAAACGAAAATGAAAAAATTAATTAAAGTTTTTATAATACTTCTAATTCCATTAATATTGACTGGCTGTTTTAATTATCAAGATATAAATAAAGTAACATTTGCAACAAGTGTTATATTTGATACTGATGATTTTGGAAATGCAGTAGTATACCTTGATTGTATAAAGCCTTACAGGAGCACAAATGAGAGTTCAGATAAAGGTAGACGTATAATTTATAAAGGTGTTGGAAAAACAACATTAGAATCAATAAGGGATATAAGTGTAGCATCAAGTTTTAATATTAACTATAGCCAAAGTAGAGCCTATATATTTACAGAAAAAGCGGCTAGAGGTGGTATAAAAAAATATTTGGATTTAATAAACAATAATCAACAATTTCAAATAAAGCCTAGTATGTTTGTATATTATGGTAATGTACAAGATTTACTAGAAATAACCTCAGGAGATGAAGAATATTTAGGTTTATATTTAAATGATTTATCTCATAAAAATAAATATAACCCAAGGGCCATGGAGGAAAATGTTAATGAATATTTAAATGAGTCATTAATGGGAAGTAATACTAATATACTTGGCGTTATACAAATAAGAAAAGATGTTCTTGATAAAAAAGTAGAAATTAATGGTGGAGCCATAATGAAAGATAATGTTTTAATTAAAAGAATTGAGGCAAAAGATAGTTTAAGTTATAACTTCTTAATTAATGAGGTAAAGGGAGGAACTCTAGAAATGGCTAATCCACAGTCTCAAGATGGGTTCATAACTTTAGAAATTTTAGAAAGCAATACAATAAGTGACATAGAATATGATGGTGAAAATATAAAATTAATAAAAGATATAGATATGAGAGTATCTATAGGAGAAGCCCAAGGGAATTTGATATTAGATAAAGATCTTTTAGATTATATAAAGGATAATAAAGAAGAAGAGATAAAGAGTCGTTTAACTGAAGTATTTGAAAAATATAAAACCGAAGATTTAGATATATTTAATATTGAGAGATTAATAGAAATAAAATATCCCCATAAAGTAATAGAAAACCCACTTTCTAAAACAAAATTAGAACTAAATATAAATTTAATGATTGATGGAAGTGGAACAGTTAAAAATAGTTTGTAAATAGTAAGAATATTTGACTTGTTATTATCCTCAGCGTTAAAAAAAAACCCTAATAATAAAAGAGATGGAAAAAAATGTTGAAATTGAAAGGTAAATAAAGTAATATTAATAAAGGGGTATTAATATTACTTTATATAAATATATTAAAATATAAATGTTATTAATAAGAAAAGTGGTTAATAGTTATAGTTAAATGTACTTATACTATTTTGGTTTTTAAAGGTAGGGGATTAATTATGGGAGAAGAGGATTTAAATTATAAAGATATTAAGATGGAATTTCAAATGTATCAGCAAGTAACTGAAGGTAAAATTCAACAACTAAGTGAGTCTAATATGAAATTAGAGAAAAGTTTAAATGCACTTTCTAATATTGTTGAAGTAAGTAATTATGTTAATTCATTTTTAAGTAATGAAAATTTAATTCCGATGATAAATGATATGATAATAGGGATTTTAGGGGTAACACATTGTACTATATATATATTAGAAGATAATGAATTAGTAGTTAAAGCTACTAATGGGGGTAAAGGAACTGCTTGGTTAACAGGGCAATGTAAGAAATATATGAAAGAACATCAAACTTTCACAATAAATTCAAATCAGGCAATTATGATATGTAAACAAATTGTTAAGAGTGGAATAGAAATTCATTCTAGAATGGGAGTACCAATAAAAATAAGAGATAAGTTTATAGGATATATAATTTTAGACCATACGCATAACAATTTTTTTAATGGAGATCACGAAATATTTGTGAACGCTATATCTAATCAAATAGCAATAGCTATAGAGAATTCAATCCTTTATAGGGAAATTAAAAATGCTGCAAAGGTTGATCCTCTAATAGGCATATATAATAGAAAGACTTTCTTTGAAATTATAGAAAATAAAATAAAAGAAGAAAAGGAAGCAAGTAAAAAATATGCAATTATAATGATTGATTTAGATGATTTTAAAACTGTTAATGATACTTTAGGGCATCAATTTGGTGATACAGTCTTAATAAACACTACAACATTAATTAGAGGAAAATTAAGTTATGGAGATATAATAGCTAGATATGGTGGAGAGGAAATTATAATATACATAGATGACGCAGAAGATGAAGATAAGGTGTTTTCTAGAGTAGAGAGAATTAGAAAAGCTGTAGAGTTTAGCATAGTAGAGAGAGAAGGAATTACTAAACATATAACTGCTAGTTTTGGGTTGAGCTTCTATCCACAAGATGGTAATAACTTATTAGAAATAATAAACTCAGCAGACAAGCTATTGTATAAAGCAAAATATGCTGGGAAAAATAAAGTAATAAGTTCACATTTAGAGAGATGAAACAAAATAGCAAGTCAAATATTATAGGATATTTTACGTCAAGGAAGGAGACAGAACCCATTGATATGTACTATCAGCGGGTTCTACTTAGAAAGTATGATGCGAAATAGGCTAGCATACTGACTTGTTATTTATTTTTGGCTTCTTTAGATAGATAAAGAACATTATTAAGTAGAGATAATAGGTAAAAAAAGTTGATAATTTCCCATAATATAGCTATACTATAGTATGTATATCATCTTTTGAAAATAGTAATTTAGTATACTGATATATTATTTTAGAAAAGATGAGTAAATATAGTAGGAGGTATGAAAATGGCTAATGTTTTAGATGAGTTATTAGATCGTGGCTACATAAAGCAATTTACTCATGAAGATGAGACAAGAGAATTGCTTGAAAGGGAGAAAATAACTTTTTATATAGGCTTTGACCCAACAGCAGACAGCTTACATGTTGGTCACTTTATTGCAATGATGTTTATGGCACATATGCAAAGAGCAGGACATAGACCAATAGCACTACTTGGTGGTGGAACTGCAATGGTAGGAGATCCAAGCGGTAAAACTGATATGAGACAAATGTTAACTAAGGAACAAATTCAACATAACGTTGATTCTATAAAAATACAAATGGAGAAATTCATAGATTTCACAGATGATAAGGCATTAATAGTAAACAATGCAGATTGGTTACTTGATCTTAATTATGTCGATTTCTTAAGAGAAGTAGGTTCACATTTCTCAGTAAACAGAATGCTTTCAGCAGATTGTTTCAAACAAAGATTAGAAAAGGGACTTTCATTCTTAGAATTTAACTACATGTTAATGCAAGGATATGACTTCTATGTTTTAAACCAAAAGTACGACTGTAAAATGCAATTAGGTGGAGATGATCAATGGTCAAACATGATTGCAGGGGTTGAACTTGTAAGAAGAAAAGCAAGAAAAGATTCCTTTGCAATGACTTGTACATTATTAACAAATAGTCAAGGACAAAAAATGGGTAAAACTGTAGGGGGAGCTTTATGGCTTGATCCAAAGAAGAAATCACCATTTGATTTCTATCAATACTGGAGAAATGTTGATGATGCAGACGTGGAAAAATGTTTAAGTTTATTAACATTCCTGCCAATGGATGAAGTTAGAAGACTATCAGCACTTGAAGGCTCTGAAATTAACCATGCAAAAACAGTACTTGCATTTGAAGTAACTAAACTTGTACACGGTGAAGAAGAAGCAACAAAGGCTAAAACAGCAGCTGAGGCTCTGTTCCAAGGTGGAGCAGATATGAGTGATGTTCCAACTGTTACTATTTCAAAAGAAAAGATAGGAACATCAATTTTAGATATTATGACAGAAACAAAGATAATACCATCTAAAAGTGAAGGTAGAAGACTTATTCAGCAAGGTGGATTATCACTAAATGGAGAAAAAGTTACTGATATAAAAAGAGAACTTTTAGAATCAGATTTAGAAAGTGGATCAGCTCTTCTTAAAAGAGGAAAGAAAAACTACAACAAAATAGTAGTAGAATAATATAAAATAAAAAAAAGATTTCCTAGGAATTTAGTTCCTAGGAAATCTTTTTTTATTTTGAAAGCAGGTATGCGTGTTTTAGTATTATACTATATAGATATTTTTATATAGTAAACAGAATTATTTGGAACTAAGGAGTATACACATAACTTACATCATAAACAACGTTATTTTTGAATTTAATTAAACAAAGATTAGATCTATAATCGCCATTAATGTTTGATTTTATATAGGATTCAAATCTATCATAGGGAACTGGTACTGGAATATCTTTATTGGATGATGAATTTGGATGAATCTGAAGTTCTGCAAGATTAAATGTTGAATTTTGGCTTACTTCGTAGGTTATTTCTGCATGAACGTTATCTCTTATATAATAACCGTCAGGTACAAATTTCTTTCCAGTATCATCGTCTATACCAACCTTACTATTATTATCTTTTATTGCTCCTTCAAGAGCAGCATTACCCCTTAAAAATTCAACTAAATCTACATCTATATAAGTTTTTCCATTAGATTTATAAATATTTTTAACATAGCAATGTTCTTCATCAACTACAGATGGAATTACCGGTGCCACTACAGGTGGAACTACAGGTGGAACAACAGCTGAAACTATAGGTGGAACCACAGTTAATGTAGCGCTAAATTGTCTACTATACTCTTTATTTGTGCCTAGATATGAGAAGGTGCCAGCAGTAGAAGTATTAATAACAGAATTATTCCAAGTAACAGGTATACTAACATTTTCATTATTTATTTTTGTTGATAATTCTGAAGGAAGTGTATAAGATTCACCTTCATATAAACTTTTATCTATACTAGTTATTTCAAATTTAGATTTAATATTATCTGAAATAATTTTCATATTATCTATATCAGTATTATTATTAAGTGCAAGTTGCACAAAATAAAGAGCATCATCAAACCTAGTAAGCTCTAAATATTTATCTTTTATTTGCAGATAAATATCTTTATTTACTTTATCTATTGATGTTGCTTTTTCATAGGTTAATTTAGCGTTTGCAAAATCATTATCATTTAAATAGCTATTACCTTTTTCAAGAGTTACTTTAACTTCATTTTCTTCAACTTTTATATCCTCAGTAACATTTGGTGATAGTATAGTTTCTTTATCTATTTTACTACAGGAAACAAATGTTGAAATTAATAATAATGACAGAAATATTGTTATTTTTTTTGCTTTGAATTGTTTAGCCATAAAAATCCACTCCTTTCTTTCTATATTTTTAATATATGAGAAAGAAATTTCTAAGTATCATAGAGTTGTTTCCAAGTTGTTTCTGCAATAAGGAATTTTAATTTCAACAGTAATTAACTCACCGTTTGTTATATTTATTTCGCCATTGTGCTCTTTTATAATCTCATTACATAAATATAAGCCAAGTCCCAGGCTTTGATTTTCTTTAAAATCATTTATTTTTACAAAGGGTTCAAATATTGAATTATAAATATTTTCTGGAATAGTATTAGATTCATTTTCAACATATATATGGTAATAATTTAATTCGCATTTACTGGTAATATTAATAGTATTACCAGTAGTATGTTTTATTGAGTTATCAATTATATTAATTAGTAATTCACGGAGCTTGTTTATTTGTCCGAATAATAGGCCTGGCTCAGTAGATATATTAAGAGTTAAGCTGTATTTGTTAGCTTTAATTTTCATGTCATCACAAACTTGTCTAATTAAAGATTCTATATTAATTTCTACCTTATTTTCTTTAATGGTAGAAAGTCCTTTAGATACTTCCATTAAATCTAATATTAATAAATTAAGACGTTCACTTTCAGAATGAATTCTTTCGATGGCTCTTTCTTTAAAATCTTCATCATCTGAAATATTATCTTTAATCATTTCGGAATAGCCTATAATTGTAGTTAGTGGAGTTTTTATTTCGTGGGTTACATTATCAAAAAATAGCTTTCTACTTTTCTCGAGTGTATAAACTTTATCTTTTTCAGCTTCGATAGTATTAATTTGCTCTGATATTTTATCTTTCATTTTAATAAATTCATTTGATAATATTGATACTTCATCTTTTCCTTTTGATGAAATAGGAATATTATAATTACCATTACTAATTTCTTTAACAGCTTCTGTTAATGCTGAAATAGGTTTAGTTATATTATTAGTTATAAAATATGATAGTAGAAACATAATGAAAAATATAATAAGTTCTATACCGGTTATAAAATTAATAGTACTTGTATAATCTAAATATGTTTCATTATAATCCTTTGCAATATTCAATATTGCAAGATATCGTCCATTAATATAAATTGGATAAGATACTATGCTAGTAATACCACTTTTAGTATATTTTATAGTTGAAGTAGCTTGACCAGTTTTAGAAGATGTAATACCTTTAGCAATTTCTTCAGAAAATCCAGTTATATTTGTAGAAATAATGTTACCATTAATAGCATTTAGCTGAGACATACATTCATAATTTAAAGATATATATTTTATTAAATAATCAGATTCTCTAGATAAAAGATCTTCTTTAGTTAAAGAGTCGTTAAGGGTTAATCTATATTTTACTGCTTCACGAGTGCTGTTCATTATCTCTTTCAAGGAGTTATTTATAGTGATTTCCATGTTTGTAGTTAGTACATTTTTAATTGATATATTAAGTATTACTCCAAGTATTACCAAAATAGATGTAATTGCTAGGGTAAGTTTAAACTTTATCTTCATAATATCACCTCATTACATAGCCTATTCCAAAGACTGTTTCAATAATTGATTTCAAACCATCTATATCCAATTTACTTCTTAATCGTCTAATATGAATATCTATAGTACGGGAGTCGCCATCATAGCTGAATTCCCAAACATTATTTAAGATTTCATCTCTTGAAAAAACTCTGTTTTTGTTTTGGGATAAAAATTCTAATAACTCATATTCTTTAGGTTTAAGAATAACTTCAGTATCTTTTTTGTAAACCAGTCTGCTTTCATAGTTAATTTTTATTATTGAATTAAGTGGAATAAAGGTTGATTTAGAATTAGTAGCATATTTATCAATTCGTCTAAGCGCAATTTTAATCCTAGTTAAAACTTCTTTTATATGAAAGGGTTTTGTTATATAATCATCTGCTCCAAGCTCAAGGCCTAAAACTTTATCAAATACATCATTTCGTGCAGTTAACATTATAATTGGAATGCTATATGTATTATTAATGAATTTGCATAGGTCAAATCCACTTTCATCTGGTAAATTTACATCCAGTAGAGTTAGGTTTGGGTTGAAAGTATTTAATAGTTCTCGAGCTTCAGTGCCGTTAAAAGCGCTTCTAACTAAATAACCTTCAGATTTTAAAGCTGTAGTTAGAATATCATTTATATAAGATTCATCTTCAATAACAAGTATTTTCTTATTCATAATTAAATTCCTTTCCTAGTAAATATATGTCCATTTTTCAAGTCCCTTAGGATAATGTATTTTACTACCCCTTAGTTAAAAATAACATTAAGATTAGTAATTATATATATGGTATAAAATTTGGAAAAATGTAATGAATTAAGAGTTTGGTATATTTTATAAAATTTAAATAAATGACATTAATAATTAAATACAATATATAATAGTAATTAGTAGAATAGAGCTTCAAAAAACTGTTACTGTTGCTAAATAAATTACAAAAAATTACGATAGTTAAATTAAGAACTTGAAAAAAATAATAAGCATAATAGTTTGTTGCTTTTAGAAAGTGTATTAAGAGTAAAAAATGCTAGGATGGTGGACACAATGCCAGCAATTTGGAATGTTAATAATTCATATAATGTTAATAATAGTAACAAGAAGGTAGCTAGTAAGTTAGCCTTTAATGTTGGAGAAAAATTTTCAGGTAATGTTATCAAAAAAGGTGATGGAAAAGAAGTTTCTATTAAGCTTACAGATGGATGGGAGTTTTCGGCAGAAGTAGATGGAGATTTAGACTCTTTAGAAAAGGGTTTTCAGAGATTTGAAGTTGAAGGTTTTGAAGACGGGAAGTTAAAGCTTAAGATTGTAAATAAAGAGAATGGGGCAAACCAGACTAACAAAGGTGAACTTAATGATATTATAACTAAAGAGGGTCTAAGCAAAAAAGACATACCAATATTAGAAGCTATGCTTAAATATGATATTCCTTTAACTCGGGAAAATATTAAAATGGTAAAGGGATTAATTCAAGTTAATGAGAAGATACAAGGAAATCCTAAGGAAATAGAAAAATTTATTTCTAAATATTTAGAAAGTAGAGGGATAGATCCAAGCTCAACAAAGGGACAAGCGGTTACTCAAAAGTTACAACAGTTTTTAGATGTATTTAAAAACTTATCTAAGGAAGAAGTCTTGTTGTTTTTAGAGAATGATATTGAATTTACTAAGGAGAATATAGACAGTTATAATAAACTTTTTAAAGGACAGGGTAAAGTCTCAAATATTATAAATGAAATAAAAAGTGAATTTAAAAACCTAAATCTACTAGAAAATATAGATATCTCTGAAGCTGAATCATTAAACTTAGGAAAAAATATGGGTAATAGTGAAGACGTTAAACAAAATAAAGATATTAATAATAAGTTTAATAATGTTAATATACAAAATGGAGAAGATAGTAGAGCACAAGTTGCAAAGGAAACTATTCCTGTAAGTATAGAAGGTAAAGTTACAGTCGAAGAAAAAAATGGAACTAAGGTAGAGAATAAAAATCAATCTAATCCAGAAAACAAAAATGAATTTAAGTTAGAAGAAAAAAATATACAAGCTTCAGAATCTAAATCTGGGACTATACAAAATGATAGTAGTAAGTCAGATAACTCAAACAATAAATTAGTAACTGGGACTTATGAGAAAAACGATGCAGTCCAAAATAAAGTTAGTGTGCTAGCAGTGCTTAAATCCTTAATGGGTGGGGGGGAAGAGCTGTTAAACATTGAGCTAAAGGATTTAATAAATAATAGAAGTTCAGACTTTACAACTAAGGGTTTTGAAAAGGCCTATAATGCTATAAATAAAATTGATGATGCGAGCTTTATTTCTATGTTAAAGAATGAAATAGGTGAATATAATAATAGCCCTCAAAAAACTGAAAATAATCTTAATGATTATATAAATAAAAAAATGGACGATGCAAAGTTTGGAGGCGGAGAATTATCTTTTAATAAGATAGAGCTGGAAAGTGTATTATCAAAAGTAATAGGTAAAGATATAGTTCTAACAAAAGAGGAATTTACTAAAATAAAAGATATTGTTAATTTAAAGATTACAGAAGGCGAGAATGGCGATAAGCCAATTACAGTAGATCAGCCTAAAAATGAAGTAGCAATTAAAGATGGAAGCTTGGTCAAAGGTGAAAAAATTAATGAATCTTTAAATGGTAAAAATATCCTTAATGAATCACAAAATGATAAAAGTACTATTAATTTAAAGCTAGATAATACAGAAGTATTAAAAGGATTAATAAAGGATAAAATTTCTTTCCAAGAAGAAGTTAAAAATAATATTTTATTAAAAGCTGAAGAAGGAAAAGAAATTATAAAAAGTATATTATCAAGTATTAAAAATGAAGGAGAAGTACCTGGAAAAATATTAGATATAATTAAAAATAATATAAGTGATATAAAATTATTTAATAAAATAAATCAAGAGTATTATTATTTAGATGTGCCAGTAAATATTAAAGAGCAAGAGTACCCTTGTAGGTTAATACTTAAGGATAATAGAAAAGATGGCAAAAAAGTAGATAGTACAAATGTTAAAATGGTTGTAACAGTGAAAACAGTTAACCTTGGAGTTGTTGATGGATATATAAAAGTATTAGAAAAGAAAATAGATATAGATTTAAAATGTGAAGATAGTTTTGTTAAAATATTAGATTTAGGAAAAGAAAAACTAGTTTCTAATATAAAAACCTTAGGATTTAATATTTCCGTAAAGGTAAGTAAAAAAGAAGATGAAGTATCCTTAACAAATTGTAGAGAGTTTTTTAATGAAAATAATATGTCAAACATAGATATTAAGGTATAATAGATTTATAAGAATTAAACTAGTAAGGAGGGAAAATTTTGAGTCAAAGAAAAAAGGCAGCAGCTTTGAAATATGAACAAAATAGTGCTGCACCAATTGTTACCGCAGTGGGTATGGGACAAATTGCTGATAATATAATTGAAAGAGCAGAGGAAAATAATGTTCCAATAGTGTATAATAAAGAACTAACAGACCTACTTTGCAATGTTAATGTAGGTGATGATATTCCCTCTGAACTATATGAAGCAGTTGCTCATGTAATTGCATTCGTAACAGATTTAGATAGAATAGTAAGGAGAAACTAATGGCTTTATATGCTATTTCAGACCTTCATCTTGCTTTAACAACAGATAAACCAATGGATATATTTGGTGATAAGTGGTTAAATCACGATGAAAAAATAAAGAATAATTGGATAAAGAAAGTTACAGAAGAAGACACAGTACTTATTGCAGGAGATATATCTTGGTCAATGAGTGAAGCTGATAGTAAAGGGGATTTAGATTGGATAGATGATCTTCCAGGAAAAAAAATAATTTCAAAAGGAAATCATGATTATTGGTGGGGAAGTATATCTAAATTAAATAAAATGTATGAAAATACAAAGTTCCTTCAAAATAATTTCTATACTTATGGAGAATATGCTATTTGTGGATCAAGAGGATGGATATGCCCAGGAGTAGATAGATTCACTGAAAAAGATAAAAAAATCTATGATAGAGAAGTAATAAGAATAAAATTATCTCTTGATTCAGCAAAAAAAGCTGGATATACTAAATTCATAGTAATGATACATTACCCTCCAACTAACGATAAATATGAAGATTCAGCTTTTACAGAAATATTTAAAGAATACAATGTAGAAAAAGTTATATACGGACATCTTCATGGCCCATCACTAAGTCATGTATTAACTGGAGGAAGAGATGGAACAGAATATATAATGACAAGTTGTGATTATATTAATTTTGACCCTATAGATATAACCCCAGGGGTGTGAATTTTTCCAAATGAATAACAAGAATACGAATTAATTATTTATTTTAAAATGTCTAAAGAAGGCTGTAGCATGCAGAACAATTGCTATAGCCTTCTTTGTTTGTGTACTTAAAATTATTAAAGTGAGTGTTTGCTAATTTTTTTTGTTATGATCGTTATATAGGGTGTAAGAGCTTTTACAAATAAGTTAGGCATAGTAAAATAAATAATCAAGGACACTGGTCTATTATTTATTTGGATATGAATTATTAGAAGAAAGAGTATAGTTTGAGCTAGATCATGAAATGTAATTTACATAAAATATTATTATATATAAATTATATTTAAAGGGATTATGCAAAATTAATAGCTATTTTGAAGATGGCTAAAATTAAGAGGGGAAAAATATGGGGATAAGTTCGAAAAATTATATAAAGAAACTACAAAGTGGAAATGAACATGCTTTAGAATATGTTTATGATAAGTATATTCCACTTGTTAAAAGTATTATTTATAAAGTAATTGGAAAATTTGATGATAATGGATTAGTTGAAGAATGTATAAATGACGTATTTTTATCTGTTTGGAACAATTCAAATAAGTTTAAAGGTGATGAAGTTAACTTTAAAAATTGGGTTTGTGCTATAGCAAAATTTAAAGCTATAGATTATTACAGATCATCAATAAAAAAGTCGGAAATAATTTTAGATACAATTGAAATAAAGGATAAAAACACTTTAGAAGAAGAAATTTTAATAGCTGAAAATAGAAGTGAAGTAATTAATTTATTAAATGAATTAGAGCCTTTAGATAGAGATATATTTATAATGAAGTTTTTCTTAGGGGTAAAGGCAGATGATATTGCAAGAAAGCTTGGGCTTAGTAAATCTGCTGTAGATAGTAGGGTTTATAGGAATAAAAAAAATCTTAAAGAATCTGCTAGAAGTTTAAAGCTGGGGGTAGTTTAAATGAAAGATATATATGAGTTGTTAAATGAAGCTAACATAGATGTTACAGAGATAGATGTTAATAAAATAGAAGAAATGGAAGTAAGTGAACTAGAAAGAAAAAGAGGAAAGAAAAAATTAATGGCATCAATAAAAACTAAAAAAAGAACTAGTAAAAAAGTAGCTATGGTTGCATCATTAGTAATTATTATTGGTATATCATCAATAGTTATAGCAAAACCAGCATGGGCAATGGATATACCTCTTATAGGAGACTTAATTCAAAAGAATTTAATAAATAATAATAGTAAATATAAAGATTATATACAAGCAGTTGGACAAACTAAATCAGATCAAGGCATAGATATAACATTTGAAAGTGCTATTGCGGATAATAATGTGTTGAATTTAAGTTTTGTAGTTAAAAATAATAATGAAAGCATAGAGAATAATATTGTAGATGCAATGGTAATTCCAACATCATTGGAGGTTAATGGAGAAAAAATTAATGCATCATCTGGAGGAAGTCATGAAATTATAGATGCAAATACTATTAGAGTTTTGAAAAAAATAAATTGGGATTATAATAAAGTATCTGACAAATTAGATGTAGGTATAGAAATATCAGAGATGTACGGTAAAAAAGGAAATTGGAGCGTTAACTTTGCATTAGATACAAAAGAAATTGCAAAGAATACTTATGTAGAAAAATTAGATAAAGTAATTAAGGTTGATGGAGTTGATATTAAATTAGATAAATTGACAATGACACCATTGACTATAAATATTAATTATTCAGCTGAATATAAAGATAAAGAGGTATATTTAAATTTCCTTATGTTTGATGAAAATGGAGTAGAAGTTATAAATAATGGCAATGACGGTAGCAGCAGTAGGGTGAATAAAATAATTGAAGGAAGTTGTAAGTATATTAACAATACAAATGCAAAACAATTAAACATAATACCTTTTTATGATAAATATAGAATGGAAGAAAATAATGAGATTGAGAAGAAGTTAGCATCAACTAAGATAAATATAGAAGAATACTCTCCACTTAACTTAAAGATAAATGAAGATGCATCAATAGATATAAATGATTGGATAGTAGATGGGGAGTTTCTAATAGTTAAATATTCATATAGATATTTAGATACAGAACTGACTAACACAAGCTTAGCTAAAATATATATAAATGTAGATGGAGAGGATGTATCAAAAGTACAGAGTTGGAATGAGGAAGATGAAGAGAAAAAAAATAATTTATATAGTAAATATAATGAAAGTAATAGAGATGGTCTTATGAGAATAGTAAAAATAGGAGATTCTAAAAATATAGAAATAGGTTGCTATGATGGAAGTTCAATAGAAATTTTTAATGATCAGGCATTTACAGTAACAAAAAAATAGACAAAGAGTGAAACAGATATAGTACAAAAAAATATTGTACTATATCTGTTTTTTTATTAATCAAAATCTAGATTATATATAAATAGTAATAAATAAAAGAAAACGATTTTTAATTAATGAAAAGTATATATTTAATTTAGTATTAATATGATATACTAAAAAAAAGTGTAAAAAATAACATAAGAATAAGTGAGGAATACAATATGAGAATTAAAAAGATATCATTATTATTAGTTACAGCAGTATTAACATTAGGACTAGCGGGATGTATGCCAAAGGGCAAAGTTAAGTTGCCAGAAGGTGATGTTAAAATAGCTAAGCAACAAATTCAAGGTGTATTAGATTTTATGTTACAATCAGCAGAGTATGGACCAGATAAAAGTATAATAGCATCCATGTTATTACCAGAAGAGGCAGCTTATGATTTAATATTATCTAGAGAACAGTATAAAGATGGAAATCTAGTTGAAACCAAAGAAATAACTACGTACACAACTGGAACTATAGCTAAAGATGATATGATTCATATGGTAATTAATGCAGGGAAAGCTAGCGAAGATGAATCAATTAAAACAATATATTCAGTAGCAGAAGTAGATTCAGAAAAAACTACAAAAAAAGAGCAGCCAGTATATAAAGTTGCCAAAGTTAAGGAAGCCGCTTTAAATTATGATTTAAAGAGTGATGTAGCTCAAGTAGGTAAAAACCTAGATGAAGAAGTTGTATTAACTGGATATGTTAAATTTAAAGAAGCTGATACAGAAAAAGTAGCTATTAACTTAGACACATATAAAGAAGAAGTTTCTAAATATGCAGAAGTTAATATTGTAAAAGTAAAAGTAACAAAGAAATAATATTAGTATAGGCATAGGATAGATATTTAATATAATATCTATCCTATGTTTTTTTTATTATATTAAATTATAAAATATTTTATAATGCCTAAAGTGAAACTATTTAGGGCATAAAGGTATCTAAGTAGTGAAAAGGTTGTTAGCTAACAATTATTTAGATACTTGAAATTGATTAAAAATGACTATAAGATTAAAGAAAATATTAAACTATTGAAGTAGGGGAGAATTTATGGAGAACATACTTAAATTTAGAACAAGGTCTTTAGTCTCCAAGGATAATGAGGGGTTAGAAGAAGATTTAATAAAAAAATCTATTAAAGGTGATTATGATGCCTTTGGTGATTTAATTAAAATTCATAAGGATTATTTATATAAAATGGCTTTTGTATATGTTAAAGATAGGGATAAGTCTTTAGATATTCTTCAAGAGTGTATTTATATAGCATTTAAAAGTATTAAAAAACTAAAGGAACCTAAATATTTTAAAACTTGGATAACTAGAATATTAATTAATATATCAATTAGAACATTAGAAAAGGATAGTAAGCTCGTTTATTTAGAAGATGATAATCCTTTAAGTAATAAAAGTAATAAAAGTAATAAAAGTAATATGGAAGAAAAATTAGATTTATATAATGCTATTGATATGTTAAAAAGGGAATATAGAGTAGTAGTTATAATGAAGTATTTTAATGATATGACAAGTGTAGAAATTAGTCAGATACTTAAGATTCCAGAAAGTACTATAAAAACACAGTTAAGTAGAGCGAAGAATAAATTGAAGACCATTCTAAAGGAGGGTTATTTAGATGATTAAAAGTGATTTAGATAATATTGAAGTGCCAAAAAATATTGATGATACTATAGATTTAGCAATAGATAAAATAAGAAAAGAAAATATAATTAAGAATAATAAAAGAAGAGCTAGTAAAAAAGTAGCTATGGTTGCATCATTAGTAATTATTATTGGAACATCATCAATAGTTGTAGCAAAACCAGCTTGGGCAGTTAATTTACCTATTATAGGAGACTTAATTCAAAATAATTTAATAAATAATAATAGTAAATATAAAGATTATATACAAGCAGTGGGACAAACTAAATCTGACCAAGGAATAGATATAACATTTGAAAGTGCTGTTGCAGATAATAATGTGTTAAATTTAAGTTTTGTAGTTAAAAATAATAATGAGAGTATTAAAGATAATCTTAGAGATGCACTACTTATTCCAACATCATTAAAAGTTAATGGAAAATCAGTAAGTACAGGGGCTGGTGCAAGTTGGGAGGTTATGGATGAAAATACAGTTAGAGTCCTGAAAAATATTAGTTGGGAATATAATGAATTACCTGAAAAATTAAATATGGATATAGAAATATCAGATATGTTTGGAAAAAAAGGAGATTGGAATGTTAGCTTTGCTTTAGATGTAAGTGACATTAGAAAAAATACCTATGTAGAAAAATTAGATAGAGTAATTAATACAAATGGGATTGACTTTAATTTGACAGAGATAGTAATGACACCATTGACAACAAATATTAAAGGTTTTGGTGAGAATAAAAGTGGAGGTGTAAATCCAATAGATTTTATGATAATTGATAATAATGGAAAAGAAGTTAAAGGTGGTAACAGTGGTTCACATGCAGATATGACGTTAGAAAGATTAAATCATAGTTTTGATTATATAAACAATACCAATTCAAAAACACTAAATATAATACCATATTACAATAAGCATGTTATTCCGTTTAGTGAATATGGAAATGGACAAATTAAAAATATTGAAGAAAAATTAGCTCCAACTAAAATAAATGTAGAAGAATTTTCAAAAATGAATCTAAAGGTTAATAAAGATATGTCTATAGACATAAATAACTGTATAGTTGATGGTGAATATTTAGTAGTAAAATATTCATATAGATATTTAGATACAACAATGACAAATATTCTATCTGCACAAATATACGTAAATGCAGATGGAGAAGCAGTAATGAACTCTAAAGAATATACTGATGAAGAGAATAAAAAAATAAATGAATTAAATACTAAATATAATGAAAAAAATAAAGAAAACCTTGTACAGATTATGAAAATAGGAAATTCTAAAGATATAGAAATAGGTTGCTATGATGGAAGTTCAATAGAAATTCTTAAGGATCAAGCATTTACAGTAACAAAAAAATAGAAATAGTAACTACTTAGCTATATAAAAATCAAACCACTATAGATGCAGATATAGTGGTTTTTTGAAAAAATAATAAATAGTGTAAACTGTGTTTAATAACATAATTTATTGGTATATAATATAAATATATTAATAAGAAAATAGGTGAGGTGATTAAAATAGATAAGAATATTAAAAATATAAAAGAAATTCTGAAATTAGGTGAAGCAATTAATATTGAGTTTAAAGAAAGTAAAGAAAAATTGAATAAGGATGTTTTCGATACTGTATGTGGATTTTTAAATAGAAATGGTGGAGAAATAATTTTAGGGGCAAAAGATGATGGTAGTATTGTAGGAATATCTAAGGACTTCGTAGATAAGATAAAAAAGGAATTCGTTACGTCAATGAATAATCCTAATAAAGTAAATCCAACTTTTTATTTGTCTGTAGAAGAGTATGAAATAGATGAAAAAGTTATATTGCATATTTATGTGCCAGAAAGTTCGCAGGTGCATAGGTGTTCTGGAAAAATATTTGATAGAAATGAAGATGGAGATTTTGATATAACTAACAATACAAATTTGGTGGCGGATATGTATTTTAGAAAGCAAAGAACGTATACCGAGAATCAAATATACCCATTCATAACATTAGATGATTTAAAAATTGAACTAATAAAACGTGCAAGAAAGTTAGCTGTAAATCAAAGAGCCAATCATCCGTGGCAAGATTTAAATGATATGGAATTGTTAAAGAGCGCAGGTTTATATATGAAAGATTACCAAACGGGTAAAGAAGGTTTTACTCTAGCAGCAGTATTATTACTAGGTAAGGATGAATTAATTACAGCTGTATTACCACATTATAGAACTGATGCAATATTAAGAGTGGAAGATATTGATAGATATGATGATAGGGATGATATTAGAACAAACTTAATAGAAAGTTATGATAGGCTTATGGTATTTGTTGAAAAACATTTAAGTGATAAATTTTTCTTAGAGAATGATCAAAGAATTAGTTTAAGAAATAGGATATTTAGAGAAGTAATTTCTAATATTTTAATTCATAGAGATTACGCAAATCCATTTCCAGCTAAATTTATTATTAATAGAGATGTAGTTATAACTGAAAATAGTAATAAGCCACATGGTCATGGAGCTATAAATCCAGAAAAATTCTCACCATTTCCTAAAAACCCTATGATAGCTAAATTTTTCAAGGAAATAGGATGGGTAGACGAGCTAGGTTCGGGAGTAAGGAATATTTATAAATATAGTAAGGCTTATTCAGGTAGAGAACCGGGTCTTGTAGAAGATGATATTTTCAAAATAGAAATACCTATACCGAAGATTATTCAAGGTAATAAAGATAAGGTACAAGATAAGGTACAAGATAAGGTACAAGATAAGGTACAAGATGGAAAATTAAGTGGTTTTAATGGTACCGAATTGAAGATCATTGAGGTATTAAAAGATAATACTATGTCTAGAAAGGAAATAATTAAAGCGCTAGGGTATAAATCTATAACAGGTAATATTAGAAAGGCTATAGAGCGATTACTTGAAAAAGGATTAATAGAATATACTATTCCTGATAAACCAAGAAGTAAAAATCAAAGGTATAGGATCAACAGTGGGGTGTAATTACTTCCATGTGAAAGTTCTAATATAATAGTAGTATAGGCGTAGGATAGATATTTAAATATAATAGCTATCTTATGTTTTTTTTATTGACATCTTAGTAACTATATCGTATTATTTGAATATAGTAATGTATAGAAATTAAAAATTGAAATAAAGGTGTGGAGTAGATGGATAATAATTATAAACAGTATGAAGAAACAGCAGAGCTTTTAAAAGTTTTAGCTCATCCAATTAGATTGTGTATTGTTAGCGGCCTTTTAGAGGTTGGTTCTTGTAATGTGAGCAAAATGCAAAATTGTTTGGGAGTTCCTCAATCAACAATTTCTCAGCATCTTCAAAAATTGAAAAGTGTAGGAATAATTATTGGAGAAAGAAATGGTCTGGAAGTTTTTTATAAAATTGCAGATGAAAGAGTAGAAACAATTATAAAAGCATTATTATAAAGTACAAAAATATAGAAATTTTATTTTGAATTTCTATGAATTATATATTTATAAATTTGAATATACAGATTAAAAGATTAATTGATTTTAAATAGTTTATAACAATAAACGTAATAACAAATAGAGTTAACAATAAATAAAATTGATAAATTTAGTATAAAAGAATGGAGGATTTAAAATGAAAAATAAAAGAGTGTTAATAGTTGGTGGGGTAGCAGGCGGTGCATCTACAGCTGCAAGACTTAGAAGGTTAGATGAAAATATTGAAATAATTATGTTTGAAAGAGGGGAACACATTTCATTTGCGAACTGTGGTTTACCTTATTATATAGGAGAAACAATTAAAAATCGCGATGCATTACTTCTACAAACACCTAAGAAAATGAATGATAGATTTAAAGTTAATGTAAGAATAAATAGTGAAGTTATTAGTATAGATACAGATAATAAAACTGTTAAGGTAAAGTCAAAAGCTGATGGAGAATATGAAGAAGGGTATGATTATTTAGTATTAGCGCCAGGGGCTAAGCCAATTAACCCAAATATTCCAGGTGGGAATAGTGAAAAAATATTTACTCTTAGAAATGTCTGGGATACGGATAAAATAAAAAAATATGTTGATAATTCGGAGATAAAATCTGCAGTAGTTATTGGTGGAGGTTATATCGGAGTTGAAATGGCTGAAAATTTAAAGGAAAGGGGATTAGAGGTTACTTTAATAGAAGCGGCGCCTCATGTACTTGCTCCTTTTGACTCTGAATTTTCTGCACTTGTTGAAAAAGAATTAAATGATAATGGTATTTCAATAATCTTAAATGATAAGGTTAAAGGCTTTAAGGATACTCAAGATGGAATAAATGTTATTTTAGATAGTGAAAAGGAAGTTAAAACTCAAATTGTTATTTCTGCAATTGGAGTAATGCCAGATACAGGTTTCATCAAATCATCAGGTATTGAACTTGGTGACAGAGGTCATGTAAAAGTAGATGAGCATATGAAGACAAATAAAGAAAATGTATTTGCAGTAGGGGATGCTATTGTAGTTCGCGATTATGTAAATGGGGAAGATACATTTATTCCACTTGCAGGACCTGCCAATAGACAAGGAAGAATAGTTGCAGATAATATTGCAGGTATAAATTCTATTTATAAAGGAACACTTGGAACTTCAATAATTAAGGTTTTTGATATGGTAGCAGCATCGACAGGTAATAATGAAAGAACTTTAAATAGATATAATATAAAATATAAAAAAGTGTATTTATATCCAATGTCACATGCAAGTTATTATCCAAATGCAACTCAATTATCAATTAAGGTTTTATATGATTTAGAAGGAAAAATACTAGGAGCCCAAGCTTTAGGATATGAAGGCGTAGATAAGTTTGTAGATGTTATTGCAACAGTTATTAAATTTGGTGGAACTATGGAAGATTTAACAGAGCTTGAACTAGCTTATGCACCACCATTTTCATCAGCAAAATCTCCAGCTAATATGGCAGGGTTTATAGCTCAAAATGAAATGAAGGGTTTAGAAGAAATAATAACTTTAGAAGAATTAGTTAATTATGATGAAAATAAGCAAATATTCTTAGATGTTAGAGAAAAAACAGAAATAGAGATAAATGGAGAAATTCCAAACTTTATAAATATACCAGTAGACAAGTTAAGAGATAATTTAGAAACCTTAGATAAAAATAAAGAAATAGTAGTTTCATGTGCAGTAGGAGTAAGAGGTCATATTGCTTCAAGAATACTAATTCAAAATGGATTTAAAGTTAAAAACTTAACTGGTGGATATAAGGTATATAAAAACTGGGACTATAAAGCAGAGGTATTAGATAATAAACCTAAAGTTTGTCCTGTTATGGAAGATTTAGATAGGGAAATAAACTTAGGGAATAATACAGAAGATAAATCTAAAATAGATATTAGAGAAGAAGCGGCAATAGAGAAAGACCTTGCACCAAGAGTAACAAAAGAGCTTGATGCTACAGGATTATCTTGCCCTGGTCCATTAATGAAAGTTAAAACAATTATGGATGAAATGAATAAATGTGATATATTAAAAATAAAAGCATCAGATCCTGGTTTCTATAGAGATATTCAATCTTGGTCGAAGAAGACAAATAATACTTTATTAAACATAGAAAAAAACAAAGGTATTATAGAGGCTACAATTCAAAAAGGAATAGCTTTAGAAGAATCACTTTTAACAGTAGCAGATGAAAAATCATTAGTAAAAAAACTAAAGGGGCAAACAATAGTAGTGTTTAGTGGAGATTTAGACAAAGCCATAGCAGCATTTATAATAGCAAATGGAGCAGCAACTATGGGTAAAAAAGTTACAATGTTCTTTACATTCTGGGGATTAAACGTAATAAGAAAACCAGAGAAAATAAAAACAATTAAAAACCCTATAGAAAAAGCTTTTGGAATTATGATGCCAAGAGGAAGTCAAAAACTAGGCTTATCAAAAATGAACATGGCAGGAATGGGCGGGAAAATGATAAGAGGAGTTATGAAAAATAAAAACATCCAATCATTAGAAGACCTAATAGAAGCAGCACTAGAAAGTGGAATAGAACTAGTAGCATGTACAATGTCAATGGATGTTATGGGAATTAAAGAAGAAGAAATAATAAAAGGTGTAACTTATGGTGGAGTAGGATACTACCTAGGTGAAGCTGATGATTCAAATATAAATTTATTTATATAAGTCATACCAAATAAATGATATAAATAACAAGTCAATATGCAAAATATATAGCATATTGGCTTGTTATTTTTTTGAAATTAACTTTTATGTCTTAGTATTTTTAAGAGGTAATAATGAAAATAATATTATTGATTGATGTATCGTGATATAATGAGGTAAAAAATTACAAAAATATTTAGTAAATTTGATATTTAAAATAAGTAAGAGAGAGGTTAATAATGATAAATATTTTATTTTTAGAAGATGAACCTACTATTTCAGAGGTAACAACAGAATATATGAGAATGAAGAATTATAATGTATCTTGTGCAAGTGATGGGGAACAGGCCATAGAGTTATTAAAAAATAATAATTTTGATTTAGCTATATTAGATATTATGGTTCCAAAGGTTAGTGGACTTGAAGTTCTTGAATATATAAAAAAGGCTAATCCTCAAATGGCTACAATTATGTTAACTGCTTTAGATGATGAACAAACACAGTTAAAAGCATTTAATTTGTATGCAGATGATTATGTGATAAAGCCATTTTCACCATTATTATTATTGAAGAGGATTGAAACTGTTTTACGTAGAACTATGAAAGCTACTAATAATATAACTACAGATAAAGGGCTTTTTGTAAATGATGAAGCTTTTCAAGCATTTTATAATAATAAATCATTAAATTTAACATTAAGTGAATTTTTACTTTTGCAAGCCTTAGTAAAAGAACAAAATAGAGTTTTCACAAGGGAGAATTTAATTGTGAAGATTTTTAGTGATGAGTATTTTTCAAATGATAGAATTATTGATGCTCATGTTAAAAATTTACGTAAAAAACTACCTAAGCAATATATTAAAACTGTAACTGGAGTTGGATATCAATTTGATAACTCAGTTGAAAAATGTAGTTAGCCAAGCTATAAGGCACAATCAAATAAATAATAGACCAGTATGCTAGCCTATTTTGCGTAATACTGCGTCAGTAAATCCTTAGATAACCCCAGTATCTGCGGATTTACTTCCTTGTCTTACACAAAATATTCGTCGCATCTTTGGTCTATTATTTATTTTCAAGTGCCTAAAATTTATTATATAAGGAGAGAAAATATGAATCTATCTAAAAAAACCTTTTTGTATAGTGCTATTATTTCGGGAACTATAGTTACATTAATGATATCTTATTTTGTACTTATGCTACCATCTTTATATGTAGATTATATTAAAAAATTAAATTTTGAGTCTATTAAAGCTGTACAAGCTAATTATTTGAGAGATGGAAATTATACTAATATTTCATCTAGAAACTTATCAGGAACAGCAACTATTAAGGTTCCTATGGAAGGCAACTCTATATTTGCTTCAAATATGCTTGGATCTATTAAAATTAATATTGATGATGAAGAATTATTGAAAATAATAGAAAAAATAAGATACTATTCAGAAAACCCAGAGTCTATTAATGAAGAGGATAAAGAAAGTTTTGATTTTTCAAAATTTAAGAAGAAATTTTTTAATAATGATATATTTAAGGATAATCCTCCAATTACATTTGAGGTTTTAGAAGAGGAAAAAGTAACTAATTACAAAAAGGTATCTTCAAAAATAAATATAATAAATGAAAATTTTGTTATTTATGAATATAATGTAGCTGATAATAATAATAGCTATACAACATATATGGCTATAAGCCGTGATAATGGTGATATTATTATATCTATATCACCTATAATGAATCCAGAAATAGGCGAAATAAGACCAATAATTTTTCAAAGTTTACCAATGATTATTGCAATATCATTGTTAATAATATTGATTTCAACTTCATTATTTTCAAAAAAAATAGTGAATCCAATAGAAAAACTAGTTAAGCATGCAAACTTTATGAAGTCTAATACAAATTATTATGTGGAGCCAATTGAAGTTTATGGGGAGGATGAAATTGCAGTTTTAGCATGTACTCTTAATGAATTATATAGTAAATTAAATAAAGTTTTTAATGAGCTTGAAGAAAAGAATAAATATCTACTTCATCAAAATGAAAGACAAGAGGTGTTTTTAAGAGCATCATCTCATCAATTAAAAACTCCAGTTGCAGCTTCTTTATTACTTTTAGAAGGTATGATAGATGAAGTTGGAAAATATAAAAATACAAAAGAATATCTGCCGAAGGTTAAAATGCAAGTAGTATCAATGAGCAATATAATAAATGAATTATTAGATGCTAGTAAAAAACAGGTGGAAATCATAAGTAATAATACTAAAATAGAATCTATTATTACTGAAAGTATTTTGAGCCATGAAATACAATTAAAATTAAAAGAAATTAATTTAATAAAAGAAATAGAAGCTGTAGAAATAGTATCAAATAGTGAGATGCTATATAAAATAATTGATAACATAATAAGTAATGCTATTAACTATACGCCTAAAGGTGGGAATATAAAAATAATACTATCTAAGGATTCGGTTAAAGTAATTAATTATGGAGTTAATATAGAAGAGTCTTTATTACCTCATATATTTGATGCTTTTGTGTCTAGTAATAGTGAAAATTCTGGGCATGGGCTTGGACTATATATTGTATCCTATTATTCTAAGTTGTTAAATTATAATGTTGATATTAGAAATATTGAAAATGGTGTTGAGGCAATAGTTTATTTTTATAATACTTAAATAGTAGTTAGGATGTTATTCATAGCCAATAACTAAATTAATTATGTATATATAAGGTAGGGCAAGTTATAAACATGAAAACCTGTTTATAACTTGCCCTATTTTGTTTTAATATAGGACTACTTAATCAGTTTATTAGTAAATGTTCAATTATTTGAAAATACATATTCATAAAATAGCTATAACATCTGCATATAATCTTCATAAAAAATTCATATGAGATTGATATAATACAAATATAGTAAAAAATAGGGGGTTCGGTTATGTTAACAATAAATAATTTAGAAGTAAATTACGGCAAGGAAATTGCCTTATCTATTAAATCAAAAATAACATTTGAAGATGGGGATCGTATTGGAATAATAGGGGCTAATGGAGCTGGTAAAACAACGCTTGTGAAAGCTATATTAGGGATAGTTAAATATAATGGAAGCATTCATACAAATTTATTACCAGAACAAATGTCAGCACATATGCAAGAAAATAATTATGTAGTAACTATGAAAATAAAATATATAATAGAAGCTATTTTAGGCTGTAGTATAAAAAATAATGAAAAGCTAAAGGAATTAATTAAGTTCTTCAACTTTGAAGGATGTTTAAATAAAAAATATAGTAACTTATCTGGAGGCCAAAAACAAAGATTAACAATAATATTAGTTTTAATTCAAGATTCACCTTTAGTGTTTTTTGATGAGGTTACATCAGGTTTAGATTTTGAAACACGTAATCAATTAATGGAAAAAATAAGTGAATGGTATAAAAATAAAAATTCTACAGTGTGTATTGTTTCTCATTATTATGAAGAACTAGAACGTTTAGCTAATAAAATACTAATATTGGATAAGGGAAAAGTTGTAGACTTTGGAGTAAAGGAAGAATTGTTTAAAAAGTATTGTGGTAATTCAGTAATAATAATTCAAAATGATACTATAGAGGATAATTTAACAAAGAAATTTACTAAAATAGAAGCACCAGAAAATTTAATAGCAATATCTTGCCAAAGTAAAGAAAATGAACTTGAAATAATTAATATTTTAGCATCAAATAATATTAACTTTAAAAGAAGTAATAATGATATTGAAATTATGGTTATGAATGCTAAGGAATCTTCAAATAAATTAAATCACTATAAAAAGTTATAGGGGGAGAGAAGATATGAATACAAAATTATTTAATATTAGTCTAATAAAATATGAAATTAGAAATTTAATAGGAAATGTATTTACAATTGTTTTTGGTTTGTTTTTCCCAATAGGTATGTCTATATTAGTGGCGAATATTGTAGGGGCAAAGATCCCAGAGGAGGCTAGAGAAACTGTTGTAGTTGGTATTTTTATTACAACAAGTTTAATAATTCCACTAGCAACTGTTTTAGTTGGTTATGCAGCATCTTTTTCACAAGAACTTGAGAAGGAAATACCTTTAAGACTTAGCCTTTTTGGATATAAAGAAAGTATTTTGATTATATCTAAAATAAGTGCAAGTTTAATATTTATGACGATATCATTAATTGCTTATACAGCAGTAAATTATATAGTTTTAAAGTTACCAATGCCAACAATAGGATCAGCTTTAGTATTAATTATTTCTCTATATGCATTAGCTGTAGTATTATTTATATTATCACATGGAATAGCCTTGTTTTTCAAAAAATTTGGTCCAACTTATGCAATAACAATGTCATTGTATTTTGTAATAATGCTTTTAAGTGGACTATTTGGAATTCAAGCAAAGGATTTTCCAAAGCCAATAAGATTAATATCATATATGTTTCCAACAACGTATATGAATAGTGACTTTGCTGATTTCTGGACTGGAGGAAGTTATAACTTTGTTCCGTTTATACAATCATTTATATTCTTAGGAGCAGTATCATGTATAGTTTTATTTGTAGCACTTAATAGAAATAGTAGAAAAATAAAATAATATAGTATAGATAAATTAGAGTAGTGTTTTAGGATTATTCTAGAATATGTTTTAAAAACTCCAATACAGGCAAGTATACTTGCATTGGAGTTTTTTAGTTTCTATAAGTATTAATATGTACATGTTTTAAAACTTACTATTTCTTAATATGATGTTTAAAAATAGTAGTAGGGTTTATAATGTATATTAATTAAAGCTCTTTAATTTTATCTCTTCCCTCACGAGCAAGTTCTTTAATCTTATGTGTGGAGCCTACAGATGTTAGAGTTTTAGAGTACCATTTTAGAGCATCATCATTCCTATTTAAACGTCTTGATAACTCGCCAATTAAATACATAAGTGAAAATTTATCCAATCCATAAACAGGAAGATCCTCATTAAGAAAAACTTCTTGAAACCCATCAAGAGCTTGTTGTAAAAGAATATTTTCATTTTTAGTATCATCTAATAATCTATAAATCCAAGCTATTTTTAAGCATATCATAGATTTAGTACTGGTTTTTGAATCTGTTAATACTGCTGTGAGTAAAGCTAATTTATATCTTTGGATAGCAATTTCCTCAGTAAATACATTAGGATAAAATTTGCATTTCCATTTAGGTGTAATTCTATTTTTAACTAGATCTATTTGGGATTTTTTTATTTTATTAAATTCTGACTGCATACTGCTATAACCGCAACTACTGCATATTAATACATCATAAAAATAAGGATTAATAACTGAATAGCGTATAAAAAAATCACTATCCCTAGAAATAATTCTAGAAGTCTTTGCTTTAACTGAAATAAATTCAAAATTATCACCGCAAACGGGACAAGTTATAGTATTCATAAAAGTATAATGTGGAATTTCCATTTGTTAATCACCTCTGAATTATTGATTGCTGGACGGCAAAAAGTTGTTTTTTACAAGGATAGCCCTAATATCAATAATATAGAGCTATCTCGAATTATATTTTAGCATAGTAGTGCACTGATAGCTATAAAAAAAATGTGGGAATTATTTAATGAAATTTTTATAGATTTAAAAAATGTTTTAAGTGAATAAGTTGAGGGAATTTTTGAAATGTATTAAAAAAACTCCAATTCAAGTAATTATACTTGAATTGGAGTTTTATGAATTATTTTAAAATAACAATTTAATATAATGATTTATTTTGCATATTTATTAGTTATTCTCTTATATGTCTTATTTTAAAGTGTGTTATTAAGATTCTTAACTGTTTCATCAAATTCTTCAATATTATTAGATTGTATATCCATATTAGCAGCAATTTCTTGGCAAAGAGCTGAATGCTCTTGTGAAATTGTGGATACTCTTTCCATAATTGATATAACTTCATCCTTTTTAGAAGAAGAATTTACTAAATTAACAATACATTCATCTATTTCAACATTAGCCTCATTAATTGATGATTTTATATTAGTAAAGCTATTTTTAGTGTTTAAAAGTGTAGCTTGTTGAGTGCTTAAAGCGATGTTACCAGTTTTAGTTGCTTTTGATGTATCTAATATATCTGATTTTATATCATCTAATATACGTGTGATACTTTCAACAGATTGCTTTGAGTTTTCTGCAAGCTTTCTAACTTCACCAGCAACCACTGAGAAACCACGTCCAGCTTCTCCCGCACGAGCAGCTTCAATAGCAGCATTAAGTGATAAAAGATTAGTTTGGCTAGCAATTTGACTTATAGAATCTGTAATTGTATTAACTGATTCAAGTTTAGAAACTAATGTGTTAACTGTAGTGCTAACAATACTAAAAGCTTGTTGAAGTGATTTTAAAGAGGCATCTAAATCAACAAAGGTATTAAGCCCTTCATCAGCTACATCGCCTGTATCTAAAACTTTTATTTGAACATTAGTTATGTTATAAGCTAATTGTTCCATATTCTTATTGAAATTCTCTAAAATAGAAGTAGCATTTGTAACTTCTTCAGCTTGTGTAAGAGTTGCAGATGTTAAATTACTTAAAGAACTATTAACCTCTTTTATAGCTAATGATATGTTTGTACTATTTTCATTTAATAATCCTACTTGAGATTTTATCTCGCTAGAATTAGAGTCTTCAATTGCCTTAGATGCTATGATATCTCTTGTAGTTGGGGCAGAAGAAACTATTTCTTTTTTTTTCAATGTGGAAAATAAGCCCATGTT
Organism: Clostridium gasigenes; assembly: GCF_017348895.1. NCBI lineage: Bacteria > Bacillati > Bacillota > Clostridia > Eubacteriales > Clostridiaceae > Clostridium > Clostridium gasigenes. The sequence goes on from NZ_CP071376.1 coordinate 2,142,594, forward strand.
ATTGCCTCCTAAGTTTTATTTTTTCAATTGACTAAGGGATTTTCAAAAATAACTAGTTAATAGGATAGTTTGTTTTTGACTATTCCTTAGAGATATTTTAAAAAACAACTAATCATATTGCGGTATATTTTGACCTATGTCTTATTACCACAACCTTTACATAATTTATTATGAATAGGTTATAGCTGTTAGCCTAAAACAAAATATTCTCACAGCTTTTGACATGTTATTTTCTTTTAGCTCACTTAAAATGTTTTAGTAAATACACTTTAGTTATATATCGTCCATAATAACCTAATTCTTTAATTTTTTGTTATTAAATTAAAGAAAATTATCATTATTTCCATTATATTTCAATTTTGTTGATATGTAAAATAAAAGATATAGAAAAAGAAAAAATATTATTGTAAGAATTTAATTACACTTTTAAAAAAATTTGATATAATGATAAAGTGAAACTTGTGAAGGGTGATAATATGGCGATATATGATTGGAAAAGTTTTCTAATGCCTTATGAACAGGCTGTAGATGAACTAAAAGTAAAAATTAGAAGTATAAGAAAAGAATACAGAAGAAAAAATGAATATTCACCAATAGAATTTGTTACAGGAAGAGTAAAGGATATATCAAGTTTACTAGAGAAAGCAAATAAATTTGAAATTCCTTTAGATAGAGTTCAATATGAAATGGAAGATATAGCAGGAATAAGAATTATGTGTCAATTTGTTGATGATATAGATAAGGTTGTAGAACTTTTACGTGCAAGGCGTGACATGCAAATTCTTTATGAAAAAGATTATATAAGAAGCGTAAAAACAAGTGGGTATAGAAGTTACCACCTTATTATTAAATATCCTGTTAATATGGCATCAGGTCAAAGAGATATTTTAGCAGAATTTCAAATAAGAACTTTAGCCATGAATTTTTGGGCAACTATTGAACATTCATTAAATTATAAATATAAACAACAAATGCCAGGGGATATTAAAATAAAATTAAAAAAGGCAGCAGATACGGCTTTTGAGTTAGATGAACAAATGTTAGAAATTAAAGATGAAATTAAAGATGCACAAAAATTATTTGAAGTTAAATCAGATATTGTTTCAAACATAATGAATAGCATTTTGACATTAATATCACTAGGAAAATCAGCAGAAGCTAGTAGATATGAAGTTTCATTAAATAAGTTAATAGAAGACGGCGGAATTTGGGAATTGACTAGTATTTTAGAATCAATAAACCATGATATTGACAGATATAGAGAATAAATATGGAGTTTAAAGAAGACATTAATCTTAAATTGGTTAATGTCTTCTTTTATTTTTAATATTGTATTTGATAATATATATTACTTGATGATATTTATCCGTAAATCCTGTATAATAAAAGTAGATAGAGTATACAAATTAAATTAGTTAGGGAACTTTTAAAAAATAGCAAGTCAAGAGACTGTGTATATTTTTGAAGATGCCTAAGGGAAGAAGGAGTTTTAATATGGAAGATTTAGATTTAAAGAAGATTTATAATAATCCTTTTAATATACAAAATATAGAGAACCCAACTGAAGAAGTTCAATTAGCAGCTGTTAAGAAAAATGGACTAACTTTAAAGTTTATAAATAACCCAAGCAAAGAAGTTCAAAAAGAGGCTGTTAAAAGTAATCCTTTAGCAATAGAATTTATAGAAAATCCAAGTGAAAATTTAGGAATACTAGCAGTACAATCTTTATGGAATTCTTTAAAGCTTATAAAAGATCCTACAAATAAAATTATAGAAGAAGCAATAAAAACAAAAGGTTGGGCGATTCAATTTATTGAAAATCCCTCAGAAAAAATGAAGCTACTAGCAGTAAAGAAAGATTATGATGCAATAAAATATATTAAAGAAACTTCAGAAGAAGTTAGCCTTGAAGCAATAAAAACTTATTGGGGTGCAATAAGATATATACATAATGCAAGTTTAAATGTTAAAAGAGCAGCAGTTATTGAAAATGAGGAAGCTATTAATTACATTGAAAGTTATGATTTAGATGAGCTAAAGATATTAATTGGAGATAATATAAATGTAGTTAAGTATGTATATGATTCAATTGATGTAGATCTAGTTATAGATGTTTTAAGAGATAAACTTATAAATGAAGATATAGATTCTGAATATATGAAGAATTTTTTTAAACTAGAAATTTTAGAAATGGATAAGATTAATTTTATAAGAGAGCAAGGAAGTAAAAAAGCTAAAATGCTATTAGTGGATTATAAGCTTTCTATGTAAGTAAGCTTAGAGAACTTCAAGAAAACAACTAGCATGGGCTATTATTAAAAAAAGTGCCTTATATGAGATATAGAAGAAAGGAAGACAGTATAATGAGATTTTCAGAAACTTTAAATACAGTAGATTTAATTTTAGAGGCAAAAGATGTTCCCTTAATTATAGGAGAAGCTGGAATAGGAAAAACAGCATTAGTTAAGGAATTAAGTAAAAGAACAAATAGTCATTTAGTAACAATAGATGCTAATCTTTTAAAAGAAGGGGAAATAGGTGGGTTACCAATAGTAGAGAATAGAAAAACTGTTTATGCAATCCATAATAAACTTGCAGAAGTAGAAAAATTAGCAGGTTTAGAAGATGATAAAAATGTAATATTATTTATAGATGAGTTAAATAGATGTGAACATGCAGTTCAACAAGAACTTATGAACTTAATTTTAAATAGAGAAATTAATGGATATTATTTAGCAGATAAAGTAAGGGTAATAACTGCAATGAATCCATCTAATAAATATGAATCATTTGAAAGCAGTGATTACCAAGTTGTAGATATGGATGCAGCTCAAGAAGATAGATTTGTTTGGGTTGAAATGGATGCAGATGTTAAGGAATGGATAAGATGGGGTATGGGACAAGGTGATAAGGTTCATGGGAATATAATTGAGTTTATATCAACATTTCCAGAATATCTACACACTCCATATTCAAGAGAAAGTATAAAAGCAACTCCAAGAAGTTGGGAGAGGGTATCAAAAGCTTATAAAGTGTACAATGATAATAAAGATAAATTTTCAATAGATATATTCTATAATGTTGTAAAGGGAAATGTAGGAGTAAGTATTGCAACTGATTTTATGAATTTTATTAAGAATATAAAGAATCCTCTAATAAAGGCAGAAGAATTATTTTCATATGAGGTTTTAGGGGTTGAATTAAAGGAGAGAATAAAAAGAGAGAGCCAATCAAGATTATATATTATGGCAAAAAATTCTTTAAGTTTCTTAGAAAAAAATATAAATGAGAAAAATATAAATATATTTGCGAATATTTTAATGAATTATCCAAAGGATTTAAGGCTTGGAATTATGAAAGAAATAAAAAGCGATTATAGTACTGAATTATATAAAAAATTATTAGAAGCAGATACTTTCTTAGATGCATTTTTTAGTATATACGAATAAGGGATCTTAAAAAAATAACAAGTCAGATTCTTTGACTTGCTATTTTTTTAAGGTACCTAATATTTTATAGTTTTGAAAAGGAGGTGAACTTTAGTGGGGAGGACTTATAAGATAATCGCTCACTAAAGATAAAAGATGAGATTTGATGATAAACGTAACGAGTTATTAAAACAAGCTTTAGGTTTTCAAACTAAGGATGATTTAAATAGTAATTTTAAAAAAGAATTTTTCTATTTAGTTGAAAATGTTGTTATAGACATGCTTGAGAAAGAAGATGATTTCTTTGGACAGTTTATGATAAAAATTAAAAGAGATATAAAATTAGATATAACATGGCCTCTTGCAACATTGCCAAGACTTGATGGCTTCCTTATGTATTTTAACCCTATATTGTTTTTAATGCTTGATAAAAAAGAAATGTCAGCATTATTTAAACATGAAATATATCATATAATGTACTCACATTATGATAGGGAAAAAAGACTTAAAAATAAATATGAACCATTAGCAGTAAATTTGGCATTGGATATATCAATAAATCAATTTATAAAAAATCTTCCAATGAATTCTCAAAGAATTGATACAGTAATAAGAGAATATGATGTAAATATAAAAGAGGATATGACCTGTGAGATATATGCAGAGAAAATAGAAAAGGCTATTAAAAGAAAATCTAAGAAGATTATAAATAATTCAAAAGATGATTCCATTTGTAGAGTTATAGATTTGTCTAAAGCTCATGATATTTGGAGCAAAATTGAATTAAATAAAGATTCTCTTAAAGATTTAACTAAAAAAATAGCTATAAATTCTTTTAAAGGAAAGGGTCCAAAAGATATAGAAAGTATAATAAATTCATATACAGAAAAACCTGAAATATCTTGGGAAGATATTTTAAAGAAATTAATACCCTCATTAAGAGCAGGACAAAAAAAGACTATTACAAGAAGAAGTAGGAGACAACCAGAAAGGTTAGAACTTAGAGGTACATTACCTAGAAATCTACCAGAAATTTTAGTGGCTATAGATATTAGTGCATCTATGAGTGATGAAGAAGTTTATAAAATAATGATAGAAATACTTGGAATAACTAAGATAAGAAGCCATAAGATTACTGTGATTGAGTGTGATAACGAAGTAAGAAGAGTATATGAAATAAAGTCTAAAAATGATATCAAAAAAAGACTTTCCAGTACAGGCTCCACATTATTTACACCAGTATTTGAATATATAAAGAAAAATAACTTAAGAAACCATGTGCTAATTTATTTTACTGATGGAGTAGGGGAAAAAAGACTTGAATTAAGACCAATAAATGCAAATACAATATGGGTATTAACAGGGGATGAAGAATTATCTTTAGAAAAATCATATGGTGAAGTTAAGAGGATTAATGGAAAAGATAAAAAGCAAGAAGTAGAAAATTCTCCTCTGAATTTAATGAGAGAGTTTATGCACGATTGGGCGAGGTAGCAATATTAGAGGTTATATGATATAATATTTTATATATGGAGGTGTTTTATGAAGAAAATTAAATTAGATAAAAATAACAGTGTAATGGTTATAGTAGGAGTACTGATGGTAAGCTTATTATTAAATATTTATACATCTGTTATGAACTCCAAATATAAAATGAAAGCGGGAAGAGAATCATATAGATATATAGAAGAAATTAAACACAGGAATGAAAGTGCATTAGTTATATTGGATCAAAGTATAGAAACTAAAAGTATATCAAATGAAGAATTATTAAGTCTTTATAAAAGTTATAATTCTATTTTAGATTCAACCGTACAATTATGTGATTCATATTCAATCTACAAAAATAGCAATTTAATAAGAGAATATAAAGAAGATGATAAAAATAAAATAAAACAAAGTGAAGTATATTCAAGAATAGAAAACTTAGTTTTTGAATATTTAAATTTAGAAATGAAAAATGAACAAGCCAAGATAGTATTAGATGGTAAAATATTAAATGATTTTATTAAAATGAAAGAAGTATCAAATGATGTACAAGACTTCTTTAATGAATTTAATGAACAATATTTATCTAATTTAAAAGATGAAAAAAGAGAAGAAAAAATTATAAAGAAAGATTATTGGATAGATATGTATCTTGGAGTTAACAAGGCTACAGAAAAAAATATAGATTATCCATTTATTATTAAAAGTAAGAACTAAAAAATAGAAACACCTAGAAATATTCAGAATGATGGATATATGTTTTTAGGTGTTTTAATTATAAAAAAAAGTGCCTAAGCACTTTTTTTTAGTGGCATCCACCACCGCATGAGCCGCATCCGCCGCCTTCTGCTTCTATAATAGGTTTAAGTGATAAGCCTCTACCTTCGTTTTCTTCTGATGATAATAATTTAAAACCACCAAATTCATCAATTAGCTTGCTTTCAATTACAAAAGTTATGTCGTTAATTTTTTCAACAACATCACCTTCTTTAACTTCGTCAACAGCTATGTTAAAAGCTGGACCACTACATCCAAAACCGCCTAAATTAATTCTTATTGTATAATCTTTAATATCATTTTCGTCTAAGAAAGATTTAAATTCATTGTATCCTGATTCACTTATTATTACTTTTTCCATAATGTACTTCACTCCTATACTGTTGATAATTTATATCAATAGTATATCATAGTATATTTAAATAGCAAGAAATATTTTAAGCAAAAAGGAAAAAATAAAGAAAAATAGTAATTATATTGAAATTTCAAGTTATTACCAATATAATTATCTATGCGGTTGTAAATACTATAATTATAAGTAAATAACAAAGAGTGTTAAAATATTAGTTATCAGTTAAAGAGAATATATAATTATGTAATGTATTGTATATGAAATCACTTAAGTAAAGTAATTAAGTAACGATAAATATGTGAGAATAATAATGAAAGGAATTGTTAATTTTGAAGCCATATAACAAAAAATATGTATTAGATGTAATAACGGAATATAATAATAAAATTAAAATTAAAAAAGTAGGAGATTTTGAAATTAAAAAAAATTATGGTATTCAAGGAATTGTTAAAGGATATATGTATGAAATAGAAGATGGGGTTAATATAGATATTTTAGAATTACAAGGTCCAGATAATGTATGGATGAGATTAACTCCACTAGAAATAGAAAGTTCATATATGCCAATAAAATTTTCCAAGGGTAAAGTTGGATTAGTGGGACTAGGTCTTGGTTATGTTGCACAGGAAATGGCAAAAAGGAAGGACGTAAAAGAAGTAATTGTTTATGAAATAGACCAAGATGTGATAGATTTATATAATAATAGTTTTAATAAAAATAAAAAAATAAAAATATTATGTGAAGATGCCTTTAAGGCAGAATCAAATAGTTTTGATTTCTTTTATGTTGATATTTATGAATATAAGTTAACTAAAAAGGTAGTAGAAGATTATAAGATTCTAAATAGTTTGCATAAAATAGAAGAGTATTCATTCTGGGGAATGGAACATTTCCTATTAAGTTGTAGATATGAAGAAATAGTGTGGGTATATATACCAGAAAATTGGATGGCTATGACTAAGCTGCTATCAGAGAGGTTAGAAGAGTCTGGATATATTAAACATTATAAAGCTCTAGATGAAAAATTAGTAAGTGAAGTAATTGCAGATTTTAAAATAGTATTAGAGTAATAAGGCATAGTAAAATCAAGGACACTGGTCTATTATTTATTTGATATGCCTAAGGGTTATTCAAATAAATAGAAAGATAGTATGGTAGTCTATTTTTTTGAAAATAACTAAATAAGTAGAGACTTAATGATTAAATTAAAATCATTAAGTCTCTTTAGGGTAAATAATACAACTAAGTAAGGGAGCTTTAAAAAATTAGTAGGATTTTTAAAGCTCCCTAAGTTTATTTATATAATTTTTATTTTATAACTATATTTACAAGTCTTCCTTTTATAACTATAACCTTAACTATAGTTTTTCCTTCAGTTGAGGCTAAAACATCTTCATTTTCAAGTGAAGCAGCTTTTATGCTTTCTTCAGATAAATCAGAAGCAACGTTAATTCTAGCTTTTATTTTACCGTTAACTTGAATAGCAATTTCAACTTCATCCTTAACTAAAGCTTTAGGATCAAATACTGGCCAAGAGTGGTTAAAGATCGAATAATCAAGACCTAGTAAGTTCCATTGTTCTTCAGTAAAGTGAGGAGCAAAAGGAGCTAATATCTTTAAGAAATCTATAATAGTTTCTTTTAAGAAATCTAAATTAAGAGCATCTTCTTGAAGATATTTAGACAATGAATTTACTAGCTCCATCATTCTAGCAATGGCAGTATTGAATTGCATTTTATCAGCATCTTCACTAACTCCTTTAATTGCAGTATGCCTCCAGAAGTTTAATTCTTTTTCAGCTTTATCCATAGTAGTTTTATTGTTTTTACCACTTAAAATAGATTCTCTTGCAGTGTCTAAAGCTCTTTCAATTCTATCAACAAATCTTGAAACAGATTTAATTCCATCATCACTCCAAGCTCCGCCTTCAACATATGAGAAACCAAACATTAGGTACACTCTAAATACATCAGCACCATACTCTTTTATATAAGAGTCAGGAGAAATTGTATTTCCTTTTGATTTACTCATTTTTAAACCATCAGGTCCAAGTATTAAACCTTGGTGAGTTAATGATTTAAATGGTTCATCAAAATCTAAATAGCCCATATCACGAAGTGCTTTAGTAATAAATCTTGCATATAGAAGATGCATACAAGCATGCTCTGGTCCACCAACGTATTTATCAACTGGAAGCATTTTATTAATTAGATCACGATCAAAAGCAATCTTAGTATTTTTATTATCAGGGTATCTCATTTGGTACCATGATGAACATACAAAAGTATCTAATGTGTCACATTCTCTTTTTGAAGGAGATCCACAAGTTGGACAAGGTACATTAACAAACTCTTCACATTTTGCAAGTGGTGATTTACCATCTGGTGCAAATTCAACATTGTATGGAAGTTCTACTGGTAATTGATCTTCAGGTACTGGAACAGTTCCACATTTTTCGCAATGAATAATTGGAATTGGGGCACCCCAGTATCTTTGTCTTGAAACTAACCAATCTCTTAATCTATAGTTAACTTTAGCAGTTCCAAGAGTGTCTTCTGCTAGTTTAGCAACTACCTTTTCTTTAGCAACTTCAGTAGTTAATCCATCAAATTCAGAGGAGTTAACTAAAACGCCATATTCACAGTATGGAAGCTCGTTGTTTTTACCATTTTTACTAGTTATAACTCTTTCTATTTTTAAGTTAAACTTTTGTGCAAAGGCAAAATCTCTTTCATCATGAGCTGGAACTGCCATAACAGCACCTGTTCCATAAGTTGCAAGAACATAATCTGCAACCCAAACTGGAACTTCACGTCCATTTATAGGGTTTATAGCGTAAGAACCAGTGAAGACACCAGTTTTTTCTCTAGAAATAGATTGTCTTTCAATGTCTGTTTGTACTTTAGCAGCTTCTTTGTAAGATTCAACAGCAGCTTTATTTTCAGCAAGTGTTAAGTCATCTACTAAAGGATTTTCAGGAGCTAAAACAACATAAGTAACTCCATTTAAAGTATCAACTCTTGTAGTAAACACATCAAAGTTTATATCTGAATCTTTAACTTTAAATGTAACTTCAGCACCAGTAGATTTACCAATCCAATGCTTTTGCATAGCTACAGTTTTTTCTGGCCAATCTAAAGTATCTAATTTTTCAAGAAGTTCATCTGCATAATCAGTTATTTTTAAGAACCACTGAGTTAAATCTTTTTTAGTAACCTCAGTTGAACATCGCTCGCAAGAACCATCATGAACTTGCTCATTAGCTAAAACAGTGTTGCAAGATGGACACCAATTTACAGGAGCCTTTTTTCTATAAGCTAAACCTTTATTATAAAGTTTAACAAATAACCATTGAGTCCATTTATAATAGTCAGGGTTACATGTTACAACTTCATTTTCCCAGTTAAACATAGCACCCATTGCTCTTAATTGTTTTTCCATATTAGCAATGTTTTTAACTGTTGAATCCTTAGGATGGATACCAGTTTTAATTGCAAAATTTTCAGCAGGTAAACCAAAAGCATCAAATCCCATAGGTTGAAAAACGTTAAAACCTTGCATTTTTTTCATTCTAGCCCATGAATCTACAGGCCCATAATTAAACCAATGACCAGCGTGAAGTTGACTACCTGATGGGTAAGAAAACATTTCTAAAACATAAAGTTTTTCACCAGGATTTTCTGGATTAAATTTATAAAGATCTGTTTCATCCCATTTGTTTTGCCATTTAGTATCAATACTAGTTCCATAATTACTCATTTTTTATTCCTCCTGTTATTTAGTGAATTAATTGGTTTGACACGCAAAAAAAGCTTTCATCTCTATACAAAGAGACGAAAGCTTGTAGTTTCCGTGGTACCACTCTAATTAGAAGATTAATAATCTTCTCACTTAAAAATTTAACGATTTCCCGTACTTGCTTTTAAACAAGTAAGCTCATAGATAAGTTCCTATAATTGCAACACTGTTTTACACCAAACAACAGCTCTCTAAAGGTTACATTTTTATAGTACTACTTCTAATCAAAGCATATTATATTTAAATTATTATTTATAAGTATATCCTAAATCAACATAAGTAGTCAATAAGAAGGTATTTAAAAAGTGAAATTAGTTAATCAAATGAAATATTTTAAGTTTAACTTAGTATCCAACTTCGTCCCCAACTACTATTATTGTAAATCTTCCTGGAAATTTGGCTCCGTTATTTACGACTGATAAATAGTTGCATAATCTTCCTTTTACAAAACAATCATTACATACTCCAGTTTCTGCGCAAGGTGTTTTATGATTTATTCTTTTAGAATTTAGTATAGCTACGTTTTTTATTCTTTCTAAAGCTTCATCCATATTCTTAACTAGTTTATTTGCACCAATAACTACAATTACCTTTTTTGGGCCAAATAGCATTCCAGCAGCTCTATTACCTGAGCAATCCATGTTTACAAGTTCACCAGCCTCAGTAACTGCATTTGTACTTGTTATTAAATAATCGGCTACCATAGATTGTCTCATTATTTCAACAATATCACTAAAAGGTAAATCTTGATATCTATCATAGAAATTATAATTTCCATTTCTTATAACATTAATTAAATCCATCTCATTTAAAGTTACAGATCCACCTAATGCAACACTAGATTCTTCAGGTAGTAATTCTAATACTTTTTCTTTTGCCTCACCTATGTTGTTCACGTAAATAGCATCATATTTTTTAGCATTTAAAATAGCTACCAATTTTTTACCATCACATTCATATTTCCATTTTTTTACCTTGTCCATTTAAATCACTCCTTGAATAAATATAAGGCATAAATTTTATTTATTTTAATATTAACATAGATATCAATAGTTAGTAAACCGGTTTAAAATAAATTTCTAATCATATATAATATTAGGGATATTAATTTTGTTATTTGAGAACCTGTTATTTTAAAAAAGTAACTTAATTAAATTAATTTTTTAAAATAGCTAATATTAATGTAAGGAATTTGAAAAAATATATATAAGAATGATCTTAAATATCGTAGGAAAATAAAAAATACTCAAATAGACATAAATTTTTATTGCTAAACAATAAAAATTGGCATATTATATTTATATAGTAAATATTTAGGAGTGCTTAAAATGAATAATAAATTTAAAAGATATGAGTGGGTTATTTAATACAAGCTTTAATGCAGTTATTATAGCAACCATGATAATATTATTAATAATTCTTTTAGAAGTATTAGATAGAAGGTATTAAAATTAAAGAGGAAAATGATTTAACGGTGTAGGTGAAGAAATGAGTATAATAATAAATTTAGATGTAATGATGGCAAAAAGAAAAATGTCTTTAAATGAATTGTCAGATAGGGTTGAAATAACAATAGCGAATTTATCAAATTTAAAAATAGGAAAAGCAAAGGCTGTAAGATTTTCAACTTTAGAAAAGATATGTGAAGCTTTAAATTGTCAACCTGGAGATATTCTTGAGTATAGAAATGAGTAAAGATTATTCGATAATGAAATGCAATATTTCCCTGCTGAAATTCCTAAAGATGCAGAAAATATTGAGTTTGAAGAATGGGCTACATTTATGCAGGGGGGACTTTTTATGTGGAAAATGATTATAAAAAATAATAAAGTGAATTTAAGTATGTGTATTATATTTTTTATATTAGGGTGTTTAAATTTAATAATTAACAATAAGATGTGTAGGTTTTTTCAACTTAATAATATTGTTATAGCATTTATACCATTTTTAGTAGCAAGTATTTTATTAATGATATTCTATAAGAAGGAAATTAGAACAATTACAATGATTATTATAAATACTATAGTGATTAGCTTAAGTATAATATTATTAACAATTAATTTTGGAAAATTAATTGTTAGTGAAACATTTGATAGAAATACTGATGTTAAAAATTATCCTAGAATAAGAAAACTATATTCCGATAATGAAATGCAATATTTCCCTGCTGAAATTCCTAAAGATGCAGAAAATATTGAGTTTGAAGAATGGGCTGCATTTATGCAGGGGGGATCAGGATTATACTTATCCTATGATATTGATAGTGAAAATGAAGAGAAAATAGATGAAGAATTAAGAGGTAAAAGTAAATATGTACTTGAGAGTATTGAAGAAATTAAAATAGCTGGTGAAAATATATGCGTTTTGGCGGACAGTGAAATTTCAGAAGCTATAGATTACAAGAGTTCCCCAGAAAGTAGTGATAAATTTATAATATATATATCAGAGGCTAGGAAATCAAGTGGAGATGGTTACTGGAATCATGGAATTCAATATGGGGTAATAATAAATAAAGATAAACATAGAATAATATATTTTCATGAGTATTGGTAGATGTTATTAACTATGAAAGAATTTATTTTTGAAGAATAAGAATAAAAATGGTGAGTTTTGAAAAAAATACTGACTAATGGAATACAATAGTAGGGAATATTTAAATATAGTATAATATTAAATAATTATGTTTAAATATTTAAATTAATAAGGAGGAAGAAATATGGAAGCAAAAGAATTAATTAAGGAAAAAAATTGGGTTGTAATTGGAGATGTTACAAATTCAACTAAATATGCATATAAAATTTTAGAAAAATTCAAGTTAAAAGGTCATACAGTAGTAGGTGTTCATCCAAAGGGGGGAGATAGAGTTTATAAAACTTTAAAAGAAGTTCCGTATAAAATAGATTCTATAGATTTATGTATAAATCCAAAACTAGGATTAGAATTTATAAAAGAAGCTAAGAAAATTGGAATAACTAAAATTTTAATTCAACCAGGGGCAGAAAGTATTGAAATAATAAATTATTGTAATGAAAATAATATTATGGCAATTAGAGGTTGTGCATTAGTAGAATTATAGAAGTGGCGTATAATAAAATAGTTACTAGCATTTAGAAATTTTTAGGAATGTCTAAATAAATAACAGACATGTATTCTAGCTTTTAAAAATTAAGAATATTTGGTGTGTTATTTATTTACTATGCCTTAAATAAACCTTAAATATGACAAAATTTTACCTGTGAACAAAATAAAAGGTTTATAATAATATATATAGAAAATTAATAACAGTTACAATATAGAATTGTTATTAAACTATTATTTTAAATTATAAGTGAGGTAAAATAAATGAGTTGTTTAGGAAATATTATTTGGATTATATTTGGAGGTTTAGTTGCTGCGATAGCTTGGGCTTTCACAGGAGTTTTATGGTGCTTAACAATAGTTGGAATTCCAATAGGGTTACAATGCTTTAAAATGGCAGGGTTACAACTAGCTCCATTTGGAAAAGAAGTTATAACTGTTGATACAGGTAATGGTAGTTTAATACTGAATATATTATGGCTTATTTTTGGTGGATTAGAATTATGTATAGCTAATTTGATAAGTGCATTCTTTTTATGTATTACTATAGTAGGTATTCCATTTGCAAAACAATCATTAAAACTTGCAAGATTATCATTAATGCCATTTGGTAAAGAAGTTAGATAAAAAATAGAGGAAAATTTAATAAAGTAGTTTACAAACGATAATAATTATTATATAATAAAGCCAAGCAATAAAACAAAACAATTTAGAAAACTAATTAAAGTAGTAAAACAAAATAATATAAAAAACTTAAAAAATAAAATAAATTATGGTCTAAATAAGAGGAGGATTTTAATATGAAAAAGTTTGTATGTACAGTATGTGGTTATATTCACGAAGGAGAAACAGCTCCAGCACAATGTCCAGTATGTAAGGTAGGAGCAGATAAGTTTATAGAACAATCAGGAGATTTAGCATGGGCTGACGAACATAGAATCGGAGTTGCTAAAGATGTTGATGCTAGAGTAATCGAAGGATTACAAGCTAACTTTATTGGAGAATGTACAGAAGTTGGAATGTACCTAGCAATGTCAAGACAAGCAGATAGAGAAGGATTCCCAGAAGTTGCAGAAGCTTATAAGAGAATTGCCTTTGAAGAAGCAGAACATGCAGCTAAATTTGCAGAAATGCTTGGAGAAGTTGTAGTAGCTGATACAAAAGCTAATCTACAAGCAAGAGTAGATGCAGAATACGGAGCATGTCAAGGTAAGAAAGATTTAGCAACATTAGCTAAACAATTAAACCTAGATGCAATTCATGACACAGTACATGAAATGTGTAAAGATGAAGCTAGACACGGAAAAGCTTTTAGTGGATTATTAAAGAGATATTTTAACTAAGCGATCTTCAAATAAATATAAAGAAGAAGGATTTGCATAATGCAGATCCTTTTTTCTATATGTTAATAATATATAGGGTGAGCGCCTAATTATATTTATGTTTTTAATTTAGGTATCTTTAAATAAATGATATTAGGAATATAATAGATTCTTAACTTTTAAGTTATTATGGAAAGGGTTATAATGGATTATGAGGGAAAGTTTCTTATAAGATAATAATTTAAATTGGTAGGAGGGAGATTTTATGTGTAGAAATATAATATTTGATATTGGAAATGTGCTATTAGATTTTAATCCTAAAGAATATCTTAAATCAAAAATGAAAGAAGATAAAGTTGATTATGTTCATAAAGAGATATTTGAAAGTGAAGAATGGATAATGCTTGATAGAGGTACAATTTTAGAAGAAGAGGCTATAAAAATTATAACTAGTAGAAGTAATGGGAATGAAGAACTTATAAAAATAGCTTTTGAAAAGTGGTATGATATATTAAATCCTATTGAGAAGACTGTAGATATTTTAAAGAAATTAAAGGAATCAGGATATAAAGTTTATTACTTATCCAATTTTCATTTAAAAGCATTTGAACATGTAACTAGTAAATATAATTTTTTTAATATTTTTGATGGTGGTGTAGTTTCATATGAAGAAAAAATTATTAAACCAGAAAAGGAAATATACAATAAAATTATAGAAAAATATAAACTTAATGTTAATGAATCAATTTTCATTGATGATATGGAATGTAATATTAACAAGGCGAGGGAAGTTGGATTTAAAACTATACTTTTTAAAAATCCAGAAGAGCTAATGGTAAGCTTAAAGGAATATGGTGTTAAATGCTAATATTAATGCCTGATTTAATATATATAAGGCATATTTAAATAAATAACAAATTAGTATCAGTGTATTTTAACTTGCTAATCATTTTACAATGGCTAAAGAAGTTGAAATTAAAAAAATAAGTAAGTTTATTTTAAAAAAGCATTTACAAATAAGAATAATTATTATATAATAATTATAGAAAGTTAAACAAAACAATTTAAAAAATTAATTAAATTAGTAAAACAAAAGATTATAAAAGAACTTAAGAAAAATAAAATTAAATAAATTATGGTCTAAATAAGAGGAGGATTTTAATATGAAAAAGTTTGTATGTACAGTATGTGGTTATATTCACGAAGGAGAAACAGCTCCAGCACAATGTCCAGTATGTAAGGTAGGAGCAGATAAGTTTATAGAACAATCAGGAGATTTAGCATGGGCTGACGAACATAGAATCGGAGTTGCTAAAGATGTTGATGCTAGAGTAATCGAAGGATTACAAGCTAACTTTATTGGAGAATGTACAGAAGTTGGAATGTACCTAGCAATGTCAAGACAAGCAGATAGAGAAGGATTCCCAGAAGTTGCAGAAGCTTATAAGAGAATTGCCTTTGAAGAAGCAGAACATGCAGCTAAATTTGCAGAAATGCTTGGAGAAGTTGTAGTAGCTGATACAAAAGCTAATCTACAAGCAAGAGTAGATGCAGAATACGGAGCATGTCAAGGTAAGAAAGATTTAGCAACATTAGCTAAACAATTAAACCTAGATGCAATTCATGACACAGTACATGAAATGTGTAAAGATGAAGCTAGACACGGAAAGGCGTTTAGTGGATTATTAAAGAGATATTTTAACTAAGATAGATATATAAGACTTGCATAATGCAGGTCTTTTTTGTTGTATTCAAATATTATTATATAAATTAAGTTAAGGTACCATTTAATATTAGATATAATTATATTTAATAAGTGGGAAAAAATCCATTAAAAACTTGTGTTGGAAATTGTTGTATAGTATTATAATATATGAAATAAATGAAAATGGAGGAATAATAATGAAAAACGCTTTGAAAAAAGTTGCTACTATTCTACTAATTATATTTGCAACTAATTTTATGCCGGTACAAGCTTATAATGGACAAGGCAGTAATGAGAGTTATATTAATGGTAGTGGATTTGGGTTAAGTACAATAGAAAATGTAAAAGATAAAGATGGAAATAGAACTATAAAAATAGGTTTTATAGATGGGGTTATAGAAAATATAAAGAGCTTAAAAGTTTATACAAAGGTGAAACAATATGAGGGAAATAATTATCAACCAAATAATTATGGACCAGGTAAAGAGATAATATTGGATGGCTTCTCATTAGAATTAACTAATAAAGAAGGTAACAAGTTTACTGGAGAAGTTAAAGAAGAGTACATAAAAGAATTTGGAGAATATTATTTTGATAAAATAGAAATAACATATAATGATAATAGTAAAAAAGTATCATTTAATAATAACTTCTATGGGGCTATAAGTGATAACGATAAGAATAATGGCGAACTTGTAAGTTCGTATGCTTATAGTGAGGAACGTCAACATTTAACAACTAATGAATGGAATTTTAAGAGCAAGAAAGTTAAACTTAACGAAGAACAAGTATTTAGATTTAATGTTGCAACTACTTCAGCTAAAGTAGAACCACAAAAAGTATTTATTACATTTAAAAATACTACAAATGAAAGTTCAAAAGAACAGATAAGAGAAGCTGAAAAAGTAGATACTTTAAAATATGAGACAAAATTAAAGTTAACAAATAGTTTAGATACAGGTGACTGGAAAGTATCTAAGATTGAGTTTGTTGATAATTATGGGAGAACATATAATTCATTAAATAATTTTTATGAATCATTTAATGTAGTATCTGAAAATACAGATATTGATGCACCTAAGATTATAAAAAGTAGTATAACATCAAAAATTTATGATGCTAAAAGTGAAACAAAACCTAATTTTCAATTTGAAATAACAGATGATATTTCAGGGATTGAAAGAGGAAATATTACAATAGTGAATAAAAAAAATATAGAGGTAACAAAAAATTTCAGTCTTAATAATTATAGCAATAAGGATGTATATACAACAAACTTATATGGGTTAGATACAAATGGAGAATATGAAGTTAGTCAGGTAGATTTAACTGATAAGGCTGGAAATAGAGTTACCTATATTTCAGATAAATATTATAAGGATCATATGAAGGATAGTAGATATATTGTAGCAGATTTTTCAAAACTTGATGTTGAAGTAATTAATAATAAAGATAAAGAAGCAGAAGTAGAAGTAGAAAAAGAAAATATTCAAATTATTGAAATAGTTAATAATAATAAGGAAATATCTAATGGAATGGATATAGATATGGATCTTAAAATAAAAAGCAATAAAATTCTAAATAATGTATCAGTAAATATTAAGGATAAGAGAGAAGATGTATATAATCCAATAGATTTATATGCGCAACAAGTGGGGAAGGCTACTGAAGATGGAATCATTACTTATAAAATCAAAAGTAATAATAGTAGTTTAACCTATTTGGAATCAAGTGAATATATTGTGAAAAATATTTATCTATCATATTATGAGAATAATAAATATAAGTATAAAAATATATATGATATAAGATATAATAGCTATGAAGAAAATATAGAAAAATATGATTTTAGTCATACAGATTTAATTTGTAAAAATCCTAATGAAGATCTAAAAAAACCAGAAATTTCAGATATAATTATGGATAAGAAAGTAGTACTTCCAGGAGATACTATTAATTTCACTATAAAGGTGAAGGATGATAAGTCAGGTTTTGAAGAAAATAATAACTCAGGTTATACAAGTTATGCGTCTAATTACCTAAGCATAGATTATTCAAATGCTGGAATTAGGGAAAGTGTAAATGTTAAGAGTTATAATAAAGAAACTAATGAATTTAAGGGGACATTAACTATCCCTAAATATGCGTCAACAGGAAAATATAAGATAAATAATTTATGGATAAAAGACTTAGCAGGTAAGTCGCAATCTTATAATTGGAGTGATGAAGCAGATAAGGAATTGCTAGGAAAAGGAACAATACTTGTTAAAAAAGATTTAAATGAAATGCTACCTCCAGAAATAAGTGTTAAGGTTAGCAAAGATAAAGTTGAGACATTTAAGGCTCCATTTGTACCAAGTGTAAGTGCAGATCATGGAACTATAGAAATGAAGTTGAATGATGAAGTTTATAAGAGCGAGCCAATTAATAAGGTAGGTAGCTATCATTTATATATAACAGCTACAGGGGTTGATGGTTCAGTTTCAACAGATAAGGTTTATTTCAAAGTAATTGCTGAAATAACTAATAAAACTACCCCAGAAATGATAATTAAGCAAATAAATGGTTCAACTGATAAAAATATAGAAATAGAAGTTAATAGTGATAAAAAAGAGATAGATTCATCTATATTTGGAGCTATAAAGGGAACGGATAAAACAATTTCATTAACTCAAGAAGATGGAACTGTTTGGACTTTTGCGGGTAAAGATATTAAAGAAGGAAATCTAGAGAGTATTAATCTAAAGGTTAGTAATGTAGTCGATGAAAAAAATAAAGATAATATAGATAAAATAGATCAAAGTGCTAAGATAATACATTTTGATTATCATGGAGCATTACCAGGAAAGGCTACAGTTAAAGTAAAGGTTGATAACCCAGAGGATGTAAGAGGAAAAGATTTAACATTCTACTATTATAATCCAGAAACTAAGAAAGCAGAAAAGGTACAAGGACCATTATCAATAGATAGGGATGGTTATGTAACTGTTCAAATAGAACATTGTAGTGATTATTTCTTATCGGTTGATGATAAACTAGATGAAAATACAAAAATTCCAGTTATAACAGTTAATAAAGCAGATATTAATTTAAAAGAGGGCGAAAAGCTGCAATTAAATGCAACGGTTGATCCAGTAATAGTAGTGCCAGTATATTCATCATTAGATGAAAAGGTAGCTATAGTATCTAATACTGGGGAAATAAGAGCAATATCTTTTGGGGAAACTCAAATAAAAATTACAGCTAAAGATTCTGTTGCTTTTGTAAAAGTAAATGTAAAAAAGATTGAAGAAATTAAACCAGAACTACCAAAAGCTCCAGTAATAACAACAAATAAAGAAATAATAGCACTAAAAGAAGGTAAAGAAGAGCAACTTGAAATTATTGTAGACCCAGAAGATACAAAAGTTACAATCTCATCATTAAATGAAGAAATTGTTAAAGTATCTAAAGTTAAAGACTTGAAATTAGAAGGAAAGACTATAATAAATATAGAGGCTAAGAATATTGGAGAAACTTTTGTTAAAATAGATGCAGGAACTGCAACTAAGACAATAAAAGTAACTGTAGTGAAGGATGCAGAGGTATCAATACCAAAGCTTCCACTAACACCGGAATTACCAGTAATCCCAGAGGTTCCAGTAAAACCGGAAGTGCAAGAAATACCTAAAATACCAGAGCTTCCAGTAACACTAGATCTTCCGGTAAAACTAAAGCTTCCAGTAAAATCCGAAGTATTAGTAACACCAGTGGTTCCAGTAAAACTAGAAGTGCAAGAAAAACCTCAAATACCAAATACAGGTGATTTGGTTGGGTCAAAATCTAAAATAGTATTTGCTATATTTTTAACTGTAGCAGGAGTAATGCTATTTATAAGAAAAAAGGTTAACAATTAATATTATTAAATATTTGGTGACATCTTTAAAACAAAGATGTCACCTTTTTTATTCAAAATAATAGGTAACTGTAAAATATATTTAGTAATAAATTAATAATAGTTAAATAAAATAATAATAAATAATAATGAACTTTAGTTAACTCTTATAATATTATATAAAGATATACAATCTAATTTGTACATAAACAAGAAACACTACATAATTGATATATTATGGTATAATTAATTAAAAGATGTCTAAAATTAATGAAAAGTGAAATATATCAAAAGGAGAAAAAAATGAAAATAACCAGTGTATGGAGTATCCTTATTTTTATAAATGCATTATGTGCAATTTCTTTAATTTTTATTGAAAGACGTGAGCCAACTACAACTTGGGCATGGCTTTTAATATTGTTACTACTACCAGGATTTGGATTTGGAATATATTTAATATTTGGTCAAAATTTAAGTAGACAAAAAATATTTAGAGAAAAAACTGTAGTTGATGAAAAGAAAACAAAAGAATTAATGATGAAGTTTAAAGATGAAAAAAATATACATAGGATAGCGCAAGAATATGAAGGGTTAGTTAGAATGAATTATAATAATTCTGGTTCACTTTATACTACCGGAAATAAAGTAAAGACATATACCAGTGGTGAAGAGAAGTTTAAGGATTTATTTGAAGATATAAAAAATGCAAAAAGTTTTATTCATATTGAATATTATATTTTTAGGTTAGATAATTTAGGAACAGAAATATTAGAGGCACTTAGGTTAAAGGTTTTAGAAGGTGTAGAAGTAAGACTTTTAGTAGATGGAATGGGATCTAAATATATTAGAAAAAAAGAAATTAGATTAATAAATAATTTAGGAATTAAATTTGCAATATTTTTCCCAGGAATACTACCTTATGTTAACGTCCGTATTAACTATAGAAACCATAGAAAAATAGTAATTGTAGATGGACATACTGGATATGTAGGAGGCTTTAATGTTGGGGATGAATATATAAATAGAGGAAAGCAATTTGCTTTTTGGAGAGATACACATATAAGAGTTCAAGGAGAAGCTGTTAATGAACTTAATAAGAGATTTATACTAGACTGGGATTATGCTGCAACTGAAAATTTAGTTGATTCTGAAAAGTATTTTATAAAACAAGAGGTTTACGATGATGTAGGAATACAAATAGTATCTTCAGGACCAGATCATGAAGAAGAGTATATTAAAAATTCATATATGAAAATGATAAATGATGCTAAAAAATCAGTATATATACAAACTCCATATTTAGTTCCAGATGAACCTATGTTAGAAGCTTTAAAAATAGCATCATTATCTGGAGTAGATGTAAGACTTATTGTACCAGGAGAACCGGATCATTTCTTTATGGAATGGATGCTAAGTGCTAATATGGGTGAACTTATGAAATTTGGAGTTAAAATATATAGATATCAAAAAGGATTTATTCATGCTAAAACAATTGTTTCTGATAGTAAGGTATGCAGCATTGGAACTTCAAATTTAGATATAAGAAGTTTTAAACTTAATTTTGAAGTAAATGCATTTATATATAATGATGAAATTTCAAAACAACAAGAAGAAATTTTCTTTAAAGATCAAGAAGATTGCAGACTTGTTACTCAAGAAGAATATGATAGCCGGGCTAGAAGTCTTAAAATAAAAGAAGCTATTATAAGACTTGTATCACCAATACTATAATTAAATTTGACATATGAAATTATATAAGAAATTTAAATTAAAAAATATATTGACAATAAAATTTATATTGTTATAATTAAAAAAAGACGTAAAAAGCTTTTTAATATTTTATTTAGGAGGATATTATGGAATCATTAAGAAAAGAATTATTAGCAAAACTTTATAGCTTTATATATTTTACATTCTGGGGCTTTTATTTTAGCGCTGGCTATTTATTTTGCAAAAAAGAATATAAATCTTTTCGAATGAGTGTGTAAAATCTAATCCTAAAAGAAATTTTATTTTAATTAGGTATTTTATCAGAGAACTCATAAGAGTTCTCTTTTTTTTATAGTTATTTAGGAAATTTCTAATATTTTAGTAAAATATAGAATAATTTTTAGGATAACTAAGAAAGCTTTTAAAAATAATTAGTTGAATTATTTGACTTAATATTTTTAAAAGCCTCTTAATAAAAAGTGATAAAGTTAAAAATAAAGAGGGGGCAACAAAAATGGTAATAATTTTAAAAGCAAAAACAGCACAAGCAGAGGTAATAAAATTAACAGCAGAATTAGAAGCAAAAGGGGTTATAGTTAGCCCAGTAATTGGAACTGAATTAATGATACTCGGATTAGTGGGGGACACAAGTAGAATTGATCCACTTCGAATTGAAGCTAATAATATTGTTGAAAAAGTAATGCACGTACAAGAGCCTTTCAAAAAGGCTAATAGATTATTCCATCCAGAAAATACAATAGTAGATGTTTGTGGGCAGAAAATAGGTGGAAAGAAAATAGCAATTATAGCTGGACCTTGTTCTGTTGAAAGTGAAGATCAAATTACATTGATTGCAAATGAAGTTAAGAAACTGGGGGCAGGTTTTCTAAGAGGCGGAGCATTTAAACCAAGAACTTCACCATATAGTTTCCAAGGTCTTGAACATGATGGTTTAGAATTGTTAAAGAAAGCTAGAGCAAAAAGTGGATTACCAATAGTAACAGAAATAATGTCACCATACGATGTTGAACTATTCGCCAAAGATGTAGATATTATTCAAGTTGGTGCAAGAAATATGCAAAACTTTGATCTTTTAAAAGAATTAGGAAAAATAAATAAGCCTATTTTACTTAAGAGAGGCTTGTCTGCAACAATAGAAGAATTATTAATGAGTGCAGAATATATAATGGCTGGTGGAAATGAAAATGTAATTCTTTGTGAAAGAGGAATAAGAACATTTGAGACATACACAAGAAATACTTTAGATTTAAGTGCTATTCCAGCGATTAAGAAATTAAGTCATCTTCCAGTAGTTGTTGATCCAAGTCATGCTACAGGAAAGAGATTTATGATAGATCCATTATCAAAGGCGGCTATTGCAGTTGGAGCAGATGGATTAATTATAGAAGTTCATAATGATCCTGAAAAAGCTTTATGCGATGGTCCACAATCAATAAAACCAGATCAATTTGGAAAATTATTTAAAGATCTTAAAGCAATAGCAGAAGCTGTAGGACGTGAAATGTAATTAAATAAATTTAACTATAGACAGTGTAAAAACAAATATTCTAGTAGCTATGAAAGGAGAAGATGTTTTGGAGTTAATAGTAGATTTAAAAGAAAGAAGTTATCCTATTTTAATAGAAAAAGGATTAATTAATAAGGTAGCTTATGAGGTACAGAAGGTTTTTAAAGGTGAAAAAATATTTATATTAACTGATGAAAATGTTAATGGCTTTTATGGTGAAAAAGTAATGTCCTTATTACAAGATGTAGGTTATGAAGTTAAAAAGCTTGTGTTAAAACCAGGCGAAGAAACTAAGAATTATAGATGTGTAGAAGGTATTTATAATGAATTATTAGATTTCAAACTAACAAGAAGTGATTTAATAATTACTTTAGGTGGTGGAGTTATAGGTGATTTAGGTGGCTTTGTAGCTTCTACATTTTTAAGAGGTGTTGATTTTATTCAATTCCCGACATCATTGCTTGCTCAAGTAGATAGTAGTGTTGGTGGAAAAGTTGGGGTAGATATAGCCCGTGGGAAAAACCTAGTAGGAAGTTTTTATCATCCAAAAGCAGTGCTTATAGACCCAGAGGTTTTAAATACATTAAAACCTAGATTTTTTAATGATGGTATGGCAGAAGTAATTAAATATGGTTGCATAAAGGATAAGGAATTTTTCTATGAATTAAAAAAATATAAAAATAAAGAGGAAGTTATTAACAATATAAGCACAATAATCCACAGCTGTTGTAAAATTAAGAGAAATGTTGTGGAGAAAGATGAAAAAGACAAAGGTGATAGAATGTTACTTAACTTCGGACACACTTTGGGGCATGGAATTGAGCAATATTATGAATATAAAAAACATACTCATGGTGAAGGGGTAGCGATTGGAATGTATGCTATTACTAAAATAAGTGAAGCTAAGGGGTTAACTAAAGACGGTACAGCAGAAGAAATAAAAGAATTATTAGTTCAATATGCACTTCCTTTTGAAACAGATGTAAAAATAGCTAATATAATGGAAGCTATTTCTTTAGATAAAAAGAATATAGATGGAAAACTAAATGTTATTTTAATTAAAGAAATGGGAGAATCATTTATTTATAAAACTGATACTAGATTTTTCAACTAAAAAATTAGGGCTCTGAAAGAAAATAATAAGACAATTGGAGATATGTATTTTCTTTTAGGCCCCTTAAAGAAACCAATTATAAAGAGAGGTATATATGGGAAGTTTAAAAATAGACTCAATTAAGCTAAAAGGTGAAGTTAAAATACCACCATCAAAAAGCATGGCACATAGAGCTGTTATTTGTGCATCTCTATCTAGAGGGGTTAGCATACTAGAAAATATAGATTACTCAGAAGATATTATTGCAACAATTGAGGGAATGAAAACACTTGGAGCAGTAATTACTAAATATGATGATTATATAGAAGTACAAGGAATATTTAATGAGGAAAATAAAAGAGAATCTTTAAGAACTATTAATTGTAACGAATCAGGATCAACACTTAGATTTCTAGTTCCTATTTCTCTATTATTCAATGGAATGACAAGATTTATAGGAAAAGGAAATTTAGGTAAAAGACCTTTGAAGACATACTATGATATTTTTGAAAAACAAAAAATAAACTATAAGGCAGAAGAGGGGAAGCTTAATTTATTAGTAGATGGAAAACTGAAAAGTGGAGATTTTGAAGTTGAAGGTAATATAAGTTCACAATTTATAACAGGGCTAATGGTTACATTGCCATTATTAAATGGAGATTCTAAAATATTAATAAAGACAGAAATGGAATCTAAAGGATATATTGATTTAACTATAGAGGCTATGAAGGATTTTGGTATTGAAATAATAAATAATAATTATAAAGAGTTTATAATTAAGGGAAATCAAAGTTATAAGCCTAGAAATTATAGAGTTGAGGGCGATTATTCCCAAGCAGCATTTTTCTTAGCGGCAGATGCTTTAGGAAGTGAAGTTATTTTAAAAGATTTAGAATTAAATTCTCTTCAAGGAGATAGGTTAGTTATTGAGATTTTAGAAAAAATGAATGTAGAAATAACAGCTACTAAAGAGGGGATAATAGGAAATGCTAAATCAGCTTTAAAAGCTACAGTAATAGATGGTTCTCAATGCCCAGACATTATTCCTGTTTTAGCTGTTGTTTCAGCATTAAGCAAAGGAACTACTAAAATAATTAACTCATCAAGACTTAGAATTAAAGAGTGCGATAGGTTAAAAGCAATTACTACAGAATTAATTAAATTAGGAGCAAATATAAAAGAAACAGAAGATGGATTAATTATAGAAGGAAAAGAAGATTTTTTAGGTGGGGTAGAAGTTTGGAGTTGGAATGATCATAGAATTGCTATGAGCCTTGCAATAGCTGCAACTAGATGTAAAAATCCTATAATAATTAATGACTTTGAATGTGTTTCTAAATCATATCCTAATTTCTTTGAAGATTATAAAAATCTTGGAGGTGGAGTGAATGAGTGGAGTTTGGGGAAATAACATAAAGGTATCTATTTTTGGAGAGTCTCATGGAACTGCAATTGGAATTACTATAGATGGGCTTCCATCAGGATTTGAAATAGATATGGATAAAGTTAATGAAGAAATGGAAAGAAGAGCACCAGGAAAAAGCAATATATCTACATCTAGAAAAGAAGCTGATATACCAGAAATATTAAGTGGTTTTTTTGAAGGTAAAACAACAGGAACACCGCTTTGTGGAATAATTAGAAATGGAGATACACGCTCTAAGGATTATGGTAAAACTAAAGATTTAATGAGACCAGGACATGCAGATTACACAGGTAACATTAGATATAATGGTTTTAATGATTATAGAGGTGGAGGTCATTTTTCAGGTAGAATAACAGCACCACTAGTGTTCGCAGGAGCAATTTGTAAGCAAATATTAGAAAGCAAATGTATTTTTATTGGAGCACATATTAACTCTATAGGAAATATAAAAGATGAAAAGTTTAATGAAGTGAAGCTTGAAAAAGAAGAATTATTAGCTTTAAGAAATAAAGAAATGCCATTAATAAATAAATCTTTAGAAAGTAAAATGCGAGAATCTATATTAGAAGCTAAAACTAATGGGGATTCACTAGGTGGAACTATAGAATGTGGTGTCGTAGGAATAAAAGCTGGTGTTGGGAATCCATTTTTTGATTCAGTAGAATCTACATTAGCACATTTAATATTTTCGGTGCCAGCAGTTAAGGGAATAGAATTTGGAAAAGGCTTTGAAGTTGCTACAATGAAGGGATCAGAGTGTAATGATGAGTATTATTATGAAAATGAAGTTGTAAAAACTAAAACAAACAATAATGGTGGAATATTAGGTGGAATAACAAATGGAATGCCATTAATATTTAAAGTTGCTATAAAACCAACAGCTTCTATATTAAAAGAGCAAAATACAATAGATATTAATAGTAAAGAAAACTCAGTTTTAAAAATAAAAGGAAGACATGATCCGTGTATAGTACAAAGAGCATTACCTGTAATTGAAGCAGTTACAGCAATAGGGTTACTAGATTTAATCATTTAAAAAATATGATTGAGTATTTTTCAAATGATGCATTGTTGAATGGTTATTTTTTGAAGATGCATTAATGAATAGGAGAAGATTAATGAAGGATTTGAATCAATGTAGAAAAGAAATTGATAAAATAGATAAAGAACTTGTTGTCTTATTTGAAAAAAGAATGGATATTGCAATTAATGTAGCTGAATATAAAAAAGAAAATAATTTACCTATTTTAAACTCTACAAGAGAGAAAGAGGTAATAGATAAAAATATAGAAAAGCTAAATAATAAAGAATATGCAAATAGTGCAAGGAAGTTTTTTGCAGGCATAATGGAAGTAAGCAGAAGTATACAAGGTAAGTTTATTTCACAAGATGATGAAGCAAAGATTGAAAATATAGATATAGATAAAACTAAGAAACTTGGATTCCAAGGGGTTAGAGGCTCATTTAGTGAAGAGGCATTGTTAAAATATTTTGGAGAAAACACAGATGTAACACCATATGAAGAGTTTGAAGATGTTTTTGAAGCACTTAAAAATAATAATATAGATTATGGAATACTCCCAATAGAAAACTCATGTACAGGGTCAATTAGGGATGTATATGATTTATTAAGTAAATATGGATTTTATATTGTAGCAGAAGAATGCATAAAAATAAATCAACATTTAATAGGAATAGAAGGGGCAACAATTGATAGTATAGAAGAGGTATATTCACATCCACAAGGGTTTGAGCAAAGTAATGAATTCTTAAAAAATTATCATAATTGGAAGCTGATTCCTTACCATAATACTGCTACAAGTGCAAAAATGGTTCATGACTTAAATGATAAAACTAAGTCAGCAATTGCAAGTGAAAGAGCTGCAAAAATATATGGATTAAATATAATAAAAAAAGCTATTAACAATAATAAAGATAATCATACTAAATTCATAATAATAGCAAGAGATCTAATAGTAAGGGAAAACTGTAATAAAATAAGTGTAGTATTTTCCCTAGAAGATGAAGCTGGAACATTATATAGATTACTTAAATATTTCGCAGAAAATAGCATAAATATGATAAAAATAGAATCAAGACCAAACAAACACACTTCGTGGAAGTATTTATTATATGTAGATTTTGAAGGAAACTTATATAATGAAGAAGTTCAAAATGCTATTAAGCTAATAAAGAAAAATAGTGGCTACTTTAAACTACTTGGAAATTATAAAAGTTTTAGTGAAATATAAAAAGGTGGTGAGATCAAGTGGAGTTTTACGGGTTACTAGGTGAAAAACTTTCACATAGTTTATCTCCTAAAATACATGATTTAGTTTTTAAGGCAATAGGGGTAAGTGGTGGATATAAGTTATTTGAAGTAGACAGAAATAACTTAGAAAAATTCACTATGGGGCTTAAAGTTTTAAATATTAAAGGCTCAAATGTTACTATTCCTTATAAGGAAGAAGTAATTAAATATTTAGATGAAGTTTCATATGAAGGAAAAAGGATTGGGGCAGTAAATACAATTTCATTAATAGATGGAAAACTTTATGGTTATAATACAGATTACTATGGTTTTGGATATATGCTAGAAGCACATAATATTAAAACTAATAATAAAATAGCCGTTATTTTAGGTAATGGTGGAGCTTGCAAAGCAGCATTATATTATTTGCTTGATAATGGAATAAAACATGTTTATGTAGTAAGTAGAAATTCAAAAGTAAAAACTACCTTTAATGAAGAAAAAGTATCTTTAATAAGTTATAATGAACTTAAGGATTTAAAAGGAGATATATTAATAAATTCTACACCAGTTGGTATGTATCCTAAAGTAGATGGGTGTCCAGCCTGTGAAGAGGTTATTTGTAATTTTAGTACACTTATTGATTTAATTTATAACCCCGGGTTAACTACATTTTTATCTAAAGGAAAAGAGTTAGGTAAAGTTACTGTAGGCGGATTATATATGCTTGTGGGGCAAGCGATAAAAGCTCAAGAAATATGGCAGGGTATAAGCATAAATAAATCTATTATTAATGATATATATATTGAGATAAATAAAGAATTTTAATAAAGGATAGTATTTTAAAATGAGTGATTTAAAAGATAAAGTATTATTGATTGGTATGCCAGGTTGTGGGAAAACTACAATAGGAAAGTTATTAGCAACAAAATTAAACTATAATTTTTGTGATATGGATAAATATATAGAAGATATTTCTGGAGAGACAGTTAAAGAATTATTTGAAAAAGGCGAAGAAAACTTTAGAAAGTGGGAAAACAAGGCTTGTGTGAAGCTTAGTAAAAAGAGAAGAGTAATAATTTCATCTGGTGGTGGAGTTATTAAAAATGAAAAGAATATAGATTTATTTAGAGAAGAGAGTATAATTATATTTATTGATAGACCTTTAGATAATATTATTGAAGATGTTAATATAGAAAAAAGACCTTTGTTATCAAGTGGAAAAGAAAAATTATATAATATTTTTCAGGAAAGATATGAACTATATAATAAATACTGTCATATAAAAATAGTTAATAATGGGTTTCTAAAAGATATAATTTTTGAAATACAAAAAGAATTAAAGGAAAGAATAAGGAAATAGGCTTTGGGAGTTTTTGAAAAATAACTGGTATATATATAGCATCGTGAGAAGCTATATGACTTAATCAAAAAAAGTGGGTGAACTTACATGAAGGTTATGGTTATAAATGGACCTAATTTAAATATGGTTGGAGTAAGAGAAAAAGATATATACGGAAGTAAAGATTTTAATGATATATGTGAATATATTAAAAAAGAAGCAAAGATAAAAAATATTGATATAACACTTCTACAAAGTAATGTTGAAGGGGAAATTATCAATTTTATTCATAAAGCATATTATGAAAAATATGATGCAATAATAATTAATCCAGGAGCGTATACTCACTATAGCTATGCAATATTTGATGCAATAAAAGCAGTTAATATAAAAACAGTTGAAGTTCATTTATCAAATATACATGCAAGAGAAGAATTTAGACATAAATCAGTAACAGCACCAGCATGTATTGGACAAATTTGTGGATTTGGTGAGAAAGGCTATGTTTTAGCAATGGAAGCAATATTAAGTTAGAAGATGCTTAAGATGAAAAAAGTAGTATGGAGTGATGGTAGAATGATTATAGTAATGAATCCTAAATGTAGTGAAGAAGAAATATTGAAAATTAAGAAGGCAATAGAGGAAAAAGGTGTGCTTACGCACCTATCTCAAGGAGCAACTTATTGTATATTAGGAGTTGTAGGTGAAACTAGAGCAATAGATTCTAATAAACTATTAAGATTCCAAGGTGTTGATAAAGTTTTAAAGGTGGAAGAACCTTTTAAAAAAGCTAATAGATTATTTAAACCAGAAGATACAATAATTGATGTTAATGGATCAATTATTGGAGGAAAAAACCTTGCAGTTATGGCAGGTCCTTGTTCGGTTGAAAGTGAAGAACAAATTATAGAAATTGCAAAAAGTGTAAAAGAATCAGGAGCAACTTTCTTAAGAGGGGGAGCATTTAAACCAAGAACATCACCATATAGCTTCCAAGGTTTAGAACTTGAAGGTTTAGAATTACTAAAAAGAGCAAGAGCTGAAACAGGGCTTCCAATAGTGACAGAAATAATGTCAACAGATTATATAGATCAATTTGAAAGAGACGTTGATGTAATTCAAATTGGGGCAAGAAATATGCAAAACTTTGATCTTTTAAAACAAATAGGTAAAACTAGAAAACCAATTCTTTTAAAGAGAGGGTTATCAGCAACTATAGAGGAATGGCTAATGTCAGCAGAATATATAATGGCTAGCGGAAATGAAAATGTAATTCTTTGTGAAAGAGGAATAAGAACTTTTGAAACATACACAAGAAACACTTTAGATTTAAGTGCAATTCCGGTAGTTAAAAGGCTATCACATTTACCCGTAATAGTTGATCCAAGCCATGCAGCGGGATACTGGTATTTAGTAGAACCACTAGCAAAAGCCGCAATAGCAGCAGGAGCAGATGGATTAATGATAGAAGTTCATAACAACCCACAATGTGCCTTAAGTGATGGACAACAATCGATTAAACCAGAATCTTTTAAAATTATGATGGATAAAATTAAAAAATTAGCAGAATTTGAGGGCAAAATTCTTTAAAAGTGATAAGGCATCATAAAAGCTTCAGTATTACTGAAGCTTTTTCTGTAATAAATATTGGGGGAAATAGAATTTATGAGAATTTTAATAGTGGGGCTTGGTGTTGTTGGTGGAAGTTATGCAATGGCACTTAAAGAAGCTGGATATGAAGATGTATATGGTCTTGATACAGATTTAGATACATTAAAAAAGGCAGAAGATTTACGCATAATTAAAAAGGGATATATTGATGGAACTGATATTGTAGAAAAGTGTGATTTAATTATACTTTCTATATATCCAAGGTTAGTTAAGAAGTTTATACAAGATAATAAAAATAGATTTAAAAAAGGTACTGTTATTACAGATGCAACCGGCATAAAAGAAATGTTTATAAACGATATATTAGAAATATTACCTTCTAATGTAGATTTTATTTTTGGTCATCCAATGGCAGGAAGAGAGAAAAAAGGAATAGATTATGCTTCAAGCAAGGTATTTAAAGGAGCAAACTATTTAATTACTACTATAGATAGCAATAAAG
Organism: Clostridium gasigenes; assembly: GCF_017348895.1. Taxonomy (NCBI): domain Bacteria; kingdom Bacillati; phylum Bacillota; class Clostridia; order Eubacteriales; family Clostridiaceae; genus Clostridium; species Clostridium gasigenes. Next base: position 2,173,879 of record NZ_CP071376.1, read on the forward strand.
AAGAAAATATTAAGCTAATAGAAAAACTTGCTTATAACATTGGATTTAAAAAGGTAAGAAGAATAACTCCTAAATATCATGATGAAATGATAAGTTTCACAAGTCAACTTCCACATGCAATAGCTGTAGCACTTATAAATAGTGATGAAGAGGGACGGGATACAGGAAGCTTTATTGGAGATAGTTATAGAGATTTAACAAGAATAGCAAATATAAATGAATATTTATGGAGTGAACTTTTCCTGGGGAATAAGTCGAACTTAATTAAAGTAATTGACGAGTTCGAAGTAGAACTGGAAAAAATAAAAGTAGCTTTAGAGAATAATGACAATGAATGTCTAAAAGAATTATTTATTAAATCCACTAAAAGAAGAGAAAAACTTTAAAAAAAATGAAGAGAGCCTGTGGTTTTTAAAATAACCATAGGCTTTTTTCGGTTCTCTAAAAAGATTGAATAAAATTAATGGAAGAGCTTAAATGAAGAAGAAAAAGAATGGATATCATTAACTAACTACCTTAAATCCTTTGATAAAGTTAATGGGGTACCTCAAATTACTGAAAATTATAATATATTGCAAGGTAGAAAGATTGTTGATGATAATCATAATGTAATTAATTTATTTAGTAATCCCAATAAAATAGCTTTAGGTGTTTATGGAATTGCTATAGTGCTAATATCACTAATGGTTTTAATTATACTAAAGATTAGAAAAAGGATTAGAATATCCAAAGAATCAAATGAAAAACAAGCTTTATAAAATAATAATAAATATACAAGAAAAGGTTGGACTAAATATAACTTAGTTCAGCCTTTCTTTATTTTTAGACAATTGATTTAAATAGAAATACATTAGTATAAAATTATCAAAAAGATATCCTTAGATATAGCCCCTATAAGGCATCTCCAAATAAATATAACTATATTAGTATAAGTTCGATTAGATTCTAACTACAATTAGGCATTGTAAAATAAACAAGGATACTAGTCTATTATTTATTTTATGATGCCTTATATAGTAAGTTTATTAAGAAAACTTGGAAAACAATGTTAAGGTTATTGAGGAAGTTTATGAGTTATACCCCAATTAACTACTAAAGACTTATTTTAAGTTTTAAATTATAATAAGGTCATGAAGTTGATAAGACAAAGACAAAACCTAAGTTTAAAAGCAAAGTAATTTAAAATATTATATAAATTAAAAAAACTAGTTTGTATAATAACAAAGTTATTAAACTTAAAATCAAGGGGGAATACGTATGAATAAAAGAAAATTTCTTATAGGTTTATCAGTGGCGGGTGCTTTAATATTTGGTGGAACTTTAAGTTTTGCTTCTATGAGAGATGCAGATACTGCACAAGTTAATAAACTAGCAATAGAATCTAAACAAGTAAATACAGAAGCTAAACAAACAAATATAGAAGCTACACCAGTAGATACAAATGCAATAGAGAGTGGCGTAGATACAAATTCGGTAGCTACAAATGAAGTAGCTACTGAAGCTAGCAATGCACCAGCAGAAGTGACGAATGAAGTTCAAAAACAATTATTAGTATCTCCAGCGCCCGAAGAGAAGGTAGCAACTGTTAAGGAAGCTTCAAATGATGTAGCAAAAGCTATTGATTCTCAAAATAGTTGTTCAAATGATTGTCCTAGTACTTGCACAAATGGATGTAATCAAGGATGCGAGAGTACATGTGTAAATGAGTGTAATCAAGGATGTCAAAGTACAGGTACAAGTAACAGCACAAAAGAAAATAATAATTGCTCTAACTCAAATGGATGTTCAAAGGTTAAGGTTATACAAGGTGAAAATGTAGATAATACAACAAATGGAACTTGTCCAACACAAAGTACAACAAATACTTGTCCAAATACAAATGAATAAAAAAGTTAAAATATAGCATATATTAATAAAAATAGCAGCACAATGTGCTGCTATTTTTATTTTAGAATGCCTAAAGTAAAATAACTATTAAACCTTGAACTAGGCCTATAAGACCACCAAGAACCAAACCTAAAATTTCGATATGTTTAAATTCTTTCTTACATATACTAATTATAATTCTTTCAAGTTCTTCTAGATCTAATTCATTTATTTTTTCTTCTACTATTTTATTTATATTAATTTTATCCTTAGCCATGGAAATTATATCAACACCAATATTTTCTACAGCGCCACCTATTTCTTTATTAATAATATCATCAACATAAGGACTAACCATCATTCTAAAAGGTGCTGGTATAATATTAAGCTTTTCATTTGCAACATCACGAGCTTTTGATTTTATATGTTCAGTAATGTTATTCTTAGATTCATCATCTAATGCTTCGTTTAATAAATCATCAATAGATAATAGATCATTAGCTACTACATCACCAATATTCTTTGCAATTTCTTTTTTTCTTTTAGGTATTAACCCTAGTATTTCTATATTTAGTAATGGGATTTTAATAGGATTTATGGGTCTAAACATAAGCTTTATAGCTAAGATGTTAGTTATCCAGCCTATAACCCCTCCAACTATAGTAAGTAATAAAATTGTAGATAAGTTATTCATAATATTCCTCCAAAAGTTAATTTTTTCATTTGTTAATATTTAGTTTAAGGCATTTCAAAAAAAATAACAAGTCAAAGGGCCATGTATATTGACTTGTTATTTTAAAAAAGTGCTAAAGTCCTTTTGCATCCTTATTGCCAATGCCTTTATCAGCTAAAAGCTCATAAATTGTTTTAGAAGTAGTATCTTCAAGTGTATACCCTAAAAGTTCAACAATTTCTTTAAGATTTTCCACGTCAGATGTTTCTATTTCAATATAAGGGAATGGGCAGAAGCTTTTATCATTAATATCAATTTCAACTAAAGAATTTTTAAATTTATAGCTTTCTCTAGATTTCTTAATACATTTATGTTGCACAAGACCAAGAGATAAATAAATTCCACGAGCCATTTCTTTATCTTCTACTACAGTTTCATTTTCTTCCATAACTTTAAAAGTACCTTGGCTTAACATTTTCTTTGTAGTCATATAATAAGTTTCTTTTCCAGATAACTTATCAATAGTAGTACGTATTCTTGCATAACCTTTAGCATTTAAAAGTCTTCCATCCTCAAAATCATATATATCGTTAATTTGATTTTCATCCTTAACTTTTTCTGCACCTAAGGCAACTAACTTACACCTTATATCATCAACATCAATATCTATAATTCTAGTTTCTAATTCATTCATCTTCTTATCTCTCCTTAAATTTAAAAAATAATATTATTTTTATTCAATACTGAAATTGAAATTTTGAAATAGTATTATCCATCTAATACACCTACTTTTAAGTTTATTAGCTTAAGTTTATTATAACGAAATACAATTATATAAACAATAAATTTATTATTATGTAATTTATTGATATAATGAAGATTAATAAAAGTGTTATAATGAAGATTAATAAAAGTGTTATAATATAAGCAAATAGGATGAAATATAAGGGGTTAAATTAATATGATTAGACACGGAGAAGAAAAAGATTTAATTAATATTTTAGAAATTTATAATGATGCTATAGTAAATACTACAGCAGTATATAATTATAAGGCTCAGACTTTAGAAGAAAGAAAAGCATGGTTTAATAATAAAATTTCTGAAGGTTATCCAGTATTTGTTTTTGAGGAAAATAATAAAGTTATAGGTTTTGCGACTTATGGCCCATTTAGACAATGGCAAGCTTATAAATATACAATAGAGCATTCTGTTTATGTAAAAAAGGAAAGTAGAGGCAAAGGAATTGGAATCTTATTATTAAAACAAATAATAAAAGATGCTAATGAAAGGGAATTTGCAACGTTAGTTTCTTGTATTGACGCAGCTAACATTGGAAGTATTAAGATGCATGAAAAATTAGATTTTAAATATTCAGGTACAATTAAAAAAGCTGGATATAAGTTTGAAACTTGGCTTGATTTAGCATTTTATCAGTTAGATTTAGTAGGTCCTAAAGTACCTGTAGAAGATTAAAAGAACTATAAGCGTTTTACAAATTGTTAGCGTTATTATAAAATATATAAGAAATAAGGCATTGTAAAATAAATAAATAGTTAAAAAAGACAAGTATACTGACTAGTTATTTATTTCTAAATTACTAAAGTGGGTAAGGACGTTAAAGTACTCTATGCGCGAAAGATTATAAGGTGGTATAAAAATGGAATATGTAAATGATGTAAATATACAGGAAGCTGTGATCCATATATTAGATTCAGAGGCAGGAGAGCCAGTTTTAAACGAATATGCTCTTGATTTAAGTGATGATACGTATAACTTTTTATATAGACATATAGAAAAATGTTTTAAGGATGAAGAATTAAAGTATGCTATTTTTAATCAGGAAAGAAGCATTGTTAAAGAAGTTGTTCAAGATTATTTAAATGGAATGGAAAGTGATATTATTAAACTATCACAAGAGATAGCAAGGCAGTTATTTGCAGTTATGAATGGTAATGGAAGTATACCATCTTGTGATTTAATAGTTGTTTCAATTGTTACGGATCAAGGACCTATGATAGGGTTACTTAAGATGGATTATGTTAAGAACTTTACTCATCAAATAGATTTTGTTGACAATAAAATTGGTATTGGAATAATTCCACAAGCAGCAGGGCTCCCAGGTAGTAGCCAAAGGATCCAAAAGGCTGCATTTATAAAGCCAATTAGAGAGACTGATGGATACAATTTAATGGTTATAGATAAGCAAAAAAAGAGTAAAGATAAAGATGAATATGGAGCAAATTATTTCATTAATAACTTCTTGGGCTGTAATATTGTTAATAACGAAAGAGATATGACTAAAACATTCGTAAAGGCAACAGAAGCTTGGACTAGAACTAATATAGTTGAAGATGCAGATAAAGCAGAAAGAATAAGAACAACAGTTAAAGCTAAGCTTAAAAAAGAAGATACAATTAATATAGAAGCGTTATCCCATGAATTGTTTAAAGAAGAACCTGAAATAAAAGAAAACTTCAATAATTTTGTTCGTGGTCATGGGTTAGATGAAGAAGTATCAATAGATAAAACTTGGGTTGAGAAAAAGCTTAAGAGAGTAAGACTTAAAGTTGATAAAGATATAGATTTATATATAAACGAAGAAGCTTACAATGATAATACAAGGTTTGAAATCCAAAGAAATGGTGACGGAAGTATTAACATGATAATTAAGCATATTAACAACTATATGGAAAAATAGTTGATAGGCATATAAAAAATAGAATTAATAATAACTAGTTATTTTTTCAAGATGACTTAGATTATATTTATAAAATTATATATTTAAAATAGGTGATATAACATAGTCATTAATGTTATATCACCTATTTTTATGTTGAAACTGAATAATTTATAGTGTAAATATTACCAAGTTCCTGGAAGCGCAATTAGATGTAGAGTTACATTTTGTCTACCCCAAGAAACACATTCTTCATGGCTATTTAAGTATAAATCAATTATATTTCCCTTTATAGCGCCACCGGTATCTGAGGCTATAGCATAACCATAACCAGGTATAAGTACTTTTGAACCAAGTGGTATTACAGAAGGATCTACAGAAATGGTGCTTATACCATTTGGATCTCTTATAGGTTTTAAACCTGAAGCAGTTATAGTACCACCAGTGTAAGCAGTTGCGGACATAGCATAAGTTGCTAGGTACTCACCATCTCCAGAGGTAGAATTACCATTACCACTGTTATTATTATTATTATTATTATTATTATTATTATTATTATTATTATCAGTAGTACTACTATTATTATTATTATTAATTACAGCATTTTTGCTGTTTTCAATTTCTATAGCATCAATTTTAGCCTGTCCATCCAAAATAGCAGTATTAGCCAAATCTAATACATAGTCACTGCTAATTTGAGCAATTAATGATTTTAAGGTGCTAATTGCAGACGTTAGCTCTAGCGATGTAGAACTATCTGAATTAATTATTGATAGTTGATGAGATATAAGCTTTTCTTCGTTTGCCTCAATTATTGAAGCAACATTAGCCTTTTGGGAATTAAGTTCGTTCAAACTTTCTTGTTGAGTACTTTGCTTTTCATTTACAGAAGCAAGATCTTTTAAAGCAGATGTTTTTAAGAAGTTTAAATCTGATTGACTTTTACTTAAATCCTCTGCACCTTTAATTAAAAATGCACTTTTCTCATTAATCTCATTAATCATTTGTTTATCTAGAGATACTATTTTACTCATAGAATAGACTCTGTTAAATGCATCAAGTAGGTTGTCGGAAGTCATAATATAAATAAGCATATCTGTATTTGTATTATTCTCATACATAGAGCGTATTCGTTTATCTAATATTTCCTGGTTTTTTTCAATATCAGCTTTAGCTTCTTCAATTTGAGAATTAATAAGCTTAATCTGTAAACCCGTTTCTTCAATTTCTGTATTAGTAGCATTAAGTTTATAGTTAATTCCCTCTATTTCAATATTTAATTTACTTATTTCAGAATTTAATGTTGTTATTGTATCATCAAGCTGCTCATACTTAACTTTACTCTCTTCAATAGCTTGAGCTGGAGTAAGTGTTGTTGCAAAGGATACATAGCTTGTATTAAAACATAAAGCTACTATAGTAGTTAATAATAAAACTTTTTTAATCAAAAATTGTACCTCCATTAGTGATATTAATAAAAATAAATAAGATTTAATTTTATTTATATACAACAGTATACACTACAAGGGGGTATGTTTGTCAAATTATTATGGGAAACTATAGATATATTTTAAAATAATGGAAATAATTATACCCCAGTGGTGTAATTATTTCCGCTTTTTACTTATTTTAAAAGTTTAACAAGTATTGCTTTTTGAGCATGAAGTCTATTTTCAGCTTCGTTAAATATTATTTCAGAGTGTTTTTCTAGCACTTCAGTTGAAATTTCTTCTTCTCTATGGGCTGGTAAGCAGTGAAGAACTATTGCATCATTTTTTGCAAGTTTCATAAGTTGTGAATCTACTTTGAAGCCTTGGAATGCTTTAATTCTTTTTGCTGATTCATCTTCCTGACCCATACTTGCCCAAACATCTGTTATAACAACATCGGCATTCTTCACAGCTTCTTTTGGACAAGTTGTTACTGTAAAGTTTACGTCCATAGATTTAGAGATTTCCTTTCCTTTTTCTATATAGTAGTTAGAAGGAGAGTAGTCTGTAGGAGAGGCAATACACAGGTTCATTCCAACAGTTAAAAATCCAACTATTAAGGAATTAGCCATGTTGTTCCCATCTCCAATGTAAGCCACGTTTAGACCTTCTAATATTTTTTTGTTTTCTCTTATAGTCATTAAATCAGCTAATATCTGGCATGGATGCTCATCATCTGTAAGACCATTAATTATTGGAATAGATGATGACGCTGCAAGGGTTTCTACCTCTTTTTGAGAGAAGGTTCTAATCATAATACCATCTAAATATCTTGATAATACACGTGCAGTATCTTGGATTGGTTCACCTCTACCAATTTGTAAATCCTTTGAACTTAGGAAGAGTGGATAGCCCCCAAGTTGATACATCCCAACTTCAAAAGATACTCTTGTTCTAGTAGATGATTTTTCGAAAATTAATCCTAGGGATTTTCCCTTTAAATGATGATGTTCTATACCATGTTTTTGTTCATATTTTAATTGATCTGCAAGATTTAGTATATCTAAAATGTCCTCTTTTGAAAGATTACTCATTTTCAACAAATCTTTATTCATAACTTAGCCCCCCAATTTTATTTTAAAGTCGTGAAATATGAAAATAATTAGTATTTATTTTCATATCATTTTAAATATATTTATAGTGTTTTTAGAATTTCTTCAAGTATTTTGAATCCAGCTAATATATCTACCTTTTCTATTATTAATGGAGGAAGTAATCTTACAACATTTTTACCTGCTGTTAAAACTAATAATCCTTTTTCTAAAGCTTTTTTTTGAATTAAATCTGCATCAATAGTGGTCTCAATACCAATCATTAAACCTGTTCCTCTAATTTCTTTTATTATTGGAAGATTTAAGTTTTCTAAAAGTCCTTTAAGAAAAGCCCCTTTATTAGTTATTTCTTCAAGATTAATATTAGTACAAACTTCATTAAGTACAACAAGTGCACCAGCACAGGCAATAGGATTACCACCATAAGTAGTGCCGTGGTCACCAGGAGTTAATACATTAGATAGCCTTTCATTACATAAGAATCCACCAATAGGTAGCCCGCCACCAAGGCCTTTGGCAATTGTGATTATATCAGGGGTTACATCCAGATGATTAAATCCAAATAATTTACCAGTTCTGCCAATGCCGCATTGAACTTCATCAAATATAACTAAAATATCATTTTCATTGCACATTTTAACTACTTCCATAGCAAATGAAGTATCTAAAGGAGTTACCCCACCTTCACCTTGAATAGCTTCAAGAATAATTGCACAAACATTATTGCCTAGTTTACTTTTAAAAGAATCAATATTATTTACTTCTACATAATCAAAACCTTCTGGAAAAGGAAAAAAATAGTTGTGGAACTTATCTTGACCTGTAGCAGTTAAGGTTGCAAGTGTTCTTCCATGGAAGGATTGTTTTAATGATAAGATAACATTTCTATTAATTCCATATTTATCAAAGCTATATTTACGAGCAAGTTTTATAGCTCCTTCATTTGCTTCTGCCCCAGAGTTTGAAAGAAAAACCTTGCTCATACTTGAAATATTAGTAAGGTTTTTACACAATTTAAGAGTAGTTTCATTTAAAAAAATATTAGAGATATGCGCAAGAGTAGAAGCTTGTTTTGAAACAGCATCTACCCATTTTTTATTATTGTAGCCAAGGCAATTAACTCCAATTCCACTAGTGAAATCTATATATTTATTATTATTATCATCAAAAACATAACATCCATCGCCGTAAACCAAGTTAACGGGTAGATAAGCATAGGTATTCATAATACAATTACTTTCTTCATTAAACATATTTTAAGCCCCCTTTTTATTGAATAGGTAGTTAGGTATATTGAAAAAACTACTTATGGACTTTAAAATAAATAATAGACTAGCAAATTGGTGTATTATTTATTTGATAGTCACTTAGTATGCCCATATAGTTGTAGCACATAATATAATTTTGAATGAGTTAGTAAATCATAGTTCCAATTCCCTCATTAGATAGTAGTTCTAAGATAATAGAGTGGGGTACACGTCCATCAATAATATGTGCGCGTTTAACACCCATTCTAACAGATTCAACACAACAATCTATTTTAGGAATCATCCCACCTTTTATTACTTTATCATGAAGCAGTTTTGGAACTTCGTGAAGTCTTAATACTGAAAGTAATGAATTTTCATCTGACGGATCAATCATAACACCTGGTACATCCGTTAATAAAATTAATTTTTCAGCTTTTAATGATGATGCAATTTTAGCTGCACAAGTATCTGCATTAATGTTATATAAATTATTATCATCTTCCCCAAGGGCTATTGAACCAACTACTGGAATGTAACCAGAGGACATTGCCATTTTTAAAATATCTGTATTAACAGAAGTTATTTCACCAACATATCCTAAATCATCTTCAGTAATAAGTTTTTTAGCTTTTAAAAGAGAACCGTCTATTCCACAAATGCCAATTGCTTTGCCACCAGATTTTTCTATTAGCTTAACTAAATCCTTATTAACTTTGCCGCCAAGAACCATTTGAACTATGTCTATAGTATTTTCATCTGTATAACGTAATCCATTTATAAATTCACTTTTTTCACCTATTCTATTTAGAAACTTAGAAATATCAGGTCCTCCACCATGAACAACAATTGGCTCAATACCTATACATTTCATAAGAATAATATCATTAATAACAGTTTCGCGAAGCTCTTCACTAATCATTGCATTGCCACCGTATTTCACAACAATAGTTTTGCCATATAGTTTTTGAATATAAGGTAAAGCTTGCATTAAAACTCTAGTATGTTCTGTATGATTCAAAATAGTTTCCCCCTAACTTCTATAGTCTCCATTAATTTTCACATAATCATAACTTAAATCGCAGCCCCAAGCTACTGAAGATGCATCACCATCGTTCATATTAACTAAAATATTTATTTCTGGCTGAAGTAATATTTCTTTGGCGTGAGCTTCATCAAATTCTAAAGAACCACCTTTTGAGCATACTTTAATTTCCCCAACAGAACTTTTAAAAGAAACATCAACTTTATTTGGATCAAAGGTTGCAGTCGAATATCCAAGAGCACAAAGTACACGACCCCAGTTTGCATCACTGCCAAACATTGCAGTTTTTACAAGGCTTGAGTTTATAACACTTTTAGATAAAGCCTCTGCATCTTTTACTGTTTTAGCATTAGTAATGCTACATTCTATAAGCTTTGTTGCACCTTCACCATCTTTGGCAATGCTTTTAGCAACAATTATATTTAATTCATTTAATATTTTAAGAAAAGTATAGTAATCTTCATTTCTACTTTCTATTTTGGGGTTAAGAGCTAAAGCATTTGCCATAATTAACACCATATCGTTAGTACTTGTATCACCATCAACACTAACTCTGTTATAACTAAGATTAACACTTTCCTTAAGTGCTTCACTCAGAAGTTCACCAGAAATATTTAAATCTGTTGTTATAAATGAAAGCATAGTTCCCATATTAGGTTCTATCATTCCAGATCCCTTTGCCATAGCCCCAATTGTTATGGTTTTAGAATCAATTATAAACTGAGTTGCAAAGTGCTTTTTAAAAGTATCGGTGGTCATAATAGCACTAGCGGCATCTAAGCCACCATTAACTGAAAGTTTTTCTGTAAGGCTAGGAATTCCACTTTGTATAGCATTAATATTTAGAGGAACCCCAATTACTCCAGTTGATGCCACTAATACCTCATCAGTTTTTAGGAGTAAGGCTTTTGCTTGAACTTGTGACATTCTCTTTGCTTTATGTAGACCATCAACGCCGTTACAAGTATTAGCATTACCGCTATTTATAATAATAGCTTGAGCCATTTTGTTAGATAGATGTTCCTTTGTAATATAAAGTGGAGCTCCTTTTACTTTATTTTTTGTATAAACTCCAGCAGCTGCAGCTGGAACTTCAGAGTAAATAAGAGCTAAATCCATTTTTAAACTATTCTTTTTTAAACCACAATGTATTCCAGAAGCTAAAAAACCTTTAGGAGAAGTAACTCCACCATTATTTAATAGTTCCATTTATATGCCCCCTTTTTATTTAAGACCTTTTGAAAAAACAACAAGCGAAGGTAGAAAATAGATTATAATATTGGCTTGTTATTTTTTGAATATGCCTAAATTAGAATGCTGGTGCAATAAAGTTTAATCCTTCAGTTTCATTTATACCCAAAATAATATTCATATTCTGAATTGCTTGACCAGCAGCACCTTTAATCATATTATCTATTGCACTAACAACAATTATTCCATCACATCTATGATTTAAATGAAGTGAAATATGACAGTTGTTTGTAAATGCAACATTTTTTATTGATGCAGTTTCTCCAATAGGTAAAACATGAGTAAAAGGTTCATTTTTATATGTCTCACAGTATAATTTATATATTTCTTCAAGGTCGATTTTATCTGATTTGATTTCTTTATAAGTGATTTTATCTGAGCTGATTTTTTGTGAAATATCTATATTTGAATTAAATTTATAACTCATAAGTTCTTTTTTAGGTGTTGTATATATTGTGGAAATGATACCTCTATTTATAGGTAATAGATGTGGTGTAAAGGTAACATTAATTTTTTCATTTGCTATTGTTCCTAAGATTTCTTCGATTTCTGGAATGTGTCTATGGGAGCCAACAGCGTAGGGTGCAAAATCTCCATTAAGTTGAGCGGCGTGAGTTTTTTGTGAAAGGCCACGTCCAGCTCCTGTTACTCCAGATTTTGAATCGCAAATTATATTTTTACCATCTATCAAACTATTTTTTAAAAGAGGTAGTAGTCCGAGCTCTATACTTGTTGGATAGCAGCCAGGGTTTGCAATGATTTTGCAGGTCTTTATTTTGTCTCTATTTAATTCTGGTAATCCATAAATGCTTTTGCTATGAAGTTCTTTATGAGAAAATTCTTTTCCATACCACTTTTTATATTCATCTTCGCTAGTTAATCTAAAATCAGCTCCAAGATCTATACAAATTTTGTTTGCAGCTAGACATTCATTTGCAATGTCCTCACTTAAGCCATGGGGAAGAGCAGTAAATATAACTTCACATTTCTCTATAACATCAGATTTGTTTTCGCAAATTAAATCTGTCATTTTATAAAATGACTTGTAGATAGAAGAAAATTCTTCCCCTTCAAAAGAAATAGAACTAATAGCTGAAACTTCAACACTTGGATGATTTATTAAAATTCTAAGGAGCTCACAGCCAACATATCCAGTAGCTCCAATTATACCTACTTTAAACATGATAATGACTCCTTAGAAACTATTATAAATTTTTCTAAACTTGCAATTTGAATAGTCACAGAAGAACTGCTTGGTCCGCCAATTACTTTTCTTTCTTCAACACAAGTAAGCAAATCAATTGCTTTATAAATCTCTTCAGTGAAAATAGGGGAGAATGATTTTAATTCATCTAAGGATAACTCTTCAATAGATTTATTAACTTTTATACAATGAAGAACTATTTCACCAACTATTTCATGAGCATTTCTAAATGCTGTTCCTTTTTTTACTAAATAATCAGCAACATCAGTAGCATTTGTAAATCCACCAGCTGCGGCTTTTCTCATAACATCTTTTTTGATTTTCATAGTTTGAACCATACCAGTAAAAGTTTTTAAAGAAAGGGAAGCTGTGTCTAAACCATCAAATAAAGCTTCTTTATCTTCTTGCATATCTTTGTTATAAGCAAGTGGTAGTCCTTTCATAACAGTTAATAAAGTCATTAAATCACCATAAACTCTACCTGTTTTACCACGAACAAGTTCTGCAACATCAGGGTTTTTCTTTTGTGGCATAATGCTACTACCTGTACTGTATTCATCATCAAGTTCTACAAAATTAAATTCACCTGTGCACCATAGAATTACTTCTTCAGAAAATCTTGATAAATGCATCATTATCATAGAAAGAGTAGAAAGTGATTCGATAGCATAATCTCTATCTGAAACAGAATCTATACTGTTTAAAGTTATTTTAGAAAATCCAAGTTCTTTAGCCACAAATTCTCTGTCTATTGGATAGGTAGAAGTAGCAAGTGCACCACTACCTAGTGGCATTTCATCTAATCTTTTATAACAATCTAATATTCTTCCTATATCTCTTTTAAACATTTCAGCGTAAGCTAAAATATGATGAGAGAATGTTATTGGTTGTGCTTTTTGCATATGAGTATAACCTGGCATTATAGTACCTGTATGTTCTTTTGATTTCTCTAAAATTACAGATTGTAAACTTAAAACATCATGCGCAACATTTTTTAAAGCTTCTTTTAAATATAATTTAGTATCAAGAGTAACTTGATCATTTCTACTTCTTCCAGTATGAAGCTTTTTACCTTCATCACCAATGTAGTATGTAAGAGTACCCTCTATAAAACTATGGATATCTTCAGCAGTTTCATCTATTTTTATTACTCCGTTTTCGATGCGAGATAAGATTTCTTTTAGCCCATGAGAAATCTTTAAACTATCGTCACTGGGAATTATATTTTGTTTGCCAAGCATCTTAACATGAGCAAGGCTACCAATAATATCTTCCTTATACATTCTTGAATCTATGTTAATAGAAGAGTTAAAGTCGTTAACTAAAAGGTTAACGTCTTTTTTAAATCTTCCTCCCCAAAGTTTCATACTACTTTACCTTTAAAGCTAGGGCAGCATCCATTTTAGCTTTAACTGTTATTGGTAGTCCAAATAGATTAATAAATCCTGCTGAATCATTTTGGTCATAAACTTGATCTTCTCCAAATGTTGCATATTCTTCACTATATAATGTATAAGGAGAAGTTACTCCTGCATTAATTAAGTTACCTTTGTATAATTTTAATTTAACTTCGCCAGTTACGTTTTCTTGAGTAGTTTTAACAAAAGCTGAAAGTGCCTCGCGAAGTGGAGTGTACCATTGACCGTTATATATTATATCTGCAAATTTTAAAGCAACTGTTTCTTTATAATGTGCTGTTTCTCTATCTAAACTAATTTCTTCTAAGTTTTTGTGAGCAGCATATAAAATTGTTCCACCTGGAGTTTCATAAACCCCTCTAGATTTCATTCCTACAAGTCTGTTTTCAACCATATCTACAATACCAATGGCATTTTTTCCACCAATTTTATTAAGTTTTTCTATTAAAGTAACACCGTCCATTTTTTCTCCGTCTAAAGCTACAGGAATTCCTTTTTCAAAATTTAATGTAATGTAAGTAGCTTTGTCTGGTGCATTTTCAAGTGTAGTACACATTTCTAATATTTTATCATATTTTGGTTCAACGCCTGGATCTTCAAGGTCTAACCCTTCATGACTTAAATGCCAAAGGTTTTTATCTTTACTATAATTAGTTTCATAATTAATTGATATTGGAATTTTTCTGTCTAAAGCATATTCAATTTCTTCATCTCTAGATTTTAAATCCCATATTCTCCATGGTGCAATAATTTTCATGTCAGGAGCAAAAGCTTTAATGGCAAGCTCAAATCTTACTTGGTCATTTCCTTTACCTGTACAACCGTGACATATAGCATCAGCACCTTCAGCTATTGCAATTTCAACCATTCTTTTTCCTATTATAGGTCTTGCAAAAGAAGTGCCTAAAAGATATTTTCCTTCATATATAGCATTCGCTTGAATAGTTGGGAATATATATTCTTCTACAAATTCCTTAGTTAAATCTTCAATATAACACTTAGATGCCCCTGTCTTAAGTGCCTTTTCTTCAAGGCCTATTAATTCATCAGATTGACCAACATTACCAACTACACATATAACCTCACAACCATAATTTTCTTTAAGCCATGAAATAATAATTGATGTATCTAATCCTCCTGAGTATGCTAGAACCACTTTGTTAAATTTATTCATAATAAAAGCCCCCTATTATTTATTTTCTTAATAAATATTTTGTGTATAAATATGATTATATATACCTATGTATAATTATGCAAGAAAAATTTATAAATTTACATAAAAAAATATAAATATATCTATAATACATAGGTTTACTAGTTAAAATATATATTAATTTGTATAATATAATATAGTTATGATTATTTATGCAAATAAATATTGGGTAATACAATTTTAAAATAGAGTCTATTAAAATAAAAAAGCCGAATTCAGCTATTTATAATAGCTAAATTCGGATTCTGTTTTTTATTATTAATTAGTAGTTTTTAGATTTATAGAAGTTGGTGTTGAAGAACCAACTCCACCTTGACAGGAACCACCAAAGGAAATAGATTTTCCTTTAGGAATACTTCCATTCCAAGGCATAGATTTAAAGTTATAGATATTATTAGAAGCTGAAAAACTACAATCCCAAGCAGAGATAATTTTCTTATCAAAATTAAATGATAAATCCCAACTTGTGATATCTTTATCTGTATTGTTAGTTATTGTAAGGGCATAGTTAGCGGTATTACCTGAATCTTGTACAACTGAAAAATCAACATTAACTCCAGATGCTGGTGGATTAATTTCTGAAGATTTAACAACAACTTTCACTTCATCACTTGAAGTAGTACCATCTTTATTAATAAGGTCTAATCTATAAGTGTAAGTTCCAGAAATTTTATTTGTAAAACTTTCTATAATATTTAAAGGTAATGTACCAATATCACCAATTTTAACTATTTTATTATTTTCATAAAGTCTATAGCTTGTAGCTTTTGAAAAAGCTGGAGTAGACATAGTGATTTTGTAATTACCGGTATTATTAATATTATCTACTGTAAGTAATCCTTTTAAAGGAATTTCAACAGGTGGAACAACATTATTATTAACATAAACAGTTAGGTTGTTACTTGAAGTAGAACCAGAATTATTAATTAAATCAACTTTATACATATAAGTACCGGTTGGTTTATTAATTATACTTTGCGAAATGATTTGATCAGAAGCTGTAAGTGCTCCTGTTTTTATTGTTGCACCATTTTCATAAAGTTTATAGCTAGTTGCTTTAGAACCAGTAGGAATATTTACAGTTAAGTTATAGTTACCATTACTATTTGCTTTATCCACAGTTAATGTAGATTTAGCCGGTAAATCTACAGCTGGGGGAGTAGGCTTATTTGAGCCATCTAGGTTTAATGGGTTTTTATAATAACGTTGAGCTTTAGTTATCCACCAGTAATCATCGGAAGCTGGAGAACCAACAGCATCTGTACTTGCACCAACACCAGCTCCAAAAAGAATGGAGACTATACCAGCATCTTTAGCTTCTTGCATATGATCACCCCAAGTTACTGTATCTCCAGTAACTTTAATTTTAGGATCATTAGCAGTATTTTTACTAAAGTAATTTAATCTTGTATCAGAACCAGCTTTAAAAGTATCACCAAAGAAATAAGTAGGAGCAGAATCTTCATAATTACCAACTGCATTTGTTAAATCTTTGAATTTTCCGTTATTATAAGGATTAGGTTCTTGGCTTGAATTTATATGACCAACAGGTAATTGCCATAGTATAACTGGCAGTTTTGTTTGATCGTGTAATGTTTTTGTATAAAGCAAATAATTGTTCCATAAATCTGCATTCCAGAACCATTTAGATTTTTCAGGATTATCTTTTGCACCATCTTCAAAAGCTCCATCTAAACCATATTTATCAATTGATATGAAATCAGCACCATAAGTTGTTACACCAGCTGCAGAATAGTAATTTGCAGTTTCTGTAGCAACTTGTTTTATAAATTCTCTACCAGCATCAAAACCAATTTGTTCTGTTTTATGAAGTAATCCTTGGTTTGGTATTTCGGGGCTATCGTATGACCAAATATTAAATTGCCATCCATAGTAAGATTGAGGGTAGTATTTGTTTACTGTGTAGTTTATAGATTCAACTAAACCTTTAACACTATTTTCAAATTGTGGGTCTTTACCTTTTACTAGTACTCCTGAGCTGTAAGCACAATCAACAAGTGCAGCTATTTCAGTGGGTTGTTTTTTAGATTGTTGCATCATATAACCTAAGAAATCAGGTTCAAATAAAAGACCAACAGTTTCATCTCCGCCATACTCAACACAAATATCTAATAAAAATTTTAAATCTTTATAATAAGCTTCCATATAAGTTTTATCATTAATATGCTTTATATCAAGATCATAACTTTCACCATCATCAGGAATGTTATAGTAAACAAAGAAAGGTATCATTCCCATTTTCAAGCTTTCAGTAATAAATGTTTTAGCTCTAGCACCATCATCTTGAGTCCAAGTTCTCCATCCTTTCTCAAGAGGGCCACCATTTATATAAACATATCTTACATCGGTTCTTTTATTAGTATCTGTTTCAGAAGTTTCTTTCCAAAAATTTAAATCTTCTACTCTATCTTCAGATACTTGTCCAATCGAAAGATAATCAGGCATTCCAGGTAGTTTTCCGTCAGAAGTTAGAACTCTAACACCTACATGTCTTATATCGCCAGTAGTTTCATCTATTATTTTAAGTCCGCTTCTACCTTTAGAAATTCCTTCTAATTTCAATGTAGAACCGTTTACAATAGATGCCTTAGCAACAGTTGTATTATTTGAGATAATTTTAAATTTAGAGGTAGGGCTTGTACTATTAATTAACTTATATTCTGTAAATCCTTGAGGAATTGTAAATTGAGATTTAATACCTTCATTATCAACCGTATCGACAATGATTTTAGCATTTCCATCATTACCAACCTGAACTTGGATAGTTGAACTTTTAGTGGCACCATTTAAATTTATAAATTCAACATAATAAGAATACATTCCAATTTTTAGCTTACCTCTAATTGGAATAACGACTTGTTGACCAGCAGAGGCTGTAGCTTCAATTTTACCTTCAGAAACAACAGTGAAAGCGTTAGCTACACCAAATTTTTCGTAAAGTTTATAACTTGTAGCAGCATTTCCAGACCAAGTATTACAAGTAATGTCATAGTCACCATTAACATCAGTCCCCCATTGGTTATGAGATACTGTTGGAATCCCAGGAAGGTCAGAACCAGCAGCTTTAGCTGGTATATATGGGAATAGTGTAAAAATAAAAGTAAGAGCAATAGTTGTAGATAAAAATTTTTTCAATTTTTTACTAAAGTTCATTTTTAATCCCCCTTATGTTTTTGTGGTTAATATTTACATCTAAATGTTAACACTTTATTTACATCAAAGAAAGATAAAAACTGAAAAATGAGAATATTTTGAAAATAAATAACAAGTCAAAGATGCAAGATAGATTATCAAGCGGACTTGCTATTTATTTTCAGCGCATTTACTAAATCATAATAAATTTTTTAAATTAGTTTTTTGTATATCTTTCATATTTCTTGATCCGTATCGTAAAACATGAAGGGAAGATAATGCTTCACTATAATCTTTTTCTTTAATGTATATAGATAACCGTAAGGATTCGTTTATTAAACAATCATAATCTACATGATTTACATAGATGGAAGCTATACAACCTTCCTTTTCAATAAATCTTAGAAGAGCGACAGATTGAGTATAAGCTTTATCATTATCTTTAGTATTTAAGGAAATTTCAATTTCTTCACACTTTACATAAATTTCATTGCAAGTTGAAACTAAACTTTTATCTGCAAAGAATAAACATATAAATAAAATTATAAAAAGTCCAATAGATAAAATTGTATTCTTCAATTTTTACACCTCTCTTCATATTCATCATGGAGTTGATAAATAAATTCGCCGGTTGTATCGGTCATTGCAAGAATAACATTATCTATATTATTAATTTTATATTTTTTAAGTTCATTCTTAATCCAAAATATATTTTTACCAGAAGTAGTTAAAGCATTTTTATTAACTTTACCATCTAAAACATATATAACTGGTAACTGAGGGCGCCTATTTTTCTTAATTGGTTTTTTATTATTAGTTGAATTAGATGATTCATCAGAAGTTGCCCCTACACATTTATTATCAGAATCAGAACTACTATTATTAGAATCATAGGATGTTAAAAATGATAATTGACCATTATTTTCAAGTATTGCATATTCAATTTGATTTAAATCGAAATATCCAGCAAGACGTATCTCTTCCATAAGTTCATCTAAATTAATTTGTTGTTTTTTTAAAACTTTAAAATTAACCTTACCTTTGCAAATCATAATACAAGGTTCTCCTTCTATAACTTTTCTTGCTAATTGACTTTTAAGTTGTAGTTGAGTTAATAAAGTTTTTACAAATAATAAAGTTATTATTGGAATAATACCTAATAACAAAGGTAACCTGGTATCTTGCATTGGTAGTGCGGCTAAATCAGAAATCATTATAGTAATTACAAATTCATAGGGTTGTAATTCTCCAATTTGTCTTTTCCCCATTAGTCTCATTACAATCACTACTAATATATAAAGAAAAATTGTTCTTAAAAGTACTATAAACATAAAAAATACACCTCTAATATTTAGTATTTCAAGAATGGTAAATTTTATTCCGAAAATTATGGGGTTTCAAAAAAATAACTAGTCAGATTCTAATGTCTAAGTAAAATAAAAATATAGATATTATTATATTTGACCATATTTTGAGTAGAAGTATATAATATATATATATTAAAGAAAATATTAAAATAATAAAAAGTGCTTAAGGCATTAGAGAATAAATAACTAGTCAAAGATTCTTAGGATTTTTTGAACTACACAAGGAGGAAATCAGGTGGACAGTTTTAATATAATGTATAAAGATGAAAAATTAGAGGTGAAAAAAAATATTATATTTAAAGAACTTATAAAAGAGTATACTAGTGAAAATTATCATAATATTGCATTGTGTAGATTAAATGAAGAATATTACGAATTAGCTAAGGAAGTAAAAGTAAGTGGAGAGTTAGAATTTATAAAAATTAATAGTCCTATTGGTATGAAAATATATTCAAGGACTCTTCAGTTCATATTTATAAAGGCTAGTTTAGATATTTTTCCAAATTCTAAAATAACAATAGAACATAGCATAAGTAAGGGGTTATTTGGTGAAATACACAAGGAAGAAGCTCTTTGTGGCAAGGATATAGAAAAAATAAAGGCGAGAATGAAAGATATAATACAAAAAGATATTCCTATTAATAAAATTAAGGTTAAAAGAGAAGAAGCCATAAGAATATTTAAAAGTTATGGGATGGAAGATAAGGTTTCCTTATTAAATCATGTAGATTTTGAAACTGTTAACTTATATGAACTAGATGGAAGATATGATTATTTTTATGGTCAAATGGCATATTCAACCGGATTTATAAGAGCTTTTAACTTAACTGAATATGAGCCAGGATTTGTATTGGAAAATCCTATGGAAAGTGATCTTGATAAATTACCACCATATAAAGATCATAAAAAATTATCCCAAATATTTTTAGAAACAGAAAAATGGCTAAATATTTTGGGGGTAGGAGAGGTTGGATCTTTAAATGATAAGGTTGAAAGTAGCGAATTAAATGATTTAATTATGGTTTCAGAAGCTCTTCATGAAAAGAAAATAGCATATATAGCAGATATGATTAAAATTAAAAGTGAAACTAGGGTAGTTTTAATTGCAGGACCCAGTTCTTCAGGAAAAACTACTTTTGCAAATAGACTAGGAGTTCAGCTCCGAGTAAATGGATTTATTCCTATAAGAATATCTTTAGATGATTACTTTGTTAATAGGGAGGAGACACCAATAGATGAAAATGGTGAATTAAATTTTGAAAGTATTTATGCATTAGATTTAAAATTATTTAATGAACATTTAAATATATTATTGGGTGGAGAAGAAGTTGAAATACCAAGATATAATTTTAAAAAAGGTGAAAGAGAGTGGCCTAAAGAAAAATTAAAACTACCTCCAAATGGGATAGTTATAATAGAAGGGATTCATGGATTAAATCCTATATTAACAAGTGCTGTAGATGATAAAAATAAATTTAAAATATATATATCAGCATTAACACAATTAAATTTAGATAATCATAATAGAATTGCAACTACTGATATTAGAAGACTTAGAAGAATTGTTAGAGATTATTTATCAAGAGATTATGGAGCAGAGCAAACATTAATTATGTGGCCATCTATAAAAAGAGGAGAACAAAAAAATATATTTATCTATCAGGAAGAGGCGGATGTAATGTTTAATTCTACCTTGGTTTATGAGTTATGCGTATTAAAAAAATATGCACTTCAAGAGCTTGAAAAAATAAAACCTGAAAGTCCAGTATATTTAGAAGCAAAGAGATTAAAGTCATTTTTAGGGTTTTTCAAGGAAATAGATAAAGAATATGTCCCAGGAAATAGTATTTTAAGAGAATTTACTGGCGGGAGTATCTTTTATAAATATTAGTAGTTTATTTAAATGTTAGATCTCTAAGGAGGAGAAAAATTATGAAAAATTTTGGAATTTTTGATATATTAGGACCTATAATGATTGGTCCTTCTTCATCTCATACAGCAGGTGCTGCAAGACTTGGCAAAGTTGCAATGGTAATAGCAGATGGAGAAATTGAAGAAGTAACATTTTTATTACACGGATCATTTGGAAAAACTTATAAAGGACATGGAACGGATAGAGCTTTAGTAGCTGGAATATTAGGGATGGAACCTTCGGATATAAACCTCCGAAATGCTTTAGAAATAGGAAGAGAGCAAGGCTTGAAATTTGAATTTAAGGAATATGACTTAGGAGATGAACATCCTAATACAGTTAAGTTTTTGATTAAATGTAAAGATGGGAAAAAAAGTGAAGTTGTGGGCTCTTCTATAGGAGGCGGAAGCATTCAAATTAGTGAAGTTAATGGAAATAAAGTGGAATTTACTGGGAATTATCCTACAGTAATTATTTCACATAAAGATGTACCAGGAGCTGTATCAAAGGTTACTAAATTTTTATATGAGGATAATGTAAATATAGCATTTATGAAGGTTTTTAGAAATCAAAAGGGGAAAGAAGCAACAATGGTATTTGAAGTAGATTATGAAATATCTAATATTACATTAGATAAGATTAAGGAAATAGATGAAATAAAGAAGGTTATAGTTATAAACCTAACAAAGAATGGGGAAAAATAGGATGGCCTAAAAATGCATTAGTTAGTGGGAGCGAAATGATAGATGTTAAATATAGAAAACGTAGTAAATATATTTAGAGAGTACAGTATGTTATCAATACCTATTTCACTATTATTAAGTATAATAATAGCATTAGTTGGAGTGGTACCATCAATATTTGTAACAGGGGCAAACATAATTTTTTTTGGTCCTACTATAGGTTTTCTTATCTCATTAATTGGTGAAACAGTAGGAGCATATATAACTTTTATTGTTTATAGAAGTGGATTTAAGAAAGGTGCAGAAAACATTACTAATAAATATAAATTAGTGGGGAGAATAGTAGAAAGCAGTGGTAATAAAACAGCTTTATTAATATTTGAAGGACGTTTAGTTCCATTTATACCATCAGGATTTATAACATTAGCAGCTTCAATAAGTAATATTAATATAAAGCTATTCACTATAGCCACACTATTTGGGAAAATACCATCCATAGCTTTAGAATCATTAATAAGTTATGATGTAATCAATATTCAAGAAAACTTTATAAGGATTGGAATAACAATAATATCATTATTACTTATATTAATGACTATTAAGAAAATAAACAATAATAATTGAAAGTATAGTCATTGACTATACTTTTTTCTTTTTATGAAAAATATACAAATAAAAAAATATAAGAATAACACAATTAGTGAATATGTAGAATAATATACAATAAAGTTAGTTTTTATTCAAAGAAAGGATAAAATAAATATGAAAATAAGTATAGAGGCATTGACTGAAGTTCTAAATTTACAGAAGGAAAAGCAACCTCTTATACATTGTATTTCAAGTATGGTTACTATGAATGATTTAGCACAGGGAATTCTAAGTTATAATGGGAAACCAATTATGGCACCTGGCATTGATGAAGTAGGAGAAATAACAGCTAGCGCTAATGCGTTACTAATTAATCTTGGAACATTAGATAGGAGTAGGGTTGAGGCTATGGAGAAATCTATTAGAATAGCTTCAAAAAAAAATAAACCTATAGTTTTAGATGCTATAGGAGTTGATATTTCTTTTTTTAGGAGAGAAATAGCTTTGGTGTTCTTAACCAGATATAAAATAGATGTTATAAAGGGCAATGTATCAGAAATTAAAGCATTACTAGAGAAAAAGCCTAAGAAAAATAAAGAACACAAAGAAATTATAGAATCTAAAGAACAAAATAGAAATAATGGAAATGAAGAATTTGTTAAAAATACTATAAAAGATGATTATGAAATTAGAGAACAAATGAGAGAGTTTTCTAAAAAATATAAAAGCATATTAATAGCAACAGGAAATGAAAATTATATAACTGATGGATTTAGTGAGTTTTTTATTAATAATGGAAATGATGAATTTGATAGAGTAGTTGGAGTCGATAGTTTATTAGGTGGGTTAATTTCAGTGGGGGTGGCAGTAGCCAGAACAAATGCAGAAAAAGTACAAGCCGTGCTAATTGCAATAATGACTATGGGTGTAAGCAAAGAACTAGCTTATGAAAAGATGGACAAAAAACAGGGACTAATATCTTTAAAAAATTCTTTAATAGATGAAATTTCCCTTATAAATAATAAAAAATTAGAAGCTATGGGGAAAATATCATATATATTTAAAAGGTAGATATATTTAGGGAGCTGAAAGAAAATAAATTAATACACATAAGAGGAAAAATATTAAATTAAAATATAAAGCAACAAGTGTAGTTAGATTTGAACTTTACTTAAAAAAGGTACAGTTCAAATCTAATTACTTAAGTTTTTATTAAATTAAATTTGCAAATAATTAAGAGTGTAACATATAACCTAAATTACTCTATAGGACTCTGTTTTATAATAATATTGGTATAAGTAATTATTTCTATTTATAATATATTAGAAATAGAAATAGAAATAGAAATAGAAATAGAAATAGAAATAGAAATAGAAATAGAAATAGAAATAGAAATTTTGGAAGCAGTGTATAAAATAAGGCGATTATTAAGGCAAATATATTTAGAGAATGCAAACTTCGGTTTTTATGAAGTTTTTATTGGATTTAAAAGTATTTTCTAAGGTTAATAATTTTATTAATTTGGCTATGTCATGATGAATATTTTTAAAAAGGATTATGTACCAACTCAAATAAGACCATAGATATTTAGTAGCAATTCCTCTAAATATATAAAGCCATCTTTTTATATTGACACCAAATGATTTAATTATAAGATCATTTTTAGATGTACAAGGCGTTAAATTTTTATTATGTTTCCTTGCAAGGTAACATAAGTTAGTATCTGTATAAACATTTATAAAAGCATTTTCATCTATTTTAGAGTAGAAAGATTTTTCAACGAAGGCATAATCAAAATAACCTTGAGAAATAGGTCTAGACAATAGATTATTATTAACATCTATAGCTGAAGCTACCCAAATAGTTTGCCTATTACGAAGAAAGTGAGGGGGAATATTTCTGCATCCTTTAAAGTTTTGTTTGAAATTCACTTTGAACATTTCTACACAGCCAGTTAATATTTTAGGCTCAACAAATGAATTTTGCGTAAATAAAATCTTATGCCTCCAGTAAAATGAAGTTGCAATATTAATTTTAAGATATTTAGCACAATAACGAATAGATCTTCCTTCCATCATCAATTCTAAATATTTAATCCATAAATTGATATTTTTTTTAGAATAGCTCCAAGGTGAGTTTGTAGTAACGGAAAAAGTGCAAGAACATTCTTCATTTTTACATTTAAATCGTTGAAGTCCTTTATAAGTTCCATGTTTTATAAAATATGTAGACTCACATCGAGGACAACATTTAATAGATTCTTTTTTTTCATTATATAAATCTACAATATTTAGTTTCTCTAAATTATTATCTATTTGATTATTATCTTTATCAGTAACTTGATTGAAAAAATTTTGCAACAAAATATATCACCTCATAAATGATTGTTGACATAAATAACATTAAATAATCAGCAACAACATTTAAATAAAACATAATACTAAGAAGAAAAAAAGGAAATATATTAATAAGTACAATCTAAATAAAAAATAATCAAAGGGAATATGAATAGGAACAATCACAAAATAAATTAATTATAGGTATATCTATATAAAGAGGGAATATTATAATTATTAATCTATTATGTTATAATTTATTATAATAGATTAAAGGAATAATAGATATTATAAGGAGGGGAGTAATACGTGACTAGTCCTATAGAAATTTTAAAAAAGTATTTTGGGTATAGTTCTTTTAGGGAAGGGCAACAAGAAATAATTTCAAATATAATGAGGGGAAGAGATAGTTTTGCTATTATGCCAACTGGTGGCGGAAAATCTGTATGCTATCAGATTCCAGCAGCTATATTTAGTGGGATAACTTTAGTAATATCTCCTCTTATATCATTAATGAAGGATCAAGTTGATAATGTCAATGATATAGGAATTAATGCAGAATATATAAATAGCACTCAAAACTTAGATGAAATAAAATGTATTTTTGAAAGATGTTATAAAGGTGATGTTAAACTTTTATATATTGCACCTGAAAGGCTTGAAAATGATTATTTTATTAAAATGCTTAGAAGGATAACTATAAGTCAAGTTGCAGTTGATGAAGCTCATTGTGTTTCTATGTGGGGACATGATTTTAGAAAAAGTTATACAAACATAGCACCATTTATTAGGAGTTTAGAAAATAGACCAATAGTAACAGCTTTTACAGCCACTGCAACTATGGAAGTAAGAAAAGACATAATTAAATTATTGGAACTTTCTAATACATATACCTATTTAGGAAGTTTTAATAGGGATAATTTATCTATTAATGTACACATCGAAGAGGATAAATTGGAATTTGTTAAGGATATGATTAGGGAAAAAGAAGAGGAATCTGGAATAATATATTGTTTGACAAGAAAAGAAGTGGATGCTTTATATGAATATTTAAAAGAGAATGGATATAATGTTGGGAAATATCATGGTGGCATTAAAGATGAAGAAAAGAAATATTGGCAGGAAGAATTCTTAAATGAAAACATAAATGTTATGATAGCCACTAGTGCATTTGGAATGGGAATAGACAAATCAAATGTTAGGTACATAATTCACTTTACGTTACCTAAAAATATAGAATGTTATTATCAAGAAATAGGAAGGTCTGGAAGAGATGGAGGAGTGGCAAAATGCCACTTGCTTTATTCAAGACGTGATATAAGAACTTTAGAGTATATGATAAATTCAACTACCAGTATAGGTAGAAGACAAATAGATCTTATGAAAATTCAAGGTATGATAGATTTTTGTGAAACTAAGGATTGTTATAGAAGTTTTATATTAAAATATTTTGGAGAAGAGAAGTTTAATAATTATTGTAATAACTGTAGCAATTGTTTGAAAAATGATGAGCTTAGGGATTATACAAGGGAAACTCAAATGATATTATCTTGTGTTTATAGAACAAGAGAAAATTTTGGGATATCAGTTTTAATAGATATCTTAAGGGGATTTAGAGGTCCTAAAATAATTCAAAATAAATTAGATGAGTTAACTACCTATGGAATAATGAAAGAGTATAATAATAAATTTATTAGAGATTTAATTAAAACCTTAATAGACCTTGGATATGTAGGCTTAAGAGATGGAACTTATTCTATGCTAAAATTAAATGCTAAATCAATAAAAGTTTTGAAGTCACAGGAAAAAGTGATTTGTAAGCTAGAAGAAGATGTGGAAGAGCAAATTTTAGATAAAGAGTTATTCCAAAACTTTAAATTATGGAGAAAAGAAAAAGCTTATAAAGAAAAAATAAAACCATATATTATATTCTCAGATTCTACTCTTATAGAGTTATCGAATAAACAGCCTAAGGACAAGGAAGAACTTATGGCAATAAGGGGAATGGGAGAAAAGAAATTTGAAAGATATGGAGAAGAAATTTTAGATTTAATAAATTTAAAAAAAGTATGAAAACAGTAGGTAGATTTATTCTATTTACTGTTTATTTTTTATATGACTAAGTAAATTGTTATATAAGTAATTATTTATTTGAAGATGCTTAGATTAAAATTATCGTAATTAGGAGTGCTTGTAAAAGTATACAAAAAATATATGGTTAAATTGTATGATGTTACTATTGAACAAAAACGTTTTCAGGAGTATAATTCAAATATAAAGTAAATGACTACAAGTAATTATAAAAAAGAAAAGGTGCATTTGTTTTCAAAATTGGAATCGGTACCAAAAAAATGTAATGGTTTAGTTTAATGAAGTTAATATTATAAAGAAGGTGAATTTATGAATAGCTTTAAATATTCTTTAAAAGAAATAGAAAAAGATATAGATATAGATATTCCATTTAGAGTAAAAGATGAAAATGGACATATATTAATAAATTTACTAGAAGATATCGGTGAGAAAACTATAGAAACTAAGTTAGAAACAAAAGGTAATAACTTAATAATAGAAACTAGTATGGAATTTAAAAATTGTATTGGACTTTTAAAATATTGTATAAAAGAAAAGCTTAAAGATACTATAAAGTCAAAAGAAGAGATAATACAGGATATATTAATTGGGAAAAGTTTTTGTGATGGAATGTTAGAATGTCCTATAAGAAGTATTCCAAGTAATATAATTTTAATACATAGAATAAGTGATAAAGATGAAATGTTTAACATACTATTAGATAATAAGATGCAAAGTGAAGAAATATTAGTATCGCTAGATAAGTATATAGTTGCTTTAGTTAATGATGAAAATATGGACAAGTATTTAAATTCCATTAGAGAAATAATAGATACAAATCCAAAGATAGATTATTATACAAGCTATGGTATTACAAAAGGAGTATTAGATTTAAAAGAAAAATTTGATTATTTAAAGGAAAATATTAATCTATGTATGAAATATAAACTTAAAGTAAAAGTATATAAGGAAAATGAATTAATTTTAGAAAGAGCATTAGAGTCAATTAGTGAAGTAGAAAAGAAAAAAATATATAATGACTACAACAAAAAACTATCAAAGTTAGATGATGATTTAATAAAGACAATAGAAGTATTTCTAAAAGAAGGGCTTAGTGTTAGTAATGCATCAGAGAAGCTGTATATTCATAGAAATACATTGTTTTATAGAATAGATAAAATTAAAAAAATAGTTAATTATGATATAACAAACTTTAATGAAGCAACAGAATTTAAAATCATATTTAACTTATGGAAAGCTAATAAAAACAAAGAGGTTATTTAATTTCATATGGAAAGGTTTCCGAAAGATTAAATAACCTCTTTATTTTTAATATATACTATAAAGTAAAGTTTTTAGACAGTATTTAGAAGTTAAATTAACTTTTAAAATAAAAAAATTGAATGGGGGAGAATTTGTTATGAAAAAACTATTAGTATCATTACTTATAGCTACAACAACTCTTAGTGCTATAGGCTGTTCTTCAGGTAAGAAGGAAGAAGGAGCAGCAAATAAAGAAGTTGCTTTATCAGTTCAAGTAGAAGAAACTTGGTTACCTTATTATGAAACAGTAAAAGAAACTGTTGAAAAAAAATATCCTAAGGCTAAAATAGAATTTGTTAAGATAGGTTCTTTTGATCACTTAGATGTAATTGATCAAACAGATGCTACTAATAAAGATGTAGCAGACGTATTTTCATTACCTGTAGATAGACTATATGGTTTAGCAAAAAATCAAGTGCTGGCTTCTCTTGATACAGAAAAAATGGCAGAAGAAGTTGGAGGATTTAAAGACTTCAAAGGTGGACTAGGTGGAAACTTGCAAGTTGATGGAGAATATTTAGCATTCCCATATAACATTGAAACATTATTAGGATTTGTGAATGTTGCAAATGCTAAAGCTTCTGGAATAGATACAACTAAGCCAGTTGAAATGACAACTTTAAAATATAATCAATTACTTTCAGTAGTACACGATGCTTGGTTTGGAGTTGCAATTGCTAACTCAGCTAATTTCGAATTCTTAAGTAAAGATGCTGATGGTAAATTTGCATCAGATGCAACTAAGCCATGGGCAGAATTAACTTCTGAACAACAAAAAATGTTTGAAGGACTATTCAACTACTGGAAAGCGCACAATGAAGGAAAAACTACTCTTTGGGACAAGGACGCAGCTGGGGGATATATTGATGAACAATTCAAAACTGGTGGAACAGATGCTATAAAGATAGATGGTCCATGGGGAACTCCTGCAGTTAAAAAGTTAATTCCTGATGAAAACAATATAGAAATTACACCTTTAACAAATATTACATTTAACGGAAAACCATTAACACACTGGAAAGGTGGATGGGGTCTTGGTATAAATGCTAGAGTTGAAGAAGATGCAGCTAAGATGGAAGTTGCAACAGCATTTATTAAAGAATTAGTTAACCCAGCTAACGCTAAAGAATTATTCAAAGTTACTGGTAAGGTTTTAGAAAATGTTGAACCTTCTGCTTACGAAGGAATAGATGAATTAGATAAAAAAGTTATAGATGCTACTTATGAAGGATATAAAAATGCTGTTGCTAGACCATTGTTCAGTGAATATGGACAAGTTTGGGCAACATGGCAGAATTCATTACTATCATGGTCAGCTAAAAACCCAGCAAATGCTGAAGCTGCTTACAATGAAGTTAAAGCAGGATTTGATGCTATGATGGGTGCAATTAAACAATAATTTCATATTTACACTTAAGATTAAAAAAGGGGACTTAGTCCCCTTCTATAAGTATAAGGAGAATCATATGAGAGAAAGTATAGAGATGCCTAAAAAAATATTTTATTTAATAGTAGGAATATGTTCAGCAATTATTATGTTAACATCAATAGATATTATACTTAGAGCAAAGGACACGGAATTATTTAATATGTGGTTATCTAAGACAAACTCTAGTCAAGAATTTTTAATGAAAACAACAGAAGAATTATTTTCTGAGTATCTTCAAATGAATATTTCTATATTTATGGTTAGAGCAGTAACACCAATGGGTATAGCTATTCATGCATATTTTACTTTTACAAAGTTAAGAGTAAATAAATTATATGTAGTATTATGGTCATTAATATCAATAGGAACATTCTTATTAACAAGTTTAGGAGAACAATTTTATTCAATATTCTTTATAATGAGTGGAATATGTTACTTTATTTTAATTGCAATTATGAGTTACCTAGGAAAATGTATTTATAATCTTAGAAGTATTTAAAGGTAATTAAAAAGGGGGGAAATAGGTTGAAAAAATTCGATGTATATTTATATGACAGCATAAATAGGCAATATGATAGAAAAAATATGTACCTATATGAAGTTGCGACTTTGCAAGAAAAAATTGAAGATGCAACAGGAAATGAAAACGATCAACTTAGTAAAAAGTTAAAAGACTTAATTGGTAATAAATCAAATCATGAATATAATAAAAAATTGGTAGACTATAAAAATAAAGAGAAATTATTTTTAATAGAAAATAAGAAAAAGGTCACAGAATTAAAAGGGAAACTAGATAAGACTTTGTCAACAAATGCTAAAAGGTTAGAAATAAGACTTTTTAAGGCTCGTGAAATAAAAATGTTTTATGAAAATTACGTTGACTTAACATATGATGCGGAACTAATTACTGAACAATGTAAACTGGAAATAATGCAAATACCAGCAGTAATTGAATTTGAAAAAGAAAGTATTAAAGTCTTAAATAAAGCAATAAATAAAAAAATGAATGTTAGTGAAATTGAGAATAAAAAATTCCAAGAGGAGTTTAAAAGATATAAAATACAGGAAAAGAAAAAGGTTGAAGATAGAATAAAAGAAGTTAAAATAAAACAAAAAGATGGAATTATATCTAAAAAAGCAAAAAATAATATAATTGAAGAATTAAATAGGAAATATGATGAAACCATATTAGTAAAATCATTCGAATGTGAAAAAAAATATAATAAAGAAATTATTAGAAATAAGAAGTATGAACTTAGTAAGGTAGTTAAGCAAAGGATTAATACAGTAAACGTTAATGTTTCAGATTTAAGAAGAGTATATGCAATAGAGAGTGAAAAAACATTTCCTATAATTTCATATTGTACTTTCTTAGTTCCAGGACTAGGACAATTGCTTAATAAACAATACATGAAATCGCTAATAATGTTCTTTGCAACAATATATATATATGCTGCTGCAATACCATATGCATTAGGTTATGGAAATTATAAGGGCAATGGAATTGCAGGATTAGTTACTTTAGCAGCTAATTCAGGAAAACTTGATAGATCAATAATTTTTATGATTGAAGGAATATTGGCAATATTTTTAGTAGTAATTGCATTAATGTTAATTTATATGTCATTTAAAGATGTTAATACTGTTGAGAAAGATGTTATAAAGGGAACTAGATATAGGGTTTGGACTGAAACTAGGCAAATAATGTTTGAAGATGGATTCCCTTATTTAGTATTATCTCCAGCAGCGATAGTTACAATATTTATTGTATTTATTCCAGTTGTAACAACAATACTTATATCATTTACAGGTATGGGACCAGAGACTCAAGCAAAGTTTGGCTGGGCCGCATTTGATAACTACAAGATGCTAATACTCGGACAGGGAATGGTAGGTTCTATATTCTGGGGAATATTAGGTTGGACAGTAATTTGGACTATAGGGGCATCTACTTTAGGAATAGGATTAGGATTTATATTAGCTATAACTCTTAATAATGATAGAATAAAAGGAAGAGCAATATTTAGGACAATATACTTATTGCCATGGGCAGTACCATCATTTTTAACAATAATGTTCTTTAGTATATTATTAGCAGATAATGGAACAGTAGTAATTTTTTTTCAAGGGATATTTGGAGACGGCTTCTCTATTAAAAATGATCCGTTTGTATCACGTATCGCAGTAATATGCATGCAATCTTGGCTTGGAAGTGCATATGTATTCATGCTATCTACAGGTGTTCTTCAATCAATTAGTTCAGAACTTTATGAAGCGGCAGATATAGATGGTGCTACAAATTTCAAAAAACTAACCAAAATAACAATACCACTAGTATTATTCCAAACAGCACCTTTATTAGTTGGTCAATATGTTTTTAACTTCAATAACTTTGGGCTTATATATTTATTTAATAGTGGTGGACCGTTTGATCCAACAAAATATGGAAATTTAGCAGGGTCTACAGACTTATTAATAACTTATATATATAAATTAACTATAGAAAACCAATATCAAGCATTAGGTGCGGCAATTACAGTTATAATTTCAGTGGCACTTATAGGTATTTCATATGTAGGATATAAAAATACAGATGCATTTAGGAGGGAGTAATAGATATGAGTATGATAGAGACTAAAAAGGTAAAAAAACCAAAGATATTTAAGAAAAGAAAAAAGAATAACTTATATCTTTCTGATAAGCCACCTCTTAATTTAGGAGGGAAAATTACTTTAGGTGTATCATATGTATTTCTAATTATTTGGTCTATAATAGTATTAGCACCAATATTTCAAATTGCTGTTTCATCATTTAATGGTGGGCAAGCAAGTAGAATTATAATAGGTGGAGAATTTATATTCTCGTTAAAACATTTTAAATTATTATTTGCTGAGACTGACTATGTTAGATGGGTATTTAATACATTATATATTAGTATAGCTACAGTTATAATAGTAGTAGTAATGGTATCATTTACTGGTTATGCTTATTCAAGATATAGATTTAAAGGTAAAAAAGCATCGTTATTGACAGTAATGTTAGTACAAACTATACCAACATTTGCAGGTCTTACAGCATTTTTCACAATGTCCTCAATTATATCAGACATAGTGCCAGTGTTTTCAAGACAAATGATGCTTATCCTTATATATTCAGGAGGCGGTATAGCTGGTAATACTATTATACTAAAAGGATATTTAGATTCAATATCTATGGAGCTAGATGATGCAGCTAAAATAGATGGCTGTTCTAGTATGAAGATATATAGATTAATAATTATGCCTATAGCAAAACCTATGCTATCAATTATAGCATTATGGTCATTCATAGGACCTTTTTGTGATTACATGCTATCAAAGATATTACTAAATTCTTCAAAAGACTACACTTTGGCAGCGGGCTTACGTACATTAATAACAGATCAAAGAACTTTAAATGAACCAGCTTTTGCAGCAGGAGCGCTTTTAATAGCAATTCCAATAGTAATATTATTCATTGTATTACAAAAGCAATTAGTTTCAGGTTTATCAAATGGAGCTACAAAAGGATAGAATAGGAGGATGGTAGATATGAAAGTAACATTAAATAATATAGGTAAAAAATATGAAAGTAGAGAAGATTTTACTTTAAGAAATATAAATTTAGAAATTGAAGATAAAGAATTTTGCGTAATTTTAGGACCTTCAGGATGTGGTAAAACTACATTATTACGTATGATAGCGGGACTTAACTCAATAACAGAAGGTGATTTAGTATTTGGTGAAAAAAGGGTAAATAAATTAGCATCAAAGGATAGAGATATAGCTATGGTATTCCAATCATATGCTCTATATCCTCATATGACAGTTTATGATAATATGGCATTTTCTTTATCAATGAGAAAGGAAAGAAAAAATATTATAAATGAACGTGTTATGGAAGCTGCTAAATTACTTCAAATAGAAAATTATTTATATTCAAAGCCATCTGACATATCTGGTGGACAAAGGCAAAGAGTTGCCTTGGGCCGTGCTATAGTTAGAAAACCTAGTGTATTCTTAATGGATGAGCCATTATCTAATCTTGATGCGAAACTTCGTGAACATATGAGAGTTGAATTAGTTAGAATTCATAAGGCATTAGGAACTACATCTATATATGTAACTCATGACCAAATAGAAGCTATGACAATGGCAACTAAAATAGTTCTTATGAATGATGGTAAAATTCAACAAGTTGGAAAACCATATGAATTTTATGAAAAACCTCAAAATATGTTTGTTGCAAAGTTTATAGGGTCACCAACAATAAATTTAATAAAAGGTAAAATAGTAGGTGATAAGTTTATATCAGAAGATGGATTAATTAGTATTACTCAAAAGGGCGAAAATTTAAAAGCAGTAACTGATTATAACGGAAAGGATATATATTTAGGAGTAAGATCTGAAAGATTTATAACAGGGAAAAATGTTGAACAATTTAAATGTGTAATTGATGTTATAGAAGTTTTAGGAAAAGAGAAAAACCTATTTGTTAAGTTAAGCAGTGGAAAGGATCTTGTAATTACAGTTCCAGGTCATTATGATTATGAAGTAGGGGAAAAACATGTATTTGGATTTGATTCAGAAGCATTACATTTCTTCGATGATGAAACAAAAGAGAGGATAAATTAACTGGTATTTTAATATAATAAGTAAGAATAAGAGCTTAGCGTTTAAAATACAATAAGAGGTGTAATTTATGCAAATTAATGATATAGCAAAACTTGCAGGAGTTGGAGTTGGAACAGTTTCAAGAGTTATAAATAATCATTCACAAGTAAGTGATAAAACAAGAGAAAAGGTTCAAAAAGTTATAGATGACAATAACTATGTTCCAAATAATAGTGCAAGAATTTTAAAAATGAATAATACAAAAAACATCGGAGTATTAGTTAGAGGGGTATTTAATCCCTTCTTCTCTGAAATAATAGATACAATGAGAAAAGATATAGAGAAAGCTGGATATTTTATGGTTCTTCATCAAAGTGATTTAGGTGATTCAAAAGAAGAATTAAATGATATTATAGCATTTATAAAAGAAAGTAAATTACAAGGATTAATTTATCTTGGAGCTCAGATTGAAGGATTAGATAATGAGACTTTTAAAAGGCTGAAAATTCCTTTAATATTTACATCAGCAAATACAGTATATGATGAAAATATAGATACATTTTCTACAATAACAATTGAAAATGCTAAGTCAGCTTATACAGGAGTAAATTATTTAATAAAGAAAGGTCACAAGGAAATTGCAATAATTCTTGGTGATGAAAATGATAGCGGAATAAGTAAAAAAAGATTTGAAGGGTACCTTAAAGCATTAGGTGATAATAACATAATGTTTAAAGAGTATAACGTAATTTATGGAGAATATGGATACGAAGGATCTTATATTAAAACTAAGGAATTACTTAATAATAATCCAAATGTTACTGCTATATTTGCAATATCAGATATTATGGCAGTTGGAGCTGCAAAAGCAATAACGGATAGAGGATTAGTACCAGGAAAAGAGATATCCTTAATGGGTTTTGATGGAATGGATATTACTAAATATTATACGCCTTCAATTACAACAATAGAGCAACCTAAAAAAGAAATAGCAGTGTTTACTACAAAGGTTCTTTTTGATATGTTAAAAGGTGACTGTGGTAATAAGCATTTAATATTAGAAACTAAGCTAATTGAAAGAGATTCTTGTAACGATATTAACTAGATAAACATATTCTATGCAGAGGAAGGGCTAAAGAAAGCATATGAAAAATGGATGCTTTCTTTAGACTAAATTATGATAAAAAGGGGAAAGTGAAATGGAAAGAAGTAGTGGGATATTAATGCATATAGCCTCATTGCCGAGTAAATTCGGAATCGGTTCCATAGGGAAAGACGCATATAGGTTTGTAGATTTTTTAAAAACAGCAGGGCAAAAATACTGGCAGATATTACCTCTAGGACACACAAGTTATGGAGATTCTCCATATCAATGTTTTTCTGCTTTTGCAGGTAATCCGCATTTTATAGATTTTAATCTTTTAAAAGAAGAAGGATTATTAAAAGAAGAAGATTATAATAATATAAACTTTGGAAAAGAAGACGATAAAATTGATTATTCAATTATTTTTCTAGAAAGACAAAAGGTTTTTAAAATAGCCTTTGATAATTTCGAAAAGATAAAATGTAATGAATTTGAAATATTTAAAGAAGAAAATAAGTTTTGGTTAGAAGAGTACAGTTTATATATGGCTATAAAGGAGCATTTTAATTTAAAATCATGGCAAGAATGGGATGAAGATATTAGAATAAGAAAATATTCATCAATGAAAAAATATAAGTATATTTTAAAATATGAAATTGAGTATTGGAACTTTATACAATATAAATTTTTTCAACAGTGGGAAGAATTAAAAGTTTATGCAAACAAAAATAATGTTTCTATTATTGGAGATATTCCAATTTATGTAGCAGAGGATAGTAGCGATATTTGGGCTAATCCTAAAATGTTTAAAATGGATAAAAATATGAAGCCAAAAGTTGTATCCGGTTGTCCTCCAGATTCATTTTCAATTACAGGACAGTTATGGGGAAATCCTATATATGATTGGGATGCAATGGAGAAGGATAATTATAGCTGGTGGGTACTTAGAATAAAAGAAAGCTTTAAGCTTTATGATGTAGTTAGAATAGATCACTTTAGGGGATTTGAAGCATATTGGGAAGTTCCATATGGTGATAAAACAGCTGAAGATGGGAAATGGGTCAAAGGACCTGCAATGAAATTAATTAATGCTATAAAAAAAGAATTGGGAGATTTAAATATTATAGCAGAGGATTTAGGATTTTTAACTAAAGAGGTTTTAAAGTTTAAAGAAGAATCTGGATATCCTGGTATGAAGGTGCTTCAATTTGCATTTGGTGAAGAAGATAGTGACTATCTTCCACATAATTATCCAGTGAAATGTGTTGCTTATACAGGAACACATGATAATGATACTTTTAAAGGGTGGATGGAAAAGACAGGACAAAGTAATGAAGTTAAAAATGCTAAGAAGTATTTACCATTAACAAATGAAGAAGGATATAACATTGGATTCATTAGAGGTGTATGGAGCTCAGTTAGTTATTTAGCAATTGCGCCAATACAAGATTTTTTAAATCTTGGTAATGAAGCAAGAATAAATTTACCGTCAACTTTAGGTGGAAACTGGAAGTGGCGGGCAACAGAAGAAGAATTAAGTACTGAATTAGCAAAAAATATATATAAAATAACAAAAAGATATGGGAGGATTTAAATTATGGATAAAATAGCTATGAAAAATGATATTGAAAAACAACTAAAAATCAAATATGGAGTAGGAATTGAAGAGGCAACAGGTGGAGAAATTTTCTCTGCTCTATCAACTTCATTAATGGGATTAGTAGTAGATAATTGGAAAGATACAAAAGAAGTTTATTCAACTGGAAAGCAAGCTTATTATTTATCAGCTGAATACTTAATGGGAAGAGCTCTTGGAAATAACTTAATAAGTTTAGGTATATATGAAGAAGTAGAAGAGTTATTAAAAGAACTTGGGGTTGATATAAATGCAATTGAGGAAAGTGAAGAAGATGCAGCTCTTGGAAATGGTGGTCTTGGAAGACTTGCAGCTTGCTTTATAGATTCAGCAGCAGCTATGGAAGTTCCACTTCAAGGTTATGGAATAAGATATTCAAATGGATTATTTAAGCAAAAATTTGAAAATGGTTTCCAATATGAAGAGGCTGATAGCTGGTTAACTTATGGTGATCCTTGGAGTATTAGACGTGAACGTGAAATAGTAGAAGTTGAATTTGCAGATATGAAAGTAAAAGCAGTTCCTTATGATACACCGATTATAGGTTATAAGAGTAATAATATTAATACTTTAAGATTATGGAAATGTGAAGCAATAGAAGATTTCGATTTCAATTTATTTAATGAAGGAAAATATACTAAATCAATAAGACTTAAAAATAAGGCTGATGATGTTTCAAGAGTATTATACCCAAATGATGATATGAGAGCTGGGAAGCTTTTAAGATTAAAACAACAATACTTCTTAGTAAGTGCATCAATCCAAGATATAATTTCAAAACATGTGAGTTTACATGGGGAAGAATTTAAAGAGTTTGCTAAACTTCATGCAGTTCAATTAAATGATACTCATCCAGTTTTAGCAATACCAGAATTTGTGAGAATATTAGTAGATAAATATAATGTGGAAATAGATGAAGCAATTGAAATATCAAAGAAAGTATTTGCATATACAAACCATACTATATTAGCAGAAGCCTTAGAAAAGTGGGATAGAAGCTTAATAGTAAAAATATGCCCAAGAATATTTGAAATTATAAAAGTTATAGATGAAAAGTTTATAGCAGAGCTTAAAGTTAAAGGTTATAGCAAAATTGAAATAGATGAATTTAGAATAATAAATAAAGGTGTAGTTAGAATGGCGAACCTTGCAATTTATATAGGTTTTGCAGTAAATGGAGTTGCTCAATTACACACAGACATTTTAAAAGATACAGAGCTTAACAATTGGTATAAATTATATCCAAGCAAATTCCAAAACAAAACAAACGGAATTACACAAAGAAGATGGCTTAGATCTTGTAATAAAGAATTATCAGCATTAATAACAGAACTGTTAGGAAATGAAGATTGGGTTAAAAATTTAGCATTGCTTAAAGATCTTGAAAAGTTTAAAGATGATGAAGCGGTATTAACTAGATTTATGGATATAAAACATGAGAAAAAAGTTCAGTTAGCTAAATATCTAAAAGAAGTAGATGGAATAGAAGTAGATCCAAGTTCATTATTCGATATTCAAGTAAAAAGACTACATGAATATAAGAGACAATTACTAAATACTTTATATATTTTAGATCTATATTACAGAATAAAAGAAAATCCTGAAATGAAGATTCCAAAATCAACATTTATTTATGGTGCTAAGGCATTCCCAGGTTATAAGAGAGCTAAGGGAATAATTAAATTCACAAATGATATAGCAAACTTAATAAATAATGATAAAGATATAGATGGAAAAATTAAAGTTGTATTTGTAGAAAACTATAGAGTTTCTTATGCAGAAAAGCTATTCCCAGCTGCGGATGTTTCAAAACAAATATCAACTGCAGGTAAGGAAGCTTCAGGAACAGGAAATATGAAGTTTATGTTAAATGGAACTCCAACAGTTGGAACTTATGATGGAGCAAATGTTGAAATTGTAAGAGAAAGTGGAGAAGATAATAACTTTATATTCGGATTAAGAATTGAAGATATAGAAAAAATAAAATCAGAATATAATTCTAAGGAATATTATGAAAAGGATCCATCATTAAAGAGAGTTATAGATACATTAATAGATGGAACATTTGATGATGAAGGAATGGGCTATTATAAAGATTTATATAATTCTTTAGTAAATGAAAATGATCAGTATTATCTTTTAGCAGATTTTGAAAGTATGAAAAAAGCAGAAGATCAAGTATTTGAAGCTTATGCAGATAAAATGAGATGGGCTAAAATATGTTTTGAGAATACTTGCAATGCTGGAATATTTTCAAGTGATAGAACAATATTAGAATATTGTTCAGATATTTGGAATATAAAATCTACTAGAAATAATTAAATTACAAAGTTATAAATAGAATTAAAAGGCAACCTTCTTTGGTTGTCTTTTAATTCTAAATAAATACTATTCCTCTTGCTATGAATAACTTCTTTGGGGCTTTTTCAAAACAATGGGAGCTCGCAATGGCAGGGATAGTTTTATCTATTATACCTATGATAATATTCTATTTCTTTGTACAAAAATATATAATAAAAGGAATTACACAAGGGTCAGTAAAATAATAACTAATTATATATCAGGATAAAGCATCTTTTGAAAAAATATTACTAAGAGGAGATGGAAACATGTTTGAAAGAAGTAGTGGAATACTAATGCATATATCGTCTTTGCCAAATAGATTCGGAATAGGTTCAGTTGGGAAAGATGCATATGAATTTGTAGATTTTCTAAAAAAATCAGGACAAAAATATTGGCAAATACTTCCTGTTGGGCACACTAGTTATGGTGATTCACCATATCAATGCTTTTCAGCTTTTGCAGGAAATTATAATTTTATAGATTTTAGCATTTTAGAAGACGAAGGACTATTAAAAGAAGAAGATTATGTAGGATTAAGTTTTGGACAAGATAATAATAAGGTGGATTATAAAACTATTTTCATAACAAGAGAACTTGTATTACGAAAGGCATTTAATAGATTTGAAAAAAATATACCAACTGATTTTAATATATTTATAAATGAAAATAAATTTTGGTTAAAAGATTATAGTCTTTATATGGCTGTAAAGAAACATTTTAATTTGGAAACTTTTCATAATTGGGATGATGATATAAGGCTTAGAGAAGAAAGTGCAGTGAAGAGATATGAGGAAAGTCTTAAAGAAGATATTAAATATTGGAACTTTATTCAGTATAAATTCTTTGAACAGTGGAAAAAGCTAAAAGCATATGCTAATAAAAATGGAGTGTATATAATAGGGGATATTCCTATATATGTTGCAAGTGATAGTAGTGATATTTGGTGTAATCCAGAAATGTTTGAGGTAGATGAAAATAGTATTCCTACAGTAGTTTCAGGATGTCCACCAGATGCTTTTGCATTAACAGGGCAGTTATGGGGAAATCCAATATATGATTGGGCTGAAATGGAAAGGCAAAATTATAAATGGTGGATATTAAGAATTAAAGAAAGTTTTAAACTTTATGATGTAGTAAGAATTGATCATTTTAGAGGGTTTGAATCATATTGGGAAGTTCCAGGTAAGGATTTAACAGCAGAAAATGGTAGATGGGTTTTAGGACCTGGAGTTAAATTATTTAATGCTATTAAAAATGAATTAGGTGATTTAAACATTATAGCTGAAGATTTAGGATATTTAACTAAAGAAGTTATAGATTTTAGAGAAGCCACAGGATATCCAGGTATGAAAGTATTGCAGTTTGGATTTAATGGTGAAGGACGTGGATATCTTCCACATAATTATCCAGTAAAATCAGTAGCTTATACAGGAACCCATGATAATGATACATTTAGAGGTTGGGCAGAAACTACAGGTGAAAAATCAGATTTAGAAGATGCAATAGAGTATTTTAAAATAACAGAAGAAGAAGGATATAACTGGGGATTTATCAGAGGGATATGGAGTGCTGTTAGCTATTTAGCAATTGCACCTATGCAGGATTTTTTAAACTTAGGAAATGGATCAAGAATGAACCTGCCGTCAACAATAGGTGGTAACTGGCAGTGGAGAGTTAAAGAAAGTGACTTAACAGATAAACTTGCAGAAAAAATTTGTAAATTAACAAAGACATATGACAGAGTTTAATATGTTAAAAAATAGCTTAACTATAATTTATGGTTAAGCTATTTTTTTGTGGATAATAATATTTTCTGTAAGGAATTCTTAAGAAAATTGGCAGTAGTTTCTTAATTTGATTTGGTTATTCTATTAATAGAAGTTAATTAAGTCATCTAAAAGTAAATGAAAATTATCAAATTATTTAAAATAGGGGGATGAGATAACATGGTAATTTAAACTAAGAAAATCGTATATTTAGAACTTAATTTAGCTGATAAGGAATATATTACTAAAAAAATAGCTTATATGATAAAATACTAGTATAAACAATAGGTGATCAGGGGGAGTTAAGATGATTAACATTTTAGTAGTAGATGACGACAGGGAAATTACAGAGGCTATTGAAATATATTTATTAAATGAAGGATATAATGTTTTTAGAGCTTTTGATGGGATACAAGCTTTAAATGTTATAAGAAGTGAAGAAATACATTTAATAATAATGGATATTATGATGCCGAATCTTGATGGGACGAGGGCAACTATAGAAATACGTAAAGAGAAACAAATTCCAATAATAATGCTTTCAGCAAAATCAGAGGACTCAGATAAAATTTTAGGATTAAACCTTGGAGCGGATGATTATATTACAAAACCATTTAATCCATTAGAACTTATAGCAAGAGTTAAATCACAATTAAGAAGATATACTACATTTTCTACTATAACAAAAGTAGATAAAAATATAATTATAGTAGGTGGATTACAACTTAATAAAGCTGAAAAAGAAGTATTTGTAGATGGAAAACAAGTTAAATTAACAGCTTTAGAACTTAAAATATTAACGTTATTAATGGATAACATAGGAAGAGTTTTTTCAATAGAAGAAATTTATGAAAGAGTGTGGAAAGAAGTTGCATATAACGTTGATACAGTAACAGTTCATATAAGAAGAATAAGAGAGAAAATAGAAATAAATCCAAAGGAACCTAAATATTTAAAGGTGGTGTGGGGAATTGGGTATAAAATTGAAAAACAGTAAGGTGTTTAGAATTTTAAATAGTATTATTTTAATAACTATGATTATTATATTGCCAATAAAAGTTGCAAATATAATTAAATATAAGGATTACTCAAAGAATATATATAAT
The DNA here is from genome assembly GCF_017348895.1 of Clostridium gasigenes. Lineage (NCBI taxonomy): Bacteria > Bacillati > Bacillota > Clostridia > Eubacteriales > Clostridiaceae > Clostridium > Clostridium gasigenes. The sequence goes on from NZ_CP071376.1 coordinate 2,216,443, forward strand.
CTGAAGCTAATATCCGATTATATATTAGACTTTGATAGTCAAGCTTGTAATATGCTAGAACGTTATACTGACTTACAGGGAAATCCAACAGAAGAATATTTACAGCGTGATATATCAATGATGAAGTCAGACGATGAAAGTGGATTTAAGTATAGGAAGGATCATATAGAAAGTGAGCAAGATGGAGGAGCTGAAAAAGCAAGCAAGGAAAAAATAGATATGTTACTAGAAGAAGTTAAAAAAGAAATTATTAGATCAGATGAAAAATTAAGAGCGGATGCTATTAGTAGTATCAAAAATAGTTTTAAAGATTTTAAAAAGGATCTTATTATAAATAATGTTAATATTGAATTTTATTTTGAGAATAATGAAAATGGAAATGTAATAACTAATGTCCCTGGAGTAACAGCTGATGATTTTGATATTGATAATAATAATGACTATGAAATTTTAGAATTAAGCAACAATAATAATAAAAATATAAACGATAATAAGAATACAGAAAATTTGTATAATATTAGATTAGATATATCAAAAAACACACAAGATGATAGTGGGTACAATAGGTACTATAGAATACCTAAAAAATTATTGCCTGGAGATTGGATATATGATATTCAAGCAAGCGAAGATAAAAGTAAAGAGGATTTTAATAGAAATAGAATAATATCAGTAGGTATAGGCGTAGTTCTTTTGTTATCATTAATATTAGCTTTAAAAGATAAAAGAAAAGTTAATAATGGATTTTTTTATAGGTGTCAAAAGATAATACCAATAGAAATTAAAATTATCAGTCCTATTTTAGCAATAGTAAATGGTTATATAATGACTAACGATGTTCTTTTTGGAAGAAAAATAAATATAGCTAGTTTAATGGTTCAAGCAATTTTATTAATTATAAGTTGTTTATTCATAAGTAACCTTATAGCAAATGGAACCTCTAAAATTGATTATGCAAATATGAAGAAGAGAAGCATTATATATAATATAAAAGTATTAACAATAAAGTTTATAGATTCATTAAAAGAAAGCTTTTCAATAAAATCTACTACAATTAGATTAGGGATATTTATAGTAATGACAGTATTAGCTTACATAGGGGCTATGTTTTTGCATAGGTATAGTCAATATGAATACTATTGGTATGAGAAGTATGTTGTTGCTTACGAAATACTATATCAAATAATTATAATTATATATGTTTTTAATCTTTCTAAAAGATTGAATTTGTTGAAGATTAATACCGATAAAATAGTAGAAGGAAATTATAATGTAGATATTGAAGTCAAAGGGTCTAAAATAGTTAAAGAAATTGCAGCTAATATTAAAAATATAGAAGCTGGATTTAGCAAGGCTGTTGATGCTGGGATTAAAAGTGAAAAGTTAAAGGGTGAACTTATAACAAATGTTTCTCATGATTTAAAAACACCATTAACTTCGATTATAAGTTATGTTGATTTATTGAAAAATGAAAATTTAAAGGAAGTGGATAGAATAAAATACATTAATGTGTTAGATAGAAAAGCTCAAAGATTAAAAGTGTTAATTGAAGATCTTTTTGAAGCATCTAAAGCAGCTAGTGGAAGTATTGAACTTCAAAAAGAGAATATAGATGTGACTTCACTTCTTAGGCAAACTCTTGGAGAATTTCAAGAAAAAATTTCAGAATCTTCTTTAGAGTTTATAAATAAGTGGCCAGAAGAAAAGGCAGAATTATATTTAGATGGCAAAAAGACTTGGAGAGTATTTGAAAACTTAATTTCAAATATAATAAAATACTCAATGAAAAACTCAAGAGTCTATATAGATGTAATTAAAAATATCGATAATGTACAAATAGTAATGAAGAATATATCAGCATATCAATTAGATTTTACAGAAGAAGAGGTTATTGAAAGATTTAAAAGAGGAGATAAATCAAGAAATACAGAAGGGTCAGGCCTTGGGCTTTCAATAGCTAAAAGTTTAACTAATTTGCAAGGTGGTACTTTTAAAATAGAAATAGATGGAGATTTGTTCAAAGTAATATTAACTTTTCCATCAAAGTAATTAATAAATATAGAAAAAGGACTTATATTAAAAGAAATCTAATCGTAGATATTTAATGGAAATTACGAAAATATTAGGCTGAAAAAGGTTAATATAAAGTCATTAGGTAAATTCTGTACTTATTGCTATTTTTAACAATTAAAAATAACGCCAAAATAAAGTTAAGGGAAATTTTTTTAAAAAAATTATCTAAAGATAATTTTGGTGAATAATGCAGCATAAAATAAACCTGTTTTAATTAAAATTGTTAGGGAGGTTTATAGTGGGGAAAATAAAATTTTTAGATGGACTAAGAGGAGGAGCTGCTTTTATTGTTGTTATAGCTCATTATATACAAGTATTTTATCCAACTGTTTTTAATGGCAATATCGAATCAATACATACTAAAAATAATTTAGAGTTAATTTTTTATAAAACACCATTAAATTTATTTTTTAATGCTAATTTTTGTGTATGTATTTTTTTTGTATTAAGTGGATATGTCCTAAGTATAAAATTTTTCAAACATAATGATAAAGAAATAATTATATCTGGAATGTTGAAAAGATATTTAAGATTAACAATTCCTGTACTTGCCGTATTGACGCTATCATATTTAATGCGGAAATGTAATTTGTTTTATTTTGGAGATGTTTCTTCAATAACAAAAACAGAGATAATGAATAGGTATTTAATAAAATATGAGTATATAGACATATTAAAACAATCATTATTCCAAATATTTATTTTTGATATTGAAACGTATAATGCAGTTTTGTGGACTATGAAGTATGAATTCATAGGATCTTTTATTGTATTTTTTATATTAATATTATTTTCGCATTGTAAACATAAAAAAACGTTAAGTATTGCATTAATATTAATATTTTTAAACTCTTATTATTTAGGATTTGTTTTAGGATGTTTGCTTTCATACATTAGTATAAATAAAAAAATTAAGATTAAAAAAATAACATTGAAATTTCTGCTATTAATATCTTTATTTTTTGGTTCCTATCCGTATTATCAAGGAAGTAATTCAATTTATTATATAATTTCAATTAAGTTTGGGGAAATTAATAATTTTATATTATTTCATACATTAGGAGGAGCATTATTAGTATTTGTAATTATTAATTTTAAAACACTTCAAAATATTTTTTCATCTAGAACAATGGTTTTTCTAGGTAAAATATCATTTTCATTATATTTAGTTCACTTTTTATTTATAAATTCTTTAGGGAGCTATATTTTCATTAAAACAGTCAACTATTTTAATTATCATATAAGTTTTTTAATTTCGTTTATCATTACTTTTTTATTTTCAATAGTTACAGCCTATAGTTTTAATAGGATTATAGATACACCTGCTATTTATTTATCTAATAAGTTTTCAAAATTTATTTTGGATAAATTTAAAACAAAAAAAATACATTTTCTAAAATTAAATAATGGGATGGTTTATAAATATTCAAATGCATTAAATAGCTATACAGAAAATATTAGAAATAATGATACGCAAGTATATACAATGAAAGAAAAATAAATATAGAAAAGAGGATATACAAAAGCTTAGCTTTCGTATATCCTCTTTAAATTAAGTATTAAATGAATTATGCTTGGTTAGTTGAACCAAATAAGTCCATCTTTTCCTTAACTGTAGCCTTTATAGCTTCAAATCCAGGTCCTAATAATTTTCTAGGATCGAATCCTTTGCCTTGTAAGTCTTTACCAGATTCTATATACTTTCTAGTTGCAGCTGCAAATGTTAATTGACATTCAGTGTTAACATTTATTTTTGAAACTCCAAGTGATATAGCTTCTTTAATCATAGCGTCTGGAATTCCAGTACCACCATGTAATACTAGTGGCATATCTCCACAAAGTTTATTGATTTCTGCTAATGCATCCATGCTTAATCCAGCCCAGTTTGCTGGGTATTGTCCATGGATATTTCCGATACCAGCAGCTAAAATAGTAACTCCTAAATCAGCTATTGATTTACATTCCTTAGGATCTGCGATTTCTCCAGCTCCAACAACTCCATCTTCTTCTCCGCCGATTGATCCAACTTCTGCTTCTAATGAAACTCCTTTAGCAGCAGTAAGCTTAACCATTTCAGTAGTTTTTTCTATATTTTCTGCTATTGCATAGTGTGAACCATCAAACATGATTGATGGGAAACCAGCTGCCATAGCTTCTTTAGCGCCTTCATAGCTACCGTGATCTAAGTGTAATGAAACTGGAACTGTAATGTTTAATGACTCCATCATTCCGTTAACCATTGCAACTATAGTTTTGTAACCAGTCATATATTTAGCAGCACCTTCTGATACTCCTAATATTACTGGTGAATTGTTTTCTTGAGCAGTTAATAAAACCGCTTTAGTCCACTCTAGGTTGTTGATGTTGAATTGACCAACAGCATACTTACCTTCTCTTGCTTTGTATAACATTTCTTTTACTGAAACTAACATGGTAATACCTCCGTTAATTTAAAATTTTATTATGATTATGTAACAAAATAAATATTTTGTATATTTATTTCTTACTGATAATTATTATACCCTAAAATACCTACAATGAAAACAAAAAAACATAATTCATATTTTTTTGTTTCTTAAATTTTAATATAAAAGATGTAGATATAGGGGGGCTAGTTAAAAATATAACAAGATATATTTTTATTTTTTACTCTCTGTTAGGGCTGCATGTACAAACCCAACAAATAATGGATGAGGTTTAGTTGGTCTTGATTTTAGCTCAGGATGGAATTGTACTGAAACATACCATGGATGATTTTCAAGTTCCACTATTTCAACTAAATTACCATCAGGGCTTGTTCCTACAAATTTCATTCCTGCAGATGTTAGTTGTTCTCTAAAATTATTATTAAACTCATATCTATGTCTATGTCTTTCATTAATTAGGTTGTTTGAATAAGCCTTATATGAATAACTATTTTCATCTAACATGCAAGGGTAAAGACCAAGCCTCATAGTACCACCTAAATTTTCTATATTCTTTTGATCTGGAAGAATATCAATTACAGGGAACTTAGTATATTTATCTATCTCAGAACTATTAGCTCCTTCAAAACCTAATACATTTCTTGCAAATTCTATAACAGAACATTGCATTCCAAGGCAAATTCCAAAGAATGGTTTTTTGTTTTCTCTAGCCCATCTTGTTGCTTCTATTTTACCTTCAATTCCTCTATCTCCAAAGCCTCCAGGTACTAAAACACCATCACAATCTTTTAATAGTGAATCAACATTATTCTTATTTAAATCTACAGAATCAATCCAAATTATTTCTACATTTGAGTTGTTAGATAGACCACCATGACTTAAGGCTTCTACAATAGATATGTAAGCATCGTGTAACTCTACATATTTTCCTACTAAAGCAATTTTAATATTATTCTCAAGAGTTTTAATATTATTAACCATTTCAAGCCATTCACTATTATCTATAGCTTTAGTTTCTAATTTTAGCTTTTCACAAACTAATCTATCTAATCCTTGATTATGTAACATAAGAGGTACTTCATAAAGATGCTCGGCATCTAAGTTTTCTATAACACATCTTGATTCTAAGTTACAGAATAAGCCTATTTTTGCTTTTAAATTATCAGGAATTTCTTTTTCAGATCTACAAACAATTATATCAGGTTGAATACCAATGCTTCGTAGTTCTTTAACTGAATGTTGAGTAGGTTTAGTTTTTAGTTCGCCAGCTTTTCCAAGGAAAGGAACTAGTGTTACATGAATAAAGCATACATTTTCCTTACCAACTTCATATTGTACTTGTCTTATAGCTTCTAAAAATGGTTGAGATTCTATATCTCCAACAGTTCCACCTATTTCGGTAATAACTACATCTACATCTGTTTCTTTACCTAAAACATATACTTTTTCTTTTATTTCATTAGTTATATGAGGAATTACTTGAACTGTTCCTCCAAGATATTCACCTCTACGTTCCTTAGATATAACTGACCAGTAAATTCTACCAGTTGTTATATTATTATTTTGACTTAAATTCTCATCTATAAATCTTTCGTAATGACCTAAATCTAAATCAGTTTCTGCACCATCATCAGTAACAAAAACTTCACCATGTTGATAAGGACTCATTGTTCCTGGATCTACATTTAAATAAGGATCAAATTTTTGAATTGATACCTTTAAACCTCTATTTTTTAATAATCTACCTAAAGATGCAGCAGTGATACCTTTTCCAAGAGATGATACTACACCACCAGTTACAAATACATATTTAGTACTCATTTGAATTCCTCCTATAATGTGAAAATTTATATTGACAGCCTACAGATTAATCGTTATAATAGTAATTACCCCCTAAAATACAATGGGGGGCTTATATGTATAAACACATAAAATATATATTAGCACACTTGGTTTTAAAAATCTAGTGTATTTTTGTGGTATTTTAAAATAGTTAATAAAATAACATAGTCGTATTAATGTAGGAATTAAATTTTACATTAATACGATTTTTTTATATTTAATATAAACTAAGAAATTATATGTAAAATAAATGTAGGTTTTACATAATTGATAGATTGTTTTTTGAAAGTGCCTAATGAAAAAATGAACCAAGTATAAACATATGACCATAATTAAGTGAAGGGGGCGATAAGGTGGAGATTGGGGGTATAGAAAATCTTATAGATGAATATGGTGATTATATTTATGAATTTTGTAGAAAACTTGCAATAAACCCCAGATTTAATTGTAAATATGAAAGAAATTTTTGAATAAAAATAGAAGACTATGAAAGCGAAAACTCCTATAATTATAGCTTTAAATATAGAAGCCTAGGGTACCCTTAATTAGTACCCTAGGCTTAGTTCATATATTTACAAGAACTTTGATTTGATATTTTTCTAAGTTTATTTAATAGAATATTTTTACTTGTTTTATCACTAGAGAAGATGGTAAGTATAATTACTAAAATTATTTAACATTATACATTCCTTTGCTTTCCATATATTGAAATATGGCTTCTCCGTGTTTTTGTTCTTCCTTTTGTATATGATTTAATACATCTCGAACATTAGTATCTCTAAATTCAAAAATTGTAGTATCATAAGTTCCAGATACATATTTTTCTGTCATTAATAAATCGGTACACATATCAGCATCAGATAAATTAACTCCGCTTGATTGTGCATTATTCATATTAGTGGTAGAACTTGGATTTGCCACAGGTTGTGCTGAACCTTGATTTTGTTGCTGATTCATTTGAGGAATTGTACCACTTAACAATTGATTAATACTATCAAGATGTGTTCTTTCTGATTGACAATTAGCATTAAATATTTGTTTTAATTGAGTGTCCTTGGCTTGGTTTGCATAATTTGTATACTTTTCTATACAAATCTGTTCGTGTTTTTTTTGATCCTCTAGTAACATTCTTTCTTTTTGTGATAAAGTTATTTCCATAATACTACACCTCCAACCTTATTTTGTGTAAATATTATTAATTTATACTAAAAAAGAGCCGATAACTTTAACCCATCTATTCTCATTTTATTAAATTCACGAGATAGAGAAGGCCTTTGGATTCCAAACTTTTCAGCAAGTTAGTTTTAAAGAAGATGTTTTTAATGGAAATAAAGAATAAGTATTACCTCGGCAAGAGCACTATAGCCTAAAATTATAAGGATATAGTGCTTTTGTAGCTTTTGAAATTATTAGCATTTTAATATAGAAATTTAGATTTTAGTCATATCTTTATACTATTACTGAATATATTTTAAGTAAGGCATTGTAAAACAAATAACAAGTCAAAGATTATTAGGATTGTTTGAACTAGATAATAATAATGACTAGTTATTTATTTGGAAATACCTAAAGAGGGGGGATTTTATGAACTTTAAAGAATTTATAAAGAATGATAGAGAAGGCAGCAATAGTGAAAAATTTGAAGGTACATTCATTGATTATTTAGAGATAGTAAAGGAATGTCCTGATACTGTTAAGCTCTCTCATAAACGCATATACGATATGATTGCAAGCAAAGGGGTAGAAGTTCTTAAGGGAGACGAAAATGCTAGAATTAGAAAAATATATGGCAATGAAGTTATAAGAAAGTATGGTTTCTTTAAAAATGAATTTTATGGAATTGATAAAGTAATAATGAAAATGGTTAACTATTTTCATTCAGCGGCTATGAAAGGTGAGGAATCAAGGCAAGTTTTATATTTAGTTGGGCCTGTTGGTGCTGGTAAATCTTCATTAGTTGAATCTCTTAAAAAGGCTTTAGTAGAATGTGAAGCTATTTATTCAATTAAGGGATGCCCAATGCATGAAGATCCATTACATCTTATTCCAAGACATTTAAGAGCTGAGTTTGAAGAACTTCTAGGGATACAAATAGAGGGGGATTTATGCCCGGTTTGTAGATATAGGTTAGTTAATGAATTTAAAGGTGAATATGAAAATTTTCCAGTTGAAACTAAAACATTCTCTATAAGATCTAGAAAAGGGATTGCTGTTGTACCACCAGTTGACCCAAATAATCAAGATACTTCAATATTAACAGGCTCAGTAGATATTTCTAAAATGGATATGTATCCAGAAGATGATCCAAGAATTTTCTCGCTAAATGGAGCCTTTAATGTTGGTAATAGAGGGTTGGTTGAATTTATAGAAGTATTTAAAAATGATGTTGAATATCTTCATACAATAATAACAGCAACTCAAGAAAAATCAGTTCCATCACCAGGAAAGGGATCAATGATTTATTTTGATGGAGTTATTGTAGCTCATTCAAATGAAGCAGAGTGGAATAGGTTTAAATCAGATCATACAAACGAAGCTATTTTAGATAGAATAGTAAAGGTTGAAGTGCCTTATTGTTTGGAACTTGATGAGGAAGTTAAAATATATAAGAAGATTTTAAAGAAAAGTAATTTTAAAGCACATATAGCACCACACACTATAGAGGTTGCAGGTATGTTTGCTATTTTAACAAGGCTTGCACCTTCCGCAAAAATAGATTCGATGACTAAACTTAAAATCTATAATGGAGATGAAATAGTTGAAAAGGGAACAACTAAGAGAATTGATATTATGGAACTAAGAGAAGAATCTGATCAATATGAGGGAATGAAGGGGATTAGTACAAGATTTATTATTAAGGCAATAGATAATGCCTTATCCGATTCTGAACATAATTGTATAAACCCATTAAGTATAATGGAAAGTGTCGTTAAATCTATAAAAGAATTAGATATTGCACCTGAGGATAAGAAAAAATATTTAGGGTTTATTCAAGATACAATTAGAAAAGAATTTAATAAAATATTAGAAAAAGAAATTACAAAAGCCTTTATACATTCATTTAGAGAACAAGCAGAAAGCTTATTTAATAATTATATCGATAATGCAGAAGCTTTTGTTAATAAGAGCAAAATTAAAGATGGTTCAACTGGAGAAGAATTAAATCCAGATGAAAACTTTATGAGAAGTATAGAAGAACAAATAGGGGTATCTGACGCTTCTGCTAAAGGGTTTAGAGCAGATGTTACATCATACATGTTCTATTTAGTTAGAAAAGGTGGAACTATAGATTACAAGTCCTATGAACCTTTAAAGGAAGCTATAGAGAAGAAACTTATGGCATCGGTTAAGGATTTATCAAGAATAATAACTAAATCTAGAATTAGGGATAAAGAACAAACAGAAAAATATAATACCATGGTTGAAGAAATGCAAAATAATGGATATTGTTTGCATTGCTGTGATGTAACTTTAAAATATGCAGCAAACAACTTATGGAAGGATTGATTAAATGGCAATCTTTAGAGATAGTAGCGATAACCCATTAAACCATGATAGATCAATAGAAGATAGAAGAAGGCATAGGCAGTTAGTTGAAAAATCAATTAAAGAAAATCTAGGAAATATTTTATCAGAAGAAAGTATTATTGGAGAGAGTAAAAATAAGAAATTTAAGATACCTATTAGAGGTATAAAGGAATATCAATTTGTTTTTGGAAAAAATAATAGAGGGGTTGCAACTGGTAATGGGGAAGAAGCCCGGGGTGATAAACTTGGAGAATCGGGTGAAGATGGAAAAGGGAGTGGAAATAAAGGTGCAGGAAATTCTGTAGGGGAAGATGTTTATGAAACTGAAATTACTTTAGAAGAATTAATGGACTATATTATAGAAGACCTTAATTTGCCTAACTTAGATAGAAAAAAATATTCGGAAATAATTACTGAAAGTGCAGGTAAAAGAAGAGGGTATCAAAGGCATGGAATAAACCCAAGACTTGCTAAGAAAAAAACTGTAATGGCTAAGATGGCAAGAAAACAGGGTAAGAAGAGAGCCTTAAATGAAATTGTATCTAATGAAGAAATAGAAAGATTTCCTTTTAGAGAGGATGATTTAAGGTATTGGAAAGTAAAGAAAAAGCCTAAAAAAGAAAGTAATGCAGTAATGATATTTATTATGGATGTATCTGGATCTATGGATAACACAAAAAAATATTTAGCAAGGTCTTTATTTTTTGTGTTATCAAAATTTATAAGAAGAAAATATAATAATATTGCTTTTGAATTTATATCACATACAACTATAGCGAAAAGAGTAAATGAGTATGATTTTTTTCATAAAGCAGAATCTGGAGGAACTTATATATCAAGTGGATTAAATGTAGCTTTAGATTTAATAAATGAAAAGTATCCTAAAGAGGCGTGGAATATATATCCTATATACGCAAGTGATGGAGATAACTGGAGTGAAGATAATGAAAAAGCTATGGCAGCGGTAAAAGAAATATGCGCCCTAAGTAGCATGTTTGGATATGCAGAGTTATTGCCATCAACTTATTCAACAACTATGTATTACAGATTTAATAAAGAAATTGATTGTGAAAATTTCACCTCTGTAATTGTAAAGGAAAAGAAAGATCTTTGGGAAGCATTAAAGATAATGTTAAGCAAGGAGTTAGAGGAGGAATAGGAATGGAGTACATTCTTCGAGATTTAGAAGTTTGGAATGAAAAGATAGAGGCCAAAGCAAAAAAAGCTAATTTAAATTTTTATCCTCAAGAATTTGAGATAATAGGTTTTAAAGAAATGCTTGGATATGAGGCGTATGTTGGAATGCCTTCAAAGTATCCACATTGGAGCTATGGTAAAGCTTATGATAAAAATAAAACTTTATATTCTCTTAATATGACTGGTTTGCCATATGAAATGGTAATAAACTCTGATCCTTGTTTAGCTTATTTAATGAGAGAAAATACACTTTTATTGCAAATACTAACTATGGCTCATGTGTATGGACATAATGATTTCTTTAAAAATAATAGATTGTTTAGAGATGGAACAAGGGCAAATTATACCTTGGAAATGTTTAAGTTAGATGGAGAAATAATTAGAGGATATATAAATGACCCAAATATTGGTTATGAAAGAGTTGAAAAAATTATAGACTCAGCACATGCTATTAAATTCCAAATTCCACGAGTCGTAGGAGTTAAGGAGTTAACAGAGGAAGAAATTAGAGAAAGATTATTAAATGATTATAAAAGTAAAATAGAGAATAGAAATTTTTTAGATGAAAATGATGAAATTGCTGTTCCAGATTTAACAGCGGTACCTCTTGAACCTTGTGATGATTTAATTGGATTTATTATTAAGTATAGTAAACTAGAGGACTTTGAAAAAACTATTTTAAAAATAGTAAAAAGAGAAACAGAATATTTTATGCCTCAAATTGAAACTAAAATAATGAATGAAGGTTGGGCAAGTTTCTGGCATTATACTATTCTAAAAGAGTTAGAACTAGAAGAAGGGTTACACCTTGAATTTATAAAAAGGCATAATGATGTCATAGCACCAATACTTGGAGGTTTAAATCCTTACTATATTGGGTTTAAGGTTTTTGAGGATATAGAAAAAAGATATGGAAGGGAAAAAATATTTGAGGTGCGCGAGGTTGAGCGGGATAACTCATTCCTTAGAAAATATTTAACTAAGGAATTATGTGAGGAGTTAAATTTATTTCAGTTTGGAAAAAGAAGTTTTGAATATGTAGTAGAAGAAGTAGCAGATGAAAATGGATGGATGAAAATAAGAGATTCTATTTCATCAACTTGTGGGCTTGCAGCTATCCCTTGTATAAGAGTAATAAATCTAAATAAGAGAGATAACGTTCTTACATTAGAACATTTATTTGACGGGAGAGAACTGGAAATATCTTATGCAAAAGAGACTCTTAAGTATGTTAATGATCTTTGGGGGCACAAAGTTATTTTGAAAACTAAATCTAAGGATGGAAGAGAAATAGAAATAATTTGCGATGAGGATAGAAAAATATTTATAAATTAAAAAATTTAGAGTAGCTATTTTTAGCTGCTCTAAATTTTTGTTTTTTTGTCATTTTAAAAAATAGTGAATATTATAGTTTAGTTTCCACGCAGGATTATATTAGAAGCTTTAAATAAGACGAGGTAACAAAAAAGATATATATAGAATATATTGATTAGTAGAAATAATTATTTAGGAGATACAAATGGAGATGGAAATGGAAATGAAGTTAAAAGGAAGTAAAACAGAAAAAAATCTTTTTAGAACATTTGCAGGAGAATCAAGAGCAAGAACTAAATATGACTTATATGCAGAAAAGGCTAGGGCTGAAGGCTATCAATGGGTAGGGCAAGTGTTTAATGAAACAGCTCTAAATGAATATGCTCACGCAAGAAGAAGCTATGGGCAATTACTTAATAGGGTAGGAAGTACTAAGGAAAATTTATTAGATTCCATAATGGGTGAAACTAGTGAATTTAAAGATATTTATAAGAGGTTTGAAGAAGAAGCAAGAGAAGAAGGTTTCATGGAAATTGCTGATTTTTATAAGGAACTAAGAGAAGTTGAAGAAAGTCATCAAGTAAGATATCAAGCCTTATATGACAGGTTACAAGATGGAAAAATGTTTAAAGGCGAACAAGAATCTAAATGGATTTGTATGAATTGTGGATATATACATGAGGGTATGGATGCACCTTTAGTATGTCCACTATGTAAATATCCAAGAGCTTACTTTAAACCACTTTGTGAAACAACTAATTTATAAGTGGCATAAAAATAGACTAGCATACTAACTTGCTATTTATTTCAATGTCCCTAAGGAGGATAATATGTTTATATCAATACCAAAAGAATTTTTTGTGCCTGTATTATTTAGAGATAGATTTATATTGAATTCAGAAAATAATAATATGGAATATAATACAGAAAAAACAAGCGCCATGGAGGCTAGATATAGAAGAATAGATGAAGAAAATAAAGAAGAACAATTAAAGGTAGAAAAAGAAATGAAAGTAGATAGGTCTAGAGATGGAGCAATATTGGATGAAGCAGATGAAGAATTTGTTAATAGTGAAACAGCAGTAGCATAGAAATTAGATTAAGTAGGTGGGAGCTTTGGCATACCGTGAAGTAATCAAAAATAATGGGGAGGAATTAAATAATCTTGCTGATCTTTTAGGTAAGTTTGTAAATTCATATAGATTATTAATAGGAGGGGCTGGAGAATTAAACATTATAGCCTTAGCAAAAAAGAGTGAGGTTAAAGATGCATTAGATAGAGCAGCGAATGTAGGGGCTATAATTGATGATTTAGTAAAAGTTATAGAAAGTAGTGATAATTGCTACTTTAAGTACATGAAAATAAAAAATAATTTTATTTTATCTAAAACAGAAAAGGATTCTATTTTAACAGAAATTAATAATGAGTTAGAATTTCAAAATTCTCAAAGATATGAGGAAGGAGAAGAGGAATAGGGCTAGTGTTATTTTTATAACCTAAGTAAAAAATTATAAAGGCCTAGTTTAGATTTCTAAACTAGGCCTTTATAAACTTATAATTTTTTAAGTTTCAAAGTGCTTACCATTAAATATGAACCAAGTAACATTAAAATTATAGGTACATAGATAGGTATATGAATTAAAACGGTAGGTTTACAAACTAACATTACAAATAAGCCAATAAAGCTTCCAACAATTGTAATAGGAACCCCTGAAAAAGTACCGTCAAATTCTGTTGCGTTAAATCTAGCTAATCTGTAAGCTCCACAAATAGGGAACGTTAACAGAACAGCTATACCTAAAATACTAAATGGTCCAAAATCTTTTAAATTAAATAATAAATATACTAATATTGATGGTGCCACTCCAAAAGATACTAAATCAGCTAAAGAATCTAGTTCTTTACCAAGATCACTACTAACTTGAAGAAATCTTGCGATTCTTCCGTCGTATCTGTCAACAAGGGCTGCAATAATAATAAGTATACTTGCCAATAAATATTTTTCAGCGCAAGCAGATAAAATAGATAATATACCACATCCTAAATTAATAAATGTAAATATATTAGGAATACAACTTTTTTTCATATAATCACTCCTGATTAATTCTTGTATTATTTTATTGATTTGAGACTTATTATAACATAAAATTAATAAAAATATAAGATGCTTGCAATTATACCAAAATCAAAAGCAATATAGACATAAATTGGAATTGATGTTATAATTCAATATAATTTGGTTAGGAGGGAAATAATGAAAAAAGTTAAATTTATATATAATCCTTACTCAGGTGAAAATGCAATATTAGAGAAACTAGATGAAGTAATTAGAATCCATCAAGAAGCAGGATATTCACTAGTTCCTTATAGAATAGATAAAACTTCAGATTTAATAGAGGCTTTTAGTGATGCAAAAGATGAAAATTATCATTATGTATTAATTGCAGGTGGTGATGGTACTGTAGATTCCGTAGTAAATGCTATGGCTAAATGTGGTGTTTCACTTCCAATTGGAATATTACCAGTTGGTACAGCAAATGATTTTGCTAAGTTTTTAGGAATTCCATTTGATATAAAAAAAGCTTGCATGCAAATATTATCATCAGAGGTAACAACTGTAGATTTAGGTAGAATAAATGATAAATATTTTATAAATGTTGCAAGTACAGGACTATTTACAGATGTTTCACAAAAAACAGATGTAAATTTAAAAAATACAATTGGAAAGCTGGCATACTACTTAAAAGGACTAGAAGAACTACCAAATTTTAGAAAACTTAAAGTAAAGATAAATTCTAAAGAAGTTGACTTTGATGGAGAAATGTACTTTATGTTGGTGTTTAACGGGAAAACAGCAGGTAACTTTAATTTAGCAACACATGCAGATGCAACAGATGGGTTACTAGATGTTATAGTTTTTAAAGCAATACCAATTAGAGAATTAATTCCACTGTTTATAAAAGTATTAAAGGGAGATCATTTAGAGTCAGATAATGTATTATATTTTAAAACAGATAGTTTAATAATAGAAAGCCCTGAAGATATAGTTACAGATATAGATGGAGAACGTGGACCTGAATTTCCACTTAATATAAAATGCATAAAAGGTGGACTTAAAATTTTAGGAGTTAAATAATTTTATAAAAAATAGAATAAAATCAAGAAAAAATTAATAATTATAATTAACAGTAATATGAAAGGATATGAAGCAGAAATTGATAGGATTCATCTACTTATGTCTAGTGTTATTTATAATTATTTTTATTTTATATCTATTTAAGAAAAATATAAGATCATCTCCTAAAAAAATCAAACTTTTTATGGCAATGGCACTTGCACCGCTATTATTAAGATTTTTAGTATTGATGTGTGGAATAATAATTGAAAAACAATCTATTATATATATGCTTAGACCTTTTGTATTTTTAAATTTCTTTAGTAATCCCCTATTAATTATAGGTTGTTTGTTTATATTTTTAAGGGACGAAAAGGTTAAATTTAATATTAATTATATTTTTTTAAGTATATTATTAGTAGGTTATTGTTCTTTAATAATGTTTTATAAAATAGATATAAATATAAATACAACTTTTGGATTTGTGTTAAATATAAGACAAATGTTAATGCCAACATTAGTTTATTTAATAATTTTTGGATTACTAACAGTGTTTACCATGTTATTTATAGACAAACCACATAGTAATAAATTTGGAATGAGAATACTTATAGTAAGCTTAATAGTAGTAATATTAGAACAAATATTCTTTATTGGAGGAATAAAAAGTTTTCCTTATCCAATAATAGGAGAAATATTTATTTTGTTTTCAACATTTAAGGCGATAGAAACTTTTAATGTGATTTCAAAAAAATAATAAGTTAAAATTTTCATATATTTAAAAAATAAAAAACAGTAAGGGGATTATACCTTACTGTTTTTAGTTTAGAAAAATTTTTTCAAATTACATGATTGAAAAAGGTTGCGTTTTAGGCATTCTATAATATAATATAGTAGGTAAGTAAATAAATAATGGGCTAAATTGTAAATTACAAACTAGTTAATAGAATATAAACAAGGAGTGAATTTAAAATGGAGGGTGCCCCTCATGGTACGGACTTAGAAAAATTGAATAATATTTTTAGAGGATACATAATAGGTCTAAACTAACATTAGTTACAATATGTATGAATATAAAAAAACTGTATTTATACATATTGTAATTAATTAATTAATATAAGTCATATTGTGAATCCTTTAAACTTAAGGAGGAAGCTTTATGAAAAAACTATCAGTATTTTTATACACTAGCATTGTAGGAAAGAAAATGTATGATGAATTTGATGAGGTGCTAGGACTACTAAAGGATATATATGTAACTACAGATGAAGGTTATCCTAGAGTCATTGGATATAAGGTTAAACGTGATGGATCAACCTTTCACTACGAGTTCAGAAACATATATTTTTGCCAAGTAGATAATAAAGTTAAAATAGTAACACGAGGTAGTAAAGAAATACTTCCAAGGACCTATTCATATCTATTATCGCAAAATCTATTAGATAAAAAAATCGTAGATATTAATGGAAAGCAAGTTGTTCGTGTTGATGATTTAAGAATAGCGGAAATAGCAGGAGAATATAGAGTTGTAGCAGTTGAAACAGGACCAACTGCCAAGTTTAGAAGAATGGGATGCGAAGGCTTGGGTAGATTTATCTATAAAATTATGAAAAAGGAATATGAAGATAAAGTTTTAACTTGGGATAATGTTGAATCGCTTGAAATGATTAATAATAATTTAAAGCTATCAGTTCCATACCAAAAGTTATCAACACTACATCCAGCAGATTTAGCGGATATATTAGAGGAATTAGATGCAGGTTCAAGAAAAAGAATTTTTGAATCTTTAGATGAGGATTTAGCAGCAGATACTCTAGAAGAAATTGATCCTGAATACAAGGGTAGTATTATAAAGGGACTTAGTGATAGTAAGGCAGCAGAACTTTTGGAAAATATGCCTAGTGATGAAATAGCAGATTTACTAGATGAGCTAGATGAGGAAGAAAGGGAAAAAATTCTTGCTAATTTAGAAAAAGAAGATGCAGAAGAAGTTAAAGCTTTGCTTAAATATGCAGATGAAACTATAGGAACTATAATGAGTAAGGATTTTATATCCTTTAATTTAGATATTACTACAGGTGAAATTATAGAAATACTAAAAGAAATGGAAGAAATAGAGGAAGAAGAATTATATGCTATTTATATAACTGATGAAAAAGAACGAGTCATTGGAGCTATAAGCTTAATGCAGTTACTTTTAAATAATTCAGATGTTAAAGTTAAAAATATTATGGATGAAAACATAAATGTTATAAGACATAATGTAGAAATAGATGAAGCTGTAGAACTAGTATCAAAATATGATTTATTATCAATTCCAGTTGTTGATGAAGATGATAAATTAATTGGATCAGTAAATGCTCATGATTTAATTGATGAAGTTTTATACCCGATTTGGAAGAAAAAAAATAAATAAAATAATTTCAATGAACAAGGTTGACAAATTTAGTGAAAAGAATATAATAAAAAGATAAAGCATATTAAAATGCTCGGAATTAAAAATTGCGAAAAAAGAAAAGTACCATAAAAGATGGTTATTTGAATATAACCTAATTAGAGTATAAGTGAGCTAAAAGAAAATAGATTAGAATAACTAGTTATTTTTTTGAAGTTCCCTACAGCGAAGTTAACTTCGTCTCTATATAGTTTATATATAGAGGCGGGGTTTTTTCATTTGTAAAATTATTTAATTTTGAGAAAGACTAAGATATCTGAAAGAATAGTATAACTTAAAGTAGTTTTTTTGAAGAAAAATTATAAAAGATAAAAGAAGGAGTGTATAAGAATGATATATAACGGGGTTTTAGAATTAATAGGAAAGACACCAATATTAAAAATAAATAATTTGGTAGATGAAAATAGCGCAGAGGTTTATGTAAAGCTTGAAAAATTTAATCCAGGTGGAAGTGTAAAAGATAGAGCAGCCATTGGAATGATAGAAAAGGCAGAAGAACTTGGATTATTAAAAGCTGGAGATACAATAGTTGAACCGACAAGTGGAAACACAGGAATTGGAATAGCTATGATAGGAAATTTAAAAGGATACAAGGTTGTTATAGTTATGCCAGAAACTATGAGTAAAGAAAGAAGAGATTTAATAAAGGCTTATGGAGCGGAATTGGTTTTAACTGAAGGTGCTAAAGGAATGAAGGGTGCAATTGAAGAAGCTAATGAATTAGTTAAAGAAAAAGGATACTTTATGCCGCAACAATTCGAAAACTTAGCTAATCCAGAAAAACATTATAGTACAACAGCAGAAGAGATATTTGAAGATATAAGTGATTTAGATGTTTTTGTTGCAGGGGTTGGCACAGGTGGAACTATAACTGGAGTTGGTAGGAACTTAAAGAATAAAATAAAAGACTTAAAAGTAGTGGCAGTAGAACCAGCTAACTCTCCTGTATTAACTGGAGGAAAGCCAGGTCCACATAAAATTCAAGGAATAGGAGCAGGTTTCATACCTTCTATATATAATAAAGAGTATGTAGATGAAATTATACAAGTTTCAGATGCAGATGCTTTTAAAACAACAAAGGATTTTGCAATAAAAGAAGGGGTTTTAATTGGTATATCATCAGGGGCAGCAATTTATGCAGCTATAGAAGTAGCTAAAAAGTTAGGCAAAGGAAAGAAAGTACTAGTAATAGCTCCAGATGGTGGTGAAAAGTATATTTCCATGGGAATATATGATTAATTAATTTAAACAAGGGGGTAAAAGCTGTGTTTGATAGATTAAGATATGATTTAAATAATATAATGAAAAATGACCCAGCGGCAAAAAGTAAAATAGAAGTTTTTCTTTTGTATCCATCAGTTCATGCGATAATTGCATATCGAATGTCACATTTTTTATTTAAACGCAAATTATACTTTATTGCAAGGGTAATATCTCAACTATCAAGATTTTTTACTGGAATAGAGATACATCCAGGAGCTACAATAGGACGAGGTTTATTTATAGATCATGGTATGGGGGTTGTAATTGGAGAAACAGCAGAAATTGGTGAAAATGTAGTGCTTTATCATGGTGTTACATTAGGTGGTACAGGGAAAGATATAGGGAAAAGGCATCCAACAATTGAAGATAATGTTGTAATTGGAGCTGGAGCAAAAGTTTTAGGTCCGATTACAGTTAGAGAAGGTGCGAAGATAGGGGCTAACTCAGTTGTGGTTAAGGAAGTTCCAAAAGGTGCAACAGCAGTTGGAAGAGCTGCTAAAAATATTGTTAGAATATCAAACTGTATTATAGAAGTAAATGATATTCATGGGAAAAAGAAAAAAATATATAATGATATGATCATTTAATATGATTATTAGGCATTTAAAAAATAACAAATCAAGGTGAGATGTATATTTTTCAAGATGCCTTAAGAGGGTTAAAAGATGGAGTTAAAAGAAAAAATAAAAGATTACTGCGAATTTTTGGGGCTAGATACAATAGGTTTTATAAAATGCAGAAAGTTTAATGAACTAAGAGAGTTTTACAATGGAAGAAAAGCTTTTAATTTAGAAAATGAATTCGAAGAAGAGAATATAGAAAAAAGAATAAATCCTAATATATATATGGAAGAGGGAAAAACTATTATATCAATAGCTTTCCCTTACCTACATAACGTAGAATATATTAATAATGGATTTTCAGTTTATACAAGAGGCGAAGATTATCATAAAGTAGTTAAATCATATTTAAACAAAATATGTAATTATATAGAAAGTCTTGGTGGAGTTGCAATCTCCTTAGTTGATAGTAATACTCTACCAGAAAGATATATTGCATATTTAGCTGGAGTTGGGTTTATAGGTAAAAATAATATGATAATAACAAAGAAATATGGTTCATTTGTTTTCCTTGGAGAAATAATAACAAATTTAGAGATTAACAGTGATGATTTAAGAACATTTGAAGAGTTAAATAACTTTAAGGAATGTAAAGATTGCGAAGCTTGTTATTACGCATGTCCTACTAAGGCTATTAATATAAATAAAAAAAATTGTAATATATGTCTATCATATTTAACACAAAAAAAAGACTTGGAAGATAAATATATTAAATTGTTAAATGGAAGAGTTTTTGGTTGTGATAGTTGTCAAGATGTATGTCCATATAATAAAAATGCATTGTTTTCAAATATAGAAGAGTTCAAACCATTTTCTTTTATGAATGAAAATAATACAAAAGTTTTAGCAGATATTAATAATAAGGATTTTAAAGAAACATTTTTAAAAACCTCCTGTGGATGGAGAGGTAAAAATGTATTGAAAAGAAACGCAATTATAAAATTAGCTAAAAATGATTTAGATAGTATAAAAGAATTAGAAACAGAATCACCATACATTATAAATTATATAAATAGACTTTTATAAAATTATAAAATATAATATTAGGTAGATAAGGCATGTTTTTCTGTTGTTTTTTCAAGATGACTTAGGGAACTTAAAAAAATAACCGGTCATAATCTTTGACTTGTCATTTTTTCAGCTCTCCTATTGTGAAGTGCCTAAAGTTTAAGAAGGTGAGGGGATATTAATGTTATCACCAATAGTAGTAAAGGTAATGAAAATGTTACCAGAGAGTTTATTAGTTAAATTTACAAAGATTGCTGTGAATAGATATTTGAAAAAATATGGAAGCTTTGATGTTCAAGGCTTAGAAAACATAGAGAAAGTTAAAGGGGCTAAAATATTTATATCAAATCATTTAAGTAATGCAGATGGTTTAGTTATAGATATGTTGCTTAGAAAAAAATATGATCCTACTTTTATTGCAGGAGCAAAGCTTTCAGATGATCCAGTAACTAACCTTGGAACTAGATTAGTTAAAAATATTCAGATAAAACCTAACACAGCAGATAAAGACGCAATAACTAATATGGTTAAACTTATTAAAAGCGGACAAAATATGGTTATGTTTCCAGAGGGTACAAGAAGTAGAGGCAAATCTATGATAGAAGCTAAAAAGGGTATTTTACTTATATCAAGGTTAACAAAAGCACCTATAGTTCCAATAGCTTTATGGGGAACAGAAAAACTACTTCCAATAAATGAAGGTGGAACTATGGCAGATGAAACATGGAAACATGCAGATGTACATGTGAGAATAGGGGAACCTATAACACTTCCAGTTAAATCAGCCGATGAAGATAAAAAAGAATTTGAAAAAAAATCAATGGATTATGTAATGAAATCTATAGCAAATTTATTACCAGAAGAGTATAGAGGTGTATATACTAATTCTAAAGAATAATAAAATACTAAGCTACTCAAATTATTTGAGTAGCTTTATTATATATTTAAACATAAGGCGTATCCCAATAAATATATTTAAGATGATTAAGAAGGGTGAGAAGAGTAATATTAATATAAGTTAACAGATTTTAAAATGAAATTAGGGGGGATTATGAAAATAAAATATGATCTTAGTAGTGAAGAATTTAAAAATATGATTAATATTAGCCAAAAGTGTAGATATGAAAGAACAATAGGAAAGCAGAAAAAGAATAAAAGGGCTAAATCTAGACTGTTATTATTTATTTTTACGTTGTTATTATTTATTTTATCTTTAATAATATATACTGTTTTAGAGAATAATAACTTTATAGATGCTATTAAAAAAGCTTCAATATGTGCAGTTATAGGTTTTATTGTAATAAAAATACTGATAATTGGATTAAGATGGGGAATTGAAAGTAATATTATAAAAGCGTCTCAAAAAATAGTGGAAGAAATTCTAATAGAACATAAAAAGGGCATTTCAATAGAGATAGATATAAGTGACAGACTTATTAAGGCCTCCACGACAGGAATAACAGAGGAGATAGGTTTTAAATATATAGAAGGTGTAGAGATGGTGGAGAACTTTTTAGTTGTTAATTATCTTGAGTCAGAAAGTTTATGCATACCAATAAAGGCTTTTAGTGATGAAGAAGAAAAAGAAGCGTTTATTAAGATAATAGAAGAAAATAAAGAAAAATATAAGGATGAAGAGTTAGGAGAGATGAAAACTAATAATATAATAATTGAATTTGAGTATTTACCTCAGAGAGATGATTTTGAAATACGCTATGAGTATTTAATCACAACTAATTTATGGAAGGAAATGATGAAGCGTATAAGTGTGCCGATGTATATTTATCAAGCTATAGTTAGTATAGTTACTATTATTATGACAACTTTAATTATAGGAAGTATATATATTATTCCTATAATTACTGTTTTGATTTTTGTGATAATTCTTTTCATCAATAAGAAAAGAACTCCTAAAATTCTAAAAAAAATTATTATTAAAGAATTTGAAAAAACTAATAAAAAAATAAAAGTAATATTAGCTGATGATGGAATAATAATATGCGATGGAATAAAAAATATAAAAACAGTATGGATTAAGATAGATGAAATAACGGATTTTAAAGGGGTATTAATAGCAAAAAGTAAAAAAGCTATTATCTTTTCTTTACCAAATAATGTTTTTGATAATATAGAAAATAGAAAAAAAGTTATTGATATAGTAAATGAAAAGATGAGAATATAATATTTAGAGAGAAGGTGAAGATATGAAGCCAAGGACAAAATTGATATTAGATATATTAAAAGAGGAATATCCAGATGCTAAATGTGAACTTAATCATGGAACACCATTTCAACTTTTAGTTGCTACAATATTATCAGCTCAAGCAACTGATAAAAAAGTAAATGAGATAACAGAGTCGCTATTTAAAGAGTATCCAGATTTAGATGCTTTCTTAACATTAAGTATAGATGAGCTTGAAGTTAAAATAAAGCAAATTGGATTATACAGAACTAAATCAAAAAATATTATGATAATGTGTAATCAGTTAAAGCAAAACTTTAATGGTGAAGTTCCAAAAACTATGGAAGAACTAACTTCTCTTGCTGGAGCTGGAAGAAAAACTGCAAATGTAGTATTATCAAATGCTTTTGGAGTGCCATCTATTGCAGTTGATACCCATGTGTTTAGAATAGCAAACAGATTAGCCTTAGCAGATGCAGATAATGTATTTGAAGTAGAAAAGCAACTTCAAAAGGAATTACCTAAGAGAGAATGGAGCGAAGCACATCATCTTTTGATTTTTCATGGGAGAAGATGCTGTGTAGCTAGAAATCCAAAGTGTAATGAATGTAGATTAACAAAACAATGTAAATACTTTAGGGATCTTGAAAAAAATAACTAGTTATAAAATTTTGTTTGTTATTTTATTACAACTAAGTTCAAATGATAAAAAAGAAAATTCTTAAATAAAAGTGTAGAGTTGTAATATATAATTCAATACAATATAGTGATATAATAATAAAGGCTTGATAATCAAGTCTTTATTTTGTTTACTAGTATTTTTAAATTTAATATATTAGTAAATAATAAATTATTTTTATAAGATATTTTAATTTAGTCATTTGCAAAAACAAATCAAGGTTAGATTTTTGAAAGTGTCTTATATAATTTGGAGGGGAAGAAAATGAAAATTGGAGTAATAATGGGTGGAATATCTTCTGAAAGAGAAGTATCCTTAAATAGTGGTAAATCAATACTTGAAAATATAGATAGAAATAAATATGAGGTAGTTCCAATTGTTATTGATAACAAGGAAGATATAATAAACAAAGTTAAAGGAATAGATTTTGCGTTGCTTGCTCTTCATGGTAAGTTTGGAGAAGATGGAACAGTTCAATCTGTGCTTCAAACTTTAGAAATACCTTATTCAGGTTGTGGTCCTTTAAGTAGTGCATTGTGTATGGATAAGGATTTAACTAAGAGTGTATTAAAATCACATAATATAAGAGTTGCAAAATGGACAAATGTTAGAAGTATAGAAGAAATAGATTATAATGTTATAGAAGAAATAAAATACCCTGTATTTATAAAGCCAACTAATGGTGGTTCAAGTGTTGCTACGTTTAAAATTACTAAAAAAGAAGATGTAGAAAATGCTGTAGTTGAAGGCTTGAAGTGGGATACCGAAGTTATGATAGAAGAATACATTAAAGGTGATGAAATAACTTGCCCTGTATTTGAAAATATAATGTTCCCAGTTGTAGCAATTAAACCTAAAACTGAATTCTTTGATTATACTCAAAAGTATGCAGCTGGTGGAGCAGATGAGTTTGTTATAGAACTTGAACCAAATCTTCACACTGAAGTAGAACAAATGGCGTTAGATACTTATAGAGCTTTAAAGTGTGCAGTTTATTCAAGAATAGATATGATAATAACTAAGGAAGGGATTCCTTATATATTAGAAGTAAATACACTGCCAGGGATGACGAGTACAAGCCTTTTCCCAAAAAGTGCAGAAGCTAGGGGTGTAAGTTACTCTGGGTTATTAGATATGATAATTGAAACATCAATGAAAGAAAAAAGATAGTTAGTTATAGAGCCCTTGATTTATAATAAATCAAGGGCTTTATTTAGTTGCTTTTTAAATATAAGTATAAAAGGCTTTAAAAAAATAATAGACCTATTTACTAAGCTATTATTTCTTGAAGGGCACTAAATTAAGAAATTTTTAAGAATTATATTAGTTTTTTATTAAGAAATTAAGAATAAAGTTAGGTTAATTAATAGATAACATATTAGATATTTTGTTTAATAAATATAATATGATAAAATTATATTATAATTTAAGGGGAGCGATTAGTTATGGATAAAGAGAGAATTTTAATAGTAGATGATGAAAAAGAAATTAGAGATCTAATTGAAATATATTTAAAAAGTGAAGGATATAAGACTATAAAGGCTGAAAATGGAGAAGAGGCATTAGATATATTAAAAACTGAAGAAGTTGATTTAATTATATTAGATATAATGATGCCTAAGTTAAATGGAATAGAGGCTTGTTTAAAGATAAGAGAGGAAAGAGAAATGCCGATAATTATGCTATCAGCTAAAAGTGAGGATTTAGATAAAATACTTGGGCTTAATACAGGAGCAGATGATTATTTAACTAAGCCTTTTAACCCACTTGAGTTAATAGCTAGAATTAAATCACAGCTTAGAAGGTATAAAAGGTTTAATGCTAAAAATGAAATAATAGATAATGAATCAAAAGAAGCGAAAAATATAATCGAAATAGATGATTTGGGTATAAACTTAGAGACTCATGAAGTTTGGAAAGATGAAGTTTTGATAAAACTTACGCCAACAGAGTTTGATATTTTAGTAGTACTTGCTCAAAATAGAGGCAAGGTATTTAGCATAGAAAATATTTATAATAGTGTGTGGAAACAAGAGTTTATGAAATCTGATAATACTGTTATGGTACATATAAGAAAAGTAAGAGAAAAAATAGAGGATGACCCAAGAAAGCCTAAGTTTATAAAAACAGTATGGGGGGTAGGCTATAAAATTGAAAAATAACAACAATTATAAAACGCAGAAGATGGAAATAAAAGAGCAAAAAAAAATATTTGAAAAGCAGATGAAAGAAGAAAAAATAAATTTTAAAAGAGAAAGACAAATAGAAAATGCACAAAATAGAGGACTTGTAAATAGAGTTAAATTATTTGCAAGAAGATTTTGGATTAAATTTTCGAAATCTAGAATTGGAAATAAAATAAATGAATTTATTTATTGGTTAATGAAGAGAATAGAGAAAAGTATTCGTTTTGAGTTAATGGTGGTTTTTGCAGTATGTTTTGCAATTTCAGTTATATTTTATGGAATATCTAACAATATCTTATCAAGAGATTATACAAGTAGTAGTATAAAATATGATTATGAAACAATAAAAGATAAGGCATTGCGACTAGTAAATGAAATATCCTATGAAAAAGAAAAATCAGGGCATAATGGTAGTGCTGAAAGTAATTCTATAGATAGAAATGGAGAAGTAGGAGCATATAGAGAAAGTATTGAAAATACATTGCTAATGTATAAGGATAGTAAGATTAAAGTGTATTTAACTGATTTAGATGGAAAGGTTATATATAAAAGTAACGGAGCTGGAGAAGAAAAACTTGATATTTATGCAATTTTAGATAAAAGTAATAATATTGCTTCGGATGGAGAAGAAAGAACACTATTATATCCAATTAAAATAGGAGAAACTAGAAACTATTTAATATATTCAGAAATTCCAACACCAAGAATAAATATAGAAACCTATAAAGGGGAAAAATCGTTCTTTGCATTAATATTATCAGTTTTAGTATTTATATCAGCCTTTATAGTTATAACAAATAGAAAAATAAAATACTTAGATGATATTGTTAAAGGGGTTAATATAGTATCTTGTGGGGATTTAGCTTATAGGGTAGAAGAAAAAGGTAAAGATGAAATTACAAGTCTTGCAGTTAATATTAACACTATGACAGAAGAAATTGAAAGAAGAATTCAAAGTGAAAGAGCAGCTGAAAAAACAAAGGGTGAGCTTATAACAAATGTTTCGCATGATTTAAGAACTCCTTTAACATCGGTAATGGGATATATTGGTCTGATTAAGGATGGGAAATATGAAAATGAAACTATGATGAAGGAATATCTAGATATTGCTTTTAGCAAATCAAATCAATTAAAAGAACTTATAGAAGATTTGTTTGAATATACAAAGCTTAATAATAATGGAATAGTAATAGATAGAGAAAAAGTTAATTTAGTAGATTTTTTAGCTCAAATAATAGAAGAATATATGCCTCTTTTTGATGAAAATTCATTAAAAGTCGTAAAGAAATTTGCAGATGATAAAACAGAAGTAAATATAGATACAGGAAAAATAGTTAGGGTCTTTGAAAATTTGTTTTCTAATGCAATAAAATATTCATTTAAACCTGGGGAAGTTGTTATTTCTTCTTATCAAAATAATGGATATGCGAATATTATAATTAAGAATAGTGGAGAAACAATTACAAAAGAAAAGATGGATAAATTATTTGATAGGTTTTATAGAGCAGATGAAGCAAGGAATTCAAATGTTAAAGGTAGCGGCCTTGGACTTGCGATATCTAAAAATATAATAGAACTACATGAGGGCAAAATATGGGCAGAATGTATAGGTAATGATATAAGTTTCTTTATTAAATTAAGAGCAGTATAAGAGAAATTATTTATTGTTTTTTCAAAATCATTTAGGGCTATTAAAATAAGTTTAAAACAGTAACAATTATTAGATTTTATAATAACATATTAAGGAGAAGTATTTTTTTAGTGGAGGAACAATGCAAAATAAAAATGATAAGAGTCTTTTTGGAATAGACATAAATGAATTTACTCAAGGGGTGGATTTTGAGGTTTTATCTAAAACATTAGATTTTCTATATCTAAGATCCTCAGGATCAGGTTCAGCTGGTGGAGGATTTAGAGTAGATAAAAAATTTCTAGAATATGCTCCTAAAGCAAGGCAATATAAAATACCAGTTGGGGCATATCATTATGGAGTACCTTCTTATGATTTGACAGCTGCAGATGCTCAATGTGATGATTTTATAAACTTATTACAACAAGGGTTTGGAGAAAAAAACTATGGAGATCTTTTTCCTGTATTAGATATAGAAGCACCAATAGAGGAAAAGATAAGTACAAAAGCATTAGTAACATGGGTAGATAGATTTAGAAAGAGATTTGAGAAGAAAACTAGAAGACGATTAATGCTATATACAGGATTATTTTTTATTGACCTTTACAATGATTTTAACGTACCCGGTATTGGGCACCCTTTAAAGAATATGCCACTATGGATAGCAATGTACACAAATGTACCTATAAATCCTCCTTATCCACCAGATGCAGGTGGATGGAAGAGATGGAGAATTTGGCAATTTAGTGAAAGTGCTATTGTAGAAGGAGTTTCTAATCCAGTAGATGCTAATTGGGGGCCAGATAGCATAGATCTTTTAACACAACCAAGAAGTATAACTGGATTGAAAGCTGTTAGAGAAGGTAAAAAAATATTGGTAAATTGGAACCCGAATACGGATACAGATCTTTTGGGTTATAACTTATTTGTAAATGGTTATTGGATAACTACATTAAATAAGAATGATACAAAGTTTGAAATTAACGAGAGTGATTTACCAGTTACAGCCAAAGGTTTAATTACTATAAGTATTGAAGCTTTTGATAATGATGGAGAAGTATCACAAATTAGAAGTAAGGTAGTTGTATAAGAGGTATTAAAAGTTTAATATGGAATAAAAAACAAAAAAATCTGGCTAAGGCTGGATTTTTTTGTTTTTAAATATTTTGTTAAAATAAAAAAATATATTTTATTATTTAATTTTAACTAAATGTATTAAAATAAATTTCGATATAATATATAATAAGAAACAGTAGTATTTTAAAAAAAATTAGTACTGTATAAAATAAGGCACTTGAAAAAGGACTAGCATAGTAGCTTGTTATTTTTTGAAGATGCTTAAATTAAGATATATAAATATATCTATGGGAGGTGTGTAATAATTGAAAAAAAATAAAAGTCTACAAAAAAGCAATTATAATGAATTATTTGAAAAAAATAAAAAGCCAATAATGATTGGTTCAGTTGTTTTAGTTGCAATTATTGCATCAAGTTTAGCCTATGGAATAGGTTTAAATAAGAACGTTAAGGCATGGGAAAACAAAGTTTACCCTGGAGTTAATGTTTATGGCGTGGAAATTGGTGGGTTAACTAAAGAAGAGGCTATAAAATCTTTAAATGAAAAATTATCAGTAAATATTATGGACAAGACTTTAGCAGTAACTGCTGGAGAACGAAAGTTTGATTTGAAATATTCTGATTTAAATCTAAGTTATGATGTAGAAGCTATTGCTACAGATGCCGTTAAATATGGTAAAGATGGTAGCAACTTTTCAAAAAATACTAAAATAAAAAAAAGTAAGGATCATAATATAGAAGGGGAAATTTCCTATGATGAAGGTAAATTAAAAGAATTTGAGGATACTGTAAAATCTACTGTAGATGTGGAACCAAAGGATGCTAAAATATCAACAAATAGTGGAAATATAGTAATTATACCAGAAGTAGTTGGAAATAAAATCGATGGAGAGGATCTTCATAATAAACTTGTTGAAAATATAAATAAAAATCTATCTAATAAAGTTGAATTAACTTTTGAATTAAAAGAATCTAAAGCAAGACTAACTAAAGATGATTTAAGTCAAATAGATAGTAAGCTTAGTTCATATAGTAATAGTTATAGAATGACTGGAGATGGAAGAGTAAGAAATATGGAAATTGCAGCTCAAACTGTAAGTGGTATTGTTTTAATGCCTGGGGATGAGTTCAGTTATAATGACTTAATTGGAGATACTACGCCAGATAAAGGTTATGAAAAAGCTAATACTTATGTAGGAAATAAAATAGTTCCAGATTATGGCGGTGGTATATGTCAAGTTTCAACAACTTTATATAGGGCTGTAATGAAAGCTAACATACGATCAACTGAACGAAGAAATCATTCACTAATGGTTGGATACTCAGAGGCAGGGTTAGATGCGACAGTAGCTTATGGGTTTGTTGATTATAAGTTTAAGAATACTTATGATTTTCCAATTTATATTGAAGGAGCTGTAGGCGGGGGAACTGTAGGATTTAGTATTTATGGAAATAAATCAAAATTTGGTGAAAAAACATATGAATTAGTTAACGAAGTTTTGGAAACTTATAAACCCGGAAATGAGTATGTTGATGATCCTACATTAGAAATAGGAAAAGAAGTGATTCAATCATATGGTATGACTGGGTATAAAGCTAGTTCGTATCAAGTAACTTATGAAAATGGAACTGAAGTTAATAGAGAAATTGTTGCAACAGATGTATATGGTACTACAAAGAGTGTAGTTAAAAGAGGCACTAAGAAACCAGTAAATACGCCTCCACCAGCAAATGTAGCAACACCTACACCAGTGCCGACACCGGTACCAACACCTACACCGGTACCAACACCGGTGCCAGCACCAAAAGTAGCACAATAAAATATAGTTAAGAAAGCTTAGGAATTTTTAATTTCTAAGCTTTTAATTATGTGTATGAAAAAAAAGTAATGTATATTGTTCAACATAATTATTTAATGAAATTATATGTAGAAACTAATGGGAAAAATATATTGAAATAACAGAGGAGTTATAAAATAAATACAAATGGATAGTATAATAGTGAAGTAGAGTGTATTTAATAAGGAAAAGTGATATTATAATAATATAAATTAAGGTGGAGAAAAAGATTTATTCAAGTGTGGCATAAGTGAAAAACAACTAATATTAATAAAATATTTAGATGCCTAGCAGAAGAGGAGTTTTTTTATGAAGTATAAGATGGTTTGTATTGACATGGATGGTACCTTGCTTGGAAAAGGACGCAATATATCAGAAAAAAGTAAGGAAATTATTAAAAAAGCCCATGAAAAGGGTGTTGAAATAGTAGTAACAACTGGACGTATTTATAATAATGCAGCATATTTTTCACATATACTTGGAGTTAAGTCTCCGGTAATTGCTGCAAATGGAGCTATAGTTAGAGAAAATAATAATAATATAATATATGAAGAATATATTCCAACCGTAGATTGTTTAGAGATTATTAAGGTTTTAGATAAAAATAAAATATCATTTCAATTTTATACAACAGATACAATATATTGTAGTAACCTAATAAGTAAAATGGCAACAGAACTATTTATGACTAAACAAATAGGTTATGAAATGTTGAAAATAAAATATATTATGGTAGATAAAATAGAAAGGTGGGAAGATATTTTTAAAAATAATGAAGGTAAGATGACAAAGTGTATAGCAATATCTCCTAAAGCTAGAAAGATAGAGAGTGTTAAAAAGGCACTAAAAAAAGTGAAGAATATTACTATCTATGGTTCAGGCAAAAGGAGTATAGAAATAAATTATAAAGAAGTATCAAAAGGAAATGCAGTAAAAGTACTTGGAGAATATTATGGAATAAGCTCTGATGAAATTATGTGCATAGGAGATAATGAAAATGATATTTCAATGATAAAATATGCAGGGCTTGGGGTTGCTATGGGAAACGCAATAGCGGAAGTAAAGGCAGTAGCAGATTTTGTTACTGAAACTAATAAAGAGGAAGGCGTAGCTTTAGCTATACAGAAATTTATAATTGATGAAGAGAGTTGACTAAATACTAACAGCTAATGTCTTTGACTATTATATAATGATATAGTATGATTATGGGTAGGTGAAATTAAACTAAGAGTAAGATGAAAGTTCATATTACTCTTATTATGCTTATCAATAGGATAAGTTCTTCTAAATTTCAGATGGAGTTAGATATTTTTTGAAGATCCATAAACTTTATCTAAAGATAAGAATAACTTGAAGAATTGGAGGATGAAAAAAATGAATTTTAATATAGTTATGTATCAACCGGAAATTCCACAAAATACAGGAAATATAGCAAGAACTTGCGTGCTTACTAATTCAACCTTGCATTTAATTAAGCCGCTAGGATTCAAAATAGATGATAAACAAGTGAAAAGAGCTGGACTTGATTATTGGAAAGAGTTAAAACTTGAAGTACATGAAAGCTATGAAGATTTCATGTCTAAATACGGAAATGAAAGAATCTTTTTAGCAACTACACATGGCGGAGTCTACTATAATGAGGCAACTTTTAAAAAAGGTGATTTTATAATGTTTGGAAGAGAATCCTCAGGAGTGCCAGAGGCTGTCCATAATGAACATAATGGAATAAGAATTCCAATGATAGAAACTAGTACAAGAAGCTTAAATATTTCAAATACAGCAGCGATAGTTGTATATGAAGCCTTAAGACAAATAGGTTTCCCAAATATGAAATAAAAAGTGGTAGGGGGTGAGAGAATGCAAAAAATAAAGATAATTACTGATAGTTGTTTAGATATACCAAAATATCTTATAGAAGAAAATGACATAGAAGTTTTACCGGTACTAATAAATTTTGAAGAAGAAAGTTATTTAGATACAATTGAAATAACTGTTTCTGAAATGCAAAAGAAAATAGAACAAAAGAAAATTTTACCAACTACAGCGCAGATAATTCCCCTAAGATTTGAAGAATGTTTTAAAAAATATTTAGATCAAGGTTATAAAATAGTAGCTTTAATAATGTCAGCTAATATGAGTGGTACTTATGAATCAGCTTGTTTAGCTAAAAATATGTTAGAGTCAGATGACATAGTTGTTATAGATTCAAATACTATAACTTCAGGACTTGGATTATTGACTTTGGAAGCATGTAGATTAAGAGATGCAGGGCGATCAATAGTTGAAATAGAAAAGGAATTAAATGAAACTAAAAATAAAATTAAAAGTTCTATTGCATTTGAATCTCTAGATAACCTTGTGAAAGGTGGAAGAATATCTAAAACAGCAGGGGCTATAGGAACTGCTTTAGGATTAAGATTAATTCTAGAAATAAAAGATGGTACAATGGCAGTTAAGGATAAAATAAGAGGAAATAAAAAAGTGATTAAAAAAATTATTTCTGATTATGAGGATGGAAATCCAGATACAAGTAGTCCGGTTGCTCTTTTGGTGTATGATAATGATGACTTATATAATGCTCTAAAAGAGTATTTAGAAGGAAATGATATACAATATATAACTACTACAGTAGGATGTGCAGTAGGAATACATTCAGGTCCTAAAGTTTGTGGATTATTATTTATATCTAAAGAAGCTACAAATAATAATGCTAAAGTAGAATAGTCTATTTTAGTATTGGACTATTGTTTTAAAAAAATGACCAACTAAAAAATAGAGAAAGTCCTTTGGGCTTTCTTTTTTTGAAATTTTTTAGTAAACATTGAATAGAAATTTCTTAAATTATTCTAAATAAAAAATAAAAGAAAACGGTTAGAGTTTGAATATTCAATAAATAGAGTGTATATTAATATTAGAGACTTGGAAAAAAATAGACTGTAAAATTGGTTTATTATTTTTTTGAAAGTACCTTAGAGATATATTTAGAATATTAAAAAACTAAATAATTTTATTGAATGAAGGTGTTAATTTATGAAACTAGATTTTAATTTAAATCTTTCCCAAGAACAAAGGCTTGTGATGACGCAACAAATGCAACTATCTATAAAGTTACTTCAAATGTCATCTTGCGATTTAAGGGAATATATAGACAATGAATTTACAGAAAATCCTATGCTAGAAGGAAATTTTGATACAGTTCAAGAAGAAGGTAATTACCAAGATAAAATTGATTATAAAGAAATGATAAAATATTTAGAATTTGATAATTATGGTTCGCAAAACTATGGCAGTTATGATAGTGATAATGATGTATCACCATTTAATTTTATAACAAAAAAACAATCATTAACCGAATATCTTCATGAACAAGTATTGGAATGTAATGAAGATGAGTTTATTAAAACAATAGTTGGATACATGATTGAAAATCTAGACTCTAGAGGTTATTTAAGTTTTCCTTTAAAGGATATATGTAGAGAACTTGAAATATCAGAAAAACTAGGGAAAGAAGCTTTAGATGTACTTCAAGATTTGGAACCAGATGGAATAGGCGCGAAAGATTTGAAGGAATGTTTGAAAATTCAACTTATTAAAAGAGGTATTTTAGACGAAAATTTAGAAGATATAATAGATAATTATTTAGATTCAATTGCAGATAATAAATACATAAATATTTCAAAAGCTTTAAAAATAACTCCAAAAGAAGCACAAGGTTGTGGAGATTTAATAAAAACATTAGAGCCAAAACCTTCAAGGGGGTTTTATACAGGTGAGGAAGTAAAATTTATAATCCCAGATGCATCTATAAGGAAAATAGATGGAGAATATTTTGTAATTATGAATGAAGGAGCATTACCTAGGTTATCAATTAATAGCTTATATAAACAAATAATTAATAATAAAGGGGACAAGCAAGCAGAGGAATATGTTAAAAATAAATTAAATAGTGCTATGTTTCTAATAAAAAGTATAGAACAAAGAAAAAGTACGCTTCTTAGAATCTTAGAGAAAGTAATTAAAAAGCAAATAGAATACTTTGATAAAGGTCAAAGATATTTAAAACCTATGAGTTTAAAAGAAATGGCAGAAGAATTAGAAGTTCATGAATCGACTATAAGTAGAGCTGTAAGAGATAAATACGTGCTGACAAGTATGGGAACGATTAAAATAAAAGATATATTTACTACAGGTTTAACTTCAAATGAAAATGGTGGAGAAGATGTAGCAGTAGTGAATATTAAGAAACAGATAAAAACACTTGTAGATGAAGAAAATAGAATTAAGCCTTTGTCAGATCAAGTTATATGTAATGAACTAAATAAAAAAGGACTAAATATCTCAAGAAGAACCGTAGCAAAATATAGAGAAGAACTAGGGATAAGATCTTCAAGTAAAAGAAAAAGAATATAAAATGCCTAAGTTTTACAATAAAGAGTGTTTTTTATTTAACAATTAAATAAAAAAAATAGATAAAATACGGCTAGAATACACATCTTAGGAGAGTTTTTGGTAATAAAAAGGCGAAAACTATATAAAAATTTTCAAGAAACCCTTTCATATTTCTAAGATGTGTTTTATAATAGTAACTGTGGGACGCTTGAAAAAAGCGTGGGACGCTTTTCGACCAAGGGAGGGCTAAAAGTGCAGGAAATATTATCATTACAGAAAAAAATAGTTCCTGAGCTTGTAGAAGTCCTGGAAAAAAGATATAACGTTCTAAGAACTATAAGTTATAATCAACCAATTGGTAGAAGAGTTTTAGCAAATCGACTAAATCTTGGGGAAAGAATTGTAAGAACTGAAATTAGTTTTTTAAAATCTCAAAACTTAATTGAGATAAATACCCCAGGAATGACTGTTACTGAAGAGGGACAAGAAGTTGTTGATAGGCTAAAAGATTTTATCCACGAGCTTAAAGGATTATCTGATATTGAAGAGAGTATAAGATCATTCCTTGGGTTAAAAGATGTAATAATTGTTCCAGGAGATACTAATGCAAATCCAACAATATTAAAAGAGCTTGGAAAAGCTACTGCCAATTATGTAAAAACAATTATAAAAAATAATGACATAATTGCATTAACTGGTGGTAATACTATTAAAGAATTTGTTGAAGCATTTCCTAAAATAAATAATGTGTCAGATATTCTTGTTGTTCCAGCCAGAGGCGGAATGGGAAGAAAGGTTGAGAGTCAAGCTAATACTTTAGCAGCATCTTTTGCTAAAAAAATTAATGCAAGCTATAAAATGCTTCATATTCCAGAAAACTTAAGTTTAGAGGTCTTAGACACACTGCTTAAGGAAAAAGAAATAAAAGAAGTAATAGATACTATCCATAAAGCAGATATTCTTATTTATGGAATAGGTAATGCCATTGAAATGGCGGAAAAAAGAGGAACATCTTTAGTTGAAACAGAGAGATTAAGATCCTTAGGAGCCATAGGCGAAGCTTTTGGATGTTATTTTAATAAAGAGTCTAAAGTTGTATCGGAAAATACTTCAATTGGAATAAACATTAATCAAGCTAAAAATATAAGTACGCATATTGCAGTAGCAGCTGGAGAACACAAAGTTGAATCCATTTTGTCTACTATGATGAATAATAAAAATGCTGTGCTTGTAACAGATGAATCTGCAGGAAGAAAAATATTAGAATTTATTAAAGAACAAACTAAATAAGCTTTAAAATTTAATTTTAAATAGATCTATTTTATAGGAGGTAATTGCAATGGTAAACGTAGCGATTAATGGTTTTGGAAGAATAGGAAGATTAGCATTAAGATTAATGATTGACAACCCTGAATTTAACGTGGTAGCAATCAATGATTTAACAGATGCTAAAACATTAACACATTTATTTAAATATGATTCAGCTCAAGGAAGATTTAATGGAAACATTGAACTTAAAGATGGTGGATTTGTAGTTAATGGTAAAGAAATTAAAGTTGTAGCTGAAAGA
Organism: Clostridium gasigenes; assembly: GCF_017348895.1. Classification (NCBI taxonomy): domain Bacteria; kingdom Bacillati; phylum Bacillota; class Clostridia; order Eubacteriales; family Clostridiaceae; genus Clostridium; species Clostridium gasigenes. The sequence continues at coordinate 2,252,836 of NZ_CP071376.1, forward strand.
AATCCAGCTAACTTACCTTGGGGTGAATTAAAAGTAGACGTAGTACTTGAATGTACTGGTTTCTTCGCTGATAAGGAAAAGGCTGAAGCTCATATAACAGCTGGAGCTAAGAAAGTTCTTATATCTGCTCCTGCAACAGGAGACGTTAAGACAATAGTATTTAACGTAAACCAAGATATATTAGATGGAACAGAAACAGTTGTTTCAGGTGCTTCATGTACTACAAACTGTTTAGCTCCAATGGCTAAGGTATTAAATGATCAATTTGGATTAGAAAAAGGATTCATGACTACAATTCATGCATACACAAATGATCAAAATACATTAGATGCTCCACATGCTAAGGGTGACTTAAGAAGAGGAAGAGCTGCTGCTGCAAGCATAGTTCCTAACTCAACTGGAGCTGCTAAAGCAATTGGTTTAGTAATCCCAGCATTAAAGGGTAAATTAGACGGAAACGCTCAAAGAGTACCAGTTATAACTGGTTCATTAACTGAATTAGTTTGTACTTTAGGAAAGAACGTTACTGTAGAAGAAATAAACGCTGCTATGAAAGCTGCTGCTGATGAATCATTCGGTTACACAACTGATGAAATAGTATCTGCTGACGTAATAGGAATTTCATTCGGATCATTATTCGATGGAACTCAAACAAGAGTTATGCAAGTTGGGGATGCACAATTAGTTAAAGTAGCTTCATGGTACGATAACGAAATGTCATACACTAACCAACTTATCAGAACTTTAAAATTCTTAGTAACTAAATAATAAATTTTTATAATTTAATATTTAAGGCATTTCTTTTGGGGATGCCGTGTAAGAAATAAAGACATAGTTGTTGGTCTGGTTTTGTAGTTAATGCTATGAGGTCAGACCAATTTCTTTTAAGCAATACTTTATTTAGTAAAGCTTTTATAAAAAATTGCAAGGGGTGTATATTATTATGAACTTTAACAAAAAAACTATCGAAGATATCGATGTAAAAAGTAAAAGAGTTTTAGTAAGATGTGATTTTAACGTGCCATTAAAAGAAGGCGTTATAACTGACGTGAATAGATTAAATGGTGCATTACCTACTATTAAGTATTTAGTTAAAAATGGAGCTAAGGTTATCCTTTGTTCACATTTAGGAAAAGATGCTTCAAAATCATTAGCACCAGTTGCTACAAAATTAAGCGAACTTTTAGGTCAAACAGTAGTTTTCGCTAGAGATGAAGAAGTTGTTGGAGCAAATGCTAAAAAAGCAGTTGCAGGAATGAATGACGGAGATATCGTATTATTAGAAAACACTAGATGTAGAAAAGAAGAAACTAAAAATGATCCAGCATTCTCAAAAGAATTAGCATCACTTGCTGACGTATTTGTTAATGATGCATTTGGAACTGCTCATAGAGCTCATTGCTCTACAGTTGGAGTTACAGAATTCTTAGATACAGCTGTTTGTGGATACTTAATCCAAAAAGAATTAAAGTTCCTTGGAGAAGCTGTAAATGCTCCAGTTAGACCTTTCGTTGCTATATTAGGTGGAGCTAAGGTTTCAGATAAAATAGCAGTTATAAATAACTTATTAGATAAAGTTGATACATTAATCATTGGTGGAGGAATGGCTTATACATTCCTAAAAGCACAAGGATACGAAATCGGGACTTCATTAGTTGAAGCTGATAGAGTTGACTATGCAATGGAAATGATTGAAAAAGCTAAAGCTAAGGGTGTTAAATTCTTATTACCTGTAGACCATAGAGTTGCAGCAGGATTTAAAGATGTTGAAGCAATAGTTACAGCAGATCAAAACATACCAGAAGGACATATGGGATTAGACATCGGACCTAAAACAGATGCTATATATGCAGATGCTATTAAAGATGCTAAGACTGTTATCTGGAATGGACCTATGGGAGTATTCGAATTCGATAACTTCAATAAGGGTACAATTGCAGTTGCTAAAGCTATGGCTGATGCAGATGCTACAACAGTTATTGGTGGAGGAGACTCAGCTGCAGCTGTTAATATATTAGGATTTGGAGACAAAATGACTCACATATCAACAGGTGGTGGAGCATCACTTGAATTCTTAGAAGGTAAGTTATTACCTGGAATAGAAGCTTTAAATAACTAAAGTACCATAAATAAATAATTAATCAGAGTTATAAAAATTACTGAAAAGTTATTTATTTTAGGTTACCTAATCAATATTAAAATAAATTGAAAAAATAAAATTAAGAGGTGAATATAATGAGAAAAGCAATAATAGCTGGAAATTGGAAAATGAATTACACACCTGCACAAGCAGTTACTGTTATAGAAGAATTAAAATCATTAGTTAAGGATGCTACTTGTGACATAGTTATATGTCCAACTTTTGTTTGTTTAGACGCTGCTTTAAAAGCTGCTGCTGGTTCAAACATTAAAATAGCAGCACAAAACATGCACTTTGCAGAAAATGGTGCTTTCACAGGAGAAGTAGCTCCAGGAATGCTTGAAGCTATGGGAGTTTCTTATGTTGTTATAGGACATAGTGAAAGAAGAGAATATTTCAATGAAACAGATGAAGCTTGTAACAAAAAAGTTAAAGCAGCATATGCTCATAACTTAGTTCCAATTCTTTGTTGTGGAGAATCATTAGAAGATAGAGAAAATGGAACAACTAATAATGTTATCGAAGCTCAAATCAAAGTTGATATAGCTGGATTAACAAATGATCAAGCTAAAAACTTAGTAATAGCTTACGAACCAATTTGGGCTATTGGAACAGGTAAAACTGCTACTTCAGAGCAAGCAAACGAAACTATAGCTGCTATAAGAGGAATGGTTACAGAAATGTACTCAAAAGAAATTGCAGCTGCAGTAAGAATCCAATACGGTGGATCAGTTAAGCCAAACACAATAAGCGAACAAATGGGTATGTCAGATATCGATGGAGCTTTAGTTGGCGGAGCTAGCTTACTTGCTACAGATTTCGCAGGAATAGTTAACTTTAAATAAGAATTTTTTTATAAGACCCTATAATTCATTTATTATGAATTATATGGTCTTATTTTTGTCTTAAGATTAGGCTATGTTATAATTAGTATATAAATAAAGTATAATTTAGTAAATACTTGTATAGAATTATGTATCGGTTGTTAAAAAAACTAATACATAAAGAGTAATTTAACTATGAGCTAATTGATATTAAAGACGAGGGGCGGTAAAATGGAGATTACTTTAAATGCTATTGTGTATATAAGTAATGAAGTTAAAGGTAAAAAGGATATTTCATGGGTCGATGATATTTCTAAAATTGTATTAAAAGAAGAGTAGTGTGGTGGACTAACGGGTTTGAATGATTTTTCACATGTAATTATTATATACTATTTGGATAAAGCAAAATTTGAGATTAATAAACATTTGCAATGTAGACCTCAAAATCGAGATGATATGCCATTGGTTGGTATATTTTTACAGAAGGGAAAGGATAGACCAAATCAAATAGGTATGAAATCAGTTGAAATAATTTCAACTACGGACAATAGCTTAGTAGTAAAAGGATTAGATGCTTGATGGTACTCCTATTTTAGATATTAAACCATATTATCCTATGTACGATTCAAGAAAAGATACAATTGTACCTGAGTGGGTTGAGCGTTTGATGGAACATTATTTTTAACTTATATGAACAGGTTAAATTCCAAGTTATAGAGCATATTGAATAAGAATTTAGACAGTTGGAGGTTATATGGATTTACGATTAAAGTTTAATGAAGATGAAAAAAATTACGACAGCTATAGACCAACATACCCGAAAGAATTATTTTCAGATATTATAAACTATTCTAATATATCAAGCGGTTGTAAAGCCCTAGAAATTGGTATTGGTACAGGGCAGGCTACAGTACCAATTCTTCAAGTTGGTTGTAAAGTAACCGCAATAGAGCTAGGGGCTAACCTCACTCAATATGTTAAGGCTAAGTATAGAGATTATACAAATTTTGAGGTTATTAATGCAGATTTTATTGAACATCCGATTAAATCTCAAACTCTTAATTTAGTGTATTGTGCAACAGCTTTTCATTGGCTACCATTAGAAGAAGGATATACAAAAGTAAGAAATATACTAAAGGATGATGGAACTATAGCTTTATTTTGGAATCATCCATTTCCAAATAGAAAAGATGATATAAGTAACATTGCAAACAAAAAAATATATGATAAATATCGACCATCTAATAAAGAGATAATTGAGTTTAGTAAAAATGATTGTCAACAGCATATCGATGAATTAGCACGATTTGGATTCAAAGATATTATTTCTAAATTATATCATCGACAAAGAACTTTTGCATCAGATGAATATATTTCATTATTGAACACATATTCAGACCATAGAGCATTACCTATGGAAATAAAAAACGACTTTGAAAGAGATATGAAAAATGCAATTGATGAAATTGGCGGAAAAATAAATATATATGATACAATCGATTTATATTTAGCAAGAAAGGGATAAATTCCAATTTGTAGGGTAGATTAAATTAACTTTAAATGGAAAGATGAGTAATGTAAAAGTTCCTCTTAGGGTTATTGATATTCAAAAAGCATTTCTTGATTCCTCATGGGGAAAGCACATGCTATTTTATTATGGTGTGTTGTTTCCCCTGGGGGTATTTTTGAGTAGTCAGCTTGTCTGATGCAAAATTGCTAAAAACTTAGTAATAGCTTACGAACCAATTTGGGCTATTGGAACAGGTAAAACTGCTACTTCAGAGCAAGCAAACGAAACTATAGCTGCTATAAGAGGAATGGTTACAGAAATGTACTCAAAAGAAATTGCAGCTGCAGTAAGAATCCAATACGGTGGATCAGTTAAGCCAAACACAATAAGCGAACAAATGGGTATGTCAGATATCGATGGAGCTTTAGTTGGCGGAGCTAGCTTACTTGCTACAGATTTCGCAGGAATAGTTAACTTTAAATAAGAAATTTTTAAGAATTTTTAAGACCATATAATTCATTTATTATGAATTATATGGTCTTATTTTTGTTTTAATATTAGGCTATGTTAGATAAATGTATGGTTATAGGGTATAGTATAAGAAAAAGTGCTGAACTCGTAGAAGTGTGCGTTAAAACCTCATTTTATATAAGGCATAAAATATTATGGTTTATAGTACAACTAACTTTGTAGATAGAAGAATTGATAATTACAAAGTTAGAGAACCAATTTTTAGGAAGTATAATCCCTTATACTTGGAGTCTGTGTTACAATTAGTATATAAACAAACTAGAATTTAGTAAATACTTGTACAGAATTGTGCATTAGTTCTTAAAAAAACTAATATATAAATAGTAATTTGAAAGGAAGTTTTTTTATGGGAGAATTATCAAAACTACCTAATATCGGAAAAGAAGTTGAAAGGCAGTTAAATAAAGTAGGGATATTTACTTATGATGAATTAAAAAATATTGGTGTAGAACAGGCGTGGCTGAAAATACAAGAAATAGATGTTTCTGCATGTATTCATAGATTATTAGCACTGGAAGGTGCAATTCAAGGTGTTAAGAAAACAACGTTACCACAGGAACGCAAAGTAGAGCTGAAAGATTTTTATAATTGGCATACGGGTAAAAAGTAATTTAAGGTTAAGTATTATAAATAGTAATTTGAAGGGAGAATAAGGTGTGAAAAGCAAAGCTTTAATTATTACAAATATGATAATTGCATTAGGAAGCATGGCAATTAACTTCTGTTTTTGGTCATTTCCCGATTGGGCGGTTAGGGTAATAGGAATAGTAGGATAGTATGTCTTAATTTAATTATATAGAGGGAGGCCTGAAAATGTTAATTGATACTAAGTTGGATGATTTCAAGTTAAGATTTGCAGAAATAAAGGATGTTTCATTGATTTTAGAATTTATAAGGGAATTGGCTGATTATGAAAAAATGTTGCATGAAGTTGTAACAACAGAAGAGGTTTTAATAGAATCTCTATTTGAAAGAAAAATGGCTGAGGTTATTATTGGTGAATATAAAAATAAGCCAGTGGCTTTTGCATTATTCTTTCACAACTTTTCTACTTTTTTAGGGAGACCAGGTACTTACTTGGAAGATTTATACGTTAAACCTGAAATGAGAGGAAAGGGTATAGGAAAAATTATGCTTTCTTTTCTTGCTAAATTGTCTGTGGAAAGGAAGTGCGGAAGATTAGAATGGTGGTGCTTGGATTGGAATGAGCCATCAATTAAGTTTTACAAACAAATGGGTGCAGTGCCAATGGATGAATGGACAGTATACAGAGTGCATGATGATGCATTAGATAAATTGGCTATGAAATTTGATAAGTAAACTTTGTCTGAGGGAGAACAATCTTTTTAAGGTAGATCTATTATTCACAGTTTAACGTCTCAACTATTAAAAATAAATAATTCTTTAAAGTACTGTATTATTCAGAATGAGATTTTATGGTATGTTTACGTCACATTCGTAAATTGTTCATTAATCGTATAATATTATCTTTTATAATAATTAGAGAAAAGTTTATATTCTAAATAAAAAAAATGTAATTTATGAAGAATTATATTTATTTTTAAATGAAGCTAGATTACTTAAAAATAGAATATCACATAAATATAAAGAACCTTCAACAGCTGAATTAATTGAATTTATAAATAGTAATATTGATAAGTTTGATAAAGTAGTAGATATAGCAAAAAAATACTTATAAATTATAATCCTTAATAAAAAACAAGTGAAATAATCCATTAGCAATAATATTAGCTAATGGATTATTTTTTTAGATTTATTTTGAGAAGTTATAACTAAGGAAACTGAAAAAATAACAAGCTAATTTGCTAATATAGTACAAAATGAATTTTATTACAGATTAGAATAGTAAAAATACATATAAACTCCAGTTAGAATTCTTATGAAATAAAGAGACCTTCTATAGTATCAGAGATGAAAGAAATAAGGAATCGCAAAATAAATAGCTAGTCAAATATAAAAGTGCTTACTGCTTATTTATTTAAAGATGCCTAAGGAGGATTAATATATGGATTTTATTTTAAGAGGATTATTAAGTTTGAAAAAGAGAAAGGGTAAGGGGATAATATTACTTGCTATAATGTTAATTGTATGTCTTGTAATTTTATCAGGATTTGGAATACAATCAGCAACAAAGGCAGCGGCTGTTTTAGCAAGGCAAAAGCTTGGGGCAGAGGTTACCTTAATGCAGGATATGCAAAAAACTATGGAAAAAATGAGAGCACAACAAGATCCAGCGGCTGAACCTACTAGAGGAAAAGGAATTACAAGAGCGTCAGTACCGATAGAGTATTTAGATCAATTAAAAGGTTTAGAAAATATCGAAGGATATTCATTAGAAAATAGTACAGGAGCAAATTTAGGAGATGGAGTTATAGCAGTAGCATCAGAAACAACGGAGACTACAACTGCTGCTAAGGTAGGTGGTGGTCAAGATGGAAAGATGAAGGCGCCAGTTAGTAAAGGCGATATTACCTTAATGGGTATTAATGATTTCTCTTTGGCATCAGAAATTAATAATGGTGGTGGGGAATTAGTAAGTGGTAGTGCAATAACTGAGAATGATTTAGAAAAAAATGTTGTAATGTTAGAAGAAGTATTTGCAGAGGATAATAAATTAGCGGTTGGAGGTACTATTAAACTAAAAAATCCAGAAACAAGTGTAGAATTTGAGGCAAGTATAATTGGAATTTACAAAACAAATTCAACAGTGGATGATACAGCTTTTAGAAATACAGCAATGATGCCATATAATAAAATATATGCACCATATACATTTGTTAATACTATTAAAGGTAGTGATTACACAGGAAAGGTAGATAGTATTAAATTCTTCTTAGATGATCCTGTTAACGTAGATAAATTTATTGAAGAGGGAAAAAAGACAAATATAGATTTTGAGACATTTGTATTAGATGGTGGAACAAGAGAGTATGATCAAATGATGTCACCTATAGAAAATGTAGCATCTTTCTCAAAAATAACATTAGTTGTAGTTACTGTTTTTGGAGCAGGGATTTTAGGATTAATAATTATGTTATCTATAAAAGAGAGAATAAATGAAATTGGAATATTAATGTCTTTAGGAGAAAAAAGAATAAGGATAATAGGACAGTTTTTAGTGGAGGTACTTGTAATTTTAGTGATTGCATTAAGTGTTGCAGCATTTACTGGTAGCAGTATTAGTAAAGTAGCGACAGATAAATTATTAGCTAATGAATTACAAACTGAATCACAACAACAATCCCAAGGAATGGGAGGCCAAATGCCTCAAAATATAGGAAGACAAGGTAATGGTGGTGGCTTTAGTAAAACTAAAGTAGAAAAGATAGAAGAATTAAATGTAAAAATAACAGCAACAGAATTTTTCCAAATGGCATTACTTGCAATGCTAGTAGTTATTGTTGCAACAATAATACCATCTTTAATGATAATGAGTGTTAACCCGAAAGAAATATTAAGCAAAAATAGTTAGGCATCATAAACTAAATAATTAGTCAAAGTTAATAATAGTGGCTAGTTATTTAGCTAAAGATCACATAGGAGGAGTTTTTATGGAAGCAGTATTAAAAAACAAAGAAGAAATAGTTTTAAAAATAGAAAATTTATCATTTGCATATGAAGAAGGTAAAAATATACTAGATAAAATAGATGTTGAGTTTAAAAAGGGAAGGTTTTATGCAATAGTAGGAACTTCAGGATCAGGAAAAACAACATTTTTATCATTAATTTCAGGTTTAGAGGCTCCTACTGAAGGAAGTCTATTATTGAAAAATAAATCTGTAAAGGAAATTGGATTAGAGAATTATAGAAATAAATATGTATCAATAGTTTTTCAGGGATATAACTTAATAAATTATATGACAGCTGTGCAAAATGTAACATCGGCTATGAGTATAAAAGGGGTTAAGAAAGAGGATAATAAGATTTTCGCTATGGAAATGTTACAAAAAGTTGGGTTAACAGAAGAACAAGCTCATCAAGATGTCTTAACATTAAGTGGTGGACAACAACAAAGAGTTGCAATAGCTAGGGCATTAAGCTGTGAAAATGATATAATTATAGCAGATGAACCTACTGGAAATTTAGATGAGGAAACTTCAAAAGAAATAGTAGCACTCTTTCGTGATATAGTATATAAATATGGAAAAACAGTAATTATGGTAACTCATGATAAGGATTTATCTAAAAATGCGGATGAGATATATGTTATGGGTAATAAAAAATTAATTAAACAATAGTAAGGAGGGTTTTTTATGGCAAAAAGAATTTTAGTGGTAGAGGATGATGTGCAAATACAAGAAATTATAGTTGAGTTTTTATCATCACAACACTATGAGGTCCATTGTGCTAATGATGGGCTTGGAGGCTATGAAAAATTTAGAGAGACTAATTTTGATTTAGTTATTTTAGATATAATGATGCCAAATTTAGATGGTTATGCTTTATGCAAAATGATAAGAAATAAAGATAAAAACATAGGAATTATATTTCTAACAGCTCTTGGTAGTGAAGATGATGAGGTAAAGGGATTTGATTTAGATGTTGATGATTATATTAGAAAACCTTTTTCCTTTAATGTATTAATAAAAAGAGTTGAGGCGGTTTTAAGGCGTAGAGGAGAAGAAGAAGAGGGAAAGAATGAGTTAACTTATGGTAATGTTACATTGGAAGTAAGCTCTTACAAAGCTTACTTGAATAATGAAGAGGTTGAAATGACATTAAAGGAGTTTAATATACTAAAATTACTTATTCAAAGTAGTCCTATGATAGTTTCTAGGGATATTTTAATAGAAAAAGTATGGGGTTATGAATATTATGGTGATACTAGAGTTATTGATGCGCATATTAAAAATATTAGAAAGAAAATTGGTGGTGAGTACATTAAAACAGTAAAGGGGATAGGCTATGGACTTAAAAAGTAAGTGGAATAATCTTGGGATAAAAAAGAAAACATTTTTATTCTCATCTATAGTAATAGTTATAGCTTTTTCAGTATTGTATTTAAGTATGTCAATTTTCCTACCAAGGCTTTATTATAATTATAAGGTTGACCTATTAAATAAAAATATTAGTGAATTTATAAATAAACTAGAGAATAATACTGTTGATGATATAAATACAGTTGTAGATGAATTTAGTTTTCAAAATAACTTAATGATAAATATAATGACAGCAGATGATGAATGGGTTTATTCAACTTTCAAAACTGATATGAATAAAAAGATAATAAGAGTGTTAGATAATAAAGTGCCAAGTGAAAAAAGATTGCCAAATAGTTTTTATGAAAAAAGAGGTGGCACTCCTATAGAAAATTTAACATTAGAAAATAAATTTTATTTTAAACAAATAGATAAAGAATGTATTATATTAACTCATGCACCTATTAAAGCTATTAATGAGGCAGAGATAATTGTGAAATTATTTTTCCCTTTTGCATTTTTAACAATTGTAGTAGTTGCAGTAACAATATCAATGTTTTATTCTAAAAGAATTAGTGATCCTTTAATAAAAATAAAGGAAGCTGCGGAAGAGATGGCTGCTTTAGATTTTACAAAGAAGTTACCTTTAATGGGGAAAGATGAAATTGGAGAGCTTGCAAATAGTTTAAATGTTATGAATAGAAAACTTGATAAAACCTTTAATGAACTTGATATGGTAAATAGAAAATTGAAAATAGAGATTGAAAAGGAAAGAGAAATAGAAAAGGAAAGAAGAGAATTTATTGCAACTATTTCTCATGAATTAAAATCTCCTATAACAATAATAAGTGGTCAAATAGAAGGTATGAGTTATAATATAGGAAAGTACAAGGATAGAGATAAATATCTAAAGGAAAGCTATGCAGTAGTTGAGAAAATGAGGGATTTAGTAAATGAACTTTTAGATATTTCAAAAAGAGATAAAGATGATTTTAAATTAAATATAGAAAAAATTAATATTTCAAAGTTACTAAAAGAGATATTACGAGAAAACTATTTCTTTATTGAAAGAAAAAATTTAAAGTTACAAGAAGAAATTACAGAAGAAATATGGATAGATGGAGATAGATTATTATTAAGAAAAGTTATAGGAAATGTAATAAAAAATGCTATTGCACATTCGCCTTCAAAGGAAAATATTTTTGTAGAGTTAAGTAATTCAAAATTAGTGGTAAAAAATACAGGGGTAGAAATAGAAGACGTAGATAAGGGAGAAATTTTCAAAGCTTTCTATAGAGCAGATAAGGCGAGAAATAGAAAAGATGGTAATACAGGGCTTGGTTTATATATAGTGAAAACAATATTAGATAAACATGAAAATATAAATTATAGCCTTGAATCAAATAAAAATCAGGTTTCATTTATTATAAATTTTTAATAAGGAACTTAAAAAAGTAATAGATCACGTCGCAAAATAGACTAGCGAATTGGTCTATTATTTTTTTTGAAGATACTTAAGAATATGTTAGATAATATTTTAAAAGTAGTAGAACATAACTCTTTACAAGGGTAGTTAAAAAATGTAGTATAGGTATATAATAAAATTTTGGGGGTTTTAAAATGAGTGAAAAATTTGAATTGCTATACGGAAATACTAATAAGGTATTAAAAATTAAGGCAGAGACAGGTGAAAGATATATTGTAGAAGCTGGAGCAATGGTTTCAATGAGTGATGTTTTTGAAATGAAGGCTAAAACTGGTGGGCTTGGAAAAACTCTTGGAAGAATGTTTTCTGGTGAATCAATGTTTATTCAAGAATTTAAAGCAAAAAGCAATGGAGAATTATTGTTAGCACCTCAATTTTTAGGAGATATAGAAAAGGTTGAGATGGATGGAAGTAAAAAATATAGATTAGGCAAATCAAGTTTTTTAGCTTCAACTTCAGGAATAGATGTAAATACTAAATCAGGTGGAGTTAGTGGGATGTTTTCAGGAGAAGGATTAATACAAATGGAGGCCTCAGGAAAAGGCGAATTATTTATAAGTTCTTATGGAGCAATTCATAAAAAAGAAATTGAGCCTTTGGAAGTTTACATAGTAGATTCAAACCACTTAGTTTTATGGGATAGTAATATGAAATATAGTGTAGAATTAGCATCAGGACTTTTTGGCTCAATAGTTGGTGGTGAAGGTTTTATTTGTAAATTTTCTGGACCAGGAACAGTTTGGATACAAACAAGAAATCCTGCTAATATGACAAATAAGGCAAAATAAAAAGCGCCCTTAGTTGTTTAAGAAGTATAATTATAGTATAATAAAATCAGAATTAATAAAAAAAATACTATAGATTATTAAGAATAAAATATAGATGACTTGGAGGAAAATTATGGCGAAGAAACCTGTAATGTTAATGATACTAGATGGATTTGGAATAGCTCCAAAATCAGAAGGAAATGCTGTTGAAACAGCAAATAAACCAAATTTTGATAAATTAATGGCAAAATATCCACATACACAATTAAGAGCAAGTGGGCTTGAAGTTGGATTACCAGAAGGTCAAATGGGTAATTCAGAAGTAGGTCACTTAAATATAGGTGCAGGAAGAGTTATATATCAAGAGTTAACAAGAATCACAAAGGAAATAAAAGATGGTGGATTCTTCACAAATGAATCATTGAACTTAGCTGTAGACAGTGCTAAGAAAAATAATTCAGCTCTTCACTTAATGGGTTTATTATCAGATGGTGGAGTTCACTCACATATAGATCACTTAAAAGGTCTATTAAAATTAGCTAAAGATGCTGGTCTAAGCAAGGTATTTGTACATTGCTTTATGGATGGTAGAGATGTAGCTCCTGGATCTGGTAAAGATTTTATAGCGAGTTTAGAATCTTATATGCAAGAAATTGGTGTAGGTAAAATTGCTACTATTAACGGTAGATACTATGCTATGGATAGAGATAACAGATGGGAAAGAGTTGAACTTGCTTACAATGCAATGGTACTTGGAACTGGTGAAACAGCTAACAATGCTATTGAATGTATGGAAAAATCATATCACGATAATAAAAGTGATGAATTTATTCTGCCATGTGTTATAGAGGAAGATGGAAGACCAGTTGCAACAATAAAGACTGGAGATTCAGTAATATTCTTTAACTTTAGACCAGACAGAGCAAGAGAAATAACTAGAGCTATAAATGATAGTACATTTGAAGGCTTCAAGAGAGAAAAATTAAACCTTACATTTGTAACAATGACTCAATATGATAGCACATTAAAAGGTGTTACAGTTGCTTATACACCAAATAGCTTCGAAAACACTTTAGGACAATATGTTGCAAGTAAGGGATTAAATCAATTAAGAATAGCAGAAACTGAAAAATATGCTCATGTTACTTTCTTCTTTAACGGTGGAGTTGAAGCACCAAATAAGGGTGAAGATAGAGCGTTAATTGCATCACCTAAGGTTGCAACTTATGACCTTAAGCCAGAAATGAGTGCTTTTGAAGTAACTGATGAATTAATAAATAGATTAGATTCTGATAAGTACGATATGATTATATTAAACTTTGCTAACCCAGATATGGTAGGTCATACAGGTGTTATAGAAGCTGCTGTTAAAGCAATAGAAACTGTTGACACATGTCTTGGAAAAGTTGTAGCTAAAGTATTAGAAAAAGATGGATCAGTATTTATAACTGCTGATCATGGAAATGCTGAAATGATGATAGATTTCTCAACAGGAAAGCCATTTACAGCACATACTACAGAGCCAGTACCATTTGTATGGGTCTCAAACCACACAGAAGGTAAAACATTGCAAAACGGAAAACTTGCTGATATTGCTCCAACAATGTTAGTAGAAATGGGACTTGAAGTTCCAAAAGAAATGACAGGAACAAGCTTAGTAGTAAATAAATAATTAATAGGACGCCTTATAATATTATAAGGCGTCTTTTCTAGTTTATAGTAAAATATTAAGGCATCGTAAAAGAAATAACAAACAAGAACACTTGTCTGTTATTTCTTTTACGATGCCTAAGAGAGATTAGAGCATTAAATACGTTTATATAGATGAAAGTACTTTCAAAGAGAAGGGGAGAGAGGACATGGTTAATAAGGATAACTTTATTATAAGGCTTAGGAAAAGGGATTTGATAGCCTTAGATTATTTAGTGGATAATTATTCACAACTTGTATTAAAGGTAAGTTACAGTGTATTAAATAATTTAGATCTTAGTGAAGAATGTACAAATGATGTAGTGTTAAGAGCTTGGGATAATATTAAATCATTTAAAGGAGATATAAATATGTTTCCTAAATGGCTTGTAGTTATTACAAAAAGGCATGCAATAGATATAATTCGGAAAGAAAAAAAGCATAGTAAAAATGTGTATTTAGATGATGAAATTAGCATTAATACTAGAGATGTAGCCGATGAGGTAGAAGACAGCATAGCTATGGATGTAATTCATTCAGAAATAAATAATTTAGATAATAAAAGTAAAGACGTAATTGTTAGAAGAATATTTAAAGATCAAAAGGTAAATGAAATAAGTAAAGAACTAGGAATAAGTGAAACAGCAGTTAGTAATAGGTTAAGCCGGGGAAAGAAAAAATTAATATGTGCATTAGAAAGGAGAGGATAGTATGAGTAAAGAGTTAGAAAATATAAATTTAGATGATTATAAAAATATTGAAGTAGAAATGAATGATATAAAAAAAGCTAAAATGAAGAAAACATTAAGAAAAGAAATAATAAGGAGAAAGGGAAGAAAACGAAAAACTGTGGCTATAGTAGCATCATTAACATTTATAATGACATTAGGGATTATTTCACAACCAGCAATTGCACAAAATATACCTCTAATAAATACTATGTATCAAAAAATGGGATTTAGTGAAAAGTATTTGCCAGTGACAAAATATGTTGGTGAGTCAGTTGAGGAAAATGGTATTAAAGTCACTGTAGATAATATTGCAGCATCTCAGCGGGCTATAATAGTTAGCATTAAAGTAGAAGCTAAAAATGAAATTTTTGAAAATCCTTCAAGTCTTATTCATATATCAGGGTCAGTGAATGGTATTAGTGTGGGATCTGGTGGAAGTGCTTATAATATAGACAAAAAAAATTATGTTCAAGTTATGGAACTGAGTTCAATTGAAGGATTTCCATCTACTGGAACATTGAAATTAGATATATTTAGTGAAACTTATAAAATAAATAAATCAATAGAGTTAAATATAGATTTTAATGACTCTTATAAAAATAATATTAAAAAAGAAGTAACTATGGAATCAAATAATGGAGAATATAAAGTAGTTGAACTAGAAGGTACTAGTTTAGGTACATTCCTAAAGGTTGAGAACTGTAAAATTGAAGGGGGTGACGGTAGTAAAGGTATTTTATTAAAGATAGATGATAAAATTTATAGAAATGGTTCATTTTCGAGTGATGGAGAGATAGCATATCTTAGTTGTCCAGATGTAGTATATGATGATATTAAAAATGCAAAAAATATCTCAGCTATTGAATATAAAAATGAAGATGGAGCTGTAGTATTCGGTGGGGGAGTTAAAAGTACTTTAGTTAATAGTGAATGGGTATCAGTTCCAACTATGACAGAAGAAGAAACAGAAGTTAAAAACAAACTTTTTGTAGAGTATATGGAAAAAGAAAGGATAGCAAAAGAATCATCGCCTAAAAAAATAAAAGATAATGTTGAATATATTAGTGAGTTAATATCTCAAGATGGAAATAAAGTAAATATAACAAATGTAGAAAGAAAAGATGGAAAAATAAAAATATATATAGATGGTGATGAAAGGAACGATATTTTAAGAGTAGCAAATGATACATTTATTTGTGATGACAATAATAAAAATTATCAATTTCCAGAGTTAATAAGAGAAAATAGGGAAGGATATATTATTGAATTTGAGGATAGTATTGAGGGTAAAGTAAAGGTAGATATGAAAGATATGTTGATTAATAAACATGGTTTGAGATTTGAAGAAGAAGAAAAATTAATACTTAAATAAAAGATATAAATCCACTGAAATTAAAATAATTTCAGTGGATTTTCTTTATTTATAAATAAAAAAATAATAAGATAACATGCTTTGAATATACATTTTATTCAAAAAAATGATATAATTACTGAGAAAGTATAACTAAAATTTAATACTTTCTTAAAAAGTGGAGGGCTCTATGAGAGCTAAAGATACTAAAAATAAAAGTTGTAAAAATGATTTTATAATCTTGTTGGGTTTATTACCAGTTAATATAATAAATTTAATGCGTGTATTTGAGGACTATGATAATAGACTTAATTTAAAAACTATTATAATAGTGGCATCTGCTTTACTGTATATATTGGCATGTATTTATACTTATGTGAAATGGAAAAAACAAAAAATAGATAAGTTGGTGAATAAATATGGATAATAATATTTTAGTGGTAGAAGATGATTCAGATATTAATGGATTGCTATGTAACATTTTAAAAAAAGAAGGACATGCGGTTAGAAGTGCATACTCTGGTACTGAGGCGAAAATGTGCATAGAACAATATGATTATGATCTTATAATATTAGATTTAATGTTGCCAGGTGTTACAGGGGAAGACCTTATAGAAGAAATAAGAAAAATAAAAGTTATGCCTATAATAGTTATATCAGCGAAGATTGGACAAGAGGATAAAATAAATGTGCTAAAACTTGGAGCAGATGATTTTATAAATAAACCATTTGACATTAAAGAGGTAATAGCGAGGGTGCAAGCTCAATTAAGAAGATACAAAGAATTTTCACAAAGTAAAAGTAAAGATAATAAATTGAAGTATAAAAATATAATATTAGATTCAGAATCAAGAAGAGTATTTATAAATAAAGAAGAAATAGCTTTAACAGTAAGGGAGTTTTCAATTTTACAATTGTTAATAAGTAATCCTAATAAGGTATTTACAAGAGAAAATTTATTTGAGACTGTGTGGGAAAATGAATTTTTAGGTGATGATAATACAGTTAATGTACATATTAGTAACTTAAGATCAAAGCTAAGCAAAGCAGATAAAGATTTTGACTATATTAAAACAGTTTGGGGCATAGGATTTAAACTTAAAGAGTAGAAATAAGACATATTCAAAAAAATATCAGACTAAGGCACTTAGAAAAATAATTAATCAAGGTACTTAAGATGATGTTCTTTTTAATATGCCTAAATTGATAGGTTCGAACTCAGGCATTATAAAATAAATAATAGACTAGTATCATTGAGATATTATTTATTTTATAGTGCCTTAATACTTTCTTAATGTTTTCTTTAAGGTATCTTATACTTAAGTTTATATAATAAGAGCATAAGGTAATGGGGAGGAAATAATAATGAATGAGATAATTTTAAAAACTAATAAAATAACTAAAAAATATGGCACTCAAGCGGCTGTAGATTCTATAAATATAACAATAAAAAAAGGCGATATATATGGATTCATAGGACAAAATGGTGCAGGGAAAACTACATTAATGCGTATGATAACAGGGTTAATACACAAAACCAGTGGAGATATAGAATTACTTGGAGGAACTACTGAATCTGAGTTAAATAATGCTAGAACAATGGTTGGTAGTTTAATAGAAACACCATGTTTTTATGGAGGTATGACCGCAAGAGAAAATCTTGAAGTTTCAAGGCTTGTTAGAAATATTGCAGGAAAAGAATGTATTGATGAGGTTTTAAAGTTAGTTGGATTAACTGATTTGAAAAAGAAGAAAGTTAAGAATTTTTCACTTGGAATGAAACAACGGTTAGGAATAGCAAATGCACTACTTGGAAATCCAAGATTGCTTATTTTAGATGAGCCTATAAACGGATTAGATCCTATGGGCATTATAGAAATAAGAGAGCTTCTTAAAAAAGTAAATAGAGAAAAAGATGTAACAATATTAATATCAAGCCATATACTTGGAGAACTTTCAGAACTTGCTACATGTTACGGTATAATAAGTCATGGTAAGTTAATTGAAGAAATATCTTCAGAAAAATTAAATGAAAAATCTAGACAATATATAGAATTAGAAATTGACGATGCGCCAAAAGCTGTAACATTAATGGAGGAAAAACTAAATATAACAGAATATGAAGTTTTAGATAAGAATAAAGTGAAAATATATAGTGACCTAGATAATGTTGGTAAAATAAATACTCTTCTTTCTAAAAATGGCATAATTGTAGAACGAATTGGGTTAAAGGGAGAAAGCTTAGAGGATTATTTTATGAATATTGTTGGAGGTGGAGAAAATGTATAGATTAATAAAAGCCGAAATGTTTAAATTATCTAAGAATAAAACATTTAAGGTATTATGTATTGTGGCTATAATATTATCAATAATAACAATAGTTATGACATTAATAATGACCGAGGACCACCTTATTAAAAGTTTAGGAAATATTCCAGAAGACCAAAAAATGATACAGTTAGAACAAATAAAATCATTAGCTAGTAAGTCAGGTTTTAATCCAGGTAAAATAGGGGTTCAAGTGGATGGGGTTAAAGATATGTTTAATATTACTACTGTAGAATTATTTCATATATCATTTGAAAAAGGAATATTAGAGGTTCTAATTGGTATTTTGGTAGCGGCTTTTCTTGCAAAGGAATATTCAGAAGGTACAATAAAAAACATATTGGCATATGGGAAAAAAAGATCGCATTATTATATTTCAAAGTGGATAGCAATTACATTAGGAACAACTATAATAATGGCTATAACAGTAGGACTTGCAACTATTATTAATATAATTATTAATGGTTGGGGGGAACCTTTTGAAATTATTCAATTAATGGGTATGTTAAAAACATTTGGTGCCGCAGTAATAGTTAATTCAGCGGTTGTTGCAATTATAATGTTGATTGCAACACTAGTAAAGAGTAATGGAGCAACTATAGGAATAAGTGTAGCAATATTTGTAGGTATTCCGCTATTCACATCGTTTTTATATGGAAAAATTGATTGGTTTGATAATCTTTATGAATTAACTTTATTATATAATGTGGCAATTGTAACAGCTATTAGCGCAAATAGTGCAGATATTATAAAAGCGATAATGATATCTTTAGTTACGTTAGTAGCAGCTTTAGGTTGTGGAATAGCAGTATTTAATAAACAAGATATTAAGTAAATAAGGCATTGAAAAATAAATAACAAGACAAAATAATGACTTGTTATTTATTTGGAGATGATTAATATTAATAAAAAATAGAGAGGTATTGGAGGTGGAGCAATGATATTTTTAATAATAATGTTAGTAGTAGCAGTTATTATTCTTTTTATGTATATTATTAATTTAAAGAAAGAGATAAAAGCTGTTTCAAGCGAGATAAAAAAGAATCATAGTGAATATAGAAATATTAGAATTAAAACAACAGATAGACATATAGAGCAACTAGTAGTAAATATAAATAAATTATATGATGAAAATCAAAAAGTAAATGTTAGGAAAAAGGAAGTTGAACTTGAACTAAAACAAAGTATTGAAAATATGGCTCACGATTTGAGAACTCCATTAACTTCTATTATGGGATATATTCAACTTATTAAAGATGAAGAGGTAACTGAAGAAGAGAAGAGTAAGTATATAGATATAGTTGAAAAAAGAACAAATGTATTACAAACATTAATAACAAGTTTTTATGATTTATCTAGGATTGAAGGTAATGAATATAATTTTAACCTTAGTAAAATTAATTTAGCTAATGTTTTATGTGAAAATATAGCCTTGTTTTATAATGAATTTGCAGAAAAATTTATGGAACCAATTATAGAAATACAAGAAAATACATCCTATATAATATCGGATAAAAATGCAATAAACCGTGTGTTTTCTAATTTAATAAGTAATATTTTAAAGTATGGAGATAAATATACAAAAATAATATTAAAAGAAGAGGATGAATTTATAATAACTGAGTTTATAAATTATGCTCCGAATTTAGTACAGGAAGATATAAATAAAATGTTTGAAAGATTTTTCACAGCAAATAAATCTAGAAGTGATAAAAATACAGGCCTTGGGTTATCGATAACAAAAGCCTTTGTTGAAAATCTGGATAATAATATAGAAGCAAAATTATTAAATGAAAATTTAGTAATAAGTATAAGCTGGAGAAAATAAGTTATAAATTTAAAAAAACATTAATATAATATACAAACAATTAAAATAGGGTGGGACAAATGGTTAGGACTTATGCTTATTCAGCAGATTTTGATAAAGAAACAGAAAAGTTATTTAGAAAAGCAATATTTTTAGGGGAAGGACATAATGGGATAGTATATGAACTACCTGAAAATAAGGCTATAAAAATATTTCAAGAAGCTAAAGTATGTAGAGAAGAAGCAGAAATTTTAAAACAGGTAAGTAAATCTACATATTTTCCTCATGTGTATAATATTGGACAGTTGTATATGGTAAGAGAAAAAATAGGCGGAGAAAGGCTAGATGACTTTATTAAAAAAAATGGTATGAGCCGTGAACTAGCTAAAAACTTATATAAACTTATAAATGAATTCAAAAAATTGAAATTCACTAAGTTAGATATGAGATGTAGGGATATTTATGTTAAAGAAAGCTTAAGTATAAAAGTAATTGATCCAAAAGAGTGTTATAAAAGAAAGGTTACTTATCCAAGACATTTAATGAAAGGCTTAAAAAAATTAGATTGTCTAGATAGTTTTTTAGATTATATAAAAGATATAGATAAAAGAAGCTGGGAAGATTGGGAAAAGAAAATGAAACAATATTTATATGAATTAGAGTAAATTATCTTCAAAAAACAAGCATTGTAATTAATGCTTGTTTATTTGTTTATTAATAAAAGTAATAAAATAATAATTATTATTTAGGGTGAATTAAGTTAATCTATGTTATTAGTACCTTTTTAATTAATGCCACAATCCTCATTTTCTAGCTCGTAAATAGCCTTTTGGTATATTTTATTTAATATATAATAAGAAGTAAAAATAGTAATAGGAATTATTAGTAATGCAATTATTGCAACTTCTTTTTCATAGCCTTTAAAAATAAAGTATATTAAATCTGATAACATAAAAGGCGGGAAAAAAAGACCGGTATAAATTATAAAAGAATGAGTGCTGCCTTCAATAATTCCTCGTTTACAAAATGCAATGCCACAATAAAAACAAACTAATCCAATTATAAAAGATATGAAATGAAAAAGCCCAGGTACTGATGTTGGTATGCTAAAGTGGATATCTATAGTGTCGTATATAATAGAAAAAATAAAGAGTAGTATTATTAAAGCAAGCATACCTGTGGAAATGATTTTATGGCTTTCAATAGATTGACGTTCATCTCCATATTCTGTTTTGTTGCTTAGAGCTTTAAATAACTGATTAAATAAAGTTTTATTTTTCATTTTCATTCCCCTCCCAAAATAAATCGTTTAAAGTTTTATTTAATGCTTTGCAAATTGAAATACATAAATTTAAAGTTGGATTATAATTTCCTGATTCGATCATACTGATTGTTTGCCTTGTAACACCAACCTGTTCTGCTAGTTGTGCCTGAGATACATCGCACTCTATTCTCGAAATCTTCATTTTTTTGTTTTTCATTATATCACCCTTTCTATAATTAAATTGTATGTTATAACTTAATATATGTCAAATATAGTATACAATTTTCAAAAAATAATTTTCAAAAAAAGTGCATAATAGATATTTATAATATTCAGTTCTATAGTAAAATATTCAGTTTTATAGTAATATATTAGTATGATACATTAGTAAAACTTATATAATGTTTATTAAAGAAGAGGGGATGATATTATGAAAATAGGCGATATTGTAAAATTACAAAATAACACGGTTAAAGTAAACGATACCATAGATGAAGTTTTACAAGTAATGAACAATCTCAATATTAATGGTATTCCTGTAGTTGATGATTATAATAATTTAGTAGGTATGGTTGTTAAAGCTGATATATATAGATTTAGGATAACTCCTGGTCATTATGATAGTTGCCCTGTTGAATGGGTTATGTCAAAGTCTGTAGTACTTGCGCAAGCTGATGAAGATGTTTTAACAGGGGCTAAACGTCTAAGAGAAAATGGTATTATTTCTATGCCTATAGTTGAAAATGAGAAAATTATGGGTGTTGTTAGTATTGAGGATTTATTAGACTACTTTCTTGATAAAGAGAAAAATATTTAAATTTGTAAAATGATATAAAATATAATGAATAAGTTCATATATATTTAGAAAACGAGAATGAAAATTCATTAGTAGTCTCAAATACAGGTGAGGATTTAAGAGATAATATAAATAGATTTTCAACTAATGGCCTATAGCCTATCAAAGCAAAAAAAGCTAGCGAAAATAGTTGCAGCGGAAAGAAGCAACAATATAAATGAGGCTTTACAGGAATATAAATCATTGCTAGTAAAGGCATTAGAGGTTCCTTCAAGCACTATGAGAAATGTTAATATGCTATTACATCTATTTGGATATTTTTCTAAACAACTAACACAGGAGGAAAAGATTTTTTTCCTAGATAATTTAGAAAAATATCAAAATAAAAGAGTTCCATTTTCACTACCATTAACAATAATTAAGGCTTGGGTAATAAGATTTGAAAATGAATATTTATTAAGTCAGAAAATATTTGAAGCATTTCCAATGGAATTAATTGAAGTTACAGATTCAGGGAAGGGAATTTAACAATATATTACTATACAATTTTTAATTTGTAAATTAGAGCAAATTAATCGATCTTATTATAAGATTGATTAATTTGCTTTTTTATTTAGTGAAATTAAATAATATTATTATTAATATATCTACGAGAGTATTTTTAGTAAAGATGGCTCAATTTTGAGTAATTTCAGGAGTCTAATAATAGTACTTTAAATAAAGTCTATCGAAATAATAGAAAATGGAAGTGGAATTGCAAAAAAATGTTGTAATATAATACAAACGAGTGTAAAGTTGAGGTAAAGGTCAAAAAATGTATAATATAAGTGAATATATGTAAAAAAAATAGTTGTTTATAGAAAATACAGTATATGATCATGACTATATTATCTATAAATACAATTAAAATCCATGGAAACTTTATTAGTTTATAAATTATTATAATGGAAAAAGAAGAGGAGAGTTAAAATGAAATTATTTTTAAATTTAAGTGTAAAGAAAAAACTTATATCAGTATTTTCAGTAGTTTGTATTTTTATGGTTGTAATAGGAGGTGAGGGTATATTAAGCTCATCAAAGATAAATGCAGGTTCTGAGTATATATATACCAGTAATGTAGCGTCCATTAGTGCTTTGAAGGAAATGAAAATAAATATAAATGAAATTAGTAATAATATGCTTAGAATTGTTTTTGAAAGAGATAAATCAAAATTAGATGAGCAAATAAAGGCTATAGATGAACTAACCAATAAAAATAAAAAATTGCAAGATGAATATGAAAGTATACCAGATGAATCAAATGCTGATATAGCAAAAGAAGAAACAGAAACCTATGAAGCTTTTAAGAATGACTTAGCAAAATATAGAGAAACAAGAAATAATGTCATTGAACTGGTGAGCGGTAATAAATATGAGGAAGCAGTTAAGGGTTATTATTTAGAGGTAACGCCAATGAGAGTTACTGCTTTTGAGAAAATAGATAAATTAATTGATATAAATATAAAATTAGCGCAGCAAGGAAATTCAAATAACATAGCTGAATTTAGCCATGCTAGGAATACAATTATAATATATACAACTATAGGATTTTTAATTATAATTTTTATGGCTTATATATTAAGTAGAAATATAATAATTCCATTAAATAAAATAAAAGATTTAGCTAATAGTTTAGCTGTGTATGATTTTTCAACTCCAATTACTATTACAATAAAAGATGAATTTGGACAAACTGGGGATGCGTTAAATATTGCACAGGAGAATATTAAAGAGTTAGTAAAAGAAATACTAAGCAATTCTTCTGATATGAGTGCATCTGCTGAAGAACTTTCAGCTACAGTTCAGGAGATAACATCTAAAATAGAAATTATAGATAATTCAACAGTTGAAATAAATAAATCTGCTCAAGATGCTAGTGCTACATCAGAAGAAATAACTGCATCTGTTGAGGAAGTTAACTCTAGTATGGAAGAACTATCTTCAAAGGCTATGGAGGGTAGCGAAAATGCTGGTCAAATTAAGGAAAAAGCTAAAGAAGTTCAAATAACGGCGCAAAATGCATTGGAAAAAAGTAATAGTATTTATAAAGAAAAGGAAAAAAATATATTAAGAGCTATAGAAGATGGAAAAGTTGTAGATGAAATAAAAGTTATGGCTGATGCAATTTCAGCAATTTCATCACAAACTAATTTACTTGCGTTAAATGCAGCCATTGAAGCTGCTAGAGCTGGAGAACAAGGAAGAGGATTTGCAGTAGTTGCAGATGAAGTAAGAAGACTTGCAGAACAATCCTCAGAAACTGTAAATACAATTCAAAGTACAATAGTAAAAGTTCAATATGCATTCAAGAATTTATCGGAAAATAGCAATGACGTACTTAAATTCATTATAGAAAATATTAAACCTGTTTTGGAACAATATTCAGAATCAGGGAAACAATATGGTGAAGATGGGGAATTTGTAAGCGCCATGTCAGAAGAAATTGCGGCTATGTCAGAAGAGGTGGAAGCAACAGTAGGTCAAGTTAGTGAGGCAGTTCAAATTCTTGCAGAAAATTCACAGCTTTCTGCAGAGCGTACAGGAGAGATTCAAGTTAGTATTGATGAAACATCAAAAGCTATGGAGCAAGTAGCACAAACATCACAAATTCAAGCAGAACTTGCACAAAAGCTTGATGAATTGGTACAAAAATTTAAGATTTAAGGAAAAAAGCATACTTTTTTATTAAAAGTATGCTTTTTATAATATCTCAATAGTAAAGTCAAAATTTTATTTATATGTTAATGTAAATAACTCTTCAACTGTAGTATTTAAGTATTTTGAGAACTGCATAGTTAATTCTAAGCTTGGATTATACTTATCATTTTCTATAGCTATGATTGTTTGGCGAGTAACACCTAAATTATTAGCTAACTGAGCCTGTGTTAATTTATATTGAAAAATATAGAAGTAGTCAGAATAGTTGCGAGTCTCTATAAAATGAACTATAATAGTGTAACATATAATGATAGGAAATAGAGTCACAAGGTATGATACAAGAGATGTATAAAGGAGCGATAAAGATGGCAGATTTTAAATTTGATATTAAAAATAATTTAGGTACTATATCACAAAGTGCAAAAGGTTGGAATAGAGAAATTAATGTAATGACTTGGAACAATAAAAAGCCGAAAATAGATATTCGTGAATGGGATGAAAATCATGAGCAAATGGGAAAAGGAATAACATTAAATAAAGAAGAGTTAAAACAATTAAAAGAAATTTTAAATCAAGTTGATATTGATGAATTAGAAATAGATTAAATAACTATGTGAAATATAAGGCGTATAAAGGGACTCTATAGTCATTTTATACGCCTTATATTTATATTAAAGCAAAAATATAAAGTGGTTAAAAATATTAATTGATTATGTATTGCAAAAGAGAACAATAATCACTATAATAGAATTAAGGAAGTTGAAGGAAAATAAATTAGAATCTGACTAGTTATTTAAAAAAATATCTAATTATTATAATAATAATAAATTATTTAGAAGATAATAAAGAAGTATCGTTTTTCATCAAATTATATAAGGCACTTTCAAAAAAGAGTATATGAATAGATGAAAATGTTATTTTGAAATATAACTAAAATCAAAATATTTAGGAGGAAAAGAAAATGAAAAATTATGTTGAAATTGTAGATGTAGTGGCAAGACAAATTATGGACTCAAGATGTTTCCCAACAATAGAAGTTGAGGTGTATCTTGATGATGGTACTATGGGAAGAGCAGCAGTTCCATCAGGAGCATCAACTGGTAAGTTTGAAGCAGTTGAACTTAGAGATGGAGACCAATCTAAATTCATGGGAAAAGGTGTTTTAAAAGCAATAAAAAATGTAAATGATACTATTGCAGAAGAATTAATAGGATGTAATGTATTTGATCAAACATATATAGATAAAATGCTTATTGAACTAGATGGAACACCTAATAAAGGTAAACTTGGAGCGAATGCAATTCTTGGAGTGTCACTTGCGGTTGCAAATGCAGCAGCTACTTCACTTGGAATGCCATTATACCAATATGTAGGTGGAGTAAACGCAAAAGTTTTACCAGTACCTATGATGAATATTATAAACGGAGGATCACATGCTGATAACTCAGTAGATTTACAAGAATTTATGGTTATGCCAGCAGGAGCTTCAAGTTTTAGTGAAGCACTTCAAATGTGTGCAGAAGTTTATCATACATTAAAGAAAATATTAAATGATAAAGGATATTCAACTGGAATTGGTGATGAAGGTGGATTTGCTCCAAACTTAAAATCAAATGCAGAAGCAATTGATGTTATTATAGAAGCAATTACAAAAGCTGGATACAAACCAGGAGAAGATATGTTTATAGCTATTGATGCGGCTGCATCAGAATATTATAAGGATGGAAAATATGTTTTAGCTAATGAAGGAAAAAGTTTAACTTCAGAAGAAATGGTAGCATTCTTTGAAGATTGGGTTAATAAATATCCAATTATATCAATAGAAGATGGTATGGATGAAGAAGATTGGGACGGTTGGAAGTTACTAACAGAAAAGCTTGGAAAGAAAATTCAATTAGTTGGTGATGATTTATTTGTTACTAACACTGAAAGACTAGAGAGAGGAATTGAAATGGGAGTTGCAAACTCAATCCTTATAAAGCTTAACCAAATTGGTACATTAACAGAAACTTTAAATGCAATAGAAATGGCTAACAGAGCTGGATACACAGCAGTTATCTCACATAGATCAGGAGAAACAGAAGATACTACTATTGCAGATTTAGTTGTAGCAGTTAATGCAGGACAAATTAAAACAGGTGCACCAGCAAGATCAGAAAGAGTTGCTAAGTATAATCAATTAATTAGAATAGAAGAAGAACTTGAGGAAGTAGCAGAATATAGAGGAAAGAAAGCATTCTTTAACATTAAAAAATAGGTTAATATAATTAAAATTTATATTTTCAATAGGATTTATTATAAAAAGTGGTGAAAGCCACTTTTTATTTTTTCTAGTATATAGATTATGAATAACTATATTTTAAAGGTAAATAGGTTAACTACTATAGAAATTAGTAGTTAAAAAAATCTATGCTACCTTAAATGGAGAAAAATGTAACTAAATACTTGTTTTTTAATATGTAGTATGATATTATAGGCTTATATAAAAATGTAAATCGGAAGAGACAGTGGGAGGTATAAGTATGAAAAATTTTCTGCTAATATTAGAAATGATTTTAGGTTTAATAGTTGTAGTAACAATATTAATGCAACCAAGTAAGGCAGATGCCCTAAGTGGATTAATTCAAGGTGGAACAACTGAAACATTTTTCTCGAAAAACAAAACTAAAACTAAAGAAGTTATGCTTGCAAGAGCAACAGTAGTATCAATGTCGATGTTTGCAATAGTTACAGTGGCATTAAATTTAATATAGTATGATGAAAAGCTACTATCATTATGATAGTAGCTTTTATTTTAAGGTTATTTTAAAAGAATAATTTATAATATAAGTACATAATGGATATACTTTAAGTAAGTAATAAAAAATGGAGGAATGCAATATATGGGAATGAAAAAAACGCTTTTAAACTTTATGAGGGAAGAAGCTTACAGACCAATGGATATACAAGAACTAGTAACAGTATTTGATATATCACAAGAGGAATATAAGCCTTTTAAAAAGACTTTAAAAACAATGGAAAAAGAAGGTACAATAATAAGAACTAAAAAAGATAAATTCGGGATTCCAGAAAGAATGGGACTAGTAAGAGGTAAACTTCAAGCTCACCAAAAAGGTTTTGGGTTCTTAATACCAGAAACTGAAGGTGAAAGAGATGTATTTATCCCAAGTTCATTTATGAATGGAGCTATGAACGGAGATAAAATATTAGTTCAAGTAACAAAAGAAGATAAAAATGGAACTAAAAAAAGAGAAGGTGAAGTTGTTGATATCCTTGAGAGAGGAAACAGCAAAATTATCGGTATATATGAAGGTAATAAGAACTTCGGTTTTGTAGTTCCAGAAGATACAAGATTAAATCAAGATATTTTCGTATCTAAAAAAGATAAAAATGGAGCAGAAGATGGAGATGTAGTTGTTGTTGAAATAACTAGATGGCCAGATCAAAGAAGAAGCCCAGAAGGTGTAGTTGAACAAGTACTTGGTAAAAAAGGAGATAAGGGCCTTGACATATTAACTATAATTAAAAAATATGGTCTGCCTGAAGAGTTCTCTGAAAAAATATTAAGCTATGCAGAGGGTGTATCAGAAACAATTGAAGATAAAGAATATAGAAGAAGAAAAGATTTAAGAAATATGAAAATGGTAACAATAGATGGAGAAGATGCTAAGGATTTAGATGATGCGGTATCAATAGAAAAATTAGAAAATGGAACATTTAAATTAGGAGTTCATATTGCAGATGTAACTCATTATGTTAGAGAACAAAGTCCTCTAGATAAAGAAGCATTTGACAGAGCAACTTCTGTTTATTTACTAGATAGAGTTATACCAATGCTACCAAGAAAGCTTTCAAATGGTATTTGTTCATTAAACCCAAGTGTTGATAGATTAACATTAAGCTGCTTTATGACAATAGATCAATCAGGAAAAATTATAGATCATGAAATAGCTGAAACTATAATTAATACAACAGCAAGAATGACTTATACAGATGTTACTAAAATTTTAAAAGATAAAGACGCAGAACTTATAAAGAAATATGAAAATCTACATCAAGATTTCTTAGATATGGAAGAGCTTTGTGCAATTCTTCGTAATAAAAGAATGAGAAGAGGAGCTATAGATTTTGATTTCCCAGAATCTAAAATAATATTAAATGAACTTGGAAAACCAGTTGATATTAAGCCTTACGAAAGAGGAATAGCTAATAAAATAATAGAAGAATTTATGTTAGCAGCAAATGAAACAGTTGCAGAATATATGCATTGGGCACATATGCCATTTGTTTATAGAATTCATGAAGAACCAGATGAAGAAAAATTAACTAAGTTTAAAGAGTTTGTTTATAATTTAGGATATGGAATTAGATGGACACAAGATGTTCAACCTAAACTGCTGCAAGAAGTACTTGAAAAGGTAAAAGGAAAACCAGAAGAACCAGTAGTAAGTAAATTATTATTACGTTCAATGATGCAAGCTAAATATTCACCAGAATGTGTAGGTCACTTTGGTCTTGCAGCTAAATATTACTGTCACTTTACATCACCAATAAGAAGATATCCAGATCTTCAAATACACAGAATTATAAAAGAGCATTTAAATGCTAAAATAGATGAAAAAAGAGCAGAAAAATTAGCTGTAATAGTTGATCAAACTTCAAAACAATCATCAGAAAGAGAAAGAGTTGCAGAACAAGCAGAAAGAGAAGTTGATGATTTAAAGAAAGCTGAATACATGCAAAATAGAATAGGTGAAGAATTTGAAGGAATGATATCATCAGTAACTTCATTTGGTATATTTGTACAACTACCAAACACTATAGAAGGTTTAGTCCATATTACTGAATTAGATGATGATTATTATATATATGATGAAGCTCATTTATGTTTAATAGGTGAAAGAACTAAAAAAGTATATAGACTTGGAGCAGTAGTTAAAGTTAAATGTACAAAAGTAGATATAGATAATAGAGAAGTCTACTTTAATTTAACAGAAGAAGAGGAAGCACCAAAAACAGAAATTAAGGCAAATAAAAAACTAGTTGATGAATTACTAGAAGTTAAAGAAGAGATGAAAACAAACTACGTAGACGAAGAGTAGAATGTTTATTTAATAGAAACAAATTTAAGGAAACTTCAAAAGCACTAATCTTTTAAGGTTAGTGCTTTTTCTTTACTTTCAACTTATAAATTATAATAATAAATTTTATGCGAAATTATATTGTTTATTTTATAATGCCTAAATGATAAATTTAGAACTTATAAATTTACAATTTGAAATTATATTGATATACTATAATTAATAAATAATAGAAATTTTAATGATTCAAGATACTTTCTAATCTTGGATACATTAAAATTTATTAGTGGGTGAAAAAAATGGTAAGAAAAAAAAATAGTAATACATTAGCTGAAAATAGAAAAGCAAGACATGATTACTTTGTTGAAGAAACAATAGAAGCAGGAATATCTTTAGTAGGAACTGAAGTTAAATCTATAAGAATAGGTAAGTGTAATCTTAAAGAAAGCTATGCAGATATATATAACGGAGAAATGTTTATTAAAGGAATGCACATAAGTCACTATGCGCAAGGAAACATTACAAACGTAGATCCGATAAGAGAAAGAAAGCTTTTACTTCATAAAGAACAAATAAAAAGATTTGATTTATTAGTAACTAGAGAAGGATTTACACTAATACCATTAGCTTTATATTTAAAAAATGGAAAAGTGAAAGCAGCTATTGGTTTATGTAGAGGTAAGAAAAATTACGATAAAAGAGATTCAATGCTAGAAAAAGCACATAACAGAGATATAGAAAGACAAATGAAAGAAAGTAATAGATAATAATTTTATTTAAGATAAAAGGCTCCTCATTTTGAGGAGTCTTTTTGTGCGTAAAAATATTAGGTTGTGCAAAATAGATCAGAATCTAACTAGTTATTTTTTAAGATTCCTAATGGATGTGAAAATAAATAACAAGCTAATATGAAATTAAATAGAAAATATTTACTGGATAGTATTGACAATAAACTTAGTTAGTTATATAGTTAATTACAATAGTAACTAACCAAGGAGTTATGCATAGTATATAACATAGAGAATTAGGCATTTGAAAAAATAATAAACTAGCAAATTGATATATTATTTTTTTGAAAGTCACTTATATAAGGAGTGATAATATGATTTTAGAATTAACAAATGACACGCCAATATATGCGCAAATAGCTCAAGCTATTGAAGATAATATTTTAAAAGGGATTTTTAAAGAAGAGGGAGTAATACCATCAACTACAGAAATATCTGTTAAGTTTAAAATTAATCCTGCAACAGTGGCAAAAGGGTTTAATTTATTAGTAGATGAAGGAGTTATATATAAAAAGAGGGGTGTGGGAATGTTTGTTTCAACAGGTAGTAAAAATTTGTTAATGGAAAAGAGAAAAGATAGTTTTTATAAAAAATATATAGTTTCTTTAATTGAAGAAGCTAAAAGATTAGATATTTCAACTGTAGATATTATAAATATGATTAAGAAGGAGGATTAATTTATGAGTACAATAAAGATTTCTAACATTACAAAAAACTTTGGGGATGTTTGCGCATTAAATGATGTATCTTTAACATTAGAGGAAAATAAAATTTATGGTTTACTTGGAAGAAATGGAGAGGGAAAAACTACACTTCTAAATCTTATGACAAATAGGATTTTTCCAACCCGTGGAACAATAACTATTGATGGTGAAAATGTTATAGAAAATGATAATGCTTTAGAAAAAATATATTTAATGGTTGAGAAAGATTTATATCCAGAGAGTATGAAAATAAAAGATATTTTAAAATGGACAGCAGAGTTTTATAAAAACTTTAACATGGATTATGCATTAGAGCTTTCAAAGAAATTTGGAATTAATATAAATAAAAAGTTTAAAGAACTTTCAACAGGATACACATCAATATGTAAAATAATAATTACATTAGCATCAAACGCAGAAATATTATTATTTGATGAACCAATACTTGGGTTAGACGCAGGTCATAGAGATTTGTTTTATAAGGAACTAATGGCAAATTATATAGAAAAGCCAAAAACAATTATACTTTCAACTCATATAATTGAAGAAGTAGCTGATATTTTAGAAAATGTAATTATAATGAAGGATAATAAAATTATTAAAAATGTAGAAGTAGAAGAGCTTTTAAAAGATTCATATACAATTTCAGGTTTAGACAAAAATGTTGATGATTATATAAAAGGAAAAAACTGTGTAAATGTAGAAACTATGGCTTCATTTAAAGCAGCAACTATAATTGGAGAAGTTACAAATAAAGAAAAAGAAGAGCAAATTAAATTAGATCTTAAAGTTTCAAAGGTAGAACTTCAAAAATTATTTATATATTTAACAAGTGAAGGAGGAGAAAAATAATGAAATGTTATAGTGTTGCAAAATATAATTTGGCTAGTGTTAAAAAATCAATGATAATATATTATTCTATATTTATTTCAGTTTTGATAGTTATGTCATATCTTCAAAAACATTATAGAGATGGGAATATAGTTTCATCTGGGATTGAGATATCTACTGTTATATTTTTATTTGTTATAGGGTTAAACTACTTTAAGGAAAATTTCTATTTTTCTCAAAGTAATAATATATCAAGGAAGACATACTTTAAAGGAACAATATTATCAATATTGATCATAGCAGCAATAGCATCATTATTAGATGTAATAATAAATAGAGTATATAATCTATTTACTAAATCTCCAACTGGTTATGATATGATTTTTACAAGTTTTAGAGATTTGGAAACTGCGGGTACAACGAGTATATGGATTCAAAATAATGATGTAGTAACATTGTTAAACACTTTTTTATTACAATTTTCAGTGTATATTATGATTTTTACATTAGGATTAACAATAGTATTAATATACTATAAGTGTAATAAATTAATGAAAACAATAATTTCAATAGGACCAATAATAATTGCAGGTACTTTCGAAAAATTATTTAGCGAAATAGGGATATTTATTCAAAATATATTAGGGTGGAATACAATGAATCCTTATGGAGCAATAGGAACATTTATAGTTATATTTATTATTTTAATAGGATTTATATATTTGTTAGTTAAAAAAGCAATAATTAAAGAAAGATAAGGGTAAATTAAAAAACAATAAGAGTGACTGGCATTTTAGTGTCAGTCACTTTTTATGTTCTAAAATATTTCAAAAAACAGAGCAGCATTTTAGCCTTTTTGAGCCTTTTTGTTATTTTTTTCATAGGTCTTATACAAGTTGTTTAAAATATGGTAATTGGATATAATAAAGGTATATTTATTTGGATATGCTTTAGGCATCATAAAATAGCGGAGATGTAAGTAAGTAGCTGATTAAAAGTAGAAGACTTAATTTCACTTTTAAATATATGATTTTAGAAGGGGTATATGAGGTAGGGGCAGTTTAACAAAAGGGGAGAAATTTATGTTAGATAATAAATTATTAGTTAAGGAGTCACATAAAAGAAGTAAGGGGTATGGCGTACTAAAAGAATCTATATATTCTAAAAAAATATTAGAGAATGAAGAATTATTAAGAATTTTAAGTAATAATAGTGAGCTTATTGAAATTTCAAGGCCTTATATAGATATGATGTTTTCATCTGTTCATGATAATGATTTTATTATAGTTTTAACAGATAAGGAAGGATGTATATTAAATATAAAAGGTGCTGAGTGGATAGTAAATAAATTTGATAAATTGAATTTAAAAATTGGTGCTTATATGGATGAGCAAAATATAGGAACTAATGCAATGGGGACAGCAATAAAAGAAGATAAGTGTGTTCAAATTACAGCAAATGAACATTATATAGAAAGCTTTAGGAGTTTAACTTGCTCTGCAGCACCAATTCATAATATATATGGGAAGATAATAGGAACTTTAAACTTAACAGGGAAAAGCAATATGAAGCACCCTCATACTCTAGGGTTAGTTGCCTTCGGAGTTAAAGCAATAGAGAATAATTTGGATAAATGCAAAAATGACACAAAGGGAGCTTTTTGTGATTTTAATGATATTATAGGGAAAAGTGCAGCTATAACTAATGTGATAACAAATTGCAAAATAATAGCTAATAGTCCATCTACAGTTTTAATTCAAGGCGAAAGTGGTACAGGCAAAGAGGTATTAGCTCAAGATATACATAACTATAGTTATAGAAGAAAAAATAAGTTTGTAGCAATAAATTGTGGAGCAATACCTGCAAACTTAATTGAAAGTGAACTATTTGGATATGAAGAAGGGACTTTTACTGGTGGAAAAAAAGGCGGTAAGATTGGGAAAGTTGAAATAGCAAATGGAGGAACTTTATTTTTAGATGAAATAGGAGAAA
Source organism: Clostridium gasigenes (assembly GCF_017348895.1). NCBI lineage: Bacteria > Bacillati > Bacillota > Clostridia > Eubacteriales > Clostridiaceae > Clostridium > Clostridium gasigenes. Next base: position 2,287,093 of record NZ_CP071376.1, read on the forward strand.
TGCCTTTAGAGATGCAAGTTAATCTTTTAAGAGTACTTCAAGAAGGTGTTATAACTAGACTTGGAGGAAATGAAGAAATTCCAGTAGATATTAGAGTTATTGCGGCTACTAATAAAAACCTTAAAAAGCAAATAGAAAAAAGGGAATTTAGAGAAGATCTTTATTATAGGCTTTGTGTTATTCCAATAAAAATACCGCCATTGAGGGAAAGAAATGGGGATATAGAGGAGCTAATAGAATATTTTTTAAGAAAGAAATCATTTAAATTAAATAAGGTAGTACCAGAGATAAATAATGAATTATATAAAGATCTAGTTAATTATAATTGGCCAGGAAACATAAGGCAACTAGAAAATTATATTGAGAATATAGTTAATTTAGGTGGGAAATTATCTTTTGATTTAAGTGAGGATAATGATAGTAGTAAGGAAATATATAGTTGCATAGGAATAATTAGAGATGAAATAGAAAAGTCGAGAGTAGATATTAATATACTAGAAAAAGATTTGAATTTAGAAATTATAGAAGCTAGAACAATAGATACCGCAATGAAAGTTAATAATTATAATATCACTAAAGTTGCAATTGTCTTAGGTATAAGCAGAAATACTTTATATAATAAGATAAAGAAATATAATATAAAAAGCAAATAAAAAATACAGTAGACTATATTAAGATTTATTTAAATATATAAAATTATAGAGGAATATCAAAGTTGTATTGCCTGGTAATTGAAAAGAATATAGTGTAACAAAAACTAACAGTGTATTAAAAGCTAACAGTATTATAAAAATATAATGTTAACTTTTAGGACATTGTTATTTAATAGTAAATATTTTATATTTGAATAAATTGCTATAATAAGGCTATTACAAGAAAGTATGATAAAAAAATAACAATTGGCACGGTAGTTGCTATAAATATATATAAGGGATTTTTTTAAATAATTAATATCCTTAAGTTAATAAATTAGTAATATAAACTGATATAAAGAAATATAAATATAAAAGTATAATCTTTTAGAAAATTTTTAGTATGAAAATTTATTGATTATAATTTATTTAAAGTTAAAAAGGTATAAAAGAAATAGGGATTTAGGAGGAATTATTATGGCACGTTTTACATTACCAAGAGATATTTATCATGGCGTTGGGTCACTTGAAGTTCTTAAAACTTTAAAGGGTAAGAGGGCAATGGTAGTAGTTGGTGGAGGATCAATGAAAAGATTTGGTTTTCTGCAAAAAGTTGAAGAATATTTAAAGGAAGCTGGAATTGAAGTTGAACTATTTGAAGGTGTTGAACCAGATCCATCAGTTGAAACTGTTATGAAGGGTGCAGAAGCAATGAGAAGATTTAAGCCCGATTGGATAGTTGGAATGGGTGGAGGATCACCAATTGATGCAGCTAAAGCAATGTGGATATTCTATGAATACCCAGATTTCACCTTTGAACAAGCTGTAATTCCATTTGGATTACCTGAATTAAGACAAAAAGCTAAGTTTATAGCAATTCCATCAACTAGTGGAACAGCAACAGAAGTTACTGCTTTTTCAGTAATAACAGATTATAAAGCTAAAATAAAATATCCTTTAGCTGATTTTAACATAACTCCAGATATTGCTATAGTAGATCCATCATTAGCTCAAACTATGCCAGCGAAGTTAGTTGCGCATACAGGAATGGATGCGTTAACACATGCAATTGAAGCTTATACAGCAGGTTTAAGATCAAACTTCTCAGATCCTTTAGCAATGAAGGCTATAGAAATGGTTAAAGCTAATTTAATGCAATCTTTTGAAGGTGATGTAGAAGCTAGGAACTTGATGCATGAAGCTCAATGTTTAGCAGGAATGGCATTTTCAAATGCACTGCTTGGAATAGTTCATTCAATGGCTCATAAAGTAGGAGCAGTATTCCACATTCCTCATGGTTGTGCAAATGCGATATTCTTACCATTTGTTATGCAATATAACAGAGTAGAGTGTGAAGATAGATATGCAGATGTTGCTAGAATGTTGAAGTTAGATGGAAAAACAGATGTAGAGTTAACAGATTCATTAATAGAAATGATAAATGAATTAAATACAAAATTAAGTATTCCTCATACAATGAAGGAATATGGAATAACTGAACAAGACTTTAAAGATAATGTGAAGTTTATAGCACATAATGCAGTATTAGATGCTTGTACAGGATCAAACCCAAGAACAATAGATGATGAAACTATGGAAAAAGTACTAGAATGTACTTACTATGGTACAAAAGTAACGTTCTAATAAAAAATAAAAAAATTATCAGATGCCCTCTTTTTATAGGGGGCATTTTTAAAGTTATATTATTTCAGAAAAAGTTTCTTTTAAGAGAGCTGAAAATAGACTAGAATCTAAATAGTTAATTTTTGAAGCTCTCTAAATACATAAAATAATAGTAAAATAGTAATAAATTAATAATTTAAAATGCAGAATATTTTAATTATTATGTAAAAATAATATTGTTTATAAATTCAAATATGATAAAATGTAAACATTGTGTATAGAAAAAAGGGGGAGAAAAATATGTACAAAATAGTTAGTAAAAGGGAGCTTACAGATAACATATTCTTAATGGATATTGAAGCTCCAAGAGTAGCTAAATCTGCAAACCCAGGTCAATTTATAATTATAAAAAACGATGAAAAAGGTGAAAGAATTCCTTTAACAATTGCAGATTATGATAAAGAGGCTGGAACTGTAGCTATAGTATTTCAAACAGTAGGGGGCGGAACAAAGCAATTAGCAAGCTTTGAAGTTGGAGATTATGTTTCAGATTTTGTTGGACCACTTGGACAACCAAGCGAATTTATAACAGAAGATTTAGAAGAATTGAAAAAGAAAAACATAATATTTATAGCTGGAGGCGTAGGGGCAGCCCCTGTATATCCACAAGTTAAGTGGATGCATGAGCAAGGTATAAAATGTGATGTTATAGTAGGTAGTAGAAATAAGGAATTATTAATTTTAGAAGATGAGATGAGAGCGGTAGCTGGAAATCTTTATATAGCAACTGATGATGGATCTTATGGATTTAATGGTAGAGTTACAGATTGCCTTAAAGAACTAGTGGAAGTTAAAGGTCAAAAATATGACCATGCAGTTGTAATTGGACCAATGATAATGATGAAATTTATGGCGATGCTTACAAAGGAATTAAATATAAAAACAACAGTAAGTTTAAATCCAATAATGGTAGATGGGACAGGCATGTGTGGTGCTTGTAGAGTTACAGTTGGAGGGAAAGTTAAATTTGCATGTGTAGATGGACCAGAATTTGATGGCCATTTAGTTGATTTTGATGAATCTATGAGACGACAAACTCTTTATAAAAAAGAAGAGGGAAGAGCTCAGCTTAAAGTAGAAGAAGGAAATACTCATAAAAATGGTAGCTGTGGCTGTGGAGGTGACAAGTAATGAATATGGTAGATAGAATGAAAAGAACACCGGTAACAGAGCAAGCACCAGAAATTAGAGCAACTAATTTTAAAGAAGTATGTCTTGGATATAATGAAGAAGAAGCTATAAAAGAGGCAAATAGATGCTTAACTTGTAAAAAACCTAAATGTGTTGAAGGGTGCCCTGTAGCTATAGATATTCCAGGATTTATTGATTTTGCAAAGAAAGGAAACTTTGAAGACGCAGCAAAAGAAATAGCAAAGTATAGTTCATTACCAGCAGTTTGTGGAAGAGTGTGTCCACAAGAAAGCCAATGTGAAGGTAAATGCGTACTTGGAATAAAGGGAGAACCAGTTGCAATTGGTAAGCTAGAAAAATTTACAGCAGATTGGTCAAGAAGAAATAATGTGGATTTATCACAAACAGAAGCAAAAAATGGTAAGAAAGTAGCAGTTGTAGGAAGTGGCCCTGCTGGTTTAACTTGTGCAGGTGATTTAGCTAAAAAAGGATATGAAGTTACTATATTTGAAGCACTGCATGAAACTGGGGGAGTTTTAGTTTATGGTATTCCAGAATTTAGACTTCCAAAAGATGAAGTAGTTAAAGCTGAAATTGAAAATATAAAAAAATTAGGTGTAAAAATAGAAACTAATGTTGTTATAGGAAGAACTATAAAGATTGATGAGCTTATGAAAGAAGAAGATTTCAAGGCAGTATTTATAGGATCTGGAGCAGGTCTTCCAAAGTTTATGGGAATTCCAGGAGAAAATGCTAATGGAGTGTTTGCAGCTAATGAATTCTTAACAAGAGTAAACTTAATGAAAGCATATAAAGAAGATTATGTAACACCAGTAAATATTGGTAAAAAAGTAGCAATTGTTGGTGGGGGAAATGTAGCTATGGATGCTGCAAGAACTGCATTAAGATTAGGTTCTGAAGCACATATAGTTTATAGAAGAAGTGCAGAAGAGCTTCCAGCAAGAGCAGAAGAAGTACATCATGCAAGAGAAGAAGGAATAATATTTGATATATTAACTAATCCAACTGAAATACTTGTCGATGAAAATGGATGGGTTAAGGGTATGAGTTGCATGAGAATGGAACTTGGAGAACCAGATGCATCAGGAAGAAGAAGTCCAAAAGTTGTAGAGGGTTCAGAATTTGTAATGGATGTTGACACTGTAATAATGTCGCTTGGAACATCACCAAATCCATTAATATCTTCAACAACAGAAGGTTTAGATATTAATAAATGGCAATGTATAATTGCAGATGAAAATGGCTTAACATCAAAAATAGGTGTTTATGCTGGTGGAGATGCAGTTACAGGAGCCGCTACAGTTATACTTGCAATGGGAGCTGGAAAAAAAGCAGCTGCTGCAATAGATGAATATTTAAGATAATAAATGAAAACTTGCCGCTGAGGTTAATCCATAGAAGGGACTAACTTCAGGGGCAAAAACTTTTTTTTGTATTTTATTAGTAATGTATTTTATTTTTAACAGTTATGTATTAAAATGTAGTGAAGAGCATTTTCAACTTTATACATTAAAACAACAGGGGGATATATTATGATATCAGTAAAGAGAAAAGAAGATAAATTTTTTGACATGTTTGTTGATTTTTCAAAAAAGGTTCATAAATCTGCATTAATGATGAGGGATTTCATGAACGATACTAGTAATACTGAAGTAAAGTATCAAGAAATTAAAGACTTAGAAAAACAATGTGATGAAATGCTCCATTCAATTTATACAGAATTAGATAATAGTTTTATTACTCCAATAGATAGAGAGGATATACATGCAATCGGAAATGCCCTTGATGATATTATCGATTATATTGAAACTACTTCCAGTAGAATATTAATATTTGATATAAAGGAAACAAGAGGATACATAAATGAATTCTGTGATTTAATTGTTGAGGCAACTTCTGAAGTAATTAATTTAATGGTAGAATTTAAAATAATGAAAAAAAGTAAAATTTTACAGGAAAAAATTTGGTTAATTAATAAGCTTGAAGATGCCGGTGATAAACTATATAGAGATTCATTAAAACAATTATTTAAAGAAACAGATGCAATAGAAATAATTAAATGGAAAGAAATACTTGAACGCATGGAAAAGGCAATAGATTCTTGTGAAGATGTAGCTAATATGGTTAAAGGGGTTGTAATGAAGAATGCCTAGTTCCACAATTATAATAACAATAGTTATTGTTATATTAGCTTTAGGGTTTGATTTTATAAATGGATTTCATGATACAGCTAATGCAATTGCTACATCAGTAGCAACTAGAGTTCTGACACCTAGACAAGCTATAATAATGTCTGCTTCTCTTAATTTAGTAGGCGCATTAATTAGTGTAAAAGTTGCTACAACTGTAGGAGCAAATATTATAAAACCAGAATTTATGCCTCAAATTGCTGTAATTACAATGCTTATTAGCTCAATATGTTGGAATTTAATAACTTGGTATTATGGAATTCCAAGTAGTTCTTCTCACGCCCTAATAGGTTCATTACTTGGTGCGGGGATAACTTATAATGCTAGTTTTTCAATAGTTCAATGGGGTAATTTTATGTCGAAAATAGTATTGTGGCTTTTTTTATCTCCAATTATAGGGTTTTGTGTTGGGTTTGTATTTATGAAGATATTAAATGTAATACTTAGTCCATTTAAACCTAAATCTATATCTAAATTTTTCTGTAAAGCTCAAATTGCTTCAGCAGCTGCAATGGCATTTAACCATGGGTCAAATGATGCTCAAAAATCAATGGGTATTATAACTATGGCTTTAGTTAGTGGAGGATTAATAAGTGATTTCCATGTATATACTTGGGTTAAAGTTTGTTGTGCTATTTCTATGGCTTTAGGAACCTCTATTGGTGGATGGAGAATTATTAAGACTATGGGAGTTAGCATGGGTAAATTAACTCCAGTTAATGGATTTGCTGCGGAAACTAGTGCAGCGGCAATTATTTTTACTGCAACTATGCTTGACGCACCAGTTTCAACAACACAGATAATTTCAACTTCAATAATGGGAGTTGGTGCATCTAAAAGACTTTCATCTATAAGATGGGCTGTGGCAAAAAATATTGTATGGGCATGGGTTGTAACAATCCCAGTGTGCGCAATATTTGCAAGTTTACTAACACTTTTAATAAAGATGTTATAATATTTATAGGGATGTACATAATTAGTAAGGCTATGAAATTCTATAATTTCATAGCCTTACTGTTTTGAGAGAGAAGAATATTTATAAATATAAGGTGATTCCCAAAAAACACACTAATTTGATAGTCTATTTTGAGCCATATATCCCTTAATAATTAAGTTTTTTAGATTCTAATAATATAAGAAAAAGTGTAAATTAAATAAACATATAACTAAAATTATTTAAAAAAATTTGTTTAGGGTGTATAATGATAATATAAAAAAGTGACATAATTAATTATTAAGGCATTTAAAGAATGACATGTAGTATGTAATTGTTATTTATATATACCTTAAGGAAAGAGAGGGATTTTATGTATTTATCAAAGTTTACAGATTATTCATTTAGATCATTAATATATTTAGCAGTAAATAGAGAAAAACTTTGTACAGTTGAAGAACTTGCAAATAATTTAGATATTTCAGAGCATCACTTAAAAAAAATTATACATAAGTTAGCTAAAACAGAGTATATTATTTCTATAAAAGGAAGATCAGGTGGGATAAAACTTGGACTTGACCCAAAAGAAATAAACTTAGGGGAAGTTTTAAAAGTAACTGAGGATAATTTAAACATAGCAGAATGTTTTAATAAAGAGAATACGTGTCCATTTATAAGCGGTGGATGTAAATTAAAAGGTATTATGAATGATTCATTAAAATTATTTATAAAAGAGTTTTCTCAATATACCTTAGCTGATGTTATTTAAGAGAAATGTAGAAAAACAAAAGTGACGTATTAATGTTCTATTAACAAATAGAAATATAAAATTAGAACAGGAAGCAGCCTTCAATTATAAAATTGAAGGCTGCTTTTTTAGTTTATTATAATAGTTTTTTATTTTATATAATTTACTTTAGACACATGAACACCATTGTTTTCAAAATCACTTGAATCTTTTAATGATATATCTGAATCGGTAATAAGATGGGAAATGTCATTTATATCTCCACTACAGAAATTATGATGTTTACCGATTTTAGAATTATCCGCTAATATATATACCGGACCATTACAATGATTTATCATTTCTTTATTTATTAATGTTTCTTGAAGTACAGAAGTACTTATTCCTGAATCGGCAGCTATGCCACTTACCCCTAAAAAACATTTTGATGCTGTTATTTTTGATAGTATGTGTGTCGCAAAATCACCTACCATTGATTGTTTTCTACCATAAACTTGACCACCAGTTAAAACTAAATCAACATTAGGGCCAATAATTGAATTAAGCGATTTACCATTATTAGTAACAACAACAACTCTTTTATCTCCTAGATATTCAAGTATTAGAAGAGAGGTAGTAGCAGAGTTTATAAAAATTGTATCCCCATCTTCTATTAAGCTTGCTGCATATTTAGCAATAGCTTTTTTTTGTTTCTCATGCTTCATTGAAATATCAAGTTGATTAACATTAGAATCATCAAAACTATTAACTAGAACTGCTCCACCATAGTGCCTTTTAACAAAACCACTTTCTTCTAAAGCCTGAAGATCTCTTCTAATAGTAAGAGGAGAGGTTCGTAGTAGTTCAGCTAATTCTTCATTTTTTATTTCATTATTAGATTTTAAAATATCTAATATTTCATCTCTTCGTTTAGAAACTATACTTTGAGTTTTTTTCATAATAATATCCTCCTTAAAAACTAACATATCTAAATCTTACCTTAAATTAAATGTAAAATTAAGGTTTATCTAACTTATATACATTATAAAACAAATGTTCACAAAGTTCAAATAAAACATTCATAAAATAAAAAAAATAAAACATTCAAAAAAACCTTGAATATTTTGAATGTTTGATGTATTATAAAGTTACAAACAGACAAAGAGTTCTAAAAAAGAAAAAACATAGTTCAAAACAATCATTAATAAAAAACTAAATAAACAAACTAAATCAATAAAATAGACAAACAAACTAAATAAGTGAACTAATTAAATAAATTTTTAGGAGGAGATCAAAATGTCACAAATACAAAATATAACAAGAGAATCATGGGTTTTAAATACATTCCCAGAATGGGGAACTTGGTTAAATGAGGAAATAGAAGAAGAAGTCGTTAAACCAGAAACATTTTCAATGTGGTGGCTAGGGTGTACAGGCATTTGGGTTAAAAGTGAAGGTAGTACTAACTTATGTATAGATTTTTGGTGTGGAAGTGGTAAAAGAACAAGAAAGAATCCATATATAGATCCAGAACATCAAATGGCAAGAATGTGTGGAGGTAAGAAGCTTCAACCAAATTTAAGAGTAGCACCTTTTGTATTAGATCCATTTGGTATTAAGAAAGTAGATGCAATATTATCAACACATGACCATAATGATCACATCGATGTAAACGTTGCGGCTGCAGTAATGCAAAATTGTGATTCATCAATACCATTTATTGGACCAAAAGCATGTGTAGATAAATGGATTGGATGGGGAGTTCCAGCTGAAAGATGTATAGTTGTTAAACCAGGAGATATAGTAAAGGTTGGAGACATAGAAATAGTTGCATTAGAAGCATTTGATAGAACTGCTTTAATAACAGCACCTCCAAAGGGAGACCTAAGAGGTACAATGCCAATTGATATGGATATTAAAGCTGTTAATTACTTAATAAAAACTCCAGGAGGAAACCTTTATCATAGTGGAGATTCACATTACTCAAACTATTATGCAAAACATGGAAGAGATCATAAAATTGATGTTGCTTTAGGATCATATGGAGAAAATCCAAGAGGAATTACAGATAAGATGACATCAGTAGATATTTTAAGAATGGCTGAATCATTAAATACAAAGGTTGTTATTCCATTCCATCATGATATCTGGTCAAATTTCCAAGCTGATACAAACGAGATATTAGCATTGTATGATATGAAGAAAGATAGGTTACAATATAAATTTAATCCGTTTATATGGCAAGTAGGTGGGAAATTTATATTCCCAATAGATAAAAACAATAGAGAATATCATTATCCAAGAGGATTTGATGATTGCTTTGAAACTGAAATAAATCTTCCATATACATCATTCCTATAAAATAAAATTAGAGGGTTAGGTTTAACCCTCTAAATAAAAAAAGGAGGACAGGTCATGTTAAAGGAATTAATTAATAAGAAAAGATATTCTTTTCATGAGGGATTTGAAAATTGGGAGGAAGCAATAGAGGCTTCATGTAAACCTTTAATTGATGAAGGTGTAATAGAAAATTCCTATGTGAACGCTATAATAGAAAATGTTAAAAAATTTGGACCTTATATAGTAATCGCACCTAAGATATGCATACCCCATGCTCAAGAAGGCGTTGTAGGTGTAAATGATACGGCAATGTGCTTTATGAAAACCGAAAAACCAGTACACTTTAGTGATGACCCAGAGCAGGATGCAAATTTATTTTTTGTCTTAGCTTCAACAGATAGTGATTTACATATGAAAAATTTAATGGAAATGGTTAGTCTTATAGAAGATGAGTCAGTGGTTGAAAAGTTAATGGCCACTAGGTCAGTAGAAGATTTGAAAAAGTTACTTTAGCCTTTTAGGAATTGATAAATATCAAAATGTTAAGGGGGATTAATTAAAATGAACATTGTTTTAAAAATATGGGAATTTTTCCAAATAAATATATTAACTAATCCGGCATTCTTCATGGGATTTATTGTATTATTCGGATACTTATTATTAAAAAGACCTCTACATGAAGCATTTGCAGGCTTCATAAAAGCAACTGTTGGGTACTTAATTCTTAATGTAGCAGCTTCAGGACTTGTAGGTAACTTTAGACCTATATTAGCGGGGTTGAAAGATCGGTTTAATTTAACCGCAGCAGTAATTGATCCATATTTTGGACAAACAGCAGCACAAACAGCAATTGAAAATGCAGGAAAATCATTCTCAATGATGATGATAGTTTTACTAGTTGCATTTATGTTCAATATAGGTTTGGTTTTATTTAGAAAGTTTACTAAGATTAGAACAGTATTTATTACAGGCCATGTAATGGTTCAACAATCAGCAACAGCTTTATGGTTAGTATTCTTCGCATTCCCAAATCTTCAAGATACTAAAGTAGTAGTTATGCTTGGGTTGTTATTAGGAACTTATTGGGCAGTAGCTTCTAACCTTACAGTTGAAGCTTGCCAAGAGTTAACTGAGGGTGGTGGATTCGCAATTGGACATCAACAAATGTTTGGTGTTTGGTTAACAGATAAAATTGCAGGAAAAATAGGAAATAAAGAGAAAACAATAGAAGATCTTAAGTTGCCAGGTTTCTTATCAATATTTAGTGATAACGTTGTAGCAACAGGTATATTGATGATGTTCTTCTTTGGAATAATAATGACAATATTAGGACCTGATTTATTACATGAAATAGATAAGGGCTTTAGTCCAAATAGAAACTTTGGGTTCTATATAGTTGAAAAATCATTAAACTTTGCAGTTTATTTAAGCATATTACAACTTGGAGTTAGAATGTTCGTTGCAGAACTTACAGAATCTTTCCAAGGTATTTCAAACAAAATATTACCAGGTTCAATGCCAGCAGTTGACTGTGCAGCAGTTTATGGATTTGGTCCTTCAAATGCAGTAACAATAGGATTCTTATTCGGAGCAATAGGTCAATTCGTAGCAATTTTAGGATTAATAGTATTTAAAAGTCCAGTACTAATAATATCAGGATTCGTACCATTATTCTTTGATAATGCAACATTTGCAGTATTTGCTAATAAAAAAGGTGGATTAAGAGCAGCAATGATTATACCAATTGCAGCTGGGGTTATTCAAGTATTAGGTGGAGCTTTTGCAGCACATTACTTCCAATTAGCACAATATGGTGGATGGCATGGAAACTTCGATTTCGCCACAATATGGCCAATAATTGGAGTGTTAATGAATAAACTACAATATGTAGGTGTAGGAATTGCAATTGTAGCATTACTACTTATACCACAATTACAATATAGAAAAAATAAAAAGGGTTATTTCAAGATAGCAGAAAACTATGACGAGTATATTAGCGAAGGTTTAGGAAATAAATAATAATATGGAAACATAAATATAATAATATTTTAAATATTAAAAATTAAGGGGGAAATACAAATGTTAAAAGTAATAGCAGCTTGTGGAAATGGGATGGGATCAAGTCAAATAATAAAAATGAAGATAGCAAAAATTTTCAAGAAACTTGAAATAGAGGTATCAATTCACCATACAAGTATCGGAGAAGCAAAAAGCCAAGCCTCAGGTTATGATGTAGTATTTTGCTCAGAAGCCTTAAAATCAAACTTTAAGAGAGCAGAAGATGGTGGAACAATTGTTATAGGGTTAAAAAATCTTTTATCAGAACAGGAAATAGAACAAAAAATTGTAGAACATATAGTAAATAAAAAATAGGTAGAGACATTCAAATAAATAGACTGGCACACTGACTTTCTATTTATTTGAATATCCTTTAACATATTGGAGGAAATAAATTATGAAATTTGAAAAGAAAGTTTTAACAAATTTACATAGATGTTATGCAACTAGTAGCACTATGGTAAATGGAGAAAGAAATATATTATTAGCAACAGAAGGTGAAGGATCTTGTTATAGCTATACTGGAGAAGATTTTAAGCAAAACACTGTATGGGATGGCCCTGGTGGAACAATGTCAATGGTATCTGTGCCAGGAAAAAATGGAGACTTTTTAGCAGTACAAAACTTCTTTCCAACTTTCCAATCAGAAAATGCAACAATAGTATGGGCAAAACCAGTGGACGGTGGAACTTGGGATGTGAAAACATTATTTAAGTTACCTTATGTTCATAGATTTGACATACTACAAGCTAATGGTAAAAACTATTTCTTAGGTGCAACTCTTTGTACAACAAAGGAATTTAAAGAAGATTGGTCCAACCCAGGTAAAATATATGTAGGTGAAATACCAGAGGATTTAAATGAACCAATTAAACTAGAAATCATAAAAGAAGGCTTAACTAAGAATCACGGATATTGCAGAGCAACTTGGAATAAGGTAATGGCTGGATTAGTAACTTGTGAAGAAGGTGTATTTGTTGTAACTCCTCCACAAACATGCAAAGAAGAGTGGAAGATAGAACAAATAATGAATAAGCCAGTTAGTGACATTGCAGTTGTGGATATAGACGGAGATGGTGTGGATGAATTAGTAACAATAGAAGAATTCCATGGTGGAAACTTCTTAATAAATAAAAAAATTGATGGAGAATATAAAGTTGTGTACAAGTACCCTAAAGAAATGGATTTTGGACATGTAGTCTGGGGTGGTAAATTAAGAGGGATACCAAGCATAATTGGTGGATATAGAAGAAATGAAAAAGAATTATTTGTTATTCAATGCGATGACAAAGAAAAACTTACATTTAAAACAGAAGTTATAGAAGCAGGTATTGGTCCAAGCAATGTAGCAGTTATAAATGAAGAAGACAGAGATATTATAATATCAGCAAACAGAGAACTAGGAGAAGCGGCACTATATATAGTTAAGTAAGCCTCCAAATTTTACATTTGGCAAGGTGAACTTACTCATTCGAATGAACATGAGAAGGAGTTTTAGATATTGCCTCCAAATTTCACATTTGGCAAGGCGAACTTACTCATTCGAATGAATATGAGAAGAAGTTTTAGTTGAAAAATAAATACAATGAGTATGGGGAATTAAATAAAAACTCCATACTCCACTTTTTATCTAAAAATCAAATAGATGGAGGGATAGGTATGTTAGAAGAATTAAAAAAAGAAGTTTACGAGGCAAATATGTTGCTTCCAAAATATAATTTAGTAACTTTTACTTGGGGAAATGTATCAGGAATAAATAGGGAGCTCGGGTTAGTAGTAATTAAACCATCTGGTGTAGATTATGAAGTTATGGGACCTGAGGATATGGTAGTAGTAGATCTTGAAGGTAATGTAGTAGAAGGAAAGTACAAACCATCATCAGATACGCAAACACATGTGAAACTATATAAAGAATTTAGTGAAATTGGTGGGATTGTTCATACTCACTCAAGGTGGGCAACAATTTTCTCTCAGGCTGGAAGAAGCATTGTACCTTATGGAACAACTCAAGCAGATTATTTTTATAATGAAATCCCTTGTACAAGAGATATGACAAAGTCAGAAATAGAGGAAAACTATGAGTATAATACTGGTGGAGTTATAGTTGATACATTTAAGAAATTAAATCCATCACAGGTACCAGCTGTTTTAGTTAAAAACCATGGTCCATTTTCATGGGGAAAAGATCCTCTAGAGGCGGTTCATAATGCAGTTGTTTTAGAAGAAGTTGCAATGATGGCGTGGAATACAGAAATTTTATCAAGACAAACAATAGAAGCAATGCCAGAAGAATTAATGAATAAGCACTTTATGAGAAAGCATGGTCCAAACGCTTATTATGGACAATAGTGTTATAAGGGAGACAGATTATGAAGAATTATACATTAGGATTATATGAAAAATCTATGCCAAATACATTAAGTTGGAGTAAAAAACTTACTTGTGCAAAAGAATGTGGATTTGATTTTGTAGAGGTTAGCATAGATGAAACTGATGAAAAATTAGCTAGGCTAGAAATGACTAAAGAAGAAAGAAAAGCACTTGTAGATATTATGTTTACAGTAGGAGTTCCAATAAGAACAATGTGTTTAAGTGGACATAGAAAATATCCATTAGGTAGTTTAGATGAAGCCACTAGAAATAGAGGCATAGAAATAATGGAGAAAGCAATAGAGTTAGCTTGGGATTTAGGAATTAGAATAATTCAAATAGCTGGATATGATGTTTATTATGAAGAGGGTAACAAGCAAACAAGAAAGTATTTTGAAGAAAACTTAAAAAAATCAGTAGAAATGGCAGCTAAAAAAGGTGTAATTCTTGCTTTTGAAACTATGGAAACAGAGTTTATGAATACTGTTGAAAAAGCTATGAAATATGTTAACTTAGTTAACTCTCCATATTTGCAGGTTTATCCGGATTGCGGAAATGTAATGAATGCAACATTAAGTTATGGAACATCAGCAGTTGATGATTTTAAAACAGGAAAAGGACATCTTTGTGCTGTTCATTTAAAAGAAACTGTACCTGGAAAGTTTAGAGAAATTCCATTTGGAACAGGTCATGTTAATTTTGAAGAAATAATAAAAACAGCTTGGGATCTTGGAGTAAGAAAATTCACAGCAGAGTTTTGGTATGTTGGAAATGAAAACTGGAAAGATGTTATTAAGGATACAAGAAAATTCATGGATGAAAAATTTACTGTAATAGAACAATAATATAATGAAAAAATATTTGATTGGTTGGTGAATAGAATGAATAAGGAACATTTAATATCTGTATCAAAAGATGTTAAGAAAAATATTATAGAAATGATTTATGAAGCAAAGTCAGGACATCCAGGTGGATCGTTATCCTGCTCAGATATAATTACTTATTTATATTATGAAAAAATGAATATTGATGTAAATAATCCTAAATATAACGAAAGAGATAGATTTGTTTTAAGTAAAGGGCATGCAGCTCCAGCACTATATTCAGTATTAGCAGAAAAGGGATTCTTCGAAAAATCAGAGCTTAAGAACTTAAGAAAAATAGGAGCTTTGTTGCAAGGACATCCTGATTCTAAAAATATTCCAGGGGTTGATGTTTCAACAGGATCTTTAGGTCAAGGAATATCAAATGCTGTTGGAATGGCTTTAGGGCTTAGATTTCAAAAAAATCCAGCAAAGATATATACAATTTTAGGAGATGGAGAGTTACAAGAAGGTTTAGTTTGGGAAGCATCAATGGCAGCAGCTCACTATAAACTAGATAACTTAGTTGCAATTATAGATTATAATGGACTTCAAATTGACGGAAATAATGAAGAAGTAATGGGAATAAGCCCAATAGATAAGAAGTTTGAAAGCTTTGGATGGAATGTAGTTACTTGTGATGGCCATGACTACGAAGAACTTCACGAAGCATTTAATAAAACATCAGAAGTTAAAGGAAAGCCAAGTGTAATAATTGCAAAAACTGTAAAAGGTAAAGGCGTTAGCTTTATGGAAAATCAAGCAGGATGGCATGGACAAGCACCTGCCTTAGAACAAAAAGAAAAAGCATTAATGGAAATTGCTAACTAGGAGGTATTAATAATGGGTAAGGCAACAAGAGAATCATATGGAATGGCATTAGTTGAACTTGGATTAGAAAATGAAAAAGTTGTAGTTCTAGATGCTGATCTTTCTAAATCAACAAAGACAAATGATTTCAAAAATCAATTTAAAGATAGATTTTTTAATGCAGGTATCGCAGAACAAAACTTAATGGGCATGGCAGCAGGCTTCGCAAATGTAGGAAACATACCATTTGCAAGTACCTTTGCAGTGTTTGCAACAGGAAGAGCTTTTGAAATAATAAGAAATTCAATTTGTTATCCTAAAATGAATGTAAAAATAGCAGCAACTCACGCTGGTATAACAGTTGGAGAAGATGGGGGATCACATCAATCAATTGAAGATATAGCCCTTATGACTTCACTTCCTAATATGACAGTAATAGTTCCGGCAGATCACAGAGAAGCTATGCAAGCAACTAAAGCGGCTGCAAAATTTGATGGGCCAGTTTATTTAAGATTTGGTAGATGCAACACTGAAGATATTTTTGATGAAAATTATAAATTTGAAATTGGAAAAGGTGTAGAGCTTAGAAAAGGAAATGACATAACTGTTATAGCAACAGGAATGATGGTTCAAAAAGCAATAGAAGCTTCACGTATATTAGAAGCTGAAGGAGTTTACGTAAGAGTTATAAATATATCAACAATAAAGCCAATCGATAGAAAAATAATTATAAAGGCTGCAAGAGAAACTAAGGCAATAATAACAGCAGAAGAACATTCAATAATAGGTGGACTTGGAGCTAGGGTAGCGCAAGTTGTATGCGATGAGATTCCAACAAAAGTAAAAATGATAGGAATAAATGATGTGTTTGGACAATCAGGTACACCAGATGAATTAATGGAAAAATATAATTTAACAACTGAAGCTATAATAACTAAGGTTAAGGAATTATTAGGTTAATTATATATAGAAGGTAGTTAAGATAGTAGAAAACATTAGAGAATCAAAAGAAAATATTATTAATTATTTTTTGGAGATATCTTAAGATGAAAGAGGAGTGAATAGTATGAAAATATTTATTGATACAGCAAATATAGATGAAATAAGAAAAGCAAACGAGCTAGGTGTAGTATGTGGAGTTACAACTAATCCATCACTAATAGCTAGAGAAGGAAGAGATTTAAAGGAAGTTATAAATGAAATTTGTTCAATTGTAGATGGTCCAATTAGTGCAGAAGTTATGAGTCTAGATTCAACAGAAATGGTTGAAGAGGGAATCAAATTAGCAGCTATGCATAAAAATATAGTTATTAAGATTCCAATGTGTGAGGAAGGATTAAAGGCTGTAAAGCAATTAACAAAAAAAGGAATAAAGACAAATGTTACATTAATATTCTCACCTCTACAAGGGTTATTAGCATCAAGAGCAGGAGCTAGTTATGTTAGTCCGTTTTTAGGAAGATTAGATGACATAGGAAACCCAGGAATAGATTTAGTTAGACAAATATCAGAAATATTTGAAGTTCATAGAATTGAAACAGAAATTATAACTGCAAGTGTAAGAAACCCAATGCATGTATTAGATGCTGCACTAGCAGGATCACATATTTCTACAATTCCATATGGAGTTATTACTCAAATGGTTAAGCATCCATTAACAGATGGAGGAATAAAAAAATTCGTAGAAGATTATGAAAAGGCATTTGGAGAAAAATAAATAAGTTTAAAAAGGATATTGCAAAATTACTTTGCAATATCCTTTTTTCAATTAATACTAATTAATTGAAATGCTATATCATCATCACTAAAACCTAAATCAAAGGGAACATGAAATCTATTAACAGTATTAGAATTAACTAAAGGGTAACCATTAGAATCAAAAGTTGTAATAATAGATGAATATACTGGGATATCCCCCTTGCTGTAGAATATTAAATCACCTGCTTGTAAGTTTAAAAATGGAGATGAGGTATCAGTTACTTCAGATAATAAGTTTTGAATATCACTACTTTTAACTAGGGAACCTTTATTAGTATAAATAAGATAATCTTTAAGTTCCTTAGGGTTTATCCAAGCATCACTTATTTTAGGTGCTTTACTATCTTTTGAATTGTAAAACCAAGTTTTATCCTGTTTTAGAGAACCACCCACTTCATTATCACTTAGACATTGGGATACAAAATTAGTGGAATTACCCCCATAACTAAGGGCGGAGGCATTAAAATAATAGGGGTTATATTGGATAGAATCCTTATTAGTTAATATTCCAGAATATTTATCAGCATATTTAACAGCAGCAGATCTATTGTAGGCTTTATTTTCTTTAAAGTTTAAAGCTCTTCTATTAAAGTTAATATTGTATGTTTTATAAGATGTTAATGGAAGTTCCTTTTCAGTTAGATTAAAGTTATATTTTTTTAAAGCATTTTCAAAAGAATCAAAATAGTAATCTTTTTGTATAGTAAAGCCACTACCTATTGATTGCAATTCTTCAGTGTGAATTAATGTAATAGAAAATTTGTTTTTGACAGTAGGGTTTTCTGGGTAAATATAAGTAACAGTAAAAGTTTCATCTACCTCTAATTTAATTATAGTATTATTAATTTGTATATTTTTAATATAAGGGGTTGAAGTAATATCTTCAAAAATTATACCTCTTTCATTTGCAAAATCACGAAGATAGGCTATTCTTTTAAACTCGTGATGCAGTGAATATTTGCTATATGAATGAGATAAATCATAAAATTTATAAAGGTTCTCTACATTTCCAGTTAAAAAACTTTGATTTCTTGTAGAGAAAAAGTCATTTAAATAAGATGAAAGCTTTGTGTTTCTATCTTCATTAGAATCAGTAATAAAAGTACCAACATTAGCAGTTTCTTCGTAATTATAACTTTCCTTAGGGAATGAATACGGAACTAGAAAGTTATTAGTTGTTTTAGATAGCAAAGAGAAGAAACTAATAAACAATATGCTTACTAATAAAAAATATAAGGATAATGAGAAAATATTTTTATTTGTTTTTATAAATTTAATAAGATCATTTAAATAAAATTTCATAATAAAAACCTCCTTATATGTTTAAATATAGTGTGCTCAAAAGTTATAATAAATATTAGAAAAAAGGAAGTTTTTATAATAAAAAATGGCATGAAATTAAATATAAATTTCTTTCTAGTTATTTTAAAAAAGCTCCCTTATAATAAGGATAAGAAAAAATTAATTTGTGAATATAAAAAAGTAGGATAGAATAGGGATTAGTTTTTAAAAATAAACATTGAGAGGATGAAGTTAGATGATTAACATTAGAGTTGGAGTAGTTGGTACAAATAATATTACAGATTGGTTTTTAAGTGGAGCAAAAGATGTTGAAGGGTTTAAACTTGCAGCAGTATATTCAAGAAGTGAAAGTAAAGCTAGAGAATATGCAAATAAATATGGAGTAAAAGATATTTTTACAGACCTTGAGGAAATGGCTAAAAGTGATTTAATTGATGCGGTGTATATTGCTACCCCAAATTCATTACATTCAGAACAAAGTATATTATTTTTAGAAAATAAGAAACATGTGTTATGTGAAAAAGCCTTTGGATCAAATTTAAAAGAAGTTGAAGCTATGATTAAATCAGCTAAGGAAAATAAAGTTCTTTTAATGGAAGCTATGAAAACAACAATGCTTCCAAATTTCCAAGTTGTAAAAGAAAATCTGCATAGAATTGGTAAGGTAAGAAAATGTTCTGCAAGCTTCTGTCAATACTCATCAAGATATGATAAATATAAAAATGGAGAGGTTTTAAATGCTTTTAAACCAGAATTATCAAATGGGGCATTAATGGATATAGGGGTTTATTGTATTGAACCTATTATAAATCTTTTCGGAAAACCAAAATCAATAAAAGCAAACGGGCTTATGCTTGAATCAGGAGTAGATGGTAGCGGAAGTATAATTCTTGATTATGAAGACATGGATGGAGTTGTGATGTTCTCTAAAATTTCAAATTCATATTTACCATCAGAAATTCAAGGTGAGGATGGAAGCATTATAATAGAAAAAATAAACACATTCTCAAAAGTAAAATTAATATTAAAAAATGGAGAAGAAATAGATTTATCAAAACAGCAAGTTGATGATGATATGTATTATGAAGCAAAAGAATTTATTAGTTTAATACAAAATAAAGAATTAGAGTCAAAAGTAAACACATTTGAAACATCAATTAATACTATTGCAGTAATGGATGAAGCTAGAAGACAAATAGGTTTAGTTTATCCAGCTGATAAAAAATAAGAGATTCTAAAATGAAAAGACAACAATACTGATTTGCTATTTATTTTGAAGATGACTAAATGGTAAAATTTCTTAGAGTAGGTATAGATAATATAGAAAATCCACTTGTGGATAAGTTGACAGAGAAAATACTATACTATATAATGATGTTAAGTCAAAAATCTGAATAGCAAATTGCGTTTAAGACATAGACTATTTAAGAGTAAATATATTAATGAAAGTTAATATGTTTTGCAAATAACTATGCAACCTGGGGGCGCTTTGGCTTCGACGGGGGCATGATTGGTCTAGTAAGCGAGTAGAGGCACGCATGTCACCTCTTAAATAAAGTATGCAAAAATGTAAACGCAGAAAACAATTTTGCAATAGCAGCTTAATTTAGCCGCTCATCCGCCCAGGCTCCCCATGGCTTGGATCACGGGTGTCATGAAGTGGGAAACGAAGTTTAGCAAAGCTTTGAGCTAAAGGGGTATTTATGAAGCTACTGAAGGGAAGAGCCCGTCTATAGGCGCTCCTGGAGGAAAATTTAAAATGTAGAATACACTCGTAGAAAGCTAGGTTGGTCGGCTTTCGGACATGGGTTCGAAACCCATCGCCTCCACCATGAAACCCACGACAATACTAATATAGTGTTGTCGTGGGTTATTTTAGTTTAAAGATATTTTGAGAAAGGCTTGATATTTATAACACTATGAAAAAGAGTGCATTAAAAAGCAGAAACAGAAAAATATTTTTAGGATTAGCAAAGGCGAACCTTACAATAAAATAAAAATATTTCATGATATTAATAACTAGTTATTAATATGGATTTTTAAAATAATGTTAAGAAAATTTGAAATGGAAAGTTTTATATTAATTTTTATTAGAATAAAATACTTGAAATAGCTAAAGATATATATATGAAATTTATTAAAATACATTTAGTGAATAATTTAGTATAATGATTTCTAAAAGGAGTGGAATTAATAATGCGAAGAAAAGTAAATCGTTTAATAATATTCGTGATACTTATAACACTAACTATGACTAATATAACATATGCACAACTAACAACAAATCGAGAAGCACCCTATGGACCCAAAGTAGAGGAATTAAAAAACAAAGAAGACATTGTTCAAAATTTAGAAGAAATAAAAAGGATAAGAGCAAATTTAACTGTTATAAATATAACTGAGAACTCAACACTTGAAGAATTAAAATCCATCGATAAAGATTTAGAGAACTATATACAACAATTTAATGCTATTAAAAGAAATTTAGAGAATCATAAACTTTCATATAAAGATTCTTTTTCAGATGTATTCTTCTCAGACCAAATTTTATTTGTAGCTGATAGTTTTATTATAAGCGTAAGGCAACAGCAAAACTTGGTAAGAACATTAGAAAACAATAAAGAAGACGCAAAAAAACTATTTTATTCAAGCTATCTAATACCGATATATTATTATCTTACTTTAGGAGATCAAATGATATCTTATATTGAAAACTATTTCGTATTATCATAATCAAATACCTCAAGGGTATAGTTTTTGTGATGGAAAAATAATTTTAGAAACTCAACTGTAATAGATATAAAAGTCTAAAGTATATATAGTATTTTAAAGGACCTCACGAAACGTGAGGTCCTTTTGAAATTAAGTAAATATAAAGTTTAAAATATTATCATCTTGGATAAAAGTATAGAAAAATAAGAAATAATAATTTTAAGTGCTTTAATAGCCATGTATAATAATCTAAGAGATGTTTATTTGCGTGGAATTTCTTTAGGTGGGCAAAAAAAATATTTATGAAGAAACCAATAGTTATGAAATAAGTTATGCGGTTAAAAGGGCCGGGAGAGTATTAAATGATGAAATATTGTAAGCTATATATGATATAGGAAACTGTTTTAGAAAATAATGGATTTTTAAAAACTATATAAGTATAATAAGTATATATGTTCAATTTTACATAATTAAGAAATATTTTTAAGGAGAGGAATTTATGGATATGTTAACTTGTAGTAAAGATAGAATGGAAGATAAGATCACAGCTTTTAGTAAATTTGGAGATACAGGAAAAGGTGGAATCACAAGATTGTCTTTATCAACTGCTGATTTAGATGCAAGGGAAGAGTTTTGCAAAAGGTGTATAGCTCTTGGAATGGATATAAAAACTGATGATATGGCAAATATTTATGCTACGGTTCCAGGAGATGAAAGCTTACCTGCTATTATTATGGGATCTCATATTGATTCTGTTAAACAAGGTGGAAATTATGATGGTATTTTAGGTGTTCTTACTGCTTTAGAAGCAGCAGAAACTATTGTTATAGAAAAAGTAGCTCACAAACATCCAATTACAGTTGTTGTATGGACAAATGAAGAAGGTTCACGTTTTGATCCAGCTATGATGTCATCGGGTGTTATCACAGGAAAATTTAATAAAGATGTTATGTTAGAGTCTAAAGATAGAGAAGGAGTTACTTTTAAGGAAGCATTGGAAGCTAGCGGATATATGGGTGAAGTCGAAAATAGAATGACTGCAGAAAAATATATGGCATTAGTAGAATTACATGTAGAACAAGGACCTGTACTAGAAAATGAGAAAAAAGACATAGGTATACTAGAGGGCGTTTGTGGAATGGTTAATTATGAATTTTCATTTATTGGACAAGCAGATCATGCAGGAACAACACCTATGAAATATAGAAAAGATGCATTATATGCAGCTGTAAAAGTAATTCAATATATTCATGATGAACTTGATAAATTAGATAGTAAGCTTGTATATACAACTGGTAGAATGATTGTTTCTCCTAATATCCATACAGTTATTCCCGATAACGTTAAATTTACTCTTGATGCGAGGCATCAAGATCCAAATGTTATAAAACAAGTAGTAGAGATTATTAAAAAAGTTCCAAGTGAAATTGAAAAATGTGAAACTAGTTATGAAGAATTATGGTCACGTAAAACAGTACAATTCTATCCTGAATTTGTAGATTATGTAGAAAAAAATGCAAAGCAATATGGTTATTCTGCAATGAGAATGTATAGTGGACCAGGACATGATGCCCAGTTCATTACAGATATTATTCCAACTACAATGATTTTTGTTCCAAGTGAAAATGGGCATAGTCATTGTGAAAAGGAATTTACACATCTTGATAACTGCTTAAAAGGTGCAAATGTATTATTACAGACAATTTTAGATATTGATAAAAATTAAGGGGATAGCACCTCTAAGGTCCAGGGAATTATGCTGCGCCACTACTAGAAAGTCCACTATAATACCTAATTGTTATTATAGTGGATTTTTTGTTTAAGAAAATAGTTATTTCTATCAAAATATTGATATTTATAAAGTATGTATATAGAGGTATAATAAATTTAAGAAACTTTAGAAATAGTAATTAGGAAGGTTGGAATTAATATGATAAAACCAGTTATGAAGGATATAGTATTCTTAGGACAGAAGTCAGAAGCTGCAACTAAGGAGGACATATCAGTTATTGATGATTTAGTAGATACCTTAAGGTCAAATCTAGAGCATTGTGTTGGAATGGCTGCTAATATGATAGGTGTTAAAAAACATATAATAGTATTTTGTGTAGGGGATATGATAGTTCCTATGGTTAATCCAGTTATACTAAAGAAAGAAAAAAGCTATGAGACAGAAGAAAGCTGCTTATCTTTAATAGGTTTTAGAAAAACAATGAGATATGAAACAATAGAGGTAGAATATTTTGATAGAAATTTTAAGAAGAATAAAGAGACATTTACTGGATTTACGGCACAAATTATTCAACATGAAGTTGATCATTGTAATGGTATAATAATATAAAAATATATTTTGACTGTAATGATTTGATTCAACTATGGCAATATATTTAAAGTCTAATAAATAATTGCAGAATTATGAAGAATTGTATAGAAGTAAATACTTTGTAGATAAATCTTTAATTATAGAAAGATTAAAAGAAGTTATAGATCTCTGTAAATAAATAATGATGTCAAGTTTAATGAATTAGAAAAATGGTACAATGGATATCTAACAGCAAAGGGAAAAAGAGTATATAATCCGCGTTCGGTAGTTAAAAAACATTCTAGGAGTAGCAATATGTTATGATTCAAAAACAAAGGAGCATAGTTGTAAAATAGAGAAAATTTAAAACCCATCAGAAGCAATGATGGGTTTATTATGTATTTTTACTAATATTTTTTGAAAATAAATTAATTTAAGTTTCTTAACTATTTACCGCTGGCACCATAATTTGATAATACTCTGGCACTAGGATCGGTTACGTCACAGCCTTCCCACTCTTTGTTTGGCATCCAAAAGTCTACTATCATTTCTGATTGTCCTGGATAGTATTTTTCAAAAGTTTCTCTGTATAACAATGATTCTTTTGTGAATGGTTTAGCATGAGATGCATACTTTTCACATAGTTTTTCAAATTCTTCATCAGAATAGCATGCTTCAGCATATTCTTTTAAATAGTCTACCATAGAATGTCCTACAGCATCGCTAAATGCAGCTTTTTCACGATATAAAATATTGTTTGGTAGATAATCACCTTCAAATGCATGTCTTAAAAGGTATTTACCCATGTTATATTTGTTTAATTTCTTTTCAGGATCTATGGACATAACATATTTTACAAAATCTAAATCACCAAATGGTACTCTAGCTTCTAAAGAATTTGAGCTGATACAACGGTCTGCACGAAGTACATCGTACATATGAAGCTCTCTCATTCTCTTTTGGGATTCTTTTTGGAATTCTTCTGCATTTGGAGCAAAATCAGTATATTTATAGCCAAATAATTCATCAGAAATTTCACCAGTTAGAAGCACTTTGACATCAGAAATTTCATGCATTTTCTTGCAAATTAGATACATTGCCATACTCGCTCTTATTGTGGTAATATCGTATGTTCCAAGAAGTTTAATAACTTCATCAAGTGATCCTAGCACGTCTTCTTTTGTCATATAAATAACAGTATGATCACTATGAATGTAATCTGCAACTTCCTTTGCATATTTTAAGTCAATTGCATCTTCAGTCATACCTATGCAAAATGTTTTAATTGGTTTTTGAGGATGTAATTTTTGAGCGACTGCACATACTAATGAGCTGTCTAAACCACCACTTAATAAGAAACCTACAGGAGCATCAGCATCCATACGTTTTTCTATAGCAGCTACCAATTTATCATGAATTTTAGTGCAAATAACATCTAAGTCATCTTGGCAATATTCACCCTCTGTTGCTGCGATATCACAATAGCATATAAATTTCCCGTCAGCATAATAATGTCCTGGTGGAAATGCTATAATTTTGTCTGTAAGCCCAACTAAATTTTTCGCTTCACTTGCAAATATGATTTTACCAGATTCAGAGTAGCCGTAGAATAATGGACGGATACCAATTGGATCTCTTGCTGCAATGAAACTGTCCTTTTTTCCATCGTAGATAACAGTTGCGTATTCTGCATCTAATTTTGAAAACATATCTAGTCCATATTCATGATACATTGGAAGTAATACTTCACAATCACTATCAGAAATAAACTTATGTCCCTTTTTTGTTAGTTCTTTTTTGATTTCACGGAAACCGTAAATTTCACCGTTACAGATGGATGCATCTGTATTTCTTGTAAATGGCTGCATTCCGCTGAAACTTAAATCCATAATAGAAAGTCTTTGGAATCCCAAAATACCAGATGGTAAAGTTAGGATCTCTGTCATATCTGGTCCTCTCGACTCGGTTCTTTGTAATGCCTCAGCAAATTTTTCGTGTTTCATGTCTGTTCCTGTATAACTCATAATTGTACACATGTTTATAGTCCCCCTTAGTTTATAAAATTGGTAAAAAAAAAAGCCCTTCATCCTATGAAAATAGGACGAAAGACTTATACTTCCGCGGTACCACCTAAATTAGCTTAAAAAGCTCTCTCTAATCAGTACGGAATTAATATAAATGAATTCTATACTGTCCAAGCTGTAACGGGCTGGCTCCGTCCAAGACTACTCTTAATAAATTTCGTTTGGAAGCTCCGGGAAGTTTTTCATTATTTGTTTCGTATCAGTCTCTCACCATCACTGATTCGCTTTGACTACCTCTAAATAATTACTCGTCCCTTCAATGCTTTTGATTTGTTTTATTTTACTTCGTTTTTTATTATTCGTCAATAGGTTTATAAAAAAAAATTAAAAATAAAATTCAGTTTAAGAAAAAAGATCTAGGAGTAAATAAAACTCCTAGATCTTTTTTGTGAATTAATTTAAGTCTATTTTCAATCTAAGAGTTGTAGTGAAAATAGTAATTATCTAGAGTCTCATTATTGTAACTAACTCACTAACATATAAAAACACTGCTTTTATTTTTCAAAAATTTCATTGTAATAGCAAACTATGGCAGCGTCTAAAATAGCATTAAATTTAATATTAAAATCATCTTCATTTGCCTTAATTTGATAAAGTTTTTTCATTGTAGTCTTTTTCAATTTATAAGTACGGCTTATTTCGTACTCATTTTTTATTGACACACTATTTTCTAAATTATTATTTTCCATTTGTAAAAACCTCCAGTTATTATGTGGTCTACCATATGTAGACCCATTGTATTTATTTAAAGATAATTTATTTTTTGTTATAAATTGCCCTCACTTAAATATATGCAGTAAAGTAACTTTTTAAAAAAATAAACAAATTATTTATATATGCTTTAAATTTAGGAATCTATAAAATACCTGTTCCAAAAATTCACATAGGGGTGATCCATAAATACATATAGGCTGTTCCATAAATAGATATAAGGTATTCCATAAATAGATATAGGGTGTTCCATAAACGTTAAAGTAAGTAATACAAGCTAATAATACAATTTAATAATACAAGTTAAGATAGATTAGATATATTGTCTCGAAGACAAAAAAAGGTAAATTTAAAAGTAAATAAAACATATTAGAAAATGATATTAGATATTAAGAAAAGAAACAATAAGTGGAAAAATCAACAAATAAAAATAAATCTAAAAATATTTTCAAAAAGTTATGTTACTGCATATATTAAAAGTAAGGGGAACAAATATAAAAAAAAAAGGGTGGAGTGATTTTTATGGATAGAGCATTTAAGGGAGTTTGGATACCTGCTAAGGTTTGGTTAGATAAAGGGTTAACACTTACAGAAAAAGTGTTTTTAGTTGAGATATCATCATTAGATGGAATAAATGGATGTTATGCAGGAAATGCTCATTTTATGACATTCAGTGGTTTAAGCAAGGGTAGATGCTCTGGAGTAATTAAAACTTTAAAGACTAAGGGATACATAAATATAAAAATGATTTATAAGAATGATAATAAAACAGTAGAACGCAGAATTATAAAAGTTAACGAAGATAAATTTGTCGGAAAAGCAAAGGGTGAAAACATCGAAAACATCGAAAACATCGAAAACATCGAAAACATCGAAAACATCGAAAACATCGAAATAGGACAAGCTCCTTTAATAAATGATAGTGATAAAGCTGTAGAGGAGAATAAACAAAATAGTTTTAGTAATGAGGAAGCTAAGGCCGGTAATGATAATAGGAATAGTGGTAGTGAAAAGCCTATGTTTCATTATGTAATTGAGTATTTAAATATCAGGTGTGGAACAAATTATAAGGTGACAACAGTTAAGAATCAAAAGCTAATAAATGCAAGGATTAAGGAAGGTTATGGCTTAGAGGATTTCCAAAATATAATTAGTGCAAAGGCTAATGAGTGGTTAGACAGTAATATGAAAAAGTATTTGAGACCAGAAACCTTATTTGGGACAAAGTTTGAAGGGTATGTAAATGAATTTAATATGAATATGAAATCTTGTGTAATTAATAACAACTTGGAATCTACAGCTGGTAATTTTAATGGATATAGAGATAATTCAAGTTCTAATTTATATAAAAATAATAATAATGGGAAAGGGGGACAAGCATATGGAGGGAAATTTAAAGATGCTAGAAATAATAGAACGAATCAGGGAAATGGAGAGGAAGAACAAGCAAGCAGATGGAGCCAAGGAAGCAACACGAGTAACAGATCACTTACAGCAGAGGAAAGAGAATGGGCAGAGCGAGAACTTTTCTAAACGTTGTAAATTATGTGATGATACTAGTTGGATTGAGGTTAGAGTAGATAAAAGAACTTGTGCTTATAGATGTGAATGTTACACAAAAAGCCAAAGTAATAAAAATGATGGTTGGAAGGAAGCTGGACTTACTTTAGAAAGTAGCAAATTAAATTTCAAAAATTTTGAACCTTGGAACCCTAAAATTTTAGATATGAAGGATATGGCGACAAAGTATTATCAAGCTTTTGACAAAATTAAAAACACTAGACAAAATTCAATAATACTTTGTGGAAACTCAGGCTGTGGGAAAACTCATTTATGTATAGCAATAGCAAATAATTTAATGAAAAAGAAGAAAAAGGTTATTTATATGCCTTATAGAGATGTGATTATATGTATAAAGCAAAATATGTTAGATGCAGAAGCTTATAGCATTACATTAAATAAATATAAAAAAGTAGAGGTTTTGCTAATAGATGATTTGTTTAAAGGTCAAATAACTAAATCTGATGTAAACATAATGTTTGAAATTATTAATTATAGATATATGAACAATCTTCCAATGATAATTTCAACAGAGCTTACAATAAAGAAGCTTATAGATATTGATGAAGCAGTTGCAAGTAGGATTTATGAAATGATTAAAGATTATACAGTAGAAATTTTAGGGATGGAAAATAATTATCGATTTAAAGATATCTAATTAAAAGGTTAAGACAATCTTGATATGAACATTAATAGGAACATTAATAGGATATGTAAGTAAGGTTATATGGATATGAACATACTATGAAGTTGATAAAATTCCAATTTATCTAGGAGATTAGATAGAATTTTATTTTTAGAATTTACTATGTTATTTAAAAATTGAATAATCGTATATTTACAAAATATGTTATAATAAATATACAATAGTAAATTATTATGCAATAAAAATTATTGATATTTTGTTAAAGGAGTTTTATTGATGAGATATATGAAAAAACTACCTTCTACGAATAAAGAGTTGAGTAACAAACTAGTATCAGAAGGGTGGTCAAAACTGAAAGAACCATCTAATTTAGGCATAGCAACTTTACTTTCAGTACCTTTTATGCTTATAAATGTAGCTAGTTCTATTGCTATTGCATTTTATTTATATCCTCCTTTGAAGGAACTTTTGAATAACAAACAAGGATTTAGTATTTCTATAACAGTAAACTTATTTACACTGATATATGTTGTTATAATTTTACTATTCATGGCACTACATGAAATTCTACATGCTTGTTTTATACCTAATGTATTAAAATCAGATAAAACATATTGGGGTATTAATATGTTTTGCGGATTTATTTTCACTACCGAAAAGATTAAAAAGGATAGATTTTTAATTATTTCTATTATGCCATTAATTATGTTATCACTTATATTACCTTTTATTCTTAATATTTCAGGTTGGCTAAATGGTTATACTATTTTACTCTGTTTAATAAATGCAGGGGGGTCATGTGTCGATTGTCTAAATATGTATTTAGTAGCAATTCAAGTTCCCAAGGGTTCATATATTTTTAATAATGGAGTTGAAACATATTTTAAGTAACTTAGGATTATGATGAACATAATCCTTGATAATTCATAATTTCGTACTTTGGTTCCCTAGTTACTAAGACTGTTCACCCTTTTTCCATTTGCTATAATCATAAATTGATTGAAATAGGCCTATTACTAATCCTATTACGGGTACTACTCGGTTCATAAATATGCTATCTCCAATCCAAAATATAAAACCCATTAATATTATAGCCCAAGGCCACATCCACAAGTCCCTAATAAATCTTCTTCTATAACTTAAGTTCCAATAAATTGATTCAGAACCTTTATCTACTTTTTTACTCAACCCAAATTCAGCTCCCTTAATGAAATGTATCGTGAGATTGTGAATATACATTATTTTAATTATCTAATAAGTCTACTCTGTCAATTGAGTCTATACGCATAATTTTTGTTTTAGTAAGACCTTTCTTATCAGTAAAAGTAAACTTAATCCATTCATCATCAACATCTAATATAGTACATTCGATTTCCTTACTCGAAGTAATTGCTAAATATTCCCTAGTTATTAGTTTACATTTACTATTTATAAGTTTAGATAATATCTTAGACATAGAGTTTTCTCCTTTCATATTTCTTTCAATATTTTTCAATTTAGTTTCCAGCTTTTTAATTTTAGCTGGATAGGATGAATAACATAAAATAAGCCCTAAGGCAATAAGTCCAACCCACTCCAAAACAATTCCCCCTTCTCATTCAAATCAAGTGCTAAATATATCATTATATATAATACTGGTTTACTATCTTTTCAAAGACATATGATTTATCTCCATTTTAGTTGCCGGAATCAAATGTATTTTATTGTAATTATACCATATATAGTATTTAGATAGATAAACATTTAGTAATTCAAATAAACTGAATATATATATAAAGCTTACTAGCGTGAAATGCCTAGTAAGCAAAATGTTGGGAGGGGATTTGAGATTTTTAATAAATTGAATTTTGGAAAATACAGATTTTTTAGACTCTCTATTATTTATTAAGTTGTTTAATACATAATATTTGGATATACTTATATATAAGAATACTCAAGCTATTGGGTATAATTAAGGATGTGGTTTAGTTGGAGTTAACACCGTTAATTAATAATGCTTTAAGAAAATATGACTTTATTTCTGCTACATTTATTTTTGGAAGTTATGGAAAAGAAACTTTTAATAATGATAGTGATATTGACATTGCAATTTTACTTAAAAGAAATATAAGCTATATGGAACTTTTAAGTATTGAAGAAAAGCTTGAAGAAGAAATAGGATATAAGATAGATTTAAATTCACTTAGGGATTTACCAGAACATATTCAACTTGAAATAATTATTAGAAATGAATGCTTATTTATTTCTGATGATGTGGATTATGAAAAATATTTAGATGAACTTAACTTTTGGTATAAAACAGAATATCCATTTTGGATAAAAATGATGACTGAGAGGGGAATGGCGTAGTAGTGTTAATTAATAAAGTTAGATTAAGAGATTTAAAAGGTTATTTGGAATAAAATTGTAAATTGTGGTATTATAATATTAAGTAAGTAACTAAAAATTCTATTTAACTGATAGAAAAACATAAAGTTATGAAAGGAGTTGATGTACGATGGTACATTTAGTTTATTGTGATAATACTGGTAAAAAAGGCGAGAAAATTATAGATAAAATATTAGTAGGTTCAAAAACAATGGTTGCAAGAGGTGCAGCAGCAAGAAAAATACCTCATAGCCGTGTTAAAAATGGAGAAACTCTTTATTTTATGGAAAAAGGAAGTGCTAAGATTACTGCTTTTGCCACTGTCAATAATGTGCAAAATTATGTTAAACTTTCAGGAGAGGAAATAATAAAGATATTAGAAGAAAATCAATCTAAATTAAATCTTTCTGAAAAGCAAAAAATGCGGTGGTATAAAAAATGTCTTTGTCTAGTGGAGTTTTCTGATGTAAAAGAAATGGAACCTCTAGATTTTGATCATCAATCGAATATGGATGATTGGTTGATTATTGAAAAAATTGAAGATGTAGTTGTTGGTACAAGTATCCCATATAACTATGATAAATCAAAATTTTAGGAGAGAAGTATATGGCGATGTGGAATCCGTGGCGTGGATGCCATAAATATAGCGAGGGATGTAAATTTTGTTATATTCATAAAGGCGATGTTAAAAAAAAAATTGTTACAGATAATATCATTAAGACTAACAATTTTTATGCACCAATTCAAAAGGATAAAAAAGATAAATACATTATCAAATCTGGGCAAATAGTGTATTTATGTTTCTCTACTGATTTTTTGATTGAAGAAGCGGATGCTTGGAGAGATGAATGCTGGGCTATGATAAAAGAACGTCAAGATTTACATTTCTTATTTTTAACTAAAAGAATTGAACGATTGGCAGAATGTTTACCCTATGATTGGGATTTAGGATATGATAACGTAACA
Source organism: Clostridium gasigenes (assembly GCF_017348895.1). NCBI lineage: Bacteria > Bacillati > Bacillota > Clostridia > Eubacteriales > Clostridiaceae > Clostridium > Clostridium gasigenes. The sequence continues at coordinate 2,319,259 of NZ_CP071376.1, forward strand.
GTTGGATGTACAATAGAAAATCAAAAGCGTGCAGATGAAAGATTATCCTTATTTTCTGATTTACCAATAAAACATAGAAATATCATTTGCCAGCCACTTATCGAAAAAATAAATATAGAAAAGTATCTAGATAATGTTGAATTGGTAGTGGTTGGTGGTGAATCAGATAAAAATGCTAGACATATTGACTATGATTGGGTCTTATCTATACGAGAGCAATGCATAAGAAAAAATGTGCATTTTGAGTTTAGGCAATGTGGAACACATTTTATTAAGGATGGTAAAGAATATACACTGAGAGTTAAAGAATTAAGTAGTCAAGCCAAAAAAGCCAATATTAACTATTAAAATATAATATTATAAATTGTGGAGAATAATCTTAGGATAAGATAAATAAAAACTCAGCATTGCTGAGTTTTTTTGTTTGATACTAATTCAATTAGATTATATCTAAAAATCAACACTATATTTAAAAACCGCCTAAAGAATTAATTATTTATGATATAATTATTCAAAGAATAAATATATGACATATTAAAATAAATGATTAATATAGCGATGGTTATTTTATATAAATTAGGACAATAATTAAATCGTGGGGTGAATGTAAATTTATGAAGAAAAGATTTAATACTACAGGGATTTGTGTAGAGAGAAAACATTATATGGTAGATATAAGCGATAAGATTATGGAAATAAAAGAACTTATAGATAATGAATTTTATTTTACTATAAATAAGCCAAGACAATATGGTAAAACTACAACTTTAAATGAACTATATAACTTATTAAAAGATGAATATTTAGTTATAAACATTAGTTTTGAAGGTATGGGTGATAGTGCTTTTCAAAGTGAGATAGAATTTTCAAATAAATTCCTGAAAGTAATAGCTAAATCTTTAAAATTTGAAAGTAATGAAGATTATAAAAGGCTTTTAAAACTAAGTGAAGATGTTAATGACCTAGAAGAAATATCAGAGGTTATAACTAATTTTATAGAAGGAGCCTCAAAAGATGTTATTTTACTAATAGATGAAGTAGATAAAAGTTCAAATAATCAATTGTTTTTAAGTTTTATAGGAATGCTTAGGAATAAGTATTTATCTAGAGAAGCAGATAGGGATATTACTTTTAAATCAGTTATATTAGTTGGATTATATGATGTAAAGAGTTTAAAGTTGAAATTAAGAAAAGAAGAAGAAGCAAAGTTTAATTCACCTTGGAATATAGCTATAGATTTTGATGTTGATATGAGTTTTTCGCCAAAGGAAATAGCTACTATGTTAGATGATTATTCTAAATACAATAATGTAACTATGGACATGGATGCAATTAGTGAAGAAATATATTTCTATACAGGGGGATATCCCTATTTAGTAAGTAGACTTTGTCAAATTATAGATGAAAAAATAAATAAGGATAACATAAAACCTTGGACTCGAGAAGATGTGAAAAAAGCTGTTAAAATTATTAACGAAGAATCTAATACCTTATTTGAAAGTATAGTTAAAAATTTAGAGAATAATAGCGAACTTTATGGGTTAACCAAAAGGGTTTTAATAGATGGTGAACAGGTAGTATTCAATAGATTAGATCCTGTAATAAGCATAGGTCTGACTTATGGTATATTTGAAAAAGGTGAAGATGGATTAGAAATAAGTAATAAAATATTTGAAGAAATAATTTATAGTTATATGATATCAAAAATAAGAACATCTACTAAAAATATGAGTTTGTATAATACTAAATCAAGCTTTATAAAAGAAAATGGAGAACTTAATATAGAAAAAGTTCTTAAAAGGTTTCAGCAATTTATGAAGGAACAATACTCAGCTAAGGATGAGAAGTTTATAGAAACTCATGGAAGGTTATTATTTTTAGCATTTATAAAACCAATAATAAATGGAACTGGATTTGATTTTAAAGAAGTTCAAATATCAGAAGAGAAAAGATTAGATTTAGTAATTACCTATAATAACTTTAGATATATAATTGAAATGAAAATATGGAGAGGAGCTAAACTTCATGAAGAGGGATTAAAACAACTTTGTGATTATTTAGATATACATAGTTTAACCCATGGATATCTACTAATTTTCAACTTTAATTCGAATAAGGAATTTAAAGAGGAAAGAGTAGAAATTGAGGGCACGGATATTTTCGAAGTTTATGTATAATATGTAGTAATACGTAGGCATAGCCAAATAAATAATAGACCAGTATTATTCACAATTTATAAAAGGCCCAATTCAATTTACACTTTTGAAGTGTAGTGGATTGGGTCTTTATTATAGAGAAAGTAAAATAGTTTATTAATTAATATTTTAGTAATAACTTACCTTTAAAATAAAAGCATAAAGAATAATTTAAAGGGGTGCAGATATATGAAGAAAAGAAAAATAGGTCTTATTGTAGTAGCTATTACTATTTTAACTATGGTGATAGGTGGATGCAGTAAAGAAAAGATCGTTATAGTAGATACCAATGTACAAGATAGTAAAAATATTGGAGTAAATATTAGTGAGGAAACTATTAATTTAAAAACGGATGATAACACAGATTATTTACCTAGATATTTTGATGGAGATAAAATATGTGGAACCGTTAGACTTTCATCAGGTGGAATTATAGAAAATGGAACGGAGGAATATCCTATATTAGGGATAATGAAGAAGGATATATATACTTTAGAAAGTGATGGATCTATCAAAGTAACAGACAGAGAACCTATGTTTTATAATTGGGGAATAACAGAAAGTAAAGGAATAGTTGTAGATGATATTAATGCTATGATTGAAAGTGATAATAGTAATGATATTTATTACTATGATGATAAAATAGGTGAAAAAAGAAAACTAGGAAAGACCTATTCTTTGGATAATGAAGAATCTATAGGAAGACGTGAAGGTGAAACACAAATGATAGAAGGGCAATCAGAGTTTGCGTACACTATGCTAAATGAAAGAGAATGTGAGGTAAGAGAAAGTAAAATGAGTGGAGAAGGTAAAATTAGCGGAGAAGATAAACTTTTAAATCTACAAATTTTAGGCGTAAACAATGGTGAAAAGTATGAGTATAAGGGCACTGGTATTTTACCAATAGGTGATATTGTTTATAGTAAAATTACAGATAAGTTTTATGCTATAGATGTGAAGGGAAAACTATATAATGTTGAAATGAAAGATAATGAAACTAAATTTATTGAAGTAGATAACATAGATATTAAATGGCTAGATAGTATAAATGAAGGTTCAGTTTCAGTCAATAATAATGGTGAAATACTTATATTTAATAAACTAGATTATGGGCAAGTCTTAACTATTATATATAACCCTAAAACTAAGAAAACTGCTTATATAAATAAGGGTGATGAGGAAAACACAAGAATATTAAAGTATTTCACAGAAGAAAATAAAGTTATACTTGGGAAAAAAACTAGTGATAATAGAAATGAAATATATGTAGGTGAATTAAAAGATAAGTATATAAAAATATATACAAAGTTAGATGTAGATAAAGATGAAGAAGAGTACCCAGGATTTGATACTGCTATAATGAGTGATGATGGAAAGAAGATGCTAGTATCACAACGTATTTCTAAACCAGTATATGAAATGAAGCCAGATAAAAGATATGTATATAAGATACTTACATTTAATTAAATAATAGAAGATGGCATAATAAACGACTATTAATTTACTTGTTTATTATGCCATGAGTAGAGAGGTAAATATGGATAAGAGGATATTAATAGTAGAAGATGAAATTGCAATAAATGATATTTTATCAAGAGCTTTGAAAAAAGAAGGTTATATAATTAAATCGGCTTACAATGGGGAAGATGCACTTGATTATGTGGATACTTTTAAACCTCATTTAACTCTTTTAGATGTTATGCTTCCAGACATTACAGGCTTTGATGTTGCAAGTAAAATAAGTAAAAAAACTTATGTAATTATGGTAACTGCAAAAGATGATATAAGTGATAAACTTAAAGGGGCAGATCTTGGAGCAGATGATTATATAACTAAGCCTTTTGATATAAGAGAAGTTAAAATGCGTGTAAAAATGGTTTTAAGAAGGGAAAATAAAATTAGTGAAGAAGATACAACTTTAATAATAGATGAAGAGACTAGAACTGTAATTAATAATTCTATAAATATTAATCTTAAAAGAAAGGAATTTGATCTGCTTTATTTTTTATATTCCAATAAAAATAGGGTATTTACAAGAGATGAACTTTTAAATAAAGTTTGGGGAATGGATTTCTTTGGTGATGATAGAACTGTAGATGTTCATATTAGAAGGATAAGAGAAAAACTAGGTGAAAATAGAGAAGACTCTATAATCAAAACAATTTTTGGTGTAGGGTATGTAATGAGGTAGATTATGAAAACAACTATAAAAGGGAAACTTGTATTATCTATTGCTTTAGTAATTTCAATTTCTATGATAATTGGATTATCAGCAATATATTATATTATTGATAATAAAGAAGAGAAGTATATAAAACAGGATATAAAATCAATAGGAGATTTTGCTACTAATTATATTTATTCATCAAAAGTAGTTGGCGATAATAAAAATATTTATAGAACAGTTAATGATATAAGTGAAATATTTAATATATATGCATTTATAAATACAAATGATGATGTAGCCTTTAATGGGGAATCATATGTTAGCAAAGATATTGAAGATTTCAAGGTGAATCAGGATAAAACTGTTTCAAAATTAAAGTTATACGGTAAAGATCAGCTTTGGACAGGCACCTTATATCAACCTATTTATATAGATGGAGAATTTTATGGAGAATTAATTTTGCAAAAAGATTATTCGGAAATACATAAATTAAACAAAGGTATATTAATAGGAATAGGTACAATACTTGGAGTAATGATAGTAGTTTTAATTGTAATTGTATATTTAATAATAAAAAATACAACTAAGCCACTTGAAGAATTAAGCATAGCTATGAAACTTTTTGGAAGAGGAGAAAAAGTACTAGCTTTAGAAGTTAAGTCTGAAGATGAAATAGGAGAGGTAACCTTAGAATTTAATAATATGAAAAATAGTATATCTAAATTACAAGATACATCTAAGGAGTTTTTTAGTAATGCAACTCATGAACTAAAAACACCTTTAACAGTTATAAAAGGTTATACACAATTACTTAAGGAAGAAGAGTTTGAAAATAAGGATATAAATTTTATGTTAGATAATATAGAAAATGAAGCTATTAAAATGAGTAATCTTATTCAAAAGCTTCTAAGTTTATCAAAAAACAATATAGTCTTAAACACCCAAAAGGAAACTATAAAAATTAATGATATAGTAGAGGATTTAATAAATTTGTTTAAGGTTATTATTGAAGAGAAACAATATATAATAAACTTTGAGGCAGAGGATGTTTGTATAACAGCGGTAAAAGAAGATATAGTAAATTTAATTTCTAATTTATTGGATAATGCATTTAAATATTGCCAAGGACAAGATATAAATATAAAGCTTACTAAAAGACAATTAATAATATCTAATAAGTGTGGATATATAAAAGAAGAAATTAAAGATAGCTTGCTGGAGCCATTTATAAAAGGAAATACAGAGAAGCATAAAAATAGCACAGGGCTGGGATTATATTTATGCAAAAATATATGTGCGAATAATGAGTTCAAACTAACTTATAACATAGATGAAGATATAATATCATTTAGAGTAGATTTTTTATAATTTGCTATCAATAGGCGTAATTTAGGAAAATTAATTTTCATAGGTAAAATATTATGTTTAATAGTTGATATGCTTGGAGCTTATTATACAAAAGACGTTGATAGTAAGATGATTTTTGAAAATCTGAAATTAAGTAATAGTGAAAGTTATTTAGACCATTTAAATAAGAATCAGCCTCAATATTAGATAGTTTAATAAAAGTACCTAGAAGTAAGATTCTAGGTACTTTTGTTGCATAATGGTAAGAAATCTAATCAAATTTTAAATAATTTAAATGAATCCTATAAGATAATTAATTCATGCAATATAAATACAATATTAAATATACCTATGCTTTTTTATTTTTTGCAAAAGACAAAATTATAATTGTAATTATAATGAATATTGTTCCTAACAATTGTGGCATATCCAAAGGAACATGTAACCATAATACAGATAAAAAAGATGCAGATAAGGGTTCAACAGAAGATAGTACGCTTGCTTCTGTTGGTTGTATATATTTTAAGCTTTCCAAGTAACAACAAAAAGCAATGAGAGTTCCAAATAACACTACAAACATAACAGCAAATATTGAAGTAACAGACCATTGACCTGTAAAGTTCCAAGGCGGATGGATAAAACTAAAAGCTATTCCACCAATAAGCATCCCCCATCCAACTACAACTGTAGAATTATAGTTAGCAAGAAGATAACGAGGTTTCAATGTGTAAAAAGCTGCTGTAAAAGCCGAACCAATTCCCCAAAATAATGCTAACTTAGAAATAGATAGGGTATGAATACTGCCTTTGGTAATGATAAGAAATGTACCAAACATCGCCAATGCAATAGCTATGATTTCTTGTAAACTTGGGATTTTTTTGTTGCGAATAATTAAATAACAAGTAATTATAACCGGTGATAAATATTGAAGTATAGTGGCTGTTGCAGCATTTCCATATTTAATAGAAGCAAAATATGTATACTGTACACCTAACGTCCCTATAATACCAAAAATTATAAGACTCCAGCGACTATGTTTAGACTTCCATATTTTCCAGATATCTTGATCGCCTTTAATAAAAGCATATAATAATAAAATTAGACCTGATACTAATAGACGAATATCAACAAGCCATTCTGTACTAAATCCTTTTTTCTGAAACAAGAATTGAGCAACAGTACCAGATATTCCCCATAACATGGCTCCTATAATTACAAGCATTATTCCTTTTATCCTTGGTTGAAATTTCACTATATTTTCACTCCTTTTCTTCGTAATTATCCTAAATAAATCTTTCTACAATAATGACTAGTATAATATTATAGTTCATTGCAAATATATTGATTTATTCAAATAGACCTGTAATAATAATAATAATATTATTATTAATTTATAACAATTAATATATTATCCAAAATTAAAACTATATTAGCGAGATGATAAAAATGCAGGTAGCAAAAATAGAAGTAGATGACAATTTACAAGAGACAACAAAGCACGGTTCGTATGATTTACCAATAGCAATATATACGGATAATTTTAATCTGTTTGAAGATGGGCATATCAGATTGCATTGGCATAACGAATTACAGTTTTCATATTCACTTTGTGAAAAGGTATGCTTTTTTATTGAAGGTCAAAAAATAATATTAGAGCCAGGCGAAGGAATTATGATTAATTCAAATGTTCTGCATCAAATTAAGCCATATAACAATAATAATTGCATGATGTTTTCCATTGTCTTTGACCCAATTTTAATAGGTGGTACTCAACAGTCACGTATTGAAAAAAAATATATAAATCCAATCTTGAAAAGTAGTAATTTGAGATTTATATATTTAAAACCGGATATTCAATGGCAAAAAAATATCTTAAAGTATTTAAAAGAAATCTTTATACTGTCTAATCAAAAAGCCTATGGGTACGAACTGGAAATGAGGAATTGTCTGAGTAGCCTTTGGCTAAATTTATTGCGAGAAGTGAAAGAAGAAGTTAAGGACTCTATATCTGTAGTTTCACATGATGAAGAACGTGTAAAATCAGCACTACAGTATATACACAAATATTATGCAGAGAATATTTTATTGGATAATATTGCGATGTCGGTAAATATTAGTAAAAGTGAATGCTGTCGAAGTTTTAAGAGGATTTTAAAAGTGACACCTTTTGAATACTTAATGGAATATAGAATTTCAAAAGCATCAAGAGAACTTTTGAAAAGCAAAGAGTCTATTTCTAATATCGCTTTTGATGTAGGCTTTAATGGAACAAGCTATTTTGGAAAAATATTTAAAAAATACATGAATTGTACACCTTCTGAATATAGAATTAAATATAAACAATATGATATAGTTTAATAAAGATTATTTATATAATCTATTATTAAAAGATATTACAGTAGGTATGGAGGGTATTTTATGAATTTAGAAGAACAAAAACAATTGATTTTAGTGGGTAAAATGTATAATGATTTAACACAAGAACTAATTCAAGCAAGAGAAAATACGATATTTCTTACAAACGAATATAATAATAGCTTTGGTAGACCTAACTATGAAAGAGAAGAAATATTAAAAGGGCTACTGAAAAGTATCGGGAAAGGAGTTCATTTTGAACCAACTTTTCGATGCGAATTTGGTTTTAATGTTACAATAGGAGATAACTTTTATGCCAATTTCGATTGCGTAATGTTAGATGGTGGAGGGATAGACATAGGAAATAATGTTTTGTTTGGGCCACGGGTTGGGATTTATACTTCTAATCATGCAACAGATGCAAAAGAACGAGTAGCGGGAGGCTGTTATGCAAAACCTGTAAAGATAGGCAATAACGTATGGATTGGAGCAGGCGTTCATATAAATCAAGGGGTTACTATTGGAGATAATACAATTATAGGGTCTGGTAGTGTTATTACAAAAAATATCCCTTCAAATGTAATTGCAGCTGGGGTACCATGTAGAGTAATTCGAGAAATTACAGAAGAGGATAGAACCGGATTTGAAGTGTAGAACAAATTTTAATGCAAAATTGATGGATTTGGAGCTATGGAATTATAATCTGAGTTTGTTAAAAAGTGATAAATGAGGCCAGTGAAAAAGTGACCTTTAGCATTTGAAAGTTAAAAAGCATAATTTCAATACTTATGAAGTATTGGGATTATGCTTTTTTAGTGTGTTAAAAAATTGTTCCTTGGAGGTGCTTATTTTGGAAACTATGTTTTCAGAATTTGCTACAAGCGATAGTTTAGAAAATGTTATTGGATAAAAATCAAAATTAGTAGATCTAGATGGTGAACTAGTTCAAATTGCAAAAAAAATAGGTATTTCATTTGCAGATTAGTTTCGTTAAAGGTATAAATAGATTAAATTTTTCTTGAATATATGTAATGGATTTCAAAAGGTAAAATGCCATATATTTAATAAAAAGATAGATTATTTAAGCAATATATAAAAAAAATAGCAAAAAGGTATTTAAAAAGAAAAGGTAATGGTATATAATTGCTAAAAGTGAATTAAATGGGAATATCGCTTTTAACATTTAATAGGGGGGCTAAAAAATGAAAAAGGTAAAGAAAAAGGTTATTGCAATAGCAGTTACAACTATGTTTGTTGTTAATTGCAGTAGCTTAGTAGTATCAGCTAAGGAAACTGGGGAAAAGGAAAATTTTCTTAGAACGGAATTATTACAAAATCTAAAATCAGAAATTAATGAAGGGGATAAATTTTCAAATATTAAGCAATTGAAAGAAGAAGATATTGAAAATTTATCTTTGAAAGAAAGTGGTAATCCTGAAGAACGAGTAAGGGTTATTGTAGAATTAAAGGAAAAACCAGCAACATTAAAATTAGAAGATGGTGAGCAGCCTACAAAAGAACAAATTCAAGAAGTTAAGGATGATCAAAAACCTATACAAGAGGATGTTGAAGAAAAAACTGGGGAAGAAGTAAGGCATACTTATGGAAATTTAATTAATGGATTTTCTATGGAAGTTAAAAGAAAAGAAATTGATGAAATAAAAACTGTTGATGGTGTGCAAAATGTTAAAGAAGTTAACAAGTACTATTTAGATATGTCAACAGCAAAGGAGTTAACTCAAAGTTTAGATGTTTGGAAAGATTATGGATATAAAGGAGAGGGGTTAGTAGTTTCGGTTATAGATTCTGGTGTAGACTATACACATAAGGATATGAGACTAACAGATCCATCAAAGGCAAAATTAAACAAGGATAATTTAAGAGATGGTAAAGGAAAATATTATAACGATAAAGTACCATATGGATATAACTTTGCAGATGAAAATGATGAAGTAATTGATAAAGGAAGTATGCATGGTATGCATGTAGCTGGAATAATTGCAGCAAATGCAACAGAAGCAGATGTGAAATCAGATACAGGTATTCAAGGGGTTGCACCAGAAGCTCAAGTGCTTGCAATGAAAGTATTTACTAACAATCCAGAAATTGAAACTGCATATTCAGATGATATTATTGCAGCTATTGAAGAATCAGTAGAACAAAAGGCAGATGTAATAAATATGTCATTAGGTGCACCAGCAGGCTTTAGAGATTCAGAAAATCCAGAACAAGCTGCAATAAAAAATGCTACAGATGATGGAGTTATTTGTGTAGTATCAGCAGGAAATTCAGCAGCATCAACAAGCCCAACAATATATGAAGACTTTAGTGATATAGCAACAGTAGGAACGCCAGGACTTGCATCAGATGCACTTCAAGTAGCAAGTTCTGAAAATACAACTATACCACTACATGCATTTAACATAAATTTGAATGGAGAAAATAATTTAGCAGGATATACTCTATGTAAAGTGAATCCTAGGGATACATTTACAGATGGAGAAGAATTAGAACTAGTAGAGTGTGGTAAAGGTACAGAAAATGATTTTAAAGGAAAAGATTTAAAGGAAAAGATTGTATTAGTTAGTAGAGGTGAAATATCTTTTGTAGATAAACAAATAAATGCACAAAAAGCAGGAGCTAAAGGCGTTATTATTTACAATAATGCTGTTGGTGGATATATTAGCATGCAATCAGATGAGAGTATAAAAATTCCTTCTCTTTTCATTTCACAAGAGGATGGATTGAAATTAAGTGGGGGAATAGCAAAGGGTGTAAAAATATCTTTTGGAAATTATAAAGTTACCAAGGCTAATCCAGAAACTGAAATGATGTCAAATTTTACATCTTGGGGACCAGCTCCAAATCTTGAATTCGCACCTCATATTACAGGACCTGGAGGAAATATTTTTTCAACTTTAAATGATAATAGATATGGAAATATGAGTGGAACATCAATGGCGTCACCTCATGTTGCAGGAGCTACAGCTTTAATTATTCAAGGCTTAAAGGCAAAGGGAATTAATCTTAAAGGGAGAGAACTTGTTGAATTTGTTAAAAAATCAATAATAAATACTGCTAAAACAATAGAAGAAACAAATAAATTGGGTGAAAAAGTACCATTTTCTCCAAGAAGACAAGGCTCAGGTATTATTCAAACAAAGGAAGTAATAAATAATAGAGTAGTAGCCTTCGGAAAAGATGGACAAGCTACTGTATCTTTAAAAGAAATAGATGAAGTTACAGAATTTGAAATAAAGTTAAAAAATTATTCAGATAAGGAAGAAAGTTATAAAGTTGAATCTTTAGGTGAAGTATTAACTGCTTTTACACCATCTATGGCAAATGAAAAATCTTTAAATGCTATGCCATTTGATACTACTTTAAATGGTGCAAGTATTAATATTGATAAAGACAAAGTAACTGTACCAGCAAATGGGGAAACTACAATTAAAGTAACTCTAAATGTTAAAGAAGACTCTGTAAAAGATAATTTTGTTGAAGGATTTATAAAGTTTATTGCAGAAAATCAAGATACGCCAAGTTTAGTTGTTCCTTATATGGGCTTTTATGGTGAATGGGATAATCAAAAAATTATAGATGCGCCAGTTTGGGAAAAAGATGATATTCGTATACTTCCAAGTTATACAGTAGCTGAAGTTTTAGGTAAGCTTAATTATTTGGGATTTAACGGAAGAGATGCAAATGATGATATAGTAATAGATCCAAACAAAATAGCAATATCTCCAAATAGTGATGAACTTGGTGATAAAATTATACCAACTTTATACATGCTTAGAAATGCAAAAGAAATACAAGTTGATGTTTTAGATGAAAATAAAAATGTAATTGCAGAAAACATTAGCAAGGAACAAGATGTTACTAAAAAAATAGTTGAAAGTAAAACTGGTAAAGAAGCAAGTGCATATAAATCATTAGCTTGGGATGGAACTGCTTATAATAAAGCAACAGGGAAAAATGAAAAAGTTAAAGATGGACAATATTATTTAAATTATAAATCTAAGGTGGATGGCGACGGAGCTAAATACCAAGATTATATTGTTCCAGTAAAAGTTGATACAGAAGGTATAGAAACAAAATTAATTTCAGCAGATAAATCAGATGCACCAGATTATAAATTACAAGTTAGTTTTAATGGTGAGTATGAAAAAGGATTAGTAAATAATGTAGGATTATCTGTAAATGGGGAAAAGGTAGAAGGATTTACTGTAAAAGGAGATACTTTAACAGCAGATTTAAAATTAAATAATGATTCAGCAAATGAAATTAAAGTAGCAACTTTAGATAATGCATATAATTTAAAAGATACTAATTTTAAAGTTTCAGTAGGGAAGGTTGAAACTCAGGTTAAATTTACAGACTTTGAAGAGGGTGCAACAGTAACTGATAATAAACTTGTAGTTAATGGAACATACTCAGGAGATGTAGATACAATATTAGTCCGTGGTGAAGCTCCAGATAAAATGGAAAATGGAAAGTTTAGTAAAACAATTGCTTTAACTGATGGATTAAATACAATAAATCTTTTTGCAAAAGATAAAGAGGGAAAAGTAATAAGAAATGATGCTTATAGAATATTCTGTGATACACAAGCTCCAGTGTTGAATATTACTGAACCAGTAAGTAATCATGAAGGATTAGTAGTAACAGCTAAAGACGTTGTTACACTTAAAGGAACAGTTAGTGATAATCTTATGGGATATAACTTATTTGTAAATGGAGAAAATAAGTTGAATATTTCTTCAGATGGAAAATATGGCGAACAATATACTAAGAGAGAATTTAGCTATGATATACCAGTTGCTGATGGAGATATAATAACATTAAAAGCAGTGGATTCAGTAGGTCATGAAACTCTTAAACAATTAAAGGTTAAAGTTGATAAAACAATACCAGAAATAAATGTTTATGGAGTAGAAAATGGTGCAATTTACAATAAAAATATAAAACCAAATATTACAGTGAAAACAGAATTAGCAAAATTAGAAATGACATTAAATGGCGCTAAATATAATGGCGAAGAAATAGTGGAAGAAGGAAATTATGAATTAGTAGCAAAAGCAGTAAATGCTAATGGTCTAACTAGAGATATTAAATTAAATTTCACTATTGATAAAACAGCACCAACAATAAATATAGGAAACATTGAAGATGGTAAAAAATACAACAAAGAAGTAACACCTAAATTTGAAATAGAAGAAGGGGCAACAACTTCTATGAAATTAAATGGAAAAGACTACAATGGAGAAATGATTGTAGAAGAAGGTAATTACGAATTAGTTGTTAAAACAGCAGATAAGGCAGGAAATATCACAGAAAAAACCATGAAATTTGATATAGATAAAACAGCTCCAGCTGTTTCTTTAGATGATGCAATTGATGGAATGACTTATAATAAAGAGGTTAAACCAGTTGTAAATAGTGATAAAGATGCTAATGTATCTGTAACAGTTAATGACAAGCCATATGATGGACAAGCGATAAAAGAAAATGGAGAATATGTAGTAAAAGTAGTAGCTAAGGATGAAGCAGGAAATGTTACAGAAGTAACAAGGAAATTCACAATAAAGCTACCAGAAGCAGATACTAAAAACCCAACAAAAACACCGGCTTCAACATCAAAGCAAGTAGAAAATTTAGGTGGGGAAGTTTCAGATGATAAAAAGAATGCAGAAACAGAAAAAGTATTAAATGCAAATAATACAAGCAATAGTAAAGAGGCAGCAAGTAAAGGTAATATACCTAAAACAGGTGGAGTAAATAGCAATGCACTAATAGCTATAGGGGTAGTAGTGCTAGCAGCAGGAATTGTATTGATTGTAAAAAGAAAATCAAAAAGCATAAAATAAAATATAAAAATTATCTTATTTTATATGTGGTGTTAAGTAGAATTCTTTGACACCGCCATGGAATCCACAACAATTAAATTTGTTGTGGATTTTTTTGTTAGAGATAGTTTATTTGTGTTTTTAGATTAAAGAAGTTGAAGGAGTTGTGTAAAATGAATAACGGAAATAGAGGTTCTATATACTGAAATGAAATCATATTAGTTATAAAATTTATTGGAATTTAGACCGAAAATAATTGTAAAAATATCAGAGGAAATAATTGACAAAAGAAATAGAGTGTTTTATAATAATGGTTATTAAAAGAAATAAAATATCTTATAAACGTTATTGTTGATTTGGGAATGATATAAGCAGCTTGAGGGTTTGACGTGAATTATTAGGATTAGTATATTTCTAAAATTTTAAAGTGTATATTTTCTATGGATTTTTAATAATAGAATTCATAAAAATTTAAATACAACCCGAAATAAAAGGAGGTAAGTTTATGTATAAGACAAGTGAACAACACGAAGCTTTTCGTAGGAAAATCAGAGAGTTTGCAGAATCAGAGGTAAAACCCATAGCATTTATGTTAGATAAGGAAAGTAAATTTCCAAAAGAGGCCATAGAAAAATTAGGAGAAATGGGTGTTTTAGGGACTCCTTATCCTAAAAAGTATGGTGGAATTGGTTTAGATGTACTTAGTTATGCAATTGCTGTTGAAGAACTTTCTAGAGTAGATGGTGGTACAGGTGTAATTTTATCTGCCCATGTTTCTCTAGGGACTTATCCAATAGCTGCATATGGAACAGAAGAACAAAAACAAAAATATATGATTCCAATGGCAAAGGGTGAAAAGCTTGGTGCTTTTGGGTTAACAGAGCAAAATGCTGGTAGTGATGCTGGTGGTACTGAAACTACTGCAGTACTAGATGGTGATTACTATATTTTAAATGGTGCAAAGATATTTATAACTAATGCAGATGAAGCTGATGTATATGTTGTATTTGCTGTAACTACACCAGATATAGGCGTTCGTGGAATAAGTGCTTTCATTGTTGAAAAAGGATGGGAAGGATTTACTTTTGGTGAACATTATGAGAAGTTAGGAATTAGATCTTCTGCAACTGCAGAATTAATATTTAATGATGTTAAGGTTCCTAAAGAGAATTTATTAGGAAAAGAAGGACAAGGATTTAAAATAGCTATGGCAACTTTAGATGGAGGTCGTATTGGTATTGCATCTCAAGCATTAGGTATTGCACAAGGTGCTTATGAAAGTGCTTTAGAATATTCAAAAGAAAGAATACAATTCGGACAACCTATATGTCAGCAACAAAGTATTTCATTTAAGCTAGCTGATATGGCAACAAAGTTAGCTGCGGCAAGACTATTAATTTATAGTGCAGCTGAGCTTAAAGAAAATCATGAGCCTTATGCGAAAGAAGCGGCTATGGCAAAAATGTATGCTTCTGATATATGTTTAGAAGTTGTAAATGATGCTCTTCAAATCTTTGGAGGATCTGGTTATCTTAAAGGTATGGATGTAGAACGAGCTTATCGTGATGCTAAAATTTGTACTATTTATGAAGGAACAAATGAAATCCAAAGAGTAGTAATTGCTTCACATATAATAGGTAGAATGCCAAAAAGCAATATTCCAGTTGCTAAGAAAAAAGGTGCAGAAACAGGTGTTAGAAAAAAGATGATTCTGAAAGAAGGTACAGCAGAGGAAAGAGTTACAAAGTTAGTAGAAGCATTAAAAGCAGATAATTATGATTTCACTGTTGGAATTGATATAAATACTCCAATATCTAAGGCTGAACGTGTAGTTAGTGTTGGTAAGGGTATTGGAGCACAGGAAAATATGGAACTTGCTAAAGCTTTGGCTATTCAAGCAGGGGCGGCTCTTGGGTCATCTCGTCCTGTAGCTGAAACTTTAAGATATTTACCACTTAATCGTTATGTGGGAATGTCAGGTCAAAAATTTAATGGGAATCTTTACATTGCTTGTGGTATATCTGGTGCTGGTCAACATTTAAAGGGCATAAAAGATGCTACTACAATAGTTGCTATAAACACTAATGCTAATGCAGCTATATTTAAAAATGCTGATTATGGTATTGTGGGAGATATTTTAGAAATAATGCCACTATTAACAGCAGCTTTAGATAATGGAGAGCCTAAAACTGAAGCGCCTCCAATGAAAAAGATGAAGAAATCTCCTCCTCCAAAGGTTGTTCCTACTTGGAAGAGATATGTTTGTAATGGATGTGGCTATGAATATGACCCAGCTATAGGTGATGAGGACAGCGAAGTATTACCTGAAACTTTATTTGAAGCTATTCCAGAAGAATGGATATGTCCAGACTGTGGTGAAGAAAAAGATAAGTTTATAGAGGCTTAAAATTTATAACAAGAAATTAAAAATATTGTATAGTAAAAAAAGGGGGATTAAATTATGTTTTGTGTTAGAGAAGTAACGGAGGATCTGTATTGGGTAGGCGGTAATGACAAGCGGTTAGCTCTTTTTGAAAATATTCATCCAATTCCAAGAGGTGTTTCATATAACTCATATTTGTTATTAGATGAAAAAACAGTACTATTTGATACTGTAGATTGGTCAATTGGCAGACAGTTTTTAGAAAATATACAACATGTTTTAGCTGGTAGAACACTAGATTATTTAGTAATAAATCATATGGAGCCAGATCATGGAGCTTCTGTTGAGGAAATATTATTACGTTATCCAGATGTTAAAATTATAAGTACAGAAAAAGCATTTTTATTAATGAGACAATTTGGATTTAATATTGATGGCAAAATGGAAGAAGTTATAGAAGGGGATATAAAATCTTTTGGAAAGCATGTAGTAACATTTGTAGCTGCACCAATGGTACATTGGCCAGAAGCTATGGTTACATTTGATACTACAAATGGTGTTCTTTTTTCAGCTGATGCCTTCGGATCATTTGGTGCATTAGATGGAAAACTATTTAATGATGAAGTTGATTTTAAGGGTGAGTGGATTGATGATGCTAGAAGATACTATACAAATATAGTTGGCAAATATGGGCCTCACGTTCAAGCCTTGTTAAAGAAAACTGGTGGAATTGACATTAAAATGATTTGTCCACTACATGGACCAGTTTGGCGTACAGACCTTGGATACTTTATAGATAAGTATGATAAATGGAGTAGGTATGAACCAGAAGAAAAAGCAGTAATGATTGTTTATGCTTCAATGTATGGAAATACAGAAAGTGCAGCTAGTGCTTTAGCTACTAAGTTTGTAGAAAAAGGTATGAAAAATGTAGTTATGTATGATGTTTCAAACACACATGTATCTAAGTTGATTTCTGAAACATTCAGAGTAAGTCATGTTGTTTTAGCATCAGTGACATACAATCTTGGTATTTATCCACTTATGCATAATTACCTAATGGATATGAAGGCACTTAACCTTCAAAAGAGAACTTTTGCAATTCTAGAAAATGGCTCATGGGCATGTAAATCTGGAAGCTTGATGCGTGAGTTCTTAGAAGATATGAGAGAAATGACAATTCTAGAAGATAAGGTTACACTTATGTCTTCAATGAATGAAGATAATGTTCCAGATATGGATACCCTTGTTGAAAGTGTTCTAGAATCAATGAAATAGTTAGCAATTTCGTGTCAGACAAGCTGACTACTCAAAAGTTCCCCTGGGACTCAGGATTTTCCAGGGACAAGTGATGTTTAAATAAAATAATTTGAGCGATGAAACTGTAATAGAGCTAAACTTTATTGCAGTTTTTTTATTTAGGCTAAAGTTGTTATTGAAGAGTTTTTAGAAGATGTATAAGCACCAATATCAATTTAGTGTAGACGAGAATGACTACTCAAAATATATCAGGGGAAGATAGAGATTGCCAATAGAGAATAGTTGCGAATGGAAGTAATCAATTATTTGGTATATAGATAAAGTGGCTATTGCAAAATAAAATGCAATAGCCACTTTAAAAAATGAACAATTATCTTTAGGGTATCATTTTAATATCTTTAAATTATCACTTTATTATATTTTAGGAAATATACCAACAATTTTCTTTCCACAAAAGAATATAATAGAAGGGTTTTTAACTTTGTAAAAACTATTGACTATCACGTTACGGCATCCTGTATATTGATATATAGGAGCTGATGATATGAGTATTAAACTAATACGATCAGATACAATTTACAAAAAAATGATGAATGCACCAAAGGGAAAGCGAGATGATATTTATCGTTACGAAATAATGAAGCCTTTTGAATTTAAGTGGTCTTGTTATAATGTGCCTCTTAAATCTCTACAGAAGGGTGGATATGATGTAGTTATGGCAAGCAGTATGCTTGGGTATTTAGCACCATCAGAGGTAGATGAAAAACAAAAGGAAAATATAGATTTAATTTCAAACGAAAATTTATGGAAAACTTGTAAAAAAACTATTCAGAATTCCTTGGAGTGTTTTACAAAAGTAGGGTATGAATTACCTGTAGAAGAGTATATGTTTTCTATTGTACTTGGCAACCCCAAAAGTCCATATATGTTAATGTGTGATGGTTACTCTGGTGAAAGAGGAATCCTGTTTCCCCTTGGGGTATTTTTGAGTCGGCTTATTTCTCCCCATTCTTGTTTCACATAAAAATATTATATCATCTAATAGCTCATTTGTTATTCTTATTCCTTCTGCTAAAAAACTCGTATTTTTCATAAAAAAATCATCCCAACCTCTAGATATACCTAAAAAGGTATTCGTAATGATTATTAGGCGATTTTCAAAAGTTAAGCATTTTTTGGGAATATTAAGTTTTTATTTTACCAATTTAATGTATTCTTAGCTTGATGACATTGACTTCGCAGTCACATTAGGTACTAGGTCGTATAATATAAATCAAAAGATTAATAGTTGACAAGTCAACAAAATTTCATTATAATAAGATTGACTTGTCAACTAAAATGAAAAATATCTTTAAGATAATTAAATATGAGGGGGTTAAATTTTGAAGGAAGATATAATGCATTTAATAAAACTTAATAACAAAATTTTTAGAACTACGCAAGTTTATTTAGATAAGGTATTAAAAGAATATGAATTAAGCAGTGGTTCATACCCGTATTTACTTACACTAATGGAAAATGAAGGCATTAGCCAAAATAAAATAAGTAAAGAATTGGGTCATGATAAGGCAATGTCAGCTAGGACCATCACAAAACTTATAAAACTCGGATATTTTAATAGGAAAGAAGATGAAGATGATTCTAGAGCCTATAAGTTATATTTGACAGAGAAGGGTAAGGATGTAATTCCAAAAGTTATTGATAAAGTTCGTAAATTGATAGATATAATAACGAGGGATCTAAATGAGGAGGAGAAGATAACTACCATGGATTCCTTGGATAAGATTCTAAAAAATATAAAAAATATAGAAATATAAGCATAAGAGGAGAGTTTAAATGGATTCAGTAAATAATAGTAGTAATAAAAATAGATGGGCAATTTTATGTATAGTTGTAATGGTAACTTTTATGTGTACATTAGATGGTAGTATCGTAAACGTAGCTTTACCTTCTATGGCTAAAGCTTTAAATGTATCATCATCGGGCATTCAATTGGTAGTAACAAGTTATTTAATTATAATTTCAGCAACTATATTAGTTTTTGGAAGATGGGGAGATATAGCTGGTAAAACAAAGGTATTCAAGTTTGGAATAGCTTTATTTACAATAGGATCTTTATTTTGTGGAATTACAAGTTCCCTTTCGATTTTAGTTTTAGCTAGGGTAATACAGGCGATAGGAGCCGCAGGTTGCATGGCCAACAGTCAAGGAATTATTACTGCAGTGTTTCCATCAAATGAAAGAGGGAGAGCGTTAGGAATCACAGGAACATTCGTGGCTCTGGGAGCCTTGGTAGGACCAGGACTAGGAGGATTTATAGTGGGTGGCACCAGGTGGGAATATATATTTTTAATAAATGTACCAATAGGTATAATAACTTTATTTTATGGATTTAAGATACTTCCTAAATCTAATAAAACAGAAAAGGTGAAATTGGATGTACTTGGAGCAGTATTGTTTATGTTTGCTATAGTTCCTCTATTCGTAGCTCTAGGTAAGGGTCAAGAGGTTGGATTTACAAGGCCTATAATTTTGTTAGGATTTTTAATAGCAATTATTTCTTTTATTGCATTTATTATTGTGGAAAAGAAACGTGAAAATCCTTTACTACAGCTAGGAATTTTTGGGAATAAGTTATTTTCACTCAGTATATTTTGTGGATTTATATCTTTTGTATCAATGTTTTGTTCAATTATTATTCAACCTTTTTACCTTCAGGATGTGCTTAAGTATTCACCTGCATTCACTGGATTAATACTTATGATATCCCCCTTGATTTTGTCTGTAGTGGCACCAATTAGTGGACATTTGTCAGATAAAATAGGATCTGAGATTCTAACCTTTATAGGGCTTGTGCTTACAAGTTTGGGGTTACTACTAATGTCAACTTTAAATGAGCAAACTAGTCTAATTAGTATGATAATTTTTATAGCAGTTATGTCACTTGGAAATGGTTTATTTCAATCACCTAATAATTCATTAATAATGTCAACAGTACCAAGGGATAAGCTAGGTATTGCTGGAAGTATTAATGGACTTGTAAGAAATTTAGGAATGGTATGCGGAATAGCTTTATCAACGACACTCTTGTATAACAGGATGAGTTATAAAGTTGGTTATAGTGTAACTAGTTATATAGCAGGACGCAATGATGCATTTATTTACGGCATGAGAATTGTATATATAACTGCATCGGTTATTTGTATAATTGGGGCAGTTTTAACCTTTTTAAGATTACATGCTAGTAAATCTAAATCAGCTAAAAAATCTAGATTAGTTTAGTATCAAAAAATAACATTAAACCTTTGAAAAGATTCAACTTTTCAAGGATTTAAGATACTTATTAGTAGCATCATTTCAAATACATATATGTATATC
Organism: Clostridium gasigenes; assembly: GCF_017348895.1. Lineage (NCBI taxonomy): Bacteria > Bacillati > Bacillota > Clostridia > Eubacteriales > Clostridiaceae > Clostridium > Clostridium gasigenes. The sequence continues at coordinate 2,340,193 of NZ_CP071376.1, forward strand.
ATAGTTGTTTTAAAAAGTTTTTAGTTGGGCTACGGCCACCTGGGGTTTTAGATGTTTCCAAGAAGCTACCTCAGTTGGCAGTGCCACCAGGAGAAACAGGGTTTTACAGGTACATACTTGATGAATTTATGTGATTTAATTAATTTAATATAAAAACAAAAGGGGTTGCAATATAATTTGCAGCACCTTTGTTTTAGATAACATTATTGGAGATAATCACTATTCAGAGGAACTAGAATGGGATGAAGTAATACTCTTGCTAATAAAATACTAAGTGATGATGAATTAGTGAAAATGATAGAGTATGGTAACAAAATAAAAGTTATTGCTAATTTAAGCCATAGGTTTAGCTTTGCGAAAATTTTAATTAAGTAAACATAATTTTGTAACAGTGATGTAACAGTTTAATGATATACTGTAATTATATATTCATGTACAAATGATAATGAGTTTAATATTAGACTAAATATAGAGGTTGGTGTTAGCTGTGAAAAATAAAGGGAATAAAATTAAAAAGAAAAGAAAAATTAGTAAAAAAAGAAGAAAAGAAATTAGAAGAGCAAGGTTGATATTAGCAACAATATGCTTAATACTAATAATTATAGTTGTAAAACTTAAGAATATAACATTTTCAGATGACGATTCACCTAAAGTATTAGTATCTGAAAATAGTAAACAAAAAGAGAAAGAGAATAACATATCTAAGATGGATATGATCGTGCAAAACAGTGGAGAGTATCCAGAGTCTTTAATTGAATTAGCAAGAAAATATGAAGAGACAATTGATTTTGTATTAAACTATCCAAAGAACAAAGATAAAGATTATAAAATAAATCCAAATGATTTTAAAAAGGAAAAAGGTGAGATTCAACTATTTATTCAATGGGACGAGCATTGGGGATATAAAAAATATGGCGATGATTTTATGGCTTTGACGGGGTGTGCGCCTACATCATTAGCAATGGTGATTTATTCACTTAATAATGATAAATCAGTTACACCTAATGTTATTGCAAAATATGCAGAGGAAAACAATTTTTATGTAGATGGAATTGGGTCTAGTTGGGAACTAGTAAATGCAGCGACGAAGAAGTATGGATTAAAGAGCACGGCTATACCTTTAAATGAGAATACTATTATATCATCACTTGAAAAGGGAAACCCTATAATAACATCAGTAGGGCCTGGAACATTTACAGGAAGTGGACATTTTTTAGTATTAACTGGTATCACAGATGAAGGAAAGATAAAAATAAATGATCCTAATAGTAAAATTAATTCTTCAAAAGAATGGGATATAGATGTATTTATAAAAGAATCTTTAATGTTATGGGAAATAAGTAAATAAAACATTATTTTGAAACAAAGCAAAGGGTATATCAAATTAAATCGCTAGCAATTTCGTGCCAGACAAGCTGGCTACTCAAAAGTTCCTTCAGGGGAAACAGTATTTTACAGGTACAAGTAGTATCTAAAATACAATAATTTAATCAATTAGACTGTAATAGAGATGAAGACTTTATTACACTTGGAGCATCTTGTGCTAAAGATAAGAAAAATAAACAATTAGGAGTAACTAAAAAAATTAAAGGAAATATTCTTAGAATTTATAGCTTGTTTAGAGTCAGTCTTAAATGGTTTAAATTATATTATTATTCATGTCGAAAGAAATATCTCCTAAAATTTTCATTTGTATTGTATGAGTCTTAGAATGATTTATTTACATTTACATATCGGCAGTAGTATCTTCAGAATACTACTTTCCATATTTGCGAATTAATTCAAAAATACAAGTATTATTAAAAAAATAATTAAAAAATTTGAACTGTGATAGAGATAAAAACTTTATTACAGTTTTTTTGTTTAACAAAAATAGATTATGGGATATAATATAAAGTGAAAATAGAAATAATAAAGTATATAAGGACGTGAACAAAATTGTCGAAGACACATGACTTTGATGGGGCGTGGAAAGCTATTTTAGAAGCATTTGAAGTAGAAATAGTTGAATTATTATTTCCAGAGATATTTAATGAAATTCATTGGAAACTTGGAACTGAATCATTAGATATGGAGCTTAAAGAAATACAAAAGGAAATTTTTGATAAATATAGCGGTGATAAAGTAATATCAGATAAGATAATAAAGGTTAGATTAAAAGATAATGGTAGTAAAATATTATTTATTCATATAGAAGTACAAAGTTATGATAGTAAGCAGGATATCTTTGGAGAAAGAATGTTTAGATATTTCTATAGAATTTGGGATAAATTCAGATATAAATATGAGGATAAATCGGAAATAGTTGCAGCTGCAATATATACGTACAAAGGTAGAGCAGGAAAGGATGAAAGATATGTATATAAACTTCCAGAAATAGAGGAAGAAATACTACGGTATAATTTTAGAACTATAGATGTAGAAACTATAAAGCTTGAGAATATAAGTGATAATAACCCTTTAAAATTAGTTTTTAAAATGGCTAAGAGTTTATTAGAAACAAATTCAAAGGATGAGGATATATATATAGCTAAAGTTAAATTAGCTGAAGAACTTGCATATTATGATAAAGTTAAAGATAATGAGCAAATAAAAGCATTAGTAGATTTTTTAGAGTACTTATTTTTAATACAAGATCCAAAATTAGAAAAGAAATATGAAGAGTATAAGAGAGAGAAGGGAGGGGCATTAAAAATGACAATAGAGGAAATTAGAAAGGTACACTATAAGCGAGAAGGAAAAGAAGAAGGAAGAGAAGAAGGAAGAGAAGAAGGAAGACAAGAAGGAAAAGAACAAGGCCGAGAAGAAGAAAAAATAAAAATTGCAAAAAAATTATTAGATGTATTAGATAATGAGACAATAGCATTAAAGACTGGGTTAACGGTAGAATTTATCGAATCTTTAAGATAGAAGTTTTTAAGATTATACTGTAATAGAGCAAAAAACTTTATTACAGTTTTTTTGTTTAACAAAAATAGATTATGGGATATAATATAAAGTAAAATAGAAATACTACGGTATAATTTTAGAATTATAGATGTAGAGAATATAAAGCTTGAGAGTATAAGCAAATAAAAGCATTGGTAGATTTTTTAGAGTGCTTGTTTTTAATATAAGATCTAAAATTAGAAAAGATAGCAAGCCATAAGTCTGTCAGACGAGCCGCCATACTGGGCTACGCCCCCCGACAGGTTTTAAATACTTTCAGATACAAGCATCTAAAAGTACTATGGTTTTTATAGTGTTTGGTGCATTTTGAAATAGGATAATTTAAAAGAAATATACAAACAAAAGGTGTTGCAATACTGAACTGACCTCTGTCAAGTAGACAGGTTAAATAATTAAAAATGTATAAGTTGATGCGACCATATTATTGGTCGCATTTTTTATGCACTTTGTTTCTTTGATTCTAACATTGCTTTATAAGCTTGTATTCGTTTATTTTCAGGAATAGGATATTGAATTGGATTATCATTTCTTAATGCAGCATTTCTTACTTCAATAGGTGCTAGAGTACCATATCTTTCTTGATATCTATAGTTGTTGTAATAATCTATATATCCATCGATTGCCTTACGTAATTCTTCTTCATTGCAAAAATCAGATATATAATACATCTCTGATTTGATAATGCCCCAAAATCCTTCGGTTGGTGCATTATCAATGCAGCAACCAACTCTAGACATGGATTGTTCTATGCCTTGTTCCTGTAACTTCTTTTGGAACGCTTTGCTTGTGTATTGAAATCCTCTATCGCTATGAAATAATGGTATTGCATTTGGATTCTTTTCGATTGCAAGATCATATGTATCAAATACAAGCTTATTATCATTTCTATTACTTAATACATAAGATACAACCGACCTGTCATACAAGTCTAAAATTACACTTAAATATACTTTTTTATTACTCATTGTAACCTTAAATTCTGTTACATCTGTTCCCCATTTTTCATTAGGTTTTGATGCTTCAAATTCTCTATGTAATGTATTTTTTGCAACTGTTTCAGGTGTAGAACGACGATAAGGTTTTCTCTGTTTTCTAATTATTGATTTAATTCCAAGTGCATGCATAATACGCTGAATTCTACGTTTGCTGTAGTTCTTATTCTTATCTCTATTGATATAGCTACGCATACGGCGATAGCCCAGTGTATGCTTAAACTTTTCATCATATTCTTTGATCCATAAAGCAATTTGTTCATTCTCCAATTCAGTAGGAGACTTTTCTCTATTGAGCCATTTATAATAACCAGCACGAGAAATATTTAACTGTTGGCACATGTAGAGAATATCCCAACCTTTTTCATTTTTAAAATACTGTATAGCAAGATATTTAGGTTCTAACTTTCCTTTAGCTAGAATCGCCCCCTTTCGAATTCCTTCACTTTTTTTAATAGTTCTACTGCCATGTCACGTTCTTCAAGCAGGCGCTTTAGACGTTTATTTTCTCTATGTAGCTTTTCTAATTCATCAACTTCATCATCTGCTTTATGATGTCCTCGCTTATCAGCAAGACCATCTTCACCAGTCATATCATATTTCTTAACCCATGAATAAACGTGACTATAAGAAACATCATACTTTTTAGCGGTTCTTTTATAATCACGTTTATGTTCAATACAATATATTACAATTTCTTTACGTTCATTAATTGTTGTTTTTCTTGTAGCACTAGCCATATAGACCTCCTGTTTCGGATCATAATCCTTAAGTTCCATATTGCTATTATACTTCTTAATCCATCTTTGTAGAATACTAGTGCTACGAATTTCATACTTAGTGCAAATATATTCTTGAGATAACTTTCCATCAAAATATTCCTCAATTGCTTTAAGTTTTAATGCTGAAGAATAAGATTTATTATGTGGTTTATGATAAAACACTGATTCTCCGAATTCTTGATATTTCTTAGCCCAGTTACGTATGATACCGCCTCTATTGCAACTATAACGAATCCATAATTCTGTACATATTTGATAGATGCTCTTGATACCCGATAGATAATCCTCAACTGCTTGAATTTTATCTTCGGGAGTATACTTATATTTTCGTCCCATAAAAAATACCTCCAAAGTAGATTTTGGTTATTTACCATGTCTACTTTGGAGGTATCATATCAGAACTAGAGTGGTATGAAGTCACACTATTGATAAATGAAAGTATAATTATAAAAAATTACTCATATGATTAGTTAGACACCTATATAATAAAGTGTAATATCATTTAAATGAGAAGGGATAGCTAATATAGAATACAGTATCTATATGTATTCTATATTTAAATTTAATTAAGTTAGTTCTAATGTTCGTTAGAAGAGTATTTACTTTTCTATCAAATGTTCTAACTACATCATACAAGGAGGGGTAGTGTTATGTCAGAAATGAAATGTCCAGTAACAGGAAAAACTAGTACAGCTACAGCTGGTGGTGGAACTACTAATAAGGATTGCTGCTCGAACCAGTTGAATCTTAACATTCTTAGGCAAAACTGTGATAAAAGCAATCCTATGTCAAAGTGCTTTAACTATGCTGAAGAATTTAAAAAGTTAGATTACAAAGGACTAAAGAAGGATTTATATAAGCTAATGACAGATTCACAGGATTGGTGGCCGGCCGATTATGGTCATTATGGACCATTTTTTATTCGTATGGCTTGGCATAGTGCAGGGACTTATAGAATTGGTGATGGTAGAGGTGGTGGAGGACAAGGTCTTCAACGTTTTCCACCACTTAATAGCTGGCCAGATAATATTAGTCTAGATAAAGCAAGACGTTTACTTTGGCCAATTAAAAAGAAGTATGGAAATAAAATATCTTGGGCCGATCTTATGATATTAACAGGTAATTGTGCATTTGAATCTATGGGGTTAAAGACAATTGGCTTTGGTGGTGGCAGAGTAGATGTTTGGGAGCCACAGGAGGAGATTGATTGGGGTAGCAAAGAAATACTTGGAGATAACTTTAAAAATGGTAAACTTGAAAATCCTTTAGCTGCAGTTCAAATGGGGTTAATTTACGTGAATCCAGAAGGTCCAAATGGAAATCCAGATCCATTAGCATCAGCTCTTGATGTTAGATTAATTTTTGAACGTATGGCTATGAATGATGAAGAAACTGTGGCGCTTATAGCAGGTGGACATACCTTTGGTAAATGTCATGGAGCAGCATCACCTACTTATGTTGGACCAGCACCAGAGGTTGCACCTATTGAGCAGCAAGGCTTAGGATGGAAAAACAGCTATGGAACTGGAAATGGTGATGATACAATAAGCAGTGGATTAGAAGGGGCATGGAAGGCAGAGCCAACAAAGTGGACTATGGGTTACTTAAAGACAATATTTAAATATAAATGGGAACTTGTTAAAAGCCCTGCAGGAGCATATCAATGGTTAGCTATAAATGTAGATGAAGAGGATATGGTAGTTGATGCTCAGGATCCATTAAAAAAACATAGACCTATGATGACTACAGCAGATTTAGGCCTTATATATGATCCTATTTATAAGGAGATAGCAAAAGGTTATTTAAAAAATCCTAAAAAGTTTGAAGAGGATTTTGCTAAAGCCTGGTTTAAATTAACTCATAGAGATATGGGACCAATATCAAGATATCTTGGGCCGGAGGTTCCAAAGGAAATATTTATTTGGCAAGACCCTGTACCAGAAGCAAATTATAAATTAATTAACAAAAAGGATATTTCAGAACTTAAGAAAAAGATTTTAGAATCGGGGCTGTCGGTATCTGACCTTGTTACAACAGCCTGGGCATCTGCATCAACTTTTAGGGGCTCAGATAAACGTGGTGGAGCAAATGGAGCAAGAATACGCCTTGAGCCACAAAAACATTGGCAAGTTAATGAGCCAGAGCGTCTTAAAAATATTTTGAGTATATTAAAAGAGATACAGAAGAGTTTTAATAAGTCACATTCAAAGGATAGGAAGGTTTCATTAGCAGATATAATTATACTGGGTGGATGTGCGGCTATTGAAAAAGCTGTAAAAAATGCAGGATATAATATTATTGTTCCGTTTAATCAAGGACGTACTGATGCAACTCAAGAGGAAACAGATGTAAAATCCTTTAGTGTACTTGAACCTAAGGTAGATGGCTTTAGAAATTATGAGAAAACTAACTATTCAGTAAAACCAGAAGATATGTTAATTGATAGAGCTCAATTATTAACATTGACTATTCCTGAAATGACAGTATTAATTGGTGGTATGCGTGTGTTAAATGCTAATTATAATCAGTATAAGGATGGAGTATTTACAAATAAAAAAGAAACTCTTACAAATGATTACTTTGTAAATCTTCTTGATATTAATACTATTTGGAAGCCATTATCAGAAGATAGAGAAAGGTTTGAAGGCTTAGATAGAGATACAGGAAAAGTTAAGTGGACAGCTACAAGAATTGATATTATATTTGGATCAAATTCACAGCTTCGTGCAGTTGCTGAGGTATATGCAAGTGATGATAATAAGGAGAAATTCATAGAAGATTTCATAGATGCATGGAACAAGGTGATGAATGCAGACCGCTTTGATAGTTAAGTCGATTTTATAGTGTAAAGACGTTAGCACGTTTCGTGATAACGTCTTTTGTATTGGAAATAATAGTTACCTAGGGAAGAGATGGTTACATTGGTAAATACTATAAAGTAGTTGAAATATACAAATAAATATGTGATAATTGGTAACGTAATCATTTTATATTAGGAGGTTATTTAATATGAAGAAATTAAATGAAATTAAAGAAATTGTTGTACAAACTATAAAATTATCAGATGAATTCCATAGGTTTTTAGGGAATAATGAGTTGAAAGAAAAAGATGATATTAAGATACGTTACTCACAGGAGGATCTTAAAGAAAGAAGAAAATTATCTGGATATTTAGAGTCATTTGATGATGATACAGTACTTACAATACAAGCTATTATGTATATTGGTAGAGATGAAGTTTATAGTAATAAAACTTATAGTGATGAGGCTGAAGTATGGGCTAAAATTGAAGAAAAAAAGAAAACTTTAGAATTTGAAACTAAAGAAACAGAAGTTGACCAAATGGTATCGAAATCTCCTTTAGGTGACTATCTTAGATTAGGATTAAAATTATTAGGTTTATAATATAAGTATAAGAGAGAAAAGGGCAGGATATTAAAAAAACAAGTTTGGATGTTGATTTTAGTAAACGATTAAGGTTGTTGATACAGTAATATATTCTGAATTATGCTTAAATATTAAATGAAGCGTGCTAATAAAGGCACGCTTTATTATGTTGTTTAATATATTTAAATTGGATATAATAAGAGATATTCGAACAGACGAGGCGCGACAGTTATTTTAGAATAAAAGATGCGTAATGACCAGGTCGGTCAGAGGGTTTTTGGATACAAGCTAATTTAAACAATTGAACTACAAAAGGAGTTATTAAATGAAATATTATTTAGCACCAATGGAAGGCATTACGGGATACATATATAGAACTTCTTATGAAAAATATTTTGGAAATATTGATAAATACTTTACACCTTTTATCGTTACTAATCAAAGTAGAAGTCTTAAAACTAAAGAATTAAGGGATGTTTTTCCTGAAAATAATAAAGGGATGAATATAGTTCCTCAAATACTTACTAACGATTCAGAAGGTTTTATTAATATTTCTAGAAAATTACAGCAATTAGGTTATAATGAGGTTAATTTAAATTTAGGGTGTCCTGCTGGAACCGTTGTTTCAAAAAATAGAGGATCAGGATTTCTAGCTAAAAGAGAAGAACTTGATATATTTTTAGATGAAATATTTAAAATAGATGATATGAAAATTTCTATAAAAACTAGAATAGGAAAAGATAGCCCAGAAGAATTTTATGAGCTGATAAAAATTTACAATAAATATCCTTTAGAAGAATTAATTATCCATCCTAGAACACAAAAAGACTTTTATGGAAATAAACCTAATTTAGAAGTATTTAAAGATGGATTATCATTAACTACTAACCCAGTATGCTATAATGGCGATATTTTCACTGTAGATGATCATAATAAATTAATAAAAGCTTTTCCAAAAGTAGATACAGTAATGCTAGGAAGAGGGATACTAGCCAATCCAGGGTTAATGAATGAAATTAAAAATAATACTTTTATAGATAAAGAAGTATTAAAAGATTTTCATGATGAAATTTTATATAAATATATAGAATTATTTAATGAAGATAGAAATGCAATATTTAGAATGAAAGAACTATGGGGGTATATGAGTTGCATATTTTCAGATAATAAAAAATATGCTAAAAAAATAAAGAAGTCACAAAATTTAAGTGATTATAATGAAGCTGTCTTAAGTTTATTTAGGGATCAGGAAATTATACAAGGAGCTGGATTATTTAATAAGCCATATTAAATAAGTACTTGGAAATGGGTGAATATGAAACAAAGAAATATGGAATTAAAGAATAGAAAAAAAGAAAGAATAAAAATTAATAATATAAATGACTTTAAAGATGCGTTAAAAAGAGAAGGATATAAGATAGATGAATTTGATGACGAAAAATTCAAAGAAAAAATTACAAAGATTTTTAAAATAGATAATAGTGTAACGGAGAGATTGCATATATATATTAAGGATACTGAGATTACTTATAGAGCAAATGATATTAAGGATTTTATGGATTATATAGCAAAAATGATATTGTTTGAAAATGAACATAACAAACTATGTAAAAAAATAAGTGAAGTAAAAAAACTAGATATAGATAGAATTGAATATGAACGACAGGTAAGCTCTCAAGATAATGTTGAAGATATCATAAAGGCTATAGAAGAAATAAAAAGTAATATATCTGTAGTAATAAGTGAAGAAGAGAAAATAAAATTGGAAAAGTTAGAAAAAGAATTAGATAAGGACTATGTTTATGCAAAGGATATTGAACTATTGAAAAAAATGGTTTCTATTAGAAACGAAGGCGTAAAAGAAAAATATAATGCCGAAACTAAAACTAAAACAGTATCCATAGAAATACCTAAGCAAATAAGTTATGAATATATTAGGGCTAAGGAGGGTACTGTAGAGTATCATCAATATTTAAGTAATAACATACAAAGAATGAAACGTTTAATAAAAAATATTGATAAATATATGAAAGTTGATGAAAAAGAAAAGACAACATTTAAAATAGATCAAAGCAAAGCATTAAATGACTCTATAAATATAGCAGTAGCAATATTTAATGAGAAAGAATTTAGAGCAATTAGTGGAAGTAATGAGATAAAAAATTATTACACAGCACCACCACTAGAAAAGGCAATTTTTAAAAGTAGTAAAGTTAATAAATTAGGCAAATTAGGAATAGGATATGAGAGAGCTTTTGATAGTGAAAAAAAGATATTTGAAGAAATACATAAACAAATAGAAGCAAAAATTCTTAAGGATGAAGGAAATCTTATTTTATATAGTAAATGGGAACCCTGCCCAAGTTGTTATTTTGTAATTAGTCAGTTTTGCATAAAGCATCCAAATATAAAAATACAGGTAAAATATAGTAGAAGATATGGAGAATAACGTAGTTAGAGGTAAGGAAAACTTCAGGTACAAGTAATATCTAAAATTATTAGCGTATCTATTACAAGAAGGTATTTACAATCTATTACAAAAGTGATAACATATTTTAAATATAGAGTTAAGTTAATAAGATTATTTTAAATTAAATATAAATGAGCAGAGAAAGGGACGAGTATTATAGAGTACAGTTTTTAGAGAGGGAATGTCACCGGTTGTAAGCATTCCTAGATATGACTATAAGAAAACTACCCTGGAGTTATGGTTTATTAGCTAAAATTAGTGAAATACCATCGGTGAAAGTCGTTAAACATATTGAGAAGAATTGGATTAATTTAATTCAATTTGGGTGGAACCACGGATATTAACATTCGTCCCAAGCTGGGATGAGTGTTTTTTTCATACAATTAATTAATAAAAGGAGGTAGTAATATATGATAAAGATAAAACTAAAAGATGGATCAATAAGAGAAATTGAGGATTATTCTAATATTTATGATCTTGCAAATTCAATTAGCAAAAATTTAACTAAATCAGCTGTAGTGGGGGAAGTAAATGGAACGCTAGTTGATTTGAGTTATAAACTAAAAGATAATGATGAGGTAAATATTCTGACATATGATGATGAAAAGTCAATTGAAGCTATCAGACATTCTACTTCACATGTTATGGCTCAGGCAGTTAAGAGACTTTATAGTAGTGCAAAACTTGCAATAGGACCTTCAATAGAAAATGGATTTTATTATGATTTTGATATTGAAAATCCATTATCTGTGGAAGATATAGATAAGATTGAAAAGGAAATGAATAATATTATTAAAGAAAATTTGAAGTTTGAAAGAATGGATGTTTCAAGAGAAGAAGCTATAAAGCTAATGGAAGAAAGAAATGAAAATTATAAAGTGCAACTTATTAATGATTTACCAAATAATGAAAAGATATCTTTATATAAGCAAGGAGATTTTATTGATCTTTGTAGAGGTCCACATATTCTTTCTACAAAGTATATAAAAGCATTTAAATTAATAAGCGTAGCTGGAGCTTACTGGAGAGGTAATGATAAGAATAAAATGTTGCAAAGAGTATACGGAGTAGCATTTTCTAATAAAACATTACTGGAAACTCATTTGCATAATTTAGAAGAAGCTAAAAAGAGGGATCATAGAAAGTTAGGTAAGGAACTAAAGCTATTTAGTTTTATTGAAGAGGGTCCAGGATTTCCATTTTTCTTACCTAAAGGAGTTGTTTTAAAAAATACTCTTATTGATTTTTGGAGAGAATTACATTTAGAACATGGTTATGTTGAAATTGAAACACCTATAATGCTTAATAAAAAATTATGGGAAACTTCAGGACACTGGGATCATTATAAGGAAAACATGTACACTTCTATTATTGATGAAGAAGAATTTGCATTAAAGCCAATGAATTGCCCTGGTGGAATGTTAGTATATAAATCAGAAGCTCATTCATATAGAGATTTTCCAATGAGAGTAGGGGAACTTGGAAGGGTTCATAGACATGAACTTTCAGGAGCATTACATGGATTAATGAGGGTTAGAGCCTTTACTCAAGATGATGCTCATATATTTATGTTACCAAGTCAAATAAAATCGGAAATAAAAGGGGTTATAGACCTTATTGATAAGGTTTATTCAAGATTTGGATTTAAATATAATCTTGAACTTTCTACAAGACCAGAGGATTCTATGGGAAGTGATGCAGATTGGAAATTAGCAGAGGATTCTTTAAAAGGTGCATTAGATGAACTAAATTTAGAATATAAAATAAATGAAGGCGATGGAGCATTTTATGGACCTAAAATAGATTTTCATCTTGAAGATAGTATAGGGAGAACATGGCAATGTGGAACAATTCAATTAGATTTTCAATTACCACAAAGATTTGAATTAGACTATATTGGAAATGACGGAGAAAAGCATAGACCAATAGTTATTCATAGAGTAATATTTGGAAGTATAGAAAGGTTCATAGGAATACTAATCGAACATTTTGCTGGGCAATTCCCAACATGGCTATCTCCAATTCAAGTGAAAATACTACCTATATCAAGTAAGTTTGGAAATTATTCAGATTGTATTAAAAAAGAATTATATGCAAAGGGAATAAGAGTTGAAATTGATTATAGAGATGAAAAGATAGGTTATAAAATAAGAGAAGCTAGAAATGAAAGAGTTCCCTATATAATCGTTGTTGGGGAAAAAGAAGAAAATAATAATGAAATTTCATTAAGAAGTAGAAAAAATGGAGATGAAGGAACTTTAAAGCTGGAAGATCTAATAGAAAGACTTGTTAATGAAATTAAAAATAAAGATGCGTAACGACCTCGAAGATTTAGAAAATTTCAAGGTGTAAGCTAATTTAAGCAATTGAACTGTAATAGAGATAAAAACTTTATTACAGTTTTTTTTATTTTAATAGGGGTTATGAAAAGTTAAAGGGCTAGTGTGAAAACAAACAAGGGATGTTATGGAAACATCATGTAAAGGTATTTGGATTCCTGAGGAGTTATGGCAAAATGAAGAGTTAACAGTTATATAATAGCGCTTTCTTTAAATAAATAATATTAGTAAGTAGTATATGAACTTCTATTTTAGTTTAAAGTTAAAAAAAACACAAAGTTGACACAGTTATTACATGAAGACTACACAACTCATGAGTATAATAAAATTATATTAACAAAGGTTATAAAAAATAAATATAAAATTACTAAAGAAGGAGAACATTATGCAAATTAATAATAGGGATTCTTATTTTGATAATTTAAAAGGATTTTTAATTATAGCAGTTATTGTAGGAAATTCATTGGAAGTTGCTAATCCCAAATATGTAAATATTCATTTTTTGATACTTCTACTATATGTATTTCATATGCCATTATTTGCATTTGTATCAGGATACTTTTCTAAATTAAGTACAAGGACTGTAAAAGAAAAAGTTAATGATACAATAAAATTATATTTTTATTCACAAATGTTTTATACTGCATTTAATTTTTTTATTCTTGGAAGAGATGATGTAAGTCTAAAACTGTTAATGCCACAATGGACATTATGGTATCTTTTATCTTTGGTATGTTGGCATATGATAGAAGATTATATTAAGGAACATAAAAAATGGATTATATTTACTATAACTCTAGCAATATTAGTTGGATTTGATGCAAGTATTGGAACTAATGGAAGTGTTTCGAGAACACTATTCTTTCTACCATTCTTTATTGCTGGTAATGCATTTAAACTAGAATATATAAGTATTTTAAAGTTAAATAGAATTAAAATATTAATAGTATCTATAATTACATTAGGAGCACTATGGGTTTTAAGTCAAGAGACTCCAGTAGAATTATTTTTTGAGTACTCAAAATACACTTGGTACTTTGATAGCCCTTGGTTTCCAATGTATATGAGAATGTTTCATTATTTTGCTGCAGTTTTTGTGGGTATGACAATACTTATATATATTCCTAAAAAGAAGACTGCGTTAGATAAATTAGGAAGATATTCTTTAATATTATATTTAGTTCATTCTGGAGTAGCTCAAATTCTAATAGGATATAAATTACTTAAATACGATTCATTATTAGATGTAATAATATCTACTATTATTATTGTCATAGTAGTAGTAATTATAAGCTTTAGTTGGGTTATGATTAAAAAAAGGATAAAAGCAAGCCATTTTAATCCTTTCCTAAAATCAGTAGGAGCAATGATAACCTAAGGGAATGCCATCAACTTAAGAAAGAAATTAGTTTTTAATAGTTAGAAAATATTGTTTCAAAACTATTTAAATCTACGAAAACCATATTGATGGAAGAGTCAATATGGTTTTCGTTTTTATTTAATATGAATAAATAAGTAGATTATTTTTTTGGATTTTGAACCTCTTGATGAAACAATAGCTAAAAACAGGTTTGGAGCATTATTATTTAGAAGAATATGATAATAATAAATTTATTAGAAGTCATAAAACCAAAGATAGAAGGTGAAAAACAGAGGGAAAAAATAGAAATAATTCTTAAAAAAGTGTATAATGGAAACAAGTAGATAAATTTTAAGAGAAAAGGAGCTACATTTATGATTAGAATTGATAAAATTAGTAAGACCTATAATGGGAAAATCCAAGCTGTTGATAATATATCAATAGAGGTTAAATCCGGGGAGATTTTTGGGTTTATAGGACCTAATGGTGCAGGGAAAACAACAACAATCAAAATGCTAACTGGTATAATATCACCAGATTCAGGAGAAATAGAAATAAACGGCAAAAGTATAGTGAAAGACCATTTAGAAGCTAAAAAAGAGTTTGGATTTGTACCAGATAGCCCAGATGTATTCTTAAGACTTAAGGGGATAGAATATCTTAATTTTATGGGAGACATATATGGAATAGATACGACAATTAGAAAAGAAAGAATAAAAAAATTATCTTTAGAGTTTGAAATGGAAGAAGCATTAGGAGATAAAATTCAAAGTTATTCACATGGTATGAGACAAAAAATGATAATAATGGGTGTGCTTATTCATGACCCAAATGTTTGGATACTTGATGAACCTATGACTGGACTTGATCCTAAGTCATCATTTAAATTAAAAGAAATGATGAGAGAACATGCAGATAGTGGGAAAACAGTAGTGTTTTCAACTCATGTACTTGAAGTAGCAGAAAAGATATGTGATAGGGTAGCCATTATTAACAAAGGAAAAATTTTATTCTGTGGAACACTTGAAGAGCTAAGAAAAGAAAAAAATACAAGTGATTCATTAGAAAAAATGTTCTTGGAGATGATTGGCAATGAGTAATGTAATAAGACTTACAAAGCTATTTTTAAAAGATGGTTTTGGAAATAAGGAAAATCAAAGTACAAAAGAAAGAGGGAATTATAAAAAAATATTATTAGGTATATTTATTTTTATATGTTTAATACCCCTTATGGGAACTATTTCATTTGGAACAAAAGAAATTTATGAAATTCTTAAACCTATGGGGCAGGAAAGTTTAATAGTTGGTGCATTAGTAATGAGTACATTTAGTGTAGTACTTATATTTGGAATGCTAATTTCTATTTCTGTATTGTACTTTTCATCAGATATAGAAAGTATTTTACATCTTCCGCTTAAAGTACGGGAAATAGTATCTGCAAAATTTATAACAATTTTAACTCATGAATATGCATTTGTTTTATTTATAACAGGAACAATAGGAGGAACTTATGGATATTTAGAAAGTGCAGGACCAATTTATTGGATAAAATTAATAGTTGTGACTATTATACTACCAATTATGCCACTTTCAATTGCATGCATACTATGTATTTTCCTTATGAAGTTTAATTTTATTACAAGAAACAAAGACAGATTTAATATGCTTATAGGTATTGTGGGAATGGGACTTGCTATAGTATTTAACATTGGTCTTCAAAAAATGACCAGATTACCTAAAGATGAACTAATGGAAAGATTAGGAAATGGAGATTCTTTAGCAAGTACACTATTTAATAATCCACTAATAAAAGCACCAATGAATTTTTTATCTCAAAATGATATAGGATCTGCATCTATGAATTTTATGTTTTTTGTAGTATTTACAATAGGGATTTTCCTTATATATATAACAATTGCAGAGGCTTTTTATCTAAAGTCTGCAATGTCAATAAGCTCATCAAGTTCAAAAAGAAAAAAAATATCAGAGGTTGATTTATCAAAACAAAGTGAAAAGAAATCACAAATAATAGCATATATGATGAAGGAAATAAAATTATTACTTAGAACACCTGCATTTTTTATGAATTGTGTTTTAGTAGAAATTTTATTACCTGTATTTTTATTGATACCTGCAATAGCAAATGGGACAGATATTACAGCAATTAAAGAAAATCTAAGTAAAGCTAGAGAATTTGTTTCAAGCAATGCAAGTGAAACAGTAGCGCTATTTGCAATAGCTACTTTTGTTATAACTATATTTGTAGCAGGTTCAGCTATAGTATCAGGAACTTCAATAACTAGAGAAGGTGGAAGTTTTTATGTTAATAAATTTCTGCCTATAAGTGCAAAACATCAGATAATAGGTAAATTGTTAAGTGGAGTTCTAATAAATTCAATAGTTTTAGTTTATATTATTATAATAAATTTAGTTTTAGGAACACCGATTATTAATTTTGTAGTTAGTATAACTACATGTATCTTAACAATAATATTAATTAATATTACACAAATATTATTTGATATTATTAAACCAAAACTAAATTGGACAAATGAATATAAGGCTGTTAAGCAGAATTTAATGGTGTTTATTATGATGATGTTTAACTTTGGAGTAGCAGGTGCCGTTGGAGTAATTACATTAATCAATTTCAAAAATATAGGTGGGAATGGGCTAATTATAACATCTTCAATAATAGCTATCTTAGTTATTATTATTGCAATTATGTATAATGTAGTAATGAGTTATGGTATAAAAAAATATGAAAAAATTTAAAATATAATGCTGAAAGAATTGGTAATTTTAACTGCAATAGAGCTAGAAACTTTATTGCAGTTTTTTTTATAAGGGTAACCCAGCGTTGGTATAATAAATGAAAGTATTACATAAAATTATAAGTGGGAGTGATTAGAATGGAGCAGAAGTCAAAGTATAAGAGTATATCAAAATTTATAATTATATGTATTTTTGTAGCATATATTGCAATAATATTTAAGATAGTTGTATTTAAATATCATGGATTTATAGATATATTTTCAAAAAAGTCAGTTAGTTTTACAAGCTTAAATTTAATTCCATTTAAGCTATGGGCGGATTTCTTTGAAAATGCATCCGGTATGGGATGGGCATGGGCTATATCTAATTTATTTGGTAACATAATAATATTTATTCCACTAGGATATTTATTGCCTTTAATATTTAAAAAGGCTAAGAATATATTGCCAGTAGCCTGTATGGCATTTGTATTTAGCTTAGTGCTTGAGTCTTTACAATATGTATTAGCAATAGGAAGTTCTGATATTGATGATATTATTTTAAATACATTAGGTGGAGTAATAGGATATTTATGCTATAAAATAGTTGCTAAAGTATTAGTAACTAATAAAAAAATATATATAGGTACAATAATACTAACAGTTTTATTTTTAGTAAGTGGATTTACTGTTGCAAAGTATGAATTTGGAAATATGCTTGGAATAACAAAATTTGAGCAAGAAGTAATCGGAGGAGATGTTATACCAGAATCAAGGGCCGATTATATAGGAGCTTTTATTAGTTATGATGATAATATTATAAATATGTATGATGGTATGATTGTAGATAGCAATGTAGACACTTCATTAATGGAAAAATTAAATGTAAAAGTTAATGAAAATACAAAGATATATTTAAATACAATGAAAAGTAAAGAAAATAAAATGACTGCTGAATATAATGAATATACGGACTCAGTAAGTAGTATAGAAAAAAAATCTACTTTATCTATTTGGGGAAAAGAGGTGGAGGGTAAGATAGTAGCGGAAATAATTGTTATACAAAAACCAATCATAAATAAAGAAGAGTCTACTATAACTCATACAGAGGATAAAAGAAATAAGAAGACTACAGACAATAAATCAAAAGATGATATTCAAATTCCAGAAGAAAAATCTGATATAGAAGGTTGCTTTAAAGAGTATGAAAATGATGTAATAATAATTAACCGTATAGATAATTTCGAAAGTGGGGAGTCTACTATTTCCGTTTCATCAGATATTAAGGTGAAAATAAAAGTACAGGATGATACAAATTATATTATTAAAGTTATAACTTCAGCAGGAGAAGTAAGGTCTATAAAATCAACTTCTATAGATGATATGAAAAATGGAGACAGGTTAGATGTTTGGGGAGAAAGTTTTGATGGAGCACTAATAGCTGATAAGATAGTAATTATAAGGATAGAATAAAATTAAAATTAAATGAAATCCACGATAGAATTCTATCGTGGATTATTATTTAAAAGTAATATATTCTTATAAAATTTCTAATATTTCTATATTATATTTTTCTCCGGGAGCATCAACTTCAACCTTAGCTCTAACTTTTTTGCCGGATAATGCTTTTCCTAAATCAGACTCTATACTTATACACATATTTTGAGGGTCTAAATCCATAGTAGTTACTAGTGTAACAATAGTTTCGTAGTCATCCTCTATAAATTTAATTTTAGCTTTACTATTAATTCCTAATGTTAATTTATTTAAATGCGTATCATCTATTAGAGTTGCTGTTGAAATCATAGTCATTAAATATTGAATTCTATTATCATTTTCTCTATAGTTTGCGCAAGCTTCTTTATATTCTGCGTTTTCTGATCTATCGCCATGTGCAGCAGCTACTAATTTTTCCTTTGATATTTCAGCCCTTTTTACTGTTAATCTATATTCCAATTCTTCTCTTAATTTTTTTATATTTTCTTCTGTTAATTCATTATTCATAAAAATTTAGCCTCCCCTAAAATATATTTCCCTATATATTATATAATATATAGAAAAAAATGAAAGGTATTTAGTTATATTTATTCTACGATATTGATAAAGAGAATTAAGAAGGAAATTAAGAAGGGAATTGATAGCTTTTTACTTGATTCAAATATAGGAAAACTTATGTTTGCTATATTATGAAATACAACATATAATGAACTAGAAGATTTAGATAAGATAGATGATTGGTGTTAAAAGTACTAGTAAAGAGCTAAGCAGCTAAGATTTACTAGAAAAGGAATTATCGACGAAGTTTATAGTCCATGCTTTAAGGCTATTTTCTGATTATATGGATAAAAACTATATAATTGTCACAATTAATTGTGGCGCGCTATTGTTTAATAAATTTGTATATTTGATATATATTGAAGTATTTATACTTCAAGCTTTAAGTCACGGTACTTAAGGCTTTTTTTGAGTAAAAGTATAAAGGATTTACATAAGTAATCTGCAAATAAATAATAGACTAGTATTCTTGATTTTGAGTCTGTTAATTATCTTACGATGACAAATAATTTATAAAGACATGTCTAAAAATTTTTATTAAAAGCATTAGGTATTTAAAAAATAGACTAAAACATTAATTTGTTGTTTTTAAAAAATATCTAAGCAAAGAAACTATATAAAAATTAAGGGGGACATATAAGATGATAATAGGCGTATTAAAAGAAATTAAGTGTGGAGAATCAAGAGTAATAGTAACACCGGTAGAGGCAGAAGAATTAATAAATGATGGACATGAGGTGTTAGTTCAGAAAAATGCAGGGTATATAGCTGGCTTTAATGATGAGGAATATGCAAGAATAGGTGCTAAAATTATAGATAATAGAGAAGATATATATGGTAAATGTGATATGGTATTAAAGGTTAAAGAATTTTTCGAAGAAGAATACCATTTATTAAGAAGTGGACAAATACTGTTTGCATGTATACATCCAGCTTCAAATAGAGAAGAGGTAGATGCATTATTAAGAAATAAAGTTATAGCGTTTACTGCAGAAGATACACATAGATATGGGTCACCTAACTGCGAAGTAGCTGGGAAATTAGGTGCATTAATGGGCGTGCAGTACTTATTAAATAGTAATGGTGGAAAAGGTCAATTAATTAGTGGAATAGCAGGGGCACCAGGCGCAAATGTTATAGTTCTTGGAGCTGGAATAGTTGGAAAAGGAGCTATACAAATATTGTCATCACTTGGAGCACAGGTAACAGTTATGGCTAGAAGTATAGCAACTATGAGAAGTTGTCATGAAATATATCCAGCTAATGTGAGAACAATGTTTTCTAATCAATCAAATATAAAAGCACTTTTACCTACAACAGATTTAGTAGTAAATTGTGTTAAGTGGCCAAAGCATAGAGAAGATAATTTAATAACTAGAGAAATGCTTTCATTAATGAAAAGAGGTTCAGTAATAGTTGATATAAGTGCAGATGTAGGTGGGGCAATTGAAACATATAGACCTACAACTCATGAAGATCCTGTTTATGAAGTAGATGGAATAATTCACTATGGAGTAGATAATATACCAGGAGCTGCGGCGCATACTACATCAATAGCATATGCTGCAAGTGTACTACCTCATATAAGAGCTATTGCAAATAAAGGAGTAAGAGAAGCTTGTAGAAAAGATGGATTTTTGAGAAGAAGCTTAACTGCATATAATGGAATACTTACTCATAAAGAAACAAGCATAATTCAAAATAGAAAATGGAGCACACCAGAAGAAATTCTAGAATTAGATTTGGATAATATAGATTTAGCGCCAATTGCAACTACAATATAATACACATTATTCAATTTTAAAGCGAGTTAAAAGGTGTTTATAATATAAAGGCAAAGGAATGGATTTAAAAATGACGAATAATACTGAATTAAAACAAAAACAATTTATAGCGGCTATGGAGCTTTATGAGGATAAAAGAATTTATAAGTTGTTTGGAAAATTTATTTCTACGGTAAATATTTCACTTCAAATTATTATAGCATATGTGGTTATACCTATTAATATAGGTATTTGGTGGCAAATATTTTCATTTGTTGTAGCGTATTTTCTTACTGACTTTATAAATGGATTAGTACATATGTATATGGATAATAATGAAAATTACAAATCCGTAGCAGGCCCACTAATAGCAAGTTTTCATTTGCATCATAAAACACCTCTCTACAAAAAAAACAATCTTTTATTGGTCTATTTCAATGAATCAGGTTCAAAGATTTGGCTTTCGGGGTTTTTAATAATTGTTTCAATAGTAATGAGTATATTTAATATTAATAGGATAATTTTATATATCATATTATATTTTAGTATATTATCATCGGTAGCTGAGGTTGCTCACTATCTTTGCCATGGATCAAATACAAGATTAGTAATTTTTTTGGGGAGAAGTCATTTATTACTTGATAAACATCATCATGGAAGACATCATATTGAAGATAATGTTAATTATGCATTTTTAAATGGTATGTCTGATCCCTTAATTAATATAATTGCTAAGAGGTTTTATTGTGGATATAAAAATACAACAGATAAACATTATGCATATTATAAAGGGAAGGGCACAAAAAACAGGGGACAAGCCTAGTAATTAAGGGTTCATCATTAAATAAATAATGATGAACCCTATTTGTTTTAAACTTCTATTTGTTTAGTAGCTATAGTATCTTCTGTTTTAGTTACTACTGAAGCATTAGCACTAGCCATATTAGCTAAAACCATGCTCATTATGCCTTCCATTGCATTAGGTGTTTTTCCATCAGTGCCACCCATAATTATTGTTTGTGGAACTAGTGGAGATTTACTTATTTTTAGTGCATCTGCAAAGGCTATCATAACACTTTGTTGTACTTGTAATTCTGGTCCGCCATAGGCTTCAACCAAAGCTTTAGCCGCAGTACCTTTTGCAATACCAACCTTTGTTTCTTGTTCTGCAGTAGCATCTGCAACGGATTTAATATTTAATGCTTGTGCTTTACCAACTGTTTCAAGTTTAAAGGCTTCTGCACTAGCTTGTAGTTGCACTTGTTTGGCATTAGCTTCTGCATTTAGTTCAGTAGCTTTTGCATTAGCAGCAGCTTCAGCTTCTTTTGTATACCTTGAAGCATCAGCTTCTTGAGTTCTCTTATATTTATCAGCTTCAGCGAGCTTTTGTGTTTTTAGTGCAAGCTGCTCTGCAAGTCTTAATTCTGATTTACCTTTATTATCTGCAACTTCTATGTCGATACTTGATTGTGTAAGAGCTGTTTGAGCAGAACTTTTTGCAATTGCCTCATTAAGTTCTCTTTGTTTTTCAGCTGATTTTTGTTTAGCTTCATTAGTTTTTATTTCTTCCATAGCAACTTGTCTGTCTCTTAATTGTGCTAGTATAAGTTCAATTCTCTTATCTGTTGCAGATGCGGCAGGTGTGCCGATCAATACTTCTTGTAATTCTAAGTCATACAACTTGAATTTCTCTTTCATTTCCGCTGAGGCTTGGTCTTGAATAGTACTTCTATCTTGAACTAATTCAATAAGTGTCTTGGTTTGACCAATGTTTTTGAAGTAACCAGATATCATAGGATCAAGTGATTGTTCAATAAGCATTTTAATATCACCAAATCTTTGGATAACTGAAGAAGCTTTCCTATAATCAATATTAAATACCACTGTAAGCGGTAGATTTGGTTCAAAGGCATCCTTAGTTATAAGGCTTATTTCTTTCAAGTTATCATCTAATTTATGATCTCCTGACTGTCCACTAATCCATTTTAATATAACATTAGTAGTTGGAACTGGAACAACTTTACCTGCATATGTGTTAAAGGCATATTTACCTGGCATCATAGAATCTCTCCAAATACCTTTTTTACCTTGCTCAACTAGCTCTCCATGTGAATAAGTTGATCCAGATACGTCTTCACCTTTATCACCAAAGTAGCTTACAACTACGCCAACATATCCAATATCTATTATACTTTTTGGTACTATATCAACGTTTGCGAACATTCTGTTTATAAAATAAACTCCATCTGTTAATACTTGCATTTGCTTACCTTTTCTACCATTAGCAGCTAGGAATTTTTCAGGTTCCTGGAAATTATTGTGATAAAATTCATTAGTTATACCATCTCCAACTATAGGGGCAATAATAGCACCATTATCTGGAGTAGGGCCTTCATTAATAGTAACAATACCTATAGTATCTTTACTTCTTATAGTGTTACTAGATTCATATTGTTCAACTGTTTTTGAGCTTGCTATAACTACAGGATTAAATCCACCCACTTTAGCTAAATCACTTCTCATCGTTTCTATTTGTGCGGATTCATCTTTTGAAGTAAATATTGAATGTACTTTATCTCTTGTAATTATAATAAATTGAGCTAAATTAAATGCATAGGTACCTTCACGAAGAATTTGTCTTTGTGGACCTTTTTGTCCTCCGTTACCTAAAAAGGCAGCCACATCTTGAAAAGATTTACTGGAAGATACAACTCTTCCTAGAGTTTGCCCATCACCTAGGCTTTCACCAGATCTTGAAAATACATAAGCTATTTGACCTTGTGGGATGGTTACTAACCTTACCTTTTTTACTTTATACTTAAAAGGAGTCTTAAAATGGACTCCAGCTCTAAGTACTTGTGGCTGATAACCAGCCTCGCCTTTAAGAGCAATAAGACCATCAGAAGGTACAGACCCACCCATACTCCACCATTTTTCAACAATACCGACTTCGTCGGTTCCGATACTTGTAAACCCTATTCCATAGAGTAATAAAAATAATACGACTAATACCGCTCCTACTATAATTAAAATTGACAATGGTTCCATAATCTTAACCCCCAAATTTTATTTGTATAAAGATTTTATACTTTACTATTTTATACTATTAGTTATTTATAACTTTTATGTATTTACAAACTATAGTAATGAATCTTTATATTGGATATATTCGACAGAGTTATACAATACCCTTTATATAAAAAGATAATTATATTAGAAGGAGACCCATTTCAGAAAATTTAAATAGACACTATTTTAATTTTCTTTTTAAATTCTCTTTATAAATATACATTCTTTCATCTGCAATCTTAATAAGTTGGCTATAGCTTACAGCATCAGATAAAAAAGTTGCAATTCCATAGCTATAATTATAGGTAACTTTATTTCCTTCTAAAATGATAGGATTATCAATAAAGTACTTATTTAGTTCTTCAAACTTTTCTGATAGGGAATCAAGTTGTGTGTTAGAAAATACACCAATGAACTCATCGCCACCATATCTGGCTAAAATATCAGTTTCACTTATAGCGCTTTTAAGTTTATTAACAAAGCTTTTAATAAACTCATCTCCTTGCAAATGACCATAAGTATCATTAACTAACTTTAATCCGTTTAAATCAAAAATAACTAATAAAAAAGAATTATTGTGTCTTAGAGCTTCACTTAAAACCTTATCGAAAATTTCTTCAAATGATCGTCTGTTATAGATATTAGTTAATTTATCATATTTAGATAAATACATTATTTCATTATATAAATTATGTGTGCTTATAGTATTTTCTATTTGATATTTCATATAATTCATAATGTCTATATCATCTTGATTAAAGATATCTTTTTTATCACTATCAATATTCATCATACCAAATAATTTATTATTAATTATTATAGGAGTACTAATACATGATACAATTTTCCAGTCATTTTGACCAAGAACAACATATCTGCTACTATATAAATTAGACACATCATCTATTATTATAGTAGAAGTTATTTTACCTTTTGATTTAAGATAATAGAATGAAGATTCTAATGGTAAAATAAAATCTTTTGTTTTTTCATCATCATATCCAATGGAGCTAGCTATTACTAAATTAGTATCTTCTTTTAATAATAAAACACTACCATATTTTGCGCCTTTCATAAGTGCAATACATTTACTTAGTATTAAATCAAATAATTCATTAATGTTAGTTAGTTCAATGATAGATTGGTTTACTTCAATCATTACTTCCTTAAATTTTAATAATCTATTAAGCTTATTTTCATTTTTTTTGAGCTCTGTTATATCGATAATAACGCCTACAATTCCAATAGCTTCATAATTAGATAATATACTTGATTTATTTAAAATTACATCATGTTTTTCTCCGTTGGTACGTATTAATTGTGTTTCATAATTTTGGTTGCCTTTTATGTCCATTAATTCTAAATCTGCTTTATGATATACCTCAGCAAGTTTAAATTGATGGATATCATAAACTGTTTTATTAATTATGTCATCTTTTGATAATCCTACATATTCTTCGAATGCATAATTACAATCTGTATATTTACCATTAATATCTTTGCAAAATATTGGAGTTGTTATTGTATCTAAAAGAGTCCTTAAAAAATTGAAATTATTGTGAAGATTTAATTCACTTTCCTTTAGCTTTTTTTTAGTTTTTATTAGCTTTTGAATATTAATAATTAAGAAAATAATTATTAATGTAAAAAAAGAAAATAATGAATAAAGAAGTATGGTCCATTGTTTTTTTGTAATTGAATACATAGAGCTAGGTTGATTTATTATTATGCTGTTTTTGGGTAATTGAGATTTGTTTATTTTAAAGCGAACTAATTCATTATAGTCAAACATATAATTGGAACCAATATCATTCATTATAGGAATATTTTTTATCTGTTCACCATTTATAATCTTTTCGGCAATTTTACCAGCATACACGCCTTGATCAAATCCAGAACTTATTTTTCCTCCAATAACACCATTATCTAAAAGGATATCCCAAATTCCGTAGATTGGAATATAAGTTTTGTTTTTAAAATTATGTATAACTTCAACAGGGTATAAGGTAGAGCCATCATTTGTTTTAATTGAAGTTGATGTGAAAAGGACAACACTATTTTTATCATTTGAATTTATTTTTTCGATTGTATCTTCTAAGGTGATATTTTTTATTTCTTGAAAATTTACATTAGAATAGTTACCATAAATTAATTTATTTAAGTCAGTAGAGATTTCAGTTCCTACTATAGTATCATCAAGAATAATAAATATGTTTTTAGTATCGGGATGCATTGTTAGTATTAAATCTATGTTACCCTTAATATCAATATTCTCTAAAACACCGGTTGAATTTTCAATTAACTTATCTTGTGATTTATAACTTTCAAAGTTATTTAGACCAGTAAAGATTAAAGGCGTGCTTGGAAAAAGTTCGTCTCTATGTTCTTGAAAAAAGTCATAAGCCCAATTATCACTACATATAACCATATCAAATTTACTGTTTTCATACTTATGTTTATACAAAGTAAGTAACTTATCATAATAATTTTCATCATTATTATTGAGAGCATCCATGTATTCTATCTTAATATTAATATATTCACCATAATTTTTTAGAATTGAAAGAAATCCTTGTTCTATAATATCATTCCACTCATAACCACGATGATATGAAGTAAGGATAAGAATGTTTTTCTTAAAAGAGGTTGCATAAACATTAATAGTTAAAAGAAATGTTATGAAAAGAAAATAAAAAAACACTTTAAATTTTTTTGGCAATTTTAAACACCTCAAATATATACAGCAAAATAGTGTATAAATTTTATTTTTTAATAATAGTTTACACTGTTTTGAGTTGAAAAGGAAGCTATATGTACATAAAAAATGTTATTAAATAGAGGTATCGTCTACAATAATTACTAAATATATAGAAAAATTAGAAGAGGATTTAAAGCATTATAAATGGAAAATAGGGATTAAATATGACTAAAGTTTAATTAAGTAAAATGAATAAAAATGAGGAAATATGAATTAATATTGCTTTATTTGAAAAAAACTGTATAATAAATATGAAATTTATAATTCATTATTTGATTTAATTAATTTATTAGGAGGAAAAACAAATGATTAAGAACAGAAGCTTTTGGTCGTATATTTTACTAACTATTATTACTTTCGGTATTTACGGTATAATATTTATGTACAACTATACAGAAGATTTAAACAAAACTTGTGAGGGGACAGGCAAGCCAAGCAAGAATTACTTAATAGTAATTTTATTAAGTATTATAACTTGTGGAATATACTATTATGTATGGTTATATAAACAAGCAAATAGAATTAATCAACAAGGATTTAGCTATTCAATAAATATTCCTGAAACTGGTTCTACTATTTTACTTTGGAATATACTTGGTAGCCTTTTATGTGGTGTTGGTCCATTAGTTGGACAATACCTAATGATTAAGAATTTCAACTTGTTAGCTGAAGAGTATAATAGAAAATTTGCTAATTAATTTTATAAATTAATAAATAAGGAGCTACATATGTAGCTCCTTATATTTTGGGAGAGATAATATGGATTTTATAAAAAAAAAATTAGAAAAACATGAAATAATAATATTGATGTTCTTGATTTTCTTTTTAACTGGTGGCGAGTGTATAATAAAAAAAATAACTGGTGTGCCATGTCCAAGTTGTGGCATAACAAGATCCTTTTATTATTTTGTAAATTTGGATTTTAAACAAAGTTTTTATTACCACCCATTATTTTGGTTAATACCTATTGTTTTAATTATTGTTATTTATGGAAAGAAGCCTTTGTTTAGAAATAAAAAAATTGAAGTAACTTTTTATATTATAATAACTACCCTTATATTAGGAGTATATATAATTAGAATGGTTAATTTATTCCCTTATATATCACCTATGGATTACAATAAATCATCATACATATGGAGATTATTGAACTTTATAAAGGAATATATTTTACTATTATTAAAAATATAAAAAAGATTTTAGGCATCATAGAAATAATTGAACTGCGATAGTATAATAAAGTGGTCCCTATGTCAAGGACAGTTAGAAAAAAACGCCTAAAAAATGAATTGGAATATTTTTCATGGAAGATGTATGACAAGAAAGCACTGGTATTATACCGTTTGTAGGTATTTACCAGTGCTTTAAATTATATTAATATATAAAATTAGTTTAGCTAGATTTTAATCGGATATTCACCGGTTTCTAGATATTCGTAGTATTTATTTGGTGATAGCTTGGCCAAATTCCATTGATATCTATTGTTATTGTAATAATCAATATAATTATCAGTTTCTTGTTTCAGTAGATTAAATGTGTTGCATTTTCCAAGGTGAATTTCATCTTTCATATGTCCGAAGAAGGATTCTTGTGGGGCATTGTCCCAACAATTACCTCTTCGAGACATCGATTGTCTAATTTCTTGCTTTGATATAATCTCTTGAAATTTAACGCTAGTATAATGGCAACCTTGATCTGAGTGAATTAGAGTTTCGCTTGTCAGAGAAATGCCATGTTCACGAATAAGTATATGTACAGTTTCTAATACAAAATCTATTTCTAGAGATTCACTTAGAACATATGCTAGAATTTGCTTTGTATAAGCATCCAGAATAGTTGAAAGATATGCTCTTTGACTATTGGCATAAGATATATATGTAATGTCTGTTAATAAGACCATTCTTGCCCCATAGTTAGTGAATTCTCTATTTAATAAATTTTCAGCAACATTATTAGTTTTTAGGGCCTTTGCCATTCGGCGGTACGGGTTTGCTTTTCTAATAGGACATGTTAAATTAAATTTTTTCATCAATCTACTTATTTTCTTGATGTTCATACGTACCCCAGTATTTAGAAGCCTCATGTAAATACCACGTTTACCTTTGTCATATCCACGAAACTGATAAGCAGCTAATATAATCTCAAAATCTTTTCTATCTTCTTCCTCTTTTTTATTTCTATGATCTTTAGAAGATAACCAATTATAATAACCTGATCTAGATACCCCTGCATATTCACAGAGCCAACTAATATTTAATAAATTATTATTCCGTGAAAGCATTTGCTGAATTATTTTGAATTTTTCTTCTGTTTTAGCTTGAACTTCCATTGCGCCTCCCGATTTATAAAATTCATTTTTTTTAGAAACTCATTTTCTTGTTTTAGATATCTAACTTGATGTTTGAGACGTGTAATTTGTTCATCAGGTGTCAAATGTTTTGTAGCTAATCGTCCAGAGGTTTCCTTCCTTAAGTCACTAAAACCTTCTTGTCGTTTTCCCATACTTAGAAATCGGCGCGATAAATTATCAACTCTCTGTTTTCCTAAAGCCTTAACATCAAATCCTGCATTCCGTAGTATTTCTAATGGCATTTTCCCGGTATTATATTCAGAAACATAATACTCCTTAAATTCATCTGTATAAGTAATAGCTTTATTACTAGCTTTTTTTACAAATGGATTTACTGATAAATCTTTCAATTGTTCATCTGTAAAATAGATTCTTCCCATAACTACAATCCTCCTTTAAAATATTTTACAATAAAAAAAGACCCTATAAAATAGAGTCAGTTAAATAAATGTTTAGCACTTTTTTTCTAACTGTCCATTCTATAGGTACCAGTTTATAAACTCTATTGCAGTTTTTTATGATGCCTTATTGCAACTGTTGGAATAAATTTGATTTAGATTAGCAATTTGTACACTGTTTTTCTAAAATGTATTATTCAAAAAAAGAAACTATAACCATTAATTTATAATATTAATTATCTATAATGGATAATATAGGGATATTACGGGCAACTTGAAACACCCTAAATTTTTACATTTTTTTTACTGTTAACAACTTATATTTGCTTATATTTGCTTATATTTATATGGTAATTTATAAAAACATTGCAAAATAACCCGAAATATGACATAATAATTGCGTATAATGACCTATATCAGTATAAAATTCAGGAGGTGAGATATTAAGTATATACCCTTTATAATTAATAATAATGATAAAAGGTTTTGTTATATGGCTTATAGAATATTAACAACTATTTGATAAAGGAAGTGAAGAGTAATGAAAAAAAATTCCAAATTTATGGTTACAATTTTTTTAACATGTATTTTAATTTTTAGTGGAATTATATATCTATTAAACAAAGAAAAAGTTAGTGAAAAGTTTACTCAGGTATTTGCATTTGGAGACAGTTATTCTGACAATGGACAAGCAAAAAAAATCACTGCACAAATTATGGCAAGCACTAATAGACCTGATGATGCATATTTAAAACCTTCTGATGAATTGTATTGGAAAGGTAGATATTCAAATGGTCCTACAGCTGTTGAAGTATTAGCAGAAAATTTAGATGTACCATTAGTTAACTATGCCACAGGTGGTGCAACTACTGGAGAAAAAAACTATTCTGAGTGGATGGATCACTTAGGCAATACAGGGGTGCTCGGACAAATTGAAAAATTCGAAAAGAGTTTAAAGGAAGGTAAGGCTGATCCTGATGCATTGTATTTTATTTTCGCTTCTGCCAATGATTATTTTTTATTCATGGATTATTCCTTACCAGGTACAGTTGAAAATGTGGCAGATACAGCTGTTGATAATATAAATACTGCTATTAAAAGATTAGTCACACTTGGAGCAGAAAAGTTTTTTGTAGTAAATAGCAGTGATTTATCACTTGTACCTTATGAAATTACTACCAATAGAACAAAATCTGCTGAAGATTTTGTAAAACATGTGAATAAAAAACTTCCTGAATCCATAAAAGAATTACAAAAAAACTCAAATATTAAGATAATGATGTTTGATCTCCCTACAATTAGTGACAATATAATGAAAAATCCAAGCAAATATGGATTAGTTGAACTAGATAAAGAGTGTCAAAGTACTTATCCAAAAGTTAAACCAGCAAGTGTTAATCCAGAACAATATTATTTTTGGGATGAATGGCATTATACTGCTACTGTCCATAAAATATTAGGAGAAAAAATGTATGATAAGGTGAAAATGTTTAAATAAAGAAACATAATACAAGGAGGTAATTATTCTGCTTAAGAAATTTAAAAGTATTAAAACTCAATTTTTAGTTATTACTATACTTATTATAATATTAGCACTAGCAACTGTTGGTATTATCGTTAGCTATCAAGCTAATACGCAAGCTAGAAAAGATTATCTTAATAATTCTCAAGAACAGATGCAATTGGCTGAGAATTCTATCAATATTTTCTATGATCAAATTGATAAAAATATAGATATGCTAGCCACTAATCCATTGATAGTTCAAGCGAACAAGGATAATATAACTAGTTATGTCAATGCTACGGAAGATACTAAAATGACACCATCTAAGAACGGACCAATGGAACGTGACATTTATAATATATTTGATCAATATGCAAATTCACATCCCGGTACCATGTTTGTTTATTTGGCTGCTAAAGATGGTGGTTATCTAAATTGGCCAGAAACTAATATATCAAAAAAATATGATCCAACGTCTAGGGATTGGTATCAAAAAGGTGTAAAAGGAGATGGGGAAATAATAAGAACAGCTCCATACAAAGCCGATACTGGTTCAATGGTTATAAGTAATGTACGTTCATTAACTGATTCCAATGGAAATATATTAGGTACAATAGGAATTGATGTTGAACAATCTGTTATTAGTGACATGTTAAGTAAAATGAAAATAGGTAAAACAGGTTTTTATATGCTTGTACATAATACAGGAATGATTATGGCAGATGGAAATAATGCTGATAATAATTTTAAAAATATAGAAGAAATTAATATACCAGGAGTAGAAAAAGTATTGTCAAAAGATTTAAAGTCTTTCGATGTAAATATTAATCAAGAAAAATATATTGGTAATACATATGAAATAAAGGGTACTGACTGGGTTTTAGCATCTTTTATGTCAGAAGATGAATTAATAGCAAGTGCTAAAAAAATATCTTTTATAGTCTTTGTTATTTCAATATTTATGTTAATTCCAACATTTATTTTAATTAATATTAGCACAAAGCGAATTACTAATCCAATAATTAAATCTTCTGAATATTTAGAAATACTTGCAAAGGGCGATTTCTCCCAAGAACTTGATTATGAATTATTGTCAAGAAAAGATGAAATAGGGTCCATTACCAATGGTATTAATAATATGAAAAGTTCATTAGTGAATTTAGTGAATAGTATTAAAGCAGAATCCTCCGCTATGGAACAGAAAGTGAATAATATTGTAGACAATGTTCAGATATTAAATAGTGACTTACAAGAAATATCTGTAACTACAGAAGAATTAGCGGCAAGCATGGAAGAAACCTCAGCCGCGTCTGAACAAATGTCAGCAACTTCACAAGAAATGGAAATACACATTCATTCCATAACGCAAGGATCAGAAAAAGGTGCTATTGCTGCTAATGAAATTAGTAAAAGAGCAACTGCCATTAAAGAAAATGCCAATATTTCTCAAAATAAAGCTGCTAACATACTTCTTCATACAAAAACACAACTTGAGCAAGCGATAGCAGATTCAAAGGTAGTTAGCGAAATTAATATTTTATCTAAATCTATCATGGATATAAGCGAAAAAACTAATTTACTTGCATTAAATGCTGCTATTGAAGCTGCAAGAGCTGGTGAATCTGGAAGAGGGTTCTCCGTTGTTGCTGATGAAATAAGAAAGCTTGCAGAACAATCAAAAGATACAGTGCTAAAAATACAAGCTGTAACAACAAACGTTATATCTTCAGTAAATAATCTTTCTACTAATTCTAATAATTTATTAACATTTGTATCTACAGATGTTGCTAATGATTATCAGGTTATGTTAGATGTTTCAGAAAAATATAACGAAGATGCTAAGTTTATAGATGAACTAGTAACAGAATTTAGTGCTACTTCGGAGGAACTTTTTGCTTCAGTTCAAGAAGTTTTAGGAGCTATAAATAACGTGGCCATGGCCGCTAACGATGGAGCTTGTGGAACTACAACTATAGCAGATAGAGTTTCCAAAGCAACCTACAAATCAACAGATGTTATGCAGGAAGTTTTAAAATCAAAAGAAAGTACTGATAAATTAGAACAAGAAGTAAATAGATTTAAAATATAATCTACATTTTATAATAAATTGCAGTTTACGCTTATATAATATCAGTAGCAGAACAAAAATTGCTTCGCAACTTAGTTGACAGAGGACAATTACTAAGTTCTGCTACTGATTTTTTATTTTGTTTACTTAGGACTAAATCTACTGGGGAAATAGAATAATAATTTGTGTTAACAATTTATATTTACTAATAACTTTTGAATTTCCATCTCTGTCACAAGCTATACTGACCTTTTTCTAATAACTCTGTTTCATATTTCCTATCTTCTATTTGCTTTAATGCTTTCGCTATTCATTCTTCTCTGAGCTTCGCCCCTGATATATAGTATCCGCTGGCCTGCCAAGTACAAGATAATCTAGTCCAATCTCTATTAGAAGTGATACCCTCTTCTTAATCTCATTCACTATGGGCTCTGCAATATGCCTTTTATCCCTTGTGGCATATCTTCTGAAAGGATCTCAGCTTATAAGTACATGTTACCCCATTACCTCTAGTGCAGTTTCTAAAGAAGTAGTTATAATTTTTTGAAATCTATCAATGATTGTTTTAACATCATGATCACAGTATTCATCTATATCTATTTCTTCGATTGTATCAACTCTACTTCAATCTATAATCAGAATGGTAAAGATATAATGGAGTCACTGAAGAATGCAATAAAAGGTGACCCATTCATATTTTTGTTAAGGTATTGTTAAGGTTTACTATATAAAATAGAATTGTATTTTGAAGGTGAAGCTTAACACTTTTTCAAAACTCAAATCAAAATGGAATATTTGTAAAGTTAATGATAAATATTATTTAATTAACAAAAATATTAAAAAAATCCATAAAAATATTTACACTAAAAAGAAAATAATGTATAATAAAGTCATAAAAATCTAAAAATAATATTTTGGATTTTATAAGATATCATTATGATATTAAAAAAAGGGGGACAAGAATATGTTAGAATTCAACCAAAACATTCAAAATACTTGTAACAACATGGAAGAAGTTTCTGTAGCACCAGGAGCATGTTGCTGCTGTAGCTGTTGCTGTTGTGTAGCAATCGGTGTAAATAACGGAACTGCTTCAACATCAGCTAGTTTAACTCCTGCAAAATAATAAGTGGACAAGCATTATGGTCTTAGTAATTATAATTAATATTTTATAAAAGGGAGATGACATTATGTTAGAATTCAATAAAAATGTACAAAACACTTGTAACAATATGGAAGAGGTTTCTGTAGCACCAGGAGCATGCTGCTGTTGTAGCTGTTGTTGTTGTGTAGCAATTAGTGTAAATGGAACTGCTACATCAGGAATGACACCAGCAAAGTAATATAATTGGACAAGCAATTATATAGTTAAGAGGTCCGTGAAGGTTGTTTATAAACTAGTTATTTGATTATAAATACCTTGCGGGCCTTAAAACTATATAAACAATTAATTGTTAATAAGGTAATAATACGTTTTGATAAAAAGAGGTGAATTATGCTTAAAAGAAAAAATAAAAACAAAGAAAAAGAGAATAAAAAACCAGTTAATAAGTACCCTTATGAAATGAAAATAATATCATTTAATACTCAATACTGCAGTATGAGTACATATGCAGATACTACAGTTTTAAAGACTCCAGATTCAGTTTTAAAGGGAAGTCTTTATTCAAAGGAAAATAGATTTAATTCGGAAGAATATCTTTTAAATTATAGAACAAACAACAACAATTTGGGATTTAGAGCAGGTCTTTCAAGTTTTTTTCAGCAAAATGCAGCTATGACTGCAGCTAATAAGAATTTAGAAGAAGAGATAACAGATGTAATAAAACTTCCAAAAGCTAAAGGTATAAAGGCGCCACTAGGTGCAAGCATTGAGCTAAGAAGAAGTGTTAGAAATTATACAGAAAATAAATTATCTATGCAGGATTTAGCAAACTTACTTTACTATGGACAGGGAATATCAGGAGAGATAGAACTTAAGGATGCTATAGCAGGTAATGATAACATAAAGCTTAGAAATAACCCATCAGCAGGGGGATTATATCCTATTAATCTATATGTATATTTAAAAAATGTTCAAGATATAGAAGATGGATTTTATTTATACTACCCTTATGCACATGGTATAAAGCCAATCAATTTAAATGATGAAAATATAAATCAGTATGATTTTGCTGAATTTTCAAATATAACTGCAAATAATGTGAACGTATTTTTTATATATGTGTACAACATGTATATTAATAGTAGAAAATATGGTGATGCAGGAGCAGCATTTGCTTTTATTGAATCGGGAGAAATAGCACAAAATGTACAGCTAACAGCAACAGCACTTGGATATGGAAGTTGTGATATTGGTGGATATGAAAAACAATATTTAGAAAAAAAACTTAAATTAGATGGTGTAACAAATCATGTAATTCATATGACTATAGTTGGAAAAGAAGGGGAATAGTTATGGAAAAAAATTATTGTATAAATGACAGTCTTAGAATTTTTGATAATGGACAAAACGAAATAAGATTTAAATTAGGTCTTTGGAATTATAATGAAGCGGTTCTTGATTTGAAAAATGAAAAGGATGAATTTAAGATTTCGTTAAGGGAAATCTTAAAAAAATTAAGGCTTGGTATGGAAGTATCAGAAGAAAGTGTTCATGATATGGATATAACAGATGAAAGTAAAAATAATATATTAAATATATTAAATGGATTAGCTTTAGCTGGAATGCTTATAAATGAGGAACAAAGGAAGCTTTCCAATGAAATAACAATGAGTTTATTAGGTGATTATAAATACTTTATAAGAGAAGACTTAGTAAATAATAATGGAAGAAAATTATTATTTATATCTGATAATACTTTTTCAAATAGTATGGCAAAACTTTTAATTGAAGAAATGGAACTTAATATGGACATAGCATCAGAATCTTTAATAAATGCTATAAGAGATGTAGATTTAACAACTAATATAGATGCTATAAATATAATTGAAAATATAAATGCTATACAAGCGCTTATAAAAGATTATGAAGGGATAGTTTTATGCCTAAAGAGGCCAGAACTTACAATGATTAGAAATGTAAATAGAGTTGCTATAAAAAGAGAAATACCAGTTATATGCTCATTTATAGATGGACCATTTATTACAGCATTTAGCACTAATTATCCAAAGACAGGATGTTTAGAGTGTTTCGAACAAAGAACACTAACTAGATTAGAGGATCATATATCTTATCATGCATTTGAGAATTTTAAATTTTCAAATGAGACAAAAGACATGAATAAAGGAATAATACCAGTTTTAAATACAATTACTAATTTAGTAGTTTCAGAAGCTTTTTTATTATCTAATTATGGAACAAGTAAATTTGAAAATAGAGTATTAAATATTTACGTTCCAACATTAGAAATACAAGTACAAGATTTATTAAGAGTTCCCTATTGCCCTGCCTGTGGAAATGTATCAAAAGCAAAATTCCAAGAGCTTAATGTATCTTCTAGAACTGTAGTAGATAACATAATAGATAGCATAAGATAGGAGCTTAAATTATGAGATTTTATCCAAGTTTTAATAAGGTTTTAGATACATTTAATAAGGTTTCAGGCAATCAAACAGGAATAATAAAAGCTACTGCAATGCCTCTTATAAATCAAGATAAGAGTATAAGTTTAAAGAGTATAACAGGAAATATGCCTAAATACCATAAGGTATTACTAGAGAGGCAAAGCGGAGATGTACAATATCATGTAATTGGATATGGAAACTTTTATGAAGAAGCGTTAATAAAGTATACAGGAGAGAGCGTAGAGAGATATTCTTCTATGGTAGCACCAAAGCTTGTTGAAGATAAGATTGTATATGATACATATAAGAATATGTGTAAAAGAGGAAAAGTTATGCCTCTAAAATATATAGATGTATTTACAAAAGAACAGTTAGAAGAAATGTCAACATACATAAGTGATTTTTCAAAGGAAAAAATTACTGAAGATGATGTTGTAGGCTGGCTTCAATGTCCTTCTCTTGTAAATAAAGGTGAAAACATATGGGTGCCTGCAATAATGTTATTTGTTGGGTATCAAGTTAATCTAGAAAAGGGAGAAAAGCAATATATACAAGGATTTAGTACAGGTACAGCATCCCATACTGATCTTAAAAAAGCACTTGTAAATGCAATTGTTGAATATTTGCAAATAGATTCATTTATGATAACTTGGCATACTAAACGTAAATGTAAAAGGGTAATTATAGATGACGAAACTGTAAAAAAAGCACTTGATGAAATTGGATTAGGTGATGATTCTATATATGAAATCATACCAGTTGAAATGACATTGCCAGATAATTCAGTTCCAACTTTTGGTACGTTTTTAAGAAGAAAGGACAATAAAATGCCATATTTATTATTTGGAGTTCAAGGTGATTTTGATGTAAAAAATGGTGTTTATCGTTCAATTATGGAGGGAATATCAATAGCTCATAGTGGATATTTCAATACTATATATAATAGAGATTTAATAGAGCATGTTATGAATAATGATTCGAAATTTTTAGATTTAGATTTAAATGTATTATATTATAGTGCACCTAAACATATTGATGAGAAAAATAAACTTATAGAAGAATTTATAGATGGAGAAATTAACTTAAGTGACATAAAAACAATAGAAAATTTAGATACTGATTCACAACTTAAAGAATTATTGAAAACAGTATCAGAAATAAGTGAGTATGCTGTTTATATGGACATGACATCACCAGAACTTAGAGATAAAGGATGGTATACAATGAGAGTTTTAATACCAGAAATACTTGAAATGTGTATTCCAGAATTCCCATTTAAAGATCATCCAAGAATGAAAGAGCATGGAGGTATAATAAATGAATACCCACACCCTATGCCTTAATATACTTATAATACTATTTACTATAAGCCCTGTGTTACTAATTGGTATTATTTCAAACTTTCCTGGAATGAAAATGAAAAAAGATGATGTGTTTTTTACAAAGGCATTAGCTTATTTATTAATCATAGAGTTCACTTTTATATTAATAATGAAATTTAATGTTTTAAAAGTAAGTTTGCCTGAAAATATTTATTGGTATGTTATAGCAATAGTTTGTGTGCCTTTAATAATAGCATTAGAAATATTAATAGCATTCATAATGATTAAAGCTAAGGGTAAAAATGTAAAAAAGTTATCTTTTTGGGGAAGCGGGAAAAAGCTTGATAAATATCATATGATATTTATACTTATAATAGCTATATTTGAAGAATTAATATTTAGATGTGTATGGTTTAATATATTAGGAAATGATTTTGGTATAAATTTATATATAGTTATAGCTATATCTGCTGTAGTTTATGGGTTTAATCATTTGTTTATGGGAAGTAAAATAATAGTTCAAAAAATAGTTACAGGATGCATATATGGGCTTATATATTTTTTAAGTGGATCTATTATTATTCCTATAATTACTCATTGTGTTCAAAACTATTTTGTTATAGCAAGAGGTGAGCGTTGTGAATAATTGGTGGATAAAGATTTCGGTGCTAGGTTTTATAGTTTTGATTACAGTGCTTTTAAATCTTATAAATAGAATAAATATAAAAAGTGTAAAAGCAAAACAAACATACTTAAGTGTAAACAGAGTTATAAGTATTTCAAAGCAGTCATATATGTATAGTTTGAGAGCAATAATATATATAACTATATCTATTATTTCATTAGTAGTTATAATAGGAACTTTTAAAGTTGATATTAGAACTTTGTTATTTATGGATGGACAAAATATATTAAAAGCAATAATCTCACTTGTACTTGGGATATTCGTAAGTATGAAAATGTTTTTTATAACATCAATTTTATTTATATCATTTATACTTAAAAAAGATTTAACAGGATGTATTACAAAAGTTAAATGGATAGATAAAAGTGAAGAATATGCTTTTTATACAAAGATCATAAGACCCTGTGCAATAGCAATATTTGAAGTAATATTGTATTGTGTGATATTTAATAATATACTTTTACTCAATACAGATATAAATTTTGTTGTTTCAGCTCTTATAGTATCAGTTATTTATGGATTTGGAAAAAGTCTTTTAGTTTGTGATTTAGAGCTGAAGGTGCTTATGTTTTCCTATGGATTTTGGAGTTTGTTTACTGCAAACTTAGTTTATGGATTTACAGGGAATGCACTATATTCTATATGCTTATTTATTGTTACCATTAGTTTTTGGGTTTTTAAAAGATAGGAGGAAAAGTAATGAATATATTAGAAATTAGAGAACTGTCTAAGGAATTCGGGGATTTTAAAGCTGTAGATGGTATAAATCTTACAGTAAAACAAGGTGAAATTTATGGTTTACTAGGGCCAAATGGAGCAGGAAAAAGTACAATTATAAACATGATTTGTGGGCTTCTATCTAAAAGTTCTGGTGAGATATTTATTTTAAATAAAAATGCTCAGAAGAACTCCAATGATATAAAAAGAGAAATAGGAATAGTACCTCAAGAAATTGCTATATATGAAGATTTGACCGCTTTAGAAAATGTCATATTTTTTGGATCTATATATGGTCTTAAAGGAAAAGATTTAAAAGAAAAGGCAATGAAAGCTTTAGAATTTGTGGGATTACTAGATAAGAAAAAGCAATTTCCATCAAAATTTTCAGGTGGTATGAAAAGGCGATTAAATATAGCTTGTGCACTTGTACATGAGCCAAAGCTAGTTATAATGGACGAGCCAACGGTAGGGATTGATCCACAATCAAGAAATCATATTCTAGAGTCAATTAAAAAATTAAATGAAACCGGTACTACTATAATATATACAAGTCACTATATGGAAGAGGTAGAAGCTATATGCACTAAGATTGCCATAATTGATAATGGGAAGGTTGTTGCAGAAGGAACTAAGGAAGAATTAAAGGCGCAGTTTAAAGAATTTAATAAAATTATACTAAAGGTATCTAACATAGAAAATGTGGATATATCTAAGTTAAAGGAAATACATGGAGTAGATAAGGTTGACTGCATGGGGAATACTATAGAAATAAGTACTAACACAAGTATTGATAATTTAGATAAGATACTTATGGTTATTATGGATTCAAAGGTTTCTATAAAATCTATAGAAAAAACAAGTATTGATTTAGAAACTGTATTCCTTAATCTTACTGGGAAAAAATTGAGGGATTAAGGAGTGATATAAGTGATTTTAAATATAATAAAAAAGGAAATATTACAAAATCTTAGAGATAAAAAAGCAATGTTTTGGATGATTTTTTTTCCTATAATTATGATATTTATATTAGGAAATGCATTATCATCCGTCATTGGAGAACGTAGCACAGCAGTACCTAAAACTAAAATTGTATACACTATAGAAAAAGAAACAGACGATACTAAAAAACTTGAAAATTTCTTTAATGATTCTAAAGAAGAGCTTAATATGGATTTTATAAAAAATGATGATAAAGAAAGTGTACTTAATGATATAAAAAGAGGAAAATTTGATTGTTATTTAGATATCGAGAATGCAGAAAACATAATCGTATATAGTAATGACATAAAAACTTTCAATGCAGCATTAGTTACAAATCTTTTAGAGATTTATGGAGAAAAAAATAATGCACTTTCAAGTATAGCAAATGAAAATCCACAAGGATTACAATTTGTAGAAGTTGATTCTAAACCAGATTTTATAAAAATTAGAAGTTTAGATAAGTTAGAGAAGCCTACAGCTTTAGATTATTATTCAGTAACTATGCTTACAATGATAATTCTATACGCAACTTTAACAGGGGCTATGACTATATTAGGAGAAAGAGTTAGAAGAACAATGCCAAGAATAGCATGTAGTCCTATAAATAGGGGGACATTATTCTTTGGGAAGCTTATAGGTGCCTTTGTAATTGTAACTATTCAAGTAGGTATATTATTTCTTTTCACAAAATATGTGTTTAGAGCAAATTGGGGAAGTGATTTATTACCTATAATAGGAATTCTTTTAACACAGATACTTATGGCAATATCATTAGGTATGGGGCTTTCTAGATTGTTTAATAACCCAAACTTAATTAGTGTATTTTCAAATTTAATAATAATTTTATTGAATTTCTTAGGTGGAGCATATATTCCTTTAGAAATATTTGGACCAAACAATATATTAATTTCAATATCAAATATATCTCCTTTAAAATGGACTAACGAATCCATATTTAAGATAATATATGGACAAGACTATTCTTTAGTGGCAATGGCTATATTTGTTAATTTAGCTGTAGCGTTAGTCTTTATGGTTTTACCTTTGGTATTTAGAAGAAGGGGGGAAGTTTAATGAGAGATATATTAAATATTACAAAAAATGTTTTGAAATTAATATTTAGGAAAAAATCAAGTATACTAGTTTTTATGCTTCTTCCTATAATGAGTATATTTATAAGTAAATATTTTAACACCACAACACAGCAGGATATAAAGATAGGGATTTATGATGAGGATAAGAGCACGGTATCAAAGGATCTTGCTGAATACCTTATAAATAAAGAAAATTTTAAGGTCTTTTATATAGAAAAAGATTATATAGATTCAAAGATATTAAATAAAGCTGTTGATTCTGTAATAGTCTTAGATAAGGGATTTGAAGAGAGCATAATTAATGGAAGTTTATCTAAAATTGATATGGTTTCTATAAAGGGACAAGAGGTAACTGTTTGGCAAGAAAACTATATAAACTATTATATATCTGATCTTTTAGATATAAGTAAGTCATGTAGTGGTAACTCAGAACAGTTTTTTAAAGTTTATAATGATTTTAAAGAGCAAAAATTATCAATTAAAAATGAAACGGTAACTGATATTACACAAAGTCTTGGAGTTTCAAAGCAAAGTATAGCATTCCTTTTAGTATTTATGCTTACAGGGGCGACTATATCGGCTGGAACAATTGCTAGAGATAAGTCAAATAGAGTATTTAAAAGACTCATGGCATCACCCCTTAAAATGTATAAATATATATTAGGAAATTTTATTGCTAATTTTATAATGAATATACTTCAGATAGTTGTAATATTAATAGCAGCAAAGATTTTGAAATTAGATTTCCATATGAGTATGGCAATGATATTTATAACATTAGGAGTATTTTCATTAGTTTCAGTAGCACTTGGAATGTTCATAGCATCTATTAGTAGTTCTAGTGCACAGGTTGGACAAATATCTAATGCTATAATAGTTCCAACATGTATGCTTTCAGGATGTTTTTGGCCAATAGAGCTTATGCCAAGTATAATGCAGAAAGTAGCACTAATACTTCCGCAAACATGGGTTATAAAAACTGTGGATTCCCTTCAATCAGGAAAAGTATTTACTGATGTAGTTCCATATATACTTATAATTTTAGCTTTTGCGGTAGGGCTTTTCTTATTATCCGTTATAAATATTAAAAAAGATGAACAATTAGGAAGCTATGTTTAGAAAATATTAAAAGTAGAACTTTGTATTAAAGTACAACCTTCAATTATAAGATTGGAGGTTGTTTTTTGTTGTGGATAAATTTGAAAATAGAAGTGCATTCAGAAGGTTAATTAAAGAAATTAATGTCTTCATTTCTATTAAGTAATTACTAGAAATAAAGACTTTTTATTATTTTCTTATTGAATTAATATTAATTGATGTATTTGATAAGGGTAAATAATGCTTATTGAAAGCAATTGGATATTTACTATCTGAATATATAGCTTCCTCAATTAAGTAGTATTGTGATTCAGAGGAAATAGAATATTTTTTAGTTGCGAATGTACCCGAAGATGAAAGCTTAATATGTATAGACGTACTAGTACATTTGTTGTAAATTTCATCTTCTATAAAATGAAGAATCTCATCATTATTATTTAAATCAAGGTTAAAAGTAGATATAGTTTCGATTGGTATAATTGTATATGTATAGGCAATGGTATTTTCATTAGATTTATACCATCTGTCAATGCTAACTGCTGCAACTGTTATCCTACCTAAAACCTTCGTAAAATAGTCAGTGGGAGGCTCAATATGAAAATTAATTTCAACAGAATCTACATCGTGTTGCAAGCATTTATAAACAACATTACCTATTTTTTCAAGACCTACACTTTTGTCTTTATGAGATTTAATAATGAAATTACCTTTTCCATGAATGTTTTTTATTAAACCATCATCTTGTAATAAAGCTAATGCCTGGCGCAAAGTACTTCTGCTAACACCTAAATCTTTAGCTAAATCAGGCTCAGATGGTAAGCGACAATCACCTGCAAAGGTTCCTTCATTTATCATTTTAAACAATTTATTATATACAGCAACATATCTTAATTCTTTTGATTTTTCAATAATATTAATCATAATATACCTCTTTCTGTTAAATAGACAAGTTAAATACAAGTGTGAGTATAATTTATATACTATAATAGCATTATAGTATAATATAGTAAATTATAAAATAAATAATTAAAAAATATATTTTGAAAACGGTGACAGGATATTTAATTTGTGATAATATATGTATATAGAAACAGACAACTAAATAGACAAGTAAAGAACCTGTGATATAAATAAAGATTTAGGAGGGGTATTAAATGATTTATTCTCAAGGAGTAGAAAAACAATATCATATTAATGTTGCAAAAGGGGAAGTTGGAAAATATGTAATTATGCCAGGGGACCCAAAAAGATGTGAAAAGATAGCAAAGTATCTTGATAATGCAAAATTAGTGGCAGATTCTAGAGAATATGTTACATATACAGGATACTTAGATGGGGAAATGGTAAGTGTTACTTCAACAGGAATTGGAGGCCCGTCAGCTGCCATAGCATTAGAAGAATTAGTTAGATGTGGAGCAGATACATTTATTAGAGTAGGAACTTGTGGTGGAATGGATTTAGATGTAAAAGGCGGAGATATGGTAGTTGCTACAGGAGCTATTAGAATGGAAGGAACAACTAAAGAGTACGTTCCAATTGAATTCCCAGCAGTAGCTAACTTAGATGTAATAAATTCTTTAGTATTAGCATCTAAAACATTAAATAAAGTTTATCATGCAGGGATTGTTCAATCAAAGGATTCATTCTACGGTCAACATTCACCTGAAACAAAACCAGTATCATATGAATTAATGAATAAATGGGAAGCTTGGTTTAGATGTGGGTGTTTAGCTTCAGAAATGGAAGGGGCAGCATTATTTATAGTAGGTAGTTATTTAAAGGTAAGAGTAGGAGCGGTATTCTTAGCTATAGCTAACCAAGAAAGAGAAAAGGCAGGATTAGAGAATATACAAGTACACGATACTGAAAGTGCAATAACAGTAGCAGTAGAGGGTATTAGAAACTTAATTAAAGCAGATAAGGAAAATAATAAATAATTTAGATAGATTAAATTTAACCTAAAAATAGGTTTTTAGAAGGAGAAGTAATATGAAAAAATATAAAAGAATTTTTACAATAGTAATAGATTCATTAGGAATTGGAGAAATGGAGGATGCAAAGGAATATGGAGATATAAATGTTGATACATTAGGACATATTGCAGATTCAGTAGAAACTTTTAATATTCCTAATCTTGAAAAAATGGGGATTGCAAATTTGCGTCCAGTAAAACATCTAAAGAAACAGGAAAAACCTTTAGGATATCAAATGAAAATGAAAGAGGCAAGTGTAGGAAAAGATACAATGACAGGTCATTGGGAAATGATGGGGC
Organism: Clostridium gasigenes; assembly: GCF_017348895.1. Classification (NCBI taxonomy): domain Bacteria; kingdom Bacillati; phylum Bacillota; class Clostridia; order Eubacteriales; family Clostridiaceae; genus Clostridium; species Clostridium gasigenes. The sequence goes on from NZ_CP071376.1 coordinate 2,384,929, forward strand.
TACATATTACAAAGCCTTTTAAAACTTTTACTGACACAGGTTTTCCTAAAGAATTATTAGATGAGTTATCTAAGAGAACAGGACATAAAATAGTAGGAAATAAAAGTTCAAGTGGTACAGAAATACTAGATGAACTTGCAGAGCACCAAATGAAAACTGGAGACATGATTGTATATACTTCAGCAGATTCTGTGCTGCAAATATGTGGACATGAAGAGACTTTCGGGTTAGAGGAATTATATAGATGCTGTGAAATAGCAAGAGAGTTAACTTTAAAGGATGAATGGAAAGTTGGAAGAGTTATTGCAAGACCATATCTTGGAGATAAAAAGGGCGAATTTAAAAGAACTAGCAATAGGCATGATTATGCATTAAAACCATATGGAAGAATTGCATTAAATGAATTAAAAGACAATAACTATGAAGTTATTTCAGTTGGAAAGATCAATGATATTTTTGATGGTGAAGGAATTACAGAATCAAATAGATCAAAGAGCTCAGTACATGGAATGGAACAAACATTAGAAATTATGGATAGAAACTTTGAAGGATTATGCTTTGTAAATTTAGTTGATTTTGATGCATTATGGGGTCATAGAAGAAATCCAGCAGGATATGCTAAAGAATTAGAAATGTTTGATGTTAGTTTAGGTAATGTATTAAATAAGCTTAGAGAAGATGATCTATTAATTATTACTGCAGATCATGGAAATGACCCTACTTATAAAGGATCAGATCATACAAGAGAATATGTGCCATTTTTAGCATATTCACCTTCAATGAAAGGCAATGGAGTATTAGATATATGTAATAGTTTTGCTGCAATTGGAGCTACAGTAGTTGAAAACTTTGGAGTTAAAATGCCAGAAAATACTATAGGTGAATCAGTATTAGAAAAGCTAAATTAATAAAATTTATGGTTATAGAGTTATTAATATTATCAATTAATTTCAATGTTAATTTAAAAAAGATTTTAGGAGGATGAATTATGAGTTTACACATTAATGCACAAGAGGGTGCAATAGCTGAAAATATTTTATTACCGGGAGATCCATTAAGAGCAAAATTTATTGCAGATAATTTTTTAGAAGATGTTGTTTGTTATAACGAAGTAAGAGGAATGCTTGGATTTACAGGTACATACAAAGGTAAGAGAGTTTCTGTACAAGGAACAGGAATGGGAATACCATCTATGTCTATATATGCTACAGAATTAATGGCAGAATATAAAGTTAAAAATGTAATTAGAGTTGGTACTTGTGGATCTTATTCTGAGGATGTAAAGGTTAGGGATTTAGTAATTCCTATGTGTACATCAACAGATTCAAACATTAATTTAACAAGATTTGGAGGAAGAACTTATGCTCCAACAGCTAGTTTCACATTGTTAAAGCAAGCTTATGATATTGCTATAGCAAAAGGATATGATCCAAAGGTAGGTCAAGTATTTTCATCTGACACATTTTATGGAGATGACAATGAAGATTGGAAGACATGGGCTAAATTTGGATGTCTTGCAGTAGAAATGGAAACAGCAGCATTATATACTATAGCAGCTAAATATAATGTAAATGCTCTAACTTTACTAACAGTAAGTGATCATTTAGTTACAGGTGAGGTAACTACTTCAGAGGAACGTCAAACAACATTTAAGAGTATGATGGAAGTAGCTCTAGAAACATTAATAAGTCTTTAAGAGTTAGTTATTTGTTAATAAATTAAATAAGAAATAATATTTTTAAGAGTTAGGTATTATATTTACCTAACTCTTTTTAAAAAGCTATTTTATGGGAAAAGAATAAATTAATAAAATGTTACTTAAGGAGATAATCTATAATGGCTCTAGCGATTGTAAGCTTAGATGGTAAAATAGGTAACCCTGAATCATTACTATACCAATTTGCCATTAGAATTTCCTTATTATCTACTTTAATCTCTCCACTTTCATAATCAGCTATAAATCCAATCATAAGTGAATCTTCAGTTGACCAAGGACTACTTCCAAAATAGGTGACATTTTTAATCTTTATACCTACTTCTTCAAAAACCTCTCTTTTAACAGTGTCTTCCAATGTCTCACCTTGCTCTACAAATCCTGCGATAACACTATAAAGACCTTGAGTAAAATTCGAATTATGTGCGAGAAGTATTTTATCTTCATTTTTTATTCCAACTATTATAGCTGGAGAAATCCTAGGATATTGAGTAAAACCACAATTTGGACATTTTTTTGATTGTTCAGCATAGTTTAGATCTGTTAGAGTCCCACATTTTCCACAATACTTACTTGAGTTATTCCAACTTAATAGTTGATATGACTTTATACCTTTAAAATAGACATCCCTGTTATCGATCCATCTTTCATCCTTTAAACTTCCCCATTCTAAGGTATTAGGCAAAATATATGAATCTGAAATTTCAGCACAATAATATGATATGTTACTTGAAATCCCCACGGAAAGAATATTTTCAAGGTTTTCTTTCAATAAAGTACACTCTTGCAATGTAGGTACTTGAATATTTAATTTATCTTTTTTAATTAATAGTTTAGTACCTTTATAAATAAACCATAAAGATAGGTTATCATCTTCTTTTATATCTAAACAAAGATTAATATATGATTCTTGGGTATGCATGTTTAAATCACCTCGTTACTATTATATATATAAAATATCATAACATAATTTAATATTTTTAGGTGGAAATATAAGTAGATTGGTAAGCATGTTGTCAATTGGAAAAGTTTACAAAGTTAATCGTATAAGTTAAAATATTACTATGTTGTATTGTAGTGAATTTATAAAAAAATAAATTTTAGACTGTAGGCATAGTAAAACAAATAGCAAGAATATTATCTTGTTATTTATTTGATATGCCTTATGCAAGATGAAATATCAATATTTTATGAATTGATGGGAGAAATCTATGAAAAAGTTATTAAGTTTAGTTATGTGTATTTTAATAATTGGGGCAGTTAGTTGTAGTAGGTCTAAGGAATTGTTGAAAAAAAAGGTATCTACAGAAGTAACTAAAGAAATAGGAGATTTTATTGAATTTATGAATTATGGATATTTTGATGAAAGTGAATTTGTTGAAAAATATACTTTGACAGATAGGAAATTAAAGGACTTACCTTATAGTCAAATATGGGATTTGCAAAGAGCTAGTGCTAATGATTTTATGAATGAGGATATTGAAGTTTATAAAATTTTAGTAAAAAATCATAGGTTAAGCAATTTACCGGGAAATAAGTTGAATGAAACTGAAGTATTTATTATGATTTCTGATGGACATATAATGGGTGGATATTCTATACCTAAATTAGATACTGTAGGTAGTGTTTATTCTATTGATGGTTGGGATAATGATGAATTAACAAATGAACTCAAAGCTAATCCTGTTGTTGAAACCAAAAGTACTGATAAAAAAATAATCGCAACAGAGGTTTATACAGGGTATATTAAAGCAAATAGCACTGATTGGCGGAATGTAGAAAGAAATAAGTTAGATAGAGAACCTATACAAACCGTTCTTGATTATAAAATCACTAGCATTAATATGACAAATGAGTTTGATGACTTCTTTACGGTAAGTATTGGTTACGATATTAAATCAGTAAAGGAATCATCACAATGGGTAGCTGGTAATGGAGAAGATGGACCAGATAATTGGATAATTAATAAGTCAGGCTTTGCAGATATTATGAAGGTTGGGAAAAATAAATATATAAAGATTAAGGGGTACACAGGGTAGTATATTATGGGAAATACATATAAAGATTAGTTTGCACAAATTTAACATTTTATTACAAAGTTACACATTTGATTATTATTGATGATTTTCTTATATAAAAGTTAGAGTTATTCTAATTTTAGAAGAAATTCTAAATTGTATTTTGGAAGGTGAAATATTATGAGAAATTATCAACACATAAGCACATTAGCGCCTACAGGAATTGAAAAAAAGAAAGCATATTTAGTTGGTGCTGGTATAGGGTCACTTGCGGCAGCTGCATATTTGATTCGTGATGGACATATGGATGGTAAAAATATTACTATTTTAGAAGAATCAAATATGATTGGTGGAGCTATGGATGGGTATGGCAATCCAAAGGACGGTTATATAATTCGTGGTGGAAGAGAAATGGAAGAAAACTATGAATGTTGTTGGGATTTATATAGTCAAATACCATCTATAGAAGATCCAAGTAGGACTGTTTTGGATGAATTTAGAGAATTAAATATAGCAGATCCAAATGAATCTACTTGTAGAGTAATAGAAAACTGTGGTGAAAAGTTAGATTTCTCTTCACTGGGTTTAGATGAAAGTCATATAAAACAATTAACTAAGCTTTTCCTTGTTACTGAAGAGGATTTAGGAGCTACAACTGTTGAACAATTTTTTGATAAATCTTTCTTAGAAACAGATATGTGGTGTTATTGGCGTTCAATGTTTGCCTTTGAAAATTGGCACAGCGTTGTAGAAATGAAACGTTATATGGAACGCTTTATGCATTTGCTTCCGGGAATGAGTCGTCTTAAGGGAATTATGTTTACAAAGTATAATCAATACGATTCTATGATACTTCCTTTAATAAACTGGTTAAAGGAGGAGAAGGTAGTATTCAAAAATGATTCAAGAGTAACTGATTTAGATATTGATATAAATGAAAAAAGCAAAACTGTTGCGGCTATTCACTTAATAAGTAATGGAAAGGAAGAAATAATTAATACAACAGTTGATGATTTAGTATTTGTTACTAATGGTTCTATGACAGAAAATTCTACTCTTGGTACTATGGACAAGGCTCCAATATTAAATACAGGAGTGGGTGGGTGTTGGAATCTATGGAAAAACATCGCTAAGAAAGATGCTATCTTTGGCAGACCAGAAGTATTCTGTAGTGATATAGAAAAAAGCAAATGGGAATCATTCACTATTACCTGTACAGATTCTAAAGTAGCAGATATACTTAAAAACTTAACTGGTAGAGATCCATACTCTGGAAAAGTTGTTACTGGTGGTATTATTACAATTAAGGATTCAAGTTGGTTATTAAGTATAACTTGTAATAGACAACCTCACTTTGTTAATCAACCTAAAAATGTATTAGTATTATGGGCTTATGGATTATTCCCAAATAAAATTGGTGATTTTGTAAAGAAGAGAATGTGTGATTGTACTGGTGAAGAACTGGTAACAGAACTTCTTTATCATTTAGGTGCAAAGGATGATATTGCTGAAATTATAAAAACAGTAAATGTAATTCCTTGTATGTTACCATATGTAACTAGTCAATTTATGCCTAGAGTTAAAGGGGACAGACCATCAGTTGTACCAAAAGGATGCACTAATCTAGCATTTTTAGGTCAATTTACAGAAATTCCAGGAGATTGTGTGTTTACTGTTGAATACTCTATTCGTTCAGCTATTATGGGAGTATACACATTACTTAAGCTTGAAAAACAAGTTCCTGAAGTTTATCCATCTAAATATGATATTAGAGTAATTGCTGCTGCTACAAAGACATTATATAGTGGAAAGCCACTACCAGCAGAAGGCATAGTTAAAAAGCTATTAAAAAATACAACTCTTGAAGGATTAATATAAGGCACTAGAAAAAAGTGTGAGGAAGTCAAATAAGGCTTCCTCACACTTTTATATAGAAATAACTTTTTTATGATTTATATTTTAATAATGCTCTATGAGTATTACCACTTATTATTTTATTAAGATTATCAATAATTTCAACAGGATCTTCAACCATATTAGATCTTATCCATTCAAGTAATAAACCAACTAATGCAACCTTATAGAAATTAACAATAAATTCTTTTTCTTTTTCAGGTACATTCATTTCTACAGATATTTCTTGTACAACATCAAAAACAAGATAGTAAACACCACTATATAAATGTGTTTCTAGCTGCTCTCTTCCAATAGAATTATAGGTGTTTAAAACAAGCTTTTTATTTTCTGCTAAATAATAAAAGATATTTAAAAATCCTTGTTGCCATGAATCATAAGTTTTTTTTTCTTCCATAACAGAAGCTATTTCATTTTTAAAAATCCACTCCAAAAGATTATAAATATCTTGAAAGTGATAATAAAATGTACGGCGATTAACTTCACAGTCATTAACAATATCATTTACAGTAATTTTAGATAATGGAATTGTAAGCATTAGCTTTTTTAAAGATTGGGCTAAAGCTTTTTTTGTCATTTGTGACATTCCTTGCATCCCCTTTTTTGATATCACTATAAATTATTATTCAATAATACAATAGGTAATATATAACTATTATAACATTTTGATTAATTATTTAAAAGGATGCTTTACATAAAAATTGGTATCAAATGCTGCCTAGTATTTAGTAATTTTAATCGAAGATACAGTTAACTCTTATAGGTTTTAAGAAATAAATCTCTATAAAAATCAAAGCCATTTGAAGTGTTAACTAAACCACAATCATGTACACACCAAGGAGTTTCTTGCCTTGGAACTACGACCTTATAGCCCTTATTTATAAATTCTAAACATTGGGATAAATCATAAAAATGCCATCCTTTGAAGATATCATCTCTCCATTTCAAGTCATATTGAGTAGCAATTAATAATCCATCTACTGCTTCTATTTCCTCATAATTAGAATTTATCTTATTAAATTCTAATAAAGACAAATGCCCTGTATGACTTTCGTATACTCTTCCAACTGTAATAGAACTTTCCCACCATACTCCACTAGCTGGAAGTGTTTTTGCACCACACATACCTATAAGACCTATATCTTTATCTAAATTAAAAATATTTAAAAGATCATTTATAAAATTCATATTCCGTATATATACATCTTGATGTAAATACACCTTATATTTAGCAGTTGAAGATTCCATACATTGATTATAAGCAAAAGCAATTCCATTTGCATTTCGCATCGGAATAACCTCTACATTAAAACCATTTGGAACTATTAAATTACTAATATAAAACTTACATTCCTCAAAAGCTAATTCATTATTTACAACTATAATAAAGGCTATCTTCTTATCATCCATTAAATTCTTTCAGCTCCCTTAGCATTTAAATTTTAAATAGTCTGTTTAGATTCTCACAAATTTTAATCCAACTTAAATTTTCCTGTGAATAAATTTGAGAATTTATACAGTTGCTCTTTAATAGATCCTCATTAAAGCAGCTATCTAGTAAGGCTTCTTCTAATTTAGTTCTGTTATTTACAGGAAATATTCTACCGTATTTACCGTAATCAATAATATCTATAGCCCCATCAACATCAGTTGAAATTAAATAACATCCATTAGAAACTGACTCTGAAAATACATTAGCACAAGCTTCAGAAGCTGATGTTAAACAAAATATCTTAGCCTCTTTAAATCTCTCTTTAAGTTGATTTTTCTCTAGCTTTCCTGTTAATTTAATTCTTTCTCTTAAATGGGGATTTTCAGTAAAATAATTTTTTAGATAAATTAAGAAGTTATCCTCTATCCCTCCAACTAATTCTATGTTCCAGCCCTTAATTTTATCTTCAATATTCTTAAAGGCTTCTAATAAAAGTTGGTTATTTTTATCAGGACTTCCTATTCTACCTGCAAACATTATAGTATTGGTTTTATCTTCGTAATTTATAATTTCATCATTTATAAAGTTATAATATCCATTAGGGATGAACTGTATATTTAGATTCCATATTGAATTTAATAAATGTTCTAATCTTCTGCTTTCTACAGTTATTAAATCACATCTTATTAATGCGCTAAGTAATCCTTCATTCATAGATTTATTTAAATTACTCATCCAATATACATTAGCATCTAATTTTAAATAGATTTTTCCTAAAGGATTTACAGATTTATAGGCGTTTATCATTTGAATATTGTAATCATATAAACCAATCATCATAAGAACCTGAGTATTTTTTAATTTTTGAAGTACATCTTCTTCGTTTTTTATTAAATTAACTTCTAAATTATCAAGATATATTTTATTATCATATAGCTCATCATTTATTGAATAGCATAATATCTCACTTTTATATCCGTGATATTTTTGCATTATAAAGGGTATAACTCCAACATCTTTAGTTAAAAGCACATTTCCCATATTTGGCATATATAGTGTAAAATTTTTCATAATAAAAATCACTCCAGCAAAATATTTATATTTCTTTTTGATAATTCAGCTACTACCATATCTTTTACTTGTTTTTTATTTATTATATGATTGGCTACTAAATAATTTATATCATCTACGAAATCTTCTTTATATTTATTGTACATATCAAAAATATATTCTAAGCTTTTATTAAGGTCTATATTGTTGTCTAATCTCATTAACTTAAATTTCAAATTAACCATATCATCATTTTCATATCTATTAAGGTCTAGTTTGTTTTTAGCTTTTACAATATATTGATATATACTATATTGATGTCTTAAATTTTCATTTCCAAGTGCACATAGAGCGTGTATAAGAGTGGAATCGCTAGGGGACAGTTCAAGGGCATTTGCAGTTATACTTGTTGCTTCATAACTAGCAAAGTTAAATAATTCTTCTATTTCAGCTAAAGTGAAGAATCTTATATGGGTTTTATTTAGAATACCTATATCTTCATACTTAAATCTTCCATTTATAATATTTTTAAGTACACTTATATGCATAATATTAGGAAGGTTAGCTAATATATATCCATCTTTCTTTAAATATTTTTTCATTTTCTTTATTAATTCCCATGGATTTATAACATATTCAAGCATATCAGCCAATATGATATAATCAAAGAATTTAGTTTTGTAAGGAAGTTCTAATTTTTCAATATCTCCAACTATTACATTACATACTCCTTTAGCAACTTTAGCTACGGCTTCTGATGTCTCTATACCATAAAGATTAGCATTTCTATATTTATTATTTATTTCTAATAATGTCCCACCTATTCCACATCCAACATCTAAGACATTAAAACTTTCCATTAGATCTGAATCAATAAGACCTATTATTCCAGACTTTACACGTTCATGGTAGTTAGTATCAAATCCCCACTTTTCTTGAATTTTAATTTTGTTGTTAAAGAGAACCTGTGAAAATATTGAGCCCTCATTTGCAAAAGAAACACTTCCAAAGTGATGAATAAAAGTATCTTTACACAAAAATAATTTATAGCCTTCGCTAAGTATTCTTAAAGAGAGATCATCATCTTCATAATTTCCTGGAGTAAACCTTTCATCTAATAAACCTATCTTGTCTAAAACTTCTCTTTTTATCATATAACAGTAGCCTATTAATTTAAGTCTATAATCCCAAGCGCTTGGGTTTGATACATTTATTTTAGTTGCAAATTCCAACATTTCCGATATATTGGTATAATTTACCTGTATTTCTTGGAAATTTGAACAATTGTTAGAAATACATCCAACTGCTCCTATATCATTACTACTATACAATGCCATTTGTAAATTATTTAGCCAGTTAGGCGTAACTATAGTATCGTTATTTAGAAGTAATAGGTTATCTCCATTTGATATGACCATTCCTTGATTACATCCTGCTGGAAAACCTTTATTTTCTTTATTATATATAATCTTCAGATCTTCTTGATTCTCTAACCATTCTACTGTATCGTCTGTTGAATTATTATCAACTACAATAATTTCATAATTCTCCAAAGGAGTAAATTTTCTAATGCTTTCAATGCACAATTTAGTAAAATTTAATTGATTATAGGTAAGTATTATAATACTAGTAAACTTCATACTTTCATTATTTGCCTCATAATCATAATCCTTTATAAACTCTTGACTTTCCATAGTAGGTGCTATATATCCTTTCATAATTAAACCTCCATTAATAACTTATAATATTCATAGCAATTTCTTTTGTTACAACTCATATATTTTGTACAGCACGCTTGCACAAAATATTCGTGGCATTTTTGATTTGTTATTTATTTTCACTTTTCGTACTGCACCAAATAAGGCTATATACATACTATAGATATAGTAAATATTATTCTATATATACGTACTTATTAGTAAAAAATATATAAGGGATCTTTAAAAAATAATTAGTCAGATTCTTGTCTTTTTTGATTTGTTATTTTCTTTTATATCCTTAAGGAGGGAAATGAAATTAACGAAATGTCAGTTACATCTAATATAATTAAAGATAAAAATTTTTGGTATGGAAAAACAGTATTAATAACAGGACATACAGGATTCAAGGGATCCTGGCTTAGTATTTGGCTTACTTTACTCGGAGCTAAAGTTATAGGATTTTCCTTAGAAGAATCAAATCCACTTAGTATTTTTGAAAAAGCTAAATTATCCGACAAGGTGATTGATACTAGAGGGGATATAAGAGATTTAACTAAGCTTAAGGATGTATTTAACAAATATAATCCTGAAATAGTATTTCATTTAGCAGCGCAAGCTTTAGTTAGAGAATCTTATAAAAATCCTTCCTATACCTATGAAGTAAATGTAAATGGAACTATGAATGTTTTAGAGTGTATAAGAAGTAGTGAAAATCCAATAACGGCTGTATTAATTACTACTGATAAGTGTTACGAAAATAAAGAAATTATGTGGGGATATAGGGAAAATGATGCACTAGGTGGATATGATCCTTATAGTTCTTCTAAAGCTTGCTGCGAAATATTAATAAGCTCTTGGAGAAATTCATTTTTTAATCCTAGTCAATATACAAATCATAAAAAATCTATTGCATCTGCAAGAGCTGGGAATGTTATTGGTGGTGGAGATTTTGCAAAAGATAGAATTGTTCCAGACTCAATAAGAGCTTTAGAGGAAAATAAAAAGATAAAAATAAGAAATCCAAAAAGCACACGTCCTTGGCAACATGTACTTGAACCACTTTTTGGATATATGGTATTAGCTAAAAAGATGTATGAAAACCCACTTGATTATTGCGAAGGGTGGAACTTTGGACCAAATATAAATTCAGTTATAGATGTAAAATCCTTAACTGAAAAATTAGTTTATCTATATGGGATGAAAGATATGATAGAAATAGAAAAGAATAATGAACTTCATGAAGCAAATTTATTATTTTTAGATACTACTAAGTCAAGGTTAAAGTTAAACTGGCAAGGCAAACTTGATATAGATGAAACGTTGAATCTAACTATTGATTGGTATAAGAGATATAAAAGTGAAGATGTATTCACTTTGTGTAGTGAGCAAATTCAATATTATATGAAGATAATAGGTGAGGAGATATGAGTAAAAAATATTTAGTTACTGGTGCAACAGGTTTTGTTGGATCCTGTTTAGTTAGGAAATTAATAGATAATAATGAAGAAGTTCATATAATAGTTAGAAAAAAATCAGATAATTGGAGACTAAAAGATATTATTAAATTTATTAAAGTCCACTATGTTGATTTAAATGATGAAAATGAAATAAAAGAGTTATTTGAAAAAAATTCCTTCAATATAATATATCACTTAGCAACCTATGGAGGATATAACTTTCAGATGGATATTAATAATATAATTAATACTAATTTAATTGGAACTTGGAATTTATTTAAATATTGTAAGGACAGCGGAATAGAAATGTTTATAAATACAAGTAGTTCCTCAGAATATGGTGAGAAAAATGAGGCTATGAAAGAGGATATGTTGCTTAATCCTAATAATATGTATGGTGCAACTAAGGTTGCGTCAACCATTCTATGTAATACCTACGCAAAATCAAATGATATACCCTTAATTACCTATAGACTATTTTCACCATATGGACATTTCGATTCTACTAGTAGATTAATTCCAACAGTAATAAAGTCCTGTTTTAAAAATGAAGATATATATTTAGGAAGCAAAAACTCTAAAAGAGATTTTATATTTATAGATGATGTTATTGATAGTTATTTAATATCTTCAAAAATTAATAATAAATATGGTGAAATATATAATATTGGAAGTGGAAGAGAATATGCGGTAGAAGAAATTGTTAATAAAATAGTATATCTAACTAAAAGTAAAAGTAAATTGTATTGGGGAAATGATTTAGGAAGACAATATGAACCAAAATCCTGGGTTGGTGATATAAGTAAGATTCAAGCAGAAGTTTCTTGGAAACCAAAAGTAGATATTGATGAAGGTTTAATAAAAACAGTTAAATGGTTTAAGGAAAATCTGATTTTATATAAATAATATGGAGGTGTTTATGAAGGTATCAGATTATATAGTAGAGTTTATTAAAGAATTTAATATAGATACTATTTTTGGATATCAAGGTGGAGCCATTACACATTTAGTGGATTCCATATATAAAGCAGAAGGAATAAGTTTTGTTTCATTATATAACGAACAAGGGGCAGCTTTTGCCGCAGAATCTTATTCAAGAACAAGTGAAAATATTGGGGTTTGTATTGCTACTAGTGGGCCTGGAGCTACTAATTTAATTACAGGCATAGGAAGTTGCTTTTTTGATTCAATTCCTTGTGTATTTATAACAGGTCAAGTAAACACCTATGAATTCAGAAGACGTGATAATATACGGCAAGAGGGTTTTCAAGAAACAGATATTATTAAAATAGTAAATTCTATAACAAAATATTCAGTTATGGTAACTAAAGCAGAGGATATAAAATATCATTTAGAAAAGGCTTTTTTCTTAGCAAAAAACCAAAGGAGCGGGCCAGTTCTTATTGATGTTCCAATGAATATTCAAAGAGCAGATATAGATATTTATAAATTAAAAGGATTTTATGATTCAGATGAATATATTAAATTAATTGAAAATGTAAATGATGAAGAAAGTTTAAATGAAGAGACTTTAAATGAGGTAATCGAATTACTCAACTTATCAACAAGACCTGTAATTTTAGCTGGAGGAGGAATAAGACTTTCAAAATCTATAAATGAATTAAAAGAATTAATAGATATAACTGGAATTCCAACAGTTACAACTCTTATGGGATTAGATTCGGTAGATAATGAAAATAAGAAATTTGTTGGATACATGGGAACTTACGGGCTAAGATATTCTAATTTAGCAGTAGCGAACTGCGATTTATTAATTGTGCTTGGTTCTAGGTTAACATCAAGGCAAACAAGTCCGAGTCCTAAAATGTTTTCAAGAGAGGCAAAGATAATTCATGTTGATATTGATAGTAATGAACTTAATCTAAAAGTAAAAGAAGATATTAGTATTAAATGTGATCTAAAAGTATTTATAAAAAAGTTAATTGATAAAATAAAAATAAAGGAATTGAAATTAAATTTTAGCTCATGGATGGATAAAATAGACTCATATAAAGATCAATACCCAACTTATCCAACTCAAAAAGAAAAGGGAAAATTAGATCCAAATGAGGTTATGTATTTAATTAATAAACTTTGCAATAAAAACACTATCTTTTGTTTGGATGTAGGCCAAAATCAAATATGGGCTGCACAATCTATGGTTATAAAAAACAAACAAAGAGTATTAACTGGAGGGGGAATGGCGGCAATGGGATTTGCACTGCCGGCAGCTATTGGAGCTTGGTATTGCAGAAAAAATTCAAAAATAGTAGCAATAGTGGGTGATGGTGGATTTCAAATGAATATCCAAGAGTTACAAGCTGTAGTGAGAGATAAAATACCTGTGAAAATTATTCTTATGAACAATCATTCTTTAGGAATGATACGTCACTTTCAAGAGTTATATTTTAATTCAAATTACTATGGAACAATAGATGGATATTCGGCACCAGATTTTATAAAGGTATGTAGCGCATATGGAATTGATTCTCATAGAATAAATTCCATTAATCAAATTAATAATATTGAGAAACTTATCAATGATGATAAAAGTCATTTTATTGAAATAGATTTAAGTAATATTACCTATGTAATTCCTAAACTAGAAATGGGAAATCCAATTGAGGACCAATCGCCATTAGTTGATAGAAATGAATTTTATAAAAATATGATAATAGAACCTTTTGAAAAAAACTAAAAATTAATTTTTTAGTTTCCTTATAAATATAATATTTAGGTAAGAAAGTTCAAAAAAATGGGGGAGAGAACTATGAATTTAATAGATATATATGTTATTAGTCATAAACCTTATAAAATGATAGAATCTGAACTGTTTACACCAATATTTACAAAACGAGAAATTGTTCCAAATGATTATAATATATTATGTTCGGATGAAGAAGATAATATTGCTAGTGAAAATTCTTTATATGCTGAGTTTTCAACCTATTATTGGGTATGGAAAAATAGAGAAATACCAAAGTATGTAGGGTTCTTTCAATATAGAAGATATATATCATTTAAAGATAATGTAACTGGTACTAATAATATTGATGAGGTAATTGATAAATATGGCTGGAATGAAGAGGAATTAGAAAACCTCCTAACTGATTGTGATATAGTGCTTCCTACATCTTTAAGTTTTAGGATGCTTGGAATGGGAAATATGTGGAATCAATATAAGCTTTGGCATAAAAATGAATATTTGAATGAAGCTTTAGAGATTATTAAAGAAAAATATTCAAGTTATATAGGAGATTGTTTTACTGCTCTTTTCAGTACTGAAATATATTATGTTAATTTATTTATTATGAGAGGGGATTTGTTTGATAGTTATATGACTTGGGTAATGGATATTTTTGATGAACTTAAAAATAGATTAAATATTGATTATACGGTTAAGGATTTTGCATATTTAGGTGAACGCTTATTTAATATATTTTTAGTTAATAAACAAAGAACTGAGAATGTGAAAATAAAAGTAAAGCAACCAGTATATTTACGAGAAAATAATTCGAATGGAATAGATTTTTGGATAGGGGATTCGGCACATATACCAGAGGCAGGTAATTAAAAAATATATAATTATCAAGTTTAAAAGGAGGAGCATAATTGTCAGACAAAGAAAAAATATTAAGGTTAAAAGTATTAGAGGATGTTAAAGAATATTATAACGAAGTTTTTAAAAATAAAGAACCTTGGGTAGAGGGTGCTAAAATAAACTATTCGGGTAGATATTTTGATGAAGATGAAATGATAAATCTTACTGAAGCAACTTTAGATTTTTGGCTTACTACGGGTAGGTTTAGTGAAAAATTCGAAAAAGAATTTGCAAAATTATTAGGAGTGAAATATTGTTCATTAACTAATTCAGGATCATCTGCAAATCTTCTTGCCTTTATGACTTTAACATCTCCTATGTTAAAAGAAAGAAGAATAAAAAAAGGTGATGAGGTTATAACTGTAGCAGCAGGATTTCCAACTACTATAACTCCAATATTGCAATATGGGGCAGTACCAGTATTTGTAGATATAACTGTGCCAACTTATAATATTGATGTTAATTTGTTAGATGAGGCTTTATCTGAAAAGACAAAAGCTGTTATGATAGCACATACTTTAGGTAATCCATTTAATTTAGAAAAGGTTAAAGAATTTTGCGATAAAAATAATTTATGGTTAATAGAAGATAATTGTGATGGGCTTGGTTCACAATATGAGATCAATGGAGAATTGAAATTCACAGGAACAATTGGAGATATAGGAACTTCAAGCTTTTATCCGCCTCATCATATAACTATGGGAGAAGGGGGAGCTGTATATACAAATAATCCTATTTTAAATAGGATTATAGAATCTTTTAGAGATTGGGGAAGAGATTGTTTTTGTAAATCAGGCTGCGACAATACTTGCAATAAAAGGTTTGCAATAAAATATGGGGATATGCCTCTTGGTTATGATCATAAATATATATATTCACATTTAGGATATAACTTAAAGGTTACAGATATGCAAGCGGCTATAGGTTGTGCCCAACTTAAAAAGCTACCTAAATTTATAGAAAGAAGAATAGAAAATTGGGAATCCTTAAAAGGAAAATTAGAGCATTTAAGTGAATATTTAATTTTGCCTGAAGCTGAGAAAAATTCTAAGCCTAGTTGGTTTGGATTTTTAATGACAATTAAAGATCCTTCAATAAATAGAACAGATTTACTTCAATATTTAGAAGCTAAAGGAATCCAAACTAGATTACTATTTGCAGGAAATATTACAAGGCAACCAATGTTTGAAGAATTTAAAAATAATAAAGATTCATATAGAATTATAGGAAATCTTAAAAATACAGATTTAATTACTACTAATTCATTTTGGGTAGGTGTTTATCCGGGAATGACTGATTCTATGATAACTTATATGGCATCCTCCATTGAGGAATATATTATAAAGAATACAATCAAAAATAATATAATTGGAGGATAGCATTATGAAGGTTGTAATTTTAGCAGGTGGGTTTGGAACTAGAATAAGTGAAGAATCTTACTTGAAACCAAAGCCATTAATAGAGATTGGAGAAAAGCCAATATTGTGGCATATAATGAAAATATATTCTCACTATGGTTTCAATGATTTTATTATATGTGCAGGCTATAAAAGTAATTTAATAAAAGATTATTTTTATAAATTACAGATGTATGAAAATGATGTAACCTTTAATTATGTTAATAAATTTAATATGGAAATTCATGAAAATAATAATAAAAGTAATCCTTGGAATGTTACTGTAGTTGATACAGGCTTAAATACAATGACAGGTGGAAGAATAAAAAGAATAAAAGATTATATAGGTGAGGATGAAGAATTTATGATTACCTATGGAGACGGAGTAGCAAATGTTAATATAAATGAATTAATAAAAGCTCATAAATCTTTTGGGAAAATAGTAACAGTTACAGCAATAACACCTGTTGGAAGGTTTGGAGTAATGAAAGTGGAAAATAATTTAGTAAAAGAATTTAAAGAAAAGGTATCAGCAGAAGATAGTTGGATAAGTGGTGGATTCTTTATAGCTAATAAAAAAATATTTGATTATTTAGAGGAAGACTCAACAGTATTAGAACAGTATCCATTAAAAACTTTAGCTAAAGAGAATGAACTAGGTGTATATAAGCATACAGGCTTTTGGCAACCTATGGATACCCTGAAGGAAAAAGAGTATTTAGAAGAATTATGGTTCAATAAAAATGCTCCTTGGAAGTTATGGGAATAATATAAAGGCACTTTCAAAAAAATAATAGACCAATTTGATAGTCTATTATTTTTTTCAAGTGCATAAAATTAGTTTGTAATAAAAGGAGAGTGGATTAATTAAAGTGTGTGGTAATTAAGAATATCTTTTTTGAAGATTCATTAAAATAAGGAGTATTAAAGAATGGGGGCAGATTATGAAAGGAATTATTTTGGCAGGGGGATCAGGTACTAGATTATACCCAGTAACAAAGGCAATGTCAAAACAAATGGTACCAATATATGATAAACCTATGATTTACTATCCAATGTCAGTTTTAATGTTAGCTGGTATTACGGATATATTAATAATATCAACAGTTAGAGATATTATTAGTTTTAAGGAGTTATTTAAAGATAGCTCAAAGCTTGGAATAAATGTTGAATATGCAGTTCAAGAAGCTCCAAATGGGCTAGCAGAAGCATTTATAATAGGTGAAGAATTTATTGGTGATGATAATGTAGCTATGATACTTGGAGATAATATTTTCTATGGACAAAACTTCTCTAGTCATTTAAAAGAAGCAGCGAGTTTAAAAAGTGGAGCAATAATATTTGGATATTATGTGCAAGATCCAAAAGACTTTGGAGTTGTAGAATTTGATGGTAATGGAAAGGTGATTTCATTAGAAGAAAAACCAGAATATCCTAAATCAAAATATGCAGTACCAGGGCTTTATTTTTATGACAACTCAGTTGTAGAAAAGTCAAAAGCTTTAAAACCTTCTAATAGAGGTGAATTAGAAATAACTGATTTAAACAAAGTGTATATGGACGAGGGTACATTAAGAGTAAATGTTTTAGGTCGAGGAATGGCTTGGCTTGATACAGGAACACATGAATCGATGTTACAAGCATCAAATTTTGTAGAAGCAATTCAAAATACTCAAGGAACATATATATCTTGTTTAGAAGAAATTGCTTTTAGACAAGGTTGGATAAATGCAGCTGAATTAAAGAATTTAGCTAAACCATTAATGAAGACTGGCTATGGGCAATATTTAATTGAGATAGTTAAAGAGAACACCCCAGGGGTGTAATATTTTCCAATTGTACAAGGAGTTGTATTAATTTGAGTAATTTTAATTTTATAGAAACTAAAATAAAAGATTTATATATAATAGAACCTAAAGTTTTTGGAGATGAAAGAGGATACTTTATAGAAAGTTATAATAAAAAGGCTTTTTATGAGGCGGGACTTACTATGGAGTTTGTTCAAGATAATGAATCAAAATCTAAAAAAGGTGTTTTAAGAGGAATGCATTTTCAAACTAAGAACACCCAAGGAAAACTAGTTAGAGCAACTCAAGGGGAAGTATATGATGTTGCAGTTGATTTAAGAAAAGGATCACCTACTTATGGGCAGTGGGAAGGTGTACTTCTTACTGCTGAAAATAAGAAGCAATTTTATGTTCCAGAAGGGTTTGCTCATGGATTTTTAGTAGTTTCAGAGGTGGCTATATTTAATTATAAGTGTACAGATTTCTATTCACCAGAATATGATAGTGGTCTTTTATGGAAAGATAAAGATGTTAATATACAGTGGCCCTTAGATGGAATAGATGAAATATTATTATCAGAAAAAGATAAAGTTCAAAAGACCTTAAAAGAATTAGATGTACCATTTATAAAGAAAGGGTAGGGTTATTATGAAAATATTAATAACAGGTTCAAAGGGGCAATTAGGAAATGAAATTCAAAGCATAATAAAAAATGGGAAAGCTGAAATTGGAGTTATAAGTGAAGAAATAAAGAATTCGCAAGTTGTTGCATTAGATATTGAAGATTTAGATATAACAAATTTAGAACAAGTTAAGGAAGTTATATACAGAGAAAAACCCGATGTTATAATTAACTGCGCTGCAGCTACTAATGTAGATGGATGCGAAAGTAACCAAGATTTAGCTTTTAAAATAAATTCAATTGGCCCAAGAAACTTAGCAATAGTTTGCCAAGAAGTGGGTTCTAAATTACTGCAAGTTTCAACTGATTATGTATTTAGTGGAGTAGGAAGTAACCCTCGAGCAGAATTTGATTTAACAAATCCATATAGTGTTTATGGAAAAACTAAGTTGATGGGAGAAGATTATGTTAGAGAGTTTTCTACAAAGTACTTTATAGTTAGAACAGCTTGGTTATATGGATATGTTGGGAAAAATTTTGTTTATACAATGATGAGCTTAGGGAAAACAAAGGAGTCAATAGATGTAGTAGATGATCAAAGAGGAAACCCAACTAATGCAAATGATTTGGCATATCATATTCTTAAGTTAATAGAAACAGAAGAATATGGAGTGTATCATTGTACAGGTGCTGGTGAATGTAGTTGGTATGATTTTGCAAAACTTATAATGGAGTTATCAGAAAGAACTTGTGTTGTTAATCCGTGTTCTTCAGAAGAATTTAAAACAGTGGCAAAAAGACCAGAATATTCATCTCTTGATAACATGATGCTAAGATGTACTGTTGGTGATGAAATGAGAGGTTGGAAAGAAGCATTAACAAGTTTTATAAAAAATATTAAGTAGAAAAAATATTAAGTAGAAAAAATATTAAGTAGAAAAAACATTAAGTATAAAAGGGGATATGATTAGTGAAAACTTACTTAGTAACCGGTGGAGCAGGATTTATAGGGTCAAATTTTGTATTGTATATGTTAAATAAATATAAAAATATAAAAATAGTAAATTTAGATAAGTTAACTTATGCAGGTAATTTAGAGAACTTAAAGTTAATTGAAAATGATGAAAGATATGTATTTATTAAAGGGGATATCTGTGATAGAGAATTAGTAAAGAGCATATTTGAAAAATATAAAATAGATTACGTAGCTAATTTTGCAGCAGAATCACATGTTGATAGAAGTATAAAGGAACCCGAAATATTTGCAAAAACAAATGTTATGGGAACAGTTAACTTATTAAACTGTGCAAAAGATTCTTGGGAGACAACAGAGGGGTGGAAAGAAGGTGTTAAATTTCTTCATGTTTCAACTGATGAAGTTTATGGATCACTAGGGGAAACTGGATTCTTTGTGGAAACAACACCACTAAATCCTCATAGCCCATATTCAGCAAGCAAAGCTGGATCAGATTTAATGGTTAAGGCATATGCTGATACATTTAAAATGCCAGTTAATATTACAAGATGTTCAAACAACTATGGTCCATTTCAATTTCCTGAAAAATTAATACCTCTATTAATAAATAATTGTTTAGAACATAAATATTTACCTATATATGGGGATGGAATGAATATAAGAGATTGGTTATTTGTTGGAGATCATGTTAAGGCAATAGATATGGTTATAAACAAGGGAAGGATTGGGGAAGTTTATAATATTGGTGGTCATAATGAAAAAACTAATATTCAAATAGTTGATACGGTTATAAGCTATTTAAATAAAAATGTAGATAAACAAATAACAGAAAACTTAAAGAAATACGTTGAAGATAGAAAAGGTCATGATATAAGATATGGAATAGATCCAAGTAAGATTAAAGAAGAACTTGGATGGTACCCAGAAACTACATTTGAAGTTGGTATAGTAAAAACTATAAAGTGGTATTTAGATAATAAAGAGTGGATGAATAGTATAATGAATCATCCCTATGTAAATGTTAATTGATATTTATTTGAATAAAGTGTAAAATTATAGTTAATATAGAAAAATAGGGGGCTAGGTTATGAAAATAAAGTTTATTTTACCTGCATTAGAGGAATCAAAAAGTCCTTATTGGAGACCTATAAAATATTCGCTTTTTCCACCATTGGGTTTAGCAACTCTAGCCTCGTTATGTTCAGAATCAGATGAGATAGAGATAGTTGATGAACATGTTGAGAAGATAAATTTAGATGATGAACCTGACTTGGTTTGTATTGAAAGTTATATTACAAATGCACATAGAGCTTATGAAATAGCTGACAGTTATAGAAAGAGAGGTATAAAGGTAGCAATTGGAGGAATACATGCAACATCTATGCAATCAGAAGCAAAAAAACATGCAGATGCAGTTTTACTTGGATTGGGTGAAGCTAGTTTTCCTAAGTTTCTTTCAGATTTAAGAGCAGGGAAAGCTTTAGAAGTATATGAACAAGGAGAGGTATCTTTAGATGGGTTACCGCTACCACGAAGAGATTTATTTAAGAAAGATAAGTATCTTGTACCAAATTCTATGGTGTTTTCAAGAGGGTGCCCTAATAAGTGCTCTTTTTGTTATGTAAACTCTTTTTATAAGAATGGAAAATCTTTTTATGCATATAAGATTGATAGAATTTTAGAGGAGATAGAAAGTATGCCTGGAAAGCATCTATATTTTTTGGATGATAATTTATTTGCAGACAAAAAACTTTCTAAAGAAATATTTAGAGAAATGAGAGGTATGAAAAAAGTATTTCAAGGTGCTATAACAATAGATTCAGTTTTTGATAATGAAACTATAGAGCTAGCTTACGAGGCAGGATTTAGGAGTGCATTTATAGGATTTGAAAGCATAAATGAAATGAGTTTAGTAAATGCTAATAAACGTTCTAATTTAGGACAAGACTATAGTAAAGCTATTAAGAGGTTGGATGAATTAGGAATTATGATTAATGGTAGCTTTATTTTTGGATTAGATAATGATACCAAGGATGTATTTGATAGAACTACTGAATGGGCAATAAATAGTGGGATTGCTACTGCTACAAATCATATTCTAACACCTTATCCAGGAACTGTTATATATGAACAAATGAAAAAAGATAATAGAATATTAACAGATGATTGGACATTATATGATACAAGGCACCTTGTATTTAAACATCCAAATATATCAAAAGAAGAAATGGAAGCTGGATATAATAGAGCTTATGAAAATTTTTATAAGTGGGGAAATATAGTTAAATGTTCAGGAAACCATGAAGAGTTAGGCATGAAATTGAAACATTTAACTTATGCAGGGGCTTGGAAAAAGTTTGAGCCAGTATGGAATTTTTTAATTAAAAATGAAAAGTTATTTAAGGCTAGGGGTATGTTAGTAAAAACTTTAAAATAGTAGGTATTTAAAGGTAATTATTTCAATATATTTTTGAAATAATTATAATATATTTATAAGGGAGATAAATTTCAAAGTATTGAGGGGGGATATTTATGAAGTGTCTAGTTATTCATGGCAGCCCAAGAAGGGGAAATACATGGGAGGTATTAAATTTAGTAAAAGAAGAAATGAAGAAAAATGGTGATGTTGAATTTATTGATATTGAGCTAAGGAAACAAGGGATTCCAAGTTGTGTTGGATGTTTTAATTGTATTATGAAAGGTGAAAATAAATGTCCTCATAAAGATATTATAAGTAATATTACTACTAAACTTGAAAAAGCAGATGCATTAATTATTACATCTCCTGTTTATTCACTTCAAGTTACAGGTTTATTAAAAGATTTCATAGATCATATGTCATATAATTTCCATAGACCAAGATTTTTTACTAAGAAAGCATTAGTTATAACTACAACTGCAGGTGCTGGACATATGGATGCAGCTAATTATATAAAGAAAGTACTTCATTACTGGGGATTTAATTATGTTAATACCTTACCAATTGCATATAGAGGATTAGAACTAAATAATAAAAATAATGAGAAAATTCATAAAGCTGCTAAAAACTTTATGAATGATTTAAACTCAAAGAAACTGCATAAGCCAAGTATAAAATCAGTAGCAATGTTTAACCTATGGAGAGGTATGGCTAATGAAAAAAATAAATTTGGAAGCGCAGACTATGATTATTGGAATGAGACAGAGTTAAATAAATATCCATTTTCTCCAAAAGTAGAAATAGGTATATTAAAAAATGTAATAGGAAATTTTATATATAAAATGATGAAAAAACATAATTAATACGCTAAAGTGAAAATTAGTGTATTACTTATTTTAAATAGGTAGTTGAGGAAACCACATAATCTTTAAATACTTTTGAAATTGGAGACATATAGGAATCCTTAAGGTAACCCATATAAATAACTCTATCTTTAATCTTTTCTTTAATTTTTATAATGGATAGAGTATTTGTATTAATAACTGGAGTGTTTGGAACTAGTGAAATACCAGCACCAGCAGCGACTAAACCTTCGAGCATGCTAGATTCACTAGGTTGTATAGAGATTTTAGGAATATAACCTAAGTACTCAGAGTATGAAAGCATATTGTCTTTACTTGACTCGCAAAATGCAACAAATGATTCATCTTTTAATTCTTTTAAAGAAATCTCAGTTCTAGTTGAAAGAATATGATTTTTAGGAACTATTAAAACATATTCTTCTCTTTTTATAGGAATTGATTCAATGTCAGTGTGAGAATCAATACTATCTACATAATCATAAAATCCTAAATCTATTTTTCCACTTTTTAAATCTTTTAATATTCCTGGGACAGATTGATGATTAAATTTAAAGTTACTATTAGGACTTTTATTTAAAAAATCACTAATTATAAAAGGCATAAAATATGTTCCAATGCTAGATGTAGAAGAAATAGAGATTGTTCCAGTTACTGGATTGATTATATCTTGAAGTTCCTTTACTCCTTGTTCTATTTCAGTTAAAGCTAAATTACTATGAGTTAAAAATATTTTGCCAAACCGAGTAAGTTTAATGTTTCGACCACTCTTTTCAAATAAAGGTACATTTAATTCATTTTCTAATTTTGATATTGATTTGCTTAAAGCTGGTTGAGTTACAGATAATAATTTTGAAGCAGTTGTAAAATTCTCAGTTTCAGCTATTATTTTAAGGTACTCTAATTGTTGTAAATTCATTTTAATCCTCCTTGGATAATTCAGGTATATTATTTGATAGAAATCTAAAAAATAGTATTTCATATAACTATAACTAAAAGTTATAGTTATATGAAAAAAGTGAATTAGACGTAGTAAGTTTATAGGTGATATAATCACAATATAATATTTGATAATCCACTTAATATATTTAGTAATTATAAATTTTATTTATGGATATGTCAAAAGGGGGAGACTCAAATTATGAGTAATATATTTAATAAAGAAATAAAAGAAGTAATGACAAAGAGACACTCAGTAAGGAACTATGAAAATAGACTTTTATCAAAAGAGATAATAGGAAAAATAGAAAAGTATATAAATGAAGCAAAAAATCCTTTTAATGGAAACATAAGGATTAAATTAATACAAAAGGATGATAGTAATAAAGACGTAAAACTTGGAACATATGGAGTAATAAAAGGGGCTAATTATTTTTTAGCAGTTGCTTCAGAAAAGGGGGAACTTGATTTAGAATCCCTTGGTTATGTTTTTGAAAAAGTAGTTTTATATTGTACATTTTTAGGGCTTGGAACTGTATGGATGGGGGGGACCTTTAGTAAAAGTACATTTGCAAAAGCTATGAATATAAAAGAAAACGAAACTATTTCAATAGTTTCACCTTTAGGATATGAAGGTGGTAAAAAATCATTACTTGCATCAATGATGGGAAGTAAGAATAAAAAACGAAAAAGCTATGAAGAAGTTTTCTTTAATAATAATTTTAACAATTCACTTTCAAAAAAAGATGCAGAAAGTTATAGTGAAGTGCTAGAAATGGTAAGAATTGCACCATCAGCTATGAACAAACAGCCTTGGAGAATATTAAAGATAGGAAATAAATTTCACTTTTACACAGCTGGTAAAATAGAAATGAATAGAATAGATATAGGAATTGCACTTTGCCATTTTCATTTAATGGCTGAAGAACAAAATCTAAATGGAGAATTTAAAATTATAGATCCTAAAATAGAAAGTGAATATAAATATGTTATGTCATGGATAGGTTAAATTATAAAAGAGGGAGACAAAATTATGATGAATGTAAATAAAGAGAAATGTATAGCTTGTCAGTTATGTATTAAAGATTGCCCAGTAAGAGATATAGAACTTGTAGATGGAAAAGCAAAAGTTAAAAATATAAATTGCATTAAGTGTGGTCATTGTATAGCTATTTGTCCTAAAGACGCTGTATCAACAGATGATTATAATATGGATGAGGTAAAAGAGTATAATAAAGAAACTTTTGATATAAATGCAGATAACTTATTAAATTCAATTAAATTTAGAAGAAGTGTAAGACATTTTAAAAATAAACAAGTAGAAATAGAAAAACTTTCTAAAATTATAGAAGCAGGAAGATTTACTCAAACAGGAATTAATAGTCAAAATGTATCTTATGTAGTAGTAAAAGAAGGTATAGAAGAGTTAAAGGTTATGGGGCTTGAAAGCTTAAATGAAGCAGGAAAAGGAATACTTGCTAATTTAACACCAGAAACAATGGTATATAAAAGGTATGCACAAATTTGGATGAATATGTATGAAAGTTATAAAAAAGATCCAACTATAAGAGATGGATTATTCTTTAATGCACCTGCTATAATTCTTGTTGTTTCAGATTCAGAAGTTAATGCAGGGTTAGCCTCTTCAAATATGGAACTTATGACTAATGCACTAGGTCTTGGAACATTCTTTAGTGGATTTTTTATAAAAGCGGCTCAAGGAAATAAAAGTATTATGAATTATTTAGGATTAGATGAAAATAAAAAAATAGTTACATGTATGGTAATTGGATATCCAAGTGTAAAATATTCAAGAACAGTACCAAGAAAAAATGCGAATATATTATGGAAATAAAAAAACAATTATATGTTTAGTGAAAAACTGCAATGAAATTATAAAATTTTGTTGCAGCTTTTTGTTTGCAAATAAATATAGGGGTATTAAATTTACACATCAATAGAAAATCTCCATAGAAAATCTTTGGCTTCCTCTGCATAATCAATACCTATCCTTTTGGTCTCTATTATATCAAAATCCCTATATTGATCATCAATTATATACAAATTACCTTTTACATGTATTTCTTTATAATTATCTTCCTTATTAATACCATATGCTAAGCATAATTTTGAAGGCCCATTAGTTAAATTATTTTTTTGGTATTTAGTCAATTCATTATTTTCCTTTCCATATCTCCTAATACTAATATAGTCAATTTCATTTAATGGCTTAACTGCTCTTATTAAAACAGCTTCAGCTTTACCCTCCTGTCCAGAAACTATATTAAAACAATGATATAATCCATAAATAAAATATACATAGGCAATGCCACCCTCCTTATATAGTGGGTCAGTTCTTTTTGTAACACTTCTGCCGTAGGCGTGACAAGCTTTGTCAATTTCAGCTATATAGGCTTCTGTTTCTATTATTCTTCCCTTTAAAATTCGACCATCAATTTCTCTTACTAATACCTTACCTAGCAAATCCTTTGCTAAATCTAATGCTCCTTTTACATAAAAATCTTTCTCTAACATTAAATATATTCTCCTTTTATATTTTTTTGTTGAATTGTTTTTGTAGATATGTGCAAATTTCATTTAATGCTTTATCTGCTTTTTTTGTAAGGTTACCCATAGAAATAAAACCATGTGTAACACCTTTATATCTAGTAGAAATTACATCCACACCTGCTTCCTTTAATTTATTTCCATAAGATTCACCCTCATCCCTAAGTGGATCAAATTCAGCTGTAATTATAAGCGTATCAGGTAACCCATTAAAATTTTCAGATAATAAAGGAGAGGCATATTCACTTTTTCTATCTTCTAATATTGGAGTATATAGGTCGATAAATTTCTCAGAGTTTTCCCTTGTAAGATTATAATCCATACCAAAATAAGACCAAGATTCAGTATTTAGCTCATAAATGTTTGTAGATGGATATATTAGTACCTGAGAAGTTATATGAGGACCAGATTTATCGCGTGCCATTTGAGAAACTACAGCAGAAAGGTTAGCGCCAGCACTGTCGCCTACAATAGATATTAGATTTGAGTCTCCGTTAATACTTTTAGCATTTAAATAAACCCATTGAAGCACATTATACATGTCATTAAGCCCAGCTGGAAAAGGATTTTCTGGTGCAAGGCGATAATCTACAGATACTACTATAGCCTTTGAATTTTTTGAAAGTTTCCTGCAAATATGATCATAGTCATCAATAGTACCACTTATCCAACTACCTCCATGGGCATATATTATCAAAGGAAAATCATTGCCATTATCAGGCGTATATATTCGTACTGGTACTTGATTTGAAGAGGTTTTTATATCCATATTTTTTATATTGGAAAAGGATATAGGCTTAGGGCTCCATTTTGTTGCACTTTTATGTAAGGCTTCACGTATTTCATATGTTGATTTTTCTTTAAGTGAAGTAGGGCTAAAGTAATTATTTATTTTTGTAACTACACCAAAAACTTTATCAAGCTTACCATAACTTGTTGTAGTTAAATTTTTAATCATAAAAGAACTATATATCATAACAAATAAGATAACAATTGAAAAAATCCAAAATACTTTTTTCTTTTGCATTTAATAAAACCTCCACCATTATATTAAGATAACCTATTAGCAAATATTCACTAGGGTTTTTAATGGGAAAATATAATTTCATTAATAGTATACCCATATAAATTATAATAATCAGTTTAATCATATGTATAAACTGATTATTAT
Organism: Clostridium gasigenes; assembly: GCF_017348895.1. Taxonomy (NCBI): domain Bacteria; kingdom Bacillati; phylum Bacillota; class Clostridia; order Eubacteriales; family Clostridiaceae; genus Clostridium; species Clostridium gasigenes. The sequence continues at coordinate 2,412,554 of NZ_CP071376.1, forward strand.
AATTTGGCTTTATTAGATACACTAAGGGGAATTTAAAAGAGCATCTTTATGATGTTATTTTTTGAAGATTCCTAAGTCTACTATATGCACAAAGTTTGAGATGTATATTGAGATAGTGATATAATAGTATAAAATAATATAAAAAATTACAAATTTCTAGTAAATAGATGGAATGAGTAAAAGGTAGAAGGAGAAATAACTATGAAATTATTTAAGAAGGCACCATGCAATGAAGCTCTTTGTATAATTAAAAATGTTGAAGATAGAATGAATGGAAAAATAGTGGAGAATCCCCAAATAGACTATCCTATTCACAAAACATTATTTAAACATTTTGACAAGCTTTTAGCAAGTGAAAAGAAAATGTCTATAGGGTCTGAACAACTAGTAAATATTACAGCTTCTTTAAGCGATTTTGATGTGAAAATGACACATTCTTCGGGTAAGCTAATAAATTTTGCAAAAGATATGTCAAGTTTAAGTGAATCTAACTTGGCTATAGTAGAAGAAATTACTGCGAATATGAATCAAGTAAATGAGACGATAGGAAATACATCTGAGACAATGGATCAGCTAGCTAGCGCTTCTAAAGCTTTAGTTTTGAAAAATGATGAGGGTATGCTTCAATTAAATGAAGTTAATATATTAAAAGAGAATGTTATGAAAGATTCAACTATAATGAGCGAGCAAATAAAGCATTTAGTTGACATGGCTGTCAAAGTAAATGAAATAGTAAATGGAGTGGAAGAAATAGCAGAACAAACAAATTTACTAGCACTTAATGCGTCTATTGAAGCAGCACGTGCAGGAGAATTTGGAAAAGGGTTTGCAGTTGTAGCTGATGAAATTAGAAAATTAGCAGATAACACTAAGATTAATTTGGATGAAATGAGGGTTTTTGTAAATAACATACATCAAGCAGCAAATGGTGGACAAGAAAGTATGAATAATACAATGAAATCTACGAATAATATGAATTCAAAGTTAGATACTATATCTGGAACTATGAAAGAAAATGTATCTATGCTAAGGGGTACAATTGAAGATGTACATAAGATATCAGAATCAATGGGTGAGATAAAGGAAGCAGCGACACAAATAAACCAAGCTATGGACGCATCAACAAGGGATGTGGAAAAACTAAATTATATGACACAGAATATTCATTCTGATGCTACTGAAAGTGCTGGAAATGCTAAACAAATATCAAAAATTGATGAAGAGCTTAGTAATATTGCAAGGAATATGATATCTTCTTTAAATGGTGGAGTAAATGCAATAACAAATCAGGAGTTGATAAATAATCTTTCAAAGGCAAAAGAAGCTCATGGTAATTGGATGAAAAATTTAAAACGAATTGTAGATGAAAAGAAAACTTATCCAATTCAAACCAATTCAAAAAGATGTGCTTTTGGTCATTTTTATCACTCTATTACCGTAAATAATCCAGATATAGTTGAAGCCTGGAATGAAATTGATAAGGCTCATGAGGGATTACACAGTATGGGGAAAAAAGTAGTTGAAGCAATTGAAGATAAGGATTTTAAAAAGGCTAACACTTTTTATTTGGACGTAGAAAAATTATCAAGAGAGGTATTTTCTCATATAAATGATACTATTGAAATTATTAAAAATAACTCTAAAGAAGGCGTAGAAGTGCTAAAATATATGAAGTAAAAAACCTATTAGAAAAAAATAACAATGATTTGCAGAAAATTCAGGATTAAAAGTAGATATAAATAATGATATGCACCTTTGGATATGATTTACATAAATTAATATAACAATAATTTTTTTAGGAGATTACTTTGGAAAAAGGATATATATTAGTAAGGCTATTTAAGGTGATGGATGCGCTACCTAAAACTAGGGGCAGTCTTAAGATTACTAATGCTGAAAATGGAAATATAGTTTATGAAAAAGATGATGCATTTGATATTAGTGGAAGAAGTGAAATAATAGAGGTAGATACTCCAGAAAAGAGCTTATCACAACAACCATATGAAAGCGGTATAATTCCTTACGGAAGGTATAATTTAGATATTTTATCGGATGGCTTTGTAGAGGTTATTGTGGAGGGTGTAAGTGTTTTTGAGGAAAATACATCAATACAGAATATTGAACTAAAAGAGGAAGATAAGATTAGTGAATTTACTTCTTTACCAGAGATAATTGTTATACCAGAGCAACAACTAGTACTTAAAGAACAAAGAGACAAGCAGATAGGAACAATGGAATACCCATTTGTTTTGGATAAAGTATATATACCACAATTTATTGTAGTGCATTTAGGATATCCAAATTCAGGTGCTGAAAATGTGACAGTAGGATTTGTTGATTACATTAAAAATGTTGCTTCAAGTGAAATTTATCCAACTTGGCCAGAAGAATCACTAAAGGCAAATATTTATTGCCAAATATCTTTTGCACTAAATAGAATTTATACAGAATGGTATAGAAATAAAGGATATTCATTCCAGATTACAAACTCAACTGCCTATGATCAATATTTTATAAAAGGTAGAAATATATATGAAAATATAAGCAAAATAGTTGATGAAATTTTTAGTAAATATATTATAACTATTGGAAATAAAACTCCGTTTTTTGCACAGTACTGTAATGGTACAACTGTTAAATGTGATGGATTATCACAATGGGGTTCGGTTGATTTAGCAAATGCAGGGGTAGAAGCTTTAGATATTATAAAATATTATTTTGGATATGACAAAGATTTAGTTAGAGCAACTGTTATTGAAGGAGTACCTGAGTCGTATCCAGGGGCACCCCTTAGACTTAATGATATAAATGAAAATGTAAAAATAATTCAAAAGCAATTAAATAGAATTTCTAAAAATTTTCCGGCTATTCCTAAAATTGTTTCTGTAGAGGGTAAGTTTGATAAGCAAACTGAAGATTCGGTTAAGACTTTTCAGAAGGTTTTTAACCTAACTCAAGATGGAATTGTTGGAAGAGCTACTTGGTATAGGATATCAGATATTTACGTTGGAGTAAAAAGATTAGCAGAGCTTAATCAAGAACCAGAGATAGATGAAGAAAATCAGAAACCAGGAGTAGAAAGGCAATATCCAGGCTATGTACTAAAGGAAAATTTAGTTGGAGAGGATATTAAATGGCTGCAAACTTATTTACAAGCAATATCAAGAGTTTATAAAAAAATTCCAAGGATAGAAGTTGATGGAGTGTTCAACAAAGGAACAAAGAATGCGGTAATAGCATTTCAAAAGGAATTTGAATTAAATGATGATGGAAATGTTGGTGTTAATGATTGGAATAAATTAATATCAGTATATGATAGCTTAGATAGTGGGAAAAATATTAATAAATCAGATATACTATATAGTTATCCTGGATTTAACTTAGAGCTTGGGGATAAAGATGGATATGTTACTGTTTTGCAACAATATATAAATGTAATTGCAAAAAATAATTATAGGATAGATGAAATACCTGTAACTGGGGAGTTTGATAACAATACTAAGATTGCAGTTGAAAAATTACAAAAAGAATTTGGATTAGAAGTTAGTGGTATAGTTGACGAAATTACTTGGGAGAAAATATCTTCAACTTATGAAGATTTATATACTGGTAGAGAAATTAAAGAAAAAAGAAGTAAATCAAGAAAATCTAAGTAAATAGGAATGAGATATTTTTATTATATTGAAATTTCCTTTTTCTTATATATATATTTATTATTACTAAAAAGGAGCTCTTAGCGGAGCTCCTTTTGCATTTTTAAAATAGTTATTATTTGAGAAATTTTGAGTATTTACCAAAATTTACTTGAACTCCATCTGTGTCTAATGTATAATCACAGTAATAGCATGTTGGAGGTGATAGTTTGAATGTAATAATTTCTTCGCTTTCCCAGACTCCTATATACAAGCAGATTACTAACCAAATTAAAGAACAAATTTTTAAGGGTATTATAAAAGGAGAAGAGCAACTTCCATCTATTAGAGTTATGGCAAAGGATTTAAGAGTTGGAATAGTAACAGTTAAACGAGCTTATGAAGAGTTAGAAAAACAAAATCTTGTTATAACAATTCCAGGTAGGGGTTGCTTTGTAAATCAAATTGATTTAGATAAAACAAAAGAACTTCATCTAATTGAGTTAAAAAAGAAATTAGATGAAATCAAAGATTTTGCTGATAACTCTAATATTGAAAAAATAGAAATTACAAAAATTATTAATGATATCTATGGAGGATAATATTATGAAAAATGCTTTGGAAATTAAAAATCTTTGTGTGAAAAATGGAGACTTTGAATTGAAATCTATAAATTTAACTATACCTAAAGGAAGCGTTATGGGGCTTATAGGAAGAAATGGTGTTGGAAAAACAACACTAATTAAGGCTATAGTAAATCAACTTCCTCATTCAAAGGGAGAAGTATTATTTGATGGATTAAGGATGTATGGTAATGATGAAAAGGTGAAATCGAAAATTGGGGTAGTTTTTGATGATTTAATGTATACCATGTGGAAACCTAAACAAATTGTGAAAATGATAGCTCCATTTTATGAGCAATTTGATATCAATAAATATAACTTATTAATGGATAAGTTTGAATTGAATCCAAATAAAAACTTAACTAAGTATTCAAAAGGCATGAAAACTAAATTTAATGTAATTATGGCACTTTGTCATAATCCAGATTTAATAATTCTTGATGAACCAACAGCAGGTCTTGACCCTATTTCTAGAGCCGAAATTATTGATTTTTTTCTTGAAATTATGCAAGACGAAAATAAGGCTATCCTTTTTTCAACACATATTTTAAGTGATTTAGAAAAAATTGCTGATTATATAACACTAATGGATAAAGAGAAAATTATTTTTTCAATGGATAAAGAAATGTTAATAGAAAAATACTCTATAATCCAAGTGGATAAATCATCAATTTCTGATGAGCTAAAAAGAAATATAAAAGGATTAAAAGAAAATATTTTTGGATACCAAGGTTTGGTTGAAGATAGAGAACCTTTTAAAAATATACATGGTGTAAAATTTGCTCCTGCTAGCATTGAAGATGTAATGATACTTAGAGGGGGCATGAATAAGGATGATTAAAAAAATAAGAAGTTTTCAAAGGGTCTTTTTCTTTCAAAATAATTTTGATTCGAATGAATCACCAAAACATGTAGGGAAAATATTTTTTATGTTTATCTTTTTTAGTATTGCTTATAATATTATTGTGGGAGGAGATGCTAATGTAATTGCTATTGGAATTATGCCTATAGGATTTGTTTGCCAAGGGGTAAACAAAAAGATAAAACTTTGGGAGTTGTTACCGGTATCTAATAAATTTGCTATTTATAATATATTTTTTAGTTTTTACCATTTCATTTTTATGGTTGTTATGATGATAAGTGGATTTGCCGTTGTTTCATTTATAGTTATGTGGTTATTTTCACGTGGAAATTCAAACCTTTTATTAAATAATTGGAATTGGTTTTTAGCAGATATTAAAGGGTTTTTTATATGTGGGGGTATAATTAGTATTCTGTTTTTCTTTAGTATGGGTAATATATGTATCGCTATATGCTTTATTAAAGATATAAAATATAGGATTGGTTCACTTATTACTATTTTTGTTTTATTCTTCGTATCTGCTTATGTATTTAAGTTAATCTATAATATAAAATTATCTAGTGCATTAGCTAATATAGAGAATATAAATTTTAAATATATACTTCTAGGGACTTCTTTAATACTATTTATCATTTCTCTATTTGGAGGAATTAAAATAGCATTAAATCTTCATAAAAAATAGTTGTTAATGAATAAGGAGGATTTATGATTAAGAAAATAATAGTATTTCAAAGAATTCTTTTTAAAAGTTTAGTTGCAAACTTGAATACAAAATATAATTTTTTATTGCTTTTAGAAATTTTTATTTTCAATATAGTAATTCTAAATATTCCAGACTTGGGTGGAGTCTTAAATAACATTCCATTAATAATTTTTTCATTACTTGCATTACACATTACTTTTAGTAGCAAAGTAAAACATTTTGAACTTTTACCTGTCTCTAAAAATTTTTATATATGTAATATATTTTTATATTGCATTTTGTTAAACATTTTTATTAACGTAATTATTATTTTTGTTATGTTTTCTTTAATAGGATTATTTCTAATTATTAATTTTGTTTTTTCAATAGGAATTATTACTGGTGGGGATGATAATTTTAGTTTAATACAAGCATTTACTCAAAATTGGAAAGAGGAGTTATTTAGTAAACTGTCCCATTTAATATTTATAGCCTTTGGTACTAGTTTTGTTTTTATAAAATCAAAAGTAATAAAATTATTATCTATATTACTAACTTGTGGAACATATATAATATTACTTTTATTTGTAGATAGAAATTTGCTATTTGTTAATGGAAATATTGCACAAGATTTCTTTGGGAAATTTTCAGCATATCAACAAGCAGATACAATATTAATAATCACAGTAATATTAACGCCAATTATTTTTATATGTTCATATAGAATATGCAATTTTTTCTATGGACAGAAATTTAAAATTAGAAACTAGAAAAATATAAGAAATCTAATTCACTACAGTACTTTTAGGTACTGTAGTGAATTTTTTTTGAATTTATAAGGGCTTTAGGAATTTCTAAGTAGTAAGGTAGATTGACTAATACCAGTTTCTAAGTAAACTAAATCGGTACTATTTTTTATTTAGTGGATATATTAATTAATATAGGTAATTAATATGTTAAAGATAGTTAGGGTAACTAAGGCATATCACAATAAATATGAAGTACAAGAGAGAAAGGATGATTTAAAGTGGATATACTAAAGGAAACAGAGAAATTAGGCGACTATATAATTGCACTAAGAAGAGAATTTCATAAACATCCTGAGATTGCACTAGAGGAATATGAAACGTCAAAGAAAATAAAAGAGGAATTAAATAAAATAGGAGTACCATATGTAGAATGTGGAAAAACAGGTGTAATTGCAACTGTAGGTAAAGGTGAAGGTAGAACTATTGCATTGAGAGCAGATATGGATGCTTTAAAAATAGAAGAAAATACGGGCGTAGATTATACGTCTGAAAACTTAGGGGTAATGCATGCTTGTGGTCATGATTCACATATGGCATCACTTATTGGAGCTACAATTATTTTAAAAAAATATGAAGATGAATTGCCAGGAAAAATTATTATAATATTTCAGCCTGCAGAAGAAAACTCTAGTGGGGCAAAGCTTATAGTTGAGTCTGGACATTTAGATAAAGTAGATGAGATATTTGGGCTACATGTTTTTGGTGATATTGAATGTGGCAAGATTTCTATACAAAAAGGTAATAGAATGGCAGCATCACAGAAGTTTAAAATATTTATTAAGGGAAAATCGGGACATGCAGGTAAGCCTCATCAATGTGTTGATGCGACTTTGGTATGTGCAGCAACTGTTATGGGAATCCAAGCTATTGTAAGCAGAGAAATTGATCCTATAGATCCAGCAGTAGTAACTATTGGGCATATGGTATCTGGAGCTTCTCATAATATTATTTCTGGCGAGGCACTTATTGAAGGAACTGTTAGAATGTTTTCGGATGAAAATGCAAAGAAAATAGAAACTTCTATAAAAAGAATTGCATATAGCACAGCAATTGCACATGGAGCAGTTGCTATAATTGAATATAATATTTCTTCACACCCCGTGGTGTTTAATGATGAGGCAGCAGTTAAAACGGCATTAGAAGGAGCTAGAAAGATATTTAATAAAGAAAATATAGTGTGTATTCCAAAAATGATGCTTGGGGAAGATTTTTCAATATATCAAAAGAAAATACCAGGAGTTTTTGTATTTGTAGGTGCTGGAAACTCAAAGATAGGAAGAGATTTTCCAAATCACAATGAAAGATTTAATATAGATGAAAGAGCAGTTTTAATAAGCACTAATCTATATTTAGCTTATGCATTAGAAGCCTAAGTTACAATGAGAAAAAATATAATTATAGAATTTAACACAGTATAAAAAATACTGTGTTAGATTTTTTTTATTTACCTGAAAGTTAAGTATTTAGCTGAAAAATAAATAAGTAGTACCTTTATATTTTTGAATTATACTATGCTTTAATTAAATGGATAATGTTGCAATAAATGTAAAGGTAATTTATGATATTTATAGAATGGGTATTTAAAAAGATTATATTAATATTGAATGGAGAGCTAGATGGATAAAAAAGATATTTTAATTATAGATGATGATAAAGATTTAGGAATGATAACAAGTGATGTATTGCAGGATCATGGATATAAGGTGGAACTTGCAGGTAGTATTGAAGATGCTTATGAAGCTCTTGAAAAAAATCAATTTAAGCTGCTTATATTAGATATTAATCTTCCAGATGGGACAGGCTTTAACTTTTGCAAGGAAATACGTAGAGAGAGTATAATTCCTATTATATTTATTAGTGCAAGAACTAGTGATAGTGATAAAGTTACAGGTCTTGATTTAGGTGGAGATGACTATCTTCCTAAGCCTTATTCTTTAGGCGAATTGCTTTCAAGAGTTAATGCAAATATTAGGAGAGCCTATGGGTTTGTAGGGATAGAAGAGAAGGTGAAATTTGATAATATTGAAATTGATTTAACAGCACGGATTATTAAAAAAGAAGGTAAAGATATCAAATTATCTATTAAAGAATTTGATTTATTAAAATACTTACTTAAACATAAAAATACTACTTTAAGAAAAGAAAATATTTTTTCAGAAGTATGGGGAATGTTTAATGAAATTGAAATTTCTACATTAGCAGTTCATATTAGATGGCTTCGTGAAAAGTTAGAAGATAACCCATCAAAGCCAAAATATATTAAAACTTTATGGGGTATAGGATATATATTTGAGGTAGGAATATGAAGAAAAAAATTATAGGAATTTTTATATTTTTCTTTGTTTGTATTACAGTTATGTTTTTAAGTATTTTAAATAACAAGAACCTTGAAAATAAGGATAAAGAAATAAGAAATCAAATTGTCTCTTTGAATGAAATACAAGAATTAACAAAGATGACATTAGAAGATAGTAGTAAAGCAATTGAGCTAGAAAAAGCAATTGAAAATTTTCAACAAGATATTAGAAGTAATTTTATAGGAATCGACACAGGGTATGGTGAAAAGCTGTGGATAATATATGGGCTTTGTGTATTATTTTTAATAATAGTTTTTTTATATATTTATATTCAAGTAATTCGTCCTTTTATAAAATTACAAAGTTTTGCTACTCAAATTGCAAAGGGAGATTTTGACTTACCGCTTTATATAGAAAGAAATAATATGTTTGGTGATTTTACTTGGGCATTTGATATGATGAGAAAAGAAGTGAAAAGAGCTAGATTATGCGAAAAAGAGGCTATTGAAAATAATAAAATAGTAATAGCCACTATTTCTCATGATATTAAAACTCCAATTGCATCTATTCGTGCATATACAGAAGGGCTTCAAGCAAATATGGATAATAATTATGAAAGAAAGCAACGCTATATTTCAGTTATTATAAAGAAATGTGATGAGGTTAGTAAATTAACTAATGATTTATTTTTACATTCATTATCTAATATTGAAAAGCTAGAAATTAATATAGATGAATATAAGGCACCTCAGATCATTAATGAAATTTTGAAATCTATTTTAGCAGAAGAAAATAAGCTTGTAGTAGAGTGTAAAATTCCAGATTGTATTGTTAAAGTTGATAAAAATAGGCTAGAGCAAGTTTTTGAAAATATAATAAGCAACAGTGTGAAATATTCAAGTGGAAGCAAAATCAATATTGATTTTAAAATTGAAGGTAAATATTTATATTGTACTATTAAAGATTTTGGACAAGGTATATTAGATGAGGATATGCCTTTCATTTTTGAAAAATTTTATCGGGGTAAAAATATTGAAAATAAACCTGGAGCGGGGCTAGGACTTTACATTGTAAAATATATTATGGAGCAAATGGAGGGGAAAGTTGAAATTGAGAATAGGAGAGATGGGTTAACTGTGATTTTAAAGATAAAAAGGAGTTGAGGAAATATAAGGGTAGTGGTTGGTGGTTAGGTATTTACTTATAAATGTCTTAAAGATTCCTTAATAACTTGCATGCTAGAATTAAATTATTAAGGATATCCCAATAAATACTGAGTTATATCAAAATGAATAACAAGTAAGTATTTTTGTTATTTATGATGCCATGCTTAACTAGTTATTTAGAGGGAAATTCCAAGAGGATGAAAGGGGAATTTATATGGCTAATATATTAATTAAAGCAAAGGATTTATGTAAAAGTTACGCAAATGAAGGGTTACAAAATCATGTGTTAAATAATATTGATTTAGAAATTATAGAAAATGATTTTACTGTTATTATGGGTAGTTCTGGGTCTGGAAAGTCAACACTTCTTTATTGTTTAAGTGGAATGGACACTTTTTCTTCCGGTGAAGTTTATTTTAAAGAGGCAAGTATTCATAATATGAAAACTGATGAACTTTCAATGCTAAGGAGAAAACATATAGGGTTTGTTTTTCAACAAATGCATTTAGTATCAAATTTAAGTTTGTTTGAAAATATTGTTGTTCCTGGTTATTTACTGAAAAAGTACAAACCAAAGGAAGTAAATAAAAGAGCTAAAGAACTGCTGAAATCAGTTGGGTTATTAGAAGCACAAAAAAGGCTACCATCACAAGTTTCAGGAGGAGAACAACAAAGGGCTAGTATTGCAAGAGGATTAATTAATGAGCCATCACTAATATTTGCTGATGAACCAACAGGAGCTTTAAACTCTAAAGCTAGAAATGAGGTTTTAGATTTATTAACTAAGGTTAATGAAAAAGGACAAAGTATTTTAATGGTAACACATGATATTAAAGCAGCTATTCGGGCAAATCGTATTATGTATATTGAAGATGGAAAAGTAGTTGGAGATATGAGTATGAAACCTTACACAGAAGAAGAAAAGAAATCAAGAGAAACACAAGTGCTTTCTTGGCTTTCAAGTAAGGGGTGGTAATAGTGGCTATTTATACAATATTACTATCAAATTTAAAAAAGCGAAAAGGAAGTTTTATAAGCATATTTATTCTTGTTTTAATTATTTCAATGACGCTTTCAACAGTTGTAAGTGTAGTTATTTCTGGAAAAGAAAGGTTTTCAATTGCTAACAAAGAAGCTAATTCGCCTGACATTACGAATATGATTAATAAAGAATATTATAGCACAGATATAAAAACTAAATTAGAAGAACAGGAAGAGGTTAAGACTGTAGAAGAAAGTGAAATTATTTCATATTCAAATTTACAAATAGGAGAGAAAAAATATCCGAATTTTATTTTTTTAACAGATTATAAACCAAATAGAAATAGTTATAATCTAGATAGGAATAATAATAAAATGAAAGAACCTAAAGATGGAGAAATATATTTGCCTATCTATTTTAAGGAAGAATTTAGTTGCGAAATTGGACAGGAAATTATTTTCAAGACTGAAGAATGTGATTATAAATATAAAATTGCTGACTTTTTTGAAGATCCTATTTATGGTTCTAGTAATATAGGGATAAAACGATTTTTTATAAATAATAATGAGTTAAGTCAGTTATTAAAAGTAGAATCTAAGGGATTTGAGCATTTTATTATAGTAGATACATTTATTAATGATAATTATAAAGAAAAAAATATTAATGAAGCAATTAATAATATAAATAAAGAAACCGGTTTAGAAAATTTTGGGTTAGTTTCATATACATTGGGACAATATGAGATATATACATTTATTTTACCTAATATTATTAGCGCTCTTTTTTTATGTTTCTGTATATTGCTACTTGTAATAGTAACAATTGTAATTGGATATTCTGTTAATTCAAATATAGAAATGGATTATGTTTCACTTGGAATATTAAAATCTATAGGATTTAAAAACAAACAAATAAGATTGATTTTATTGATACAATATATGTTAATGGGAATTTTAGCAAGTGGAATAGGAATGTTAAGTAGTGGGTTATTATTAAAATCCGTTGGTGATACTTTGTTAAGCAGTACTGGACTATTTTGGGAAGGTAATATCAAATTTTTAATATGTTTGTCTATTTTAGGAGCTTTGTTATTTTTACTTAGTATTTTTATTATTTTAATAACAAGGAAGATAACTAAGATTTCACCTGTTAGAGCAATAGCTTTTGGGCATGCACCAGTTTATTTCTCAAGTAGAATTAACATTTCCCTAGATAAAGCAAGCTTCATACCGTTATCTATGAAAATTGCAGTAAAACAAATTATAACTCATTCAAAACAATATGTAATGTTGTTTATTGTAGTTGGGATTTTAACATCGTTTATTATATCTATTGGATCAATTAGTAATATGATAATTGGAGACAATGCGGAAAATATATTCAGTTCATTTTCAAGTGACATTAGTATTTCATACAATAATGAAAAGGATATTAATGTTGTAAATGAAATTATTAAGGAAGTAGAGAGCGAAGCCAGTGTTATAGGGAAGTTTATGTTAAAAGGTGAGTATAGAACAGTTGATAATAGAAAAATATTTGTAATGGTTGTAGATGATTTAGGAGGGGGATTAAAAAAACCTTTAGAGGGAAGAAATCCTAAATATAGTAATGAAGTAATGATTACAACAATAATGTCTGATTTAATGCAAAAGTCAATTGGTGATAAAATTGTAGTGGAAAATTTAAAGGGAGAAAAGGAAGAATATATAATAGTTGGATTAAATCAAAATACTCAGGAAGTTGGGGAAAATATAATTATGCTTGAATCTGGAATGCGTATATTAGAACCTGATTATACATTGAAGAGAACTGAGTTTAAGATAGAAAATAAGGCGAATATAAGTGGACTAGTAGAAAAATTAAAAGTTAAATATAAAGACTATGAAGAAAATGTAATAATTACCGATACAAATAAAATAGAAAAAGAATCTATGAAGTCAACCGTAAGTATAATTGAGGAAACTACAAAAGGAACTTATATTATAGCTATAATCGTAGTAGGATTAATTTCGATTTTAGTATGTAGCAACACACTTCAAAAAGAAAAAATTGATATTGGAATATTAAAAGCACAAGGTTTTACAACAAAACAACTTAGAGGACAATTTACCTTGAGGTTTTTAATTGTAGCATTGGTAGGAAGTGGATTAGGTATAATATTAAATATATTGTGCAATGATTATATTATGTCTTTATTATTTAAAAATGCTGGGTTAAGTAATTTTGTAACAGTATATTCTATAAAAACACTAATGGAGCCAGTGGCAATAATTTGTACTTTCACTTGTTTATTTGCATGGCTGGTAACAATGAAGATTAAAAAAGTAACACCAAAAAATTTAATACAAGAATGATATATGTATACTAATTATAATGGAATATAGTAATTAGGCACTTGAAAAAAATAATAGACTATTTAAATTTCAGTTAGCTCATTATGAGAATATGATATAATTGAGCAAAGATTTAAATTATAAAAATACAAATAAAAGAGGTAACATAAGATGAGTAGATATTTTAATGATCAAGAAGTTGAGTTATTAGCGCCTGCTGGGAATTTTGAAATTTTCAAATCAGTAATAAATAGTGGAGCGGATGCAGTTTATTTAGGTGGTAAAATATTTAACATGCGTATGCATAGAAAAGATTTTAACTTTACTAATTTGGAGCTAGAGGAATCAATACAAATAGCACATTCTTTAGGGAAAAAAGTATATATAACAGTAAATAATTTATTAAGTTCAGATGATTTATTACAGGCTGAAGAGTATTTTAGATATTTAGATAGAATACAACCAGATGCTCTAATAGTACAGGATATGAGTGTAATAAAGTTAATTAAAGATTTAGGGTTGAATTTAAATGTACATTCATCTGTAATGATGAATGTACATAATTTTGATACTATAGAAAAATTACAAGAACTTGGAGTTACAAGGGTAGTTATGCCAAGGGAATTAGATTTAAATACAGTAAAACAACTATCTAGTAAAACAGATATGGAATTTGAATATTTTGTTCATGGAGATATGTGTGTGGCTCATGGAGCTCAATGTATGTATAGTGGAATGCTATTTGGAAAAAGCGGTAGTAGAGGATTGTGTATGAAGCCTTGTCGTTGGTCTTATAAAATAAATAAAGGTGGAGAAGAGTATAATACAAGTTTCCCTATGGCAGTAAAAGATATGTATATGTATGAAAATATTCCAGAATTAATTGAAGCTGGAATTGTATCTTTTAAAATTGAAGGAAGAATGAGAGATACAGATTATCTTGTAGATTTAGTGAATTCTTATAGTGATTCTATTGATAGATATATAGAAGATCCTATTAATTATGATAGAAAGAAAGATTCTATAAAACTATATGAAAGTAGAAAAAGAGATCTTTCAACTGCATATGCTTTTGGAAATCCTGGTCTTTTTAATATAAATGAACGTTATGAAGGTACAGGTAAACTTTATAGTACTGGGAAGGTATTTAGTAGCCCTATGGACGAATTTGAAATAAAAGAAGAAAGAGTAGAACATGTTAAGGCTATTCTAGAAACAGATAATAAAATTGATAATAAGGCAGAACTTAGTGTAAAAGTAAACTCTTATGAATCAGCTATGGTAGCAATAGAAGAAGGGGTAGATAAGGTATATTTATCAGGAGAGGTATTTAAACCAAGCCTTCCATTTAATAAAAAAGAAATAATAGATATAGCTAAAAATAAGAAAAATTCTAAAGTATACTTAGGTATGCCAAGAATGATGTCTGAAGAAGATTTTTCAAAGTATAATCATTTATTAAGAAATAACAAATTGGGAATAGATGGTCTATTAGTTACAAGTCTAGGTAATATAAGCAAATTTGATGATTTAGGATTAGAACTTATTGGAGATTATTCATTAAATATATATAATCGAATTTCAGCAGATTTCTATAAAAATCAAGGGTTAAGTTCGGTAGCAGTATCCTGTGAATCACCAGCTAAGAACACAAAGGATATATTAATAGGATCATCATTACCTTTAGAAATAATAGTACATGGTTCACCAGTTGTAATGTATATGAGCCATGATATATATGAAAATACTAAAGTGTTAGAGAAAACTAAAAATGTAGAGAGAAAATATATGGATAAAGATGTTTTATTATTAGTAGACGATAAAGGCAATGAACATCCTATATATATAGATAATGCAGGGAAAAATCACATGTTATTATCTAAAGAACTATGTTATATGCCAATACTTAAAGAATTAAGTGAACTTGGAGCTAAATGTTTTAGGATAGAGGCTTGTAATTATGATAATGATACATTAAGAAAGATTATAAAATCCTATAAAAAAGCAATAGATAATTTAGAACTTTGTAAGGAAATATTTAATGAATTTGATTATAATTGTTCAGGGTTTACATTAGGGGCAATGCAGTTTGATTAAGAAAGGTAAAAGTAAATAACTAAGGAGGAAGAGGATTTTGATTGGAGCAGAAAAGATAATTAAAAAGAAAAAGGAATACTTATTTCCATCATCTCAAGGGAATCATTTTTACAAAAATCCACCGCAAATAGTAAAGGGAGATATGCAGTATTTATATGATGATAAAGATAATAAGTACATAGATTTTTTTGCAGGAGTATCAGTAATGAACTGTGGTCATTGCAATAAAGAAATAGTAGAAGCCTCAATAAACCAAATGAGAACTCTTCAACATACAACAATACTTTATTTAACAGAGCCTATGGTTAATTTAGCAGAAAAATTAGCAACTGTGCTTCCAGGGGATTTAAGGCGTTCATTTTTTTGTTGTACAGGATCAGAGGCAAATGAAGGGGCTATGCTATTAGCTAGATTATATACAGGAAAAAATGAATTTATCGCATTAAACAACGGGCTACATGGAAGAACTTATTTAACAATGAGTGCTACTGCTATACCTATGTGGAGAGCAGACCAGGATTTATCACCATCAATACATTTTGCTAAAAATATAATAAATGAAAAACTTAATATAGATGAAGGCGCAAAAGAATCATTAAGTAGTATTGAAAAAATAATTAATAAAAGAGGCGCTGAAAATATAGCAGCATTAATAGTAGAACCAATACAAGGAAACGGAGGAATAATAACTCCACCACTTTGGTATTTTAAAGAATTAAAAAGTATCTTAGAAAAGAATAAAATATTATTAATAATTGATGAAGTACAAACTGGTTTTGCAAGAACAGGTAAAATGTTTGCTATAGAAAACTATGATGTGGTACCAGATATAATTACAGTGGCAAAGGCACTGGGAAATGGTATGCCAATATCAGCTTTTTGCACTAATGATGAAATAGCAAAAGCTTTCACAAAGCCATCTGCATCAACACTCGGTGGAAATCCAGTTTCATCAGCTACAGCAATAGCAGTTCTAGATTATATAGAAAAAAATCAGTTATGTAAAAAAGCTGAAGAATTAGGAATTCTTTTGAAAGCTAAGTTAGAAAATTTAAAAAACAAACATAACATAATAAAAGATGTAAGAGGCATAGGCTTAATGCTAGGTGCAGAACTAGTAAAAGAAAATGGAGAGCCTGCAAGCGAAGAAACTGACATAATATTAGAAAAATTAAAAGATAGAGGATTAATAGTAGGTAAAAATGGATTAGGTAGAAATGTATTAGCTTTCCAACCACCATTAGTAATAACAGAAGAAGATATAGAAACTTTAATAAGTAACTTAGATGAAGTTTTAGATGAAGTAAAATAAATAGTTTTAAAAAGTAAAGTAGGGCAAAATAGGATATCACAGTAATTGTGGTATCCTATTTTGTAGTATGGATTTTTTGAAATGACGGAGGTCTTCCTAACTAAAGAAGATACATAAAGTTATTTACACCCGCCACTTATTTTTGAAATTAGTTCTTCTACAAGTTCATCTATAACATAATTCAAATTTTCAATGTCATTAAAGGTAATGTTTTCGATATGTATTCCACAGCAAACAACTACAGTACTATTAATTTTACTACATATTTTCTTTGCTACATTTTGTACTATTATATCTTCTTTATGCCCTGTAATTGTTAGCACTGATACTGAAGAACTTATTTTATTGCTGCCATCAAGACTAAGCCTTGGAATACCAAGTGCAACAGCACCTATATGAGAAATTTCACCACCATATATACTTATATTCCAATCAGTACCCATGTTTATAGCTGAACAATTTATATTATGATTTCTAAATATTCTCGTTAATTGAAACACGTATATCCTCCTTTGGGGATTTTTTATAATTATAATATATATGATATAAAAAATATATATTAAAGATAGTATAAATATATATTGAAGGTAGTAATTTGTTGAAATAGAAATGGAAATGTAGTAATATGAGAGAGTTGACCAAATATAAAAGAGTCAACATTAGGAGGTTTTTTATGTCTTTTAAGGACTTACAAACATTTATTAAGGAACTAGAAAATAAAGGGGAGTTAAAAAGAGTAACGGTAGAGGTAGATGCAGACCTTGAAATTACTGAAATTACAGATAGAGTTTCAAAGGGCTACGGACCTGCATTATTATTTGAAAATGTTAAGGGCTCTAAGTATCCAGTTTTAATTAATGCTATGGGTACTTATGAAAGAATGGCAATGGCATTAGGTGTTGAAAAAATAAATGATATAGGAAACGATATAGAAGAGTTTATAGATATGGCTAACTATATGGGGATAATGAATAAGATTAAATCAATACCTAGATTAAGCAGAATGGCAGCAGTTCTACCTATTAAACTGCCAATAAAGGGAGCTTGTCAACAAGTTATAAATCATGAACCTGATTTAACAGAATTACCTATACTAAAGTGTTGGCCAGAAGATGGTGGAAAGTTTATAACACTACCACTTGTTATAACTAAAGATCCAGAGACTGGAATACAAAATATGGGTATGTATAGAATGCAAGTTTACGATAAAAATACTACAGGTATGCATTGGCATTGGCATAAAGATGGAAGAGAAATATATGAGCAATATAAAAAAATAGGTGGAAAAATGCCTATATCAGTAGTGCTTGGATGTGACCCAGCAATTACATATGCAGCAACAGCACCATTACCTAAAATGGTAGATGAAATGATGTTTGCAGGTTTCCTTAGAAAAATGCCAATAAATATGGTTAAATCTATAACTAATGAAATTTATGTTCCAGCAGATGCAGAATTTGTAATTGAAGGATACGTAGATGTAAATGAAGAGCTTAAAAGAGAAGGACCATTTGGTGATCATACTGGATATTACTCATTAGCAGATGATTATCCAGTATTTCATGTAACATGTATAACTCATAAAAAGAAACCTGTATACCCAACTACAATAGTAGGTAAGCCACCAATGGAAGATTGTTATATGGGAAAGGCTACAGAAAGAATATTCCTACCACTATTAAAGATGATGAATCCTGAAATAGTAGATATAAACTTCCCACTAGAAGGGGTATTTCACAGTTGTGTAATAGTATCAATTAAAAAGAGTTTTCCAGGACACGCAAGAAAAATAATGAATGCATTATGGGGAATGGGACAAATGATGTATACAAAAATGATTATTATAGTAGATGAAGATATAGATCCTCAAGATGTATCTACAGTAGCTTGGAAGGTATTTAATAATATTGATGCAAAGAGAGATGTAGTAATTTCAGAAGGTCCATTAGATGCATTAGACCATGCAGCTGCCACAGCTTTTTATGGTAGTAGAATGGGAATAGATGCTACAAAGAAATTGCCAAGTGAAGGGCACACTAGAGAATGGCCAAAAGATATAGAAATGTCAGATGAAATAAAGGAACAGGTAGATAAAAGGTGGTCAGAATATGGAATTAAGTAAAATGAAAAATAGGATTACAGACTATGGAACACTAGTTATGTTTTCACATACTATTTTTTCATTATCATTTGCTTTGATTTCAATGTTAATTGCAGGAAATGGAGAATTAGATTTTAGAACAATATTTTGGATAATAGTAGCTTTCTTAGGGGCAAGGACAGGAGCTAATGCTTTAAATAGAGTAATAGATGCAGAAATAGATGCGAAAAATCCTAGAACAGCTACTAGGCAAATTCCTAAAGGTTTAATGAAGAAAAAAGAAGTGTTGATTTTTGTAGTAATATGTTTTGGAGTTATGGTTTTTGGTGCTTGGCAACTTAATACAATTTGTTTAATACTTTCACCAATAGCATTATTCTTAATGACAATTTATTCTTATACAAAAAGATTTACATGGACATGTCATATAATACTTGGTATAACTTCAGCAGCAGCACCAGTTGGAGCATGGCTTGCAGTTACTGGTGAAATAACATGGCTTCCATTAGTTATGGGGGCAGCTAATACTTTATGGGTAGCTGGCTTTGATATTATTTATGGTGCTCAAGATTATAAATTTGATACGGAAAATGGAATTTGCTCAATACCATCAAAGTTTGGTGTTAAAAATGCTCTATTAATATCAAGTGCATTTCATGTGATTGCATTAGGAGCCTTAGTTATTGTAGGATTATTAACTAATCAACTTGGCATTATATATTACATAGGGTTATTTATAATTGGAATATTATTTATAGTGCAACATGGAATGGTAAGCTCGGATAATTTAAAGAATGTTAAAGTAGCATCATATAATGTTAATCAAGTTATAAGTATTGTATTTTTAGTCTTTGGATTAGTAGACTGTTTAATATAAGTGCTATTCAAAAAGAAAGTAAGATGTGGGTCTGTTTTAAACTATATACCCAGTATTAATTTATTACTTTTTAAGGTTGATGAAAGGAGAAAACTATGAAAAAAATAGTAGTTGGAATTACAGGAGCAAGTGGAAGTATATATGCTAAAAGATTAATTGAAGTGTTAATTAACTTGGGTATTCAAACTAATGTAGTAGCTACAGAAAAAGGAAAACAAGTATTTAAATATGAACTTTCTATGGATTTAGATACATGGATTGGAGAGCTAAGTTTACAACATAAAAATATAAAACTTGAAGATAATGATAATTTGTTTTCAGGAGTAGCTAGTGGATCTAATAAATATGATGCTGTAATAATACTGCCTTGTTCTATGGGAACATTAGCCCAGATAAGTCATGGCTTATCTCAAAATCTATTATGTAGAGCTGCAGATGTTGCAATGAAAGAAGGAAGAAAATTAGTAATAGTTCCAAGGGAAACTCCACTTAGCACTATACATTTAGAAAATATGCATAGATTATCAAGTATGGGAGTTGCAATTATTCCTGCAATGCCAGGTTTTTATCATCATCCAAAATCAATAGATGAATTGGTGGATTTTTTAGTTGGTAAGATATTAGATTATCTTAATATAAATAATGAATTATTCAAAAAATGGGAGGATACAACAGATGAAAATTAAAAAAATTATAGCAGCTACTATGGTGTTAGCTATGGCAACAACAATGGTGGCATGTGGAAATAAAAAAGAAGAGACAGCTGAAAAGGGGGCCAAAACTACTTTAAGAGTAGGGGTAATGGGGTCTATTGATGCAGTGCCTTTAGTAATAGCTAAAGAAAATGGATATTTTGAGGAACTAGGAATAGACCTTGATCTTCAAATATTTAAGGCTGCGAAAGATAGAGATGCAGCATTGCAAGCAGAACAATTAGATGGAGTATTATGTGATGAAGTTGCTATTTCAATTTATCAAAATTCAGGAATTGATATGAAAATAACGGGTACAACTAATGGATCATGGACTTTAGTAGCTGGAAAAGATTCAGGAATTAACTCTATAGATGATTTAGTAGGTAAAAAAGTTGGAATATCAGAACGTACAATGATTGACTATTTAGCTGATAATATAGCTAATGAAAATGGTATAGATGCAAGTTCAATAGAAAAGGTAGCAGTACCAGCTATGCCAGCAAGATTAGAGGCTCTTAAAAATAATCAAATAGATGCGGCAATTTTACCAGCACCATTTAATGATACCGCAATTGCAGATGGTGGACGCGAAATAACTAAGATATATAACAAAGATATAATGATATCTACAACTGCATTTCTGCAAGAAATTATAACTAAGAACCCAAAAGATATAAAGAATTTTTATAAGGCTTATGATAAAGCAATTGACTATATAAATAATAATGATATAAGTAAATATGAAGATATAATAATATCTACTGTTGGATATTCAGAAGATATGAGAGGTAATATTGAATTGCCAGAATTTAAAAATAATTATCTGCCATCAGAAGAAAAAGTTCAAACAGTATTAGATTGGTCAAAGGCTAAAGGAATAATAACTAAAGAACTTAAAGCTAAAGATGTAATAAGGGATATAGCAATTAATTAGTTTTGGAGGAAAATTTATGATGCAAATAAAAGATGTATCTGTTTTCTATGAATCAAAAAAAGAAAAAGTTGAAGCTTTAAGACATATAAGTTTTAAAGCAGAAAATGATGATATATGTGCAATAATAGGTCCTTCGGGTTGTGGGAAAACTACACTATTAAATGTACTATCAGGAATAATAAAAAACTATGAGGGGAAAGTTCTTCTAAATGAAGAAGAACTTAACCCTCATATTCATAAAATAGGGTTTATTCCTCAAAACTTTGGACTTTTACCTTGGAAAACAGTAAAGAAAAATTGCCTTTTGCCTTTTAAAATAAGAGGTGAAATAGTTAAAAAAGAAACAGTTGAAAAAATGGATTTAATGATGAAAAGATTAAATATAAATGAATTTCAAAATAGGTTTCCTAGTGAATTAAGTGGTGGTCAAAAGCAAAGAGTTTCAATTGTAAGAACTTTTTTAATGAAACCAGACCTGTTATTAATGGATGAAGCATTTTCTGCTTTAGATGCTATTATAAGAGAAGAGGCACAGGAACTATTTTTAGAAATATGGAATGAAAATAAAATGACTACATTTTTTGTAACTCATAGTATTGATGAAGCTTTGTACATGGGGAAAAAAATAATAGTAATGTCTAATACACCAGGAGAAATCGTAGAAGTAATAGACAATAATTTATTTAATAATAAAAATTATAAAATAGATAAAGATTACTCAAAGTTATTTTCACATATAAAAAACCTGATAAAGAGGGGATGGAATAAGTGAGAGAAATAAAAAAGATAGGTACATTTGTAAAGGGATTTATAATATTAAATGTTATTTGGTATATTTTCAGCATAGTTATGAATTCGAGAATTGTACCAAAACCACAGGATATATATAGGTACATGCCCACGCTATTTAAAAATGGATTTTATATACATATAACTGCAAGTTTGTATCGAGTAGTGATAGGTTTGTTGATATCTCTTGTGATTGGTATAATTATAGGATTATTAATGGGATACTCTAAAAAAGTAAATAAACTATTAAATCCATTAATATATTTTACATATCCAATTCCAAAAACAGCATTATTACCAATTGTGATGACAATTTATGGGTTAGGGGATGGGTCAAAGATAACATTAATAGTTTTAATAACCGTATTCCAGATAATAGTATCAGTAAGAGATTCGGTATCAAATATAATAAACGAAAATTATAACCCTTTAATTAGCTTAGGAGCAAGCAAGCTTCAGCTATTTTATCATGTAACTATTCCTGCAATATTACCAGAAATATTAACTAATATTAGATTATCTATAGGGACATCTTTTTCAATACTTTTCTTTGTAGAGGCCTATGGAACAAATAAAGGTTTAGGATATTTTATACAAGATGCTTGGTCAAGAATTAATTATATAGAAATGTATTCCGGAATAGTAATGTTAAGTTTTCTAGGTTTGATATTATTTATATTAATAGACTTTATTGAGGACATAGTATGTAAATGGAAAATGTGAAATTAAACATTGGGGAAAAATATAAAAGTTATTGACTTAGATTTTAGTTAGAACTATAATAGTTACAACGGGAGTGAGAAAAATGAAAATAAGCAGTAGATTTTCTGTAGCAGTTCATATTTTATCTATACTATCTATGGAAGATAGCAAATTATGTACTTCTGAATGGATAGCAGGAAGTGTAAATACTAATCCAGTTGTTATAAGAAGAGTAATGGGAATGTTAAAGAGAGCAGGTCTAGTTAATGTTATAGCAGGAGTTGGTGGGGCATATTTATTAAAGGATTTAGACCAAATAAAATTGCTGGATATATATAGGGCTGTAGATGTTGTGGAAGAAGGAGAATTATTTCAATTTCATGAATCGCCAAATATAAATTGTCCAATAGGTGCAAACATTCAAGCTGTTCTTGAAGTTGTACTATTAAGTGCACAAGAGGCTATGGAACAAGTATTAGGAAATGTAACAATGGAATATGTAGTTACAGGTATAAGAAAAAAAATTGAGAATTAAAGTCAATTTTTTTATCAGTGATGTAACCAATTAAGTTACAACGATAAGCAGTTAAATAATTACTATAATTGAAAAGTCTAAATATATTAGTCATTGTAAAAAACAAGAATACTGACTAGTTATTTATTTGATAATATCTTAAAAAAATGTTTAAAATATAATTAAGAGGAGAGGTTTAAATTGATTAAAAAGCAACCAGTTTTATTTATAGCTCATGGAAGTCCGATGAATGCAATAATAGAGAATTCCTATAGTAAAAGTCTTAATAAATTAGGGGAAGAACTAGATAAGCCTAAGGCTATTATGATTATATCAGCTCATTGGTATATAAATAATACTTTTTTAACAAAGCAAGATTCACCTAAAGAAATATATGATTTTTATGGATTTCCAGAAGAATTATATAAGGTGAAATATTCAACTAGTGGAGCTAAACCTTATATAAACTTAGCATTTGAAGAACTTAAAAATTACGATGTAAAGTTAACTGACACATGGGGACTAGACCATGGTGGGTGGAGTGTGTTAAAGCATATTTTTCCTAAAGCAGATATACCTGTATTTGAATTAAGTTTAAATGCATTAGAAAAGGAAGAATATCATTATAATTTAGGAAAAAAATTATCTAAGCTTAGAGAACAGGGAATACTAATTTTAGCAAGTGGGAATATAGTTCATAACCTAGGGAAAATTAAATATAATGAAGAGGATAAACCTTACAAATGGGCTTTAGATTTTGATAATTTTGTACGGGACGCTATTATTAATGATGAACATGATAAGTTAATTAATTATAAAGATTTTGGGCAAGATGCTTTAGAATCTGTTCCAACAAACGAACATTTTTTACCCTTATTATATGTTTTAGCATTAAAGGAAGATGAAGATAAAGTTGAATTTATATTTGATGAAATACATCATGGATCTTTGTCTATGAGATCTATAAAAATAGGATAAGTAATATAAAAAAAATTCTTTTGAAAACATTAACATTATCTATTGACAATGTTGTACGTACAGGATAATATATAAACATAGCAAACGTGTACGTACAAGATTTGCAACGGGATGGAGGTAAATAAAAATGGGAAAATATATAAAAGAATCAAAAGAACTTTTAAAGCACATAGGTGGTAAAGAAAATATATCTGCTGTTTCTCATTGTGCAACTCGTATGAGATTTGTACTAAATGACCAGTCCTTAGCAAGTAAAGAAGAGATAGAAAAGTTGAAAATTGTAAAAGGTACTTTTACTCAAGCGGGACAGTTCCAAGTTATTGTAGGAAATGAAGTGGCAGAATTTTATAACGATTTTATAGAAGTTGCAGGGGTAGATGGTGTAAGTAAAGATGTTGCTAAAGATGCAGCAAAGACAAATATGAGCCTTCTGCAAAGAATAATGGCTAATTTAGCAGAAATATTTTCACCACTTATACCAGCAATAATAGTTGGGGGATTAATTCTAGGGTTTAGAAATATTATTGGAGACATTAAATTTTTTGAGGATGGAACAAAATCACTAATTGAAATATCTCAGTTTTGGGCAGGTACACATAGCTTTTTATGGTTAATAGGAGAAGCTATATTTCATTTCCTACCAGTAGGAATAACCTGGTCAATAACTAAGAAAATGGGGACAACTCAAATTCTTGGTATAGTACTAGGACTTACTTTAGTATCACCACAACTTTTAAATGCTTATGCAGTAGCAGGCGGACAAGCGCCTCCAGTGTGGGATTTTGGATTTGCGCAAGTTCAAATGATAGGGTATCAAGCTCAAGTTATACCAGCAATATTAGCAGGATTTGTATTAGTATATCTTGAAAGATTAGCAAGAAAAATATCACCAGCTTCGATTTCAATGATAATAGTACCATTTTGTGCACTAATACCAACAGTACTTATAGCACATATAGTTTTAGGACCAGTAGGTTGGGCTATAGGATCATGGATTTCAACAGTAGTATATGCAGGATTAACTTCAAGCTTTGGATGGTTATTTGCAGGAATATTTGGATTTGGTTATGCTCCATTAGTAATCACAGGATTACATCACATGACAAATGCCATAGATCTTCAATTAATGGCAGAAGTAGGTGGAACATCATTATGGCCAATGATTGCTTTATCAAATATTGCACAAGGATCAGCTGTGTTAGCTATGATATATTTACATAGGAAAAATGAAGAGGAAAAACAAGTATCAATACCAGCTTGCATTTCAGCTTACCTAGGGGTAACAGAACCAGCTTTATTTGGTATAAACTTAAAATATGGCTTTCCGTTCATAGCAGGAATGATAGGCTCATCAGTAGCAGGAATAATATCAGTTTCTAGTAATGTAATGGCAAACTCAATAGGAATTGGTGGAATTCCAGGAATATTATCAATTCAACCAAAGAGTATGGGAATGTTTGCAGTAGCAATGGTTGTAGCAATTATAGTACCATTTGTATTAACAATTATAATTGGAAAAAAGAAACTTAAAGTATAAGGAGTAAGGTGGGGGTGAATGCCCCTTCTTTTACTGTTAAGGAGTTAAATAGTATGAAAGATTTTAAAAAAAGCGTTGTATATCAAATATATCCTAAATCATTTAAAGATTCAAATGGAGATGGAATTGGAGATTTAAACGGAGTAATAGATAAACTAGATTATTTAAAGGAATTAGGGGTAGATTATATATGGTTAACACCTTTCTATATTTCACCGCAAAAAGATAATGGATATGATGTAGAGGATTATTATAATATAGATCCTAGCTTTGGGACAATGAATGATTTTGATAGGCTTGTAGAGGAAGCTAGAAATAGGGATATTTATGTTATGCTAGATATGGTTTTTAATCATACATCTACAAAGCATAAATGGTTTAAAGAAGCTTTAAAGGGAAATGAAAAATATAAAAACTTTTATATTTTTAAAGATGGAAAAGAAGAAAAAGAACCAACTAACTGGGTATCAAAATTTGGCGGTTCTGCTTGGGAGTATGTAGAAGATTTTGATCAATATTATCTTCATTTATTTGACGTTACTCAAGGGGATTTAAATTGGGAAAATGAAGAAGTTAGAAAAGAAATATATAATATAGTTAATTTTTGGATTGAAAAAGGCGTAAAAGGATTTAGATTAGATGTTATAAATTTAATATCCAAGCCATTAGTATTTGAAGATGATAGTAGTGGAGATGGAAGAAAATTTTATACAGACGGACCTAAAATACATAAATATTTAAAAGAACTTAATGAAAAAACCTTTGGAAACCAAAAAGATATAGTAACAGTTGGTGAAATGTCCTCAACTACAGTAGATAATTGCATTAAATATTCAAATCCAAAAGAAAATGAATTATCAATGGTGTTCAATTTTCATCATTTGAAAGTAGATTATGAAAATGGAGATAAATGGACGAAAGTGGATTTTGATTTTAAAATGCTTAAAAGTATTTTTAAGGAATGGCAAGAAGGTATGGAATATGGTAATGGATGGAGTGCTACATTTTGGTGTAATCATGATCAACCTAGAGCAATATCTAGGTTTGGAGATGATAAAAAATATCATAAAGAAAGTGCGAAAATGTTAGCAACAACAATCCATATGATGAGAGGAACACCTTATATATATCAAGGCGAAGAATTCGGAATGTCAAATCCATACTTTGATAAAATAGAGCAATATAGAGATATAGAATCAATAAATTATTATAATATATTAATGGCGCAAGGAGTAAGAGAAGAAGAAATACTAGAAATTTTAAGAGCTAAATCAAGAGATAATTCAAGAACTCCAATGCAATGGAATAATGAGTTAGAAGCTGGTTTCACCAAAGGAACACCTTGGATACCTGTTGGGAAGCATTATAAAGATATAAATGCAAAAAAGGCTATTAAAGATAAAGATTCGGTATTCTATTACTATAAAAAACTTATATCATTAAGAAAAGAATATGATGTTATTGCATATGGAAATTTTGAAATGATATTAGAAGAAGATAAGAATATTTTAGGATTTACAAGAAGTTATAAAAACACTTCTATTGTAGTTTTAAATAATTTTTATAATGAAGATGTAGAAGTATCTTTGCCAAAAAATATATTTGAAAAAAGTAAGAAGGTATCTATATTAATATCAAACTATAATAAAAAAGTGGTAGAAAAAGAGAATTTATTACTTAGAGCTTATGAATCTATAGTTTACTATATTGAAAATTAGTAGCTAAATATGTTAAAATATTTATGGTGATAGAATGGATAGTAAATATTTAAGCATATACAATAATATTTTAAGTAAAATAGAAAATGGGATATATCAAGTAAATGATAAATTACCTTCAGAAAATATATTAATGAAGGAATATAGTGTATCTAGAGATACTATAAGAAAATCATTAAATATATTAGAACAAAATGGATATATACAAAAAACAAAAGGTAAGGGTTCATTTGTATTAGATATAAATAAGTTTAATTTTCCAGTATCAGGTGTTGTAAGTTTTAAAGAGATAACAGATAAGCTTGGGAAATGTTCAGAAACTATAGTAGAGCTTTTAGACTGTATAATTCCTAGAAAATCTATATCAAATAAATTAGAACTTGCTCCAGAGGATAAGGTTTGGGAAATAATTAGAACAAGAGCAATAGACGGTGAAAAGGTAATTTTAGATAAAGATTATGTTGTAGAAAAATTTGTGGAAAACTTGTCAGAAGATATATGCAAAAAATCATTATATGAGTATGTAGAGAATGATTTAGGGTTAAAAATAGCTTATGCAAAAAAAGAGATAACTGTTCAGATGACAACAGAAGAAGATAAAAAATATTTAGATATGAGAAGCTTTGAAATGATAGTAGTAGTTAAAAGTTATACATATTTAGATGATACAAGCCTTTTTCAATATACAGAATCAAGACATAGACCCGATAAGTTTGTTTTTGTAGATTTTGCAAGAAGACATTAAGATAATAGCCAATGTTAAATATATAACTGAAAATCATCTAGGAGAAGCAAAGCCGAATTAATTTTAGTAGGTTTTGACAGAGTCTTTCACCGTTAAAAGAAAGGCATATTGTTAGATATGTATCTAAGAGATATAAAATAACTTGTTTGTTATAGGTTTATTTTATAGAATTAGGGTGGTAACGCGGTTAATCCCGTCCCTTGTTTATAGAAAGGGGCGGGTTTTTTTGTGTATTTAAAAGGTTCAATTGTAAAATTATTAAAGCGTTTTTGCACTATTATAGTAATAATACAAATATGGAATTTTATATAATAAGATAAAAAAACAAGCAAAATAAGAAAAATATGTTGTTTATGTAGACAATTGGGCTTATAATGACAAAGAAGATTGTAGGTGTTATATGAGTAGAAAATTATTTGAAAAAATAATTAAAGAACTAGCATTGGTTAGCGGATATACAAAAGATCAAGAAGAACAAGTAGAGTATACTATAAGGGTTCTATTTTTCGAAATAATAAAAATTATTTTGTTATTATTTATATTTAAAATAATTGGATATTTTAATGAAGGATTAACATTATTAACATGCATGGCTTTAACAAAACCTTTTATTGGTGGATACCATGAGAAAACACAAATCAAATGTTTTATAGCAACT
The DNA here is from genome assembly GCF_017348895.1 of Clostridium gasigenes. NCBI lineage: Bacteria > Bacillati > Bacillota > Clostridia > Eubacteriales > Clostridiaceae > Clostridium > Clostridium gasigenes. The sequence continues at coordinate 2,441,597 of NZ_CP071376.1, forward strand.
TTACTGCTAGCTAGTATGATAATTATTTTATCGATAAGAAGTAAGCTAGACTTTTTTAGTATAATAGTATTAGATATGATTAGTATTTTTATAGTGTATAATAGAGCGCCTATATTAAATGATGATATGCCAATAACTAAATTAGAATTAATCAATAAAAATAGAAGAATAGGAATTACAATGACTATTTTAGCCAGTGTAATATCTTTAATTGTGTTTGGAATAGCAGAATATTCTGAGATAATAGTGTGGACAATCTTCATTAATGCTAGTTTAATGTTTAATAAAAAATAAATTTATTAATTAAAAAGGGCGGTGAATAATATGAATTTCAAAAAATATATTGGAGCAATGTTACTAATGTTATCAGGTAGAATGATAAAGGTAGGGGCAGCATCTATGTTAGCTCTTGGAACTGAAGATATGCCTGATTCTATTAAAAATTTAAGATAGTATATAAATAGTCAGGGGGAGGAACTTTGATAATAAATGTTGTAGATTTGATAAATACTATAATACAAGCAGTTTTTTTATCATATATTCCATTTTACTTTATAGAAAAAGGGGAAAAAGAAAGTTATAAAAAATTTATTATAGTTAGCATAATTTTATTTTTCACGATAGTGGCAGGTACGGTTCTTTGGGGGAATACAACTATAGGATCACTAATAATGTATATTATGACTATCATAATTATTGGAGTTTTTTATAAAAAAGATTATAAAAAAGCAATAATAGCCAATGGTTTAGGTTATTTTTGTATCCAAATTAATATTCTTATATGCGGAAGTATATATTTTGGGCATATAAAAGATATAATACCTATTGAGTATTTAGATCTTTCAATAATAATATTTCTTTATTGTCCACAAGTTGTTATGCAATATTTAATCCTCAAGTACATAGATAAAATGAATATTATTTATAAGGATATAGTTATAAGAAAATACTCATTATCTATAGTACTAATAATTATTTTTTCAATACAATATATGGTATCATATATTTGGATAGTGAATGATAAATTTACGGAGAATGCATTATCTAAAGATATTATAATGATTGTGGCAATAGCTTTTCTTTTTGTTGTAGCTACGTATTTTTCAAATTTGCAGAAAAGAATTAATGAAATTTCAAAGATTAATAAAGAATTAGATTTAAAGATAACTGAGCTAAAAAAGGTGAAGCATGATTATGGGGCTCAAATTTCATATTTATATGGAGTGCATCTAATGGGAAATCATGAAAGATTAGGCGAGCTATTGAAGGATATTATTAAGGGGAATAACAGTATATCCAATGCCGTGGAACTAACAAATAGTTCAGATTCGATTATTTCAATAGCTATGAGACAAGCGGTTTCTAAAGGCATAAATGTGGTCATAGATGAAAAAGTTGATTTGGATGAAATTATAATGTCAGAATTAGAATTACAAAGAGTGATTTTAAATATAGTAGGTAATTCCATTACAGCCATGGATGGAAAAGGCCTCATTACAGCTAAGACTTATAAGTGTATAAATAGTATAGTAATAAAGATACAGAATAATGGACCAAGAATTAAAGAAAATACAATAGATAAGATTTTCAATTTAGGCTTTTCAACTAAAAAACATGGTGAGCATGGTTTTGGGTTAGCCATAGTAAAAGAGATTGTTGAAAAATATAAGGGAACTATAAAAGTAATAAGTACAGATGATTTTACAGAATTTAAAATAATATTACCAATTAAAAGAAACGAACCATTAACAAGCTGAGTTCTATACTTGGCTTGTTTTTAGTTGATTAATTTTGAATTTGATGTTTTATGTAAATGATAACTTTAAAAGATTATTATTACATAATAGACAAAAAATATATTTCAATATATTGACAGGAAACAAATGTTGATATATTATATTAATAACATATAAATCCAAATAAATTCTATGAAGAGAAAAAGTAAGTAATATTTTTGTTCCACAGAGAGTTGGTATTTTGCTGTAAGCCAATGTTCAATATATAACTGAAAATCATCTCGGAGAAGCAAAGCCGAAATTAATTTTAGTAGGTTTTGACGGAGTCTTTCACCGTTAAAAGAAAAGCGTATTGTTAGATATGTATCTAAGAGCTATAAAATAACTTATTTATTATAGGTTTATTTTATAGAATTAGGGTGGTAACGCGGTTAATCCCGTCCCTTGTTTATAACAAGGGGCGGGTTTTTTTGTGTATTTAAAAGGGGGAATTTTATTAGTATTGAAAGTGATATATTAATTATTAGTAAGAAAAATAAAAAAGTTAGGGATAAATGTATAGTGATTAGTTATTTTGAAAAAGATGACTGACAATTAAAAAAGGGGGCAATTTAAAATGAATAAATTATCAAAGAAGGATTTAGTATTTATAAGCTTAATGCTTTTCTCATTATTTTTTGGGGCTGGAAACTTAATATTTCCACCATTTTTAGGACAAACAGCAGGGAATCAATCTTGGATTGCAATGCTAGGATTTTTTATAACAGCAGTAGGATTTCCTGTTTTAGGGGTAATAGCAGTAGCAAAATCAGGTGGGTTAAATAATTTAGCAAAAAGAGTTAATCCAATATTTGCAGCAATATTTACAGTTCTTATATATTTATCAATAGGACCCTGCTTAGGTATTCCAAGAGCTGGAAGTTTACCTTTTGAAATGGCGGTATCACCATATCTGCCACAAGGTGTATCAAAAACATTAGCATTGTTTTTATTTACATTAGTATTTTTCTTAGTGGCATATTGGCTTTCTTTATCACCAGCTAAGCTAGTTGATCGTATGGGTAAGGTTTTAACACCTATATTATTAATATTAATTTCACTTGTTTTCATAGCAGGTGTATTTAAACCATTAGGTGGTTATGGACAACCAACAGGGGACTATATGGCCTCACCATTTGTTAAAGGATTCTTAGAAGGCTATTTAACAATGGATACAATAGCAGCTTTAAATTTTGGGATAGTTATTGCCTGGGCAATAAAATCTAAAGGTGTTAAGGATGAAAAAGTAATGGTTTCAGCATCTATAAAGGCGGGCGTAATAGCAGGAATATTATTAGTTATTATTTATTCAATGCTAGCTCATTTAGGTGCTACTAGTGGTGGTAGATTTGGAGCAACAGAAAATGGGGCACAAACATTAACAAATGTTATAACTTATATATTTGGTAAACCAGGAGCTTTGCTACTAGCGGTTATATTTACTTTAGCTTGTTTAACAACTTGTGTTGGTCTTATAACTTCATGTAGTCAATATTTTATGACATTAACTAGTAAAATATCATATAAGAATTGGGTCAGAATACTATCTCTTTCAAGTATGATACTTGCAAATATGGGGCTGACAAAAATACTCGCAATATCAGTACCTGTATTAAATGCAATTTATCCAATATCAATAATGCTTATAGTACTTGCAATGTTAGATAATTTTTTAAAAGGGAATTCGACAGTTTATAGTTTAACAATATTATTTACAGGTGTAGTAAGTATAGTTGATGCATTAGGACAAGTAGGGATAAAGTTAGGATTTGTAATGAATTTATGCAGTAAATTACCACTTTATTCACAGGGGTTAGGATGGATAGTTCCGGCAGTTGTAGGATTAATATTAGGCGTAATAATTAAAGTTGTTAAAGAAAAATTTGCAAATAATAAATTAGTAGAAAGTACAGATATTTATGCTGAAATTAGATAAGGCATATTTAAAAAAATAACAGACCAATATTTCTGATAATTACTAGTTGTATATTAAATGCAATTATAAATAAGCTACGTTGCTATCAATTTATTTAGCGACGTAGCTTATAAAAATTGATTGTATGGCAAATTTAGGATAACATATAGTGGTATAGATTTAAAGCTTGTTAGGGAGTGAGAGATTTGCGAAAGATTTTAATTATTGAAGATACTGAGAAAATCAGAAATGAACTTAAAGAATTATTAATTAGATATGGTTATGAAGTCGAAGCACCAAGTGATTTGGATAATATTGTTGATCATGTAAATAAAGAAAAACCACATTTAATATTATTAGATATAAATTTACCTGTTTATGATGGGTATTATATATGTAGAGAAATTAGAAAGACATGTGATGTTCCTATAATAATAGTTACAAGTAGGGACAGTGAAATGGACGAGCTTATGAGTATGAATTTAGGTGCAGATGATTTTGTTACTAAGCCTTACAATATTCAAATTTTATTAGCACGTATAGCATCAATAATTAAGAGAACCTATAAAAACAATATTTCAGATGTTTTGATTTATAAAGAGTTAACTTTAAATTTATCAAGGGGAACTATTTCAGTGGATAATTCTGAGTTTGAAATAACTAAAAATGAACATAAAATTCTTAATTGTTTAATGAAGAATAAAGGTAATATAGTAACTCGAGATGAGTTAATGGAATATCTATGGACTTCAGAATTATTTATAGATGATAATACACTAACTGTAAATGTAAATAGGTTAAGAAAAACCCTACAAAATACAGGGATGAAAGATGCAATAGAAACTAGAAGGGGAATAGGGTATATAATGCCATGAATTTTATAAGTTACATAAAAAATAAGATTATACTTTTAGGTATTAATTTAATGATATTTCTTTTCTTTAGTTTTTTATTTTATATTTACAAGGTGGATTTAGCCTTTATTATTTTAATATTTATAATATGGTTATTACCAATAGTAAGCTATTTAGTAATTGATTATTATAATAGAAAACAATATTATAAAATTGTTTTATCTTCAGTAGACAACTTAGATAAAAAAACATTGATTGGAGAGGTTATAGAAGAATCTTCATTTGTGGATGGGCAAATTTTATATACTGTTATAAAAGAGATAAGTAAATATATGAATGATGAAATAAGTAAAGAAAGATTTTCAAAGCAAGAATATAGAGAGTATATTGAAACCTGGGTTCACGAAATCAAAATACCAATATCATCTAGCAAACTTGTAATAGAAAATAATAAGCATAAGGCTACCTTGAGTATTTTAGAAGAATTGAATAAAGTTGAAGGATTAATAGATCAGGCTCTTTATTATGCTAGAAGTAATGATGTTGAGAAGGATTATATTATTAAAGAATTCTATTTAAAATCATGTATAAATACTGTTATAAAAAAGAACTCTAAATATTTTATACAAAATAAGATTAAGTTAGAAATGGATGAAATTAAAGAAACTGTATTTAGTGATGTTAAATGGGTGGAGTTTATATTAAATCAAATAATTAATAATTCTATAAAATATTCCAAGATAAAAGATTCAGTAATAAAAATATATACTATAAAAAATGAACATAGTGTTATTCTTTATATTGAGGATAACGGCATAGGCATCGAAGAAAAGGATATAAGAAAAGTATTTACTAAGGGTTTTACGGGGGCGTCGGGAAGAGTTTATGAGAAATCTACAGGTATAGGTTTATATCTATGTAAAAAGCTTTGCAAAAAAATAGGATTAACTATTAATATAAGTTCTCAAATAAACAAAGGAACAAAAGTAGAGATTGTCTTTCCAAAAAGTAAAATGATGATTTTAGAGTCGTAAAATTTACGGCTCTATTATTTTACCATATCTTAAAAAAATCTAATGTGACAATAATGTAAGTTCATTGTAAGGAAATCTTATTACTGAAAATGGTAATTTGCTTTAAAATAATAAATGTAGCTACTACTTAAAGATTTATGTGTAAAGTAGGTAGCTAAATGAAAAAGACTAGAAAATATATAAGAAAGATAAGTAAACTGAAAAAATCACAATAATAAAGAATTATGATTTATTTGAAGAACTTAATAAGGGGAGGAAATTTAAATGGCAACTATATTAAAAGTAGAGAAAATTGAAAAATATTATGGAAATAAGGGGAATGTAACTAAGGCAGTAAATAATATTTCATTTGAAGTTGAAGAGGGGGAGTTAATAGGAATAATGGGACCTTCCGGTAGTGGGAAAACTACTTTGCTTAATTGTATTGCAACAATAGATACTGTTACTAGTGGTCATATATTTATAGGTGGAGAAGATATAACAAGTTTAAAATCAAAGGATATAGAAAAGTTTAGACGTGAAAAATTAGGTTTTATATTTCAAGATTTTAATTTATTAGATACTTTAACTGCTTACGAAAATATAGCTTTAGCATTAACTATTTTAAGAGAAAAGCCTAGTGTTATAGATAAAAAAGTTAAAGAAGTAGCAAAGAAACTTGAAATTTTAGATACTTTGAATAAATTTCCTTATCAGTTATCCGGTGGGCAAAAACAAAGAGTGGCATGTTCAAGAGCAATAGTTACAAACCCAACACTAATACTGGCAGATGAACCAACAGGATCACTAGATTCTAAATCAGCTAGAATGTTGCTTGAAGCTTTAGATAATTTAAACAAGACACTTAATGCAACTATTGCAATAATAACACATGATGCTTTTACAGCTAGTTATTGTAAAAGAATATTATTTATTAAGGATGGAAAAGTTTTTAATGAATTAATAAGAGGAAATGATAGTCGAAAAGAGTTCTTTAATAAAATAATTGAAGTTGTAACATTACTTGGAGGTGACTCAGAAAATGTACTTTAATTTATCAATAAGAAATGTTAAAAGAAGCTTTAAGGATTATTTAATATATTTTTTAACTATAACATTTGGAGTATGTATATTCTATACCTTTAATTCAATAGAATCTCAACAAGCTATGCTCGAGTTATCAGAAGTGCAAATGAGTATAATGAAAATGCTAACAAATATGATTTCAGGGGTATCAGTATTTATTTCATTTATTTTAGGATTTTTAATAATATATGCAAATAGATTCTTAATAAGAAAAAGAAAAAAAGAACTAGGTATATATGTATCCCTTGGTATGGGAAAAGGTAAAATATCTTCATTATTAGTATTTGAGACAATATTAATAGGTTTAATTTCTTTAGTTACAGGGTTGGTACTTGGGGTGATTTTATCACAAGGGCTATCAGCATTAACAGCAAAGTTATTTTTAGTAGATTTAAATAAATATAAATTTGTATTTTCAAGTTCAGCTATGATTAAAACAATAATATATTTTGGAATTATGTTCTTGTTAGTTATGATATTTAATTCATTTACAATATCTAAATATAAATTAGTAGATTTATTAAATGCATCAAAGAAAAGTGAGGATTTAAAAGGTAAAAATATTTATGTTTCAGTATTTTTATTTATTTTATCACTTACTTCTTTAGGAATAGCTTATTATCTTATTATACAAAATAGATTAGCGGTTATTGATAAATGGTTTTGGTTCTCTATAGCATTGGGTATTATTGGTACATTCTTATTCTTTAGATCATTAGCAGGATTTGCTTTGAAACTTATTCAATCTAATAAAAAATTATATTTAAAAAACTTAAATATGTTTACCCTAAGACAAATAAATAGTAAAGTTAACACAACATTTATATCAATGTCCTTTATATGTTTAATGTTATTTTTAGCTATTTGCATACTTTCATCAGGGCTTTCAATTAAGAATGGTTCAGATAAAGATATAAAGTTTTTAACACCATATGATGCTACATTTAAGGTTGATTTACTGAAAAAACCAGAAGGGGGGAAAGTAGATACTGTAATAAAGGAAATGGCAGGCATTGATATAAAATCATATTCTGATAAGTATAGTGAGTTAGATGTATATAATTCAGATGTTATGTTTAAAGAAATAATTAAAGATACAACAGATCCATCAGTAAAAAGTAAACTTTCAACTCTAATTGATTTTAATGTTCAGGTAATAAAAGTTTCAGAGTTTAATAAAGCAATGAAACTACAAAATGAAAATGAAGTTACATTAAAAAAGGATGATGTGTTGTTTTTAAATAACTTTAATGTTGTTGAATCTTCACTAAATGAATTCTTAAAAAATAATAGTAGTATAAATATAAATGGAGGAAATTATAATTTAAACTCTAAAAAAATTATTTGTAAAAATATAGAAACAACAATGATGGCAGGGAATTTTTTAACATTTATATTACCAGATGAAAAAGTAGAAGGGTTAACACCTGTAAAAAGGATTCTTAATCTAAATTATAAAGATGATAAAAAGGTGCAGGAATTATTATTACAAAAAGAGATGACTCGAGTAATGAATGAAAATAATAGTGAGGATAAGTTTAAAGTTATAGATGGAAATACTAGGCAAGAAGTTATTGAAGGTATGAGGGGATTATCAACAACTATAGTATACCTTGGAATATATTTAGGTATAATATTTCTAATTACAAGTGGAGCAGTTCTAGCAATACAACAATTGTCAGAAGCGGCAGATAATAAATGTAGGTATGAGGCATTAAAGAAAATAGGTGTTGATAGAAAAATGAGAAATAAATCAATATTTGTTCAAATACTAATTTACTTTATGATGCCACTATCATTAGCAATAGTTCATTCAATAGTAGGAATGTATGTAGCAAATGAAGTTGTAGTAATATTTGGAGGAGCAAATAGTTTTAATGCATCCTTAATTACGGGAGGGGTAATATGTATTATATATGGAGCATATTTCCTAGCGACTTATAATGGATGTAAAAATGCTATAAAATAGTTGGGAGAGAGGTGCCTATAATAATGGGAGAATGAAAACTTAATCTTATTATAGGCACCTCTTTTAATTTATTTTTATTGATCAGTAACTTAATTATATTGACCAATATTTTGGTCGGGCTATAACATTGGGTAGTTTTGTATGGGAATCGCCCTTGGCTACATTAATTTGAGATTGAGTAAGAAAAATACTATTTGATAGATTAGCTCCACTAAGATCAGCGTCTCTCAAATCAGCTCCAATAAAATCAACACCACTTAAATCAACATTTCTAAGATTCGATGCTATAAGGCATGCTCCTCTCAAATCGGCACCTATAAGATTAGTTTTTCTCAAGTCTTTTCCAAAATAAGATTTCATTTTTGAATTGACTTTTTTTTCTCTACAAGCTTTAGTTCGAACCAGCTCACTAGTATTTTTAAGAAATATATTGGCCTTATTTCGATAAGCCACAACATCTAATTCTAAAAGAGAATCAATGTTAAGAAGAGTAAGATGTTCAATATCATCTATTAATGAAACTATTTCCTCTTTTATGCTATAATCTGTTTGTAGGCCAAGTGCTTGGTTAATATACCATAGCATTTCATGGAGCTGTCTCATAATCAAGAATGCATCAAACATTCTATTGGCTGATTCTGGTTTTTGTCTCCAGTCATTGCCACCACATGTAACTTGAGCTACCTTTTGACCTGCACCAAAACAATCATAAGCGGTGCATCCTTTAAGACCTTTACTCCTAAGAGTTTTATGAACCGAGCAAGTAAAATTCGATTGTAAGTTTATGCAAGCCTTACCAGCATCTTTATTTATGGGGAAGCCCTCTGAAGCTGAAAAGTACAATGCTATACAGCATAATCCAAAGCATTTTTCACAATCAACTTTCAACTCTTTATTATATTTATCTTCATGTGTATATACCATATTCATTTACCTCATATTAAAAAATTATAAATAACTTTTACTTCAAAAGTATATATTTTGTATTTCAACAACTGTATAATACTTAGGTAGTTAATTATTACTATTATATATAAATTATAACATGTTTTTTTAATATCGCACTATTTAATTTTCAAAGAACCCTTTTATTCACATTCTCTACAAATTTAGAATTATTAACTAAAACTGAGTTGTTTTTAGGTTTTAACCTGTGAATACTTAGCAGGGAGATTGAATATATAATATATTATTATTTAACTTAAGGAGGATTATATGAAACAATATGAGTATAGAGTAGAACAAATACAAATTGAATTAAAAGGTATTTTTAAAGCTGGTAAAAGTAACTATAATAAAGAAATTGAGCATAAGCTAAACTTACTTGGTGAGGAAGGGTGGGAACTATCAGGAGTAGATGGAACTTGGTTTTATTTCAAGAGAGAAGTTAACACCTATCAAAATAAATAGATATAAAAGAAGTTCTTATGATAAGTATAGAATAAAAATTCAATCATTATCATAAGAACTTCTTTTAATTTGGGTTTGTTTTTATACGGTGTTGAAATTTCATAGACAATTCGAATTATACTAATACTATTTACTAGTTATTTATTTTACAATACCTTAAGGCATATAATCTAAAATTTAAAAATCGCGTTCAAGAATACTAACTTTATCAGGATCTTCAAAATCACTTATAGAAGTTATATCAAGTTTTTCTAAAAGCTCATCAAGAATTTCACTGTGAAGTGGAACTTTTATAGGGGAGTCATAAGCAAATTCATCTACAGCTATTTTTCCTTGTTCTTTAGGAATCATAGTTTTAGGTCCACCAACACATCCGCCAACGCAACCCATACCTTCAATAAAGTTTGCATCAAGTGTGCCGTTTAAGGCTCTTTCAAGAACTTCTTTACATTCTTTAACACCAGAAGCTTTAACTGGTCTTAAGTGTTCAAATTTAGTTGGGTAAAGTTCTTCTATAGTTTCAGAAACTGCAATGGAAACACCTCCACTGCGGGCATAAAGCCTTCCACCACGAGAAGCGTATTCGATAGAAGGAATTCCTTTTAAGTCGTTAGGCTTAATATCTAATGATCTAAAAATAGAATCAACTTCCTGGAAAGTTAAAACAAAATCTATAGCACCGACTATATCTTTATCTTTTGCCTCTGCTTTTTTAGCAATACATGGTCCGATAAAGACTACTTTAGCATCTTTATTAAGCTTTTTAATAACTCTACCAGCTGCAATCATAGGTGATACAGATGGGGATAAATCTGGAATAAGATCTTTGTAAACTTTTTTAAGCATTCCAACCCACATAGGGCAACAACAAGAAGTTATCATCAAATCAGTTGGTCCATTTACATGTTTATTAAATTCAACAGCTTCTTTTATAGTTAACATATCAGCAGCGAAAGCTACTTCTATCATGTCATTAAAACCAATTTTAATAAAGGCTGCTCTTAGCTGATCCATAGTAACATCAGATCCAAATTGACCACTGATAGAAGGTGCCACAGCTGCAATAACTGTTTCGTTATTTTTTATTAAATCTATTATAGGAACAAATTCTATTTTGTCTAAAAACTTTCCAGATTTACATGCATCTACGCATAATCCACAATCAACACAACGTTCAGCATCTATATAAGTAGATTTACTTTCTTTATCGTAGCCTATTGCATCAAAAGGACAAGCTGCTTGACATTTGAATTTATTATTATCATCTCTAGTACACTCACAATCACACTCTTTAAGTTTTTCAACTATCTTTTTGTTAACAGAATAATTTGTTATTGCTTTCTTTAAGTTATACATATAATTATTATCATATTCTAGATTAGAACCACATAAAGATGAAATAATAGTAAAGGTTTCTTGGGGAGATTTTTCATGATTTCCCATAACACGAGTAAGAGTTTCATCAAAATTACCATCATAATATGATTTAACTAAAAGATTAAACATATCAGCATATTTATTATTCATACAATTACCTCCAACGAATAAGGCATATTCAAAAAAACAACAGAGTAATATGCCTAAAATAAAAATCTATATACTTAGTATATATAGATTTCAAAAAAAAATACTTAAATTCAAATAATAAAGATTTTATAGTTTAAGGTTATGATACTTTGTTATAATAATGTATAAAAGTATTAGAAAATAATAAATTAAATCTATTTTATTATGACTTAAGGAGTAGAAATGGAACATATAGATGCAAAAACAATTATTTCTCAATATATAGAGAATAATCATTGGTTTGGGATTAATTATAATATGAATATTTATAAAGGTTGTTGCCATGGATGTATTTATTGCGATTCGAGAAGTAGTTGTTATGGAATAGAAGATTTTGATAGAGTTAGGGCTAAAGATAATGCAGTTGAAATAATTAGAAAAGAGTTAAGAGGAAAAAGAAAAAAAGGGGTAGTAGGAACTGGAGCTATGAGTGATCCATATAATCCTTTTGAAAAAAGAGAAAGATTAACAAGAGGAGCTCTTAAGCAAATAAACAATTTTAATTTTGGAGTTGCAATTGCTACTAAAAGTTCACTAATTACAAGAGACATCGACATATTAAAGAAAATTAAAGAACATTCACCAGTTTTAATAAAGATGACAATTACTACACTAGATGATGAATTATGTAGTAAGATAGAACCTAATGTGAGCCTTTCATCTGACCGGTTTAGTGCTATAAAAAAACTTAGTGATAACGGCATATATACAGGGGTATTACTTATGCCAATATTACCTTTTATAAATGATGATGAAGAAAATATAATAGGAATAGTTAAGAAGGCATATGAATGTGGTGCAAAATTTATTTTTGCATACGGAATGGGTGTAACATTAAGAGAAAATCAAAGGCAATATTATTATGAAAAATTAATAGAGTTATTTCCTGAGGAAAAATTAGCTAAAAAATATATTGAGATATATGAGAATAGATATGAATATCAATCTATTAATTCAAAGACGTTGTGGCAGTGCTTTAAGCGTGAATGTGAAAAATATAATATGTTATATAAAATGGAAGATATTATATTAAGTTATAAGGATATAAATAATAAAAAAGAGCAAATTAGTTGGTTTTAATTATCACAAAAGGAATTAAAAGTATGATATAATTATACATAAAATGTATAATGTATCTGAAAATAGATTAGCAGAATGAATAATTATTTTTGAAGATCATTAATAAAAATATATGGAGGGCTATTATGGAATTAAATTGGAGCTTAAAAGAAATATACACATCATTTAATAGTAAGGAATTTAAGGGGGATATTGAAAAGCTTACTGAACTTATAGAAGATATTAATACATGGGCAACAGAAACAGTTAAAGATAATCAAAATGTAGTAGTAAAACTTGAAGATTATATAAAAAGATTTTCAGAATTTACTAAGCTAATTAGTAAACTTGGTTCATTTGCAGAACTTACTGTAAGTGCTGATACAACTAATATAGAAGCATTAAAATATTGTGATATTATTGAAACTAAATCAACTAAAATAGTTGAAGCATCTACAAAACTTGAAAAGTGGATAAGTAATATAGAAGATATAGATGTAGTAATAGGTAAATCAGAATTACTTAAAGAACATGAATTTGTATTGAAAAACACAATAGAGTTAAGTAAATATTTACTTAGTGATAGAGAAGAAAATATAATAGCAACTATGCAAAATACAGGCTCAAGTGCCTTTGGAAAGCTTAAAGATAAGCTAATATCTTCATTAAAAGTAGAAATTGAAGAAAATGGAGAAGTTAAGGAATTACCACTTACTGTAGTTCTTAATATGGCTTATGATAAAGATTCAGATGTTAGAAAAAGAGCTTATGAAGCAGAAATAGCATCTTATAAAAAAGTAGAAGAGGGAGTAGCCGCAGCACTTAATGCAATAAAAGGTGAAGTTTTAACTGTTTGCGATTTTAGAGGTTATAAATCACCACTAGAAAAAACTCTTGTAGAATCAAAAATGGATGAAGAATCATTAGAAGCGATGTTATCTGCAATGAGAGAAAGCATGCCTGTGTTTAGAAAATATTTAAGAAGAAAGGCAGAAATATTAGGACATAAAAATGGTCTTCCATTTTATGATTTATATGCTCCAATTTCAGATGCTGATATGAAACTTACCTATGAAGAAGGGGCAAAGTTTGTAGAGAAGAACTTCAGAACTTTTAGTGATAACTTAGGTGATTTTGCAGCAAAAGCTATTAATAATAATTGGATAGATGTTAAACCAAAAGAAGGTAAAGTTGGCGGGGCATTTTGTGCAGAGCTTCACTTTATAGGTGAATGTAGAGTGCTGTTAAATTATGGAGATAGCTTTAGTGATGTAATAACAATGGCACATGAGCTTGGTCACGGATTCCATGATGAATGTTTGAAAAATGAATCTATACTAAATATAGATTGTCCAATGCCAATAGCTGAAACTGCATCTACTTTCTGTGAAACAATAATTAAGAAAGCAGCTGTTAAAGATGCTACAAAGGAAGAGGCACTAGCTATTTTAGAAGCAGAAATTAGTGGATGTACACAAGTGATTATTGATATATACTCTAGATTTTTATTTGAAAAGTCACTTTTTGAAGCTAGAAAAGAATGTGCACTAAGTGTAGAGCAAATAAAAGAACTTATGTTAAATGCGCAAAGAGAAGCTTATGGAGATGGACTTGATCCAAACTTCCTACATCCGTATATGTGGACTTGGAAGCCTCATTATTATTATGCAGATAGTAATTTCTATAACTTCCCTTATGCATTTGGATTATTATTTGCGAAAGGATTATATGCTAAATATCTTGAAGATAGAGAAGGATTCCCAGAAAGTTATGAAAAACTTCTTGAAATTACAGGCAAGAATAAAATTGCAGATGTAACAAAAGTTATGGGAATTGATATCCATAATAAAGAATTTTGGAAAAACTCTTTAAAGACTGTAGAAGATGATATAGAAAGATTTATTGAACTTAGCAAAAACTAAAATATAATAATTAATAATAAAAAACACATGCAATTTTGCATGTGTTTTTTTGCATAAGAAATATGAAACAATGTATGTGAAATAATTCATTGGGGATAAAAAATGGACCGGAGTTATATCAAATAATGAGGGATAAAGATGACCGAGGTGATAATATAAAATATTATTATAGTTTGTTAATATGTATAGAACCCTAATAAAAGGGCTCTATAAATATTATGATACTGCAGGAGCTTCTATTAAAGTTGCAAATATAAATTGATGTTGATGATTATCTACAACTGTAGTTACGCCAGTTACTAAATGAACATGTTTACCATTGCCAACTGGTATTGCTGGACCAGTAGTAACACATATTTCATGAAAGTGATCTAAAAAATCTGTTCTAGTTTTTATTTTGTGAACATGAGATCCATGTTCAGGAATAGCTT
Source organism: Clostridium gasigenes (assembly GCF_017348895.1). Lineage (NCBI taxonomy): Bacteria > Bacillati > Bacillota > Clostridia > Eubacteriales > Clostridiaceae > Clostridium > Clostridium gasigenes. Next base: position 2,456,597 of record NZ_CP071376.1, read on the forward strand.
CACCAGAAATACCTGCAAAACGATGGTTGTGTCTATCGTCACCTTCCTCAGCAAATTTAGTACTACCTAAAAATTCATGAACGTGAGTTTGCTTCTTACAAGGGTCTGAACAATTATTAGTATACATAAATGACCTCCTTATATAATCAAGATACTAATAGGATATGCAAATTTATTAGTAATGTGATTGTTTTTATTTTAAACGATATTATAGCTTACCAAACTGGGATAACTTTTGTTGAAAAGTAGAAGTGCACAGTTTGGGAAGTAGATTTTTTTCAAGGATAGATTTCTAAACTATTGATGAAATGTTAGATGGTGCATTAAATCAAATTGAGAATAAAAAATATGATGCTAAAACAGAAAATATGATAAAGCTTTCTATAGTTTTAGTGGTAAAGGTATTTTTATAAAAGGATAATTATAAGATATATCCAAAAATAAAAAAACTATGCAAATTTAATTGCATAGTTTTAATTTTTATACTTTTATATTTTTTCAACGTTTACGGCAGTAGGTCCTTTTGGACCATTTTCAACGTCAAAAGTAACATTTTCACCTTCTTGTAGACTTTTTCTTTCACCTTCAGCTTTAATATTTGTATGATGAACGAATAAATCCTTTTCACCCTCACATTCTATAAAACCAAAACCTTTTTCATCATTGAACCATTTAACTGTACCTGTTTTACTTGCCATTAAAATCTCTCCTTAAATTCTAAATATCATTATATAGATTAAATAAAATTGTTTATTTTAATCTACAATACATAGTATTTACAAAAAAAATTAAAATATACTGTATTTTAACAAGAAATAATTGGTGAATAGATTTATGGATGGTATAATTTAAATAGAATTTCTAAAAATATAAAAGAAAGTACATTTATAAAAATATGATTAGGCATTTGAAGATTATTTAGAAAGGGGAATATATAAATGAATAAAAGAAAGTTATTATTAATGGTACTAATAATATTAGTGGTATCAATTACAACTATAGGGTGCTCTAAAGTTAGCAAAGCAGAAAAAGTATTAGATAATTATAAAGAATTATGGACTAAAGAAGATTTTAAAGGCATGTATGGGTTATTAAGTCAAAATTCTAAAGATGAAATATCAGAGGAAGAATTTTTAGAGAGATATAATAATATTTACTCAGCAATAGAAGCTACTAATTTAGTTATAGAAGCTAATGGTAAGGGAGAAAAAGTTGAAAAAAATATAGCTATTCCATTTAAAGTAACTATGGATACCGTAGCAGGAAAAATAGAATTGCCAGATTTTAAAATTAATATTGTTGAAGAAGAAAAGGAACTAAAAGTTCAGTGGGATGAAAGTTTAATTTTTCCATCAATGGTTACTGGAGATAAAATAAGGGTTATAGATGATTTAGGAAGTAGAGGTAAAATATTAGATAGGGATGGAAAACCATTAGCTGAAGATGGAAAGATAAGTGTTTTAGGAATACATCCAGCAGTATTTAACCAAGAAAATAAAGACGAAAAAATAAAGAATATGGCTACAATATTGGATATAAGTGAAGAAACAATAACTACTAAACTTAATGCAAGCACTAATCCTGAGCAATTTGTTGAAATAGTAAATATATCTAAAGATGATAGTAAGATTTCAAAGTTAGCTAATAGAGAAGCTGGCGGTATATTAATACAAAATAAAGATGGCAGAGTTTATACTGGGGGAGCAGCCTTTGGTAGATTAGTTGGATACATTGGAAATGTTACTGAAGAAGATTTAGCAAATAATGTAGACAAAGGGTATACACAAACAAGTTTAATTGGGAAAGCTGGTCTTGAACAAGTTTATGAAGAATCATTAAGGGCAAAAAATGGTGGAGAAATTTATATTGCAAGAGGCGAAGAAAAGATAGCTATAGCTAAAAAAGCAGCAGAAAATGGGACTGATATAAAACTTTCTATAGATTCAGCTCTTCAAAGCACGGTATATAATGAATTTAAAGAAGAAAAGGGTGCGGCAACAGCAGTTAATCCTAAAACAGGAGAAGTTTTAGCATTGGTAAGTGCGCCATCTTATGATTCAAATATATTTCAAACATATGTAACTAAAGAACAAAATGCATTATGGGAAAAAAATAATCATGCAGATGAAATAAATAGATTTAATAAAACTTATTCACCAGGTTCTACAATGAAGTTATTGACTTCTGGAATTGGTTTAGAAAATGGAGTGCTAAAACCAGAAGAGAAGAGACCTATTGAAGGAATGTCATGGCAAAAAGATAGTACATGGGGAGATTTTAAAGTTACAAGAATACATGATACACCAGCAGTTAATTTAATAGATGCTGTAAAGTATTCAGACAATATATATTATGCACAAATTGCTTCTGAAGTAGGAAGTGAGAAATTTATAGCTGGAGTTAAAAAGTTTGGCTTTGGAGAAAAGTTAGAATTTGAATATCCAATGGAAGAATCAAGTATATCAAATGATGGAACAATAAATAGAGATATATTACTTGCTGATTCGGGTTATGGACAAGGTGAGTTAATGGTAACACCTTTAAATGTAGCATTAGCTTATAGTGCATTAGGTAACGAAGGAAATATAATGCAACCAAGATTAGTGATAAGTGAAAATTCTGAGGCAAAGGTTTGGAGAGAAAAAGCAATATTACCTGAAAATGTACCTGTACTAGTAAAATCATTTTCAGCATTGATAAATGATGAAGATGGTACATCTACATTAGCTAGAATACCAGGAATAAATATAGCTGGTAAAACTGGAACAGCGGAAATAAAAAAATCACAAGAAGATAAAGATGGAAAAGAGAATGGATGGTTTGTTGCTCTTAATACAGATGATTCTAAAATTGCAGTATCTATGATTTTAGAAGATGTAAAAGGAAGAGGGGGAAGTCAACTACCAATTCCAAAGGTTAAAAATATAATAGAATATTATATGAAAAGATAATAAAAATGAGTAAATGTTTTCATTAAGTGATATAACCCTACATAGTAAATGTATGGTTATATCTTGTAAAAAAGGGGATACTATAAACTTATAAAAGTGAAAAATAATAATGTACCTTTATATAAAAATGTGGCATAATATAAAAATGTAAAAAATTAATCCATAAATTTAGCTTGTGAGGAGTTTGAAATGAAAATAGGATTTGATCATAAAAAATACTTAGAAGAACAATCAAAATATATACTAGAGAGAGTAAACAACTATGACAAACTGTACCTAGAATTTGGTGGTAAATTGTTGTTTGATCTTCATGCAAAAAGAGTTTTACCTGGATTTGACGAAAATGCTAAAATAAAATTATTACATAAATTAAAAGAAAAGGTTGAAATAATTATTTGTGTATATGCAGGGGATATCGAAAGAAACAAAATGCGAGGAGATTTCGGTATTACATATGATGTTGATGTTTTAAGATTAATAGATGATTTAAGAGGATATGAGCTTGATGTTAATAGTGTTGTAATTACAAGATACAACGGGCAACCATCTGCAACAACATTTATTAATAAACTAGAACGTAGAGGAATAAAAGTTTATAAACATGAAGCAACTAAGGGATACCCAACAGATGTAGATATGATTGTAAGTGATGAAGGTTATGGTAAAAATCCATATATAGAAACAAGTAAGCCAATAGTAGTTGTTACAGCACCAGGACCTGGAAGCGGTAAACTTGCAACTTGTTTAAGCCAAATGTATCATGAAAATAAAAGAGGAAATGTTGTTGGATATTCTAAATTTGAAACTTTCCCAGTTTGGAATGTTCCACTAAAACATCCTTTAAATATAGCATATGAAGCAGCAACAGTGGATCTTAAAGATGTAAACATGATTGATTCATTCCACATGGATGCATACAATAAATTATCTATAAACTATAACCGTGACATTGAAACTTTCCCAGTTCTTAGAAGAATTATCGAAAAGATAACAGGAGAAGAAGCAGTTTATAAATCTCCAACAGATATGGGTGTTAATAGAGTAGGGTACGGAATAATTGATGATGAGGTTGTACGCGAAGCTTCAAGACAAGAAATAATAAGAAGATATTTCAAAACAAAATGTGAATATAAAAAAGCTTATACTGATAAGGAAAGTGCGGATAGAGCAAAACTTATAATGGAAGAATTAAACCTTAAAGAAACTGATAGAAATGTAGTTGTTCCAGCTAGAGAATATTCATCAAAACTTAAAGAAACAGCTGGTAAAAATGAGATTTGTCCAGTAGTGGCTCTAGAGCTTAATGATGGAACAATATTAACTGGAAAATCATCAATAACAATGGATGCAACAGCAGCAGTTATATTAAATGCAGTTAAGCATTTTGCAAATATAACTGATGATATACACTTAATTTCACCAGTTATAATAGAACCAATTTTAAACTTGAAATCAAAGACTTTAAACAGTATGAGTACAGCATTAACTTGCGAAGAAGTACTTATAGCACTTAGTATTTGTGCTGCTACTAACCCAATGGCACAAGTAGCACTTGATAAATTAACAATGCTTAATGGCGGTCAAGCACATTCAACAACTATACTAAGTATAAATGAAGAACAAACCTTCAGAAAGCTAGGAATAGATGTAACATGTGATGATGAATACCCATCAGCAAATCTTTATTATAACTAAATTTATATAGGTTAAAATAAAAGAATCTCTTATTGTATTATAAGCAATAAGGGATTCTTTTTATTTATAAGTAATTTGAAAAAAATAATAGACCAATTTGATAGTCTGTTATTTTTTTCTAATGCCTAAGGAAAATACAAGTTAGTTATAGAAAAATAGATTATAATAGATATATAGGATTAATAATAGATTGGGGGAATAAAAATGTTTAAAGGGGTAGAAAGTGAAGCTATTTATGATAATCAAAAAATTGAATATAGAATAGTAACTAATTATGAAGATGCATATAGATATAATTCGCCAAGAGGAAAAAGCGCACCTAAAGCAGAAATATTTATGGATATAAATGAAAAAAATTATAAATCAGAAAGTACAAAAAGGGAAAGACAAGATAAGGCTATAAGAAATAGATCAAATAGAAAGAATAATCATAAAGATTCTAGTGATGAAACTAAAACTATAGGAGCAATAATAATTGCAATTATATTTTTTGTTTTAAAGTTAATATTTTAATAGAGTAGAAAAGTTAAAAATAATAGAAATTAATGCTACCTTAATAAGTGCGATTTATATATAGAAAAGAATTTCAAATGAAATTCTTTTCTATATTATGCATGAAATGATAACGTTTTTTTAGGGGGATTTGTCAATAGTTAATTTAAATTTATAGAAGTATAATATAAACATAAGATACAGGAGGCGATATATTATGGCAAGTTTATCATTAAAACATATATATAAAGTTTATGAAGGCGATGTAACAGCAGTTAAGGATTTCAACCTAGAAATTGAGGACAAGGAGTTCATTATATTTGTAGGACCATCAGGATGTGGTAAATCTACAACATTAAGAATGATAGCAGGCCTTGAAGATATTTCAAAGGGTGAACTTTCAATAGATGGAAAAGTAGTTAATGATGTAGCACCAAAGGATAGAGATATAGCCATGGTATTCCAAAGTTATGCATTATATCCACATATGACAGTTGCTGAAAATATTTCATTTGGTTTAAAATTAAGAAAAATGCCTAAAGATGAAATAGAGAAAAAAGTTAAGGATATAGCAAAAACATTAGATATAGAACATTTATTAGATAGAAAACCAAAAGCATTATCAGGTGGACAAAGACAAAGAGTTGCACTTGGAAGAGCTATAGTTAGAGAACCTAAGGTATTCTTAATGGATGAACCATTATCAAATCTTGATGCGAAATTAAGAGTTCAAATGAGAACAGAAATATCAAAATTGCATAAAAGATTACAAACAACATTTGTATATGTAACTCATGATCAAACAGAAGCTATGACAATGGGTACAAGAATAGTAGTTATGAAAGATGGTATTGTACAACAAGTTGCAAGCCCTCAAACTTTATATAATAACCCTGAAAACATGTTTGTTGCAAGCTTCATAGGAAGCCCACAAATGAACTTTATGACTGGAACTATAGTAGAAGACGCTGGTAAGATGTATATTAAAATTGAAAATGATAAAATATTATTACCAGAATCTAAAGCTAAATTACTAAAAGAACAATCATACATTGGAAAAGAAATAGTAATGGGAATAAGACCAGAAGATATTAAAGATGATGAAGAATATATAGCAGAACATCAAGACGCTGTATTTGATGGTGAGGTAGATGTAGTTGAATTAATGGGAGCTGAAAGTTATATTTATATGAAAAAGGCCAACAGCAACTTAACAGGAAGAGTTACTGGAAGTACTAAATTAGTAAGTGGACAAAAGGCTAAGTTTGCAATAGTAACAGAGAAAATTCATATATTTGATAAGAAAAGTGAATTTGCTATTAAGTAATTCTTGGATTAACCTAGAGTTTGATTAAAAGCAGCACCTTCATTAAGAAATTTTATTATGAAATGTCTTTAAATTCCGTATTAGTAGAATAACTAAGGGTATAATAGTGGAATAAGGGACTAAAAAACTGTCTAAGATATTGGTGCTTTATACCATAGGTCTTAGACAGTTTTTTTAGGTGTATTTAAAAAACTGATAAATATGAGATAAGGAATCTAAAAAAATAGCTAGTCAAAGATTCCTAAGGGGGATACTATGAATAATATACCGATTTTATTAGATGAAATGTGTAAAAAATCAAGATTAGAGTTAAAATTAATAGATAACAATAAAGTTGAGATATATAATAATATATCTTCAAAAGAAGAGTTAATTAGTAGAAGTATTTTAATAAATAGCAATATATATGATATAGTGCTTACAAAATTAAGTTTTCCATGTTTATCAATAATAGAGTTTACTTTAAACAAATTTATAAAAGAAGAAAATAATATCTGCTTAGAGGCTTTATTTAAAGGTGATCAAAATTTTGATAATTTTAATAAATCACCAATACATAAAGAGGGGAAAATAATTGTAATAGATTGTAATGAAGTAAATGAAGTTGTTGAATTAGTTAAAAGTACTTATAGTGGACAAGATGTTTACATAGGTAAAGCTTATAGCAAAATAGTTTTGATAGGTGATTTAGAAGATGAGCGAGATCATGGAATAAGTTTAAGGGAAACAATTATAAGCAATATAAAAACTAAGGTATATATAGGGGTAAGTAGTATTGATGGAACATTTGAAGGACTTGCAAAAGGTTATAAAGATGCGAAGGAATCTATAAATATAGGTAAGACCTTTAGTATAATGCCTGAGGTATATTTATGGGGTGAAATGAATTTCGAAAAAATTGTTTATAATATTAATGATAGCTATTATAAAGAACTTAAAGATGCATATAATAGGTTGTTTAAAAACTTAAATAAAGAATTAATATTAACTTTAGAAGCGGTCTTGAAATGTAATTTATCATTGGCTAAAGCATCAAAAAGTTTATATATACATAGAAATACTTTAATGTATAGAATAGAAAAGATAAATAAAGAAACTGGACTAGATATAAGAAATTTTAGAGATGCAACTTATTTATATATGTTATATATGAATAATAAAAGATGATTATTTTATTAAATTCAGATCTTAAATTTAGCCAAGAATATTATTATTGATAATGAAAGGGAATCTTTTTTATTTAAGCAATATGAAAAGATAACTCAGATTAGTCCTAGTAGTGTCCTTGCTAAGTATATTGAAGGTAAGGAGTTTACTTCTAATGCTAAGATCGGATCAATTGATTTTTTCATTTGGGTTTAATATTAGTCAGAAGGATGGCGGTTGAAAAAGCTATAATGAATGAGCTTAGTGTTAGTAGTATCAGAATATGATTCGAAAAATCTAATGAACACAGTAATAGAAAAAGTATTAGAAAATGAATGCTATAGCCATATATCCTATGCAATGAACCGACCATTAAGATTACTTATAAAGGATACATCACTATTAACAGAAGAGGAAATATATAGAACTGCTTATTCTTACCCTAGCAACGATTTTAAATTTATGAATAGTTTATTTGATTCTAAAACCACAACAAATTATTTTGTTGTGAAAATTAGTTTAATACAACTTTAAAATACAAGATAAAATGCAATTAATTGGATTGCTTTATTGTGAAAAAAGTACAAATATTAAATATAAATACACATATATTTAATAAAATAATATGATTAAATAACAAAAAGTTGGAGTTATATTTACAAAACACAAGATAAAACATAAACTTCTCAGGTGATAATACTATATATTGTAGTATTAAAATATAAAAATATCTTTTTGTGAGATAAGCATAATATAATTTCAAGTATGTCATAATATGTCTTTTTTTTTTTTTTTTTTTTTTTTTGCAACAAAATATTACAAAAATATATTAATTTACATGTTAAACTAAAAAAGTAGACAAGCTTGTATACAAAATATTAAAAAAAAAGGGGATAAATATAATGAAAAAAATAAAAAATATAGCTTTATCTTTAATTTCACTTATAGCTATAAATGGTACTGTAGCTTTTGCATCTAATATTGATAGACCGTTTACTAAGTTTAGCTTGCCAGCAAATTATGGAAATTGTTATTCGCCAACACAGGCGTTTAAAGTCAATAATACTAATTATTCTTATGTAAAGCCTACTTCAATGATTGGTACTTCAAGGGTAAGTTTTTGGATATCCAATACTAGTCTCCAACCACTTACTGGTGTTATAGACTTACCTGTAGGAAGTTCATTTAACACAATGTATTATTACTCATATCCAGGTACAAATCTAGATGTTAGATTATCTTGTGAAAATGCTGAATATTCTAGCGTTAATGCATCTGTAACTGGACTAGTAGATTATGATTGATTTTACTAGCAATAGTAAGTAGTTAGGTATTTAAAAAATATGATATATAATTTCTAATTTTAAAAAGCTACATTATTATTAGAGAACTAAGAGTAAAATACGATTAAGTAAAATTAGTTATAATGTAGAAACTTTATTAGAATATATATATGCAAAGTTCAAAATTTTACATTTTATAATAAAGCAATAAAACTAAAGAGTTGAACTAAACATTATTTTTTATCATTAAAAACTAATTTATGTAGCAAGTTAACAGTTTGTGCAAATATAATTTGCTACATAAATTTTATTTTTATACATAAAATCAAAAATATTTAATTATTAAAGAGCAAAATAAAATATAAGTTTTTTATATATTAAGAAAATGGAGGATATCATGCGTAATATTATAAAATTAGAATTTTCTAATTGTATAAATAGTAATAGGTTTAAAATAATGTTTACTATATTATTTGGAATCAGCATTACAAGTTTTCTAATAACGGCTATTAATTATTATGGAAGTTTTAGTTATTCTGTAAATGTTACTTCTTTAATGGGAATGTTGCAGGGAAGCAGAGCTAGAACAATATTATTCTTTTTTATAAGTGCAATGCCATTTATAGTTGGTTTTATATATTCAGATTCTTATTGTATAGAGCGTAAGAGTGGAATAAATGTATCGCTTTATATGAGAAGTGGCAGAAAAAAATATTTATTATCAAAATTGATTGTTATAGCTACAGTTAGTTTTGTTTCTGTTTTTTTTGTATTATTTATGAATGAGCTATTAACATTCATAACTTACAATAACAAGGGAAGTGATATTGCAGGAATGACAGTATATCAATATAGGAATAGATATATATCGGACTATTTTCTTGCTATGTTAAGTATAAATAAACCTATTTTATTTAAGTTTATATTAATACTTGTAAATTCTTTATATGCATCTATAATGGCAATGCTTTCGTATAGTTTAACTTTAATAATCAAAATGAAAGGTATAGCAATGATAACATTAGTTTCAATTGGGAATTATCTTTTAAATATATTAATAGCTAATATAGGGTTAGAGAGAAAGTTCTCTATGCCTATGTATCAAACAGGAGCAGCGGGGAATGTTATATGTTTTTCTATCTTGGTTATATTATGGTTGCTTACTATATGGATAATTTTTTCTATAGGAACTAGAAAGGATGTTATTTAGAAAATGAAGAGTAATATAAAAATCAAAGATATATTAAAAAATAAAATAAACTTAATTTTTATTCCAATAATATTTTCTCAAATTTATTTTTTGCAGGGGTCTATAGGAATTGTAAAGGAGCCAGTTAACATATATATTTCAGGATTATATACTATGTATGAAAGGGCGTTATTTGTAATTGTTTTTTTATTAATTAATTACTTAATAATATGTGAATTTGACAAAAATATGATTATATTACGATACAAAAGTTCTGAATTGTGGGTAAAGGATATATATGAAAAAATCATAAAAAAAACTGTGAAAACTATATTAATTCTAAATAGTTTTCCTCTAATTTTTGCTATAAGCCAAAGCAATCTTACTACTAAAGATTGTGCTATACTTATTATGTATGTAGTAAATCAAATAGCGTCATTTTCTATCCTAGTATATATATATATTCTTGTATTTGCATTAACGCACAATAAAATATATGTTTTTTGGGGGATATTTATTAGTTTATATCTACCTAAAATTTTATTAGATTTTTTTAAGAATGGATATATCACTCCAATTAATATGATATTTTTAAATCCCAATATAAGTATAGGAAATATGTTACTACAAACAAATATAATAGTTGTAATTTGTGGCATAACTGTATATTTAATTCAAAATAATTTTTTAAAAGATAAATATAAGGATATAATATGGAGATTTTAAAATGAAAAAAAGAATTTACATCATTATTTTAGGGTGGCTAATCATATATATATCATCATATATGATTAAATCAAATGTATTATATTATTCAAATGATATTAAAGATTTATATTTAGGTTACTTTAGCTATTTACCAATAGGTCCTAAATTAGGAATAATGGATTTTATTATTCCAGTAGTGCATATTGTATTTGTCATATATATGTTTTCAGGAGATATATTAGATGATATAAGCGAAAAAGGTGTAATTATATTTACTAGAACAGATAAAAAGGAGAAATGGATATTAAGTAAATATATGAATATTTTATTAGAGTTAGTTGTATATTTTGCAATTCAATTTATACTTTTTTTTGTTTTAGGAAAATTAAATAATATGAGTATTATAGAATTTGATGAATTTGTAAATGTTACTATTGCATTATTTGTAATGCAAGTATTGTCAAGTTATTTATTGGTAGTATTATCAAATACAGTTTCTTTATTTAGTAACTCAATTTATGGATATTTGGTTAGCACTATTGGGATACTTGTTAATGTTACTGTATTAGATGCGTTATATAATAATAATATTATTAAGTATCTTCCATTCTCGCAGCATTTAATACTATTTAATGATTTAAGTTTTATTAATAGAAATATATTGTTATTTAATTTTGAAATTAAGGGGTATACTTTAGCAACTAATATTATAGTAGAAGGTTTATTATTATGTATGTTGCTATATGTATCAATTAGAAGAATAAAAAAAATGGATATATTATAATAGATTAAGGTGAAGTAAGGAGAAAATTATGGCGTTTATTGAAATAAATAATTTGGATAAAAAAATCAAAGAAAACTTAATTTTAAGTAACATAAATTTAAAACTTGAAAAGGGAAATATATATGGAATTATAGGAAGAAATGGTTCAGGAAAAACAATGCTATTTAGAGCTATATGTGGATTAATAAAACCGACAAATGGAAATGTGTTAATTGATGGTAAGTTATTGGGAAAAGATATTGGATTTCCACCATCTTGTGGAGTTATAATAGAAAGTTGTGGTTTTTGGAGTCAATATACTGGTTATGAGAATTTAAAAAAACTGGCTTCAATAAAAAATATAATAACAGATAAAGAAATTGAAGATATATTAGTTATGGTAGGATTAGATCCTAATGATAAAAGACAATTTAAAAAATATTCATTGGGAATGAAACAAAAGCTTGCTATAGCACAAGCAATTATGGAAAAACCAGAGATATTGATTTTAGATGAGCCTACCAATGCGTTAGATGAAGAATCAGTAGATATAGTCAGGAACATTATATTAAAAGAAAAAGAACGTGGTGCTTTGGTAATAATAGCAAGTCATAATAAAGAAGACATAAATCATCTTGCAGATTTCAAATTTAAAATGGATATGGGTAAAATCCAACCGATTATAGAGTAAGGAGGTCGTATAAATGAATAAAAGTAGTAAGATCTTTTTTATGGGTATAATAGGTGTTTGTGCAATATGTTTATTAATAGGCATTAAAGTAAGAGGTTCTATTAAAGATTTAGAATACAAAGATGTAAGCAATCAGGCTGGAGAATATAGCTATAATATTAGGGGAAATACAAATGATGTGAAAAATTTAAGTTTAGATAAAATAAAAGATGAATTAGAAAATGAAAGTGATGTTATAGTTACCGGAAGTTTCACTGGAAAGAGGAAGATGATTAAGGAGTCTGTATTAAGTGAAGTAAGTATTTTAAAAACATATAAAGGTGATACAAAGTTAAAAAACATTTATATTTATGAACCTGTATTTTCTTATTTGTTCATTGATGGTCCCTTCAAAGGAAGTGTTATTTCAGAGGGTGGGTATGGATTAATGAACGAGGGAAAAGAATACCTATTGTTTCTGAAAGAAGAAAGTAATTCACCTGAGTTTGGATATCTAAAAAAATCTGACAAAGCATTTACTTATGTGAATAATGAATTTGGTAAGCTATGCATAGAGTATGATAAAAATGATTATAAAGTGGTAAAAGAAAATAAAGATGGTAAAGATAGATATAATGAATTTAAAGGCTATGAACAAGTAATTTCAAATGAAGAAGTTTTTGACTTCTACAATCAATTAAGAGAAATAGTACTAGATAGATATTCCTTATAATCTATGGTTGCGTAGCTATGAAAATAAAAAAAATATAAAAAAGTAAAGGTAAGTTATATAAGACTGATTTAAGAGCAATAGGTAGATAGTTGAGCTATTGTTTTTAATTTATCAAAGGCTGAGTTTTCACATAATAGTGTAAACTCAGCCTTTTGTTTATTAATTGAAATTTAAAGTCGAGCCTATAAATTTATGCTGCGTCTTCTACGTTTTCTCCACGAATTTCTGCCGCAGTACGTATTTTATAGTTTTTAAACATAATAGATCCTAAGTAACCACTAAAGACACTAACTATAATACAACCTGCGGCTGTTATTAATACTTTAGAAGCTGGATTATATGCGAACATTACTGCAAAACCAGCTATAGGAGTAGCTGTTCCTGGAGACATATTTACAAGTCCCATTAATGCTATTATTACTCCAGATAGAGAACCACCTATAAAGTTAGTTATATAAACTGGTATAGGATTTGCGGTAATTATATCTGCTTGAGTTAGAGGTTCTATAGCAACTGCTATAGTATCTTTTTTACTTCCAAATTTAAGTTTGCTAAATAATACAAAATTCATGAATGATGAACCAAATACTGATAATGCGCCTATAGCCATAGGTGCACCTGTAAGTCCAAGCATTGCTGTTAGAGCCATTGAACTAAGGGGTGCTGTGGCAACAACAGTTATTGTTCCTCCAAGTACTATTCCCATTATTATTGGGTTAGAAGTAGAGGCTGATGTTAAAATTTGACCAATATTTAATAATGTTGAATTTACTAGTGGAGTCATACCTAATCCTATTAGTCTACTTAATGGAGCTGCAATTATAATTATAATTATTAAGTCTAATCCAGCAGGTAATTTTTTTTCTAAATACTTAACTACAAATGACATAATGTATCCAGCGATAAATCCAGGTAATATTCCAAACCCAGAGCAAGATAGTCCAACTAAGACTGCATATACTGGTGAAACACCAAGAGCTAAAGGCACAAGTGTTGCAGCCGCTACTCCTGATAAACTACCATTGGCTAAACCAACCTCGCCTAAAAATTTGATTTTTAATACACTACCAAAAAATGCACCGTGAAAGGCTTCAACTAGAAAGCTTGCACATGCAGCACTTGCTAGAGCACCCATTGCTTTCATTCCTTGTGGTGCTTTGTAACTAAATAATGTAAATAAAGCTAATACTAGTAGTAAAAGACCAGTCCCTATTAAAATATCCATTATTTTTTCCTCCTTAGATTGTTTAAATTATTTATTTTTAAATACTTTGTTTTTAAGTTCTAGACCAGTTTTAGTAATAGCAAGTCCACCAAGAGCTGTTTCTCTTAATGATGCTGGCAAATCTACTCCGATTTTATACATTGCAGATAATGCATCATCAAATGGTATTTTAGATGTTACTCCAGCCATAACTAAATCAGCTGTAGAAAGAGCACTAATTGCACCAGCTACATTCCTTTTTGCGCAAGGAATTTCAACTAATCCTGCAACCGGGTCACAAACTAGTCCTAATATATTTTTAAATACAATGGCACCGGCATCTAGACTCATAGCTGGCGTTCCACCCATCATTTGTACAACAGCGGCTGAAGCCATAGCTGCTGCTGAACCACATTCAGCTTGACATCCACCTTCTGCACCTGCAAATGTTGCGTTCATTCCAATTATCATTCCAACAGCCGCAGCCGCGAATAATCCTTCTATCATTTCATCAACACTTTTATTAAGTTTTTCACCAGCTGCTAATATTACTGCTGGAAGTATTCCACATGATCCAGCTGTTGGACATGCTACTATTTTACCCATGGCTCCATTAACTTCTGAAGATGATAATGCCATAGCCATAGCTTTGACAGCAGTGTCTCCTAAAAGAGAGTTACCAGCTTCTAAATATTGTTGTAATTTATAAGCGTCACCGCCGATAAGACCACTTAATGAATAAACTTTACGTTCACGTCCATCGGTAGCACCTTTTCTCATTACATCAAGAGTTTCTTTCATATGTGAAAATAATTCTGCGCGTGAAGTACCTTTTTCTTCAATCTCGCGATTTATTGCATATTCACTTAATTTTATGTTTTCTGTTTTGCATATTTCAATAAGTTGACTAGCTGACTTTGCTATCATTATGTTTACCTCCTGTTTCTGGATTAATAACTATAACCTTGTTTATTCCATTGATTTTTTTTATATCTGCCATTAAAGAATCGGGAACAACAGTATCTACTTCAAAAGTCATAGTTGCAGATTTCCCTTTTTCGCCTCTAACAAGTTTCATAAAAGCAATATTGATTTTATGAGAATAAATAAGTTCTGACACTTTTGCTACTGTTCCTGGAATATCATTATGACAAGTAATTATAGTAGGATATATACCAGTTATTTGTACACTATTACCATTTATCTCAATTATCTCTACATTACCACCACCAATAGATGAACCCATTACTTCAAAGGTATTATCTTTAATATCTGTTATTAAAAATTTAACTGTGTTTGGATGGACTTGTCCAAGATCTTCTTCAACAAAGTTTACAATTAATCCTTTATTTTCAGCAATTTCAATAGAATTTTTAAGTCTGTCATCGCTTGGCTCCATTCCAAGTATTCCTGCAACAAGGGCTCTATCTGTTCCATGGCCTTTATAAGTTTTACCAAAAGAACCATGAAGTAAGAATGTAACCTCTTTTATATCATTTCCAACAATAGTTTTTGCTATTTTACCAAGTCTAGCAGCTCCAGCTGTGTGGGAGGAGGATGGACCTACCATTATAGGGCCTAGAATGTCAAAAACACCAAAATTTTTCATAGTAACTATCATTCCTTTCATTAATATAATATTTTATTATATTTTTTCGCTAGTGTAGTAATTTTCCACAATCGGATACTTTTTTCGACTAAGTTCACTTAAATACTAAACGGTTTCACCTTGGTTGTCAAGAAATCGAGGTATTAAGGATTTTATTATTAAAAAAAGTTCCTAAGGAATCTTTTAAATAATAACTAGTCAGATTGTAGGCTATTTTCTTTCAATGCACCAAAATAAAAAACACTACAATAAATTATAGTGTTTTAATTTGGTTGCGGGGATAGGACTTGAACCTATGACCTTTGGGTTATGAGCCCAACGAGCTGCCAACTGCTCCACCCCGCGATATTAAGTTGTGTAATTAGTTTTCCTAACCACAAGACTTATAATAGTACACTAATTGTAATAAGTCAACTTAAATATTATTTTTTAAGGCGTAAAGAGTAAATTAATTTATAGTAATTCTTTTAGAACTTAGTTTTTTCAAACACCTTAAGTTAAATAATTCATAAAAAGGGATTAACCTACTGAAAAAAATGGTCAAATAATATATAATAATACTAACTAATATAAAAAATGAATTTATTAGAAACAGGGGGAGAAAATTATGACTAATAATGAATTTGCAGTTCAAATAAAAGATTTACAAATGAATTTCGGGGATAAAAAGGTTTTAAAGGGAATAAATTTAGACATACCGGCAGGTAAAATAATAGGTTATATTGGACCAAATGGTGCAGGGAAAAGTACAACAGTTAAAATAATATTAGGGCTTATTGAAGGTTACACTGGGGAAGTTAAAATATTTGGAGAAGATATTTCAACTGGAAATGAAGAATATAAAAAAAGGATTGGATATGTTCCAGAAGTTGCAGAGCTTTATGATAGTTTAACGGCTAAAGAATATTTAACTTTTGTTGGCCAATTATACGGATTAGAATATGAAATTGTAGATAAAAAAGCTTTAGAATTAATGACTATTTTAGGAATTGGAGATGCTTATGATTCAAGGATAACTACTTATTCAAAGGGAATGAAACAAAAAGTAACTATAATATCAAGTTTGCTTCATAATCCAGATATTTTATTCTTAGATGAACCATTAAGTGGATTAGATGCAAATAGTGTAATGATAATTAAAGAGATATTAGCAGAACTTGCGCGTAGTGGGAAAACTATTTTCTATTCATCACACATTATGGAAGTTGTTGAAAAATTAAGTGATAGAATTATTCTTTTAAATGATGGAAATATAGTTGCAGATGGAAACTTTAACGAGCTTAAAGAAAGTTCAAAAGAAGGATCACTAGAAGAAATATTTAATCAACTAACAGGCTTTAATAACCATAAAGAATTAGCAGAAAAATTTATTTCAGTTATTTGTGAGGTATAAGCTATGAAAGAGTTTAAAGTTTTAAAAATAATAGATAAGTTTAAAGGTATCTATAAAAAAGCTGGTGTAGATTATGAGGTAATGAGATTAATAATTAGCACTAAATTATTAATGGATGGAAGAAGAACCTCTGTTGCTTTTAACAATGGAAAAAAACAAAAGCCAGATTCAAACCAATTTACAAAAGCTCTTATAATGTATGCAATTATGGGATTCTTTTTAATGCTGACATTAGTAATTAAAATAAATATAATGTATCAATTATGCGTTTATTTTAGTGGATTTATGTTTTTTATTTTAACAGTATTTATATCAGATTTTTCATCAGTAATATTAGATGTTAAAGATAAAAATTTAATTGGAAGCAAAGGGATAAGTTTAAAAACAGTAAATGCAGCAAAGTTAACTCATGTGTTTATATATATGATGTATTTAACTATTGCCCTTGGAGGGTTTTCAATAGTAGTATCAGCTAGATATGGTATATTGTTTATGCTAGTTTTTATACTAGAGATTATTCTTATAGATTTATTTATGGTTATTGTAACAGCATTAATTTATTTTTTAGTTTTAAAGTTTTTTGATGGAGAAAAACTAAAGGATATGATAAATGTAGTGCAAATAGTTTTAAGTTTAACTATGGTAGTTGGTATGCAAATTGCTCCAAGATTATTTAATTTTATGGATCTTAAAATAACCTATACTCCAAAGATATGGCATTATTTATTTCCACCAATGTGGTTTGCAGCTCCTCTAGAAATAATACAGAGTGGGCATATTAATGGAGGCCTTATAGCAATGAGTATATTAGCAGTTATAATGCCAATAGCTTCAATTGTTGTTTATATAAAATTAGCACCAACTTTTGAACAATATCTTCAAAAATTAAATAATAATACTTATAAAAGTAAAGGTGATAAAGAAAAATTATCATTTAGGGTTAGTAAAATTATATGTAGAAATAAAGAAGAAAGAGTATTTTTTAATTTTGTAAATAGCATTGTAAGTAGTGAAAGAAATTTCAAACTTAAAGCATATCCAGCAATAGGTCTTTCAATTATTTTTCCATTTATATTTATGAGTATAGGTATTTATGATTTTACAGGTATTATGGAGTGGAGAGCTAAAATGGTAAACTCAAAAAGCTTTATAAGTTTATATGGAGTAGCAGTAATGTTGCCTAACATATTAATGTTACTCCAATATTCAGAAATGTATAAAGCTGGGTGGATATATAGAACAACTCCTATTAAGGATATAGCATCAATATTTAAAGGAAGCATAAAAGCTGTTATGTATAAGCTTTTAGCACCTGTTTTTATTTTTGAAAGTATAGTGTTTATAATAATATTCTCTCCAAAGGTTATTATACAAATAGTAGCAGTATTACTTGCAAGTATATTATCAATGATGATAATATTTATGACTATGGAAAAAGCATTGCCATTTACACAAAAGCAAGAAGTTGGAGATGCTTCAGGAAATATAGCGCCTGTAATAATAACAATGTTTACTATACCTTTATTAGCAGGAATTCATTTTGCAGTAACATTTCTGCCAATTGGAATCTATATTTATATTCTAATTTTAATAATAGTAGATATGCTTCTTTGGAGTAAAGTATTTAATGTTGAATGGAAGTCACTTAAATAATTATTATTTTGAAAGTACCTAAGGAAGGGTAAAATAAAAGACCCGAATACCTGCTTGTTATTTAGAAATCATAAAAATTTAGTAGTCATATTTTATAGAATTTAATCTCTATTAAATATGGCTATTATTATTAAAGAGATAGGAGAAATTAATTCATGGAAAGAGAAAGAACACTGGTAGGAGTTATAATATCTGCATTTATCGTATTTATAGCAATTAGTGATAAAACCTTAGTTAATGAATATATAATAAGGTATATACTTGTTTGTGTTATACTTATCGTTATTCAGCTTGCATCATATTTTAGTGGGAAATATAGAAGAATTATTGATTTATTTCAAATAGTATTCTCAATAATATTAATAACTAAGGGAATGGAAATTGTTGTTATTGCAGTGCCCTCAGTAATATATTCTCTTTTAATAAATAAATATAGAAAAATATCTTATGTATCTTCTATAGCTGGATTTTTATTAATTATAAATCCAGAGAATATAGCATTGTTTTTACTTTATTCTTCAATAATTTATCTTTATATGGATAGTTTATATAAAAGAGAAGTATCAGAAAAAGATTTGAAAAATAATTATAAAATAGAAAGAGAAGAAAATCATAAATTAATTGAAAAGCTTGCTTATATGGACAACTATCGTAATCATACAAATATAATGGCGCAGATTAATGAAAGAAATTATATAGCACAAAGTTTACATGATAAATTAGGACATAGTGTAACAAGTTCTATAATGCAATTACAGGTTTCAAAAGCTATGATTGATAAAGATAAAAATCTTTCTATGGAGTATTTAAACAGTGCAATAGAAAATCTAAGTGAAGGAATGGATGATATAAGGTTAATACTTAGAAGTTTGAAACCACAAGAAGAGATTATAGGAATTGAGAGTATAAAAACTTTATTATCAGAATTTCAAAATAATAGTCGCATATGTGCAGAGCTAAAGGTTACTGGAGATATAGCTACCATAGATTCAAGTTATTGGATTGTTATTGAAGATAATCTAAAAGAAGCTTTAACAAATGCTTATAAATATTCTAATGCTACAAAAATTGAAATGTATATCGAAGTTTATAATAAATTTATAAGAATAGAAATAAGAGATAATGGAAAAGGCAGTGAAAAAATAGCGAAGGGTTTAGGGCTTAGAGGTATGGAAGAAAGAGCTAGATCAATTGAAGGAACTATTAGCTTTTTAAGTAATAATGGATTTTCTATATCAATGATAATTGGATTGTAGGTGAAAAGTAATGAATATAAAAGTATTAATATGTGATGATGATAAATTAATAAGAGAAAGTCTTAAAATATTATTGCCTTTAGATAGTGAAATAACGGTTGTTTCTGAAGCTTGTAATGGACTAGAAGCTATTGAAATTTGTAAAAATACAAAGGTTGATGTAGCGTTACTTGATATTAGAATGCCAAAAGTAAATGGAGTGGAAGCAGTTAAAAAAATTGTTAGTGAAACAAATACAAAATGTCTTATATTAACTACTTTTGATGAAGAAAAGTATGTAAATGAAGCTCTAAGGTATGGGGCAAAGGGGTATATTTTAAAGAATAATTCACCAGAGCAAATAATAAATGCTATAAAATCTGTTTATAATGACACTATAGTTATGAATGAAAATATTTTAGGGAAAATTAGAGGTAATGAAGTAGAACCTAAAATTTCTAGTGAAAAATTTACAGAACGTGAAGTAGAGATAATAAAAGCTATAGCAGAGGGTTTAAGTAATAAAGAAGTAGGTAAAAAATTATTTATATCTGATGGAACAGCAAGAAATTATATTACAACAATATTAGATAAAACAGGTTTAGAACATAGAACTCAAATTGCAATTCAATATTTAAAGGGAAATCTATAAGGTAATGACATTTGTCATAGGTAAAAGGTGAGTTTTCTAACTGTTGGAAAACTCACCTTTTTTATATAATAGGATTATAGGATTAAAAGTAAGGTGTTTCAAAATAAATAACCAGTCAAAGATTTATAGGACTTTTTGAACTACACAAGAAGGTAACCATGTCTAAGATTGGATAAATATGAGGAGGAAATTAAATGAAAATATTAGAGGTTAAAAAATTATATAAAGAATATGGAAATAGTGTTGCTGTTGATGGAGTTAACTTTTGTATAAATGAAGGAGAAATATTTGGACTTTTAGGACCAAATGGTGCAGGTAAAAGTACAATTATTAGTATGATAACAGGATTAATTAAAAGTAGTGAGGGAGAAACAATTTTTGAAGAAAAGGAAAGTAAAATAAATAAGTGGAAGCAAAATATCGGGTTAGTTCCACAAGATTTTGCATTATATTTTGATTTAAGCGCAGAGGAAAACATTAAGTATTTCTGTTCATTATATGGATTTAGAGGAGAGGACCTAAAAAAGCGTGTAGATAATGCTTTAGAATTTGTTGGACTTTTAGATGTTAGAGGAAAAAGAGTAAATCAATTTTCAGGAGGAATGAAAAGAAGGCTTAATATGGCATGTGCAATAGCTCATACTCCAAAGCTTGTAATAATGGATGAACCAACAGTTGGCATAGACCCACAATCAAGGAACCATATATTGGAATCGGTTAAGAAGTTAAGGGATGAGGGAGCAACTATTATATATACATCTCATTATATGGAAGAAGTAGATGAAATTTGTGACAAAATTGCAATTATGGATCATGGGAAAATAATAGCAGAGGGAAATAGTGAATATTTAAAATCGTTAGTTAGCGATAAAAATATATATTCTATAACTCTTAAAAATAAAATTGAAGGTATAGAAACTGCATTGAAAGCTGTAACAGGAATTGAAAAAGTTATTGCAACTGAAAATGAATTGAAATGTTATTACCTAAAAGAAAGTAATGTTATAGAAGGTTTAGTAGCGGCTATTTCAAAGAAAAACGGAGTAGTTGAAAATATAAAAAATGAAACACCTAGTTTAGAAACAGTATTCTTAGCCTTAACAGGCAAAAAACTAAGAGATTAGAGGTGAAAAAATGATACTTTTATCAATGATTGAAAAAGAACTAAAACAATTTTTTAGAAACAAGGGAAGTGTAATAATGTTATTTATTTTCCCAATAGCACTAATAACATGTTTAGGATTTTCGTTAAAGGGTATTATGAGTGAAGATATTAATATTTTTCAAGGCGGAAAAGTTTTATATTCTATTGAAAATAATAGTAAGTATGAACATGGATTCAATAATTTTAAGGAAGAATTTCAAAAAGAAACAGGAACTAGCTTTGAAGAGATAACAAAGAAAGAAGAGGCAATGGATTTAGTTAATAAAGGTGAGGCAATTTCTTTAATAACGATAAATGAAAGTGGCTATGATTATTATAGGTCAGAAGAAGGAGAACCCATAAATTCAAAAATATTTAGAAGTATAGTAGAACAAACATTAACTACCTATGCTTTAGTTGATACTGTATTAGAAGTAGAACCAAGCTCTTTGCAAGAAGTCTTAATAGCTGAAAAAGCTAAATATGTTGAAGAAGGTTCAATTGGAAGAAATTCAGTATCATCTTTTGAATACTATACATTTGCAGAACTTGCACTTATTATTTTATATATTTCAACTACTATAGCTGAATCTGTTTTTGCAGAAGGTAGTTTAACAACTATAAATAGGATAAGATTGTCTAAGGCAAATAATCTTAAATTAATAATTGCAAAAGCAATACTTGGGTTAATAATAGGAATATTACAAATTACAGAAGTTTATTTATTTTCAACATTTATATTAAAAGTAAATTGGGGAGAAAACTTACCTATAATGATAACTGTATTATTAGCACTAACAGTATTTGCATCAATGCTTGGAATAGTTATTGGGTTACTTGTTAAAGAAAGTAAAAGTATAAACAGTGCTCTGCAAACTATAATTATAATAATTTGTATGGCAGGGGGATGTTATGGTCCACTTGTAATGCTTAAACAAATACCTATATTGTCAGATATTATAAAATTTAGCCCTGTTTATTGGGTTAATTCAGCAATGGTAAGTTTAAACACTGGCGTTGTAAATAATTATGCAATAACAGCTATAAGTATGTGCTTGGGATCTACACTTGCTTTAATACTTGGTTATGTGATTATTAAGAAAGTAAACGGAGGGAAGTCAATTGCTTAGAGTTATATTAAATACATTTAATGTATTAAGAAAGAAAAAAGGATTTTTATTATTATCAATAGTACTTCCTGCTATGTTAATAATTCTTTTTAGTTATGTATTAGGGCAGGAAGGTGAATATAGAGTAGGTATTGTTAATAAGGATAATGGTATAATTTCAAATTCGGTATTAGGAAAAATTGAATCTATTGATGGAATTAAAATAGAAGAAATTAAAGAGGAAGACTCTGAAAATTTACTAGCGGGAAAAGAATTAGAGTTAGTTATAATAGTAAATGACAATTTCACAAAGAATATATTAAGTGGTAAAATTGATAATATAAATGTTAAATCTGTTTCTGAAAGTGATGTTAAACCAGTTATAATAGGAGTTTTGAACTCTGAAACTAACAATTTACAAGTGTTAAGTAAACTAGCGAATGGTGATGAAATAAAATTTAAGGAATTAGAAGAAAAATATAATAATAATATGCCAGAATATAAGTTAAATGATAATAAAGAGAAAAGAGTATCAATTATGAGCTCTATAGGAATCATAATAATGATGATATTAATATCTGGGCAAGTAATAGTAAGGTTTATTATAGATGAGGAAGTAAATGGAACTAAAGCAAGAACACTTTTAAGTGGAGTTTCAGAAAAAAGTTACTCAGCAGGTATTTTTACTGTATTTTATTTGTGCTCAGCACTAACATCAGTACTATATTATGGAATATGTAAAGTCTTAGGGTTCAATTTTGGATTAGATAATAGCATATATTTTTTAATAATATTATTATTAGTGAATCTTTTAGCAGTAACCTTTAATTTATGTATTGTATCTTGTACTAAAAACCCAAGTCTTGCATCAAATATAAGTGTTTTATTTATAATACCAACATCAATGTTATCAGGATCATTTTGGGGCTTTAGCATGATGCCAGATTATATGCAAAAAATAGGTAACATTTGCCCTCAAAGATGGGCAATAGGGGCAATAGAAAAATTGCAAGCTGGAGAAAGTTTAGTAGATGTAGTGCCAATGTTACTATCATTAATAATATTATCATTAGCATTATTTTTACTAAGTATATTCTTTTCAAGTAAAGTAGAGGATAGAAAATGTTAGAAAAAAATAATATATATATAAGGCATGGTAAAAAGATAAGAACACTGACTTGTTATTTATTAAAAAATGTCTAATAATAAAAAAATATATATAAAGTAATAGGCAGATAGAAGAAAAAAAATTCTATCTGCCTATTTTTTTTACATATTAGGGAACTATATAAATACATAAAACAACTAAAATGCTAGAACCATAAACTTAGGCATAATAAAATAAATAACAAGAATACTTACTTATGAAAGGAGAAATTAATTTTTATGGAAAATGAAGCTTATTGGATTTTAAGTTCAGAAGGGAAAAAGTATGAAAAATTAAAAAAGGATATAACAACAGAGTGTTTAATAGTAGGGGGAGGAATTCCAGGAATAACAACAGCTTACCTTTTATCTAAAAAAGGGGTTAAAGTAACTGTTGTAGATGCTGGGAAAATATGTGGAGGTTGCTCTGGTAGAAATACAGGTAAAGTAACGGCGCAGCATAGTATTATATATTCAAAAATAAAAAGTGAATATAATTTTAAAAAAGCAAAATCTTATTATGAAGCAAATAATAAGGCTTTAAATTTAATGGAGAGCATAATAAAAGAAAATAATATAGATTGCAGTTTTGAGAGGTTACCTGCTTATACATTTACTGAAAGTGATGATTATATAAAAGATATACAAGATGAATTTGAAGTTTGCAAGGAAATTGGTATAGATTGTGAATATCATAAATCTTTGCCATTGCCCTTAAATATAAAAGCTGCTATATCATTTAACAATCAAGCTCAATTTAATCCTAAAAAATACATAGATGCATTAGCTGAAATTGTAATAAAGCAAGGTGGAGAAATTTATGAAAATACAACTATTAAAGATGTTGATAAAAGGAAATTAAATAAGATAACAAGTGAAGATGGATATGTTATTTACGCATCTAATTTAGTAATAGCCTCCCACCATCCTTTTTATGATGGAATGAGTTTTTATTTTGCAAGATTAGAGCCAGAAAGGTCATACATAATAGCAATGAATAAAACAAAGGATTTCCCAAAAGGAATGTTTATTAATGTAGAAAGCCCAAGTAGAACTTTAAGAAGTTATGAAGGAGATGGGGAAAATCTATTATTAGTAGGCGGAGAAAAACATAGGGTTGGAAAAGGAGATGAGGATAAGAATTATTATGACATTTTAGAATCTTATGCAAAAGAAAAATTTGGAGAGGATGAAGTAAAATATAAATGGTCAGCTCAAGATTGGTTATCTACAGACCATATACCTTATATAGGATATATAAATGCAGAATTTGATAATGTATATGTAGCAACAGGTTTTTCAAAGTGGGGCATGACTAATGGAACTGTAGCGGCAATGATAATTTCAGATTTAATTACTAGTGGGGATGATGAATTTAAAGAAACATTTACTCCATCAAGATCAAAATCATATTTATCAAAAGAATTTATTAAACAAAATGTTAATGTAGCTGTAGAATATATTTCTGGAATGCTTAGATGTGGAGATAAAGAAGTATCAATAGAAAATGGTGAAATGAAGATTGTTAGAATTAAAGGCGTTGATTATGGTGCATTCAAAGATGAAAATGGAAAATTATTTATAGTTAATATTAAATGCACTCATTTAGGTTGCGAGCTAAGATGGAATAATTGTGAACGCAGCTGGGATTGCCCTTGTCATGGTTCAAGATTTGATTATATGGGAAATGTTTTAGAAGGACCTGCAATTAACCCTTTAAAATCCTATGGAGAAGGTCCTAATAAAGTAGAACCTAATATATTATAAAAAGTTTAAATATTTGAAACCCCTATAGGAATAAATAGCCTATAGGGGTTTTTATGGCAATATAACAAGTGTATAATTATTATTGTAAGGCATTTAAAAAATAACAGGTAAAGGTGAAAGAATGAGATATAAAATTGCAATTTTAGCAGCGATAACTACTTTTCTTACTGCAACAATAAAATATAATATTGAAAATAATAATAGTGTTACTGTAGTAAATCAAAAAATTGGAATAGAGAATTTACCAAAAGAATTTGAGGGGTTTACCATTCTGCAGGTTACTGATTTGCATAGTAAAAATTTTGGTGAAAGTCAAGAGGGATTAACAGAACTTATAAATGGATTGAAATTTGATATAATAGCTATTACTGGAGATATGCAAAATAGACAAGATAAGGATTATGAAAAATTTATTGCTTTATTAAAAGGAATAAATAATAAAGAAGAGATTTTTTATACACCAGGTAATCATGGACCTATGGTTTATAAAGATGAAGTTAGTTTTAATAGTTTTACTAAAAGAAATATAAATAATTATAAGGGTAAAGACGTAATAAGTAATAATAGCAATAAGAATAAGGATAATTTGAGTAACAATAATGATATAGGAGAAAGAGAATTAACTGAAGCTGGAATAAAAATGAAAGAACTAGGAGTTAAGTTTTTAGATAATGTATATTCTATAAAAAAAGGAAAAGAAATATTGTGGGTTTCTGAATTGATTTACTCTGATGAATTTAATGAATTGGCTAAAGGGAAATATAATGAAAATGATATAAAGTTAGCGTTAACACATTACCCAATGAATAAAAGAGGTTATGAAGGAGATATAGGTAAATTTCTAGGAAGATATGATTTAGTTTTAGCTGGGCACTATCATGGAGGACAATGGAGAATACCTTATGTAGGAGGTATATTTATACCAGATTTAAACCAAAGTGGATGGTTTCCATCTAAAGAGCGAATAAGTGGACTCACAAAATGGGGAGGCTTTAAACAGTATGTAAGCAGGGGAATTGGAGCTGGTGGAGCAGTAGAAATTTTAAGATTTAGATGTTTTAATAAACCCGAAATAAATTTAATAAAATTAGTTAAAAAAACAAATCTATAGAGTTGAGCATCTCACTAGTTAATATTAAAAAATCCTTTATTTAGAAAATATTTAGTAAGTTAATAGTTGCACCTTGGACTTTAATGTAATAAAATTGAAGTGAGCAAATTTGTAATTAGGGGTGTTTTATGGAAATCAATTATATTGAAAAAATAATTGAAAATTATATATCAGACAAAGTAAATAAATCAATAAAGGAAAAGTTTATTGAGGCAGCAGTACATTTTAATATTAGCTCCAGTATATGCACAAAAAATGATCTTATGAGAATAGACTATAGATTTAAAAATATTAAAGACTTAAATGTTTATCAAATATTTAAAATATATTCTGTCTACAGCTACATTTTATATAGAGCAGTAGAAGTTGGAAGTATTAAAGGTGAAGACAGACTTGAAGTTTCCCAAAGTGTTCTTAGTATTAGTACTTTAATAACTGGTTATGCAACTATGAAGTATGATGATACAGATATAATATTAGGTTTTACTGATGAAGCTATTAAGCTCGGAATAAGTAAAGAATTCGATGATAAGGTAAGAACTAAATTAGATTTATGTTAAAATAGACAATTAAAATAAATTTATAAAAATATCCAAGAAATACTTATATTAAAGTAGTATTTTTTGGATATTTTTGTTAGGCAGGTTAAAGACTATGACTATTTATATTTTTGAGCCTCCAGTAGTAGTTTTATTTAAAAATATTTTAGTATGTCAATATTTAATATATAAAAAATTGTTGGGAATATTTTAAAGTTTGATAAAATAGTATGTTATATTATGGTATAATAATATTCATAAAGTTCTATGCAAAGGATTACAGGAAACAGGATAAAAAAGTAAATAGGTTAAATTTAATCTAAAAGAAGCATGTGTTACAGTGTTTTAAAATCAAAATAAAAAAAAGGAGAGTTTACATAAAAAAAGTAGCATTATAATAAACTAGTATTTAGAGTATTATAATTTTTTATGTAATAAATTATATGATTAATAAAAAAAATATTTACAGTATAATTCCCGTAATAATAATAATAAACTTATTATTATTTGTTAAAATGAATGAATTTATTATTGTTAATGGGGCAGTCATTATATATATTATCATTAAATTAATAATGAGTAGAAATAATAAAAATATAAGTGATAATTCAAGCTTAGTTATACAAGATAATAGTAATGAAAACTCAGTTACTTTAAAGAAATCACTTTTAAAGTTGGATGAAACAGGTGCTAAAATATTTATGGCTCATGGAGGATTAAATAAAGTATCATCAGAAATTAATGAGTGTTCAAAGAAAATTTTAAACTTAACAGAAGATAATAATAAAAGTGTAAATAGTTTAGATAATTCATTTAAAGTAATACAAAGCAAAATAAATACAATGGATAGTATTCTAAATGAAGTGAATTATGATGCAAACACAAGTGAACAAACTATTTTAATAGAGGGGAAAAGATTAAAAGACGTAGAAAAAACTGTGGAAGAACTTAAGGAATATTATAGAAATATATTAGGTCTTTGTGTTAAATTAAATAAATCCTTTGATGAAATATATAAATCTACGTCAAGTATTAGTGAAATTGCAAACCAAACAAATCTTTTAGCTTTAAATGCAACTATTGAAGCAGCTAGAGCTGGAGAACACGGAAGAGGATTTTCTGTAGTTGCAAGTGAAATTAAAAAACTATCAACATCATCAGGAATTTTTAGTTCTAATATAAGTGAACAGCTAAATATAATGAAGAAAGAGATAGGTACATTAAACTCAACTTCAAAAGAAACTCAAGAAGTAATTAATATAACCGCTGAATCAGTATATAATTTATCAGCTTCATTTAGTTCTATAGTAGTAAATAGTAAAGAATTGAAAGAAAAAACACATAGAGTAAAAGAAAACTCCGTAAATATTGTTGGAATGGCTAAGGATATAGAAAATATTACAGAAGGGTTAAGGGAATCACATTATACAACATTATCAACAGTTCAACAAGTTGGTATGGATATAGATATACAACAAAATATACTTAAAGATTTTTCTAGCATAATGGAAGAATTAACAGGTAGCTCTAATGCATTACTTGACTTGTCATTTGGTAAGGATTTAACTAGCAAATTAGAAGATATATGCATGAAGGTATGTAATACAGATATTAAAAAAGATATAAAGGCCCTAAGAAATTTCGCAAAAGAATTGGGAGTGAACGGTATTTATTATAGTAATTCTAAAGGGTGTTTTGAACATGCATCAGAACCAGTAGATAATAGTTTTAATATTTTTGAAATAAACAAAGATTATTATAGCTTTTTTAAAAGTGATAAAAAATATAAACTGTATCCATTATCTAAAAGGTTTGATAATGGGAAGACATCAATGTATCTAATAACAAAAAGACAAGATAAACCTGGAATAGTTTCAATAGAAATTTATTTAGAATCTTTATTTAAATTAAGTGAAATGGAGAGTTAAAGAAAAATAAAGCAGAGTGTGATTAGTTATTTTTGAAAATCCAATAATCTAGAATATAATAAAATAGAGCCTGGTATCCGGCGAAGGACTGACCAGGCTCTATAAGTAATTAGCACTTTTATGCCAACTGCTCGTTTATAATAACATGGATAGTAATTAAAAGCAATAAAAAAGTTAAGGGAAATATATTTTATGCGGAAATAGATATAATAGATAATTGAATATAAAAATATAGTCAATAATAATTATTATTGACTAACAATAAGAGGAAAGGTATACTTAGAATAGTAATAATATTAAAAAAATTAAAAATATTGCGAAAATAAGGAGCGGGTAAATAATGAAAAAATTAAATGGAACTAATACTGCAATTAACTTAATGAAATCTTTTGCTGGAGAGTCACAAGCTAGAAATAGATATACTTTCTTTGCAAGTGTTGCAAAAAAAGAAGGATATATTCAAATAGCAAAGATTTTTGAAGAGACAGCAGCACAAGAAAAAGAGCATGGTGAAAGATTCTATAAGTTCTTAAAGGATGATTTTTCAAATGAGACAATTGAAATAACAGCATCATTTCCAGTTGCATTACATACAAGCACTGTAGAAAATTTAAAGTCAGCAGCTGCTGGTGAAAATGAAGAATGGGTGGATCTATATCCAAAGTTTGCAAAGGTTGCTAGAGAAGAAGGGTTCCTAGCTATTGCAGCTGCATTTGAAAATATAGCAACAGTAGAAAAATGGCATGAAGATAGATATTTAAAATTAGCTAAAAATATAGAAACATCAAAAGTCTTTAAAAAAGATGAAGTTAACATATGGCAATGTCAAAATTGTGGATATATATATGAAGGGGAAGAAGCTCCAACAGTGTGTCCAGCGTGTATTCATCCACAAGGATATTTTAAAATATTTACACAAGATTATTAGAAGTTAACAAAAAATATATTTAAATTTAGAAGGAGTGATAGATATTAATACTATAAAAGATGTTTATAAAAAAGATAATGCTGCGGACATGGAAGAAATAATACAAAAATATTCTAATACATCTAGTGCAGAATTAGAGTATGCTAAATCATGGACTGGTTTCAAGGATCTAATATTAGTAGATAAAGTTAACGAATGTAGTGATATAATATCATTTTATTTTAAAGATAAAGAAGGGAAAAAATTAGTTAAGCATAGAGCAGGTCAATATTTGCCTATTAAAATTAAGAAAAATGATGATAAATATAATAATGAAATAAGAACATATACCTTATCAATGAAGCCGAATGAGCATATTTATAGAATAAGTGTGAAAAAAGTAGAGGGTGGATTAATAAGTTCTTATTTACATGATGAGTTAGAAATTGGACATGCTATTGAAGCTATGGTTCCAGCCGGATTATTTACATTAGAAAATAATAAAAAGCCCGTTGTTTTAATTTCAGCAGGAATTGGAATTACGCCTTTGATTTCTATGTTATATGACGCAATTGAAGATAAAAAGAATATAACGTTTATTCAAGCAGTTCAAAACTCGAAAATTCAACCATTTAAGTATGATATTAAGAAGATGGAAGAAATTATAAAATTAAAAAGTTATGTATTTTACAGCAATCCTTTGGAAGTAGATGAAAAAGGAAAAGATTACGATGTTGAAGGTTTCATAGGGAAAGAGTGGATAGAAAATAATTTGGATTTAAATAGTGAATTTTATTTCTGTGGACCACCAATATTTATGAAAATATTAAATAAAGCTCTTATAGAATTAGGTGTTAATAGAAAAAATATACATTTCGAATTCTTTGGAGAGCCACAATCTATGGAATAATGAATAAATATATTGGTATAGTTAATAAGTAATATTCAAATAAAGTTTAATATTAAGATGGAAATAGGGTGTGTGAAACACCCTATTTTTTTATTGAGTTTAGACATGATGAAACAAATACAAGTCACCTTATTGTTATTTATTTGACCATGTCTTAATAGAAAAAAGATCATATAAATTATTAAAAAAAAGAGGTTGACTCTATAGTAACAATAGAGTTTATAATAAGAAAAGGATAATAATAAATAAAAAAGGTGGATATATATGATAAAGGAATTTTTTAAATACGCTGTACCATCAGCAATTGCTATGTTCATTTCGTCTTTATATACAGTTATTGATGGAATATTCGTAGGAAAAGGTGTTGGAGATTCGGCATTAGCAGCGGTTAATATAGTATTACCATTTACAGTTTTGCTATTTGGGTTAGCTTCTATGTTTGCAATAGGGGGAGGGGCTTTGGTCTCTAAAAATGTTGGAGCAAATAATACTGAAAAAGCACTAGATGTATTTAGACAAGTATTTAAGTTTCTACTAATAATTAGTATAGGAATAAGTATAATTGGAGTTATGTTTACAGAAGAAATAGTAACTTTACTTGGAGCAACAGACAATTTAAAGTCTTTAGGTGTAGAATATTTAAGGTTTTATGCATTGTTTTGTATTCCTAATTTAATAGGAATAGTTCTTAGTAGTTTTGTGAGAAACGATGGTAGACCGAAACTTGCAATGGTATCAACAATGGCTGGGGCAATAACTAATATAGTATTAGATTATATATTTATATTTGAACTCGGTTTTGGAATAAAAGGAGCAGCTATAGCTACAGGACTGGGTCAAATAGTTACAGTATGCATATTACTACCTCATTTCTTAAAAGGAAAAGGTATTTTAACTTTTGGACGTGCAAATATTAACAGGGAACTTATTAAGGAGTTTTCACTTATAGGTTTTCCATCATTTTTTGCACAAGCAAGTTATTCAATAATTGTATTATTGCATAATATAGCTTTAGTAAAATTTGTAGGTGAGATAGGACTTTCATCATATAGTATAATAAATTATTTAACTACAAATATATATATGGTTCTTTATGGTATAACATTAGGTGTACAACCTCTTATTAGTTATAACTATGGAAGAAAAAATGGTGAGAAAATGTTAGGGTTCTTCAAGATAACATGTGTATCATCAACTGTGATAAGTGGAATTTTTGTTATAGTAAGCTTTATTTTTGGACCTAAACTTATAGGAATATTTACAATAGATCCAAATATAGCGCAATTATCTTATAATGCTCTTAGAATAGCAAGTTTTAGTTACTTTTTAGTAGGGCTAAACCTAAATACTCTTGTATATTATCAAGCTATAGAAAAACCAATGTATTCAAATATAAGTTGCATACTTAGGTCAGTTATATTTCTTCCAATATGTTTAATTGTATTTGGAAGTATGTTTGGAATAACTGGAATATGGATAAGTGCAACAGTATCTGAAAGTTTAACATTTATAACAGTTAAATTAATTGCAAATATTAAAACTTCTACAGAAGCAGTTTTAAGTGTATAAAATTTAATGAAATAATAGTTCAACCTTATAAAAGGAAAAAAATAGTAGTATAATAAAGCTATGCTTAAAGTAATTTAGGCATAGCTTTTTAAATTTTAATTTA
Source organism: Clostridium gasigenes (assembly GCF_017348895.1). Classification (NCBI taxonomy): domain Bacteria; kingdom Bacillati; phylum Bacillota; class Clostridia; order Eubacteriales; family Clostridiaceae; genus Clostridium; species Clostridium gasigenes. Next base: position 2,489,533 of record NZ_CP071376.1, read on the forward strand.
AAAAGGGATATAAAAAATAGGCTAAGGTGAAAAATAACTAGGATATTGGCTAGTTATTTATTTTACAATGCCTAAATACAAATGAGGTGTAAAGATGGGGACAAACTTTTCTATTGGGGAAATGTCAAAGTTACATAATATATCAGTTCAAACATTAAGACATTATGACAAAATTGGGCTTTTAAAACCTTCATATATAAATGAAAAAAGCAGATATAGGTATTACTCTGCAAAACATTTTGTAATACTAGATTTAATAAAACAATGTAAGGCTATGGGATTATCACTAGAGGAAATAAAGGGGTTAATAGAAAATTATACTTCCTTTGATTCTATACTTAATATAATAAGTAAGCAAAAAGAAATGATAGATAATAAAATAAAGGAATTAAGCACTGTAAAAAATAATATTAGTTTTCTTGAAGAACGTATAAAAAAATCTTTAGAAGAAGGTATTGATGAGGTGTTTATTAAATATAGTGAGGAAAAGAGATTTATTAAATATAATAATACAAAAAGATATACAGAAGAATTTGAAATAAACTTAAGTAAAACATTAGTAGATATGGAGCAAAAGTATAGCAGTTCAAATAAGGAACTTGCATTTGCTATATCATACGAAGATATAAAAAAATATGAAAAATTAATATATAATAATATGTTAATTAGTGTTGGAGAGGGTATTCGAAATTATCATGAGAATTTAATAACATTGCCAAAGGGAGAATATATAACATTGAATTTTGATGATGATTATAAGGATACAAGTAAGTACTATAAAAAAATTATAGAGTATATTGATAAAAATAACATTGAAGTAAGTGGAGATTTTTATGAAATATACATAATGACTAGAGTTGGAAATGATGGTAAGGAAAGGTCCTTAGGTCAGATACAAATATTAAAAAACATATAGCAACAAATAAAATCTAATAATAGAATATAATAAAAAATAGGCTCTTCTTAATTAGAAGGACCTATTTTTTAGACCAAGAACTATCACTACCTGGACTAGTGGTTGTCCACCAATTAGCTTCATAGATTGTACCATTATAATTTAACTAGAGTACAAGGAGAATAGGGTGTTCCAGAAATATAGTTTACACTCCATCTGTATTTAAAGTTAGAACTATAGACCAAACTTGGCTAGTTGAAGGTGTTTCACCTTTGGTCCACCATTTAGCTTTATATTTAACACCATTATATATTACTGTATCACCGGCGTTATAAATTTTATCTGCATCATAGGTATTAGCTGATGGTACAACTGGTTTTACTACTGTTACTGTAGCAGTTGCAGTAGTAACAAGACCTTTGCTATCAGTTACTTTATAAGTTAAGGTGTAATTACCTACAACTTGTGTGTTAACAGAACCACTAACAACTATTTTGCTAGTTAAATCACCGTCTTCTGTATCAGTAGCTGTAACACCGGTTAAGGGATTAAAAGAAGTTCCAACATTCACAGTATTATTTTTTACACCATTTAAAACAGGCGCAGTATTAGTAGCTGGTGGAGTTGGATTAGTTGTCCCAAATTGTTTATATACATTATTAAATAAGTATAAACCAGTAATTCCTTGATTTGTATCAAATTTAGCATCTCTGTTTACTGACCAATAAGAAGTCATAGCAACTTTGTTTTTAATTGAAGCATCAACTACAATTTTTGCTAAATCAGGAGTAAAAGTTGGGAATGAACTGCCCTCATAACCAATTGAGCAGGTTGTACCTAATTTTGCATATGCATCAGCATCGCTTAAAGTTGCACCAGTAAATTTCTTATAGTAATCCTTTAATTGATCTTTAGTTGAAGTCATAGCTCTAACAGATGCTGTACCATAATTTTCGCCGGGTAACAATACACCATCACCATAACACATTGTCATAATATTAACGGCTTTTACATTAACGCCATTAGCTAAATAGGCTTCTAATACGCCTAAACCTTCAGAAGTTAACCCACTTGGTAATACAGGTAATGTTAAAACTACATCTACTTTTGTTGTATCTTGAACTAGTTTAATAGCTTTAGCATTTGTAATGTTTGAAGCTTTGTTTTGTGCACCACCTTCAACATCTAAATCTAATCTAGTTAACCCATATCCATTAACTATATCAGTATAAGTAGCTGCGAGTACATTAACATCAGAAGATGCTTCCCAGAGCGGTGTTCCGGATAATCCTCCAAAAGATATAGTTACATCTCCACCATTTAATCTAAAGTCTTTTATTGATTGTTTAAGTCCAGCATATTGAGTGTCGTTTGAACCTTCAGTTAATACGGAATATCCACCCCAACCCCAATTAACCTTACCGTTTGAAACATTTCCTGTAGCTTGGATAAATCCTAGGTTGAAATATTTTACACCAGTGTCTTGAGATAGTTTTGTTAGGTTTGCAACTCCATTGTAGTTATAACCTGCTTTTGTAATCCACTCTACCATATCAACGTAGGGTGCGTTAACTTGAGTTGGCCAAGTTACTCCATGTCCAACCCCATAATCGGTAGTTGCAGCTAAAACTGGTGCAGTTGATATGCTATTTACACAGGGTAATAATATAACAGTTGCAAGAGACGTAGCTAAGATTTTTTTTATAACGCTTTTAACCATGAAAAAACCTCCTTCAATTACATTTTAACTCTTTCTATTATCAAAAGCACTTATTTTAAAAATAAAAATTAATCACTTTTACAAAAAAGTTATTATAAAATTTAGATACAAAAGTAAAATATGATTATTTTACAAAAATAAAATGTTTATATTGTATTTTAAAACGCAATATGATATTATATTGATAAATTAAAACTTAATAATATATTAAATTAATACTAAAAGAGACAAAAACTTAAAAAATTGATAATATGAAAAAAGGGGGCAATGTTATGAAAAAGAAATTAGTAGCATGTGTAATTGCAGGGGCAATGGCAATTACTACACTTGTGGGATGCGGTAATAAAAGTAATGAGGATATTATTAAAATTGGTGGAATAGGACCACTTACAGGAACAGCTTCAACTTATGGACAATCAGTTAAAGAAGGCGCGGATTTATATGTAGAGGAAATAAATAATGCTGGTGGGGTAAGCGGAAAACAAATAGAACTTATATTTGAAGATGACCAAGCAGAGCCAAATTCAGCAATTCAAGCCTTTAACAAATTAGTAGATAATGATAAGGTAGTGGCAGTTTTAGGGCCTGTAACATCAGGAGCAGCAACAGCAGTTGCACCAAATGCAACTGATAAACAAATACCACTTATTACACCAACAGGTACAGAACCAAACATTACAAAAGTTGGTGGAGAATTTGTATTTAGAGGATGCTTCGTAGATTCATTCCAAGGTGAGATTTTAGCTAAATATGCTAAAGAAAACTTAGGAAAGAAAACAGCGGCAGTTTTATATAATTCAGGATCAGATTATTCAAAAGGTATAGCTGAAAGTTTTAAGAAAGATTTTGAAGCAACTGGTGGAAATGTTATTGAATATTTAAGCTATAACGATAAAGAAACAGATTATAATGCTCAATTAACTAAAATAAAATCTTCTAACCCAGATGTATTAGTTCTTCCAGATTATTACAATGTAGTTGGGTTAATTGCTAGCCAAGCTAGAGATAAGGGGATAACATCTCAATTATTAGGTGGTGATGGTTGGGAATCTCAAGAGCTTGCAACTATAGGTAAGGATGCTGTAAAGGGTGCATTATACATTAATCATTATTACGCAGGTGATAAAGAAGAAAATGTTAAGAAATTTGTAGATAGTTATAAAGCAAAATACAAAAAAGATCCAGATGCATTTGCAGCTTTAGCTTACGATACAATGAAAGTTTTATTAAAAGGTATTGAAGATGCAGAAAGTACAGATGGAGTAGCAATTAAAGATGCTTTAAAGAAAGTTGAAATTAATAGTGTTACAGGAAATATTAAATTTAATGATGAAAGATCAGCGATTAAGACTGCAAGTATAATTAAAGTAGATGGAGATAAAAATCAATTAGTAGATAAAATTAACCCTTAAGGGATTAGCAAATAAATGACTAATTATTTATTTGCTAATCACTAAATTTAACTAAAGGAGGAGAGTATTATGGAATTTTCAGAGCAACTTATAAACGGACTAGCATTAGGGAGTGTATATGCCCTCCTTGCTCTTGGGTATACAATGGTTTATGGAATTATTAAATTAATAAACTTTGCCCATGGAGAAATATATATGATAGGTGCCTTTTCAGGATACTTTGCAGCGAATACATTAGGATTTTCACTAGTGCCTACATTAATAGTTGCAATGGTAATATCAGCAGCGGCAGGGATAATTATTGAAAAAGTAGCTTATAAACCACTTAGGAATTCACCAAGAATAACCCTTTTAATAACAGCGATAGGGGTTTCTCTATTACTACAAAATGGAATGCGGTTAATAGTTGGGGCTAACCCAAAGGCGTTTCCAGAGTTAATTAGAAATAAGGTTATATCTTTAGGTGGAGTTGAAATAAACAGTAAAACAATACTACTTCTTGCTGTATCAGCATTTTTAGTATTTCTACTTCAATTTATTGTTTATAAAACTAAAGTTGGAAAAGCAATGAGAGCAGCTTCTTTTGATACAGAAGCATCACAGCTTATGGGGATAAATGTTAATAATACTATATCACTTACATTTGCCATAGGATCAGCACTTGCAGGGGTTGCAGGAGTTTTAGTTGCTATTTCATATCCAAGCATAACACCATATATGGGAACAATGCCAGGGCTTAAAGCCTTTGTTGCAGCAGTTCTTGGAGGAATAGGAAGCATACCAGGTGCGCTACTTGGAGGATTCCTTATGGGAATGATAGAAACTTTAACAAAAGCATATATATCAACAAGTTTCTCAGATGCTATAGCTTTTTCAGTGTTAATAATAATATTGTTAATTAAACCTTCAGGGTTACTTGGCAAAAAGACTAATGAGAAGGTGTAGGTGATGAATATGAAATGTATGAGCAAAAAAACATTAGTTAATATAGGACTTATAATTGGAACGTTTTTAATATTATTTATATTAATGACTACTAAAGTAATTAATTCATACTATGGTGGAATTATTATTTTAATTCTTATAAATATAGTTTTAGCAGTATCTCTTAATTTGATAGTTGGATTTACAGGGCAATTATGTTTAGGGCATGCAGGGTTTATGGCTATTGGAGCATATGTTTCAGCGGTTCTTTCAGTAAATATGAAATTGCCATTTTTTCTTTCAATTATAGTTGGAGGAGTTATTGCAGGAATATTTGCAGCTTTAATAGGATATCCAACTTTAAAGCTAAAAGGTGATTATTTTGCAATTACCACTTTAGCTTTTGGAGAAATAATTAGGGTTATAATTATGAACCTTGATTATGTTGGAGGAGCTAGAGGCTTTTCTGGAATTCCAAGAAAAACAAACTTTACTATAGCGTTTTTAGCTATGGTTATAGCGATAGTTGTAATTTATAATATTATTCATTCAACTCAAGGAAGATCAATGGTAGCAATAAGAGAAAACGAAATAGCTGCAGAAGCTATGGGTGTAAATGCATTTAAATATAAAATGATGGCATTTATAGTTGCAGCTTTCTTTGCAGGGGCAGCTGGTGGGTTATACTCTCATCATATGGGATTTATACAACCAACATCATTTGATTTTGTTAAGTCAATAGATATTCTAACATTTGTAGTTTTTGGTGGTATGGGTTCATTATCAGGGTCTGTAATAGCAACGGCTATATTAACATTTTTACCAGAAGGACTTAGAGAATTTAAAGAATTAAGAATGATTATATATCCACTTGCTCTAATTGTTTTAATGATATTTAGACCACAAGGGTTACTTGGAAATAAAGAATTATCACTTAAAGTGTTTGGTAAATTTAGAAAAAGAAAGGAGGGCTAAACTATGTTATCAGTAGAAAATCTTTCTATACAATTTGGAGGGTTAAAGGCTGTATCAGATTTTAATTTAAAGATAGGTTCAAAAGAAATTGTAGGACTTATAGGACCAAATGGGGCAGGGAAAACAACAGTATTTAATATGCTAACTGGAGTATATAATCCAACTGAGGGAAAGATATGTTATCTTGGAGAAGATATTCATGGTTTAAAGCCTTATAATATTACCAAGAAGAAAATAGCTAGAACCTTTCAAAATATAAGGTTATTTTCAACACTATCAGTGATAGATAATGTAAAGATCAGCTTTAACTATATGATAGATTACAATATGTTAGATTCTATTTTTAGAACACCTAGGTTTAGAAAAGAAGAAAAGGAAATAGAAGAGAAAAGCATAGAGCTTTTAAAAATATTTAATTTAGATGATAAAAAAGATGAAATGGCTAAAAATCTTTCTTATGGAGAACAAAGAAGACTTGAAATAGTTAGAGCTTTGGCAACCAATCCATCATTATTACTACTAGATGAACCAGCAGCTGGAATGAATCCAAAGGAAACTCATGAACTTATGAATATGATTGGGTGGATTAAGGAAAAATTTGAAATATCAATACTATTAATAGAACATGATATGAAACTTGTTATGGGTGTTTGTGAAAAAATAGTAGTATTAGACTATGGTAAAAAAATAGCAGAAGGAACACCTGCTGAAATAAAGATAAATACTAGGGTAATTGAAGCTTACCTTGGAGAGGGGGCATAAAATGTTAAAAATAGATGGAATTAATCTATATTATGATGGGATACACGCTTTAAAAGATATATCACTAGAAGTGAAAAAAGGTGAAATAGTTACTTTAATAGGGTCTAATGGAGCTGGGAAAACTTCAACACTTAGAGCAATTTCAGGTCTTGAAAAGTATAAAAGTGGAAGCATAACTTTTAAAGATACAGAAATTAATAAAGTGCCTGTTCACAAGGTAGTAGGTCTTGGACTTTCTCATGTGCCAGAAGGAAGAAAAATATTTGGAAACCTAACAGTATTAGAAAACCTAGAACTTGGAGCATATTTAAGAAAAGACAAAAAGGGAATAAAAGAAGATATGGATAACATATTTAAAAAATTCCCAAGACTTAAGGAAAGAATAAAGCAGCAAGCAGGAACATTATCAGGTGGAGAGCAGCAAATGCTAGCAATAGGAAGAGCCTTAATGAATAGACCAGAAATGCTTATATTAGATGAGCCATCAATGGGTCTTGCTCCAATAATAATAAAAGAAATATTTAATATTATTGTAGAAATAAATAAAGCAGGTACAACTATTTTATTAGTTGAACAAAATGCTAATATGGCATTATCCATAGCAGATAGAGCTTATGTACTTGAAACAGGTAAAATAGTAATTCAAGGAAATGCAAAGGACTTACTATCAGATGATAGCATTAGAAGTGCATATCTTGGAGAGTAATTATTTGGAATTAGCTAATAAGAAATTTAAATATAAACATTTAAATATAAACTTTGATATAATTAATTTATATTAAGGTTTTTATTTTTTGTAGTGGATGAGGCATATGAAAATAAATAAAAAATTAGTATTTTATTATTTATTTTACTATGCATTACTAAAATTTAATTGGTGGTGAAAAGTTTTATGGAAATAAAAAGTGTGAATTTAGAGTTTAATGAAGAGTTGAAACCATTAGAAAATCCCAAAAACATTATAATACATCATACACATAATCCAGAATTAACATTAATAACAACACACAAGCTCCATCAAGAAAAATTTAAATGGGCAGGTGTAGGTTATAATTATTTAATTGAAAAAGATAGTACAATTTTTGAAGCTAGGGGAATGTATATTGGAGCACATGCTAAAGGTCATAATGCAGTAGCTATTGGAATTGCACTAGTTGGGAATTTTGATGAGTTTTTACCTAGTAGTGAACAGTTAGAATTATTAATAGAACTTTGTACATATTTCATGTTTAAATATGATATAGAACCAAATAAAGTTTTAGGACATCGAGAATTAGAGGGAGTAACTAAGAGCTGTCCTGGCAGTAAATTTAATATGGATGAATTCAGAGAACTATTAAAGGTAAGAATAAGCAATAATAATATTATATAAGGATTCAAATAATAAAACGCTATGTTTAAAGTATATGTTGATATAAAGGGTAATTTTTAAGGCTGGATATTCCAGCCTTTTTACTTGTATTATAATATAATTTATCTCCCCATACTATAAGATTGAGAATTAAAGTTAAAATAGAGTGTTATATTTTTAAGATGACCTTATTATTTCAATAATCTGTTTAGTCGCTTTCTTTGACTCAGGAAAGAAAAATAATGGCCAAACATGAATCATAGAAGGATATTCATAATAGTCTATTTCTATCCCTTTCAAATCTGATATATTTTTAAATTTTTTGGCATCTGGGTACAGGATATCATGCGTCCCTATGAATAAACTAATTTTACCTAACCCCTCAAAATTACCGTATATGGGGCTAATCAAATAGTGTTTTGAATCTTTCTCACCACTATACCATTTGATTATATCAATTAATGCTGGTACTGCTGATACTGGGTCAAGTTTTTCCACTGCGTGTATTTCTGGATTGCTGAATGTCATATCCAACGTAGGTGATATAAGAATTATATTTCGAGGCTGTGGCAATTCTTTTTCTTTTAACAATTGTGCTAAAGAAAGACTCATTCCACCTCCTGCCGAATCACCCATAATTACGACACTCTCGGGTTTTACTTTTAAAATAATTTGTTGATATATGAGAAGTATCATATCAAAAACCTCTTGATGTTGATGTTGCGGTGCTAAAGGATAAATCGGAACGATGATTGTACATTTCAATTCGTCAATTATTCGTGCTAAAAATTCCCAATGAGGACTCATAATTTCATAGACAAATCCTCCCCCATGAAGATACAAAACATGCTTTTGTCCTACACTATTTAGTGGTTTGATTATATAACAGCAATATCCATTTACCTGCTTTTTTTTGATTTTAAAATTTCTTTGAATCTTTTTAGGAGGTTCATGGCTTTCTGACAATTGTTTTTTCTCTATATTCTTTCTTAATTCATTACCAGTAACTTCCCACATTTTTTTCAGGTTAATAATGCGTAATATCATTTTTAACAACTTACTTTGTATACTCTCCATACTCTTTCTCCTTCTGACTTTAATATAACAATATGACGTAAAAAAATACATTTGTACTTTATCTATGTTTTAATTATACACAAATAAAAGCAAAATTAAATATATCTGGCTTTCCTTGTTTTAAATTCACTAATTTTAGTTGTGGAATGGGATGTGTGGGATTGTACCATAATCCTTCTGTACATAACTTCATACCTATCGCTTTTGAAGAGCTGGGTATATACCTTTTTTGTAGTTATCATGTTCTGCTTGATCTAAATCAACACTACAAGTCTTTTCTAAATCAGTATAGGCATTGTGCGAGTCATTACATACTTTTGAATGTTTTTCAATTCTTCAACCCAAAAATCTATTTGAATCAGCATTCCTTAGTCTACCATTGCAAACTAGCTCGGTCATAATGTTACCAGTTCTATCTATTGCACATAAAACAGCTACCTTTTGTTCTGATACACCTGTTTTACGCTTTTCTTTATTTGGTGATGGTCTACTTTTAGGGCCTCTTTTAAATGGCTTTCTAGGAATTTAAAATGATGTAGTTACTTTATGCCCACCTTTATAGGACAATCTGAAAAATGTTTCATCCGCCTAAATAACTCCAGCAACACTCCCAACCCATTCATAGAGCCTTATAGAGTCTAAAAGCTTATGTCTCCATGCAAAAGAAGTATGAATAGTTATTTCAGCTATTGTTGCAGATTTTCTAATTGAATATCCTTCTACCATGCATTTCAAATACTTAATCCATTGACTTTGTTTTCTTGCTGTTATAGATAGGAGAGTTTGTAAAGTCAGTAAAGGTCTTACTACATTTTTTGCACTTGTACCTCTGTATATTATTATACTTACCATTTCTCATTATTTTATCATGGATATAGTGAGGGAATATTTGACCTTGGGAAAACCTATTTTATTTAATCTCTGCTGTAAAATCCGCTGCTTAGGTATACAGTATAAACTTTTCTTGAAAGTAATATATTAATCTTCTTTTATCGTATTCTGGTAGTTTGCTGATTTCATCTACAATAGTATTAAAGTTACTCATAGACACGCTTCCGCCTACTTAGTATGATGCTAGTATAAAGTATTCACAAAAACTAATCAAATATCAACATAGTTCTTAAACATAGCATAATAAAAATATGAATCAAATAAACAATATAGAAGTAGCTGTAGGAGAAGCCACTTAATTTATATGTACTTATTTATAAATTATAGTGTCTTTTTTCTTTATTAATAAAAGTTATTGACAAGATGGTGGCATAGATGTAATATAGTTTGCATAGGAACTAAATAGTTCGCATGAGAACTAAGGGAGGAGAGTATTATGCAAAGTGGATTTGAATGTTTTGAAATAGCAATGCTTATTAAAGAGGTATATTCAAGTACAATGAATATAGTTAGTAAAAATTTAAAAGATAGTGGGTTAACTCACCAGCAAATTATGGTTATAAAATTAGTAGCTCATAAAAAAGAAATTACTATTTCACAGTTATGTGAAGAAATGTCCTTGGCTAAGGGTACTGTTTCAGGCATAGTACAAAGATTAGAAGATGCGGATTACGTGAAAAAAGTTAAATCTGAAAATGATAAAAGAAATACTTATGTTGTATTTTCAGAAAAAGGGCTAGAGTTTGCCAAGGAGTTTAGATATAAAATAAATGAAAGTTTTGATGAAGTTTTTAAAAATTTCACAAAAGAAGAAATCGATGAGGCAAAACAAGGCCTTAGAAAATTAAGAGACAAAATAAAGGAGAATGAATAATTATGGATGGAAAATTAATGTTTGCAATTATTACAATTACATTAGCACTTGTATTTTATACAGTAGGTGTATTTGGAGAGAGAAAAGCTAAAAGCTTAAATAAAAGACATGTAATAATATTCTGGCTTGGTTTAGTATCCGATACTACAGGAACAATGACAATGACTAGAATAGCACAAGAAGGAGCAACGTCTATTTCAGCAAATGCTCAAATAATTCATGGTATAACTGGTGTACTCGCAATAGTTTTAATGTTATTCCATGCAGGTTGGGCAACTTGGGTATTATATAAAAATGATGATGTTAAAAAACAAGCATTCCACAAATTAAGTATAGTAGTATGGTGTATTTGGTTAGTACCATATTTAGTAGGTATGGTTATAGGAATGAGCTAATAGGATTATAAAATATAAAATTTTAATAAAAAGGAGATGACTAAAATGAAAAAAAAGAAAAATTCGATTTTGCCACTATTTTTAACTGTTTTTATAGATTTATTAGGACTTGGGATTGTAATTCCTATACTACCAATGGTTCTATTAGATCCTAGCACTGGGATATTACCTATGGATATGAGTTTTTCTACAAGATCTATTATATATGGATTTTTAATTGCAGCTTATCCTATAGCACAATTTTTCTCTGCACCAATACTTGGGGCTTTAGCAGATGAAAAGGGTAGAAAGAAAATACTAACTTTATCATTGATAGGAACTTTAGTTGGATACTTATTATTCGGACTAGGTATTTTACAAAAAAATGTGTATCTTTTATTTTTAGGTAGAATATTAGATGGATTTACTGGTGGAAATATTTCTATTGCTCAATCATCGATAGCTGATATTAGCACAGAAAAAACTAAAGCTAAAAACTTTGGACTTATAGGAATGGCCTTTGGCTTAGGCTTTGTAATTGGACCTTATATGGGTGGAAAGCTATCTGATCCCAGCATTGTTAGCTGGTTTAACTATGATACACCATTTTGGTTTGCAGCAATACTTACTTTCTTAAATATAATATCTGTGATATTTAAATTTAAAGAAACATTAATAACTAGTAGGAAAGCTAATATATCATTTACTATAGGAGCTAAGAATATAAAGAAGGCATTTTCAATACCAAATTTAAAATCAGTATTTTTAACAGTATTCTTCTTAACTATTGGTTTTAATTTCTTCACACAATTCTTCCAAGTATTCTTAATAGGAAAGTTTAGTTTTAATCAATCACAAGTTGGGAATTTATTTGCATATATGGGAATATGGATAGCCTTTGCACAAGGTGGATTCCAAAGACCATTAAGTAAAAAGTATAGACCTAGCCAAATATTAAACTATTCAGCAATACTTTTAGCTATTGTATTACCAATGTTATTGTTACCAACTAAATCTATTTGGATATACGCTATAATACCATTTATAGCAATATTCCAAGGATTAACTCAACCAAATGGAACAGCAATAGTTTCTAATCAAAGTGACGCTAGCACTCAAGGCGAAATTTTAGGTGTAAATCAATCTGTACAATCACTTGCTCAAGCAATACCTCCAATAATAGCTGGCTTCGTTACAAGTATAGATTTAAGATTACCAATAATACTAGGTTCCGTTTCCATTTTAATAGGTTGGTTAATATTTAAAGCTTTATACAAAGAAAAACCAATCCCAACCAATACTGAATCTAATTTAGATTATATAAATGATTAATAATAAAATATATCTCCTCATCAATTTTTATTATTAATTCATATTTATAATATTATAAAAATCAAAATCAAAATTAAAATCTATGAATTTAGAAGTGTATAAATAAATTCATAGATTTTATTTGTTTAGATATAAAACATAATATCACTTACGTTTGTGTATTTATTTGCTTCCTTAACTAAATCATTTAGAGTTATAGCGTTAAGGGTAGTATAGACTGTATTATCTAGTTTATCCCAAATTAATAAACTCATTGATTTTTCTATATGAATAGAATTTTTTGAAACGGAAGTATCGGTTTTTTCAAATAAGCCTATTTCAATGGCACTTAAGATATCAAATGCAGTTATATTATCTGGAGATTTTGATAACTGATATCCTCCTTGAGAACCTTTTGTAGATGTAACTAGGTTAGCTCTTTTTAAAAGAGAAAAGACTTGTTCTAAATATATCTTAGAGATACCAAGTTTTTCAGCAATACTTATAATTGTGATATACTCATTATTTTCATAACTTGTAGAAAGGCTTATCATAGAGGCTAGCCCATACCTTCCTTTAGATGAAATTTTCATTGTTAATTCCTCCAATACATAGCGGTTAGATATGCTTACATTATACTACTATTAATCTAAAAATGGTAAAAAAAATTATAATTTAAAAAGTATTGATAATTTTAAAAATTCAGAATATAATAATAACATACTAAACATATATGTTTATGAAAAAAGTTTTTTTAATAGGTAATAATATAGAAATAAAACATATACTATACTATAAATACATATAAAACATATATGTATAAAAATAATTAGGGGGCAAATATTATGGAAAAAATTTATAGAAGTTTAACAGATCTTATAGGAAAAACACCATTAGTAGAACTAACAAATTACAGCGAAAAAAACAAATTAAATGCAAGGATAGTTGCAAAACTAGAATATTTTAATCCAGCAGGAAGTGTTAAAGATAGAATTGCAAATTCAATGATTATTGATGCAGAAGAAAAGGGATTATTAAGTAAAGATTCTATAATTATTGAACCAACTAGTGGTAATACAGGAATAGGACTTGCTTTTGTTGGAGTAGCTAAAGGATATAAAGTAATTTTAGTAATGCCTGATACTATGAGTATAGAAAGACGTAGTCTTATAAAGGCATATGGAGCAGAAATTGTGCTTACAGAAGGGGCAAAAGGAATGAAGGGAGCTATGGCAAAGGCAGCAGAACTTGCATCAGAAACACCTAATTCATTTATTCTGGGACAATTTAATAATTCTGCAAATCCAGATGTTCATAGAAAAACAACAGGACCTGAAATATGGGAGGATACAGATGGAAAGGTTGATATATTTGTAGCTGGGGTTGGTACTGGTGGAACTATAAGTGGAGTTGGAGAATATTTAAAAGCACAAAATCCAAATATTAATATAGTAGCAGTGGAGCCAAGTGGATCACCGGTTTTATCAGAAGGAAAAGCAGGTCCCCATAAAATCCAAGGAATAGGAGCAGGGTTTATACCAGACACTTTAAATACAAAAATATATGATGAAATTATAAAAATTGAGAATGAAGTTGCATTTGCTACTTCAAGAGAATTATCAAAATCAGAAGGTATACTTGTTGGTATATCATCAGGAGCGGCAGCGGCTGCTGCTATAGAACTAGCTAAACGTCCAGAAAATGAAGGAAAGACTATAGTTGTACTTTTACCTGATAATGGTGAACGTTATTTATCAACACCATTATTTGCAGAATAATAAGGGTGGAATAGCTAATAATAAATTGACTCTGTTTTTTAAAACAGAGTCAATTTATTTATGCAAAAAAATTAATTTCTAGCAAATAAAATATTGATAAGTGAAAGATAAAGTGTTGAACAGATTAATCTAGAGTTTAAGAAATTGGGGACATGAAAGAAAATAATATTAGAATAGTTTGAAAATATATAACGTTAATTATTTAACGATAATAATTATTAAATTAAACTTGAATTAACGGCAATTAAATCATATAATTCATTATAGTAGAAATTTTATGTGTTGGAAAATTATGCGATTGAAAAGGAGAATAACTTATGAAGACTTTAATAATTAATTGTGGTAGTTCATCTTTAAAATATCAGTTAATTGATATGGCTACAGAAAAATCAATGGTACAGGGATTAGTTGAAAGAATAGGAATTGAAGGATCTATATTAACTCAAAAAATAGAGGATAGAGACAAGTATATAATAAATACACCTATGAAAGATCATAAGGATGCTATAAAATTAGTTTTAGAAGCATTAGTAGATAAAGAAAATGGGATAATTAAATCAATGGATGAAATTGGAGCAGTTGGACATAGAGTTGTTCATGGCGGAGAAAAGTATTCAGAATCAGTGATTATAACAGATGAGGTGATACAATCAATTAAAGACTGTATTATACTTGCACCATTACATAATCCACCAAATATTACAGGAATAGAAGCGTGCCAAGAGTTAATGCCAAATACACCTATGGTAGCTGTATTTGATACTGCCTTCCACCAAACTATGCCAAAAGAAGCTTATATTTGTCCGCTACCATATGAATTATATGAGAAATATGGTATTAGAAAATATGGATTCCATGGAACTTCTCATAAATATGTTGCAAATAAAGTTGCTAAAGTTATGGGAAAAAATATTGAGGATTTAAAGATAATAACTTGTCACTTAGGAAATGGATGTTCAATAGCGGCTATTAAAGGTGGTAGATCAATAGATACATCTATGGGATTCACACCTGTTGCTGGTCTTATGATGGGTACAAGATCAGGGAGTATTGATCCATCAGTTATTACTTTCTTAATTGAAGAACATGGATACACTATAGAAGAAGTAGATGATTTATTAAATAAAAAATCAGGAGTACTTGGAATATCAGGAGTTTCTTCAGATTTTAGAGATGTTATAGCTGAAGCAGATAAAGGAAATATTAGAGCACAATTAGCTCTAGATATATTCCATTATAAAGTAAGAGCTCAAATTGCTGCATATGCAGGAATCATGGGTGGAGTAGATACTATAGTATTTACGGCTGGTATCGGAGAAAACTCTTCATTAACTAGAAGAGAAAGTTTAAGAGGTTTAGAATTCTTTGGATTTACTATTAATGAAGAGAAAAATTCTATTAGAGGAAAAATTCAAGAAATTTCTAATGAAGGATCAAAGGTTAAGATATATCAAATACCAACTAACGAAGAATTAATGATTGCAAGAGATACTGCAAAATTAGTAAAATAGCAATAAATAGAAATATAAAATGGAAAATATTACACCCCAGGGGTGTAATATTTTTTTTCTGGTTCTTTTATTACGGTTAATTCTATTATTTCTAAATAAGCATTTCCATTTTCATATTTTATTTTCCCAAGTGCTTTAACCCAGGAACCATTTTTAATATTAGCAGTATTGGTAGTATTAGTACTATTATTTAAGTGGGTTTCTTTACAGAAGAGACTAATAGTGCTTAAATCTTGAAGACAACAACTAATGGTATCTCTTGAAATTAGGAATATATTTTCAGGTAAATGACCATTTCTATCTACATAACCAACTATTGATATTGTTTTATCAATATATTCAGAATCTATATTTAAATCTTCAATTAAATGATATTTATTATTATTATTATCAATAGAAATATAATTTCCAGTATAATTAAATTTAACTTGGTCTTCAGTTAATAATAATGAAGAGCTAATTGCGTAGCTAGAATTTATAGAAATATATGCTACCGCCATAAAAAGAGTAAATATTAAAGGAATAAATTTATTAGACATATCTATTCTAGACGGGAAGGTAAGGATTTTACTAAGCTGAAAAATAGTTAAAATAATAAATATAACAAATGCAAAATAACTATATTTAACCATTCTAGGGTTTACCAAACCATATATAGATCCACTTAAAATAAGATAGCCCCATAAAGATGTAAGCAAAAGTAATAAAATAAACCAAATTAATTCATCTAAATTAAAACGTCTCATAATCTACCCCCTAAAGCCCAAAGAATAATACTAAATAGGAAAATAAGGCTAGAATACTACAAGTTAAGAACATTAAAGAAAATACATATTTCTTTTTAAATGCTCCTAGTAGTAAAATAACGTTTTTCAAATCTAGCATAGGTCCTAGTATTAAAAAAGCAATAACTCCACTATTTCCAAATGAGGATAGAAATCCTTTTGCAACAAAGGCATCAGCTTCTGAACAAAGAGAAAGGAAGAAGGTAAGAAGCATCATAACAATTATCCCCATAGAAGGCATTATATTTTTAAAGTCTATGTTTAAAGAACCCATAGCAACAGATACTATTCCAGCTAAAAAAGCTCCTAAAATAAAATATCTGCTTATGTCCAAAAACTCTTTTGATGTGTGGTCTATTAAGTTTTTTAGGTTAGTAAAAAAGTTAGATTTCATATAAAGATTTTCACAGCCACAATCACAAGAGGATAAATAATCAGTATCATTTTTTATAACTTGAGTTTTCTTAGTTAATATTTCTAATATTAAACCTATAAGTATAGATATAAATAATCCACCAAATGCCCTTAAAAAAACAATGCTTAAATTATTAGAAAAGGCATAGTAGGTAGATAAAAGTACTATTGGATTAATAATCGGTACGGCCAGCATAAAAGTAGTAGCAGTTCCAACAGAAACACCTTTTTTTATTAAACTTCTTCCAATGGGAACAATAGCACACTCACAAAGAGGTAGAAAAAGCCCCATTAAGCTTGCTAATATTATTGATATTATTTTATTTTTAGGTAGAAATTTTTTTATGGTTTCTTCTTTAAGAAATAGTTGTATAATTGCTGAAATAATTGATCCAATTAAAATAAATGGTAGGGATTCAACTATTATACTTAAAAAGGTAGATAACCATGAATTAAATATTTCTGAATTTATAAAACTACTCATACAACATCCCTCTTAAAATATTTTGATAAAAAGTGTAATTTTTTTGATATTAATCCTCTGTTAAATAAATTGCTTTTTAATAAAGCTGTATATAATTCGCAGGAAGAATCAACACAAAGAATAAAAGCTTTTTGGTTTAATGTTTTTAGTTTTTTTAAACTAGGGCCAAGATCTTTATGGGATATAGCTAAGGTGTTAGTTACAGTAATTATATTTGCGCTAGCTATAAAGGGAGTTAAAATACCACCCATATTAAGTAAGTAGGAATCAATGGTTGTGCCATCACATAAAAAATAATTAGCCCCAGAATAAAATTCCTTATTTAATTCTTTTTTATTTAAATTTTCCCTTAGTGATTCTAAAGAAAGTGTGCCGTTAAATTCAATTATTACTCTAGATGGATTAAATTCATAAGTAGTTTCTAAAATAAAGCTTGAAAGTTCACTTAAATCATTATTAAAAGTAATAGTTTTAACCCTAGAGCAGTTATCTATAAATGTAACTCCGGACTCTAATTGAATTACTAAAATTTTATCATTTGGTATTATTGTTAAAGCGATTAGGGAATTAATAAAAGAGGATTTGCCAGCTCCTAAAAATCCAGTAACCACCTCTAAGCGTCTTTTCATCAAAATCTCTAATTAAAAAAACTTTTTAATGCATTTTCTTTTAAATCAGTACCTATAATTATAATTACATCTTCAGGTGAATAATTTAATTTCCGTATGTTAAATTCATTCGGCACAAAATCAAATTGATGTTTATTTCCATCAAGTAAATTTACTATACCTTTAGCTCTTAAAACATTTCCAAAATTAGATGAAGAGGAAAGAAATTCGAATTTTTTTATTAGTTCATCCTTGGAAAATCTATTCTTAACATAAATAGGAATAGATGAAAAAGTATTACTAGTATTTTCTGCAGTAGAATCTTTTAATAAAGTAGCTTTTGATTTAATAGGATTAGTTTTTAAATTGAGAAATGAATTATTTGGAGTGAAATTTTTTATAACTTCACTACCTTTTAGAGTATCCCAAGGTTTTGTTATTAATAATGCTTTTCTATTAAGCCGCGATATTTTTAGTTTTGCCTCTAATAATTCAGACTCATTAATAAACTGACATCTACTAAATACTATTTTATCCGCAGAAATAACTTGATCCTTATAAAATTTCTTGAAATTATTTAAATAAACATCAATCTTTAAGGGATCTATAACTGTTATAACATTATCAACTTCAGTAACATCAATTAAATCTTTTTCTGAAAATATATTTTTAATATCAGATAATTTAGCAACTCCAGAAGGTTCTATAAGTAACCTAGTTGGCGAATAATCGGAAATAACTTGGAGTAAAGCATCTTTAAAATCTCCAGTAACTTGACAGCAAATACAACCAGAGTTAATTTCACGAACTTCAATATTTGTTTCACGAAGGATACCTCCATCGATGCTAACTTCACCAAATTCATTTTCAATAATAGCTATTTTTTCTGTGTAAACACCTTCTTCAAGTAATTTTTTCATAAGAAGGGTTTTACCAGCCCCTAAAAAGCCTGAAAATATATCAATCTTAACTTTCATAACTAACACTCCTAAAACTATATTATTAATCTACATTAATTGTATGATTAATAATTTGCTGATATTCTTTGGAAAAGTTTAAACATAAAAATCTATTGTAAGAATTAATAATATATTTCAGAGAAATAATAAATTAAAGCAAGATAAGAAATATTTTAATAATAATAAGAGGGAATAAGTATGAATAAATTTAAAAGAAACTTAGCTGTTTTTATATGTATGGTTAGGATAAAATTTAGAGCAATGTTGGAACCTTCAAAACTGGTTATAAGGAATGGGAAGTTACATTTCCATTAAGCAAAAGTAGGATTTTTGCTTAATGGGGTTATTATTTTCCATAATTTACTTGGTTAGAAACACAAACTATTGTTTGTTATAGATGTTACGATATGTTAGACTTATCAAGTGAAAAAGTATGAGTAGGTATGTATTTGTTTATAATAAAGTATTTTAAACAAATACAGTATGAGAATATACTATTGATAAAGAAGGAGAAAGCATTTGAAAAATTTATTGCAAAAGAAATTTATAAAAACAATAATATTTTTACTTTCAGTTATCTTAATAACGGGACTAGCCTTATATGGTTATTATGAATATAACCAAAAGGGTATAGGAAACAAAAAGAATGAAGGGATAGCTTTATTTAAAGACGATAATTATGAAAAAGCTACAGAGATATTAAATGATTATTTAACAAATTATCCTGATGATAATGAAGTAAAAGAAATCATAAGTATCATAAAAATTTATAATGATAGTAAGGCTCATTTTGATAAAGGCAACTTTGAATTAGTTATTTCTACACTTGATACAATGCCGGAAAAAGCTAATGATTATCCCATAAAATCAAAAATAGATGAACTTAAAAATAATACAAATAATTCTATTAAAAAGAAAGAAATTGAAGCTGTTTTTGTTGAGCTAAAAGCTTTGATAGATAATGAAGATTACACTGGTGCTAAGGATATAATTACAAAATTAGAAACAATGGAATTAAGTAATGAAAGTGATGTAGAGGAACTAGCTAAAAATAAAAAGCTTGTTGAAGATTATTTCATAGATAAAGATAAGTTAGAAGCAAATAAAGATAAATTAGAAGCAGATAAAGAATTATCTGCGAATAAAGAATCACCAAAACCAACAAATAAACCACAAACAGAAAATAATAGTGAGGCAAAACAACCCTATATAGCCAATACTAGTGCAGCTAAGAACTCTAGTCAGTTACTAACTATAACTAGCACTGGCGGTTCAAGTGGTGAACTTATTATGTGGGAAAAGGATAGCCATGGTGTTTGGTATGAATATGATCGTATGTATGCAAGAGTTGGATCAGGTGGAATGAAAGAAGCAAGCGAGGTATATGAAATGGATAAGTGTACTCCTACTGGTGTTTATAGTTTAACTGAAGCATTTGGGGTTGCGGAAAATCCAGGCTCAGGGGTTCGTTATAAACAATTAGATGGTAGTGAATATTGGATAGATGATTCAAATTCACAATATTATAATACCATGGAATTTGGAGAGGCAAATGGTAGGTGGCAATCAGCAGAACATTTAATAGATTATAAAAATGCTTATAAGTATTCATTAGTTATAGATTATAATAGATGGCCTACAATACCTGGGAAAAGTTCAGCAATATTTTTACATGTGGACACAGGAATTCCTACATTGGGATGCGTGGCAGTAGCACAAGATAAAATGGTTAAAATATTAAATTGGATAAATCCTAGTAGTAATCCAAAAATAATATTAGGATTTGACGATAATTATATTTCTAAATTTTAATTAAATAATATACTGCACTTTCAAAAGAAGTGTAATTGGGACTTAAACATCTAAATGATTATTAGATATATAATCATTTAGATGTTAATTTTTTAATAGACTATTGACAAATTCTTTAGTTGTAACTATAATGATTACAACGGGAACAATTAAGAATGATAATAAGTAGTAGATTTTAGTTGAAATATTTTTAATATAAATGTAACTTTTTTAGTTGCACAAAATAAACAACTATTTTTTTAAAACTGTTGTAACCATAGTGGTTACAGTCAAAATAAAATAAAAATTGAGAGGATGATTATTTATGAAAATAGCATTAATTGGAGCAAATGGAAATGTGGGAAAAGTTATATTGAAGGAAGCGTTATTAAGAGGACATGAAGTTACAGGAATAGTTCGTAATATATCAAAAAATGAAGAAAAGCAGGCTAATTTAAAACTTATTGAAGGGGATATATTTGATGAAGAAAATATATCAAAGGCTATTGAAGGAAATGATATAGTTATTAGTGCCTTTGGTCCAAAGCATGGAGAAGAAAAAACTTTAGTAGAGGCTACTAAAAGATTGATAGCTGCAGTAAAGGAAGCTGGTGTACCTCGTATTTTATCAATGGGTGGAGCTGGAAGTCTTCTTGTACAGGGTGATATAAAATTAGTTGAAACAAAGGGCTTTCCTGAATCTTGGAAACCAATTGCATTAGCTCATGGTGAGGCTTTAGATTATTATAAAAAAGAGAAAAATATTAATTGGACAAATTTGAGTCCAGCGGCAATGCTTGAATCCGGAAAAAGAACTGGAGTTTATAGAATTGGTGAAAATTATTTGATAACAGATGAAAAAGGTGAAAGTCATATTTCATTTGAAGACTTTGCTTTTGCAATGCTAGAGGAAGTTGAAAAACCTAAGTTCTCTGGAAAAAGATTTACAGTAGGATATTAATTTGAATTGGAGGAATAAAATATGAAAACAAAAATATATTATGTTATGGATACTATGTGTGGATGGTGTTATGGGTTTAGCGATGTTATAACTAAAGTAGAAGAGAAGTACAAAGATATTTATGACTTTAGCATTTTACCAGGAGGCATGTGGGTAGGGGATAATTCTAAAACTATTGATGTGAGTTTAGGTGATTATATAAAAAGTCATAATATGAAAATAGAACAATTAACTGGTAAAAAATTTGGAGATGGATATAATAAAAATATATTAGCAAATACTAGTATAGTTTTAGACAGTTTTCCAGGAGCAAAAGCATTAGTTTTAATTCAAAGATTAAAAAAAGATGTAAGCTTTAGATTCCTTAAAAAGCTCCAAGAAGCCTTTTTTATAGAAGGAAAGGATACTAATAATTTAGAAACATATATTGAAATAGCTAAAAGCTTTGATATATCTAAAGAGGAATTTGAGAAAGAATTTCTATCAGAAGAATTAACACAAGAGACTTTAAAATATTTTGATATGGTTGTAGATTTAGGGGCGCTAAGTTTTCCAACAGTTATTTTAGTTAATGGAGATAAAAAACAAATAATATCACAGGGCTACAGCAAATTTGAAGATATAGATAAAATATTAGCTTCTTCAAATTTTAAAAACTAATAATTTACTTGTGAAAATAAATTAGTGGGATTAAGTATGATAAGCTTATGAAATAGAGCGTTAATAATTAATACAAGAACTTAAGAACTTGAAAAAAAATAATAGATCAAGGTGCGATGTATATTTTGTGCAAAGGCAAGAGATAGTCCATATATATATGGATTGTCTCTATGCAATATAGCTAAAAATAGACGAGCAAATTGGTCTATTATTTTTTAAAAAGTACATTAAATATAAATCTGTAATAAGGTAAGATAAAAACAGCTTGACTTTTAATAAAAAAATTTATACAATAAATTGGAAACGTTTTCTAAAGCGAAAAATTCGGAGGTAAAAAGATGAATAATATGTATGAGAAAGTTTTAGAATCAACAAGATATATACAAAGTAAAATTGATTTAATGCCTAAGATCGGTGTTGTTTTAGGTTCAGGATTAGGAGATCTAGTGGATTCTATAGAAAATAAAGAATATATTAATTACGAAGATATACCTAATTTCCCAAGATCAACAGTTAAAGGTCACAATGGAAGATTGGTATTTGGGAAAATAAAAGATACATATGTGTTAGCAATGCAAGGAAGATTTCATTATTTTGAAGGATATACAATGAAAGAAGTTGCATATCCAATATATGTTATGAAGCAATTAGGAATTGAAAAAGTTATAATAACTAATGCTTGCGGTGGCATAAATACAAGCTTTAAGCCTGGTACTTTGATGATTATTAATGATTTTATTAATTTAATTTCAGATAATCCATTAATTGGTATAAATGATGAAAGATTTGGGACAAGGTTCCCTGATATGTCTGAACCTTTCAAGGTTGAATTAATAGACAAAGCAAAGAAAATAGCAGATGAAATAGGTGTTGAATATAAAGAGGGTGTTTATGCAGGGTTTATGGGACCTTATTATGAAACTGCAGCAGAAATAAGATCAATTAGAAATCAAGGGGCAGATGCTGTTGGAATGTCAACAGTTCCTGAAACAATAGCTGCTAATTATTTAGGAATAGATGTACTGGGGATATCTTGTATCACAAATATGGCTACAGGGATACAAAAGCAAAAACATTCACATGAGAATGTAATAGAAATAGCTCAAAAGGCATCAATAGATTTTTGTAGATGGATAGCTAAGATAATTGAAGCTATGGATGAAATAAAAAGATAGATTCCTAAGTATTAATTTATTACAAATATGAGATTTTTATTTGTTTAATAGTTTGTGTAAACTATTAAGCAAATTTGAATCTCTTTTTCTATGCTTTTTATAAATATTTGTTGGTTTAAAAAACAAATATTGACATTGAATTACTAGTGTACTATAATAATGGTACACTAGTAATGAGGATGGGAGGTACCATAGGTGATTAAATTTAATGAAAGTACACCAATTTATATGCAAATAATACAAAAAATTAAAGCTGATATAGTAGCAGGTAAGCTTAAAGGCGGCGAAAAAATGCTTTCTGTAAGGGAGTTTTCTGAAAGCTTTAAGGTTAATCCTAATACAGTGCAGAGGGTTTTTCAGGAATTAGAAAGAGAAGGCATAACTTACTCGCAAAGAGGTATTGGAACATTTATTGTTGATAGTGATGATCTTTTGAATCAATTAAAAAATACTCAAGCACAAAAATATGCTAAAAGATTTGTAGATGAAATGACAGAGCTTGGAATGAGCAAAGAAGAAATTTCTAAATATTTAATAAAGGTATTGGGGGAATAAAAAAATGAAAATTCTTGAGGCTAAATTAATTAGCAAAAAATATTTAAAAAAGAAAGCTTTAGATGGAGTAGACTTAACAATTGAAAAAGGCAAAATTATTGGGATATTAGGACCAAATGGAAGTGGTAAAACAACTTTTTTAAAATTAATTGCAGGTTTAATAAGACCTTCTGAAGGTGAAATTAAAATTTGTGATAATGAGATAGGGTATAAAACAAAGGAACTAGTTGCATATTTACCAGATAGTGATTTTTTATATCCATGGATGAAAATTAGTGAAGCAAAAAAAGTTTATTCTACATTTTTTAAGGATTTTAACAGCGATAAATTTAATGAGTTACTAGGTTTTATGAAATTAGAAAGTAATATGTCAGTAAAAGGTCTATCAAAGGGCATGAAGGAAAAGTTAGCACTAGCATTGACATTAGCTAGAGAAGCAAAGCTAATAATTCTTGATGAACCATTAAATGGTGTGGACCCAATAGCTAGGGAACAAATTCTACAGGCTATATTAAAGGGATTTAGTTTTGAAAGTTCTATGATAATAACTAGTCATCTTATTAACGAAGTGGAAAGTCTATTAGATGAAGTTTATTTTTTGAAAGAAGGTAAAATTATGCTTTCTGGAAATGCAGAAGATTTGAGAAGTGAAAAAAATATGACTATTGATGAGATTTATAGGGAGGTTTTTGCATGTTAGCTGATTTATTAAAATATGAACTTACGAAAAAATGGAGAAGTATGAGATATATAGTATTAGCTTATGGACTTATAGAAATTATTTTACTGTGTACTTTGAAAATAGCTTCTTCAAAAAGTGATATGACTCATTTATTTACTGCGAGTGAGAATAAAATGGGGAATTTAGGGTTTATGTTTATTACAGGTATGATTTTTTACTTTATATTTATTTTAATATTGACAATAATGCCTTTTATAGAAGCAATTATAAAATACGAAAAAGACTTAGCTGGAAAACAGTCTCCACTTGAACTTATGATTCCGGCAGAATCTTGGAAGAAAATTCTATCAAAATTAATAACAGCGGTATGTGGAACTATTATTTGCGGAATAATTGCAATTGCATCTGTTATAATATTTTTCCTAGTTATGAGTAATTTTGAGGAAAATATAGTAGATTTAATTCTTCGTGGTTTGAGTACGGGAGTAAATTTCTCAACTGGCATTATTTTTATAATAATTAGTGGTTTCTTTGAGTATATTTCAATATTCACATTATTTTTCTTCTGTATAGCTATTTCAAAATGGATTACGCATAAGAAAAAAACATCAGATATAATAAGTGTTTTTGTGCTTGCAGGAGCTATAGCTGTAATTTATTTTTTACAAATACAGGTAGACAAATTACCTATTGCAACTTTCACTTTATACGGAATAAATACTAATTTAAGTGCAATAATATTAGATATATTAATTTTTATAATATTATTTATAGGTACATCATTTATTATGGAAAGAAAAATTGAAAATTAAATAATTTATAAAATTGAATTGTTATTTTTTCATATAAGTAAAGTTTAACCAAATTTAATTATTTGGCTAAACTTTATTTTTTTAGTTAAAATAATACTATTAAAAACAGAGTTGTTAATAATATAATATAGATATATATTTTGAGAAAGTATTAAAGGATCTTAAAAAAGGAGTGAAATAATATATGTTTGATATAGCTTTACTAGGGACCGGTGGTGGCATGCCAATGCCAAATAGGTATCTTTCTGCATCTTTAATAAATTATAGAGGACGAAAAATACTAATAGATTGTGGCGAAGGAACTCAGGTATCAATGAGAATTTTGGGTTGGGGGTTTAAATCTATTGATATTATATGTATTACTCATGGGCATGGAGATCATATTGTAGGGTTACCAGGATTATTAGCTACAATAGGGAATAGTGGCAGAACAGAACCATTAACAATAGTTGGACCAGAGGGTATAGAAGAAATCGTTAATGGGTTAAGAGTTATTGCTAAGTATCTACCTTATGAAGTCAATATAATAGAAAATCCTAAAAAGGTTAATCTTAAAGTTAATAAGGATAATATGGTTGTTGTAGAGGATAATAATATTTCAGATATTATAATAAACACTATGGAAGTTGATCATTCTGCAAATTGTTTAGCATATAAATTTTCGGTACAAAGGCAAGCAAAATTCAATATAGAAAAAGCAAAAGAAAATAATGTGCCTAAGAATTTATGGAATTTGCTTCAAAAGGGAGAAACCTTAGAAGTAGATGGAAAAGTTTATACAACTAATATGGTTTTAGGTGATAACAGAAAAGGAATTAAACTTAGTTATGTAACAGATACAAGACCAATAGAAGATATAAAGGAATTTATAAAAGATAGTGATTTATTTATTTGTGAAGGAACTTACGGCGATGATGGAGATATAGATAAGGCAATAAAAAATAAACATATGACATTTAGGGAAGCAGCTACATTAGCAAGGGAAGGTAAAGTAAAAGAACTTTTATTAACACATTTTAGCCCAGCAATGATAGAACCAGAAAGCTTTGCAAATAATGCGACGTCAGAATTTAATAATTCTACTATAGGATATGATAGATTAGTTAAAGAATTAAATTTCATAGATGACTAAAAGAAATAATTGTAAATGAGTTTGTTTCGATACCTATGCTACATGTATTGTTTAGTTTTCCTAATTTGGGTATAATAATAACATAAGAGTTTAAGAATCTGAAAAAATAGATTAGCATATATGGAGTGATGAAAATGTTCAAGGAAGAGTATTCATCACAATTTGATAAAGAAGAAGTTCATTGGATAAAGACAGAATTTCCATTCTGGAAAAAGCTTATGACAGCTAATTAGAAGGTCTATGGATTTATCATTTAGAAGTTTATTTAATAGTTTCCAATCATTAGTTGAAGATTATATTTCTATTGTATTAAAAACTGTAAGCGTAGATGTGAGAAAGGTATATTTTAGACAATCCTTAGATATATGCGTAGATAATAATTTTCTATCAAAAGAATTTATAGAAAAATTTAAGCCTTCTATAAAATTGAGAAATGATATTGCACATGGTTATGATATACCAACAACAGATGCTTTAATTGATTTCTATAAGGAAAATAGAGAAGTGTATAATAAGTTTATTATTGATATAAATGAATTTAAAAATAATTTGGATCAACAGGAGTTATTTTAATAAGAATGTGAAATAACTACTCCATATAAAAAATATATATGTCTTAATAAATTTCAAATAAAAAACAAGCATTATAATTATGCCTGTTTTTTTTTATTTGAAATAACTGTAATTTTAGATGCTTATTGCTATTAAAACAGAGCATTTTTAAAAAGAACCAGAAGTCCTCCACCCCCACAGGAACCAGAATCACCGCCAGAGGTAAAACCACCGCTATTCTCAAAAGAATCATCAGTAGTATCATCTATTTTTTCGGCACTACCAGAAGAAGAAAAAATAACCAATGTTTTACAATAGATGAAAACAACTTGACTTTCAATAAGAAAATTTATATAAGGAATCAATAAATAATAAGTAAAGTTGTACATACTAGCCTTAAGGAACACCTAAACAATAATTTCCATATATTATAATAAATAAAATTATTTTATAGTTAGTTCTAAATAAATAACTATAACAAAGTTGATTTTCAAAGAATAATTACGATGTAGTTATTGTTTAAACAATAACTATGGAAGAGTTACTGTTTAAAAACAAACTTATATTTTTCTGAATTTAGTACAAATTATCTTTAAGTGACTATAATATTTCTAAGTTGGAGGAGTTTATGAATTATATAACAATAGTATTTGATATAAAAAAATCTAGAGAATTAGTTAATAGAAATGAAGTTCAAAAAATATTAATACAAACATTAAAAAAATGTAATGAAGATTTTAAAGAAATAATAGAATCGCCTTTTTTAATAATTATTGGAGATGAATGGCAAGGATTGTTGAAAGAAGATAGCGATTATAATAAAATTATAGATTTCTTTAAGGTTTCACTATCTCCTGATGTTGAATTTTATACTGGCGTTGGAATTGGTGATATAACAATACACAATTTTGAGTTAACAGTTAATCAATTAGATGGTCCATCTTTTCATCTTGCTAGGGATGCAATAAATTATGCTAAAGAAAATAACTATTCACTAGTAGTATTATCTAAGGAATACCCAAATAAATAACAAGCCAATATATATGGTACCTTTACTTGTTATTTTAAAAAATGCCTAAATAATTAAAAAAATAAGCTTCTAATAATTATACCCAATAATAGGGCAGGTATAAAACTTAGAAATGTTCCTATTATAAAATACTCTGCAAAGCTATCATTAGATAATTTTTTAAAACGAGCTACTGACTTTATGGTTAATATAAAACCTATCATCATTGGGTAATTTATAACAATACTAACTAAAATAAAAGTTCTCTCTAGCAAACCAATTATGAAACCACCATTTGGGGCTCCCGCATCCTCTTCTAAAGTATCCTTATTAATAACTTTATTATTTTGTGACCAATTTCGTATTTTAAAATCTGTTTTATTATTATTTGAACTTAGATGATGCATTAATATTTTTATAAATATTCCAACTCCCCAAGTAGCAATGGATATATTTATAAATACAATTAAGAGCTTTTCATTTAATGAAAACCCATTTGGATATATTAAAATCTTTTCTCTTAGCATATTAATAAGATTAATATTGTTACAAATTGAAAGAATGAGTAATATAAAAATTAAATGTAATAATTGATCTAGCCAAAATACCCATATGTTTTCAATTAACTTAATGTCTTTTAGATATAATAAAGATTTTAGTTCATCAACTATAAAATGAGATATTGATATTAATAGAACTTGGAATAGGGGAACAT
This sequence comes from Clostridium gasigenes, assembly GCF_017348895.1. Lineage (NCBI taxonomy): Bacteria > Bacillati > Bacillota > Clostridia > Eubacteriales > Clostridiaceae > Clostridium > Clostridium gasigenes. The sequence goes on from NZ_CP071376.1 coordinate 2,518,682, forward strand.
ACACTGCTTGTCCATTTATTAAGTTTATCATAGCTGAAACTATGTAAATTCCAATTAAATGGATTGTGGAATGTATAACGTTACCTACTATTGATCTTTTTTTTATACTAAGGCTATATAAACTTTTATATAGCCTTTCTTTTATCCTTAAGGAAGTTTTTTCTTTAAGTTTATTATCTATATATGATTTTGATTTTGGAAACCTCATTTTTAATATGAATTCATTTTGAAAAACAAAGTCGAATAGTATATGACTTAATATAACTATAAAAAATAAACTAATATCCACAATACTCTCCCCCTAGTGTATATGCATATATATCTAGTAACTTTGATATAACTTTTTTATTGTAAATAGTTAAGAAATAATTTGATGCACTTAATTTGTTTGAAATACCAGATTTTGTGTAGTTAGGATATTCTTTTTCTATGTTACTATATGAACCTAATTCTTCATATAAAGAAATTATATCTATTTGTTTATCAGTAAATTTATTTTCTATCATTTCATTATTTTGCATAATATTATTAATAATATCTATAAGTCCTAAAGATATATTATCATCTTCTGTACTGGTAACAGCACATTCAAGAAGGGTATCAGATTCATTAACTAGTAATTGATTATTGTGGTTTCTAGTCATATCAATATGATTTCCTTTTAAAACTAACTTGCAATCCTTTGTATGGATTACTTCGTTATAAAATCTATTGCTTTTTTTAGCTATATTTATTGCTTCTCTAGCATAAATAAAAGCATCCCCATCCATTTCTCTAGTGTCGTTTGATTCATTAGTACTTATAGTTCCAATACCAATTCCACAATAACAATCTAATTTACTTAAATGTAAAAATAATTTAATTTCAGTAAAAATATTATAACTTTCTTTAACATCTCGTATAACAATTTGCCATTCATCACCTAAGATAAATGTGATTGGAGAGACTAAAAGATTATCATATTTATTATTTAATTTTAAGAAATACTCTTTAATCTTACATTGTATTTCTATTCTGTTTTCTATTTTTCTAGATTTTACTAAATCTATATTTATTACGCTATAAATATTCACTGTTTTCCCTCCATGGATATTAGAAATCATTTAAATAGTATTTATTTTTAGATAGATTAAACATTAATTGTTAATTATTTCTTATATTTTAACACAAATATTATATAAATATAAGAAAGAAGATAGGTTTAAAATGGAAATATAATAATAATACCGCCTTTTTAATTATTACCTAAATTAAAAGTGCTATTCAGTATTTGATAAAAAGCACTGAATAATATTGAATACAAATAAATTTAATAGTATTTTTTAGAAAATATGACATAAAATTAAATGAAAGCAATATTAAGGGAATTAAAAAATGAGACAAGGTAAAATAGTATGCCCTAATTATTTAGATGAAAATTCACCAGACTTTTTAGTAGAGTATAGAGGTCCATTTAAGGAAGAAATAGATAAGGTTGATTATGCTTGTGGAGATATTATAACTGATACCCTTGGAGTGATATCAGTACCTTATGAATATTTAGATATATTAAGGAGGGATGTGCCGTCTATTATATTTATAGAAAGTAGAAGTATGTATGTTCTGCAAGATGTTATTGTAAATTATGTGGATAAAATAAATGAAATTAAACTAAATCCTTATTTAGGGCTTAATGGTAGAGGCGTTCTTGTAGGCATGGTTGATTCGGGAATAGATTATCTGAATAATGAATTTATAAGAGAAGATGGAACATCAAGAATACTTAATATATGGGATCAATCAGCGCCTATAAATTATAGTAATACTAAAGTATATACTGGAGATACTTATGATAATGAAAAAATTAATGAAGCTATTAATGCATCCAAAAGAGGTGAAGATCCTTATGCGATAGTGCCTACAAGAGATGAATTTGATCATGGTACAAGGATGGCAGGGATTATAGGGGGAAGAGGATATACTGAAGGTGTTGGAGGGGTAGCATCTGATTGTGACTTTGTAATTGTTAAATTGGATGAATCACTTAATTATAAGAGGATGCTTAGAGAAAATGGAATATTAAATGTACCAGCATATAATAATGTAGAGGTTTTAGCTGGAATTGAGTATTTAAGGCGTTATGCAGAAGAAACTAAGAAACCTATGGTTATATATCTAGGAGTAGGCACCACAAGTGGAAGTCGCTCAGGAGACAATATTATATCTACATATATAAATGTTATTGCAGCAGAGAGAGGGCTTGCAATAGTAGCTGGAGTTGGGAATGAAGGTGCTGCAGAGGGGCATGCATCGGGGACCATTAAGGATGTAGATGATGTGGCATTAATTGAATTATCAATTCCTAGAGTACTTAAAGAATTATCTTTTGATGTATGGATTAGGAAACCAGATATAATGTCAATTAATATAAGTACTCCTTATGGAGAAATGTCTGGGTTTATCGATGCGAAAATTAAAAGAGTTGGAACTATAAAATTTGTGTTAACAAATAGTTCTGTGAATATTAGTTATAATGTTCCTGAAGAGTACACTGGTGATGAAGTTATTGGATTAACCTTTAAAGATATGAAGCCAGGAATATGGAGGCTAGAGTTGAAAGGTAAATATATAGTAAAGGGAAGATATGACATGTGGCTACCTCCTAAAGCAACATTACCAGAAGGTACAAGGTTTCTTGCTTCAGATCCATTTATAACATTAACAGTACCAAGTACTGCAAAAAAAGTTGTAACTGTAGCCTATTATAACAGTGAAACAGAATCATTAGTAGCATCATCAGGTAAGGGATTTAATTCAAATGGGTTAATTAATCCAGATATAATTACAGCAGGTATTGATGTTTTGACTACATCTAATACAGGAGTTGTTACAAAAACATCTGGAAGTTCGGTTGGAGCAGCTATTGTAGCAGGATGTTGCGCTTTAATACTTCAATGGGGAATAGTTGATAAAAATGATACAACAATATATTCTGCAAAAATAAGGAGCTATCTTGTATATGGTGCAGATAGAACTAGGCCGGATAAGTATCCTAATAGATATTCCGGGTATGGAGCTTTAGACATATTAAAAACATTTAATGTTATGGGTGGTATTTATACACGTTATAGAAGTTCAGAGTTTATTGAGTATTATGTAGGAAATCTATATGTGAAAATTCCAAGTGATAAAGAAGAGAGGTATAGAATAGATGAATAATGAAAAATATCGTAATACTCCAGAATATATTTTTAACAATCCTGAATATAGAGATTATATTATTAAATATACAGGTAATCCAGCAGGTTATTCAAATAGTGTTGCCGGGGTTTTTGTAACGCCCCTAGACAATAACTATGCAATATTATCAATAAGAATTGATTTGCAAAGTGATATATTCGATTATTCAATAGTAAGTAAGTATAAAAATGAACAAGGGGAAACTTTGATGTCAAATATTCTATATATTAAATATCCTGAATTTTATAAACTTCAAGATATTTCACCTATTGATGCTGCTGAAGTCAGAGTTGTACAAACAGATACTCCATTAAATGTAACTGGAAAAAAAGTTGTAGTAGGAATAATTGATACAGGAATAGATTATCTAAGTAATGAATTCATGACTTTAAGTGGTGAAACTCGAATAAATTTCATTTGGGATCAAACTATAGCAAATGAAAATAATTTACCGCTAGAGGTTCCATATGGTACTGAATATGATAGCGAAAAAATAAATAATGCAATACAGTTATTTAGAGAAGGCAAGGATCCATACACTATTGTTCCAAGTGTAGATAAAATAGGTCATGGAACAAATATGGCAGGCATAATTGCTGCAACTGGTGTAAATCCAGAACTTAAAGGGGTAGCACCAGATTGTGAATTGTGTATTATTAAACTTGCAGAAGCTATTACCTACCAAAGCGATTTTAATATACAAATACCTATATTTAATATAACTACAATAGTTGCAGCAATTATTAGGTTATATAATTATTCAATTAAATCTTTAAAGCCAATGGTTATATATTTACCTTTAGGCACTAATTCTGGAAATCATAGAGGCAATGGATTGATTAATGAAATTATTCAAAAGGTATCAAATAGTATGGGGATTATAGTAGTTACAGGTTCAGGTAACGAAGGGGCAGAAGGTGGCCATGCTTCGGGATTTATCCCAGATGTAGGGGGAACAGAGACCATTGATCTTAATGTATCTGATGAACAAAAGTCTTTAATAGTAGAAATATGGGCAGAGTTACCTAATATTATGACTTTAAATATTATTTCACCATCAGGCGAAGACACTGGAATAATACCTGTACTAATAAACAGTAGAGAAAAGTTTAGCTTTATTTTTGAAAAGGTATCTATACAGGTAAGGTATTTAATCCCCGAACAAATAACTGGAGATGAATTAATATTAATATACTTTAGCAATTTGCAATCAGGTTCATGGAAATTAAGGTTAACGGCAAATGCGGTTACAGATGGGGCGTTTAATGCATGGATACCAGTTCAGGGAATATCAGTTGGAGATACTAGATTTATACAAGCAGACCCTTTTGGTACTTTGACCACTCCTGGAGATTCACCAAGTGGAATGACTGTTGCTGCCTATAATCAAAATAACAATAATACAATAAATTATTCGGGAATGGCATTTAAAAATGATTTAAATAATTCAATATATGTAGCAGCCGGAGCAGTAAATGCAAAAACAATTGCACCAGGTAATAAAATAGAAATTGTAAATGGAACTAGTGTATCAGCAGCGGTAGCAAGTGGGGTATGCGCTTTAATATTTCAATGGGGAATGACTGATGGAAATTATCCGAGTATGTATGCTCAAAGTCTTATTACTTATATGATAAGAGGAACAGTAAAAAGAAGAGGAGATATATATCCAAATCATCAATGGGGGTTTGGAATTTTAAATGCATTTGAAATTTTTCGAAATATGCCTTAGATGAAGAGGTTATAAATTAAATATTATAAAACTAAATTGGAGCAATATTAAAGGGAGTAAAATATGGAACAGTATAAAATAGTATGCCCTAATTACTTAGATGAAAATTCACCAGACTTTTTAGTGGAGTATAGAGGTCCATTTAAGGAAGAAATAGATAAGGTTACTTATGCTTGTGGGGATATTATAACTAATACCCTTGCAGTGATATCAGTACCTTATGAATATTTAGATATATTAAGGAAAGATGTGCCGTCTATTGTATTTGTAGAAAATAGAAGTATATATGTTCTGCAAGATGTTAGTGTAAATTATGTGGATAATATAAATGAAATTAAACTAAACCCTTATTTGGGTCTTAATGGTAGGGGCGTTCTTATAGGGATGGTTGATTCAGGAATAGATTATCTTAATAATGAATTTATAAGAGAAGATGGAAAATCAAGAATACTTAATATATGGGATCAATCAGCACCTGTAAATTATAGTAATAAGAATGTATATATTGGTGATACTTATGATAACGACAAAATTAATGAAGCTATTAATGGATCTAAAAGAGGTGAAGATCCTTATGCAATAGTGCCTACAAGAGATGAAGTTGATCATGGGACAAAGATGGCTGGAATTATAGGCGGAAGAGGATATAATGAAGATATTAGAGGGGTAGCATCTGATTCTGATTTTGTAATTGTTAAGCTGTTTGAATCACTTAATTATAAGAGGGTGCTTAAAGAAAATGGAATATTAGATGTACCAGTATATAATAATGTAGAGGTTTTAGCTGGAATTGAGTATTTAAGAAGTTATGCAGAACATGCTAAAAAACCTATGGTTATATATATAGGGGTAGGAACCACAGCAGGAAGTCATTCGGGAAATAATATTATGTCTACATATCTAAATGTTATTGCAGCAGAGAGAGGATTAGCTATAGTAACTGGAGTTGGGAATGAAGGCGATGCAGAGGGCCATGCATCGGGGAATATTAAGGCAGTAGATGATGTAGCATTAGTTGAATTATCGATTCCTAGAGTGCTTAAAGAATTATCTTTTGATGTATGGATTAGGAAACCAGATATAATGTCAATTAATATAAGAACACCTTATGGAGAAATGTCTGGATTTATTGATGCGAAAATTAAAAGAATTGGAACTATAAAATTTGTATTAACAAATAGTTCTGTGAATATTAATTATAATGTTCCAGAAGAATATACTGGTGATGAGGTTATTATATTAACATTTAAAGATATGAAGCCGGGAATATGGAGGCTGGAATTAAAAGGAGAATATGTAGTAAGGGGAAGATATGACATGTGGCTACCTCCTAGAGCAACATTGCCAGAGGGTACAAGGTTTCTTGCTTCAGATCCATTTATAACATTAACAGTACCAGGTACTGCAAAAAAAGTTATAAATGTAGCATATTATAATAGTGAAAAAAGATCCTTAGTATCATCATCAGGTAAGGGATTTAATTCAAATGGTTTAATTAATCCAGATATAATGACAGCCGGTATTGATGTTTTGACTACATCTAATGGTGGAGCTGTTACAAAAACATCTGGAAGTTCGGTTGCTACAGCTATAGTAGCAGGATGTTGTTCTTTAATACTTCAATGGGGAATAGTTGATAAAAATGATACAACAATGTATTCTGCAAAAATATTGAGTTATCTTATATATGGTGCGGATAGAACTATGATGGATGAGTATCCAAATAGATATTCAGGATATGGAGTTTTAGATATATTAAAGACATTTAATGTTATGGGTGGTATTTATAGAAGTTATAGAAATTCAGAGTTTATTGAGTATTATGTAGGAAATCTATATGTAAAAATTCCAAGTGATAAAGAAGAGGGGTATAAAATAAATGAATAATGAAAAATATCGTAGTACTCCAGAATATATTTTTAACAATCCTGAATACAGAGATTATCTTATTAAATATATAGGTGATCCAACAGGTTACTCAAATAGTGTTGATGGGGTTTTTGTAACTCCTCTGGACAATAACTATGCAATATTATCAATAAGAATTGACTTGCAACGTGATATATTCGATTATTCAATATTAAGTAAGTATAAAAATGAACAAGGGGAAACTTTGATGTCAAATATTCTATATATTAAATATCCTGAATTTTATAAACTTCAAGATATTTCACCTATTGATGCTGCTGAAGTCAGAGTTGTACAAACAGATACTCCATTAAATGTAACTGGAAAAAAAGTTGTAGTAGGAATAATTGATACAGGAATAGATTATCTAAGTAATGAATTCATGACTTTAAGTGGTGAAACTCGAATAAATTTCATTTGGGATCAAACTATAGCAAATGAAAATAATTTACCACTAGAGGTTCCATATGGTACTGAATATGATAGCGAAAAAATAAATAATGCAATACAGTTATTTAGAGAAGGTAAGGATCCATACACTATTGTTCCAAGTGTAGATAAAATAGGTCATGGAACAAATATGGCAGGCATAATTGCTGCAACTGGTGTAAATCCAGAACTTAAAGGGGTAGCACCCGATTGTGAATTGTGTATTATTAAACTTGCAGAAGCGATCACCTACAAAAGCGATTTTAATATAGAAATACCTATATTTAATATAACTACAATAGTTGCAGCAATTATTCGGTTATATAATTATTCAATTAAATCTTTAAAGCCAATGGTTATATATTTACCTTTAGGTACCAATTCGGGGAATCATAGAGGAAATGGATTAATTAATGAGATTATTCAAAAGGTATCAAATAGTATGGGAATTATAGTAGTTACAGGTTCGGGTAATGAAGGGGCAGAAGGTGGCCATGCTTCGGGGGCTATACAAAATGTTGGAGAAACGGAAACTATTGATCTTAATGTATCTAATGAACAAAAGGCTTTAATAGTAGAAATATGGGCAGATTTACCTAATATTATGACTTTGAATATTATTTCACCATCAGGCGAAGACACTGGAATAATACCTGTACTAATAAACAGTACAGAAAAGTTTAGCTTTATTTTTGAAAAGGTATCTATACAGGTAAGTTATTTAATCCCCGAACAAATAACTGGAGATGAATTAATATTAATATATTTTAGCAATTTGCAACCGGGTTCATGGAAATTAAGGTTAACGGCAAATGCAGTTACGAGTGGGGTATTTAATGCTTGGATACCAGTTAAAGGAATATCGGTTGGAGATACTAGATTTATACAATCAGACCCTTTTGGGACTTTTACAATTCCTGGAGATTCGCCAAGTGTAATGACGGCTGCGGGCTATAATCAAAATAATAATAACACAATAAATTATTCGGGAATGGCATTTAAAAACGATTTAAATAATTCAATATATGTAGCAGCAGGAGCAGTAAATGCAAAAACAGTTGGACCAGGTAATAAAATTGATATTGTAAATGGAACTAGTGTATCAGCAGCAGTAACAGGTGGGGTATGCGCTTTAATATTTCAATGGGGAATGACTGATGGAAATTATCCAAATATGTACTCTCAAAGTCTTATTACTTATGTTATAAGAGGAACAACAAAAAGAAGAGGTGATATATACCCAAATCCTCAATGGGGGTATGGAATTTTAAATGTCTTTGGAATTTTTAAGAATATGCCTTAGAGGAATATGTAGGTAAAAAAATAACAAGTTAGATTCTGATCTATTTTGAACTAGACTTAATAACTATAACCTATGCATAGACTCAATATGTATAGGTTATGTTTATTAGTCTATTCTAAAATATCAACAGAATTTTGACTTGTTATTTTACTTTAGCCTCCTAAAAACTATAAAATTTGAAAAATATGTAATGATAGAGTATATTAATATTAAGATGAAATATATAAATAAAGGAGTTCGAAATGAATAATTTAAAAGTAAAATCAAAAATTATGTTTTTCTCAATCACAATGTTATTACTTATTACCATAATTAGTGGTGTGGGATACGCTTATCTTTCAAAGGCGAATAAAGATATAACAATAATGTACAATGAACGACTATTAAGCGTACAATACTTAAATGATAACAGAAACCAATCTAGGGCTATTGAAGCGGATACCTATTACATACTAGTACATTCAGAAAATAAAGATAAACAAAATGAGAAATTTAAAGACATAGAAGTTAGAGAAGCAAAATTTAATACAAATTGGGAAAGTTACAAACAAAGCGATATTGATCAATATGAAAAAGAAAGAATTTCTATTATGGAAAGCAACCTGGAAAATTTGAGAAAATCAAGATCAGTAACTACTAAACTTGCAATGGAGGGAAAGAAACAGGAAGCTTTGAATGAAGAATTAAAATCTGTTGAATATGAAGAAGCATTCCAAACAAGTTTAAAGGAAATAGCAGAACATAACGTGAAATTAGCTAGTGATTTAAATGAACAAAACAATAAAGATTTTAAGGTTTCAATAAATGTACTTGCGGCAATATTTTTATTTGCATTAGGCGTTGGTATAGTATTAACATTTATAATTTCAAAAAGTATTGCAAATCCATTATCTTTAGCTGTAAATCATTTAAAACTTATAGCTACTGGTGATTTTACAAGAGATGTTCCAGAAGAGACTAAGAAAAGAAAAGATGAAATGGGAGATATAGCAAAGGCTGTGGACATTATGCAAAGTTCATTAAAGCTTTTAATTAGAAATGTAAGTGAAGAAGCTAATATTATTAAAGCTGTAGTACTTAATGTTTCTGGAAATGTAAAAATTTTAAATGAAAATATAGAAGAAGTATCTGCAACTACAGAGGAATTATCAGCAGGAATGGAAGAAACAGCAGCATCTACAGAAGAGATGAATGCAACAGCCGATGAAATAGAAATAGCAGTTCAATCTATAGCAAAAAAAGCACAAGGCGGATCTATACAAGCTCAAGAAATAAATAAAAGAGCAATAGATACTAAAGATAATGTTACAAAATCAAAAGATAGAGCACTTGAAATATTTATAAAAACTAAAGATAAATTAGAGATAGCCATGGAAAATTCTAAAGTAGTGTCACAAATTAATGTATTGTCTGAAGCTATAATGCAAATATCAGCACAAACTAATCTTTTAGCGTTAAATGCAGCTATTGAGGCAGCAAGAGCTGGGGAAGCTGGGCGTGGATTTGCAGTTGTTGCAGATGAAATAAGAAAACTTGCAGAAGATTCAAAGAATACCGTAATTGAAATACAAAATATAACTAAAAAAGTAACTGAATCAGTATCTGATTTATCATTTAGTTCTAATGAATTATTAAATTTTGTGGAAGAAGATGTACAAAATGATTATAATACAATATTAAATGTAGCAGATGAATACAGCAATGATGCAGAGTTTGTAAAAAATCTTGTATTAGATTTTAGCTCAACTTCTGAAGAACTTTTAGCTTCACTTCAAGATGTGATAAAGATTATAGAACAGGTAGCGCAAGCTTCAACTGAAGGGGCTGAAGGGACAAACAATATTGCAGAAAAGGTATCTGATGTAACTGAAAGATCTAATGGAATTATTGAGGATGTAAAAAAATCTACAGAAAGTGTAGAGAAATTAAATGAAGAAATATCTCAATTTAAGATTTAGGTGTTTAAAAAATAACAAGTAAGGCACAAAAATAGACAAGCACTTATATTATATAATTAACAATTTGTAGTTTTTAGAGACAAGCCACTGATATTAAAAGTATCAGTGGCTTATGTTATAATAAAATATTAAAAATGTTTTTCCCCAAGGGCTTCTATTTCTTTTAGTACAATAGCATATTCTTCTCCTTTTGGAGTTAAAAAATATTCAACTTTAGGAGGATTTTCATCATATACTTTTTTATATATTAATTGAGACTCCTCTAATTCTTTAAGTTTTTCATTAAGAACTTTATGACTAACTCCACAAGTTATTCTTTGGAGTTCTAAAAATCTTTTAGTACCTTCTAAAAGATGGCAAAGAATAACAGCTTTCCATTTACCTCTAATAATTTCAAAAGCCCAATCTAATTTGCAAACATAGTTTTTTCCATCTCTTTCAATCAATAGTTGTCACCTCTAATAATCTTAATTTAATACATATATACATTGTAATACAGTTTATTAATAAAGGTAATAGTAATGTTTGTAACGAAAAAAATATATAATTAATAAAAAGTTCAATTATTTTAGAAAAATGATTATATATCTATAGTGTCCCCATAGAACGCCATATAAGAAAGAAGACTAGATATTATAAAAACTTGAAATTTTAGAAAATACAGAGTAAAATTAAGTCGAATAAAGTTATAATAAAACAAATTAAACTGCAAATATTTACAAATAGGTTGGGGATTTATTTATAAATACAAAAAATATAACAAATAGAAACCATGATGAAAGTCTAAATCTCCTTGTGAAGTTACAGCATCGAAGATGATGATTTAAACTTCGATAATTAGTAAATAGGGGGCAATACAGATGAAGGTGCTAATAGTAGAAGATGATAAAACACAAAGGAAAAGTTTAAAGAAGATGATACAGCAAATAGGTGAAGATATAAATATATATGAAGCTGAAGATAAAGATGAAGCTTTAGAAATTACAAGTAAGAATAATATAGATATATTTTATATAGATATATATCTGAAAAATTCTTCAGGATTAGATTTTGCAATGGAGCTTAGAAGAATACCTGAATATGAATTTAGTTTTATTATCTTCTTAACAACTCATGTTGAATATATAACTCAAGCATTTAAACAAGTTCATTGTTATGACTATATCATAAAGCCATATGACGCTACTGAGGTAGTAGATATGACAAAACGCTTTATGTTACATGGTAATAACATAAAGGATACTCCAGAAGATAAGAGACATATTGTACTTGAAATTAGTAAAGGTATTAATGTGAAAATATACGTTGATGAAATAATTTTTATAGAAGTGAATCTTCGAAATTGTATGATACATACAATAAATGGTGTTTATAAAGTTAATAGGTTAGCACTGGAGAAGATTCTTAAACTTATAAATTGTAGCAATATAATTCAGTGCCATAAATCATTTGCTACGAATATTAAGCATATAAAAAAAATAGAGAGTGTAGATAGTAAATTAAGTGAAATTTACTTTGAAAATTATGATAAAAATGCTCTTTTAGGTTACAAATTTAAAAATATAATAATGGAACAATTTCAGTAATTATATCAAATTAAATTTGTTATGAAAAGGAGATTATAAAATGTTAGAGATAATACAAAAATTTGTAGTTAATTCTATTGAGTTGACTATTCTTATGATATTATGGTCAAGGTTTTCTTTTAAATATGAAAATAATTGGTTTAAAAACTTATTTATAATTTTAATAGGCTCAAGCATAATGGTTGTAACAACTAACACAAATACATATTTAAATATAATTATTAGCTATTTAAGTGTAATATTTTCAGCTAAATTTATTTATAAGAGATTGTTTATAAGAACCATATTGGAATTTATTATATTTTTCTTTATAAATATAGTGTTACAAGCAATTATTATGGCTTTTGTAAATTTAATTGGACTTACATATTCAGATAATTTCATATGGAAGAGTTCTCTTCTTTTATTTGAATTATCTTTTGTTATTGTTATATTAAAATACATTTTTAGCGAAAAAGTAAGGATTTTCTTTGAGTTAGAGTCTAAGATATTATATTATTTTGTAATTAATTTAGGTTTATATATATTGTTTTCAAAGTTTATATGGGAATATAATGAAAACATAATATTGAATAATTTGATAGCATATATTTTAATTATATTAATGCTGTTATCATTAAATATATTTTTATATTATTACATAGTTAAAATAAGTGAAGATAAAAAGGTTGCAGAGTTGCAAAATAAGTACAATCCTATATTAATTGATATAGTAGAAGAGACAAGACGGAAACAGCATGATTTTAAAAATCATTTAAATACCATAAATGCAATAGTAGAAATAGCAAGTGAAAAAGAACTTAAGAATGAATTAAAGAAGTATATTACATCCTCAAAATATTTAAATAAGAGTATAGAAGACATAATGTATATCGATAATATTGTGATTAAAGCTATAATATACAATAAATTATGTGAAGCTGATAGATTAAATATAAAATTATTAGTTAATGTCAAAAATGATTCATTAGAAAATAGCTTAAAAGATTATGAAATTTCTGATATACTAAATAATCTTTTGGATAATGCTTTTGAAGCGGTTATAGATAGTACGAATGATAAGGTGGTTATATTAAATATATGTACAGAAGGAAGTACTAATATTATAGAAATTAGAAATAGTGGAATAACAATAAATCTAGATAATATAAAAACCATATTTGAAAGAGGATTTTCTACTAAAAAAGGGAAAAATAGAGGCTATGGACTTTACAATATAAAAAAAATAGCTGAAAAAAACGGCGGTAATGTTCAGCTATTTTTTGAGGATAATTATACTGTTTTTAAAATATTATTTAAGTAAACTTTTAGGTGGCGTAGGTTCCCCAAGAAAAGCAAAGCAAGATGAATAACTTATGATTCCAGCCACAGCTATTAAGCCTGTACCTAGTATATTTATTATTGATTTTGATTTAATCTTATTTTTCATAATTAGTCTCCTTTCTAGTTAGTAAGAATTGACTTACCTCTAATATAATTGTTAGAAATCCACAGTTTAAATAAGTTGATGAATCTATATAGAGTAATAGAATACTAAGCCAAAATATAGTTACGAAGATGGAGATTAATTTTATAATCCGTCTTCTTTTTTTATTTTTAATTGGCCTTTTTTTGTTGAAAAATGGTGCATAAATTGCAACTATAAGTGTGCTCAATGCTGCGATTGTATAATAAAACATAATATTAAATACAGGGAGCATTGGACCTATTAATGACGTTATTAAAAATAGTATTGTTGAATATAACAAACATTTTAGTGTAGTGTTGCAATGATATCCACCAACAAAAGTTCTAAGTGTGAATAAAATCATCATTGAAAATAAAAGATAATTTGTTTTTCCTAGTATTAAAAATAAACTAATTAGAACTGCTGTTTTGAATGTTTCACCTATAACTGCCTGTAATGCATAGTCTATTTTTTCTAAGTCGTCATCGGTTTTAATATTGCTATTTTCTTTTATATATAGTGTCATTTTACTAGATAAGATACATATCATTTTAATCACCTTGGGTAGTAATGGAAAAGTGTGGATTTACGCTTTTTAGTACTACCTCCTTATAAGAATAACATTTATAAAAATAGCATAAAAGATAAAATATGTAAACAATTATGGCCTAAAAAGCAAAAAAACAGTCATAAACGGAATATTATATCACATATATGATTTAAAGAGATTTGATTAGATGGTAACTGGGGTTTTACACATATCTCGGTGTCCTTGGACTAGTTACTAAAAAGTGCGTACTTGTTCATAAATTTCACTTGTTATATATTATGAGTACAGCAAATAAATAAAAATTTTAAATAGATAAAACTAGAGGAGATGTTCTTGTGAAAACACTTTGGGATAAAACAAATATAGGAAATATGGAATTAAAAAATAGATTTTTTAGAGGAGCTTTATGGGAAGACTTAGCGGATGGAAAAGGGCATATGACACCAAAATTATCTTCTATATATGAAGAATTAGCAAAAGGTGGAGTGGGTACAATAATAACTGGATATTCATTTGTAACTAGAGATGAACAACCAAACCCTGGTATGATGGGAATATATGATGATTCATTTATAGACGAATATAAAGAATTTACAGATAAAATCCATTCACTTGGAGCTAATATAATAATGCAAATAGTTTATGGTGGGTTCATGACAACCTTTAATGTAGGGGAAAGAACTATATGGGGACCATCAACTATGCAAAATGAAGTTACAGGCACATGGGCAGAAGAAATAACTAAAGATGAAATAAAATATTTAGTTAATGCATATGCACAAGCAGCACTTAGAATTAAAAAATCAGGGTTTAATGGAGTAGAAATACATGGAGGGCATGGATATTTATTAAGTCAATTTTTATCTCCATACTACAATAAAAGACGGGATGAATATGGTGGAAACATAGAAAATAGAGGAAGAATTATATTCGAAATATATGAAGCTATTAGAGAAAAGGTAGGCAAAGACTTTCCTATACTTATAAAATTAAACTCTGCTGACTATGTAAACGAAGGTGGGTTAACTCAAGAAGATAGTTTATATGTTGCTAAAAAATTAGCAGATTTAGGTATTAGTGCGATAGAAGTAACAGGTGGAAATGAATCGATAAAAGAAGTTGCAGATAATAACTTAGGTGCAGCAAGAACTAAGGTTGTTATATCAAGAGATAGAGAGTCGTATTTTAAAGATTACGCCAGTAAATTAGCGGGTATGGTGGATATACCTATAATATTAATAGGTGGAAATAGACATTTAGATGTTATGGAGGATATATTAAAGAACACAAAAATACAATACTTCGCTTTATCAAGACCACTAACAGCAGAGCCAGATTTAATTAATAAGTGGAGTAGTGGAGATAGAAAAAAGGTTAAGTGCGTATCATGTAATCAGTGTTATTCTACGCCAGGAAAGAGATGTATATTTAGTTTTTCCTAAAACAACAAAAACCTTATATTTTTAATATTATATAAAATATTGAAAAATGTAGAATATTCATGTGAAATGCGAATAAAGATTAAGAAAAACTCGTATAAAGTTGGTTATATGGACCAGAAGTTTCTACCTGCTAACCGTAAATAAGCAGACTACGAGGTATTGAATAATAAGGTAATATTCGTATATTTAAGCTTATAGGTATATTTCTATTATTTAAAAGGCAGCACCTCAATATTAAATTTGAGGTGTTTTTTTATGTTTATTATTTAAAATATGTAGGGAAACAATTATGAATACAGAAAAAAATCAGATAGAATTAAATTAATATATGGGGTTAATGATAATCCATCCTTATCTAAAAAAATATTATTTGGAATCCAACATAATATTTCTTTTGATACAATAGCATATTCTTCTCCTTTTGGAGTTAAAAAATCTTTTAGTACCTTCTAAAAGATGGCAAAGAATAACAGCTTTCCATTTACCTCTAATAATTTCAAAAGCCAAATCTAATTTGCAAACATAGTTTTTACCATTTCTTTCAATCAATAGGTATCACATCTAATAATCTTAATTTAATACATACATACTAAAGTGGATATATGAAAAACACACGGAAAATTTTCTTCCATGCGTTTCTTGTAACTATAATTTTGTTTGTTTTCTAGTAGTAAAAATTTGAAAAGTAACTCCAAATTTATCCGTAACCATAGCATATGCAGGGCTAAAGTGACTTTCATTAAGCTCAATATTGACTTTATCATCTTCCTTCAATTTCTTATAAAATTGTTTAGTTATTGAAATATCATTTGTATAAAAGAAAATTTAAATATAATTTTAGACCAATATGAATAATTCAAATATGTTCGGGTGGTAACATTAATGCTATTAACTTATCCTTTTGTATATTTATTATTATTGCTATTATATTAAATAGCATGGATATAAAACTTAATTTAACAACTGTTATTTATAGGGGAATTAAATTCATGACTATTTACCTAAAAGTCAATAGATTATGACAGGGAAGTCCCTGAAAGCCAAGGGTAACAAATTAAAACTGGAAACGTTGACAAGAATAAGGGCAGGGTATATAATGTAATTAAAGACGGATAGTGATTGTTTAAAGGACAAGCTAAACCTACTTGCAGAGCAAAATCTGTGGGTAGGTTTTTTTATATTTACATGGAGGGAGGAACTTTATGATTATTAATAAAATATTAAATAATAATGTAATAGTTAGTACTGATGGAAATAATAATGAAGTTATTGCTATGGGTAGGGGAATTGCATTTAAGAAAAAATGTGGTGAGGAAGTTTTAGATGAAATGATTGATAAAATCTTTACTATTTCTAATAAAGATATGGCAAGTAAATTTGAAGAGTTACTTAAGAATATTCCACTAGAACATATGAAATTATCAGATGAAATTATTAATTATGCTAAAACAAGTTTAGGGAAAAAACTAAATGAGAGTATTTACATTTCGTTAACAGATCATATATATACGGCAATTCAGAGATTTTCAGATGATGTATTAGTTAAAAATGCTCTGCTATGGGAAGTTAAAAGGTTTTATAAAGATGAATTTATTGTTGGTATGAAAGCTTTAGAGATGATTGAAAATAAATTCAACGTTAGATTACCTGATGATGAAGCCGGATTTATTGCACTACACATTGTTAATGCACAATTAGATGAAAGCCTTCCTATTGTATATGATATTACTAAAGTAATGCAGGAAATATCTAATATTGTGAAATATTATTTTAGTATAACCTTTGATGAAGATTCAGTATATTATTATCGATTTATTACTCATTTAAAATTCTTTGCTCAACGATTATTTAATGATAATGAGTATAAAGATGAAAATGATGATGGTTTATTAGATGTTATTAAAGTTAAATATGCTACTGGATATGCATGTGTACAAAAAATTACTGGTTTCATTTCAGATAAATACTCTTATGATTTATCTGATGAGGAGCAGTTGTACCTAACTATTCATATTACAAAAATGGTACAAGAATCCACAAGATAAACATATACTTTACATAGGATAAATATATAAAGTGGAACAAATAGATAAATGCTATAGATAAGATAGATCCTAAACAAGTGTTTAGTGATATATATATATAAGGCATTTTAAAAATAAATGAAAGATAATATTCTTGTTTTTAATTTTAAGATGTTTAATCTAAAAAGGAGATAAAAATACCCGAAAAATATTAAAAAGCTATATTAATATTGGGTGGTGACATTAAGTTGGCCAAACCTTCATTATTCAAAAAAATGAAAAATGGAGGAGAAAAAAATGAAAAAGTATGAAGAACTAGCAAAAAAAATTATTGAAAATATTGGTGGAAAAGAAAATGTTAACAGTGTAACTCACTGTATTACCCGTTTACGTTTTAAATTAAAAGATGTAAACAAGGCAAATACAGAAGTGTTAAAAAACATGGATGGGATTGTTACTGTAATTAAAAGTGGAGGACAATATCAGGTTGTTATCGGAAATCATGTATCTGATGTGTATTCTACAGTATTGGAAATAGGAAATTTTCAAGCAGAAGGTGGATTAAATGATGAAAAAGAAGAGAAAATGAACCTATTTAATAAATTTATAGATATAATTTCAGGTGTTTTTGCACCAACACTTGGAGTATTAGCTGCAACAGGTATGCTAAAAGGATTTAATTCTTTATTCCTGGCGCTTGGATGGCTAACTATGGATTCTGGAACTTATCAGATACTGCAAGCTATAGGAGATTCGCTATTCTACTTCTTCCCAATTTTCTTGGGATATAACGCATCTAAAAAATTCAAAACAAGTACCTATTTAGGAATGGTAATTGGGGCAGCTTTAGTATATCCTAGCATACTAGGTTTAATGAGTGGCGCACCTTTATATACATTGTTTGAAGGAACTATGTTTAAGTCACCAGTACATGTTACCTTTTTAGGTATTCCAGTAATTTTAATGAACTACACTTCAAGTGTAATTCCAGTTGTAGTTGCGACATACTTCGGTGGAAAAATAGAAAAATTCTTTGCAAAAATAATACCAGATGTAGTAAAAACATTTTTACTTCCATTATTCACATTATTAGTAATAGTACCATTAACATTTATTGTTATTGGACCAATAACAACATGGGCAAGTCAAATCATAGGAACAGCATCAGTTAGTATTTATAACTTCTCACCAATTATTGCAGGCATATTAATTGGTGGCTTATGGCAAGTCTTTGTAATATTCGGTTTACATTGGGGATTAATACCAGTGGGAATTTTAAACTTAACAACTTTAGGATCAGATACATTACTAGCTTTAACATTTGCAGCATCATTTGCTCAAACAGCAGTAATTATGGCTATATTTATAAGAACTAAAAATAAAAAATTAAAATCATTAGCTATTCCATCTATTGTTTCAGGATTCTTTGGTGTAACAGAACCCGCAATTTATGGGATTACATTACCAAGAATCAAAATGTTTGTAATTAGTTGCATAGGAGGAGCCGTTGGTGGAGGTATCATTGGACTTACAAGTATTAAAGGATATCAACTTGGTGGACTTGGTGTTTTTGGATTCTTTAACTTTATAAACCCAGTAAATGGAGATACAAGTGGAGTAACTAGTGGATTAATTGCAGTAGGAGTTTCAATGGCAATTAGTTTCGGATTAGCTTTCATTGCATATAAAGATGATGAGCCAGTTAAAGAAACAAAGAAAATAGAAGTAACTAAAAATCCATTAATGACAAAAGAGGTAATAGGGAGCCCGTTAACAGGAGAAATATTACCTTTATCACAAGTAAAAGATGATGCCTTTGCACAAGGGGCATTAGGAAAAGGATTAGCAATATTACCTTCAGAAGGAAAAATAGTTTCACCTGTAGATGGTATTTTAACAACTTTATTCCCAACATATCACGCACTTGGAGTTACATCAAACTCTGGTGCTGAAATATTAATTCATGTAGGTATGGATACTATTAAATTAGAAGGTAAACATTTCACAGCAAAAGCCAAACAAGGAGATGCTGTAAAAAAAGGACAAGTATTACTAGAATTTGATATAGAAGGAATAATAGGTGCTGGATATGAAGTTATAACTCCAGTAATTATAACAAATTCAAATGATTATTTAGATGTAGTAGAAACAAGCTCATCAGATATTACCTTTGGAGAAGATTTATTAAAGGTTATAATATAAAAAAAATAATGCGAAAAGGGAAGTGTGAAAGCTTCCCTAAAATGAAAGGGAGGAATTAATATGAGTTTTAAAGATGGATTTTTATGGGGGGGAGCAACTGCTGCAAACCAATGTGAAGGTGGATACTTAGAAGGTGGAAGAGGTTTATCTACAGTAGATGTAGTGCCAGCTGGCAAAGATCGTTTTCCAGTAGCCCTTGGAGAAAAGAAAATGTTTGAATGCGATAGTGAACATTACTATCCAAGCCATGAAGCAATTAATATGTACCATAACTTTAAAGAAGATATAAGATTATTCGCTGAAATGGGATTTAAGTGCTATAGGTTATCTATAGCTTGGTCAAGAATATTCCCAAAAGGTGATGAAGTTACTCCAAATGAAGAAGGATTAAAGTTTTATGATGAATTATTTGATGAATGCATTAAATATGGAATTGAACCGTTAGTTACAATTTGTCATTTTGATGTGCCTATGCACTTAGTTGAAACAATTGGAGCATGGAAAAATCGTGAAATGATTAATCACTTCACAAGATACTGTGAGGCTATTTTCAATCGCTATAAAAATAAAGTTAAATATTGGCTAACATTTAATGAAATTAATATGTTACTTCACCTACCTTTTATGGGAGCAGGTATTCTTTTTGAAGAAGGTGAAAATAAGGAAGAAATAAAATATCAAGCAGCTCATCATGAACTAGTTGCAAGTGCAATGGCAACAAAGATTGGACATGAGATAAATCCAGAATTTAAAATTGGATGTATGTTAGCTGGTGGTAATAATTATGCAAATACATGTAATCCAAATGATGTGTGGAAGTCTATGGAAATGGATAGAGAAAATTATTTCTTTATAGATGTACAATCAAGAGGGGAATATCCTCCATATGCTAAGAAAATGATGGAGAGACAAGGCATAAATATTAAAATGGAAGAGGTAGATGAAAAGTTACTTAAAGATAATACTGTTGACTTTATTTCATTCTCATATTATGCATCAAGATTAACAAGTGCTGACCCTGAGGTTAATAAGTTAACAGAAGGAAATGTATTTGCAACTCTTAAAAATCCACATTTAAAAGCAAGTGAATGGGGATGGCAAATTGATCCACTAGGTTTACGTATAACATTAAATGCTTTATTTGATAGATATGAAAAGCCACTATTTATTGTTGAAAATGGTTTAGGAGCAATAGATAGGGTTGAAGAAGATGGTTCAATAAATGATGATTATAGAATTGAATATTTAAGAGAACATATAAAAGCAATGAAAGATTCAGTTGAGCAAGATGGAGTAGATTTAATGGGATACACTCCATGGGGTTGCATAGATTTAGTAAGTGCAAGTACAGGAGAAATGAAAAAACGTTATGGATTTATCTATGTTGATAAAGACAACAACGGAAAAGGCACACTTGCACGTAGTAAGAAAAAATCTTTCAACTGGTATAAAAAAGTTATTAAAACAAATGGTGAAGATTTAAAATAAAAAAAAGGGAGCATATTGCTCTCTTTTTTTGAATATAAGGGTGGAAGATAAATGGAGTATAGGTATGAAAATATAGAGCATAAATTAAATATACCAATTAGAATATTTACTCATTACTTAGAACAATTTCCTTATCATTGGCATGAAGAAATGGAAATGTTATTTGTTCTAAAAGGAACAGTTGAGCTTTTTATTGATAAAGAAGTTAATATTTTAGAAGAGGGAGATATTTTTTTAATAAATAGAAATGAAATTCACTATGTAAAGTCAACTAATCCTCTTGAAAGCTCACAGTTATTAGTGTTGCAATTTAATACTGAATACTTAAATAAATATTATGCAAATTTAAGCAAATTGCAATTTAAACTAGATTCTAGACAAAATAATAAAGAAAATGAAAAGTTTTATAATAAGATTAGGTCTATACTTGCAACAATGATGAACGTTGTTCTTAATAAAGAAGAGCCTTACGAGCTTTTAATTAGTAGGCATTTACTAGATATTATAATTATTTTAATTAATAAATTTACTATTAATGAAAAAAGTGAATATAAGGAGTTAAATGTAAGTGAAAATAGACTAATTAATATTATTAAATATATAAATAATAATTATAAAGATAGTGAGTTTGCAATTGCAAAAATAGCTAGTGAATTTTATCTAAACCCTCAGTATGTCTCAAGATATTTTAAAGAAAATATGGGGATAACAATAAAAACATTTTTAGATAATTTAAGATTAAATAAATCTTTAAATGATCTAAAACTTAGCAAAGATAGAGTTATAGATATAGCTCATAGGCATGGTTTTCCTGATGAAAAATCATACTACAGAGTTTTTAAAAGTATATTAGGAATTACACCTACTAAGTATAGAGAAGTTAATGGGATAGAGGAAACTAATGCAAATGTATTAAATTATTTTAATATTAATAGTAGAGAAACATTGGCTAAACTTTTTGAATATTTAAGAACAAATGATTCGTTTTTTGAAGCGAGGAAAATAGGATCAAATATTAAAATAATTAAAACTGGAGAAGTTATAGGTGAATTAAATCACAGTTTTAATAAATTAATAACATTTGGACATGCACCCTATGGATTAAGAAATGATTTTAAAAAACAACTTAAAAAAATTCAGAAGGATATTGGTTTTGAATATGTAAGATTCCATGGAATATTTTCTGATGAAATGATGTTATATAATGAAAACTCAAGAGGTGAAGTATATTATAACTTTAACCATATTGATACCCTGATTGATGGGTTAATAGAAGACGGGTTAAAGCCATTTATAGAAATTGGATTTATGCCAAAGGAACTTTCATCTAGTGAAAATAAAGTTTTCTTTTGGAACTGTCATGCAAGTGGGCCAAACAATATGGAAAAGTGGATAGATATGGTTGAAAAGTTTACAAAACATATTATTAATAGATATGGAATTAATAAAGTTAGAGAATGGTATTTTGAATTTTGGAATGAGCCAAACCTAGAGAAGGTATTTTGGGATGGAAGCAGAGAAGAGTTTTTTAATTTTTTTAAGCTAACTTATGAATCTATTAAAGCTATTGATAAGGATATTAAGGTTGGAGGTTTCGGAAATTTAAAGTTTGGTGAATTTAATAGTTGGATGAATGAATTTAAAACTTATTCAGAGAAACATAAATGCTTTTTAGATTTTTTCTCTTTTCATGCTTATCAATTAGAATGTAAATATATAGATGATATTGAAATTGATATTACTAATGAAGGTATAAAGTATGTGGAATCAGAAGATAGTGAAGTTAAGGGAAATATAAAATTAAAAGATATTCTTAATATTGGTGACAAGGGTTATATATCTGAAACTATAAGAGAAATGGTTGAAATAGGAGATGGATTACCTGGAAAATGTAAAGAATATTGGATTACAGAATGGAACTCAACTATGGATTGTAGGGATTTAGTACATGATACATGTTTTATGGCAGCATTTATTGTGAAAACCTGTGTTGAAAATAGCAACCTAGTTAAAGGAATGGGATTTTGGACATTTACAGATTTATTTGAAGAGTTTAGATTAAAGCAAAATTTATTTCATGGAGGCTTTGGATTTATAACATATAATGGTATAAAGAAAGCTAGTTATCATGCTTTTGAATTTTTAAATAAATTAGGTAAGGAAATTGTATATAAAGATAAAGGCTTAATAGTTACAAAAAAAGGGGAAGATTATCAATTACTATTTTATAATTATTGTCATTATAATGATTTATATAGATCCTTAGATTACTCTCAAATATCATATTTAAATAGATATGATGTTTTTAAAGACTCAGTTGAAAGAGGCTATAGTTTATCTCTTCAAATAAATAAGGGAAAGTATCAGTTAGAAAAATTTAGAGTTAATAGGGAAGAAGGTTCATCATTTGATGCTTGGGTTACAATGGGAGCCCCAGAAATGTTATCAGAAGATGGATATAAATATTTAGAAAAAGCTTCTGAAGTTGGATATAAAACTTGGGGGGAAAAGGTTGAAAAAGATTTAAATATTAATACTGAATTATTACCACATGAAATTCAATTAATAGTTGCTAAAAAAATATATTAAATTAATAGAAAAAGGAAGGTACTTTATTGTATTTTCCTTTTTTATTTATAAAAAGAAATATAAGAGGTCAACAATTGGAAGATTTAAAATCTAAAGTGGAAGATGTAAACGTAATTATAAATATATAATTAAAGTATAATAAAAAATATATTTGAATGGAGAAATAAAAATGGGTGTTGATTTAAGTAAAAAACCTTTTTACCTTAATAAGGAGCAAATTAAATGGGTAAATGATACAAAGGATAAAATGACAATTGATGAGAAAATAGGACAATTACTTTTTACAATGGCTGCAGATGATAAAAGTAAAACTCTTGAAGTAATAAACGAGATAAAACCAGGTGGAGTTATGCTAAGACCAATGAAGGCAAAGCAAGTAATAAAAGCACATAATAAGTTACAAGAGAATGCAAAAATCCCAATGTTTTTAGCTGCAAACCTTGAGGCAGGTCCTAATGGATTAGCTGAAGAAGGAACTGAAATTGGTAATGAGATGTTAGTTGCTGCAACTAATAATCCGGAAAATGCATTTAAGCTTGGAGAGGCTTGTATAAAAGAGGCTAAGGCACTTGGTGGAAATATGGCTTTTGCACCACTTATAGATATTAATTTTAATTGGGAAAATCCAATAGCTAGCACAAGGTGTTTTGGAGACAATATAGATTTAATATCAAAAATGGGTCAGGCTTATACAAATGGTGTTCAAAAACATGGTGGGTCAGTAACTCTTAAACATTTTCCAGGAGATGGAGTTGATGGACGTGACCAACATGTTATTAAAACTATAAATAGTTTAAGTTATCCAGATTGGAAAGCCTCTTTTGGACGTGTATATAAGGAAAATATAGATAATGGAGCAACAGGAGTAATGGTAGGTCATATTGCTTTCCCAGCATACTATGATGAAAAAAATATTGAGGGAGAAGATAGATTAACTCCAGGAAGTTTATCTGAAAATTTATTAAATGGATTATTAAGAGAAGAACTTGGATTTAATGGTCTTATTATGACAGACTCAACATTAATGACTGGATTTGGAGCTCACGGGAAAAGAGAAGATTTAGTACCAATGTGTATTGCAAGTGGAAATGATATGTTGTTATTTACTAAATCACCTTTAGAAGATTATGAATTTATGTTAAATGGTTATAAAAAAGGAATTATTACAGATGAAAGATTAGATGATGCCCTATCACGTATTTTAGGACTTAAGGCTCATCAAAAGTTAAATACAAGTAATAAGTTAGTGCCAGAAAAAGTTGAAAATATAGGAACAGCAGAGCATAAAAAATGGGCTAAGGATATAGCAGACCAAGGTATAACTTTAGTTCAAAATAATGAAGGATTAATACCTCTTAATAAAAATAAGATAAAGAAAATTGGGATTATTCCATTAGGTTGTGATGATGATATTTTTGATCTGTTAAAAACTTCGAAATCACTTCCTTTAATTGTTAGGTTAGCTCTTAAGCTTAAAAAACCAGGTCTTAAAAAGTATGAAAAGTTTATAAATAGCATGACTAAAGAAGGGTTTACATTTGAAGTAATAGATCACTCAGATATTTTACAAGGAATGAAGCAAATAATGCAAACTATGGAAGACTTTAAAAAGCAATATGACTTAATTATATATTTTATTAATAAACAACCTAAATCAAATCAAACAAATTTAAGAGTAGAATATAAATCATTTGGTGGTTTTGATTCACCTTGGTTTGTAAAAGAGATACCAACTATGATAATATCTGTTGGTAACCCATATCATCAATATGATTTAGAAAATGTTGAAACTGTTATTAATGCATACACTTCTACAGAGGAAGTAATAGAATCATTAGTTGAGAAGTTAGTTGGAAAAAGTAAGTTTAAGGGTAAAAGCCCAGTTAAACTTGAGTTTAATCCATTTGTAGGAGACATATCAAAATGGATATAAGAGCAGTACTATTTGATTTAGATGGAGTAATAGCAGATACAGCAAAATTTCATTTTTTAGCATGGAAGGCAGTTGCAGAAGAACTTGAAATTATTATTGATGAAGAATTTAATGAACAACTTAAAGGTGTAGATAGGGTTTTATCATTTGATAGAATCCTAGCACATGGAAATATTACAGCATTAAAAGAAGAAGAAAAAGAGCATTACAGAACAAAGAAAAATAATATGTATAGAAAACTTTTGGAAACACTTAGTGAAAAAGATGTTATGCCGGGTATTAATGAATTCTTTAATGAATTAATTGATAACAATATTAAAATAGCAATAGCATCTATTTCTCAGAATGCACCATTTATTTTAGAAAAGTTAAACTTAATTGATAAAGTATATTGTGTAGCAGACCCAAAATCAGTGAAACTTTCAAAGCCAGCTCCAGATATATTTTTAAAAGCAGCAGAGCTTGCAGGGGTAGAGACTAAATATTGTGTTGGTATTGAGGATGCAAAAGCTGGTATAGAATCAATTAATAATGCAGATATATTTTCAGTTGGAGTAGGAAATTTAATAGGAGCAAACCTTTTACTAAATTCAACTAGTGAATTAAATTTAAAGATAATAAAGGAAAGTTTTTATAAATATCATTCAAAATAAAAGGCTAATTACTATTTATTTGGATATGAATTAAGGAATATGAAAGGAGAATATCATGAAGAAATATACAACAACAGAAAAAGATAATTATATATATGTAAAAAACCATGAAGGAAAAGATATTGCCTACTCAAAGGAATCGGGTATATCAATATTAGAAATTGATGGGTTTGCTTTTAAAGATTTAAATGGAAATGGAGTTCTAGATCCGTATGAAGATTGGCGTTTACCAATAGAAGAAAGAATTGAGGATTTATCAAGACAAATGACTGTAGAACAAATTGCTGGGCTAATGTTATATAGTCAACATCAATCAGTATCAACAGAGGACAGTATATTTGCAAAAATGTTTGCTGGAACTTATGATGGGAAATCTCTACAAGAGAGTGGGAAAGATATAAGTGATTTAACAGATCAGCAAAAGAAATTTTTAAAAGAAGATAATTTACGTCATATTCTTTTAACTCTAGTAAATGATGCGAAAACAGCTGCAAAATGGAATAATAATGTGCAAGGCTTTGTAGAGGGGCTGGGACTTGGAATACCTGCAAATAACAGTTCAGATCCACGTCATACACCAAGTGCAGATACAGAGTTTAATGCAGGAGCTGGTGGAGATATTTCTAAATGGCCAGAACCATTAGGTTTAGCTGCCACTTTTGATACTGAATTAGTAAGAGGATTCGGTCAAGTTGCATCTAAAGAATACAGAGCGTTAGGAATTACAACTGCGCTATCACCACAAGTTGATATTGCAACAGAACCTAGATGGATGCGATTTAATGGAACATTTGGAGAAGATTCAGTATTATCTACACATATGGCAGAAGCTTATTGTGATGGTTTTCAAACAACTGAAGAAACAAAGGGATGGGGAAAAGAAAGTGTAAATGCTATGGTTAAGCATTGGCCAGGTGGAGGAAGTGGAGAAGCAGGACGTGATGCACATTATGGGTTTGGAAAATATGCTGTTTATCCTGGGAATAATTTTGAGGAACATTTAAAGCCATTTACGGAAGGTGCCTTTAAATTGAAAAATGGTACAAAAGAAGCATCGGCAGTAATGCCTTATTATACAATTTCTTATAATCAAGATCACAAATACAATGAAAATGTAGGAAACTCATATAACAAGTTTATTATTACAGATTTACTACGTAATAAATATAATTATGATGGTGTTGTATGTACAGATTGGATGATTACAAAGGATGCACCTACTATAGATTCATTTTTGGTCGGCAAATGTTGGGGAGTAGAAACTATGGGAGAAGCAGAGCGTCATTATAAAATATTAATGGCAGGGGTTGATCAGTTTGGTGGAAACAATGAAATTCAACCAATTTTAGATGCTTATAATATGGGAGTCAAAGAACATGGTGGAGAATTTATGCGTAATAGGTTTGAAACCTCTGGAAAGAGGTTACTTAGGAATATTTTTAAAACAGGTTTATTTGAAAATCCATACGTAGATCCACAAGAATCTGAAGTAATAGTAGGAAATAAAGAATTTATGAAAGATGGTTACAATGGACAACTTAAATCAATAGTTATGCTTAAGAATAAAAATAATACACTACCAATAAGTGAAAATGAAAAGGTTTATATACCAAAACGTAGATTAAAGGAAGGCATGGATTGGTTTGGAAACATAATACCAGCAAGTGAAATATTCCCAGTGGAAAAGAAGATTGTTGAAAAATATTATACAGTAGTTGGAAAACCAGAAGAAGCAGACTTTGCTATTGTGTTTATTGAGTCACCAGATAGTGTTGGATATAAAAAGGAAGAGGGATATATACCAGTAACTCTTCAATATAGACCATATACAGCGGAATATGCAAGGGAAGAAAGCATTGCAAATGATGATGGAGAAAGTAGAAGTTATAAAAACAAATCAAACACAGCTACTAATGAGAAGGATTTAGATATTATATTAGAAACAAAAGAGGCAATGAAAGATAAGCCAGTTATTATATCTATGAATTGTAAAAATCCTACAGTAGTAAGTGAATTTGAAAATAGAGTTGAATCAATTCTAATAAACTTTAATGTACAGACACAAGCAGTTTTAGATCTAATAAGTGGAAGACAAGAGCCAAGTGGGTTACTTCCATTCCAAATGCCAAAGGATATGAAAACAGTAGAAGAGCAAAAGGAAGATACAGCTCATGATATGGAATGTTATGTTGATGAAGACGGGCATATATATGATTTTGCCTATGGAATGAACTACAAAGGGATAATTGTAGATGAACGTGTAAATAAATATAAAAAATAATATAAATATAAAAAATGAGGAGTGGATAGTTATGGAAAGAAAGTACTCAAAAGAATTATTGGATAAGCTTGTTGAACGTCAAGAAACAATTATGATAAAAGGTGCGGAGGTACTGGTTAAAAACTTGCCAGACAGTGATGAAAAAGGAGCTATGGATCCACGTCTGTATAAAGATATGAAAAAACAACTTTTAATGATGAAATATATGCCAAAATTTTTAATGAAGATGGATATGTCACCAAAAGGAGTTGGAAAACTTAGAAAAATGTTTAATGGGATAAAAAGTATTCCTATAGTTAAAAAGAAAATTGAAATAGAGCATAGAAATGTAAAAGGGGAAGATGGAAATCAAATTCCTATAAGAATTTATAAATCAGAAACAATGAGAAAAAATGCCCAAGTTTTATATTTCATTCATGGTGGAGGATTCTTTGGAGGATCTCCTGATGTTGTAGAAGAGTTTGTTAAGTTAATAGTGGAAAAAACAGATATCCTTGCGGTGTCAGTTGACTATAGACTTGCACCAGAGAACCCATATCCAGCAGGACATAAAGATTGTTACACTACTTTAAAATGGATTTATAATAATGCAGAAAATATAGGTGGAGATAAAAATAATATTTTCGTTGCAGGAGATAGTGCAGGAGGTAACTTAACACAATATTGCACAACTAGAGATATGGAAGATAAATTAGGAATGGTAAAGGGACAACTTTTACTTTATCCAACAGTAAATATGGCAGGAACTGAGGATGAATATTTCAAATGGAGTATTGATGACTTTGAAATGGCACCTAAACATAGATCAGGTATTACAATGATGTTAGATGTGTTCAGTTCACTGGTAGGACTTGGAGAAATATTAGGAACTACAGAGATAGATAATGATTATTTAAGTCCATATAATAGAAACCCTAAAGGTTTGCCACCAACATTTATTACAGTGGGAGAGCATGATTTCCTTAAAGTAGAAAGTTTAGCATATGCAGCTAAATTAGCCAATGCGGGTGTAGAAACAAAAACAGTTTTATATAAAGGGTTTGGACATGCCTATGCAGATAATGTAGGAGTTTATCCTCAAAGTGAAGACTGCGCAATTGAAATAGGTAAGTTTATTTTAGCTAATAGTGACTGTGGCTTGGAAAAAAATAGAAAAAATTAAAAGAAAGGTGAGATAAGATGGGGAAATTGCAAAAGGTAGGATTTGGGATTATAGCATTACTTATGATAGCATTTATATTTATGGATTTACAGATATCAGATGCTATTTATAATGCGAATAGTGTATACGGATCAATATTTGAGGCAATTGGCGAGTTTCCAGCAGGAGTAATTGCTACTTTCTGTACAGTTAGTTTAATTTTAATAAGGGAGAAGAAGAAATCAGTAAAATATACTTTGGGAACCATTGGGTATGGATTTATGTTAGTTCTATTTTCATTAATGGCTACAATGTTACCAATTAAATATTTAAATTGGCCTACAGTTTTAATTCCAATATTGTCAATTTTATATGTTATAGCTTCTTATTTTATAGCTAAAAAAATTAGTGTTACAAATAAAGTAGAGTTACGCCAAGCTGCAATAGTAGGGGTATTGACATTCTTATTTGTAGTAATTACATTTAATTTAATTAAAATGGGATGGGGAAGAGAACGATACAGACACATGATTTCAGAAGGATATTTTGAAGGGTTCTCTCTATGGTTTATAAGACAAGGATTTACAACAAATAATGAATTTATGTCATTTCCATCAGGTCATAGTGCAAATGGAGCTATTATGATTTGGCTCACATTAATTCCAACATTTATACCAAAATTAAAAAATAAGCAAGTATTGATTAATACCTGTGTAATAGTGTGGATTATTTTAGTTGCAGCTAGCCGTGTTGTTGTTGGTGCTCATTTTGCATCCGATGTAACAATGGGTGCAACAATTACTTTAATAATATTTAGTTTCTTAAAAAATAAATATGTTAAGTCATTCCCAAATAATTAGGAAAGAGGCGATATTTATGCAAATAAGTAAACAAGGTCTTCACAGTTATATGTTTAAAAAAATTATTATTAATTTCTGGCTAGTTAATGCGGTTATTAATGGAGTGATGTTCTTTTTCATAACTTCTGATAAGGGAAAAATGTTTGGTACAGAAGAAATTGCTTTTGACTACTTAATGTCTATTGCAATATTAGGAATGGCAGCAGCATTAACAGGATTTCCAATTATAAAAAAAGATATAGATAAAGGGATTGCACCAAAGGGAACTTATGAGAGAGAAGAACACATAATAGTTAAGTATTTCTCAAATAATAAGATTATAAATTCAGTAATTATAACAATAATGACTATAATATTAATAGTTCCATTCTTTGTTGGAATACCAGCAATGTTTGGTATGAGCAAATTAAACTTTATTCAATCGCTAATTTTGAAAACCATTGCAACCGGTTTTGCAGGGGTAATAGTTGGGTATTTTGTTATTGTACTTTCATTTACAGAGAGTAGAAAGACTTCTAAAGCATAAAAAAGAACTATAGTTTTTTTTAGATAATAAATATAGGAAGAGCTTCAAGAGGAGCTCTTTTTTTGTCTAAAAGATTGTTGATTATTAAAAATACGTACATCTACAGGGAATATGAGTTTATACAATAATAAATAGAACCGGATTTGAGTTTAAGGAAGTTCAAGTATCAGAACAAAAAAGATTATATGTGGTAGTAACATATAAGGAATTTAAATATGTAATAGAAATGAAAATATGGAGAAGTGCTAAGTATCATGAAGATGAGATAAAGCAACTTATTCATTATTTAGATATCCATGACTTAAATGAAGCGCACTTAGTAATATTAAATTTTAATAAAGCAAGGAATTTAAAGAAGAAAAAGCAGAAATTAGAGGGGAAAATATTTTAGATATGTATATTTAGTAATATAAATGATAATATAGGGATTTAGTGAAATCCAGTGTTACTAATATAAAGTTGAATTGTTAAATTAATTTATATTTAAAATATTATATAAAAATATTGAAATATGTAGAGTATTCATGTAAAATACGAATAAAGATTAAGAAAAACTCGTATAAAGTTGGTGATATGGACCAAAAGTTTCTACCTGCTAACCGTAAATAAGCAGACTACGAGGTATTGCATAATAAGGTAATATTCGTATATTTAAACTTATAGGTATATTTCTATTATTTAAAAGGCAGCACCTCAATATTAAATTTGAGGTGTTTTTTTATGTTTATTATTTAAAATATGGAGGGAAATAATTATGAATACAGAAAAAAAATCAGATGGAATTAAATTAATATATGGGGTTAATGATAATCCATCCTTATCTAAAAAAATATTATTTGGAATCCAACATATATTTGCGGCTTTTGGGGGAATAATTGTTGTACCATTAGTTATTTCAACGGCTTTGGGGTTTGATGCTAAAACAACTACAACATTAATAAGTGCAGCAATTTTAGCTGCAGGTATTGCTACAATAATACAAGCAAAAGGTGTTGGACCTATAGGTTCAAGAGTAGCTTGTATTATGGGAACAGATTTTACATTTGTATCACCAGCTATATCTGTTGGTTCAGTACTGGGACTACCGGGGATTATTGGAGCAACAATTTTAGGCGCTATTTTTCAATCAGTTCTTAGTTATTTTATAAAACCATTAATGAAGTTATTTCCACCAATAGTTACAGGAACAGTTGTATGTTTAATAGGATTAACATTATTACCAGTATCTATAGACTGGGCTGCAGGTGGAGTGGGATCAGCAGATTATGGTAATATAAGGTGCATATCAATTGCAATGCTTGTACTTATTGGTACATTATTATTAAATAATTATGGAAAAGGCATGTTAAGTAGTGCATCTATATTAATAGGAATGGTAGTTGGATACATAGTTTGTATTCCTTTAGGACTAGTAGATTTTACAGCTATAAAAGAAGCAAGCTGGATATCTATGCCTAAAATATTTGAATATGGAGTGACTTTTGATTTTAAAGCACTTATAGCATTTATACCAGCTTATTTTGTTACAGCTATCGAAACAGTAGGATGTTTAAAAGCAGTTGGAGAAGTTTCAGAAGTTGAAATGGATGAGAAACGTATTGGAGCAGGAGTTTTATCAGATGGTATTGGAAGTGCCATAGGAGGCGTAGTTGGTGCATTCCCAAATACAACATTTAGCCAAAACGTTGGGCTAATTCCTCTAACAAAGATAGCAAGTCGCTACGTTGCAGTAACAGCAGGAATTATATTAGTAGCTTTAGGATTTTTACCTAAAATTGCAGCTTTAGTTAGCAGTATGCCACAACCAGTACTAGGTGGAGTTGGAATAGTTATGTTTGGGACTGTTGCAGCTGCTGGAATTAAAACATTAAGCAAAGTAACATTAAATGAACGTAATTTATTAATAATAGCTACATCTGTTGGTTTAGGTCTTGGAGTTACATTTAGACCGGATGTTATTTCACAATTACCAGAGGGATTAAAGATGATTTTTGCATCAGGAATATCAACAGGGACAATTGTAGCATTAATATTAAATGTAGTACTAAAAGAAGATAAAGAAGATAAAGAAGAAATTATAGAAGAAAGTTGTGAAGTTATATAATTGGAGAAATTAAAATATAAACAGAATCAATGGAAAATATAATAAATAGAAAATAGGACAGTAAATATTTTAATAGATGTTTACTGTCCTATATTTTTTTAAAAGTGCCTTAATTTTATATATGTTGAAAAGTCTACTAGGGTATGTTGAAAATTAAAAAAGGTGTGTTGAAAAATCTAATAGGATATGTTGGAAGTTAAAAGGAGGTGTGTTAAAAACGCTAAGGATAATAATACAACTTAATAATATAATTAATAATTTAATATATATAAATATATATAGTCTTGCAGACAGAGTAAATTCATTTGAAAAGATAAACTTATAAGACAAATAAAAATAATTTTTAAAAAATTTTCAAAAAGTTAAATTGCTGCATATTTTATAGTGAAAGGTAAAATAATACATAAAAATAAATTGCAGGAGTGGTTTTAATGAAAAAAGAATTTAAAGGAATATGGATTCCGAGTGAATTATGGTTAAATAAGGATTTAGGGGTTATGGAAAAAATATTTTTAGTTGAAATAACATCACTAGATAGAGAAAAAGGTTGTTATGCAAGTAATGGATATTTTAGTGAGTTCTTTAGTTTAAGCAAAACTAGATGTTCAGCTATAATTAGAACTTTAAGAGATAAGGGGTATATCACCATAAAGCTTATGTATGAAGAAGGAAAAAAGTTTGTAAAAAGTAGAATTATAAAGGTTATTAAAAATATAAAGTCAACTAAGGAAGAAGTTATGGGCAGCGAAGATCCAGAGGAAGAAAATATAGAAATTGTAAATCATGAATTAGAAAAAGAAAATCAATATAATAAAGAGGGCTACTTTGAGGATAACTATGAAAAACTTCAGAAAGTTGAGTTGAGTAAATGTGATGAAAATTTGCCTAAGGATAGCGTAGAAAAAATAGAATATGATGAAAAGAATGATTATAAAAATCCTATATATAGTGAAGTAATTGAATATTTAAATGATAAATGTGAAAAAAATTATAAATATAATACAGAAACAACTCGAAAGTTAATAAAAGATAGATTAACTGAAGGCTTTTGCATAGAAGATTTTCTTAAGGTAATTAATAAAAAAAATGAAGAATGGTCAAATTCACCTATGGAAAAATATTTAAGACCAGGAACACTGTTTGGAGAAAAATTCGAAAGATACTTAACAGAGGCTGAAATGAATTTAAAACCAAGTTCATTTAATAATAATTTCTATTTAAATTGGGGACAAGCTTATAATGATGGATATAATAACTTTGAAAATAATAGAATCTATAATAAAAAAACAGACTTTGGGGAAGAAAGAATAAGATTTGGTAACCAGACACCTCTTACAGAGGAAGAAATAAAATGGGCAGAGGAAAACTTGTTTTAGTAATATAAGCATAGCTAGATTGTGTTTTTAAATATATAACTGAAATGAAAATATTGAGAATCTCAAATAGCATCAAGAATGATTAAAGCAACTTTGTGATTATTTTAATATACATGTTTTGGATAAAATAACTAAAGGTGGTATAATTAAAAATGTAAAGGTGGGATTAAATATATGAAAAGAAGTAAGACTATAATTTTAATAGGTGCCATATTGGTTGGAATAATAACAGGTGTATTTGTATATTACTTAGAAACTAAAGGTTTAGTAACTTTAAAGTTTAGGGGAATAGAGTTTATTGACTGGATCTTCATAATTACAAGTATAGCAATGACAATTATAGTTATAATTGACTATATATTAATTAAGAGGTATAAAAATAAATTTGGAAAGTTAAAATACATCCTTCTAAGACAAAATAGAAAAAAACAAGTATATGGATTAAGATTTTTAATAGCTATATTTATATTTCAACTTATTATTATTATACTTTTTTCTGATGAATTCAAATTTATGTATATTGCACCGTTATTTTTAATTGGAAATGAAATAATTATGTTTAGTATTCATAATAATGAAAAGGAAGGAATTAATGAAAATTGCATATATTCTTGGGGCAACGCAATCAAATGGGACAAAGTAAAATCATATAATATTAATGAAAATATATTGTGTTTAGAGCTTGAAAAGAAGATGTTTGGAAAAATTGAAAGATATAAAATGCCATTTAAGTTAGATATGGAAAATAAGGATGATATAGTTAAATTGATAGATATGAAGATTAACTAGGAATTGATGAGAACTATATTTAATAAATATAGTGTAAGACAATAAATATCTTAATGTATGTTTATTATTTTGGCTCAAAAGATAAATGGTTATTAAAAATACCAGATAGAAATAATTTATTATAGTTGTTAAAAAATAGAAGATTAATGGGTGACCCTTATACTTTTTCAAATAAGGCATAATGTAACGGATATAGTATTTCTTAAACTATGAATTATAACAAGTACCCAAAATGAAGAAATTTTAGTTGGCTTATATAATTATCTTTCTTCATAAATAATAAATGTATATGCAAGCAACATACCCATTACAAAAGCAAATATTCTATACCCCCAATTAGGAGTATGTGCTAATGAAAATATTATTGCTGAAATTAAAATGTTTAAAAAGTTTTTGTTTTGTAAAAAGATAATGAAGTAATACTAATAATAAATTTTATAGTTGATGTTTCTGGAGAGGATTATTTGCTTAATAATATCAATTAAGTTATTTTGGAATATGGGTATTTTTGTTGATGAACATAACACATCTCCAGACATAATATCAGGTGGTGATTTTTGGCTTTATGTGGATTGGTTAAGATTAGGATTCACTTCCGTTATATGTGTTTTATCCGGCATAAGTCTATTTAGTGATAATAAGTAATAGACGAACAACTCACATTGTGTAACAAATATTATCTATATAATAGGAGGTATGTATATTGGAATCAATTAGCTATAGGGAATTAAAAAAATCCGAAATAAGAATAACATTATTTGCGAATTTTAATCGTTATCAAGACGTGAAGAAATGTTGGCGTAATGAAAATGGGGAATGGATATTAAAAGATATTGCTTTTACTGAACAGTGGGGTTCAGATGAATATAAATACCTGATTAAATGTCTAAAAAACACTATAAAAACAGGTGGCGTAGTAGTTGGTGCGTTTAATAACAATGAACTTGTAGGATTTGCATCTGTCGAAAGTCAGTTTTTTGGTTCACAAAAGGAATATTTACAACTTTCAAGCATTCATATATCTTATGAAAACCGTAGCGAGGGGATAGGGAAAAAATTATTTTCTCTTGTATGCAAAAAGGCAGAAGATATGGGTGCTCAAAGCCTATATATATCTGCTCATTCATCTCAAGAGTCACAGGCTTTTTATAAAGCGATGAACTGTATTGAAGCTGTAGAATATAATACTAAATTAGTTGATGAAGAGCCATGCGACTGTCAGCTGGAGTATAGATTATTAAAAATTATCTAATGAACTTAATTCTTGTTAATGGCGGAATATGAAGTAATGAAAAGTGGAGCATATGAAATATAATGAAAGTAAACCAAGTTTGGCTAGCAGAATGAATTACCTTGTAAGAAGTGGGAAACGCCTATATTAGCAGCTAAGGATAACATATTGCTAAGGATAAGTTATTATCTAAATATGGGAAGATTGAATCTAAAGCAGAAGCTCAAATAGTAATAACAGAAAAAGCTTTAATGATATAGTAAGTGTTCATGGGTAATAGGTAGGGGTTTTTACTATAGTATTTAAATAACAGTTTGTAGAAATCGTGAAATAGATAATAAAATATATTATTGGAGGTACATTTATATGTATGAATAGAAATTTATAAGATTAGAATTAAGGGGATTAATTGAGTCAAAGCCAAAGCAAGACTATCATGCTATAGTGGAAGAACATGCAAAAGAAGGCTGGAGATTGGTACAAGTATTAGCACCACCGACAGGGGCTTACGGTACTGCTACTCATTTTGAATTAATATTTGAGAAACAAATTTAATACAAAATCTTATTATATTATGAATGATTAAAAATAAATAACAGATTGAATATATTGATTGGAGGGATAAACATATGGATATTATTTTTGATTTAGGAAAAGCAAATGATATTGATGAATTAGAACAGTTGTATAACGATTTGAATGACCATTTGGCAAAAGGAATAAACTATCCTGGATGGAAAAAGGATATATATCCTGTTAGGCAAAATGCAATTGATGGGGTTAAACAGGGTAATCTCTATGTATCAAAACATAATGGGAAAATCATTGGTTCTGTTATTTTAAGTCATAAACCTGAACCTGCATATTATAAAGCTAAATGGAAATTTGAATCTGACTATTCAGATGTTTTTGTTGTATATACATTTGTAGTGCATTCCAAATTTTTAAAATGTGGTGTAGGGAAAGCATTAATGGACTTTGCTATTGAACACAGTATTAAGTCACAAGCTAAATCAATTAGGTTGGATGTTTACGAAGGTAATATGCCTGCCATTAGGCTGTATGAAAAATGTGGTTTTAAATATATTGATACAGTTGACTTGGGACTTGGAAATTACGGGTTGAACTGGTTTAGACTATATGAAAAAGTGCTATGAGATAATTACCAATATTATGAATTGTTATAGTAAATAAAGAAAAAGTAAAGATATAATTTAGGGGGATAATTATGATGGAATTACGAAAAATCACAGATGATAATTTGGATGAATGTATTAAATTAGAACCAAAAGAAGAACAAAAAAGTTATGTTGGAAGTAATATATCCAGTCTTGCAGAGGCGTATGTTGCTTTAACGAATAATGAGTGCATTCCTATGCCTTATGGCATTTATGACAATGATATCATGGTAGGTTTTATAATGTTATCATATAATGAAGCAGAAGAGACTGCTGATGATGATGATGAAAATGCTTATTGGGTGTGGAGATTAATGATTGACAAAGGATATCAGGGCAAAGGTTATGGTAAGGAAGCTATGGTAGGGGCACTTAAACTTATTAGGACATTCCAGTATGGAAAATCTTCAGTAGTTTTCCTTTCTTATAAACCAGAGAATGTGGTAGCAAAGACACTTTATGCATCTTGTGGTTTTGTGGAAACAGGTAAGATTGAAGATGGTGAATTGGTAGCAAAACTGGCTTTGTAGAATCGATAATTATAAATAATAATTCGGAAAGGCGAACGAAAAGTTATTTGAAGTTTTGCGGGAGGTTAAGAATGAAAAGACCTATAGTAAGTGCAGTTGCTGCTGTATCAGGTGGGGAAAAACAACTGTGATAAATGAGTTAAACCAAGTTCAGATTTTATTATAGACGGCAGTTTAAGTATTGATAAAATTACCTCTAAAATTATCGAAAAAATATTAAAAGTTAATTAGGGTTACTAAAGAATTCAATTCGCAAATTTAATATATTAAATAAATACAAAATATAGTTGTTAAGGTGGAGGGTTTATGAAATATATAATGACTGATAATCCCAAAAAGGAAGATATTAGCGTAATTCTAAACAATTTGATAAAATATAATCTTGCTCATATAGAATTAAGAGAAGTTAAGCCAATCGCTATTTTTGTTAATGATGAAAATGACAATAAAGTAGGAGGAATTTCAGCAGAAACTCATGGTAATTGGCTAGAAGTATCATTTTTATGGGTTGATGAGAAATTAAGAGGCCAGAAAATAGGTTCAAAGTTGTTAAAGGATGTTGAAGTAGAAGCTATAAAAAGAGGCTGTAAATACTCATTTCTTGATACTTTTAGTTTTCAGGCCAAGGATTTTTATGTGAAGTTAGGCTACAAAGAAGTTTTTACATTAGAAGACTATCCACTAACTAGTAAACGTCATTATTTTGTAAAACAATTGAAGGAAAATAAGTAATTCACTAAATGATTAAATTGTTTAGATGTTAAAATAAATTTTTCCTAAAAGTTATTTGTTTTTTTGTAGTATTAATGAACACAAATAGATAACAGATTGAAATATCGCATTATTCAGAGGTGAATTTGCGGTATTTTTTTGTTGCAATTCAAGGAGAACATGTAGGAAGTACGAATTAGATAATTAAATGTGATATTTATAAAATATGTTATAATTAATTCATTGTAAATTACATAAAGATGAAAGAAGTATATTGGATTTAATACGTATGCAAATGGATGATATACTACAAAGAAAGTTTGTTAAAAAGAAGTATCTTTGTAAATGGCTTGGTATGTCAAACAAACAAGTTGAAGTTTTTATAGTTCAATATCCTGATATACCAAGTATAAATATTGATGTGGAAATTTATTACATAAGAGAAGAACTTAATGTATAGTTTAGGAATTTACAGCGGAATAAGTAAGGTGTTAGTGCTGGTGATTTTGGGGGAATTAGAATTAGATAATGGAATATGATATTTAAAAATAAAACAATGCGACATTTATAAAATATGTAATAAATAATTTGTAATAGTACACTATAAAATTAAAAAGTGATATAAATGCAAAAAGTTTAGAGCGTGGAAACATTAAATTTGTGAGATAAGGAGAATATAGATGTTAGAAAAAAAGAAGTACGCAAATGGTCAAGAGGTTTATACATATGATGAAAATAAACTTACATACTATTATAAGAATGGGAAAATAAAAGCAGAAGGCCCTTTTGAAAACAATCAAATGGAAGGTAAATGGATATTTTATAGGGAATCTGGACAACTATGGCAAATAGGAAATTTTCAAAATAGCAAAAAACACGGTAGATGGATAAGATTTAATAAAGAGAATCAAGAGGAATATAATGAGGAATTCATGGCTGGGAAACTAATTAAAGCAAAATAGTACTCAATGTTTTCAACATCCAGGGGCCGTTGCCTGCTTGAGTTTGCAAGGAGGAGAGGGATTGATAGTTGTACTATAATTATAAAGAGTAAATATTAGGAGCTATAAAAAAGAACAAGATTAGGATGCTACTAATTAATAAGATTGAGAATATCTATTTTAATGGTATTAAAACCATTAAAATAGATATTCTCTTTTTTCATTATTATTCTTAAAAATATGACAACCTTTTGACAAAAACAAGTTGTCAGTGTATAGTTGAAAGAGTAAATCAACCTAAGAATGAATAACAACTTAACACTGAGTCAAGTAATTATAGTTTAAAATATAGACTTGGTGTATGTTCTGGTAATATTAATAAGTAG
Organism: Clostridium gasigenes; assembly: GCF_017348895.1. NCBI lineage: Bacteria > Bacillati > Bacillota > Clostridia > Eubacteriales > Clostridiaceae > Clostridium > Clostridium gasigenes. Next base: position 2,559,199 of record NZ_CP071376.1, read on the forward strand.
TCAATATGTATTACAAAATGATTATAGTAATACTTTTATTGAACTAAAGAATCATAAAATATTTTATTTTAGGGCTTTAATGAAAAATTGAATTTTTTTGCAAAGTTTAGCACAATATAAGGATGAGATATTTATTTAAGATATAAAATTATAATTAATACGTAGATTAAAGAGGTGGATTAATGTTAAAGATTGAGGTTAAAGGGTTAACAAAAATTTTTGGTAAGAACCCTAAACAAGGTTTGAAGCTTTTACAAGAAGGAAAAACGAAAGAGGAAATTTTAAAAGAGACAGGCATGACTATAGGGGTGAATCAAGCATCCTTTGAAGTACATTCTGGAGAGATTTTTGTGATTATGGGATTGTCAGGAAGTGGAAAGTCCACTCTTGTAAGATTAATAAATCGCCTAATCGAGCCAAATGCAGGTAGTGTATTAGTAGATGGTGACGATTTAGCAAAAATGGATAAAAATAAATTAAGAGAAACTAGAAGAAAAAAGGTAAGCATGGTTTTTCAAGGATTTGGATTGTTTCCTCATAGGACTGTTTGGGAAAATGCAGGATTCGGATTAGAAATACAAGGAATGGATAAAAAAGAAATTAAAGAAAAATCTATTGAATCATTAAAATTGGTAGGGCTTGCAGGATATGAAGAACAATATCCTAGTCAATTATCAGGTGGAATGAAGCAAAGAGTAGGGCTTGCAAGGGCTCTAGCTAATGATCCGGATGTTTTATTGATGGATGAAGCGTTTTCAGCACTGGATCCATTAATTCGTAAAGAAATGCAGGATGAGCTTATAGATTTACAATCATCTATGCATAAAACAATTATATTTATTACACATGACTTAGATGAAGCACTTAAAATTGGAGATAGAATTGCAATTATGAAAGATGGATTAATTGTACAGGTTGGAACTCCAGAGGAAATCATGACAAATCCTGCGGATGAATATGTTAGAAAGTTCGTTGAAGATGTAGATAGGTCTAAAGTTTTTTCAGCACAAAATGTTATGAAACGTCCAGAAACCATCGATATAGAAAAGCATGGTCCAAGGGTTGCACTGCAACGTATGAAGCAAGCTGGAATTTCAAGTATTTATGTTATTAATAAAAATAAAGAGTTTTTAGGCGTTGTAACTGCAGATGCAGCGGTAGACGCAATAAAGACTGGAAATAAAAATATTTATGATGCTATGATTACAGATGTTCCCGTGGTTGCTCCAGATTTATCATTAAATGATTTATTTGAGGTAATACATGATTCACCTGTACCAGTAGCTGTTGTTGAAGATAAAATATTAAAAGGAATTGTTGTTAGAGGTGCAGTATTAGCAGCTCTTGCAGGAAATGAGGTGAATGTAGATGTTAGAAATACCAATGATACCAATAGCTAAATGGGCTGATATGATTGTAGAATGGTTAAGAGAGAATGCACAGTGGTTTTTTGAACCAATTAAGAATTTACTTGACGGGATTGTAACTGGGTTAAGTGACGCATTGATATCTATACCTCCAATACTTTTCATTATAATTATCGTACTATTAACTATATTTATAAATAAGAAAAAATTGGGGTTACCCATATTTTCATTAGTAGGACTACTGTTAATAGAAAATCTTGGATATTGGAAAGCGACAATGCTTACTCTTTCATTGATTTTAACAGCTAGTTCAATATCAATTTTAATAGGAGTTCCTCTTGGGATTTGGATGTCAAAAAACAAGACGGTGCAAAGTATAGTAACACCTATATTAGATTTTATGCAGACTATGCCGGCCTTTGTCTATTTGATACCCGCAGTTTCTTTCTTTGGGATAGGAATGGTACCTGGAATTATTGCATCTGTTATATTTGCAATGCCTCCAGTTGTAAGGTTAACTAATCTTGGTATTCGTGGAGTTTCTACAGAACTAATTGAGGCTGCAAATGCCTTTGGATCAACTCCAACTCAAAAACTATTCAAGGTTCAACTTCCACTAGCGAAAAATACAATTATGGCAGGTGTTAACCAAACAATTATGTTATCACTATCTATGGTTGTTATAGCTTCTATGATTGGGGCAGAAGGCTTAGGAGTTGAAGTTTTTAGAGCAGTTACAAGAAATGAAGCCGGACAAGGATTTGCTTCAGGATTGGCTATTGTTATATTAGCTATGATATTAGATCGTATTACTCAATCAATAAATACAAAAAAGGATTTTTAAGATTTTAATAAGGCGATTGAAAAAATAATAGACTAGCAAATTGGTTATTGTTTTTTCAAAGTATCTAAATAAATAGATATATAAGGAGGAATAAATTTATGATTAAAAAAAATTGGAAAATAATCAGTGTAGTAGCAATTAGTATAGTAGCATTAACTTTTGTAGGTTGCAGTAATAGTAAAAGTAGTGAAGAAAAAAAAGGTGCTGATGCAACTTATGGTGAAAAAGTAAAGTATAAAATCACAGGTATAGATGCTGGGGCTGGTGTAGTGCAAGCTGCTGAAAAAGCAGTTAAAGACTATAAGTTAGATTATACTGTACAAACTAGTTCAGGAGGTGCTATGACACAAGCACTTGCAGATGCAATTAAAAATAAGGAACCAATTATAATTACTGGGTGGTCACCTCATTGGATGTTTAGTAAATATAATTTGAAATATTTAGATGACCCTAAGGGATCTTTTGGTGGTAATGAACATATAAATACCATTGCACGTAACGGATTAAAAGAAGATATGCCTAATGCTCATAAAATTTTAGACCAATTTTTATGGACGGCTGATGATATGGAAGCTGTTATGCTTAAAGTTAACGAAGGTGAAAATGTAAAGGAAGTTGCAAGACAATGGATCACTGACAATACAGATAAAGTAAGCAAATGGACAGAAGGCGCAAAAAAAGTAGATGGTGAAGAAATCAAACTTGCGTATGTTGCTTGGGATACAGAAATTGCATCTACTAATATAATTGGATTAGCATTAGAAGATATGGGATATAAGGTTACACTTACACAAGTAGATGCAGGACCTATGTGGGCCGCAGTAGCTAGCGGAGATGTAGATGCTATTGTTGCAGCTTGGCTACCAGGAACTCATGCAAAATATATATCAGACTATGAAGGTAAAGTTGAAGATCTAGGACCAAACCTAGAGGGAGCTAAAATAGGTTTAGTTGTTCCTTCTTATATGGATATTAATTCTATAGAAGATTTAGTTAAATAGATTATTAAGTGAAGGGGCTGTTGCAAAACTAAATAAATTAGTTTTGCAACAGCCCCTTCGTATTAGATTATAAATTCACTTACTATACTGTTTAGTGTTGTAGCTAATTCTGCTTGTGCATCAGCAACTTGAGAAACTTCGTCAGCGCTGATCTTTGTATCATTTACAGTAATCGCAATTTCTGAAGCACCTGATGCTACTTCTTCAACTACGGCTGAAACTGATTCTAGTGATTTTATTAATTGTTCTACAGAACCTGTTACATCTCCAATATTTGTTGAAAAATCATTTATTAATCCTGATACGTTATTTGCATCTTCTAAATAAAGTTCAGATCTCTTTATCATTTGGTCATAATCTAAAGTAACTTTCTTATCGATAAACTCTAATATTCCAGTTGCGTCCTGTGACATATTTCCGAAGGCATTTTTAACTTGTCCAACTATTTTTTGAATATTAGTTACAGTTGCAGTTGATTGAGAAGCTAATTTAGCAACTTCGTCTGCAACAACTGCAAAGCCTCTGCCGTGTTCGCCAGCTCTTGCAGCTTCTATAGCTGCATTTAAGGAAAGCAGATTTGTTTGAGCTGCAATCTGTCCTATAATTTCTGCCATACTATTTATTTCTTCTACTATTTTACCTTCTTCAATAGATTTTAAAATAGCAGTTTCTTTTTCACGATACATATCTAATGCGACTTTCTTTGAATCTTCTGATTCTGATTTCATATTTAATGCTCTACTCTTAATTTCAATAGCAGAATTATTACCATCGGCAGCTTTCAAATTAAGCTTAGTTATAGCACTTGTTATTAAATCACTGAAGGAAGTCATTTCTTGAGCAGAAGCGCTAGTTTCTTCCATAGCGGCTGCTATCTCTTGAGTTCCACCATTAATAGTATTTATTTGTCTATTAATTTCTGATATTACAGCTGCTAGTTCTTCGCCACTTGCACTAACATTTTCGCTGTTTAATGAAATTTTTTCAACTATAGTATTTAAATTTAGACTCATATCATTTATTGCTTCGGCAATTTGTCCTATTTCATCCTCAGATTTAACTTCTACTTTAAATGTTAAGTCTCCTTGAGCAACTCTTCTAATAGCACCTAATAATTTAGGAATATCTTTTAATATTTTTTTAGTAACAAAATATATCGCTGCAATTAAAAATAATAAACCAATTATATAAGTAGCTGCTAAAATAGTATTAAATTTCACAAGTGGTTTTTCTACTTCTGATTTAAGAATAACTGTACCAACAGACCAATTGTTAGCTTTAATAGGAGCATAGGCTGCATATCTTTCTTCATCATCTAGAATATAAGTACCAACACCATTTTCTCCTTGAACCATTTTTTTACCTACTTCACCTGCATCACCTGCATATTCAGTAAATTTTTCTTTTAAAACTTTATTTTCATCTTTATGATACATAAATGTTCCAGTGGTATCTAAAAGGAATGTATATCCACTTTCTCCAACTTTATATTTATTCATGATCTCAGGTAATTTGTCAATTAAGTAGTCTACACCTACAGCCCCTACAGATTTTCCATCTGTATCTAAAATAGGATATGCCATAGTGATAACCATTTTTTTTGTTAATTCATCTACATAAGGTGGAGAATAATATAACCCGCCAACTTTTAATGTATCTAAGTACCATTGTCTCTTAGTAATATCCCATGTAGCAGGACTATCTTTTCCATCATCTACAAATAGGTAACTTGATTTTTCTAATGCTACATAAACAGCTGAAGCATTTTTATCAGTTGCTTTTATATTTTGTAAGCTTTTAAGAACAGTAGCATAGTTTGGATTTGTTTTGACATCAGCCTTTGACTTAACTTCATTTGCTAGAGTTCTAATGGAATCATTAGTAGCCATTTGTGTAACTAATGTTCCGCCTTGTTCAAAGAAACTATTAACATCTTTAGATATAATGGTTGCATTATCAGTTAAAGATGTATTAATATTTTCAATTAAAACATTCTTATTGTAAGAGTTAATTACAATTCCAGTAACGACAAAGACTAATACAGTTACAATAGTAAGAATAGATAATAGCTTTAATGTAATACTTTTATTAATTTTTTTAAACAATTTACAACACCCCTAATCTTTTGTTTTATTTATATTATTATTATCGAGTTTAAAAATAATATATTAACTAGTAAATATTAGAAAATTCTGATTTCATCACATAAAAAATCATATAAGTTAACATTATATCTTCCAGAGTTAGAAAAACTGAATGATAAATTATTACAGGAGTTGTAGTATGTTTGGATTATTAGATATAGATATAAAGAATATATATAAGGCACTCGAAAAGTTTAAAGAAATAGAAAAAGCAATATTAATTATTATTTTAACTTTTCCTTTGCAATTTCTACTTCAAATCCATCTACAAAGTTTTTTTACATCCTTTAACTTAGTATCTTCTGGAAAAGAATTAGGTATATCTAATTCTTTATATAATTCATTTAATTCAATTTTAGTTCCAATGGATACTTCTTTTATAGTCATATAGCCCTTAATATCGTCAATATTAATTTTAGACTCTGCAGTTATTTTCTCGGGTAAAAATTTAGAAATTCCAGTAATTTTACTTGCAACTATCACTGTGAAAAACAATCCGACTGCAAGTGCAAATATAGTTGCGGTTTTCCATGTAAAATATAGAGTTAAAAGAAGGATAACATATTTCAAATATCTCATAGGCTTGTCTATTTTTTGGCATAATAAATTTTTTGTTCATAATTTTCTCTGAGGTCCTTATTCTGGTAATTATCAGGGACTTATAAAATATATTTTTTAAAATAGTAGAACAAGCTGGGGAAAATAGAATATAATTATATAGAAATCTCTTTGCGCTGCATATAAATCTACAGTACAAACTGATCAGGCCAAGAATTAATATGAGTTAATAAAATAATGTTATATGTAGGTAAACTATTATTTAGATTATGCTACAAAAGTTATTTTAAATCATTAAGTTAATTCAAGGAGCCGGGCCAATAGGATTATTACAATACCTGTGGGACAGTAAAATGTTCTACGGATATTTTTTTATTTGCCCTAGAACATTAAGTTATCTTAAAAATGCAGAAGAAACTAGATGTTTTTGGGTATATATTGAATATAAACTATATTTGTAACAACTTAAAAAAGTTGTTACAAACTTTTTAATTATTGGGATATTATAGCTACAGGATATTAAAGTTCTTTTGAGCATCTTAAAAAATATAAGAATACCAACTTGTTATTTAGAGGTGACTATTTAAGATAATTAACTGAAACAAAGAAAAAAATGCATTGCCATAGAGCTATCAAAATAATAAATTTTTGCTAAAAGTCAAAAATTAAAATGGAGGTAACTTTTTATGACAGAACAAAAAAAAGTTAATGAATTGAAAGGTCTTACAAATGAAGAGGCAATTAAATTACAAGAAATGTTTGGAAAAAACCAATTAGTTGCTGAGAAAAAGGAATGCTTTTTTCACAAAATCTTAGAGGTATTAGAGGAACCCATGTTTTTACTATTATTAGTAGCAGCAATAATTTACTTTATACTTGGTGAACCTAAAGATGGAGCAATAATGCTAGTATTTGTTATTGGAATAATTAGCATTGATGTTATTCAAGAATGGAAAACTGATAAAACCTTAAAATCTCTGAAAAAGCTATCAGCTCCACAGGTTAATGTAATTAGAAATGGAGTAGAGAATATAATTAATAGTGAAGATTTAGTACCTGGTGATTTAATGATAATTAATGAAGGTGTAAAAATTCCAGCTGATGGTACAGTTGTTAAGTTAAATGACCTTTGTGTAGATGAATCTTCTCTTACTGGTGAAGCTTTAGAGGTTTGGAAAGTTTTAGAGGATACACAAGAGGGTGAAAATCAGGATTATTGGAAAAAGAACTATTGCTATGCGGGAACTTTAGTTACTCAAGGTAGCGGAATAATTTTAGTTGATAAAATTGGATCAGAAACTGAATATGGTAAAATAGGTGTAAACATTGTAGGGGCTCCAAATGAGCAAACACCACTTCAAAAGCAAACAGGTAAGCTTGTTAAAATTTGCGCTGGTATTGCAGCAGTACTTTTTGCTTTAGTTAGTGGAATAACTTATTTAAATCTATCTGACCATATTTTTAAAGATAGAATTATAGAAAGTATTCTTTCAGGAATAACACTTGCAATGGCAATGATACCAGAAGAATTTCCTGTTATTTTAACAGTATTTCTTTCAATGGGAGCATGGAGGCTTGCTAAGAAAAAATCACTTGTTCGTAAACTTCCATCTGTTGAAACATTAGGGGCAATATCTGTTCTTTGTGTAGATAAAACAGGAACTATTACAATGAATAAAATGACTGTAACTGAAACTTTAGCATTTGCTAAAAAAGATTTAGAGGAAATAAATAACAAAAATAAATTAGAATATTCCCAGTCTACAAAAACAAATAATGATAGCAAAAATAATATAGATAATAATGGCTTACAAATATTAAAGTCTTTGGAAAAATCAAAAGATAATAAAAGACTATTAGAAATTATGGGAATGGCTTGTGAAACTGAGGCTTATGACCCTATGGAAAAAGCTATGGTGAATTATTGCAAAGAAAATAATATTTGCAAAGATCATTTATTTGGTGGAGAACTTATTTCTGAGTATTCTTTTACTAATGAAAGTAAAATGATGGGACATGTTTGGAGAAGAGAAGAGGGTATTGTTATTGCTTCAAAAGGATCTCCAGAGAAAATTTTAGAAATTTCTGATTTAACTAGTGGAGAACGTGAATTTGTAGAAAAAAGCATATATGAAATGTCTTCTAGAGGACTTAGAGTTATTGCAGTTGGAGAAATGAAAGTAGATAATGAAGAAAATGTTCCAAGCACTTTAGAAGAATGTAAACTTCAGTTTCTTGGGTTAATAGGACTTGAAGACCCCGCTCGAGATTCAATTAAGGAAGATATAAAAGCTTGCATAAAAGCTGGTGTAAGAGTAGTTATGATAACTGGGGATAATGGTATAACAGCAAGTGCAATAGCTAAAAAGGTTGGAATACCACATGGTGATCACATTATTACCGGTGATGATTTAAATAAAATGAGTGATGAAGAGCTTAGAGAAAAAGTTAAAGATGTTAGTATTTTCTCAAGAGTTGTACCAGAGCATAAAATGCGTATAGTAAAGGCGTTTAAAGAAAATGGAGAAATTGTTGCAATGACAGGTGATGGGGTAAATGATGCTCCAGCATTAAAATATGCAGATATTGGAATAGCTATGGGGAAAAGAGGTTCAGAAGTTTCAAGAGAAGCTGCTGATTTGATACTTTTAGATGATAATTTTAGTACTATAGTGCATACAGTTGAAGATGGAAGAAGAATTTATGACAATATAAGAAAAGCAGTAGGATATGTATTTGTAATTCATATTCCAATAGCATTTGCCTCATTACTTGCTCCCTTCCTTGGAATAGGGTCATCTTCATTATTACTATTACCAGTACATGTTGTGCTTTTAGAGCTTGTAATAGATCCTACATGTTCAATTATTCTTGAAAGGCAATTAGCTGAAAAAGATATTATGAACAGGAAGCCACGTAATCCAAAAGAAAGTATATTAACAGCTAAAACATTAACAAAAAGCTTAATTCAAGGTTTGGTATTATTTGCAGCATCATTTGGAACTTACTATTTATATCTAAAAAATAATCCAGATAGTGCAAGTGTTGCAAGAACAATGGGACTTGCCATTATTATGATTTCAAATGTTTTACTAGTTCAAGTAAATAGTTCAAATACTGAATATGCATATAAAACTTTCAAAAATATGATAAAAGATAAAGTTATGTGGGCAGCAAATACAGCAACAATAGCAGGTTTACTTGTAATAGTATACACACCACTTTCAAAGTTTTTATACTTATCACCATTAAGTATAAAACAACTATTAACAGTAATAGGAACATCAATAGTTGCTGTTATGTGGTATGAAATTGTAAAACTAGTTAAGAATATACAAACTCAAAAATAAATGTAAGAGTTAAAAACAAGATAATTACAGGGGGAGTATTCTATATAGAGAAATAGAGGTTTAACGATAGCACGAAACGTGCTATCGTTAAAAGTAGTATGAAGGTACATAAGGCATCAGTACACGACCTTCTGAAGCAGCCTTTCTCTCGCGTATAAGTTTAAAAATCTTGGAGGTCCTTATTCTGGAAACTCTATTTTCAGAATTTACTAACTGGATTACTAGCAATAAAATTATTTTTAAGGATGTTTATATATATTTAATATTCGCTTTAATTTATACCTTGATTATGTCATTTACAATGATTGGATTTGGATTGATATTTATAAAAAATCCACCAAAAGAAATAAATTCAACTTTGGGATATAGAACGAAAATGTCATCTAAAAATAAGGATACATGGAGTTTTGCACACAAGTATGCGGGAAAAGTCTGGTTGTTAAGTGGGGGCGTTAATGCAATTTTATTCATTATTGTATTAAATATTTTTAAAGATTCAGGTGTTTTTGAAAGCATTGTAAATACAATTACCTCTATTCAAATTGCTATATTACTATTAGTTATTCCTTTTACGGAAATAGCTTTAAAAAAAACATTTAATAAAGATGGAAAAAGGAAAATTCAAGGTTTTCCAGTAAAGAATTTAATAATGTGATATTTACAAAATATGTTATAATTAATAATAATATTAAATTGAGAGTTAGTTTTTAATATTGCAAAGATATGTGAAGTACCTAGATTAAGAAGGCGGTCGCTAAATAGGGATTTAGCTAGAAGTTTATAAAGAATTATTTGTAAAGATACTTGATAATTAAGCACGGCGAAACACTTGAAAATTTAACATAAGGTTAATGAGGGAGAGAATTATGAGTAATAAGAGTCAATGGAATAAAGACACACCAGAGGAGCTAAGGACTAGAATAATTGTAGGAACAATTATAGGGATAGTTATTGTACTTATGGGGATTGGTTACTACTTTTATGCAATTAACTACACAAGTAGGGGGAGAATTAATGATTTTCTAAATAAAAGAGAGGGGAAAACACTAAATAGTAAATTTAGTGAAAAAATAAAATGCGCAAACCTTTCAACTGATTATACTGTTGAACAAACTTTAAAAGACATTGAGACTTTAGAGTTAAACACAATTAACCTACCAATTGTTATAAACATAGATGATCTAGATTCAAGCAATGTAAGTATTTATGATAATAGTCTTCAAAGAGCAAAATTACTTTTAGATAAAATTAAGGGAAAGAAAATAAATGTTATATTAGAGCCATATCCTTGGATTGCAAATGGGAGTAAGTATGAAACAGAGTTTAATCCTACTAATAAGGAGCAATTTTTTTCTAACTGGGAGAATAAGGTTTTAAAACCTATAATAGATGAAATAGCAATTCCATATAGAGTAGATGCATTGAATATTGCTACAGGGTTTAATAAATTAGAGAATATGGAAGATGAATTTTGTAATATGATTGACTTTGCAAGACAGTATTACAAGGGATTAGTTACTTATAGGACTAGCTTTTGGACAACTGCTAATTGGAAAGATGAAGTAACTAAAAAACAAGTTGATGAACTTAATAAAAAGTATGAAAACAAGTTAAATAATAAAATATTTTCAAAGGTGGACTTTATATCAATTGCATCATATTTTGAGTTAACTGATAATGATCTAAATACCGTGGAAAACTTAGTTAAGGCTTTAACTTCTTCTCAAAGATATCTTAGGGAGCAAGAAATTAAGCAACAAGTTGAAAACTTCTATGATAAGTGGAACAAGCCAATTTTCTTTGGAGAATTAGGGTTTCCAAGAACAACTAAAGCATCAGTAGAACCATGGAATCCATACCTTTCAAAAGACATAAGTGGGCAAGAACAAGCTAATTGTTTTAAAGCGTATAAGCAAGTGTATGAAGAAGAGCAATGGTTTTTAGGATTTTCATATTTTGCAGTTGGAAACAAGGATGGGGATAAAATGTATTATCCAAGTGAAAAAACTGTAGAAGTTATGAAGAGTTGGTTTGACGCTAATTAGAAGGAGCGTTAGTTGGCTATTTACTTTGGGAATATGGTCATGGAATTATAGAAGAAAAGGTAAGAAAGCAATGAAAAACAACTAAATTATGCTGCTTATCACAAATACCGTATTATTAAGAAGATGATTGGAATTTATTGTTAAAAATGTTTTAGAATATTTATATATACATATCTAGTATATAATTAAAGCATATAATAAAAAATTAATAAGAGGTTATAGTATGAGTAGAGGATTATTAGATACTATTAAGTAAGATGTATGAAGAACAGCTAGGTGAAGGTGAAGATTATTTAAAAATAAAAAGAACTGTATGTATAAATATTTTGAATTTTAAATATCTAAAAACTACAAAATTTCATACAGGATATAGATTGAAAGAAATGGAAACGCATGAAGAGTTAACAGATATTATTGAAATGAATTTTATTGAAGTACCAAAACTTGAAGAAAATAGTGGTGAAAAAGATCTGTTAGTTGCATGGACAGAATTTTTAAAAAATCCTGAAAGTGAAAAAGTTAGACATTTAGAGATGGATATTGAAGAAATAAGAAGTGCAAAAGATGAATTAATAAGAATGAGCAATGATGAAAAAGAAAGAGAAATTTATGAAATGAGGTCAAAAATACTAAAGGACAAAGTAAGTGCTCTTAATAGCGCTGAAAGAACTGGAGAAATGAATAAGTCTAAATTAGGAATAAGAAACATGCTTGCAAAAGGAATGGATACAAAATCTATTACAGAAATATTAGAGATAAGCGTTGAGTTAGTAGAAGAAGTTATTAATGAATAATAATATAAAAAAATTTTCCATATGGGCTTAGAAGTAATTAACTTCTAGGTCTTTTTGAATGAATATTTCCAACGTGACGTGGTGTTTGTCATACCTGAGTTTGCGAAGGTTAAAATTTACAAATCTAAACAATTACGTTTTAAGGGGAGAATGATATGTTAGATTCATTAATTAAGTCGTTGTTTATAGTAGTACCAATGTTATTAAGTATGGAAGTTTCTTATCTAGAAAGTTCTAAAGGTAGATTACATTATTATGGGCAGGGATCCATGCAATAAAATTAGCTAATGAAGAGGAGGTAGAAGCAATTAATAAGGCTAATAATAATATTGTTTAATAAATAGTAATTTGTAAGGAGTGATAAGTGTGATATTAACTATTGAAGATAAATATCAAAAGGAATTAATAGTAAGAGGAATATTATCTAAGCTACCAGATTGGTTTGGATTGACTGAGAGTATAGAGGAATATGTTAAATGTAGCAAAGAAATGCCTTTATGGGCTGATATAGAAGATAAACAAGTAAGAGGATTTATTACATTAAAAGAAACAAGCCCATTTACTGTTGAACTTTATGTTATGGGTGTATTGAAGGAGTTTCATAGAAATAAAATAGGTAATGATTTATTTAAAACTTGTTATGAGTATTCTAAAGATCAAGGTTATTTATATATGCAAGTTAAAACAGTGAAGAAGGCTGTTATGAGGAGTATGATAGAACAATTGCCTTCTATAAGAATCTTGGATTTAAAGAACTTGAATGTTTTCCTATACTTTGGGATGAATGGAATCCTTGTCAGATTTACATTATATCTCCTAAATAAATTCTAAAAAGTAAATTAGATTGATAAATACATTTATCACAGAAAAAGATACTATAAAAACTAAAAAATGTATAGTACAAAGTAATATACAGTATAACTATACTATGATTAAAGATTTTAAGACAAGACAAGAGATATATGTATAAGTTTTATTTAATTCACATTTTTACTGGAATTATATTCTATAAATTAGGTATAATATAAACTAATAAGCAATTGTATCAATAAGATAATGAATTTTTTATTGAATTAATATATAAATTTATGGAGGTGAATTATATGGGTGAAAATAAGGATAAAAACAAAAACGACTATTATTTCCCCATTTGTACAGGAGTAGGTCTTACGTTTGGCGTAATATTTGATCAGTTAGCGATAGGATTGTGTTTAGGCGTTGCAATTGGTCTTGCTTTAGATAATAAAAAGAAACAATAAATTAAACTTGTTTCTTAGATTTTATTTTTAATATATTATTAATGGGTAATATTATTTGAAAATTTGATAATGAGGTATAGGTATGATATAAAAATAATAGAAAGAGGTGAACTTGATGAGCAGATTCTACTCCTACTTTTAATATAAAAAATGTAAGGAGAATAGTATGATTAAAAAATTTGATTTAAGTAAATTAGAGGAAGTAATGGGCATCTGGCTTGAGACTAACATAGATGCTCACAATTTTATACCGAAAGAATACTGGACTGAAAATTTTGATATGGTTAAAGAAATATTACCATCAGCTGAGATTTATATATATGAGGAAAGTAACATTATAAAAGGATTTATAGGCGTTGTAGAACAAAATTATATAGCTGGGCTTTTTGTGAAAAAAGAATATCAAAGAGAAGGTATAGGGGAAAAATTGATAAAATATTGTAAATTAGAGTATCCATGCCTTATATTAGATGTCTTTATGAAAAATAAAAAGGCAGTGGATTTTTATCATAAGAATGATTTTATAGTTCAGGAAGAACGTATTCATGATGATACAAAAGAGCTAGAATACACTATGTCTTTTGATAAGAAATAATTTGTTTTTAGAATTTGCTAATAATACCTAAAAGTTTTAATATAATTTTATAAAATATTTAATTCTAGATTAGATTATTTTATAGTTGTCCTAAGTGGGATATAATAATAGATAATTAATAGAATAGATTAATGAAGAGGAGTTATAGAATAGGAGGGATATATTATGTTAATATTCGCTTTAATTTATACGCTTATTATGTCGTTTACAATGATTGGATTTGGACTAATATTTATAAAAAATCCACCAAAAGAAATAAATTCAACTTTTGGATATAGAACAAAAATGTCATCTAAAAATAATGACACATGGAGTTTTGCACACAGGTACGCTGGAAAAGTTTGGTTGTTAAGCGGGGGCGGTAATGCAATTTTATTCATTATTGTATTAAATATTTTTAAAAATTCAAGTGTTTTTGAAAGCATTGTAAATACAATTACCTCTATTCAAATTGGTATATTACTATTAGTTATTCCTTTTACGGAAATAGCTTTTAAAAAAACATTTGATAAAGATGGAAAAAGGAAATTTTAAGATTTTCCAGTAAATAAATCAATTAATAGGGGGGCTTAATATGGATATAATTAAGACCAATAGGTTAGTTTTTAGACAATTTACACAAGCAGATATTGATAATTTATTTCTTCTTTTAAGTGACCCAATTGTAATGAAGTATTGTTCAGGTACTATAAATATGATAGGTACACAAAAATGGTTAGACATAGCTATTGAATCTTATGAAAAATATGGTTATGACTATTGGGCGGTGTATGAAAGGGATACAAATACTTTTTTAGGACAAATAGGGATATTAAATCAAGAAATTGATGGTACCCAGGAAGATTGCTTGGCATTCATGATAGGACAGAAATATTGGAATAAAGGATACGTGACAGAAGGGGCTATTGCTTGTATTAATTATGCTTTTAAATATTTAAAACTTGAAAAATTAATTGCTACAGTTGAGCAAGAAAACTTACAATCAATATGCGTATTGAGGAAAATTGGAATGAAGTATATTCGTGAGGCAAATTATGGGGATGAAAAGGTACACGTTTATTCAATCAACAAAAGCGCGTGTCATGTATAACTAGAATTTGAAAATAATAACTATTTTAAATAAAACAGTAATAGAGGTTATAGAATATGAAAAGTATTAATGTACATTTGAAAATTGCAACGGTATCTTTTCTTGCTATTGTTCTAGCTGGACTTGTATGGCTTGGAATAACATTTGTAAGTAGAAAATTTGGAATTAAATTGTTTGAAAATAATGTAATAAGTACTATGGGCTTAGCGAGTTGCATTTTGGTATGTCAGTATTTTGTTATTAAAAAATATAATAATGGTAGATTTAGCTTTGATTTTATTGGATTAGCATTTAAACAAAATAGTTTTAAATTACTTTTTATAGGTATTGGAGTAGGAACACTAATGTATTTCTCTTGGGCCTTAATTTTGATTGTAATGAAAATTGTAAAATTTAAAGGCATAGGTTCTACCTTTTGCCCTGTATATAATGTTACTATAGGCATTATTAGCGCTTTGGTAATGAGTATTTTTGCTAGTTTTTCTGAAGAAATATTATGTAGAGGGATTATTTTAAATCAGTTAATGCAATTTAAGGGGAAAATCTTTGCTCTTATAATAAGTTCTTTAATATTTACAATGTGTCATACCCAGTATTATCATGATTTTAGTGCTTTATTATCCGTGTTTGCTATGGCAATTCTATTTGGGTAGTCTATGTAATAACGGGATCATTATATCTATCTATAGGGTTACATTTTGCTGTAGATTTCTTTCAATTAATATCAGGTGTTTCTAATAATTTTTTACTGTTTGATATTAAAGTGAGTGACTCGCAATTAAGTATATATTTATCAGATGCACAACTTTTTGTAATATTAATACTCATTTTAGTTTTGGTATTAATGGATATTAAAAAAATAGGTTTCAATAGTAAGATTTAATAAATTATTGAGCGATTATTCATTTAGAGATGACTGGAATATGCGAAGATGATATATAATAATTTATTGCAGCTAGTGTGATGAGCATAAAAACATCACGAGAAAGCACCTAGAATTGATATGCTCCCTTTATAGTAGACAGTTGAAATAATAAAAACTGTTTATATAGAGGGAGCATTTTATTATGGAAAGAAAAACTAAAATATTGTCAGAAATTAAGATAGAGGTTGTTAAAGAGTATTTATCAGGAAAAATAAGTGTAGGGCAAATAGCTTATCAACTACAAGTTTCTAGCTTCTCGGTTGAGGAATCGGTATTGTTTCTTATGTATTGGGTCACCCTAACAATAATCCATTGGTATTCGATACATTGGATAAAGCTATCGCTACGAACCCAACTGCAAAACCTATTTTTCATAGTGATCGTGGTTATCAATATACAAATAGAACGTTCAAAAGTAAATTAGATAAAATAGAAGCAACACAGAGCGTGTCTAGAGTTAGCCGCTGCATTGATAATGGACCTATGGAAGGTTTTTGGGGTATACTTAAAGTTGAAATGTATTATCTAAGAAAATTTGATACGTATGAGGAACTTGAACAAGCCATTGACGAATATATAGATTTTTATAACACACAAAGATTACAGAAAAAGTTAAAAAATATGACTCCAATAGAATATCGAAGTCATACTTTAACAGCGTAATTTTTATTATTTACCCTGTCTACTTGACAGGGGGCAGTTCAAATGAATAGGCTATATATATTGGCAATTTCCACTATTGTATATAATATGCTAAAATAAAGTAAATATTGAAATTGTTAAAACAAGGGGATAAGAGATATGGAGAGGAGATAGTTGATGTTTAATATAATGATAGTGGAAGATAATAATCAATTACAAAATGAAATAGCTAATATTTTAGTGCATAATGGATATAGTGTTATAAAGAGTAATAAATTTAATGAAATACCTAAAGTGGTTAAGGATAAAAATCCTGATTTAATATTATTAGATATTAATTTGCCAGAAGTTGATGGGTTTAATATATGTACTGAAATACGTAGTTTTTCTAAGGTGCCTATTATATTTGTTACAAGTAGAAGTACAAATATTGATGAATTAATGAGTATAACCTTAGGTGGGGATGATTTTATTACTAAACCATATAATACTCAAATTCTTTTGGCCAGAATAAATTCACTTTTGAAAAGAGCATATCCAAATGTAACATCAATGGATGTTATAGAGCATAATGGAATTAGTCTAAATATGTTAACAAGTAAAATAAAATATGAAAATAATGAAATAGAACTTACTAAAAATGAAGCGAAAATACTTAGGTATTTATTGATTAATAAAGGGAAAATAGTTTCAAGAGTAGATATTATGGAGTATTTATGGGATAGTTCATTATTTGTAAATGATAATACTTTAACTGTAAATATGACAAGAGTAAAGAATAAGTGTGAAGAAATTGGCGTAAAAGATTTTATAAAAACTAAAAGAGGACAGGGTTATATAGTATGAGTTTAGGTGAATATTTAAAAGGAAAACGGAGTGATATTTTAGTAAATATTATAGGGTTAATTACTTTAATCATATTTCTTTTTAGTGTAGGAAATACATTTGATGCTATAGTAACTGTTTTAATAACTTGGATTACTGTAGTTGTATTATTTTTTATTTGTGAATATAGACAAAGAAAATTATATTTCAAGGAGCTTGAAGAAAGTATAGATAAGCTAGATAAGAAATATCTTATTAGTGGAGTTATAGATTATCCAAGGTATATTGATTCAGTTCCATATTATATAATGATGAAAAAAGCTAGTAAATCTATGATAGAAGAAATAACTAGAGTGAAGAATCAACGTAAAGATTATAAAGAATATATTGAGCAGTGGATTCATGAAGTTAAAACTCCAATTGCTGCCATTAAGATAATAGAGGAAAATAATAAATCAGATGTATCAAGAGTAGTATTAGGGGAGCTTGGAAAAATAGATGGTTTTGTTGAACAAACACTATTTTATGCTAGAAGTGAAGAGGTTGAAAAAGACTACTTAATAAAAGAGATTTCTTTGGAGCAATGTGTTAATGAGGTTATTATAAAAAATAAGCAGTTATTTATTTCTAATAATATAAATATAGAGTTATATGAATTAGATAAGAATATTTATTCTGATAGCAAATGGATAGAGTTTATAGTTAATCAGGTAGTTATTAATTCTATAAAATATAGAATTAAGGATCATTCAGAGGTTAGAATATATACTTTAGATATTAAAAATGGTATTCAACTTATTATTGAGGACAATGGTATAGGAATAGATGATAGTGAGATAAATCGTGTGTTTGAAAAAGGATTTACAGGTAATAATGGTAGGTTAAATCAGAAATCTACAGGAATAGGATTATATCTATGTAAAAAATTATGTGATAAATTAGGGATAGGAATAGCTATAGAATCTCATAAAAACATATATACCAAAGTAATAATCACTTTTCCTAAGGGAAGTTTTTGCAGAGTAGGGGGCTGATAAGGCTCCTTTTTGCTGTAAAGAATATGATTACTATAGTGACAAAGTTGTAACTTAAAAGTAATGTTAAATCGAATTAGATAGATAGTTTTGGGTGTAGAATATTATTGAGGTGAGGGAAATGGAAAAAATATTAAGTATAAAGAATATAGAGAAATATTATGGAAACAAAGGGAATATGGTAAAGGCGATTGATGATATTAGTTTTGATGTTTTTAAAGGTGAGTTTGTAGGGGTAATGGGTCCTTCGGGTTCAGGAAAAACAACATTGTTAAATAATATATCTACAATAGATGAGGTTAGTGCAGGTCATATTTATATTAACGAAAAAGACTTAACTGAAATTACTCAAAAAGAAATTGCTAAGTTTAGAAGAGAAAATTTAGGGTTTATATTTCAGGATTTTAATTTGTTAGATACATTAACTATTCATGAAAATATAGCTTTAGCATTGACAATTAATAGAACTAAAAAAAATGAAATAGATAGTAGAGTAGCTGATGTAGCTAGAGAACTTGGTATAGAAGATATACTTTCAAAGTATCCTTATGAAGTTTCGGGAGGGCAAAAGCAAAGATGTGCTTGTGCAAGAGCTCTAATAACAAATCCTAAACTTATTTTAGCAGATGAACCAACAGGATCTTTAGATTCTAGGTCTGCTCAAATGTTAATAGAAATGATTTCACAATTAAATAAGGAATTAGAAGCAACAATTTTAATGGTAACTCATGATTCATTTACCGCAAGTTATTGTGACAGAATTTTATTTATTAATGATGGTAAGATTTTTACTGAGCTCGTAAAGGGGAAGAATACTCGTAAACAATTCTTCAATCAAATCTTAGATGTAGTTGCACTACTAGGAGGCGATGTTAGAAATGTACGCTAAACTGGCAATTAATAATGCAAAACGTTCAATTAAAGATTACTTAATATATATTGTCACATTAACAATATGCGTAAGTTTATTTTATGGATTTAGTTCATTATCAAGTTCGAATTATACACTTGTAACTGAAGATATGTTTAACTTTGACGTGTTAAAAGAAATGCTTAAATACTCAACTTATGGAGTAACTGCATTGCTGGTATTACTTGTTGGATATGTAAATAAATATATGATGAAGAGGCGTCAAAAGGAGTTTGCAACATATATATTACTTGGGACAGAACAAAAAAGTGTAGCGTTAATGTTCTTTGTTGAAACTCTAATAATAGGAGTAATTTCAATTGTAGCAGGTATTTTAATTGGAACTTTATTTTCTCAAGTTGTGACAGCTCTAATACTTATGACAGCGGGTCAGGAAATAATATTTTCATTTAAAATATATACGGATACTATATTAATTACTTTTGGATTTTTTATAACTATATTCTGTATAATTGGATTTTTCAATATAGGATATTTAAATAAAATTAAGTTAATTAATATGTTAAATAGTGAAAAGAAAACTGAGTTTCAATTTAAAAGAAGTAAGTTTGTATATATAACAGTATTTTTAATGTCTATAGCTTCTTATAGTACTTGCGGGGTCTACGCATACAAGATTTTATATAGTTCAGGTAAGGATGTTATTCTGGCAGAACAAAAAATGATGTTTGCCCTTATAGCATTAGTAGCTTTTATAGTAGGAACATATGCGCTATTTTATTCAGCTTCATATATAGCCATTGTTATTAAAAATAAATGGACAGGGTTTAAGTATGAATACACTAATCTATTTTTAATTGGGGCTATTGTTTCTAAAATAAAAACAGTACCTATATTAATGGCTACAATTTCCTTAACATTATTAGGGTCAGCTTTATGCTTCACTATAACTTTACTAATGTCACAATGGAGCTTAGGCTATTTAGATTATAGAATTCCATTTGATGTAAATATATCAAATCAAAATATAAGTATAACTGACATTAATGATATGCCTAATATTAATTATGATGAAATTGTTGAATATATGGATATTAATAATCATACTTTAGAAAATTATTGTCAGGTTGAAGCTTATTTTATAGAAGAAGAAGATTTTTATATAAAAGATAAAATAAAGATGCCCATACTTGCAATTGGGTTAAGTGACTTTAATACTTTGAGAAAAACATTAGGCTATGAGGAAGTTACCTTAAAAGAAAATGAGTTTACAATGCAATGGGATAAAAAGGTAGACGGAAATAAAATTAAAGAGTATATAAATAATAATTCCCCTATTAATGTTAATGGAGAAGAGTTTAAAGTTAGTTCTAATTCACATTATATAGACAGCTTGGGAGAAAATATTTATAATTTTTGGACAGATACATTAATAGTTTTACCAGATGAAGTATGTGAAGAACTAATGATAGCTAGTACTCAATTTTATGGAAATACTAAAGAGAAAATGAATTATGAAGAAGCATTGAAACTAAGAGAGTTTGCGTCAACTTGGTTTAGGGAAAAGCATATTGATTTGTATAATAAATATGAAGAAAGTGAAGCAGAAAATTATAGCTTTACTGATCCTGCTAAGATTAGAATGAAGGTAGCTGAAACTAGTGTAGTAATAACTATGAGCTTGTTTATGAGGATACTTGGAATATACTTAGGAGCAGTTTTACTAATGATTAGTTTAACAGTTTTAGCACTTCAACAATTATCAGATTCTATTGATCATAAACAAAGGTTTAAAACTCTAAAGAAACTTGGTATAGAGAAAAAAGAAATTAATAAGTTAATATTAAAACAAATAGGTTGTTATTTTGTAATACCTATATTTATAGCAATAATTGGGTTATTAATATTCTTATATAATTATTCAGTAATATTTAGAGACCAAATAAATTTATATATAGGAAATAGCGCATTTATATTGAATATGATTATTGGGATATCATTAATTATAATTATTTATTCATGCTATTTTATGGCTACTTATTATACATTTAAAAGAAATATTGAATAAAATTAGATAGGGATTATTAACGCAAATAAGATGCAGAGCTTGAAAAAAAGTATGAAGAATATAGCAAAAAGTTTATTGTCAAAGGGTATATCAAAATGATATACCCTTTGACATCTAGTTAATGTGAGATAATGAGTATGAAAAGATTTTAGTGAGATTCATAGTTTTATAAGGTCAGTAATGGCAATAGTTTCATCAAATTTCAAATTAGGTTTTGAATTAATAAGTAAATTATATTGATAGAAAACTCTGCATTTTAGGAATTAATTAATTTGACAGTTGACTTAAAGAATAAAAAAATTTACAGGTTATCTATTGGAATTTATAGTAAATAGAGTATTATATAATTATACTAACTTATTATAGTTAAACTAAAATGATTATGCGGTTGTTACTATTAATGAAAAAGTTTCATATAAGGAGGATTTATAATATGGATATTATAATCGAAACTAAAAATCTTACTAAGAGTTATGGGAAATCAAGAGGGATAATTGATGTCAATTTAACTGTGGAGCAGGGAGAGATATTTGGGTTTATTGGACCTAATGGAGCAGGTAAGTCTACCACCATTAGAACACTACTTTCATTAATAAACAAAACAAGTGGTGAAGCTAAAATTTTTGGACTTGACTGTGAAAAAGATAAAGTGCAAATTCTTAAGGAAGTTGGATATTTACCATCAGAAGTATTTTACTATGAGAATATGAAAGCTAAGGATTTACTAAATTATTCTGCTAGCTTTTATGGTAAAGATTGTTCTGCAAGAATAAAGGAATTATCAGAAGCTCTTGAGTTAGATTTAAATAAAAAGATTGAAGATATGAGCTTAGGTAATAAGAAGAAAGTGGGAATTGTACAAGGTTTATTACATTCACCTAAATTAATAATACTAGATGAACCTACATCAGGTTTAGACCCTTTAATGCAAAAAAAATTCTTTGAAATTATAAAGAAAGAAAATGAGAGAGGAGCTACAGTGTTATTCTCATCACATATATTAAGTGAAGTTCAAAAGATTTGTGACAGAGTAGCTATTATAAAGGAAGGAAGAATCATAAAAACTGAAAAAATAAGTGATTTAAAGCAAAGTGCATATAAAAAAGTAACTTTTAATATAACTGATGAAGCACCTAAGGAGTTAAATATATCTGGATCTAAAAACGTTGAAATTAATGGTCAAAATATTGCATTCCTTTATAAAGGTAATATTAACTCACTATTAGATGAAATAGGAAAATTTCAATTAACAAACATAGATATAACTGAGCCTTCACTAGAGGAAATATTTATGCATTATTATGAAGCATAAGGGGGGACAAGACGTTGAATATATTTAAATTTGAATTAAAGTCAGCCTTGAAAAATTCACTTATCTGGCTAGTAGTTTTGCTCACATTAAATTTAGTATTTATGAAAGCTATGTATCCTCTTTATATTGATGCAGCAAAAGATATAGAGCAAGTAGTAGCTAATTTTCCACCAGAATTTACTGCAGCCTTTGGATTTAATATAAAAGAAATATTTCAATATGGAGGATTTTACTCCTTCTGTTCTAATTATATAGTTTTATGTGGAGCAATAATGGCAGTATATTTAGGTGTATCAACTTTTGCCAGAGAGAAAAAAGTTAAGACTATGGATTTTCTTTTTACAAAACCAATATCTAGAGAAAAAATATTTTCATGTAAATTATTAGCTAATATTTCTATTCTTGTAATTACTAATATTGTTTTTACTACCTTAGCTTATTTTATATATGAAAGCAGTGGAGATACTACTACAACAATTGAAAAAACCTTATTAGCTACAAGTGGTTTGTTTTTTACACAATTAGTATTTTTAGCCTTGGGAATTATATTTGCAATATTTGCAAAGAAAGTAAGAAGTATAGCTGGTATAGCGATAGCCTTTGGTTTTGGTGGCTTTATAATATCTGCAGTAGCTAACATTATAGATGAAGAAATATTAAATTATATAGCACCAATGAAATATTTTGCTCCAAATTCTGTTTTTAGTAATGGAGCTTTTGAGATGAAATATGTTATTACAGCAATAGTTATAATAGTTGTTTGTATAGGGACTTCCTTTATTAAATATAAAAACAGTGATATACAAGCTGTCTAGGAGGTGAAGGTAATGAATGTATTAAAAAAAGAATTGAAAACAGGATTAAAACCTTTTATATTTTGGTCAATAGGCCTATTTTTTCTAGTATTTGCTGGAGTGGTAAAATTTACTGGGATAAGTGGAGTGGAAGGCGCATCAGTTAAGGAACTATTTGATAAGTTTCCTAAGATAATTCTTGCTCTTTTTGGTATGGCAGGGTTAGATGCTACATCTATAGATGGTTATTATGGTATTTTAGCATTTTATGCATTGATATGTGGGATGATATATGGTATATCTCTTGGAACTAACATTATTAATAGAGAAGTAGTTGATAAAACTTTTGAATTTATTTTTACAAAGCCAAGAAAAAGAAGTTATATAGTAAATATGAAGTTTATAAGTGCTATTATATATTTAGCAACTTTTAGTCTTTTAAATTATATCTTTTCTATAGTGGCTATAAGAACTTTAGATTTAAAAGAAAACATAGATAAGGAGATATTGTTATTTTCTTTAGCTATATTTATCATTAGTATGTTGTATTGTGTTATAGGTATATTTATTGCAACTGTAATTAAAAATTATGAAAAAGGGAACTTATATGGGAACTTATTTTTCTTTGTAACATTCATATTAAGTATAATATATGATGTCGTAGAAAATGGAAGCATAATTAGGATATTTACACCATTTAAATATTTATTGCCTACAGATATTGTTAATGGAAAGTTTGAAATATTACCTCTTATTGCATCTATAGTTATAATTGTAGCTTTATATATAGTTTCACTTAAAATTTTTGAAAGAAAAGAATTTAGTAACTAAAGAGTATATAGAAAAATATAAAATAGAGTAGATAAAAATGAGAAGTGAAGATTACTGAATAAATAATATTCACTTCTTATTTTTTGTTGATTCATCCAAGGGAAGGTTATAGTAATAGTAATTTTCTAAGATAATTACTAGGAAAAGCAATCTAGATATGAATAATTCACAAGCAAGAATATTATTTGTATTAAGCAAATTTAAAGAATTAAATATAAATAAATTAGGACAGGAATTATCATTAAGTAAATCAACTCTTACTAGTATGTTAGATAGATTAGAGAAATTAGGATATCTTAAAAAGAAATCAAATCATTACCATCTTGGGGCGACTTGAGAAAAATAAATTGGTGAAAATTACGAAAAAGCCATCGGATATGGGACCACCCCGAAAGTTTTTTGCGCTTAATGATTCTGGACGTGAAGAGTTAAAGAAGTTCTAGGAAAAATGGGGATTCGTTTCGACGAAGATCAACCTGTAATTCCTATCATAGAAGCTATTCGTAATTTATTAGCAAACCAACCAGTAGGAAATGATATCTGGGTTGCCATTGCTTGGTGTATAGCAATAATAGTTGTTGCTTATATATTTGCAATGAGGATTTATAAAAAATTATAACCTATCTTTATATAAGTACATTTAGGCTAGAGGAACATTTAATCAAAGGGAAATTGATGTTATCTTAAATGAAGTAATTCCAGAGCTCAAAACAAAAGAATCTATAGGGATAATATCTCCATATAAAAAACAAGCCAATACAATAAAAAGTCAGGTTGAAGGTAATGAAATAGAAGCAGATACAGTGCATAAATATCAAGGAAGAGAAAAAAATATAATTATACTTACAACAGTAGCTAACCAAGTAAATGACTTTGTAGATAATGCAAACTTAATAAATGTTGCAGTATCAAGAGCAGTAAATAAATTAGTGTTAGTAGTATCAGGAAATGAAGAAATGAAAAATAAGCAAAGTAACATTTCAGACTTAATAAGATATGTACAGTACAATAATTATGAAATAATTAACAGCAAAATAAACTCAGTATTTGATTTGCTTTACTTTATAAAAACTATAAATCAGCATTATTAGAAGTAATGAGTAAAAGTAAAAAAGTATCAGAATATGATTCGGAAAATCTAATGAACACAGTAATAGAAAAAGTATTAGAAAATGAATGCTATAGCCATATATCCTATGCAATGCACCAACCATTAAGATTACTTATAAAGGATACATCACTATTAACAGAAGAGGAAAGTGTATATGAAAAACATCCATGAACACATACGGACTTCATACTATTTAATAAGATAGATAAGAGTCCAATCCTAGTAGTAGAAGTTGATGGATATGCTTATCATGAAAATAATGAAAAGCAACTTAGAAGAGATAGATTGAAGGATAGTATTTTAGAAAAGTATAATATACCAATGCTTAGAATAAAAACTACAGGCAGCAATGAATATAACTTGTTAGTTAATAAGTTAGAGAAAGTATTAGCGTAAGTTGAATATATGATACCTCGAAATATTTAAAACCTGCGGCGGTCTTTGCCACGGCTGAGTTTGCGAAGGATTGAGGGGCTTGATTACCTTTAAAAGGCGTGTAAAATATGAGAAGTTGAAGATTCCTTGAGAAAGAATCTTCACTTCTTATTTTTTTCATATTTTCTTTATTCTAATCAAACCCAGCCGTCGCTTTTAGCGATTTAGTTCAATAGCTGTTTATGATAAAAACAAATAAACAAGAAAATTGAAAATATTAGCAAAAAATGATATTATTATAGTGAGTTTTATCTAATAAACAGATTAAGATAAACAATTGAATTAATCGGAATAAAAAAAGTTTATAATGAGGGAGTAGAGGTATGTTGACATATAGAGAGTATGATTCAATTCCAAATGCACATTTATTACTTTCTTCTTTAAGGTCAGTTGGATATACAGAATTAACGGCTATAGCAGATATAATTGATAACTGTATAACTGCGTTCGCCTCTAAAATTACTATCAAATTTGACTGGGAATTAAGAAAAATTATTATATTAGACAATGGAAATGGTATGGATGAACAAACGTTACTAGACTCAATGAAGATAGGAAGTGCAGACCCATACGTTGTAAGGACGGCAGAGGATTTAGGTAGATTTGGAATGGGGATGAAAACAGCAGCTTTTTCTTTAGGAAAAAGACTTACTGTAATTAGTAAGGATGGTGGACAAGTATCAAATGCATGTTGGGATTTAGAGCGTATTGAAGAAAAAAACGAATGGAAAATGGTTATATTATCAAAAACTAATAACGTTGTTATTAGTTCTGTAGACAGTCTTAGTGAATATGAAAGAGGAACAGTTGTAATTATAGATAAGCTTGATAAACTAATTGATGAAAACAATATAGAAAAAGCAGAAGATAAATTTTTCAAAATAGTAGCTAATTTGAAAAAACATTTAAGTCTAGTGTTTCATAGATTTATAGAAGAAGATAGTTTGGAAATATGGGTAAATGGTAATAAAATTGAAGCGTGGGATCCGTTTATATTAAAAAATAGTGCAACTCAAGAGTTAGGTATAGAGGAGTGGTGTGAGGAAGATAAGTTGATTAGAATACAACCTTATATATTGCCGCATAAAACAAAATTTACGTCAGAAGAGGAATATAAAAATGCTACAGGGCATAAAGGTTGGTCGCAACATCAAGGTTTTTATATTTATAGAAACAGGAGATTATTAGTATATGGTACATGGTTTAATATATTAAAAAAAGAAATATCCTATAATTTAGCTAGAATTAGATTAGATATAGATTCAAATAGCGATTTTGACTGGCAGATAGATATAAAAAAATCTAAAGCAGTTCCACCTGTCTATTTAGAAGAATTATTAGATAAAGTAGCTACAATATGTACTGAAAAGTCAGCAAGTGTATATAATTCTAGGGGAACTTATAAAAAAAATATTGATAAGAGTATACCTAGCTTATCATATGTATGGGAACAAAGAAAAAACAAAGAAGGTAAATATTCATTTTATTTAAATCAAAAACATCCATTATTAAGTGAAATTAAGAATTCATTAAGTCAAGAGAATAGAGAATGCTTAAAGGCATATATTTCATTGATTGAAAATTTATCACCAATTATGCTGTCTGGAGTCGCAGATACAATGAATTCAAAAGAAAAGAAAATAGATGATATGGAATTAATAAAAGAAAAAATACATATTAAAAAATTAATAGGTATTTTCAGGGAAAAGGGATTTGAAAATCAAGAGCTAATAGAAACATTATCTAATATGGCATCTTATAAGGGGATGGATCAAGAAATAAAAAGTTTAGTAATGGAGGGGGAATATGATTAATATAAGTAAATTAGATGAAAAAGATATGAAATTCTATAAGTCAGCTTATGAGTTTTACGAAGGTACATTGAATAAAGATGCAGAAAATATGGAGTATGAAATAAAAAATGCGGTTGATAAAACTATGGAAATATTTTCAAGCGTGGTATCTGATGGGAATAATTTGGAAAAATATTTGTATGAACAGATAAGTATGATTAGAGAACAACAACAACCAGTATTTATGACATCTTTAGAGGTGAGAAATTCTGATTGGTGGACTAAATTTAAAGATGAAAAAGTAGCAGAATACTGGAAGAGATATGAACAATATTTATTTGAAAATAAGGGATGGGCAAGAAGCGCTATAGATAAGAGTATTGATAATACTACAGAGCAAATTATGAACGCGCTTGCAGATCCAATTAAAAAAGTAGCAGAAGAACGTAAAGGTATGGTAGTTGGTTATGTACAATCAGGAAAAACAGCACATTATATAGGATTAATTAATAAAGCAATAGATGCTGGGTATAAAGTAATTATAGTTTTAGCAGGAATGCATAATAATTTAAGGGCACAAACTCAATCAAGAATAGATGAAGAGGTTTTGGGATTTGAAACAAGCATAGATTATATATTAAGTGAAATGAAGGGAGTAGCTAATGTAATTGGTGTAGGAACTAAAATAGGTGTAAAGCGTGATACACAAACTTTAACGTCAAGAGATGATAAAGGTGATTTCAATAAGGCAAGACAAAAAGTACATCTAAGCTTAGAAATCCCTACAGTATTTGTAGTTAAGAAACAGTATAACAATTTAGAAGCTTTGGTGGAATATTTTCAGAAACATAAAAAAGCAAGTGTTGAAAAAGATACAAAAAGAAAGTACATAGATGCTAATTATCCATTGTTATTGATTGATGATGAGGCTGATCAAGCATCAATTAATACTAAATATGAATACCAGCAAGGCCAAATTAAAGATAAAAATAAATCATCAACAATCAATAAAGATATCAGGGATTTATTTCATGTATTTGATTGTCGATCGTACATTGGGTACACAGCAACACCTTACGCAAATATATTTATACCTAGTACAATTAATTCAGATGAACATGGAAATGATTTGTTTCCCAATCATTTTATCTTAAGTTTGCCTAAACCACCTAATTATATAGGAGCTCATGAGTTTTTTGGAACTGAAGAACGCGAGGGGATGCCATTAAGAAGACAAATAAAGGCGAAGTCATTATGCTTTGTGGATCATAAAAATAAAACCGTCGGAAATGAACTTCCAGAAGAACTGAAAAAAGCAATAAAGTCATTTATTATATCAACAGCAATTAGGGGATGTAGAGGGCATTTAGGTATGCCAAATACAATGCTAATTCATATTACAAGGATAACAGATACTCAAAAGAGAGTCCATAAACGTGTTGGTAAATATTTTGAAAGTCTTGGTAATAAAATTGTTGATGGACATATAGAAACAATAGCTAGTATGGAAAACTTATTTGAAGAAGACTATATGAAGACTACAAATAAAATAAAAAATTCACATAAAGAATTTATGGAAAATATTAAAGAAGTGAAATGGGAAGAAGTATTTAATGAAATAATAGATATAATAACTAATGATATGATCAAGATTTATAGTATTAATGGGAAAAGTAAAGATGCACTATTATATAAAGAACATAAAGGGAAGCAGTACAATGTTATTGCAATTGGTGGCGATAAACTTTCTAGAGGGCTAACTTTAGAAGGGTTGACGGTTAGCTATTTTACTAGAGAATCAAAAATGTATGATACTTTAATGCAAATGGGGAGATGGTTTGGATTTAGACCAGAATATTCCGACTTATGTAGATTGTATGTACAAGATGACTTGTATGAAGCATTTAGACATATATCTTTTGCTAGTGAGGATTTACGTGAGCAAATAGAGTATATGAACAATATAGAAGAAACCCCAGAAAACTTCGGTTTAAGAGTAGCTACACATCCTATTATGAAAATATCAGGAGCTAATAAAGTACAAAGTGGGGAAGAAAGAAAGGTTACATTTAGTAATGTATTTAGTCAAACTAGATCAATGGATATCAATGCAGAAAAATATGATAGGAATTTTAATGCTGTAGATAAACTTTTAGAATTGTGTGGTAAACCAATAGAAAGATATTGGGAAAGTATAGGAAGAGAGGAAAATAGAAGTGATCATCTGTTCTGGAAAAATGTTAGTGGGTATTATGTAAAGGAATTTTTATTAAGTTACGAAACTTCAAGTCAAGCTAATAAGGCTAATAGTAAGTATATGGCTGAATATATAGAGGACCAAATGAAAAATGGAGGACTGATAAACTGGACCATAGCATTACTAAATGTCGGTAGGAGTGAAGATGTGATACAATTTACTAATTTAAAAGTAGGTTCAGGAATAATGAGAAATAGAATAGAATCTGTTAGTGGTGAGTTTTGTTCTATCCAAACTTTAACACCAGAGGATGTTCAATATTATGATTTTACTAAAGCTGATATGACGCGTATTGAGAAAATGAAAGAAAAGTTAAAAAAAGAAGGGGAAAAATTAACTAATGATTATATTAGAAAGGAAATAAGAAACAGGGAAAATGGACTTTTGATTATTTGTCCAATAGATATAAAGGAAGGAAATGGTTATAAATTACAGGATGAAAAAAGAGATCACAAAGCTCCAATAGGAATAGCGATTGTATTTCCAGATAATAAGAATATTGGTAATACAAAATCTTATAGAATTAATGATATTGGCTTAAGGGGGGAAGAAGATGAGTTATTTGAGTAAAATATTCAATGATATAGTAAAAGACTTTGATAAGGAAGAGTATAGAAATCAAAGTCTTTTATCCAGAAGATTTGCTTTAGATAATGATATTATCTTTATTGCTTATTATAATAATGTTAAAAAGATAAAAGAGTTATCAATAAAAATAAATAAGAACTTTAACAAGGAAGTGATCTCTAAATATCCAGAGTGGAGTGGAATAAGCGTTATGGTTAGTGAAATTGAGAATGGACCAGATAAAGGCATATATTTGTCATTTGCACAATTGGATAATTTAGATGAAAATATATATGTAGCAGTATTGGATGATATTATAGAAAATATTAAGGTGATAAAAGGGGGGGAACATTTAATAAACACTGTGGGAAAAGTGTTAGTTAAATGGAAACAATTTTTTAAGATTCATAATGAGTTAATTATGTCAGATATTAAACAACAAGGGTTATATAGTGAGTTGATATTTCTAAAGAAATTAATAAATATATATGGAGAAAAGGCATTAAATTGTTGGAGTGGATGCAATTCTGAAACACATGATTTTTATATAATGGGTAACGCTATTGAAATAAAGAGTACGAGCTCTAATGAAGCTAATAGTGTGACTATAAGCAATGAATATCAATTAGATTCAAAAGATGTAACAGGAACCCTTTATTTGATGTTTATGTCATTGAGAAAAAGTCTAAGTGATGGACAAACTCTTCCCAATATAGTAGAAGAAATATCGAGCAAGTTAGAACAAGGAACCTCCTTAGAGGTTTTTGAAGAAAAATTATTTAATTATGGATATTTACTAAGAAAGCCGGAGTTATACAAATTTGGATTTAATGAAAGGGAAACAAAATATTATGAAATATGCAATGAGTTTCCTAGTATAACTAAGTATAAATTAGCGAATGGAATATCTAATGTGAGCTACAAGTTATCTCTTAATACATGTGAAAAATATTTAGTTTTAGAGGGGAATGTAATAAGAAACAATGAAGGCGGGATAATATGATAACGGCACAAATGAGAGAATTTAATGAAGAGTTAATTGAAGAAGTAAGAGCGGATGCATTTAAAAATAATATCAGTGGAGAGGATGCATTTACAAATATTTTTGCATCCTATATTGTTGACGCAGGTGAATCATACTTATCTAATTGTAATATTTCTGCATATCAAAAGACAAATGAAAAAATGAAAATTAATGGATACACTTATGATGAGTATTTTCAAACATTAACTTTAGTAATAAGTGATTTTAACAACAGAAAAGAAATTAAAAAGATAGGTAAAACTGAAATTGAAAAGATGGTTAGATTAGCCACCAAATTTTTCAGAAATTGCAAAACAGATTATTTTATGAATATAGAGGAGTCAAGTGATGGATATCTTATTTATGAGTATATAAAGGAAAATCTAAGAAATATAGAAAATATTAAAGTAATACTTTTAACAAATAAAGAGTCAGCAAGACATATACCAGAGGATATTAGAATTGATAATATGATTGTAAAATTTGATGTTTGGGATTTGGAAAGAGTATGCCAGTACATATATCAAAATAAAATTGAGGAAGACTTAATAATAAGATTGCAGAAAAAGTATAACTATGATTTACAAATGATTAAGGTAGAACAAAAAAATGATACATACGAATGCTATATAGGAGTTATACCGGGACAGTATTTAGCTAGTATATATAAGGATGAGGGACAGAGACTTATTGAAAAAAATGTTAGGTCATTTTTACAGGCAACAGGTAAAATAAATAAGGGATTAAAGGAAACATTAACAAAAGATCCAGAAATGTTTATGGCATATAATAATGGAATTTCCACTATAGCAGAAGAATTAATTACAGATGAACATAATTCAAGTGAAAATATTATAATTATAAAAGAACTCAAAAACTGGCAAATAGTTAATGGTGGTCAAACAACTGCATCTATTTATAATGCATTACAAAATAAGGTATCACTAGAAAACGTTAATGTTCAAATGAAACTAACTGTTATTAAAGATAAGAATAAATATAATGAAATCATTAGTAATATTTCTAAATATGCTAATAGTCAAAATAAAATTAATATGTCAGATTTTAGTGCTAATGAAGAATACCATATAGAAATGGAACGATTATCTAGAAAGACTTATGTTCCATCTGAAAAAGGTAAATCTAATAATAAATGGTTCTACGAACGTGCTAGAGGACAATATATGGTTGAATTGAATAGACAACCTACTATTGGTGCGAAAAAACAATTTAAAGAAATGAATCCTAAAAAACAATGTATTTCTAAGACTGTTGCAGCTAAATGTCAAATGGCATGGATGAAATATCCTGATGTAGTTAGTAAAGGTTTAGAGACTAATTTTATTAAATTTTCAGAGATGGTAAAAAATAATGATGTAGAGACTCCAAGTGAAATAAGTTATATTTCTATGATAGCAAAAGTGATTTTATTTCAGGCGTGTGATAAAATTGTTGAAAATTTAAGATTAGGTGGATATAAGGCGCAAGTTAACTACTATACATTAGCTGTGCTATCAGAATTTCATAGAGAACACGTTCAAGATGAACAAATTTGGAGGAATCAAACTATTTCTCAAGAATTAGAATTAACAATAGAAGAAGTTGCGCTTAAAGTTTGGGAACACTTTATGAAACCAGAAGTTAAAGGAATAAATATAGGACAATGGTGTAAAAAAGAAGATTGCTGGAAACTTCTAAAAAATAGATATAAGAATAATTTATTATAGGTTAGAAAGTCGGGATCAACAAATAGTAGAAATTATAAAATTTAAGGCGATAGATATTATAGATATGTATTGCCTTGATTTTTTAGTGACGAATAATTGTAAAGGCATTATACAGAATTATAAATGATTTGAAATTAAAAAGAATATATTTCTAGTTTTGGGTTGAATTATTTTAATGAAGAAATAGCAGTATATTTATTAAGAAAATGTATATAAAAAGATGTGAGTAGATTATAATTATACTAGTGGAAATTTTAAATAAGAGTAGGGTTGGATATAAAATGTGTAAATATAAATTAGTAGATCTATTTGCAGGAGCCGGTGGATTAAGTTATGGATTTCTGCAAACAGGAAGATTTAAGGTTGAAATGGCAGTAGAAATAAATGAAAGTGCACAAAATACTTATAGAAAAAATCACGATAATGAAAAAGTGGAAATAAAGGGTAATATACTAAATGTTGATTTTGCAGATGTAAAAAAAATATATGGGGATATTGATTTTGTCATAGGGGGGCCACCGTGTCAAGGTTTTTCAAACGCCAATAGACAAAAATCAACACTTATATCAAATAACAACAAATTAGTAAAAGAATATATTAGAGCGATAGAAGATCTAAGCCCAAGAGGATTTATTTTAGAAAATGTTAAAACTATGGATTCGGATAAACATAAATTTTATTTAGCAAAGGGTGAAGAAAAAGATAGTATAATTGATGCGTTAGAAAAAAAAGAAGAGCATGTTCAAGTGGCAACTAATAGTTATATAATAAAAGAGAATAAGGATATAATATATAATTTTTATAATAATAGACTTGATATCAGCTTATATTTAATTGAATATGAGATATTAATATTTATAAAAAATATAGCTAAAGCAAAAGATATAAACAAGTATATGGATAAAAATAAAAAGAGTTGGAAACTATCGATAATAGAGTGGAATAAATACCACTGCGAGTATTTTAGTGAAAAATATAAGAACATATTTAGTAGGTTATTCTACGGATTGGAGCAAAAAGATTGGGATGAGGTAAGAATACTTAGTGCGGAAGTGCTCAATGTTCAAAATGTTTTATATAAATTGAAAGAAGTTATTGATAATAATATAGTGGTTAGTAATTTTGATTTAGATGGTGATGCAGTTATATTTGAGTTAATAAGTTATAATATTTTCAAATATGTTAAGAGTAAGTTAGTTTCATTGGGTTATAAAGTAGATAATTACATCCTTAATGCAGCTGATTATGGAGTAGCTCAGCAACGTAATAGATTAATAATAATCGGGATTAAGAATGAATTATTAAATGGAAGAGATATAGAGGAACCTAAGAAAATTTATACTCAAGAAAAGTATATGAAAATTGGAGATGCAATTAAGGATTTAGAGGGATATAAATATTCATTTAAAGTAAATGAATATAGTAGGCTTAAGCGAGTTGAAAATATTGAATATGGTATTTTAAACGGGTATTTAGCGGATTCTAGAATTATACCTAACATGGTGATTACAGAAACTACAAAAGTTGCTATGGAGAGATTTAAGGCTTTAAAGCCAGGTGAAAATTTTCATAGTTTAGCAGATTCTTTAAAGACTACATATACGGAACCATCAAGAACTCAAAGTTCGGTTTATAAAAGGTTAGATTATAATACAACATGTGGAACTGTCACAAATGTAAGGAAAGCTATGTGGATTCATCCAGAGAAGAACCGAGCTTTATCGGTGAGGGAGGCGGCTAGATTACAGTCGTTCCCAGATAGTTTTGAATTTCTTGGTACGAAGGATCAACAATATCAACAAATAGGAAATGCAGTGCCACCAATGCTAGCAAGAGTAATAGCGGAAACTGTATTAAGTCTTATTGGAGATGAGCCTGAAGAATGGCTAAAAGATAAATTACATAAAAAAACAGAAAATTGAGTCTGTTATTTTAGATAAAGAAGAAATTCAACAGTCTATAATGGTGTAAAAGAGGTGTTTTTAATGGCTTATATTTCATTAGATAATATAAAAAAAGGTGATCGCGAGTCCGGAAGTAAGCATGGAGAAGTTAGAGCGGAATACAATATATTTAGCACTAAAGATGGAGAAAAACTACTTCAGATAGATACAATGGGATCTGCAAGTAGACAGATTCAAGATAAGGTTAGTCAATCTATACAAATTGATAATGAAGTTCTAAGAAAAATCTATAGTGAAATAAACTTGGATGATAAAATTATAGCGAAGAAGTTTGATAATAAACTAGTGGATAATACAAGTAAAGAAGTTACAGAGTGTATTAATAAATATATAAAATCCAGAGGATTTATATACAATGATAAAGATTTAAACAACTTCTACATATCACTTAAAACAAAGCCTTTTGTTATTTTAGCTGGTGTTAGTGGAACTGGTAAATCAAAGCTTGTTAAGCTCTTCGCTAATGCCATTGGTGCAACTTCTGAAAATGAGCAATATAATATTATTTCTGTCAAACCTGATTGGAATGATAGTACTGAGTTATTTGGATATAAGAACATTAATGATGAGTTTGTTCCTGGGAAATTAACTGAAATTATTTCAAGAGCTTCTAGTTCTGAAAATGTTAATAAGCCTTATTTTATTTGTTTAGATGAAATGAACTTAGCTAGGGTTGAATATTATCTAAGTGAGTATTTAAGCATTATTG
This sequence comes from Clostridium gasigenes, assembly GCF_017348895.1. Classification (NCBI taxonomy): domain Bacteria; kingdom Bacillati; phylum Bacillota; class Clostridia; order Eubacteriales; family Clostridiaceae; genus Clostridium; species Clostridium gasigenes. The sequence goes on from NZ_CP071376.1 coordinate 2,595,135, forward strand.
AATCAAGAGAATTTAAAGATGGTGAAATAGTTACTGATTTATTATTTTCAAAGGATTATTTACCAAAGGAAAGTAAGTATTATGATTTAAGAATACCAGAAAATATTTATATTATAGGTACTGTAAATATGGATGATACAACTTTTGCGTTTAGTAGAAAGGTACTTGATAGAGCTAATACTATAGAATTTTCAGATGTAGATTTAGATTCTTTAGATTTTGAGGAAGAAGAGTGTGAACCTATAGCAGTTGATAATAGTTTTTTTAAAACAAGTTTCTTAAATATTAAGGAAGCTTTAGTTGCTGATGATAACTTTGTTAGGGAAATTAATAAAAAGGTAAAAGAGATAAATGCAATTTTAAAAACAGGAAATAAAAATTTTGGATATAGAGTTAGAGATGAAATTGTATTTTATATGTTGGAAAATAAAATATGTGAGTTATTAAATGAGGATATAGCTTTTGATTACCAAATAATGCAAAAGATATTGCCGACTATATCTGGAAGCGAATCTATTATTAAGGGGATTTTAATTGATTTATTTAATTATTGTATTGAAGGTGAGAAGGTTTCAGGTAATGGAGATTATATGAATGATTGTGAAACTAAGTTAAAAGCAGAAAATATTAAGTATAAAAAAAGTGCTGAAAAAATACTTATGATGTTAAGGGGATACCAAGATGGGTTTACTTCATTCTGGGCATAGTAAACTTTTAGAGTTAAGTTGCAATGAATTTTCATTAACATTTACTGGCGAAAGCGGGAATAAGAAATCAACAGATTTAAATATAAATAAATATACCCCAGCAGAACTTAGAATAACTTCAACATACATAAATAAAATTGTTGTGAAAACTCTTTCTAATCATGGACAACTAGTAGAGAATAGCGGATGTATAATGAAGCCCTGCTTTTATGAAGATGGAAGTTATCAATTAATACTAGAACTTAAAGATGAAGGTGATTATGAATTATTTCATATGGGTGTTAACTTAAATGATAAATTTCAGAAAATAAGTAAATGTTATTTTGGAATAGTTGATTTTTCTTCTGATATTGGGTTATCAAATTTTCTAATTACTAAAGATGGACAAACTATTTTATCTATAGATATAGAAGTTTTTCCTTCTAAAATTGATTATAGAAAAGATTATGAAGAAATTATGAGAGAGATAAATGAAGAAATATATTCATTAGCATTTGGTCTTATAGGTAAGACTTATTTAGAAACTAATTTGGTAGATACAAATTATCAAACTAATGCAGAGTTTATTAATATTTTAAAATGTATATTTAATGGTTTAGAAAGATCTATTAAGAGAGTTATAGCTAATCCTAAACATAATGTAGAAACAGTTGAATCTTTAAGGTGTATAGAAAAATCTAAATCGCCTTCAAGAAATACTATTTCATATCTTAGACGTCATCCGAATGCTCTTGAAAAAAATGATAATGGATTTATTAGAGGAAGAGATGGTAATTATTCTGCAACAATGGTAGTTGATAAAAGGAAAATAACTACCATAGATATATATGAAAACAGATTTGTAAAATATATGATAACTAATATTATTAGAAGACTAAAGGTCATTGAAAATACCGTTACTAAGGTTACCGATGGTAAAAGTGAGTATATTAATTTTTTAAGAGAAAAGAGAATCATATTAGAAAAACATATAAAGTATAACTTTAGTAATATTAGTGATATTACTGGAAAAAAAACTATGAGTTTAGTGTTTCAAATGGCTCCAGGATATAAGGAGATTTACAAAAAATATATTATGCTAAGTAAGGGATTGGCTTTAGGGGATGGAATTTATCAAATGACGCCTAAGAAGTTATACTCTCTTTATGAAATCTGGTGTTATATGAAGATACATCATATTCTTAGTGATTTAGGTTATGAAGTGCAAGAGTATGGAATTTTAAGATATAAGGATAATGGATTGTATTTAAATCTTCAACAAGATTCGGAAGCTAAGATGATATATTCAAATAGTAAGAATAGATTAGAATTATGGTATAACAAATCTTATACATCTCCAACTACAAATCAAAGACCAGACACTGTACTTTGCATTAAGAATTTAAATAATGAAGATGATAATAGAATTTATATTTTTGATGCTAAATATAGGATAAACGTTGATGATATGGGAATAGTAGGACCCCTTGAAGAGGATATAAATGTAATGCATAGATATAGAGATGCAATAGTATCTAAACTTAGTAATAAGATTCAGTTTAAATATGATACTTTTGGAGCATATGTAATGTTCCCTTATGGAGATGAAGAGAAGTTTAAAGAACATGATTTTTATAAAAGTATAGAAGAGGTTAATATAGGAGCTTTTCCTATGTTGCCAGGAAGTACTAAGTTAATTACGAGGCAACTAGAAAAGATAATAGAGCAGTCATCATTAGAAGCAAGAAGTGATAGAGTTGTAATAGATGAATACGATGAAGGTGGAAAGTTTAAGCATGAAAATGTAATTATAGCAAATGTTAAGGATAGAAATCATTTTAAGTCTTATAAAGAAAATAAGTTTTATCATATACCAATATCAAGCTTATCAAAACTTAGACCAAATGTTGAATATTTAGCATTTTACCAACCTAAGGGTAATGGTAATAACAATGATAAATTTTCAGAAGACGGCGGAGTAAGATATTATGGTAAGATTAAATCTTGCAAAGAATATAATAGAGAAGAATGTGTTGAAATAAAATCAAGACCAGGCACCGAGAAAAAGAAATATTTAAGAATAGAATTAGAAGAAATAAAAGAAACTACTAAAATAGAACCAATTCAATATGGCACAAGGCTTATAAGCTACACAACAATGTATTTACTTAAAAAAGCAGAAAATACACATGAACTTAAACTTGGAAGCAGCTTAGAACTTGAAGTTTATAAAATAATGAAGAAAATCTCAAAAGCTAAAAAAGTTGAAATTAAGAAAATTAGTAGTAAAGCTAAAAACGATGAGGAGGAAATAATTAAGGAATATTCAATAGGTGACATAAACATAAAAATAGATGGTGCAATCATAAAAGTAGAAAACAAAGAAATTGCTTTTGGTAAGTTTGAAAATGAGTTATATAATATTAATAAAGCATAGAGGTGAACATATGAATGATGTTAAAGCAAGAGCAAGAAAATTTAGAGATGATAGAGATTGGTCACAATTTCATACACCGGAGAACATAGCTAAGGCAATTAACATTGAAGCTGGTGAGCTTCTTGAACATTTCCTTTGGGATAACAAGTTTGATAAGGAAGAGGTATCAGATGAACTTGCTGATGTAATGGTATATTGCCTACATATGGCGGATTGTTTAGGTGTAGATATAGAAGATATTATAAATAAGAAAATGGATAAGAATGAAGCTAAATACCCAGTTGATAAGGCAAAGGGAACTAGCAAAAAGTACACAGAACTATGAGCTTAAACGATATATTTTAAAGCAAGGAAAATTCAATAAGGCAAATATTAATTAAGGAAGTGCATTTGTACTTCCTTAATATGAGTAAAAGAATAAATTTTCAATTATATAATGGGCATTAACAAAAAAACATATTATATAATTAGATGATTTTGTAGTAAATATGTAACCTCATATCTGGTGCTTTATATGGATATAAAGCACCAGATTAATGAATCTAGTATAAAGTAAATAAGTACAAATATAATAGATAGTGCTATAATAAGTATAGATAATGAAAAGGATTTCTTTGAATAAGTTAGAAAAGCAACTATAAAATTTTTTGAAAATAAATAATTATATAGGAGGCTAAATTAAATGTGGGTTAGAGTACAAAATAAAGAGATTTTAATAGATGTAAAAATTATTTTTATAAACAAAGGTATAACTAAGAAATCAAAGGGTATTATTAGAGCATCTGCTATAAATTCAGTAGAAGATACTATTTTAGGTCAGTATGAGAGTATAGAAGAAGCCAAAATAATATTTGAAGATATACAAAATAATCTAGTTGAAGGTAAGAGGGTATATATAATGCCATGAAAAACTAACTAAGTGTATTTATATTTTGTGAGTAAGGAGGGCGTGCAATGGAGATATTATTTTGGAATATAGCAGGAGAATATAATAAAGATACATGGATATTTCAGATTGCTATTTTTTTAATAGAGCTGTTTATTATATTTTTGATATATAAAAAACCATCAAAAACTATAATTTTATGTGAAAAAATCTTTTTGGCTATATATTTTACATGGATTGCAGTAGTTTATTTTATTTTGCATGGTTCATCTGAATTTAATAATCTATTAAACGCAATTCCTTTTGGAATTATAGCATTATTATGGATTGTTGATATATTTGTAAATAAAGTTAAATTTACAAGAAACAAGAGGTATGACAAAATAGTCAGTATACTTTATATTATATGGTTCACTTTTCCTATTTTTAGTTTTCTGATAGGAAGAGAATGGCCAAAAATGTTTGGTATAGTTTTTCCTTGTAATTTAATTACTTTTACATTAATTCTTTTGATTTCTTATTCAAAAAATGTAAATTACATTTTACTTATAATATTGATAGCATTAGCAGTTCCTGGTGGATTTATTAATGTATTTGAATTTGGAGTATGGGAAGATATTATTATGATTTTTGTTGGTATTGTTGCAACTGTAATTTTTAGTAAAATTATATTTGAAAACCATCAATGTAAAAGAGAGAGTAAGAAAATTTAGAGATGATAGGGATTGGTCACAATTTCATACACCGGAAAACATAGCTAAGGCAAAGGGAACTAGCAAAAAGTACACAGAACTATAAGATTAAACCATATATTTTAAAGCAAGGAAAATTCAATAAGGCAAATATTAATTAAGGAAGTGCATTTGTACTTCCTTAATATGAGTAAAAGAATAAATTTTCAATTATACAATAGGCATTAACAAAAAAAATATATGATATAATTAATGAAAATAATAACCTGAAAAAAATTAGTAGGAGATAATTAAAATGAGAAAAGAAGCAAACTAAAAAAATATTAGTAAGGGATATGCACATTTTTAGTATATTAATGGATGTGTGCAAAAAAATGAAAGTAGAGTTAATAATAAAGGGAAATTTAAAAGTAATAGATGATTTTGTTGATAAGTCAATGATGATAGAAACAACAAATAAGTTAATAAATAGAGCCAATAATTATTTATGTATAGCAAGACCAAGAAGATTTGGGAAATCATCAGTTGCTAGTATATTAGCTTCTTATTATTCAAAAACGGTGCAGTCAATACTACATGATATTCATAATTCTGAAATTCCAATACTTAAGTATAGTGATGAAAATAGTTTGTCATGCGTGTTAACTCTTGCTTATCTTGCAGCTAGAGATACCTATAGAGTAGAACGTGAAGAAAAGTCGGGGAAAGGATATTCTGATTTTTCATTCCATCCAAGAAGAAAAAATGATATTCCTGTATGTGCAGTTTATGCTGACGGTTATAATGGCTATATTTACGCTTTAGCTGACAAAGAAAATAACAGATTTATTTATGTTGAAATTAATTTTTGTAATTATTTCTCAGACATTAACTATGAAGATATAATTGATGAAGAATATCTTCCAATAGATTTTGATGCGAAATCAGGAAATTCAACTAGGCAAGCATTTGAGAATGGAGAGTTATAAATATATAGATTGGTTTAAAAAGGTATGGGGGAAGATTTATGCATGAATTTGAGTTTATTAAAAATAAGACTATAGGTATAGTATATGATATTACAATTGGATTTTTATCTGTTGTTGCAGTGTTTGTTGTTATATTGCAGTTTAATGGTAATTTAAATGATTATCAAATGAAAATTTTAAGTTATTTCGATAATGCAGTGTATATAATGTTTTTATTGGATGGTATGGCTAAATGTTTTTTAGCCACTGATTTTAAGAAATTTATTATGAGTAATAAAATAGATTATTTAGCACTAATTCCATTTCAATTTCTAGTAGCTGGAAATTTGGGAAGTATATTTAAGCTTTTAAGAGTAGTAACATATTTTCTAAGAATAATCGATAATATGAAGGTTTTTCTATTTACAACTGGTTTCTTTCAAATTATTGTTGGAACTGGAGTAATAACATTTTTTGGATCTTTAGCATTATACTTTTTTGAAAAGAGTGGAGAAACGATATCTACATATGGAGATGCTTTGTGGCTTAGTTTGGTAACGTTAACTACAGTTGGTTACGGGGATATTAGTCCTAAAACAACAGCCGGAAGAGTAGTTGCAATTATATTAATGTTAACGGGTATAGGATTTTTATCAATGCTTACATCAACTATTTCTTCTTATTTAATTTCAATGAGGGATAATAGAGAATATATATATATAAAAGAAGAAGATAAGGTATTTATTGAAATTACAGATTTATCAGAAGATAAAAAGGATAAACTAATGAGTTATTATAAATTTCTAAAAGAAAATTAATCATAACTGGGGGTGCTAAGTGATGAAAAAGCAATAATAATTATAATGAACGTGCTTTTTAGCCACTTTTACTTAAGGCATTGTAAAAATCAAAGATACCAGTCTATTATTTATTTTATTATGCCTAAATAAAACAATAAAGGAAGTACAAAAGTACTTCCTTTATTTATATGAAAAATAAGTTCCATAATTAATCTTGACGAATTAAATATTCATTACCATCTTGGTCATTAAATTTAAACATACTTCCATAAGGCATTTTCATTAGTTCCCCTACTTCAACATTATTTTCTTTTAATTCATCATAGGTTTTATCAATGTCATTTGTACTAAGTATTATAGATGGATGACCTAAATTTATTTTTGGATTTTGAGCTGCCATCATATTTTTGTCATACAAAACAAATGTAGTAAATTCATTTTCACTAGGACCTACTTCTAACCATTTCATAGCTGGACCCATTTGTTGTTCAAACTTAACTACAAAGTTTAATTTTTCAACCCAAAACTTTTTAGCTTCATCTTGGTCATTAACATATAAAGTTATTTTACCTATATTGTTTATCAATTTAATCACTCCTTTTTTAAAATGTATATTTATTATGTATATATTATTCTGGATTTGTCAATACATTGAGTAGGTTATGTTTAAAATACAAATGTAAAAATAACACATAGGGTTGTAAAGATTGAAGGAGCAAATGATATTTCATATGTAACTAAGGGCGATAATAACTCTGTAGAAGATCTATATAAAGTTAGTGACTCTTTTTTTTATTTAGTGTAACAAGAATAATATGTATAAAGTATATTGTTATATATCAATATAATTGGAGCTAATATGAAATCTGTAGTAAGAAAATTAAAAAAGAGAATGCGTAGACAATCACCACCGCCAATGCCTAAAATTGTTGAAGTAGATTATAAATGGGCAAGCCCACTAAGTTACACGCTGAAACCTACTATGATAGTATACCATCACACAGCAGAAGATAACTTAACGCCTGAGAGGATAAATGAACTTCATAAGGCAAGAGGATGGGCAGGTATAGGATATCATTTCTACATTAGAAAAGATGGTACAATTTATAGAGGAAGACCAGAAAATGCAATAGGAGCTCATGCACCTAGCGTTAATTCTAAAGCATTAGGTATTGCTTTAGAAGGGAACTTCAATGAGGAATTTGTCACTAAAGAGCAAGAAGATAGCCTAATTGCATTATCTAAATATTTAGTAAATAAATATAATATAAAGGATATAAAACGACATAAGGATGTAACTAACACTGAGTGTCCTGGAAAAAACTTTCCTTTTAAAGAAATTAAAGATGCGTTAAAACTATAAACTTGTACAAGTGAGGTAAATCCGTTAAAAAAGAAGGTTGTCTAGTAGATTAGACAACCCTCTTTTGTTTTCCACAATAATAAATTCTAAATGAAAGTTATTATTATATATTATAGTAAAGTAGATTTGTTAGATTCTAATTTATCAAGTTTTTTGTTATTCATATACATATAAAATGATGCACCAAAAATTATAATATAACCAATAAAACTTAAATAATCAGGTAAAACCCCAAATAGTATAACACTGATTATTGCAGAGAAAATTATATTTGAATAGTCAAATATAGATATTTCTTTTGCAGCTGCATACTTATATGCAATAGTTATACCAAATTGACCTACACTTGCAAATATACCTGCTAGAACTAGATATAATAATTGGACTTTAGTCATAGCTGTGTATGAGGCTAACATGAATGGAAATATTACAATAGTAGAAAATAGTGAAAAATAAAATACTATTGTATAATGCTTTTCTTTCCCCCCTAAACTTCTAAGGCAAGTGTAAGCAGCTGCTGCAGAAATAGCACCTATAACACCGGCTAAAGATGGCATAATTTCTAAGTTAAAGGATGGTTTTATTATAAATAATGTTCCTAAAAAAGCTATTATTATTGCTATAATTTGTTTGGAGTTTATCTTTTCACTTAAAAACAAGGCAGAAAATATTATTACAAAAAATGGACTTAATTTATTTAACATATTTGCATCTGATAAGACTAGCCTATCTATTGAATAAAAGTTCAAAACAATACCTATTGTGCCAAAGGTTGATCTTAATATTAACAACTTTTGATTTTCTTTTTTTCCAAAGAAGCTTTCTTTATGTTTTATTATAAAAATCAATGCAACTAGGCAAGAAACTAAATTTCTGAAGAATGTCTTTTGGAAGGTTGGTAAATCCCCAGAAAGTTTAATAAAAGCGGACATCATTGCAAAACCAAAGGCTGAAATTATAATGAAATATATTCCTTTATTTCTATTACTTAAATTATTAAATTTCATATCTATCTCCTTTATTTAATCTAATGGATGTAATTATACACCTTTTAGGTGCTTAGTAGTTCACCTTATAATAATTAACACCTAATAAATAATATTATATATTATATTTTATGAAAATAATAATAGAGTGGGAATAATTTCTATTGTGGTAATTATAATTGTAGTTAATTTTGCATTAGGATATTTAGCAATGAATCTTTTTGATAATTTAAATTAGCACCAAAATACCAGAACTTCAAAGGTTTGTATATATTTAATATTGTTTAAGAGTAAAGTGAAATATTCTAAGTTATAATTACGAATATACATTGAAACCAAGAAAGTACTTTCAGTTTTAATAGGAGGAAATATAAATGGTAGGTAAGGAGAATTTCCTTAAACAGTTGAAAAAGAAAAATCCTAAAGCATTAGAATATGTAATAGATACCTATTCTAATGGAATTTTTAAGGTAGCATATGGAGTTTTAAATAATAGACAGCTTAGTGAAGAATGTCTAAATGATGTGTTTCTAAAGATTTGGGATAATATACATTATTTCAACAGAGAAGAGGACAAGTTCTGTGGTTGGATACTAACAATAGCAAAGTACACTGCCATAGATATTTTAAGAAAAGAGGTTAAGCATTCAAAGTCAATAGATATATCAGAAATAAATATTGGAGAAGAGCAGTGCTTAGAATCTAAAATAGAAGACAAAGATAAGTTAAGGGCAGTAACAAAGGAAATAAATTTAATGAAGGATATAGATAAAGAGATATTCCAAAGAAAGTTTTATCTGGATCAATCAAGCAAAAGTGTAAGTGAAAAAATGGGGTTATCTGATAAATTTATTAATTTAAGAATATTTAGGGGTAGAAAAAAGCTACTAGCTAAATTCAATAATGAGGAGTGATAATATGGATCCTAAAAAGATTTTAGATAATATTGATAATTTAGATATAAATGATATAGAAATGTCAGATATAGATATAACAGAAATTGAAAATGAAAGAGTTAAAAAGAATGTTAAAGCTACTATTGCAAATAGAGAAATTAGTAAGGAGAATGGAAATAATAATTATAGAAGATATGTAGTGGCTGCAACTTTAATAATTACTATTTTAATAGGTCTAACACCAAGGGTAAGTGCAGAAATAAAGAAAATAATATTTAGCTTTAATAATCCAGGAGTTGAGGCCGCTGTAGATAGTGGATATGTTCAAAGTATAGATGAGGTAGCCATGTCTAATGAAGATATGGATATAAAACTAGAAAATATTATGATAGATAAGAGTAAAATTGCTTTAGACTTTTTTATAACTTTTAAAGATGAAGAGATACTTAAGATGTCGGAAGGTAGCTCTAATGCAAAAATAGAATTATATGATGAAAATGATAATATAATTGTAAAAGAAGGGGTTGTAGGAATCTTTGGTGGTTCTAAGGTTAATTTAGAAAAAATATCAGATTCAGAAAACACTGCAAGGTTGAAAGTTTTATTAAGTTCAAGTGTAGCTAGGATTCCTAAAATAGATAGGCTAAAGGTTAAATTTAATTCTATAATGATTAGGGAGAAGATTAATATGGATAGATATGATAAAGATTTAAATTGGAGTTTCGAAATAGATGTTGATGATAAATTTAAAGAAACATCTACTACAGAGTATAGCTATGAAAATAATAATTCAAATATAAAGATTAATAAGGTAGAGGTTCTACCAACAGGCGTACATTTAGAATATGAATACTTCCCAGTAGGTCATTATGAGAATATAGTACACTATTCAGAAGTAGTAGCAGAGGATGGAAGAAGATATAAGCTAAGTGATGGAGCAAGTGGGAAAACGGGAGACAATGGTGAGTATATTATATCAGGGGTATTTAATGGTATTTCCTCTTTTGAAAATATAGAAAAGTTTACACTTGAGATACCAACTCCAGATAAGGAAAAAATAGATAAAATAGAATTTATAAAAAATAAATAATTTAGGTAATAAAATCTCATGGGATAAATTAAATCCTATGAGATTTTTTTATACTTAATTAATTCTAAAGCTGGATATTCAATTTTGGTCATATTAAATTAATTATAGCATAATCAACTTTATTATTCTCTATTCTTATTTTATCATTATATACGGTAATAATCCGTTAATGTTTGTAACCACTGAAAATAAAGGGTTAATAATTTTATGTTAAATATTTGAAATTTATATTAGTATTCTATATAATTTAATAAGGACATACCTGTAGAATATGATTAAATATTAAGTATAAAATTTGAAGGAGTGATAGGGGATGGATAGGCATTTTACAGTTTCCATATTTATAGTATATAAAGATAAAGTATTATTACATTTGCATAAAAAGGCTAAAAAAATACTTCCTTTAGGTGGACATATCGAATTGAATGAATTGCCAGAAGAGGCATGTATTCGTGAAGCACAAGAAGAATCAGGATTAAAAATAAATCTATATAATCCAATAAATAACCAACTTAAGGATTCGTGCGAATTGGTAGGAGAAAAATTGTTAATAAATCCTATGTACACAATTTTCGGTGAAATAAATCCAGAACATTATCATATAGACTTTGTTTATTATGCAACTGCAAAATCTTTTGATACAATATCAGGAGATGGGGAATCTAATTTGCTCAAATGGTATAATAAAGAAGATTTGAAAAACGCATCTGACGTTCAGCATAATATTTTGACAATGGCTAATGAATCGTTAGAATTATTAGCAGAAAGATAGAGTTATTGGTAAATTATTACATGATTTTCGTATATAGAGAATAAATTAATAAAAATAAGTAGCAGAAGTTATTATATTATAACTCCTGCTATTTTATTTGCTATTATATTAAGTTTTTAGCCTATAAGTAATATCTATTTAGTGATTTTTTTAGTATTAAAATAGAATGCGGATATACGGACTACTATTGTAATAATTACACTAATAGCTAAGAATAAGAAACCAATGGGTATTAAGAAAAATGGTTCTACAAGAGTGCCATCTGCAGCTACTTCAGATCCTATGATTTCAAATGTTATAAAACAAACCACCCCTATAATAAATGGTATTAATGCTAAAATATATTTTTTCATGTTAACCTCCTTAAAAAATGTTTTCTGTAGTAGTTAAGTGATTGCTTAGTTAACTACTAAATATATAATAACATATATTTTATTGTTTATCAATAAAATATTTATATAAAATAATAATAATATGCCTTAATTCAATATTGAAGAATGTGGAAATTATGTCTGCGTTCTTAATTTTGATATTGGCTGCATTTATAAAATTTTGGAAATATATTTTTGAATACTGAAAAATTAGCAGAATTAACAGGGATGTTGATGGAATACTTCGCTATATAACACTTAGTGGGTAAAAAGTCAATATTATTATCATAAAAGGTGCATTTTTAGGCATAAAAAGAATATTAAAGGAAAAATGAAAATTATTTCCGTTTAATGCATGGTTTTGTATGTTTAGAGGAAAAGCTATTTCTTTAATTTGAGTATTATGAGAATATGTAATTGTAAATAGCTGAATAATTAGGTTAAATGTGTAATGAATAGGAAGGAGAAAAAATAATATGATGACATTAGAATTAGATTCAAAAGAGGTTGATTTAGAACAAAAGGATTCTTTGAAAAAATATTTTGGACAAGGTATATACCTTTATATCGATGGTAAAAGGTATATAGATTGTGCATCAGGTACTTTTAATTTATCACTTGGCTATTCTGCTGAAGAAATTATTGAAGCTGTAGATAAGCAATTACATAGATGTGCACATCTTTCATCTGCTTTTACTCAAGAAAAATCAAAAGAAATTTTCGAATTATTAAGGGAGTTTCTACCAGAGCAAATTAATGATTTTTGGTTTAGAGATATAATTGGTTCTACAGCAAATGAATGTGCCATTAGAATTGCACAAAAAGCAACTGGGAAATCAGATATTATGTCTTTATTTTTTTCACATCATGGACAAAGTACTTTAACTACGGAAATATCTGGAAATGCTTTCCGTAGAAAAAGCTTTTCATTCGCTCAAGTAAATAGTATAAAGATACCTGCTCCTGATTGTTTTAATTGTTTTTATTCACAATCAAAAGAAGACTGTGATTTTTTATGTGCAAGTAGAATGGAAGAATTTATTGATTGTGCATCAAGTGGGCAGGTAGCTGCATTTATTATAGAACCAATACTAGGGAATGGAGGTAACATAGTTCCGGATCCTAGATACTTTAAGAAGATAAGAGAAATCTGTGATAAGCATGGTATTTTGATTATTGCAGATGAAGTTCAAACTTGTTTTGGAAGAACTGGATCTTTTTTTGCTACTAATGGTTTTGCAAAAGACCTAAGGCCAGATATTATAACCTTTGCAAAAGGAGCAGGTGGAATTGGTATTCCTGTTGCTGGTGTTTTAATGAGAAAAGAACTTAATATTTTAGAATCATGGGAACATTCAACAACATCAGGAGCAAATCCATTAGCACTTGCTGCAATTGAGGCAACAATTAAGTATATAAAAAAATATAATATTTTAGACAATGTTAATAAACAATCACAATTATTAGAAGATGGTTTAAAAAATCTTGCAAAAAAATATCCCTTTATCTTTAATGTTAAAGGAATGGGATTAATGTTTGCATTTGATTTTGCAAATAGAAAAAATGTAGATTTATTTATGGAGGTTGCAAAGGAACAAGGCTTGATTCTTAGAGCCAGCCGTTATAGCTTTGGCCTTTCAATAAAGGTTAGACCACCATTAATAGTAACTGAAAATGAAATATATAAAATTTTGGAAAAACTTGAATCGTCATTGATTCAATTTTGTGAGGAGAAAGAAAAATGCGAGCTTTAAAATATAATGGTACATGGGATGTTTCACTTGAACAAGTAGAGGATCTTCATGTTATTAATCCAAATGATGTCGTAATTGATATTAAATATTGTGGAATATGTGGTACTGATGTAGGTATAATTTCAGGGGCTTATCCTGTAGCAGTAAAAGGTGTTACTCTTGGACATGAAGCAGCTGGTATTATAGCTGAAATTGGAAAAGATGTAACAAACGTAAAAGTAGGTGACAGAGTAGCAATAAATCCAACTTATTACTGTGGTAAATGTCGTATGTGTGAAACTTTGAGAATAAATCATTGTGAGAATAAGATTGGTACAGAAAGTGGTGTAAGTTATGATGGTACTTATGCAGATCGTTATCGTACTACATCAGATTTCGTATATAAAATTCCAGATAATGTGTCTATGAAAGCTATAACTTTAACAGAACCATTAAGTTGTGTAATTACAGGAGTACGTAAAATCCAACCTTCATCAATGAGTTTATATACCTTTGTTTTTGGTGCTGGAACAATGGGAATTCTTTATACATGGGCTTTATCTTTAAAAGGTCTTGTTCCAGTAGTTATTGAAACATCAAAAGCACGACTTGAATATGCAAAAAATTGTCTTCCAGAAGGAGTAAAGATATATAGTTCACTTGAAGAAGCAAGAATAAATTATTTTAATGATGAAAAAGCTCCATTAGATATTGTAGTAGATACTACATCTGGATTATTAGAAACACTATATCCTCAAATGTCTTGTGATGGAATCTATATGAGCATTGGTTTAAAAGATAAATATACTAAGATAAATGTTAGAGAATTAGCAGATAAAAGTTTATCAATAATTGGATCAATAGATTCTTTACATGGTTCATTTTTAGAAGCATTCCATCTTATTACAAAGAATGTCATTCCTGCTGAAAAGTTAGTAAGTCATGTAATTCCACTAGAAAATTATAAAGAAGCATTTTCAATTTTAGGTTGTGATATTGATTCAAAATCTATGACTGAACCTAAAGAAAAAAATGCAAAAATTATAATAGAGTGTTAATAGAGAGGAGTAATTATGATAAAGGGAATAATATTTGATATAGATGGGATAATTATTGACAGTGAACCCTTGCATATGAAAGCTTTAAATGAATCAATAAAAAGACAATTAACTAACTGTATAGATGTTGAAGAAGATAAGTTAATAGGACTAACTCTTGATGAAACTATTGAAAAATTTGGTATATCAGATAATAAACATGAAGAAATAAAAGATTCTACTATAAGGTATTATATAGAGAATTTGAGTACAGAGTTAATTAGACAAGATATGAAAAATTTATGGATGGCATTAATTAAAAAAGATATCAAATTTGGTTGTGTATCTACGGCTGAGATGAAGATTTGTGAGGCAAATATTAACCTTCTAGGATTAAATGATAAAATAAAGGTACCTATTGTTGCTTTAGAAAGTGTAGAAAAATCTAAACCTCATCCATTACCATATCTGACAATGCTAGATATGCTTAATTTAAATGCAGATGAAGTGATAGTTTTAGAAGATTCTGATATAGGCATAAGTGCTGCTGTATCAGCGGGAATTAGCAACGTTTATGCTTGGCCTCATAAGTTATCCTCTTCTCAAAAATATAATAAAGCTAAAAAGGTTATTGCTAATTTACATGATGTAGAATTTTTTGATAATATAATGGACTGAAAATTTGTGTATGTGTAATTTTTTATAAAATTCGGCGTGTTTCAAATTGACCTTACACTTTTTTGAACCTCTATTAGGATTATATTAATGTTATAATTAAGAAGAGATGTATTATTATAGAGGAGTGAGGTATGGTTTATGGAAAATTTATATTCTTTAATAAATGATAAAATAAAAGAAAATAATAAGGTGTTAATTGGTATTAGTGGTATTAGCAAAAGTGGTAAAACTACTTTTGCTAATAAGCTAAAGGGATTATATCAATCTAATTATAGTGTTTATGTAATTTCTTTAGATGAAAATCAAGATGTATTAAATGAGTCTGTTGATAATATTAATCCATCTAAGTATTATTATGAAAATGCCTACGATTTTGGCACAATAAAAAATGAAATTGAAGAAGCTTTTAAAAATAACGATGTAGTTATAGTCGAGGGATTATTAATATTTAAGAACACTGTAAATATTAATTTTGACATAAAAGTATGGTTGGATTGTACTTTTACATCATCAATAGAAAGAAGTAGTGAAGATAGAAAAGAACTATATGAAGACTATTTCATGTGGCTTCAAAGACAACATTTTTCCATAGATAATCCAAAGGGTAAGGCAGATATAATAATAAAAAATGATAAAGTATTAGAAAATGAGTCAGAAGTTTTAGTTGATTTCATAAATAATCCTTCATCAGTAAATAAGATGAAATGGTTATATGAACCAACAACATGGGAAGTAAGAAAAAATGGGATTTATGTAGAATCTGATAAAATAACTGATTTTTGGCAAAGAACTCATTATGGTTTCAGAAATGATAATGCTCACATGTTGTATATGGAAACTGAAAAGGACTTTACTATGACAACAAAGATTAAATTTAATCCAGTTAATCAATTTGACCAATGTGGATTAGTAGTAAGAATAGATGAAGATAATTGGTTAAAAACTTCTATAGAATATGAACGCGGTAATCCACCAAAGTTAGGTGCCGTTGTAACTAATTTAGGATATTCAGATTGGTCTACTGAAGAATTAGATAAACAAGTAGATGAAGCTGAATTTAGAATTAGTCGAGAGGGAAAAGATTATAAAATAGAGGTTAATGTTCTAAATAGAGGATGGAAACAACTAAGGATTTGCCATCTTCATAGCTCAAAAAAAATCGTTAAGTGTGGAATATACTGTTGTAGTCCTATTGATAATGGCTATAAAGTGTTGTTTACAGATATAAAGGTAAAAGAGGAGTATTTCTAAATACAGTTTAATTTTCAGTAAGGGAGGGATTTAACTGTTGCAATAAATCTACAATACTTATAGATTTTTATAGTTTATTGGCAATGGTGAAACAATATGAAGTTTACTTATAAGCATACATTATACGCAAGTTATTTAGGTTATATTACGCAAGCAATTATAAATAATTTAGCACCTTTGCTTTTTTTAACTTTTCAAAAAGAATTTGATATTTCATTAGAAAGCATTGGTATATTAATAGCTCTGAATTTTGGTATTCAAATTATAACAGATATATTGGCTGCAAAATTTATTGATAAAATTGGTTATAGGATATCCATAGTGGGAGCACATATTCTATGCCTAATAGGTTTGGTGTCAATGGGGATTTTACCATATTTATTTACAAATGCATATGTAGGACTAGTTATTGCAATTAGCATTAATGCAGTTGGAGGTGGACTTATAGAAGTATTAATAAGTCCAATTGTACAAGCACTTCCAGGTGATGAGAAGGAGTCTGCTATGAATATGCTCCACTCTTTTTATTGTTGGGGACACGTTATAGTTGTTTTACTAACAACTATTTATTTTAATGTGGCCGGAACTGAAAACTGGATATATTTACCTATGATATGGGGTATTGTACCATTGTTTAATATGGTTCTATTTTTGAAGGTACCCCTTCGGATCCTGGTAGAGGAGGAGGTAAGAATTCCATTCAAAAAATTATTTGCAGCTCAAATTTTTTGGATGTTTATAATTCTTATGATATGCGCAGGAGCATCTGAACAAGCTATGGCTCAATGGGCATCTTTGTTTGCTGAGTCTGGTCTTGGAGTATCTAAATCAATGGGGAATTTGTTAGGAACTTGTGCATTTGCAATTCTAATGGGGACGGCAAGAGTTTTCTATGGAATAAAGGGTTCAAAAATTAATATGAAAAAGGCATTAGTATTTAGTAGTATACTGTGTGTTCTAAGTTATCTATTAGCAGTGTTTTCAACAATTCCACTGGTATCACTTATTGGGTGTGCATTGTGTGGATTGTCAGTAGGTATCATGTGGCCAGGAGTATTTAGTTTAAGTGCAAAGTACTATCCCAAAGGAGGGACAGTAATGTTTGCAGTTTTAGCTTTGGCGGGCGATGTTGGGTGCTCAGCTGGACCAGGTCTTGTTGGATTTGTATCCAATAGTGTTGAAAAAGGTAAGCTGATATTTTCTAACTCTTGGTTTTACAGTACAAACATTACAGAAATAGGTTTAAAAACAGGATTAATGTTTGTTATTATATTTCCTGTAATTATGTTATTTAGCATTATATCGCTAAATAAAAAAAATGTGCAAATTAGTGATAGTATACCCGATATTGAAAAGAATTTATCTAATTAATAACTTGCTAGAATGAAGAGAAATCTATTAATTTAGGTTTCTCTTTTTTATTTATTCTCTTAAATAATTTAATTTTTACACGAATCCTTGCCTTACTCCTTGTTAACATAATTGTAAAAAATTACACCCCAGGGGTGATAAATGTTGGAAGGAATATAGCTGATGAATCTGTTATAAAATCACCGATTCTAGTAAATATTCCACATGGGGTATCGCCTGTTATATATATACCCATAACAGGGAATTGCATAACAGTTTTTGAGCCAAGAGTTGAGTGTCTTTCAATTTGAAGTGGTGCAATGTTGACTCTTTCTTGGAAAATAACATCACTTATATCTTCTGGCATATCTTCGTAACTCATAGTTATTCCACCACCTTCTCTTGATAAATAGGGTTTTACTAAAAAGTCGGTGGATATATTATTGTTTGGAACTAAACAGGTGTAGGGAATATATTTTTTGATAAAAGCTTCTTCTTTATCGCTATAGAATCCTTTCCCAATAAGTTCATAAATAACAGCTAAGTATGCTTTAGATTGTATTATTAATGTAGAGGTTGGATTTATAACAGAAGTACCTTTATTTAATATAGGAATAATGTTACATAAATCATCATCATAAGAAATCCAATCTAAGGGGAAATATCTATACATAGCATCAATAGGGGTATTATAAAGATATAGTTTATCATCTCTAATTTCTAAATCGTAGATGTTTCCAATAATTAAATTATATTTTCCTTCTTCTTTTAAAATATCATGTAAAACAGAAGTGTTAAACAAATCCTCATAGAAGTTAGTAGATACAAAGGCTATATTCTTAATTTTATTAGTTTTAATTTCAGTGTTTTCAGTACTAATGCTTTCGGTGGCTATATTTTCAACAGTATTACTATCAAAGTTTATATTAACCATGTTTTTATTATTCTCAATATCTTTAAGTATTTTCTTAAAGACATTTTTAATATTATCTTTTAGCTTATCATTAGGGTTAGTATAATTAAGCTTCAGCTCTTCTTTAATAATATTTGTAATTCCAATACTTTCTACAATTCCAGCTGGAGTTTCTGAATTAAATTCTAATATTTTTAAATCTCCATTATTATCTAAAACAAAATCTATTCGACCTAATGCACATAAGGCATCTGTATCAGAACTTAGAATAACTTCTTTTAAATTTTCTGGTAAAGATAATAAATCAGAAAACATAGGAAAGTTGCATTTTATAAGTTCATTAGTTTTCTTTAAGATATTACAAAATTTAATACTAGCAGAATTCATTTCATCATAAAGATTTTCGGTAATCAAAAATCTATCAGTTGATAAAAATTCATCTACATTAGTGTAAGGTCCAGTAAAGTTATATTCAAATAAAGATCTCTCAACAATTTTATCCCATGTCTCTTTTCTTGGTTTTAAATAGGTGGAATCTATTGATATAGGAAGATTTTTAACTCCTAAAGGACACATCCAAGAGTTGCTATCATCTGTAAGAAAATTCTCGCTCCATCTTATACAAATACCTATAAGTTTTTCTTTTGTAATATAAGTACCAAAATTTCCATAAGAGAGCATTGGTAAGTTCATATTATGATTTCCAGGACGATAGGTATATTCTTGTTTTATATCTATTACATCTTGAATAATATGAATTTTATCAGAATTTAAAACTAATTGAACTTGAGCTTCCCAGTTAGCAGCTGTATAAAGTTTTCCTATATAAACTTCGCCACTATATCGACCAAGAGAAGATTTAATAACATATTTATCTTTATTTTTTATAACTTCAGAAATTTTATTTATATCTTTAGAAGGAGTAGCTTTAGAAATATCACTTCTAGAAAATCTATCTTTATTAAATATAGTTGTGTAGGGAATACAAGCTTTTATATCTTTCTTTTCAGAACTAGAAAGCAGTGGAGAGTTAGATAGTGTTAACTCCCAAAGGTAAGCGAAGAAAGTTTTAGCCTGAATAGCAACAACTCTAGGATCGTTAAGTATTGTTACGTTACCTTTATTAAAAGCTTCTAATATATCACCGAAATTATCAATTTCATAAAGATATTCAGCAGGGAATAGTTTTAAAATCACATTGATTTTAACTTCTTCAAAAGCATAAACATTATCATTTTTAACAGATAAATTTTTAGGCCCAACTTGATGAATAGTAATATTAGTATCCTTTAAAATATCTTTTATATATGTAGCTAAATGAAATTCATCATAGTGACAGGGGTCTATAAGTATTCCAACACTAATATTTGATTGATCATATAAATCATTACATATGGACACAAGAGAAGTAATAAAATTTTCTTTGAAATCACTATTTATATTTTTTTCAAAGTCAAAGGACCCAGCTAGTGATATTTCTTTTTGTGCACAGGGTTTATCGTAATTAAATTCAGCAAAATAAATTTCTCCTTTTGTAGTTCTAAAGGTATCAAACCTTGTCCAAAGCATTGGAGCTACAGGGCAAGTTAAGTTAAAAATATCCTCTTTAAATGGGAAATCATCTATATAGGAAAGGAGCTTTTTATGATTTGTATTTAATTCATTTAATACTCGTGTAGAGATTTTATTAATTGATTCTGAGTAGTAAACCATTTTTTCATAGCAGTTTGTATCTATAAAAAATGGTATTTGACTATGGATATAATTTTCATAGGGACTACTAATCATATAATTATTAAATAAAACATCTTCAGTAAATAGCTTTTGATTTTTCATATTTAAATCCTTTCTATAATAAGTTTAGATATATTTAAAGCATCATAAAATAAATAACAAGGCAAATACTATTAAAAATTTTTATATTTAGCTAGAAGAACTTCCACCTTTAGAACTAGAGTAACCTGATTTGCCTTTAGATGGAGTTGATGAACCTTTGCTAGTTGAATCACCACTTTTTATAGATGAATCGCTATTAGATTTATTACTATCATTTGTAACTCCACTTTTTCCACCATAATTACGACCGCCAAAGAAAAAGAAACCGCCTCCACGGTGATTGTTGTTACTATTATTGTTGTTTTCCTCTTCTTCTTCAGGAGAAAGAGGCTGAGTAGGAGCTTTTTTACTACAACCGCTTAGAGCAGAAGTAGCCATTGCTGTTGCGACAGCAAGAGATAATGCCTTCTTTTTATTAATGTTAAGTAGTTTTTTAAAATTATTCATAGTTACCCCCAATTTATTATTTCAACAGTTAAGTCCTTATTTAATGTATCAATATAAGCTCTTATATCTTCTTTAAGAGTACATTTTGTGTAAATAGTTAAATTGTTATACCCAAGTTCTTTTAAAGTCTTAGCATAAGGTAAGTCTTCACACGAAAATTCATATTGATTATTAAGTTTCTTTTTATATAAATCTTCTGGAAAATCCATATAACGTTCATAATCTAAAAGTAATACATAACCAGTAGGTTTAATATTATGTAGATTTTCACCAAATAATATTAATCTTTCAATAGAATCTATATTTCCTATTAAACCATAAGGGTGAAAAAGGAAATTGAAATTAATTATAGGTTTTATATTAAATTTATTATTAAGTAAATAAGCAATATCAAGAGATTCACTCATATTAGTATCTATAATAATAAATGTTTTTTCAAAATCATTTTTAGTTATTTGAGCTAATTTATCCTTATATAAATTATAAAGATAACATTCATCTAATAAGTAGGTAAGCTTAAAATCAGAATATGTTTGAAGTGATACAAAAGGTCCACTTCGCATAAAAGGTTCAAAGGTTCCAAGGCTTGATTTCCAAGCTCTATATATTTCTTTAAAGTTCTTTTCTCTTAAATTCATTTTTACACCTAGCTTTCATAAGTAACAGCAAAAATTTTGGATAATGAAATAATTTGCTTAAAACCATCAGTGGTATTAAAAGTAATATGTGAATCACTACATTCATCTTCTTGAAGTTCACCAGTAAAGGTTGCTTCAGGTGTTGAGATTGACCAGGATTGCATATTTTCAAAAATATTTATTTCTCTTGGATAGGTTATGTATCCATAAGGTAGTTTGTATACAATAGCAAATAGTTTATCAAATGAAAGTATTTGCTTGTAAGTTTTATAATTCTCTGAAGTTTCAATTGTAATAAGTCCATGGCTATTTACATTAAGTATTCCATCCATAGATTCAAAAGGTTCATCTTTTTGCCATTCTAAATAATCTTTATAAAGATATATATTCAAGTTATAATCCTCCATTTTAAAAAATAATTTTAGGCATCTTAAAAAACAACTAGTAAGTATGCTAATATAGTTCGCACCATAACTGTTGTTTTTTTAGATGCCTTAGGTAGTATTATATTAAAAAAACTTATTCAGTAGTAAGTTGTTATTTAAATTAATAGAGTTATCTAACAACTTGAGAAACTATAATTGCTAGGCCAATAAGTATACCTGCTGAAAATATGGCTACAGCTATATTTCCTTTTTCTAATTCTTTATTAAAATCTGCAGGTATTAATGCATCAAATATTTTATATCCTAATACTAAAATTAAAATTCCAACTAATCCAAATGCAAAACTAAGTCCTAAATTCATTAATATATCCATGTAAATTCACCTCCTCAATATATTTACTTAGGGGTCATAAAAGAAATAAATAGTTATTTCTTTTATGATCCCTTACTAGACATTTCTAAATAAAAGACTGTTTAATAGTATAGTCTAATTTTTATAATCATTGTAATATGTCTTATAATTATTTTACTACAAATTTAACACTTTTGGGAAAAATATATTAAACAAAAAAATATTTTAATAATATAGAAGAAATGTTTAGTGAAATTTGTGAAAAATTAATTTATATGTAATCGAAATATAGTTAAAATAAGAAAAAAATGTTATAATTTATAATGAAAAGTTATTAGTTAAAAAATTGAAACAGTGCAATTATATAGAAAGTATTTGATTAAGGGAGATTGATAATCTTTGAGAGGTAGTATTTTAAAAAACATAGGACAATTTGTTTTAGGAATTTTATTATTATCATTAATAGTCTTTTATATCTCTAGATTAGCGCCAGGGGATCCATTAGTATCTTACTATGGTAATGCTGTAGAGAAAATGAGCGTAGAAGAAAGAGATAGTGCAATTGAAAGATTAGGCCTTGATGAGCCTATTTATATTCAATATAAAAAGTGGTTAAGGGCTACATGCAAAGGTGAATTTGGAATTTCATTTAAGTATAAGCAAGAGGTGAAGGTAGTTATAGGAGAAGTGTATATAAATACAATAATTTTAGGTGGACTAGCTTATTTTATAACATTTACAGGAGCTTTGTTTTTAGGAATATTTTGTGCTCTTAATGAGGATAAATTAGTTGATAAAATAATATGTGGGTTAGGAAACATATCAAGCTGCATTCCAGCATTTTGGGCATCCTTAATATTTATATTAATTTTTAGTGTTAATTTTAGAATATTACCAACTAGTGGTGCTTATTCTGTAGGGCAAGAAGATAACTTAATTAATAGAGCTTGCCATTTAATATTACCTTTAGTAGTTCTTGTGTTAAGCCACTTGTGGTATTACACATATATGATAAGAAATAAATTATTAGAAGAAATAAGGGAAGATTATGTTTTGCTAGCAAAAGTAAAGGGTTTAAGTAATAGGAAAATTGTTTATAAGCATTGTTTAAGAAATATAATGCCAGCATTTATAAGTATTATGGCGATTTCAATTCCTCATATATTAGCTGAAACTTATGTGGTTGAAAAGGTTTTTTCATATCCAGGACTTGGAACGCTTTCTTTTGAAAGTGCAAAATATCATGATTACAATATGTTGTTAGTACTTTGTTTACTAACAGGAATAATAGTATTATTTACTAATATGATTGCAGAATTAATAAGTACAAGCATAGATCCAAGAATGAAATATGAGAGGTGGGAAGACCTTGAATCGTAAGATAAGTGATTTTGAGATAGTTACAGATAAAGAAATGTTCAAAGAAGAAAATACAAAAAAAAAGAAAAAATATTTTTCCTGGGAAATTAAAAAGACTCCATATATTTCTCTAGGTTTATTAATTCTAATAATAGGAGGATGTATTCTTTCGCCTTTAATAATGACTCATAATCCAAGGTATATGGATTTAGCAAATTCTAATATTTCTCCAAATAGTTCTTTTTATTTTGGAACTGATTCAATGGGAAGAGATGTATTTTCAATGATATGGGATGGTGGGAAAATATCATTATTTATAGGAGTATTTGCAACTATAATTTCTACATTTATTGGAGTGGTTTATGGAAGCATAAGTGGAACTGCATCACAGTTTATAGATAGTTTAATGATGAGAGCCACTGAAATAATTATTAGTATTCCATCAATTTTAATAATTATATTTATCCAAGCAATTTTAGGGAATGCTAGTCCAGTTTCTATTGCTATAGTTATTGGAATAACTAGTTGGATGAACATAGCAAAAATAGTTAGAAGTGAAGTACGGCAAATACGAAATAGTGAATATATATTAGCAGCAAAATTAATGGGTGGTAAGTTTTTTTATATATTAAAAAATCATTTGCTTCCTAATTTTATATCATCAATAATGTTTATGGTTGTTTGTAATATTGGATCATCAATTATAAAAGAATCAACTTTAAGTTTTTTAGGAATAGGACTTCCAATAGAAGTTATATCCTGGGGAAGCATGCTTTCTTTATCTGAAGGTGCATTGCTTTCAAATTCATGGTGGGTAATTTTAATTCCAGGAATATTCTTAGTTATAACATTAGTTTCTATAACTAATATAGGAAATTATATAAGAAAAAAAATAAATAAAAAATCTAGTAATCTCTAAAAATAGATAGTGAAAAATTCTTAAGGGTTTTGGTTAAATAGAAAAAAGGATAAGAATGCTAACTAGTTATTTATTTGGAGATAAATTATAAGGAGGACAATATGAAATTTGAAAAATTAAAAGCTGTAGCGTTACTAGTAGGTGTAAGCTTAATTGTAGGATGTGGCACAAAAGAAAAGGCTAAAGAAAATTTGGGGCAAAATGAAAAAACACTTGTTTATGGGAGTAATGATTATACAAGTATAAACCCTGCTATATATGAGCATGGGGAAATAAATTCTCTTATATTCACAGGGTTAACTGCACATGATAAGGAAAATAAAATAGTTCCGGCACTAGCAGAAAGTTGGGACTTTGATAAAGAGACTAATATTTATACATTTAACTTAAGAGATGATGTTAAATGGCATGATAAAGAAAAATTTAAGGCCGAAGATGTTAAGTTTACTCTTGAAACAATAATGAATCCAGATAATGCTTCAGAAATAGCCTCAAATTATGAGGATATTACATCTATTGAAGTTATTGATGACACAACTCTAAAAATAGCTTTAAAAGCTCCAAATGTAGCTATGTTAGATTATTTAACAGTAGGTATTTTGCCAAAACATTTATTAGAGAATAAAGATATAATAACTGATGAATTTAATAAAAAACCAATAGGTACTGGACCATTTAAGTTAGAAAAATGGGACACTGGGCAAAGTATAACATTAGTTAAGAACCCAGATTATTTTAAAAAAGATCCATCTATTGATAAGGTTATTTTCAAAATAGTTAATGATTCAAAAGCTAAAGTAATACAGTTAAAATCAGGAGAACTAGATTTAGCTCAAGTTACTCCAAAGGATATTGCTACATTTGAAAAAGATAATGATTTTAATGTAAATATAATGAATACAGCGGATTATAGAGGGATAATGTATAACTTTAATGCGCCACTGTTTAAAGAAAATAGGGAACTTCCAAATGCTTTAAGTTATGCAATAGATAGGCAAGCTATTGTTGATAGTGTTTTATTAGGTCATGGGAAAGTTGCATATTCTCCACTTCAAATGGGAGACTATAATAATTCTGATATAGAAAAGTTTGATTATAATAAAGAAAAAGCCAAGTCAGAGTTAGAAAAATCAGGGTGGAAAATTTGTGCTGATGGCATATATGAGAAAAATAAAACAAAATTAAGTTTTGAAATTACTTGTAGTGAAGGTGACCAAGTAAGAGTTGATATGGCAAGTGTTGCAGCTCAACAATTAAAAGAAATAGGTGTTGATGCCAAAGTTGTTGTTAAGGCTAAAATAGATTGGGAAAACCAAGATAGTAACTTAATTGGATGGGGAAGTCCATTTGATCCAGATGATCATACTTATAAAGTATTTGGTAGTAATCAAGGTTCAAACTTTAACGCTTATTCAAATAATAATGTAGATGAATTGCTTAAAGTAGCTAGAGAAACTGATGTAGATGAAGATAGGGTTAAGTATTATAAAAAATTCCAAGAAGAAATGGTTAAGGACATGCCGTACACATTCTTTGCTTATATAGATGCTATTTATGTAGGGAAATCTACAGTGAAAGGAATAACGCCTGAAACAGTTTTGGGACATCATGGAGTAGGAATATTCTGGAATATAGAAGATTGGGAAATAGAATAGGATGTGATTAATATAAATAGTTTGCTTGAAATTAAGGATTTAGTTGTGAATTTTAAAACAGAAGATGGAGAAATACAATCAGTAAGAAAAGTTTCTTTAGATTTGAAAAAAGGAGAAACATTAGCAATAGTTGGAGAATCGGGCTGTGGGAAAACCGTTCTTTGCAGAAGTGTAATGAGGATATTACCAAGTTGTGCTTATATAAAAAGTGGTGAAATATTATTAGATAATGATGATATAAGTAAGTTCTCTCAAAAGAAGATGGAAAAGATAAGAGGGCATTATATATCTATGATATTTCAAAACCCAATGACAGCCTTGAACCCTACTATTTCTGTAGGCAAGCAAATTGTAGAAGCAATTAGAACACATGAGAAAATTAGTAAAGCAGATAAAAAGAAAAAGGCTATAGAATTTATGGAACTTGTGGGAATAGAAGATGCAGAGATTAGATTTAAGCAATATCCACATCAATTTTCAGGGGGAATGAGACAACGTATTGTAATTGCTATTGCATTAGCTTGTAACCCAAAAATATTAATCGCAGATGAACCAACTACTGCCTTAGATGTTACTGTTCAATCACAAATATTAGATTTATTAAAAGATATTCAAAAGAAAACCGGAGTAGCTATTATATTTATCACTCATGATTTAGGTGTAGTTGCTAAAATTGCAGATAGAATTGCTATTATGTATGCTGGAAAAATAGTGGAGATAGGGAGATCGGAAGAAATATTTTTCAATGGAAAAAATCCTTATACAAAAGCACTTATAGCATCACTTCCTTCTTTAGATAAAGAAAAGGAGTTTTTATATAGCATTCCAGGTATGCCACCAAATCTTTTAAATCCTCCAAAGGGAGATGCTTTTGCAATTAGAAATGAAAGTCCTTTGAAAATAGATTTTAAAGAGGAGCCACCCATGTTTAAAATAAGTGAAACTCATAGCGCTGCAACCTGGCTCTTGCATCCTAAAGCATTAGAATTAAGAAATAAGTGATCTCTAAATAAATAATAGACTAGGAAATTAATCTATTATTTTTAATAGTGAATTAGGAGAAGGAGAAATTATTAGTAATGGATAAAGAGAAAATATTAGAGGTTAAAAACTTGAAACAGTATTTTCATTTAGATAGGAATCACATAATAAAGGCTGTTGATGATATTTCTTTTGAAATATACAAGGGAGAAATATTTGGGTTAGTTGGAGAATCAGGAGCAGGAAAATCTACAGTAGGAAGATCTATAATAAAAATAAATAAATCAACTGCTGGTAAAATAATATATAAAGGAAAAAATATAGCTAATAATTTGGTGTACAAGAAAGAAAAAAAATCTATAAATAAAACAATGCAATTTATTTTTCAAGATTCAACTTCAGCTTTAAATGAGCGTATGACCATAGCAGAGATAATTGGAGAGCCTCTTAAAATTCAAGGATTATATAAAAATAAAGAAGAAAAAATGAATAAGGTTTATGAAATGCTTGAACTAGTAGGGCTAGATAAAAGCTATGCTAGCAAATATCCAAGTGAATTTTCGGGAGGTCAAAGGCAAAGAGTAGGAATAGCTAGAGCTCTTTCGATGAATCCAGATTTTATTATAGCAGATGAGCCAATAGCTTCTTTAGATGTATCAATGCAAGCACAAATTGTTAATTTGTTTAAGAAACTAAAAAAGGAAAAAGGGTTAACCTGTCTTTTTATTACTCATGATTTATCTATGGTTAGGTATATAAGTGATCGAATAGGTGTTATGTATAGAGGGAAGTTAGTTGAGCTTGCAGAGGCTAAAGAGTTATACGAAATGCCCGTGCATCCATACACAAAATCATTACTTCAATCAATTCCGATTGCAAATCCAAAATATAAAAATATTAGAAGTAAATGTTTATATAGTTACAAAGATCATGATTATTCAAAAGAAAGTCCTAAATGGGTGGAAATAAATAAGGGACATTTTGTTTATGCATCGTCATCAGAAGTAGAGAGTTATAGAAATAGAATAAATAATAAAGAATAAGTATTTAATACCCCTCATATATTACTAATAAGGAATCTCCAAATAAATAACAAGCCAAAGATTCTTAGGATTTTTGACTTGTTATTTCTTTTTAGATTCCTAATAAAAATAATATATGAGGAGTTATTATGGGGAAAAATAAAAATATTAGCTCTAAAGAATCAAATAATTGTGAAAGAAAATGTAAATTACAAGTTGATAAAAAAGATAAGGCAATTAAAATTGCTATGAGAGCTATTGATGATGTTAAACTAGGAAAAAATGAAAAGATAAATGCCATATGGTTAGAAATTTCAGGTTGTTTTGGACAAGTAATTTCATTATTAGATGCAGAAGATCCAGATGTAATTTATTTGCTTAGAAAGTTTGTTAATATGACATTCTTTGGTAGTATAAGTGGAGATGAGGGTGAAGTTGCTTATGAGAGAATATTAGAAACTTTAAAAACCGATTATATTTTTATAGTAAGTGGAGCAGTTCCCTTAAAAGATAATGGATTATATACAACAATAGCTACTTATAAAGGACAGAAAATAACTGCAATGGAGGCGGTACAGACTATTGCTAAAAATGCAAAGCATATTATTTCTGTTGGAACTTGTTCTTGTTTTGGAGGACCAACTGCAGCCAGTCCTAATTTATCAGATGCAGTTAGTGTTTCACAATTTTTAGGTAGAGATGATGTTATTAAAATACCAGGATGTCCCGCAAATCCAGTTTGGATAATGGGAACACTAGGATATATTGCTTCTTACGGAGCGCCAGAGTTAGATGCTGAAGGAAGACCAAAGGCCTATTATGGAGATCTAATTCATGATAATTGCCCAAGGAGAAGATTTTTTGATGCAGGAATATTTGCAAAGAAATTTGGTGAAAAAGAATGTATGTTTAAACTTGGGTGCAGAGGACCGAGGACTTATGCATATTGTCCTATAAGTAGATGGAACGGTACGGATAATTGGCCAATTGGAGACAATACAAATTGTATAGGTTGCGCAGGTCCTGAATTTCCAGATGGCACATCACCATTTGTGGATTATGGAGGGCTTTAGTTATGACCAAAATAATAATTGATCCAATAACAAGAATAAGCGGACTTTTAAATATTGAAGTTGAAGTTATAAATAATAAAATAGTGGATGCAAAAAGTAGTGGTAGCCAGTTTAGGGGTTTTGAAAAAATGTTTCAAGGTAGAAATCCACTAGATATTATAAGACTTGCTCCAAGAGTATGTGGTATTTGTTCAACTCATCATACAATAGCGGCTGTTTTAGCATTAGAAAATGCAATGAATATTACACCAGATTATAACGGTAAAATTGTTCGGGACATTGCTAATGGTTTCGAATTTATACAAAATTATTTAAGACATATATACTTTTTTGTATTTCCTGATTATGTGGACATAATCAATATAAATCCACTATATAAAACAGCAAGTAAAAAGGAAGCTGATTATAGATTATCAAAAGCAGATACAGATAAAATAAATGAAGATTATTTAGGAGCTATAAAATATAGTAGGCAAGCTCACAGCGCTATAGCAGAAATTGCAGGGAAAGTACCTCATACCCATGGAATATTTATTGGGGGGACAACTACTAATATTAATGTTCAACAAATAGAAAGCATTAAATATAGTATTAATGTAATAAAAGCTTTCGTTGAAGATAAATTAATACCCGATGTAGATCTTATATCAAAAGTATATAAAGACTATTTCAAAAAAGGTGTTGGATACAAAAACCTAATGAGCTTTGGATTATACAATGATTATGAATCGCCAATTAAATACTCAGAACCAGGAGTAATGTTAAATGGTACTCGGGAAGAATTTAATGTTAATAATATTACAGAAAATGTTGCAAGAAGTTGGCTAGAAACTACAAATAAAAATGGAAATGGAAATATTTACACCCCAGGGGTGGATGAACCTGTTACGCCCAATCCATATAAGCCTGGTGGTTATAGCTGGGTTAATGCGCCAAGGTACAAGGGATATGCTATGGAAGTTGGAGCATTAGCAAGAATGACCTTAAGTGGGAATTATAAAGGTGGAATATCTGCAATGGATAGAATTGTAGCTAAATCACTAGAAGCTAAGAAAATTTGTGAAATAATAGAATCATTAATTGAGAAGCTTAAACTTGGCCCTGCATATCAAGAGCAATGGCAAGTTCCAGATAAAGCAAAAGGAATTGGACTAATTGAAGCAGAGAGAGGGTCTCTCGGTCATTGGGTTTCTATAGATAAAAAACTTGTAGCTAATTACACGTTAATTCCACCATCATCATGGAATTTATCACCATCAGATAGTGAAGGGATAAGGGGACCTGTTGAAGAAGCTTTAATGGGAACTGAAATTGCAAGCATTAAACATCCAGTTGAAATAGGAAGAATAGTGAGAAGTTTTGATCCTTGTTTAAATTGTGCAGCTCATATAACTAGTGATAGATATGAGCCTATGACTATAGATATAGTATGATAAAAGTTTTTGGGGTAGGAAATATAATGCTTTGTGATGATGGAATAGGTGTAAAAGTTGCTGAATATATAAAAAAAGAATTAGAATCAAATGAAAATATAGAGTTAAATAAAAACAAAGAGTTAAGCAAAAATATAGAAGTGATAATTGGAGAAACTGATTTTATGTATTGTCTAGATTGCATAAACAAGAATGATTTTGTAGTTATTATAGATGGGACATACTTTGATTTTAAACCAGGGCATATATCAAAATTATCATTTGAGGAATGTGATAATTTAATTGTAGAAAGTAGAGACCCTCATGGCGATAGTCTACTTAAGGTTTTACGTAGAGAATATAGAGAAATTAATGGGTATTTAATTGGAATAGAAATAGATAAAGTAGATTATTCATTAGACTTATCGCCTAAGTTAAATAAAGAATTTAATAGTATATGCAATAGGGTTTTAGACAAAATAAAAACTCTAATATGTCTAAGTGAAGTTCAAATAAATAGTAAGTCAGTAGTCTAGTCTATTTTGCACCTTGTCTTGTTATTTTTTTTAAATGCCTAAAATGAAAATGAGGGAGATGATAAAGTGCATGAGTTATCAATCATTAGTAGTGTTATTAATATGGTTGAGGAAAATTGCAGGGATAACAATATAAGTAAGGTAGAAAAAATTGTTTTAAAAATAGGCGAATTTTCTTATATAAATAATTCATCTCTCATTTTTGCCTTTGAAAGCTTAAGTAAAGATAGTATATGTGAAGATGCAACTCTAGATATAGAGAAGGTTATTGCAATGGCTTATTGCAATAATTGTAATAAGGAGTTTCACGTTGAGTTTAGTAAAAAGGAATGCCCTATATGTAATAAGTACAGTGTGGATATTACAAATGGATATGAAATGTTATTATACAGAATAGAAGGGGAGTAGGCTTTTATGATTTTTTTTGAAGATACTTTAAAGGAAATAATATAAAATGATTAGAGAATATATTGTAGTAAAAGGTATAGTTCAAGGGGTTGGATTTAGACCTTTTATATATAAAATTGCATTAAATAATAAACTAAATGGCTGGGTAAAAAATAGTTGCGAGGGTGTTTATATAGATATAGAGGGACCACCTAAGGATATTTCTAATTTCATAATGGATTTAAAGAGAAAAGCACCTATGCTAAGTAAAATTGAGTATATAACAATAATTGAAAAAGAGTTAAAGGGATATAAAGATTTTAAAATACTAATAAGTGATATTAGTGAAAAAGATAGAAAAGATGAATACAAAGATGAAAATGAATTAGAAGAATGTAGTAAGGGAATATCAACAATAATATCTCCAGATATAGCAACTTGTGAAGATTGTAGAAATGAGGTTTTAGATAAAAGCAATTTACGAAGGGGAGGGTATTCATTTACTAATTGTACAAACTGTGGACCTAGATTTACTATAATAAAAAAATTACCTTATGATAGATTTCAAACTACAATGAATGAATTCAATATGTGTAGCCAATGCATAAGTGAATATGAAAATCCTTTAAATAGGAGGTTTCATGCAGAGCCAACATGTTGTAATAAATGTGGGCCAAGGTTAACCGTTTTAGATAATAGGGAAAATGTTATAGATTGCATAGATGAGCTTAAAAAAATACGAGAGTATTTAAAGGAAGGAAAAATAATTGCTGTTAAGGGATTAGGGGGATTTAATTTAATTTGTAATGGAAAAGATAAAGAGGCAATAGATTTACTTAGAGAAAGAAAAAGACGAAAGACTAAGCCTTTAGCATTAATGATGAGAGACATAGATGTAACATTAAAATATTGTAATATAAACAGTAAAGAAAAAGAAGTATTAATAGGAAATAAGAAACCTATAGTTATTTTAGAAAAGAAAGATAATCAATTAGAAAACAACAAAACAATAAATAATGAAGCTATAGATCAAACCTTAGGGAAAATAGTGAATAATGAATTATTAAATTACAAACTTCCAAATAATATATCCTTTAATAGTAGTAAACTTGGGGTAGTGCTACCCTACACACCACTACATTATTTATTGTTTGATGAAGAATTAGAAGTATTAGTTTTTACAAGTGCAAACATTAGTGGAGCTCCTATGATTTATGAAAATGAGAAAGCTTTAAGTGAGCTTAAAGATGTTGCAGATTGTTTTTTAATTCATAATAGAGATATAAATATACCTATTGATGATTCAGTGGTTAATGTAATTTTAAATGAGGAAAGAGTTATAAGATGTGGTAGAGGATATGCTCCAATATCAAAAAAATATCCTGTTAATGATGGAATATTAGCACTAGGGTCTCAGTTTAAAAATACCTTATCAATAAGTAGTAATAAATATATTTTTACAAGTCCTTATATTGGAGAGATGGACAATTTGGAGACTCTTAGTAATTTTGAAAATAACATGAATTATATAAAAAATATCTATAACATTAATATTAAAACAGTATGTTATGACATGCATCCAAATTATTGGAGTAGTGAGTTTGTTAAAAATTATAAATGCGAAAAAATTGGAGTATATCATCATCATGCACACATAGTAAGCTGTATGGTTGA
Source organism: Clostridium gasigenes (assembly GCF_017348895.1). NCBI lineage: Bacteria > Bacillati > Bacillota > Clostridia > Eubacteriales > Clostridiaceae > Clostridium > Clostridium gasigenes. The sequence continues at coordinate 2,628,700 of NZ_CP071376.1, forward strand.
TAATAATATTACTTCAAGAGTTATAGGATTAGCCTTTGATGGTACAGGCTATGGTGAGGATGGACAAATTTGGGGAAGTGAGTTTTTAATATGTGATTTTAAAAGCTTTAAAAGAGTTGGACATTTAAGTTATATGGATATGCCAACTGGAGATGGAGCTGGGATGTTTCCTTGGAAAATGGGAGCAAGCCTTATATACAAATCACTTAAAGAAAATAATGAATTAAATGATAAAGCAAAAGATATAGTTGCTAAGGAAGCAAAAGAAGTGTTAGAAGAAAAGTTAAACAAAGAAATACCTAATATAATTAAGTTTTTACCAAGCCAGTTTAGTTATAAAAATTTTAATTTAATAATGAAGATTATAGATAATAAAATCAATACTCCCTTAACTAGTAGTATGGGGAGATTATTTGATGGTGTAGCAAGTTTACTAGGTTTTAATAGTAAAATATCCTATGAGGGGGAAGCTGCAATTTATCTTCAAAATTTAGCCGAGTCTTTTATCAAAGAAAGAAGTAATAATATTTATGAAAAGTTTTATAGTTATGATTTAGCTATAAGTGATGATATGAAAATTATAAATACAAATAAAATAATAAAAAACATCTTAGAAGATTTAAAAAATCAAGTTAATAAAGGTGAAATTGCTATTAGATTTCATAATACTATAGTAGAAATTTCCTCTAATATTTGTATAAGTTTAAGAGATAGATATGGAATAAATGAGGTTGCTTTAAGTGGTGGAGTTTTTCAAAATGAAATACTACTAGAAAAATTATATCTTAAGCTTAAGGAAAATGATTTTAATGTCCTTACTCATAAAAATATTCCATGTAATGATAGTGGAATATCTGTGGGACAACTTGTTATAGCAAATGAGCAGAGAAATTGAAAAAATAGAAGGGAGCAGCAATATGTGCGTAGCTATTCCAGGCAAGATTATTGAAATATATGAAAGAGAATCTTTAGTAGAGTTTGGGAAAATAAGAAAAATTATAAATACATCTTTAGTTGAAGATTTGAAAATTGGAGATTATGTTTTAGTACATGTGGGATGTGCTATTGATAAAATGGAAGAGGAAGAAGCAAGAGAAACTTTAGAGGTATTTAAAACACTAGGAATGTTAGAATAGATGTCTTTTACAAGAATAACAGAAGTTATATGGGTATCTAAAAAGTTGAACATGTTAAATTGTTTGTAACTACTATTTTAGATATGTAAAAGGGGAATTATGAATTTAATAAATGAGTTTGATAATATAGATTTATCACTTAAATTACTTGAAGAAATAAAAAAAAGAGCAACTAAAGAAGTAAGGATTATGGAAGTGTGTGGCACGCATACTAGAAGTATATATAAATATGGAATAGATAAGTTGATGCCTTCAAATGTAAAGATGTTATCAGGTCCTGGATGTCCTGTATGTGTTACTTCTCAAAGTTATATAGATAGTGCAATAGAGATAAGTAAAAAGAAAAATGTTATAGTTACAACCTTTGGAGATATGATGAGAGTACCAGGAAGTTTAAGTTCATTAAGAGATGAGAAGGCAAAAGGGCGTGATATTAGAGTAATATATTCTCCTTTAGATTCCTTAGAAATAGCTAAAAATAATAAGGAAAATGAAGTTGTATTTTTAGCAATTGGATTTGAAACAACGGCACCTGTAATAGCATTAACTTTGAAAATGGCTAAGTTGGAGAAAATAGATAATTTTACTATGATACATTCAATAAAAACTATGCCAAATACTATGAAGACTTTAGTTTTAAATGAGGTCGTTAATATAGATGGTTTTATAGCCCCAGGACATGTAGCAACAATAATAGGCGAAGAAGTATTTAATAAGTTAGCCAAGGAAAGTGGAACGCCTATGAGTATATGTGGGTTTAAAAGCACAGAAATATTAGCTGGAATACTTTCTATAATAAATATGGTAAATAATAATGAAGTTAGATGTGAAAATCTATATAAGGGGTTTGTTAAAAAAGAAGGAAATATTATTGCTAAAAAACTTATGAATGAAGTATTTGTACCTTCAGATAGCGTATGGAGAGGTATTGGAAACTTAGAGGGTACAGGATATATATTTAAAGAAGAATACGAAATGTTTGATGCGAAATTAAAATTCTCATTAAATATAAAAGAAGAAATTATTAATAATGGATGTATTTGCGGTGATATATTAAAAGGTAAGAAAAGCCCAAGAGAGTGCAAATTATTTGGAAAGCATTGTAATCCAAATAACCCTATAGGACCATGTATGGTCTCTCAGGAGGGGACATGCGGTATAGTTTATAATGCATCGTATTAGCTAGAAATACTGGGAATGCTAGAAAGGCTGCGATGGTTGGGGCGATTTGATCTATTGGCACAATAGGAATCAATGTAATAAGCGTAGTAAGCTGGAAGGATATAGGATAAATTGCGAAAGGTGTAATTAAAGGGGATGGGTAAAGGTGGATATAATAACAATGGCACATGGTAGCGGTGGAGAAGAGAGTTATAAATTAATAGAAGAAGTATTTTATAATAATTTTAATAATGAAGAGTTGTTACAACAAAATGATTCAACTATAGTAGACGAAATTAAAGGGAAAATAGCAATTACCACAGATAGTTTTGTAATAGATCCTATATTTTTCCCTGGTGGAGATATAGGGAAACTTAGCGTATGTGGAACTATAAATGATTTAGCAGTAAGTGGAGCAAAGCCTTTATATATAACAGCTGCATTTATTATAGAAGAAGGATTTCAAATTGAAAGTTTAAAGAAAATTGTTAAATCTATGGCAGATACAGCAAAAGAAGCAGGGGTAAAAATAGTAGCAGGAGATACTAAAGTTGTTGAAAAAGGAAGAGGAGATAAAATATATATAAATACAACTGGTATAGGCGAATTCACTAAGGATAGATATGAATTAAACATGAAAAACATAAGAATAGGAGATAAAATAATATTAAGTGGCACAATGGGAGATCATGGAATGTGTATTATGAATGAAAGAGAAAAATTAGATATTGAAAGTAGCATAAAAAGTGATTGTGCAACTTTAAATACATTAACAGCAGATATAATGAGTGTAAGCAAAGAAATAAAAATAATGAGAGACCCAACTAGAGGGGGAGTTGCAGGTACGTTAAACGAACTTGTAAATAGTAGTGGGAAAAGTATTATGATTTATGAAAAAGACTTACCTATAAATGAAGAAGTTACAAGCTTTTGTGAAATTCTAGGCATAGACCCTCTTTATGTAGCAAATGAAGGAAAGTTAATTTGCATAGTTAGTAGTTGTGATGCTGAAAAGGTAATAAATGTTATAAGGGTACATTCATTAGGGTTGGATGCTGAAATAATAGGAGAAGTTGTGCCAGGTCAAAGAAAGGCACTATATATAAAAACAGAACTTGGAGCAATGAAAATAGTACCAATGCCACAAGGCGAGTTATTACCTAGAATATGTTAGGTAAATTTAGTGAAAAAATAGATAATATAATTTATTTTACATGCGTGGCATCGTAAAACAAATAAACACAATGATTATATGGCTTAAATTATTTAGAGGTAATACTAAAGTAGTATCTTAAAAGAATTAGTAATATACACAATATTATTAGAGGAAAATAATTCGAAAAATTAGGCAGAGTGTTGTATCAAATACCATAGTGGGTAAATAAACTATAGTAAGAACAATTTAATAGGAGAAATATAAATGTTAAATATGCTTTTAAATAATTTATTAGGTGGCGGTGGTATGGGGAAAATGCAAGGCAATGGGGGGATGGGAGGAAATCCCTTATTAAATATGTTAATGGGTAATATGAACATGGGTGGACAAGAAAATGGAATGGCAAATAACCCACTTAGTATGTTAATGGGCGGTATGAATGGTAATAGGGGAAATAACATGAATAATCAAGGTGGGAATCAAAAAAATGGTAACCAAAATAATGGTAACCAAAATAATGGTATGAATCAGATGTTGAGTATGTTAATGGGCGGAAATAATCCTATGAATGGTGGAAATCAAAATAGCAACCCAAATATTAATAAAGGTAATAATCAAAATTCAATGAAAAATAATCCTTTAAGCATGCTTTTGAATAATAACAATAGCACCAATAGCACCGATGGAAATAATGGAGCTAATGGAGCTAATGGAGCTAATGGAAATGATGGAAATGCTGGAAATAGTGCAAGTAATGGAGATAACGGAAGTAACGCAAATGGTGGAAATAACGGAATTGATATAAATCAGCTTTTGAGTATGTTTATGGGGGGGGATAATCAAAACAATCCCATGACGGATGAAAATCAAAATGGAATGGAAAATAATCCATTGAGCATGCTTATGAATAGTATGAATAATGGTAATGTGAATAATAATTCTAATATGGAGAATGGTAGGGGTAGACGTGATAAGGGTGAAAGAAGTCATAAAAGCCACAAAAGCCATAAGAGGCATAGATAATATATATTTGAAGAGTTTATTAAAAAATGAAAATAAAATTAATTAGCTATCGAAAATAAGCATTAACTGATATTGGTTAATGCTTATTTAAATTTTGGAGATTCCTTATATAAATGGCCATATTTTTTATATTTATATATCTTAATGATTGTAAGAGTAAAGAAAAGTGTTTAAAGATAAAAGTATAAGTGTAAGTTTATCAATTGATTTATAAAATGAATGTATTGTAGATATTAGAGAGATAATAAATGTAATAGAAGTTAGTATTGTTTCATGTTTAGCTTCCATAAAATGCTCCTTTAAAAAAAAATATACTTATGAGAGCAGCCTTTGATTATACCGATAATAACCATGTAATGTAAGTATATCATATGTTATAGATAAATATAGCAGCTACGATAAAGTTGTTTAATATATTTAAATTAGCTACTGAATTTTTAATTATTCTTTGTATAAAATTCGGAAAATTATCTATAATCATAATATAACTGAATAAAATATTTGATTAGAAGAAGGTTTTTCTAGGAAAAAAAAGGGGCCTTCTTCTTTTTGGTAATGTGGAGAGCTGTCATATTTTCATTCCTCTTTATGTAAATAACATTCAGTAATGTTTTACCCGGCTATAATTCTTTATTGCAAAACATTTTTCAAAATTAATTTAATGTATCTTTATATGTTAATATACCATTAAATATAGCTTCAGCAGAAAGGGATTGACCATTTTCAGAAGTTAGGAAAGATTCATCGGACAAGTTACTTAGAAAGCCAAGCTCTATAAGTACGGATGGAACGTCATTATTATTTAATACAGCTAAAGGTTCGTCTTCAGAATAATATTTAGTTCCTCTATCGGATGTGTATTCCAAATTACTTAACTCATTTTGTATTAGTGTGGCAAATAAGTTGCTTTCATCGTCATCGTTATTATACCAAGTTTCTATTCCTTTATAAGAATGGGATTCATCAGAACTATTACAATGTATAGAAATAAATAAATCAGCACCACTATCTTTAGAAATATTAACTCTTTCGTATAAATTTTCTGTAGAATTATCAGACCAAAACAATGTATCAGTGGTTCTTGTATATACTACATCAATACCCTGAGATTCTAATAATTCACCTAATTTAATAGTTATAGATAGAACAATATCTTTTTCAGCAGAATCATTTAAGCCTATAGTGCCAAAATCCCAATCACCATGACCAGCATCTATACAAATAGTAAAAACATCTGCACTATATAAAGGAACATTTTTGCTGGAAGTAGGTATAAATTTATTCTTAGATGTTATATTAGCAAGTCCTATTTTAAAACTTAATATCTTTTTAAAACCAATTGTAATTGATAGAATAGATATTAAAGAGAAAGTAATTAAATTTATTATTTTTTTACGGTGCCTTAATTTTTTTCTTTTTATATGGATATTTATGTCTCTATTACTCATATTATGTACCTCATCCCCTTATTATAAATGAAAGTAAAGAATGCATTAGTTCTATAGGTTTATTAGAAGTTCTTAACTTTAAAATAAGCTTAAGGTGTTAATGTGGAGAGTAGGTGAAGATAGTATGTTTTCTTTGCGAAATTTAAAAAAATATAAGAAATGTGGATGTATGTTACACAAAATCCAACAAAAATTATAAAAAGTATTTATAAAATGTATATTTTACAGTGATTATAGTGTTATAATCAATAAACAGGAAAGTTATAGAGCATTTAAATGAAAATAATCACATTGAATATAATTGGTTATTAATTTAAAATAGTATGGTACAAAATAAACTAGCATAGTGACTAGTTATTTTTTTTGAAAATACCTAGTGAGATAATATAACTTTAAGAATATATAAGAGAAGGTGATATGATGACAGATAATAGATTTTTACCAATAAGTAAAGAAGATATGATTGATAGAGAATGGGATCAATGTGATTTTGTTCTAGTTACAGGAGATGCATACATTGACCATCATAGTTTTGGTACAGCAATTATTTCAAGAGTACTAGAAAATGCAGGTTATAAGGTTGGTATAATAGCTCAACCAGATTGGCATAGTACAGAGGATTTTATGAAACTTGGAAGACCAAGACTTGGATTTTTAGTTAATGCAGGAAATATGGATTCTATGGTTAACCATTATAGTGTAGGTAAAAGACAAAGAGATAAGGATCTTTATACACCAGGTGGAAAAATGGGAGCAAGACCAGATAGAGCTACAATTGTTTATTGTAATAAAATAAGAGAAGCTTATAAAAATGTTAACATAGTAATAGGTGGTATTGAAGCTAGTTTAAGAAGATATGCTCATTATGATTATTGGGGTGACAATGTCCGTAATTCTATACTTGTAGATACCGGTGCAGATTTACTTATATATGGAATGAGTGAAAAGCAAATTGTTGAAGTTGCAAATTCATTAAATGAAGGATTTGAAGCAAAATACATAAGACACGTTAATGGAACGACTTACATAATAGACGAATTAGATGAGATTTATGGAGACTATATAGTAATGCCTTCATGCAAAGAAGTCGCTACTGATAAAGTTAAATATAATCAAGCTTTTAAAATACAAAATGAAGAGCAAGACCCAGTAAGAGGAAAGGTTTTAGTTCAACAACATGGTAGTAAATATGTTGTTTCAAACACTCCGGAAATGCCTCTTACAAGAGAAGAATTAGATGAAGTATATGGGCTTCCATACACTAAAGAATATCATCCTATATATGAAAATCAAGGTGGAATTGCAGCTTTAGAAGAAGTTAAATTTAGTATAGTAAGTTCAAGAGGATGTTTTGGAGATTGTGCTTTCTGTGCAATTACTTTCCATCAAGGAAGAGCAGTTCAAAGTAGAAGTGAAGAATCTATATTAGAAGAAGTAGTAGAAATTACTAATCTTAAAGATTTTAAGGGATACATACATGATGTAGGTGGTCCTACTGCAAACTTTAGAAAACCAGCTTGTTCAAGACAACTTACAATAGGTGCATGTAAACATAAAGAGTGTTTAACTCCAAAACCATGTAATAATTTAGTTGTTGATCATAGCGAGTTCCTTGGAATTCTTAGAAAAATAAGAAAAGTACCTAAGGTTAAGAAAGCTTTTGTTCGTTCAGGACTTAGATATGATTATATAATGGCAGATAAGGATGATACATTCTTTAAGGAACTTGTAGAGCATCATGTAAGTGGACAATTAAAAGTTGCGCCAGAACATGTAGCTGTTAATTCACTTAAATATATGGGTAAACCATCAGGTGATACTTATGATAGATTTAGAGAAAAGTTCTTTAAAATAAATCAAAAATTAGGTAAAGAACAGTATATAATACCATACCTAATGTCAAGTCATCCAGGTACTGGTTTAAAAGAAGCTATAGAACTTGCAGAATATTTAAGAGATACAAAATATCAACCAGAACAAGTTCAAGATTTCTATCCAACACCAGGTACTTTATCAACAGCAATGTTTTATACAGGTGTAGATCCAATTAGTGGAGATGAAGTATATGTTGCAAGAACTAAAGAAGAAAAAGCTATGCAAAGAGCACTTCTTCAGTTTAAAAATCCTAAAAACTATAATTTAGTTCATGATGCATTAATGCAAGAAGATAGAGAAGACCTAATAGGAAACGGACCTAAATGCTTAATACAATCAAAAGAAACTAGATACCTTGCAAGTAACAGAAAATATTCTGGAACAGGATACCAAGGTAAGAATAAAAATAATAGAAATAAAACTAGCACTGATAAAGATAAGAAAACATATGAAAAGCCACAAGGTAAAATGAAAAGTGGCGAATCAAAAGGTAAAGCTGGAAACAACGAAAAACCAGCGGCAAGAGCGGCTAGAGGAAAAGGCGGAGAAATGAGATCAACTGATACTAGAGTAAGTGCGCCTAAGAAAACTAGAGGACCAGCTAGAAGCAGATTAAAGAAATAATTTAAAACTTCCAATAATTAGTACGTATCAAAAGTAAAAAAAGTATATATAATATATGTATTGATAAGGGAGTGATTTGAGAATGGATAAAGAAATATTAGAAATTTTAAAATCAATGCAATCAGATTTAACATCAGTGAAATCTGATGTTAAATCATTAGAAAGTAAAGTTGATAAAAACACACAAATATTAAGAGCTTTAGAGGATTCATCGCAAGTAAATAAAGCTGAACATGATAATATGAGTAATGATATAGCTAAAATTAAAGGTGCTATTGAAAAAATGAATAAAGAGTTAAATAGAGTAGAACAAGCAACGGCTAATAATTGGGTGGATATCGCAGAGTTAAAAGCCACTAGATAGGTATTTAAAGGGTAGAATTACTTGCGCAGAGCAGGGAGTTCTACCTTTTTAATATTATTTTACAATTCCTTAATCTTTTATTGAATTTTTTCTGATTCTAAAAAAGTAACTGGTAACTCTATAGTATAAAAATAAGTATTCCAATAGCATAAGGATAGAAATAATAATATAGGCATCAGGACCTGAATTAATATCACTTTGTACAAGTCGAATACTGATTAGTATTAATGGAATTAAAAATGCACTATAGCGAATAAAGAATTTTCTAGCAAGGTTATACTTAATATCGTAGTCAGTATAAATATTAGGCTTTTCTTCATTAGAATTATATTCTTTTGCCCAAATATATCTAGTAGTAAGAGTATCATCAAAGGAATAAACCAGTTTCCAATTATCATCTCTATAAAGTTCATAGTAGCCAGCCGTAGTTTCACTATGACAATCGGTGCAATATCTAACATGTTTTGGTGTGCCTTTAACAAAAGTAAAAATATAACCAAGGAAGCCAACTTTCACAAGATTATAGCCTTTAAGTTCCATTTTCTCAAGGTAATCTTCAATTAAGTCCGGTGAATAACACCATCCAAATTTTAATCTCCTAATTTTCTTCATTTTTAAAACACCCCTCATATTTAATAGCATTATTGTTTAATTCTTTAATTCTTTCAATTTCTTTTAGTAATAGGGCTTTACCTATAGTAGTTATTTCATATATTGTTTTTCTAGCATCATCAGCGTAAACAGTTATTATATTAGCTTTTTGCATCTTAGATAAAGTTCCATAAACAGTACCAGAACCTAGTCTAATTCTGCCTTCAGTAATTTTATCAACATGGACTATAATTCCATAGCCATGTCTAGGCTCTGTTAAGGAAAGTAGTATATAATAAGCAGTTTCACTCATAGGGAGAAAGGCTTTTAGTATTTTTTCCAAGGATAAGGTCACCTCCTATGTCACGTTGTGATATATTATATGTTGACTATATCACAACGTGACTTAGTATTCAACAGTTATTTCAATAGGTTTGATCCAAATAATATTATTTGTTTTAGGATGCCTTAATGAATTAAGCAAAGAAATTGGTGATAAGCAAATATTTGAAAAATTAGCGAAGATGCTGTATATTATTGGAGTAGAAGAGTAGAAGAACTGTTTCAAAATAGAGACATAGTGTTAAAGTTGAAATTTTTCATTATAGGGAATATAATATTATCACATAGAAACATCTAAAGATGAATGCGCGGAAGTATTTAAATTCACAATAATCTTAAAACCATTGATAGAAGAGCTAATATTAAAATATACCATAGAGGAAATATCTAAAGAGCATAGTGGGATTTTTGACAAATTGATAAAATAAAAGAATGAAAAAATCTAAGAATCTTTGGTCTGTTATTTATTTTACGATGCCTAAGATAATGGGGAGATGAAAAAACCTGAAAAATGAAAACTTAAGTTTAAATAAGATAATTGATTTAAAAAAATGGCAGAAATTACAGGATTCTATTGCATTAGTTACTAAGACTGCAATAATTACAGTTGATTATAAAGGGAAGCCAGTTACTGAACATAGTTCTTGTCATAGATTTTGTGAAGAAGTAAGAGCAGATTCAGATATGGTGAAATATTGCGAAAAGTGTGATTCAAGAGGTGGGTTAGAAGCTATACGGTTAAATGAACCATATATATATTTATGCCACTATAATATAGTAGACGTCGCTATACCTATAATTATTGATGATAAATATATTGGAGCAATTATGGCAGGTCAAGTAAAGTTATCAGATCCTAATGAAACTAAAATACTAGAGCAAATAGTAACAACCTCAAATAAAGATTTAGCTAATAAGAAATTAGAGGATTTAAAAGAGTATTATGAACAATTACCACTATTATCCTATGAAAAAGTTAAAGAACTTGCAAATATGTTAAGTTATTTATGCAATTATTTAGTTGAAGAATCAATAGAGAAAAATTTAATTTTACAAATGTATGAAAAGTCGCTGAAGAGTGAAGTGGATTCTAATTCATTACTAGGGTATCCAGTAAAAAATATTGAAAATGTAAAAAAACAAATATCAAATGCTATAATAGACTCCTATATTATAGAAAAATCATGTGATGATGGTAGAGAAGTTTTAGTAAGTACAACTTTAAAACCAGCTATAGATTATATTTATAATAATAAAAGTGAAAATATTTCAGCAGAAAATATGGCTAATATTTGTCATGTTAGTCAAGGTTATTTTAGTAGGTTGTTTAAAAAAGAAACTGGAGAAAATTTTTCGATTTATTTGGCAAAATTAAAAATTGAATGGGCTAAGAATCTGTTAGAAGAAACAGATATGCATGTTAATGAAGTTAGCCAAGAACTTGGATTTAGTGAATCAGGATATTTTATAAAAATATTTAAAAAGTATGAAGGGGTTACACCATCTATTTATAGAAAGTATTTTAAGAAAATTTAGGCAATAATCAGGTATCTAAATAGAAAGTCATAATGCTAAGAAGTTGTCTCTTTAAGTGATAAAAAATCATTTGAAGAGACAATTTTTTTTATTATTTATATTAAAAAAAGATATATTAGGGAAATATAGTTTAAGAATGAAATAATCTGAAAAGTATAAAAATTACGATAATATAGTTTTATGTCAAAATATTACGGTCTGAAATCATAATATTTTGACATATTAGTCTAATGCGTAAAAATGAAAACGATATTATAATAAAGACAAGTTAAAAAACAAAAAAGTCAAAAGCAATAAACTTAAATAATACATAGAGGAGAGATTAATATGAGAAAAGCATTTATTTGCCCAACTAAATATGTTCAAGGGGAGGATGAATTATTAAATCTAGGTTATTTTGTGAAAACATTTGGAAAATCAGGACTATTAATTGCCCACAAAGATGATGTGGCACGTATTAAAGAAAAATTAGATATAACTTCTGAAAAATTTGGAATTACTTTTGTAGAAAGTGGATTTAAAGGTGAGTGTTCAAGACAAGAGGTAGAGAGATTACAACAAATTGCTAAAGAAAATAAATGTGATTGTATAATTGGGCTTGGTGGCGGTAAAGCAATTGATACTGCTAAATGTGTTGCAGAAGGTGATGCACTAATTATTGTTCCAACTATTGCAGCTACAGATGCACCAACAAGTCATTCAGCAGTTTTATATACACCAGAAGGAGCATTTGATGATTATGCTTATTTCAAACAAAGCCCTAGTGTAGTACTTGTTGATACAACAGTTATTGCAAAAGCACCTACTCGTTTCTTAGTTTCAGGAATGGGAGATGCATTATCAACATACTTTGAAGCAAGAGCAACATCAAATTCATATTCAAATGTAAATGCAGGTTTACCTTGTGGAGTTCGCGAAGGGGTATGTGGATCAGCTATAGGAACTAACACAGCACTTGCACTTGCTAAGTTATGTTATGAAACTTTAATGATGGATGGAGTAAAAGCAAAAGCAGCTTCAGATTGCAATTTAGTAACACCAGCTTTAGAGAATATTATAGAAGCAAATATTCTTTTATCAGGACTTGGATTTGAAAGTGGTGGACTAGCAGGAGCACATGCAATTCATGATGGGTTAACTATTTTAGAAGGTACACATAAATATTTCCATGGTGAAAAAGTTGCATTTGGAACAATAGCACAATTAGTATTAGAAAATTCAAAAACAGAAGAAATAAATGAAGTATTAGATTTCTGCTTAGAAGTTGGACTTCCTGTTTGTTTAGAAGATATAGGAGTAGATAGTATTACTGATGAAGAACTTATGGAAGTTGCAGAAAAAGCATGTATAAAAGAAGAATCAATACATTCTATGCCATTCCCTATAACAGCACAGGCTGTTGCGGCAGCAATTATTACTGCAGATAAAATAGGAAAAAATCATAAGATAAAAAGAGAGATGACTAATGAAAAAAATAATTAATAGACCAGAAACAGTAGTAATGGAAATGTGTAATGGTATAGCTAGGGCACACCCAGAAATTGAATTTCTTAGAAAATATAAAGTAATGAAGAAAAAAAATATTAATAGAAATAAAGTTAGTTTAATTAGTGGTGGTGGAAGTGGCCATGAACCAGCTCATGCAGGGTTCATTGGAAAAGGAATGTTAGATGCAGCTATATGTGGAGATGTATTTGCATCTCCATCTCAAATTCAAATATATCAAGGAATCAAAGCTACTGCTAGTGAAAAAGGAACTTTATTAATTATAAAAAATTATAGTGGAGATATGATGAACTTCAAAAATGCTGCTTATTTAGCAAGTGAAGATAGCATTAATGTTGATTATGTTAGAGTAGATGATGATATTGCAGTTGAGGATAGCTTGTACACTGTAGGTCGCCGTGGAGTTGCAGGAACTGTATTAGTTCATAAAATTGCAGGGGCAGCAGCAGAAAATGGACTGTCACTGGAAGATGTAAAAACTGTTGCACAAAAAGCCGTTGATAATGTTAGAAGCTTAGGATTTGCTTTTACATCGTGTACAGTACCAGCAAAAGGAACTCCAACATTTGAAATAGCAGAAGATGAAATGGAGTTTGGTGTTGGTATTCATGGTGAACCTGGAATCAAAAGAGAAAAAATGGCTACGGCAGATGAATTAGCAAAAAGAATTGTAGATGCTATATTAAAAGACATGAAAATAGAGGGTACAAATAAGGAAGAAATTGCTTTACTTATTAATGGATTTGGAGGAACACCTCTTCAAGAATTATATTTATTTAATAATTCTGTTACAGGTGAGCTAGCAAAGAGAAACATTAAAATATGTAGAACTTTTGTTGGAAATTATATGACAAGTATTGATATGGAAGGTGCTTCAGTATCAATTATGAAATTAGATGGACAATTAAAGGAACTACTATCACAAGAAAGTGATACTCCAGCATTTAAGGTTTCAGGACCTGTTGATGCAGTAGAATATGTGAAATTGGATACTTATAGTGAAGAATCAGAAACAGTATCTTTTGAAGTAGAGACATGTGAAAGTTTTGCAAAGATTAATGATGAAAAAATAACTTTAAACAACATGGTTTATATTGTAGACAAAATGAGTGAAGTTATTATTGAAAATGAAGTACCATTTTGTGAATTAGATTCTCATGCTGGTGATGGTGATTTTGGTATGAGTATAGCTAAAGGATTTAAACAGTTAAAAAGAGAATGGAAAGATATCCTTGAAGAAGACAATATGAATATTGGGAAATTCTTAAATGCTTGTTCTTTAGTAATAATGGAACATTGCGGTGGAGCATCAGGACCAATTTGGGGATCGGCATTTAGAGCAGCAGGTAAAAGTGCAGGAGAAAAAACTGAATTAACAGTTTCAGAATTTGCACAAATGATGCAAAAAGCATCATTAGGAATTCAAACTACAGGAGAACGTTCTTTTGGACGAGGAGCTGTAGTTGGAGATAAAACTTTAATAGATGCATTAATACCTTGTGCAAATTATTGGTCAAATAATGCAAAAGAAGATAATAGCATTAAAGAATCCTTTGAAAGAGCAGCTAAAGAAGCTGTTAAAGGAGCAAAAGCAACAGAACAAATAGTAGCCCATATGGGGAGAGCTGGAACTGTTGGAAAAAGAAGTTTAGGTTACCCTGATGCAGGAGCGCATGGCGTAGCTATAATATTCACAGAAATTGCAAAGGTAATAAAATAGTATATTAAAGTAAATAAATAAAAAGATGCATGCAGTGTAATAATTCTGCATGCATTTTTAATTTTGAAGATTATATTTGTTTAAAGAATTGTTTAGACAATAGGTTATTTAAGTCATCTTAAAAAACATGTTTGGAGATACCTAAAGGGGTATAATTATATTGAGTTATGTATAAAAGAAGGTTTTTTACCACAAGAGGAAATTATATTATATAAAATTTTAAGTAAGTTTAGGAATGATACAGCACATGTATATAAAAAGCCTCCATTTAAGATACTGCTTCAATTTTATATAGAAAATAGAGAGTTTCTAATAGGTGTAGGTGGAAATGTTGATAATGTAATAAAAGGAATTATTAAGTAGATATACAAGTGTTAATAATAATATGAAATGATTAAATATAATGGCGTTAGATAATATTAAAATAAATAGGATGTAAGTATAATTTATATACTTACATCCTATTTTTTTGCACTATAGGGTACTTATAAAGTCAGCTAATAGACAACGGCGAACGAACGTCACTTCCTTGCTATAATTTAAAAAAATCTAAAAATCTAAAAATATTTAGTATATTATTTATTTTACAATGCCTTAAAACTTATATTTATTAAACTTCATATTTTTGTAAGATTTTTGCTAACTGATTTGTAAGATAAAAATTATATTATAAGGACAAGTAATGAGTGAAAGGATCATTATAGTGTATAATTAAGGAAGAAAAATAATGTTATGGGGAAAATAACAATTTTAACAAGTGATTAGGGGGACAAAATGAGTAACGTTTTAGTTGTAGATGATGATAGGGAAATAGTTGATGCTATAGAAATATATTTAAAAAATGAAGGTGTTGATATATTTAAAGCTTATGATGGATTGGAAGCTTTAGACATTCTGCTATCCAAAGATATTCATCTTATTATTATGGATATAATGATGCCAAAGCTAGATGGATTAAAGGCAACTATAAAAATAAGGGAAGAAAAAAACATTCCTATAATATTAATATCCGCAAAATCAGAGGATTCTGATAAAGTAATTGGATTAAATTTAGGGGCAGATGATTATATAACAAAACCTTTTAATCCGCTAGAACTTATTGCAAGAGTAAAATCACAACTTAGAAGGTATATTACTTTAGGTAATTATAATAATGAAACTGAAGATATATTAAAATGTGGAGGACTTGAGCTTAATTTGCAAACTAAAGTAGTTTTAGTTGATGGTGAAGACGTTAAAATGACAGCTAAAGAAATTAAAATACTTCAATTACTTTTATCAAACCAAGGAAGAGTTTTTCCAACAGATGAAATATACGAAAGAGTTTGGGATGATCCATGTTTTAATGCAGATAACGTTATAGCAGTTCATATAAGAAGAATAAGAGAAAAAATTGAAATAAATCCTAAAGAGCCAAAATATTTAAAGGTGGTGTGGGGACTTGGATACAAAATTGAAAAACAATAAAAGAGAAATAACATTATTTTTTATAATTATAGTTTCAATAGCATTAATGTTATTAGTTTTTAAGACAGATAATAGTGGGGGGCAATTTGATAAACCATTTTATGAAAATGACAGTTTTCAACAGTATATAAGTGAAAAAGCTGAGACGATGTATGATGAGATAGATAATACTTATAAATGTGATCATCATAATGAGAGGATGTCAGGGTTAAAGGGCGAAAAGAATATTAAATTTATGACAGTTAATAATAGAACTAATGAAATTTATACTAATACAGAATACGATAGTATAAGTGACTTTAAAGATAAAGAAAAAGGATATGCGGAAATTGAAGGTGAAAATTATAAATTTAGAGTAAGAATAAATAACGAAAAATTTATTAAAGGATCAGCTGATAGATCTAGCATAACTGAAGACACAAATATAAGTCTGTATGCCATAATACCAGAAAAATTAGAGGAAACTGACGAATTAAAGAGTTTATATGTAGAGTATGCTTCTTCATATAATACTAGAAAATATGTAGTAGCGATAGGAATAATAGGGTTTATAGCATTTATAGTGGCTACATTTATTTCTAAAAAAAGAGGCTATAAATTCATTAATAAGGAAAATGAAAGGTATAAGCAATACTCTAAAATTCCTGTAGAATTAAAGTTAATGTTTATTATTTTTCTAATGATAATAGATAGTGGTGCAAATATATATAATTATTATTCACGAGACACATTTTCAGGAGTAAGAATAGAGCCTACATCATTAGGAATAAGCGTATTATTAAAAGTAATATATATAACTATTATATATCTGCTTATTCAAAATATAAAAGATAGAAATATATTAAAGAATAGTATTATAGGCAAAGTATTTGTATGTGGAAGAAAAAATATAAAAAGTGTTATAAGAGTAAGCAAAAAAATAGGGTTAATTAAAAGAATAATATTTATTTTTACAATTATAACAATAGGGAATATGGGAATATTTATTTTTGATACAGTATTAAATCCATATAGAAATCCTTCTAGGTTGGGCATATTTGTAGGGGTTACTAGCTTTATATTATTTACATTATATATAGTAGGTAAATTAGGATATTTAAATGAGATTATGGAAGGTGTTAATAAAATAAAGGATGGGGACCTTAATTATAAAATAGAAGTAAAAGGCAATGATGAATTCACAGTTTTAGCAGAAAATATAAATGATATGGGAAGTGGTCTAGAGAATTCTATTGAAGAAAGGCTTAAAAGTGAAAGAATGAAAAGTGAGCTTATAACAAATGTTTCTCATGATTTAAAAACACCTTTAACATCTATATTAAATTATGTGGATTTGCTTAAAAAAGAAGATGTTATGCCAGAGCATTTAAATGATTATATTGAAATTTTAGATCAAAAATCAAAGAGATTAAAAGTTCTTATAGAAGATTTATTTGAAGCAGCTAAGGCTACAAGCGGAACTGTAGAATTAAATATAGAAAAAATCCAACTAAATCAACTTTTAACTCAAAGCATTGCAGAAATGGAAGGAAAGGTAACAGAAGCTAATTTAGATATGAAAGTTAATTTTCCTGAAAATAAAATTTATATAAATGCAGACGGTAAAAAATTGTTTAGAGTTTTCGAAAATCTAATTTCTAATATAGTTAAGTATTCATTAAAGGGTACAAGAGTTTATATAGATCTTTATACTAATGAGGAATATGCATATGTAACTTTTAAAAATATATCAGCATATGAATTAAGCTTTGAGGTTGGTGAAATTACAGAAAGATTTAAAAGAGGCGATGATTCAAGAAGCGAAGAAGGCTCAGGTCTTGGACTTTCAATAGCAAAAGGTTTAGTAGAAATCCAAGGTGGAGAATTTGTTATCCAAACTGATGGGGATTTATTTAAGGCTATAGTTAAATTAGGATTAAGTAAAGATTAGAGAATTAATTAACGAACAGGCGAAGATATATTAGAAAGTGACCTTTGAGATAAGTCAGCATAATGCTGGCTTTTTTCTTTTAAATAAATTTAGAAGGGGACTCCGTAGATATTCTACTTATTGATAATTATTATCATATGTGATAACATTGAGACTAAACATGATTTAGGAAACTGAAAAATGATAACTATTAATTGACCGAAGAGGAGACAGAGATATGAATGACATAAATAAGTTTCAATCAGGGATTTTATTACTATTAATATTTATAAGTGTATTACTTGGACAAGTTAATATAATTGGATTAGCAGCTGGATATGTTATAATTCCAGCTTTAATAATAATGTTATTTTTATTGTTTATTCAAATCCCTATAAGTGATATAGGGAAATCTATTAAAAATATTAAATTTACAGCAATAACAGTAGTAATTAATTTTATATGGACACCAATATTAGTATTTTTACTTGGAAGGGTATTTTTAAGTAATGATCCAGATTTATTAATTGGATTTGTGATGCTAATGGTTACCCCATGTACAGATTGGTATTTAATATTTATAGCCAGAGCAAAAGGAAATAGGGCACTTGGAGCATCACTTCTACCATTAAACTTTATTTTGCAAATAATATTACTTCCTTTATACATACTAATAATAGGAGGAACTAGTGTTAAGTTAGATGTAGTGAATTTACTTACTAGTACTATTGTAAGTTTATTAATACCCTTAGTTTTAGCTTCAATATATAGAAAAATAATATTATCTAAAAAGGGTGAAAACTATTTTGAAAAAGTTATTTCGAAAAAAGCATGTAAGTTTCAAGGCTGGTTTTTGAATTTAGCAATAGCCACAATGTTTGCATCCCAAGGTAGATTACTTATAACAAATCCACAAGTATTATTTAAATTATTAATACCTATTTTACTATTCTTTATAATAAATTTAATTATAGGACAATGGATAGGTAAACTATTTAAATTACAATATGAAGATAAAGTAGTTTTAAATTTAACTACACTTGCAAGAAATTCACCCATTGCACTTGCAATAGCAGTGTTATCATTTCCAGATAAACCAATAATAGCATTAGCATTAGTAATTGGACCATTAATAGAGCTACCAGTGCTCTTAATAATATCAAGTATATTGTTAAAAGGGAGAAAAATTGCTAAAGTAATATAGTTATTTTAAAAATTCAATCATTAAAATTACATTTTTAGAGTATAAATTTAAGAATGTAAAATTTTGATGGGGGAATTTATTGTGGCTGTATCCAAAGTAGACACAAAGTTTATTGGAAGAAAAGAAATTCAAATTTCAGATATTGAAACAAAGGAATGTAACTTTTATTCAATTAAAACTGTATCTGAAATTAAAGAAACTGTAAATCATCATATACTTTTAGTTGATGTATCGGGAAGTATGTGTTGCGAAATTGAAGAACTTAAGGTTAGGCTTAAGTCAACATTAGATGCTTTAAGAAAAAGCGGGAATAACTATGTTTCAGTAATACTTTATTCTGGACATGAAGAAACTTTTAGAATTATTAATGCAGTTAAATGTGATTTAATATCTTTTAGAATGGCTCAGGTATATGAAACTTTAGAGGAAGAAGTGTATGCAAGAGGAATTACGGTAATGTCTAGGCCTTTAGAAGAATCTATAGAAATTGTAAAAACATTAGCAGGTGTATGTGATAAGCACCATATAGTTTTATTTACAGATGGATATTTAGTGCCTAGTAAATGGAATTGCATAGTTGAAGAAGAAAAATGTTTTGCAATTGCAGATATATGTAATGAGAAAGGAATATTCTTAGATGCAATTGGGTTTGGGCAATATTATGATAGAGAATTTCTTTTAGAGCTTGTAAGGAGAGGAAATACAGGAACGTTTATTCATATTGATGAAATTATTGATTATTATAAAACTATTGTAACTATGGCTCAAGATGTAAACAATAAAGAATTAATAGATTTTAGCATTACAAATAATGATTATTTTATTATTAATGAAAGTACTAGAAAGAATAAGCCTGAGATTATAAAAATATTGAAAAATAATGGAGAAAATATAATTGTAGTTTTTAATGAAGAAATTATTATTAATGATAAAAAAATAAAGGCTACAAAAAAAGAAATGCCTGAAGAGGTTTTAGAGGACTTCTTTTATGGATTGGCTTTATATCATGTTATTAATGAGGATATAGAAAGCGGAGAAGTTGCAATAGCACAAACACAGGATATAGGGGCTTATGCTTCTTTAGCAAACTGCTATTCCTTCTTAGAGAAAGGAAAGGTAATTAATTTATTAAATAAACTAATTGAAAATAAGGATAAAAGATTTAAAAAAGGTAAAGTAAATATAAAAGTTCAATCACTAGAAGAGGAACCTTTATGCCTTTTAGAAGTATTAAAGGAAATACTTGAGGATGAGGAGTCGAAACTTCTTTGGGATTATAAATATAAATATAAAAGAATAGGGGTAAAGAGTAAAAGTATAGAAGATGAGTATAAATTTATTTATCCAAAGGAAGGATATGGGAAAATAATAAATCTTTCAATAGGATCTAAAAAATTAAATATTGGAGTTAAAGTTGAAATAAAAGGAGAAGTACAAAATACTACTAATAAGTTAAAGCTAGATGCGGTAGTGTATAGAGATTATAATCTTATTCTTAATGGTAATATAAACACAACACAACTATGGTGTGAATTATCTAAAGAATTAAAAACTAAGCTTAGAAAAGAAAAAATAATTAAAAAGACAATAAAATCAGAACACCATGAAATTTCTATTTTAGATTTAACTAAGCTTAAGGCAACAAATAAAAGATTATTAAAATCATTAAACAAAAATGATTTAGCTAAAGCTATCTATGACATAGAAGTTTTAGAATGCAAGCAATGGGCTGTGAAAAAGCAAATAGATGAATTGTTTAAAATTGGGAATGCTGAAAAAATAGATTTAGTAGATATGTCAAAAGAAGAAATTCAAATTAGGAAAATGTTTAGAGTAGATAAAAAGGGAACTTATATACCTCTCAAAGTAGTACATGAAGAAACTGCTGCCTGTGAAATATACACTGCAAAAGTTTTAGAGTGGAAAATAGAAAAATTCCCTAAAAAGAAAGAACAAGAAAATGCATTGGCAAAGTATAAAGAATTACTTAAACAGGAATCTAGAGATCCTTATGAAGTTTTAAGACATGAATTATATATTGTTAAAAGAGAACTTAATAAAAAAAGGGATCTTGTTAATTTAGTTAGGTTATCAAGTGGGTTAATAGGTAAATCAATATTTTTATGGGAAGAAGAATTTGAAAAACCTAAAAAGGAAAATGATAAAAATTTAAATATGAACATGATAGTATCAGAAAAAATGAATGTAAGTATAAAAAATATAGATGGAATTAAAATAAGACAAGATAAATATAACATGTTAACTAAATGCACATAAAAAATAGATTGGTAAATTGGTTTGTTATTTTTTAAAAATACCTTATAATAGGTTTTACAAAGGTAAAAATAGAAGTACAATATAATTATAGTATAAAGAGT
The DNA here is from genome assembly GCF_017348895.1 of Clostridium gasigenes. Classification (NCBI taxonomy): domain Bacteria; kingdom Bacillati; phylum Bacillota; class Clostridia; order Eubacteriales; family Clostridiaceae; genus Clostridium; species Clostridium gasigenes. The sequence continues at coordinate 2,650,140 of NZ_CP071376.1, forward strand.
ACGGAAATTTGAAAAAATAATTAAATATATTGATATGAAGGTGAACAAATGGAAGAGTATTTAGACGTGCTACAAAAATGTAGTATTTTCAAAGGTATGGAAAATGAATATATAAAAAACATACTTAAAGAGAAAAACTATAAAATAGTTAATTATAATAAAGGTGATATTATAGCTATAGAGGATAGTGAATGTGAATATATAGGTATAGTTTTAAGTGGCAGTGTAGAAATTGAAAATATATATGAAAGTGGAAGAAGTTTAACAATTCAAAGGTTTATAGAAGGTAGTACATTTGGAGAAGCTATAGTTTTTTCAACAAGAAAAACCTATCCAGCTACAGTAATGGCATCAGTTAAAAGTAATATAATGTTCATACCAAATAACACCATTATTGAATTGTGCTCTAGTGATAAAAATTTTCTTTGGAACTTTATGGCCTTACTAAGTGAGAAAGTTTTAATGATTAACAACAAGATGAAGATAATATCTCTTTCTAGTATAAGACAAAAACTTGCGAAATTTATTTTAGAACAGGTTAATATTCAAAAAAGTGAAAAAATAAAACTTAATGTAAACAAAAAAGAATTAGCAGAATATCTAGGCATTCAAAGACCATCGTTATCAAGGGAACTTATAAGGATGCAGGAAGATGGCATTTTAGAATCTAATAAAAACGAAATTAATGTTTTAGATATGAACACCCTTAAAGAAATAATGTGCAAATAAAATATATATTTTAAAATCCGTAACATATGTTACGGATTTATTTCGTATATGGAACTATAATGAGTATATGAAATAGACCTAAAACATATTAAAAAGTAAAAACATTATTACTTTAATAGTAATAAATAAATATATCAATGGAGGTTTCTATTATGGATAAAAAGATGTTTTGTTTTCAGTGTCAAGAAGCAGCGGGATGTACAGGTTGCACAATAAAGGGTGTTTGTGGTAAAACACCAGAACTTGCAGGGTTACAAGATTTATTAATATACACAACTAAAGGATTATCAGAAGTAGCAGTAGAAGCAAGAGCAGAAGGAATAAAAGTTTCAGAAGAAGTAAATCATTTAGTTACAATGAATCTTTTCAAAACAATAACAAATGCAAACTTTGATAATGAGGTATTTTATAATAGTATAAGAAATACTTTAAAAGTTAAAAATGAATTATTAGCTAAAGTAACTAATAAAGATAATATTAGAGCAGGGCTATGGAGTGGCGTAACTAATGAAGAATTTGAAGTTAAGGCTAAACTAGTAGGTGTACTAGCTACTGAAAATGAAGATATTAGAAGTTTAAGAGAACTTGTTATTTACGGATTAAAAGGATTATCAGCATATTTGAAACATGCAAATGTACTTGGTCATGATTGCGAAGATATATCAATATTTATGCAAAGAGCATTAGCAAAAACAACAGACAACAATGTTAATGTTGATGAATATGTAGCATTAACTTTAGAAACTGGTAAATTTGGTGTTGATGGAATGGCTTTATTAGATACAGCTAACACTAAGACTTATGGGCACCCAGAAGCTACAAAAGTAAATATAGGAGTTAAATCAAAGCCTGGTATATTAGTTTCAGGACATGATTTAAAAGATTTAGAACAATTATTAGAACAAACAAAAGATACAGGAATAGATGTGTATACTCATTCAGAAATGTTACCAGCACATTACTACCCAGAATTTAAAAAATATTCAAACTTAGTAGGAAACTATGGTAATGCATGGTGGAAACAAAAAGAAGAATTTGAAAGCTTTAATGGACCAATACTTATGACTACTAACTGTATAGTTCCACCAAAAGATTCATATAAAGATAAAATATTCACTACAGGAGCTTCAGGTTATGAAGGTTGTGCTCATATAAATGCGGATGAAAATGGTAAAAAAGATTTTAGCAAAATTATAGAATTAGCTAAAAAATGCATGCCACCAGTAGAAATAGAAACAGGAGAAATACTTGGAGGTTTTGCACATAACCAAGTTATAGCTTTAGCAGATAAGGTTGTTGATGCTGTTAAAACAGGAGCAATTAAGAAGTTCTTTGTTATGGCAGGTTGTGATGGTAGAGCTAAATCAAGAAACTACTACACAGATTTTGCAGAGGCGCTTCCACAAGATGCAGTTATATTAACAGCAGGATGTGCAAAATATAAATATAACAAATTAAACTTAGGCGATATTGGAGGAATTCCAAGAGTTTTAGATGCAGGACAATGTAATGATTCATATTCATTAGTATTAATAGCTTTAAAATTAAAGGAAGTATTTGAATTACAAGATATAAATGAACTTCCAATAGCTTATAACATTGCATGGTACGAACAAAAAGCTGTAATAGTATTATTATCATTATTACACCTTGGAGTGAAGAATATTCACTTAGGACCAACACTTCCAGCATTCCTATCACCAAATGTAACAAATGTATTAGTTGAAAACTTTGGTATAGGTGGAATAACAAATGTAGAAGATGACATGAAAATGTTCATGGATCTATAAAATATAGTTAATAAGATTAGAATATATATTCCTAGAAAATAGGATTTAAAATAACTTTGACATGGGGCAACCTTTGTTAAAGTTATTTTTATATTTATTTTAAAATAGATACTTTGTTAATGAAACTTATAAGTTTAACTTGAATATATATATAAATATTGGTATTATTAGATAGTTAATTAAATAGATACTCATTTGTATAGGGGAGTAGTTAGCTTTGAATAGTTATTAAGTCAACATAATGGATGTAAATCCTGGCTTAATATTAAATAACGAGACTTATACGTAGTTTTGCGCTACGTATAAGTCTCTTTTATTTTGCAAACTATATATGTATTTTCCAATACAAGGCTCTAGTCCATCTACGAAAAACCTCCATACTTTAGTGTGGAGTAGTTTAGTTGGAGATGCTTTAGTTTAAAATTATTAAAAGAAAAAAGGAGATCTAAAATGGGATTATTATCAATATTTATGACAGCAGTAGGACTATCAATGGATGCAGTTGCGGTTTCAATTGCAAAGGGAATGACAGTAAAGAAAAATTTACTTAGAAATGCTATAAAAATAGCTTTGTTCTTTGGAGTGTTTCAGGGGGTAATGCCATTAATAGGGTGGTTTGCAGGGAGATACTTTGAAAACTATATTAAATCATTTGATCATTGGATTGCATTTATATTATTAAGCGTAATTGGTGGAAAAATGATATATGAATCACTTAAAGGGAATAAGGAACGAAAAGAAAATAAAGAAGATGAAGTACGAGAAATAGATAAGATAAAAAAAGAAGATGAAATAATTGAAATACAAGAAGAAGTTAGCTTAGATAGAGATAGAGATAGTTGTGATAAACAATGTGAAATTAAAAGTGAAGAACTAAGCCATAAAAGTTTAACAATACTAGCAATTGCAACAAGCATAGATGCATTAGCTGTAGGAGTAAGCTTTGCATTTTTAGAGGTTAGCATAATTCCAGCAGCAACTATAATAGGATTAACAACATTTATACTATGTATAGCAGCAGTACTTATAGGTAAAAAATTAGGATGTATTCTTCAGAAATATGCAGAAATTATTGGTGGGGTAATATTAATAATTATCGGAATTAATATATTAATTGAGCATTTATTTATGAGTTAAATAATTAGTAAAAGACAAAGTAATTAAAGTAATGGATTGGAACCAGGAATAGATATAACCTTCACAGTATAGAAATATATTGTGAAGGTTATATTATTATTAAGATAGAATATTTAAGAATTAATTGGGTTAATATGAAAAAAATGTTATAATGGAAAGATGAAAAATAAGAGATATATCTAAAGAATAAAATTGGAGGATGCAATCATATGAGAAATAAGAATAATAGAGCAATTTATTTTGATGAGTATATTGAAATTAATGGTATATTACAGTATCTTTATCACTGTGGAACAAATGAGGAAAATCCTGTAATGTTATTTTTACATGGGGGTCCTGGGTCTGTGGAGTCGTTGTTTGCTCATGCTTTTCAGGAGAAATGGGAAGAAATTTATACAGTGGTTCACTGGGACCAAAGAGGGGCTGGAAAAACTCTTTTTAAAAACAAAAGGGAGGAGCATTATCCAACAAGTGATTCTATTATGGAAGATACTTATGAGATTGTTCAATATCTAAAGAAAATATATAAGAAAGAAAAAATTGTTATATTTGGTCATTCTTTTGGTAGCCTTTTAGGTAGCTTGTTCACTTTAAAATATCCAAATGAAGTAGAATATTATATTGGTGTTGGGCAAGTAGTTAATATGTTAGAAAATGAAAGAGTCGGCTATGAAAAAATTAAGGAAGTAATTATAGAAAGTAATAATAAAAGTGATTTAAAGAAGCTTGAAGCAATTGGAGACTATCCGGGTGAAAATTTTGATTCTAATTTTCTAAAAAGTATTAAAAAATTAAGACATCTTCAGGAAAAGTATAAGTTAGCAGTTGCGCCTACATTAGGTTTAATTTTACTTGCATTTAAAAGCCCAATATTTAAACTAAGTGATATTATGGCACTTAAAAATGGTATGAAATCAAATAAAAATTTATTTAATTACTTATGTAAATTTGATCTTTACTCATACCCAAGTAATTATGATGTGCCTATGTATTATATTTTAGGCGGTGATGATTGGCAAACACCGTACGTTTTAGCTGAAAAATACTATGAAATTGTTAAGGCTCCTAATAAGAAGTTCTTTAAAATCCCTAATGCAGGACATTTGACAATGATAGACCAACCTGAGTTGTTTTTTGATGTCATGAAGGAAATTAGATATACAAACCAAGATGAAATTAGGTTGTGTAATTAAGTTTAGGTGTGATTATTTATGAAAAGAGGATATTTACACTTAAAGAAATAGTGTGAAAAATCTAAATGTCAAAGAAGGTTTAGTTCTTAATAATTAAAATTTACCATAAGAAATTAATAATGGGGGTATATATTGTGGATAAGGTTAGAGCATATTATGATAGTAATGCAGAAATGGAATGGGAAAGGCTTAATAATCCATATAGTATTGTTGAATATAAAAGTACATTATTTTTAATAGATAAGTATTTTAGTAATGATGGAAGCGTTATTGATATTGGTTCAGGACCAGGTAGATATTCAATAGAACTTTTAAAAAGAGGATATGAAGTAGATCTTTTAGATATATCGCAAGAAGAGTTAAACATTGCTAAAAATGAAATTGAAAAATTAGGATTAAAGGCAAATAATTATTACTGTAGAAGTGCAATAGAACTAGAATGTTTTGAAGCTGAATCGTATGATAATATATTAGTAATGGGACCTATGTATCATCTTCATATTAAAGAAGAGAGGCAAAGAGTTTTAAAAGAAGTATATAGAATTTTAAAGAAAGATGCAGTAGCGATAATATCATATATAAATACCTGGGGAGCGATTAAAGCAGCAGTAACTGAGTTTCCACTTGAGTTTGATAATAAAAATAAATTTGAAAGATATATGAATGGAGACTTAAGTTTTTCAGAAGAAGAAAGCTTTACAAAAACTTATTTTACAACAGCAGAAAAAGCTTTACGGGAAGTAGAAGAGGTAGGATTTGAAATAGTATCATATGCTGGTGCAGAAGGATTTCTTAGTGGAATTTCTACAGATATTAAAAAACTTGCAAATAGTAACAAAGAAATATATGAAAATTTTATCAACGCAGCAGTAGAAACATGTGAACTAAAACAATATAGAGATGCTACGGAACATATTAATATTGTAGTTAGAAAGTAGAATGAGTTTAACCATGTAGAATAAGTAACTACATGGTTTTTTCTATATGTATTTCTAAATACATTGATTCAAAGAGAGAATTAAATGTAAAAATAAATGGGGTATTTACAAAATATTTGATTTAATCCTAATCTTTAGGACGAAATTAGATAAACTTTTGTATGATTAGTACGAAAGTATTAATAGAGTATTGGTAAATATGATATGTAATGGGAAATATACTATTTTGCTAGTATTAAAAGAGGGGGATAAATATGAATATATATATTAATAATAGACAAGGGTTTAACAATTTAACAAATCATAAAAGTAATGAGAAAAAGGTCATAGATAAATCTATAAAAGCTGAAGATATTAAAGATAATAAAAATTCTACTTTAAAGAAATTAGAGGAATGGAAAGAAAATCTTATTATACAAAAAGGAAAGTTGCAAGAAGAAAAAGAAATGGATCCAGAACTTAAAAAGAATAGAATGAAACAAATTAATGAGGAAATAAATCAAGTACAGCAACAAATTCAGGAAATTAAATTGATTGAAAAAGAAAAAGAGATAAGAGAACGTAATGAGAAGAGTGAGGGAAAAAAACAAGAGAGAGATATTAATAAAGATGAAGTAAGAGATGGAATAATAATAGCTAGTAGCTTAAATAAGTTAATTGATGCAAATAATAATTTAAAAAACTCAAGAAATCTTAGGACAACTAAAACGAATATGGAAATGGAACTAGGATACTTAAAGCAAGGAAATAGCGACAGCAATTTTGTGGCTAAACAAAAAGAAAAGTTAACAACTGGAATAGGTAATCTAGAGTTCAAGGCAAAAATGCAAGTAGCTGAATCAATTAGAAATGTAAATAAAAATGAATATAAAGCAGAGAATACTATTAAAAAAGAAACATTAATAAATGGTGATGATTCAGAATCAGAGAAATCAAATGAAAATAAAGTTAATAATAAGAAAGAGAAAGATCAAAATGAAGACGGTATTAAGAAAAATGAGGAAAATGCAGAAATTCTAAATAAACAAGTCTAGTTTAGAAACTAATATAACTATTAGAGTTACAGCTGTATCCATTTAAAGAATAATTCAACATATCTTAATCCATCTGATCCAGATAGTTTCAAAAATAATATTGTTAATAATTTTATTTATTTTACAATGCCTAAAATAATTCACTTATCAGCAATAGTAAACAATTATACTAAATAACAAAAGAAAAAATTATAATTAAAAGGAAGAAAATAATATGATGAATTTTAATTTTCAAAATTATACAAAACTTATATTTGGTAAGGATAAAGAGTTAACAGTTGGTAAAGAGGTTAAGAAGTTTTCTAGTAAAATACTTATTCATTATGGTGGAGGAAATATAAAGGCTAGTGGATTATATGAAAAAAGGTTATATCTTTAAAAGATGCTAATGTAGAATTTATAGAGCCATCAAGGGTTAAACCTAATCCAAGGTTATCACTTGTAAAAGAATCAATAGATATGGTTGCGATATAGTTTAAGTTAGATAAATCTCTGTTAAATATTAGTTAACACTATATTTAACAGAGATTTTCTTATTGATTAATGTAATTTAATTCAACATTGATGCTTCAGGAATAATAAAATAAATAACAGACCAAAAATCAAGAATAATGGTGTTATTTATGAGATATCTTATATACTACAAGTACCATTGCTACATTTATTATCATCTTCCACATCTAAGTTATCTTCTGATGATAGATCCATTTCAGAATAAACTTTTTCTAAAAAATCTAAGAAAACCTTACTTGGTTGAGCTCCAGATACTGCATATTTATTATTGAAAACAAAAAATGGAACTGATGTTACTCCAAGATCTGCAGCTTTTTCTCGTTCTGCTTTTACATCATCTTTATAGCTATTTCCTTCTAACATAGAAATTACATCAGTTTTGTTAATTCCAACATCTAAAGAAATATCACCTAGAACATTTATATCACCAATATCCAATGAATCAACGAAATAAGCTTTTAGCAATCTTTCAACTATTACATCTTCTTTATCTATAGATTTTGCATATTTAGCAAGTCTATGAGCATCAGCAGTATTATTTGGAATTAGATTTTCGAAGTTGTAATTTAAGCCAACTTCCTTAGCTTGAGCAACTATACCATCATTCATTTCTTTTGATTTTTCGTAAGTAATGCCATATTTTTTAGCAATGATACTATTAATATCAGCATTTTCTGTTTTTCTTGTATAAGGGTTAAGCTGAAAACTACTATATGAAATTTCTACATCATCTTTCCCTTTAAATTTATCTAAGGCACCTTCAAAATTTCTTTTTCCTATATAACAAAATGGGCATGCATAATCTGACCAAATTTCAACTTTCATAAATAAATCCTCCTTAATAATAATTATTAAATAACTATATATATCATTGTTTCTATAGATAATAGCATAAGTTTTTGGATAGTACAAATTTGGTGGAAAAGTACTGAATTAAAGGACGTTATAATTTCTATAGCAAAGCAAGAATTTGCTAATAATATGCTCTAGTAGCGTAAAATTATAATTTTTAATAAGTTACTAAAAAACATTGAAGTTAGTATATAAAAGTATTATAATTTAATTAAGCAAATGCTTAACTAGATGAGGTGATGTTATGGAAGAAGCAATAAAAATTTTAAAAGCATTAGGTGATGAGACTAGAATTGAAATTTTACGTCTTATATCAGAGAAAACCATGTCTGCCAAGGGAATAGCAAGTCACCTTAAAATAACAGAGGCAGCGGTATCACAGCAAATAAAGATTCTTAAAGAATCTGAATTAATTATTGGATATAAAATTGGTTATCATATTATCTATGATCTAAATGAAAAAAAATTAAAACATTCCATAAAGTTCATAGAAAATATTATAGATAATGATAAAACTAATATAAATGTACCTAGTGCTCTTAGATGCACTAAGAGTTGTAAGCATTTAAAGTGTGTTAGTAATAATAAATTTAAGGAGGAATCTATAATGAAAGTTTGTTTTCCTGTAAAATCTAATGAAGGAGTTAAAAGTGTACCATATGGACACTTTGGAACAGCTCCACTATTTGTAGTATGTAATTTGCAAAATGATGAGGTAACTACAGTTGGAAATGGTGATTTAGGACATGAACATGGTAGTTGTAATCCTATTAAAGCATTATCAGGAGAAGCTGTTGATGCTGTAGTTGTTGGAGGAATTGGAGCTGGAGCAATTAATAAATTAAACTCAATGGGAATTAAAGTATATAAAGCTAGTGAGGGAAATATAGAAGAAAATTTAGTCGCGTTTAAAAATAATGAACTAAAGGAATTTCCAAGTAATCATTTATGTAGCCATGATGGATGTTCTCATTAGTAGCAAGATAATCACTATGTGAATATCTTGGTTTCTATCAAATTAACAACCCAGTAATTATAAAATTACTGGGTTGTTTAATTTTCGAGTTATATAATTTAAATAGTATTTCATTATTTTTTTTATTCTAATTCTTTAAGCATATCCAAATAAATAATAAGAATACTAACTTGTTATTTATTTGGAGACCCTTTAGATATAAACCTCTTCATTTATAATGTTAACCTATTATTTATTTATTTATTTATTTATTTATTTATAGAGTTGTTTTGAATATTAGCTTTTTAGACTATAAAAAAATAGTAACTAAATAATGTGAAAATATAAAAAAAGTGGTATAATTAGGATATTATTATGAGGAATATTGGAGGAAAAATAATGAAGCTGTCAAAAAAAGTAACCTTGATTTTTTTAATATCAACTATTTTTAGCTTAGGATTTTATAAAATTATGGCATATATAATGATTGATAAAATGTATAGTGGAGAAAATGAGAGAATAAGTGGAATTGCAGGTGGAGTAGTAACACGATTTAATAGTGAAACAAATACCATTAAGGTGAAAGGCTTAGACTATGCAACATTAATAAAAGCTTCAAATAATATAAATAAAGACTTTGGAATAAATGATGGAGATTATAGAGTTGGACTGCAAGAAAAGATGGAAGAGGATAATATCGAATATAAAATAAGGTTAAAAGAAGATCTTTCATTAGATAATATATATTTACATAGTGAAAATGATAAAGATGTGGTAAATAAATTAATTTCTGATGTAAAGGGAAATTATAATGGAGGCATGGAACCTTTTAATGATATTATTACAGCAAATGAAAAGTTCTACATTGTAGCGGTTTCACCAATTTTAAATGATGGTGATAGTGAGGTAGTTAGAGGATATTTTCTGCTTGCAGAATGTATAGATGGAGGTTTAGCCCAGAAAATTGCAAAAGTATTAAGCAGAAATGTAAGCCTTGTTTATGAGTTAGAAAAACCATCAATTGCAAAGATGGGAACAACTGATAATAAGGAGACTATTATAAATGAAACTGATAAGGTGGAGGTTTTATCTTATTACAAAATAACATCAGTTACAGGTGAAGAATGTTATTTAAAGCTAAAAGAGAGCCTTCTTGTAAGGATAAGTGCTACTAAAACTATAAATAGATTTACAATATTAGTGAGTATTGTATTTTTAATTATAAATATATTGATATTTATAGCTATTAAAAATGTGGTTGTTAAAAGAATAGTATTTATTAATGATGAAATAAAAAAGGTTGCAAGAAATAAACAAAAAAATATAATAACTAATAAATTAAGAGGAAGAGATGAGATTAACGACTTAGCCAAGGATATTAGTGATATGGTTATATTTTTAGATAAGTCAATAGATAAGATGTCTTACTTAGCAAATTATGATACTGTTACAAATCTACAAAATAGATATAGCATATGTAATTTTATGAATACCCTTATTAAAGAAAAAAAAGACTATACCATATACTATATAGATTTAGATAACTTTAAAAGTATAAATGATAATTTAGGACATACTATTGGGGATAATGTTCTTTGCGGGGTCGCAAAGACTCTTTTGTCACTTGAAGAGGCTGAAGTAAAGGTTGGAAGGGTTGGTGGAGATGAGTTTATAATTATAAGAAAAGGGACAAGAAGTGATGAGGAAAGAATAGAGTTTGGAAATTATTTTCTGAAAGTTTTAAGGCAAACATTTAAATATAAAAGTTATACTTATCATTTAAGTGGAAGTATTGGGATAAGCGCTTATCCAAAACATGGGGAAAATATTGAAACACTTTTAAAATATGCAGATATTGCTATGTATAGAAGTAAGAAGAGTTTTAATAACAAAGTTCAGATAATTTCAGAGGATATGATAGATGAAATTGAGGTTGAGGGAATGTTAAGTGATGCATTAAGTAGAAATGAGTTTATTGTTTATTATCAACCAATTTTAAAGTTAGGTTTAAATAAAATTGTTGGTGCTGAGGCATTAGTAAGATGGAATAGGTCTGGAGAAATAATACAACCTTCTAAGTTTATAGACATTGCAAAAAGAAGTGGAGAAATAGCTAATATTGATGCTATAGTTTTAAAAGAAGGCATAAGAGTAGCTAAAGAGTTTAGGGATAAAGGATATAAAGAATTCCAAATTTCTGTTAATATATGTTTTATGTTGTTAAAAAATGATAGCTTTGTTATTGATTTAAAGGAAATGTTAGAGGAAATAGATTTAGAGCCTAATGCTCTTAAAATTGAGATTACAGAGGATGAAATATTAGATGATCCAAAGTATATAATAGGTATATTAAATGAAGTTAAAAAAATAGGGGTACAAGTTAGTCTAGATGATTTTGGATCAGGTTATTCATCTTTTAATCACATAAAAATACTTCCTATTGATACTATAAAAATAGATAAAACTTTATTATTGGAGGTAGATGGGGATGATAAAAGTAAATCTATTATTGAAAGTATAATAAATCTTTCCCATTCATTAGGATTAGATGTTATATGCGAAGGTGTAGAGGGGAAAAATCAGTTAAGGCTATTAGAAAGCATAAATTGTGATAAGATACAAGGCTATTACATAAGTGCACCTGTTAATGAGGAAAGTTTTAAAAAATTATTAGATAATTATTCTTTTATATGATTATATTTAAAGTGCCTCTTAGGTGAATTAAGATTAACCTAAGAGGCACTTTTTAATTAATTGAGCTCATATATATCTGAAAATTCAGCAGAAATTTTTGAAGTATTGGGAACGTAGGTATTACAAATCATTTTATCATAAGGCTCCATAGATTTTACATTTGGTAGTAAAATAATAAATTCACTACCTCGCATTCGAGTACTATTTAGATAAACTCGTCCATTATGTAATTCAACTATTGATTTAACTAATGATAAACCAATGCCACTACCTTCTTTCTTTCTATTTAATGCATTATCTACTTGAATAAATTTATCAAATATTTGATCTCTCATTGAAGGGGGTATTCCAATACCATCATCATTTACTTTTATGCACACATTTGTATCTTTTAATGAGATAATAACATTTATATTGCCACCATTATTTGTGAATTTAATTGCATTAGATAATAGGTTTAACATTATTCTTTCTATAGCATAAGGGTCACATTTTATTTCTAATTGTTCTATTTCAGTATCAAATATAATATTCAATTTTTTTATTTCAATATAAGGCAATGTTGATAATGTAATATCTTCTATTAATTTTACAATATCATAGTTAACAAAAGTAAGATTAAAACTACCAGAATCTATTTTAGTAGTATCTATAAGGTTGTCTATTAATTTCAAAATTCTTAAGCAATTATGAGTTACACTTTTTTCATGTTTTCCATAATAGTCTTTAAATTTATCCTCGTTTGTATCTTTAAACATATTTAAAAGTTGTATAGAAGAATAAATTATATTAATAGGAGTTTTAAGCTCATGGGAAAGATTTGCAAAAAATTGATTTTTGGTTTCTTCATTTTCTTTAAAGTCTTCATACTCCTTATAAACTTTAGTATAATTATCTAATAAGTTAACATGTTGAATAGTGCTTCTAATTTTATCAACTTTTTCCATATTAATAAATGCTTCTTTGTAATTATTTAAGGCTGCATAATCTTTAGAAATTTTTTGATGAGCATATATAACATACTTTGACTCATACTTAGAGGAAAACTCAAGTGCGAGTTTATGATACTCAAGAGCGTTTAAATAATCTTCAAATTCATAATAAATATCTCCAAATAAAGAGTTTATTGTATAATCAGCATGACTAAATCTATATGAAGTTTTATAAATTGTATAAATTTCTTTTGATTTAGTAATCCAATTAAGTAATCTATCAATAGATTGATTATTTAATAAAAGACCTAGTCTACATTTTATTATTAGCAACTGAGAGATAAATTGTAATCTATATAGTTCTGGAAGTAATATTAAATTTTCTTGGATAAAGTCTATGCCTTTACCAATATAATCAATATTTGATTCAGTAGTAATATATAAATTAAGTAATTCTAAAGTAAATATACATTTCATTGTAATAGATGGTACAGCTAAAGTGTCAGAAAGTAAATTTTCTAAGATTTTACAACCTTCATTATTTCTATTTAAATCAATATATCCAACAGCTATAAAATAATTAATCATAATTTTTAAAGTAACTAAATTATATTTATTGGCTAAAAATGAAGCTTTTTTATATAATTCAATAGCATAATAATTATCTTTAAGGTAAACAGAATAAACTGAGCCTAAAAGCATATAGGTTTGGGCAGAAAACTCATTTTCGTAAAGGGGGAGTAAAGTTAATGTTTTTGATATAAAACCTAAAACTTCACTTGTGCAAATACCTACCCTTAAATTGTTAAAAAGTGAATAGATATATAGTTTACTTAAATCACAGAAGTTATTGCTTGCAGTGAAAATTTCCTCAGCTTTATTAAAACAATAAACGGATTCATCTAAGTCACTTAATATAAAATATAATTTAGATGCATAAAGATAACATTTGCCTGTGTAAGTCTCATTATTGGTAAGAATACTATAGTATAAACATAAGTTAAAGTGATGTAATGATTTATCGTTATTGCGTAAAGTATCATTACATAATGCAAGCAAATAATGAATATACATTAACTCTTCTAAGGAAAAGATATGTTCTTCATCTATAAGGTTTTCATATTTTGTAACACTTGTAGTTAAAAAATTCATGTCCAAAGTAAGACTGTAAGAATACTCTAATGAACTAATTAAATTTTTCAATGTATTTATCATAAATATCACCTTTTATTTTCCATACTTTTTATATAATTGTAACATAAAATGCCAATAAAACACAAATTTTTCTAAAAAAGGATTGGATGTTAAATAAACGTGAATTATCAACACTTTATTGTATAAAGTTTACTCGGATAACTTAGATTTATATTCTATAGGTGTAATATAGGTTATAGGGCTATAAGTTTTCAAAAAATAGGAACATTTGAAACTCCTGTGAATATTATAAAACTATATAAATTATTAGGAGATTTTAAATGAATGGTTATGAATTAATTATGACAATTCAACGAAAAATGAAAGATCCGGAATTCGCTAATAGATTTAATAATCTTACAGAAGAATTTAATAATGTACCAGGAATGCAACAAGAAATAATGAGAATAGTGCAAATACAAGATGAACATAGTAGACAAAAGGCTATGGAAAAACTACCATCTAAAGTTAAAAAATTAGCTAAGGAAATGCTTAGTCTTATAAATGATTAAGGCATTTTAAAAAAATAACAAGTCAAGCTATGATGTATAGTGGCTTGTTATTTTTTGAATAGGACTAAAACTCATATTAGTTAGTTTTGTAATGTGCATTAGTGAAAATAAATCTTAGGACTTTTAGGAGTTCTAAGATTTATTTATTTACTATTATATATAAGTAATTTTCAAAAAAAATAAATAGTTGAATAATAAAGTCTTTTTAGTTAAAGATTATAATAGGTCGTTTTATTTAGAAATTTAAAATAATAACAAGTCAAGGTGAAATGTATATTTTGATTTCATATGAATTATAAATATTAGATCATATTTGAAAAAAAAGGACGAATTTTATGGCAAAGCTAAAATGGAATTTAATTTTAAGTAAGAAAAGAATTAAAGATTATAAAGGTTCAAAAAAGAGTAGCGATATTAGAGATGAATTTGAAAATGATTATGACAGAATTTTATTTAGTGCTTCATTTAGGCGGCTTCAAGATAAAGCACAGGTATTCCCCCTAGAAAAGCTAGATTTTGTTAGAACGAGGTTAACACATTCTTTAGAAGTTTCTTCTATTGCAAAGTCATTAGGAAGAAGTATAGGCAATAGTTTAATTGAAAAAACAAAAAATGATTCTGATAAAGTTACAATGGAAGATGTAGATGATATGTGTAACATACTTTCTTGTGCAGGGCTTATTCACGATTTAGGAAATCCACCTTTTGGCCATTTTGGAGAAACAGCTATAAGAGAATGGTTTAAAGATAAATTAAATGAAAATAAAAATGGAACATATACATTTAAATTTAATAATTATGAATTTACCTTAGATGAGCAGGAAGCAAGAGATATTTTGAATTTTGAAGGGAATGCTCAAGGTCTTAGAATATTAACTAAACTTCATTTTGTAATTGATAGATATGGAATGAATCTAACAATGGGAGTATTAAGCTCTATTATAAAATATCCTGTTTCTTCTTTAGAAATAAAGAAGGAAAATGTTTATAGTAAAAAGCTAGGTTTTTATAAAGCAGAAGAAAAAGCTTTTAGGGAAATAGTTGAAGCCACAGGCTTATATAATTGTAGAAATCCATTAGTATTTATATTAGAAGCTGCAGATGATATTGCTTATTTGTTAGGAGATTTAGAAGATGCTTTTAATAAGGGAATAATATCTCATGATATATTTAAATTAAGGTATGAAGAATTTCTTCAAGAAGAAGGTTATGAAGAAAAAACATTAGAAGAAAGTTTATCATTTTACCTTTCAAAAAATTATGATATAGCAAAAGAAGAGTATGGATATGAAGATCCTGGAGAATATGCCTTGAAATCTTTTATTATTAAATTGAATAAACATTTAAGAAGTTTTGTGGTAGAAGAGTTTTTAGCTTCATATGAATTAATCATGAATGGAGAATATAACGGGGAACTTATAGGGAATTCTAAAGGCAATAAAATTTCTATATTCTTAAGGAGTATATCTAATGAATATGTATATAATGATGATAAAATAGTATCAAATGAAATAGTAGGTTACAATATGATCCATAGTTTAATGAATACTTTTATTCCAGTAGCACTAAATGAAAATGTTAAGTTATATAAAGGCTATGATGGAAAAGTGTACTCACTTATTTCTAAAAATTATAGGTTTATATGTGAACATAGTATAGAACAAGATAATTGTTCTAAGGAATATTGTAGGCTTTTATTAATAACAGATTTTATATGCGGAATGACAGATTCTTATGCTGCTTATATATATCAAGAATTAATGGGGATAAAAGTATAAAAGATATAAAAAAATAGACAAGAAAAGTACTATAAGGCAGAGCTGAAAATAAATAATAAGTCAAAAATCTTAAGAATATTTGACTTATTATTTGTTTAACTATTCCTAAATTATAGTGCTTTTCTTGCGTATAATATATATTTTGATCTGTTGATAGGATTAACATCTACAAAATCTTTACTACTACCAAGATCTATAGGACAAGGAGCATAACCACTAAATTTAGTGCTCATAACACCACGGCCAGAGGATAGAATTCCAAGGTTAATAGGATAATTTAAAGATGTTGAAACAGGTACGCTGCCAACTACAGTAAATATACCATTAATAATAGTTGGAGAATCAAATACTCCTCTCATTGTAACTATATCATTTAAAACTTTGCTGCTAAACATTTCAGGAACTGAAATTCTAAAATCTATTAAAGGTTCTAGAAGTGTCATACCAAGTTGAGAGAACCCTCTCATAAGTGCTATAGCCGTAGCTGTTGTGAAGTCACCAGAACGAGAATGCATTACATGATCTTCACCATCAACTAAGGTTATTTTTAAATCAGTAACATTCCATCCATATAAGCCTTGTTTTAATAATCTATCTAGATTACTTTCAATTTCACGTTGATACCTTTGTTTTATATATTCAGTTCTAACTTCACTTTCAAATATTATACCACTGCCAAGGGGAAGAGGTTCTATTAAGAAGGTAACAACTGCCCAGCATGGCTTAGGCATTGTATAGTATTCCTCGCAATAGCCTTTAATAGAAGGGGTTTCTTTGTATATAACAGAAGCTTCACTAAAACTAGCTTCTAAATTAAACCGTTCTTTTAATATGGTCTGGATAATTTCAATTTGAATGGCTCCAGTAATTTGGATATTTATTTCACTTTTATCTTTAATCCATTCCATATTTAAAAGAGGATCTTCAGATTGGAGAATTGTTAAGGCTTCAACTAAAGGAATATAGTCGCTAGCAATATTAGTATAAACTTTTAAAGTAAGAACTGGGTTTGCGATACTTGGCAATTTAGGGATGAAATCCTTAATGCCTAAAATATCACCAATATTACTATTAAGACCAGAAATCATAATTAATTCACCACTAGATCCTTCTTTAATATCACAATCTTTATGATTAATTATTTTTCTCATTAAAGTTACCTTTTCTTTAATAGAAGTTCTTATATTTAAAACATTATCTCTAGCTTTTAATTTTCCGCTAAAGATTTTTATATGAGAAATTTTCCCGAAAGTTTTATGGTGAGATATTTTATAAACTAAAGCCGAAAAATCTTCGGTGTCTAAATTTTTAGGGGCTGGAATATAGTCAATAAGCCCATCTAATAATTCTTCAATACCTACACCATCAATTGCAATACCAAAAAGAATAGGATAAATTTTTGCAGCTTTTGCTTGAATAATTATTTCGGATTTCACTTTATCTAAAGTTAAAGTTTCATCATAAAATTCATTTAAGATACTTTCATTTTCTTCACCTAAGAGAACTACTATATCTTCTATAATAGAAGAGTAGTTTACATCATTAATAGAAGATATAGTAGAAAATAAATCTTTCCTGTTAAATCCATTATCTAAAGTTTCTATTATTTGAAGTGGGAGAAACCTAGTAGTAAGTAGCTTTTTTATATCATTCAAAACATTTTTAGGATCTGAACCAATTCTATCAAGTTTATTTATAAAAAATATAGTAGGTATGTTCATTTCTTTTAATGTGTTAAAATATATTTCTGTTTGAGGTTGCACGCTTTCTACAGAAGAAATTACAACAACAGAACCATCTAATATACCAAGACTTCTTTCAACTTCACCAATAAAATCTATGTGACCTGGAGTATCTATTAAATATATATGAGTATCTTTGTATTTAAAATCTATTTCAGAGGATTTAACAGATATTCCACGTTGTTTTTCTATATCCATAGAATCAGTATGAGTTGTACCTTTATCTACACTACCAAGTGTTCTACTAGAGCCACTTTTGTAAAGTAGTTGCTCAGTAACGGTAGTTTTACCAGCGTCAACATGAGCAACTATCCCAATATTTCTTATATTATCTTTAAACATAAAATTCTCCTCATAAGTTGAATAATAAAGTCTTTTTATCTTAATAATATAATAGCATGTTTAATTTTATCTTTCAAAGAATTATGATTTAAAGAAATGGATTAACTTGAATAGCAGTTTTATAAAGATGAGGATAAAATTTTTCTAAATGATAAAGATAGTTAACCCATTGAGCTGTAATGTTTTTATAAACTCGTGCAATATCAACTTGAAGATGAAGTATAGTATTTTCATCTTTATTGTTGTTTTTCATAAATATAAGCTCATCTCTTAAATGCATTATTGACATAAGTAAATCTGTGAAAATATCATGTTCTAAAATATTATCATTACTCATTAAGTTTATAAGAATATCTCTATGTTTAAGTAAAATTTCTTCTAAGTTATTAATATTTATTTGATTTATATCTATAAGATGATCGTGGGTTATAAGTTTTGTTTCTACATCCTTTAAATTATCAAAACAACAAATTAGGTTTTTACCATTCTTATCGCCTTGTATAATCAAATGCATTAATTCATAGCCAAGTTCACTAAAAAACATACCAATAAGCATATTAAGTTTATTTAATTTTTTCTTTTTAGATTTATGATCTATTATGTTTTCAAATACAATAGTTACAGTTAATATGTTTATTGGGATTATACAAATATTCATAAGAGAGTAGTATATGGTATTTTGAACTTGTCCAAATATGAGGTTATGGGATATATACATAATAGTTGATAAAAAAATTAGTGCTAAAGAAATAGTAGCATAATGTTTAAAATTTTTCATGTGAATCCTCCTTAATATAGATTTATAACTAGTAAAGTATATCATAAACAAAGTGAATAAAAATTTCACTTTAATAGTATATTATAAATATTAAATGTTTTTTAATATTTAACATGAATACAGGATTAAATTTTATATTATAATAAAATAGAGAAAGTAAAAAGAAATTATATTTTAAAAAATTAAAATGGTGGAGGGAAGTATGAAAAAAATATTAAAGTGGATAGGAATAGTGCTTTTAATAATTATCCTTCTCTTAGGTGGGTATATATATTCTATAAGAGGAAGGCTAAGCCTTTATAAAAGCATTGGAGAAAAATATATGGAGATAGCTAAAAATCCTCCAGTTATTAATAGTATTGAAGAGTTAAGTACTATGGAGTCTATGGATTATAAGGATGTAGAATATAATAACATTAATGGCATTGTACAAACTTTAGATATATATGGCCCTAAAAAATATATAAAAGGAGGCTCACCAGTAATTTTATATGTTCATGGGGGAAGCTGGGCTTATGGAGACAAGAGCATACCAGATGTTATTTCTCCAGTATTAGATTCTTTTAGAGATGAGGGATTTACTATAATAAGTACATCCTATGAGTTGATGAGTGATGAAGAAATATTTGGAAAACAAATTAGTGACGTTAAAGATACGATAAGATGGATTCACAAAAATAAAGAGAATTATGGATTTAATACAAAGGAAATTGGTGTTATAGGAACATCATCAGGAGCTCATTTGGCATTAATGGCTACATATACTGACGATAGTGAATTTAAAGGGGATGAGGATTTAGCAGGTTTTTCATCTAAAGTAAAGTATGTAGTTGACTTCTTTGGCCCTACAGATTTGAATACATTAGATTTAAGTGCTGGAGGTGGGGATATTAATGAAGCAATAAAATCTGCAGAGGAAGAAAATAAAAAGGAAGAAGTGCTTAATACCTATAGTCCTATAAATTATGTGGGAAAAAATATGCCTAAAACCCTAATAATACATAGTAAGGCAGATAAAATAGTATCGTATAATAATTCAGTAATGTTGTATGATAAATTACAAAATACAGGTAATAAGGTAGATATGCTTACATTAGAAACAAGTAATCATGATTTATCTGGAGTAAAAGATGAAGAAGGTTTAGAAATAGCTATGAAAATGTTGAAGTTTATAGTTAAAAATTCACCTTTATAAATAGTAGAGACATTTAAGAAATAGAGCGTTTAAAGTAGGAAAGTGAAAGAAAATAAACTAGAATATGGAAAGTTGTTTTTAAAAATAACTTATACACAAAAACACCCTATAAATAAGCTTTTTTAATTGCCTATTTATAGGGTGTTTTTTTATAGAATTTTATGCATCAATAGCTTGATCTTCGTCAGGATTTGAAAATCCGAAAATAGATCTTCTTTTGTAAATAAATAATCCTAGTAATCCAGGTAATATTAAACCTATTAATAAAGTTATTAATGAGAATAGATTAAATCCAGACACAATAACACTGTAGATTGACCTAAGTAGTATTGCTATGAAGCATGAGTACACACCAACTTTTTTCTTGAATAATATTAATATTAAAGATGCTAATATTATTATTGAGAAAACAAGAGAAATTGATATGTTTAATGTTGTTGCTTGAGCTAATGCACTATCAGATATTGATTTGAAAAAAGTATTTCCTGATTGTTCAAGAGCCTTTTGCCCTTCGATTAGTAATTGTCTAGTTTCTTCCAGATTGGAAAAACTTTTAATAAGTGAATATAGTCCCCATACAGAAAATATAATATAAATAATTGAGCATGTAAGTATTCCGCCGCCTAATTTCTTTTCTTTCATTATTTTTCCTCCTTTTAAATAAATTACAAAATATTGTATAGTTAATAATTTATCATAGTTTTTACCATAAATCAATAAAAAAATTAATTCAAATTATTAGCTAATAAACCTATATTTCTGCATATATTTAAATATGGGGTGAGTATTATGGAAAATAAGAATTTTAAAAGTGTTAAAGGTATGTTTTTTAGTGTTAGAAAAATAATAGCATTAGGAGTTACTGGTGTGTTTTGTTATTTAAGCATTAGTGGTAAAATAACTAGCACTGAATTTATACCGATTTTTAGTATGATAATAGGTTATTATTTTGGAAAATCGACAGCTTTAGATGGTCCAAAGAGTATTAATCAAAGTGATGAAGAAAATTCTAACATATAAAATTAGCAGCGGATTTCTAAAAAAATAACAAGTCGATGTGCAAAATAGACTAGCATATTGGCTTGTTATTTTTAAAAAGGGAAGAGCACTCTATAAATACAGTATTATTTCTAGTAAAATATATAGGTATATAGTAAACTGTTAGAGATTAGGGAACTGAAAGAAAATAGACTAGAATCCTATTAGGTATTTAAAAAAATTCCCTTTATTAGGCTAAGATACATATATGGAGGATTTATTTATGAATATACAAAGTTTTTTAAAACTAGTAGAAATACAAACGAAGGTAGCAAGTGTTATTCCTTTTATGATTGGGACAAGTTATGCAATATTTAAATTTGATAATTTTAACATTAAAAATGCATTTCTAATGTTTTTAGCAATGATATTTTTTGATATGACAACAACAGCAATAAATAATTATATGGATTATAAAAAAGCTATAAAAAAAGATGGTTATGGATATGAGACGCATAATGCTGTAGTTAGTTATAATATTAATCCTAAGACTGTGAGAGTAACAATATATATAATGTTAGTTATTGCAGCAGTACTTGGAATAGTGTTAGTTGAGAATACGGATATTGTTGTACTAGCATTAGGAATGGTTAGTTTTACTATAGGAATACTTTATTCTTTTGGACCAATTCCAATATCAAGAACTCCATTTGGAGAAATATTATCAGGTCTTACAATGGGATTTATAATAACATTCATATCAGTTTACATACATATATTTGATTTTAATATAATAAAAATAACCTTATCATTATCTTCAAATTTATTAGGGTTAAGTTTAAATATTAATGAATTAGTAGCAATATTCATAGTAAGCATACCTGCTATTGTAGGGATATCTAATATAATGTTAGCAAATAATATCTGCGATATAGAGGAAGATATTGAAAATAAAAGATATACATTACCTATATATATTGGTAAAGAAAACGCACTTAAGATATTTAAAGCATTATATTACATAGGATTTATCTCAATAATAGTAGGAGTAGTATTTAGAATTTTACCTTGGATATCATTAGTTACACTTATAGCATTAAAGCCAATAAATAATAATATTAATGAATTTATGAAATTGCAAACAAAAAAAGATACATTTATTCTTGCAGTCAAAAACTTTGTAGCAATGAATGGTATATATATAGTAACAATTATAGTTGGAATATTTTTAGAATGAAAATAAATAATAGAAATTTTAAGAACATTATTAATGTAATGGAGATACATTAAGATTAGATTAGTCAATAAGTAAATTTGATACTGTAAATATATATAAGGAATATTCAAAAAGATAATAAGCCAATATACATTTCATATTGATATATTATTTTTTTGAAATGCCTAATGTGGAGGGGGAAGTATGAATAAAATTAAAAAAGGTATATACATATCTATTGGATTAATTTGTGTTGCAATAGGAGCGGTTGGTGTGGTTTTGCCGGTGCTACCTACAACACCTTTTCTACTTTTAGCATCAGCTTGTTTTGTTAAAGGATCTGATAAATTTGATAGATGGTTTAAGGGAACAAAGTTATATAAAAATAATTTAGAAACATTTGTAAACAATAGAAGTATGAAGATGAAAACTAAGGTAAGCATTCTTTTGTTTGCAGATGTAATGATAGCATTTCCGTTAGTAATATTAGATAGTTTAATTATGAAGGGAATATTGATTTTACTTATGCTATTTAAATATTATTATTTTATGTTCAAAATAAAAACAATTAAGGTAGCTGGTGCGAAATAGAATAGACTATTGTAATACCCTGGGATTTTTTAGGAATATAATATGTAAATGGAAGCAGATATTTAAAGTTAAAGGTTAATAATCTGAAAAATCTAAATTTTTAATAAATTTTTTATTTTTTTGCAGATTTTTAGACTTATTTCTGATATAATCACCGATGTTATCGAAAAAAATGAGGATGACGGAGGGGTTTTTATGGAAAAATCAACAATGCCTACTTTATTTAAAAAAATTACTTTTTATTTAATTGGAATATGTGCCATTGGCTTTGGGGTCGCAGCTATTATTAATGCGCAACAAGGTGCAGGAGCTTTTGATGCATTCATTGTTGGGGTAGCTTCAAAGACTGGATTAACAATTGGTGTTTCAATGAATATAGTTGCTGTGACTTTTTTACTTGTTGCAGCTGTAATTGAAAAAAAAATTCCAAGGTTTCTTTCATTAATAACATCGGTGTTAGTTGGAATAATTATTGATTTTTGCATGTTAGTTATTTTTAAAGATATTTCGATTAATAACCAGTTTTGGCAATGGGTTCTTTTAATTAGTAGTACTGTTGTATTATCTGCTGGGATTTCATTTGCTATTAGTTCTACAATGCCACTTAGTCCGGCTGATGTTCCAGTTATCATAATGAATCAGAAATTTGGAATTAAATTGGTAACATCTAAGTTGATTTTTGATGGAATAATGCTAATTTTAGCTATATTACTTGGAGGGCCGGTGGGTATTGGAACTATTATAGTTACTCTAGGTACTGGACCACTTATTCAAATTTTAACGCCTTACACTAAACAATGGATGGATAATAATTAAAATTATTTTAAATAGCTCAAAGCTAATTGCTTTTGAGCTATTTTTCTTGTATGCTAGGATTACTGCTAGAAATTTATTATTTACTTAATTAAGTTATTGACTAGCGATAAAGTCACGTATAGAATTATAAAGATAGATAATTTTTCAAATTATTAAAAAGTCGGGCACTTAAAATTGATAATAAATATTGGGGGATAAATATTGAAGAGTAATAATGTTAAAAAAGTAAAGTTCTGTATATTCATATTGTTAATGGTTATAGGGATAAGCATAGTACTTATCAATTGGAAATTTATATCTAATCTAAAAATAGAAAATATAGTTAAATTTATAAAAGAAAAAAGATACATATCAGTAATACTATACTTAGGTATATATATTATAAAACCATTATTGTTAATTATTCCTACTAGTATGTTGGCATTAGTAGGTGGTGGATTATTTGGCCCTATTAAAGGCTTTATTTTTACAATGACTGGGTTTTGGATAGCAGGAACAATAGCATTTTACTTGGCAAGGTCTTTAGGTAGAGAATTTGTTGCTGGAATATTAAAAAGGAAATTTAATAAGCTAGAGAGTATAATGCAAAAAAGTGGCTTTAAATACTTATTTATATTAAGGTTACCACCAATTATTCCATACGATCCATTAAGCTATATAAGTGGACTAACTAATATATCATATAAAGATTTCATATTAGCTTCGTTAATAGGGGTTATTCCAGAAACTATATGCTATTCTATAATAGGCACGAGCTTTAAAAGTCCTTTAAGTCCACAATTTATAATACCTGTTATAGTATTGGTTTTATCGACATTATCTGCTAAATATTTAATTGGTAGAGGGAAAAAAGAATAGAATAATAATATATTTAAAATAGAAATAATATTAAGTAGAAAAGATGT
The DNA here is from genome assembly GCF_017348895.1 of Clostridium gasigenes. Lineage (NCBI taxonomy): Bacteria > Bacillati > Bacillota > Clostridia > Eubacteriales > Clostridiaceae > Clostridium > Clostridium gasigenes. Next base: position 2,674,954 of record NZ_CP071376.1, read on the forward strand.
CTTAAAAAGTCGTATAGTGTACGACTTTTTTTATTGGGTAAATATATTATAATTTTCTTAGAACAGGGAAGATTTAAAAAATATAGAAAAAATATAGAAAATAATAGAAAAATAATGTATAATAATGTAATGGATTAGTAAAGAAAGAAATTAAAAAGATGAATCGGAGAGATAAAATGGTAGAAACTATAATTATAGCTTTAATAGTCGCTAAAATTAAGGATTATAAAATAAAGCCTTTATTTAAAACCTGGGCAATTTATCCTGTAATATTTATGGAGTTAGTATCTTTAGTTATACAAATATGTATATTTAATGAGTATTATGAAGTAATAAAATATGCAGGAATATTAAAGACTATATATTTATGTTCCTATTTACCATTAATATTTAAATATGAACAATACATAAGTGCAATAGTGGGATCTATAGTTATGGTTGTAGGAGGATTATTAAATAATCTTGCAATGTATGTAAATAATGGGATGATGCCAGTATTTCCTAAATTATCATATGTAACTGGATACGCAACTGTGGAATCGTTTAATAAAGTAAATGATATTCATATTTTAGGGAATTCAGAAACAAAGCTAAAATTTTTAACTGACATCTTTGATATAGGTTATAGTATTTTAAGTTTAGGAGATGTATTTATAAGGTTTTATGTTTTTATAATAATATTTAAATCAATAAAACATTTGAATGAGAAAAGCTATATAGAGAATAAAGAATTTATACAAAATTAAAATATACGAATTCGCTAAATAGTAGTGAATGATAAAACCTAGAGCAAAAGGGGATGTGAAATGTTGAAATTACAACCAATAGAACTTTTTTTTAGAGCAATACCAGAAAGTTTTTTAGCAATATTAGCTATATATATTTTTTCTAATATTCCTATAAATAAGAAAAAGTATATAATAACAAGCTTATTAGTCGCTTGCATTTTCTTTGGAGTTAGAATGTTACCTATAAATTATGGTGTTCATACTATTTTAGGTATAGGGATAATGATAATTTTATCGGTATCAATTAATAAAATAGATATAATAAAATCTATAAAAGCAGTCTTAATTTATTCGATATTTCAATTTATAGCAGAGGGGTTAAATATTTTTATAATACAAAATATTCTTAAAGAGGATGTGAATGAAGTATTATCTAATGTAGTTTTAAAAACAGTTTACGGATTACCTTCATTGGCTATTTTAGGATTTATAATATTTTTATATTATATTATTAGATTAAAAAAGGATGAATTAACTAATGTTTAATGCAGATATGTTATCAAAAAAGGTTGCTTTTAAAATAGCTAATGAACTTAAGTTAGATAATGATAATAAGGAAGTAATTTCTTATGGTATTTTTGCCATTATTCAAATGGTTTATAATTTACTATTAATTATACTATTTGGATCAGTATTTAATGTTGTAATAGAAGCAGTTATAGCTTCGTTTACAATAGCTATTCTAAGGAAATCATCAGGGGGAGCACATGCAAGTTCCAGTAAAATATGTGTAGTCATAGGAACTTTTATAACTGTAATTATTGGATTAATTGCTAAAATAAATATAAATGCAAATAGTACAATGATAATAGGGGCTATAACTTTTATATGGGCCTATTATATTATTTTTAAATTAGCACCAGTAGATAGTGATGCTAAACCTATAAGAACAGAGAAAAAGAAAAAAAGGTTGAAAAGAAGTTCTATATTTATACTAAGTATATATCTAACAATTGTAATTATTGGTATTATATTATATTTATACACAAAGATAGATAGGTTACTTATTTATTCTATTTGTATCTTAGGTGGAGTTATATGGCAGATATTAAGTCTTACAAAAATTGGACATGAAATAGTTAAAATAATAGATGCTTTTTTAAATAAAATAATACCTATGGGAATTAAGGAGGAAAAGAAAAATGAGAAAAATGAATAATAAAATTTTAATGGCAATTGCAGCAATTGCAACTATATTTGCGTCAACAGTAGCGACATCAGCATGCTTTTGGTGTCAGTATCAACCAGAAGAACCTAAATGTTTAAGAGACGAATAAAAATAAAGATCGGGAAACCGATCTTTATCTATAAAGTTAAGAGGTAATTAATATGAATAAAATAGAAAATAATAAACGAAAACAAATAAATGATATAGTTTCTGTTGTAAAGTTAGCGTCGTTAATGTTTACAACAATAATATTTTTTCAATATTATTTTGAAAATAATAAATTAAATATTAATTATATTTACAATAGTTATGGACTTCAGGCTGGTGTTATTGCAGCTTTTTTATTATTCCTTATATATTGTGTATGGTCATGTTCATTTAATAAAAAATTAAACCCAAAAGATATAAAGCGTGCACACTTTATAGAAAATGCATTTTTCATACTAATATTTACAATAGCAATTATGATTTCAGGGGCACATCTTAGTGAATCGAAATATATATTTATATTTATTATAACAACCTCAACAATACAATCAGGTATGAAGAAAGGTGTAACTATCGCATGTATATCTTCATTAATAATTTTACTAATTGATCTTATTTATGCACCTAATTTAGTTGTAAATCAATATTTCCAAAATGATTTAATTTTATCAGGAGTTTTTCTCCTTACAGCATGGCCATTAGGGTTTTATGTAAAAGTAGAAGGTGAGCATATTAAAAAACTTCAAGGATTAGCTAATGAGGATGGGCTTACGGGAGTGTATAATCATAGGTATTTCCAAGATGCATTAAAAACGAAAATAGAAATGTCAAATAGGTTGTCTCAGCCTATTTCAATGATATTTATAGATATAGATTATTTTAAGCATTACAATGACCTCTATGGACATCAAAAAGGTGATGAGGTTTTAAAAAGTATAGGGAAAATACTTCGGGAGAATATTAGAAAAGAGGATATAGTAGCTAGGTATGGTGGCGAAGAATTTGCAGTTCTTCTTCCTAATATAAAAGAAAATGAGGCTATTATAATTGCAGATAATATTAGAGGAATTATTGAATCAACTAAGTTCTATGGTGAAGAAAACCAACCTAAAGGAAAGTTAACAGTTTCTATGGGAGTTTCTGTTTACCCAGATAAGTGTAAAACAGAAATAGAACTTATAAAAAGTGCAGATGATGCATTATATAGAGCTAAGTTCTTTAATAAAAACAGAGTTGAAACATATACATCTATTTTAGATGGATTGAAAAATGATATAGATGATAAGGATGTAGAATTAGTGGCATCAATAAAAACATTAATTAGTGTAATTAATGCTAAAGATAAATATACATATGCTCACTCTGAACGATTAGTTTTTTATAGTAGACTATTAGCACATAAGCTTAACTTGAGTAAAATTGATACAGATACATTAGTTTATGGAGCTTATATGCATGATATAGGTAAGATTAATATTTCCAAGGAAATATTAATTAAGAAAATGCCATTAACAAAGGAAGAGTGGGAATTATTAAAAGAGCATCCTCAAAATGGTATAGATATTATAAAACCTGTACAATCACTAGAAAAAATAGTTCCGTTAATACTTCATCATCATGAAAACTATAATGGAACAGGTTATCCAAATAAGTTAAAAGGTGAAGATATACCTTATCTTGCAAGAGTATTAACTGTAGTTGATAGTTTTGATGCTATGACATCGAATAGACCTTATAACAAAAGAAAGACTTATGAAGAAGCTGTGGAAGAGCTAATTAAATTTAGTGGAGCTCAGTTTGATCCTGAAATAGTTAAAGCATTTATTCAGGTAATAGAAGAAAATAAAGATAGCTTAGATAGCTTAGATTAGTATTAATATTTAAGACTTTGAGTGAATATTAATTTGCATATGGATGAAAATATATTGAAATAAATACTTGCATACATTAATAGATAATTGTATGCTATAGTAATGTATGTTGTTGAAATATAAGTAGAAGTGTTATGGAGAGTTATATGGATAATGATGAAAAAAATACAAATAATATTAATATGATAGTTAAGAGGGTAATAAGTGAAATAAATATAGGGAAAAGTAATATATTTAAAATTGTAGATAACGTAAGTGATGAGTTTCAAGTAAAAAATGAAGAGCTTCAAGAAGTTAAAAGAGAAATAGAAGAAGTAATTGGAAAAGTTGATAAATTACAAATATTGGATAAAAATATGAGGTTAACTTTAGCAGAGGTATCTAAAATTAGTGGAGAAAAAGCAGAAAAGATAATGAAAAAGGCTTATGAAGAGGCTATAGAAATTAGAGTTGAATATATTACTAAGCAAAATGAAGAAAAGAATCTAAAAAGAAGACGAAATTCGTTAGAGAAAACTTTGAAAAATTATTTAAAAAATATAGAAGAGGCGGATAATACCGTAAATCAAATAAATATAGCATTAGGGTATTTAGAAGGTGATATGGCAAATGTTGAAGAAGATTCACAAATGCTTATAGGTATTAAAATATTAGAAAGTCAAGAACGTGAAAGAAAAAGAATTGCAAGAGAAATTCATGATGGGCCAGCTCAATATATAGCTAATACTATGATGAGAATAGATTTTTGTAAAATGGTTGTACAAAAAGACTTGAATAAAGGACTTAAGGAATTAGATGATTTGAAAAATAATGTAAGAAAAGCTCTTAAAGAAGTTAGGGGAATACTTTTCGATTTAAGACCATTATCATTAGAAGAAAGAGGATTAAACGAAGCAATCAAAGATATGGTAAATGAAATTTCAATAGAAAGTAATATATGTGTTAATCTAATTTTAAATACCGTGAATTATGAAATAGAGCATATAATAGAAATAGCCGTTTATAGGATAATACAAGAAATTTTAAATAACATAAAGAAACATTCTAAGGCCAATGAAGTATCCGTAAGAATTGAATGTGGAAAGGAATATATAACCTTCATGGTAAAAGATGATGGAATAGGATTTGATTTAAAAGAAACTATGGCAAGAAATAAAGAAAAGGGAACATCCTATGGATTAATTGGAATATTTGATAGAGTTACTCAACTCCAAGGAAACATAGATATAAAATCTGAGCATAATAGAGGAACAATATATAAGATAAAATTGCCAATAAATAGAGAGGTATATAAAAATGAGCGAAAATAAGATAAAATTAATTATTGTAGATGATCATGATTTAATTAGAGAGGGTTTAAATAGAATATTAAGTTTTGAAGATGATTTAGTTATATTAGGAGAAGGTAAAAATGGTAAGGAAGGCTTAGAACTTATAAAAACTTTAACACCAGAGATTGTACTTTTAGATATTAATATGCCTGAAATGAATGGAATTGAAACACTTAAGAAGATAAAAGAATATTCTAAAGATATAAAAGTGGTTATGCTCACTGTTGAAAATGATAGAAGAACTATTAATGAAGCTATAGATATAGGTGCGGATGCCTATGTCCTTAAAGAATCAGCAGGAAGCGAAATAACGAATGCTATTAGACTTGTACATAGTGGAGAAAAGTATATTGATAAGGCTTTAGTTAAAATAATTTTTTCGGATATTAAGAACAACTTTAATAAAGAAAAAAGCATATTAGATAGTTTGACGGATAGAGAATTAAATATCCTATTTGAAATATCTACAGGTCTTAGAAATAAAGAAATAGCAGAAAAATTATTCTTATCGGAAAAAACAATAAAAAATTACGTGACAAATGTATTTAGAAAAATATCTGTTGAAGATAGGGTGCAAGCTACCATATTTGCTATAAATAATAATATAGAAGAATATTATTATTCTAAAACAAATAAAGATACAAGTAGATATTTTAAGGTAAATAACAGGTTAGATTAAGAGACCTTAAAAAATGTATACTTAAATATTACTCATGACTAAACAGAGAAACGTGTTTAGTCTATATCTGTTTTAAAAAACTTATAATTTTAATATCCCTTAAGGAAACAAAGTTAAGATAATAAAATAAATTTCAGAAAATTGGTTACACTATAAAATACAACTTATAAAAAATGAATTAGGCATTTGAAAAAATAACAAGTTAAGATGCGATGTATATTAGTTTGTTATTTTTTTAGATGCCTTAATTGAATAGATCATATTAACTTTAATAAATATAAAGGATTGGAAGATAAGAATGAATAATTTTAGGATAGAAGAAAATTTAAATAGAGTTCGTTTAGTCTTTAAAACTATTAAATATAATATTATAGTCGACAGGGACATGAAAGCGAAACATATTAAATATGGAAAAGATATAAAGCAATATTATAGGTTGTATAATGAAAAAAATAATGACAAGCCTGTAATATTTTTCATACACGGTGGAGGTTGGTGGCATGGAAGCCCCAAAATGTGTACTTGTATAGGAAAGTACTTTGCAAAATTAGGATATACAGTAGTTTTGCCAGCATATAGATTAACACCGTTGCATAAGTATCCAAGTCAAATAGAGGATATATATTCTGCATTTTCAAGCTATTCTAAAAGAAATATGCATTATAGAGATAGAAAATTTATAATAATGGGATTTTCTGCTGGGGGAGAGCTTGCAGCAAATCTTATATTTAATAGAAAAATGCAAGAAAAATATAAAATAAATAGCTCTATTTTAAAAGGGTTAATTACATTTTCAGGAGTATTAAACTTCGAAAAATGTACTTCAAAGCATTCTAAAAGACTTATAAAAAATTACTTAGGTGAAAATACTAATATAAATAATGCAAATCCAATAAATTTAATTAGTAAAGATACGAAGGTTCCAGTTTTATGCATTCATGGGGATCGAGACCCACTTATTAATAAAGAAAATTCTAGTAGCTTTATAAATAAAATTAATAGTATGAATAAACTAGCAAGGTTAGAAATTGTTAAAGGTAAGCATCACTCAGATATTAATGAATTAATTATAGGTAAGGGAGAACAAATGTCTAAAATAATATTGGAGTTCATAAATACATTATAAAAAGTACAATTACTGTAGATCGTAGGGGGATAGTAATGAGAGAAAATAAAGAGAGAAACTACTTAATAGATAATTTAAAGGTATTACTAATGTTGATGGTTGTGTTTGGACATGTAATAGAATATTATATAAAATCCAGTGATTTACTTAGGGGAATATACATTTTTATATACTTGTTTCATATGCCACTGTTTGTTTTTATATCTGGGTATTTTTCCAAAAATGTAGAAAAATGCAGGGTTGGGATTTTAAAAAGTCTATTAATACCATATGTTTTCTTTAATATAGTATGGTATGTAATAGCATCTATATGGACTGGAGAATTTATATTTTCTTTATTTAATCCTGGATGGACCCTTTGGTACTTAATTAGCTTATTTATATGGAGATTATTAATTAAATATTTAAGTGAAATTAAATACATAATTGCAATAAGCATATTAGGGGCGCTTACAATAAGTATTATACCAAATAGTTATTCATTAGGATTTATGTTAAGAACAGTTACGTTTTTACCATTTTTTTTAATAGGATATTTTACTAAAGAAAGAACCATAAATAATATAAAGTCAATTAATAAAGGATTTTCTTTTGGAATAATAGTTTTGTTTGTGGGTGTATCATATTTTATAACTATAAATAATCTTTTGAATTATAAGTTTTTTTATAACTCACAATCATATTATGATACTGGGTTATCAACGCTAGAAGGAATGATATTTAGAGGGTTATTATACATAGCAACAATTGTTTTAGGTATATGTATTATAAATATAACACCTAAATCTAAATTATTATTTACTGGCATAGCTAAATCAACTATGAATATCTATGTATTCCATATATATTTAGTTATTTTATTATATGGTGTTATACCAAAATGGAATATGGGAGTTATAAGAAATATACTTTTATTAACTAGTCCATTATTAATAATGTATATACTATCAAAAAAACCAATAAATACAATGTATATTAAAATATTTAACCCAATAAACAATATAGTTTATCCAAAAACCGTAGGGATATTAAAAAAAGTTAAAAGATTATTAGGAATTTGAAAAAACAACAATTAAAGGAGTAATGTATATTTTGCATATATATTAATTAGATAGTAGAATATTTTAAAATAGTATTTGAGAAAATGAAAGTTAAGTTTAATAATTATAAACTTAACTCTTTTTGCGTTATAAACATTAAAATAAATAGGCTAGAACACTGATTTGCTATTTATTTCAATGTCCTTTAGACACTTGAAAAATTACATAGATACTTTACAAAAATAACTGAAACATATATACTAGTGTATATACAGTAAAGGTGTAATCTTTTAAAAATTATTAAGAAGAATTAAAAAAGTAAGGGGGCTTTAAAATGAACAGTAATAAAAAAGTTAGGCAAATGGTTTTTGCAGCACTTTTAACTGCATTTGCAATAATAATACCAATACAATTTGGATTTTTAAAAATAATAATACCACCATTTACAGCAACTATTGCGTCACATGTGCCTATGTTTATAGCAATGTTAATATCACCAATGGTTGCAGTAGTTGTAGGTATAGGATCAACACTTGGATTTTCTCTTACAGGGTTACCGCTTCCAGTAGTATTTAGAGCATCAACACATATTGTTGTTGGACTAATTGGAGCTATAATAGTGCTTAAGAATAGAAACTTTAAAATGGCAATTATAATAACAGGACCTATTCATGGTATATTGGAAGCTTTAGTAATAATACCATTTGTACCAGTAGGTGATTATAAAATTTTAATAATAACATGCATAGGGGCTATTGCTCATCATTATGTTGATGGTACAATTGCTTATGCATTGGCAAAAGCAATTGCAAAATCAAGAAGAAAAAATATATATACAGCATTTAATGATAGTAAAGATGCATAATTTTAGTTGTTCATTTCATTAAATAATTTGACAAAAATGAGAACAAGTTGTAAAATATAATAAAATTATATGAAGAAATATTTAATGGGATAAAAAAAGTAATAATAGGCAAACTTATAGAGAATATATGGATTATGCAAATAGCGTATTAGCTTATTATTTTGAAGATGACTTATGAATGAAACTTTTGAGTAATTAAGTAAGTAGGGCATATGCTAAGAAGGGTGAAACTGCGGAAAAATTTTCGTGCCTTTGTAGTATGCCTTTTTTTGTACAAAAAAGAATAGGAGTGGATAAAATGAAAGCAATATTAACTGTAATTGGAAAAGATAAGGTAGGAATAATAGCGGGTATAAGTACGCAGCTACAAAAATTAGATATTAACATTGTAGATGTTAATCAAACTATTATGGAAGAATATTTTACAATGATAATGATGTTAAATTTAGAAAAAGTTAATACAAGCTTTGAAGAAGCTAAAACTTCATTAATTTCAAAAGGTGATGAATTAGGGGTAGATGTTAAGATTCAAAGAGCAGAAATATTTAATGTAATGCACACACTTTAATTGGGGGTTAAATAATGAATACTAATAATATATTAGAAACAATAAAGATGATAGAAGAAGAAAACTTAGATATAAGAACAATTACAATGGGAATATCTTTATTAGATTGTATAGATCCAGATGGTGATAAAGCTAGGACTAAAATATATAATAAAATAACTACTTGTGCTAAGGATTTAGTTAAGGTTGGACATGAAATAGAAAATGAGTTTGGTATTCCAATAATAAATAAAAGAGTTTCAGTAACGCCAATTTCAATAATAGCAGGGGCTACAGATGAAGAAGATTATGTTAAATTTGCACAAACCTTAGACCGAGCAGCCATAGATCTTGGAATTGATTTTATTGGAGGTTTTTCAGCGCTTGTACATAAAGGCTACACAAAGGGAGATAAAATATTAATCAAATCTATTCCAGAAGCGCTTGCAAAAACAAGTAAAGTTTGTTCATCTGTGAATGTTGCTTCAAGTAAATGTGGTATAAACATGGATGCAGTAAGGGAAATGGGTTATATAATTAAAGAAACAGCAGAATTAACTAAAGATACTAAAGGATTTGGTTGTGCAAAGCTAGTTGTATTTGCAAATGCAGTTGAAGATAATCCATTTATGGCAGGGGCTTTTCATGGAGTAGGTGAAGCTGAAAAAGTTATAAATGTAGGAGTAAGTGGACCTGGAGTTGTTAAAGTGGCATTAGAAAAAGTAAGAGGCGAATCCTTTGATGTTGTTTGTGAAACAATTAAGAAAACAGCTTTTAAAATCACAAGGATTGGTCAATTAGTTGCAGAAGAGGCATCAAGAAGATTAAATGTGCCGTTTGGTATTATAGATTTATCATTAGCACCAACTCCAGCAGTTGGAGATTCAGTTGCACATATATTAGAAGAAATGGGTCTTGAAGTTGTAGGAACTCATGGAACAACTGCTGCTTTAGCAATGTTAAATGATGCAGTTAAAAAAGGCGGAGTTATGGCATGTGGTCATGTTGGAGGGCTAAGCGGAGCGTTTATACCAGTTTCAGAAGATGCAGGAATGATAGATGCAGTAGTTAATGGATCATTAAACCTTGAAAAACTTGAAGCTATGACAGCTGTTTGTTCGGTAGGACTTGATATGATAGCAGTACCTGGGGATACACCAGCTGAAACAATTGCCGCAATTATAGCAGATGAAGCTGCAATTGGAGTAATAAACAATAAAACTACAGCAGTTAGGATAATACCAGCACCTGGTTGCGAAGTTGGAGATATGGTTGAACTTGGAGGGCTACTTGGAACAGCTCCAGTAATGAAAGTTAATAAATTTTCTTCAGCTTTATTTATACAAAGGGGTGGAAGAATACCTGCACCGATACATTCATTTAAAAATTAAGATATCTAAAAGAATCTAAGGTAACATATATAGTTTGTGAAACACGAGGCGATGGAACCCCCATATAGTTATACTATATGGGGGTTTTGCTCGGGTCGCATGGGTGAAAATTGATTAGTTATTGGATTGTTATTTCTAAAAAAAATAGTCTAAATAGAGATATAGTTCTTAATATTCTCTAAAACACAATCATCACCAACATAAACTAAAATATCATTTTCTTTTATTGTAAAGTATGGTCCAGGAGATAAGAATAAATCACCATCTCTTTTTATTGCGATTATTGTAGCTTTAGTGTTTTGCCAAAAATTAAGTTCACCGATACTTTTATTAACAGCTACACTACCATCTTCTACAATACTTTCAAAAGGAATAATTGAACCAACATTTCTAAGCTGTGTAGCAAATTCAATTATAGAGTTAATATTTTTCTCAAGTTGATTATCAATAGATTTTTTTTGTTTAATAAGATTAAAGGTTTCATTATTAAGTGAAAAAAAATCTGATTTAGTTTTAAATATATTTAAAAACTCTTTAGCTTTAAGTTTGCTATTAATTATAATACCACTTTTTTCATTAACAATAACAACATCGTTATCTTTAAGAAGAGATAAGGATCTTCTAATAGTCTCATGAGAAACGTTATATATCCCTACTAGAGTTGTTCTGCCAGAAATTTTACTTCCTTCAGTAAACTCATTATTTGTTATTCTATGAGCTATATCTACTGCAATTTTTATATAATTAGGTGTTTTTGTTTGTTTAGTCATAATAAAATCCCCTTCCTTTACTAAAAGATTTTAACATTTTACATATTAAAAGTAAAAGGAATTATAAATAATAATAAAGAAATTACAAATTATTCATATGATAATCTAAATGGCATTGATATTACTTGTGTAGTAGCCTATAATTAATATATTAGTTTAGCATATTAAAATAAATTTTTTTGAATTTTAAGAAAATATTATTTGATATGCCTTACATTGGAGAGGTGAAAATGAGCGAGTCATTAGAACTAGAAAGAGGAATATTTAAAGAAAAAAAAGCACAGATAATTAATGAATTAGAGGGAAAGAAACAAAACGAAGATAATATTGGGAATAAACTTAAAAATTTAATAAAAGAATCCAAGGGCGATTATAGTGAAGAAATGGAAACTACACAGAGGGTACACTCTGTATTAAGAAAAGAAATAGAAAATTATGAAGAGGCCTTAAGTTCTCCTTATTTTGGGAAAGTAGAGTTTAGAGAGCATAGAGGAGAAGAGGAAAGTATCTATATTGGAAAACAAGGAGTAAGCTCAACTGTTGATGGTGAAGAGGTAATAGTAGACTGGAGAGCACCAGTTTCAGATCTTTACTATAGTGGAACAGGTGGCGAGGCTTATTATAAAGCACCTGCTGGAATAATCGAAGGAAAACTTTCTTTGAAAAGAAAATTCTTGTTTAAAGAAGATGATATAGAAGCGATATTTGATGAAGGAATAAATGAAATAATAATTAATCAAGAGGAAGGAACTGATTTAGTTGATGAGTTCTTAAAAATAAATCTTGAAGAAAGTAGAGGGAAAAAGCTTAAAGAAGTTGTTGCTACAATTCAAAAGGAGCAAAATGATATAATTAGATGGCCCAAAAACCTTCCTATTATAGTTCAAGGGTCAGCAGGATCTGGTAAAACAACAATAGCATTACATAGACTTGCATATTTGCTTTATAGATATTCAGATACAATAGAAGGAAAGGATATTTTAGTTTTAGCACCAAATAAACTTTTTTTAGATTACATATCAGAAATCCTACCAAATCTTGGAGTAGATGAAGTTACACAAACAACATTCCAAGAACTGGTTATGAAAAGGTTGAAATTAAAAGGTAAGCTTAAAACTAAGGATGAAAAAATAAAGGAAATAATAGAGATTAAAGATGAAAAAACTAAAAAGCTTATTACAAATTCATCTAAAGTTAAAGGAACTTTATTATTTAAAACATTCATAGATAGATATATAGCCTTACTTGAAAGTAACTCTTTAGATATAAAAGATATAGAAATAAGAGGATATGTGTTATTTACAAGAAAAGAAATAATGAGGTTATATTTAAAGGACTTAAAAAATTATCCAATAAATAAAAGAAAAGATGAAATTAAAAGATATCTAAATTTAAAAATAAAAGAAAAAGTGGAGAGTCTTCTTGTTCATATAGATAGGAAATGGGCTACGGAAATAAGAGAAGTAAAAGATGAAATGGAAGATGGAGAAGAAAGAAGGAAAAAATTAAGAGAAGTATATGGTGAAAGAGACGAAATAAAAGAACATATAAGAGTAAACAGTAAAAAGAAAATGACAGAGTACTTTAAAAATTGGAGAGGAATAACTTCTAAAGATTTATATATAAATCTTTTTAAAGAGGATGTAATATTTGAAATAGCGACAGCAAATAAAATTCCAGAAACTTTAGCTGATTTCATGAAAAAAGAAGTAATAGAAAATGCTGAAAATGGAATAATAGATGAAGATGATTTAGCTTTACTTTTATATATAAATTTACTTTTAGAAGGTGTAGATGAAAAAGATAAATTTAAACATATTGTTGTAGATGAGGTTCAAGATTATAATCCTCTTCAAATTTCTTTAATAAATAATCTTACAAATGGGAATTCTTTAACCTTAGTAGGAGATTTAGCACAAGGAATTTATTATTATAAAGGAATTAAAACTTGGGAAGATATAACTGAAGGAGTGTTTAATGGAAATGCTACATATATCCAATTAACACAAAGTTATAGATCAACAGTAGAAGTTATAGACTTTGCAAACGGGGCATTAGAAGCACAAGAACTTGGGCTAAAGCCGGCTAAACCTGTATTAAGGCATGGAGAATCTCCGAAGATTGTTAAATGCTTAGATAAAAAGGAAAGCATTATAGAAATAAATAATATAATAAATGAAATAAAAGCAAAAGATAAAAATAGTATAGCCATAATTACTAAGAGCTTAGATGAGGCAAGAGATTTAGAAAAATTAATAAAGAAATCTTGTGAACATAAGGTTTCTTTAATTAAAGGGACAGAAAAGAATTCAAATAGTGAAATAGTAATAATCCCCTCTTACCTAACAAAAGGATTAGAATTTGATGGAACTATTATATATAACCCAAGCACGGAAAATTACGGAGACAATATTCTAGATAAAAGACTTTTATATGTAGCACTTACTAGAGCATTGCATTATGAATATATTATAGCTATAGATGAAATCACTGATATGATAAAATATAAAGTATAGTTAAGGCATATTCAAAAAAATAACAAGCCAATATCATAGTACATTGACTTGTTGTTTTTTAAAATCACTAATGCAAATAAAATGGAGGTAATTTAAAATGGGAGCAGAAAAGTTAAAAGATAATATTTATTGGGTGGGAGTTAAAAACCCAGAACTTAGGGTTTTTGATATCATAATGGAAACTAAAAAGGGAACAACTTATAATTCATATGTTATAAATGATGAAAAGGTTGCTGTTTTAGATGCTGTTAAAGATGGATATTATGATGAATTTAAAGAAAATTTAATCAGTGTTATTGGAGAAAAAAAAGTTGATTATGTAATAGTACATCATACTGAACTAGATCATACTGGGTCATTAATAAAATTAATTGAAGATTATCCAGATATGAACGTGGTTGGTTCAAGGAGTACATTAATAAATCTAAAAAATATATTAAATAGAGAGTTTAATGGAGTAGAAGCTAAAGAAGAAATATGCTTAGGTGAATTAACTCTTAAATTTATAATAGCTCCAAATTTACATTGGCCAGATACAATGTTTACATATGTAGAAGATAAGAACTTCTTATTTACATGTGACTTTACAGGGTGTCATTATTCACCAAAAGGGAAAATAACAGACAACTTTGGTGAAGAATATTTTGTAGAAATGAAATATTACTTCGATTGTATAATGGGTCCATTTAAAAAATTTGTTAATATGGGATTAAATAAAATAAAAGATTTAGAAATAGATTTTATTGCACCAAGTCATGGACCAGTTCATGTAGCAAATATTGAAGATGTTTTAAATAAGTATGAAACTTGGGCAAAAGAAGAACCTGTAGATCTTAAAAAAGTAGAAATATTTTATATAACAGCTTATGGAAATACAGAACGTATAGCTAACTTCATGAAAGAAAAATTAGAAGTAAAGGGATTTAAAGCTGATGTAACTGAAATTACATCAATTACACTTGAAGAGTGCAAAAAAAGAATTGAATCTGCAAAAGGATTTATGGTAGGGTCACCAACTATAAATCAAGATGCAGTCAAACCTGCGTGGGATTTATTATCAGTAGTATGCCCTATAACAAATAGGGGTAAAGCAGCTTTAGCATTTGGTTCTTTTGGATGGAGTGGAGAAGGTGTTCCAATGTTAACAGCTAGAATAAAATCATTAAAGCTTAAAACTGTAGATCCAGGGTTGAAATTCTGTTTTGTACCTTCAGAAGAAGATTATAAAAATGCAGAAGAAGCAGTCAATAATTTTATAGAACTAATGTAATCAGTCATCTGAAAGAAAACAGACTAGAATATGATTTGTTATTTTTTGAAGCTCTATAAAATAAACTCAGTGATGATAAGTAATCACTGAGTTTATTTTCATTATATTATTTTTAAGTTATTTTTAAAATAAAGCTAACTAGAACGGAGAGTTATTTACTATAAATATTAATAGAATAATCTAATGTAATAACTAAGTTACAGTTATTATATGAATTTGAATGTTTATCAAAATCATTCAAATTCATAAGCTCTTTGCTTGTTTCATAAGTAAAATTAGTAATATCTAGTTCAGGATTTTCAAGTAAGTAGCATTCGTTTTCTAGTAAATAACCAATATTTAAATATTTGGATATAGTAAAAGGAATATAAATTATATTATCTTTATAGCTAGAATTTATCATGCATTTAGATGAGGGATTAGGTTCTAAAGTATAAAAAGTAGTTTTTAAATATCCTTCAAAGTAAAATAGTGCACTAGATGCGCCCATAAAGTTATCAGCTAATAAATAATTATTAGTTATAACTATTTTATTTAAATTGATAACTACATTGTTTATTGGATATGAGAATTTTAAGGAACCCGTAAATATATCTATTACATGACAGCTACCTATTAAAAGAGGTACTCTACAGAGGTTTAATGGAGCTTTAGGTAACTGTATTGGCAAATCATTTTTACAGGATATATTTCTAAATTTAGATACTTTAAGTATATCAGATTTTTTAAGCTGTTTAATAGAAGAAGTTATTTGCTTTTTCTTCTTATGATTATGTGCATCGATAGAATTATCTAAATTGCCATGACTATTAGTTGAAGTAGTGGCATGTTTATCTAAATCACGCTGACTATTAGTTGAAGTAGTAGTATGTTTATCTAAATCACGCTGACTATTAGTTGAAGTAGTAGTATGTTTATCTAAATTACGTTGACTATTAGTTGGAGTAGTAGTATGTTTATATAAATCACGTTGACTATTAGTTGGAGTAGTAGTATGTTTATCTAAATCACGTTGACTATTAGTTGGAGTAGTAGTATGTTTATCTAAATCACGTTGACTATTAGTTGGAATATTAGTATGTTTATCTAAATCACGTTGACTATTAGTTGAGGGATCCATGTTTTTATCGAAATCGTTCTGATTATTAGTTAAAGTAGCAGTAGAATTATAAAGGTAGCGTTTATTAGTGGCGGCAGCATTAGTATAATTATTTTTATCGTTGCTGAAAGTAGTAGGAACATTATAAAAATGGATAGGGACTTTAGTCAAATCTGTATTTGAATCTAGAGAAGTATTAATATTTTTAATATACCTTGATAAATTATTATTACAATGATAACAATTTATATGTTTAGGATTTAACCTACTATCATATTTTAGAGTAGGTTTGGTTAAGAACAAATTATTATTATTATTATTATTATTATTATTATTATTATTATTATTATTATTATTGTGTTGTTGATAATTTGAACTACATAAATCAATTATAATAGAAAAAAATAGAGATTTTTGGTAGTCTGAATTGCTAAGTGTATATAAAAATAAAAAGGTTGCTAACTGTGATAAATAATTCAATATATTTCCTGCTTTTAATAATTACTATACTATAATAATATAAAAAACACAGAGTTATTGTGACTCTGTGTTTTTGTATATTTAAATAAAATAAAATATTTTAAAAAATAAATATTAGTTTAGCTTAAAAATCTTCTTTAAGCTTTAATAAGCCCTCAGACATTTCTTCTTCTTGAGTATTATCAACAGAAGCATTAGGGATGGTATCTACTCCTTCTGTTTTGGAATAGTTACCAGTTGTACATGGACGTGGACATGGACATGGACGTGGGCTTGGACAATAAATTGGGCAATGTTTATATTTATATATTGAGAAACAAAGCTTTAATACAAATTTTTCAGTGAAAGTATCGAATAGTCCATCTGGGCATTCATGTCTATTAAGAGCAAGTTCGCAAATGGAATATCCTTCTAATTCAGCAAATGCAGGTTTGTTTAAAGGCGTAAATTGATTATGAACTTTTGCACAATCAGCGTCTCCCATTATTCCTTTATCACAAACATTATCACCCATTGTGTTTTCAAGGAATACTTTTTCAGATTCTTCTTTCTCGTGTAAATGTCCAAGATCTAAGTGATGCAATGGAGTTGAGAAACAAAAAGGAACAATTACTTCTATATCTCTAACTTCATTTCTAACAACGGGACAACATACAGTAGTCCCTGGAGTTATAGGGGTTGTATACATAATATTTTTTTTAACAAAACCCTCAACTATTAATTGCTTGCATACAACTTTAGCTTGAGTAACAATAACTTTTCTTTGAATTTTTTTTATTTCAGAAAATCTTTCGTCACATGGAAATTTTACGTCATCAATAATCACTCCGCCAACATGGACAAAACCAACTCTAACAGGAAGTTTTGCTTTTGGTGGATGAGAAGGCCAAGCAAAGCCAGTATCATTACAATTTTTAGTAGCTATTTTTATAGTTTCATCATTACAATTAATATCAGAACATGGATCACAATTCATAAAAATCACCTCATAAATTTTTTTTAGTTGCTTTTAATATATAATAGTGCAATATATGACTATATGTTACAAATTTATTACTATATATTAATTAAGGTAATTATTAATCTACTAAAAGGATAGAAAATTTACTAAAGTTAAATGTATAGTTATATATTGTAGTAAACTCTGTTTTTTATAAGTACTATAATAATATAAAAAACACAGAGTTATTTTAACTCTGTGTTTTTATATATTTAAATGAAATAAGGCATTTTCAAAAAAAAACTAGCAATATATATCGAACCTTAGATTGCTATTTTTTTGATGATTAATACTATTTAGATATTTAAATAGAAAAATAAATATTAGTTTAATCTAAAAATCTTCTTTAAGCTTTAATAAGCCTTCAGACATTTCTTCTTCTTGAGTACTATCAATAGAATCAATAGGATCAGTATCTACTCCGTCTGTTGTTAAATAGATATCCTTTGAACCTGGGCAGTAAACTGGACAATGCTTATATTTATATATTGAGAAGCAAAGTTTTAATACAAATTTTTCAGTGAAAGTATCGAATAGTCCATCTGGGCATTCATGTCTATTAAGAGCAAGTTCGCAAATGGAATATCCTTCTAATTCAGCAAATGCAGGCTTGTTTAAAGGCGTAAATTGATTATGAACTTTTGCACAATCAGCGTCTCCCATTATTCCTTTATCACAAACATTATCACCCATTGTGTTTTCAAGGAATACTTTTTCAGATTCTTCTTTCTCGTGTAAATGTCCAAGATCTAAGTGATGCAATGGAGTTGAGAAACAAAAAGGAACAATTACTTCTATATCTCTAACTTCATTTCTAACAACGGGACAACATACAGTAGTCCCTGGAGTTATAGGGGTTGTATACATAATATTTTTTTTAACAAAACCCTCAACTATTAATTGCTTGCATACAACTTTAGCTTGAGTAACAATAACTTTTCTTTGAATTTTTTTTATTTCAGAAAATCTTTCGTCACATGGAAATTTTACGTCATCAATAATCACTCCGCCAACATGGACAAAACCAACTCTAACAGGAAGTTTTGCTTTTGGTGGATGAGAAGGCCAAGCAAAGCCAGTATCATTACAATTTTTAGTAGTTATTTTTATAGTTTCATCATTACAATTAATATCAGAACATGGATTACAATTATTATTCATAAAAATCACCTCATAATTTTTTTTAGTTACTTTTAAGATATAATACTGCAATATATAACTATATGTTACAAATTTCCTACTATATATTAATTAAGGTAATTGTTAATCTACTAAGAAGGATAGAGAATTTACTAAAGTTAAATGTATAGTTATATATTGTAGTAAACTCTGTTTTTTATAAGTACTATAATAATATAAAAAACACAGAGTTATTGTAACTCTGTGTTTTTATACATTTAAATGAAATAAGGCATTTCCAAAAAAATAACTAGCCAATATACATCTAACCTTAGACTGCTATTTTTTCTGCTGACTAATATTATTTAAATATTTAAATTGAAAAGTAAATATTAGTTTAATCTAAAAATCTTCTTTAAGCTTTAATAGGCCTTCAGACATTTCTTCTTCTTGAGTATTATCAATAGAATCAATAGAATCAGTATCTATTCCGTCTGATGTTAAATAGATATCCTTTGAACCTGGGCAGTAAACTGGACAATGCTTATATTTATATATTGAGAAGCAAAGCTTTAATACAAATTTTTCAGTGAAAGTATCGAATAGTCCATCTGGGCAGCCATGTCTATTAAGAGCAAGTTCGCAAATAGAATATCCTTCTAATTCAGCAAATGCAGGTTTGTTTAAAGGAGTAAATTGATTATGAACTTTTGCACAATCAGCGTCTCCCATTATTCCTTTATCACAAACATTATCACCCATTGTATTTTCAAGGAATACTTTTTCAGATTCTTCTTTCTCGTGTAAATGTCCAAGATCTAAGTGATGCAATGGAGTTGAGAAACAAAAAGGAACAATTACTTCTATATCTCTAACTTCATTTCTAACAACGGGACAACATACAGTAGTCCCTGGAGTTATAGGGGTTGTATACATAATATTCTTTTGTATAAAGCCTTCAACTACTAATTGTTTGCATACAATTTTAGCTTGAGTAACAACAACTTTTCTTTGGATTTTCTTTATTTCAGAAAATCTTTCGTTATTTGGAAATGTTACGTTATCAATAATTACTTCACCAACATGAGCAAAACCAACTCTAACAGGAAGTTTTGCTTTTAGTGGATGAGAAGGCCAAGAAAAACCAGTATCATTACAATTTTTAACAGTTGTTTTTATAGTTTCATCATTACAATTAATATCAGAACATGGATTACAATTATTTTTCATAAAAATCACCTCATAATTTTTTTTAGTTACTTTTGATATATAATACTGCAATATATAACTAGATGTTACAAATTTCTTGATATATTAATTGAGGTGATTATTAATCTTCTAAAAGGATAGAGAATTTACTAAAGTTAAAGGTCTAATTAGAGAATTCCGGTAAGTAATTTACGGTGCCAGAAATATTTTCTAAAGAATTTTCTCTAAGTTCTAAAATCATGTAAGATTCATCTGAAACTTCGAAAGGAGATTTTATATTGAAGCTACTAGCTTTTTTGAAATCAAATTTTAAGTAGTAATCACTATGACCAAGGACTACTACAAATTTATAACCAAGAGCCTTAGCTAGGAGTAAGCCTTGATGGATTAATGCAGTACCTACACCTTGGTTTTGATAACTTGGCTTTACTGATAATGGGGCAATGGTAAGTCCACCTAGGTAATCAATATCGCCTTTAACTATTATTTCACTAAAAAGTATATGACCTGCAATTTCATCAATATCTTCGGCAATTAATGAAAGTTCATTTATATGTCTTGGATTTTTTCGGATTTTTTCAACTAATTCTTTTTCAAAATTATTATTGAATGCTTCTTCTATAAGTAAATTAATTTCATTAAAATCATTCGAATTTTCTCGTCTTAGTATCATAAAATATCACCAATCCTTTTTCTATATTACATAATAATAGCTAAAAAAAATAATAAGTACAATATTTTTGTTTAAAAAAAATTAATTATGGAAAAATATACTATAAGGGATAAAAATAAATTTTTTATATAAATTATTAATGTTTTCACTAGAAAAAGGTAGTGAAAATGGTTGGAAAAGATATATAATATAAAAATATAATTATATATATAATAAAAGGAGAATCTTAAATGAGTTATATTTTACTAATAATTGGATTTGTGCTTCTTATTAAAGGGGCAGACATATTTGTAGATGGAGCATCTGAGATAGCTAAAAAGTTTAAAATACCAGAGATAATAGTTGGACTTACCATAGTATCTATAGGAACTAGTGCGCCAGAACTTGCGGTTAGTATAATTTCATCTTTAAAAGGCTCTAATGAAATAACAATGGGAAATATAATAGGATCAAATATATTTAATACACTTATGGTTTTAGGTATAACATCAATAATAATGCCTATAGTAATAAAGAAGTCTAGTATAAGTAAAGATTTTATTATAACTGTAATAGTAGCGATATTATTATTGGTACTTACTTTTGGAGACCTACTTTGGGGTGGAACTTCACAAATAAGTACATTAAATGGTATTGTATTATTAATTCTTTGTATAGGGTATTTATTATTATTATTATTAGATACAAAGAAAAGTAATTCACTCGTTGAAAATATAGAAAGTGAAGAACCTCAAGAAGAAATACAAATATTAACTTGTATAATAAAGATTTTGATTGGAGTTGCAGGAGTTGTTAGTGGTGGAGAAATGGTAGTAAATGCTGCTACAAATATAGCTACAACATTTGGAATGAGTCAAAAGCTTATTGGATTAACAATTATAGCTGTTGGAACATCATTACCAGAACTGGTTACATCGATTATAGCTGCAATTAAAGGGAAAAATGATATAGCTCTTGGAAATGTATTTGGATCAAATATATTTAACATGCTCTTAATACTTGGAACAGCAGCAAGTATTAATCCAATACCAGTATTGCCACAACTTGGAATAGATCTCATATTTCTAATAGTTGTCACATTAATACTCGGAGGGTTTATGTTTGTTGGGAAAAAGGGTAAGAGTAAATTAAGCAGAAAAGAAGGGCTAATTTTAGTATTAATGTATGTAGTATATATTGTTTATATAGTAATTAGAAATTAATAAATAAATATATATAGTTTATATTTATTGCTAATTATAAACTCAGATGGTAATATTGATATAGAAAAAGAGTTTTAAGTAATAAATAGTATAAAATAAGAATAGTATTTAAGGATGAGAAATATGAAAAATAAAATAAAATTTGATATAGGATATGAGCGATACAATGAGTTTAACCTAGTTATAATTATGCTTGCAACTATGGTTATTTTTTTGCCTATAATAGCTTATTTAATTAGACTCATAATACCTAATATGATTAGATGTTTTTATTATGAATTTACTTCTAACCCGTGTCCATTTTGTGGAGTAACAAGTGATATAAGAAATATAATTAAGGGAAACATATTTGCGCCTAAGTATAATATGATTTCTATGCCTGTTCTAATAT
Source organism: Clostridium gasigenes (assembly GCF_017348895.1). Classification (NCBI taxonomy): domain Bacteria; kingdom Bacillati; phylum Bacillota; class Clostridia; order Eubacteriales; family Clostridiaceae; genus Clostridium; species Clostridium gasigenes. Next base: position 2,697,477 of record NZ_CP071376.1, read on the forward strand.
GTTCAGTTTTAGAAATTATAGGTAGGGTTAGTCTAATATGTAACAAAAGTAAGCTTAAATACATAGACTTAAGAGTGAATGTTTTCAGAGTAGATTTTATATATCATGGCATTATATTTATGCTAATACTTATTTATATTTTAGCTTTTTTTATGTTTCATTTAAGAAGATTTTAATTACTTAAAATTACTTTGAAAAATATTAAAATAGAGGGGATGTTTTTAATATGGATATTGCAGCATTAGTTTTGGGAATAGTTGGAATGCTTTTTAGCTTTTTCTGTGGGCTTATAACTATGATAACGGCACCAATAGGGTTAACACTTGGAATTATTGATTTAGTTAAAAAGAAAAAAGAAAATATGACAAACAATGGTATGGCTATATCAGGGATAATACTTTGTAGTTTATCTTTAGTTATAGCTGTTATAATGTTTTTTGTATTGCTTTCTATAGGTAATAGTTTATCTTATTAGAGACATTTAAAAGAGGGGCTGGTAACATTAACTATGTTACCAGCCCCTCTTTATTAGTAACTATTTTCTGAAGATAAATATGATTTAGAATACCATGAAAACCTTTAAAGACAATAAATTCTAATTAATAAAAATTATTACAAAGTATTTCATTTTGAACAAAAGTATCATATAATTATATAAAATTAAGGCATCTGAAAAAAACAGTTAGTGAAATAACAGTTATGGTTCAAAATACATTAGCTTAATAACTAGTTATTTTTGAATATGCCAAAAACTACATGGAGGAAATTATGATAACTTTTTTAAAAAATGAAGCAGATAGATGTTTAATGTGCAAAAATCCAAGGTGTAAACAGCATTGTCCAATAAGCACACCTATACCAGAAGTAATTGCATTATATAAAGAGGGCAAAATAAAGGAAGCTGGAGAAATGCTTTTTAAAAATAATCCTTTATCCTTAATATGTTCAATAGTATGCCCTCACGAAGAGCAATGCAAGGGGAATTGTATTAGAGGAATAAAAGGTGAACCTGTACATTTCTATGAAATAGAAAAGGAAATATCTACTGAATTTCTAGAAAAAGCAGAAATAATAGTTGAAAATAAATTAAAAGATAGAATAGCAATAATCGGTGGAGGCCCTGCAGGAATTACAATTGCATTTGTACTTGCAACTAAAGGATATAAAGTAACTATATTTGATAGTCATGAAAAAATAGGTGGAGTTTTAAGATATGGTATTCCAGAATTTAGACTTCCAAGAACTATTATAGATGAACTTGAAAATAAGCTTATTCAAGTAGGTGTTAAGATAAGACCAAATACTTTAATAGGACCGGTTGTTACCTTAGATAAATTATTTGAGGATGGTTATAGGGCAGCGTTTATAGGTACAGGAGTTTGGAACCCAAGAACTTTAGATATCAAGGGAGAAACTTTAGGTAATTCGCATTATGCAATAGATTATTTAAAATCTCCAAGTGTATATAGATTAGGTACTAAAGTTTGTGTTATTGGAGCGGGAAATGTTGCTATGGATGCAGCTAGAACGGCAAAACAAAATGGAGCAAAAGAAGTCTATGTATTATATAGAAAAGGCGTTGAAGATATGCCTGCAACAAAAGTAGAAATAGAAGAAGCTAAGGCTGATGGAATTGAGTTTAAATTATATAAGGCTCCTCTTGAAATTACTGAAGAGGGAGTTAGATATATAGAAACTAAAAAAGTAGTTTTAGAAGATGGAAGGGTTGATTTAGTTTCAATAGAAGGTTCAGAAAATATATTTGAATGTGATTCTGTAATTATAGCTATTAGTCAATTACCTAAAAATAATATAGTAAATAACACTAAGGGGCTTGAAACTAATAAATCGGGATTGTTACTTGCAGATCATACAGGGCATACAACTAGAAATGGTGTTTTTGCATCTGGAGATGTAGTAACTGGAGCTAAAACTGTTGTTCAAGCTGTTGCAGATGCGAAAAATGTAGCAGAGGCTATAGATGAATATTGCAATAAACTTAGGGCACTTTAAAAAAATAACTAAGAAATTTTAATAGGTGTTTTTTATTGGAAAATTATATATTAATTACAATGAATTTTAAAATGAAATTAGAGCAAAATAGAATTATTAAGGAAGAGCAAGAAAATAACTAGCAGATAAGCTGGTAGATTTCTTGTTACATTCTTTAAATAATAAGGAGGTGTAGGTAATATGAGTAATGCTGAAGAAAAAACATCTTATAAAAATAATAAACATAGCGATGAATCTGGTTGTGGACACAAACATTCAAAGGATGAAAGTTCTTCACATCAAGGCTCTCAACATGGTGATGAAAAAACAGCAACAAACAATGAATGGACTTCAACTAATTTAAAATAACCATGAATATTACAATATGAATTAAGCATCAAAATCATAATGTAAAACTAAAATAACTAAAATCAAATTAGTAATGTGAAAAGTGGATTCAATAATATGAATCCACTTTTTGTGTTTTATATAAAATATTAATAATATATCTCAAAACATAAATATTAAATCTAAATTAGTAAGGAATATTTTATTTATTATCTTTAAAAGTGGTTAAAAAATTATTAAGTATTTTAGCTGTTAATCCCCAAATGACATAATCATTATAAATGTAAAATTGAGTTGGATAAGGAGAAGTCCTAAATTTGTAATTAGGGTCTTGAATTAAATCAAAAGGAAAATCATCACATCTATTAATACCGATAGTATTAATGTATTCTAAAGGAGCATATTTCAACAAAAAGTCTATGGGAACTAAAAATATATGATCAACCTCATCTTTGTTAATATGTAAATCTTCTATGCTTTTTAACCAGCCAACATAAGGATTAATTATAAAATTAAATGGAGATACAAATAAATCTAAAGGTGATATTATTTCTATATCATTATCATTTATTCCGAGTTCCTCACAAGTTTCACGAATAGCTGCATCATAGGTAGATTCATTATTTTCAATTCCTCCACCTGGAAAACAAATTTCTCCAGGTTGTGATCTTAGAGTTTTAGCTCTTACCTCAAAAAGTATATGTGTCTTATTATCCTTTTCTACTAAAGGTATTAAAATAGAATATTTCTTCATATTTTCAGCTCCATTAATATATGGAGTAAAGTTTTTAAACGCCTTATATAAATTTTCTTTCATAAAATCACCTCATAAAAGTTTATAAATTAATAATATCAAAATATACTACATTATAAAACCTAAATAAGTTGATTTGATATTAAAAATAAAAATATGTATATAATTTCAAAAAAGTGTCTAGAATAATAATGTAGGTAGTTAGTATAGGACAGCATACTATTTTGACTGACTATAAGGCGTTATAACGTAAGTTATAACGCCTTTAATTTTAGAAAATTTTTTAAAAAGTAATATAATATGAAAGCTTATTCCTCTTTTATTGAAGTAGCATAGAATATAGTAAATACAGAATAAAGGAGGGGGACATACTGTGAGATTATTTCAAGTTAGTTTAATGATAACAATAGGAGTTCTTATGGCTATAATAGATGTTACTCCATATTTAAGAACTCAAAAAGCTATAAAAAAAGCAAAAGAAGTAAAGGATACTCTTAAAAGTGATTTTAAATAAAATATAAATAGTTTTTTTTATAAGGTCATGCTATAATGCAATTAGAAGTAATAAAAAAATCAATATTTATGGAGGAATTAAATTGGATAATATTCGTGAATTTAAACCAAAGAAGAGTTCATTTGTTAAATACTTAAAATTTTTAATTGGAGCATATGCATTAGTTGGAGTTATTTTATTTTTAGGTGGTAACCTAATATTAGATGTTACATTAAGCATATTTTATGTGATAGGTATATTTGTGGTGGTAAGTATTGCATATTCATTGATGACATTTGATAAAAAATATGGAATGGCAGGAATTATAGCTGTAGTTATATATTTTGCATTGATAATTGTCTCTAGTCCAATTATAAATTATAAAGCACATAGAGGCTTGATTGGTGAAGTAAAAGAAGTTGATTTTACAAGTCAGATAGAATATATTGATCTTAAGCAATTACCAACTATAGATAAAGATGTTGCTTATAAATTAGCAGATAAAAAACTTGGAGAAATCTCAAGTTTAGGTAGTCAAGTTACTATTGGTGATTTAAATTTACAAAGTGTTAATGGACAACTATACTATGTTGCTCCACTTGAACATTCATCATTATTCAAATGGCTAACTAATAATGATGGTACTCCAGGGTACATAAAAGTTAGTGCCACAAACCAAAGTGATGTTCAATTAATTACAGAGATAGAAGGAAAAGAATTAAAAATAAAATATCTAAAATCAGCATATTTATTAGATGATTTAAATAGAGCAGCTTATTTTAGGGATATGAAAGCAGGACACACTGATTATACCTTTGAATTAGATGACTCAGGAAATCCATATTGGACTATTACTAGATATGATAATGCTGTTGGAATAGCTGAAGCAAAAGCAATAGGAACATTAGTTATAAATTCTCAAACAGGAGAATCACAAGTTTATGATATTGAAAATACTCCAAAGTGGGTAGATAGAATACAACCAGATAAGTATATTAAGGGTTATGTAGATAAATGGGGAAAATTAGTTCATGGTATATTTAATTTTAACGATAAAGATAAATTGAAGAGTACAGAGGGAATGAATTTAATATTTAATAAAGATATTTGTTATTATTATACAGGAGTAACTTCAGTTGGTAATGATGAAGGATTAGTAGGATTTACATTAACAAATACAAGAACAGGAGAAACTACTTTCTATAAAACAGCAGGAGCAACTGAAACTGCAAGTATGCAATCTGCTGAAGGTAAGGTACAACAATTTGGATATAAAGCAACATTCCCATATTTAATTAATATTCAAAATGAACCAACTTACTTTATAACATTAAAAGATTCAAATGGACTTGTAAAACAATATGCAATGGTAAATGTTAAAAATTATAATATAGTAGGTGTTGGAGATTCTCTTCAAGGCACATTAAACAAATATTTAGAAGGTTTAACAAATACTAATATATCTTTAGAAGGTTCAAGTAGTGAAGAAACGCTTGAGAGTGAAGTTGAAAGAATAGGGCTTGTTGTTAAAGATGGAACAAGTATATATGATATAAAATTAAAAGGAAATGATCATATTTTTTCAATTTCAACAGAAACATCAAGAGAAGTAGCATTAACTTCCCTTGGAGATAAGGTTAAGGTTAAGTATATAAAAGTTGGAGAGGGTAGATTTGTTTTAACAAACTCCTTTGAAAATATAACAATAAAATTAGTAGAAAAATCAGAAACTGAAAAAACAGATACTCCAGTAGTGCCTGAAGTACCTATAAAAACAGGATCATAATAAAATAATAAAAAAGAAACTCGAAAAATTTCGGGTTTCTTTTTTATTAGAGCTAAAAAAATAACCAGTCAAAGGTTTAAAGGTATCATATAACTATACAATGTGTATGGAGGTATTTCTAGGTACATTATCCCAAATCCACTTAGCGTTTTCTTTAGCGAGCCTTACGCAACCATCAGAGATAGCCATGCCAAGTCTACCATCTTTTATAGATCCATCTAAATTATAAATAATTGAATGGAATAAGTAATTGTTTTTTATTTGGCTATAGTACCAACATTTATAACCTCTATTAACTCCGAAATAAAGACCTTTAATTCCTAATTTAAAGTCGCCTTTAATAGTAGGGGTAGATGGCTTTCCAATACTACATAGGTAACTGCGCGAAAGCTTCCACTTATTATTAGAGCCTTCAAAAATGTTTGTCCTAAAATTTTTAGTATCAACGTAAATAAAATAATAGGTATCACTAGTAAAGTTATTACTATTGACAAGATTTGTAATAGTGGTTAAATAATCCTTATCAGATTTATACTCCCTAAGGATAGTATTTAATTTATAGTTAATATTTCTATAAAAATTTTTAAAGTAATGAGTTAAGTAATTAGCCATAAAAACACTCCTAAAAACTTATATATATAATATTATAATCAATGATTAAGAAAGTGTGAGTTTGTCCATAATTTAAAAAAAGGGAGGTTTTAAATTATGGTTAAAATTTATATTGATGGTGGATGTAAAAGAAAAGGTATGTTTTCAGGAGTATATTGCAATTGTAAAGATATTAATATTAATTATTCCAAAAGAGTAGGACAAGGGTTAAAGAAAAATTCTCAGGAATTAGCGTTATGTCATGCTATTGAAATTATTAAAAGACTTGGAATAAATGAAGAAATAAAAATTTATTCATCTAATAATAAATTATCAGAAATATTAACAAGAAAAATAATTACTGATAAAGATATTAAAGAATTTCCAATGATTAATGAAATAAATAGATTTATGCAAAGTAATAACATTGAGTTAGAGTTTATATCAAAAAGAAAAAATAAATGTAGAAATTTAATAAAGGAAGGGGATAAAGGTATATTCTATAATGAAGTAGGTATAGTAAGTCTACAGGATTTAGAAACTAAAAAAGGAAGATTAATGAAGGTTATATTTAATGGCCCAAGTAATGGAATTATTAATTATGAAGAAGTTATAGCGTAATTTATTAAGGCATTTTTAAAGAATATTATGTTCCAGTAGATAAGTATAGGGCGGATATAATTTTAGAAAATGAAAAAAATAACTATATATGTAAGTAATAAGGCGTCATAAAATAAATAAAAATAGGGAATCTAACAAAAGGTTCCCTATTTTTCATATGTTTTAATTTAATAAAGTGTAACTTTATTAAATTATATTTAGTTTATAAAAGATTATAATAGTCTAAATACCTACGGTCAAAATCTTCAGGCCTAATATCATTAGTTGGGCTATGTGGTTTTTGAGGCGTATTGCCCCAAAGGTTTTCTATTTTAGTTTTAATTGGTGCAAGTGTTTTAACTTCTAAGGTTACTTTTCTATTAAAGATTACCTCATTAGTATTTTCACTTATTATTTTTTTTCTTACTTGAATTAGATCTTCTAAGCTATGCATTAATATATAAGCTTTTTTTCTGCCTAGGTTTACATTTCTTGATTCATCTTTATCTAAACTAAGCATGAATACTATTCCAGTGAAATGTTCAAAGACATCTTTTTCCTTTTGCAACTCTTCTTTAAAAAAATCAGTTATATCTGGTATATTTGCTTCTATCATATTTTCTTTAGCTTGTATTTTGTACTCTAATGCCTTATGAACTATACAAGCACTTTTGTGATTAAATAATATATTACTCATTTAGTAACTCCTCTTTATATGAAATATTAATGATTAGAATTTTTTTTGTTTTTAAATATTATTATATTAATTAAGTTCTATTATCCCAATGTAAGGAGTTGAGTATAGCATAAGTTTTTCCTAGTTTCAAATAAACTTAGGTGATAGTTATATAAGTAATTCAGAAAAAATGAAGTAATATTAAATTCTCTTTAACTATACAATAAGACTTATTTGTTGTTTATTTATAAATAAGTCTTATTAAAAAATAACTTAACGCTAAGAAAGCGTAATTTCATTTAAATTATTTGATGGTGTATTACATGAACCATTAGTACATAAATAATAAGTGGTTTTATCATTTTTCATAGTATAGTTTTTAGTAAATGGAATTAGGTTTTCTAGTTCTTTTTCATTTTCTTTAGTTTTAACTACAATTGTTAAATTAGGTGTGAATTTATTTTTCAAAGTGATTTTAAGAGCTTCTAATTCGCTATTATCGTTAGCAACTACTACTAATTCTTTTGAAGGATAAAGCATTTCCATTAAAGCTATAACATAAAAACTATAACCAATAGGCATTTTTTTAACTGTTCCATAGAAAGCAGTAAGCTGTTTAAAGGCGTATTCTTCTAAATTTTTATCGGCCGTTAATTTGTATAGCTTAACTAAGTTAAAACTTGCGACAGAGTTCCCTGAAGGCAATGCACCATCATAAATATCCTTAGGGTTAGCAATTAAAGTTTTAGAATCCCTACCATTTAGGAAGAAGCCATGATTTTTTGTATCCCAAAATAAATCAATCATATCTTTATTAAGTTTTAAAGCTTCTTTTAAATATTTAACATCAAAAGTAGAATTGTAAAGTTCCGTTAATGACCAAACTAGGTATGCATAATCATCTAAATAGCCTAAGTATTTAGAATCACCATCCCTAAACCGGGCAAGTAATCTACCATTATCATTAGTTAGTTTTTCTTTAATAAAGTTTAAAGCTTTTTTTGCAGCGTGAAGATATTTTTCATCTCCTAAAACTTTATATCCTTTTGCAAGAGCTGTAATCATTAAAGCATTCCAAGATGTTAGTATTTTATCATCCTTATGAAGTTTAGTTCTTAAATTTCTATATTCAAAGACTTTATCTCTAAGAGACTTTATTTTTTCATCTTCTTTATTATAAGCATAGTTATCTATTAAGTTTAAAATGTTTGAACCTTCAAAATTACCTTCTGGAGTAACCCCATAGTAATTATTAAAGTAAGCTCCATCTTCATCACCAAGAAGTACTAGGATTTCAGCTGGGTTAAATACATAAAATTTACCTTCAATTCCATCACTATCAGCATCTTCAGCAGAATAAAAACCACCTTCCTCACTTGCCATTTGAGTTAGAATATATTCAAATGTATTTACACATATGGTTTTGTATAAAGGGTTTTTAGTTTGCTCATATGTTTCTAAATAGGTTATTAATAAAAGTGCATTATCATATAACATTTTTTCGAAGTGGGGAATAAGCCATGCTTCATCTGTAGCATATCTAGAAAAACCATATCCTATATGGTCATAAATACCACCTTTAAACATTGAATTAAGAGTTTTCTCCACCATTTCTAAAGGATTTATCATATTTTCATTAATACCAAATCTTAATAAAAACATTAATTTATGAGCAGATGGGAACTTTGGAGCATCTCCAAAACCACCATTAGTTGAATCAAACATTTGGCTAGATAATAAAAATGTATCTTTAACAGGTGTTTTTGTTAATTCTTCACTAGAATTTTCTGGAGAAAAATCATCTTTTATAGACTCTAGTATTCTATTTCCAGATTGAATAATTTCATCCTTAGAAGTACACCATTTGCTACCTATGGATTTAAGGATTTGAAGCAAACCGGGTTTCCCATATTTATTATCCTTTGGAAAATAAGTTCCTGCATAAAATGGTATTTGATCAGGGGTCATAAGTATTGTTAAAGGCCATCCGCCTTGTCCTGTAAGACGCTGGCAAACTGTCATGTATATACTGTCTATATCAGGGCGTTCTTCTCTATCAACCTTAATAGCTATGAAATTATTATTCATTAAATCAGCGACTTCAATATCTTCAAAGCTTTCATGAGCCATAACGTGGCACCAATGACAAGTGCTATATCCAATGCTTAAAAAGATAGGCTTGTTTTCTGCCTTAGATTTTTCAAAAGCCTCACCTGACCAACTAAACCAGTTAATTGGATTATAAGCATGTTGAAGAAGATAAGGTGATTTTTCTTTAATTAAATGATTTGTTTTTTTATTCAAATTCGAACACCTCCTAAGTATTATTCTGCCTAAATTTATAATTATTATAACTTATAAAAGTATGTTGCAGATAAAAATTAAGTGATATTTAATTATTTTTACTATTTGTTGGGTAACATAAATACAAGTTTATAAATAATAAATTTTATTAATTACAACTTATATATACATAAAGGTTAAGGTGGATTTTTATTTATCATAATTCAAGTAATGTTAATAATCAAATTTTTATATAGGAGGAAAAATTTTTATGGACAAAAAAAGACTTATAGCTTTAGTTGCAGTAGTTACTACTATGTTTGCTGGGTTTGGAAATACGGCAGAATCTCAAACCATAATAAAAGGAGATGTTAAAGTTGGTATGGTTACAGATTCAAATAATATTGATGATAAATCATTTAATCAAGGTACTTGGGAAGGTATAGAAAGAGCAGCAAAAGATTTCAATTTAGATAGTAAATATTTAAAATCACTTAGCGAAACAGAAGATGAATATACTAAAGCAATTGATAGATTAGTTGATTTGGGATTTAACTTTATAGTAACTCCAGGATTTGCATTTCGGACTACTATATTCAAAGCTCAAGAAAAATATAAAGACATAAAATTTGTTTTATTAGATGGATCTCCTGTTGAAGGTGGAATAGCTGGTGAAAAAGTAAAAGTTGGAGATAACACAGTTTCGATATTATTCGCAGAACATGAAGCTGGTTTTATAGCAGGGGTGGCAACAGCTCTTAAAATGAAAGATGGCAATGTAGGGTTTATTGGAGGAATGGAAACACCACCAGTACAAAGATTTAATTGGGGATTCCAACAAGGTATAAAATATGCAAATTCTAACTTAGGAACTAACATAGAATTAAAATCAGAAAATATTATATACCAAGGTTCATTTACTAATGTTGCTGAAGCTCAACAATTAGCTGCTGAAATGTATGATAGAGGAGTTAAAGCTATATTCTGTGCTGCTGGCAACTTATGTAATGGCGCTATAAACGAAGCTAAAGAAAGAGCTAGTTTAGGTAAAGAAGCTTGGATAGTTGGTGCTGATAAAGATCAATATGATAGTGGCATATATAAAGGTAAGCAATCGGTTGTTATAACTTCAGCCATTAAGAACCTAGACAGTGTAACTTATAATATGATTAAAGATGCTACTGAAGAAAAATTTCAAGGTGGAAAAATTTTAATTTATGATGTTAAAAATGATGGTGTAGGTATACCAAAAAAAAATCCAAACCTAACCGAAGATACAATGAAAAAAGTTGATGAGATATATGGAAAAATTAAATCGGGTGATATAAAAGTATCAGCAGAAAAAGGCGACTTAATAAAATAATAAAGACTTGATTGGATCCAAGTCTTAAAAATTGTTGTAAATAATGGATATTTAATTATTAAGCAACTTATTTTTTTAAAATGACTAAAGAGGTGTATAATAGTATAGACTCTGTACAAGAGAGGAGACCAGTTTATGGGAAGAGGTAAAAAACAAGTAGTAGAGGATAATATTGATAAAAGAGAATCAGGATATTATTCAACACCGAGGTTTGTAGCAGATTATGTCTCCAAAAGAATGCTAGAAATTAATCCTTCTGGTAAAAAAGTTTTAGATCCATGTTGTGGCAAAGAAGAACTTCTTAACATATTTTTAAAAGAGAGTATGCTAATAGACGGATTTGATATAAATACATATAGCCATAATTATAAATGTAATTTTAAAGAAAAAGATTTTTTAAGATTTTATGGAGATAGGAAAAATAAAAAATTAAATAATATGCAGCTAAAATATGATTACTTTATTGCAAATCCTCCATATAATTGTCATGAAGTAGAATTAATAAAGGGCAACAAGACGGATCTTAAAAAGATTTTTAGTGATGTAGGAATTTATAATACATATAGCATGTTTATTTCAGCTATAATTGATTTAGCAAAACCTAATGCAATTATTGGATTAATTACACATGATTCATTTTTCACGGCAAAATATCATGAATCATTAAGAAGAAAAATAGTTAAAGAATGTGCAATTCATGAAATAACAATGTGTCCAACAGATTTATTTAAGGAGCAAGGGGCCGATGTAAGAACTAGTATAATAATTTTACAAAAGGGAATAAAAAATCAAAAATATATTAGAGTAAATAATAGAGTAACATCTACAAAAGAATTTAGAGAACTTATAGAAGGTGGAAGTGGTAGTGAAAATATAACTAGCCTTAAAAATATACTATTAGATACGCCTTATGATAATCTTGAATTTATTATAGACTGTAATGAAGAAATTAAAAAAATATTTAAAATGGAGAGAATTTCAAATGAATTCAAATGTGTAACAGGAATATCAACTGGAAATGATAAAAAGTATTTATCAACTGAAAAAATAGAACCATATATAATACCTTACTATAAAAATCCTGGAAACAATAGATTTTATACAAATAACTACATATACATACATAAGAGTTTTTTGGAAATACAAAAAGATATTAAAAATTTTATGGTTAGAAATAAAGAATTATTATTTTTACCTGGAATAACATGTTCATCAGTAGGAGTGAATTTTACTGCAGCTAAACTTCCAAAAGGTAGTGCTTTTGGAGTTAATCCTAATATTATATGTAAAGAAGAAGATTCATGGTGGCTGATGGCTTACTTAAATTCATCGCTAGTTACATATTTAGTAAGAGGAATATTATTAAGAAGTAATATGATTACATCGGGATATGTTTCAAGAATTCCATTGATAAACTTTACAAAGCTAGAGAAAGAGGAACTTAGTAAGTTGTCTAAAGAAGCATATACACAGGCTAAGGAAGGCGAAGATATAAGTAATTCATTAATTAATATTAATTCAATAGTATATAAAGCTTGTAAATTATCAGAAGAAACTATAAGAAAAGTAAGTGAATTTGAAAAAAAGATAGTTAAGAAAGTTTAAAAATAAAAGGTTGAAAAATATTAGGTAGCTAAAAGTGAGAAGATTTTCAGCTACCATTAGGTATATAAATTTTATAAAATTCTCATAAATGCTAAAACTATTAGCAATACTCCAGAAAGCCAAGAAAGATTAAAATTCATTTTTTCAACGAATTTTCTGCCTATAAATACACCTAGTAAGATTGAAATAATACCTATAATCAAACAAAAAAATATAACCTGTATAAGATTAATAGTTATTAAACTACTTCCAAAACCAACGGCTAAACTATCTAATGAAAGTGCAAGGGATAAATAAAATGCTTCTTTAGGACTAAGAGTTTTTGAATTGTCAAAGTCGGCTTTTATTTCATCTGCATAAACTTCCATTACAAATTTAAAGTCAAATAACTTGAAAGTTAAAGGTTTATGTGAATTTGAACGTTTTAGTATATAACCTTTAAATATACATTCAAATAGTCTATAAATACCAAGCCAAAGCAAAATTGTAAAACTAAAAATCACAGCTATATTTCCAGGAATAAAATCTTTTATTATTGATCCAATAGCTAATGAAAAGCCTAAAACTAAAGCGGAAACTATATCGATAATTAAAGCCGATTTTAAAGGAATTTTAATTTTATTAGTTCCATATGCAATACTAGCTACGAAAGAATCTAGTGATATGGATAACGCTAATAATAGTGATGCAAACATAAAAACACCTCGTAAATTATTGTAATTAATAATAATTTATGAAAATAATAGGACTTTAGTGACAAAAAATGTGTTATAATATCATTTGCAAACTATATTTTATAAAATATAGGGATGGCTTAATAAAAATAATAAGTTTATAAATTTACATTTAGGCATTTGAAAAAATAAGCCAAGGTGCCTTAAATTAAAATGTGAAACGAATGGGAAGAGTTAAAAAATATGAGTAGATGGGGAAAATCTATTAAGTCAATGAAAATAGTTTTGATATTAGTTATTATGATTGTAATTGGAAATGATTTATTTCTTATAGCGAAAATAAACTTAACAGAAAGTAAAGTTGCTAAGTCTTATTTTTCAAATAATTACTTTATAGAAGCAAGCAATGAAGAAATGAAAATAGAAAATTTTAAAGAATATATGCTAATGGAAGGCTGGAGCTTTTCAGAAAATTATTATGGAACAATAATTTTTAGAAAAGGAAATTTACAAAAAGAGATACCAGTATATAGATTAATAAAAATTTAGGTATCTTAAAAAAAATAATAATACAAGGTGTGATATATATTTTGTGGCTTCTATGAATGAAGTATAATGCAAAATAGATTAGCATAGTGGATTGTTATTTTTTTTATCGAAAATTGAAGGAAAAAATATAAAAATTTGTAGCAAAAATATATTTTAATATATAGAATAATAAAGTATAATTACAATAAAATATTTTAAAGAGGTTTAAAGAGGAGATAATTATTATGGATGAAACAAATGTAGAAATAGAAGAAGAAAGAGTTATAAGAACATTCTTAGATGAAGATGGAAATAAGGTACAATTTGAAGCAATAGCTGAAATATATTTAGAAAAGCAGGGATATCTTTTATTAGCACCAATGAATGATGAAGAATCAGAAGATGTTTTTGTTTTTAGAATGGATGAAATAGATGGAAAAGAAGAACTAAATATTGTAGAAGATGATAAAGAATTTATAGCTGTAAAAAAAGAATATAAAAAATTATTATATTAAGGGGTGTAAAAATATGAAAAGTACAGAAATATTAAGCATATTAGAAAAAAATGGTTTATCAGAAATTGAAGAATTAAAAAATGAAGAGGATCATATATTAGTAAAGTTCTATTTTGATTTTGATAATGTAGTTTTAAATGCGGCAAAAGCTTATTCAAATGAAGAAAGTGATTATGAATTTGAAAGTAAAGAATGGTTCTCGGAGTATTTTATACCATATCTTTATGATTATGCAAACGATGAAGTATTAGAAATAGTAGAAGAAATAGTAGAAGAAATAGATATTGAAGGGGAACTTATGGCATTCCAAATAGATAATAAAAATTCTAATTTTGTTCAATTTATGGCATTATTTACAGAAAGAGAGAATACGTTAACAATAGAGGAAGCAGTAAAGGATTTCATTTAATATATATAGTTAAGGTTTGAATTAAAAAATATACTTGAAATATTAATAATATATGCTATAATAAAGTCATACTAAATCCTAGGATGTGCGCTAAGCTTGAGATGTTCAACCTACATTAATTATTCGGGATTTGCGATAGCTTTTAAATATGCCGGGCTTCAAAAATTCGCTTTTTAGCGGCAGAAGATGGCAGAGGTAAAGTGAGCTTAACCCACCTGCGAGACGCAGGTATGAATATCTAAGCCACCGGCATTTCGGGAATAGCATATGCATTTAGCACCTCATTTTATATGGGGTGTTTTTTTATATTTTTGAATATAAAAAATAACCTAGGATAAAATAAAACCTTGCAAGTTTTAAATTTCATAAGTTATTTTTAATTATAAACAATTTATTAAATATTAAAATATATCTAAGCAATTTTTTTCAACCTTTTTAAGTCTTTGGATATAGTTAGGCAATTAGGGGTTGATTCATTTTTAATATGGTTAATGTAAAGTATTTTTTGACTTGTATAAACTAGCCTGTCTAAGTTTTGTGAAAGATAAAGTATAAGTCTATTTCGTGGAGAAAAAAATTTTAAAAGAAAATTTAAAAGCTTTTTTCTTATTATTATATCTTTTTCAAGAGAACGGTTAATCATTAATATCACCTCTTTAAATATTACAAAATATTATTGTTTGTAACATAATTATATCAAATAGGATAAAAATGTAAAACAAAACCGTTTTACAAATAGCTACAAAAAAATGCAAATAGTTACAAATGCTATCCTGTAAATTAAAAAAAATAAAAAAGTCCTTGTCGATAAAAAACTAACTTACCACAAATGTCAAATAAAATGGAATTTAAGTAACAAAATGTAAAAAATATAAAATGTCGAATTTTTATAAGTTGATATTAAAGTAAATAGAAGGTAAAATATATACATAGATAATAAATAAACAAAAGGAAAAAAAGGAGAAAATGATATGGATTACAAAGATACTAAAATAGATGATATAATAAAGATGATAAATGAGTTATATAAGAAGTCAAAAGAAGAAGGGTTAAGTGAAGAGGAAAAAGTAGAACAAGAAAACCTAAGAAGAGTATATATAGATAATATTAAGTCGAATTTTAAAGTTCAATTAGATGGAGTTAAGCCAAATAATCCGGTTAAACCATCTTTAAAAAAATAAAACTAATAATTAAAGGGTGATGATGAATGTCAGTTACAGTAGAAAAACTAATAAAAGACTTTGATCTAGAAGTTTTGGGATCAGGAGAAAAAGATACTATGGTATCAGTAAATGATATTAATAGACCCGGGTTACAATTAGCAGGTTTTTATAACTATTTTTCTCCAGAAAGAATACAAGTTATAGGTAAGGCTGAGTGGAGCTTTTTAGATGATATGCAAATAGAACTAAGAAAAAAAAGAATTAATAAATATTTTAGCTTTAATTTAAAGTGTTTAATAATTACAAGAGGGTTAGAACCCCACGAGGAAGTTATGAAAGCAGCTAAAAAAAATAAAATATGGATATTAAGAAGTAAGCTTGTAACAACTAAATTTATGAGCAAACTTACAATATATCTTGCAGATAAGCTTGCACCAGAAACAAGATTACATGGAGTATTAGTTGATGTTTATGGAATTGGAATTTTAATAACTGGTGAAAGTGGTATAGGTAAAAGTGAAACGGCTTTAGAACTTATAAAAAGAGGCCATAGACTTATAACGGATGATGCAGTAGATATTAGAGAAATTGATGGGGACTTAATAGGAACATCGCCTAAGATAACTATAGGGATGTTAGAGGTTAGAGGAATAGGTATTATAGATGTATCATCGTTGTATGGGTTAAGTTCAATATTGCAATCAAAGGGTGTTACACTAATAATGCATTTTGAGCACTGGAAAGATGATGGAGATTATGATAGATTAGGGCTTGATAAAGAATATCAAGAAATACTAGGCGTTAAAGTTAGAAGATTAAGAATTCCAGTAAGACCAGGTAGGAATATAGCTGTGATAATAGAAGCGGCCGCAGTAAATTACAGATATTCATTAATGTCTGAAGTTACTCCTGTAGATATTATAGAAAGTAGAATGGGAAAACCTGATGAGGAATAAACTAACAAGATGACTAAATAATATTTAAATGTAGGAGGGTTAAATATGAGTGATAAAGATAAGAATGCTTGGTTAAAGTATGATGAGAATGGAATAGAAGAAATATTTGATTTCTGTAATGGTTATAAAGAATATACATCAGTATGTAAAACAGAAAGGGAATCAGTATTAACTGCTATAGATATGATTGAAGCTATGGGATATAGGGATTTAGATGAAATAATAGAAAATAGTGAAACTTTAAAACCAGGAGATAAAGTGTACTCAAATAATAAAGATAAAACATTAGTAGCATTTTTAATTGGGAAAAATCCTATTAAAGATGGTATGAGAATAATAGGATCACATGTAGATTCACCAAGATTGGATTTAAAGCAAAATCCATTATATGAAGATGGAGAGCTAGCTTTAATGGAAACTCACTATTATGGTGGAATTAAAAAATATCAATGGGTTGCAACTCCTTTATCATTACATGGAGTTGTTATTAAGAAAGATGGAACTAAAATTGATGTTGTAATTGGTGAAGATGATAATGATCCTGTAATTGGAGTTTCAGATCTTTTAGTTCATTTAGCTGGAGAGCAACTACAAAAGAAAGCAAATGAAGTTATTGCAGGGGAAGATTTAAACATATTAGTTGGAAACATACCTGCTGTAGGTGAAGAAAAAGATGCTGTTAAAAAGAACATATTAAATCTTTTGAAAGAAAAGTATGATTTTGAAGAAGCAGATTTTATGTCAGCAGAAATAGAAGTAGTGCCAGCTGGTAAATCAAGAGATTATGGATTAGATAAGAGCATGATTATGGCTTATGGTCAAGATGATAGAGTTTGTGCTTACACATCTATAATGGCATTACTAGAATTAGACCAAGTAGAATATACTTCAGCAGTTTTACTAGTGGATAAAGAAGAAGTAGGAAGCCAAGGGGCAACTGGAATGCATTCAAGATTCTTTGAAAATATAGTAGCTGAACTTATGGATAGAGCAGGGGAATACTCTGAGCTTAATTTAAGACGTGGACTATCAAATTCAAAAATGTTATCAGCGGATGTATCAGTAGCTTATGATCCTAATTATCCAAATGTTTCAGAAAAAAGAAATACAGCATACTTTGGGAGAGGACTGGTATTTAGTAAATATACTGGGTCAAGAGGTAAAAGTGGTTGTAATGATGCCAATCCGGAATTTATGGCATGGCTTAGAGATGTAATGGATAGTGAGAATGTATCTTATCAAACTGCAGAACTTGGAAAAGTAGATCAAGGTGGTGGCGGTACTATAGCTTATATTTTAGCTCAGTACAATATGGAAGTTATAGATTGTGGAGTAGCACTTCATAATATGCATGCACCATGGGAAGTTGCAAGTAAAGTTGATATTTATGAAACAATGAAAGGCTACAGAGCCTTCTTAAAAGCAGAATAAAGTTTTAATAAAGGACATTTAAATGAATAGTAAGTCAGTAGGGCATTATATTTATTTAAATGTAGCTAATACAAAAAGACCCTTCTTTTTCACAGGATTTACATTGTATGAATATAATGTAGTATAAATGAAAAAAGGGAGGGTCTTTTTATGAAGAGTTTTGACTGGTCAAGATTTAAAAATTATGGTCTGTGGGTTTCGATTATAGCCTTAATACCACTTTTATTAAATGCATGTGGAGTAGAGGTAGTAGCAGAGCAGTACCAATTAATAACAAACACTATTTTATCAACATTAGTAGCACTTGGGGTTGTAAGTAATCCAACAACATCTACAAAATGGTTTAATGATGATAAAAAAGAAGCGCAACTACCTGAAGAAAATAAATAGTTAAAATATTAGCCTGTAGCGCATTGCTACAGGCTTTAGATATTTTTAAAATACCTTCAGTATTTCTGATTTGTTATTTTAAAAAAACTCTTGTATTATTTTTTTTGAATATGACTTAATTATTTAATACTAGTAACCCAATTAAGTAGTTCATCAATGGGAATAATAGGATTAATATATATTTCACCTATTACAGAATGTTTTGGATCATTTAAAACACCATGGCAATCAGAACCACAAGAAGTAAAAAGTTTCTTTGTTTTTACTATTTCTAAAAGATTATTTGTTTGTTCTTCAGTATTTTGGGCATAAAGTGCTTCAATACCATCAAAATCAAATTTTAACATTTCTTTAAGCGGAGTCTTTTTAATATATATAGGATGAGCTAAAAATGCAAAAGCATTAAATCTTTTAAGAATTCCAATTCCTTCTTCAGTAGACATTTTTGTGGAAGCTACATAAGCCCTGCAATCATTTCCTATAATATTATTAAATATGTAAGTTGTATCATAAGGGTAGCCAGCATAAATTATAGCTTTAGCTATGTGAGGTCTAGTAATTGTATCTGTACCCCCAGCTAGAACCTTATTAATATCTAGAGTTATTTTAAAATATTTTTCTAGTTTTTCAACAATTTTATAGGCACGTTCAATTCTATGTTGCTTAATTTTATCAAGAATTTCTAATAACTCTGGGTTTTTATAATCATCACCTTTAAAAAAACCAAGAATATGAATAGATTCTCCATTGTGCTCAGTAGATAATTCGATTCCAGGAATTAATGTTATGCCAAGTTTTTTTGCCTCTTCAGAAGCTTCGAAAATTCCAGATACAGTATCATGATCTGTTAGTGCGAGATATTTGACTCCATTTTCAAATCCTTGCTTAACTACATCCTTTGGTGAAAACTTCCCGTCAGAGCTTGTTGAATGGGTATGTAGGTCATATATACTCATAATTAATAACACTCCTTTAAACTTATAGTTTTTTAAGACTAAAAGCTATGATATAATTTAAACATTATATTTATTTTAACATAAAAGATAAAATGTTTAAAATACTAATGGAGCTAAAAATATAGAAAGTTACTGAGGCTAGGGGGGATACTATGTTATTAATGATAGATAATTATGATTCATTTGTATTTAACTTGGTAAGATACATTGAGGAATTAGGCGAGGAAGTTTTGATATATAGAAATGATAAAATAACAATTGAGGAAATAGAAAAACTTGAAATAGATGGAATAATTATTTCACCAGGGCCAAAATCGCCAAATGAAGCTGGATTAAGCTTAGAAATAATAAATAGATTTAAAGGAAAGATACCAATACTAGGAATTTGCCTTGGACATCAGTGTATAGGACAATATTTCAAAGGGGAAATAGTAAGGGGGATAGAGCCTGTACATGGAAAGATAAGTTATGTAAGTCATAATAATAAGGGGATATTTGAAAATGTTAAAAATCCACTTAGAGTTACAAGATACCATTCTTTAATAGTTAAGAATGAAGATATTCCAAAAGAAATTGAAATTACTTGTAAAACAGAAGATGGTGTAATTATGGGGATTAAACATAAAGAGTATGAGATTTATGGGGTTCAGTTTCATCCTGAAGCAGAGATGACAGAAGAGGGCCATAAAATTTTAAATAATTTTATTCAAATAACTAAGAAAGATTCAAAAAAATAACTAGTCTGATTCTTTCAGTGACCTAAAAACTTTAAGAAAGGAAAACTGTAATATGAATTTCACTATAAAAGAAATAAATACAAGGTTAAATCCACTAGAGGTTTATAATATATTTAAAGAAGAAAAAGATACTATATTTTTAGATAGTTCAAAAGAAGATAAAAGGTTATCAAAATATTCATTTATAGGGGTAAACCCATTTTTGAATTTTTATTCAATGGGAAATAAAAGTTATATAAATAATGAAGCGGTTAATGGAGATCCTTTTAATGTTTTAGAAGAACTTATAAAAAAATATAAGGTTAAAATAGAAAGTGAATTACCCTTAGTGTCAGGATGCATGGGGTATATAGGTTATGATACTGGCAGAATTCTAGAAAATTTACCAGATATATCAGGGGAAGATTTTCAAATTCCAGATATGAAATTTGTTTTTTATAATAACATTATTATATTTGATATTATTAATAATAAAGTTTTTATAACTGATTTAGGAATAGAAAATAGTAGAATTAAAGATATAGAAGGTAGAATTTTGGATGGAATTAATCTTATAGAAGAAGAAGTTAAAATTAGCAATAATAAATTCTACTCAAACTTCACAAAAGAAGAATATAAAAAGGCAGTTAAGGACTTGAAAGATTACATAGTTAGTGGTGATGTTTATATTGCAAATATGACACAAAGATTTTATTGTAATAATAATGAGGATTCTTTTGAAATTTATAAAAAACTAAGAACTATAAATGAAGCACCTTTTTCAGCATTTATGAATTTTGAAGATTTTCAAATTATAAGTTCTTCTCCAGAAAGATTTATACAAGTAAAGGAAGGCTATGTAACTACAAGACCAATAAAGGGAACAAGACCTAGAGGGCATAATGAAGAAACTGATAATAAGAATAAAGAAGAACTTTTAAATAGTGAAAAAGATAAAGCAGAACTTTTAATGATTGTAGATTTAGAAAGAAATGATTTGAGCAAAGTTTGCAATCCACATTCTGTAAAAGTTACTGAAATCTTTACTTTAGAAGAATATGCAACAGTATTTCATCTAGTTTCAACAATAGAAGGAATATTAAAGAGAGATGTATCAGCAGTTAAGTGCATTAAAGAATGTTTCCCAGGGGGGTCGATAACTGGTACACCTAAAATAAGAGCTATGGAAATAATAGAAGAGCTTGAAATGCTTAAAAGAAATATTTATACAGGATCAATTGGATATTTTGATTTTAGAGGAAATGCAGATTTTAATATAGTTATTAGAACAATAGTTAAAAAGGATAATAGGGCATACTTTGGAGTTGGAGGAGGAATAACCTATGATTCCATTGAAGAAGATGAGTATAATGAAACACTAGACAAGGCTAAAGCATTAATGAGGGTGTTATAATGAGAAATATATATTTCAATGAAGAAAATATAACTTTAGATGAAGGATTACTTTTTGGAAGAGGTGCCTTTGAGACTATTTTAGTTAAAGAAGAACCTATACTTTTTTCGCAGCATATTAAAAGACTTAATAATGCTATTGAAGTTTTGAAAATTGGAGAGAAAATAGAAGAAAAGGAATTGTTAAATAAAATAAAAGAGTATGAAATAAAAGATAAAGCAGTTAAAATTTTAGTAACACAAAGAAATATAATTATATTAGAAAGAGAAATTAATTATAAAGATGATGATTATAAAAAAGGGTTTAAACTAAAATTGTCTAAAGTAATAAGAAATTCTACTTCATCACTAACTTATATTAAATCAATTAATTATATAGAAAATTTAATGGAAAACCAAAAAGCTAAAGAAGAAGGGTATAATGAAGTTATATTCTTAAATGAAAAAGGATTTGTAACAGAAGGTAGCACATCTAATATATTTATTATTAAAAAAGGAATTATATATACACCTAAAGTAGAATGTGGACTTTTAAATGGTATTTTAAGAAGCTTTATTATAAATAATTTTACTGTGATAGAAAAGGAAATAACACTAAAAGAATTGATTGAAAGTGATGAAATATTTATTACTAATAGTTTAGTTGGAATAATGAAAGTAACTTCAATTAAAGAAAATAGTTACATAGAAAATAATATAACTAAAAAGATTATATCAAAATATAAAGAGTATATAGGGTAGATTCAAATAAAATAACTAATCAAATTATGGAATATTTTATTAAAAATTCCTAGAATAAAACGGAGGATGTAAAAATGGTAGATAAAGAAAAGATTAGACAAGGGGCAAAGTTAATATTAGAAGCAATAGGGGAAGATGTAAACAGAGAAGGGTTACTTGAAACACCAGATAGAATGGCAAGAATGTATGAAGAAATATTTTCAGGAATTGGACAAACGGCAGAAGAGGTTTTATCAAAAACTTTTGAAGTTGAAAATAATGATTTAGTTATAGAAAAAGATATAACGTTTTTCTCTATGTGTGAGCATCATTTAGTGCCTTTTTACGGGAAAGCACATATAGCATATATTCCAAATGGTAGAGTTGCAGGGCTTTCGAAGCTAGCTAGATGTGTTGAAATTTACGGGAAGAAGCCACAACTTCAAGAAAAATTAACAAATGAAATTGCAGATGCTGTTATGAAGTATTTAGATGCAGAAGGTGTTATGGTTATTATTGAAGCAGAGCATATGTGTATGACAATGAGAGGTGTTAAAAAGCCAGGAACAAAAACTGTAACAACTACATATAAAGGTGTGTTTAAAGAAAATGCAGATCTAAGACGTGAAGTAATTTCTTTAATTAAATAGGTGATACTTTGGAAAGAGTAAATAAAATTTTGTATAATAAGAAATATAAAGACCTTTTAAATAAACTTAATGAAATTGAAAAAGAAAGAGTTTTTTGCAAACATAATATGGAACATTTCTTAGATGTAGCAAGAATAGCTTATATAAAAGTTTTAGAGGAAGGTTTAAATTATAATAAAGAAGTGATATATGCCATAGCTTTATTACATGATATGGGAAGAGTTCTTCAATATGAAAATGGAACGCCCCATGAGATGGGATCTATAATTATAGCAAAAGATATTTTAGATGAAATAGATTTTTCTTTGGAAGAAAAGGAATTAATAATAGAATCTATTAAAGACCACAGGGGAGAAGGTTCTTCGCAACTTTCGAAAATAATATCTAAAAGTGATAAACTTTCAAGAAAATGTTTTATATGTGATTCACAAAAAGATTGTTATTGGGATAAAAGCAAGAAAAACATGGAGATTATAATTTAGGGAGATGAGTAGTTATTTATGTGGAGATAATTAAAAAAGACTAGCATATTAATTAGTTATTTTAAAGAATTAAGTGACTAGTAAAATAGAGTCTTAGGAGGAAATATGAAAATAGGAAATAAGGAATTTAAAATAGGGGAAAGAACTTTTGTAATGGGGATTTTAAATGTAACTCCAGATTCATTTTCAGATGGAGGAAAATTTAATGAAATAGAATTAGCTGTAAATAGAGCTAAAAAAATGGTAGAAGAAGGCGTTGATATTATTGATATTGGTGGTGAATCTACAAGGCCAAATGCAGCATTTGTATCAGAAGAAGAGGAAATAAGACGAGTTGTTCCAATAATTAAAGCTATAAAAGAAGCTATGGATATAACTATTTCAATAGATACATATAAAAGCAAAACAGCAGAGGCTGCGATAAAAGCTGGAGCAGATATAATAAATGATGTATGGGGATTTAAAAAAGATAATAATATGGCGTGCATTGCAAATAAATACAAAGTTCCTTGTATATTAATGCATAACAGAATTAATAAGCCTTATAAAGATTTAATGAAAGATGTTATTTCAGACTTAGAAGAAAGTATAAAAATAGCCTTAGATGCAGGGGTGAAAAGAGAAAACATAATGTTAGATCCAGGTATAGGTTTCGTAAAAACCCATGAAGAAAATCTAATTGTTATGAATAATCTAGAAACTATTGTGAAAATGGGGTATCCTGTG
The DNA here is from genome assembly GCF_017348895.1 of Clostridium gasigenes. Taxonomy (NCBI): domain Bacteria; kingdom Bacillati; phylum Bacillota; class Clostridia; order Eubacteriales; family Clostridiaceae; genus Clostridium; species Clostridium gasigenes. The sequence goes on from NZ_CP071376.1 coordinate 2,721,697, forward strand.
CTACTAGGTACTTCAAGAAAATCTATGATTGGGCTCGCTTTAAATTTACCAGCAAATGAAAGGGTTGAAGGAACAGTTGCTACAACTGTAATGGGGATAATTAAGGGTTGTGATTTTATAAGAGTGCATGATGTTTTAGAAAATAAAAGAGCTTGTATAATGACAGATACAATATTAAGAGCAAAGTAGGGAGAAAGAGTTATGGATAAATTATATTTAGAAAATATAGAGATTTTTGCTTATCATGGAGTATTTCAAGAAGAAAAAACATTAGGGCAAAAATTTATAATAAGTTTAGAGTTAACATTGGATATGAGAGAAGCTGCCATCACTGGAGATTTAACTAAATCAGTTCATTATGGAGAGCTTTGTCATAAAATAGAAGAAGAATTTAAAAAAGAAAGCTATGATTTAATAGAAACAGCAGTAGAAAAAATAGCTGAATATATACTTTTCAATTATGATATGGTTAAATGCGCTAAAGTGATGTTAAAGAAGCCTTGGGCACCAATAGGAAGACATTTAGATTATGCAGCAGTAGAAATTGAAAGAGCTTGGCATAAAGCGTATATATCAATAGGAAGTAATATTGGAGATAAGAAGAAGAATATAGAAGAATCCATTGAAAGAATTGGAAATATAAAAGAAATAAGAGTTTCAAAAGTTTCAACATTAATAGAAACAGCACCCTGGGGAATTGAAGATCAAGATGAATTTGTAAATGGAGCTATAGAAATATCAACAACACTATCTCCTAAGGAACTTATAAGAACACTACTTAAAATAGAAGCAGAAATGAAAAGAGAAAGAATTTTAAGATGGGGACCTAGAATAATAGATTTAGATGTGGTTTTTTATGATGATTTAATTTCTAGTGATGAAGAAATAATATTACCTCATCCAAGAATGGAAGAAAGAATTTTTGTGCTTGAACCATTAAATGAAATAGCACCATACATGTTGCACCCAATAAAAAATAAAAGAGTATTTAAACTTTTAAGTGAACTTAAAGGTTAATAGTTATAAGGCAGAGGAACTTAGAAAAAATATAAATTGATAAAAATAAAATAAAAATAAAAATAAATAGAGAGAAGTTGGTTACGTTAGGTGACTCAATTTTCAATAGCAATTTAATGCTAGAGGATAACTGAGGTACATAATTAAATCAAAGTCTCTCTATTTTTATTTGGATTTTTAACCCTCATAGCCTTGTGATATTTTAGTTATAAATTCACAAAATTTATAAATGTTATAATAATCAGGAACATCTTCCATAGAAATTGTATCCTCTGGGAAGGTTCCATCCCATGGATATACAGATAGCTCTTTTTCATTATAGGCATTTATAACATATTTAGAATCTTCAAATTCAATTATTAATTTATATCGAGGCTCTAACTTAGAATCTATTTCAATATTGAAATTTGGGTCTTTCAAATTTTCTATAAATTCAAGAACAATACTATGCTCACGGGTGTTTACATTAAAATATTTATATACATTCATATCAAATATTTTTAATGTATAGGGTTCATCTTTAGATAATTTACTATAAATTTCTCCAGTATAAAAATGAGTATTTGGTTTGGTTTTTAGTGATATGTACTCAGGGTTTTGAGCTACTGTGCATCCAGGTATAATACAAATAATCATTAAAATTAAAATCAATTTTAAGTATCTCATAATAATCCTCCAATTATAAAAAAGTTCTTTATTAATTTATTCTAAGTAATATTTTTTTAGAACAAATTAAGAAATTAAGAATAAAATGTAATTATCAAGTGAATCTTAGTTTGCGGTGGAGTTTACTAAAGAATAATATATCCCTCTAGCTAAATATTAGAAGGATTTATAACTTGGAGTATAAATAATTTTTCTTGGAGGGGAACTTTTGAAGTTTGGAGTTGACGTAAACAACGAATACATGTGCAAAAGAGTGTTAGAAAAAATAAAAGACAGTGGTAATATAATTGTAGATTTAACAGTGGAAAAGTGGCAAAACAAAGGTCAGGAAGTATTTAAAAAAGTATTACTTGCAAATATCACTAATATTGGCTTTTATATTGGAATAGAATATAATAAAAATCATGAAGAATGTAAAATATTTTATAGCAATAATGAATACTCTAAAACTTGTAGCTTTAAAGTAAAGGAAAGTTTAAGTGGTGAAATTCAAAATATAACTTGCGAGGATGGGACTTATTTATATTTAATAAAGAATATGAATTCACCAGGAGTTTATATAAAAATTCCTTTAAGAGAAAATAATGAAGACAATATTAAAATAGTAGACAATATTATAAAGCAAATAATAGGTGCTCTTAGCAAATAACTCCCTAAAATTATTAGGGAGTTATTTTTGATTTAGGGATATAAAAATAGACTAGCACATTGATTATTTACTTTTTGAAGTTTCAATATATAAGGAATCATAAAATAAATAAAAAATAAGTTATCTATCAATGTAATAATTTTATGATTTATTAAATAAAGATAATATAAGTTAGCAATTTAAGGAGTTCAAAAAATGCATATTATAGCAACGATAGGCCCTAAATCTATGGAGAGACATGTATTAAAAGAATTTATAGAAAGTGGCGCAGACATATTTAGATTAAATTGTTCTCATTTTAATGAGGATGAATTTAATAAGATAGTTAATTATGCAAGGGATATTAATAAAGATATAAATATAGTAGCAGATTTATGTGGGAAAAAAATTAGAATTTCAGAGGATCTTACTAAGGTTTATAAAATATTTGATGGAGAATATGTTTATTTTTGTGGAGAGGACTTTTATAGCATAATAGAAACAGAAAGTATGAATGATATGAAATTAATTCCGTTAACAGTAAAGGCAGAATCATTAATAAATAGTGATATAAAGAATATATCACTTAAAGATAATACAATGAATTTTGAAATAATAGAAAAGAAACAAGGTGTAATAAAAGCAAAAGTGATTAGTGGAGGCGTTATTCGTGGTGGAAAAGGATGTAATATTCCAGAACTAGATAAAAGTGATGTGTTCTTAACAAATAAAGATAAAGCTGATATAGATTGGGCTTTAAGTAAAGGTATAGATATTATTTGTCAATCATATGTGGATGATAAAAGTGATATTGATATAGTAAATAAATATATAAAGTCTAAGATTGGTAAGAGTAATAAATATAAAAAACCTAAAATATGGGCTAAGGTAGAAACTCAATTAGGAATGGAAAATTTAAATTCTATATCAAATAGAGTAGATGGAATAGTTATAGGTCGAGGCGATTTAGTGCCTGAATGTGGAATGCTAAATTCTATAGAATTACAAAATGAGGCTATAACTGATTTGGTGCATAAGGGGTCGCCGGTTATTATTGCAACGCATTTGTTAAATAGCATGAAAAATGGAGATAGACCAACACTGCCTGAAATAGAAAGTATCTATACATTTGTAAAATCAGGAGTTTCAGGTTTTATGCTAGCAGGAGAAACATCTATAGGAAGAACTCCAACAAAGACTATAAAATTTTTAAAGGAAGTGATTAGTAGGTATGAAAAAATAGAAGGGGAATAGCATAGAAAAAAATAATTAGTGTTACTATAAAGAAATATTCTAATAATACGATAGTATATGTATACCAAAAAGGATAAAGGGGAGAAAAATATGTATACTGTTTTACACGTAGAACAAAGTGAATTCTTCTTAAGAATAGGAAAAAATATAATCGAAGAAAAAAATTATAGATATATCGCTACTAATGATATTAATGAAGCTAGTAGTATATTAAGAAATAATAAAGTGGACCTTGTAATAACATGCTTATATCCAGAGGGTGGAAATATAGAAGATTTTATAAAAGAAGTAAATAGTAAATATGAAGTACCTATATTTGTAGTTACAAGTAATAATATAGATGCTCAAAAGAAAGATTTAATTAATTTAGGAGTAACTGAATATATTCTTAAAAATGATTTTGAAGATGAGATAGGAAAACATATAAATTATGTGTTTCAATATGATCAATATATGAATGACCTAAGAGAAGTAAAAATAGCTGTAGTAGAAGACAGTATGTTTGAAAGAGAAAGACAAAAAGAAATATTTGATAAACATGAGATTGAAAATGTAGATTTTTATGAATCAGGTAGAGAACTTGTAAATAGTGGGAGAGTATATAATATATATTTAATTGATATTATATTGAAAGATGAATTTGGAAAAGATCTAATAAGAAATTTAAGAATTAATAATATAGAAGCAATAATATTAGCAGTAACAGCACTAGATAATTCTAAGACATTAGCTAGTATTTTAGATGTTGGAGCAAATGATATTATAAGCAAGCCTATTAATGAAAATTTATTTATAGCAAAATTAAAATCAAACATTAGAGTATATACTTTAAATAAGAAAATACAGATGATGTTAGAGAAGTAGAACTATAATACAAATTATTATAATTTTTGTGACATAACTGACACAAAGTTAAGGTATTATATGATTGTTGAGAAATTTTACATTACAATCCTTCTTTTTAATATTATATAAAAGACATCTTCAAATTAGAAGATGTCTTTTTTTTATTTTCTTTAAGCTTTCTTAATGTATAAAAAAATACACGGGTATCATATTAGACGTAATCATAATTAGTGACTTAAATCATTGATATGATGATTATGGGGTGCTATAGGAAACAATATAGAGTCTTTCTAATATTATAGAATTAATTAAAAAGCAAATAAAAGCAAAAATTATTTTATAATATTTAAAATAATTATAAAAATGTTAAAAAAAAATACAAAGTAATGAAAAGAAGTATAATAACAAAAAGAAAAATAAAAAATATTATAAAACAACTTGCAATATGTCGAATAATAGTTTAATATAGTAATTGTAAGAAGTACATAGGTGTTAAACAGAGCACAGTTACAACTTACAAGTTAGTAATAACTAACAATTAGTTTAGATAGAACCCCAAATAACTTTTGAAAATACATATTCCCCATAAGTATTTTCACACTCATACCCTTTTTTTTAACAGAGCGTACTTGGTACGCTCTGTTTTGTTATAAAGAAAAATAAGTTATTTATATAATCTAATTAATAACAAATACTTAGTTAATAAGGATATAATTTAAGAAATTTAAAAAATGAAAAGTAAAGATGCAATTTATGCACAAAATAGACTAGTATATATATAGTGATTTTTTTGAAAAAATATTATATATATTGATAAATGTATATGTAATGAAAATAAAATTGTTTGAATTGAAGAATAAACTTGAATATATATAGATGGTATTGTATATTTAATTAAAACACCTTTATCAAAGGAGGGAAAGTTACTATGAAATATGAAGATAATGCAAAAATATTTAAAGCTTTAAGTGATACAAATAGACTTCAAATAGTTCAATTATTATCTTGCGAAGAAAAATGTGGTTGTGAATTGTTAGAAAGCTTTAAGTTTACACAGCCAACATTATCTCATCATATGAAGGTTTTAATCGAAAGTGGCTTAGTGAACACTAGAAAAGAAGGTACTTGGAATCACTATAGCTTAAATAATATAAATGCAAATAGATTAGTATTATTTTTGATGAATATAGTAACTAATTAATTATGGAAAAAATAGATTTAACTAAAGGAAAGGTTTTAAAAGTTTTAACTGCATTGACATTACCTATAATTGGAAGTTCGATTTTGCAATTTACTTATAATTTAGTAGATATGCTATGGGTTGGAAGACTTGGAAGTAATGCTGTTGCAAGCATTGGTTCATCAAGTTTTTTTATAGGACTTGGTTATTCAATTAGTGCATTAGTTGTTACTGGAACAGGTATAAAAGTAGCTCATGCAATTGGAAAAAAGAATGAGGATGAGATAAAAGCATATATAAATGCAGGGTTAATTTTAAATACAGTAATAGCATTAATTTATGCCTTATCACTTATTTTTATTGGAAAGAATCTTATAGGAATTTTAAATTTAGATAATGCAATTGTAGAGAAGGATGCGTATTTATATTTGGCTGTTAGTGGACCTATGATGTTTTTTTCGTTTTTTAATATTTTATATATAAGGATATTGAATAGTTTTGGAAATAATAAAAGTGCTTTAAAAATAAGCGCAATTGGAATAATAATAAACATAATATTAGATCCTATATTTATTTATGGATTTAAATGGGGAGTTACTGGAGCTGCAGTTACAACTTTAATTTCTAATTTGTTTATGTTTATAATGTTTCATCTTAAATTTAACAATATGTTTAAAATTAATCTAAAAGATGGAATAGATTATAATAAAATTAAAGAAATTGCCAGGTTAGGATTACCAATGTCTTTTCAAAGGGTATTATTTACTTTAGTAAATATAGCGTTAGCAAGGTTAATAGCAAAATTTGGAGCCGAAGCAATTGCAGCACAAAAAATAGGTTTGCAAATAGAATCAGTAGTCTATATGGTCATTGGTGGATTAAATGGAGCAATATCAAGCTTTGTAGGCCAAAATTTTGGGGCTAAAAAATATAAAAGAATTAACGAAGGATATAATACAGCCTTAATTATTGGAATTATATATGCTTCAATTACAACTGTAATATTCATATTTACTCCAGAATTATTAGTTAAAATATTTATAAGAGAGGAATCTACAATAGTAATGGCTAGCAACTATTTAAGAATAATTGGAGTTTCACAAATATTTTGCACAATAGAAATGATTTCAAATGGAATGTTTACGGGGCTTGGCATGCCAAAAATACCAGCAATTATAAGTATTGTATTCACATTAATTAGGATACCTTTAGCATTAGTTTTAACAAGGTATTTAGGCATAAGTGGAATATGGTGGAGTATATCAATTTCGAGCATATGTAAAGGAGTTTTAGTTTATTTAATTTATAAACTAAAAATTTGGAAGGATGATGAAAATGTTACATGTTCTTAAGACATTTAGAGAAAATAAAGAAATATTAAAAGGGACTTTTGGAGTAGAACGTGAAGGTTTAAGAGTAGATTTATATGGAAACTTATCAGAGACTAAACATCCTAAACTATTTGGAGAGAAACTTTCTAATCCTTATATAACAACAGATTTTTCGGAAAGTCAGGTAGAGCTTATAACTCCTACTTTTAATAGTTTAGAGGAAGTTTATGATTTTTTAAATTCTCTTTATAATATTACAGCATTAGAGCTTGAAGATGAATATCTTTGGCCGCAATCAATGCCTTGTAATATACCTGATGATGAAAATATACCAATTGCAGATTTTTCAGGGGAAAAGGAAGGGGAAAAAGCCAGAGATTATAGAGAGAAACTTCATAAAAAATATGGTGGGAAAAAGCAATTAATATCAGGTATTCACTATAACTTTTCCTTTAATGAAAAAATAATCAGACATTTATATGACAGCGAAAATACTAATGAAAGTTATAAAGAGTTTAGAGATAATATTTATTTAAAGGTAGTAAGAAACTATCTTAGATATAGGTGGTTTCTTATTTATATTTTAGGTGGAACTGCTGTTATTCATGAAAGTTATGCAAAAGAATGTGTAAAAAAGTTACAAGAAATTTCAACAGGAAGCTTTACAAGTGAAGGTGCTTTATCCTATAGAAATAGTGAGTGTGGTTATAGAAATCATATAGATCTATTTCCAAACTACAGTACTGTTAATGAGTATGTAAATAGTATAAAAACCTTTGTTAATGATGATGTAATAGAAAGTCATAAGGAGCTTTATAGCCAAATAAGATTAAAAGCTAGGGATAATAATGATTTTTTAAATTCCTTATCAAAAGATGGTATAGATTATTTAGAAATTAGAAGTACAGATATAAATCCTTTTGACAAGGCTGGCATAAGCCTTGAAGATTTAAAATTTATAAATATATTTACTATATTCTTATTAACAGAAGAAGAGAATAATTATAGCTCGTGGCAAGAAGAAGCACTATATAATCAAAATATCATAGCGAGATTTGGTCAGCAAAATGTAATGCTTAGAAATAATGGAGATCAAATTATTAAAGAAAAATGGGCATTAAATATATTAAATAAAATTGAAGAAATAAATAAGGAATTAAACCTAGATCATGAAAATATTATTGGAAATGTTAAGGATAGAGTTTTAGATCCAAGGTTAACATATGCTTATAGGATTTCTGAAATGGTTAAAGAAAATGGATATATAAATGGTCATTTAGAATTAGCTAAAAAGTATAAAAAGGAAGCTTATAAAGATAGGTTCAAATTATATGGCTATGAGGATTTGGAACTTTCTACACAAATTTTAATGAAGGAAGCTATTAAAAGAGGGATAAAGGTTGAGTTAATAGATAGAAGTGAAAATTTCATTTCTCTTCGTACTAATAATAAAGTAGAGTATGTGAAAGAAGCAACAAAAACATCAAAGGATAACTATGTTAGTGTTTTAATGATGGAGAATAAAGTTGTTACAAAAAAAATTCTGAAAGAAAATAATATAAATGTACCTAGGGGAGAAGAGTATACTTCTTTTGAAGAAGGAAGTAGAAATGCTAGAGAATTTTCAGGTAAACCAGTAGTTATTAAACCAAAATCAACGAATTTTGGAATCGGAATAAGTATTTTTTCAAAAGGAACAGATGAAGAGGATATAATAGATGCTTTGAAAATAGCTTTTAAATATGATAATACAGTTTTAGTGGAAGAGTTTATTAAGGGAAAAGAATATAGGTTTTTAGTTATAGGGGATGAAGTTGTTGGGATACTTCATAGAGTTCCAGCTAATGTACTCGGAAATGGAAAAAACACTATAGAAGAATTAGTTAAAATTAAAAATCAAAGCGTTCTTAGAGGAAAGGGTTATAAAACACCATTAGAAAAAATAGATTTAGATGAAAATGCAAAACTTTTCTTAAAGCAAAAAGGTTTAAAATTCAATTATATTCCTAAGTTAAATGAAGTTGTATATTTAAGAGAAAACTCAAATATAAGCACTGGTGGAGATAGCATTGATTATACAGATGAAATACCTAAAAGGTTTTTTGATATTGCAATAGAAGCTGCAAAAGCCTTAAAAGTAAATATTTGTGGAGTTGATATGATTATTGAAGACTATAAAGATGAAAATTCAAATTATGGAATAATTGAATTGAATTTTAATCCTGCAATACATATTCATTCTTATCCATACAAGGGAAAAGAACGAAATGTAGCAGAAGCTTTGCTAAAGGTGTTGGAATTAATAAAGTAAATAAAATTTTTTAAAAAGGTACTTAGCAAAAATGCTAAGTACCTTTTTTACTGAAGTAATATATGGACAGAATACAACAATACTGATCTATTAGTTATTTACAGATATATTAATAAGGTGTGATATAGTAAACTCATATTTTATTAAGGTTGAAATTATTTTTTGAAAATATCTAAAATATAAGATTTAAATTCTTCGAAGGTTCCCTGAGTAATAGATGCACCTTTATTAATCTTTTGGCTGTTGAAGTTGTATTCCGCAGAACCATAATTTAATCTTGGGCTTAAAATAGTAATACTAGAATCTGTGATTCTATAGATTCCACTAGATCCCACAACTTCTTTGCAGAGTTCTATAAAACTTACACAAGTTTCAATATTTCCATTTGATGCTACGGTTAAAATAAAGTGGAAGAAATCAAATCCACCTCGAAGTCCTATCATTTCACCTTTGGACAAGTAAAATACTTTTCCGGTAGTATAGAAATACTTCATTGGTCCGAAAGTGATAGTCTTATAATCATTGTTAATTTCTAACCCGTTGTCTTTATATTCTAGAATGCTTTTTTCAATACTTTCCCAACTTTTTGTTTCAGAAGTTGAAGAGGTAGTTGCAATTATTTGTTTGAATTGATAAACTGCATTATCAAAATCTGTTCCTGTTTTTATAATTGATTCATTTAAGGTTAAATTGAATTCGCCATTTTCGTATGTTAAAGCTATTTTATTATTCATATTAATCTCCTTTCATACTTATATAATAATAATTATTATATCATAATAAATTTTATTTATATAGTGAATATTGATTTGCTTTTATAATATTGAATAGTTATTTATTTTACGGATCCTTATATAAAAATGAATAAATAATCTATATAGAGGAACACTAGTAACAAAAATAAATTATGTGAATATTATACAATGGAGGAATTTTAAAGCTATGTTAATTACAAAATGAAAAACAATATTTATATAGAGACAGGAGATGGAGATTATGGTGAAATTTATAAAAGATTCTAGTTATAAAAATATACAAAAGAAATTTATTTTACTTTATAGTTTAAACATATCCGATATTATATTTACATTGCTACTATTACAAACAGGCTTATTTAGGGAATTTAATGGGGTTATGGCACAAGTGGTTGAAAAGCCAATGTTTTCTTTATGTTTAAAGGTAGTATTGGTTGGAGTTTTCGTATTTATAATATGTAAACGAATGGTAAGTGCTACAGAAAAGCAGTTAAGGACATCTAATGTAATTATTAGTGGAGCAGTAGCTGTTTATGGAATAATAAATTTACTACATATCTCATATATGTTTTTATATCTAAGTATATAAAGAATATACAAATAAATACTTAAACATAATTATATAGGGTTGTTAATGGATTGTCTTTTAGGATATACTTAGAGTGTATAAATTAAGGTGGATATTTAAAGCTTTATATTTATTAGGTAGAAGAGAAATTTTAATATATAAGAAATGAAGGAGAATTTAAAATGGATTTAAAGAAAGCATTAAATAGCGTAGGGAAAGGTAGCTTTATAAAATTTTATTATGAATATAAAGCATATGCAGATGCACCTAGTGAAGCGAAAAAACAAGAACTTGGAAAGAAACTATTAGAAAAGAATCCAAATGCTAAAGCAATAGAAGGGCAGTTTATTAGAATAGATTATGCAACTAGCATATTTAATAATAAAATGGAGAAAGAAGCTTTGACTCAGATTCTAGAATCAAATGTTTCAGATATAATTAAGGAAAGAACTAGAGAATTAAGAGGAAGAATATAAAACATATATATTAGGTATAGTTGAAAAAAGATAAGCAAACTCACTTGTTATTTATTTGGATATGCCTTACATAAAATACAAGCCGCTAACTACAATGATTTTGAGTTAGCGGCTTATATTAAGTTGAATTTATTTGGTTTCAAATTGAATAGTAAGATATATTTTATAAGCCCGTACCTTGACCACGTCCAGCACCGCCATTACCTTTATGTTCTCCAGTGCCAGCTTTTCCGTTAGAGCCGAAACCAGACCTCATACCTTTACCAGTTTTTGATGTGGCTGTTCCATCACATGAAGTTTGTTTTTCAATAATAGCAGAAATTATTTCATCTGCTTTATCTTGTGTGATTGTGCCAGCAGCTACCTGAGCGTTTAAATTATTTTTTTTCATTTCAAGTTTTTCAGCTTTGAATTCTTCAAGTTTACCTGCCTCTTTTGCAATTGCACCATAATTCTTTCCTGTTTCTGATTTTTCAGCAGTAACGCTCTCTACTGTTTTTCCTGTAATTCCTGCAACTGCCTCAGCTGGAGTTTTGTAGTTTGAAGCCGCAAATGCCGTTACAGATGTTGTACCTATTGTAAATAGAATTGTTCCTAATGCCATAGCTTTTTTAAAATTTGTCATTTTAAATGACCTCCTTAATAATTTAATTTGATTTTGTTTTTTTATAATTTGTTTTCTGGTATATTTATATAATAGCTTATGGTTATGGCGAAACTGTGTTTTAAGTTTTATGTTTTTATGACATTTTATAAGGCACAATCAAATAAATAATAGACCAGTATGCTAGCCTATTTTGTGTAATACTGCGTCAGTAAATTCTTAGATAGCCCAGTATCTGTGAATTTACTTCCTTGTCTTACACAAAATATTCGTCGCATCTTTGGTCTATTATTTATTTTCAAGTGCCTAATTGGAAAAATATAAATTTATCACATAAAAAAAGGTTATTTCATTTCAAATACAAAATGAAATAACCTGCTATATCACATCTGGAATATAAACATTGCACCATGACCCTCATCACTTTGTGCAGTTAATTTTATGTTGTGTCTATCAGCTATTTGTTTTGCTATTGCAAGCCCAAGACCTGTACCTGTTTTATTTTGCTCTGAGCGAGATTTATAAAATCTATCAAAAATATAAGGCAAATCCTCATTGGGAATACCTATACCAAAGTCGCGAATAGAGATGGTTTTATTTTTAAAGATAACTTCGACAGTAGCATTTTCAGGTGAAAACTTAATAGCATTATCAAGCACAATCATAAGCATTTGACGAAGCCTACCATAATCACCATTTATAATACAGCTTTCATTATCTTTATCTACATTAATTTTTATGCTCTTGTTGTCTTTAATATGGGATGCACTTCTTATAGCATCATCTATGACATCGCAGATAGAAATTTCTTGCTTATCAATAACAAAGTCTGGATTTTGTAGCTTTGATAGATCAAGTAAATCACCTACAAGCCTCTGCAGAAATAGAGTTTCTTTTAGCATTTGATTATGATAGTTCTCTATTTGTATTGGGTCGGTAACTATTTTTTCAACTAGTGCTTCAAGTGAGCCTCTCATAACAGTAATTGGAGTTCTAAGTTCATGAGATATATTAGATACAAAATCCTTTCGCATTTGTTCTAAGCCTTCACTTTGGCGACTTGCCATGTCTAAACGGTTAGCTAAAATGTCCATTGTATCAGAAAGCTCTCCGATTTCATCATTTTGATTTATATTATTTTTTGCTGTATAGTCACCACTTGCAAGTTGCAATGCAGTATTTTTCATTTTTCTAAGGGGTTTTGTAAAAGTAATAGAAAATCCGATAGATAATAAAAACGCAAGGGTTAGGGAGACTAAAATACTAATTGATAGTACTGTAAATCCTTGAGATACAGCTGCATTTATACCATTCACAGGAGAATGAAGTAACACAACACCAATTATCTTATTGTTGCTATTTTTAATTGGTGTACCAACTGTTAATGTAAGCTCAGACAAAATATTACTAAACTCTTCGCTAAAAGCAGTCTGGTCTGCAAAAACCTTTTTAATAAGAGTATCTGCATTTTCTGGTAGATCAGAATAATTATATTTATTACTAATCATACCTTTTTTTGTTCCACCTGTAATAAGATTTAAGTCCTCATCCACAATCCAAACATCAGTTCCAGCAATGTCACCTATAAATCTCATATAGGCACCATAACCACCCATGTTATTTCCTTTATCCATATATAGAGAGATGGTGGTTGCTATAGATGTTGCACGAGTAGCTAATTCGTTCTTGTGGATTGCTATTGTATGATTTTTAAATAAAACCATAAAAACACTACCAATTATTATTGAGAAAACAAGTAGTGCAATTGCAAAATAACTACTCAATTTCAGTGCTATCTTATTCTTAAACATCTGATAATACCTCTAGTTTGTAGCCAACTCCCCATATTGTTTTTATATCCCAAGTTTTATGCTCAAATTCATCTAGCTTTGCACGAAGTCTTTTAATATGGCTATCTACAGTTCGATTATCACCTAAATAATCATATCCCCATAGGCTACTTAGTAAATTATCACGTGAAAAAACTTTGTTTTTGTTTGTGGCAAGTGTCCATAAAATCTCAATTTCCTTTTTGGTTAAAGAAATATCTATATTATTAATTGATATGCTATAATCAGCAAGGTTTATTTTTAAGTTATCAAACTCAAAAGTTTGTAATTGTTTTTCATCATCACGGCTAATTCTACGTAAAATAGCCCTTACTCTTGCCATAACCTCACTAGGAGAAAATGGCTTTACGATATAATCATCAGCACCAATATCAAGACCCATAATCTTTTCAAAATCCTCACCTCTTGCAGTTACCATAATCACAGGTGCATTAGAGATTTTACGAATATCTCTACAAACATCAAAACCATCTTTTTTTGGCATCATAACATCAAGTAAAACTACGTCAGGCTTTTCTTCTATAAATTTGGTGATAGCCTCTAAACCATCAAGAGCTATTATGGGTGTATATCCTTGACTTTTTGAATATTCTTCTAAAATAGATGTGATCTGTTTATTATCATCAGCTATTAGTATTTTTATCATAGTGGTACCTCCTTTTTGGAACTATTGTACCATGTATTTATGGCGAATTTATGTTTTAAGATGAATTTTTTTGAAGCAATTTTAAATGGTCAAAAAAGTATGGAATATGTCGATTTAAAGTTAATACACTCGAAATATTTTTAAAAAATAGTGAATTGCAATTTACATAAGAGGAATAATATAATAGAATTAAATAAATCAATTGAAGTTTATGGTAATAATAATGGGGGTTGAGAAATTGAAAAAGAAATTATATTTGAAAGATGTTATTGATATAAATGCTTTTCAAAAAATACAAGATGATATAGCAAATGCTACAGAAATGTCTATAATAACTGTTGACTATAAAGGTAAGCCTGAGACTAGGCATAGTAACTGTAGTGAGTTTTGTAAGATTATGAGGGCAAGTGATTTATATTCTAAGTTATGTGAAAGATGTGATTCACGTGGTGGGTTAGAGGCAGATAGACTAAAAAAGCCTTATATATATAAATGTCATAAGGGTTTAATAGATTTTGCTACTCCTATTATTGTTGATGGACAGTATTTAGGTTCAGTAATGGCAGGTCAGGTATTGATGAGCAATGATACTATAGATTTAGAGAATATAGTACATATAAAAAATGATTTTGATGATTTGGAAAAAAGTGAAAAAGAAAAATTGTCAAATGCTTATAGTAAATTACCAGTAGTTAGTTTTGAAAAAATACAGGCAGTAGCACAAATGATGTTTCATATAAGCAATTATATTGTAGAAGAAGCTGTAGCTAAAATGGTTCAAATGGAGCTTGATGAAAAAAAAGTAAAAATTGCAGAAGCACAGAAAGCTCAAGCAGAGCTAGAGAAAGAATATAAGGCTTCTCAATTAAAAGCTTTGCAGTCACAGATAAACCCACATTTTCTATTTAATGTGTTGAATAGTATTTCATCACTTGCTATATTTGAGGAAGCTCCAAAAACCCAAGAGGTTATATATGATTTATCTAACATGTTAAGATACACTTTGAAAAGAGCTGATAAAATAGTTTCTTTAGATGAGGAATTTGATTATATAACTTCATATTTAAATCTTCAAAAAGTAAGGTTTTCAGATAGATTAAACTATGAAATTAACATAGATCCCCAGTTTAAAAATATAAAAATACCCTTTATGGTTCTTCAAAATTTTGTGGAAAACTCTGTTATACACGGACTTGAGACAAAAGAAGAGGGTGGGTATATAAAGATTTATGTAGAGGATAAAGTTGAATCTGTAATAATATATATTGAAGATGACGGCATAGGTATAAATAAAGATCAACTTAATGAAATGCAAAAAGAGCTGCAGATAAAAAATGATAATAATTTAGATAAAATAGGTATAAATAATGCTAATAAAAGGATGGCTTACTATTATGGAGATAAATATGAAATAGATATAACTAGTAAAATAAGAGTTGGAACTTTAGTTAAAGTAACTATTTTGAAATAAGGGTAGGTAGGAGTTGTGTAAATGTTTAAGATAATGATTGTAGATGATGAGATTTTGGAGAGGCAAGCTTTGAAAATGATTATAAATAATTCTCAATGTGGAAAAGTTATAGCTGAAGCCTGTAATGGGAGAGAAGCTATAGAATTAGATAGAAAATTTAATCCGGATATTATAATTATGGATGTTAAAATGCCCGGAATAGATGGAATAAAAGCATCGCAAATAATAAAAGAACAAAATTCAAATAAGATTATAATAATGATTACAGCTTATGATGATTTTGAACTGGTACATAAAGCGCTGGTTCTTGGAGTAGATGACTATATACTAAAACCAATAAAACCAGATAATTTAATAAACATTTTAAATAATTTCTTTGTTAATTTTAAAATTAACAAAGAAGTCTGTGACCCAAAAGTGCTTAACGAAGATAAAGAAATACCTATTAAAGCAGCTATAGAATATATACACAATAATTTTAGTAAAAATATAACTTTAGAGAAAACGGCTTCAATTTGCAATTTGAGTCCTTGTTATTTTAGTAAGATGTTTAAGAAACAGGTTGGAGTTACCTTTATTTCATATGTTAATGATATTAAAATAAACAAGGCAAAAGAGATCCTAGAAAATCAAGATATACCAGTGCTTAATGTAGCTTTAGATTTAGGTTTTGAGGATTGTGGATATTTTATAAGAGTATTTAAAAAATCTCAAGGAGTTACACCAAAAAAGTATAGAGAAGCACATCGAGAAGGGTAAAATGATATAAGCTACTTTGCTAACAATTATTATTTAGTTAATTGTTAGTAAAGAGCTTTTTTTTTTACCACATAAATAGGATTTTTTTACGTGATGCACAAAAAACTTCGATTTAATTGATATAAATTAAACAATATAATGCAAGAACAACACAAGAATTTGTAATGGAATTTAGAAGAAGCTGTATTATAATTTATATATTGATAAAAACATAACAAGAACAAAATCCTTTTTAAAAGTTATGTTAAAAGTTATATGAAAAGGGAGGAATTTTAAGTGAAATCAAAAAGATTCGAGGTTTTGGCAAAACGTCCTGTAAATCAAGATGGACTTATTGGGGAGTGGCCAGAAGAGGGTTTAATAGCAATGGATAGTCCTACTGATCCTAAGCCTTCAATAAAAATTGAAAATGGAAAAATAGTAGAGTTAGATAATAAAAAAAGAGACGAGTTTGATATGATAGATACATTTATAGCTAATTATGCAATTAACTTAGAAAATGCAGAAGAGGCTATGAAATTAGATTCAGTAGAGATAGCAAAAAGACTTGTAGATATAAATGTTAGTCGTGATGAAATAGTTGCTATAACAACAGCTATAACACCAGCTAAAATAGTTGAGGTTGTTTCGCATATGAATGTTGTTGAAATGATGATGTCAATGCAAAAGATGAGAGCTAGAAAAACACCTTCTAATCAATGTCATGTTACAAATTTAAAAGATAATCCAGTTCAAATTGCAGCAGATGCAGCAGAAGCTGCAATAAGAGGGTTTTCAGAGCAAGAAACTACAGTTGCTATAGTTAGATATGCTCCATTTAATGCACTAGCATTATTAGTAGGTTCACAAGTTGGACGTGGAGGTATTTTAACTCAATGTTCAGTTGAAGAAGCTACAGAACTTGACCTTGGAATGAGAGGACTTACAAGTTATGCAGAAACTGTTTCAGTATATGGAACAGAAGCAGTATTTACAGATGGAGATGATACTCCATGGTCAAAGGCATTCTTAGCATCAGCTTATGCATCTAGAGGCCTTAAGATGAGATATACTTCAGGTACAGGTTCAGAAGCATTAATGGGATATTCAGAAGGAAAGTCAATGCTTTATCTAGAATCAAGATGTATATACATAACTAAAGGTGCTGGAGTTCAAGGACTTCAAAATGGTGCAGTTAGTTGTATAGGAATGACAGGATCTGTTCCATCAGGAATAAGAGCAGTATTAGCTGAAAACTTAATAGCAGCAATGCTTGATTTAGAAGTTGCATCAGCAAATGATCAAACTTTCTCACATTCAGATATAAGAAGAACAGCAAGAACATTAATGCAGATGTTACCAGGAACAGATTTTATATTCTCAGGATATAGTGCAGTTCCAAATTACGATAACATGTTTGCAGGTTCAAACTTTGATGCTGAAGATTTTGATGATTACAATGTTCTTCAAAGAGATTTAATGGTAGATGGTGGATTAAGACCAGTATCAGAAGAAGAAACTGTAGCAATTAGAAATAAAGCTGCAAAAGCAATACAAGCAGTATTCAAAGAATTAGGTTTCCCAGCTATAACTGATGAAGAAGTTGAAGCGGCAACTTATGCTCACGGAAGCAAAGATATGCCAGAAAGAAATATAGTTGAGGATTTAAAAGCAGCAGAAGAAATGCTTAAAAATAGAGTAACTGGATTAGACATAGTTAAAGCTTTAAGCGCTAATGGAATTGATGATGTTGCAAATAACATATTAAACATGCTTAAGCAAAGAGTAACTGGAGATTATCTGCAAACATCAGCTATATTAGATACCGAATTTAATGTGCTAAGTGCAGTTAATGATAAAAATGATTATATGGGACCTGGAACAGGTTATAGAATAAGCAAAGAAAGATGGGAAGAAATAAAGAACATCCCTAATGTAATAAAACCAGAAGATATTTAATGGAGGTGGGTAATATGGAAAATACAGCAAATAAATATGCTATAAAAGAGCTTGAGCTTACCGAAATAGGCGAAGCAAAAATTGGAAATAAGGCAGATGAAGTTGTTATAGGATTAGCACCAGCTTTTCTTAAATTTCAGAATAAAACATTAGTAGGTTTATCACATAGTAGCATATTAACAGAGATAATAGCTGGAATAGAAGAAGAAGGATTAAGTGCTCGTGTTGTTAGAGTAATAAGAACATCTGATGTTTCATTTATATCAAATGATGCAGCAAAATTAAGTGGTTCAGGAATAGGTATAGGAATCCAATCAAAAGGAACAACAGTTATTCACCAAAAGGATTTACTTCCTTTAAATAACTTAGAGTTATTTCCGCAAGCACCACTTTTAACACTAGATACTTATAGATTAATTGGGAAGAATGCAGCAAAATATGCTAAAAGAGAGTCGCCAACACCAGTTCCAACAAAGAACGATCAAATGGTTAGACCTAAATTTATGGCAATAGCTGCTTTATTCCACATAAAAGAAACTAAGCATGTAGTAGCTTACGCAAAACCTGTAGAAATCCAAGTTAAATTTTAATTTGTAAGGGAGAGTAATTTTTATGGAACAAAGAAAGATGAATCCACAAGATTATCCTTTAGCTACAAAAAGACCTGAGTGTATAAAGACACCAACAGGGAAAAAGCTAGAAGATATAACTTTAGAAAATGTATTAAATGGAGAAATTAAGCCAGAAGATGTTAGAATATCACCTGAAACTTTAGAGATGCAAGCTCAAATTGCTGAAGGTATGAATAGAGATGCTATAGCTAGAAACTTTAGACGTGCCGCAGAACTTATAAATGTTCCAGATGATAGAATTCTTGAAATATATAATGCATTAAGACCATATCGTTCAACTAGAGAAGAACTTTTGTTAATAGCAAAAGAATTTGAAGAAGTTTACAACGCGAAAGTTAATGCAGAGTTCATAAGAGAAGCTGTTGAGGTTTATGGGAAAAGAGAGAAATTAAGAACAGAGTAGTTTTTTGAACATGCACTAAGGAGGAAAATCAATGAAGATAATTGCAGGTGTAGACATTGGTAATGCTACAACGGAAGTAGCATTAGCAAAGGTTTTGAATGAAAAAGTAGAGTTTCTTTCAAGTGGCATAGTTAAAACAACAGGAGTAAAGGGCACAGAAGAAAACATAGAAGGAATATTTTCCTCTTTAAAACAGGCTTTGAAAAAGGCAGATTTGAAATTGGAAGATTTAGATCTAGTAAGAATAAATGAAGCAGCGCCAGTTATAGGTGATGTTGCTATGGAAACTATTACTGAAACTATAATAACAGAATCTACAATGATTGGACATAATCCATCTACTCCAGGTGGAGTAGGCACAGGTATTGGAAAAACTATATATATAGAAGACTTAGATAACTTAGAGGTAGATAAAATTGAAGAAAATCAGTTTATTCCTTTAATTTTAAGTAGAGTTAGCTTCTTAGAGGCTGTATATAGAATTAATGCTGCAACTCAAAGAGGAATAAATATAACAGCAGCCGTAGTTCAAAGAGATGATGGAGTTTTAATTAATAATAGATTAGAAAAGAAAATACCTATAGTTGATGAGGTAATGCTTTTAGAAAAAGTTCCAGTAGGAATGAAAGCAGCAGTAGAAGTTGCAGCTCAAGGTGAAGTTGTTGAAACTTTATCTAATCCATATGGGATAGCAACAGTTTTTAATTTAACATCAGAAGAAACAAAAATGATAGTGCCAATATCTAGAGCTTTAATAGGAAACAGATCTGCGGTAGTAATTAAAACTCCTAAAGGTGATGTTCAGGAGAAGAAAATACCAGCAGGCAGAATATGTATAACTGGTTTAAAAAGAAAAGAAGTTGTAGATGTAGAACATGGTGCAGAAAAAATAATGGATGCAGTTAATTTATGTGTTCCAATTCAAGATGTTAAAGGTGAATGTGGTACTAATGCAGGTGGAATGTTAGAAAGAGTAAGACAAGTTATGGCAAAGCTTACAAAACAAAAAATGTCTGATATAACAATCAAAGATTTATTAGCAGTTGATACGTTTATACCTCAAATGGTAAAAGGTGGAGTTGCAGCAGAGTTCTCAATGGAAAATGCAGTGGGAATAGCTGCAATGGTAAAAGCTGATAAACTTCAAATGCAGATGATTGCAAATAAGTTAGAAGAGGGATTAAATGTTCCTGTTGAAGTTGGTGGAGTGGAAGCTGATATGGCTATAAGAGGAGCGTTAACAACTCCAGGAAGTAGTGTTCCACTTGCAATTTTAGATATGGGAGCAGGATCTACAGACGCATCGATAATAAATAAACAAGGAGAAATTTCTTCAATTCATTTGGCTGGAGCAGGAAACATGGTAACTATGCTTATAAAGTCAGAACTAGGATTAGAAGATTTCAGCTTAGCGGAGGATATTAAAAAATATCCATTAGCAAAAGTAGAAAGTTTATTTCATATAAGACATGAAGATGGCAGTGTAGAATTTTTCCGAAAGCCATTAGATTCATCAGTGTTTGCCAAGGTTGTAATAATAAAAGATAAAATACTTGTTCCAATAGATGGACAAAATTCATTAGAGAAAATAAAAAATATAAGAAAATCTGCTAAGGAAAAGGTATTTGTAACTAATTGCCTAAGAGCATTAAGAATAGTATCACCTACAGGCAATATAAGAGATATTGAATTTGTTGTATTGGTAGGAGGATCTTCATTAGATTTCGAAGTTCCTCAATTAGTAACAAATGCTCTTGCTCAATATAGAGTAGTTGCAGGACGAGGAAACATAAGAAGCACAGAAGGGCCAAGAAATGCAGTAGCTACAGGACTTGTACTAGCTTTTAATGGAAATGGAGTAGATAAGTAATGATAATGAGAAATTTAAAATACGACATGCCAAGTATATGTTTGTATTATTCTTCAAAATTAGAAGACTTAACTAGAATCAATGAAATTTTATGGGGAATAGAAGAAGAAGGAATACCTTGCCAGGTATTCTGCAAAGAAGATTCTCTAAGATCAGAAGAACTAAGTCATGTGGCTTCTCAGAATTCAAGACTATCAGTTGGAATTGGTATTGATGAAAGTGTAAAGGTAACATTAACTTTAAATAAGCTAAACAAAGATGAGCCTTTGTTTACGGCTAGTTTAGATGATGAAGAAAAAGTTCTAAGAGCTTTAGGTGCTAATGCAGGACGATTAGTAAAAGGGATTGCCTTTAAGTAGAGTATAAGGAGTAATTATATTATGAAAATTTATACTAAAACTGGTGATAAAGGAACTACTGCTTTATATGGAGGCAGTAGGGTGAAGAAAGATAGTTTAAGGGTTGAGGCCTATGGAACTATAGATGAAGCTAATTCATTTATTGGTTTAGCTTATGCTGAAATTGAAGATAATGAAGAGCGAAAAGTACTTGAAGAAATACAAACAAAATTATTTGTATTAGGTGCAGAACTAGCTAGTGATGAAAAAGGATTTAAAAAGTTAAAAGAAATAATAACAGATGAAGATATAGAGAAAGTAGAAGTTTTAATAGATAAATATATGGAACTTGCAGGTCCTTTTAAAGGATTTGTTACTCCAGGAAAAAATAAAACATCTGCGGTATTACATGTAGCAAGAACTGTTATTAGAAGAGCTGAAAGAAGAATTAATACTCTTTGCACAGAAGAGTATGTACGAGAACAGGTTAAAATGTATGTAAATCGTCTATCTGACCTTTTATATGCTATTGCAAGATATGAAGAAGAAAAATAATTTAGGGGGATAAAATTATGAAGAAGTTAAATGAAATAAAACAATTAAGTTTAGAAATAGTTAAGGAAATGGCTAAAGCAGCTGAAGAAAAAGCAGCTAGCATAAATGTACCAGTAATTTTTGCAGCAGTAGATGCTGGGGCAAACTTAATGTTAGTGCATAGAATGGAAGATGCTTTCATAACAAGCGTTGATATAGCAATAAACAAAGCTTATACAGCAGCATGTTTAAAGCAAGGAAGCCATGAAATAGCGGGATGCGTTCAACCAGGACAAAGCCTTTATGGGCTTCAACTTACAAATAACTGCAGAATAGTTCCATTTGGTGGAGGTCTACCAATAATAATTGATGGTCAAGTTGTAGGAGCAGTTGGAGTAAGTGGTGGAACTGTAGAAGAAGATATGAGCATAGCTCAAGCAGCAGTAGATGCTTTTAATAGGTAATAATTTTAATTTACATATTAGAAATTAAATAAATAAACAAAAAATAGGAGGAATTAACAATGAGAATGTATGATTATTTAGTACCAAGTGTTAACTTTATGGGCGCTGGATGCGTAAAATTAGTTGGAGAAAGATGTGAAATATTAGGTGGTAAAAAAGCTCTAATAGTAACAGATAAATTTTTAAGAAGTATGGAAGGCGGAGCAGTTGAATTAACTGTTAAGTCATTAACAGAATCAGGAATAGAAGTTGCATATTATGATGGAGTAGAACCAAATCCAAAAGATACTAATGTTGCTGATGGATTAAAAGTATACCAAACTGAAAATTGTGACATGATAGTTACAGTTGGAGGAGGAAGCTCACATGATTGTGGTAAAGGTATTGGTATTGCAGCAACTCATGAAGGAGATCTTTATGAATATGCTGGAATAGAAACTTTAACAGTTGCACTTCCACCAATAGTTGCAGTTAATACTACAGCTGGAACAGCAAGTGAAATTACAAGACATTGTGTTATAACTAACACTAAAACAAAAGTTAAATATGTTATAGTTAGCTGGAGAAACTTACCTTTAGTTTCATTCAACGATCCAATGTTAATGGTTAAAAAACCTGCTGGTTTAACAGCTGCTACAGGAATGGATGCTTTAACTCACGCTATTGAAGCATATGTATCAATAGATGCAAACCCTGTAACAGATGCCGCTGCTATTCAAGCTATAAAATTAATATCAAATAACTTAAGACAAGCTGTTGCTTTTGGTGAAAACTTAGTAGCAAGAGAAAATATGGCATATGGTTCATTCTTAGCAGGTATGGCATTCAACAATGCTAACTTAGGATATGTTCATGCTATGGCTCACCAATTAGGTGGATTATACGATATGCCTCATGGAGTAGCTAATGCTATGCTTCTTCCACATGTTGAGAGATATAACTTAATATCAAACCCTGCTAAATTTGCTGATATAGCTGAGTTCATGGGAGAAAACATAGCTGGGTTATCAGTTATGGAAGCTGCTGAAAAATCTATTGATGCTATGTTTAAACTTTCAAAAGAAATCGGAATTCCTTCAAGCTTAAAAGAAATGGGAATTAAAGAAGAAGATTTCGCATACATGGCTAAAATGGCATTAAAAGATGGAAATTCTTTCAGTAATCCAAGAAAAGGAAATGAAAAGGAAATAATGCAAATATTCAAAGCTGCGTTCTAATATTAGGACTAGTTGGATAAATTAACATATTATAAAATATAGGAACTCCTTTGTTTTAAAGGGGTTCCTTACTTGAAATTAGGTATCTGAAAAAAATAATAAACTAGGGTGAAAAATAAACATTGCACTTTGATTTATTATTTTTTCAGGTGCCTTATAAAATGAAGGATGGTAAAGACTTATGAGTATGACAACGATTTTAGCAGAATTATTTGGAACTTTAATATTAGTACTATTAGGCGATGCAGTAGTTGCAAACGTAATACTTAACAAAACTAAAGGGAATAGCTCAGGTTGGATAGTTATTGCATCAGGATGGGCATTTGCTGTAGCGGTTCCAGTTTACATGTTTGGAAGCGTTAGTGGAGCACACTTTAACCCAGCAGTTACATTGGCGCTTGCAGTTGTTGGAAAATTTCCATGGGCAAATGTACCAATGTATTTAGTAGCTCAATTTGTTGGAGCATTTTTAGGAGCCGGACTAGTTCTTATTTCTTATTATAATCATTTTGAAGAAACAGAAGACAAAGCTACAAAACTAGGTGTGTTTTGTACATCTCCAGAAATAAGGAATCCAAAATTTAATTTTGCAACTGAATTTATAGGGACTTTTATATTTGTTTTTGCAATGCTTGGAATAACTGCACATCCTTTTGTTGAGGGAGTTCAACCCTTCGTAATAGGTGTATTAGTATGGGCTATAGGATTATCTTTAGGGGGGCCTACAGGTTATGCTATTAACCCAGCAAGAGACCTTGGACCAAGACTTATGCATTATTTATTACCTGTACCAAATAAAGGTGGTTCAGATTGGGGTTATGCATGGATACCAGTAGTAGCACCAATACTTGGAGCAATATTAGGGGCTTTACTATATGTAAGTATATTTTAATATTAGAAATTGTAGAATAAGTAATAAGTCAAAGAGCCTTAGTCTTGTTTGTACTAGATAAGGATAATGACTTATTATCTATAATTAAGGAATAAGGTTTGGGGAGCTAGAAATAGTTATTCAAGCCTTGTTTTTTTGATGTATTAATTTAAATGACTATTCTCGAAAATTTGAGGACAGTTATAATTGATACCATGTAAATGAAGGGAAATTTGAAAAAAGATAAATAACATTATATAAAGATATTGATAAAAATAAAAAGCACCGATATTACAACTTGTATAAGTTAATAATATCAGTGCTTCTTATTTTGTTTGGTGCCGGCAGTGGGAATTGAACCCACACGGTTTCCCGCATGATTTTGAGTCATGTGCGTCTGCCAGTTCCGCCATGTCGGCATAACATGTTCCTGTGAATATATAATAACATATTTTAAGATTAATTTCAAGTGATAAAAAAATATCAATATAAAAGTAAAAAAAACATAATAAATTGTTGTTACAGTAGAAAAGTTCTGATATTATAAGAGTAGGGGCAATTTAACCCAGTGGGTTTAAATTTGGCCCAGTTATAATGTCTACATATCAAACTTTTAGTAGTTAAAGTAGACAAGCTTATAACTATTTCATAATTAGGGAGGATCAGTTTATGATGTATTCAAGAGAAGTTGAAGAAATGTGTGTTGTAGCTAAGGGACCTAACCATGGTTCAGCACCTATTCCTGTAGAAGGAAGATGGGTTCAATCTAAAGAAGTAACAGATATTTCAGGATTAACTCATGGTGTGGGTTGGTGTGCGCCACAACAAGGAGCATGTAAGCTTACTTTAAATGTTAAGGACGGAATAATAGAAGAGGCGTTAATAGAAACTATTGGATGTTCAGGAATGACTCATTCAGCAGCTATGGCTTCAGAAATATTACCAGGAAAAACTATACTAGAAGCATTAAACACAGATTTAGTTTGTGATGCAATAAACACAGCTATGAGAGAGTTATTCCTACAAATAGTATACGGAAGAACTCAAACTGCTTTCTCAGAAGATGGATTACCAATAGGAGCTGGACTTGAAGATTTAGGTAAAGGCCTAAGATCACAAGTTGGTACTATGTACGGAACAGTTGCTAAGGGACCAAGATACTTAGAAATGGCTGAAGGATATATTACAGAAACAGCTTTAGATGCTGATGGAGAAATCATTGGTTATAAATTTGTTCACTTAGGTAAGATGATGGAATTCGTTGCTAAGGGAATGGAAGCTAATGAAGCTTTAGTAAAGGCTACTGGCCAATACGGAAGATTCGATGAAGCAGTTAGAGTTATAGATCCAAGACACAACTAATATATTATAAGGAGGACTAGAAACATGGCATTATTTGAAAGTTATGAAAGAAGAATCAACCAAATCACTCCAGTATTACAACAATACGGAATGGAAACATTAGAAGATGCAAAGGCTGTATGTGACGAAAAGGGTATCGACGTTTACGAAATCGTTAAGTCAACTCAACCAATCGCATTTGAAAACGCTATGTGGGCTTACACTTTAGGTGCTGCCATTGCAATTAAGAAAGGTTGCGTAAAAGCTGCTGATGCTGCTGCTGCACTTGGAGAAGGATTACAAGCTTTCTGTATCCCAGGTTCAGTTGCTGATGATAGATTAGTAGGTATTGGACATGGTAACTTAGGAGCTATGCTTTTAAGAGAAGAAACTGAATGTTTCGCATTCTTAGCTGGTCACGAATCATTCGCGGCTGCTGAAGGTGCTATAAAAATAGCTGAAAAAGCTAATAAAGTAAGAAAATCTCCATTAAGAGTTATATTAAATGGTCTTGGAAAAGATGCTGCATTTATAATCTCAAGAATTAATGGATTCACTTATGTTGAAACTAAGTTTGACTATAAAACTGGTCACTTAAACATCGTAAGAGAAAAAGCTTACTCAAACGGACCAAGAGGATCAGTTAAATGTTACGGATCTGATGACGTTAGAGAAGGGGTTGCTATAATGCACCATGAGGGCGTTGATGTATCAATCACTGGTAACTCAACAAACCCAACAAGATTCCAACATCCAGTTGCTGGAACTTACAAAAAAGAAATGGTTAATCTAGGAAAGAAATACTTCTCAGTTGCATCAGGTGGTGGAACAGGAAGAACTCTTCATCCAGATAACATGGGTTCAGGCCCTGCTTCATACGGTATGACAGATACAATGGGAAGAATGCATTCAGATGCACAATTCGCAGGATCATCATCAGTTCCAGCTCACGTTGAAATGATGGGTCTTATCGGAATGGGAAATAACCCAATGGTTGGTGCTACAGTTGCTGTTGCAGTTGCTATAGAAGAAGCTTGTAAATAATAATAAGTTAATTACTTTTACTAGTATTTAATTTATATGTAAAGCCTTGTACTTAGGGGGAATCCTTTGTACAAGGCTTTTTTCTTCTTAGAAAGGTGATTATTATTAAATTCGAAGGAATCTTTAGGGTTATTGAAAAAGAAATGGTTATTTAAATATTAAACTAAATAGGGGCAATAGATGAGTATATTGTTGTTGTGAATGAAGTGCAATATGACACAATAGCCACTTTCTTTATTTTACATGAATTAAAATGATTTCAACACGAGGAGTGTTTTCTGATATTTTTTAAAATACAAACAATAATAATTTAAATTATAAGAGTTAAAGTAATGAAAAAACAGTAGAAAAGAGGATTGCAAATGAAAAAAAATAAATTTTATTTATTATCTATATTGTTAGTTATAATTACAATATCTTATTTCTACAATTCTATAGAAAATAATTCTTTCGTAGCAGATTTTATATCTATTATTGAACAAATTATTATCTTTATTATTTTGTTGTATACTTATAAAAAAGCGGAGCGTTTTAGGAATAATTGGCTTATGCTTTCTATAGCATGTTTTAGTTGGTTAATTTCAGATTGTTTATGGATATATAACACTTATGTGTTTTTGGTTAATCCTGTTAAGATCGATTTATTTTTATATTTATACTTAATTCCTAATATATGTATTCTAAGTGCTATGTTCATATATTTTATTAAACAGAGGGATAGATGGAATTTAGTTCAATTATTTTTAGATGTATTTACAACCGTAGTTATTATTATATATATTGCATGGAAGGTGTTTTTTTACAGATATGTGGATTTTATCACTGGAAGTTCAACTGAAATTGTTATAAATATATTATATAATGTAACAGACTTAATATCTATAGTGATGGCTATAGTAGTTCTTATTTCTTCAGTAAATTTAAGAAAATCTCAAACTTTAAAGATAATAGTATTAGGTATCTTAGTATTTACTCTAGGAGACTTAATATATTCATATCAATCTCTAAATAATCTATACGTTGAAAATAATATATCTGATTTTACCTATATATTTTCTTTAGCAATTTTTTCTTATGCTGGATTATATGAATTATATAAACCTACTACACATAGAAAAGAAGATATAAGGTTAGGTGTTTATGAAAATACAAGAAATGATAAATTGTCATTAGCGTTATTTATAGTTCCATTTTTATTGAGGGCTTTTAACTTGTTTAACATAAAAGATACAATATTCGTAGCAGTGGTAATACTAGTTCACTACATAATTACAATATATATTGACATTTTTTATAAAAATGTATTATTAATTAAAAAACAAAATCAGCAGAATGAATCACTTGAAAAGATTGTTTTAGAAAAGACTAAGGAGTTAAGAAAATCAAATGAAAATTTAAATATTTTGGCAAAAGAAGATTATCTTACTAATCTATCAAATAGAAGATTTTTTATTAGCGAGTTGGATAGAGTAATTGAAGAATCATGTATTGATGAAAAAATTGTAATATTCTTTATTGATTTAGATCGGTTTAAATCAATAAATGATTCATATGGTCATGAAATGGGTGATTTAGTTTTAATTGAGGTATCAAAACGAATAAAGAATATTTTTAAAGAGGATTCTATTGTTGCAAGACTTGGAGGAGATGAGTTTGTCATAGCTGTGTCTAATTTAACGTCTCAAGAAGAAATAGTCTCTTTAGCAGAACAAGCAGTTAATATATTTAACGAATTAATAATTTTAAATCCCTATGAATTTAGAATTACCTTAAGCATGGGAATATCAGTTTATCCTAGGGATGGAGAGGATAGAATTACCTTAATGAAAAATTGTGATATTGCTATGTATAGAGCTAAGGAAACGGGATATAATAAATATAAGTTTTATAATAAAGACATGAGTCTTGAGTTAATGAAGAAACTAAATTTAGAATTAATGTTGAAAAATGCTGTTTATAATAAGGAATTTGAATTGTATTATCAACCACAAATAGATATAAAAAATAATAACTTAGTTGGAGCAGAGGCTTTAATTAGATGGAATACCCCTGATGGCAAAATGGTTTTCCCAAATGAATTTATTCCCATAGCTGAGGAAATTGGGGTTGTTGTTCCTCTAGGTCAGTGGGTATTAGAAAATGCTTTAAAACAAATAAAAGTTTGGAATGAAAAGTATGGGCTTGAGCTTTCAGTTGGTATAAACATATCACCAAAACAATTTGATAGTTTAAATTTTGTTGATAATGTTAAAAGTACTATTAATAGATTAGGAGTATCGACAAAGTGGATAGATATTGAAATTACAGAAGCTTGTGCTATGAATAATGAAATGGAAACAGATAAAAAGATAATGGAATTTAATAACTTTGGTGTGGAAATATCTATTGATGATTTTGGTACAGGTTATTCCTCTTTTGGGTATTTAAAAAGATTTCCTGTAGATAAACTTAAAATTGATAAACATTTAATAGATAAAATTGAAGTAGAACATAATGAATTTCATATTGTAAAAGCTATTATTGTAATGTCAAAGGCTTTAGGGATAAAAGTAATTGCTGAAGGAGTTGAAACTAAAGAACAGTTAGAAAAGCTTAAAGAGTTAGAATGTGATCAAGTACAAGGCTACTATTATAGCAAACCCATAAAAGCTGTAGATTTTGAAAAATATATAGAAGAGAGCATAAGTAACAAAATGAATAATAGTGAGAAAACTTCTTCAAAGGAATATATTAATTTTTGATATTTATGACGTTAAAAAGTTAATAAAAGGGATGCCATAAATTAGGGCATCCCTTAAAGTGTTATTCAAGTTATATAAATGTGGCAACTGAAAAATATCAGGATGAAGATAGTGATTTATTTAAATTTTGACTAGTTCTTTAAGTATAGTAATGTCTTTTATTAGAATTATTTTATTTTCAAAGATTTCGATTATATTTTGGCTTTGGAAATAAGATAATTTTCGACTAACAGTTTCTCTAGTTACTCCTATGAAATTTGCCATGTCCTCACGGGTTAAGGGAAGAGTAATCTCAATTCCTATATCTGTTTTAATACCAAAGGTACTAGAAAGATTTATAAGAAGTGAAGCAAGTCTCACTTCAACGTCTTTAGTTGTAAGTGTTTGAACTAAATTTTCCAGTGAGGCTATTCTGTCATGAGCATATTCTAAAATTTTTATGCTGATTTCAGGATTGGTTTTAATAAGTATATCAAAATCATCTTTATGTATAATACACATATTTGTGGATTCAAGAGCCATTGCATTAAATTTAAAGATATCATTTTTTAGTAAGTTTAAATCACCTAAAAACTCTCCCTCTTTTAAGATATAAAGGATTTGCTCTTTCCCATCTTTAGTATATGTATAAATTTTAATACTTCCATTGTTTATAATAAACAATTTATCAAATAGTTCTCCTTCGGAAAATATAATATCACCTTTTTCAAAGGATTTTTTTGTAATTAAATTTACTACTTTATTAAGGTCATTATCTGAGAGAGACGCAAATAAAGAAACCTTTTTAGCGCAATATTTATGATTACAAGGACAGCAATTATTGCATAAGTTCATATTACACCTCCATAATTTTGTATAATAAAATTATACAATAATTATAATTAAAGTATAGATTAAAACAAAGTATTAATATTATTATAAATATTAATAAACACAGGAGGATAAATAATATGGCTAATATAGAGAATTTAGAAAGGCAACATGTAGAAATAAAGGATTTATTTTTAAAAATCAAGCAAGGTATTAACTCAAACGACATAAAAGTAAATTTAGATGTCTTAGTAAGAAATATAAATACACTTGCAGGTAAATTAAATATCCACATGAATTCAGAGGATAAATTTTTATATCCAGCATTAATTGAAAGTAAAGATCAACAATTAAAAGAAATTGCTAAACAATACAGTGAGGAAATGGGTCATATTCATGTACAATTTAATAACTATAAAAATAAATTTAATACAAGGAGTAAAATTTTAAGTGATACAGACGGATTTTTAAAAGAAAGTAAGGAGATAATAAAATTATTGGAAAATCGAATTTCTAAAGAAGATATGTATTTATATCCTAAAATGAAATCTGTGTAATAGATAGATGAGATTATAGCTCATTAGTGCATAAAAATTTATAAGGAGTGGTTATTATGATTAATAATTTTAATATATCAGATAAAATAGGAGATATTGTTACTATTTTTCCAGGAGCAAGCAATTTATTCTTAGAGTATAGAATAGATTTTTGTTGCGGAGGAAATAGACCATTAACGGAAGCTATAAAAGAGAAAAATATGGATGAAAATAAAATATTGACTTTGTTAAATCAGAAATATAAAGAATTTCAAGAAAAAAATGAAGAATTTACAGATTGGGCAAAGGAAAAACCAAGTAAGCTTATAGATTATATTGTAGGTACACATCATGCATATTTAAAAGAAGAACTACCTAAAATAAGTGAACTTATATTTAAAATATTAAAAGTACATGGTAAAAATCACGAAGAACTTTTTAAGATTCATAAACTATTTAATACTTTAAGAACAGAACTTGAAGCACATTTAATAAAAGAAGAAGAATTTATATTTCCAATTATAAAAGAATATGAAGTAGAAAAAAATAACCAAAATAAACAAAAGGTGTTAAATCTTTTAAATGAGTTAGAAAAAGAACATACTGGGGCAGGCGATATAATTAAAGAGTTAAGGGAAATAACAGAACATTATAATATGCCAGAGGGTGCTTGTAAAACTTTTGAATTAACCTATAAAAAATTAATGGAGTTGGAACAAGATACATTTCAGCATATCCATCTTGAAAATAATATCTTATTCAAAAATATATAATAGTAGTGACATTTTTAAGACCAGTTATACAGTTACTTAGGGTGGAAAAGTAGAATGGGAACTAAGAATTCCTATTTAGTTAGAGATGGAAAAACTGTATTTATAGATACAGTAGGGCTACCATTTGCATATAAATAAGTTGATTTAAAACAGGAATACTTTCGGTTAAGTATTTCTGTTTTTCTTAGAATATACAGAATAAGGAGTAAAGGATGGATAGATATAAAGATAACAGGGAGTTTTTAAAAGCAAATTTTCAAGTGTTAGATAAAATTCAAACGGATAGTCAGAAGGGTCTGCCATTCCCTCTATTTAAGAATTATATTGTTTAAATCTATTTACATAGGTATAATATTACTATAGAAAAAAGAAAAATAATTGATTTTAACATTAGGAGGAAAAATTATGATTAAATTTGAAGGAGACTTTGAAATTCTTGAAAAAGCAATGGTTATTCAAATAGCAAATGAAATAGGGGAAATAGATGAGGATATTGCTGTTGTGAATGAAGTGCAATATATGTTTTCAAAAGAAGGAAAAGATATTGTGGTAAAGAAGATAAATAAAATATTATAGAAAATAAAGTTCTAAACATAAATCTAATATAAGACTTTAAAAAGTCTTTTTAAAGTCAATCATTGCTTATTAGTAAAGTAGTCTCGTACTTAGGAAATAACCTAGGTACAAGGCTTTTTTTATTTCACTAATAAATTATCTTTATCAGATAAATATTTTAATAAAAAAAAATCAAGCCAATATAAAATTATAATAATGTGATATAATAATTTAAAAGGAAATACGATTACATTAAATAAAATAGTTAATTAGGAGGAGAAGATTAAAATGATAAATTTCAATTTTGAAAACTATACAAAACTTATATTTGGTAAGGATAAAGAATTAACTGTTGGACAAGAGGTTAAGAAATTTTCAAACAAAATACTTATGCATTATGGTGGAGGAAGTATAAAAAATAGTGGGCTATATGAAAAAATAGTTACTTCTTTAAAGGAAGCTAATGTAGAATTTATTGAGCTTTCAGGGGTTAAACCTAACCCTCGGTTATCATTAGTAAGAGAAGGAATTAAACTGGTAAGAGAAAATAAAATAGATTTTATTTTAGCAGTAGGTGGCGGAAGTGTAATAGATTCTGCAAAGGCTATATCTCTTGGAGCAAATTATGATGGAGATGTATGGGACTTATTTGAAAAAGGAAAAAACTTTGAAGGTTCATGTGTACCTTTAGGGGTAGTTTTAACTATACCAGCAGCTGGAAGTGAAACAAGTGGTGGAACTGTTATAACTAATGAAGATGGTGGATATAAAAGATCAACAGGAGATAGAACTATGAGACCACAATTTGCAATAATGAACCCTGAATTAACATATACATTACCAGATTATCAAACAGCTTGTGGAGCTTGTGATATGTTTGCTCATATTTTAGAAAGATATTTTACAAATGTAGAAAATGTAGGCTTAACAGATAGACTTTGTGAAGGCGCTATGAAAAATATAATTGAAAATGCTAAGAAGGTATTAGAAAATGGAAATGATTATGCAGCAAGAGCTGAAATAATGTTATCGGGAACTATTGCTCATAATGATTCTTTAAGTATGGGTAGAATTGGAGATTGGGCAAGCCATGATATAGAACATGAGTTAAGTGGAATATATGATATAGCTCATGGTGCAGGCCTTGCTATAATATTCCCAGCTTGGATGAAATATGTTTATAAGCATGATATAAATAGATTTGCTCAATTTGCAAATAGAGTTTTTGATGTAGAAATAGATCTAAAAGATTTAGAAGGAACTGCATTAAAAGGAATAGAAGCTTTAAAGAATTTCTTTAAAGAAATAGGATTACCAGTTACTTTAGAAGATGCTAATATTTCAGATGATAGATTAGAAGAAATGGCAGAAAAAAGAACTGAAAATGGTACAGTTGGAAACTTTGTTAAGTTAAACAAAGAAGATGTACTTAATATTTATAAATTAGCTATTAAATAATAAGGATACAGTACTATGAAACCCACCACAATACAGAAATGTATTGTGGTGGGTTTTTGTGGTTAAAATAAAATAAGAAACTTTTAAAAAATGACTCTAATCACATTTTTTTAATATCTTTAAAAGTATAATAAAATCATAAGTTAAAAGAGAACAAATAATAAAAAGTATTTAAAACAAATTTGTAAAGCTATAGTGCTTATAAATTTTGATTACTGAGGAGGAAATTATAATATGTTTAATTATATAAAAGATGAAAATAGAGGTTTTAAAAATTTAATAAATGGAGAGTGGATTGATGGTATAAGTTCTAACCTTATAGATGTAAATTCACCACTAGATAATTCATTATTAGGTAGAGTTCCAGCTATGACAAAGGAAGATGTAGATTTAGTAATGAAAACTGCTAAAGAGGCTCAAAAGAAGTGGAATAGCGTAACAATAAGTAAAAGAGCGGAAATATTATATAAGGCAGCAGAGCTTTTATTAGAAAATATAGATGAATTAGCAGAAGTTATGATGATGGAAATTGCGAAAGATAGGAAAAGTTGTAAATCAGAAATATCAAGAACAGCAGATTTTATAAAGTTTACAGCGGATACTGCTAAAAACTTAACTGGTGAAAGTATTCCAGGGGATAGCTTCCCAGGGTTTAAGAATAATAAAATATCAATTGTAAAAAGAGAACCGTTAGGAGTTGTACTTGCTATATCACCATTTAATTATCCTATAAATTTAGCAGCTTCTAAAATAGCACCAGCATTAATGGCAGGAAACTCAGTTGTGTTAAAACCTTCAACACAAGGAAGTTTAAGTGGATTACACTTAGCAAGAATTTTTCAACAAGCAGGAGTTCCAAGTGGAGTATTAAATACAATTACAGGAAGAAGTAGTGAAATTGGAGATTATATTACTACTCATAAAGGAATAAATTTTATAAACTTTACAGGTAGTACAGAAGTAGGGAAAAGAATTTCTAAAATTACTAGTATGGTGCCACTTTTAATGGAGTTAGGTGGTAAGGATGCGGCTATAGTTTTAGAGGATGCTGATTTAGAATTAACTGCAAATAATATTATAGCTGGTGCATATTCATATTCAGGACAAAGATGTACAGCGGTAAAGAGAGTTTTAGTAGTAGATAAATTGGCAGATGAATTAGTAAAGAAATTAAAAGAAAAAATAGAGAAGATTACTGTAGGAAATCCATTAGTAAAGGATGCGGATGTTGTACCACTTATTAGCTCTAAAGCAGCAGATTTTGTTTGTGAGTTAATAGAAGATGCAAGGGAAAAGGGAGCAGATTTAGTTATAGGAGGAAATAGAGAAGGTAACTTAATTTACCCAACACTTTTTGATAATGTAACAACAGATATGAGACTTGCATGGGAGGAACCTTTTGGACCAGTACTTCCAATTATAAGAGTTAAGGATATGGATGAAGCTATAGAAATAGCTAATAGATCAGAATATGGACTTCAAAGTTCAATATTTACAGAAAATATTGATAATGCATTTTATGTAGCAGATAAATTAGAGGTGGGAACAGTTCAAGTAAATAATAAAACTGAAAGAGGTCCAGATCATTTTCCATTCTTAGGAGTAAAATCATCAGGTATGGGAACTCAAGGAATAAGATATTCAATTGAATCTATGTCTAGACCTAAGGCTACTGTAATAAATTTAAGAGAAAGATAAATATTATAGCTTAAATGAATAGAAGATGAAGAACTCCCTTGCAGAGGATGTATAGTTATAAACTACTAATACATACTTTTATAAGGGGGTATTTTTATTTGTAATAAAATAATTTAAAATGAAAGAATTTTATTAGGAAAGCTAAATATCATTGAAATCATAAATAATGAGTTGTATTATTGAATGAAGAATATTAGTATTAAATATTAATACAGATTAATTTAAGGTATTTAAAAAAGTAGACTAGTAAATTGGTCTATTATTTTTTGGCAAGAACCTAAAGTTGTGAAGATTCTAATTTAAGGAGGAAGATATTTTGGAAAATAATTATTGTGGTGAAAGATGTTCAACTAGATTATATGCTCAAGAAATACCAATATTTGATTCGCTTTCCTCTGATGAACTAAATAGAGTAGTAGAGATAAGTCAAGATATGTGTCTAAAAAAAGGAGAAACTTTATTTTTAGAAGGAGATTTAGTTTCTAAACTTTTTATAATAAGTGATGGTATAGTGAAAATAACTAAAAATACAGGAGAAGGTAAAGAACAAATAATTAATGTATTAACGGTTGGAGACTTTTTTGGAGAAAGTAATATATTAGGTAATACAATTGAAAGTAATGTATCTGCAATAACTGTTAAAGATACTCAACTATGTACTATTTCTCGAAAAGATTTAGAAGGTATTTTATATGATAACCCATCAATATGTTTAAAACTTCTAGCTGAATTAAGTAAAAGGTTAGTAGAAGTAGAAAATCTAACTAAAAGTTTATCTAGTAATGATCCAGAAGCAAGAATTGGTTGTATGCTTTTAGAATTTGCAGATAAATATGGAAAAGGAAGCAATGGCAAAATAGAAATAGATTTACCGCTAAATAGAGAAGGAATGGCTAATTATTGTGGTATAGCAAGAGAAACATTAAGTAGAAAGCTAACATATTTAGAGAGAGAAGGAATATTAGAGATTATAGGAACAAAGAAGATTGTAATTAAAAATGTAGAATCATTAGAATTATTAATGATATAAGGGAGCTGTTTTAAATGGATAATTATAATTTTATAAATGACTTGTTTAATAAAATAAATGAAGAAAATAAAAATATATCACCAGCTAATATTATGTTAATTGGAAAAACTGGTGTTGGTAAAAGTACATTGATAAATAATATATTTAGGGAAAACTTAGCTGAAACTGGAATAGGAAAACCAGTTACAAAACATTTGAAGAAAATCACTAAGGAAGGAGTTCCTATAAACTTATATGATAGCAGGGGATTAGAATTAAACCCTCTAGTTCAGAAAAGTGTAAGAGCTGATATTAATGCAGAAATAGATAGAATACATAAAAGTCGTGATATTAATTCTGAAAATCTAATACATATTGTATGGTACTGTATTAATGCAGCTTCAAATAGAATAGAGGAATTTGAAATTGAATGGATAAAGGAGTTATCAGGGAAAATACCAGTAATTATAGTATTAACTCAAAATTTTAGTGATAATGCAAAGGAATTAGAAAAATATATTGATAATATGAATTTAAATATAAGAGGTATACAAAGAATATTAGCTGAACCTATAAAATTTGGAACTATAGAATTACCAAGGAATGGACTAGAAGAGCTAGTAGAAAAGACCTATCAGGTTTTGCCGCAAGGAATAAGACGGGCTTTTAATAATGCCCAGAAGGTAGACTTAAAAAAGAAAGTAGACGAAGCTACAAAATGGGCATTAGGATATATAGGTACTTCATTTGGTATAGGATTTTCACCTATTCCATTTTCAGATTCTGCTATATTAATTCCAGGACAGGTTGGAATGTTAGCACATATAACTACGATTTTTGGTGTTAAAGTGGATAAAGATTTGCTTGTAGCAGTATCATCAGGTGTTGGAGGAATTGCAGGGGCAACGATAGCGGGTAAGACTTTAGTTGCAAATATAATAAAGTTTATACCAGGAGCGGGTACAATAATTGGGGGAGTAATAAGTGGCGGTACAGCAAGCGTATTAACTAC
This sequence comes from Clostridium gasigenes, assembly GCF_017348895.1. Lineage (NCBI taxonomy): Bacteria > Bacillati > Bacillota > Clostridia > Eubacteriales > Clostridiaceae > Clostridium > Clostridium gasigenes. The sequence continues at coordinate 2,759,303 of NZ_CP071376.1, forward strand.
TGCATTGGCATTTTCATATATAGAAGTTATGAAAAGAGTAGCAGGAAATCAATATGAAGGCAAAGTAACAAAAAATGAAGAGATATCAGAAATGATGTATAATGAATTGAAAAAACATTTCAAAAATAGAAAATAATTCAAAAAATTAACTGCAATAAATGTATAACTAAACTGGTACCTATAGAATGGACAGTTAGAAAAAAAGTGCTAAACATTTATTTAACTGACTCTATTTTATAGGGTCTTTTTTTATTGTAAAATATTTTAAAGGAGGATTGTAGTTATGGGAAGAATCTATTTTACAGATGAACAATTGAAAGATTTATCAGTAAATCCATTTGTAAAAAAAGCTAGTAATAAAGCTATTACTTATACAGATGAATTTAAGGAGTATTATGTTTCTGAATATAATACCGGGAAAATGCCATTAGAAATACTACGGAATGCAGGATTTGATGTTAAGGCTTTAGGAAAACAGAGAGTTGATAATTTATCGCGCCGATTTCTAAGTATGGGAAAACGACAAGAAGGTTTTAGTGACTTAAGGAAGGAAACCTCTGGACGATTAGCTACAAAACATTTGACACCTGATGAACAAATTACACGTCTCAAACATCAAGTTAGATATCTAAAACAAGAAAATGAGTTTCTAAAAAAAATGAATTTTATAAATCGGGAGGCGCAATGGAAGTTCAAGCTAAAACAGAAGAAAAATTCAAAATAATTCAGCAAATGCTTTCACGGAATAATAATTTATTAAATATTAGTTGGCTCTGTGAATATGCAGGGGTATCTAGATCAGGTTATTATAATTGGTTATCTTCTAAAGATCATAGAAATAAAAAAGAGGAAGAAGATAGAAAAGATTTTGAGATTATATTAGCTGCTTATCAGTTTCGTGGATATGACAAAGGTAAACGTGGTATTTACATGAGGCTTCTAAATACTGGGGTACGTATGAACATCAAGAAAATAAGTAGATTGATGAAAAAATTTAATTTAACATGTCCTATTAGAAAAGCAAACCCGTACCGCCGAATGGCAAAGGCCCTAAAAACTAATAATGTTGCTGAAAATTTATTAAATAGAGAATTCACTAACTATGGGGCAAGAATGGTCTTATTAACAGACATTACATATATATCTTATGCCAATAGTCAAAGAGCATATCTTTCAACTATTCTGGATGCTTATACAAAGCAAATTCTAGCATATGTTCTAAGTGAATCTCTAGAAATAGATTTTGTATTAGAAACTGTACATATACTTATTCGTGAACATGGCATTTCTCTGACAAGCGAAACTCTAATTCACTCAGATCAAGGTTGCCATTATACTAGCGTTAAATTTCAAGAGATTATATCAAAGCAAGAAATTAGACAATCGATGTCTCGAAGAGGTAATTGTTGGGACAATGCCCCACAAGAATCCTTCTTCGGACATATGAAAGATGAAATTCACCTTGGAAAATGCAACACATTTAATCTACTGAAACAAGAAACTGATAATTATATTGATTATTACAATAACAATAGATATCAATGGAATTTGGCCAAGCTATCACCAAATAAATACTACGAATATCTAGAAACCGGTGAATATCCGATTAAAATCTAGCTAAACTAATTTTATATATTAATATAATTTAAAGCACTGGTAAATACCTACAAACGGTATAATACCAGTGCTTTCTTGTCATACATCTTCCATGAAAAATATTCCAATTCATTTTTTAGGCGTTTTTTTCTAACTGTCCTTGACATAGGGACCACTTTAAACCTTTATTGCAGTTTTTTGTTGAAATTAATTGGTATTAAATTTTTATCTAGATCAAAATTTATTTAAAATTTTTACACTTTCCTTTTATAAATATTTTAAACTCATTCACTTGTCCTTCATCTAAGCAATTTTTAAATAGGATAATAAACTGATTGGATTTTGTAAAAATAGCATACACATTAGGAGTTTCTGCAAATCTTACAAATATATCATATTTCATATGGGATTTTGCTCCAGTGTCTAAATTATTTACTATCGCACCTGCTTCATCAAAATATACTCTGTAATTAGTTTCACTTTTACCAACAGTTTCTTTCATTCGTTGCATACATGTGTTGTAAACCTTATTGATAATATAAAAATATTCTGCAATAAAAATACCAGCTACCAAAAAGAATATAACTACACGTACTCTACTTATAAAAATGTTTATTAATCCTAATAGAACGCATATAATAACCATTATTTTAATCAAATTCTTTAATTTAGATGGTACTAAATATTTTTTTAATGACTTTACCAGCTCATCATTGATTATTCCGGTAGTTTCAAACATATAAAATTCTCTCCTTTTAAAAAATTGCTAACTAACTTATAATAATTTACATTTGTTCATTAAATTATGTTATATTAGGTGATAATTATAACATAATTTCCAATAAAATGCATGATTATATAAAGACATTATAATAATATACTGCTTAAATAGTATTTATGAAATTATGAACATGCTAGTTTAGATGAACGTTATATGCAACGATTCAAGCGAATAATTGATAGTAAATAATATGAATAAATAGAAACAAATTAAAAAGGCTTATTGTTATTATGAGATTTTTTAATTTGTTTTTTTAGTGGCTAAGGGACATTCAAAGAGTTTTCAAGAAATAATGGTAAAAAAATATATTCTTGATAGATTACTTAATATATAAAACGAAGTATTAAGTGTAGGATGAAAAAATATACTACGCGCAAGCTTGCATGAAGAGAGGAGATAAAATGAAGATAGTAGAGGAGAACTTTATTTTTGAGATAAAGAAGGGTAATGAAAAAGCTTTAGATTATGTTATAGATAATTATGGTTGGATAATTAAATCTATTGTGCAAAAGCATTTATATAGTCTACAAAGTAGCCAAGATGAATGTATAAACGATATACTTTTAGGAATTTGGACTAATATAGATAAATTTGATGTGGAAAGAAGCGAATTTAAAAATTGGTTAGCAGGAATAGCAAAGTATAAGTCTATAGATTATAAAAGAAAGTATTTAAAGCATTTGGAGTATGACAATATAGATGATTTAAATATAAGCGTTGAAGATAGCATTCATGATGAAATTACAGCTAATGAATTAAATGAAGAAACACAAGAATTGCTTAATTGTTTAAAAAAACAAGATAGAGATTTGTTTTTTAAACTTTATGTTGAGGAGCAGGAAATTGATAATATAACGAAAGAAACAGGTATGAAGAGAGATGTTATTTACAATAGGATATCTAGAGGTAAAAATAAAATTAAGACTTTATTTAAAACTATAGAAAGTAGAGGGTAATAGTATGGATGAAAATATATATGATATTTTAAACAATAGTGATATAAACTTAAAAGATTATAAAAAAGAGGAATTTAATGATATTGAAAAAGGAAAAATGAAAAAAAACTTTAGAAATTCAATAAAGAAAAAGAAGAATTATAAAAAAAGTAAAATAGCAGCTACAGTAGCAATAGGGTTAATGGTGGGGTTGTTTGGTACTAATCCTGGAAATCAAGTGTTAGCTAGTATAAATATAATAGGATCTGACATAGCAAGTAGACTGGGAATTGAAAATGATTTGGAAGAGTATAAAACGGTGGTAGATAAATCGGTAACCAATAAGGGAATAACTATGCAATTAAATGAAGTTGTTTTAGATGGAAATGAGTTAATAGTTTCATCAACATTAAAAAGTAATGATAAAAAGATAGATGTACTTGGAATGATTGCAAGTGGAAAGGTATATATAAATGGAAAATCAGTAGGGTTAGCAGCTGGTGGCGGTAGTAAAAAAATAGATGATTATACTGTGGAGCAGGTTATGACTCATACATTAGATGGAAGTAAGTTTAGTGGAGATTTAGATGTTAAAATTCTGTATACAGATGTAAGGTCGGGGGATTCTACTACAAAAGGTACATGGAAATTTGAATTTAAAACAAATGGTGATGAGTTAGTATTAGATACTCAAATAATTGAGATGGATAATAAATTTATACTTGATAATGGAGAGGTTACTATAAAAAAATATACAAGTAATTCAGTAGGTCAAAAGATTTATTATTCAAAGACATCGAAAGGGAATACCTATGATATAAAATTAGTAGGAACAGATGATTTAGGAAATAAAGTTGAATTTTACAGTAGAAATTCATCTGAGGATAAGGGGATGTTAACTAGATATGATTTAGATGGGCCTCTTTCAACTGAAGCAAAATCTTTAACACTTACTGCTTATGCAGTAGAATTTCCAAAAGAAAGTGGAAGAATGAGTGATGATTTTAAACAGGTTGGGGAATCATTTACAATAGAGTTAAATTAGAATTTGTGGAGATTCAAATATATTGTTATTTGTTTAGAGATGATAAATAGAACTGGATTTATAAAATAAATCAAAAAATGACTATAGCTTTTAAGTAAGGTATAGTTTTTTTTGTTTGTATAAGAGATTAAAGAAAAAGATTTTATGGATATATTTTAAAAAGAAGGAATTTAATATATAAATATGTAAAATAATGCGATATTATGATATAATTACAAAGTCGGGGGTTGAAAAAAATTGATTTAGATTTAAAAAATAATATATAAGGAGATAATAAAATGGATAAATTTACAAAGGTTAAAGCTAGAAAAATAGCGTTAATTGCTCATGATAATATGAAGTTAGATTTAATTAATTGGGCTTATAAAAATAAATGTATATTAGAAAATCATACTTTATGTGGTACTGAGAGTACTGCTATATTGCTTGAAGAGAAAATCGGGTTAGATGTAAAGAAATATGAAAGTGGAATGATGGGGGGGGATCAACAAATTAGTACATGTATAGTTAATGGAGAGGTTGATTTTATGATTTACTTTTGGGATCCATTAACATCACAGCCTCATGATTCGGATATAAAAGCACTGCTTAGAATAGCTGTTTTATATAATATACCAGTAGCTATGAATAAATCTTCAGCAGATTGTATATTAAATTCTAATATTATTAAGTCATACTAGAAGTTTTCAAGGAGGTATTAAATGGAGTGGTTAAACACACATGTAATTTACGTAACAATAATATTGATCAATATAATAATAATATTATATTTGTTAATAGATAGAAAAACTATAGATGATCAAAAAGAAATCCTTAAAACTATAATAAACTCTTCACCAGATATTATTGGGTATAAGGATTCAAAAGGCAAATGGGTTGAAGTTAATAAAACTTTGGAAGATATTATTAATGCAAAAGAGCCTATTATAGGAAAGACTGATTTAGATTTAATGAAACTTATTCCAGATAAAGAAGATGAATTTCGTGTATGTTATGAGACAGATAAAAAAATTTGGGAAAATGGAAATATTAAAATAGTAGAGGAAATTTTTAAACTTAGGGATGGAACATATCAAACTTTTGATGTTATAAAGGTACCTTTATATAATATAGATGGAAGCAGAAAAGGAATAGGGGTAATAGGTAGAGATATAACATATAAGAAAAAATCAGAAGAAAATAAAAGAATTTTAAATGAGTTACAACACTATAATGAAATAAGAACAGAGTTTTTTGCAAATTTATCTCATGAACTAAGAACACCACTTACGTTAATTGTATCTGCTCTTAAATTAGTAGAAATATCAAATAATGATTACAATGAATTATCTAAAAATAAAATTAATAAATATATAAAAACAATAAGACAAAATAGTTTTAGGCTAATAAGGTTAATAAATAATTTAATTGATATAACTAAATCTGAAGATGGATATCTAGAGTTGCAGGTATGCAACCATAATATAGTAAGCATAGTAGAGGATATTACGCTATCAATTAAGGATTTTGCAGAAGAAAAAGAAATTAGCCTTATTTTTGATACTAATATAGAAGAAAAATACACTTTTTGTGATAATGATAAAATAGAGAGAATAATATTAAATTTAATGTCTAATGCAATTAAATTTACACCAAAGGGTGGAGAAATTAAGGTTGAAATAGTGGGGAAAAATAGTGGAATACAAATATCGGTAACAGATACAGGGATAGGAATTCCCTTGGAAAATCAAAAGGATGTATTTGAGAGATTTGTACAAGTTGACAAGTCTTTATCAAGAAGTAATGAAGGTAGTGGAATAGGATTGTCCCTTGTCAAATCTTTTGTAGAAATGCATAATGGGAAAATAATAATAGATAGTAGTTATATAGAGGGGACAAGGTTTGTAATAGACTTACCTTGCAACATTATTTGTGAGGAAGTAGAAAAAAAGTGCTTTAAATCAGAAGATTCTAGAATACAAATAATAAATATAGAATTCTCAGATGTATATTCATGAAAAAGTCATAAAATAAACTTCGAAAGAAATAAAAAAATCAGAGTTATATAACACTATGAATTTTTTTACTTTAATTATTTGGAAAAATTAACAATTTATCAATAAATACCGTTAAAAAATAACAAATGTATAAACTTATACAATAATTACCTCTAATAAGAAAATACATATGTATAAAATAGGAATAATGATGTATAATAGTAAAATAATAGCTTTATATTATAAATGTAAAAAAAGGCAATAAGAGGGGGACGAATTTATGAAGAAAAAATTAATTTCAATACTAACTGTAGCGTTAAGTTGTATGTTAGTGCTTGGAGGCTGTGGTGGAAAGGGCAAAACCACAGAAAAGACACCAGCTGAGGTAAAAAGTGGACCAGTTGAGGGCTATGTTAAGGCAACTGATTCATCTAAAAATGTATCTCTTGCAACAGATAGAAAGGATACTTTAGTAATTGGTATTAATGCACCTGAAGGGATATTTAATCCACTTTATTCAGAATCAGCATATGATATCTATATTATGGAAAGTATGTTTACAGGTATGATAGCACCAGATGAAAAAGGGCTACCGGTAGAAGCTTTAGCTGAAAGTTATAAAATATCAGAGGATGGGAAAACTTATTCATTTAAATTAAGAGACGGATTAAAATTTGATGATGGAACACCATTAACAACTGAAGATGTTGCATTTACTTTTACTGCAGGCTGTGATAAAGAATATGATGGTGTTGCAGATTTTGTAAATACAACAAAAATAAAAGGAGCTAAGGCTTATAAAGAAGGTACTGCATCTACTATAGAAGGTATAAAAGTTGTAGATGATAAAAATATTGAATTTACTTTAGAAGAAGTAAATGCGGATGCCATATATGATTTTACAGCACAAATACTTTCAAAAGCATATTATGGTAAAGGCTACACACAAGGACATCTTAATTATATAAAGGATTTACATGCAAAACCTTTAGGTTGCGGAGCTTATAAATTTGTTGAAAATAAACCGGGTCAAGAAGTTGATTTAGTAGCTAATGAAAATTATTATTTAGGAAAAGTTAAAATTCCTAACTTAATTTACAAAGTAACTTCAGAAACTACTAGAATTCAAATGTTACAAACTGGTGAAATTGATATGGATATGGTTACTGTTAACCAAGATAATGTTGGTAAATTGCAAGAAGCAGGGTTCTTAGATCTTCATGTATTCCCAACTAATGGATATGGATATATTGGTTTTAATATGAAAGATGAAAAATTCACTGACGTTAAAGTAAGACAGGCGTTAACATATGGCTTAAACAGAAAAGAAATTGTTGAAGCTGTTTATGCTGGTGGATATGCAGATGTTATAAATGTGCCACAATCAAAAGAATCATGGGCATATAGTAAACCTAAAAATGACTATGAATTTGACAAAGAAAAAGCTGGTAAGTTATTAGATGAAGCTGGTTGGAAAGTTGGATCTGATGGAATAAGAGAAAAGGATGGAAAAAAATTGGAGATAAAATTCACAGCAAGTACACCAAATGATGTAAATGATGCAATTATACCAGTTGCTCAAGCTAACTACCAAGAAATTGGAATTAAATTTGAAGCAGAACAAATGGACTTTAATGCAGTAAGAGAACAAGTAACTAGTGGTAAAGCACAAATGTTCTTTATGGCTTGGGGCTTAACTCCTAAAATAGATAATACAGGAATACTTGGAACGGGTGGAGCTCAAAATAAAACTGGATATTCAAATCCTGAGCTTGATGCATTGTTCTTAAAGGGATTACAAGAAACAGATACAGAAAAAAGAAAAGCGATATATGCAGATGTTTATGAATTAATAAATAAAGAACTTCCATATATATTTATGTATCAAAGAAGAGATATGTGGGCTGTTAATTCAAGAGTTAAAGGATTTGAAAATCAAATAACTCCGTATAAGAATTTCACATACAGTCTTAACAAGTTAACATTAGAATAATTTTAAAATTAATATGCTCAGCCTTAAGGCTGAGCATATTAAATAAAGGGAGGACAAAAGAATGTTTACCTATATTGGAAGAAGACTTCTTCAAATGATCCCTGTTTTACTTGGGGTTTCTATTATTATATTTGTTGTAATTTCTCTTGCACCGGGGGATTATGTTGATGGTAAGGCTGGGTCAAATATGACTGAAGCTAAAAAAATAGAACTTAGAGAAAGTATGGGACTGGATAAGCCTGTACCACAACGATATATTAGTTGGCTTACAAAATCTTTTTCGGGGGATTTTGGATATTCATTAAAATTCCAACAACCAGTTGTAAAGGTTATAGATACTTATGTTTGGAATTCGTTTATATTAGCAATATCCGCATTTATAGCAAGTATAATAATAGCAGTGCCAATAGGAATAGTATCAGCTACAAAACAATATTCATTTGTTGATGGTTTTTTCACGGTTATAGCACTTATAGGAATATCTTTGCCAGCATTTTTCTTAGCACTTATGCTAATAAAAGTATTAGCCTTTGATTTACCTATATTCCCAGTTGGGGGAATGACAAAAACAGGTAGCTCAACAGTTGGAATTAAACATTTCTTTGATGTTATATATCATATGTTATTACCATTTATAGTTTTGACAGTAGTACAAGTTGGTTCTTTAATGAGATATACAAGAACAAGTATGCTTGAGGTTATAAGACAAGATTATATAAGAACAGCAAGGTCAAAAGGGTTAAAGGAATCTGTAGTAATTTATAAACATGCTTTAAGAAATGCTTTAATACCTATAGTTACAATACTTGGACTTTCACTTCCGGGATTATTTGGGGGAGCAATGATTACAGAAACTATTTTTGCTTGGCCTGGAATTGGAAAAGTTGCTTTTGATTGCTTAAATGCTAGAGATTATCCATTTTTAATGGCTTTTAACATGCTTATGGCCATGCTTACCTTAGCGGGAAGTTTAATTGCAGATATTTCTTATGCTTTAGTTGATCCAAGAATAAGACTGAAGTAAGGGGGAGACAAACATGGATATGAAAAAGAAAAAAAATATATATAAAAAAGAAAATAATGAAGTTGAAAAAATTAAAGTTGAGAAGGTACATTCTCCAGAAATGTTAGTTTTAATGAGAGTTAAAAAAAATAAACTAGCTATGGTGGGCTTTGGAATATTAATAATTATGATTTTATTTTGTGTTGTTGGTCCAATTCTAACACCGTATGAACAAGAAACAATGAATTTTGCTATGAAAAAACAACCACCAAGCTTTGCACATTGGTTTGGTACAGATCTTATAGGTAGAGATATTTTAACAAGGCTTATGTATGCAGGTAGAGTATCTTTATTAGTTGGGTTTGTAGCTGTAATTATTGAAATAGCTATAGGTGGAATACTAGGAGCAATTGCTGGATATTATGGTGGAATTGTAGATAGCATAATAATGAGAATTGTTGATATATTTTTATGCATACCATTTTTACCAATACTTATTATATTAGGAGCAATGCTATCTGATCTAGATGTAGATCCTAATAAAAGAATATTTTTTGTTATGTTTATTATAGGTATATTATCTTGGCCAACAATAGCGAGATTAGTAAGAGGTCAAATATTATCACTTAGAGAACAGGAATTTATGCAAGCAGCAGAAGCTCTTGGGTTAACAGATTCTAGAAAAATATTCAAACATTTATTACCAAATGTGGTGCCTTCTATTATAGTTTCAGCAACACTTGGTATTGGTGGAGCAATAATGACTGAATCTGCATTAAGTTATCTTGGAATGGGAGTTGCACCTCCAAATGCTTCTTGGGGAAACATGATACAATCAGTAAATAATTTTGCAGATTTAATGGAAAGACCTTGGCTTTGGGTACCACCAGGTGTTTGTATTTTCTTAACAGTTATGGCGATTAATCTGTTAGGTGATGGGCTAAGAGATGCTCTTGATCCAAAACTAAAGAAGTAGGGGGTTATAACATGAGTGATTTAATAGAATTTAAAAACTTAAAAACATATTTCTACACTGAAGGTGGCACAGTTAAAGCTGTGAATGATGTAAGTTTTAAAATAAAAAAAGGTGAAGTTGTATGTGTAGTTGGAGAATCTGGATGTGGGAAAAGTGTTACTGCAATGAGTCTTATGAGACTTGTAGCTTCTCCAGGGGAAATAGTAGAGGGCGAAATATTATATGAAAATAAAAATCTTTTAACACTGTCAGATTCGGAAATGCGAGCAATTAGAGGAAATGATATCTCTATGATATTCCAAGAACCTATGACATCTTTAAATCCAGTTTTCACAGTAGGAAAACAAATTATGGAATCTATAATAGTGCATCAAAAATTAAAGAAAAAAGAAGCAAGAAAAGCAGCAATAGATATGATTTCATTAGTAGGAATAGCAGATGCAGAAACTATTGTAGATAGATATCCACATGAACTTAGCGGAGGAATGAAACAAAGAATAATGATAGCTATGGCATTATCTTGCAAGCCTAAAGTGTTAATAGCAGATGAGCCAACTACTGCATTAGATGTTACTATTCAAGCACAAATATTAGATCTTATGAGAGATATAAAAGAAAAGTTTAACACTTCAATAATGTTTATAACTCATGATCTTGGAGTTGTTGCAGAAATGGCAGATTATGTTGTTGTTATGTATGCAGGTAAGGTAATTGAAGAGGGACCGGTGAATGTTATTTTCAAAAATCCAATGCATCCATATACTATAGGGTTATTAAAATCTAAACCAATACTAAATAAAGTTCAAGAAAAATTATACTCAATACAAGGACAAGTACCTAGTCCTATTAATATGCCAGATAATTGCTACTTTAATGAAAGATGTGAATTTTGTTTTGATAAGTGCAAAAGTAGTATGCCAACATTGAAATTAGTAGAAGAGAATCACAAGGTTTCTTGTTTTAAATATAAGGAGGGGAAATAGTTAATGAGCGAAACTATATTAAAAGTAGAAGGACTTAAAAAATATTTTCCTATAAAGGGAGGAATTTTTCAAAGAACAATAGGAAATGTAAAGGCTGTTGATGGAGTATCTTTTGAAATTAACAAAGGAGAAACTTTAGGTATTGTTGGTGAATCTGGCTGTGGAAAAAGCACAACTGGAAGAACAATTTTAAGGCTGCTTGAAAAAACAGAGGGAAGCGTAATATATAAAGGTAGAGATCTTGATGAATTAAGTAAAAAAGAATTAAGACATTTAAGAACTGATATGCAGATAGTCTTTCAAGATCCATATTCATCACTTAACCCAAGGCTTACCCTTGGAGAAAGTATTGGAGAAGCTGCAATACATCATGGTTTAGTTTCAAAAGGCGAATCAAGGGATTTAGTTCTTGAAACTATGAGAATTTGTGGGTTATCAGATTATCAAATAGATAGATATCCTCATGAATTTTCAGGTGGACAAAGACAAAGAATTGGTATAGCAAGAGCTCTTATTTTAAACCCCGGTTTTGTAGTGGCAGATGAACCTGTATCTGCGCTGGATGTATCTATACAAGCTCAAATAATAAATCTTTTATCTGATTTGCAGCAAAAAAAAGAACTTACTTATTTGTTTATATCACATGATTTAGGTGTAGTTGAACATTTAAGTACTAAGGTTGGAGTAATGTATTTAGGTTCTATGGTTGAACTGGCACCTAAAGGAGAAATATATAAAAATCCACTTCATCCTTATACTCAGGCATTATTTTCAGCAATACCGGTACCAGATCCAACTTTAAAAAAGAGTAGAATTATATTGACAGGGGATATTCCAAGCCCTTCAAATCCTCCAAAGGGATGTAAATTCCATACTAGATGCTCTTATGCAAAGGAAATTTGCAAAGAAGAGATTCCAGAATATAAATGTGTAGGTAGTGACCATTTTGTTGCTTGCCATTTAGTATAAAACATAGTTATCACAAAAGAATAACAAGTCAAGATGTTGTTTAGTTTATACCTTGATTTGTTATTTATTTTACAAAGATATTTAGATAATGTGATACATTGTACATAATTAAGGGAGAGGATATAATTGTTTAGGTTTGATGATAAAAAAGAAGAACTAAAAACAAGGCAAAGGGAATTAATGAGAAATGTTAAAATGGGTGAAAAACCTAAATTTAAAGATTTGTTATCTATAATGATTGCTCAGTACGTAATTATTTTACCGGTAGCGTTTATAGGAATTATAATATTCTTTTTAGTGATAAAAGGTATATTATATTTTTGGGGATCATAAGAAATAAAAAATAAAAGTAAAAAATATATTGCTTTATGTAAATAGAATGATATAATTAAGAAATAAGATAGTTGAGCAAAGGCGTTCAATAGTAACCTTTAAGGGGTTCTGTTGCACGCCTTTTTACTATAAAATTTTAAGGGGGATTTATATTATGGCTAAGTATTCAAAGGAAGATATTATAAAATTAGTTGAGGAAAATGGAATTAAGTTTATTAGGCTTCAATTTACAGATATTTTTGGGGCATTAAAAAACATTGCAATAACAGATAAACAATTAGGAAAGGCATTGGATAATCAGTGTATGTTTGATGGATCTTCAATTGAAGGTTTTGCTAGAATTGAAGAATCAGACATGTATCTAAGACCAGATTTAAATAGCTTTGTAATTTTTCCATGGAGACCACAACAAGGAAAAGTTGCAAGATTAATATGTGATGTATATAGACCAGATGGAACTCCATTTGAAGGTGATCCAAGATATATATTGAAAAAAGCTTTAATAGAAGCAGAAAAATTAGGTTATACTATGAATGTAGGACCAGAATGTGAATTCTTCTTATTTAATACTGATGAAAATGGAGAACCAACAACTATAACAAATGATAATGCTGGATATTTTGATTTAAATCCAATAGATTTAGGAGAAAATGCAAGAAGAGATATGTCTCTTATTTTAGAAGAAATGGGATTTGAAATAGAAGCATCTCATCATGAAGTAGCACCAGGACAAAATGAAATAGATTTTAAATATGGGGATGCATTAACTACTGCAGACAATATAATGACTTTCAAATTAGTTGTTAAAACAGTAGCGCAAAGACATGGGTTACATGCAACATTTATGCCAAAACCTGTATTTGGAATAAATGGATCTGGTATGCATATAAATGTTTCATTAAACAAGGATGGGAAAAATGCTTTTGTTGATGTAAATGATGAAAATGGATTAAGCAAAATTGCTTATAATTTCATAGCTGGAATGATGAATAATATAAAAGGTATGTCAGCTATTACAAATCCATTAGTTAATTCATACAAAAGATTAGTACCTGGATATGAGGCACCTGTTTATATAGCTTGGTCTGGAAAAAATAGAAGTCCACTAGTTAGAGTGCCTGCTTCAAGAGGAGCTGGAACTAGAGTGGAACTAAGATGTCCAGATCCTAGTGCAAATCCTTATTTAGTATTAGCTTGTTTATTATCAGCAGGGCTAGAAGCTATAAAAAATAATTCAGTTCCACCAGCTAGTGTTGAAAAAAATATATTTGAAATGACTGAAGCAGAAAGAGAAGCAGATGGAATTGAAAGTTTGCCAGGAACTTTAGAAGAAGCAATTGCATATATGAGAGATAACAAGCTTGTACGTGAAACTTTAGGAGCGCATACTTTTGATAAATATGTAGACGCTAAACAGTCAGAATGGGATGATTATAAAACTAGAGTTCATGAGTGGGAAGTAGAAAAATATTTAAAACAATATTAAGTTTGATTGGATGGGGTTTATATGAGGGCTAATCAAGTTGTGATGGTAGCATTAAATAATTTAGAAAAAGCAGAAAAAATTAGAGATATGCTATGTACCGAAGGCTATGAGGTTGTAGCGGTATGTACATCAGGAAGTGAGTTAATAAGAAGAGCATTAATATATGATGAGTGTTTAATCTTAATAGGCTATAACTTAGTAGATATGAATATAAATGAAGTATATAATGCTTTATCAGAAACCTGTAGCTTCCTTGCACTTGTAAATGAACCATATAAATCTTTTGTACAAGAAAGTACAGATATGTTCTGTATAAGTAATCCAATAAACAAAGTAGTGCTTGGAAATGCAATAGATATGATATTTCAAGGTCAAAAGAAATTGCATAAACTTAAGGAAAAAGTTGAAAGTTTAGAATGTAAAATTGAGGAAAGAAAGAATATAGAAAAAGCAAAAGGAATCCTTATGGAGACAATGGGGTTATCGGAAAATGAAGCCTTTAAATATATTCAAAAAACCAGTATGATGACTGGTCGTAAAATGGATGAAGTAGCTAAGGAAATAATATAACATTAGTTATGATATAATATGAATTAAGATCAATAATACATGTTATTATTGATCTTAATTTATCTTAGGTATCTTCAAAAAAATAAATAGTCAATATTAATAGGATATTTTTTTAGATATCCTATATTTTTAAAATACCCAAATAGGGAAGGGGGATATTATATGAAAAATAATGGGTTATATAACAGTTCTTTTGAGCATGATGCTTGCGGAATTGGAGCAATAGCAAATATTAAAGGCATAAAATCACATAAAGTAATAGAGGATTGTTTAAACATACTAGAAAATTTAGAACATAGAGGTGGTATGGGTGCCGAGGATAATATAGGAGATGGAGCAGGGATATTGTTTCAGATACCACATAGGTTTTTTAAGGAAGAGGGACAAAAACTTGGTATAATTATTCCAGGTGAAGGAGAATATGCTGTTGGTATGTTCTTTTTATCTACTAAAAAAATAATTAGAGATGAGAGTAAAACCTTAGTTGAGGCTATTGTAAGAGAAGAAGGACTAGAATTATTAGCTTGGAGAAAAGTTCCTATAGACAAAAATAATTTAGGACAGGGTGCTATAGATGTTATGCCTTATTTCCTTCAACCAATTATAGGAAAACCAAGTAATATTAATAAAGGTATTGATTTTGAAAGAAAATTATACTTGTTAAGAAGAAGAATAGAAAAGGCAGTAGATAAAAATTCTTATTTAAATAAGGATACTTTCTATATTGCATCTCTTTCCTCAAAAACTATAGTTTATAAAGGAATGCTATTATCTACTCAACTTAGGAGTTTTTATATAGATTTAAAAAGTGCTAAATTAGAATCAGCTATTGCACTTGTGCATTCAAGATATAGTACAAATACTTTCCCAAGTTGGGAAAGAGCACATCCTAATAGATATATGATTCATAATGGAGAAATTAATACCTTAAGAGGTAATGTAAATAGAGTTTATTCAAGAGAAGCCGGGCTTGTTTCTGAAGTTTTAGGAGATGATCTTCAAAAAGTACTTCCAATTATAAATAAAGAAGGTTCAGATTCTGCAATTTTAGATAATACTTTAGAGTTTTTAACTATGAATGGTAGAGACTTAACTAGAGCAGTAATGATGTTAGTTCCAGAACCTTGGGTTAAATCTAAGTCAATGAAACCATCAAGAAAAGCATTTTATGAATATAATGCAACATTAATGGAACCTTGGGATGGACCATCTGCAATAGTATTTACTGACGGTGAAAAACTAGGCGCAGTACTGGATAGAAACGGGCTTAGACCAGCTAGATATTACGTTACAGAAGATGGGCATTTGATTTTAGCATCAGAAGTTGGAGCTTTAGATATAAGAAATGAAGAAATAAAATATAAGGGAAGATTAACCCCAGGTAAAATGTTAATTGTTGATACTAAGACAGGTGAGTTAATTGATGATGAGGAATTAAAAGAAAAGTATGAGTCAGAAAATCCTTATAGTGAGTGGCTAGAAGATGGACTTGTAACTTTGGATAAACTTCCTTGTAATGAAGGTGAAGTATTATCATTAAATAAGGAAAATAGAAGTAGACTTGAAAGAGTATTTGGATATGGTTATGAAGATTTAAAAAACAATATATTGAAAATGGCAGAATCAGCAGAAGAGCCTTTAGTGGCGATGGGTATAGATTCTCCAATTGCAATTTTATCTAAAGATAGTCAACCTCTATTTAACTATTTTAAACAATTATTTGCACAAGTAACTAATCCACCAATAGATGCAATAAGAGAAGAAATAGTTACAGCTACAAATGTTTATTTAGGAACAGAAGGAAATGTATTAAGTGATTCAAAAACTAATTGTAATCAAATTAGATTGGATAATCCAATTATTTCTGATGAAGAATTAGCTAAAATAAAGGGAATAAAAAGAGATGGGTTTAAAGTTAAGGTATTAAAAACATTATTTAATAAAAATAATGGAAAAGATTCTTTAGAAAATTCATTAGAGAAATTATTTATTGAGGCAGATAAAGCCTATGAAGAAGGCTTTAATATATTTATTTTAAGTGATAGGGAAGTAGATGAAGAAAATTTACCAATTCCATCACTATTAGCCCTTGCAGGGTTACATCATCATTTAGTTAAAAAAGGTATGAGAACTAGAGTAGCAATTATAGTAGAAAGTGGAGAACCAAGAGAAATTCATCATTTTGCTACATTGCTAGGATATGGAGCTTGTGCAATTAATCCATATTTAGCATACTCAGCTATAGAGGAATTAATAGAAGTAGAATTATTAGATTTAGATTATAAACAGGGAGTTTATAATTTTAACAAAGCTATATTAAAGGGAATTGTTAAGATATTATCTAAAATGGGTATATCTACAGTTCAATCTTATCAAGGAGCTCAAATGTTTGAAGCTTTAGGAATAAGCACAGAGGTAATAGATAAATACTTTACTAATACTATTACCAGAATTGGAGGAATAGGTTTAAGTGAAATTCAAGATGAATGCTTGAAAAATCATAAAGAAGCCTTTAATAAGCATATTGTTAATTATGACTTTAGTTTAGATTCTCTTGGAACAGATAAAGTTAGAAGTGGAAAAGAAGAACATCTATATAATCCTTTAGTAATTCATAAGTTACAAGAAGCTACAAAAAATGGAGATTATAAGTTGTTTAAGGAATATACTGCTCTTTTAAATAGGGAAGAGAGTCATTTAAACTTAAGAGGGCTTATGGAATTCAACTATACTGATTATGCAGTTTCTTTAGATGAGGTTGAATCGGTTGAATCTATTGTTAAAAGATTTAAAACTGGAGCTATGTCTTATGGATCAATTTCAAAAGAGGCTCATGAAGCATTAGCAATAGCTATGAATAGAATTGGTGGGAAATCTAACACTGGTGAAGGTGGAGAAGATGCTCTTAGATGGATTGCTGATGAAAATGGTGATTTAAGAAGATCATCAATAAAACAAATAGCATCAGGTAGATTTGGAGTAACTTCAGAATATCTAGTTAATGCAGATGAACTTCAAATAAAAGTTGCTCAAGGGGCAAAACCAGGAGAAGGTGGGCAATTGCCTGCAAGTAAGGTATATCCATGGATTGCTAAAACAAGGAAATCAACTGCAGGGGTTGGGCTTATATCACCACCACCACATCATGATATTTATTCAATTGAAGATTTAGCACAATTAATTTATGATCTTAAAAATGCTAATTTAAAGGCAAGAGTGTCTGTTAAACTAGTTTCAGAAACTGGAGTTGGAACAATTGCAGCAGGAGTTGCTAAGGGTGGAGCTGATGTAATTGTAATATCCGGGTATGATGGAGGAACAGGTGCAGCACCAAGAACTTCTGTTAAACATGCAGGAATTCCATGGGAAATTGGCCTTGCAGAAGCTCAACAAACATTAATTATGAATGGGCTAAGGGAAAGGGTTGTACTTGAAACAGATGGTAAACTTATGTCTGGACGGGATGTTGCTATAGCTACATTACTTGGAGCAGAGGAGTTTGCATTTGCAACAGCACCTTTAGTTGCATTAGGTTGTGTAATGATGAGAGTTTGTAATTTAGATACTTGTCCTGTAGGAATAGCTACTCAAAATTCAGAACTTAGAAAAAGATTTAAAGGGAAACCAGAATATGTTGTGAATTTCATGTACTTCGTTGCTGAAGAACTTAGAGAATACATGGCGAAACTTGGATTTAGGAATCTAGATGAAATGGTAGGTAGAATAGATAAACTGAAACAAAAGGAAGATTTATCAGGAAGCAAAATAAGCAAGGTTAATTTAAGTTCAATTTTTAATGAATCACAATTTGAAGGTAGTAAAGGCTTAAGGTTTAATAAAGAGAAAAAATATAATCATAAATTAGATGAAGTTATAGATAGTACTCTTTTCTTATCTAAAGCTAAAACTGCTTTAGATTCTGGAGAAAAAGTGAAGTTTGAAATAGATATAACAAATACAAATAGAACTCTTGGAACAATATTAGGCTCTGAAATAACAAGAATATATAAATCAAATGGTTTAGCAGAAGACACTATTAGAATTAAATGTAATGGTGCAGGTGGTCAAAGCTTTGGGGCGTTTATACCAAGTGGATTAACTCTGCAGGTTGAAGGTGATTCAAATGATTACTTAGGTAAAGGCCTATCAGGTGGAAAAATTATAGTTTATGTTCCAAGTAACTGTAACTTAGTTGCAGAGGAGAATATAATTATAGGAAATGTAGCTCTTTATGGAGCAACTTCAGGAAAAATATTGATAAATGGTATTGCAGGAGAAAGATTTGCTGTAAGAAACTCTGGAGCTATAGCTGTAGTTGAAGGGCTTGGAGATCATGGCCTTGAATATATGACTGGTGGAAAAATTGTTGTACTTGGAGAAGTTGGAGTAAACTTTGCAGCAGGTATGAGTGGTGGAATAGCTTATGTACTTGATGAATTTGATACATTTAAAAATAAGGTAAATGAAGAAATGGTATTTGTAGAAACATTAGAAGAAGATGACGTTAAGAGTCTTAAATGTTTAATTGAAGAGCATGTTAATGAAACAAAATCAGCAAAGGGAACTAGAATATTAGAAAACTTTGATGAGGTAGTACTAAGATTTAAGAAGGTTATTCCTAAAGATTATAAACGTATGATTAAAATACTTGAGCAAAAGCAAAAAGAAGGGTTAGAAGGCGACGTAGCATTACTTGCAGCATTTGTTGAAAAAACTAAAACTAATAAATAAGGAGGCGTTAATTCATGGGTAAAACAACAGGTTTTCTAGAGTTTGAAAGAAGAGAGGGTGAAAGCGAAAAACCTTTAGATAGATTAAAGCATTGGAATGAGTTTAATAGCCTTCTTTCAAAAGGTGAACAAGAAAATCAAGGGGCAAGATGTATGGATTGTGGAGTTCCATTTTGCCAATCAGGAATTATGATTAATGGAATGGCATCGGGATGTCCTATAAATAATTTAATTCCAGAATGGAATGATTTAATATATAGAGGTAAATGGAAACTCGCTTTAAGCAGATTACTTAAGACAAATAATTTTCCAGAGTTTACAGGTAGGGTTTGTCCTGCACCTTGTGAATCTGCCTGCACAGTAGGTATTAATGCCCCTTCGGTTACCATAAAAGAAAATGAGAAATCTATTATAGATAGAGGATTTGAAGAAGGATTAATAAAGGCAAATCCTCCAACTAATAGAACTGGGAAAAAAGTTGCGGTAATAGGATCGGGACCTTCAGGCCTTGCAGCAGCAGATAGTTTAAATAAAAATGGACATTTGGTAACTGTTTTTGAAAGAGATGATAGAATTGGTGGATTGTTAATGTATGGAATACCAAATATGAAACTTGATAAAAGAGTTATAGATAGAAGAGTTAACTTATTAAAAGAAGAAGGTATAGAATTTGCTATAAATACAAATGTAGGGAAGAACTATCCAGTAAGAAAAGTATTAACTGATTATGATGCAGTGGTTTTAGCTACAGGTTCTTCAAAACCAAGGGATTTAAAAGAAGAGGGAAGAGAAATAAAAGGAATCTATTATGCAGTAGATTTCTTAAAGGCTAATACTAAAAGCTTACTTGATTCAAATTTTCAAGATAAAAAATATATAGATGTAAAGGATAAAAAAGTAATTATAATTGGTGGTGGAGACACAGGTACAGATTGTGTTGCAACATCTCTAAGACATGGGGCTACATCAATAATGCAATTAGAAATAATGGATGAAATGCCAAATGAAAGAGCTTTAAATAACCCTTGGCCACAATGGGCAAGAATTTCTAAAACTGATTATGGACAAAAAGAATTTATTGAGTTAAATGGTGAAGATCCTAGAAAATACTGCAAAAGTGTAAAGAAATTTATAGGAGACTCAGAAGGGAATTTAAAGGCTGTAGTAACAGTGAATATGGAATGGAGAAGTGATGATACAGGTAGATTTACTTGCACAGAGGTAGAAGGATCGGAAAAAACAGTAGAAGCCGATATTGTATTACTAGCAATGGGATTTATAGGGACAGAAGATTATATAAAAGATGCTTTTGAAGTTCATTTAGATAATAGAGGAAATATTATTGGTGAATATGGTGATTTTAGAACTAATAGAGAAAAAATATTTACAGCTGGAGATGCAAGGCGTGGTCAATCATTAGTAGTTTGGGCAATTAATGAAGGTCGTGCAGTTGCAGATGTTGTTAATAATTATCTTGAAGAGAATAAGGAAGTGCCAAATAAATAATTAAAGGATTATAAAACAAAAAAAGTGGTGAAAGCCACTTTTTATTTCTAAAATAGTAAATCAGTAGTATAGATATAAGAAAAATGGTAAATTGAAAAGGCGAATGTTAATTTCAAATTTTTATAAAATTTCAGCTATGTAAAGGTTATTGCATAAGTTAAATGAAAAAAATAAACAAATATTCGTTTTTGGGGTTGGAATTTATCTTTAAATGTTGTAATATAGTTCATGGAATTATAATTAAGGTATCTTAAAAAATGCCTAAAACAGGAAAGAGGTAAATAAATGAAAAAATCAGATAAGGCTAATAAAATTTTAGATAATTATTTTGGGTTAACAAAGAATGGCACAAATGTGAAAACAGAAATGCTTGCAGGGCTAACTACATTTATGACAATGGCATATATACTAATAGTTAACCCAGCGATATTATCAGCTGCTGGAATGGATAGTGGAGCGGTATTTACAGCAACAGCTATTTCAGCAGTAATTTCAACTCTTATAATGGGATTATATGCAAAATTACCATTTGCACAAGCTCCAGGAATGGGATTAAATGCATTTTTTGCATTTACCATAGTAGTTACAATGGGATATTCTTTTAAATTTGCATTAACAGCAGTATTTTTAGAGGGTATTATATTTATTTTATTAACTCTATTTAATATTCGTGAAGCAATTGTTGATTCAATCCCTTCAAATATTAAAAAAGCAATATCAGTTGGTATTGGTTTATTAATTGCTCTTATAGGGCTTGAAGGAGCAGGTGTAGTAGTACAAGGCAGTGGAACTATATTAACCCTTGGAGATATAACTAAAGGGCCTGCGTTACTTGCTATAGTTGGTATAATAATTACTGGAATATTAATGGCTATGAATGTTAAAGGTGCATTATTCTTTGGAATGATAGCAACAGCAATTATTGGAATGCCAATGGGAATTACTCCTATGCCACAAAGACTTATGAGTATGCCACCATCAATAGATTCAGTATTTATGAAATTTGAATGGAATAATATTTTCTCTCTAGATATGCTTGTAGTATTATTTACATTACTATTTATGGATATGTTTGATACTATAGGAACTTTAGTTGGAGTTACTACAAAAGCAAAAATGCTTGATGAAAATGGGAAAGTTCCAAACATTAAAAAAGCATTACTTTCAGATGCAATTGGAACAACTGTTGGAGCATGTCTTGGCACAAGCACAGTAAGTACTTTTGTAGAAAGTGCAGCAGGAGTTGCAGAAGGTGGAAGAACAGGGTTAACAGCAGTTTCTACAGCTATAATGTTTGCACTTGCATTATTCTTTGCTCCAGTGTTTGGTATTATAACACCAGCAGTAACAGCTTCGGCATTAGTTTTAGTTGGGTTATTTATGTTAGAACCAATTAAAGAAATAGATCTTACAGATTGGACAGAAGCGCTTCCGGCATTTTTAACAATAATAATGATGCCGCTGTCATATAGTATTTCAGATGGTATTGTATTTGGAGTTGTATCGTATATATTGTTAAAATTATTTACTGGAAAAAGAAAAGACATAAGTATTACTACGGTAATACTAGGGCTTGTATTTATACTTAAATTTATTATTTAGATATTTATTAGAAATTAATAATAATAAAAAATAAAGGGATATATCGAAATTGATTTTAATATATCCAGAAATGAAAAGTGGATTCTTAGGAATCCACTTTTTGCGTATACTTTATTCCTTGGGGTAGATATATGCTTTTTCTATTTAACGTGATAAAGCGGTAAATGTGAATATAATAACAATTTTCGGGACAATATAGCAATATGGTAGAGGCAAGTTAAAAAAAATTAATAATTAATAAAAAAAAATTAAAATAATTAAAAAAATGATAAATAAAGAATAGTCTGACAAAAATGGAAGTTGTCGAAAGGTAAAAAAATTGGTAAAATAAGAATAGAAATAATTTTATATTTATTTACGTAAAAGTAGACTATTAGGAGGAATTATATATGGATGATCAAGCAAAAAAAATTAGGTGGTACAACCTCGCCTTAATGGCCTTCGTATCAGTTTGGGGATTTGGTAATGTTGTTAACAACTTTGCAAATCAAGGATTAACTGTAATTGTATCATGGGTATTAATTATTGCATTATATTTTGTTCCTTATGCATTAATGGTTGGTGAACTTGGATCAACTTTTAAAGATAGTAATGGTGGAGTAAGCTCATGGATAAGAGAAACTATGGGGCCTACACTTGCTTACTTTGCAGGATGGACTTATTGGGTAGTACATGTACCGTATTTAGCACAAAAACCGCAATCGGTTTTAATAGGAATAGGTTGGATTTTCAATCAAAATGGAAATTTGGTAAATGACATGAAACCACTTACAGCTCAGATGATAGCATTAGCTATATTCTTAGGATTCTTATGGATAGCTTCAAGAGGAGTAACTTCACTTAAGAAAATAGGAACAGTTGCAGGAATATCAGTATTTGTTATGTCTATGTTATACATTGTTTTAATGGTAACAGCTCCAGCAATAAGAGGAATAACTCCAGCAACAACTGATATTACATTTAAAACTATAATGCCAGAGTTTAACTTTGCATATTTTACAACACTTTCAATGCTAGTGTTCGCAGTTGGAGGATGTGAAAAAATTTCTCCTTATGTAAACAGTATGAATAAACCAAGTAAAGAATTCCCAAAGGGAATGATAGTTTTAGCAATAATGGTTGCTATTTCAGCATTACTTGGATCAATAGCAATGGGAATGATGTTTGATGCAAATAATATACCAAAAGATTTAATGATGAATGGTCAATATTATGCATTCCAAACACTCGGAGAATATTATGGAGTAGGAAACTTCTTCTTAGTAATTTATGCATTATCTAACGTATTAGCTCAAGTTTCAGCATTAGTATTTTCAATAGATGCGCCTCTAAAGATTTTACTTGGAGATGCAGATAAAAACTTTATACCAGATGGATTAACTAAAGTAAATAAACATGGCGCTCATATTAATGGATATTTAATGACAGCAGTACTTGTTGGTATATTAATAATAGTTCCAGCACTTGGAATTGGTGATATGAATTCACTATTTAAGTGGTTATTAAAACTTAATTCAGTGGTAATGCCATTAAGATATCTTTGGGTGTTCTTAGCATTCGTAATGGTTAAGAAAGCCTCAGATAAATTCCACTCAGATTATAAATTCCTAAAGAATGATAAACTAGCGTTAGGCGTTGGAGTTTGGTGCTTCATATTTACAGCATTTGCTTGTATTATGGGTATGTTCCCAACTGGAATAGAAACATTTACTAAGGAGTGGTGGTTCCAAATAACACTTAATGTTGGAACACCATTTGTATTAGTAGGACTTGGACTTATATTACCACAAATTGCAAAGGGTAATAAACAAGCTTAAGGCATCTTTTTGAAGATACCTAACATAATAAAAGAACTGTTTTTCTTAGGAAGAGCAGTTCTTTTATTATAAAATAACAGAATTTAATCAAAGTTATTAATAAACTCTTAATAAAATATAGTTTATCACTTATTGCATTTTAAAAAATAATGTTGTATAATTGGGGAATAGAAACAAAGGTCCTTAAAACAATAAAATTAAAAAAATGAGTATAGGATGGGAGATTGACTATGAATAATACATTTAAAACAATTATATATATGGTATTAGGATTTATGGTAGTGTCGTTAGTTGCAAGCTTATTTTTAAGCGCTTTACCTTGGATGTTATTAATAGGAGCAATACTTTTCGTGTATTTTAAAATTAAAGGGTATTTTATTCAAAAGAAAAGAGGATATTCAAGTAATAGCTATCAAAAAACATATGATTCAAATGATAAATCACAATATTCAACTGGAAATGTACAGGATGAAGATGAAGTTTCAGATGTTATAGATGTTGATTATAAGGATGTAGAATAAAATATAACAATAAGACATTTGCATTTTTAGAAGCAAATGTCTTATTTGCTTTTCTATATTAAATATTAAAAACTTAATTTTTTTTAAGAAGCTTAAAAATTCAGAATAACAATGTTTTTGAAGATAATTAATGTAATAAATCAATTTAAATGATGAGGTGAT
Organism: Clostridium gasigenes; assembly: GCF_017348895.1. NCBI lineage: Bacteria > Bacillati > Bacillota > Clostridia > Eubacteriales > Clostridiaceae > Clostridium > Clostridium gasigenes. The sequence continues at coordinate 2,784,287 of NZ_CP071376.1, forward strand.
AATAATTATGAATTTTAGAAAATTGAAAATATTTTATGAAACTGCTTTATGTTTAAATATGACAAAGGTTGCTAGAGATATGTATATAAGTCAACCATCTATAAGCCAAAGTATTCATGAATTAGAAAATGAAGTTGGAGTAAAACTATTTGATAGAATAGGGAAAAAGTTATTTTTAACAGGTGAAGGAGAGTTGTTTTTAAATTATACAAGAAGAATACTTAATCTTTATGATGAAGGAATGAAAACATTAAATGATTATGCACATAATTCTATAGGTAGAATTACAATAGGGGCTAGTACAACTATTGGAATTTATATTTTGCCAGATATTATAAAATCTTTTTCAGAGAAATATAAGGATATAGAAATATCTATAATAATAGAGAACACTACTAATATTAAAAACTTAATATTACAGAATAAAGTAGATTTTGCATATGTAGAAGGTGAAGTAAAATCAAGAGAAATAAATATAGAAAAAATTTGGGAAGATGAATTAGTATTTATCTGTGGAAATGATCATAAATGGAAAAATATTAACGTAATTAAAGCTGATGACTTAAGTGGTGAAAAGCTAATTATGAGGGAATATGGCAGTGGTAGCAGAGAAATAATAGAAAATTATTTGAAAAGCAAAGAAATTAATTACGATATATTTTTAGAACTTGGAAATACAGAAGCTATAAAGAAGACTGTAGAAGCTAATTTAGGAATAGGGTGTGTTTCTGAGAAATGTATAGAAGAAAAACTTAGATATGGGGATTTAAATTGTTTTAGGTTAGAAGGGAGAAAAATAAAAAGAGAATTGCTCCTTATAACTCATAAGGATAAGTTTATTTCAAATAATATGAAAGAATTTATTGAATTTTCAAAATATAACTAATAAGGTACTTCAAAAAATAATAGCTCAGAATAATGAGCTATTATTTTTTATGCATATAATTAAAAACCTATTGAACATATAAAAAAATGATATTTTACCTTTTAGCAATAAACAAATATAATTAAGTAAGAAAGTGAAAAAGTTCCTTTAGAGATTATATAAGATTTTAATAAAAGTAAAGAGAATACATAGGGACGGTGATTATATGCAAACAAAAATACAAAAGATAGCTCCAGGATTATTTATTTGTTTAATAATTGGAATTATATCAGAAATATTAGGAAAGCAGTTTTCGACTATTGGAGCAGCTACCTTTGCAATATTTATTGGAATATTAGCTGGAAACACTATTTTTCATAAAAAAGTATTTGACTTAGGCACTAAATTTGCAGAAAAAAATTTATTGAATTATTCAATTATTTTAATGGGGGCAAATTTAAATATAATGGAAATAGCAGCATTAGGATTAAATGGAGTAACCTTTATAGTTATTCAAATGACTTTAACAATATTAGTTGCATATTTCATAGGTAGGAAGCTTGGCTTTAACAAGAAGTTTTCGTTGCTAATGGCTTCAGGTAATGCAATATGTGGTTCCTCAGCCATTGGAGCAACAGCTCCAGTTATAGAAGCAGATGAATCAGATAAAGTAATATCTATAACAATAGTAAATGTTGTAGGAACAATATTAATGGTGTTATTACCTTTAATAACATCAGCACTTTATAATAACTCAGTTTTAGAAAGCTCAGCTATGATGGGTGGAGTTTTACAATCTGTTGGACAAGTTATTGGGTCAGCTAAATTCATAGGGGAAGATATAGTTAGGATGGCAACAGTATTTAAAATTATAAGAATTATACTTTTAGTTGCAGTTGTAATTATATTCTCTAAAATAGATGTTAATGAAGATGTGAAAAGTAAAAAAAATAATAGTTCTAAAAATGAAAAAGAAGTTAGTGTTGGCATTCCATGGTATATAACTGGTTTTTTCATAGTTAGTATAATTTACACTTTAGGATTAGTTCCGGGAGTGTTATCATCCTTATTTAAATGGATAAGTGGGAACTTTGAAATTATAGCTCTAGCAGGGATAGGTATGAGAGTTAAGATAAAAGACTTAATAAACGAAGGTCCTATGGCTATGCTTTATGGGGGAATAGTAGCAGTTTGCCAAATAGTATTTGCAATAGTACTTATTAAAATATTAATATAGAAAAAATGTGTATAAGGCAATTTCAAAACAAGAACATGAATGAAAATAAAATAAACTTGCAAAATAAAAGCTAAATCTTAAAAAAAGATTTAGCTTTTATTATTTTATTAAACCATAAAGTGTATAAAAACGGGTTAAGTAATGGGGTATATAGGGCTGGATTAATAAAGATAATATATTTATTAAATTAAAAAATGAATAATATATAAAAAAATAATTCAAAAAGTTATTAAATAGAGAAAATTTTCAATATTTTAAATTGATATTAAATGGCTGATAAGTTATAATGTTGATAATAAATTAAAAAAACAATATTAGGGGGGCATAATTTTGAAAAAGATAAAAATGATTAATCCATTAGTTGAAATGGATGGAGATGAAATGACAAGAATACTATGGGGCATGATTAAGGATGAACTATTAAATCCGTTCATTGATTTGAGGACAGAGTATTATGACTTGGGGCTTGAATATAGAAATGAGACTAATGACAAAGTAACAGTAGAATCAGCAGAAGCAATTAAAAAATATGGGGTAGGAGTAAAGTGTGCAACTATAACTCCAAATGCAGACAGAATGAAAGAATATGATTTAAAAGAAATATGGAAAAGTCCTAATGGGACTATTCGAGCTATTTTAGATGGGACAGTGTTTAGAGCCCCAATTACTGTAGATTCAATTAAACCTTATGTTAGAAATTGGGAAAAGCCTATAACAATTGCAAGACATGCTTATGGTGATATATATAAAGATGTAGAAATGAAAATTGAAGGCAAAGGAAAAGTAGAACTAGTTTTTACACCTGAAAATGGAGAAGAAAAAAGAGAACTAATCCATAACTTTACAGAAAGTGGTGTAGTTCTTGGTATGCATAACTTAAATAAATCTATTGAAAGTTTTGCAAGAAGTTGCTTTAATTTTGCATTAGATATAAAGCAAGATTTATGGTTTGCCACTAAGGATACTATTTCAAAAAAATATGATCACACATTTAAAGATATATTTAATGACATGTATTTAGCAGAATATGATGAAAAATTTAAAAAGATGGGAATTGAATATTTTTATACGTTAATAGATGATGCTGTAGCAAGAGTTATAAAATCAGAAGGTGGAATGATTTGGGCTTGTAAAAATTATGATGGAGATGTTATGAGCGATATGGTAGCAACTGCTTTTGGATCACTTGCAATGATGACATCAGTACTTGTTTCACCAGAAGGGAATTATGAGTACGAAGCAGCGCATGGAACAGTTCAAAGACATTATTATAATCATTTAAAAGGACAAGAAACTTCAACAAATTCAATTGCAACAATATTTGCTTGGTCTGGTGCTTTAAGAAAAAGAGGAGAACTTGATAATCTTAAAGAATTAGTTAACTTTGCAAATAAATTGGAAGAAGCATCTCTTCAAACTATTAATGAAGGTGTAATGACTAAGGATTTAGCATTAATATCATCACTTGAAAATAAAACGATAGCAAATAGTAGTGATTTTATTAAAGCTATAAGAGTTAGGTTAGAGAAGTTAGTATAAGGGAACTTCACATAATATAAAAAAAATTAAAATGAGATTATATTATATTAAAGGACTTTAAATCAAACAATAGATAAAGTTGCCAGCATAAAAAACTAGTTTAAGCTAAAAATACTAAGGTAAGGGACTGAAGAAAAATAGATTAGTTATTTTTTAAAAATCCCTAAGTATTAAAGTTTAAAGGAGTGTTTTAAATGGCTGATAAGGATAAACATAAGAGAAACAAAAAAGTGGGACAAAAGACTAAGGCAGAACTTAGAAAAATGAAAGTAGAAACTGCTGATGAAGTTGGATATTCAAAAGAATCAACTAAACTAGGTAAGGATAAACCAAGAAGTGAAGATGATAAACATAAAGTAACTAAAGCATAAAAATATTAGTATCTAAACCTCACGACTAGCCTTGGGCAAAGACGTGGGGTTTTAAATTTGAAAATATATTAGGCATATTCAAAAAGATAACCTATTAATATTAGTATCGTTTATTATATTAGAGGTTTATATAGAAAATTTAGTTAAAATATGTAATAATCATAATAGGACATGCTAATTAAAATTTTATTTAGGGAGATGAAAGAAATGAGTAAGTTTAAAGAAACAAAAAGTTTTGATTATCCTATTGAAGATGTTTTTAAAGGTTTTATAAAAATTACAAAAAGAGAATTTCCAAAGTTTAATGAGAAAAATCCTATAGGGATTAAACATAGTAGAGTAGTTAAGGATAATGGCAATAGAAAATTAAAAATGTTAATGGAAATAACTAAATTTGAAAAAAATAAGGTTTATGAAATAACAAGTAAAATAAATAATGATAGATATATATCAAGATATACTTTTAATAAAGTAAATGAAGAAAAAACTACGGTTATGCTAGAAGAAGAACAGCATGTTAAAGATTTTATGTCAAAGATTGTAGTTATAATTCAAAGTTTTTTAGGAACAAATAAAATTAAGAAAAAAATAACTAGAATGTCAACTGGAGTTACAGAAGAAATAGAATTAATGAAAAGTAAGATGGAAAAAAATGCGAAGAAATATTAAGGAAGCTTTAAAAAATAACCACTTAGAATTTTTGATTGGTTATTTTTTTAGATACCTAAGATGATTATAAGAATAAGAAAAAGCTAGGGAATTTATTAATTTCCTAGCTTTAGAGAGGTTTAATAATTTTTTTATGTATTAAAAAGCCCAGTTTCCATTTTTAAATATTGTTACAGAATCTTTATTTTTGATAATACCTGTTATTTCTAAATCATCAGTACCTATCATAAAGTCAACATGAATTATAGAATTATTTACATTGTTTTTAGCTAATTCTTCATCAGTCATTTCAGTTCCGCCAGCTAAGCAACAAGGGTAAGCTTTTCCAAAAGCAAAATGACAAGCTGCATTTTCATCAAATAAGGTATTGTAGAATACTATACCTGAGTTTGAAATTGGAGAATCCATAGGCACTAATGCTACTTCACCAAGATATTTTGCACTTTCATCACTATCTAAAAGTTGTTTAAGTACATCGCCCCCTTCCTTAGCACTGAAATCTATAACTTTACCATCCTTAAAAGTAAGTGAAAAGTCATTAATTAAATTTCCACCATAACTTAAGGGTTTTGATGATACAACTGTTCCATTAACACCATCTCTTTTTGGCAGTGTAAATACTTCTTCTGTTGGCATATTTGCATTAAACTCTATGCCGGAAGTGCTTTTCTCACCTCCACCAAGCCATAAATGGCCTGTCGGTAATTCAACAGTTAAATTTGTGCCCTTATTGTTTTTGTAATGTAATGTTTCAAAAGAGTTTTTGTTTAAAAATGATATTTTTTGATTTAGATTTTTATTATGATTAACCCAAGCTTCAACAGGATCTTCGGTATCAACACGAACTACACTGAAAATAACACTCCAAAGCTTTTCCATAGCTTCTTCAATAGTTAACTCGGGGAAAATTTTCGATGCCCAAGCTTCTGAAGGAACTGAAAGTACACACCAACGAACTTTATTAGACATTGCCTTTTTATAATATTCTTTTAATGCTAATTGTTTTGCTTTTTGAGTGGCTGCAATTTTTTCAACTGGAACACCTTTAAAGGCATCTGGGTCAGATGAGGATATTGAAATAAAGTTTGCACCGTCTCTTGCATAGGAATTATAAGATTCAGAAACCCAATTAGGAACATCTGATAAAGTTTCGATTGAACTATTATTTAAAATTATTTTTTGCATTTTTTGATCATTGTAATGAACAACTACATTTTTAGCACCCTCTTTGTAAGCGGCTGTTGCAATGGCTCTTGCAAACTCAGAGCAGTCTATTGGAGAATTAATAACTAAAGTATCATGAGTTTGAATATTAACTCCCATTTTAACAGCTAATGTAGCATATTTTTTTAACATTTGATTTTCACTCATTTAGTTCACCTCTTATTTTTAGTCGCTTTCAAAAAAATAGATTAACTTAATAGTCTATTTTATAAAAAAGTGCCTTTTTTATATAGTATTAATTTTCTCACACTTAATAAAGTGTGTCTAGTAGATCTCAAACATTATTTTCCTTGTATATAGGTATTATTATTAATATAATAGTAATACTTACTTAGAAAGTTTCAAAAAATATTAGTCAGATTATGGCTTGTTATTTTTTGTAAGATACCTTAGAGAATAAGCCATATTAATATTAATACTTAAATTAATATGCAAAAACAAAAGATTAGGAAAGAGGTGTATTGCATGTTTAATTTATTAACTACATTAGTAGATAATAATAGAATATATGGAAAACAAGGAAAGTTAGCTTCTTATATACCATCACTTTTAGAGGCTGACCCAGAACATTTAGGAATATGTATTGTTGAACTAAATAGTGGAAGAGAGTTTCATGCAGGAGATTGTGATACAAAGTTCACTATACAAAGTATTTCAAAAGTGGTAAGTTTGATTTTAGCATTAAGTGATAATGGTAGAGAAAATGTATTTAAAAAAGTTAATGTGGAACCAACGGGGATGGGTTTTAACTCAATAATTAACCTTGAAGTTAGAAATAAAAAGATACCTTACAACCCGATGATAAATGCAGGTGCAATTGTAACTACTTCACTTATTTATGGAGAAAGCAAAGAAGAAAAATTTGAAAGAATAATAGAATTTTTAAGAAGAGCTACAAATAATCAAAACATAAGTATAAATGAAGAAGTTTATGAATGTGAAAAAATTACTGGAGATAGAAATAGATCATTAGCATATTTTATGAAAAGTAATAAGGTTTTAGAGGGTAATGTTGAAGAAATTTTAGACCTTTATTTTAGACAATGTTCAATTGAAGTAACAGCTCGTGATTTAGCTAGATTTGGGGCTGTTCTTGCAAATGATGGGTTAGCTCCTTGGAACGGTCAAAGATTAATGTCTAGGGATGTTTGTAGAATAGCAAAAACTATTATGGTTACTTGTGGAATGTATGATGCCTCAGGAGAATTTGCAGTGAAAGTTGGAATACCAGCAAAATCTGGTGTTGGTGGAGGAATTTTAGCCACAGTACCTAGAAGTTATGGAATTGGAATATATGGACCCTCATTAGATAAAAAGGGAAATAGTATAGCGGGACTTAGACTTATTAAAGATTTATCAGATGAGTTAGATTTAAGTATATTTTAATACTAAAAAGTTAATATTTATTAATGTATATCAAGATAAATAGTAGTGTGGTAGTATTTATTTCATATAACTAAATGAATAATGATTTTTATAGTTATAAATAGTATAATTAAATTAAATACACTAAACATTGGAGGAAAAAATGGAAAGATTACTTATTTTAGATTCGAACAGTCTTTTAAATAGAGCTTTTTTTGCAATCCCACCACTTACAACAAGTGAAGGGGTAAATACAAATGCAGTTTATGGATTTTTCAATATGTTGTTTAAGATTAAGGAAGAATTAAAACCAGATTACATAGTTGCAACTTTTGATAGAAAGGCGCCAACATTTAGACATAAAGAATTTGATGAATATAAAGCTGGAAGAAAAAAAATGGCTCCAGAACTTGCGGAGCAATTTCCATTAGTTAAGGAGATACTTTCATTATTATCCATTACTATTCATGAAATAGATGGATTTGAGGCAGATGATATAATAGGTTCCCTTGCAAAGAATGCAGAGGAAAATGGAATAGAAGTGTTTATAGTAACAGGAGATAAGGATGCTCTTCAATTAGCATCAGAAAATATAAATGTAGTTATAACTAAAAAAGGTGTAAGTGAAACAGCAATTTATGACTACAAAACTTTTGTAGAAGAATTTGGAGTAACACCAAATCAATTTATTGATGTTAAAGGGTTAATGGGTGATAAATCTGATAATATACCAGGAGTTCCAGGAATAGGAGAAAAAACTGCCTTTAAGTTAATTCAAACTTATGGTTCTGTGGAAGAGGTATTAAATAATATAGATAATATTAGTGGTAAAAAACTTAAAGAGAATTTGGAAATTTATAGAGAACAAGCAATTTTCAGTAAAAAGTTAGCTACTATAATGACAGAAGTTCCTATAGATTTTGATTTTGATGAAATTAAAAGTCAACAAGAGTACAATAGGGAAAAACTTATAAAGTTATTATTTAAACTTCAATTAAAAACATTAATACCTAAATTACCAGAATCAAATAAAGAAGAAAAAGAAGAAGTTATTATAGATGTAAAAGAAGTTAACACGCTTCAAGAATTAAATGATGTAATAAATAATTTAAATGAAAGAAGTTACATTACTTATGAAATAAGTAATGCCTCTAAATACTCAGAAATAAACTTAGATAATATGATGATTTATGATGGCGAAATAGTTTCTTCAATTAATATGAAAGAAATAATTGAAGAAAATAAAGATGGAAGCATGCTAGCTTTAAAAAACTTTATGGAAAATGAAAAAATATTTAAAGTAATAAATGATGGTAAAAATTTAGTTACAGTATTAAATAAAATGGGAATAAGCATAAAAAGTTTTGATTTTGATACTGCAATTGCAGCTTATCTTATAGATTCTGCAAAATCAAGTTATCCAATAATAACTCTTGTAAATGAATATCTAGGAGAAGAAATTACAGGAGAAGGTATTTCTTTAAAGGGTAACATTGTAATTAAAATGAAGGACTTATATGAAGTTTTAAAGAATAGGATAAAAGATGAAGATATGGATGAGTTATATTACACAATTGAACATCCATTAATATTTGTTCTGTCATCTATGGAGACTTTAGGATTTAATATTAATAAAAATAAATTAGATGAATTATCTGTTATTTTTAAAGAAGAGATAAAGAGAACAGAAAAAGAAATTTTTGCATTATCAGAGGAAGAGTTTAATATAAGTTCACCAAAACAACTTGCAAAAATATTGTTTGAAAAGTTAGATTTACCTGTAATTAAAAAAACTAAAACTGGATATTCAACAAATGCAGAGGTTTTAGAAAAATTACAGGATAAACATGAAATAATTCCTAAAATAACTTATTATAGAACTATAACAAAATTAAACTCAACATATGTTGAAGGATTAAAAAATGTAATTGATAAAGATGGATGTATACATTCAAGTTTTAATCAAACTGTAACAACTACAGGAAGATTATCAAGTACAGAACCAAACCTTCAAAATATTCCAATTAGACAAGAAATGGGAAGAGAAATTAGAAAAGTATTTATTCCTATGTCAGAGGGGGATATATTATTATCTTGTGATTATTCTCAAATAGAGCTTAGAGTTCTTGCTCATATGGCAGAAGAGACTAATATGATTGATGCTTTTAAACATCATACTGATATTCATACTAAAACTGCTTCAGAAGTGTTTAAAGTGCCTATAAATGAAGTTACATCAATAATGAGAAGCAGAGCAAAAGCTGTTAACTTTGGTATTGTTTATGGAATAAGCGATTTTAGTTTATCACAAGATTTAAAAATAACTAAAAAAGAAGCTTCAGAATATATGGAAATATACTTTGAAAGATATCCGAAAATAAAAGGTTTCTTAGATACAGTAATGGAAGAGGCTAAAGATTTAGGTTATGTTTTAACACTTCTAAACAGAAGAAGATTTATTCCTGAAATAAAATCTTCAAATAGAATAGTTAAGGCTCTTGGAGAAAGGCTTGCAATGAATGCACCAATTCAAGGTAGTGCTGCAGATATAATTAAACTTGCTATGGTTAATGTGTATAACACATTAAATAGTAGAAACTTAAAAAGTACAATGATACTACAGGTTCATGATGAACTTATTTTAAATGTAAAAGCAGATGAACTTGAAGAAGTTAAAAAATTAGTTAAAGAGGAAATGGAAGCGGTACTAAAACTTTCAGTGCCGTTAGATGTAGATATGAATTTAGGAAAAACATGGTATGAAGCTAAATAAGGGGGCTTAATTAGATGATTAAAATAGGGTTAACTGGAGGAATTGGATCAGGTAAAAGTACAGTATCTAAAATATTAAAAGATAATGGGTTTTCTATTATAGATGCAGATATTATAGCAAAAGATGTGCTTTTAAATTTTCCTGAAATTCTTGAAAAAGTTAAAATTGAATTTGGTTCAGGATTTTTTGACTGGAGAGGGGACTTTAGACGTAAGGAATTTGGAAATCATATATTTAGATTCCCAAAGGAAAGAAAAAAATACGAAGCTATAATCATGCCCTATATAAAAAAAGAAATTTATGAGGCGTTAAATAAAGAAAAAAAATTAAAGAAGAAACTAGTTATCTTAGATGCACCAACATTAGTAGAAAATAATTTGCAAGATGAAATGGATTATATAATAGTTGTTTGGGTAGATAATAATACTCAAGTTCAAAGAATAAAGCTTAGAGATAGGCTTTCAAGAGATGAGGCAATAAATAGAATTAATTCTCAATTGTCATTAGATACTAAAAAATCATTTGCAGATATGATTATTGATAATAATAAAGAGTTGGTAGCGACAAAAGAACAAGTAGATGGCTTAGTAGATTTTTTAAAGAAAATTTGTTAGCAAGGAGACGTTATGAAGTTTAGACGAATTTTGATAATTTTAATAGCATTAGTTATAACTTATTTTTCATTAACATTTATAATGAAAGAATATGTTTTCCCTTATAAATACAGTGAATATGTAGATAAATTTAGTGAAGAATATGACATAGATCCATTACTAGTATTATCGGTAATTAAAACAGAAAGTGATTTTAAAGAAGATGCTTTGTCTATTAGAGAGGCAAAAGGTCTTATGCAAATTATGGATAAAACGGGGGAGTGGGCAGGAAAAGAAATAGGAATGAATTATTTTCTTCCTAATATGCTATTTGATCCAAAGATTAATATAAGAATGGGTTGTTGGTATTTAGCAAATTTAGAAAGTGAATTTACAGATTTAGATTTAGTAATAGCAGCTTATAATGGCGGTAGTGGGCATGTGAAGGAGTGGCTGGAAAATAAAGAATATTCTAAGGATGGTAAAAAATTAGATTATATACCTTTTCCAGAAACTAAGAAGTATGTAGATAAGGTGAAAACTAATTATAGTATTTATAAATATCTATATAGTAAAGATTAGGCATGCAAAAAATAGACCTATATAATTTATTAGAAATATTATGAAAAATAAGTCCTGTGGCAATGGCCACAGGATTTATTTTTATAAGGCACTTTAAGATGTACCTTGATCTATTATTTTTGTTAAACATCTAAATTTAATTTGAATATTGCTGTTACCCATTCATTTGTCTGATGCTTTTCTAGTAAAGTAAATCCATAATTTTTAATTTTTTCTTCCATGGAGTCATAGCTCCATGTTACAAGACCAGATACTAGTATTTTACCATTTGATGATAAATGAGATTTTATGAAGTCCATAAACATTATAGTTTCTTCACCGCCAATGTTTATGTATATCCAATCATATTCATCTTTAACAGTAACTTCGTTAGATAAAGCATCACCTACTAAAACTTCTATGTTGTATAACCCATTAAGAGAAGCATTTAATTCAACTTCATCTTTTACATCTCTAATATCTAATGCAGTAACACTAGATGCCCCTACAATAGCTGATGCTATTGATAAGATACCAGAGCCAGTCCCTATATCTAAAACAGTTTTATCATTTAAATTTAAGGTGTTAAGTAATACTTTAAGTATATCTTGAGTAGTTTCATGAAGTCCTGTACCAAAAGCCCCTTGAGGAATAAAACAAATTTTGTTCTTATTTGGGAAGTCTTCAGAAACACCTGCTAAAACCCAATTATCATCTATATGTACAGCTGGAAATTCATAAGTTGAATAATCATAATTTATTTCTTCAATGTTTACAATTTTACTATTAAGTAAAGTAGAAACTTGTGTTTTAAAACCTTCAAGATCCTTAGACTCTCCTTCAAAAGATACCTTAAAATCAATTATTTCATTTTCCTTCTCTAAATAACCATATCCGAAATCATCTGTTGTTATTTCAAGTGGAGTTTCATAAAAAGTATTGAAAATATCATTAATTTGTAGTAATTCTATTTTTTCATCTAATTCATTTGAATTAATTTTATAAGTTAGTACGTACATTTATATCCCCCTTATTAATGCATATAGGTAATATTTAATTTGCTATTATTCATTATAATACAAAAAAAAATTAAGTCAATGGACAACCCTGTTGTTAAGTTAAGGAAACTAAATTCTGGATTTTTTCTTCTTTGAAGGGAAAGATTTTTTACCAGATTTAACAGTTGTATTTGAATTTTTAGGCTTTGTTTTTTTTGAATTTATAGTAGCCTGTTTGTTTATATTATTTGTAGAAGACTTTTCAGTTACATTTTTTATAAGTTTATCTTTGCTCAAAATAGATTTATCTTCTTTTAATTTAGGTTTTGCAACAGAGAAACCAAAGCTTCCAATAGCATTTTTACTCATTGGATAATATTCACCATGACAATAGGTAATTAAATCACCTTTTTCAAAATGTAGTTTTCCCTTTTCGTCCATAAGATTTTCATTAATATGAGATCCTATAACTTCAGCTACAAACATATCATGAGTTCCAAGTGCAGTTATACTTTTAACCTTGCATTCTATTGCAACAGGACATTCATCTATATAAGCTGCATTTACATGAGTTCCTTCTTTCATGGTAAATCCCATTTCTTTAATTTTATCGAATTTTCTACCAGGTTTAACTCCGCAATAATCAACAGCATTAACTATTTTTTGACAAGGCATATTTATTATAAATTCCATACTTTCTTTTATATATTCATAAGATAACCTCTCAGGTCTAATAGATATTGAAACCATAGGTGGTTTTGTACAAATAGTTCCCCCCCAGGCGATGGTAAAAACATTATCTTTTCCTTCTTTATTTCTTGAAGTAATTAAAACAACAGGTACTGGATTTAAAACCACACTACCTTTAAAATCAACTTTATTCATATTATTCTCCTTGCGAGTGAACTAAAATAAAATAACAAGTTAAATATTCTAAGAATATTTTGTGTTAAGTGAAGACCCATAACTCAAAACAAACCCAAATATTACTAGTTATTTTTAAAAGCTCCCTAAGTATATTTAATAAAAATTATATCATAATATGATTATTTTTGTTAGGTATGTTATTATAAATTATTAATTGAATTTTTTATGGAAATTATTGCTTTTTAGATATCTATTAAGTTTTAATATAAAAATACGAAAAATATTTATGATAATATTATAAAAGGGGAGAAATGGTAATGTTAAATAAAGATGGTATTAAGATTAAAAAAGTTAAAAAATTAAAAACTAAGATTTTTTCATTAATGATCATTGTTACATTAATTCCGATTCTACTTATTTACTTTGGTTTATATGCAGTTTTTTCAAAACAAGTTAGTGATGAGTTTATAGTAGAAGGTGATAATTTATCATTAGTAGCTAGTGACAACATAAATAATAAATTGATGGGTATTGAAAGAACACTTAAGGCGTTAGACTCGTATACAACAATTGATAGTGCTAAAAAAATATTGCGAATTTAAAGGATAACAATAAAGATTTACTTAATGGTATATTTGTATCAAATGAAAATAAATTTATTGTGTACCCTGAGGATGATATAAGCAAGGATATAAATTTCACAGAACATGACTGGTATGTTAATGCTGCTAAAGCTCCAGAATCTGTTTATATAAGTGAAGTATATAATGATGTTGTAACAAAAAAGCCAGTTTTAACTATGTCAAAAGCAGTTGTTAAAGATGGACAAGTTAAAGGTGTTGTTTCAGTAGATTTAGATTTAGCTTCTATTTCAGAAGAAATTTCTAAAATAACCTTTAAAAATGGTGGAGGAATAGTTTTATTAGATAAGAATTCGACTGTTATAAGCCATGGAAATAAGGAACTTATTGGTCAAAATTATAAAGATATAAGTTCTACTGGTTTAGAAAATGAAAATAAAGAAAATGGGCTAATGAAGTACTCTGTAGAAAATGAAAAACTTGTAACATATTATACAGATATTACAGAGTTGAAATTAAAAATATTAATTGAAAAAACTAATAAAGATTATAATGAAATATTAAATACAAATAGGTTAACATGTATTATAGCAAGTATTATAGCTCTTATAATAATTATTATACTTGTACAATTATTTTCTAAAGCTATAGATGTGGCAGTGAGGAAAATTAAAGAAGATACATTAAAAGCAGCTAAAGGTGATTTTACAGGAATTCTTGAGGTTAATACTGGTGATGAATTAGAAGAACTTGCGAGTAGCTTTAATGATATGAAAGAAAATGTAGCTGATTTAATAAATGATGCATACGTATCAATTAGTGAGGTTAATTCTTCATCAACAAATTTAGCTACTATGAGCGAAGAAGTAGCAGCGTCTATGGGGCAGGTAGCATCTACAATAGAAGAAATTACAAAAGGAAGTATGCAATCAGCAAGTAGTCTAGAAAATTTATCAACAGATATGGATGAAGTTTCATCATCAATAGATAATATTAACAATGAAATACAACAAGTTAATAATGAAGGTGTAAAGACTAAAGGGTTAAGTGAAGATGGGGTTAAAATAATATCACTGGTTAAGGAAAAATCAAATCAAACTAAAATATCAACTAATAATGTAAATGAAGAAGTTTTACTAGTATCAGTAAGCGTTCAAAAAATAGCTAAAATGAATGAAACTATTGCTCAAATTACAGAACAAACTAATCTTTTAGCGTTAAATGCAGCTATTGAAGCAGCCAGGGCTGGAGAGTCAGGAAGAGGTTTTGCAGTAGTAGCTGATGAAATAAGAAAACTTGCTGAAGAAACATCAAAGTCTGCAAAAGAAATTGATGGAGTTATAAAAGAGGTAATGGATAAGGTTATTATAGCTGTTGAAAGTGTTTCAGAAGCTACAGTATCTGTTATGGAGCAAGAAGAATCAGTTAATAAAGCTGAAGAAATATTTAAAGAAATTATTAGTTCTATATTAACAGTAAGCAATAAGGTCGAAAATATAACAATAGATATTAAGGCTCTTGATAAAGGCAAAGATAATATAATAGAACAAATACACAATTTATCTTCTGTAGGTGAACAAACAGCAGCAGGATCAGAAGAAGTATCAGCATCTTGCGAAGAGGTTGCAACAGCTACAGATGAGATTGCATCAAGTTCTACATTGCTTAAACAATTAGCTGAAATTTTAGAAGAGAAAATTTTACAATTTAAATTTAAAAAATAGATAAAATTTAATTAAGAAATCTTCAAAAAATAAAAAGTGCCCTAGGGCACTTTTTATTTAATATCTATTTCTTTTTCTATTTCGCTTTCTCTTTCTCATATTAATTATTCGTGAAATAAGAAGGAGTAATACTGTTATAATTACTATAATAAGCAATATAGCTAAATAGAAAGTTAAGTTTGATTTTAGTAAGTCTGATGCAGAAACTTTTACAGTTCCTTTAACTTCTTCTGTGTGACCTATTGTTGTAAATGTTAATGGTACTTCGGTGCCACCAGTAACTTGCCAAGCGTTTTTATCTTCAGCTTTATAAGAAATATCAGCTGTTTTATCATTTAAATCATTCTTATAATAATTTACATCTTGAGATAAAACTATTGGAGCAGTAATCTTTTTAGAAGGACCAAAGAATCTAAATAATTTATATTCTAAATCAACAGTTCCAACTTCCTCGTTAGATTTTTTATATATTTCTTTTTGTGCGTCGTAACCGTATTTAGCAATTGCAGAGGTGTCATGAAATACATTCATACCATCAGCCCCATATTCTGATCCTAAAACAACAGTAACTAATTGTCTGCCATCTTGTTCATAGTATCCAACAAAGCAATGACCTGCTAGCTCTTCAGTTCCAGTTTTTCCACCTATATTACCATCTATACCAAGGTTTTTATTTCTAGTTTCAAGGGGTACTGGTGAACCTGTTATATTTATTGAAGCAGGAGTAGTTTTTGGTGCTAGTGTTTCTCTAACCCAATCATTTTTAAATGCTTCTTTTGCTATGACAGCTAAGTCATAAGCTGTTGTATAATTAGCATCTGTAACTTGTTTATTTGGATTTAAGGATTCTAATCCGTTTGGATTAATGAAATTAGTATCTTTTAGCCCAAGTTCTTTCACTCTTTCATTCATTAAAGATACGAAGCTTTCTACATTTCCAGATACTGAGTCTGCAATCATATAAGCAGTATCGTTTGCTGAGTATATAAGAAGTGCTTCCATAACATCATCAGCAGTTAATGTTTCTCCAATATTAATTTTTTTATATTTTGCAAGGTTTACACCACCATCTTGAGTTGCAGCAGATGCTGTAAATGGAATCTTATCTGTCTTTGCTTTGCTTTCTGCAAATAATAATCCTGTTAATAATTTTGTTGTACTTGCAAGAGAACTCTTCACATCTGCATTTTTAGAATAAATAACTTCGCCTGTTCCAAGGTCCATAGTTAGTGCCGACTGACCAGTTACATTTGGAGCGGGCACATTATTCGTTTCTGCAGTAACCTTATTAGCTAGTGGTGCTAATAAAGATATGGAAAGAGCTAGTGCTAATGATTTAAGTATGTTTGTTTTTTTCAAGTTCATCTCCCCATCTCTATATAAAATTTTACGCCCAAAGGGCATATGGTATGTTATAGTATAACACTTACTTTACATAATAACAATATTCATAAGAATCCTATTTTACTTGGTACAGAGCTGAAAGAATCTGACTAGTTATTTTTTGAAAATCTCTTATTTTATTTAAGCTATAAAAGTGGATGAATTTACTATTATATTAAAAGAAATTAAGGGGCAGAATACTAGTATATAAGTAAAGGAAAATAATTATTTGAAAAGGGAGGTTTGAAAATGAAAAAAAACAAGGGATTTTTAGTTATCCTTACATTGGTTTTAATATTAAGTTGCATAATTTCTAAACCAAGTTATGGAGCAGAAATAGGAAAAGATAAAAAAACGGTTTATTTAACTTTTGATGATGGGGAATCTACTGCATTAACAAATGAAATAATTAAAGTTCTTGAGAAAAATAATATAAAAGCTACTTTTTTTGTTGAAGGAAATAATGAGAGAACAAACAGCGGAGTAATAAAAAAAATAAATGAAAGTGGAATGAGTATAATACCACATATAGATACACATGAATATAATAAAATTTATTCTAGCGCTAATAGTTACTTTGATGATTTGAAAAACTGTGAAAATACTATTTTGAGTTTAACTGGAAAATCAAATTCAAAATTTATAAGAATTCCAGGTGGTTCAGATAATACAATAGATAGTCCTAATGTACTAGCTGAAATTAAAAGCAATATAATTAATAGTAATAAATATTATATAGATTGGACAGTAGATACACAAACTACACAAACAAATATAGATTTTATAGAATCTCATATTAGAGAGTGTGGAGGTTTATATAAAGTTGAAGTAGTATTAATGCATGATTTGCAAAATAAAGTAGCAACAGTTAAATCACTTCAAAATACTATAGATTTCTATAAGGAAAAAGGATATGAGTTTAAAAATTTAGATAATATAGAAGAATGTGAAATTAATTATCTTAAAGATATAAGAGTTATTAATAAAAAGTAGAAATTACGGAACTTCAAAAAAATAACTAGTCAAGATGCATTATAAAAAACTCCTCCCTGTAATTTTTAATACAAATTACAGGGAGGAGTTTTTTTATTTAAACGTCACTAAGATACATGAGTAGTCTCTATTTGTTTTTTGATATGCTTAGGAATCTCAAAGAAACAGACCAGAGTCGGACTACTTATTTTTTGAAGATCCATTAAGTCTATTAATCATAACTTCCTTAGCTTTTAACTCTAAAGTGTCATCTAAAGAAGCTAAAGTAACTTCACCATATTTCTTATCTAAAGCGATTTTCAAGAATCTGTCAGCAAGTTCTGGATTCTTTGCTAGTAGAGAACCGTGAAAATATGTGCAAAATGTATTTTTATAAACACAACCTTCGTATCCATCACTACCATTGTTTCCAAAACCATGCAGGCATTTACCAAAAGGCTTTAAGTCATTTATAAAGGTTTTACCAGAATGGTTCTCAAAACCTACATAGGTTTCATTAAACTCCTTGTTAAAGATAACAGTGTTACCTATAAAACGTGTATCTCCAGCTTCTGTATAAATATCTAAAATACTTAAACCTTCAATTTTTTCACCACTTGGTAATGTATAGTATTTACCAAGAAGTTGATAACCGCCACATATTGCAAGCAACATTTTACCTTCTTCAATATATTTTTCGAGTTCGTTTTTTTTATTTGTTTTTAAATCATCAGATACTATTGATTGCTCAAAGTCTTGACCACCACCAAAGAATACTATATCAGTTTCTTCTTTATTAAAGTTATCATTTAACGAAACATCAATTATATTAACTTTTATGCCTCTAGCCAAAGCTCTATGTTTAAGTATTAGTATATTACCAACATCACCATAAACATTAAGAAGATCAGGATATAGGTGACAAATATTTAATTCCATATTAAAACCTCCTTACCAAAGTTTTTTGATATAACCCTTTGAATAAAGGTGTTTTCTAAAGTTAATCATAGCAGTATAAGTTGCTAAAACATAAATTTTATCACTTTTACTAGTTTTGATTTTTTCAGTTAACTCTTCAAAGGTTTCTTCTAATATAAATAGATCAGGATTTAAACCTGCAACTTTTAATCTAACTGCCATATCATAACATCTCATTCCAGAGATAAGAACTTCATTAATATCTAAAGTATGAAGTTTTTCAAAATCAACATCCCATATCCATGATACATCACGGCCATCAGCATAATTATCGTTTAATAGGAATGCTGCTCCAAATGAATCTTTATTTAAACATAGCGTATCTAAAGCTTGATTATATCCAGCAGGATTTTTAACAAGAATAATCTTTACATCCTTACCATCAATATTTAAAATTTCTTGTCTACCAAAGCTTGAACTTTGATTTTCTAAAGATGATTTAATAACACTATCTTTAATTCCAAGTTCTTTTGTAATTGCATAGGCGTTTAATGCATTATATATGTTATAAACTCCTGATTGGCTTATTAAAATTTCTAAATCACCAAATTTTACAGTAGAACTTTCTGGTGTAAGATCTAAAATTTCATCTACAGAATATTTAAGTTCTGCTCTTTTATAACCACAGCCTGGACAATGAAAATCACCTAAATGATTATAAGTAATGTAGTTGTAGCTATATGGAGATTTACAGAACTTGCAAAATTTTGCGTCTGCATTAACTTCTATAGTTTTATTCTCATTTAATATTGCATTGAAGCCATAAAAAACAGTAGGGTTAGGTAATTTTAAATCACCAAGTAAAGATTCGTCACCATTAAGCACAAGAGTAGAAGATGGAACTTTTGGTAGACCTTCTAAAATCTTAGTTAAGGTAGTATAAACTTCACCATATCTGTCAAGTTGATCACGGAATAGATTAGTTACTGTAATAACTTCTGGAGTTATGTGATCTGTAATATATTTTACATTAGCTTCGTCAACTTCAATAATTGCATAAGTATCTTTAACTTTATTAAAGAAACTATAATTATCTATGAAAGTTGTAACAATACCAGAATAAAGGTTAGCACCTGTATTATTTGTAATAACCTTGTGTCCATCCTCTTTTACTATGTTATAAATCATACTTGTAGTTGTAGTTTTACCGTTAGTACCTGTAACTAAAACTACTTTATATCCTTTTGAGACCTTAGCTAATATGTTTTTATCTAGTTTTAATGCAACGTGGCCAGGAAAAGTTGTTCCACCTTTTAGCAAGGTTTTTGTTAGAAAAATTGTAAATTTTGAAACGATAATACTTAAAATTGATTTAATACTAATTGTCTTCACCACCTTAATAGTACTCAACATCTTTAGTTTATTATACAATGCCTAAGATGCCTTCCTAAATATTATCTACAATAATATTTAGTGTTAATCATTTATATAAAATAAAATATAAAATCTAATCAATAGTATATCATAAAGTTTAAAAGTAACCAATTAGCTAATAGTCAAATTTTATTCTTTCAGCTCCATAAATTGACAATGTAAAGCTTTAAGAGCATAATATTGATAATAATATTGATGAATGGAGATGAAGAAATTATGAAACAGTTTAGTTTTATAGATTCAGAAGGGTTAAATATTAGTTGTTATAAGTGGGTTCCAGATAACGAAGAGGTTAAGGGCGTAGTGCAAATTGCTCATGGAATGGCAGAAACAGTATTAAGGTATGATGAATTTGCAAAGAAGATATGCGATGCAGGATATATAGTTTATGCTCATGATCATAGAGGACATGGGGGAACAGCAATATCAAAGGAACTTTTAGGATACATAGCAGAGGTAGATGGGTTCAATTGGATGGTAAAGGATATTAAAGAATTGACAGATATAATAAAAAAAGAAAATCCAGGAAAAAGAGTAATATTATTTGGACACAGTATGGGATCTTTTCTAAGCCAAAGATATGCAGAACTTTATGGAAATGAAATAGATGCACTTATTCTTTCAGGAACTAATGGAAAACCAAAGAATTATACAAAGGTTGGTTTAACTGTTGCAAAAATAGAAATGCAAATAAGAGGAAGAAAAGCGAAAAGTACATTAATGGACAAACTTTCTTTTGGTGATTTTAATAGTAAGTTTAAAAATACAAGAACAGGTTTTGATTGGTTATGTTCAGTTGAAGAAGAAGTGGACAAGTATATAAAGAATGAATATTGTGGATTTATTTGCACTACATCTTTTTACTATGATTTAGTAAAGGGTCTTTGGAAAATTCATGATGAAAAAAACTTGAAGGCAATACCAAAAGAACTTCCAATATATATATTTGCAGGAGATAAAGATCCAGTAGGATATGAAGGAAAAGGAATTGTGAATCTTTATGAAACCTATAAAAGCCTAAATATAAAAGATGTAGAATATAAATTATATAAAGACGGCAGACATGAAATGTTAAATGAACACAATAAACAGGTAGTTATGGATGATGTTATAAAATGGATAGATAAAAAAATTAAGTGGTAGTATTATCTTGTTTTAAGGATAATAGAAGCTGTTGCTGAGCTGCAATAATAAGCATTAAAGATCCTGTTCCTACAAGAAAATTTCCAAGAACATTTATTTCATTAGCATCTTTATCCTTAGAAAGTGAAATAGCTACTGCATTTGATAAAAGTAGTAAATCTTCTGGGCTTAAATTATCTAAACATATCATTAAATAATACACTCCTATTTAAGAAAGAATAATTGTTAAAAGTTCAATTAATATATAATATGATAAGTCTATAGAGATTATGAGTATTTATAATTTGCTACTTATTTATTAGAGGGAATTTAGTTAGCTAGTAAACTATTGCTATAAGAAAATAAATGGTATAATAATATGAAAATAAAATTGATAACATTTTAGTTAGGTAGCCGAAAGAAAATAATAAGTGAAATTTTGAAAATTAGTCATGAAAGTAAATATATTTTGTTAAGTAGAGAGGGAGAACCTATGAGAAGAGTAGAAAAAAAAGATTTTGAAGTTTTATTTAAATGGAGAAATGATGAGGATGTAATAAAGAATTCCAGAGAAGGTAAAGGTAAAAATTTAGAGGAATTTACTAAGTGGTTTGAAAGTGAAATGAATAATAAATTTTCTTATATGTTTATATTAGAAAATAAAAACGAATATATAGGACAAATAAACTTTGAAATAGTAAAAGGGGAAAGTGTTATAAATTACTCAGTGGAAAAGAATTTTAGAAACAGGGGATTTGGAAAGGAACTAGTAAAATATATAGAAGAATTTATATATGATAATTTAGAAGAAGTTAAAAAAATAGCTGCATATATAAATACTAGCAATACTTCATCAATAAAAATTTTTGAAAGCTTAGGATATACTAGAGAAATAGATGGAAAATATTTCGTTAAACTAGTGAAATGATAGGTAGGTATTTATAAAAAAATATTTTGCAAATAAATTAATATTTTTTTGGTAAGATATTATCAAAAACAGGGAAAGATAAAGTATAAAACTAATGACAAAGTTAAATCTAAGTTAAATAAGTTGAAAAATAGTGAATAAATGTTAAATAGTGAGTATAATTAAATCTATTACATTTAGGTATGATAATTTATTTTAAAATATTATTTTGGAGTGATTCTATGAAGTTGGAATGGAAAATGAAAGAAAAGAAATTTAGTGAAGTACAAATACTAGCATTGGGATTTGTTGTATTAATTTTCACAGGAGGGCTAGTATTAACTTTACCTATATCATCTGCAAGTGGAGAATGGACAAATTTTTTAGATTCATTGTTTACGGCTACATCAGCATCTTGTGTTACGGGACTTGTAACGCTAGATACTGGAACCCATTGGAGTTTGTTTGGTCAAACTGTTATAATGCTTCTTATTGAAGTTGGTGGATTAGGGTTCATGTCGTTTGCAACATTTTTTGCTATTTTATTAGGTAAAAGAATTACTTTAAAAAATAGATTAATTATGCAAGAGGCTATGAATACTTTTAGTATTCAAGGACTTGTTAAAATGGTTAAATATGTTTTAATGTTTACATTTGCAATACAATTATTTGGAGCATTACTTTTATCAAGTCAGCTAATACCAGAGTTTGGATTTGCAAAAGGGCTGTTTTATAGTGTGTTTCATTCAATATCAACATTTTGTAATGCAGGTTTTGATTTGTTTGGTAATTTTACTAGCTTAACAGGCTATTATAATAATCCAGTAATTCTATTAACAATTGGTGCTTTAATAGTTATTGGAGGATTAGGATTTACTGTTTTAATTGAAATTTATAATTATAATGGTAAAAAAAAGTTCTCTATACATACTAAAGTAGTTTTATTAATGACTACAATATTAATTGTTGGTGGAGCAATTAGTATATTTTTATTAGAATATACTAATCCAGAAACGCTAGCACCAATGGGATTTAGAGATAAGGTTGTAAACTCAGTTCTTGCTTCAATAACGCCAAGAACTGCTGGGGTTAATAGTATATCAACTGATGGAATGACATTAGGCGGAAAATTTTTAACTATTCTACTTATGTTTATTGGAGGCTCTCCAGGATCAACTGCTGGGGGTTTAAAAACGTCAACATTTGGTATAATAATATTTACAGTTATTTCTGTTGTTAAAGGAAGAGAAGATACAGAAATTTTTGGAAGAAGATTTTCTAAAGAATTAGTATATAAAGCTTTTGCTCTATTATTTATAGGTATGACACTTGTAATGGCAGTAACTATGATGTTAACAATAACAGAACCAGGTGAATCATTTATTTCACTTTTATATGAGGCGACATCTGCTTTTGGAACTGTAGGATTAACAATGGGCGTAACTACAAGATTAAGTAGTGCAGGGAAATGCATAATAATTGTTATGATGTATTTAGGCAGAGTTGGACCACTTACAGTAGCGCTGGCTTTAACACATAAACATAAAAAATCTAGATATAAATATCCAGAAGGAAAAGTACTAATAGGTTAAAAATAGATAAGTGTTTTAAAAAAAATATCTTCAAAAACCGTACACTTAAAATTGTGTGCGGTTTTTTTTATAGTTTAGATAAAATAATAAAAAGGTATAAATGTATAATTTTACAATATGTGTGTAATGAAAAATTAAGTTTGTAGATAAAGAAATGGTTTTCATAATAAAAAAAGGATAAATAATTAATAATTATAAAAAAACCA
The DNA here is from genome assembly GCF_017348895.1 of Clostridium gasigenes. Classification (NCBI taxonomy): domain Bacteria; kingdom Bacillati; phylum Bacillota; class Clostridia; order Eubacteriales; family Clostridiaceae; genus Clostridium; species Clostridium gasigenes. The sequence continues at coordinate 2,808,188 of NZ_CP071376.1, forward strand.
TTAGAAATAATAACCAAAGTTGTGTACAATTAAAGATAGATAAGCAAAATGCAACAAATTATAATTTAAAGAATATATATAGAAGTTATAATGAGTTTTTACAGAAGGAGTAAAAAAGAATGAAATTAATATTAAAATATTTAAAGAAATATAAATTGCTTGTTTTATTAAATGTAATATCAGTATTTGGATTTGCATTAGTTGAACTTGGAATACCAACTATAATGGCTAAGGTAATTGATATAGGAATAGTTAATCAGGATATATCCTATATAAAACGAAGTGGACTTATAATAGTAGTAATTTCGATAGTAGGAGTTATGGGAACCATATTACTTGGATATTGTTCTTCAAAGATTTCTAGTAGTATAACACGGGATATTAGAGATGATATATTTGAAAAAACACAAGAGTTTTCTCATAGTGAATATGATAAATTTGGAATATCATCAATGATTACTAGAACAACTAATGATGCTTTCCAATTATTACAGTTTACAAACACACTTCTAAGATTAGGATTACTTACACCAGTTATGTTTACTGTTAGTTTAGTAATGATTCTTAGAACAAGTTTACCTCTATCTATAGTATTAGCGGTAACAATACCATTTATATTAATTGGGGTAGTAGTTATAGCTAAAATTTCTCATCCATTATCAGAAACACAACAAACAAGTTTAGATAGATTAAACAGAATATCAAGAGAAAATTTAACTGGTATAAGGGTAATTAGGGCCTTTGGAAATGATAATCATGAAAAAGAAAGATTTGCAGAAACTAATAATAATTATACAGATGTTTCTAAAAAGATACATAAACTTATGGCAGTTTCTCAACCAAGTTTCTTTTTCTTGTTAAATTTAGCGATTATAGCTATATTTTGGGTCTCAAGTAAAATGATAAATACAGGAAGTTTACAAGTTGGACAATTAGTTGCATTTATAGAATATTTATTTCATGCAATGTTTTCTATTATGTTGTTTTCAATGGTATTTATTATGTATCCAAAAGCACAGGTTTCAGCTAATAGAATTCAAGAATTGTTAGATGCTAATCCTCTTATTAAGAATCCTAAAAATGGTGTTAAAGATACAAAGATAAAAGGTGAAGTAGAATTTGAAAATGTTACATTTACTTATCCAGATGGGGAAGTACCTGTACTTAAAAATATATCCTTTAAAGCGAAAAAAGGAGAAACAATTGCATTTATAGGAAGTACTGGTAGTGGGAAAAGTACCCTTATTAATTTGATTCCAAGGTTTTATGATGTTACAGAAGGTAGTATCAAAATAGATAAAGTAGATGTTAGGGATTATGACTTGAAATCATTACGTAAAAAGATTGGATTTATACCTCAAAAAACATTGTTATTTGCAGGTAGTATAGGTAACAATATTAAGTTTGGGAAAAGAAGCGCAAGTAAAGAAGAAATGGAGCATTCCGCAAAGGTAGCGCAAGCTTATGACTTTATTACACATAAACCTAAAAGATTTGATGAATTAATAAGTGAAGGTGGAGCTAATGTATCGGGAGGTCAAAAGCAAAGACTTTCTATTGCAAGAGCATTAGTTAGAAGACCAGAAATATATATCTTTGATGATAGTTTTTCGGCCTTAGATTTTAAAACAGATGCAACACTTCGCGCTAAGTTAAAAGAAGAAACATCAAATTCAGTAGTTTTAATAGTTGCTCAAAGAATAGGGTCTATTATGGATGCTGATAAAATTATAGTTTTAAATGAAGGCGAAGTAGTGGGAATAGGTATTCATAAGGAATTATTAAAAACTTGTGAAATATATCATGAAATTGCATCATCTCAACTTACAGAGGAGGAACTTGCACAATGAAAGAAATAAAAAAGACAATAAGAGATCTTGCTCCTTTTGTAAAACCTTATAAAGTACCATTTATGGTTGCTATTTTATTTGTAATAACAGCAGCTGTTTTTACGGCTATCGCACCAAGAACAGAAGGACTTATTATAACTCAACTTACAAAAGATGTACTTAATATTGGAAAAGGGATTGAAGGTGCATCTGTAAACTTTAGTTACATTATAAAAGTATTAATCTTATTATCAGGTGTATATATATTTAGTGCAACATCAACATATATAGCAAGTTTTTTATTAACTAATGCTATTCAAAACACCATGAGAGATTTAAGAAATGCTACTTCAGATAAAATCAGAAGACTTCCAATAAGTTATTTTGATAAAAATAGTTATGGAGATGTATTAAGTCGTATTACAAATGATGTAGATACAATTTCTAATGCGCTTCAACAAAGTTTTGTTCAAGTAGTAAACTCGGTGTTATCTGTAACACTAGCACTTACAATGATGTTTATAATTAATGTAAAAATGGCATTTTTAGCAATGCTTATAATACCAATAAGTTATTTTGTATCTAGATTTATAGTTGGTAAATCACAAAACTTATTTGAAAAACAACAAAAAGCTTTAGGGAAATTAAATGGTAAAGTTCAAGAAATGTACACTGGATTTAACGAAATAAAATTATATGGTAAACAAGAGGATTCTATAAGGGACTTTAAAGAAGTAAATGAAGAACTTCTTGAAAATGGGTTTAAAGCTCAATTTATATCAAGCATAATGTCACCACTAGTATCTCTTGTAAGTTATTTGGGAATTGCAGCAATTGGAGTTGTTGGAGCAATTAATGTTATTGCTGGAACAATTACAGTTGGTAATCTTCAAGCGTTTATACGTTATATATGGCAAATAAATCAACCTCTAAGTCAAGTAACGCAATTATCATCGGCAATACAATCAGCATTTGCAGCAGTTCACCGTGTATTTGAAATATTAGAGGAAGAAGAAGAAACACCAGATAAAGAAAATTCAATTAAACTAGAAAATCCAAAAGGAAATGTTGCTTTTGAACATGTTAAGTTTGGATATGGAGAAGATAAAACTTTAATACATGATTTAAGTGCAGAAGTTAAAAGTGGGCAGATGGTTGCAATAGTTGGGCCAACTGGAGCGGGTAAAACCACACTAATAAATCTATTAATGAGATTCTATGATATTCAAGGCGGAGCTATAAAAATAGATGGAGTAGACACTAGAGATATGACTCGTGAGGGTTTACGATCAATCTTTGGAATGGTTCTTCAAGATACTTGGTTATATAATGGAACCATTCAAGATAATATAGAATACGGTAGATTTGGAGCAGCTAAAGAAGAAATAGTAGCAGCTGCAAAAGTTGCTAATGTTCATCACTTTATCAAAACACTTCCAGATGGATACAATATGTTCCTAAACGAAGAAGCTTCAAATATATCACAAGGAGAAAAACAACTGCTAACAATAGCAAGAGCTATAATATCCGATCCTGCAATACTAATACTAGATGAAGCAACAAGTTCAGTAGATACAAGACTTGAACTACTACTTCAAAAAGCTATGAAAAATATAATGAAAGGCAGAACAAGCTTCGTTATAGCACATAGACTTTCAACAATACGTAATGCAGATTTAATTCTAGTAATGGATGAAGGAAATATTATAGAACAAGGAAACCACGAAGAACTAATGAAAAAAGGTGGTTTCTACGAGAATCTATATAATAGCCAGTTTGGAGATAAAGAAGAAGATTAAGGCATCTCCAAATATATTTAGAAATAAGCCAATGATATAAAAATATCATTGGCTTATTTTATAATATTTTATATAAGGCATAGTAAAATAAATACAAAAGAACTTATAGATAATGATTTTGAGGAAGCATCAGATGTTTTTAAGCTTTATAGGAATGCTTAGAAATAAATATTTAGATAGAGAAGTAGGTCGTGATTATACTTTTAAATCAGTTATATTAGTAGGAGTATATGATGTGAAAACATTAAAATTAAAGCTAAGACAATTAGAAGAATCTAAATATAATTCACCGTGGAATATAGTTATTGATTTTAATGTTGATATGAGCTTTTCGGAAAAGAAATTTCAACAATGTTAGAAGAATATTCAAAAATCAGTAAGATTATATTAGAAGAAAAAAATACTTTGTTTGATTCATTAATAAAAAAACTAGAAAATTATGAAGAATTATATAAGTATATAGAAGATATATTAGGGAAAGGTAGATGTATCAAATAAGATATTTAAAGAATTAATATATAATTATATGGTATCAAAATTAGAAAATACCTATAGCAAAATGGACGGATATAATTTTAAAGATCAGTTTCTACAACCAAATGGAGGCTTAGATATCGAAAAGATACTTAAAAGGTTCCAACAATTTATGAAAGAACAATAATCATTAGATATTAATGATTTAGATAAGGGATATTTAATTGTATTTAATTTCAATAAGGGAAAAGAATTTAAAGAAGAAAGATTACAAGTTAAAGGTAAGGATATTTTTGAGGTTTTTGTTTAAATGGATGTAAGATTTGTTAAAAAGAAAAAAAATTGTTAAAAAAATAACCTTATCTATTGATAATTATTATTAACTAATATATAATTGAATCATAGTAAAAGGATAAGAATTAAATAAGAAATAAGATGCGTTTAGCAAATATTAAATTAAAACTAAAAGGGAGATGAAGGTAATGATAAAAACTAAAACAAATAAAATTTCTATAATTGGTGCAGGGTTTGTAGGATCTGCTACAGCTTTTGCTTTAATGCAAGATGGAATTGCTTCGGAAATTGTTATTGTTGATATAAATAAAGATAAGGCTGAAGGGGAAGCTATGGATTTAGCTCATGGAGCAGCCTTTGTGAAATCAGTTGATATTAAAGCTGGGGATTACGCAGATACTAAAGATTCGGATATTGTAATAATCACTGCAGGTATAGGTCAAAAACCAGGTGAAACAAGGTTAGATATTATAAATAAAAATCTAAAGGTATTTAAATCAATAGTACCTGAAGTTGTTAAATATAGCCCGAATTCTATATTGCTTGTAGTTTCTAACCCTGTAGATATTTTAACTTACATAACTTATAAATTATCGGGTTTCCCTAAGGAAAGAGTTATTGGCTCAGGTACAGTATTAGACACTTCAAGATTAAAATATATGCTATCAGAGCATTTTGATATTGATGCTAGAAATGTACACACTTATATTATTGGTGAACATGGAGATTCCGAAATTACAGCATGGAGTTTAACTAATATTGCAGGTATGGATGCTGATAGTTATTGTCAAACTACTTGCACAAAATGTGATGGTAGCTTTAAAAAGCAAATACCAGAGCAAGTTAAAGATGCTGCTTATGACATAATTAATAGGAAGGGATATACAAATTATGCAATAGCATTAGCTGTTACAAGAATTACAGAAGCAATACTAAGAGATGAAAATTCAATTCTAACAGTTTCATCATTATTTAATGGACAATATGGTATTGAAGATTTATATCTTGCAATTCCTACTATAGTAAACAGAAGCGGTGCAAGAAGAATACTTGATGTTAAATTAGCTAAGGATGAAGAAGAAAAGCTAGTTGAGTCAGCTAAAATACTAAAAGAACATTTATCAAAATCAGAAATCAAATAGAAATCTAAAAACCTAGAAATAATTAAATTTCTAGGTTTTTGATAAATACAGGTAGTTATTTATCAACCTATAAACCAGTACAGAAGCTTTAGTACAGGTTCTTTAAAAGCAAAAACTACTTCTATGAATATTAAGAGTATAACTATAATTTCTAATTCAGTAGCTTTTTTTGAATGACTTAAGTTTGCAAAAACTTCAGTAGTGTTTAAAAGTGCACTAAATTTATCATTAAGATTTTCATATCTATCATTAAGCTCAAAAAGATCCGCAAGATCATCAAAAAGCATCTTTGCTTCTTCATTTTTCCAAGCTACAGCAGGTTTATCAAGTAGCATAATATAAGAAATTGTATTATTTTTAAGAGAAAGTATATGTCCTATTATAGTGGCAGCTTCTCTTTCTTTTATACTTAGCTTTCCCTTTTTTAAAGACTCAGTTACTTTTTCAACTTCATCAAAAATAACATCTATTCTTTTTTCTATGGTTTCAAGCGCTACAGATTTAGCTAAAACTAGGGCAGTAATATCTAAATGATAGACTTCTATATTCTTTAAAAATAAATCGTCATAGGTTAACTCCATTTTTTCTTCTTCGTGGTTTAATAATCTATATTCATCAATACAATTATATTTAATTTCATTATTAACATTTTTAAAGCTACCTTCTATAGCTTTGATAGTTTTTAAAAATGATTCTATTTCCTCGTCACTATAATTAACAAAGACAGCAGAACCAAAATGATAGAGATAAATCACTTGGGTGTCATTGCTTTTTATTATTAAGGGTTCTTCCCATTTTATTTTTTTATTTATATTATAGTGTTTTGATATAACACTTATATTAAATTCACCACAAACAGACATGGCTTTAAAGTTGAAATTACTCATAGTATATCACTCCTAATAATATCTAGTGTTGACTAAGGGACAGAGGTTTATTCGTCATATTTTATTCGTAAAGACCATATTGAAAGATAACAATTCAATATTGGATGAATATAAAATTATGGATTTAAGCATAATGAAAAAAACGGGGTAAATTACCCCGTCAAAAATTTTCTATAAATATTAATAAATAAATGTAGAGATATTTTAAAAAATAATAAGCTAATATACTAAACTTTTGCTTGAGGAGTGAAAACTCTTGTTGCTAATTCATCATCTAACATATAAAGAGCAGCGGGGTTTCCTTCAACTCTCCTAAGTTTCTTGATTAATGAATTAAAAGTATTTTCTTCTTCAACTTGCTCATCTATGAACCATTTTAATAGGCTAATAGTAGAATGTTCTCTTTCATCATTAGCTATATCAGCTAGGTTATAAATCTTTTTAGTTACTATTTGTTCATGCTCATAACCGGTTTGAAAAACATCTAATAGGTTTTCATATTTTATTTGTGGTTGAGGAATAGTTTCAAGTTTAACCTCACCATTTTTTTGGAATATATATTCATAAAATTTTAGGGCGTGGGAAAGTTCTTCTTGAGCTTGAACTCTAAAGAAGTTAGCAAAACCACTTAAGTCAATTGATTCTGTATAAGCAGCCATTGCTAAATAAGTATATGATGAGTAGAATTCAAAGTTAACTTGATCATTTAAAACTTTTAATAAATTTTCACTTAACATAAAGTTTTCCTCCTAAAAGTAAATTAAACTATTGTTAATAACTATTATAAAATTAATAGTTATATAATTTAAATTATTCTATAATAAGTATTAAACAAAAGTCTTTATATAAATATTATAATAGTTGTTATAAAAATAAGCAAATTATGAAAAAAAATAACTATTCTTGAAAGGTATTAACAACTTAATTTTATTTTATAAGGACGTCTTGCTATATTAATAATAAACTAATATTAGAACATTATATATAAGGAAAAATATGATGAAATTATAAAATAATAACTAAACATATATTTACAAACAAGTAAAAAGTATATATACTTAGAAATAAATACAGATATTATAATTAGTTTAATTAAAATTATTTTAATATGTGTATAAGGATAATTATAATATAAAAAGGAGGGAAGGTTACGTATTATAAAAATATTAAATATATTTATATAATCTAAGGGGGAAGTACTAGTGAAAAATAAAAAGACCAAACAAATAAGTTGGCTTTTAGTTTTGTCAATGACTTTTGTAAATGTTTTCTCAACAACTGTTCCAGTTTTTGCAGCAGAGGTTGAAGATGAGGTATTGTTATTTCAAGGTTTTGATGAATTACCTAATGTGCCAGCTGGATGGACTTTGAATTTAGGTTTAACAGGAGATAAGCCTAGTGATAAGCCTTATAATTCTGTTACAGGAGGAAGTGTAAAAGCACCTTCATTAGCTATAAAAGGGACAAAAGCTAATGCAATCATTACTCCAACTATAAAAAATGAAGTTGATAGAAAAGCTTCATTTTGGGTAATGGGAAATCCTACAAACAATACGATACCTATGAGTTCAGTGTTGAAAATTCAGGGAATGACAGAGGGAATGACAGTAGAACAAGGAGAAGATTTAAAGGAAATAATTATTTCTAATAATACTCCACAAAAAATAGAAATAGCTTTCCCTAAAAAATATTCTAAAATGAAATTTTCTTACCAAAAAGTTGGTGGAAACATCGCACTTGATGACTTTAAAGTTGTAACAGCAAAAACATTTGAGGTTGTAGAAGTACAAGCAGTAAAATTAGATAAGACTATTGCAGCAATAGAAGCTGGTCAAGAGTCTTTAATTGGTCGTACGTTAGAGCCTGCCAATACTACTCAAACTTCATTAAAATGGACATCTTCAGACCCAACTGTATTAACTGTTGATAATGGAAAAATAAAGGGAATAAAACCAGGAGAAGCTACAGTTACAGTTGAGTCAATAGATAAGCCTACAGTTAAGGATGAAGTTAAGATTGTAGTTAATAAGGCTCAAGATAAAACAGGTCCAGAGGTTATTGAAAAAGCACCAACTGGAAGTTTGAAAAATATTAAGAGACCTGAAATTAGTGGAAAATTTATTGATGAATCAGGAATTGATTTGAAATCATTAAGTATATTCTTAAATGAAAAGGATATCACTAAGGATTGTACTGTAAATGAAAGTGGATTTAAGTTTTTACCTAAAGAAGACTTAAGTGATGCTAGCCATAAGGTAAGTATTAGGCTTGCAGATAAACTTGGAAATAAAACAGATGATAGTTGGAATTTTAGTTTAGGAATAGAAGGGAAAAATCTTTATTTTGGACAATTACATTCACATACAAACCTTTCAGATGGAACAGGAACAATAGATGAAGCCTATGAGTATGCAAAAAATAATGCTAAGGTAGATTTTTTAGCGGTAACTGATCATTCAAATTGGTTTGATAATGATGTAAAGGCAAATATAAACGATGGATCAGCAAGTGCTAAGTGGACTCAAGGTCAAGAAGCTGCAAAGGCACATACTGAAGATGGAAAATTCATAGGTATTTATGGCTATGAAATGACTTGGTCAAAATCTACTGGTGGATGGGGGCATATGAATACCTTCAATACAAAAGGTTTTGAAACAAGAACTAATAGTAAGATGGACTTAAAAACATATTACGATACTATAGGGAAGGTTCCAGAATCTATAAGCCAATTAAATCATCCTGGAAAAACATTTGGGGATTTTGGAGATTTTGCATTTTATTCAAAAGCAGCAGATAAGGTAGTAACGTTAATAGAAGTTGGTAATGGAGAGGGCCCTATTAGAGGTAGTGGATATTTTCCAAGTTTTGAATATTACACAAGAGCTTTAGATAAAGGCTGGCATGTAGCACCTACAAATAATCAAGATAACCATAAGGGTAGATGGGGAAATGCTAATTCAGCTAAGACTGTAATAGAAGCACCTTCATTAAATAGAGATGATTTATATCAATCAATGAGAGATATGAAGGTTTATGCTACAGAAGATGAAAATCTTAAGATTGATATGACAGTAAATGATAGTCCTATGGGAACTGTTTTAAAAGGAGCAACAAACTTAAACTTTAAAATAAATGCAAAGGATATTGAGGCTAATGATAAAATAGCTAAAATATCTATTATATCAAATGGTGGGGTTGTTGTTACTTCAAAGGAATTTGATACTTCAGATGCAACATGGAACTTTGACTTAAAACCTGAGAATTCTTATTACTATGTAAAGGTTGAAGAAAAGGATAAAGATATAGCTGTAACAGCACCAGTATGGACTGGAGAGAATACAGCAGTTGGGCTTACAACATTAGAGGCTGATTCAGAAAGATCAATATTAAATGAAGAGGTTCAATTAAAAGCATCATTATTTAATAATGATACTAAAGATTATAATGATGTTAAAGTAGAGTATTTCCTATCACAAAATGATAAGGAAGAAAAACTAGGAGACGTAGTTATTGCAAATTTAGGCGCAGGAAAAACTGAATTAGTTAACTACAAATGGACTCCAAACAAAACTGGTGATTATACTATCACAGCAAAAACATCTTTATTAGTAAATGGAGAAACTAAAAACTTTTTACTTAGCACTAAACATTCAGTAGTAAATAGTGCTGATCTTATTAAAGTAATGGTTGATGGTTCAAAACAAAATGACTATGTAGATGGAAAATATAAAAATATGATGACAGGATTTAAATCCATGATAGAAAAAAATGGTGGACAATATCTTTTAAATAAGGATGTAATAACAGAAAAAACATTAGAAAATATTAAGCTTTTTGTTATAACCGATCCACAAGGCACTGAATTTAAAGATAAAACAACAGGTAAAATAACTCTTTCACCACAAAAATATTCTGAAGCTGAAATAAAAGCTATAAAGAATTTTGTTGATAAGGGCGGAAATCTACTTATATCTGGAAAAGCAGATTATGGTGATGGAATAGGAGAATATAGTAATGATAAACAATTAAATCCTATATTAGAAGCCGTAGGTGCAAATTTAAGAATGAATGATGATCAAGTTATAGATGAGGTTACTTTTAGTAATCAAACATTTAGATTAGCATTTACTAAGTTTAATCCAAGTAAATATGGAATAACAAAGGACATACCAGAAGCACAAAAGTATAGTTTTTATAGTGGGTGTTCTGTTATAACAAAGAAAGATGCAGATAAATCAAAGGTTGAATTTTTAGTATCTGGACATGATACTACTAAAAATTCAGATGCAGATAAGGCTGGAGATGCTGAAATCACTGAGCCAGGAAAAGTGAATGTTCTAGGAGCAGAAGAACTTGCAAATGGTTCTAGAATTATGGTTGCGGGATCATCATTCTTCTCAGACTATGAAGTAACTGGTGATGATGTTAATGCAAATGTTAAAATAGCTGAAAACTCATTAAAATGGTTAGCTCCACAAAAAAAGGCTGAAAAGATATCTATAAAACAATTTAGAGATATTGCAGATAAAGAAAAAGGCCAAAAGTACACTATAGAAGGAACTGTAACATCTCAATCAGAGGCTGTTGCACCAAAAAATTCTTTCTTTGAAGTAATATATATTCAAGACGAAACAGCAGGGATAACAGTGTTTGGAGTTTCTAAAACACCGTTACAAGTTGGACAAAAAGTTAGAATTACTGGAATTACGGGATCTTATGAAAACGATTTACAAATAGCTATAGGTAATGAAACTGATGATTTAGAAATAATAGATAATGATATTAAACCAATAGATCCTAAGGTAATGACTACAAAGGATACTATGCTAAAGAGTAATGAAGGGTTATTAGTTAAAACTGTTGGTAAGGTAGAAAAAATTGTAGGTGATAGTCTATATATTAATGATGGTACAGGACTTGCAAGAGTACATCTTAATGGCTATATTTGGGATGGAAAAGATGAAAGTAAAAAGGGTAAATGGGATCAAAATATTAAGGTTGGTGACCAAGTTTCAGCCATTGGATTTGCAGCAGTAGATCCTGAAGGAAATAGAATAAGAGTTAGGAATTCTGGCGAAATAGTTAAGGAAAAGGATACTAAACCAGTTGATCCAACTAAGCCGGTTGATCCAACTAAACCAGTTGATCCAACTAAACCAGTTGATCCAACTAAACCAGTTGATCCAACTAAGCCAGTTGATCCAACTAAACCAGTTGATCCAACTAAGCCAGTTGAGCCAACTAAACCAGTTAATCCAACTAGACCAGTTGAGCCAACTAAACCAGTTGACACAACTAAACAAGGATATAAAGAAACTGTAAGCAATGGAACTAAGATATTAGTAATAAGTAAAATAGATAAAAAAGATGCGGAAAATGTTATAGATTGTAAAGTAGACTCAAATACTGAAGAAGTAGTAGTTGTGATTGAAGATATACAAGCTATAAAAGAAGGAAAAGGATCTATACTAGTTAACATTGGAAATATAGAAATAAATCTTCCATTTGCAACTATTGATAAGGATTTATTAGTTCCAGGATCAAAAGTAATATTGAAAAATAAGGTTATAGATAATCCTGATATAGTTAAAAACTTAAAAGGCGTTAAAAAAGTATATAGCTTTGATCTTGTTATAAAAGATGGAGACAAAGAAACTGCTATTCATAACTTTAAAGATGGATTTGCAGAAATTACAATTGCATTAAGTGATGATGAATTAAAAGGATTAAATAAAGATAATCTTACAGTATTCTATTACAACGAAGAAACTAAGAAATTTGAAATTATGGAAACAAGAGTAGTTGGTAATAAAGTTATATTTAAAACAAATCACTTCTCACAATATGTAATAGCTGAAAAACAAGATGGTAACAGTTTATTACCTATGACAGGAGGAGTAAATACAACTAATATTATTTTATTAGCACTTGCACTTATTGGAATAGGAGCATTTGCTATTAGAAGAAAAAAAATTCAAGTATAAGGGCTCTGAAAGAAAATAACTAAAGTAAATAGAGCAGAAATTTCTGCTCTATTTTTCAAAAATTAAAAGGAGGAAACCATGAAAAACTTAAAGAACTATTTACCAATAATAGTTGTAACAATAGTCTCAGTAATAATTGTAGCTATATCAAGTTCTATATATGATGGTGGATTCTTAAATGATAAGATGAAAAAAAATGTTTCTTATGAAAAAGCTATTGTGAAAAGCATTCAATCTGAAAAAATGCAAAATGATACAAAGCTAGATTATATAGAGGTTGGTACACAAGATATTTCCTTGGAAATTCAAAGTGGAGAATATAAGGGACAAATATATAATGTGAGAAACTCTGTTAGTAGATTATATAATATGAAAGTAAAGAGCGGATCTGAAGTTGTGGTTACTGTAGCTAAGGAAGATGGACAAATTAAAGATATTTCATTGTATACCCATAAAAAAGATACAGTAATGATAACGTTAATAGTTATATTTGCAATTCTAATAGTAGTAATTGGAAAAATGAAGGGATTAAAGTCGTTAGTAGCATTAATATTTACCTTCATAAATATAATTTATCTTATGGTACCATTAATGTTTAGAGGGGTTAGTCCAATATTAGCAGCTATTTTAGTTTCATTAGTGATAACGATTGTTACATTGTATCTTTTGAATGGTAATAGCAAAAAGACATATGGAGCAATTGCTGGAACCATGATTGGTATAATAACAGCTGGGATAATTGCATATATAGCTGGTAACTTATCTAATTTATCAGGTATTAATATGGAAAATACTGAAAATATACTTTATGTAGCAGAAAATTCAGCGTTAAAAGTTAATGGACTTATGTTTGCTGGTATTTTAATTGCGTCACTTGGAGCTATTATGGATGTTGCCATATCTATAGCCTCATCCCTTAGTGAAATATATGAAATAAATTCAAAGCTTACTGCTAAGGATTTATTTAAATCGGGCATGAATATAGGAAAAGATATGCTAGGAACCATGTCAAATACATTAATACTAGCCTTTGCAGGTGGAAGTTTAAGTCTTATTATACTTTTATCTTCTGCAAATATGAATTCACTTCAACTTTTAAATTTAGATGTATTATGTACTGAAGTAATACAAGGGATTAGTGGGAGTATTGGAATAGTTTTAACTGTGCCTTGTACAGCATACATATGTGCAAAACTATTTAAAATATCCTTAAAAAAATAATGAAAATAGAGGTAAAAGATAATAAAGTGATTTTTTCACCTTATTAAAATCTTGAACCTCTATTTTTATGCAGAAAAATAAATATATAAATATTTTTAATTTTATTTCATAGATAATTTGCTATAATTAAAAATGAATAAAATATAATAAGGAATGATTAAATGAGCTTAGAAAAGAAAATTACAAAATTAGTAGTAGGAATATTTATAGCAGTTGTGTTAGTTATAAGTGTTTTTTCACTAGCTGTTATAAATTCTAATTTGACAACTGCATTAAGTAAAAGGCTTACTGATACTGCTTTTGTTATAGCTGCAAATCCAATAATACAGGAAGAACTTTCAAAGGGAACAGATCCTACATATTTAAAAGTGCAAAACTTTGTAGAGAGAATGAGACTAAAGATAGATTTATTATTTATAAGTGTAATAGATATGAATAGCGTTAGATATTCTCATCCTATACCAGATAATATTGGAAGAAAATTTTTAGGTGGGGATGAAAAAAGAGTAATATCAACAGGAGAAGTTTATGTTACAGAGAGTCATGGACATTTAGGAAATTCTATAAGAGCGTTTGCACCAGTATATAAGGATGGGGTACAGGTTGGAGCCGTAGCTGTGGGCATATTAAAAAGAGATTTAAGAGAAGAAGTAAGAGAGTATTTCTTTGAATTAATACCTGTATTTTTAATATCGTTACTTATTATAATATTTTTAGCAAAAAAGCTAGCGAAGAATATTAAAAATGATATTTATGGGTTGGAACCGGAAGATATAGCAATTCAGTTAAGAGAGAAAGAATCTATTATAAATAATATGGAAGAGGGCTTAATAGCAGTAAATAATTTAGGACAAGTAACTGTTATTAATAAAAAGGCTCTTAATATGCTAAGAATAAAAGATGAAAGGGATATAGATGAAAAAATAATTAGTTTATTAAATAAAGCAATTTATAGAAGAAGTAGAATATTTAATAAAGAAATAAGACTTAGTGAAGACATTATTATTATGGCTAATTTTTATAGTATAGTAGGAGAATATGGGACTGTAGTAGGAGCTATTGCCAGTCTTCAGGATTTTACTAAGGTACGTAACATGGCAGAGGAATTGACAGGGGTAAAAGAACTAACATGGAACTTAAGGGCTCAAAATCATGAATTTATGAATAAACTACATACTATTGCAGGGTTAATTCAATTAGAAGAAAATGATAAAGCAATAGAATACATATTTGCAACAACAGAAAAAAGAGGACTGATTACAGATAATTTAAGCAAAATAAAGGAACCATCAATTCAAGGATTATTATTTTCAAAATATAATAGAGCAGATGAAATGAAAATAAAATTTGAGATAGATGAGAAATCCTATTTAAATAACATAAATAATAATGTGAAAGTTCAAGAATTGCTAACGGTTATAGGAAATATTATAGAAAATTCAATTGAAGAACTAAGAGTACAAAATGATGGCTGGATATATTGTGGTATATTTGAGGAAGAGAAAATTAAAATAGTGGTTAAAAATAATGGTAGAAAAATAGATGAAGATACTAAGAAAAAAATATTTGAAAGAGGTTATAGTACGAAGGGTGAAGGTAGAGGGTTTGGATTATATAATATAAAAACTATCGTAAATAATTTAGGCGGAGAGCTTAGATTAACTTCAGATGAAATAACAGTATGGGAAATTATAGTTTAAAGATAGTTAGGGGAGCTGAATGTATGATTAAAGTTATTATAGTAGAAGATGATCCTATGGTAAGAGAAATAAATATTAAGTTTTTAAGTAAGGTAGATGGATTTCAAGTTGTAGGAGAAGCTAGTAATATTGAAGGAGCCAAAAGTATTATTAATAATATAGAAGCAAACTTAATATTATTAGATGTTTTTTTGCCAGATGGAAAAGGTTTGGATTTGTTGAAATGGATTAGACTAAATGAAATACAAGTAGATACAATTTTAGTAACAGCAGATAAGGGAAGAACATCCGTTGATGAGGCCTTTAAATATGGAGCGGTAGATTATCTTATAAAACCATTTAAATATGAAAGATTTAAAGAAGCTTTATCAAAATATAGAGAAAGATTTAATAGATTTAAAAAACTAGATAGTCTAGATCAAGAAATTATAGATGAGTATATTTTTAAAACAGTCCCTGGTAATAAGTTGCAAAAACAGGATGAAGTAGAGATAAATAAGGGCTTGAATATAAAAACATATAATAAAATAGTACAGTTTATGAAAGGTAATAAAGAAGCAAAGTTAACAGCAGAGGAAATTGCAAATGGGAGTGGACTTGCAAGGGTAACAGCAAGACGGTATTTAGAAAAAATGGGAGAAGAGGGAAAAGTAGATATTGTTCAAGAATACGGAAGAATAGGAAGACCCACTAATTTTTATATAATAAAATAAAAATAGATCAGAAATTTAGAGGCCACTGAAAAATTCTTGTTTTTCAGTGGCCTTGAATTTTATTAGTTATTTTTTGAAGCCCTCCTTAGACCAAAAAGACCAAAATAAACAATAAGACCATAATATTGATTGTTTAAAAATTAACGAATATACTATGGGCATAAGCAACAGTATAAAAATTTGGTCTATATGGTCTAAGTCACTTTTGAAAAAATAATATACTGATTTACTAGTATATTATTGTTTTAGAGTGCCTAAAACAAATTAATAATATTAATTAGGAGGATACATTTATGAAAAAGAAAATTTTAGCGTTAGTAATGACAGTTGCAATACTTGTACCAACAGCATTAATTGGTTGTGGTAGCAAGACAGAAACTGCAGATATTGTAATTATAGGAGCAGGTGGTGCTGGTTTATCAGCAGCGGTTCAAGCAAAACAAGATGGATTAGAAAATGTTGTTCTTTTAGAAAAAATGCCGATGGTTGGCGGAAACACTAATAGAGCTACTGGTGGATTAAATGCAGCAGAAACTCCACAACAAAAGGCTAAGAATATAGAAGATTCAGTAGAAGTTATGATAGAAGATACTATGAAGGGTGGATATGAAAAAAATAACCCTGAATTAGTTAAAAAATTAGCTAATGAAGCTAAGGATTCTGTTAAGTGGTTAACAGATTTAGGCGCAGATTTATCAGATGTTGGTAAAATGGCAGGAGCTACAAATTACAGAACTCATAGACCTACAGGTGGGGCTGCAGTAGGAGCACATCTAGTTGATACTTTAAAGATAGCAGCAGAAAAAGAAAATGTAGATTTAAGATTATGGAATGATGCTAAGGAAATAGTTTTAGATAAAGAAGGAAATGTTTCAGGAATCAAAGTAACTAATAAAGATGGTAAAGAATACACTATAAAAACTAAAGCTGTAGTTTTAACAGCTGGTGGGTTCTCAGCTAATCAAGAAATGGTTGTTAAAAACAATCCAGAACTAAAAGGATTTGCAACAACTAACCATAATGGTGCCACTGGTGATGGTATTATTTTAGGAGAAAAAGCAGGTGCTTCACTAGTTGACATGGTAGAAATACAAACTCATCCAACTGTTGTACCAGAAAAGGCAGTAATGGTAACAGAAGCTGTAAGAGGTAATGGTGCAATACTTATAAATAAAGATAGTAAAAGATTCACAAGTGAATTATTAACAAGAGACGTTGTTTCAAAGGCTATATTAGAACAAAAAGATGGCGTAGCATATTTATTCTTTGATGATGGTTTAAGAAAAAGCTTAAAGGCTACAGAAGAATATTTTAATATGGGATTAGTTACAGAGGGGAATACAGTAGAAGAATTAGCAGAAAAATTATCATTAGATAAAGCTACAATGGCTGAAACAGTAAAAAAATATAATGATGCAGTAGTAGCTAAAAATGATTCAGAATTTAAAAGAGATGACCTTCCAAGACAATTAAACGAAGGTAAGGTTTATGCAATACTTGTAACACCAGCAGTTCATCACACAATGGGTGGATTAAAGATAAATACTAATGCAGAAGTATTAAACACAGAAAACAATGTAATTCCAGGATTATTTGCAGCAGGAGAAGTTACTGGAGGCGTACACGGTGGTAACAGATTAGGTGGAAATGCTTTAGCAGATATAGTTACATTTGGTAGAACAGCAGGAAAGAATGCAACAGAATTTGTAAAATAGTAACATTTAAATATTAGAATAGAGATAATATAACTAGGAGTGATTTAATATGAAGAAGATAACTACAATATTAGCAACTATAGCAATATCAGCATCTATGTTAGTTGGATGTGGTGGTGGAAAATATAATGATGGTACTTATACTGGAGAGGGACAAGGTGCTTCAGGGAAAATAAAAGTTGAAGTAACAGTTCAAAAGGGTAAAATAGCAGATATAAAATTAGTTGAACATAATGAAACTAAAACATTAGTTGATGGAGTTAAGGATAACGTAATTCCAGAAATAATAAAAAAACAATCAGTTGAAGGTGTAGAAGCTGTATCAGGAGCTACAAATTCATCAAAGGGAGTAATAGAAGCTGTTAATAAAGCAATAGAAACAGCAGTAAAATAGGGAAAAAAATTTACTATGCCTATAATGGATTTTAAAAAATCTGTTATAGGCATTTTCATATTAATATTTAGTATATATATTAAATATATGATATAATATATATACTAAATATATAAAACAATGGGCAAATTTAGAGAAATCTAGAGGCGCAAAGCTAAAGGGGCTAAGGGATTTAAAACTATGCCAGCCAGTTGCTAAAGGACTTTTTGCAAGGACTTTATAATAGATATAAACCTATGTAAATATGTTTTTAGAATTACCCTTTATTTTTAATAAGGGGTAATTTTTTATTTTTATAAGAGATATATGAGCTTAGTCTTACTTTAGATAATAAATAACTAAAATAAATTATAAATTTTAAGGGGTATGGTATCTAATGAGTAATTTAAGGGGGAGAAAAAAATCAATAATAGTAATATCAATACTTATAATAGTAATATTTAAAGTATTAGTAGCTAGGAACTTTAAGGGTGAAGTAAATAGCGAAGTAATTAAAAATAACTTAAAAATAAGAATAAATGAATGTAAGTTTGTTTATGAGAATATGGAGGAAAGTGAAGAGAAATATAAAAAATTACTTGAAAGAGAGGAAGAATCATTTAAAAAAGGTGTATATTCCTCAGCGTTAGTACAATTTTATATAATGAAAAATGATGATGAAAAAATCATTAAATATGGGAAGGAAGCAGTGGAAAACTATAATAAAGTTAAAGGCGGAGAATATTATTCAATTGATGAGAAAGAAAATTTAGCATGGGCCCTGTTTAAAACAGGTGAATATTCAGAAAGTTTGCAAAAAACAAGTGAATTGCTTCAAATAATTACTTCAAGTGGCAATGAAATTTTAACAACTGATGAACTTAAAGATACAGAAGCACTTGTATATTCAATGCTTTTATGTATATATTCGAAATTGGGAATATTTGATAAAGCAGAACTTTATTATAATAAGCTATGTGAAATAGAATTAACTCCTCAGTTACAAGCTTCAAAAGGCGATAAAATAGCTATGAGTAAAACTATATATGCAGAAGAAATTAGTGATTTAGATTTAATGAAAAAGTATGCAGAAGAATGTTATGAAATACGCTTAATGTATGATAAAGAAAAGGGCAATAAATCAGCAGATTCAGTAATTTTAAATTTAGCAATTGCTAATGTAAAGCTTGGTGAATTTGAAGTAGCTATTAAACAGATAAAAAAATCTGAAGAGTTTTTTATTAGTGTTGGTGATTCTTATGGAATAAGTAACACATATTTTGTTTATGCACAATATTATGCGAAAGTAAACCAAAATGAATTAGCAATAGAATATTATAAAAAAACAATTAACTTATATAATGAATTAGAAGATTATTATAACTTACAACATAGTGTTTATGAATTTATAAAATTTTTAAAAGAGAATGATAAAAAAGAAGACATTAATAAATACTATGAGATTTTTTATGATATATCAAAGAAAATAAGTGAAAGTAAAGATATAAACGAATTATTATCACAAATTATTAATAAAAATTATGAGTTAAATAATAACGCATTAGAGCTTTTAGAGAATGAATCAAAATCAGATAAAAGGAATATAATTATAGGAGGTATAGTGATAATTGTACTTAGTGCAATGGTTATAAGAATGGATTTTCTAATTAAAAAGAAAGATGAAAGTGAAAAGATACTGGAAAAAGTAGCAAATACTGATTATTTAACTGAAATTAATACTAGAGCTTATGGAGAAAAACTTATTTTAGATGAAATAAATAAAAATAACAAATTTTCTATGGCTATAATAGATATAGATAACTTTAAAAATATAAATGATAGCTATGGGCACATTTTTGGAGATGTTATATTAAAAAAAATCGCAAAAAAACTAAAAGAAAGCATAGATAGTAAGGATATTATTGCTAGGTTTGGCGGAGAGGAATTTATAATAGCATTTGTAGGTAAAGATAAGGATGAAGCAAAAGAAATATTAGATGAAATAAGAATAGATGTTAATAACATAATATTTGAACATAATGTGAAGGCTTCATTTAGTGCAGGTATTGAAGAGTGGGATAAAATAAGTTTTGACTCAGTTATAAAAAAAGCAGATGAATTACTTTATAAAGCAAAAAGAGAAGGAAAAAATAAGGTTGTTAATAGATAATTATTATTTATATTGTAATAAAGACTAGAGGAATTATTCTTCTAGTCTTTATTACTTTTTATATATTAAAACTCAGTTATTGTTTATTAATAGGAGGAATAAATAATAATATTTTAAAAAAATTAGAGCGTAATATTACTTATTACTTTAATAAGTAGAAAAATAAATAATTAAACTTTAAAATTAAAGTAAAAATACATTGAAATTAAAGTGATGGGAATGTAAAATAATAGTTGAAAGGTTTACAACAAGGGGGAGTTAATATGAAAAGAAGAAAATGTGAAGACTTATTAGTTCAGTTTAAAGGTGATAATATAAAATTAAAATCGGAAAAATTAAATTTTATAGTTAGTGATAGAAGAGATGTATATAACATAACAGCACCATTTAATATTGATAGTGAAATCGCTATAGCTGGAAGAGTTGAAGCTAGAGATTCTGAACATTCAAGGATAATGTTCTTTAAAGAAGTTGACAAGGCGTGGAGAGTAATTGAAGGAGCTCCAGTTTTTGATTTGCAAGACCCATTTGTAACAAAAATAGGCGGAGAGTTAGTTTTAGGTGGAGTAGAAATTTACGAGACTGGAAATGTAGAAGTGCCAATATGTTATAGAACTGTATTTTTAAAAGGTGAATCCTTAAACACATTAAAAAGATTTGCAGTTGGACCAGATAAAATGAAGGATATAAGATTACTGGAATTACAGGATAAAAGAATATTAGTATTTACAAGACCCCAAGGAGAGATTGGTGGTAGAGGTACCGTAGGTTATTTTATTATAGAAGATTTAAAAGAACTTACAATAGAAAATATAAAAAATGCAAAGCTTTTAGATGATATGTTCTACAAAGAAGAGTGGGGTGGGGCAAATGAACTGCATTTACTTGAAGGCGGTAATATAGGAATTTTGGCTCATATAGCTAAATTTGATGAGGCAGGCAATAGACACTATTATTCATCAGTATTTACATTTAATTATGAAACTTTAGAGTATAGCGAGATGAAATTAATTGCAATAAGAGATAATTTTGAAGCAGGTGCAGCAAAGAGATCAGATTTAATAGATGTAATATTTAGTGGAGGATTAATAAGAATGGAAAATGGACAAGCAGAACTTTACTGCGGAGTAAGTGATGCAGAAGCTCATAAAATATTAATTACAGATCCTTTTAAATTTTAATAAGATAAATAATAAGGGAGGAATTTAAAATGAGAAACAAGAAAATAGTTGCGTTGGGAATGAGTTTCTTAATTGGAACATCGTTATTAGTTGGATGTGGTAGTTCAAATAATGGAGGAAGTTCAAAGGGGAAAGAAGCTGGAACTCTAGTCATTAATGGGGACTATGTAGTTCCACCAGCAGCTCATGGTAATCCGTTTATAGGAGGATTTGTAAATGGAATTGAGCCATATATGCAAGATAACCTGTTTGTATATTCACCATTTCCAACAGGTGAATTTAAATCTCACTTAGGAGAAAGCTATACATTTGAGAATGGAGTTTTAACACTTAATTTAAAAGACGGATTAAGGTGGAGTGATGGAACTCCATTAACTACTAAAGATGTTGAAACTACTTTCTATATGAATATTGGTAGAAGACAAGTTTGGGAATTTTTAGATAATATAGAGATTGTAAATGATACTGTTATGAAGTTTAACTTTAAAACAGAAAGTCCATTAATAGTAAATATGGCTTTTGATATTAAAGTTAATGCACCAACAGCAGTATATGATAAATGGGCAGAAAAATATAAAGAAATAGCAATGACAGGAAGAGAATATCATGAGGAAACATTAACATTCTGGTATTCAGAAGAGTCTAATAAAAAATTGCAAGACCTAAATATTCAATTAGAAGAATTTAAGCCAACAGTAGAAGAAAGTATTTGTTCCGGTCCGTTTAGTGTGAAAACAATTACAACTTCGGAAGCTTTATTAGTTAAAAATGAAAATTATCGTGAAAAATTAGATATTGAAAGATTAAGAATTATGAGAGTAGTTACTCCAGAAACAGCTGCAACAGCTATGTTAGATGGAACATTAGATATTCATAGTGGCGGAATTGTTAGAGATGTAGAAGATCAAATTAAAGAAGGTTTAGAAACATATAAAGCACAATATGTTTCAGAGTTTAGTCAAATGTCAGTTGTGTTTAATACTCAAAAATATCCTGCAAACGTAAAAGAATTTAGGCAAGCTATGGCTTATCTTATTAATAGAAAAGAAATAATGCCATTAACAGAACCTGGGAGCTTACAAAGTGAAACTACATTAACAGGACTTCCAGTTACGCTGCAAGAAAGCTGGGGATTAAGAGATTTTGCTAAAAATGAATTAACAGATTACTCATTTGATCCTAAAAAGGCAGAAGATTTATTAAAATCGATTGGTTGGAAGAAAAATAATGAGGGTACATGGATGAATGAAAAAAATGAAGTTGTAAACTTTGAATTAGCTGTTAATAATGGATGGGGTTCAGCTATGTTACCAGGTGAAGCAATTTCAACAAGAATTAAAGAGTTTGGATTAGATGTACGATTTAAACCAATGGAAGGTTCAGCATTTAACGATTATTTTACTAAAAAAGAGCATACTTTAATTATCGAATTCGCTCCAACAGGAAATGTATTATATGCACATCCATATGGAAGCTATGAAGCAATTTACAGATCAAGGCCATTTTTAATGGGATTAGAACCGAACGAAGATGGAAATATAATTGTTGAATCAGAAGGTGAAAAAGTAAATATAACAAATCTAGTTAAAAAGTTATTTACAGCTAAAGGTGACGAAGTACAAGAAATTACTAAAAAATTAATGAAAATAACTAATGATGAAGCATATTTTATTCCTTATTTAGAAAAAGGATTCCCAATAAGAACTCTAAAAAATAGTGTTACTTTAGGTTTTGAAAATGATGAAGTAATAAAAGATCTTAGATACTCAGGGGTGGGAGAAAACTTATTTGCAACTTTAATAAAAGAAAAGACTATTACTTTAGATAAATAATACCACTTTATGCAAATAATACTCAAGGTGCATTATACATATTATAAGGTACCTTGTTTTTAGGAGGATTCTTATGAAAAAGAAGATTTTAATGTTATGTTTAACTGTTATATTTGCAGTTATAGCAACATTTTTTATAATAGAGCTTATGCCAGGAGATCCTGTAGATGTATTAGCTAGAGAAATGGTTAGTACACAAGGAGTACCTTATGAAGAGGCGTATAAAAGGGCTGTTATGCAGTTGAATTACGATCCTAATATTCCTTTAACTGAAAGAATTTTAGATTTTGGTCAAGGAATAATAAAAGGAGAATTAGGACAATCACTAAAGTTTAAAACAGATGTCAAAGATATAGTAATATCAGCACTCCCGTGGACATTGTTAGTAACTGGTATTTCAACAATACTAGCATTTACAGTAGGTATAAGTATTGGTATGTTTACGGCTTGGAAAAGAAGCAAAAAATTGAATTTACTATTAGATACTTCAGCATCGGTGTTAGGTGCTATACCAGAATATATAGTTGGTTTTTTCTTAATATTAATATTTGCAGTAAATTTAAAAATGCTACCATCTAAAGGTGCATATTCTACAATGGTTGATATTGGATTTAATATGGGATTTGTGGTAGATGTTGCAAAACATGCTATTTTACCAATATTAGCATTTTTTATTGTTAGCGTAGTTAATTGGATAGTAAACATGAGAGCAACAGCAGTTGGAATATTAGGCGAAGATTATATTCAATATGCAAGAGCCAGAGGGATAAGTAAGAGAAAAATAGTTTTCAAATATGTGGGTAGGAATGCAATGCTACCAATGATTACATCATTAGCAAGTACTTTTGGATTATTAGTAGGCGGATCACCTCTTATAGAAAATTTATTTTCTTATCCAGGGGTTGGTTATTACTTAAATAATGCAACTGCAAATAGAGATATTACTTTAATGCAGGGGATGTTCTTTGTAATAATAATAACAGTTATTTTATGTAATTTCTTAGTAGAATTATTATATGGTTTTGTAGACCCTCGTCTAAGAAGAAAGGGGAGATCATAAATGAAAAATAAGTTAAACTCGGCAATGGAAGGAATGGTAAATTTTGCGAGAGTAATATTTACAAATAAACAAGCAACTTTTGGAGCTGTTATATTAACTGTTTTTATACTAATGGCAATATTAGGACCGGTGATGTTAACACCGGATAAGGCTAACTATGCAAATAGATTACAAGGATCTTCGTTACAACATTTGTTAGGTACGGATTTTGCAGGAAAAGATACCTTGAAGCAATTTATATTAGGTTCTAGAGAGGTTTTAACAATAGCTCTTTATGCAGGTGTTTTTACATTAAGTATTGGAATTGTAGTGGGAATTACATCAGGATTGATTGGGGGAATAGTTGATGATGTATTAATGATGATAACTAATGTGGTACAGACAATACCAAATTTCCCAGTATTAATGGTTATGTCATTAATAATAAATACTGATAATGCATTATCTTTTGGGTTGATATTAAGTGTATGGTCTTGGTCGGGTTTAGCAAGAGCAATAAGATCACAAACATTAGCTTTAAGGAATAAAGATTTTATTGAAGCAAGTAGAATTTTAGGTATGAGTAAGGTTTATATTATTGTAAATGATATTTTGCCAAATATTATTTCATATATAGCAGTTAACTTTATTATGATAATGAAATCATCGATACTAGCAAGTGTTGGATTAATGGTATTAGGATTAGCTCCGTTTAAAGGAGAACATTGGGGAATAATGCTAGATATGGCTCTAAATAAAACAGGAGCATTATTTGGTTCAAAAGCAATGATATACTTATTAACACCAATTGTAGGGATTGTTTTATTCCAATTAGGATGTTTTATGTTTAGTAAAGGGTTAGAAGATGCATTTGATCCAAGGGTAAGAACGACTATAGCGAGAAAAAGAAAAATTATAAAAACTAAAGTAATGGAAGCTTAGAGGTGGAAATATGGAAAAGTTATTAGAATGTAAAAATATAACAGTTGAATTTGATGTTAAGTATTTTAATGAAGATAAAATTTTAAAAGCAGTGGATAACGTTAACTTAGATATTTATAAAGGTGAAATGTTAGGGATAATAGGTGAAAGTGGAAGTGGTAAATCAACTTTAGCTTCAGCCATATTAAATTTAGTAAGAGAACCAGGTAGAATATCTACTGGAGAGGTAGTTTACTTTAATGGAGTGAATTTATTATCCCTTTCAGAAAATGAATATAATAAATATAGATGGAAAGATATATCAACAGTATTTCAAGCAGCTCAAAATGCTCTTAATCCAATAATAACTATAAAAGAACATTTTGTTGAAACATATATTACACATGTGCATAAAGTGTCTAATGAAGTTATGATGAAACGCATAAAAGAATTGTTAGACTTTGTTAGATTAGATGAAAAAGTTTTAGACTCATATCCATTTGAATTAAGTGGGGGAATGAAACAACGTGTATTAATAGCCTTAAGCTTATTACTTGAACCAAAGTTAATAATATTAGATGAACCGACTACAGCATTAGATGTAATAACACAGTGGTACATATTAGAGATATTAAGAAAAATAAATAAAGAAAAAGGAATTTCTATAGTATTCCTAACTCATGATATTTCAATAATAGGATCTATGGTTGATAGAATAGCGGTAATGTATGCAGGTGAACTTGTAGAAGTTGGAGATGTTTTAGAAGTATATGAAACACCAAAGCATCCATATACTAAGGCTCTATTATATGCAATACCATCATTACATGATGATATAACTACAAGAAAATCTATAAAAGGTGCTCCTATTAATATGTTAGATTTAAAAAATGAATGTAGATTTAAAAGTAGATGTATTTATATGAACAAAGTTGGATGTAGTGGCACAGATGAGAATAGTAAAGAACTTATAAGGATTAATGATAATCATTATAGTAGATGCAAGTACTGGGAGGAGATTTAAAGTGAGTAGTTTAATAAAAATAGAGGGATTAAGTAAAAGCTTTGGAGAAAAAAAAGAACAAGTTAAAGTACTGAAGGATATTAATTTAGAAATTAAAGAAGGTGAAATATTAGTTGTAGTAGGAGAAAGTGGTTGTGGTAAAACTACGCTTGGAAAGCTTATAGCTGATGTTCATAAACCAACAGAAGGGGAAATATATTATAAAGGATCAGATATAAACAAGCTAAAAAGAGCGGGATATAAAGATTTTAGAATGGCAGTTCAGATGGTACATCAAGATTCCTTTGCAGCATTAAATCCTAATAAAAATATTTTTGAATCATTAAGTGCTCCTATATTAAAGCATAAGATTGCTAAATCAAATCAGGAAGCCTTAGAACTATGTTCAGAATATCTAGAGGAAGTAGGATTAACTCCGGTAGATCAATTTTTATATAAATACCCACATCAATTAAGCGGAGGACAAAGACAAAGAATATTACTTGCAAGAGCGTTGCTGGTAAAACCTAAGCTTATAGTCGCAGACGAGCCAGTATCCATGGTAGATGTATCATTAAGAATTTCATTATTAGATTTAATGGCAAGTGTGAACAAAAAATATGGAGTTTCTTTTGTCTATATAACTCATGATTTAGCTACAGCAAGATACATAGCTAATAATGGGAGAGTTATGGTTATGTATTTAGGGTCAGTTGTAGAATTAAACAATATAAATGATGCAATAACAAATCCGAGACATCCATACTTTAAGGCTTTATTAAAAGCAGTTCCAGTTGCTAATCCAAGAAATAAAAATATGATTGCTAACTTACCATTAAAGACAATGGATATTCCAAATCTTAAAAATCTACCAAATGGATGTAAGTTTAATCCAAGATGCATTTATGCTAATGAATTATGTGAGATAGAAGAACCAACGTTAAGAAAAATTGGAGATGGGTTTGTTGCATGTCATCATGCTGAAACTATTGAAGATGATAAATAAGGAGTGTTAAAGATGAAATTTGCTAAGAGAAGTGAAATGAATCCATTATTAAAGCCAAGTGATGTAAAACCAAGTAGAGATGATTTTAAAGTGGACGGTGTATTTAATTGTGGAGTTTGTAAATATAAGGATGAGTATATTCTGTTGTGTAGAGTTTCAGAGTCCGTAAAAGTAAATACTGAAGATGAAGTCAAAATACCAATAGTAGTTAATAGAGATGGGAAAGATATAATTGAGATTTTTTCTTTTAATAAAAAGGTGGATATTAAGTATGATTATTCAGATTCACGTTCTTTATGGATCGAAGATGAAAAAGGTAGAAAGAAAATAGCATACTTAACTTCATTATCACATATAAGAATTGCAAGGTCTAAAGATGGCGAAAACTTTAAAATAGATAATGAGGCATTTATTAAACCTATAGCGTTAGAAGAGGAATGGGGAATAGAGGATCCAAGAATAACTAAAATAGAAGATATATATTATATAAATTATACATCAGTTACTAGAAATGGGGCAGCAACTTCATTGGTTTCTACAAATGATTTTAAATCTTATGAAAGACATGGAATTATATTTGCTCCTGAAAATAAGGATGTAACTATATTTCCAAAACAGATAAACGGAAAATATATTGCCTTTAATAGGCCGGTTCCATCTGCAATTGGTGGAGCTGATATGTGGCTTGCAGAATCACCTGATTTAGTACATTGGGGAAAACAAAAACATTTTTATGGGGTTTCAAATGAAAATTCATGGGAAAACGGAAGAGTTGGGGGGGGAGCAGTACCTTTCTTAACAGAAAAGGGATGGGTGAAAATTTATCATGCAGCAGATAAAAATGATAGATACTGCCTTGGAGCATTCTTATTGGATAGAGATGATCCAAGTAAAATATTAGCTAAAACTAATAAAGCTATTTTAGAACCAGAGGAAGCTTATGAAAGAGAAGGCTTTTTTGGAAATGTAATCTTTACTTGTGGATGCCTATTTGAAGATGGAATTGTTAAGATATATTATGGAGCAGCAGACGATAAAGTTTGTAGAGCTGATATAAAAATAGAGGATATCTTCACTTTGATGGAGAAATAATACAAAAGGCTATTGGTTAATTATATTAGCTAAGAGCCTTTTGGTATATATTAGGGAGGGAGATTATGTATGGCTAAAATAACAATGAAGGAAATTGCAGATAAGCTTAATATATCAATTAATGCTGTGTCACTTGCTCTTAATAATAAGGCTGGAGTTAGTGAGGAAACAAGGAAATTAGTATTAGGGGTAGCGGAAGAAATTGGATATTTAGAAAAATCATCTAAATTTATTCAATCATATGCTAGTAAAAATATATGTGTATTAATAAGAAAATTATATTTTGAAGATAGTTATTTTTACTCTAAAATAATGATGGGAATAGTAGAGGAATCAAGAAAAAATGGTTATGATATTCTAACTTGTATGATAAATGAAAATGAAAAAAATATTCCTGGTTGTATAGAAAATAAAAAGGTATGTGGAATAATTGTAATTGGAGCAATAGAAGATGAATATTTGGTAACACTTAAGGAATATAGAATACCCGTAGTTTTAGTTGATCATACTTCTCTTTTAGAGAGTACGGATAGTATTTTAACTGATAATAAGCTTGGTAGTTTTAAAATAACAAAACTACTTTTTGATAAGGGATATAGAAATATTGGTTTCTTTGGAGATTTAAATTATTCGTTAAGCATTAAGGAAAGATTTTTTGGGTATCAAGAAGCTATAAAGAAGGCTTTGGAGATTGATATAAATGGTAATAATGCTATCACAGAATACATTGAGGAGCTTTCGATATTATGCAATTTAGAAACTCATATTATAAATCAAGACCATAAAAAAATACAAGAAATTATAAAATCTATGTATAAATTACCAGAAGCCTTTGTATGTTCAAATGATAATGCTGCAATTCTTTTAATTAATTCATTAAAAGAATTAGGCTATGCTATTCCAAAAGATATGGCAATAGTTGGATTTGATGATATAGCACTAAGTTCACTTGTTGTTCCTAAAATAACTACAGTAAGAGTTCAAAAAGATCTTATGGGTAGAAAAGCTGTAAAGAGATTATTGTGGAGATTAGATCATAAAAGTGATCAAAATGAAAATATAGTAATGAGTGTTGATATAGTTGAAAGAGATTCAATTGCTATTAAATAATAGTATAATTAATTTAGGAATTTAAAAAAATAATAGACTGACAAATTAGTCTATTATTTTTTTGAAGATGCTTTAGGTAAAGGAGTTAATAAATATGGATAAAAAGTGGTGGAAGGAAAGTGTATTTTATGAAATATACATGCCAAGCTTTAAGGATGGGAATAATGATGGAATAGGGGATTTTAAAGGTATAACATCTAAGCTTAGCTATTTAAGCGAACTGGGGATTAAAGGAATTTGGCTTACTCCGTTTTATCCATCACCGAAAGTTGATAATGGGTATGATATATCAGATTATTATAATATTGATAAAGACTATGGTACATTAGATGATTTTAAAGAATTTATAAAAAAGGCACACGGTTTAGGGATAAAAGTAATAATTGATATGATTTTAAATCATACATCAAGTGAACATCCGTGGTTTAAAGAATCAAGGAGTTCTAAGGATAATGAGAAAAGAGATTTTTATATATGGAGGAAGGAAAAAATTAATAATTGGGAGTCATTCTTTGGGGGGGAGGCTTGGGAAATTGATGATGTAACAAAGGAATATTACTATCATGCATTTGCTAAGGAACAGGTAGACTTAAATTGGACAAATCCCAATGTTTATAAAGCTATGAAAGATGTACTTAAATATTGGATTGATTTGGGGATAGACGGATTTAGGCTTGATGTAATTAATTTTTTGAAAGTAAATAAGAATTTAAATAAAGATAATCCTTATGATCAAAAAGGTGAACAAATACATATATATGATAAAGACCAAGAAGGTATTATAGAGGTTATAGAAACTCTTGTTAAAGATATAAGGGAAATGAAAGAAGATGTTTTTATTGTAGGTGAAGTTGGGTCAGAAGAATTAAGTGAGTTGAAAAACTATTCGGGAAAGGAATTATTAGATGTTGTATTTAACTTTAATTTAGGAAGTATGAATAAGTTTTCAATAGAAAAGATATATAAAGAAATTAAATTAATGAATATGAAATATGAATCAGATCAAATACCAACAATATTCTTTAATAGTCATGATATGGGACGAAGTACTTCAAGATTTAATAAAAATAAAGAAAGCAAGGGAATAGAGAAGGCTGTGGCAGCATTATTATTAACTTCTTATGGTGTTCCATTTATGTATTTTGGAGAAGAAATAGGAATGCAGGATTTAGTTTGTTTTGATATAAATAAAATGAATGATATTCAAGGTATTACTAAATATAATATAGAAATTTTAAATAAAAAAACAAAAGAAGTAGCTTTAGTAAGTGCCAATAAAAGTTCTAGAGATAAATCTAGGAGTCCCATGCAATGGGATAATTCAAAGTTTTACGGGTTTAGTGATAGTTTACCTTGGATAAATATAGATGATAGAAAAGATGAAGCATCAGTAGAGAATTGCTATAATAGTAAAGGTAGCTTACTAAAGGTGTATCAAGAATTAATCAAAATAAGAAATAATAATCCATGTTTATTATATGGAACGTATAGAAGGATTTCCCTTATAGAGGATGTACTAATTTTAGAGAGAACGCTTAATGCTGAAATTATTAGAATAACAATAAACTTTAGCTCTAATGAATATAAAGAAAGTTTTGTTGGAAAAGTACTATATTGTAGTAAAAGTTACAAAAAAGAGGTAAAATTAAAACAATTTGATTTTTCCATTACAAATATAGCAATAAAATAAGAATTTAATGGGGGTATTTATGAAAATTACTATTGTATACGGAACAAACTATGGTACGTCTGAAAAGGTTGCTAATATTCTTAAAGATAAATTAAAGGGGCAAGTCACTCTTGTAAATATTAAAACCTCACCTAACGTAGATTTAAGTAAAATAGATAAGCTTATAATTGGAGGATCAATTAAAATTGGACAAATACCTAAAGAGTTGAAAAGATGGATAAACAATAATTTATCTGAGATTATAGCTAAAAAACCTTACTTATATATGTGTGCAGGAGAAGAAGATGAGGAAAAGTTAAAAGCAATATGGGAAATGAATTATCCGAAAAAAATATTAGAAAGTGCAGTATGTAAAACCTTTGTTGGAGGAGAGATGGACATTACTAAGTTAAATTTCTTTATGAAGACATTATTGAAAATAGTTAAAGGTAAATTAGAAAGTAGCTCTAATTTAAAAGATGATTCTATAGAAAATTTATCTAATTTAATAAACAGTAAATAGTATTTAGAGGGTCTTAGTCAGACGAAAAAAATAAGAAAAATAAGAATAGGTTTCATAATTAACGGATTAACTATATAATCTTATATATAAATAAAAAAGAGGTGTTTACAATAGTTAAACAATTAGTAACAAATGATATAAAAGAATATTTTTATAGTGTAAATTATCCAAGTTATGAAAAAGATTTATGTAATATAGAAATGAAATCTTTATTTAATAAGATCCCAGAAAATAAATATATTTTCTCGCATCATTATGTGGACCCATCAAGAAGTCCTTTTGTAAAAGAAAGTATATCAGTAATATATTCAGAAGATACATTAGAAGATATAGTGAAAAAAATTGTAGATAATAAATTAGCTTATGATGACTTTAAGGTGTGTTATATAAAAATTGAAGGTGGAGACATTGGATATAAGGAAAGACTTAGGAGTGTACGAGAAATAGGATTAGTTGTTATAGGAGAATCAGAAATGTATAAGCCCAAAGTTACCCTTGGAGTAACTAATGTTGATGGCAAATGGATATTTGGAATATACGAAAAAAATAACTGTGAATGGTATAATCATGAGAAAAAGCCTTATTCATATTCTAATTCATTAACTTTAAGAATGTCTAGATCATTAGTTAACATAGCGGTAGGTAATGATTTAAACTGTAGCATAATTGATCCTTGTTGTGGAATTGGTACAGTCGTTATAGAAGCACTTTCAATGGGACTTAACATTAAAGGTTATGAAATTAATAAAAGTATTTCTAATAATGCTAAGAAAAATTTAGAGTTTCTAAATTTTGAAGAAGTTATAACAACAGGGGACATGCATACTATAGAAGAGAAATTTGATATAGCTATTGTAGATATTCCTTATGGAATATTTACACATACAACCCTTAAAGAGCAGACAGATATTATAAAAACTGCACGAAGAATTGCAGACAAGGTTATTATTGTTACATTTGAAGAAATGGATGATTTAATAATTTCATCTGGATTTAATATTGTTGATAAATGTACGTTAGCTAAGGGAACTTTTATAAGATACATAAATATATGTAATTAGAATAGTGCATTAAAAGTTATTATTACTTTTAATGCACTATTTTTTTATCTAGTATAAGTAGAATATTAAAAATTAAAGTTGAATTTAAGCTGGACTTAAGTTAAAATATCTAAAATGCAATTAAAAAATTACATTTTAGAGTATAGAGAGAGAGGTATGATAAAATGGAAGCGATAAAATGGTTTATTGATGTGTTTATGCATTTAGATATATATTTGGAGGGAATCATAAATACTTATGGAATGTTAACGTATGTATTGTTATTTCTAATAATATTCTGTGAAACAGGATTAGTAATTACTCCTATTTTACCAGGTGATTCTTTAATTTTTGCAGCAGCAGCATTTGCAGGTCTTGGAGTTTTGAACATATTTATCTTAATAGGAGTAGTTGTAGTAGCAGCTATATTAGGAGATGCAGTTAATTATATTATAGGAAATAAATTGGGTGATAAACTGATAAATAATAGAAATAGATTTATTAAAAAATCATATATAGACAAAACACATTCTTTTTATGACAAGTACGGTGGTAAAACAATTATAATTGCAAGGTTTATTCCAATAGTGCGTACTTTTGCACCATTTGTTGCTGGCGTTACTAATATGAAATATAAGGAATTCTTATTATTTAACGCAATTGGTGGTGTGTTTTGGGGGTTATTAGTATCTGGAGTAGGATATTTCTTTGGAAATATTAAATTTGTACAAGAAAACTTTACAATAGTAGTATTGGGAATTATATTTGTATCTATTTTACCAGCTATAGTAGAAGTGGTTAAACATAAGATGTCTAAAAATACTGAAGTTTAAAATTTATATTAATAAGGTAAGAAAACCCCATGTACAAGTAAAGTACACGGGGTTTGTAATATTGATACTAATTTAAGGCATTTACAGAAAAATAAACCAATCCAATTCGACAGTCTATTTGATGCCTTGATTAATTATTTTTCAAGTGCCTTAAATTAAAATAAGCTATTGACATTAACCCTACGTAAAGGGATATAGTTATATTATAAGGAGGTGACAGCGTGGAATATACGGTGCAAAAATTAGGAAAGTTAGCAGGTATTAGTACTAGAACCCTTAGGTATTACCATGAAATAGATATTCTAAGACCAGCAAGAATTAATTCATCAGGATATCGTATTTATGGTCAAGCAGAAGTTGATATGTTGCAGCAAATATTATTTTATAGAGAGCTTGGACTAGGATTAAATGATATAAAAAATATAATAAATGAACCGACCTTTGATGGAGGAAATGCATTAGTAGAACATCGCAGGAAGCTCCTAGAAAAAAGAGAACAATTAGATTTGTTAATAGCTAATGTTGATAAAACTATAGTTTCTCAAAGTGGAGGGATTAATATGAAAAATAAAGAGAAATTTGAGGGATTTAAAGAAAAAATGATTTCGGATAATGAAAAGAAATATGGGAGTGAAATACGTAGCAAATATGGTGATGATGCTGTAAATAAATCAAATCAAAAAATAAAAGGTATGACGCAAGAGCAACATGATGAAGTTACAAGACTTGAAGAGGAGATTACTTTAAATCTTAATGAAGCTTTTAAAACTGGAAATCCAGAGAGTGAAATTGCTCAGAGGGTAGCAGAGCTGCATAAAAAATGGTTGTGTTATTATTGGGGAACTTATAGCAAAGAAGCTCATGCAAATATTGCACAAATGTATGTATGTGATGAAAGGTTTACAGCTTATTATGATAAAGAAAATCCAGGCGCAGCTGAATTTTTAAGAGATACAATTTTAATTTATACAGGAATGAATCAATCATAAATTAATCAAATAAAATAAGGAATATTTATTGTTCCATAAAGGATTGAATTTTTAACATGAGGATAAATAAACTTTTAAGTAATATGGGTTTTTGTTCAAGAAAAGAAGCTAGTAGATTTATTGAAGATAATAGAGTAATAGTAAATGGAGAACTTTGCATACAGGGGCAATGGGTAGAGGAAGATGATGTTGTTTTTATTGATAATGAACTTATTACTCCTAAGGAAAAAATTTATATTGCATTAAATAAACCCGTAGGGATTACTTGTACAGCAGAAAAGACAGTGCAAAATAACATAATTAGTTTTATGAATTATAAGGACTATATATTTCCTGTAGGCAGACTAGATAAAGAATCTCAAGGATTAATATTAATGACAAATGATGGAGACCTAGCAAATAAAATTTTAGAATCAGAAAATGAACATGAAAAAGAATATATAGTAACTGTTAATAAGCCTTTTGATGATGAATTTATAAAAGGAATGGCTGAGGGAGTAAACATTCTTGGAACTTTAACAAGAGTTTGCAAAGTTACTAGAGTTAATGAGGATACTTTTAAAATTATTTTAACGCAAGGACTTAATAAACAAATTCGTAGAATGAGTAAAGTTTTTGGATATACTGTTATAGGTCTTAATCGTATTAGAATTATGAATATAAAAATTAATGGTATAGAAAATGGTAAGTGGAGAAATCTTACAGAGGAAGAAGTATTAGAACTTAGAAAGTGCTAATACAAAGATTTCATTATCTTAAAGGACATGTATCTGTGAGTCAAGTAGCTATTTTTTTTGAAGATTTTTTAATAGGAAATGAAAGTAGCATATCTGAAAAGGTTGAAAATAGAATATCATAAATATGGAATTAGATGAGCTATATATTTTTATAGACTTTTCGATACTGCTACTATGCAATTAAAATAAAAATATAGAAAATATAGGAAATATATTGACAAAATACAATAATATACAATATACTAAGATAGTAGTTTGAAATATAAAAATTACAAAAATAGTAAGGAGGTAGGATTATGTTGGATTTAATGTTTGGAATTAAAAGAACAAACAATAAAAATAAAAAATTATATAATATGAGAAATATTTATAGCCCTATCTCAATAGTAGAGTATAAAGCTAATTAGCTTTAGGTTTTATTATAATTTAGCTTTTGAAAAAACAAAGGTTATGGGCTATTGCTCATGACCTTTTATTATTTTATATTTTAAGATGTATATTAAGTGATTCTTGGCTTTAGATGGAATTTACTTGAAATGAAAATATACTCTTTAATATAGTTTAAGGTCATGGTGAATCCATGACCTTTTTTGATTCTAAGTAGAAAATAGGTTGTTTCAAAAAAATGACTTATAGAAGTAAACAGAATAAAGAGGGGGAAGAACGTATGTTTAGAGTATTAAAATATGTCTTAAGACATAAGGTTAGTTTGATAATTGGAAGCTTATCTATGATATTAATAATTGGGATAGATTTATGTGTACCATATCTTCAAAAAATATTTTTAGATGAAGGTATTACAGGTGGAGATACCACTGTTATTATACCAATTATAGTAGCTTTTTTATTAATATCAATAGTGAAAGCTATACTTGGGTATTTAAAAGAGTATCTTTATGATATTACTAGTAGTGAAGTTCACGCT
The DNA here is from genome assembly GCF_017348895.1 of Clostridium gasigenes. Classification (NCBI taxonomy): domain Bacteria; kingdom Bacillati; phylum Bacillota; class Clostridia; order Eubacteriales; family Clostridiaceae; genus Clostridium; species Clostridium gasigenes. The sequence goes on from NZ_CP071376.1 coordinate 2,844,389, forward strand.
GAATTAAAGAAAGATATTTTCAACCATATTCAAGGGTTAGAATTTAAATATTTTGATGAAATGAATACTGGAGAGCTAATGACAAGAATTGGGGAAGATGCAGAAAATATATGGCAAACAATTGGATTTGGATTAAGGTTGTTTGTAGAGAATATATTATATTTTGTTTTATCTACAGTAATTCTTTTTTATCTTAATTGGAAATTAGCATTAGCTTGTGTTGTAATTATGATACCAATAGGATTTATTGCAATTAAACTTGAAAAAAAGTTTGGTGAGTGCTATGGAAAAATAAGTGATAAAACAGCAGAAATAAATACTACTGCTCAAGAAAATATAGCAGGGGTTAGGCTAGTTAAAGCCTTTGCAAGAGAAAAACATGAAGTAACAAAGTTTTTGAAAATGAATAGATCTTATTATGATTTAAATATTCAACAAGCAAAGATTGTAGGAAAATATTTTCCACCTATAGAATTTTTAACAAATATATCTCTTGTAATAATGATAATTTTAGGTGGTTATTTTGTAATAAATGAAGAAATTACATTAGGAGTGTTAGTGGCTTTTAGTGGATACATTTGGAACTTAATTTGGCCAATGAGAATGCTTGGATATTTAACAGATATTTTATCAAGAAATTCAGCATCAGCTAAAAAAATATTTGCCATAATAGATAGAGAATCAAAAGTTGTAAGTAAAAAAGATGGATATGAGCCAAAAAGTATTAAAGGTGAAATAGAGTTTAAAAATGTAACATTTAAATATAATGATATAGATGTTCTAAAAGATATAAATCTTATTGTGCCTAGTGGAAGTACAGTGGCTATTATGGGTACAACTGGTTCTGGAAAATCTACTTTGATAAATTTGATTGGAAGGTATTATGATGTATACAAGGGTGAGGTTTTAGTTGATAAGGTAAATGTTAAAGATTATAACTTAAACATGCTAAGAAGCCATATGGCAATTGTTCCTCAAGATACATTTCTTTTCTCAGATTCTATAATAAATAATATTAAATTTAGTAGTGATAAAGCTAGTGAAGAAGATGTGATTAATATTTGCAGAGCAGCTTGTTGTTTAGATTTTATAGAAAATCTTGAAGAGGGTTTTAATTCAGAAATAGGAGAAAGAGGTCTTGGATTATCGGGAGGACAAAAACAAAGAATAGCGATTGCAAGAGCACTGCTTAGAGATGCATCACTGTTAATTTTAGATGATTCAACATCTGCATTAGATACAGAAACGGAACAAGTTCTATTAACTAATTTAAATAATAGAGAAAAGAATTGTACAACATTTATTATAGCTCATAGAATTTCAGCAGTGAAAAATGCGGATATAATAATATATATTGAAGATGGGCAAATAAAGGAAAAAGGGAATCATAAAGAGTTGCTTCAAAAAAAGGGAGCATATTATGATATATATTGTGAACAATTTAAGGATTTTGAGACAATAGAAAAAGAGGTGATATAATGGGTAAAAATACAATGAATTCAGATGAAAAAATCACAAGAAGAAGCAAAGGTGAACTTATAAAAAGGCTTTCAGTATATCTTAAGCCGTATAAATTGAAATCAATAGTAGTAATATTTTTAATGTTATTTGTAATACTTTGTGGAGTAATAAACCCATACTTGTTAAAAATTGCTATAGATAGCAATGTAGCTAATAATGATATAAGAGGACTACTTAAAATTGGGTTCTTATTAGTAGTTATTAATTTAATATCTTGGGTAATTTCAAGAATAAGATGGAAAATGATATCTGAAATAACAAATAATATATTAGTTAATATAAGACATGAACTATATTCGCATATACAAAAACTCTCTTTTGATTTTTTTGATAATAGACCTGTAGGGAAAATATTAGCAAGGGTAGTTGGGGATGTTAATACTCTTAAGAACCTATTTGATCAAAGTATTCAATCTTTAATACCAGAATTATTAAATTTAGTTTTTGTAGCTATAGTAATGCTTATATTAAATGTGAAACTAGCACTTGCTTGTATAACATTACTTCCATTTTTAGCTTTGGCTATGTTTGTAATAGAAACATATTCAAGAAGAAGATGGGAAGTGTATAGAAACAAACGTTCAAATTTAAATGCATTTACTCATGAAGAATTCTCAGGGGTTAAAGTAGTTCAATCTTTTGCTAAAGAAGATTACACAGAAGAAAAATTTGCAGAATTAGTTAAAGATCAACAAAAATCATTTAATAGAGCTGTAAGACTTAATGATTTATTTTGGCCATTAGTTGAATTATCTTGGGGAATGGGAATTGTAATAGTCTTTGCAGTGGGATATAAATTAATTCTTAGTGGAGAAATACAAATAGGTACATTAATTGCATTTTCTATGTACACGGGAATGTTTTGGAGACCTATAATGAATTTATCTAACTTTTATAATACTTTAATAACAAACTTTTCAGCAGCAGATAGAATATTTGATATTTTAGATATAAATCCAGATATTGAGAATGTTGAAGGTGCAGAAAAGATGTCTGAAATTAAAGGGGATGTTGAATTTAAAAATGTAGCTTTTTCTTATAATAAGAATTCAGAAGTTTTAAGAAATATTAACTTTAAAGTTAGTTCAGGGGAAAAGATAGCCTTAGTAGGTAGTACAGGGGCTGGGAAGTCTACAATAGTTTCTTTATTAAGTAGATTTTATGATGTAACTTCTGGTGAAATTTTAGTAGATAATAAAAATATAAAAAATGTTAATTTAGAGTCTTATAGAAGCCAAATGGGAATAATGCTTCAAGATACATTTCTATTTTCATCAACTATTATGGAAAATATAAGATATGGAAGGCTTGATGCTACTGATGAAGAAGTTATTTTAGCGGCAAAAGCCGTGAATGCCCATGAGTTTATAAGTAAATTAGAAAATGGATATAACACTGAGGTTAATGAAAGAGGCTCAAGGTTATCATTAGGTCAAAGACAACTAGTTTCATTTGCTAGAGCACTTTTAGCTAACCCAAGAATATTAATACTTGATGAAGCAACTTCTAATATTGATACTCAAACTGAGAAATTAGTTCAAAGGGGAATAGAGAAATTACTACAAGGGAGAACCTCTTTTGTTATCGCTCATAGATTATCAACTATAAGAGATTGCGATAAAATAATGGTTGTAGAAGATGGTGAAATTGTAGAAGCCGGAAGCCATAATGAATTGTTAGAAAAGAAAGAACTATACTATAATCTTTATATGGCTCAATATAAATTTTTAAATGAAGGAGCTTAAAGTATAGTAAAATAAAGTTTAGCACTCATATTATTTAAATATGAGTGCTTTATTTTTTTAGTTGAGAATAATAAAACAATTGATACATATAATTAAACATAATAAAAAAAATGAAGACTAAGGAGAGATTTTATATGAGTATATATGTATTAATTGATTATGTTGAAGAATGTTTTAATAGAGGTGTTGAGCCAACATTTGAAGGATTACATAACTTTAAAAAAAATAATTATTAATAAATTATAAAAATAAATAGAGTTAAGTCACTTGAAAAAAATAACAAACTAGCAAGTTGGTTTATTATTTTTTCCAATTGCCTAAAATAAAATACCTAAGCCTACTATATTTAATAGTAGGCTTAGGTATTTTTTTATGTTTTAAAATAGTAGTACAAAATATTTCTATTATTTACAAGTAGAATTTAAGGTTATTATAAAGAAAATTAGAGAAAATAGTAATGTATATAAGATATATACGGAAATATATCAAAGAAAACAAGCTATCATAATAGTTGTTTTTAAGAAGAATTAAAGAAAGGAGTATTAATAATATGGGAAAAAAACTTTTTGGCGTTTTACAAAGAATAGGTAAAGCTTTAATGTTACCAGTTGCATTATTACCAGCAGCAGGGCTATTACTTGGGATTGGTACAATGTTTCAAAATCCAGATTTTTTAGTAAGAGTTCCAGCATTGGGAGCAGATTGGTTTCAAACTGTAGCCACAATAATGGCACAATCAGGGGATGTTATTTTTGGTAATCTACCTCTGATTTTTGCAGTTGGCGTAGCTATTGGATTAAGTGATGGAGATGGAGTTGCGGGGCTTGCAGCAATAGTTGGGTTTCTAATTTTAAGTGTAACTATGGGTATAGCGGCAGGTGTTACTGCAGACGTAGTTAAAGGAAACCCAATGTATGCAATGGTACTTGGAATTCCAACACTGCAAACGGGGGTATTTGGTGGTATTATTATAGGTATTATTGCTTCGGCATTATATAAGAGGTTTTATACTATTGAATTACCGGCATTTTTAGGATTCTTTGCAGGTAAAAGATTTGTACCAATTGTAACAGCAGCATCAGCAGTTATATTGGGAGTGGCTATGACATTTATATGGCCACCAATTCAAAATGCATTGTTAGGTTTTTCAAGGAGTATGATAGATACAAATCAAACATTGGCAGCATTTATATTTGGATTAATTGAAAGAGCATTAATTCCATTTGGATTACATCATATTTGGTATAATCCATTCTGGTATCAATTTGGAGAATACACAAATAAGGCAGGACAATTAATTCTTGGAGATCAAAACATATTTATGGCTCAATTAAGGGATGGAGTACCATTTACAGCAGGTACATTTATGACAGGTAAATTCCCTTTTATGATGTTTGGGTTGCCAGCAGCAGCAGCAGCTATGTACAGTGAAGCGAAAACAGAAAATAAAAAAGTTGCAGCTGGAATATTATTCTCAGCAGCATTAACTTCGTTTCTAACAGGAATTACAGAACCGATAGAGTTTGCATTCCTATTTGTTGCACCTTTATTATTTGCAGTTCATTGTGTATTTGCAGGGCTATCATTTATGATAATGCAAATATTAAACGTAAAAATAGGGCTAACTTTCTCCGGAGGTATAATAGATTATGTTCTATTTGGAGTAATTCCAAATAGAACAAGATGGTGGCTTGTTATACCAGTAGGACTTGTATTTGCGGTACTTTATTATTTCGGATTTAGGTTCTTTATTAGGAAGTTCAATTTAGCAACTCCTGGTAGAGAAGATGTATTAGAAGATGATACTATTGAAGATACAATAAAAAATTCTTTAGCAGTTAATGTTCTTGCAGCTTTAGGGGGAAAAGAAAATATTAATAATTTAGACGCTTGCATTACCAGACTTAGAGTTATAGTAAATGATAAGGATAAAGTTAATAAAGATAGGCTTAAAAAACTTGGAGCTGCTGGAGTTATGGAAATTGGGAATAATATTCAAGCGATATTTGGTCCAAAATCAGATATTCTAAAGGGTCAAATTAAGGATGTTATGTCAGGAAAAACACCAGTTATTTTGGCAGAAGATATAGTAACATACAAAGAACAAGCAAATAAAGGACTTGAAAAAATTCCAAGTGATATAATAGCACCTTTAACAGGAAGAATAGTGAAACTAGAAGAAGTTCCAGATAAGGTGTTTGCAGAAAAAATCATGGGTGATGGTTTTGCTATTGAACCAAAAGATAACATAGTAGTGGCACCAGTAGATGGAGAGATAGCGATACTGTTTCCAACAAAACATGCAATTGGTATGGTAACAGCTGAAGGATTAGAACTATTAATTCATGTTGGTATAGATACAGTTAAATTAAATGGAGAAGGATTTAAGGCTTTTGTAAAACAAGGAGATAAAGTAAAAGCTGGAGATAAACTTTTGGAAGTTGATTTTAAGATGATTAAAGAAAAGGTGCCATCTATTATCACTCCAATAGTATTTTCAAATTTAAATGAAAATCAAGTTGTTCAGATAAATTTAGGAGATGTAAAAGCTGGAAAAGATGTGGCATGTATTCTAAGAACTAAAAAGTAGACTAGAGAGACAGGTTATTTTAGAAATTTAAAAAGAATAACAAGTAAATGATTAAATATATTAACATATTAGATTGATATTTTTTTTAATATACCTTATATAATTGAATAAGTAAGTAAGATAGAGTGCTAATTTTATAAATAGCACTCTATTTTTAATTATATATATATATAATTAAAAAAAATGTCGAAAATCTTCATTTTATATAGAAAATAAGGTAAAATATACAATGAGGGGGGAGTTATGGATACAGAATGCGATGGATATAAAATTCATTATCAAGAAAAATGTGAATTTATAAAAAGTATATTTGCCTGGAATTTATTTTTGATAGCTGTTATTATGCTTTTTATAAAAAAATGGGAATTATATAATATGATTCTACAAGTTATAAAGTTGTTAGTTGTTATAACTTTATTAATATTTATAACTCATAGCGATAATATAAATCCAAAACCTATACAAAAAATTGTTAAAATTAATATTATAATAATGATAAGTGTATTTGTGTTGCAACTTGTTCCCTTAGTGGATTTGAACTTAATAAACTATTTATTAAGTTTTTCAGCTGAAAATAATAATGTGGATCAGGGGAGTATTTATATATATATACTTTATTATATATTATCTAAATATAAATATAAAAATAGTAGATCAATTATAATTGAATATAAAATAATTCTAACTATTATAATATTGTTAAATTTATTAAGTAACTTTTGGTTTAAAAATAATATAACTATTTTAATAGTTTATAATGTTATTGTAGAAATAATGTTATTTATGGCCATGAAAAATACTTTTAAAGAGAAATTAATAATAAATAAAAAAATAAATATATTTAAAGTCAATATTATAGTTTGCTTTATTTGCGTTAATGCAATGAAGATATTAAAAGTTTTTAATTTTAATATACTATATTCATTTGTAGAGGCAATAAAATTTGCTGTATTCATAGTATTTATAACAGAAATAATAAATAATATAGCTAAAAATATGTATAGTTTTATTTTTAAAGATATACATAGTATAAATAAAAGATTAGAAGAAATTAATTATGAGATAATAATTAGAAATGAAGAATTAGAAAAATCTGAAATAGAGATGGAGAAAAAGCAAAAAAAATATAGAAATCTTTTAAATTCATTATCTAAAGCTATAATAATAGTAAGTACAGCGAATAATAGAATTATGTATTGTAATGCTGATTTTCAGAAGTTAATAGAGGTTAATAATATTAGAAAGATATTAAATAAAAAAATACAAAATGTTGTTAACCTATATTTTAATTATGAAGATTTAAATAATCTTAATAGAGAGGAGTTGTATTTTGGAAATACCATTTTAAATAGTGGAAAGCAATTAGAAATAAGATTAAGTAATTATAGTAAAAACAAAGAAGAGATTACAATGATTTTTGAAGATATAACGGAAAAAATAAAAATAGAAAAAATCAAAGATGAAATAGAAAGAAAAAAAATTAATGATAATATTAAAAAGAATTTTTTATCAAATGTATCTCATGATTTTAAAATACCAATAAATGTAATATATTCAGCTACACAATTAGAAAATTTACTAATTATAAATAATGATATTGAAGGTGTTAAAAAGTATAACTCAATATCAAAACAAAATTGTTTAACTCTAATAAAGTTAACTAACAATATAATAGATATAAGTAAAATAAGTTCTGAATATGTAAATCCAATACTGACATTAGGAAATATAGTAGAATTCATAGAGGATAGAGTAGCTTCATTAGTAGAATATGCAAAACTAAAAAAAATAAATATTATATTTGATACATATGAAGAGGAAGTATATATGAAATACGATGGAGAACTTATGGAAAGGATAATATTAAATTTAGTTTCAAATGCTATAAAATTCACTCCAGAGCAGGGATATATTAATATATCAGTAAATAATAATGAAAAAAATATATTTATAAGTGTAGAAGACACGGGTAGTGGAATGGATGAAAAGTTTGCAAAACAAGCATTTGATAAATATTCTATGAAACTACAAGCATCATATGCAAATGTGCAAGGGACGGGGGTTGGATTATATGTAGTATATAATTTAGTTAATTTACAAAAAGGAGAAATTTGGGTTGATAGTAAACTTGGAAAGGGAAGTAAATTTACTATGAAATTTTGTAAGGAGTAATTTTATGGAATTACATAAAAAAACTGTGAAAAGGGACAAGGTTTTAGATAAGGGGCTATTAAATAATTTATGGATACTTGTAATTATAATGTTATCGATTGTATATTTTAAAGGAGAATCAAAAAATGATTTTAGTACCTTAATAAAAATAATATGTGCTACATTGGCATTATTGATAAGTATAATAGTTTATTCTAAAATACCTAATATAAAAAATGATTTTGTTAAATATATAGGAATAGGCTTTTTATATTTAGGAATTATTAATTTTGTTGAGATATTTTTAAAGGCAACTAATGTATCATCCAGTCTACAATTAAAAGTAAGCATTACTATTAGTTGGTTTGAGTTTGTAATTATAATATATTCAGTAATATTATATAAAAAAAAATTGGGGTTTTTATTAAGCAATATTATTTTTTTAGGAAGTCTAGTTATATTATTTATACTATCAGACGTTATAATAGAAAAGAAAATCATAGAATATTTAAGTAGTGAATATAGGTATGTAATAATTATATCGATTATATGTTTAACTATAGTTACTATAGGGTTAATATTAAGAGATAAAGATATAATATATAAGGAAGACAAGCGGTGGTTAGTTAAAATAACATTATTTATTCCCGTTTACAATATGAAAAAATGTTTAGGAATTGTTTTAGTTACAGATATAAGTTATCTACAAAATATATGCAGAGTAATAATTTATTGGTTAGCATATAGATATGTAGAAAAAAAGTTGTTAAGTAATAGTTATAGAGAGACTTTAGATAAGCTTATAATTATTCAAAAAACTAGAAAATCTATGAATAATAGCTTAATGAAAAAAGAGAGACGGTTAAGAGAATCTAGAATGAATATTAAAAAGAGTGAACAAAGGTATGAAGAGATAATAGAAAGTATATCTGATGGAATATTAATTTTTGAAAATAATATTTTAATGTATATAAATGAAAATGGACGAGAATATGTATTTAATGAATTAACTGGAGAAGTTATAAAAAAAGAATTAAAATATATATTGAAATTATTAACAAATATAGTGATAGAAGAGCATAAAATAAATGAAGGATTTATTAAGGATTTTATTATTGCAAATAAAGAAAAAGAGGAAATAAATATTACTTTAACCTTGAAAAATACAAGTGATACAGGAAAGGTATTGCTAATTAGTAATACAACGGGATTAGATGAACTGCAACAACTTAGACAAAAGCGAGATAAAGCAAAGGATATGGAAACTATTAAAGATGAATTTTATTCTAATATATCTCATGAATTAAGAACTCCGATTAATGTTATTAATTCAGGGTTGCAATTAAATAATCTAATGCTTAATGATAATAAATTAGAGAAAATGATTCAAAATAATAATATTATTAGACGAAATTGTTTAAGGCTTATAAGGACTGCAAATAATTTTATAGATACTAATAGGATATCAGAAGGTTTTTTGGAACCTAATATAAAAGTATATAATATTGTTGGTATTGTTGAAGCGGTAGTTTTAGCCTGTAATAAATATATGATTTTAATGGATAATAAATTAGTATTTGATACGGATTTAGAAGAGATATACATAGCATGTGATAAGGGACATATTGAAAGAATAATGTTAAATATACTTTCAAATTCTTTAAAATATGGTAAAGTTGGCGGCAATATTGATGTTATAATCAAAAGTGGTAGGCGTGGAGTTAGAATTTTTGTTAGAAACGATGCACCACCAATTCCTGAAGAAAAAAAGAAAATTATTTTTGAAAAATTTACCAAATTAGATAGTTCTTTAGCAAGACCATCAGAGGGAAGTGGACTTGGTTTATACCTTACTAAGAAACTAGTTGAATTAAATGAAGGAACTATACAAATGAATTCCAATGTTAAAAGTGGGAATATGTTTGATATAAGATTTCCTTTTAAATTTTCAGGAGAACCTTGGGAGGTTAAGTTAGATAATAATGAACAAAATTTACAAGAAAAAGTTAATATAGAATTCTCTGACATATATTTCAATTAGGAATAAGGGAGACAAATGAAAATAATAAGACAATATGCATACTCTGCAAAGTGTTAACATATATATGTGTTAAGGTATCTAAAAAACAATTAGTCTATGCCTATGTAAAGGTTATGGTGATAAGGCGTAAGCCAAAACAGACCAAAATATGACTAGTTATTTTTAAAAAGATCCATTGTTGAGGTGAAGTATGAAAAAAGAAAATAAAGATAAAGTAAAAATACCTAAAGTACCAAGGCCCCTTAAGAAAAAAAGAAAGTTTAATATATTTAAAGTAAATGGAGAATTTAAAATAATTCCCCTTTTAATAAATATTTTAATTCCTGTTTTAGGTGGATTTGTTGTAGGATATTTAAATAGGAATACAATAGATACATATGAAATGTTAAAAAAACCATTTTTTACTCCAACAGCAATAGTTTTTCCCATAGTTTGGACAATACTTTATATATTAATGGGAATTGCAGCTTATAGAATATTTATGAGAAACAAGCAAGGAGCAGATGATAAGGGGGGGTATTTCTTTTATTTACTACAGTTAATGATTAATTTTCTGTGGAGCTTTATATTTTTTACATTTAGGTTATATGGAATTTCATTTATAGTACTTATAATTTTACTTGTTCTCATATTAATAACTTTTATAAAGTTTATAAAAGTTGATAAAATAGCAGGACTTTTACTAATACCATATTTAATATGGGTAGCATATGCTGGAGTATTAAACTTTTTTATCTGGGTTCTTAATGAAATGTAGGAAAAAATATAGTATAATAAAGTAAGCCTTCTTTTTAGAAGGTTTATTTTATTGTTCAGAGCGAATGGGGGTAAGTGCTAATGAAAAAAGTTATAATCGCAGAAAAACCTTCTGTTGCCAAAAATATTGCAGATGCTTTTAAAATTAAGAATAGAAAAGATGGATATTTTGAAGGTGAGGAATATTTAATTACTTGGGCCTTTGGTCATTTATTACAATTATTTGATGCTAAAGATTATGATGAAAGTATGAAGGGGTGGAGAATGGATAAGTTTCCATTTATTCCTGAAGACTTTAAATATAAAATAAAGCAAGATAGTAGCAATAGAGCTACTGTAGATAAAGGTGCAGAAAAACAATTAAATATTATAAAAGGGTTAATTGATAGAAATGATGTAGATGGAATAATTTCTGCAACAGATTTTGACCGTGAAGGGCAAGTTATTTCAGATGAATTATTTATACATTATGAAGTAAAGAAACCTATATACAGAATACTTCTTAATGAGTGGACTGAAGATGAGGTTAAAAAGGGCATGGCAAATTTAAAGCCTAATAGTGAAATGCAACCACTTCAAGATGCCGGAATTGGAAGACAATTAGCAGATTGGATTATAGGGATTAATTTAACTTCTGTTGCCACATTAAGATATGGATTTGGAGATAATAAAATAATAAATATTGGAAGAGTTTTGCTTCCAACATTAAAAATTATTTATGATAGAGATAAAGAAATAGAAAATTTTGAAGCAACTACATATTATAAATTATCAGTTAATTTTAAGTCTAAAAGTAATATAGAATTTGAAAGTTTATATTACGAAAAGAATAGTGAAAAATTTGATGAAAAAGAATATCTAACTTTAATTAGCAAGGAGCTAAAAGAAAAAAGCGGAGTAGTCATTGATAAAGAAATAGAAAAAAAGAGAGAATATCCATCAGCACTATTTAACCTTTCAAATTTACAGGGTTACATAACAAGCAAATATAAAGGATGGACTTCAGATAAGGTTCTTAAAGTAGCACAAGTACTATATGAAAAGAAATTTATAACATATCCAAGAACTGCAAGTGTTGTTTTAGATGAGAGTTTAGAAGACAAAGCTAAAAAGGTTTTAAACACCTTAAAGAAGGGGTTACCTTATGAGGATCAAATTAAGTTTGTAAAAACAAAAAGAGTTTTTGATAGTTCTAAGGTTGAGAGTCATAGTGCTATTACTCCAACTTATGTTAAACCAAATAATTTAAGCAAAGAAGAAGATCAAGTATATACTGCTATTAAAAATAGATTTATAATGCAATTTATGCCTGTGGCAGAGTTTGAAGAAACTAAAATAGTATTAAAGGTTCATAATGAAAAAATACCAGGTGAATTTATAGCAAAAGGTAAGGTTCAGATAGTAGAGGGATGGAGAGTAGTTGAAAAAATAGAAACTAAAGATACTATATTACCTTTAGTAGAAAAAAATGAAAGCCTTTTAGTTACAAATAGTAAAGTAAACACAGTAACTAAGAAACCACCTAAAAATCATACTGAAAAAACATTGCTTAGAGTTATGGAAACCTGTGGTAAGAGTTTTAAGGATGGAGAAGATTCAGATTCAGAAGAAATGATGAATGCTATATTAAGTGGATTTAGTATAGGAACTCCAGCAACTAGAGCAGAAACAATAAAGAAACTTAATGATATAGGATATATAAACACAAAAGGGAAAAATTTAATTACTACAGAACTAGGTAGAACAATAGTAGAGATTTTTCCAGCAAAAGAACTTTTAGATTTAGAATATACAGGTAGACTTGAAAAGACATTATCTGATATAGAAAGAGGTAAGTTTAAGAAAGAAGATTTTATGAACTTAATATGTGAATTTACAAGAAGTTCTGTTGAAGCAATAAAAAATGATAATTCACTACTTCATAAATTTAAAGTAGAACTGCCAAAAGGTACAGAAGAAATAGGGAAGTGTCCAATTTGCCAAAATTCTGTTATAGAAGGCGAAAAAAGTTTTGGATGCTCTAATTGGAAAAACGGATGTAAATATACCATTTGGAAAGATGATAAGTATATAACTTCATTTAATAAAACGGTAACCAAAGAAATGGTTGAGTTACTTTTAAAAAATGGAAAAGTAGGATTTAGAAATTTAAAAAGTAAAAAGGGAAATACCTTTAGTGCATATTTTAGGTATGAGAAAAATGAAGAAAGTGGATACTTTAATTGGAAAATAGAATTTATACAATAAAAAAACTTAGGCGCTTGAAAGAAAATATCTAAGTAAGGAATCTGAAAATAAATAAGACTAGAAGTTAGAGAAATCTAACTTCTAGTCTTATTTTTATTCTACAGATTTAGTAGCTTCAACTGATTCTATATTTTCAGTAGAATTAGTAGTTTCAACTGATTGTGTTGCTTGAACAGTTTCAACATATTGAACTGATCCTCCAAATAATTTAATTGGTTTTATTTGAATGTTAAATTCTCTTTCATAAACTCTAATTGCTGCAACTTCTTTGTTGTTTGCGATACAAACACAGCTTCCGAAGCCATAGCCTCTAGCACATCTTCCAGCTCTATGTAGATAATCATTTGCACTAACAGGGAAATCAAGATTAAATACATGAGTAATTCCTGGAATATCTAGACCTCTTGCTGATAAATCAGAAGAAACTAATATTTTAATTCTGCCGGATCTAAAGCTTTCAAGAGCTCTTTGTCTTTCTTCCTTTGAAACATGAGAAGAAATATTAAAAGCTGCTCTATCGTGATAATTTAATTTTTGTGTAACAATTTCTAATTCAGTACTGTTATTAACAAAAACAATTGATTTTTCTGCATTTGCAGCAGCTAGTAACTTTCTAAGTGTATCAAACTTATCTCTTCTATCTGCAACAATATATGCATGATTAATGTTTGGGTTAAGTGATGCTGTGCCTTCAGCTTTAAAAACAGCAGGTTCCTTCATTAATAAAGTAGCTAGCTCTAAAGTCTTTTGGCTTACAGTTGCTGAAAATATCATTAATTGTCTATCTCTCATTGTAGTTTTTATTATATCTTGGATTACTTGAGAATTATTTTTATCAAGTAAATTATCAGCTTCATCTATAACAATAGTTTTAATAGTATGGGCTGTTATTTTTTTCTTTCGTATAAGATCTAAGACTCTACCTGGAGAACCAACAATTATATGAGGTTTAGTATCTCTAATTTTTTTAATTTGTTTATCGATATTTACATCACCAATAATACTTAATGTAGTAACTGGCATCCCTGAGTTTTCTGCAAGTAACTTAACTTCAGCTTCAATTTGCATAACAAGCTCATGAGTTGGAGCTAAAATTAATGCTTGCATTTCTCTTTTTTCTGTATTGACTTTTTCAAATATAGGTGTAAGAAAAGCTAGAGTTTTACCGCTACCTGTATGGGATTCTGCAATAACATCTCTATTTTCTAAAGCAGCTGGAATAGCTAAAGTTTGAATATCTGTTGGGATGGTTATTCCTTGCTTTTCTAATCCGTTTATTAAGTTTTGATTTAAATTTAAATCTTTAAATGAAGTATTCATATATTTCTCCTTTGTTTTGAATTATTATAATACTCATAGTATCTTTAATTATAACCTTAAAAACACCTTTTACGCTAGTTAAAATTTATTTTGCAAAAAAAGGTAAGATGTTCATAAGTTTAAAGCATAAAGGTGCTAAGAATACTGTTGTAAGACCTGCAATGCCAATTGAAAGTGAACTCATTGCACCTTCTGTTTCCCCAAGTTCTAGTGCTTTTGTTGTTCCAACTGCATGAGCGGCAGTACCTATTGAAATACCAACAGCTATTTTGTTTTTAATTTTAAATAGTTTGCAAATTGATGGTCCAACTACTGCACCTACAATACCTGAAATAATAATTGAAAGAACAGTTACAGGAACAAGTCCTCCTAGTTGATTTGTTATTTCTATTCCTATTGGAGTAGTGACGGATTTTGCAAGTAGAGATATTGTTAATATATTTTTAAGTCCGAAAATAAAGCAAAGAAATATTGCAGAGATAATTCCAACTAAGCTTCCTATTAAAACACCTATAATTATAGGTAAAAAATTTTCTTTTAAAAGGTTAATTTGTTTATAAAGTGGAACTGCAAGAATTACTGTAGCAGGTCCTAAAAACATATTAATAAATTTAGCACCACTATTATATTTATCAACATCTACGTTAAATATTACTAGGAAAGTAATTATCATTAAGATAGAAATTAACAATGGATTGAAAAGTGGGAATTTAGTTTTTTTAGAAATATATAAACCACATTCAAAAGCTAATAGGGAAATTACAATTCCGAAGAATAGGTTGTCTGTTAAAATATTCATTAATTATCACTTCTTCCTAATTTAGATTTATTACTACGGTTAACTAGGCATTGAACTATTAATCCTGTAACTGCAATTATAATTGATGTTGAAATAATACAAATAAGCAATATTTGTATTAAACTAGATTTAATAATATCAAAAGATGTTAAAAGACCAACTCCGGCTGGGATAAAGAAAAAAGCAAGGTGATCTAAAAAAAATGATGATATTGTTTCTATTTTTTCAAGTTTAATAATATTACTGCATAATAGTGTTAATAATATAATCATACCTATAATATTACCTGGAACAGGTAAACTTAAACCCTTTGAAATGATTTCTCCTATTAGATAAATAGACAGAATAATAAGTGCTTCTCTAAAAATTTTCATAAAAAATATCCTCCTTAGTATTATATACTAATTTAGCACTTTTTCTTTTAATAGTAAATGATAGATAAATAAATTATGTTAAGTAATCATTTACTATTTATTAAATATTAGAATTGCTTCAAAAAATGAATTTTTAATTAGATAAACATAGTGAAGTTAATAGAAAGTTTATAAAAACACGTACGTTAGATAAAAGTACGTGTTTTTTGCATACTTAAGAATGGACAACGTTTTATATAGCAAATTAGCTTAAATTTATAGTAGTGAGGAAATATCGATTTTTATAACATTTTAAGTAGTAAAAACATAGTATGAGTAATATAAACAATTTATTACACGAAAGTGGTAGGAGGAAAGTGTGAAAAAAAAATTAACTAAAATAACTGCAGTTATAGCGCTTATTGGAGTGTTAACTATGAGCTTTATATCCTGTACTAAAGATAAAAGTGGAGAATTAACGAAGGTTAAGTTAAATGAAGTTGTTCGTTCTGTATTTTATGCTCCAATGTATGCAGCAATAAATAAAGGCTTCTTTGAAGAAGAAGGACTAGAAATTTATCTTTCAACTGGACAGGGTGCTGATAAAACTATGCAACAAGTACTAAGTAAAAATGCAGATATTGGTTTTTGTGGACCAGAACAAGTAATTTATATAAATAATCAAGGTAGAGAAGATTATCCAGTTTTATTTGCAAAGTTAACTCAAAGAGATGGAGCATTTTTAGTTGGAAGAACTGAAGAATCGGATTTTAAATTTGAATCTTTAAAAGGTAAAGAACTAATTGGGGGAAGGCCTGGTGGGATGCCACAAATGTCTTTTGAATATGTATTAAAACAACATGGATTAAATCCCAAAACGGATGTTAACTTAGTTACTAATTTAGATTTTACAGCAACAGCAGGTGCTTTTAAAGCTGGAACTGGCGAATACGTTACTTTGTTTGAGCCTACAGCTTCAATGCTTGAAAAAGAGGGCACTGGTAAAATAGTAGCATCGATTGGAGATGAGGTAGGAGAACTTCCTTATACATGTTTCTTCTCAAGTAAATCTTACATGGATGAAAATCCACAAATAATTGAAAAGTTCACAAAAGCTATTTATAAAGGGCAACAATGGGTTATTGAAAATAGCAACGAAGAAATCGCAGATGCAATAATAGAATATTTCCCGGGAACTGAAAAAGATATTATAGTAAAGGTTATTTCAAATTATAAAGAAATTAATGCATTAGCAACTGAGCCAAGAATTGAAGAAGAAAAAATTAGTAAGTTAATGGATATTATAGAAAGTTATGATGAAAAATTAATTCCAAAAAGACCATCCTTTGAAAAAATAGTTGATAATAGCTTTGCAGATAAAGCTACTAAAAATAAATAATATTAAATTAGGCATTTAAAAAATAATGAGTAAAAATACATGCATATTTTTGAAGGTGCCTTAAGGCTAAGCCTTTCCTACATTAGGGAGATGAAAGAAAATAGATAAGAATCTAATTAGTTGTTTTTTGAATCTCCCTTAGTTACATACAATATAGAAAGGTGGTGTAAAATTTGAGTTTAATAGAAATAGAAAATATTAATTTAATATATCATTCTCTCAAGGGAGAAACAGAAGCAATTAAAAATTTAAGCTTTTCCATTGAAAAAGGGGAATTTGTAAGTATTATAGGTCCATCAGGTTGTGGTAAATCTACTTTGTTAAACATTATAAGTGGTCTTTTAACTCCATCAAGTGGGAAAATAATTTATAATGATGAAAATGTAAAGAATAGATTAGATAAAATGGGATATATGTTTCAAAAGGATTATTTATTTGATTGGTTAACAGTTTGGCAGAATGTTCTACTTGGTCTTAAAATTAAAAAAGTATTAACTAGGGAAAATATAAAGAGGGCAGATGAACTATTAACTAATTATGACTTAGCTAAATTTAAAGGTCATAAGCCAGCAGAATTATCTGGTGGGATGCGGCAAAGAGTAGCTTTAATTAGAACTCTTGCTTTAAACCCAGAAGTATTACTTTTAGATGAGCCTTTTTCAGCTTTAGATTATCAAACTAGACTAAAAGTTTGCGATGAAGTAAGTGAAATTATTAAAAAGGAAGGTAAAACAGCAATAATGGTAACCCATGATTTAGGGGAAGCCATAGCAATATCTAGTAGAGTGATTTGTTTAACAAGTAGACCTGCTGAAATTAAAAAAGACATAGATATAAAATTCGAAAATATAAATGCAACTCCATTTGGAAAAAGGAAAGAGCCTGAGTTTAATAAGTACTTTAATGAACTATGGAAGGAGCTTGATAATTATAATGGGTAAAGAACAAGAAGCTTATATAAAAAGTGTTAAAAGAGAAAAAATAAAACTTACAGTTTTTAGAGTGACTATTTTAGCGGTGTTTATAATTTTATGGGAAGTTGCAGCAAGAACTTCTTTAATAGATCCATTTCTTACTTCAAGTCCTACAAGAATAGTTAATTCATTCATGAAGTTTGCACAAGAAGGAACTATAGTAAATCATATATTGGTTACTTGTTATGAAACTATAATTGGATTTACATTGGGAACAGTACTTGGAACAGGTATAGCTATAGTTTTATGGTCCTGTCCATTTACTGCAAAAGTATTAGATCCATATTTAGTTGTTTTAAATGCATTACCTAAAATAGCACTTGCTCCAATTGTTATATTTTGGGTAGGGAATGGAACAACTGCAATAATTGTTATTACATTATTAATTTCTATAGTAACAACAATTATAAGTATCCTTACTGGGTTTAATGAAGTGGATAAAGGCAAAATATTGTTAATGAAGACTTTTCAAGCAAAAAAATATCAAACATTAAAATATCTTGTAGTTCCAGCAACAATACCTGTTTTAATATCTGCACTTAAAATAAATGTAGGATTATCTTGGGTTGGAGTAATAATGGGGGAATTTTTAGTTGCAAGAGAAGGTCTTGGATTTTTAATTGTGTATGGAGGACAAATATCTCAATTAGATATGGTTATGATGAGCATAGTTATATTATCGTTTATAGCATTTATTATGTATAAGTTAGTTGCAATATTAGAACAAAAGGTAGTAGACAAGAATTGATTAAGAATATTTATTAAAACCATTACAAAACTTATGTTATTTATAGTATAATACTGTATAAGTGGAAATTATACTAATAATATAGGGGAGTGATAGGTATGGGGAAAAAAATTGAGCTGAAGAAGTATCTAACTTTAGATTATATATTTGCAGCAATATGTATTATAGTTTTTGTAATTGAGCCAATTCTTGGTGGGATGTTTATGTGGGGGTATTGGATTTACTTAATGGTAGCACATCGTGATTTCTTATGTGGATTCATGGGTAACCTTGGAGTAAGCAATAATCATCCAAATAAAGCAGTAAGTTGGTACAAAACTGCAGCTAAAGTAACTAATTCAAAAGTGAAATATATAAGAAGTTATGTATATTGCGAAATTAAATATGGTTATGTTGAGGATGCAGATAGAGTTTTAAATAAAATTCTTAAAAGAAGAGAAAAATACAAACCATTTAAGGGACAAGACTTAGTTGACATTCAAATGATTAAATCTTTGATTGAATGGAAAAAAGGTGACGTAACTAAAGCAATTGAAATTTTAGAAGTACCTTTTGAAAAAGATAAAAGTAATACTTTATATACAACAATAGCTTATATGAAGACTATTAAAGGCGATATAGCTGAAAGTTTAGAATTTTCAAAGGAAGCTTATGATAAATTTGAAGAGGATATTCTAGTAAAATCAATTTATGCTATAAATCTTTATAAAAATGGTCAAAAAGAAGATGCAGGAGCTATTTTTGAAGCTTTAGCTAAAGGTCTTTCTAATATTCCGGATACTTTATATTTCTATTCTTTACTGTTAATAGAAAGAGGAGAAAATGAAGAAGCGATTGTAATGCTGAAAAAAGCCATGAGACTACTAAAAACGACTATTATAACAATTGTAGAACCGGAAGATTACGTAGAACTTTTAAAAAAGTTAGAAAATCAAGAAGTTCAGGAAGCTATTCAATTACAAGCTTAATATGATATAAGGGAGCTTGGAAAAAATAACAAGTCAAGATGCGATGTATATTTTATACTACAATAGCAGATTGACTTGTTATTTTTTTGAGAATAAATAGTTTTAATTAAGCCGAGTTTTATGGAGTTATATTAATAAAAATAGTGTTAAATAGTATTTTTTAGTAAATAAGAAAGAAATCATAATTGTAAAAGTAAAATATATTTGATACAATAAATAATTAAGTGAAAGTTTTAAGTAAAATCGAGTAGGGAGCTAAGGAGGTAGGTATGGATAAATTTAAATTAATTATTAAGAGAATAGGGAGTAAGGTAAAAGCATGCTATAATGTGGGTTGTAAGAAATCACCATATATAGAACCGACTTTAATAATATTCGGATCTTTATTAGTAGTGTTAGTTATACTGGTATCAATTAAAGGTGCATTAAATGGAGATGTTACTACTATTGAAGCTAATCAAGCAGAAGTAGCATTTTATAATAATAATTATGAACAAGCTATAATAGAATATGAAAAGTTACAAGAGGGTGAAAAATGGCCATTTTGGCAGGTGAAGATTGCAGAAATACATTCAATTAAAGGTGAAATTGAAAAGTCTAATGAATTATTAAGAAAGGCAACGCTTAAGAGAAATAAAATTTTATCAAGTAAGGATAGAAAAAAGTATGAAACTCAAGATAAAGAATTTATTAATTCTGTAGTATTTACATATTTTATGAATGAAGAATATGAACAAGCATTAAGTCTTGGAGAACAATTTATAAAAGATAATGGAAAAGATAAGACATTAATGAGAACTATGTACACTATTTATATGGTAGATGGACAAAAAGATAAAGCTAAAGAAATGATAGATAATTATGAAGTACATAATGAATCTGCATATGACTTAGCTTTGATAGCTAAAATGAATATGTTAAGTGATAATTGGGATGATGGTTTTAAGTTATTAAATGAAGCTTTTAATAAAGATAAAAATGAAATAAAGGTCTTTGATGTTATAACTCAATTTGCAGCTTATGATAGGGATGGAATATTAACTAAGTTAACAGAACTAGTTAATGATAATCCAGAGGAACTAAGTTATAAAATGTGGTTAGCGAAGGTTTACTCAATGTTACCTGAAACTACAAATCTTGCAAATGATATTATAGAAGAAATTAAAAATGAAGATGTGGGAGAAATTCCACTTAAGGTTATGATGTCAACTGTATATAAAAATACGGGAAATGAATTAGAAGCAAATTCTATTTTAGAAAATATTATAAATAATGATAAAAATTCATATGCTGGTTACCATATTGCTGCATGGCAAAGTTTTGAATCTGAAAACTATGATAAAGCTTTTGAACTTTGTAAAAAGAGTATATTAGCCAATAAAGATTACCCTGATAATTATGGATTTCTAATGCCAAAAATAATGATGGCTAAAGAAAAAAACAAAACATCCGAAGGTTACTTTATAACAGCTCTTCAAAAAGAACCATTTAACTACAATATAATGATTAAAATTGCAGAATATTATGAGGGCAACTCTATAGATAATGAAAAATCCAGAAGATATTATAAGTTAGCAGCAGCAATGAATCCTAATGATTCTGAAATATATTATAATTTAGCAACATTAGATTTGTTAGATAAAAATATAGATAGTGCAATAAAATATTTAAATAAGGCAATAGAAATAAATGGAGCTGTTTCTAAATATCACAGAACACTTGGAACTATCTATCTAAACCAAGGGCAAAATGATAAGGCTATTGAAAGTATAAGAATTGCTTATGGGGAGGATAAAAGTGATGCATTAACTTTAAATAATGCAGGCTGTTATTATATTTCAATAGAAGGGGATATAGAAAGAGGTATGGATAATATCAAAGGTGCTTATGAGGGGATAAATAATAGTATGGATGAAGAAACAAAAAATACAATAATAAAAAATTATCATAAAGCAAAGACTTTATATGATGAATATAACATAGGAAATGAAGCAAAATTAATAGTTCCAGAGTTTTCATTTTTTGATTAGGCAACTGAAATAAAATAACAAGTCAAGAGAGACTAAAACATGACTTGTTATTTTTAGAAAGATATTTTATATTACTTAAGACTTCTATTATTTTAGAAGTCTAAAAAAGGGGAATAAATTTATGAGAAAAAAAGGTAAAGCTTTAAAAATCATTATATTATTAACAATATTAATAATAGTAGGGGTATTTTTTATAAATAATAGAAATAAACCTAAATTGGAAATTAAAGTATGGAATAATATTTATAATGAGAATAATATCAATATGTATTATGGAGAAAAAAAAGATGCTAAAGTAAAGGCATTAGATAATGTTTATAAAGCAAATGAATTAGTATCAACTGAAGAAGGTGAAGTAAGTAAAGTACTAAAGGTTATTGATATTGTAAATACCGTGGTAGAGTTTGATGATGTTTCAGATTCAAAGGGAATTAATGCTTTTGATATATTACAAGAAAAAGCTAAGCTTAAGAAGGTATCACAAAGGGATATGGCAATAATAACTAGAGATTTACTTTTAACAATAGATATAAAAGCTAGAGTTGGAAAATTTGAAAAAGTAAAGAAAGGCTCTGATGAAGAAGCAAGTTATTATGTGGTTGAATACTGGTCTAATGAAAATAGTAAATGGGTAATGATAGACTTTAGGAATAGAGGATATATAGAAAAGGACGGAATACCATGTAGCTCTATAGAAATAATGACAAAACTAGATAAAAGTATGGTATACAAAGGAAATACAAAGAGTAAAGAATACATAAAAGATTTAAAAAAGGTATTAGATACATATACTATAAATATAGATAACTCTATTGAAATGAAAAAAAGCAATAGCTATATTACATATATAAAAGATAAGGGAAATATAAATATAAAATTAAATAATAGCTATATTCCACCAACAATATTTACAGAAAATGAGGAACTGTTTAAAAAAGATCCAATGGATACTAAAATTGGAGTAGATGAAAAAGCATATATTATTTTAATGAAAAAAGAAAATAATAAAGAAGATAGCGAAGTGAAATCTGAAAACTATATTGTTGGTGGGTTTAAAGATGGAAAGATAATGAATAAATACTATATAAGAGAAAATAATGGAGAATTTAAAGAAGTTGAAAAATACTATGAGCTACAATTAGTAAATGGAGCTAATATTATAGAACTATCAATAGATGGAGCAAATATAATAAGCTCTATTGAAATAGAGTATGTAGAAGAAAAAAGTAAATAATGGATGGACAGTATATAATATTAAATGTATAATTATATATGTTTTAAAAATACCTAATTAATTTGAAAGAGAGGTTTTTAATATATGGGATTAGATTTAATTTATATACTTAAAGCTATATTTATAGCTATAGTAGAAGGGTTAACAGAATTTGTACCTGTATCATCAACAGGACATATGATATTATTTGGAAGTTTAATAGGTTTTCATAATGGGGGGCCTGGGGCTCAAGAATTTGCATCTATGTTTGAAGTTGTTATACAATTAGGAGCAATTTTAGCAGTTGTAGTTTTATATTGGAAAAAGCTGAGTGGAGCTATATCTGAATTTTTCATTTTTATATTTACAGGCGGAAAAAAAGGACAAACGGGATTTAAATTTGGAATTAACGTAATAATAGCATCAATGCCAGCACTTATTATGGGATTATTATTTTATAAGTCTATAAAATCACTATTTAAACCTTCAGCGGTAGTTGTTGGGTTTATAGTTGGGGGTATATTATTATTAGTTATAGAAAATAGATTTAGAAATAAAACATCAAAAAGTGGTAAGAAACCGACAGTAGATGTTTTTGATCTAACTCCAATGCAATCTTTAAAAGTTGGATGTTTCCAAGTTTTGGCTATGTGGCCAGGGATGTCAAGAAGTGCTTCAACAATAATGGGAGGATGGATTTCAGGAATATCAACTCCAGTAGCAGCTGAGTTTTCGTTTTTCCTAGCAATACCAGCTATGATAGGTTCGTCAGGTTTAGATTTATTTAAATTTGATTATTCAATTATGAACCCAACTTATGCAGTAGCATTAATTTCAGGTTTTGTAGTTGCATTTATAGTTTCACTTGTAGTTATGGAAATGTTCATAAGCTACTTACAGAAGAAGCCAATGAGAATATTTGCTATTTACAGGATTATTGCAGGTATAGTTTTATTAGGGTTATCACTAACCGGAATAGTAACACTTACAATGTAAGTTATTTTCAAATCACTAAATTATAAATAAGGTTTCGCATTTTATGCGAAACCTTATTTGCTATCTATTGGGCAAATTACCAAAAATTAAAAAAAGATAAATAAAAAGTGGAATCTACTTTTCACTTTTAAATCTTTATGATATCATATATTAGAAGAGTTAATCAAAATTTTTGAAAGCAATTGCATTAGGTTGTCGAAAAATATTATCTTTTAATAGAGAAAATAGACAGAAAATTTAAAAGATAAAATTAATTCGAAAAACTTTTATATTGGGTAAAGGGGGAATTCTGAAATGACACAAAAAATTAAAAAAATAGCCTTATTAACAGGTGGTGGTGACTGTCCAGGACTAAACGCAGTAATTAGAGCAATAACAAAAACAGCAATAGTAAATTATGGCATGGAAGTTATTGGTTATAAATTTGGTTATAGAGGATTATATAATAATGATTATGTTTCTCTAACTCTTGATAGCGTATCTGGAATACTTCATAGAGGTGGAACTATTTTATATAGTTCAAATAAAGATAATTTATTTGATTATCAAGTAGAAGAAAATGGAGTTAAGATTAAGAAAAATGTATCGGATATAGCAGTTGAAAATATGAAAAAAGAAGGCGTTGATGTTTTAATTGTCATAGGCGGAGATGGAACCTTAACTTCGGCTAGAGATTTTGCGCGAATGGGCGTTAAAGTTATAGGGGTCCCTAAAACAATTGATAATGATTTAGCTTCAACAGATGTAACATTTGGATTTAACACAGCAATTGATGTTGCAACAGAAGCTTTAGATAGACTGCATACTACAGCAGAATCACATCATAGAATTATGCTTTGTGAAGTTATGGGAAGAAATGCAGGTTGGATAGCTTTAGAATCAGGTATTGCAGGTGCAGCTAATGTTATTCTTTTACCTGAAATACCATATGATATAAATAAAATTGTAAAAAAAATTAAAGATAGAGAAGACAATGGCAGAGAATTTAGTATAATAGTTGTTTCTGAAGGAGCAAAACCTAAAAATGGGGAAGTTGTAGTTTCTAAAATTGTAGCTGATAGCCCAGATCCAATAAGACTTGGGGGAATAGGTAACAAGCTTGCAGATGACTTAGAAAAATTAATGCCAGAGAAAGAAGTAAGATGTACAGTGCTTGGTCATATCCAAAGAGGTGGAAACACTTCAACCTTTGATAGAATATTATCAACAAGATATGGGGTAGGTGCTGTAGAATTAATAAATGAAGGTAAGTTTGGACAAATGGTTTGTCTAAAGGGAAATGAACTTTCAAGCGATAGTTTAGAAAATGTTATAGGTCAAAAGTCTAAATTAGTTGATCCAGAAGGCGAGTTAGTTAAAATAGCTAAGAAAATAGGAATTTCATTTGCAGATTAATATAATAAATCAAAAGAGAATTACGTTAGTAGTTCTCTTTTTTTTAGGCGTTTGCAAAAAAAACAAGAAGAAAAGGTGATGTGAATGTTGATTTATTATTCTTTTAAGATAACCTAAGTAGAGTGTTAGAAATTATAAAATATAGATTTAAAGTATTAATAAAAAATTTTTGCTAATACTTCAAAATTTTCTGACAATATGATATAATTTAATTACAGAGAGAGTATGAGATAAAAATTGGAGGGTATTATTATGAAAGAAATAAAAAGATACTTAGAATCAAGAATAGGAACTTACGGATTTTTCTTTGAAGATTTAAAGAGTGGCTTTATTTATGGATATAATGAAAACGTTCAAATGGTAGCAGCAGGATGTATGAAATTACCTATATCTATTTCTTTAATAAAAGCTGTTGAAAATGGCAAAGTAGATTTTATGGATAAAATTAAAATTAATGGGGAAGATAAAGTTTACGGAACAGGGATAATTCATGAGTTTAACGAAAGAGAATACACTGTATTTGAACTTTTAGTTGCCATGCTGATTCAAAGTGATAATACCGCTACAAATAAGATTATTGATATAGTTAGTATTAAGCAAATAAATGAAGATCTTAAGGAAATGGGACTTAGGAATACAATTTTAAATAGAAAAACAACTGATGAAAGAAACAATAATAGTGATATTGAAAATATAACTACAGCTAGTGATTTATCGAAAATATGGAGACATTTATATAAGGCTTCATATTTAAATAAAGAAAATAGTGAGATGTTAGTTGATATATTAACAAGACAACAAATTAAAAATAAATTAGCACTTTATATTCCAGATGATTTAAAGTATGAGATTTCAAGTAAAACAGGAGATAAAAAAGGAGTGGAAAATGATACTGCATTAATTAGGCTTTCGAAAGGCACATTTACCTTTAGTGTGTTATCAACTAATATACCAAATAGCGTGTATGGAACTGTTACTCTTGCCAAGTGCGGGAAAATGATGTGGGATAATATAATGAATAATTGGCATTAATTTACATTGACAATAAATGATAGAAATGTTATTCTTACAAAAATAGAATAGCCTTTAAGTTAATACGAGATATTAACAAGGAAGTTACATTAATGAGATACCGTTGTAATTATTATGCCTTCCTTTAAATAGGGAGGCATTTTTTTTATAAATAAAATTAAATCGGGATGTGACTTGTTATTTTTTTAAGCCTTTATACCTTTAAAGTTAACACCGCGATGTTAAAAAGGAGAGATGAAAATGATAAATAAACATTTAATAGACCCAATGGATTTTTCAATTTATGAATTAGATGAAATATTTAAATTGGCGCAGGAAATAATTGCAGAGCCAAAAAGATTCTCGCATATGTGTGATGGGAAAATACTCGCAGCATTATTTTATGAGCCTAGCACAAGAACAAGATTTAGTTTTGAAGCAGCTATGATGAGACTTGGTGGAAATATTCTTGGATTTTCAGAACCAAATTCAAGTTCAGCGTCAAAGGGAGAAACACTAGCAGACACAATTAAAATGGTATCTATATATGCAGATGTAATTGCAATGAGACATCCAAAAGAAGGATCGGCAAGGGTTGCTAGTAAATATTCATCAGTACCAGTTATAAATGCAGGAGATGGTGGACACCAACATCCAACTCAAACATTAACAGACCTATTAACTATAAAAATCTTAAAGAAAAAGTTAACTGGTCATACGATAGGTATTTGTGGAGATTTAAAATATGGTAGAACAGTACATTCCTTAATAAAAGCAATGTCAAGATATGAAAATATAAAATTCATATTAATATCACCAAAAGAATTAAAGATACCAGAGTATATTAAAGAAGAGATATTAAGTAAAAATAACATAGAGTTTAAAGAAGTTGAAAGGCTAGAAGAAGTTATAGGTGAGCTTGATATTTTGTATATGACAAGAATACAAAAAGAAAGGTTCTTTAATGAAGAAGAATACTTAAGACTTAAAGATAGTTATATATTAGACCTGGAAAAAATGAGTGTGGCTAAAGACGATATGATAGTTATGCACCCACTTCCAAGAGTAAATGAAATAGCAATGGAAGTAGATTATGATAGTAGAGCAGCTTATTTTAAACAAGCAGAGTATGGAATGTATGTAAGAATGGCTTTAATAGTAAAACTTCTGGGGGTGATGTAATTGCTAGAAATAACAAGTATAAAAAATGGGTTGGTTATAGATCATATAGAAGCTGGAATGGGAGTTAAAATATTTAGATACTTAAATCTAGATAAAAGGTGTAACCAGGTTGCATTAATAATAAATGCAGAGAGTAAAAGACTTGGAAAAAAGGACATAATAAAAATAGAAGATTGCATGGATATAGATTATACAATACTTAGTCTTTTATCACCAAACATTACTATAAATGAAGTGAGAAATGAAAAAAGAACTAAAAAGATTAAACCTGAGTTGCCAAAGATAGTTGAAAATATTTTGAAATGTAATAATCCAAGATGTATTACAGGGAATGAAAAATATGTGGCACATACATTTAAACTAGTTAATTGTGAAAAAGGTACTTATAGGTGTGAATATTGTGATCATATAATGAAATTATCAGAAGTCATAAGCTAAAGAGGTGTAAAAATGAATTTACTTATTAAAAATGCACAAATTGTAGATTGCATTCAAAATTTCCTTGGAGATATTTATATTGAAAATGGAATAATAAATGAAATAGGAAAATCATTATCTAAAGAAGGGGTAAAAGTTATAGATGCAAAAGGATTAACTTTAATGCCTTCATTTATAGACACACATGCTCATTTTAGAGAACCAGGCTTAACTTATAAGGAAGATATAGAAACAGCATCTAGAGCAGCTTTAAGAGGTGGATATACAGGGGCTTGTTTAATGGCAAATACAGTTCCTATATGTTCAAATAAAGAAGTTCTAGAAAATGTTAGAAATAGAGTGAAGGAATTGAACCTGATAGATGTACACCAATGCATATCTGTAACAAAAGGTTTTGAGGGACGAGATTTAACACATTTAGATCAGTTTAAAGATGACAGAGGAATTAAAGCAATATCAGATGATGGTGTTGGAGTAATGGATTCTGGGATAATGTTTAAAGCAATGGAAAAGGCTAAGGAAAACAATTGGATAATAATGTCTCATGCAGAAGATCATAAATTTTCAAAAATAGATATGAGACTAGCAGAGAATATGATGACACTTAGAGATATAGCTTTAGCAAAGGAAACAGGAGCAAGACTTCATATGTGCCACGTAAGCACAAAAGAAGCAATAGAATATATTACTGAAGCTAAAAAAGAATATCAGAATATTACTTGCGAAGTAACACCACATCATATTTACTTAACCACAAAGGAAAGTAATTATAGAGTGAATCCTCCTATAAGAGAAAGACAAGATGTAGATTCAATAATTAAAGCAATTAAACTTGGGTTTGTAGATTGTATTGGAACAGATCATGCACCACATACAGAGAAAGATAAGGAAAAGGGGTCGCCGGGAATGGTTGGACTTGAAACAGCGTTTCCTATCTGTTATACAGCATTAGTTAAATCAGGTGTAATAAATTTAAATAAATTAAGTGAAATAATGTCTAAGAAGACAGCTGAAATACTCGGAATGAATAAGGGTAAAATTAGTATAGGAATGGATGGGGATTTGGTTCTATTAGATTTAGATAAAAAGATTAAGGTTAATTCATCAAAATTTCATTCCAAGGGAAAAAACACTCCTTTTGAAGGTATGGAATTTTATGGGGAAGTAGTTTCTACAATTAAGGGCGGAAGAATTTTATATAAAAGATAGGAGTGTTTATTATGAAAATAAATATAATTGATAAACTATTTGCTAGAGTTGAAGAAAGAGGGGTGGTATGTCTTGGTCTTGATACAGCACTTGAATACATACCAGCACATGTTTTTGAAGGAAGATGTGAAGAAGAAGCAATATTTCAATTTAATAAAGAAATTATAGATGCAACATTAGATGTAGTAGCTTGTTTCAAAGTTCAAATAGCATATTATGAAGCGTTAGGATTAAAAGGACTTATGGCATATAGTAAAACTTTAGCGTACCTTAGAGAAAAGGACGCTATAATTGTAGCAGATATAAAAAGGGGAGATATTGCAGCAACCGCAACGCAATATGCAAAGGCTCACTTTGAAGGGGATTTTGAAGCAGATTTCATAACATTAAGCCCATATATGGGGATGGATAGTATAGAGCCCTACCTTCCTTATATGGAAACTGGCAGCAAAGGAGTTTTCTCGTTAGTTAGAACTTCAAATAAAGGTGCAGAAGATATAGAAAACTTGGACACAATAGATGGAAGAAAGGTTTATACAATAGTTGGGGATAAGCTTACAGAAATGAGTAAACATATGATTGCAGATTGTGGATATTCACCAATTGGTGGAGTTATAGGATGTACTCATGTTGAGGAAGGCAGAGAAATAAGAAAAAGATTTAATAATATGTTCTTTTTAATACCAGGATACGGAGCTCAAGGTGGAAAAGCTTGCGATGTAGCAATGTATTTAAATAATGGAAATGGTGGAGTAGTAAATTCTTCAAGAGGAATACTTCTAGCTTATAAAAAAGAAGGAAGAGATAAAGAATTTGCTCTTTGTGCAAGAGAAGAATCAATTAGAATGAGAGATGAGATTAAATCAGCAGTTGAATCAATTTCAAGAAATAACTAGAAATTATTAATTGATGTGAAATTTTACACCCCAGGGGTGGTAAAAGGGGGAACTTATAATGATGAACTATAATAAGGCTAGAGTTATTTTAAATCAAGAAATATCAGATGGAATTTTCAAATTAGTAGTTGAAGATAAAAATGAAATTAAAGCAGGACAATTCTATATGTTAAAGATTAATGGATCAACACTTCTTCCAAGACCAATAAGCATATGCGAAAAAGGAATTGAAACAATAACATTCCTTTATGCAGTTGTTGGAAACGGAACTAGAGAATATGCAAAACTTGTAGAAGGTGACTATATTAATTTAATAGGTCCTCTTGGAAATGGATTTAATATAGAAGAAGATTTAGGGAAAGTTGCTTTAGTATGTGGTGGAATTGGTACAGCTCCAATGTTAGAGCTTGCTAAAAAATTAAGAGAGAAAGATAAGAATAGTAAAATAGATCTTTATGCAGGGTTTAGAGATAATATATACTTAATTGATGAAATAAAAGAATATGTAAATAAAGCTTATGTAAGCACGAACACAGGAAAGCATGGACATAAAGGTTTTGTGACAGACTTGTTAAAAGCAGAAGAATACGATACAATCCTTTGCTGTGGACCAGAAGTTATGATGAAGAAAGTAGTTGAAATATGCAAAGAGAAAAATGTTAAAGTATATGTTTCAATGGAAAAACATATGGCTTGTGGAGTTGGAGCTTGTTTAGTATGCACATGTAAAACAAAAGATGGTAATAAGAGAACTTGCAAAGATGGACCTGTATTTGATGGGGCTTATGTAGAATTTTAGGTATATTAATTGAAATGACTAGTTAACATGTAGTTTATTTTGGGCTTTGGGTTGGTATTTTTCAAATGACTTAGGTACAGGAAAGAATCTACCTAGTTATTTTTTCAAACTACCTTAATAAATAGAAGGGGGGCAATTGTTGTGTTAAAAGTAAATATAAATGGCGTATACTTTAAAAATCCGGTAATTGGAGCCTCGGGAACTTTTGGGTTTGGAGCCGAATATAATAAGTTTTATGATGTAGGAATACTTGGAGGAATATCATCAAAAGGGTTAACTTTAAATCAAAGGGATGGTAATGATGGGATAAGAGTTTATGAAACACCATCAGGAATGATGAATTCTGTTGGGCTGCAAAACCCAGGAATTGATGGGTTTATAAAAAATGAACTTCCTAATATGAGAAAGCTTGGAACTAATATAATTGCAAATGTTGGTGGCGGTTGCATTGAAGATTATATAACTGCAATAGAGAAGTTAAGAGGAACAGATATTGATATGATAGAACTTAATATATCATGTCCAAATGTAAAATCGGGTGGAATGGCATTTGGAATAAAAGGTAACGTAGCTTATGATATTGTAAAAGAAATTAAAGCTATGGCAGATAAACCTCTTATGGTTAAGCTTTCACCAAATGCTGAGGATATTGTAAATATGGCATTAATGTGTGAAAAAGCAGGAGCTGATTCCATTTCATTAATAAATACATTAAAAGGTTTTGCAATAGATCCATATAAAAGAAAGCCTATATTCAATAATATTTATGCAGGTCTATCAGGGCCGGCAGTTAAACCAATAGCTTTAAGAATGGTTCATGAAGTAGCAAAAGCTGTTAACATTCCAGTTATAGGGCTAGGTGGAATTTCAACTGGTATAGATGCTATAGAATTTATGATGGCTGGAGCTACTGCAGTGCAAATTGGAACAATAAATTTTTCGAATCCAATGGCAGGAAAAGAAATTATAGCAGAAATGGAAGCTTTCTGTAAATCGCAAGGAATTAAAAATATAAATGAAATAATTGGATGTGTTTAATAGTTATATTTAGGATTATATTAAAAGATAAAGATATTTAAAAAATAACTAGTCAAATATATTATATAGAATATATATATAAATAATTCGAATTTTAGGAGGATATTATTATGGTAGTTGAAATATTAAAAGAGGTGGAAGCATTACTTGAAGGTCACTTCTTATTATCATCAGGAAAACATTCAAATGGATATTGCCAATGTGCAAAGGTTCTACAACATCCAGATAAAGCTGAAAAAGTATTAAGGGTTGTTTGTGAAAAGTTAAAGGATATAGATTTTGATATAGTTGTTGGGCCAGCTATGGGTGGCGTTATAGTGGCTTATGAAGTTGGTAGACAACTTGGAAAACCTGCTATATTCACAGAAAGAGAAAATGGCGTTATGACATTAAGAAGAGGGTTTGAAATAAAACCAGGTCAAAGAGTCATAATAACAGAAGATGTTGTAACTACAGGAAAATCATTTAAAGAAGCTGCAAAGGTTATAGAAGATTTAGGTGGTATTGTAGTAGCTGTAGCATGTTTAGCAGATAGAACACCTGGTAATGTATGTGATTATCCAATGTATAGCTCAGTTAAATTAGAAATAGATACATATGATGCTGATAATTGTGCTTTATGCAAAGAAGGAACTCCATATATTAAACCTGGTAGTAGAAATATTAAATAAGTTAAATTTTAAATTACTTAATAAATAAAAGGTAAGTACATTTTATTATGTACTTACCTTTTATTTTAGGTATTTACTTTTAGCGAGATAGTACATATGGTAGAATAAAATATACATAATTTAAGTGTAAAATTAATATATGTACTATTTAATGGATTTTTTTAATTATATTAATTAAAAAGTGTTTTATAGTATTATAAGTTTAAAAGGTGGAGATTAAAATTAAATTTAAAAATTTAAAACTAAACAGTATTCGTAGTAAATTAGTTATTAGCTTGGTAGGAATTTGTGTGATTCCACTAATGATAACAGGATTTGGGTCATACACTCAGTCAAAATCAATTCTTAGCAAAAAATTGACTGTCACAAGTACACAAACACTTACGGAAATAAATAATGGATTATCTGATTATTTTAATGGATTTTCTAATATGATTTCAATAGCAGCAAATAATTATAATATCGTGAATGTTGATACAGATGATAATATCAAATATATACCTGAAGTATTAAAAGGCTCAAAAGAAAGTAACAAAGATATACTTGCTGTGTATTATGGAAGTGTTTCAGGTAAATATGCTAATTATCCTGTTGAAAAAATGCCTGACAATTTTAAAGCAAATACAAGGCCTTGGTATAAACAAGCTTTAGAGAATAAAGGTAAAGTTGTAATAACTGCTCCGTATAAAGATGTTATAACTGGAAATAATGTTGTTTCATTTATAAAAACGGTAGAAAAAAATGGACAAGTAGTTGGAGTTGTGGGAATGGATTGCACATTAACTACACTTGCAGAGCGAATAGCTACAAAAAAGATAGGTAATACAGGATATGTGTTTATTTCTGATGTATCAGGTAATATTCTAGCTCACCCACAAGAGGAGCTTATTAATACAGATACAGCATCTAAATTATCTTTTTGGGATAAAGCAAAATCACAGGATAGTGGTTTTATTAATTATAATGATGATGGTGAGAAAAAGTTTGGAGTATATGAAACAAATGAATTAACAGGTTGGAAGTTAGTGGCCACATTAGATGAAAGTGAACTATCTAGTGATACAAAGTCTATATTGAAAACAACATTATTAATAATATTAATAATGGGATTAATTTCAGTAGCTTTATCATTGTTATTAAGTAAGGGAATAGCTCATAATATACAAAAATTAAAAGAAGTATTTAATAAGGCTTCAAATGGAGACTTAACGGTGTCTATAACCGCTTCAACAAAAGATGAATTTGAAGATTTAGCTATATCATTTAACTTAATGATAAAAAATATATCAGAGCTTATGCATAGTGTTACAAAGTCATCTAAAACGGTATTAGAAACATCGGAAAATCTTGCAAGTAGGTCACAGGAAGTAACAGCTTCTATAAATGAAGTTGCAAATGCAATAGAACAAGTTGCCATAGGTTCAACTGAGCAGGCTCAAAATGCTCAAAATGGTGCTTCTCAAATGGATGACTTATCAAACAGATTAGATAAAATTAGTATCAACTCTAATGAAATGGACAAAATTTCAAGCAATACTAAAGAATTAGGATCAAAAGGATTATCAATGATAAACACCTTAATTGAGAAATCAAATAAAACTAAGACAGCTACTACAGAAGTTAACGAGATAGTGCAAGATATGAATGAAAGCACTAAGCAAATAAATGAGATATCTGAAACAATAGCCAATATAACAGCGCAAACTAATCTTTTATCATTAAATGCAAGTATTGAATCTGCACGTGCAGGTGAAGCAGGTAGAGGATTTGCTGTAGTTGCAGAAGAGATAAGAAAACTTGCTGACCAATCAAAAATTTCAACAGAAGAAATAAAGATAATTATAGCAAGCATACAGAAAAAATCAGACTTAGCGGTAGAGGCTATTAGATCCACTGAGACTGTAGTGAATGAACAGGACTTAGCTGTAGGTCAAACTCAAGAGATATTTAGTGAGATTTTAAAAGCAATTGAAATAATGATTACTAAAGTTGATGAAGTAAAAATATCTATTATTGATATAAATGAGAAAAAACAATCTACAATATCAGAAATTGAAAATATTTCAGCTATATCTGAAGAAACAGCCGCCTCTTCAGAAGAAGTTAATGCTTCAACAGAAGAAATAACAGCTGCAATGGAAGAGTTTGCAAAAGATTCAAGTGAACTTCAAATATTAGCAGAGAAGTTAGGGACTGAAATAAATAAATTTAAAATTAATTAAGGCACTTGAAAATAAATAATAGACCAAAGATGCGACGAATATTTTGTGTAAGACAAGGAAGTAAATCCGCAGATACTGGGGCTATCTAAGGATTTAATGACGCAGTATTACACAAAATAGGCTAGCATACTGGTTTATTATTTATTTGATTGTGCCTAATATAGGAACAAGAAAGCAAATCCATTTCTTATTTTCCTTAAAAGAGACATCCTAGCAATAATATACTTATACATAATCATATTTAATTACTATAAGTAATTTTAGTAATATATCTTCAAAAAAATAATATTAATATATATTAAAAACTTTATATTAATGATAAAATATTGTAGTATAGTAAGTAGTACAAGTTAAATGATTATGAATATAAGATATTAATTTTATATTTAAATCAATAGGAGGAAAATAAATGAAGGGTAAAAAGAAAATTATAGCATTTACTTTGCTTATAATATCATTACTTATAGCTATAGGGTTTACTATAGTTTCGCTTTTGGACAATAAAGCAAAAGAAGTAAAGGTAGCAAAAAGATTTGTTGAGAAACTTCAAAAAATGGATATTATTGATACGAAATTAAATGTAGAAAAAATAGAATTTAAATCAGTGGATAAAGTAATAAATAAAAATTCTAAAACGCAATATATAGTAGTAGGAGAAAATTTAGGAATAAATTTAGATAGTAAATATGTTGTTACTGGATTTTCTGAAAAAGTGAAAGAAGATATATCTCCGGATTCAATTATTGATAAAGATAATGCGAAAATATTAGCTGAGGAATATGTTAGCAAAATTACTAATGAAAAATTTGAATTTAAGGAAGTAAGAGAAGTTAAAGAGGAAGGAAAAAAGTCTAATACATATACTATAGCTTTTTATAAATATGTTAAAGACTACCCATGTTATGATAACGAAATAGTAGTTAATATTAATAGAACTTCAGGTAAATTACAAAGTTATACAAATCAAAGTATTAATAAAGTTAAATATAATATTAAAAAAAATATTGATTTAGAAGAAGCTAAAAATATTTCAATAGAATATTTTAGTAAATTAAATATTAAATCGCAAATAGTTAAGGAACCATTACTTTCAGTTACATTAAGAGTAGATGGAGAATTTGAATTATCATATGTAGTAGATCTTAATGTTATAACTAATGATGGTAAAATAGACAAGTATAAGTTATTTATAAATGCAGAGTCAGGAGAAGTTGTTAATAGAACATCAGAGTTAATACAAGATTCAACAAGCAATTAAAAAAAGCGCCTAAGCGCTTTTTTTTTTGTTATATTTAATATTTATTCAAATACTTTATCTTGCCATTCTTCAACTTCTGGTCCAAGTTCTGGTATTGATGAAGCGTAGAATATAGGATCTTTTATACCAGATTTTTTTTGCTTATTATAGTCATTAAGAGCCTTGATGGCAATGTTACTAAGTAATACTATGGCTATTAAGTTTGTAATTGCCATAAGCCCCATAAATAAATCAGCTAGGTTCCAAACGATATCCACACTTGCAATTGAACCGAAAAATACCATAAGCCCTACAATAACTCTATAAATTTGCAAATAAATTTTCTTTTTAGTTATAAATTGGATATTACATTCTCCATAGTAGTAGTTACCAACTATTGAGCTAAAGGCAAATAGTAATATACATACGGATATAAATATTCCACCCCATGAACCAACTTGGGAACTTAAGGCTGCTTGAGTAAGTTCAATACCTTTAATTTTACCATCAAGAGGTACACCAGATAATATAATTATAAAAGCAGTACAACTACATATTATTAATGTATCTGTAAATACTCCAAGTGTTTGTATAAAACCTTGTTTAACAGGGTGAGATACTGTAGCTGTTGCTGCTGCATTTGGTGCAGAACCCATACCAGCTTCATTTGAGAATAGACCTCTCTTAATACCCTGCATTAAGGCTGCTCCCATACCACCACCAACTAATTGATTTATGCCAAAAGCATTTTCAAAAATCAATGCTATTACTCTAGGAATTTCAGTAAAGTTTTTAAATACTACAAATAGTGCTACTAAAATATATGCTATAGCCATTATTGGGACTAAAACACTAGAAACTTTAGCAATTCTATTAACTCCACCAAATATAATAAAAAGAGTAAGTGCAGTAATAATTAAACCAATTGAGGTTCTATTTATTCCAAAAGAATCATTAAATGCAAGTGTAATTGTATTTGCTTGAACTGAGTTAAATACAAGTCCAAATGATATTATAATAAGTACAGAGAATAAAACTCCCATCCATCTTTTCTTTAGCCCTTTTTCCATATAGTAAGCAGGACCACCTCTAAAAGAACCGTTATCCTTTACTTTATAGATTTGAGCTAAAGTAGATTCTATAAAACTTGATGCGGCTCCAATTAATGCAATTAACCACATCCAGAAAATTGCTCCAGGACCACCAATAGCAAGGGCGGTAGCAATACCAGCTAAATTACCAGTCCCAACTCTAGAAGCTGTACTAATACAAAAGGCTTCGAAAGATGATATAGAATTTTTATCGGTATCTTTACCTCCTGCATCACCTAATAATCTAAACATCTCTTTAATGTTTCTAAATTGTACAAATTTAGTTCTAAAGGTAAAGTAAATACCTGTTGTTATTAGCATACCTATTAATATATAAGTCCATATAAAATTATTTGCTTCCATAATTAATTTGTTTAAAAAATCCATTATTATCCTCCTTGTTCTTCTTAAGTAAATTATTTCATAATTATACTTTGTATAGTTTACAATAATCATATAATATTTGCAAGTAAAAAAAAACTAGTTTCATATTTTGAAGTTGTCACTTGCTGAATAACTAGTGATAGTATGAAACTAGCTTATATTAAAAGTTGATATATGAATTTTATTATAAGTATTTATGCAATAATAAAGAAGGTAAGAAAAAAATAGAAGCCAAAAGTGAAGTGTAAATTCACTTTTGGCTTCTAAGGGAGTTTCAAAAAATGCTAGGCAGATTATGGTCTGTTTTATTTCAGCAACTTAAGGTGCTAACTACCAGTTACTGTTATAATTTTTTGTTTAGTAATTGTTTTATTCTTACTATCTGTAACAGAGTAGTTAACTTTGTATGAGCCAGGGGCGGTTGTATCAACAGTTCCGCTTATAGTAATCTTACTTGTTAAATCTCCATCTTCTTTATCAGTTGCAGTTACTCCAACTATTGGATCAAAAGTTTCTCCAACTTTAATTGATCTATCAGCAATACCATTAAGTTCTGGCGCTGAGTTCCCATTAGATTGATCAGGTTTTGGAACATCTGGCTTGGGAGCTTCAGGTTTTGGAGCTTCTGATTTTGAATCATCCCTTTGTGTTGGAAGAGTGTATTTATAATCAGAAGCGGCTGAACTAGCATTTGGCTTCCTTATAAATACTCTGTCTTCTATAAGCCACTTTGGAGTATTGTCACTAGCAAGTTTATTGTTGCTTTTATTAACCTTAGCAGTAACATGAATATCACATACTGCAGTTGGTTCAGTTCCAGCTATAAACATTTCAGTGGTTACTCTTCCTCTAGGGTCATGGCTACAAAGATTAGTAGGTTTCTTTCCAGAATCTTTACATACACTTGCAGTAACTATTCCATCTGGTTTTTCTATTTCAGTTACTTCAAGGCCCTCATGGGCTGGAGCCATAATTTGGGCCCATAGCTTACCTGCGGCACTACTATAACCATTCATTTTATATTTATTATCATATCCTACCCATACAGAAGCTGAGTAATAAGGGGTTAGCCCTGAGAACCACCAATCTGTAGTAGAATCAGATGTTCCAGTTTTACCTGAAATAGGCATAGTATTGCTAAATTTAGCAAAGCGTCCATCAGCTTTATCAACTGGTCCTTTTAAAATATCATACATTATATATGCTGCTTGTGGAGAAAATACAGGGATTTGTTCTGAGTTACTTTCAAGTAAAACCTTACCTGTAGAATCTTCTACTTTTGTATAGAATACTGGTTCACTACGATTACCGTTATTTCCAAAGGTTCCAAAAGCAGAGGCTAAGATAAGTGGATTTCCACCATCTAAATCATCAGCTGCATTGTTCTGTTCTCCAAGGGCTAAGGCAGCAATTGAACTAGCAGAGGCTGCATTATATTTTATCCCAAGTTTTTCACCATAGGCAAGGCCCGTTTTTAAACCAATAGTATGTTCTGTAATAACAGAAGCAATATTTTTAGACCAAGTTATAGCATCACGAGAGGAAATAAAACCGTCTAATTTATAATCATAATTATGAGGATCCCATCCTGGCTGATATTGGTTAGCAATAGATGTAGGCAAAGGTGAATCATCTATTGGGGTAGCTGCTGTCATTATTTTAGTGTCGATAGCAGGGCCATAAACAGTTAAAGGCTTAGTGTTAGAAGCTATTGGTCTAAGTGCATCACTAGCTCTGTTTAAAGAGTGCGCTGGCTGAGTGCCTCTGCCACCAATTAATGCTTTAACATAACCAGTTCTATAATCCATAACAACAGCGGATGATTGAAGAAGTGGAACGCCATTTGCATCAAATGCATCAACACCACCATTATCATTATTTGCAATGTTTGATCTTTCGTTTAAAATATTTTGAGTACTATCTTGTAGTTTTTTATCCATAGTTGTATGGATTTTCAAACCACCGTTTAGCATAAGTTTTGAGACTTCATCGTCAGTATATTTATATTTTTGTTTCAAATCTTTTTTGACTTGTTCAACTGCAGGTAAAACAAACCATTCATATTTTAATCTATAATCTACTACAGTTTGTGAGAAAACAAATTTATTTTCATTAACCTCTGCATAAGCAACATTATATTCTTCTAATGTTATAAATTTTAAGTCTCTCATTTTCATAAGAACAGTTTTAGTTCTATCTAAATATTCTACTGGGTCTGCAATATTATTTTCATTATATGCACTATAGAAAGATGGGGCTTGAGTTATACCAGCAATATATGCAGATTCTATTAAAGTTAAATCTTTAGCAGATTTATCAAAGTAATATTTTGCGGCTTCCTCAACACCATAGACTTTTCCACCAAGTGGAATAGTGTTTAAATATTGAGATAAAATTTGATCTTTAGAAAGCTTCTTCTCAAGTTTTAAAGCAAGATAAATTTCTTTAACCTTTCTGTTAATAGATACTTCATTAGTTAAAACAGTATTTTTAATTACTTGTTGAGTAAGCGTTGAAGCTCCGTGAAGATTTTTATTACCATTAACTATATTTATAACATCACGGTAGGCAGCACCTAAAATTCTTTTAATATCGATACCTTTATGTTTATAAAAACGTTCATCTTCAATAGCGATATAAGCATTTTTCAGATTATTTGGCATAGCCGCTATGTCTATTTTGGTTCTTATTTCTTCTGTGGGAAGATTATCAATTAAATTTCCACTACTGTCTAGTAATATAGATTGCTCACTTAAGTTAGCAATAGCATTTACATCAAGTTCAGGAGAAGTTTTTATAATTGCAAAAACATATCCAAGAGCTACAGTAACAGTAAGTATTCCTACTATAAAAATTATCAAAAACATTTTCTTTAGAAATTTCATAAATTTGGATTGTTTTTTATTTTTTTTAGAGCTGGATATATTAGTATTATTTTTTAAGTCAGTTTTTATATTTTTAACATTAGCTTGGCTTTTTTCTTGGTTGAAATTTTTTTTGTCCGCCATTTGTTCCTCCCTTTAAAAAAATAATAAATGGATATAAATATGATATAATATAAAACATTATATCATATTTATATTAAGAGTAAAATAATAACTATTAAAGGTGACTATGAACTATTATACTAAAAAACCTAAAATTCGACTAAAAATTAAACATAAATCTTTTATATTGGTTATTATTACCATTTTGATTCTTTTTAATTCAATTTTATACTTTTTTGATAAAAGTATTTTACCAGCAATATTACAAATTGCTGAAACTAAGATGACATCAGAGGCGACTAAAATTATTAACGAAACTTCTTTGAAAGTCTATTCAAATGATTTTGATTACTCTGACATAATTTTAATAGAAAAGGATAACTTGGGAAATATTACAATGGTGAGAGCTGATACTGTGAAGTTAAATTATTTAGCAGCACAGTTAATGCTAGAAAGTAATAAAAGATTAGAGGAATTAGAAGAGATTGGGATAAAAGTTCCAGTTGGGTATATTACAAAGCAATCAGTAATTTATAATTTGGGACCTAAAGTCACTGTAAGAATGGAACAGATAGGAAATGTTGAAAGTCATTATGAATCTATATTTGAAAGTGCAGGAATAAATCAAACAAGACATAAAATATATTTAAATGTAAAAATGAAGTTGAAAGTTATAGTGCCACTAAATATTAAAGAAATAGAAGTAACATCTCAAATACCAATATCAGAAACAATAATAGTTGGACAAATACCAGATACATCAATTGATTTAGGAAATAATAAAAAATAGAAAACCTAAAAAAGCCTAAGAATTTGAAAAAATAACTAGTTATTTTCTGGTTTATTTTGCGCTATGATTTATCATGGAAACCTGTGAATAGCTAACTATTCACAGGTTTTGGTTCCACACCTAGCAGAAAATATACTCAAAATATTTAATTTGTTATTTTTTTCAGATCCATTAGTTATCTTGCCAGTTAAATACATAAGGGATATTTCTATAGAAACCCTCATAATCTAATCCGTAACCAACTACAAATAAATCTTCAATTTCAAAGCAACAATAGTCAGGTTTTATGTCAACCTTTCTTCTTGAGGGCTTATCCAGTAAAACACAACTCTTAACTGATGCAGCTCCAAGATTTTTAACATGGTTTATAACGTAATCCATAGTTGTACCAGTGTCAACTATATCATCAACTATTAAAACGTCCCATCCTTTAATGTCGTCTGGAATATCATTTATAATTTCTATAGTTCCAGTACTTGTTTCAGAATCGCCATAGCTTGAAGTTGTCATAAATCCAACTTTAGCCTTGCAGTCAAGTTCACGGAATAAATCAGCTCCAAATATAAAGCTTCCTCTTAATAAAGGAAGAACATAAAGTTTTTTACCTTTAAAATCTTCTGTTATAATTTTACCGATTTCTGCAGTTCTAGTTTTGATTTGATCTTCTGTGAAAAGTATATTACGTTTTTTGTTTTCCATAAATTAAACCTCCATTTAGTTTGCCTTATTTACTTTTTTGTATTAATAGTATAAAATTATATGAAAGTTGTCAAGATAAAGATAATGAGGTGAAGTTATGATATATGGAAATGTAGATGGAGTTAAGAATTCATTCTTAGAAGAATTAGAGAATTTATATAAGGTTAAAAATCCAAAAGATGAGATGTGTAGCGTTGAAGTAATTGAAACAATTTCAAGAGTGTCATCAATTATTGAAAGAGAAGTAAGTATTGCTATAGATAGAAGAGGAAAGGTGGTATCAGTAGCTGTTGGAGATTCAACATCAGTTGAAATACCAATGCTTGATATAAGAGAAAAAAGATTATCAGGAGTTAGAATAATACATACCCATCCAAATGGATTTTGTAATTTTTCAGCTTTAGATTTAACAGCTTTAATAAAGCTAAAGTTAGATGCAATAATGGCTATAGGAGTATACAAAGGTAAGATAATAGACTTTGCTGTAGGTATGATAACAATAAATAATGATGTTTTAGATTATGAAGAACAAAGTAATCTTTCAATGGAAGAAGTTTTATCAGAGAATATCATTCATAAGATACAATATATTGAAAGTCTTATAAGAGAAAAAGATATTATAGAAGATGATGGTGAAAGAGCTATTTTAGTTGGTTCAGACACTAAAGAAAGTTTAGAAGAATTAAAAGAATTAACTAAAGCTTGTGAAATACCAGTTTTAGAAATGATATTTCAAAGTAGAAATAAAATTGATCCAGCATTTTATATAGGAAAAGGAAAAGTTTTAGAAATAGCAAGTTTAAGACAAACAGAAAGAGCAAATGTAATTATATTTGATGATGAACTATCAGGGTCACAAGTAAGAAACCTAGAAGCTGCACTTGGAGCTAAGGTAATTGATAGAACTACGTTAATACTTGAGATATTTGCAAGAAGAGCTAAAACAAGAGAAGCTAAAATTCAAGTAGAGCTAGCTCAACTTAAATATAGAATGAGTAGGCTTCAAGGCCTTGGGACAATGCTTTCAAGAACTGGTGGAGGTATTGGAACAAAAGGACCTGGAGAAAAGAAATTAGAGACAGATAGAAGAACTATAAGAGAAACTGTTTATGATTTAAATGATCAGTTAAAGAAAATTAAAAAGGTTAGGGAAACACAAAGAGAAAAAAGAAATAAAGAAAGTATTCCAAGAGTATCACTAGTTGGTTATACTAACTCTGGAAAATCTACTTTAAGAAATAATCTTTGTGATATTGCAGCTCAAAAAGATATTCAAGGAAAAGAAAAGGTATTTGAAGCAGATATGTTATTTGCAACATTAGATACTACAACTAGAGCAATTACATTAAGCAATAAAGGAATAATTACATTAACTGATACAGTTGGTTTTGTTAGAAAGCTTCCTCATGATTTAATAGAAGCATTTAAATCAACATTAGAAGAAGTTATATTCTCAGATCTTTTATGCCATGTTGTAGATACATCTTCAGAATATGCACTAGAACAAATAGAAGCTGTTGAAGGTGTACTTGAAGAACTTGGAACAAAAGAAAAAAAGACAATGTTAGTATTAAATAAAATAGATATAGCTACAGAAGAACAAAAAAAACTTATATACGAAAATGTTAAAGATTATGAAATAATAGAAATATCAGCAATGGAAGGTTGGAATTTAGAAAAGTTATTAAGCTTAATAGAAGAGAACTTACCTTATAAATTTAAAAAATGTGAATATTTAATTCCTTATGATAGAAGTGATATATCTTCTTACCTTCATAGAAATGGAAGAATTTTAGAAGAAGAATATAAAGATAATGGAACTTATATGAAGGTTGAAGTAGATGATGAAATATATAATAAATCAAAGGAATTTGTAACTAATATAATAAATGTATAATTAAATTCAAAAAAAAGACATTAAATAGATTTATGAAAAATCTATTTAATGTCTTTTTAATATTCATATATAATAACTAGTTATTTTGAAAAGTATCTCTAAATCATGGATAGAGGTAGATGTTGAAGGAAATACTATTTTAATGAAGAGGTGATTTATTAAAATGATGAAAAAAATTAAAATTGAAGGTATGA
This sequence comes from Clostridium gasigenes, assembly GCF_017348895.1. Classification (NCBI taxonomy): domain Bacteria; kingdom Bacillati; phylum Bacillota; class Clostridia; order Eubacteriales; family Clostridiaceae; genus Clostridium; species Clostridium gasigenes. The sequence goes on from NZ_CP071376.1 coordinate 2,888,380, forward strand.
GTACAGGGATTAGCGTAAATAATGTTAAGGATGTTTTAGCATCATTAAATAATTCGGGAAATATACAAGTAAGTTTAGAAGGAAAATATGGAATGGTTGGAACTTTATCTTCAAATCAAGAAATAAAAGAGAAAATTGAATATGAAGGTTACAATGTAGTAAGTATAGAAAATATGTAAACAAAAATTAAATTGGTTATTTAAAGAAACTCCCTTATGAAAAAGCACAGAATAAAATAATTCTGTGCTTTTTTTAGTCGTATTCTAAATCATAAATAAGTTTTAATATTTAAGAATATAATAAATAGTGGAAGATTAGTGAAAAAGTATGTATAATTGTAATAATACAATTAGTGTAAGGGAGGATTCTGAATGGCAAGAGCTATAATAGATTATCAAAAGGCATTTTTGGAAATTACTGAGGGACTAAAGAAAAACAGTAATATATTAGCTATATTTATTTTTGGAAGTATGGTGACTGGAGATTTGTGGGAAGGCTCAGATATAGATTTGTTTGTAATTTGTAATGATGAATTTCATGAAGTAAGAGATGTTTACACAGAAATTTTAACAATTCCAGTTCATTCAAAGTTTATAAGTAAAAGATCTTTTATAGAAGCATATAAAGGTGAGGGTATAAAGGGGACAATAAAGAATACATTAATATCATCTAAATTAATATTCTCAAAAGATGATGATATTTCAAATATAGATAGCAATACGCGTTATTCAATAAATCTAGATAGAAAAAAATGGAATTTGGTTTACCTAGGTAATTTACTTAAGGACATAGGGGTATGCAAAAAATATTTGCATAATGGCGGGATTTATACCTCTTATGAAGTTTTAATAAGGGTTCTAGATAATTTCTCAAAGCTTTATTTAAATATGAAAGGATACATAGTTAGTAAAGATTCATTAAAGATGGCTTGCAATTTAAGTGATAGTTTTGAGAGTTTAATAGGCGAATTGTTTACAAGTCCGGTAAATAAAGAAATGATTGAAAAAGCATTAGTGTTTATAGAAAATTATTTAAATTACACTATAAAGGATACTGTAGATCCACTTTCAGAATTTTTAGAATCTAAGGAGGAATATTTAAGTTCTTATGAAATTGAAAGAGATGATTTATTTGTTAATTTTAATATAAAAATTGAGTATATATTAAAATATTTATATAAAAAAGATTTAGTAAATAGAGAATTTAGAGATTTTAAAGATCCTTTTGGCAATAAATTAAGTGAAGAAAGTGTATATTCATATAAAGGTTTTTAGTGATTTGAAAACCTTAAAATATTTTTTGAAAAGTGAATTGATTAATTTGTATGGGGTGAATTGATGGAAGAAAAATTTTTAATAACCTTTGAAGAAGAAGTTCCTAAATATATTCAAATTGCAAATAATATAAAAAAACTAATAGATAATAAAGAGATAAAAGATGGTGAAAAATTACCAACTATAAGAGCATTAGCAAAAGTTATAGGGGTGAATAATGTTACTATTGTTAATACTTATAAAAAATTAAAGAATGAGGGGTATGCCTTTCAGAAGGTAGGATCAGGAACCTTTGCAAAAAGAAAGGATATAGTCCCTATATTCAATAGGGAATACTCTAAATATTTTAAAAAGATAAAACAAGATGAACTTTTTAATATAATAGATTTTGCAGGAGAAACTCAATCAGAAGTATATTTTCCTATAGAGGAGTTTAAATCAATTATAAATATGGTTTTAGATAGGGATGGAGCAAATGCTTTAATAATGCAGGAACCTCTTGGATATGAGGAACTTAGAAAAACCATAAATAAAGAATTTTGGAAAAATAGACTTAGTATTGAGAACATACTAATAGTGTCAGGAGCTCAACAAGGAATAGATATTGCGTCAAAAGCAATAATTAATATTAATGATAATGTAATTGTTGAAAAACCAACCTATGGGGGAGCACTTTCGGTTTTTAAGTGGAGAAGAGCAAATATATTTGAAGTGAATCTCGAAGAAGATGGAATAGATATTGTTGCCTTTGAGGAAATTTTAAAGAAGAATAAGATAAGATGCTTTTATACTATGAGTTATTTCCATAACCCAACAGGGATAAGCTATAGTAAAGAAAAGAAGTTAAAACTTTTAGAGTTAGCAGAAAAATATGATTTTTATATTATAGAAGATGATTATCTTTCAGAGCTGATTTATGAAAGCGAAATAGTTCATGAGCCTTTTAAAAAACTTGATAAAAATGATAGAGTACTTTATATTAAGAGTTTTTCTAAAATATTTTTGCCAGGAATAAGACTTGGGTATATAATTACACCAGATATTTTTAGAGAGTCACTTCAAAATTCAAAAATAAATACAGATATTGCAACTTCAACACTAATGCAAAGAGCATTAGAACTTTATATTAAAGAAGGTTACTTTAAAGGCCATATTGGCTTTTTAAAAGATGAATATAAAAAAAGATATGAATTAATGGGAGAGTTAATTAAACAGGAATTAGGAGAGTTTGTAAGGTTTATTGATCCTAAAGGTGGGCTAAATTTTTATCTTTCATTAAAAGAAAAAAATATAACCTCTAAAAGCTTATTTTACAAATTAAAAAGCAAAGGTGTTTATATCACCCCAGGGGTAATATTTTATAGGTATCCAAAAGATGGTGATTATTCATTTAGAATAGGGTTTGCTCAAGTAAATGAGGAGAAAATAAAGCAAGGGATAAATTTAATTAGAGAGGAGTTAAGTTAAGTGGCTTATCTAACTATAAGAGAATTTGGAGAAGATGAATTTATAGAAAAGAAATCTCGGTTTATAGGATATGCAAAGAGGTGTGAAACTGAAGACGAGGCAAAAGCTTTTGTTGCAGAAATAAAGAGTAAACATAAGCAAGCAAGACATAACTGCTTTGCATATACAGTAGGTGAAAATATGGGCATTCAAAGATATAGTGATGATGGCGAACCTCAAGGAACAGCAGGAATACCAATACTAGAAGTTATGAAAAAAAGTAATGTTACAGATTGTGCAATAGTAGTAACTAGATATTATGGCGGAATACTTCTTGGAACAGGAGGACTTACAAGAGCTTACACTAAAGGATCATCTATTGCACTAAAAGCTGGTGGAGTAGTTGAAAAAATAGATGGAGCAAGGCTTTCATTCCATATGGAATATGATATGCTTGGGAAAATACAATATATTTGTGGTCAAAACCTTTGGCATATAGAGGAAGTAGAATACTCAGATAAAGTAATAGTACATGTTTTAGCAGAAGAAAACCAAATAGAAGAAATAGAAAAAAAGATGATAGAAGTTTCAAGTGGTAAAATAGAAACTAGTAAAAGTGAAGAGGGGATATATTTTAAAGAAGAAAATAGATTATTTAAAGGGATATAGAGTATAAGGAACATTTAAAAAAATAAGTAGTCAGATTCTTTAAGATGCCTAATTGAAAACTGTAAACGGTTATGTTATAATTTTATATATTAATTAGAATATATAATTATATATTTAGAGTGGGGATTTAGCTCCTTTAGGAGTGAATAAAAATTTATATTAAATGTTGGGAGGGCGTACAAATGTCAGGACATTCAAAATGGAAAAACATTGCAGGCAAAAAAGGTAAAGCAGATGCTCAAAGAGGGAAAATATTTACTAAAATAGGTAGAGAAATAATTGTTGCAGCTAAAAGTGGGGGCCCTCAGCCAGAGGATAATCCACGTTTAAGAGATGCAATTTCAAAGGCAAAATCAGCTAATATGCCAAATGATAATATAGAAAGAGCAATTAAGAAAGCAACTGGAGAACTAGCTAATGTTGATTATCTTGAAATAGTATATGAAGGGTATGGACCAGCAGGAATTGCAGTTATAGTTGAAACTTTAACTGATAACAAAAACAGATCAGCAGGTAGTGTAAGAAATGCATTTACAAAAGGTTTTGGAAATATGGGAACGCCAGGTTGCGTAAGTTTTATGTTCCAAGAAAAAGGACAAATTATTATAGAAAAAGAAGATAAAGATGAAGATGAATTAATGATGCTTGCCTTAGATTCAGGAGCAGAAGACTTTGAATCAGAAGATGAAGTATTTATAGTAACAACTTCACCAGAAGATTTTGGAGCAGTAAGAGAAGCCTTAGAAGGTGCTGGAATACAGTTCCTTGAAGCGTCAGTAACAAAAATTCCAGACGTTATGACTGAAATAGATGAAGAGGCAGCTAAGAAATTTCAAAAGATGTTAAATTTACTTGATGAGGATGAGGATGTTCAAGAAGTTTATCATAATGCTGAATTCCCTGAAGGTTGGGATGAGTAAGAAGTAACACTTGAGGTCAAAATATCTTAAAACCACAATGGAGTATTTTACTTTATTGTGGTTTTTTATTGTAGCACCAAAATAGAAAAAAGAATCTGTAACTTAATGAGTTACAGATTCTTTTTGTTTTTTATGTATGTAGTAATGAATTTAAATCATTTGTTATAAGTGATAATTCTTCTATGAAATTTTTAGCGTCTTTAGTATCAACTAAGTAGTTTTCTACTGTTGCATAAGTTTCCTCAGAATTTGCAAGAGTTTCTTCAGAAACAGCAGATAAATTAATTATTGATTTAGTAATTTCTTCATTAGATTTTAATGTGCTATTAATCTTATTATTTATTAAATTGATATTATCACTTAAGCTATCTAATGTTGATGATAACATATTTATTTTATTTTCAGTAGCACCTATAAGTGATACTGATTCGGTATTGGTTTTTGATAATGAATCTATTTCATTAAATACAAAGTCTACCTCTTTGTCTAGTTGAATTAAAATATTGCTAATATCAATAGTAGATTCTTTGCTTTGATCCGCTAACTTCCGTATTTCAGAGGCAACTATGGAAAAACCTCTACCAGCCTCACCTGCTCTTGCCGCTTCAATAGCCGCGTTTAATGATAAAAGATTAGTTTTTTCTGAAATAGATGAAATTATAGATATAATACCTAACACTTCTTTAGATTTATCCTTTAAATTCTGGAAAACATAAGTTAAAGAATTGTTTTTTTCATTAACCTCATTAGATTTTTTGGATAAAATTGTAATGGTTTCTAATGTGTTATTAAAGATTTCTTTACTTTGCATTGAATAATTTTTAATATCATTTGATAAGGTAGCAGTTTCATTAATCTGATTTTGTATTGAATCTGAGGATTTTTTTTGGTTATCAATATTGCCAGCAGTAGATTCACAGCCATTAGAAATTTCACTAATAGCAAGATGTATAGTAGCAGAACTAGATTCAATAGAATTAATAGAGTTACTTAAACATTCAGTATTAGTATTTAAAAGTTCAACAGCTCTTTGAATTTCAAAGAAAGTTTTTTCTTGTTCAATTTTTGCAATGGTTACTTTTTCTGATTCTATATTAACAGAAGTTCTAATGCTTTCAGAGAATTTTGTTACGCTATATACAGTATATATAACAAGTAAAACTACAACTGTTTCCAAAAAAATCATAGAAGAATTATCTTTATTTATATGGGTTATTGTCCAAATACTTATTAAGATTAGTGTTCCTATCGACATTCTTCTTTGAAAATTTAAATCTAAGTAAGTACTTGAAATTATTAATAGTGGGGCTATAAGTAATGGTGCAATAATTGTGTTTGAATAAAATAATAGTATTGAATATGCAATAGCAAAAGGAGTAGCGCATATACGACGTATAAAAATATTGCTTTCATCCTGTTTATGTTTAATAGTTGAAATTATAACTGGAATAATCATAAGAAAAATTGCTGAAATACCAGGTTCTATGGATATTGTGACTCTTTTAAGCATGCTTAATAAACCTATTGTATATGTAATAGCTAATATCCAAGAAAGTTTTATAAAGTTTTTATTTGTTTTAATTAATATAATTTGTTCGTTCATAATTTACCTCCAATATTTTAGATATTAATACTTTCGATAGGAATAGCCAAAACTTTATGGCTTATAAGAATTAAATAAATAATGACTAAAAAGTGGTAAAAACATAGCAATAGTAGGAGGGAAAAGATTAATATTTCAATTTAATGTCAGTATATATATTTACACCGGAATAGATTAAAAGTATAATTAGAATATATTAGTACAATTAGGAGGAGTTATGAAAGGCTTAATTAAAATTATAATTTTTATAATAGTAATAGTAATAGTATTTATAGGGATTTTTATGAAGAGTACATCTAAAAATTCTACTTATGCTAATGAGAAAGAAACACAAGCTGAGAAAGATAAAAATACTAAAGAAGATAATATAAAAGATCAAGAAAACGAAGCTAATAAAGAAGCCATGAAGATAGCGGAAATAAATAAAGAAGCTATGAATAAAAAAGAGAAAATTAAGTATGTAAATCTAACTCCGGGAGAAGTCTATATACCAATTCTTATGTATCATTCTATTTCAGATAGTGATAGTAAAAATAATTTATTGATCCCAGTAGCGCAATTTACTGCGGAAATGAGTTGGTTAAAAAAAGAAGGCTTTACACCTATGTTAATGGGTGAGGTTATTTCAGCTTTGAAAAGTGGAAAGGTACCTAAAAGACCAGTTGCGATTACCTTTGATGATGGATATGCAGATAATTATACAGCTGGGTATAAAGCTTTAATTGATAATAATATGAAAGCTACATTTTTTATAATAACTGATACAACAGATGTTGATTCTTCGTATATGAGCTCGGTAATGCTTAAAGAAATGGCTAGCAAAGGTATGGGAATAGAAAATCATACATCAAAACATATGGAGTTAAATAAATTAAGTAGAGCTGATAAAGTAAATATTATTAAAGCAGGAAAGGATTCCTTAAAAGCAAAGTGTGGGGTAGATAGTAAATATCTTTGTTACCCTGTTGGGAGATATGATGATGAAACAATACAGGTGGCAAAGGAATTAGGGCTAGAAGGTGCAGTGACAACAGAGGGTGGGCTGGCTAATATTAAAAATGGTGAGTTTGCATTAAAAAGAATAAGAATGTCACCTATGAAATTAGAAAATTTTAAAGCTATATTTGAAAGTTTTATGACAAATAATTAAGGGATATTCAAAAAAAATAATAAGCCAATACAATAGTTTGTTTTTTTCTTGATTTATTATTTTTTTAGATAAAGGAGAATTTAATTATGAATAATAATTTATTGAAAATAGAGAACCTAAAGACTATGGTAGAGGAAAAAGAAATATTAAAGGGATTAAACCTTGAAATAAATAAAGGCGAAATACATGTAATAATGGAACCAAATGGAGCAGGAAAGTCAACACTAGCAAATGCTCTAATGGCTCATCCAAGATATAGACAAGTTAATAGAGAAATTATATTTGATGGAGAAAATATAAATAATCTTAAAAATGATGAAAGAGCAAGACGTGAATTGTTTTTATCTTTCCAATACCCAGAAGAAATACCTGGGATAACTGTTGAAAATTTTTGAAAAACTGCAAAAAATTTAATTGATGGAAACTTACTTAAGTTTTTAAAATTCAGTAAAGACTTAAAACCAAATATGGAAGATTTAAAAATTAATACAGAATATGAAAAAAGATATTTAAATGTAGGTTCCTCAGGTGGAGAAAAAAAGAAAAATGAAATACTACAAATGCTTATGTTAAAACCTAAACTTGCAATATTAGATGAAACGGATTCGGGTTTAGACGTAGATGCTATAAAAATAGTTTCACAAGGAATTAAGATGTTTTCAAATGAAGAAACAGCGGTACTTATTATTACTCATAATACAAAAATATTAGAAAACTTAAAGCTAGATTATGTTCATATTTTAGTAGATGGGAAAATGGTTAAAACTAGTAATAGCACATTAGAAACTGAAATAGAAGAAAGTGGATATGAATCTTATAAAAATAATTAATTTATATAATTGGAGGTGAAGAAGTATGGAAATGAAAAAAAAAGACTAATGTTGATGAAGATTATGATGTCCAAGAAGTTTATCATAATGCATAATTCCCAGAAGGCTTTGATGAATAATCCTCTTAAATTAAGTAAAGTTTTATTAATTATGGATACCTTCTTATCAATTTAAATATTGATAAGAAGGTATTTTTATTATAAAAAATAATTGGTTATTAACAAAAATTAAATTACATAATCATAATTTTGTGTAACAAAATTATGATTATGTAATATTATATATTAAGACAAAATATTAATCTAAATGCATAAGGAGAGATTTTAATATGGAAGAAAATATGAAAAGAAATGGGTGTAGAGATCATCAAGGTCCAAATCTTTGTGATAGAAAAGTTAAAGAATGTGATATAGAAAGTATTTGTTGTGATGATTTTGTTAAGGAACAATTTAGTTTAAGAACAATAGCTACAAATACTGTTGTAATAGCTTATCAATCAACTGGTGGTAATATTGCACGTGGAACAGTAAAAGTACAAAATTTATCATCAAATACTTCTATAAATTTTACAGTAGCTGGTCCAAGCACCATAAATATAGTTGTAGCACCAAACCAAGAAGCTGCAATTACTGCAGCTGATTTAACTTCAGTAAGAGTTCAATCAATTGTACCAGGTAGTTTAGCGGGAGTAAAACTTTGCTTTGATTTACAAGTAGCTTCCCTTGGAGATTAATGAATCTATATAAAATTTAATATTATTCTGGGCAGAGCTTTCATCTCTGCCTTTTATATTAAGATATATATTAAACCTATTAATGAATTTAAATCATTTGTAAGTGTTACTAATTTATCTATATGACTTTTATATTTCTTATGTATTACTGTAGATATTATAAGCGGAGTAAACATAAGTAAGCCTACGAAAATTCCAGGTATTAAGGCAATAGTACCATTTCTAAGCATTAATTAAAATTATAATTTTTTTAACAATGATAGTGTTATTATCTGGGAGGATATTTATGAAGGTTACCTCTAAAAACTCTACTTACTATGCTAATGGAGGATGTTGTTAAGTCTTTAAAGACCGGAAATATACCTAAAAGACCAGTAGCTATTACTTTTGATGACGGTTATGCAGATAATTATACAGCTGGATTTAAAGCTTTAATGAATAATAATATGAAAGCTACATTTTTTATAATTACAGATAAAACAGATGTAGACTCATGGTATATGAATTCAACTATGCTTAAAGAAATGTTAAGCAAGGGTATGGGAATAGAAAATCATACATCAAAACATCAAGAATTAAATAAATTAAGTAGGGATAATGAAAGTAAGTATTATTAAAGAAGGAAAAGATTTTCTAAAAGGAAAATGTGGTGTACATAGTAAATATCTTTGTTATACTGTTGGGAGATATGATGATGAAACAATACAGGTGGCAAAGGAATTAGGACTAGAAGGCGCAGTTGCAACAGAATGTGGATTAGCTAATATAAAAACAGGCGAATTTAAATTAAAAAGAATAAGAATGTCTCCAATGGAAATAGAGAATTTTAAGGAGATATTTAAAAGTTTTATGCTCTAAGGAACATACTGAAAAGTAGAATTATCGGATAGATGATAGAAGAATTTAATAGTAGATTTAAATACCTCCAATTATTAGAGCCACTAATAATTGGAGGTATTTTTAATATTTATAAATATTGAAAACTAATTAGTAAATATATACCTATTATTCGATGAAATTATAAATACTTTAGTGGTTGTAATTAATATAATAGTAGTTTTATAGAAAAACACAAATAATTAATAGCTATCACTTAATAATAATTATTTTTGTTTAAAATCATTAAAATAATACTTTACTTAATCCTTAGTATTATGCTAAGATATAAATAAAGAAAGCCGAGTGAAGTAGTCGGGATAGTTTTAGATAAGGGAGCGATTAATTATGAATAATAATTTATTAAAAATAGAGAACTTAAAAACAAAGGTAGAGGAAAAAGAAATATTAAAGGGGTTAAACCTTGAAATAAATAAAGGCGAAATACATGTAATAATGGGACCAAATGGAGCAGGAAAGTCAACCTTAGCAAATGCTCTAATGGCTCATCCAAGATATAGACAAGTTAATGGAGAAATTATATTTGATGGAGAAAATATAAATAATCTTAAAACTGATGAAAGAGCAAGACGTGGATTATTTTTATCTTTCCAATATCCAGAAGAAATACCTGGAATTACAGTGGAGAACTTTTTAAAAACTGCTAAAAATTCAATTGATGGAAATTTACTTAAGTTCTTAAAATTCAGTAAAGATTTAAAAACAAATATGGAAGATTTAAAAATTAATACAGAATATGCAAAGAGATACTTAAATGTAGGTTTCTCAGGTGGAGAAAAGAAGAAAAATGAAATACTGCAAATGCTTATGTTAAAACCTAAACTTGCAATATTAGATGAAACAGATTCAGGATTAGATGTAGATGCTATTAAAATAGTTTCACAAGGTATTAAAATATTTTCAAATGAAGAAACAGCTGTATTAATTATTACTCATAATACAAAAATATTAGAAAACTTAAAGCCAGACTATGTTCATATTTTAGTAGATGGAAAAATAGTTAAAACTGGAGGTAGTACATTAGCAGATGAAATAGAAAAAAATGGATACGAATCATATAAAAATAATTAATTTATAAATTGGAGGTGAAAAAGTATGGAAATGAAAAAAAGAACAGAAGTTGATGAAATGGATAGAGGTATATATGACGTTAAAAATGAAGATACCTTTAGTTTTAAAACTGAAAAGGGATTAAATAAAGAAACTGTAGAAACTATATCTAAGGAGAAAAATGAACCTTTATGGATGAGAGAATTTAGATTAAAGTCCTTAGAAGTTTATAATAAAATAGCAATGCCATCATGGGGTCCAAATTTAGATGATCTTGATATGGATAATATAGTAACTTACGTACGGCCTAAAACAAAATTAGCTGAAAAATGGGATGATGTTCCAGATGATATAAAGAAAACTTTTGATCTACTTGGAATACCAGAAGCTGAAAAGAAATCTTTAGCAGGTGTTGGAGCTCAATACGATTCAGAGGTAGTTTATCATAGTATAAGAGAAGATTTAGTTAAACAAGGTGTAATATATACTGATATGGAAAGTGCGGTAAGAGATTATGAAGATATTGTAAAAGAATATTTTATGAAATGTGTTACACCAAATGATCATAAATTTGCAGCCCTGCATGGAGCAGTTTGGTCTGGAGGATCATTTGTATATATCCCTAAAGGTGTTGAAGTGGATATTCCTTTGCAATCATACTTTAGATTAAATTCACCAGGAGCTGGACAATTTGAACATACACTAATAATAGTAGACGAAGGAGCTAAACTTCACTTTATAGAAGGATGCTCTGCACCAAAATATAACACTACAAATTTACATGCCGGATGCGTTGAGCTTTTTGTAAAAGAAGGAGCAACTTTAAGATATAGTACAATAGAAAACTGGTCTAAAAATATGATGAATTTAAATACTAAAAGAGCTTTAGTAGATAAAAATGCAACAATAGAGTGGGTGTCAGGTTCATTTGGATCTAAAGTATCCATGTTATACCCAATGAGCATATTAAGAGGCGAAGGGGCTAGAGTTGAATTTACAGGAGTTTCTTTTGCAGGAAGTGGACAAAACTTAGATACAGGAGCAAAGGTTATTCATGCAGCACCTTATACTTCTTCAACAATTAATTCAAAATCAATTTCAAAAAATGGTGGAAAAGCAACTTATAGAGGTGTGGTTAAAGTAAATCCAAATGCTCATCACTCAAAATCTATGGTTTCTTGCGAATCTTTAATGCTTGATAATATATCATCATCAGATACAATACCAGTTATTGATTTAATGAATGATAATATTGAAATTGGACATGAAGCTAAAATAGGAAGAATTAGTGATGATGCTATTTTCTATTTAATGACTAGAGGAATAAGCGAAGAAGAAGCAAAATCTATGATGGTAAGAGGGTTTGTTGAACCTATATCAAAGGAATTACCATTAGAATATGCAGTAGAAATGAACAATTTAATTAAACTTGAATTAGAAGGAAGTATAGGATAGGGGTGAAGGATATGAATAAGATACAATTTAATAATTTAAATAAAACTCCTGTAAGAACAAAATCATGGCTTAAAGTAAATGATGTAAGCCTTGGTGATTATGAAATGCCGGAAATAAAAGCTTTTAACAATGTGGAGTTTATTAATGCAGATTCAAAGGTCGTTAGTATAGAAAAATTAAAAAGAGAAGATATATTTCCTTTAAATAAAAAATTTATCTATGGGGCAAGTGAAGAACTTGTAAACCAAGGAGAAAAGGAATTTAATGAAGGATATTTAATAAAGATAGAAAAGAACTCAAAGGTTATTGAACCTATAATAATTGAATTTAATATGGATAGTGAAAATAAAACTTTAGTTGATAATATAATTATTGTAGCAGAAGAAAATTCTAAAAGTAAAATAGTTCTTAAATATAAATCAATGGATAATAGCGAAGGATATCATAATGGAGTTTGCAAAATATTTGCTGAAAATAACAGTGAAGTACAAGTTATTAAGGTTAATTTACTAAATAAAAGTAGTGCTAATTTTGATTCGACTTTAGCAGATATAAGCTATGGAGGTTTAGTTGATTTTGTATCTATAGATCTTGGTGGAAAATATAGTGTAACAAATTATCATGGAGATTTAATTGAAGAAAACGCAAAATCTACATTATCTTCAATATATTTAGGTGAAGATAAAAAAGTTATAGATATGAATTATGTTATGACTCATAGAGGGAGAAGAACTAATTCAGAAATAATAACTAAAGGTGCTTTAAATCATGAAGCTAGCAAAATATTTAGAGGAACTTTAGATTTTAAAAAAGGAGCATCTAAAAGTGTTGGGGCAGAAGATGAATATTGCATGATGCTGTCACCTAAGGTTAAAGCAAAGGCATTACCATTATTACTTTGCGCAGAAGACGATGTTTCAGGACAACATGCTGCATCTTCAGGAAAAATAGATGAGGATAAACTTTTCTACTTAATGACAAGAGGAATAAGCTATGATGATGCAAGAAGAGTAATAATTGAAGCTTCATTTAATCCTATAATAGATAAAATAAAAGATGACTGTATTAAAGATGAAATACTAATTGAAATTAAGGAGAGGTTAGCAAATGGAAACTAGAGATTACTCCAAAGATTTCAAAACTTTAAATATAGAAGTAAATGGGAATAGATTAGTTTATTTAGATAGTGCAGCAACAACTCAAAAACCAAATGTAGTTATAGAAGCTATTAAAAATTATTATGAAAATATTAATGCAAACCCTCATAGAGGAGCTTATTATTTAAGTGTTGAAGCTACAAAAGCTTATGAAGAATCAAGAGAAACTGTTAAGTGTTTTATTAATGCGAAAACTTCAAAAGAAGTAATTTTCACTAAAAATGCAACAGAAGCCTTTAATCTTTTAGCTTTTTCATATGGAATGGATAGTGTTAAGGCTGGAGATGAAATTGTTATATCTATTGCAGAGCATCATTCAAACCTTATACCCTGGCAACGAGTTGCAAAAGCTAAAGGTGCAACACTTAAATATATGTACACAAATGAATTTGGAGAATTAACACTTGATGAAATTAAAAGCAAAATTACTGAGAAAACAAAAATAGTAAGTGTAGCTCAAGTATCCAATGCTTTAGGAACAATAAATAACATAAAAGAAATTATAGATTATGCACATTCAAAGGGTTCTATAGTTATAGTAGATGCAGCTCAAAGTATCCCACATATGAAAGTAGATGTACAAGAGTTAGATGTAGATTTCTTAGTGTTTTCTGGACACAAACTTTTAGCACCAATGGGAATTGGAGTGCTATTTGGAAAAGAAGAATTACTACAAAAAATGCCGCCATTTATGTTAGGTGGAGATATGGTTGAATATGTATATGAGCAAGAAGCGACTTTTGATGAGTTACCTTTTAAATTTGAAGGTGGAACCCAAAATGTTGAAGCTGCAATTGGGCTTAAAGTAGCTATAGATTATTTAGAAGAAATAGGTATGGAAACTATTGCTAAAATAGAAAAAGAACTTATGACTTATGCTATGGATGAAATTAAAAAGCTTCCTTATGTAACAGTTTATGGGCCAAGTAAAATAGAAAATAGAAGTGGAGTAATATCCTTTGAAATAGAGGGAGTTCACCCACATGATGTTGCATCAATATTTGATAGTCATGGAGTAGCAATTAGAGCTGGAAATCATTGTGCTCAACCTCTTATGAGATATATGGGTATAAATTCAACTTGTAGAGCTAGTTTTTATCTTTATAATAAAAAAGAAGATGTAGACAAATTAATAGAAGTAATAAAAAGTACCTATAATATGTTTTCAAAATGGAGGTAAGTTAAATGGATTTAAATTCAATATACACAGAACTTATAATGGAGCACAGTTCATCAAAGCATAATAGAAGAAGCTTAGAGAATCCAAATGTATGTGAAAAAGGTCATAATCCAAGTTGTGGAGATGAGATATCATTAGAATTAAAATTTAATGGAGATATTATCGAGGATATGGCATTTACAGGCCAAGGTTGTGCTATATCACAAGCATCAACATCTATTATGATAGATTTAATAAAGGGAAAAAATAAAGAAGAAGCAATGAAACTAGTAGAAACTTTTATTGGAATGATAAAAAGAGAAATAACAGATGATGAGACGCTGGAAGTTTTAGAAGATGCATTTGTATTTAAAAATATATCAAATATGCCAGCTAGAGTTAAATGTGCAGTAATTGCATGGCATACTTTAAAAGAAGCTATTAAATAAGTTTAGAATGCTTTCAATGTAGATATACTCATGAATGAGTAACTATATTGAAAGCATTTTTTTTTGTAGCATAATAAGAAGAAAAAATATAAATATAAACATAAAGAGAAAAAATAAGAAAATATTAAGAAATTGTTAAGGATATATTTGGATAAATACTTTATAATATACATATAAAGTTAAAAAAATGTAACTTAGGGGGATTAAAAGTGAAGAAATTTATTGAAAAAAATTTATTTACTGCTTTAACATTAATTTTAGCCTTGGCTTTAGTTTTTCCAGCCTTAAATGTTAGTGCAAAAAATAAAGAGATAGGAAAATATGAAGTTAAAGTTAGTTATGGTATTGATGGAAAATATAGAGCTATGAAATTTGTACCAGTTACTGTTGACATGAAAAGTTTAGAAAAAGATTTTAAAGGTGAGATAGAAATAAGAGTGCCTAGTAGACTTCCAGGATCATATGATTCATATAGCAGGTCAGTAAATATAGCTAAAGGTGAAAGTGGCCAGGCAATAATTCCAGTTAGGATGCCTGAAACTGACAGTAAATTTACAGTGAATATTATGGAAGATGGTAAAAGTGTCTTAGAACAAAAAATAATTTTTTCAAATGGTAGAGTAAGCGAAGGGAATTTATTTGCAGGCGTGCTTACAGATGATTTTACTTCTCTTGGATATTTAAGTTATGTTAATTATGGTGATATACAAAGTGGGAGAACCGGTGCTTTAGATACGGTTAAGTTAGATATTGATAACATAGGGGATAATCATTTAAATATAGATGGGTTAGATTTAATATTTATTAATAATTTTAATATGGGTAATTTTAGTGAGGAAAATTATAAAAGTTTAAATGCTTGGGTAAATAAAGGTGGAACTTTAATTATTGGTGCTGGTGTTAATGAAAGCAAGACAGTTAAAATAATTGATAAATCTTTACTGGAGATTAAATCAAATGGAACTTCAAATAAAAGTGTAAAACTAGTAAATGACAGCTTGGATTTAACATTATCAAGTTTAGAAATTAAAAATTCAAAGGTTAAGATTGGAAGTCAAGGACAGGAACTAGTTTACTCTGTAGAAAAGGGAAAAGGAGAAATATTAGTTACTACTTTTGATTTAGGAACAGAACCTTTAATATCTTCAAAAGATGCATCAGAAATCTGGAATAAGCTTTTAGTTAGTAGTTTTGGTGATATGAGAGATAAATATAAGAATGGTGGTATGAACTACAATTATCAAACAGAAAATTTAATTAAAAATATTCCAGTAGATAAAGTGGTAAATGTTTTGACTTTAGCTATAATAATTGCAATATATGCTTTAACTATTGGAATAGTTCTATATATAGTACTTAAAAAAATGAAAAAGAGAGATTTGATTTGGGTGGCAGTTCCAACACTTGCAGTAGGATTCGCTCTAGTTATATATTTAACTGGAAGTTCTACAAGAGTTAATGATTTAATAGTTAATCAAGTAAATATTATTGATATAAATAAAGATGGAAAAGGTCAAGTGAAGGGATGTGTAGGGGTTGGAACTAAATATAAAGATGATGTCACTATAGAAAAGCCACAAAATATAGTAATGAATTTTATGGATGCTAGTAATGGTTATTATGGAATGCCAGAAGAACAAGTGTTAGATAAATTAAGAGTTAAAACTGCGTATAAAAATAATAATTCCTACTTTGAATTCAAAGATAGTAATGCTCTTGAAATGAAACAATTTGAAATATCTGGGAAAGAAGAAATTTTACCAAAAATAGAATCTACCTTTAATTATGATGGTGGAAACCTAAATGGAAAAATTAAAAATAATTTAGATAGTAATATAAATAAATTAATACTAGTATCAGGAGAAAATGTTTGGGATTTGGGAACTGTAAAAAAAGGTGAAGAATTAAGTATAGATAAATTGGAAATATCTAAAGCGTCAGGAGTTAGTATGTATGGAGATGAACTCGCAAGCAAATATGTAGATGTAAAGTATAATAAAAAAGGTGATGTTAGATCAGAAGAATTTAAAAATATTACTAGGTATGGAAATGTACTTCAAATGTTAAGTAGTGAAATTATATTTAATGCGGAATCTAAATTAATAGCAATAACAGATATGGAAGTAGATTATGGAATTGAGTTTGGTAAAAAGACTTTATCTAAGTATGATACTACAGTTTTAGTGCAGGGGTCAGAAATCGATTTTAAAGATAAGGATGGAAATACAAATTTCCCTCAAGGGTATTTTAAAGGTGTAGTTGAAAGTACTGCAGGAAGTGCTAATGAAGATAAGCATAGTGGACTGATTTATGGTGATGGTGAAATGATTTATAGTTTTAAAGTAAATGATGAAACTACAATTTTAAATATAAATGTTAATAAATCAGAAAGTAGATATGGAAATCAAGGAAATAAAGGTAGTGCAGAATATTATGTTTATAATTATAAAAACAGTGAGTATGAAAAAATTGCCTTGGATTCTTCAAAGGAAATTACTTTATCAAATGAAATAGATTACTCAGTTGATAATAAAATAAAAGTAAAGGTAGTTCTTAAGGATGCTACAGAAGGCCAAATTCCTAAGTTAACTATTAAGGGGAAGGTGAAATAATGCTAGTTATTAAAGATCTTGAAAAGTCTTATGGTAAATTTAAGGCTCTAAATAAATTGAATTTAGAAATTAAAAAAGGCGAAATATTTGGGTTTATAGGTCCAAATGGGGCTGGGAAAAGTACAACAATGAAAATAATATCAGGATTACTTTCACCAGATAGTGGCGAAGTTTATGTAGATGGCATTGATGCTATTAAGAATAATAAAGCTTTAAAAGATAAAATAGGATATATGCCAGATTTTTTTGGTGTATATGACAATTTAAAAGCTATAGAGTATTTAGAGTTCTATGCCTCTATTTATGGAATTGTAGGCATTGATGCGAGAAAACTTGGAATGGATTTATTAGAACTTGTAAACCTTCAAGATAAATATGATTGCAATGTTGATGGGTTATCAAGAGGAATGAAGCAAAGGCTATGTTTAGCTAGATGCTTAGTGCACAATCCTGAACTTCTAATATTAGATGAACCAGCATCGGGTATGGATCCAAGAGCGAGATTTGAAATGAAGGGAATTCTTAAAAATCTTAAAGACATGGGGAAAACAATAATAGTTTCATCTCATATACTTCCAGAACTTGGTGAAATTTGTACTAATATTGGAATAGTTAAAAATGGAACAGTGGTATGTCATGGAACTGTTGATGAAATAATGTCAAGAGCAGCAGGCTTATCTCCATATATTATTACAGTTATGGATAATGTAGAAAAAGCTATTGAATCATTAAGAGAAATTCCAGAAGTTGGAGAAATTTCAGTGGATGGAAATAAAATAACTGCAAATATATCTGGTGGAGATAAAGAAGGAAAAGACCTTTTAAAAGCTTTAGTTCTTAAAGATGTATCTGTAATAGGCTATGCTAGGGCAGTTGGAAACCTAGAGGATGTATTTATTCAAATAACTGAAGATGATAATAATTAAAGGGGTGAAAAATTATGAGAATAAATCCAGTTTTAAGAAATGAAAGTAAACTAGCAGCTAGGACTCCAAAGTTTACAATATTACTATTTATATATATAGCTATATTATCAGCAGGGGTATTAGTGTTTTATAACTTATATTCAGAAACATTTTATGCAAATGGATTAGATTTACAAAGTTCGGTAATGCTATATTTTGGAATGGCTATTGGGCAAGCAGTATTATTAATGTTTATAGTACCTGCATTAACATCGACAGCTATATGTTCAGAAAGAGAAAAACAAACTTTAGATATGCTATTATCAAGTAAACTAACACCGTTTCAAATAATAATTGGTAAACTATCATCATCTTCAATTAAGGTAATAATGCTTATAATATGCACTATGCCTATTTATGTAGTTTGCGGATTAACAGGTGGAATAAGAATATCTAATATAATACAATTAATAATGTTCTTTGCAGTGACTACAATTTTTGTGGGTTCGATTGGTGTATTTATATCAACCTACACAAAAACTTCAAAAGTTGCAACAGCCTTAACTTATGCATTAGTGTTATTTATATTTATAGGAACATTAATAATTGCATTTATAATTTTAATGGTTGAAGGAATGAAAGGTAATGGAGCAGATCCAGGGATACCATGGATAGTTTACTTAAGTCCTGCAACAGGGTTTATGAGTATGCTTAGTAATCAAGTTGGTATGGTAGGCCAAATGGGTTATATGGTGCCTAGTATGGATATTTCAAAATATGCAGAATATATATCAATAGCAATTCAATTAGGATTAAGTGTTGTATTTATATATTTATCAGTAATTAAACTAAATCCATTAAATACAAAAAGAAATTTAAAGATTTTTAAAAGAAAAAAATCATAAAGGGGTAAGAGTATGAATTCTTTAGATAAAGCTATTTCAAGTTTTGTAGATAAGGCATCTAAAAGAATAAAGGTAAATTTCTTACTGAATTTGAGCATAGTGGGATTAAAACTCCTACTATGCTTAAGTCTTTGTTTATTATTAATTTCATTATTTATTACAATTCCATATATAGAGGAAATTTTAATAATAATAGTTGTAATTGGAATGATTGCTACTTTGATTTATGGGTTTATTAAAGCACCAAATAAAAGTAGAGTTGCATTAATTGTAGATTCAAAAGGGCTAAAGGAAAGGGTTACTACTTCCTTAGAATTAATTGGAGAAGAGGATAATATTTCAGTGGCTCAAAAAGAAGATACGATAAATGCTATTAAAAACTATAATTTGAAAGATAATCTAAAAATAAAATCTGATAGAAAACAGCTATATTTAATAGTTGGATTAATTGCTATGTGTTTTATGACTTCAATAATACCTACAGTAGCAAAAAAAAATGCAGATAATATTAAAGAATTTAATAAATATAAAAGTGAAGTTGTTAAAAAAATAGATAAAGAAATGAAAGAAGTAGATAAACTTGAAAATCTTGATGAAGAGGAAAAGAAAGAGATTAAAAAGATTTTAGAAGATGCTAAAAAGGAATTAAAAGAGGGCACTAAAAAAGCAGAGCTTAATAAAACTTTAGAAAGATTAGAGAAGAAATTAGATGATAAAAAAGAAAAAGTAAAAAGTGAGGAAGGAAAAAAATCATTAGATGAAGTTAAGAAGAATTTATTAGAGGATTTTAATAAAAAGAAAGAAGAAGAAGCAAAAAAAGATTTAAATAAAATAGTAAATGAGTTAACTAAAAAGGAAGAAAGTAAAAAATTAGCAGAAGCTTTAATGTCTGATAATAAAGATGAGATTGCAAAGGCTTTAGGTGAAATGAAAAAGTCACTATCTAAAATGAGTAGCGCACAAAAAAGTAAATTATCTAATTCATTAAAAAATGCCGCTCAAAACATGTCAGATGAAGATTTGGCAAAAGCTTTAGAAGAAGCTTCAGATTCAGTTTTGGATGGAGACCTTAATGAGGAAGATTTAGAAAAAGCATTAGCTTCACTTAAGAAAAGTTCGCAAAAAGGGAAAAAGCCTGCTGAAGGTAAACAACCAGGAGCAGGAGCAGGAGCAGGCGAGGGTGAAGGAAGTGGTTCGGGTCAAGGCAAAGGTCAAGGTCAAGGAAGTGGAGCAGGTGGAGGCTGGAATACTGGAAGTACAAATGGCACAGAAAAAGAGTCTGAGAAAAAAAGTGGAGAACAGATTTTTATTCCAGGTAGAGATGTGGGAACTGATGGTAATTTAACAGGAAATAAAAATGAAAATGGTGACACTCAGCAGGTTGAAACTAAAACTGGATTAAACTTAGATGGGTCAAAAGCAAATTATGATAAAGTTATTGGTGACTATACAAATAGTGCATTAGAAGGTGCAAATAATAGTAATTTGCCAGAAAGTTTAAAAGACTTAATAAAAGAGTATTTTGAAGGGTTGAATTAGTGCTTGTGTTTAGATCTCACATATAGAATATAAAAAAATACTGACTTGTTATTTAGATTTACAAGAGATATTAGATGGGAGGAATAATAATGGATATAAATGAAAACATGTTAAAAGAAGTTGCAGAAAAAATAAGGAAATGTGAAGAGGAAATTGGAAAAGGAATTATAGGACAAAAAGAGGTTATAAGAAATGTTTTAGTTGCAATTTTTGCAGATGGAAATGTTCTTTTAGAAGGTATGCCTGGAATGGGTAAAACACAGCTTGTTAAAACTATAGGACGTGTTTTAAACCTTGATTTTGCAAGAATTCAATTTACACCAGATTTAATGCCTGCAGATGTTGTTGGAACAAATTTAGTAGTTAAAGAAAATAATAATACTGTATTTAAATTTGAGAAGGGACCTATATTTACAAATCTTTTACTTGCAGATGAAATAAATAGAGCAACTCCAAAAACACAATCTGCTCTTTTGGAAGCTATGGGAGAAAAAACAGTAACAGTTGGAAAAACAACTTATGAAATGTCAAAACCATTTATGGTTCTTGCAACTCAAAATCCAATAGAACAAGAGGGGACATATCCCTTACCGGAAGCTCAATTAGATAGATTTTTATTTAAAATAAATGTGGATTTCCCAAATTTAAATGAGCTTAAAGCTATTATGGATTTAACTTTAAGTAATAACAAAGTTGAAATAAAGAACGTTTTAGAAGGTAGTGAAATTTTAGAAATTAGAGAAATAATTAGAGAAGTTAAAATCGCAGATGCTGTTAAAGAGTTTGCACTTAAATTAATTCTTGGAACTCACCCTGAAATAGAAGATGGACATGACCTTGCAAAACAATATGTGGAAGCTGGAGCAAGCCCAAGAGCGGCACAAGGAATAATAAGTGGAGCTAAAGTTTTAGCAGTTATGGATGGTAGGTTTAATGTTTCTTTTGATGACATAAAAGCACTTTCATACCCAATTTTAAAACATAGAATAATACTAAATTTTGATGCAATAACAGAAGGTATAACAGAGGAAAGTATTATAGATAAAATACTAGAAGACTTAAAGGTTGTGTAAAAAATGAGTGTGAAAATATTTAATGAGGACTTCTTTAAAAAGCTAAACAAAATTAATATGCATATTAATTTTAAACTTTCAAGTGGAACCCAGGGAGGAAGAAAATCTAAAGCTAAAGGAGTTTCTGTTGAATTTTCAGATTATAGAGAATATGCAGCTGGTGACGATTTTAGAAGAATTGATTGGAATGCCTATGGAAGGTTTGATAAGTTTTTTATAAAGGTATTTATGGAAGAGAGAGAAGGTGTGTTTAATTTCTTTATAGATAAAAGTAAATCTATGGATTATGGTGAAGTAAACAAAAAAGATACAGCACTAAAAGTAGTTGGAGCTTTAAGTTATATTGCACTAAATAATTTAGATAGAGTAAATATAAATACAATGGAAAGTGGGACTGTTAAATCTTTAAAAAGTGCTACAGGAAATAAGGGGTTTCAAAGAATATTAAAAGAACTAGAGTCTATGGAATTTGATGGATCTACAGATTTATCTCAAAGTATTAAAAAAAGAAATTTAAACTCAAGAGGAATATCAATTGTAGTTTCAGATTTTCTAAATAATAATGGACTAGAAACTTTAGAAGAGGGACTTAAATATTTAGCTTTTAAAAAGCAAGAAATTATATTAGTTCAAATATTAGCAGAAGAAGAGATAAACCCACAGTTTAATAATGAAATAACATTTATAGATTCTGAAACTAATGAAAACTTAAAAATGAGTTTAACACCAAGTATAATTAAAGATTACAAAAATTCTTTAAAGAAATATAACAAAGAAATAGAATCTTTAGTGAAAAAATATGGGGGAAAGCTTATAAGTGTAAGCTCATCTAAATCTATAGAAGAAATAATATTAAATGATTTTAGCAAAAAAAGAGTACTTTATTAGGGGAGGAATTGATTTATGGGATTTACAAGTCTTTGGCCATTATTTTTATTAATAACAGTTCCTCTACTTATAATGCTTTATATATTGAAGAGGAAATATAAAGAAGAAGTTATATCTTCATCTTTATTATGGAAAGAAGTTTATAAAAACACTAGAGCCACTACACCTTGGGAAAAGTTTAGAAAAAATATAATGTTTTTATTGCAATTATTAATATTACTACTAATAATATTTGCATTAATGAAACCATTTTTAAAGTTTGGTGGAGAAAGTTATAAAAATGTAATTATAGTTCTAGATAACACTGCAAGTATGAGTACAATTTATAATGAAAAAACTAGACTTGAAAATGGTAAAGATTTAGCAAAAGAATTTTTAAATTCTGCAAAAGATGGGACAAATGCTTATATAGTTAACTTTGATGGAAGTGGAAATTTATTATTAAGCGGAGAACCTAGCAAAGATATATCCACTGAAACGATTAATAAAATAACACAAAGTTATGGTTCTGGTGATATAAATGATGTTGTATCTTTAGTTAAGGCTGTTGGAGAAGGTATTGGAGAAGAATACGAAACATTAATATTTACAGATAAAGATGTTAGCTTAGGTGATGTAAATGGGAAGGTAGTTTCGCTGGGGAACATTGGAAGCAATGGATCTGTAGATAATATATCACATAAAGTTATTGGAGAAAACATGAAAATTATAGCTACAGTTTCAAATAGAGGAACTGGAAGTTATGAAGGAGATTTTTCACTTTATAATGGAGATGATCTAATAAAGGTTGAAACTTTATCTTTAGCAGAAGGTGAAAAGAAAACTTTAAGTTTTGAGTTAGAACAATTTAAAGGAGAATATTTAAAGGGAGAGCTTTCAAGAAAAGATATAAATTTAGAAGATAATTTATATTATCATGTTATAGGTAATACAAAAATAAAAAGAGTATTAATCGTAACTACAGAAAATGTATTTTTAGAAAAAGCTTTTGGTAGCATTCAAAATACAGAAGTATTTAAAACTAATGATGTATCAAACTTAAGTGAGGGAGATAATTACGATCTTTATGTATTTGATAATGTTAAACCAGAGGTGATGCCAAGCAAAGGAAGTATCTTATTTATTAATCCAACTTCAAATAATTTTTTCAAGGTTTTAGAAGGTGGAGAAATAGGAGAGGCAACAGCAGTGCCGGGAGAATTATCAAGTTACTTAGAATCAATAAAATTCACATTATCTAAATATGGTAAATTAGAAGTACCTTATTGGGGTAGAGGATTTTTATCTGTAGATGAAAGTGCAATTGGATTTAAAGGCGAATTTGAAGGAAGACAAATAGCAGCATTAACCTTTGATCTTCATAATAGTGATTTAGCTTTAAAAAAAGAGTTCCCAATTTTAATATATGAATTAGGAGAAGATTTAATTTCCAGTGGAATGCTTTATAAAAGTAATTTTAAATGTGGCGAAAAAGTTGTAGCTAAGGGACGTTCTTTAGATGAAGAACTTAAAGTAACTTATCCAAATGGAGAAGTATTAGCCATAAAATCTGGAGATGAAATAAAAGAAGAAAAGAATTTAGGATTATATAAATTAAACTTAGGGGAAGAAAAAGAATTGTTTTCAGTAAACTTCCCAAGTGAAAAAGAAAGTAATACAAATTCGGAAGTAGCAGGTGAAACAGAAAGCTTAAGTAAGGTAAAGGGTGACTTAAAAAGAGGAATAAACATTGAACCTTTTATAATACTTTTAGCAATGTTGATAGTAGGTTATGAATGGGTTATGTATAAAAGAGGAAATTAGGAGGTAGGTTATATGAATTTAGAAATAGGAAACTTATATGCTTTAATATTAATTCCGATAATTTTTGCCTTTATGTATTCTACCTTTAAGAAACATAAACCAGCAAGCAAAAATGACTGGGTAATATTAATAAGCAGAATAATAATATTTACACTTTTAGTAGGCGCTTTTACAAATATTAGTTTAAATTTTAAGGGAAGAAATGTTTCAACAGTATTTATATTAGATGTATCAGAAAGTATGGGAGATTTTAAGGAATCGGGAGAGTTATTTATAAATAATGCCTTAAAAGAAATACCAAAGGGAAATAAATCAGGAGTTGTTATTTTTGGAGATAACTCTAAAATAGATAAAGTTTTAAATAAGAAAAAAGAATACAAATCAATAAATGAAAACCCAGTAGTTAGTGCAACTAATATACAAGAGGCTGTAGAATCGTCATTAGCTTTATTTAAAAAAGGAACTTCAAAAAGAATAGTTTTAATAACTGATGGTGAAGAAAATCAAGGGGACATTTTAAAAGCTATTCCTCTTATAAATGAACAAAATATAGATTTTAAAATAAATAAAGTAACTACTAAAGCTGGAGATGAAGTTTACGTTGATAATGTAAAAGTTCCAGATAATATTTCAGTTGGAGAGGAATTTTCAGTTCAAATAGATCTGCAATCAAATTATGCAGCAAAGGCAAAACTTATACTGTTTTCAGGAAGAGATAAAGTAGGAGAACAGGATGTTCAAATACAAAAAGGTAAAAATGCTTTTGTATTTAAAGATAAGCAAACAAGTGGAGGCTTTAAAGGATATAGGGTTTTAATCGAAGCTGAAGGTGATACTTCGAAAATAAATAATGAATTTAGTGCTTTTACTAATGTAGTAGATAAGCCTACAATTTTATTAATTAACGGAAAGCTTGGAGAATCAGAAGCTTTAGAAAAAATTCTAAGTGAAGCTGGAGCAAATGTAAAGAAAATAGGGTCAAAGTCAGCACCAATGAAGTTAAATGAATTTTTAGAGTATAAAACAATTATTTTAAATAATGTTCATAAAGATGATTTGAATAATGGATTTATGGATAATGTAGAAACTTATGTTAAAGATTATGGTGGGGGGGTTGTATCCTTTGGTGGAGAAGAAGCTTATGCACTTGGAGGTTATAAAGATACCTCATTAGAAAAAGTTTTACCAGTCAATATGGATAAAACAGGAAAAAATGAAGTCCCAGGAATAAGTTTAAACTTAATTATTGATAAATCAGGAAGCATGAGTGGAGAAGCTGGCGGTGTAAGTAAATTAACACTTGCAAAAGAAGCTGCAATGAAAGCTTTAGAAAATTTAAGAGAAGTTGATGAAATATCTCTTATAGCATTTGATGATACATTTGAAGAAGTTGTACCACTTCAAAAAGTAGGAGATAAAAATGCTATAAAAGAAAAAATATCAGGAATTCAAATAAGAGGAGGTACATCTATATATCCAGCTTTAGATGCAGGCTATAAGATTCAAAAAGAAAGTAATGCGAAAATTAAGCATACAATTCTTTTAACAGATGGAGAAGATGGAATGCCATATGCAGCTTATGCAGAACTTTTAGCTGGGTTTAATTCAAGTAATATAACACTTTCAACAGTAGCAGTAGGAGAAGGTGCAAACCAAACACTTTTAGGAGACCTTGCAACTGTAGGAAAAGGGAGAAGTTATTATACAGATATGTACACTGATATTCCTAGAATATTTGCAAAAGAAGTACTACTATCTGCAGGTACTTATATAATAAATGAAGAATTTACACCAAGTATTTTAAGTAACCATGAAATTTTGTCGGGAGTAAAAACTTCAGAAGGAATCCCAAGCTTATTTGGATATATAGGAACATCAATAAAAGAAGATGCTATAGAAATATTAAGATCAAATCATGATGAGCCAATACTCGCTGCAAGGCAATATGGTCTTGGAAAAACAGTATCTTGGACATCCGATATAAGTGGACAATGGAGTAGAAACTACTTAACTTGGGAGTATGGAGCTCAATTAGTTAAGAACATGATTTTCTATACAATACCACAATATGGAGAAGAGGGAAGACTTAGTGTAACACAAGAAGGAAATGAAGCGAAAGTTGAGTTCTACAATGATAAAATTAGTAAAGATGCTAAAGTTAAGGGTTTATACAATGGAGAAAATGATAAAAAAGGAGACTTTGAATTAACGCAAACACAGCCAGGTAAATTTGAAGCAAATATTCCATTAGAAGATTTAGGATTTTATAATTTTAGCATAAGAGAAGAAGAAGAGGGTACAGTTAAAAACAACTATAAAGGGGGATTTGCACTTCAATACTCACAAGAATTTAAATTTAATAACAATGTACAAAAACTAGATACTGTAGTAAAAGAAACAAAAGGGTCATTTATAAACAAACCAGAAGAAGTGTTTACAGGAGATTTAGAAAAAGAATATAATAAAATTAACACAGTAACACCACTTCTAGTAATTAGCATTATTTTATTTATGTTAGATATAGCTTATAGAAGATTGAATTTAGACTTTAGCAAATACTTTAGAAATAGAAAGAAAAACAAATCTAAAGTTTATAAAGAGAAGACTAAGAAAAAAAGCATGAATAAAGAAGCAAGTATAAATGAAGATTTAAAGATAAAAACTGAAGAGGCTATAGACTTAGAAGTTAATGAGCATACGCCTAGAAAAAATAATAAAAAATATAAGAAGCAAGATAATAATGTAACTATAGATAGTGAGAAAATTGGAAAGAAAGAGACACTAAATACAGGAATGCTTTTAAAGAAAAAGAGTGATAGAAAAAAAATATAAGGGAGGGAGTGAGCTGAAAGAAAATAGCGAGTCAAAGATTTTGACTTGCTATTTTAAAAAAGCTCTATTATATGACTATAAAAAAAATATCCTTATTAATTATTTTTTCAATAATTATATTGAATATAGCTGGTTGTAGTAGTAAAAGTTCTAATGACTTATCTAAAAATGAAGAAAATATTCAAGAAGAGCAAAAGGTTGTAGAGGAAATACCAGAAGTAATAACTTCATTTGTGGCTCTTGGCAAAATATATACTTCAAGCAAAAATTTAAGTGAAGTTAAAGCAAATACAGATATTTATGATGATCAACTTTCAAAATCATATGTTCCTGGGGAATATAAAGAATTAGATTTTGCTAATGATTTATTATATGCTTATGTAAATCAAAATCAAGAAATTTATAATAACTTAATATCCTTTGATGAAAAAAGTGAATCAGGAATAGCACCTATAACAGCAGAGGATAAAATTAAATTGCAAAGTGATTTGAAATATTTAAGAGAGCAAATGAAACTATTAGATGGTGAAACTATGGTATTAAAATTAGATAAGGTAACTTATAGGGGAAAAAGTTCTAAAACAAATAAGGGAGCATCCTTTAAAATAAGAGTTGCAATATCAGCTGCTGGTGATTATAGCGCTGCTTGGAATTCATATAACGTTGAAGTATATGAAGAGGGAAACAAGTTAGTCGCTCACTTATTTTAGAACGTTATTTAATTAGAGATTTTAAAGAATATTACTAGTTATTTTTAAAAAGCTTTCTTAATAACAAATTATTTGGAAAAAATTAAAAGTAGAATTTTATATCAGAAAAATTCAAAAGATAATATTTCTACATATTGTAACAAATGGTATAATATAAAGAAAGAAAGTAAAGAGGAGCATATAGTTTATGAAAAATGAGGATTTACCTGTTGGATTATTTAATGGAACAGTCGCTACTACAAATGGATTATATAGTATAAAAGATATAGATCTTGATACTGCTAAAAGATATATAAAACAAAAGGGTTTCATATCAGCAATTGGTCATGAAGCTACGGCAGAAATTATGTCGGATTTATTTGGAATGAATATTCCAATGAATAGAATTCAATTTCATCAACAAATAGGACAGATTGGCATTGTTTTTAAATTAAATGAAAGACCGCCTGAAGGAGAAGTATTAGATAGAGCAGAGCTTGAACGAGTAGGCTATTGCTTGAAGATTATGGAAAGATTTGAATAAGCAGATAATTAAACATAAAAAACAACCTTCAATATAATAACTGAAGGCTGTTTTTATGTGTGAAAATTTATTTGTTAGTGATTAAATAAATATATTATTTAAGGTAGATATTGAACTTCAATTTTATATACTTTACTTGTTTCTTTAGAAATAAAAATAGATATTTCTTGTAGAACAGTTTTAGTATAAGTATAAGAAATATAGCTTGGATCATCTTCTTTAACAACTTCTAAATTAGAGAAAGCAGATTCCACATCCTGCTGAGTAGAACCAACTTTTATACCTTTAGGCAATTCTATAGGCAATTTAGTATCAGTGTCATTTGAAATAAAAGATGTGACTAAACAGTTTTTATAACTAGTTGAAGTATCTAGTTCATTATATAAATTCGTATCTAATGAAATATTACCTTTTCTTAAGATAAACCCAAAGGCTGTATCTTTAGCATCTATTTTTTCGTAAGGAGCACTCTCAATTACCCAACCATCTTTTTCAAGTTCAGCAAATGGAACAGGTACATTATATAAAACACCATCGTATTTAACATTAAAACTTAGTAAATCATCAGTTAGTTCCTTAGGAACTTTATAGGTTGATGATTTACTAATTGATTCATTAGAATTAGCAGATTCAGATGAATTAGTTTTATCTGGTGAATCATTAAAATTTCTTAAATCAATTTGTGAAACCTTGTTTGTTTCAATATCTATCATGATATCAATAGTTTTATAAGTATTAACTTCGTAAGTGAACTTTGTATAAAGTTCAGATTCATAAGAATCAGTAGGTTCTCCGTATGCTGAAAGCACCTCTTCTTTTGAGCTTCCTAAAGTTATGCCTTTAGGTAAAACTAGTTTTAATCCATTTTCTGCATAATATTCATCTATAGCAATACCACCAACTATACATTTATCAGCTGATTGTACGTTTTCGCTAGAGTTAAATATATATGAATTTATTTCTTTATCTCCATTTTTCAGTATTGTTCCTAATGTGTGTTGAGAAGGTTCTAGATTAATTAAGTCAGCTTCTTTAATTACCCAACCGTTTTTTTCTAATTCTGAAAATGCAATAGGTAGATTATAATCTACACCATTTAATACTATTTCAAAACTATATAAATCATCTGATTTTGGTGAAGATATTTTATCCGAATTGACATCTTCTTGAATAAGTTTTTTATCTTGAATATCTTTATTAGTTTCGCCTTTAGAACATGAAAATAGTGATACGCTAGTAACTAAGCATAATATTAAT
Organism: Clostridium gasigenes; assembly: GCF_017348895.1. NCBI lineage: Bacteria > Bacillati > Bacillota > Clostridia > Eubacteriales > Clostridiaceae > Clostridium > Clostridium gasigenes. Next base: position 2,918,219 of record NZ_CP071376.1, read on the forward strand.
AATAATTTTTTCATTTTATTCTCCTTTTATAGTTCTAATAATTTTTATTAAATAGAATTAATTTATATATGTATATAGTTGCTTAAGAAATATATCCAACAGATATTAACATAAAATAGGTAAACAATACAATGTTTTTAAATAAAAGGGAGTAATAGAGGTGAAATTTACTCCTATATTTTTTATGGCTCACTTAAATATATGAAGTAATTAATTTTTTTAAAAAACTTTATAAACTTTTTTAGTTACTAATAATAAATTTTAATTTTTATAATTAGTATTATTTATGTTGTTGTAAATAATATAATTTTAATTGTATTATTTAGTTATATTATTTACTTTCTTGTTTTGAAAACACCCTCAATGTGTTTTCAAAATACCCCTTGTTTATTTTCATAATAATTAATTTAACTTTACATAATACTTAAATTTAATAAGCCAAAAAAATATATAACCTATATTTATTTCTTCTACGACCTTGGATGTCGCTGGTTTTAAAAGCAAACGTATTTTCAGTTAAGAGTAACTGCGACTTGGTGGAAATAGTAAGAAACAAATAACACTTTAATAATATCCACATGCTATATTTTACATAAATTCAAATGTTTTTAATGCGAGTGCATCTTTTTTAGAGCGTCTTGTTTAATAGAAATTGCTTTTATTTCCTTAATAATAAAGAAGATTTTATGTATTTAGCACAGTCTAAAAAGATATTTTAAAGAAGTAATTATCTAAAATATGAATAGGAAATATTACATCTTGAGAAAATTATATTCAGCTATAAGTAAATATAGTATTTACAGTAGCATAGTTTATAATGTATAATCAATATAGGCTGAATTCAGCAAACAAAAGTTGTGAATTAGATAATGATTTACGCTAATGTAGGGAGGGATATAGAATGTCAGAAATTAAAGTTGGAGCAAATGAAACAATAGAAAGTGCATTAAGAAGATTCAAGAAAAACTGTGCAATGACAGGAATTCTTGCTGATTTTAAGAAAAATGAGCACTATGAAAAGCCAAGTGTTAAAAAGAAAAAGAAATCAGAAGCTGCTAGAAAAAGAAAGTTTAAATAGTAGTTGGCTATAGAAAACTAAAGCTATACAAAAAAGGGTGTCGATTTTATCGACACCCTTTTGTATTTTTAAATATGTTAGCTAAAGGTATGGATAAGATATATATATTTCAGAAATATTAGATTATAGTATAGTTATTTAGTTATTTAGTTATTATATAAGTCAGAGCAATATAGAATGGTTCAATAAATTCACAAATATTGTATTGAAAGTAAGGGTAGAGTATAATTAGAGTAAATGAACCATCAAATAAGCCAGAGCATAGCATGATAATAAAAGAAAATTAAAAATAATAGGCTAATATTGAGGGTGTAAAAGGGGTTTTAAAATGAGTAAAAGTGTTATAGTTTATAAATCTAAGTATGGTAGTACAAAAGTTTATGCTCAGTGGATAGCTAAGAAATTAGAAGCTGATATTTATGAGGTTAATGAAGTTAAAGTGGATAAACTACTAGAATATAATAATATTATATTTGGAGGCGGTCTTTATGCTGGGGGCATAGGTGGCTCAGCCATAATTTCTAAGAATTTTCATAAGTTGAAAAATAAAAATATTATTGTATTTACAGTTGGATTATCACCTACTGAAGATAAGAGTATTTTTAAACCGGCAATAGATAAAAATTTTTCTGCAGATATACAAAGAGAAATTACTTTTTTTCACTTAAGAGGTCGAATTGATTATAAAAAGTTAAGTTTAATACACAGAGTAATGATGGCAATGCTAAAGTTAGGAATTGCTAAAAAGAAACCAGAAGAACTATCAGATGATGATAAGCTTATGTTAAAAACATATGGTGATAAAATTGATTTTATTAATATAAATACGGCTACAAAAATAATAGAATATGTAAAAAATATAAAATAAAGTAACTTTTAACAAGGAAAAAGTGATGAGCTTAAAATTAAATCATAGTTAATTTGCTCATTTTATCCATTAGATATTTTAAAGAAAAAGTTTGAATTATGTAAAGTATTGGTAATTGAATTGTAATAATAAAATTGAAGGGTGATTATGAATAGATATATAAAGCATAAGAGAAACTATAATAATAGATAATATGTAAAGAAAGAAGGTTGTCTTTTATGGATGATATAATGAAGGATGCATATAAAATAGCTGACAGATATGAGGTTATTCTTAAAGGAAATATAAAGATAAATGGTGATGTTAATTGTTTAGTATTTGCACATTACTGTGAAGATACATTATTTTACAAACATTTATTTAAAGTATCCAAAGATATTTTAAAGGTTAATAGAAAATCTAAAAACAACCTTAAGGAAATAAAAGAGTTAATAAAAATATCAGGATATAAAAAGGTTTGGACTAAAGGCGTCTTTTCAGTTTACGGTGACCTACGTCCTTTAGCAGTTGAAGCTAAATTGGGAACGTGGGGAAACAATGGGATTATTGAAAATGAAGAATATGGATCTAATTTTCTGATATCTGCTATATTTTATAAGTAGACTTATATGAGATGTAGTTAATTAATTGAGCAAACGTATCATTCAAGCTATATTATTTACGCTCTTGTTTTCATAATACCTGAATTTGATTAACATTTATAGAATAGGTCATAAATATTCCCTATATTAATATTTTATGTTAATATATAATTGTAAAGGTTTTCCAATTATATTATTATATTTAGGGAGGTATGAGTAGGGATGGATGAAGAAAAAGGGGAATATAAAGAAAGTGCACAGGCAGTACAAAATAAAAGGAAACTAGTTAAAGTAGTTGTGATAGTAAATAGTGTTTTACTTATAGCTGTTATAGGATTTTTTGCTTATAATTTATTTAATAAAAATTTTGGGTCTGTAAATGAGGCTGCCAAAGAAACGTTAAGTGAAATTAAAGATATAGAAAGTAAGGAAGAACAAAAACAGATTGTTAAAGATTATGATTTTGTACATCAGATGAGTAACAATTTAATTGTTTCATCTGATGGAGTTAAATGGGGACAACAAGCGGTAACTTTAGAAAATATTGATTTAGGAATTGAGATGTTGAAAAATGATTCATATATAGTTTCAGAATTAAATAGGTGGAAAAAAGGAGAATTTAAAAATTCTGTTGAAATACATAATTATTGTTGGAGAATTCTTGAAGGAAATGTAGGGAAAGCAAAAGGTCTTTCTCAAGAAGGCATTGATGTAGCCTTAAAAGCTATAAAAAAAGAATAAATAGGAAATTATAATAGAGAGTATATGAGAGTATTATGAAGTAAAGATAATATAGTTATTTTATATAGATATATATGCTTATAAATGAATGTAGCCATAATGTATATATACCCATATAATTATATTAAAGTTAAAATCTATGATAAGAGATAGTAGTTAATGGAGTTTAGTTCCAGCGAATTTGGGTAGGTGTGAGCCAAATACTGTAGCCATTAATGAATGGGTCTTTGAGATGATATTCCGAAAATTTTGTAGGGATATACGGAAAGTCTACCGTTAAAAGGACAGGATATCGATTTTAAAAAGTCTGTATCTTATTGAGAATATGTACATGGGTGGCATAACGAAATTTTACATTTCGTCCTATAAAGGGCGAGGTGTTTTTTATTGTTTAAAAATGCTTAGTTATGCTATAAAAAATTAATGTATATATATAATATGGGTGGCAACACGAGTCATTTCGTCCCATTATCTAATGCATAGCTATTGGATAATGGGTTGGAGTGGCTTTTTTTTCGCATTAAATGGTTAGTTTGAAGATCCTGTAGAGTAAAATAAAAAAATTAATTAAGAAAGTGAGGAAAATAATATGAATGGAAAATTTAATGGGTTTGGTGGACAATATGTACCAGAAAAACTAATGAATGCATTAATAGAATTAGAAAAAGAATTTTATAAAGCTAGCAAAGATGAGGTGTTTATGGAAGAATACAGATATTATCTTAAGGATTATGTAGGGAGACCAACATCTTTATATTATGCGGATAATATGAGTAAAACCCTAGGTTGTGCAAAGATATATTTAAAAAGAGAAGATTTAAATCATACAGGAGCTCATAAAATAAATAATGCATTAGGACAAGTGTTATTAGCAAAAAGAATGGGTAAAAAGAAAATAATAGCAGAAACAGGAGCAGGTCAACATGGAGTAGCAACTGCAACAGTAGCTGCAAAGTTTAATATGCAATGCGAAGTTTTTATGGGAGAAGAGGACATGCATAGACAGTCTCTTAATGTTAAGAAAATGGAAATGCTAGGAGCTAAGGTTACAGCAGTTACAAGTGGTTCAAAAACTTTAAGTAATGCTGTAGACGAAGCCATAAGCAGTTGGGTTGCAAATGTGGAAGATGCTTTTTATATAATTGGATCAGTAGTTGGGCCGCATCCGTATCCGACAATGGTTAGAGATTTTCAAAGAGTAATAGGAGATGAAGCAAGAAAACAAGTTTTAGATAGAGAGGGGAGATTGCCTGATTATATATTAGCTCCAGTTGGTGGTGGAAGTAATTCAATGGGAATATTTTATCCATTTATAGAAGATAAAAATGTGAAATTAATTGGAGTTGAAGCTGGGGGGCTTGGGGTTGAAACAGCTTATCATGCAGCAACTATGGAAAAGGGCAAAAAAGGAATAATTCATGGAATGATGACTTATGTGTTAAGAGATGAAGCTGGAGACGTATTACCAGTGTATTCAATATCAGCTGGTCTTGATTATCCAGGAGTTGGACCAGAACATGCTTATTTAAGAGATGTAAGTAGAACGAGCTATGTATCTATAACAGATAAAGAAGCAATAGAAGGATTTCATTTCATAACAAAAGAGGAGGGCATAATCCCAGCTTTAGAATCAGCGCATGCAATAGCTTATGCTATGAAGTTAGCACCTATTTTAGATAAGGATAAAATTATTATTGTGAATTTATCAGGTCGTGGAGATAAAGATATGGACACTATAATTGAATTCGATAAATTATCTTCAAATAATGATTAATCAAAATGAACAACAGATTATAAAATTATTTTGTAGGTAATTAATATAAAATACCAAGTTTAGGACTACTAAACTTGGTATTTTGTTTATTATAATAAATGAATTATTATTTATAAGCATTTTTTATAATTTCTATTGTTTCATCTAAAGATAAAGTATATCTATCTAAAGTGAAAAGTCCACCCATTGTATTTCTTGCATTTTCAGCTATTTTAGGTATTTCATCTTCTTTAATTCCAAAGTCAGACATTTTTAAAGCTTCAACATTACAATTTTTTATTAATTTTTTCAAAGCGATAATAAATGAATGGGGACGTTTGTGTTCAGGTAATGAATCTACGTCTTCCCCCATTGCTTTAGCCATATCAATAAATTTTTCAGCAACTTTATCTTCGAAGAAGCTATAATAACTCTCGCATAGCATAATAAGCCCCGCTCCATGAGGCAATTCTGGATGATAAGCACTTAATGCATGCTCCATAGAATGTTCAGATGTACAACTAGAGGTGGATTCTACCATTCCGGATAGGGTATTCGCTAAGGCTACATTTGTACGAGCGGTTATGTTTTCACCATTTTTAACAGCTTTGGATAAGTTTTGTGAAATTAATTCAATACTTTTTAATGCAAATATATCACTTAAAGGAGTCGATATATTTGCTATATATCCTTCGGTTGCATGGAATAATGCATCAAAACCTTGGTAAGCAGTTAAATGTGGAGGAATAGAAGTCATAAGCTCAGGATCAACTATGGATAAAATAGGGAATGTATCTTCGATTCCAAAGCCTATTTTTTCATTAGTATCTTCTTTAGTTATAACGGTCCAAGGATCAGCTTCAGTGCCAGTACCGGCAGTTGTAGTAATTGCAACTATAGGTAAGGCTTTCTTAGAAACAGTCTTATTACCTCCGCTACCACCGGAAATATAATCCCAATAATTGCCTGGGTTTGTAGCCATTACAGCAATGCTTTTAGCAGCGTCTATACTACTACCACCACCAAGTCCAACTACAAAATCGCAGCATTCCCTTTTAGCCATGGAAGCGCCCTCCATTACACTTAATAAGACAGGGTTTGGGAGTATTTTATCAAAGACTAAGCTTTGAACACCATTTTCTTTAAGTAAACATTGAACTTTATCTAAATAACCATATTTTCTCATGGAATTACCGCCAGAAATTACGATTAGTGCCTTGGTGCCAGGTAATTTTACCTTTGATAATTCATTTAGTTTACCAGGACCAAAAAGTATTTTTGTAGGAATAAAATATTGAAAATCCATTGATATACCTCCATGTATTTATTTTTTAGAATTAATCCTATATAAATTAGTTTAGACTAAAAAGTAGAATATTATAATCAATAAGGTTATAAAAATAAAAATACCCATTAACTTTTATTAATTTAAAAAGTTAATGGGTATTTATTAAGACAGTTTAAAAATAACAATACAATAGCTAGTCTATTTTAAATGTTGACTTGTTATTTTTTGAATCTCTAATAATCTTTATAATCTTTGTGTTCTTCTTTTTCTAGCTTTTTTTCTTTGCATCTGTTTACAATAGTCGAAATTAATAAACAAATTGATCCTAAAATAATGATTGCATAGATTAAAATAATAAGGAGTATAATAAAAAACATGTGAGGAACAACTACTCGATTACAACGGCAGTACCGTAAGCAACCATTTCACAAGATCCAGGTGTGATGGAAGATGACATAAGTCTCATTGCAACAATGGCATTTGCACCTTTTGCAGTAGCATCATCAACCATTCTTCCAATAGCAATTTGCCTAGCTTCAGTTAGCATTTCAGTGTAGCCAGTCATTTCTCCTCCAACAAGGTTTTTAAAACTAGCACCGATATCTTTCCCTATATGTTTACACCTAACAGTACCACCTTTTACAAGTCCCTTAACTTCTATAATTTCCTTTCCGGGAAAAGTTTCAGTAGTTAAAATTAACATAATATACCTCCTAAAATTTGTATGTTTAAATATTATCATAATAAAACTTGAAATTCAATTAAATTTCAAGTTTTACAGTATATTTGTTTGAAAGAAATATAGCAGTTTATTAAGTTTGCTACATATTATTATAGAAGTTCTATTACAATAAATAGTAAAGGGTATTGAAAAAAATGTATAGAATATTAAAAATTACAAAGAATAAACAATAAAGAATAAAAGTATGGTTTAATAGGGGATTTATATTAAATTATTGAATAACTGATAAAAAACACAATATATATTTTAAATTATGACAATTTATGATATATTAAATACTATATAATTTAGGCATATTAAAATAAAATTTTACTTAGGATGAGGAGGAAATGTACATGAAAAAAAATGAATATGGTTTATTTACTACCGTAGGTATGATTGTAGGAGTTGTTATTGGATCAGGAATATTTTTTAAGAGTGATAACATACTTGTCGCAACAAATGGAAGTATAGCACTTGGTGTGCTATTATTTTGTATTGCTGCAATCGGAATTGTATTTGGAAGTCTTACAATTTCAGAACTTGCAGCAAGAAGCAGTAAAGCTGGTGGGATAATAACATATGCAGAAGAATCATATAATAAATCTATTGCATGTGCACTTGGGTGGTTTCATACTTTTTTATATTATCCAACTATAATTGCAGTAATTTCTTGGGTTTCAGGAATATATATATGCATGTTATTTGGATTTAATAGTACACTAGAGATGCAAATTTTAATTGGATTATTTATAATGACTATTACATATATAATGAATATATTATCAGCAAAGCTTGGTGGGATTTTTCAAAATGCATCAACTATAATTAAAATAATTCCATTAATAGTAATCGCAATTGCAGGAACATTATTTGGAGAGACAAGTACAGTTATACTAAGTGATATAACTAGTATGAAATCATTTGGATGGATAGCAGCTATAGCTCCAATCGCATTTTCATTTGATGGATGGATAATGGCAACATCAATAGGTCATGAAGTTAAAGATTCTAAAAGAAACTTACCGAAAGCACTAGTTATGGCGCCTTTATTTATACTTGCAATTTATTTATTATATTTTGTAGGGATTAGTATGTATATTGGAACAGAAACTATAATGAACCTTGGAGATGCTCATGTAGCATTAGTGGCAAATAATTTATTTGGACCATTTGGTGCTAAGATAATACTTACATTTGTAGTTATATCAATACTTGGAGCAGTTAATGGTGTTATAATGGGACACACTAGATTACCATATTCTTTAGCAATTAGAGGTATGTTCCCTAAATATAAAACATTTTCGAAAGTAAATGATAAGATTGGAATGCCTGTACAATCTTCTATTATTGCATTTTTAATATCATTAATTTGGTTATTAGCCCATTATATAATTTTAAAATCAAAAATACTTAATAACTCAGATATATCAGAAATATCAATTACAATTAATTATTTATTATACATAATTTTATATTTTAAGGTGTTTAAAATGGGTATAAGCGGTGAAATTAAAGGCCTATGGAGAGGAAAGCTAAATCCGATTTTAGCAACCGTTGGTTCATTAATAATTTTAGCTGGAAGTATCCAAAATTCATTGTTTTGGGTTTATGCAAGTATATCACTAAGTGTACTTATTGCAGCTATTCTATTTTGGAAATATCAAGAAAAGGATATAAATATAGAATAATAAAAAAAGGTTGACAACAATTTAGTATCATGATAAAATATATTTTGTTAAGAGGAAACACAGCCGTTTCTCACCTTACGGCATTATGCTTAGTTAGGTAATTATTTTAAAATGTAACTGAATTAATTTCAGTTAAATATAGAATAATGGGGACGGCGGAAGCTGTCCCCATTATGTTGTGTTTTTATTTAAAAAATTTATGGAGGTGGAACATATTAGTAAAAAATTTATTTGTAACGATGACATAAGAGAGAGAGAAATTAGAGTTATAGGTCATGATGGAAGCCAATTAGGAATAATGGCAACTAATGATGCTCAAGAAATTGCAGATGAAAAAGACTGTGATTTGGTAATGATTTCTCCAACTGCTAAACCGCCAGTATGTAGAATAATGGATTTAGGTAAGCATATCTATGAGCAAGCAAAGAAAGACAAAGACGCAAAGAAAAGTCAAAAAGTAGTTGTTCTTAAAGAAATCAGATGTAGTCTGAATATTGAAGAAAACGACATTACTATTAAGGCTAAAAATGCTAGAAAATTCCTACTAGATGGGGATAAGGTTAAAATCACTGTTAGGTTCAAAGGTAGAGAAGCTACACTTGGCCATATGGGTAAAAAAATTCTTGAAAACTTCTTTGAAAAGTTAGAAGATATTTGCATAATTGAAAAATATCCAAGACAAGAAGGTAGAAACATGACAATGATTGTAGGCCCTAAAAAAGCATAATCTGAGAGGAGGATTATTATCATGCCAAAAATGAAAACGCACAAAGGTGCAGCAAAAAGATTTAAGAAAACAGGTACAGGTAGACTTAAGAGAGCTAAAGCTTTCAAGAGCCATATCTTAACTAAGAAAAGTTCAAAGAGAAAGAGAAACTTAAGAAAATCTGCTTTAGTTTCAACAACTCAAGAAAAAACAATGAAGAAATTATTACCATATCTATAAAATAGATATGTATATAGGAGGAATTGAAACATGGCAAGAGTTAAAAGAGCCGTCAACAGTCGTAAAAACCATAAAAAGGTTTTAAAAGCTGCAAAAGGTTATTATGGTGGAAAAAGTAGACTATTCAAAACTGCTAATGAATCAGTAATTAGAGCTTTAAGAAACGCATACGTGGGTAGAAGATTAAAGAAGAGAGATTTCAGAAGTTTATGGATAGCTAGAATAAACGCTGCTACAAGAATTAATGATCTTTCATACTCAAAATTCATGAACGGAATGAAGTTAGCTAATATAGATATCAACAGAAAAATGTTATCAGAAATAGCTATAAATGATCCAAAGGCATTTGCTGACTTAGTAGAAGTTGCAAAAAGCCACATAAGTAAATAACATATTAATGTCACCGAAAGGTGGCATTTTTTTGCGTTTGAAATTATTTATATATTTCCATAAAAAACTATGTACATATTTTCCAAAATAGGATATAATATTTTATAGGTAGTATCGGAGTGCGATATAACGTATAACGATGTTGTGTGTGAGGTGATGTTATGTCAAAGGAAGCTATACAGTTTCTGCCATTAACTGAAACAACTTATTTAATTTTATGTTCGCTAAGTAGGCCTTTACATGGGTATGGCATTATGCAACAGGTTTCTGATGTTACAGAAGGAAGAATTCTACTTGCACCTGGAACTCTTTATGGTGCATTAAGTAAATTAAGCAAGGATAATTTAATTTCAACTGTGAGCTCAGTAATAGATGAGGATAAAAAGAAAAACTATATTTTAAGTACTTTAGGTAGTGAAGTAGTTAAATTAGAATTAGTGAGATTGGAGAAACTTTTAAGAGAGTCTAAAATATTATTGGGGGTAAATGAAAGTGAGTGATTTAAAAAGAGTTTTTAAATTATTTTATATTTTTGACATTCACAAAGAAGAAGAATGGCTAAATGAAATGGTAAATAAGGGGCTTCATTTTAAAAATGTAAAGTTCTTATGCTTATATACCTTTAAAAAAGATACATGTGAAGATGTAATATACAGAATAGATTTTAAAGAAAAAATATATGATAAAGAGGAATATTATAAGCTTTATAGAGAATATGGATTTGAATATATAAGCAAGATGAGGTATTTCAACTACTTTAAATACACCGGTGAAAAAGAAAATTACAAGAGTATAGAATTGTATAATAATCCTACAGAAGAACTAAAATGGCTAAAAAAATATCATTATTTGATTTTAGGTTGCTTTATGTTCGAACTTGTAATTCTAACAAATATGATTATAGGAAAGCTTAATGATAATTCTATATCTATTTTCCCAATATTATTAATTGGATTGTTTTGTATATTAATTTTGTTTACAACTACTAAATTTTCACTATCAATTAATAGACTAAAAAAAATTGTAAAAAAAACAGGCGAAGCAGAATACTAATAAAACAATTCAATAATGGATGTATTAAAATGTGAAATTGAAGTGCACTCTACATTGAATTGGATTAGTTTAAATATATTAATAAATGAGGGGGATAAAAATGGCTTTAACAGTTACAAATTTAAATAAAAATTACGGAGAAAATAAAGTTGTAGATAAATTAAGTTTTTCAATTGATAAACCAGGAGTTTTTGGGTTACTTGGAACTAATGGTGCAGGTAAGACAACTACTATCCGTATGATACTTGGAATGATTAATAAAGATGGGGGAACAGTTACGTGGAATGGAGAAAATTACACTCCTAATACAGTTTCAACAGGATATCTTGCAGAGGAACGTGGAATTTATGCTAAATTCTCAATTATAGATCAGTTGGTTTATTTTGGAGAACTTAAAGGGATGTCTAAGGCTGATGCTATAAAAAGTATTGATTATTGGCTTGAAAGATTAGAAGCAACGGAGTATAAAAATAAAAAAGCAGACCAACTATCAAAAGGAAATCAACAAAAAATACAATTTATTGCAGCCCTTATTTCTAATCCATCATTATTAATTTTAGATGAGCCATTAAGTGGATTGGATCCTGTTAATACAGATCTTTTTAAAGAAGTTATTAAAGAGCAGATTGGTAAGGGTAAATATATTATAATGTCTAGCCATCAAATGAATACAATAGAAGAGTTTTGCGAAAATCTTTTAATATTAAATAAAGGAAAAACAATATTACAAGGTAATCTAAAAGAGATTAAAAAAGGCTATGGAAGAAACAGGTTATTAGTTAGATGTGATGAAGATATTAAACATTTAATAAAGGAATGTAATATGGAAATTGAAAGTGAAAATGCTGAGGAAATAAATTTAATGGTGAAAAGCCAAGAGGAAGTTAATAGGTTATTAAAAAGAATAACTGATGAAAATATATCTCTTGTAAAATTTGAATTAAGAGAGCCAAGTTTACATGAAATATTCATAGAAAAGGTTGGTGGACAATAATGGATTTGAGAAAATTTTGGAAAGTTGTTAAGTTTACAATAACGCAGCAAGTAAAAGGGAAATCTTTTAAAGTATCAACAATTATTATTTTATTAGCAGTAGCTATTATGACGTCTTTAGTTAATATTATTCCAGCTATACAAGACAAAAAAGCTAATAATAAAGAAATTGTTAATAGTGAAGAAACAGAATTTAAAATTAATACTGCATATTATAATGATAATTCAGGATTAAATATAGATATTTCAAATGATATTAAAAATTCTTTTAAAGATTTAGACCTTGTAAATACATCAGATAGTAAGGAAATTGCAAGCAAAAAGCTTAAAGATACTGAAGAAAATATGGTATATATTTTTGTATCTAAAGGTGAACTTGGATATTCAGTAGAACTTCTAAAGCCTGGTAATGATAAAATTGTAAAGGCTGATGCTAAAGTGCTAGTAGAGGCAGTTTCATCTTCTTTAGATGCTGGTAGATTAATAGGAGCAGGTGTAAACCCTGAAGCATTGCAAAATGTTATGGCATCGATTGGAACTGATATTTTAGAGGCTAAAGATGCAACAATTACAATGGAAGAAAGAATAATGAAGACTATATTACCAATGGTTGCGTGCTTTTTATTATTCTATATTATCTACTTTTATGGATATTGGGTTGCAAATTCAATAGTAGCAGAAAAAACATCAAGAGTAATGGAACTTTTGCTTACATCAACAAAAGCTATGGAACTTTTGGTAGGGAAATGTGTAGGAATGGGATTGTTAGCAATTTCACAATTTGCAACTATAATATTAACAGTGATTCTATCGTTAAAAATAAGTGGGCAACTTGCACAAAAATTAATTTTTGAGGGTGCAAAAGCTATAGATATTACAGGTATAATAGCTAAAATACCACTTATGCAAATGATAGCTGTTATAGTATTCTTTATACTAGGATATGTATTATATTCAATTTTAAATGCATTAGTTGGGGCTACGGTTAGTAAGTTAGAAGATTTACAGATGGCCATGATGCCTGTAACTTTAGTTGGTATATTTGGTTTTTACTTAGCGTATGCAGCGGTAATAGCACATGGTAGTAAAGCTGTTGCAACAGCAGCTGCATATATACCTTTTTCATCACCATTTTATATTCCATCAGCAATTTTAGCTGGTAATGCAGAAATGTCACAAATAATAATTGGATTAATAATATTAATAGTTACAATTGTGTTATTAATGTTATTTACAGTAAGAGTATATTCAGTAGTGATATTGCACACAGGAAATAGAGTAAAAATAAAAGATTTAATATCAATTTTTACAAAAGAACAATAAGATATAAATTTAATAATATTTATATTGTAAAAGAATATAATAAATATAAAATCTCTGGAACGTAATGTTATCTAGGGTAAAATATTTATAATCAAACTACTAAAAAGGTATTACATTTTAATATGTAGTACCTTTTTTATTGTTGTTATGTATAAATATCTATGGTGTTATACATAATAATATAATCAAACTATAAGTACAGGAGGATATATATGAAGTATGTTCAGGTATCTTCAAAAACATATAGGGATAATACAGGAAGGAGCATAGACGTTCCTACTCTTCTAGTTGAGTATAATGGAGAGATAATACTTTTTGAACAATTACACAGATATCAAATAAAGAATCGTAGTAAAAGCAGAACTTGGCATAAGAAGTTAGTGCAAGCTGTTGGACTATTGCTTGATTATATGGAAGCTAATCAGAAATGTTATTCTTCTGCAAAAGAATTCTTTGATACATTTACGGAGTCTGTTTATTCAGGAACAATAAATGAAGAAGGTTTAGACCCTTCGGGACTTTATTGGTTACCTAAAAGAGTTAAAACAGCAAATATGCTTTTATATGCTTTAGATGGGTTATCAGATTGGTTATATGAAGAATATGGAGCTGTTCAATTAAACCCATGGAGAAAAGCAACAAGATATGAAGAACGACTTAACTGGATGGCACAGATCAACAAAAGTCAGAATTCATTTCTAGGGCATTTAGATGATGTTCATGAAATGTCTGAAACTGTAAAATCAGTTCGCAATGCTGTTAGAAGAAGAAAACCACACTCATCAAAAGGGGATACAAAAGACTTCCCTGAAAATAAAATACATGAGCTACTATGGGAAGGGTTTAAGAATACAAGAAAGAACTATGAATTAGACCTTGTTGACCGCTATAAATGGCGTGATATTGCCATTACTATACTGATGCATGGCGGTGGACTTAGACATAGCGAAGTATTTCATTTATGGGTGCAGGATGTATTCCTTGACCCTGAAGACCCAAATCTTGCTGTGGTAAGAATCTATCACCCAAGCGAAGGAAAAGCCCCGCAGGATTTCAAGAGCCCTACTACTGGTAAATATATAACAGACAGAGAAAGCTATTTGCTATTAAAATATGGTTTGCTTCCACGCAATATGTATTCCGCACAGGGTAAACGATTTGCAGGGTGGAAAGAGCCAAGACTTGATAACGATGAAGATAAATACATGCATGTTTACTGGTTGTCAAAGGAATGGGGATACATCTTTATGTATGCATGGAAAATGTATATGGCAAAAAGGTTAAGAGATGGCATTAAGGATACTCACCCATTTGCCTTTGTCTCACATTCGCCTAAAACACTAGGAGAAATGATGTCACTTAGGAGTCAGAGGGAGTCTCACGAAAAAGCGGTTGAAAAGATTGATTTGATAGTCGGAAAGAACTATGGCACTACTTTACACGGACATAGACACGCATATGGTCAAAGACTTAAAAATGCCAATATAGATGACCGCATCAAGCAAGTTGCCATGCACCACAAATCCATAGAGTCTCATAAAGTATACACAGAGCCAACAGTTGCAGATGTTACAGCTTCACTAAATAATGCCACTACATCTTTGGATAATGGTTGTGTACTTCCAATGCAGACTGAGATTGATGCATGGATGAATGAAGAAACTAAACAGCAGAATAGATACAGATATAGGAGAAAATAAATGGGAAGAAAAACTTATGATAATTTATTCAAGTATAAAATGATTGAGGAACTTTGCAATGGGAAATCACCCACTGAGATTGAGCGAGAATATGATGTTAAAAATTGTACTGTCATAAAATGGATCCGAGATTTCATTGAAAACGGAGCTTTTAATGATAATGCATTATCGCCAAAAGAAAATCTGAGGCTTGAACACTTAAAGGAAAAAACAAAGAAAAGAGAACTTGAGTTAAGACAGCATGGAACTAGCACGGGTGAAAGTCTTGAATGGCTTTTAGAATATGATTTTGAATTAAAGGAATGGAAAGAATATGCCGAGGAATGGATAAAAACGGTTGTAAGAAGTAAAGATGTAGCACTTGCAAGTCTATCAAACTTCTTTAAGAAATATGCTGTTCCCTATAACATCACTAGGTCTGTGCAGGAGTTCATTTCAAGAGAATATGACTCCAAAAATTTTTACGAGATTATTTATGGGGAAGCAGGCTCACAATCCTCTGCTTTAAAAAGAGCAAAAAAGATTATTGCTTTCATTGACTGGGTCATTGAGGAGAAGTTTTCAGTTGAAGATGATTTAGGAAACAAACTTACTCCAGCAGAATTTGAAAATCCTCTAACAAAATATTTACCAGACTCTGTAAAATCATCTCAACGTAATGAATCAGATAAGAATGTATTGCCTTATAAATATATTAAAGACCTTCGTAATATACTCGGCCCTCTAAATGCAACCTGCTTTAAAGACTTGAAATTTGCACAAGATGCATGCGATTCAAAATCAGGTGGTGATTGGTTCATTGTTGATAAGTCTGTTATTGATAAAAATGATCCAGACTGTGTTTACAGATTCAGAAAAACTTCCAAGTATGAAAAGACAATTAAAGGGCTTTCTGATGAAGTATATGAGATGTGGTTTCCTGGGACTACTGTGGCACTTTTGACAAAACTCCTTCTTCCTTTGAGAACTTATCAGGTACGTATGCTTGACAGTGGAGAAATGGATACTTATAAGCATGTGCAGACTATGCGAAATGTGGCTGGAGAATGGATTAAGAATGAGTCACATTTAAGTCGGGGTACAGAAAGAAATCCTTTTGAAAGAGGAGTTCTTCGTAAATTCAAAGACAAAACAACACAGCTTGAAATGACAGGTTTTTTTATCAATACGAATAAAACAGCAGACATCAACAAAGAGGAATCCGATAAAGGTTATGACATTCCTTGGCAGTACGAAGAAGCACAATACTGGCTTGCAAAGCTTAGGGACTGGCAGATGAAGTACAATCCTATTTCTCAACCTGCAAAATGGACAGAAATGACAGCAAATCACTTAGGAAGCTCAAAAGATGTGAGGATTTTAAAACAAATGGGGAAAATCACATTTCTTTTCAGAAATCCAAATTCAATAGGACAGGAACACTTGCCAATAGTAGTAAAAGGATTGGACACTTTTTGGTATAAGACACTTCAAAAGCTTGAGGAGCAGCTTAAAGAAAATGCATCATCCGAAGAAGAAAGAACATTAAAATTTGTGCATCCAGACAGTAACAAAAAGACTTATTATCCCCTTCATTCACTCAGGGTATCACTTATAACTGCCTATGCTCTTGAAGGTGGAGTTCCAATGCCTATTCTTTCAAAGGCTATCGCAGGTCACGCAAGACTCATTATGACTCTTTATTATACAAAAGCAGGTATTTCATATGTTACAGATACAATGAATCAGGCTGAAAAGAGCATCCTTGAAAATGATAAAGAAGCTTTTAATAGATTTATTAGAGATGCAAAGTATGAACAGTTAGAAACAAGTGTAGCTGCCAATGACCCAATAGCTTATCAGGCGGTAATCAATGCTCAAAAATCAGGTGCAAGTATTGTTATAAGTGATAAAGGAATTTGTCCTAAAGGCTGTTTTGGATGCGATTCAGGTGGCACATATGTTAATGATGATACGGATAAACTCACTTACGGTATTGTTCCAGGTTTTCCAGAGCAGAACTGTGTCAGATGTAGATGGTTCGTAACTAGTCCCGCTTTTCTTCCAGGCTTAGTGCATCATTTTAATACCATAGGCTACAATATGGGAGAAACAGGAAAACGAGTGATTAAATATCAGCATGATATAGAACTTTTAGAGAATGAAAAATATGAATGTGAACTTAATGGAACCATATTTACAAAACATCATGAATTGCTTAAATATGAGCAGTTCTATGCACAGGAGATACAGAAGAATGATAAGCTAGCAAACGATTATAATGCCACTCTTCGTCTTATTGATAAGAGCATGAAGATAATCAAAGAACCTTCTTCTAATGATGGATTTCAGCTTGTTACTGTAGGTTCTATATCAGATGTTGAAATTTCTATTAATAACGTTGAACATAAACTTGAACAGCTTCAAATCATCTGTAATGGGGCGGAACTGTTTCCTGAAACAGATGCAAGCAAGGCAGTTCTTCAAAGGTCTCAAATCATAGATTTAACATTTAAAAATAACAATAAAATGCCCGTTATGTTCTCATTAACAGAAGAAGAACAGCTTATTGCAGGAAATCAATTCATGAGGCTTTTGATTAGTCGTGCAGGTAGTTTAAAAGATGCTATTCCTTATGCAATCGGGCGTAAGGAACTTGAAGAAATCGGGTTTGAGAATGAGTTTGTTGATGAACTTAAATCTGTGACTATAAATAGTAATGTATTAATATTAGATAATTCTACTATTGATGAAGAATAATTTATGTATTGGAGGATATATGATAGAAATGCATCCAGATGAACTGTTCTCAAAGTTTTACGAGAACGCTTCCACAAGGAAAAAGAAAACACTAGAACTCATACATAACGCCTGTAAAAAACAGTCTGAGTCTGACATAAAAGATTTTTCCATTGGCACTATAGCCAAACTGATAGCAGATGATGGCGGTCTAAGTGAACAGGCACTTAGAAACAAAAATGCCGAAGATTACAGAGTTTTGATAAGCCAGTGGGCTGAATACTATAAAGCTACCACTAAAAAGCCTAAAAAAGAAAAGACATCAACAGTAAACGATGATATCTTAGCAAGTATCTCCGAACCAACAACAAAGGCACTGGTTGGTATGCTTATGTCAGAGAATAAAAAGCTCAAAAGAGAAAACTCTCTGCTTAAGGAACAAACAACCTTAACGATTGATATGCGTCCTATAAACGATATAAGCAGAAATAAGGATGTTGTTATAGTGGAGCCTTCTTACAATCTAACAGATACCGAAGTAGATGCTCTGAGAAATGCCATATCAAACGAATTTATGAACCATCAAGGATGGACTACCGATAATTATGGCAGAGTAAAAGAAAACGGCATTCAGGTATATAAGGCAGGATATGTAACTGCCATTCAAAAAATTCTTAATGAAATATAAAAATTTACATAGCCTTGAATCCTTTTTAAAAAGGGTTTAGGCTATTTTTTTCATTAAAAAAAACATAAAATTCACACATTAAGAATATAAATATTATCTATACCTCAATGATAATTTATTGTTTATCAAATTCATCTAATGATTTCTCTTTCCTAACATAGTTATACAGGGTGTTTTTACTGATACCACACATAGTACATATATCATTAATGCTTAACTTCTTATCCTCATAAAGGATCAACGCTCTTTGTATGTTGACATTATCCACTTTAGGTCTACCACCAACCTTGCCACGCTTCCTAGCTGATTCTAAGCCCTCTTTTGTCCTGGAGGATATTAATTCCCTTTCAAGCTGACTTAACCCACTCATAACCGTTAATAAGAATGTAGAGTATGGATTGCTATTTGTTGTATCTAACCATGTATCTTTTAAGCTTTTTATCGAAGCTCCTTTTTCTTTTATTTCATCAACCAAACCTAGCAAATCCTTGCTACTCCTTGATATTCTTGTTATATCAACAACAACTACAATATCATTACTTTCAAGTTCTTCTAGCATCTTTTTAAGCATGGGTCTATCCTTTGATGTGCCAGAGTATTTTTCAACATACATATTTCTTTTAGGTATTCCATATTCTTTTAATTGATCTACTTGCCTATCTAAATTTTGGTCTTTTTTGCTAACTCTAGCATAACCAATCAATGCCATAAATTCAGCCTCCTATTACAAAATAAAAGTACAAATAACCATTGTTTTGCTAGGTATTTGTACTATATTTATTGTACTTCTTTTTCTACTTTTCTATCCACCTAAATACTAGGCTGAGCTAATATTGTTACTACCAATCATTAAAGTACAAAAAACGAACGTTTATGGCACCAAAGAGAAAAATAAAAACAAGAGAATTATACTCTTGCTATAGCATATTAATTTTTATGAATGTAATCTTTTGCAAACAAGGAAGATGTTCTACACATTTATGCTTATATGCATATTTATATTTTGTATTTTGTAACTTAGTATATCTATTTCGCACAAATTGTATATAAAATCAGTAAGTTAATAGCCATTCTCTTAAAGAGAATGGCAAAAATATAAATATTTTATTTTAGAACACTATTTTACTGATGGTGCATAACATGTATTAGTTAGATTTTAAATTTAACTATAATTTAAAGGAGATTGATAAAATGTCTTGTAATAAAAACAATTGTATTAGAATGGTATTTTCTATGACAAATGAAATAAATAACAGTGTTGTTGCTTTTATTCGCGATAACATGGGAACTTTATCTTGTCCAAAAGCTTTTAGAACAGGCGGAAATGGGACAGGCTTGCAACAAGCAGATCCTCTTGGCTCTCAAGGATCAATTGCTTTATCCTCTAACGGTAAATTTCTCTTTGTGGTTAACGCTGGCAGTAATAATATAAGTAGTTTTCGCGTATTTCAAGGTGGCCTTTCTCTTATTGAAGTAGTCCCATCAGGTGGTATTTTTCCTAACAGTTTAACTATAAATAACCACAATCTTTATGTAACAAATTCCGGTAACCAACCTCAATTTGCCGCTAATGTTACTGGATTTCATATTGATTCTGATGGGCATCTTTGTTTTATAAACGGCTCTCAAAGACCTTTGAGTTCCAGTAATGCTCAATCAAGATGTATTGTTTCAAGTCCTTGTAATAATAAACTTGTTGTAAGTGAAGCTGTTACAAATAATCTCAGTGTTTACAACGTAGATTGCTATGGAAGGCTAACTGGTCCAACTGTAACTCCTTCTAATGGTGTAGGTCCTTTTGGCTCAGCTTATCTTAATAATAATCTTCTGGTAGTTAGTGAAGTAGGTACAAATGCATTATCTTCATATAGGGTTATGAATAATGGAGATCTTGATGTTATTAGTGGTTCTGTCTTAAATAATCAAGCAGCCACTTGTTGGGTTTCAGTTGATCCTGATGAGCATTATGCTTATACCTCTAACGCTGGTAATGGAACAATAACTCAATATCGTATTATGCATGGAGGAATTCTTACTGTTGTAGAAACTATACCAAGTACACCTAATACAACAGGAACTCCAATTGATAGTAGAATAGATATGTGTGGCAGAAACTTTTATGTTTTAAATGGTAGAGAAGGCTCAATCAGTGTGTTTAAAATTGATAATAATGGGCATTTAGTTCTATTACAGATTTACAGAGATACAAAATTACCACAAATTGGTGCACAAGGAATGGCAGTACTCTAAATATCAATAAATTATGATTTTTAAATGCATGTATAGTTTGAAGATAGTAAGATACAAATTAAGTATTAAAATGTTCATTTTTTGTAAGTATATTAATACTAGGAACAATTTTTTAAATTTAACCTCATTAAGTTGATATAGTTAAAAAAGTTAGTGTATTATCTACTTAATGAGGTGATTTTTGATTAAACAATAAAAACATTTAGGGGTAGCATACGCAAAAATGATATTTCGTACGCTAAGAGAAATATCACTCCAAAAAAGTAATTATTTTACTTTTAGAGTTAGTAGAATAGATTTTTTGAAAATTTAAAGTTTTATTGGCCAATGTAATCTTTTAGTTAAAATCATACATTCGTAAAAACAGCATAAAGCGTTGATATATAAAGGCTTATAGTAGATTCAACTAAAGCCTTTTTTCTTATTATGTATTTGAATGTATTGTTTCGTATGCTATATTGTAAATATAGTACATTAAATTTGTGACCTTTAGGACACTTTTTAGGAGTGAATTTATGATAGTAGAACCCATAAACGATAAAAAGAAGATAAATGATTTTCTTACTTTTCTAAAAGGAAAGAATGAAAGGGACTGGCTTATGGCCAAGTTCCGGTTAAACACTGGACTTAGAATAAGCGATGTAGTTAAGGTGAAGGTAAGTGATATTCTAACGGAAAAGTTTAATTTCAAAGATTATTTTGTGCTGCAGGAGCAAAAGACAAATAAAGAAAAGAAGATAAAGCTAAATGACAGCATTAAAACAGCGTTAAACACCTATATAAAACAAAATAAGCTTGGACATAATAATTATATCTTTAGAAGTAGAAAGGGCTTAAATAAGCATATAACTGTTACACAAGCCTATAGATTATTAAAAAATGCAGCTGTAAGCATAGGTATAGAAAATTTTGGTACCCATTCTTTAAGAAAGACCTGGGGTTATTGGACCTACAAAGTAAGTAGATATAATATAGGGTTAATTATGGACACATTCAATCACAGTAGCCAGAAGATCACATTAAGATACATAGGAATAGATCAGGGGGCTAAGGATGAACTTTATAGCTTAGTTCAATTTTAACAAAGGAGTAATTTTTATATGATTTTAAACAGAAGAGAGTTGCTTACTCAGCAACAAAGAGAAGAACTTGTAAGTATTCCATTTGAAAAAGATGAACATCAAATGAGTGTATTTTATATGTTATCAATTGATGATATTGAAATAATAAATAACCACAGAAAAGATTTTAACAAATTAGGATTTGCTCTGCAACTAGCTTTGCTTAGAT
Source organism: Clostridium gasigenes (assembly GCF_017348895.1). NCBI lineage: Bacteria > Bacillati > Bacillota > Clostridia > Eubacteriales > Clostridiaceae > Clostridium > Clostridium gasigenes. The sequence goes on from NZ_CP071376.1 coordinate 2,940,291, forward strand.
ATCCAGGCTGTTCTATATCTAACATAAAAAATATTCCTTATTCAATTGTTAAATATATTGCGGATCAATTAGATTTAGAGCCTGAGGTATTTAATTTGTATGCTGAAAGGGATACTACAAAACGAGAACACTTAGAAGAAATATGCATTGAATATGGATAAAAAAATTTCTCAAAGGATGAAGATAAATTCCTATTTGAGGAAATCTTAAATTATGCTATGGAAAATGATAATTCAACTTTTCTCATAAAAAAGGCTTTAGAAATATTAAAGAAAGCTAAAATAATTTTTCCTGCTATGATAACTATAGAAAGTATTGTTTGGTTTGCTCGTGAAAATGCTGATAACATTACATTTAAATCTTTAACAGAAAATATGACCTTAGAGCAAAAAATCGTCTTGATACTATACTAACGCCAATGAATGATACGATAACAACATATTTATCATGGATAAAAAGTGCTCCATTAAATCCTTCGTCCAAAACATTTAAAGAAATAATTGAAAGAATAAACTACATAAAAAGTCTTCAAATAAATATTGATATAAAATTAATACATCCAAACAAATTACGCTATCTATCGAGACTTGGGTATAAATATGATGCATATGCATTACGGCGTTTTGAGGAAATTAAGAGATATTCGATACTGGTAGTTTTTCTAACTGATTTAAATGGAGAATTAATTGATCAAGCTATTCAAGTACACTCAAAGCTTATGATTTCACTACATTCTAAAGGATTAAAGCTTAGGGATGAACTAAATGTAAAAAGTTCAAAATCCGCAAATGAAATAATGCAGCTTCATGTTAAACTTGTAAAAGCTATAGATACTGCCCTTTCAGAAAAGAAAGATATTTCAAAAGAGTTAGAAAATCTAGGAAAATGGGAAATATTCAAAGAATATGCATATAGTGCTGAAAAAATAATACGTCCATTGAATAACGATTATCTTGATTTGCTAGATAGTAGTTTTGGTAATTTAAGAAAATACTCTCCAATTCTCTTTAAAAATTTAGAATTTCATCCATCAAATAATTCTACAGCCTTAATAAATGCTGTTAATGTCATAAAAGATATGAATGATAACAACAAACGGAAAATTCCTGACGATGCTCCTATAGAGTTTATTTCAAAACGCTGGAAAAATCATGTATGTAATGAAGATGGCACAATAAATAAACGGTATTACGAAATGGCAGTTCTTACAGAATTAAATAATGCAATTCATTCGGGTGACATATGGATCAGTGATAGTAAGCGGCATAAAAATATAAACGAATATCTTATTAGCGATGAAGACTGGAAGAGTTCCTGCTTAAAGAATGAAGCAGGTATTTCTGTAAGTTTATCAATAGATGAATATTTAAAAGAACGACAAGAAACGTTATTAGACAAGTTACAATATGTATCAAAAAATGTTAAAAATCTTGAAGATGTAAGTATTGATGGAGGTAAAATTTCACTAAAAAGATTGGAAAAAAATGTTTCAGAAGAATCTGAAAAGTTTAATTCTATGATTTATGGAATGATTCCTAAAATAAGTCTTCCTGAATTGCTTTTAGAGGTCTCAGAATGGACTCATTTCGAACAGCATTTAACCCATGCTACAGATAAGCCTCCTAAAAATGATGAAATACCTATATTGATGGCAGCAATAATGGCTCTTGGTACAAATATAGGAGTTCAAAAAATGGCAGATTCAACATCATATATTACCTATGCTCAAATGGCAAATATATCAGAATGGAGACTCCATGATGATGCTTTAAAAAAAGCACAAGCTACTCTTGTAAACTACCAACACCATCTTGACCTATCACAGTATTTTGGAGATGGCACCACTTCATCCTCAGATGGTATGCGTGTTGAAGTTGGAGTTTCCTCAATTTATGCTGATAAGAATCCACACTATGGAATAGGCAAGGGACTTACTATGTATCGTCATGTAAGTAACCAATATTCTGCTTATAGTATAGATGTAATTACTACTAATTCAAGGAATTCGCTATACTTGCTTGATGGTATATTGGGACATGAATCTGAGCTTCAAATAGAGGAACATTATACTGATACAGCTGGATACACAGATCAAGTATTCGGATTATTTCATTTATTTGGAATTAGATTTGCTCCAAGAATAAGAGATTTATCAGAATGTGTTTTGTTTTTATTTAATGATACTGAGGAGTTCTATAAAACGATTAAAGATATTGTTAAAGGGCGTATAAATGTTAAATCAATAACTGATGATTATGAATCTGTATTAAAATTAGCTCATTCAATATTTATAGGTAAAGTTTCAGCATCCTTAATCCTAGAAAAATTAGGTTCCTACTCAAGAAAAAATAGTATGGCAAAAGCTTTAAGGGAAATGGGTAAAATAGAAAAAACAATGTTTATATTGGAATATATATCGGATAAAAACTTTAGAAGACGCATTCAAAGAGGACTAAATAAAGGAGAAGCTATGAATGCCCTGGCAAGAGCTATTTTCTTTGGTAAATTTGGAGAATTTAGAAGAAGAGCTTTACAAGAACAACTGCAAAGTGCCAGTGCTTTAAATATTATAATCAATGCAATAACAATTTGGAATTGTGTTTATTTAAATAAAGCTATTGATCATCTAAAGTGTAATAGCGGATTTGACGAAAGTCTCTTAAATAATATATCACCACTTGGATGGAAGCATATAAATTTTTTAGGCGAGTATAAATTTAATTTAAATCAAAATGGAAACTTAAAGGAACTAAATCTTTAAATAAAGCACTTTAAACCCTAAAATATTGCATTTATGGGGCTGCATTTCTCTTAGCGTACGAAATATCATTTTCGCGTACGCTACCCCATTATCTCGAAAAAAGATTGAGTTAATGGATGTATTTTAATGCTAGAAATAAAAAAAGTTTGATTGTAAAGTTTGATTATATATAATCAAACTCAAAGCCTTTAAATATAAGATGTAAATTTATTTGATTATACTTTTTACCCTATATTACCTAAAGTTCCGGAGATTTTTTCTGCGTATTAATATAATAGTAATCAGTGATTTTACTTTTGAAAAAATTGTAATAAATATTAAAAATAATGTTATAATTATTATATAATGTGAAATTAAGTAATAAATAAATTAATGATTGGGGTTAAATAATGAATTTTAAAATTTTAAAAGATAAAAACTTTTCACTTTTAATGTTTGGGAAAATAACATCACTAGTAGGTAGTTCAATGCAGACATTTGCATTATCCCTATTTGTCCTTGCAACAACAGGGTCAGCTACAAAATTTGCATCAATACTTGCAGTTACAATGATTCCACAGTTAATACTTGGGCCATTTGCAGGCGTTTTTGTTGATTGGTTTGATAGAAAGAAAATAATAATTAGCCTAGACATATTAAGTGGTGTGGTAGTATCAATTTTTGCAGTAATATATTTTATAACTGGACAAATGCCAATAGGATATATTTATATTTTAGCAATAACTCTTTCACTTATTTCAACACTATTTCAACCAACTATCCAAACAATTATTCCAACAATAACTAAAAAAGATGATTTAATAGAAGTGAATTCAATAAATTCACTTATAATGTCTCTTGGAAATGTGTTAGCACCATTGCTTGCGGGGATACTTTATGGGCTAGTTGGATTAAAAATTATATTTGTTATAAATGCAATAAGTTTCTTTGTTTCAGCATTCTCAGAGTGCTTCCTAAAAATTCCGAAAACAAACAACATGAAAGAGAAACCATCGTTGAACTTGTTTTGGAAAGATTTTTCTGATGGAATAAAGTTTTCAGTAAAAAACAAATCTATTTTAGCAATAACAACTTTAGCTATGATGCTAAATTTTGCACTTGGGTCTTTTACAATAGGTACAGTATATATATGTAAAAGGATTTTAGTAGTTTCAGACTTTCAATTCGGATTAGCAGAATCAGTTGGTGTAGTAGCAATGATTATAGCAAGTTTTACAACGAGTTATTTGGGAAAAAAGTATTCAGTGGGAAAGAATATTTATCAAAGCCTGTTAGCAGTAGGAATAATAACTACACTTTTTTCAGTGGTAATCTTTGGTCCATTTAAAGATAGCTTTGCAAGTAACCTTCCACCATATAGTCTTCTTCTGGTAATAATATCTTTATTATGTTTATTTATTGGAATAGCAAATATATTTATAGGAACACTTTTTCAAAAAATTGTACCACTAGATTACATGGGGAGGGTTGGAACAGTTTTAGGAACTATTTCTATGGCGGCAATACCTCTTAGTAGTATGATTTTTGGAATATTATTTGATATAATGCCAGCAACTATAATATTCCCGATATCAGGAATTATGGTTATAATACCGGTATTGTTATATAAAAAAGTTTTGTTATCAGTAGAAACTGGAAAATGTGAAGATAAAGAAATAGAGGGGGTTATTGGGTAAGGAATTAAGCACTGTAAGGAGGAGTTTGATGATTGAAAATATTATATTTTCAAAAATTATAGTAGATGATTATGAAAAATTAACTGATATTATGACTAGGGCTTTTAATGAGGATACAAGTATGCATACAAAGCTAAAAGAAGATGGACCAAAAGGTTATAATGATGGAAGCTTAATTAAGAAATTAAATGAAAATATTAAAAATACTAGTATGGAAATACTTTATAAAAATGAAGTTGTAGGTGCTTATACAATTTATGAAGAGGATAATGAGATATTTTATTTAGATATGTTATTTATAGATCCTAATTATAAAAATAAAAGTTTAGGTAAGTTAACATGGCAACATGTTGAGGAGACTTATAGAACGGCTAAAAAATGGAGCGTTGAAACACCTGAATACTCAAAGCGGAATCATTATTTTTATAGTGAAAAATGTAGCTTTATATTAACTGGAGAAAAAACATATGGAGATGGAGAAAAATCATATGTTTTTGAAAAACAATTTTAATATCAGTTAAAAAATCGCAAATATTATTTGAAAAATACTTTATACCAATGCATCTAGATATTGTTCCAAGATTTAAAATTATTAACTCTAAAATATCTATGAGTGAACTGAGCAACCAAATAAAAAAGTGGGTGATTTAATATGAAGAAAAATATAAATGTTATATTCTTTGACTTGTTCTTTACACTTGTAACACCAAAATATAATGATTTAAGAAATGAAAATGATGTGCTAAAAATAACAAGAGAGGAGTGGGAAATCCATGCAGAAGATAATGAATTATATGAAAAAAGAGCAATAGGTAAAGAAAAAATTCCTATAAAGATAATTGAAAGTATTATTAAAAAAATGGGAATGAAAGTTAGTGACTGTGATAAAAATGAAGTTTTAAGATTAAGAGAAGAGAGATTTAAAAAATCTATAATTGAAGTAGATTTTAGTATTATTGATGTTCTTTTAAATTTAAAGAAAAATGGGAAAAAGGTATGTTTGATAAGTAATGCAGATATAATTGATGTAAAGCATTGGGAAAACTCACCACTATATAACTTATTTGACGGCGCAATATTTTCATATGAAGTAGGATATATAAAACCTCAAATTGAAATTTATAATATCGCACTTAACAGAATGAAAGCCAAACCAGAAGAATGTATTTTTATTGGAGATGGTGGTTCTGATGAATTAAAAGGTGCAAAAGAGTTAGGTATAAAGACTATATTGACAAGTTATTTATTAAAAAGGAATGAAAAACAACTTAACACACTAAAGAAATTTGCAGATTACTATATTGAAGATTTCCAAGAAATTAAAAATTTATTGATTTAACAAAATGATAATAAAAATATATAGGTAATGAGCAAGAGTCGTATTCTACGTAATGTTTTAGAAGCTTTATTTGATAGAATAGCTATTTTAAAAGGTGGAAAAATTTTAGGGTTATTAATTTAAAATACATCAAAGTTAACTGACACTAGGAATATTTTTAAATTCGTTGATATGGGGACAATTTATTATTGTACAAGAATTCATATGTGGGATAAAAGTAACAACGAAAATAATACCAAAAGTTATTGCATCAATTGGGGTTGGGATTCTTTATAGTATAACAGGTAATATTATAGTTCCAATGATTGCACCTGGATTAGAAATACGGCTTGATCACTGGATAAAACAGAATTTTAGCTAAGTAAAACAGTCTGTTAAATGGAGGAAAAATAGAAATGGATATGATTGAGAATATAAAAGAAGATATTAAAATAAGATGTGAAGGTCCAAATGTTTTTTTGGTATTGGGAGTTATGAGCATGTTGAAAGTGTAGCAAATAATGCTGTTGAACTTGTCAACATATATCAAGCAGATGTTGAAATATGTGAGGTTGCAGGGTGGTTACATGATATAGCTTCAATTACAGATTACAAGATGTACGAAAATCATCATATACATGGTGAAAATATGGCTGAGGAAATCCTAAAATCATATAATTACCCAGAAGATAAAATTGAGTTAGTTAAATTGTACATATTGAATCACCGTGGAAGTGTATTAAAAGAAAAAACAACTAAGGAAGAAATATGCGTTAGTGATGCTGATGCCATTTCTCATTATGATACATTGCCATCACTATTTTATTTGGCATTTGTTCAAAGAAAGCTGAATATTGATGATGGAGTGGAGTTTGTTAAAAGTAAACTTGAAAGAAGCTATAATAAAATGTCTCAAGAAAGCAAGGAATATTATAAAACTAAAAAAGATTTGGTTCAATCTATCTTAAGCTAATGAGCAATATTTTCTAGAACATATATATAGTAAGAACTAGGGCTGGAAAATTCAGAAAAATATTATAAAGGAAATGGTGAAGTATGAAAGAATTTGATATGTTAAAATTTGAGTTATTAGAAGAGAAGGATATAGAAATATTAACACCAATTATGGAGAAATCTTTTGATGAAGATGCAAGAATACATCTTAATGAGCCAAAAGGTGGACCACCAGGGTATGATAATGGTGATTTTCTGCGAGAATATGGATTAAGTAAAGAGTCTACTTCATACAAAATATCATTAGATGGACAGGCGATAGGTTGCATAATATTATGGATAAATAATGAAACTAAAATTAATTTTTTAGGCAATATTTTTATTGATGTGAGTCTTCAAAATAAGGGGATTGGAAAAAGAGTTTGGAGATTTATAGAAGAAGAATATCCAAATACAATTAAATGGTGTACAGATACTCCAGGTTTCTCAAAAAGGAACCATAATTTTTATGTGAACAAGTGTGGGTTTCATATTGTAAGAATTGAAAATCCTATGGATAAATATGAATGTAGTTATATTATGGAGAAGGAAATTAATCCAAAATATTAAAAAATATGGTTAATAAATAGTTTAAGGTACACGATATATAGGAGTGATTATCATGAAAAATAAAGGATATCTAATATTTGGAGTTTCGTTAAGCATAGTATCCTTAATATTAGTATTTATAGGAGCTATATTAAATATAGTAGTATGTATTATAAGCTTGATTTGTCTTTTTATTGGGATATTAATAGTTATGCATTGGAGTACTGTTGGTTATATGTGGGTCTGTGACAAGTGTGGAGAAAAATTTAGAATAACACTAAAAGAAAATATTATAGGGGTTAATTCTGGAGTTAATTATAAAAATTTATATTGCCCTAAATGTAATAAGAAAACCATGTGTAAGGGGATAGTATATAAGAATTAATAAAAAATACTAGGATAGATAGTATGTTGATTTAAAAAAATTATCTGAATGATATTAATTATAATGTAGAATAGGCGGAGCGTAGAGATGGATAATTGGTTTACTATTGAAAAAATTGATGATATGACATTTGCCATAAGTGAATATGGACATTGGGAAAAAGTACACTCCTATCTTTTAATTGGAACTAAATATGCACTTTTAATAGACACTGGGTTAGGTATAGGAAATATAAAAAATGAAGTTGATAAATTAACTAGTCTACCAGTTAAAGTCATTACTACTCATTGTCACTGGGATCATATAGGCGGGCATAAATATTTTAAAGATATTTATATACATGAGGATGATGCAGAGTGGCTTAAAAGAGGGCTACCAATACCAATTGAAGTAATAAGAAATAGCATAGTTAAGGAGCCGTTTAGTAAAGAAACACCTGAAAAGTTTGATATAAAAAAATATACCGTTTATAAAGATGAATCAACGAAAATATTGAAGGATAATTATATTATAGATATTGGTTCAAGAAAAGTAAAAGTATTACATACTCCAGGACATTCACCAGGGCATATTTGTCTCTTTGAGGAAGAAAAAGGTTACTTATACACTGGGGATTTAATATATCTAGGAACACTTTATGCATTTTATCCAAGTACAAATCCTATAGAATTTAAAAAATCTATAGAGAAAATATGTTGCTTGAATAATATAACAAAAATTTTACCAGGTCATAATGAGTTAGACTTAAAGTTAGATATTATAAGGCAAATTCAAAATTCGTTTATATTAATAGAAAAAAATAATTTATTAGAACATGGCAGTGGAACTTTTGATTTTGGAGATTTTAGAATACAATTATAGAGGATATAGGAGGATGAGGTTATATTGGTATATTACTTAAGGTTTTAATTAGTTAGGGATTGTTAGAAAATTTATAATGAGAGGGGATGTATTATGAAAACTTTAGTAATATATAAATCACAAACGGGTTTTACAAAGAAATATGCGAAGTGGATTGCAGAAGGCTTAACAGCCGATATTATTAATGTATCTGAAATGAATAATGATAGGCTACAAAACTACGATACCATTATTTATGGAGGGGGATTATATGCTGGTGGCATAAGTGGAATAAAAGCTATAACTAAAAATATTGATAAAATTAAGGATAAAAGAATTATAGTTTTTGCTACAGGAGTATGTCCAGGAAGAGATGAAGAGTTAGAACAAGTAAAAAAAACAAACTTTACTGAGTATCAAGAAAGATATATTAAGTTCTTCTATTTACGAGGAGGATTTAATTATCAAAAACTTAATGTTATTAATAAGATACTTATGTCATTACTAAAATTGAAATTGAAGACTAAAAAGGATTTAACTCCTGACGAACGTGGAATGTTAGCAGTATATGATAAGCCTATTGATTTCACAAATAAGAAAAATATATGCAAATTAATTGACTATGTTACTTTGGATTCTTAATACATCACTCAGTAGCCTTTAATTTAATACAAATGGACTTTTCAAAAAATTAGTAAACTGTGCTTAAATTTAAAAGTACAGTTTATTAATTTTTATCTGCTAAAAGTATTATTAGCTACTGAGGGTAGGTTGTTTAAATTATATTAATTGGATATAATTGAACTACTCTCTACTTTAGAAGTAGGAGTTTATCAAAAGTAAAGAGGAATTCAGAATTTAGCACGGAATAGTTAAAAATTAATAGAAAAATTAGTATTTTTAAAAAAATGTATAATATATAGAAATTTATATTGATAATATGGAGGGAACTATGGAAAAGGTAATGATAAAAAATTGTAAAGTTGAATCAGATAAATTACAGAATATAATTTCAATTGGTGTATTTGGAAGCTATCATGAAAATTGCTTTAATAAAGATCGAAGTGATATAGATATTATGGTTCTTTCATCGATAGAATTAGAATTAGATGATGAATTTGAAATAGAAGATTACTTGCAAGTTATATTATCAGAATACTTTTGCCATGATAATATACATTATACTTTTATAAGTGGATTTAGTTATCCATTTAGCGAGTTGTTTATAATAAGTAAGGATAAAATAATTTTTAAAGAGGAAGATTATTTAGAATATGTACTGGGATATTCGTCTTTTAAAAGAGATCGGGAAAATCTTGAAATAATAAGAGAACAAAACTTAAAGGATTTGGAGGGTTATAGAAATGGTATATTATAAATATAAAAAGGAAAAGTTAGAAGAAAAGTTCTTGGAAAGTAAGGTGTTTCTAGAGAAAATTAGAGAATGTATAAAGAGGAACATTGATGGTGAGGATGATATAATTGATGAAGCTATGATATCATATTTTAATTCTTTTTGTGAATTTATAATTGATATGTGTGAAACTTATTTAGTTTCAACAGAAAACTATGTTCCAAATAAATCAGGTCCAGATATTATAGAATTATCAAGTGATTTTGGATTTATTTCCTGTAAAGATTCAAAAAAACTACAAAATATAGTAAAGTTAAGAAATAGATATACTCATGATTATTATCAAAGAAAACTAGCGAGGGAAAGAATTTTAAAGTTATGTAGAACAGATTTAACAACACTAGAGATGTTTTTAGAGATTTCATCTGAGAAAATAATATTAGTTTTGGGATAAAGTTTGAATTAACCCGCTGAAAAAAGCAGTTAAATTTATATAGAATTATTTTAAAAGGGAGGTGTGAAATGATAAGAAGCACTATATACACAATGATTGCAATTTTTATTGCTTTATTACTAAAAGGGATTACTTACGAAGTTGGAGGTTTTAATTTTGCTAATGCACCATTATTTTCTTTGTATTTTGTATATGATTGTATTATTTTAGTTGCTTATGGGGTAACAATTGAATATGTTATACAAAAAATAAGGGCTAATAAAGATAAAAAACGACGAAAGGATGGATAAAATGACAACTAGACCTATATTAAGCAGTAGGTTAGATAGTGAGACATTTAAAGCATATTATTATTTAAAAGAAGAGTTGGTGTTGTTTTGTAAAGAAGTAGGACTGCAATCAACTGGAGGGAAAGAGTCATTAACAGAACGAATTTATTGCTTTTTGGATACTGGTAAAAAATTAAGGGTTACAAATAATAAGAAAGTAACAGTTGATATTGGTAAAATCACATTGGAGAGTGTTATTGAAGAAAATTTTGTATGTTCAGAGAAACATAGAGCTTTCTTTAAAGAGGTTATTGGAAGTGGATTTTCATTTAATGTGATATTTCAAAAATGGTTAAAATCTAATACAGGAAAAACATATTCAAGAGCTGTGGATGCCTACTATAATATACAAGAGGAAAAGAAAGTAGTGGCAACAAAAATTGACAGTCAATTTGAATATAACACTTATATTAGAGATTTTTTTAATGATAATAAAGGAAAATTATTATCAGATGCTATTAAATGTTGGAAATATAAAAAGAGGTTACAAGGGCATAATAGATATGAGACAAAAGATTTATTAGTATTGGATTTAGACATTATAAAATAAATAATCAAGGATAATAGGCTGCTATTTATTTTATGATGCCTTATTTTAGTGATATAGAAAAAATAGATATATAGGAGGAGTTCTAATGATAGTTTTTGCACATAGAGGGGCAAGTTCAGATTATCCTGAAAACACAATTTTAGCTTTTGAAAAAGCAATAGAAATAGGGGCTACTGGTTTAGAACTTGATGTTCACAAAAGTCGCGATAATAAATTAGTTATAATTCATGATGAGGACATTGAACGTACTTTTAAGGGAAAAGGACAAGTTTGTAATTTTACATTAAAAGAGCTTAGAAAATTTAAAAATAGAAAAGTTATGTTTAGTGAAAATAGTAAATGTGGAATTCCAACATTAGAAGAGGTTCTTGAATTAATTAAGGATGAAATAGAAATAGTACTTAATATAGAGTTGAAAACAGATGTTATTAGCTATAATGAAATTGAAGATGATGTAATAAAATTAGTAGAAAAATATAATATGGAAAATAGGATTATATTATCTAGTTTTAATCATGAATCAATTAGAAAGTGTAAACAAATAAATCATAATATAAAAACTGGAATGTTATATTATGAGGTTTGTGATGCAATAAAAATGGCGAAAAAAATTAATGCAGACGCAATTCATCCAAATGCACAATTAGTTACAAAAGAACTTATTGAGGAATGTCATAAAAACAACATAAAAGTTAACTCATATACTGTTAATTCACCTATTGCTATGAGAAAGTTTGTGGAGTGGAACATAGATGGCATGTTTACAGATTCTCCAGAACTTTTACTAGAAGTTGTAGAATAAATCTAAATAAACAAATAAAGCACTAGTAGAACTTAATTATACCTAAGTATTAGGGTGGTTATTTTATACTAGTGCTTTTATTAGTTCTCTAATGTTTTTTTTGAGTTCCCTAAGTTCTTGAATCAAATTTATTAGAACATTTTTTACATGTTACTACAATCTTTCCTCTTTTCCTTGGTAATCTTAGTTTCTGCTTACAGCTTGGACATTTGATTATTTTATATTTCCTCTTTTGAGCCATAGAAAGTTTAATTTGATTAATAGCTACTGATAAACTATTTAAATCTAGGTTTGGTACAGAACTAGGTAATTTTTTTCCAAATTTACCTAAAAGTTTATTTGCATAGCTAGTAAATTTATTAAGTTCCATTTTTCTTCTATAAATATCTTTAGAAAAAGCTCTATAAATAGCGAAAAATAAAAGTGCTAATCCTAGATATTTAGTAAAATCCCAAATGCTAAATATACTACTTAGCAATATTAGGAAAACTGAAAACATATCAAAACCATATGTGTTTTTAAAGAAATTCATATTATCACTCCTCATCTATTCATCTTTGTGTTTAATAATATTATAACGGACAATTAAGAAAGTGTATAGAAGATAAATATTAATTGTTTATGTCAACTTTTTTGTAAATAAGCATAGGATAAATAAAGAAATAAAAGTAGGTGATAAAATATTGGGTATAAAAGAAATGATGATAAAAAGATTTTTAAGATTCAAAATAATTAGAGATCTCCCAGGTCAATTAGTAATAAGGTTTGACAATAATACAAACATACAAAGTGAGGGTGAACAGTATGAAAGTCTATTAGTTAAAGGGGTAAAACTATTAGATGGAATAAATGATTTGCAGTTTGACTATAGTAGAAATCTCATTGGCATAAGCTATGATATAAAAAAATTACAAACAAAAAAGGTATTAGCTTGGATACAAATTATAATGGATACGCTAGTAGACAATTTTAGTTTTATAAAAGATAATTGGGAAAGAAATTCAAACGTAGTTGTGAATAAAATTGAAAGTCAATTAAAAACTAAGAAACAAAACCTGTATAAATAGATTGACAGATATATGAAATTAAGATATTATAAAATAAATACATTGAAGAAGGAAAGTAATTATTGTTTAAGATTACAGAGAAGAAGATTAGCTGAGAGCTTCTATCAAGAATATTAATGAAGTGCCCTTTGGAGTAGGATGTTCGAAATTTTTAGTAGAGCATTTGCGGATCGCCGCTTACAGCGAAATGGTATGTTTGTACCAATATTCAATGGGATAATTTTATCCCGCATAGAGTGGAATAACGAAGTTTAGCTTTGTCTCTTTTAATAGAGGCAGAGCTTTTTTTATTTACACAAATTTCAAAAGAGGAGTGAGAGCATGGATTGGAGTTTTATTATTAAAAATGTACCTATATATATTGAGGCAACTATTTTAACGCTAACATTAGCAGCCCTTGGAATAATATTGTCAATAGTTATTGGGGTAATATGCAGTAATATAATTTATTTTAAAGTTAGGGTTTTGGGAGTGTTAGCAAAGGGATATATAGAAGTTTCAAGAAATACGCCATTATTAATTCAATTATTCTTTTTATATTATGGGTTAACTAAGCTTGGAGTGAAAATTACAGGATTTACCTGTGGAGTTATAGGACTATCATTTTTAGGCGGAAGTTATATGGCAGAAAGTTTTAGGGGAGGGCTTGAGGCAGTACCTAAATCACAAATAGAATCAGGGATAAGTTTAGGATTATCAAAGTTTCAAGTTTTTAGATATATAATAATTCCACAAGCTTTTTCAATAGCAATACCTTCAATAGGAGCAAATTGTTTATTTTTGTTAAAAGAAACTTCCATAGTTGGTGCTATAGCAATAGCAGATTTAATGTTTGTAGCTAAGGATTTAATAGGAATGTATTATAAAACAAAAGAAGCTCTATTTATGCTAGTTATTGCATATTTAATAATTTTATTGCCAATGTCTATATTAATAACTTGGCTAGAGAGGAGGTCAAGAAATGCTGAATACGGATTATAGAGTTATATTTGAAGGAAATAATTTAATGAGATTACTTGAAGGGTTATTTGTAACAGCGAGAATAGCTTTTATATCAGTAATAATTGCTTGTATTTTAGGCTTAGTATTTGGAGTAGTAATGACATCAAAATCTAAAGTAGTTAAGATTATTTCAAAAATATACCTAGAAACAATTAGAATAATACCAATTTTAGTTTGGTTATTTATAGTTTACTTTGGAGTTGCTAGTGCTTTTAATCTTAATTTAAATGGCGAGGTAGTTTCTATAGTAGTATTCTCTCTATGGGGAATAGCTGAAATGGGAGATATAGTTAGAGGTGCAATAACATCAATACCAAAACACCAAGAAGAAGCAGCTCTTGCACTTGGATTAAATAAAATTAATATTTATATATATGTGTTAATACCACAAGCGGTTAGACGGATTATTCCAGGGGGCATTAATTTAGCTACTAGAATGATAAAGACAACTTCATTAGTAGTATTAATTGGAGTTGTAGAAGTAGTTAAAGTTGGTCAACAAATAATAGAGGTTTCATTATTAAAAGCACCAACAGCATCATTTTGGGTATATGGATTTATATTTATACTTTACTTTATAATATGTTATCCACTTTCGGCTTTATCTAGAAAACTAGAGCAAAAGTGGGTAGGGTAATTAGCAAAATTGGGAGGAATAGTTATGGAAAACGAGATTTTATTAAAAATAGATAATTTGAAAAAAAATTACGATAATATTACAGCTTTAGAAGATATTAATTTAGAAGTTCATAAAGGAGAGGTTTTAGTAATACTTGGACCTTCAGGTTGTGGTAAAAGTACCTTTTTAAGATGCTTAAATGGTTTAGAAGAAATAAAGGAAGGAACTATAACTTTTGGAAACAAAGGAATAATAGGAAAAGATGTTAAATGGGAAGAGGTTAGAGGGGAAATAGGAATGGTATTTCAAAGCTATGAATTATTTCCACATATGAATGTTATAGATAATATTTTACTTGGGCCTATGAAAGCTCAAAAGAGAGATAAAAAAGAAGTAGAAAAGCAAGGCGAGGAGCTATTAAAAAGAATAGGACTAGAAGATAGAAAAAAATCTTTTCCAAGACAATTATCTGGAGGACAAAAACAAAGAATAGCTATAGTACGAGCCTTGTGTATGAACCCTAAGGTAATGTTGTTTGATGAAATTACAGCAGCCTTAGATCCGGAAATGGTAAGAGAAGTATTAGATGTAATGCTTGAACTTGCAAAGAATGGTATGACTATGATTATAGTTACTCATGAAATGCAATTTGCTAAAGAAGTAGCAGATAGAATTGTATTTATGGATAAAGGGAAAATATGCGAAATATCAAATCCAAATGAGTTTTTTGAAAATCCAAAATCAGAAAGAGCAAAACAATTTCTAAATATATTTAAATATAAGGTATAAAATAAGTAAATACAATCCGTCTAGAATATGCTAGACGAGATATTATAAGGGGGAAAATAAAATGAAATTAATTAAAAAAGTATCATCATTATTAGTAATATTAACAGTTGGAGTTGGGGTTTTTGTAGGATGTGGAAATAAAAGTTCTGAAAAAAGTGCAATAGATATTATTAAAGAACGTGGAACAATTAAAGTTGGAGTATTTAGTGATAAGCCACCTTTTGGATACGTAGATGCTAATGGGGAAAATCAAGGTTATGATGTGTTTATAGCTAAAAAATTAGCGAAAGATTTACTTGGAGATGAATCAAAGGTAGAATTTGTGCTTGTAGAAGCTGCGAGTAGAGTAGAGTTTTTGCAATCAAATAAGGTTGATTTAATATTAGCAAACTTCACAGTGACTCCAGAAAGACGTGAAGTAGTAGATTTTGCAAATCCTTATATGAAGGTTGCATTAGGAATTGTATCACAAGATGGAACAAAAGTAACTTCAATAGACCAATTGAAGGGGCAAAAAGTTATAGTTAATAAGGGAACAACAGCTGATGCATACTTTACAAAAAACTATCCAGATATAGAATTAGTAAAGTTTGACCATAACACAGAAGCTTTTGAAGCATTAAAAGATAATAGGGGAGCTGCGCTAGCTCATGATAATACATTATTGTTTGCATGGGCAAGAGAAAATGCAGGATATACAGTTGGAATATCATCATTAGGAGAGGAAGATACAATAGCGCCAGCTGTTAAAAAAGGAAATGAAGAATTATTACAATGGGTAAATGCAGAAATAAAATCATTAGGGCAAAATGGTACTATAAGAGAAGCTTATAATGAAACCTTATTACCAGCCTATGGAGATACAGTGAAAATAGAAGATGTAATAATAGAGTAATTATAGTAGAGAAGTTTTATTAATAATTAATATGGAATATTTTTAATAATTAATAAATTAGTATATAATGATAGTAGAAAAGTTTCAAATGATTAAGGGAAATTTAAATAAATAGAAAGTTAGTATATTTATTTGAATTTCCCTAAACTAAAGAAATAACTATGGAATGGAGATTTTAATTATGGAAAGACAAGATGTTAAAATTAAAAATATTACTACTATTGCAGATACACCTTATTTAAAGATGTATAATGCAGAATATACTAATAAGTTTGGGGCTACTAAGAATTGGTCTATTGCATCTAGAAAGCCTTTAGAAACTATTGAAAATATATTTTTTAATGGTGAAGAAGGTAAAATAGATGCTGTTATAATAGTAGCAACTCATATAGATGAAAATAAATTAGTGGTGATAAAGCAATTTAGGGTTCCTCTAAATGATTATGTTTACGAAATTCCAGCAGGGCTTATAGATGCTGGTGAAGAGTTTGAAACAACTGTAAGACGTGAATTAAAAGAGGAAACAGGTCTTGATTTAGTCAAAATTGATTATGAAAAAACTAAATCAAAGTTATATATATCAACAGGAATGACAGATGAATCAGTAGCATTAGTTTATTGCGATTGTAATGGAGAAATATCTGATGATGACTTAGAAGATGATGAGGATATTGAAGTTAAGTTAGTTTCTAAGGAAGAGGCTAAAGAAATAATAGCATCAAGTGAAAAAATAGATATTAAAGCATTGCTTGTAATACAAAATTTTCTTGCTATATAGTTTTTAAAAAACCTTCAACTTGGAGGTTTTTTTTCTTAAAATAAAATTAATGAACTTTGAAAAAGAAAGTCTTAGAAATTTTAGAAGAGATATGAATATTTAATATAAGTTGTGGAAAGATATTAAATATAAAAAAATAATTATATGAATGATAGCTATTTACAAATAATGATTATTATTTTATAATAAAATTACAAACTAACTAATGATTGGAGATAAAATAATGAGTAATGATAAAGTAGTATGTATTTGCAAAAATATAACAGAAGGAATTATAATTGAATCGATAAAAAGTGGTGCTAAATCTTTAGACCAAGTTAAAGAAAAGACAGGGGCAGCTACTGGTGGATGTAAAGGTGCAAGATGTGGAAAGAGAATAATTGAATTAATACAAGAAAATAAATAATTTAAAAAGCTCTTATAAGTAAAATGTAAAAAACTAGTAGAATCATCCTTTACTAGTTTTTTTTGTATATATATTTATATTTTAAAAAAGAAATATTAAAAAATAACAAGCTAATTTGATGGTCTATTTAAACTATAGTTACTCAATTAAAAGCATTATTTTACTTTATGAAAAAAATATATTATATTATAGATATCAATAAGAGAGCTTCAAAAAATAACTAGTTATTTTCTTTTAGCTCTATAAAAATTAATAGTACATAAGAATAGGAGCATTTTAATGAGAAAATTTAAAAAAGTATATATAGAAATAACAAATATATGTAACTTGAATTGTAATTTTTGTCCTAAAACAGGAAGAAAGTTAGAATTTATGGAGGAAGAAGCATTTGAACATGTTTTAAAAAGTGTAAAACCATATACAGATCATATATATTTTCATTTAATGGGAGAACCTTTATTAAATCCAAAGTTAGGAAGGTTTTTAGAAATAAGTAATGAATATGGGTTAAAGGTTAATATAACAACTAATGGAACTTTAATAAAAAATGCGAGGGAGGTATTACTATCGTCACCTGCATTAAGGCAGGTAAATATGTCACTTCATAGCTTTGAAGCTAATGAAGATGATGTTGATTTTGATGAATACATAGATAATATTATTGAATTTGTAAAAGAAGCAAGAGATAATACTAATATAATTACATCTATGAGACTATGGAATTTAGATACAAGACATAAGGCTAGTAATTCATTAAATAAAAATATATTTAAAATACTAGAAGAAAAATTTGAACTTAATTATGATTTAAAAGAGACTTTTACAGAAAAGAATAGCACAAAACTATTTAAAGACGTATATTTAAGTATGGCAGAAAAATTTGAATGGCCAAACATAAATATTGCCCCTTCAAATGAAAGAATGTTTTGTTATGGGCTAAGAGACCAATTTGGAATATTAGTTGATGGAACAGTTGTACCTTGTTGCTTAGATAGTGAAGGAAATATGAATCTTGGGAATATATTTGAAACAGAATTAGAAGAAATATTAGAATCTAAAAGAGCTAGTGATATATATGATGGTTTCTCAAGAAGAACAGCAGTAGAAGATCTATGCAAAACTTGTGGATATGTAAATAAGAAAAGATAAGGCATTTTCAAAAAAATAATAAGCCGATATGTAGAACCCATTGACTTGTTATTTTTGCAAATGACTAAAAAGGAGTTATAAATGCAGTTATTCGTATCAGATTTAGATGGAACATTATTAAATACAGATAGAGAAATATCAGTATACTCTAAAAATGAATTAAACAAGTTAATAGACAGAGGTGTTAATTTTACAATAGCAACAGCAAGAACACCTGCAACAGTAGTCGATATATTAGAAGGACTTAATCTTAAGCTTCCGATTACCCTTATGAATGGAGTTTTGATTTATAATGTAAATGCTAGAAAGTACATAGACATTAAAGAAATAGAAAAACATTTAGTTGAAGATATAATTAATATATTTGAAGAGTTTAATAAGCAAGTATTTATTTATGCAATAAAAAACAATCATTTATTTGTATATCACAAAGAACTTATTAATAAATATGAACAAAAATACTTTGATGAGAGGTGCAATAAATCATTAAAAACTTTTGTGAAAGTTGATAGCTATAAAGATGCGTTAAAAGATTCTAAAGTAATTAATTTTGTAATTTTAGATGATTTTAATAGAGTTAACAAAATTCATGACAAAGTAAGTAATATAAAAGGACTAATTGCAGAATATCACAAAGATATATACGGGGAAGGTCATTATTTTTATGAAGTATATAGCGATAAAGCATCTAAAGCAAATGGTGTTAAATACTTGCAAAGATATGTAGATAGCAAAGAAATTATATCATTTGGAGACAATTTAAATGATATTCCTATGTTTGAGATTTCAACAGAATGTTATGCTATGGGAAATGCAGTAGAGAAATTAAAGGGAATTGCAACAGCTACTATAGGTGATAATAATAGCGATTCAGTTGCAATATTTATAAAAGATAGAATTTTAAAAAAATAGAAAATAAAAAGATAGGTAGATAACTATATATTAGATGGAGGAAAAAATGAAATATATTTATAATTTAGCTTTCAAAATGGCAGTATCAGCTACGATAGCATTAATAATAGCTGAATTGTTAAATTTAGATTATGCAACAGTAGCAGCAGTGATTGCAATTTTGAGCATTCAAGATACTAGAAAAAAAGCCTTGGTTATTGGTAAAAATAGAGTTTTAGCATGTTTAATAGGACTAGCACTATCAATAATTATATACAACTTTATAGGTCATAATTCAATAGGGTTTGGAGTATTTTTAATAATATTTATACCATTAACTTCAAAATTAAAAGTAGAAGAGGGTATGATAGCTACTGTAGTATTATCAACTCACCTTTTAGTAGCGAGTAATATTACTTTAATTATGTTGAAAAACGAACTGCTTTTAATGTTTATTGGGATAGGTATAGCATCAATAGCTAATTTATTTATGCCATCTCTTGAAGATAGTTTTAAAGATGATAGAGAACAAATTGAAAATAGTTTTAGGATTATAATTTCAAGAATGAGTAAATCTTTAATTACTCATTCAGTAGATATTTACGAACAAAAACTAATGGATGAAATAGAAGAAAATCTTAAAGAAAGTAAAAATAGAGCTTATAAAATTGTTAACAACAATTTCTTTAATAGAAGTTCATATTATATAGATTATATAAATATGAGAATAAATCAATTTGATATAATTAAAAAAATGAGAATTCATTTTGAAAAATTTTATATGTCATTTGAACAAACAAAATTAATAGCTGAGTTTACAAATAATGTAGCAGAGAATATAACAGAAGATAATGACTGTAAGGAACTTATGAAAAAGGTTTTACTACTAAGAGAAGAATTTAAGGGAATGGAACTTCCTAAATCTAGAGATGAATTTGAAAATAGAGCGCAATTGTTACAATTCTTAAATGATATTGAAGAGTTCCTAAACCTGAAAAGAAACTTTGCAATAACTTATATAGACAATGAAAATAAGACTTTAGAATAGTGATTTTTACTACTCTAAAGCCTTTTTATTATATTTAAGTATAGTGTATTTTAGTTAGCTTGGGGGTCAACAGCTGAATCCTTAGAAGCTAAGGATTTAAACCAATCACCTATGCCACTTAAGAAATCACCAATACCATCTAGTGCTTTTTGAAAAAAACCACTGTCAGATAGCTGGGTACCTGCTTTATCAAGTGCAGTAGATAGTTGATCAGTAAGATTGTTAAGAGTATCTTTTACTTTACTATAATCTATATTAAGATCTTTTATATCTACCATTAAATTTGTAACATTCTCTTTTTGAGTATCAGATAAAGGGATTTTATAATCTTTAGTAACATCCTGTACTATAGAAGAAACTTCTTCTTCGGTTTTAGGAGCCTTTTTAATTACTGCTGTTTTAACATCGTTAATTACTGCAGCAGCTTCATCAAAACCTATTTCATCAGCTAAAGTAGAGGTAGTTTCAATTTCTTTTTGAGCTGTTTTCTTATTTTTTAAAGATAATTCTTTTCCTTGAATAGCTTCAAAGCCTTTTAATATACCTGATAGGGCAGAAGTACCAGTTACCGGGAAAGGAGAACTAGCTTTAACTTCAGCATTAGTAACACCAGAGGTCAAAAGAGCGTTTGAAAGCATTAAACCTGTTACTTCAGTTAGGTTTTTAGCATCAACTACAATTCCATTATCATTTTTCAATTTTACATAAGAAGAAGAATAGCAACCTCCTTGATAATTAGATTTATCATTAGGATCTAATCCAAGTTGTTTTATAATATCTTCGTTAGTTATTCTATCTATGCTTACGTTATCAGAAGAAACACCAAATCCCTTTAACATTTCTTGCTCTTGAGCATCTGTTAAGTCAGTTCCAAAAGTTACTCTTTCTTTATTTTCAGCTTGTACATTTAAGGTAAAACCAGAAAAAATAAAAATAAAAAGAGTAAGTGTTGATATAATTCGCTTTTTCATATAAAAATTCTCCTTTTAAAAGTTAGGCATTTTTTGAAGATGCCTTATAATTATATTGTACTTTAATATTATTAATTAAACTACTCAAATATTATAGTTTTAAGAATAAATTAAGAAATTCTTATAATGGTGAAATAAAATATAATTTAGTTATAATTATTGTTATTAAATGGTAAAATATAAAGAGAATAATTAAGAGGAGTGGTTTATTATTAATAATTATGATGAGAAGCTTCAAGAGAATAAAAATAAAATAATGGAAAATATAGAATACGGCAGAAGTGTTGGAATTAATAAAATATCAGCAATTTTTGCTATAGAAGATGAAGATAAAGAAGCTTTAGAGAAAGAATTAATAAATTGGTTAATATTAGAAGGCTACAAAGTTTCATTGATTCAAGATGAAATGAAGATATTAGTTATAGAATTAACATGATGTAGACTTTGAAATTTTTTTTGAAGTGACTATTTACACTACAATAGGTAGTAATAGGATACAGTGTAAGTTTATAATGGATATGTGTAAATGTACTACGGATTAAGGTGGATAAAGTAGAGAATAATAAGGTTATAAAGGAACATCAAAAAACAATATGAAAAGTAGGTGAAGATTAATGGAGAAAAAATATGTAAAGAAAAGTAAAGAAAAATTAAAAGAAGAACTTTTAAAAATTGAATATAAGGTAACACAAGAAAGTTTTACAGAACCACCTTTTGATAATAAATATTGGAATTCTTTCGAAGAAGGATTATATGTAGATATCACTACAGGTGAACCTTTATTTATCTCCACTGATAAATTCGAATCTGGTTGTGGATGGCCTTCATTTTCAAAACCAATTGAAAAAACAGCAGTTAAAGAAAAGAGAGATACAAGCTTTGGAATCCATAGAACAGAGGTAAGAGGTAGAAACTCTGAAAGTCATTTAGGACATGTGTTTTGTGATGGACCAGAAGAATTGGGAGGTTTAAGATATTGTATAAATTCTGCAGCATTAAGATTTATACATTTTGAAAATTTAGAAGAAGAAGGATATGAAAAATACTTAGAATTATTTGGGGTTTTGGACGTTTGAAGAAGAGGTTATGCTTGTAGCATAACCTCTTTATTTATGTGTTTGAAAAAATAACAAATCAAGGTGAAATCTATATTTTTAAAGACCACTTACATATAATTTAGAAAATCTGAATATTCAACTTGAATAATATCATGTTTATTTGTATTTTGTACATTAGGAACATGATCAGGATTTTCTGATTTTTCTATAGGAATAGTTAAAATAAATGATGTTCCTTCATTTATTTTGCTTTCTACTTTAATTGTACCATTATGCATTTCAATCATAGATTTACAAAGAGCGAGCCCTATACCACTACCTTCGCTTTTGTTATAGGTAGGGCCATCTACTTGTCTAAATCTCTTGAAAATAATATCAAATTGATCTTCTGCAATTCCAATACCTGTATCAGTAATAATAACAGTAACACAAGTTATATTATCTAAAACAGTAACTGTAATTGTTCCACTTGGAGGTGTAAATTTTAAAGCATTAGATAATAGGTTAAGAATTATACGTTCTATTTTATCGCTATCAACAGGTAAAATTATTTCTTCCACATTTGTATCAAAAATTAAATTTATTTCTTTTTTTTCAGCATAGGCAACTGAACTTAATGTTACTTCTTCAATAACCTCAACAATATTAATTGAAGTTTTATTTATTGTAAAATAGCCAGAATCTATTTTTGTGATATCAATTATATTATTAACAAGTCGCAGAAGTCTAAAACTATTACCTTTTAAATATTTAGTTTTTTCTTTTGCTCTATCGCTGTTGTATATTATTTCTCCATTCTCAGAATAAACATCAAATAATTGTATAGTACTTATTATTATATTAAGGGGAGTTCTTAGTTCGTGAGATACATTTGCAATAAAATTAGTTTTAATAAAATCTAGTTTTTGTCGTTCTTTAAGAGCTTTTCTTTTAAAACAATTTATAACTATACAAATAATTAATAGAAAGAATGTAATAATAGCTACAAAAGATAAAATTCGAATTTTTCTTTTGCTATAGTTAGACTCGGTATTACCTGTATTATAGTAAACTGTTTTATAAAATTTGTTAGGGAACTTATATAAAGATTGGAGTTCTTCGTTGATAAAGAGTATAGGCCCTTTATTAACTGGATTAATGCCTAAAGTACTTATTGATAGAGTACCCTTTAATATGCTAGATGCATAATCTCCAAGTTTAGTGCCAATAGAAAAACCATCATACATATAAGCTCCAATATTAAATCTAGTGCCAAAGGTTTTAAAGCCTCCATAAGTTGGATTAGATGTTTTAGAAAAAATTTTTTCAAGTGAACCATAAGGTGTACTATATCTACCTAAATCGTTTTCTGAATACTTTAACCTTATAGGCGAATAAACTATGTTAAGAGAGTGTTCCTTTGTTAAAGGTGGAATTGAATCATAAGATTGACCTGCATCTACAACATTATAATATAAAGTGTTATTTGGATCAGATAATTTTTTGTTTATATATTCTTCTATTTTATCAAAAAAATAAGTATCTCTTATAGCTTTACTTATTAAAAAATTTATTTGAGTAGTATCCTTATGTTGAATAAGTATAGTATCTAAAAATTCTTCTAAGTTATAAGGCGCAAAAATACCGCCCATATTAGGGCCTATAGGAATAGGATTATCTCCTTCATATCCAAATAAAATTGGGGTAGAGCCAAAGAGCTCAACACCATATTTTTCAAAGAAAGAAGCGGAGTTAGCATCTAGGCAAACGACTAATTTTATATTGTTTTTACTATCTCTAATTAAAGCTTTAATATTTGCTATGATTTCATCATCAGATAAACCTATTGTACTATTTTCGAAAATTTTATAGTTAGGTAAATTATCTTCAATAGATAAACTAAGACCTTCAAATAAAGAACTATGAAAATCAGTCTTATTACATGAATTCATAACAAGAATATTATTGGATGGAATTGCATCAGATACATATTTATTATTATATAAATTAGTATTAGCAAATGATGATATATTAAATGAAAAAGTAATTAAAATTGATAAACAAAATATTAGTAAAAGCTTCTTTATATTAATCATAATTCCTCCGAATGAAATAGTATATAGATATGATATAATTTAAACAACCGAATGTCAATAAATAGATAAAAAACCCTAAATTTGAAATAATATAGAATGGAAATATTCTTAAATTAAAAATGTTTAATCTACTTGATAAAAAATATCCCAAAAAAAAACAAAGAACAAAATTTAATATAGTTTAATCCTTTTAAGTGGTGTAAAATAATATTAATATAATTTAGTCATTTTAAAAAATAAGAAATCAGGTTTAGATATATATTTTTAAAAATGTCTTAAGGTTAGGGAGTGAGGAAAGTGGTTAATATAATGACAGGTAAATATTGATAATTATGATAAATGGAGCTTTTGGAGTAGGCAAAACCTCTGTTGGCAAAAAGTTAATTGATAAAATACCAAATAGTATGATTTATGATCCTGAAGAAGTTGGTTTTATGCTGAAAAATATTATTATAGATAATGTAAAAAAAGACAAAGAATTAACTGATGACTTTCAAGATTTAGAAATATGGAGGAAATTAGTTGTTGAGATAGGTGGAGAATTAATACTTAAATATAAGAAGAACTTAATAGTTCCAATGACAATAAGGAAAAAAGAATATTTAAATTATATATATAATGGATTTAAAGCCTTAGATGGTCAAGTGTACCATTATTGCTTAACAGCATCGTTAGATGAAGTGTATAAAAGACTTTTAAATCGAGGAGATAATATAGGCTCATGGCCATATAAACAAGGTGAAAGTTGTGTTGAATTATTTAAAGAAAGTTTTTTCAAACATCATATTAATACAGAAAATAAGAGCATTGATGAAGTAGTAGAAATAATATTACAGAAAACATCACAGTTTACAGATAAATATTTTTTAGATGAGTTTTTAGGAGAAAGAACTTATACAATAAAAGCTGATAATTTAGATTTAACAGCACTAAATTCAGCTCATCAAAGAATAAAGAATATAGTGAGGAAAAAACCTTGTTGTGAAGTCATAATAAAAATTAATCCTTTAATTATTCAACAACAATTAGATATAGGAGATTTAAATAAATATTTACAATATACAAAATATATACAAAGTGATCACGTTGAAGTTAATAAATTAATAAAAAAAATAATAAAAGATGAAAAGCAGGAAAATATCATTGTTAAGAAAGCATTGAATTTTACAAGAAATATAAAAAATAATGAAGACTTGCTTAAAAGAATCCATAATGGGGAAACTTTTGGAGAAAGTGTAACAGAAACAATAAGAAAGGGAACGGGAACCTGCTTTGAATGTACAAATGTTTTTATTGCTATAATGAGAAATATTGGTATTCCGTGCAAGTTTATTCTAGGTAAAATATCAGCGGAAAACTATCATTCATGGGCAGAAGTATTTATTGAGGAGCAAGGGTGGATTCCTGTTGAAACTCAAAACTATACGAATGATGATATAGAAAATTGGTATTTGGGAATAACGAATAAACATGTTAAAATATTTGAAGGATTAGATTATGATGATATAAATATTAGAATAAATGATATGCAAATAGAAATCAAATCAATAGGGCAGATTTAATTTTAAAGGAATTTTTAAAAATCATAGTCCATTATCAAAGTAATACTTGTAGACTGAACATATGAAAAAAGTGTTTAGTCTATGAGTTTTTTTATGTTCTTTTTTTTAGAAAATTGAAATAATAATAGTGTAAGAAGTTATTATTTTCTAAAAGTGCTATACTAAATATAGAACTTTCAAGGTATTGTAGAGAAAATGGATTATGAGCTGAAGAAGTCAATAAGATTAAAATCAATAAAATTGAGTAATCACAAGCTTTAAAGAGTTACTGTGAGAGCTAAATGTGTTATGGGGGAGAAAATAATATGAAAGTAGTAATTATGACGGATTCTTGTTGTGATTTACCAATAAGTTTTGTAAGAGAAAATAAGATTGAGGTAATGCCTTTAATAGTTAACATAAAAGGAGAAGATATTCCTGATGATTTAGGCGAAACATTAGAGAATAAGGAGTTCTATAATGCACTAAGGGGGGGAGAACTAACATCTACAGCTTGCGCAAATACTTTTGAATATATTAAAAGTTTTAAAAAACATGTAGAAAAAGGTGACGCAGTTATTTATATAGGTTTTTCATCTAGATTAAGTGGATGTATAAATAGCGCTAGTGTTGCAAGAGAGACAGTTCTAGAAGAATATAAAGATGCGGATATTACCGTAATAGATTCCAAAAGCGCATCATTAGGTCTTGGATTAATTGTACATTATGGATGCAATTTATTAAATAGAGGATATACAAAAGAAAAAATAGTAGAATGGATTGAAGAAAATAAACTTAAAGTTAATCATTGGTTTACAGTTGATGATTTAAATCATTTAAAGAGGGGTGGAAGAGTTTCTCAAACAGCAGCAACAGTTGGAACTGTTTTGCACATAAAGCCTATAATGAATGTAAATAATGATGGAAAGCTTATTCCTATTTCAAAAGTTAAAGGGCGAAAAAAATCGATTAGAACTTTAGCTGAGATAGTTAAAGAAAGAATTATAGAGTCAGAAAAGCAAGTAATATTTATAAGTCATGGAGATTGTATTGAAGAGGCTGAACATTTAAAGAACTTATTATTAGAAGAAAATAAAGTTAAAGATATTATTATTAATCCTGTAGGACCTGTTATAGGTTCACATTCAGGACCTGGAACTTTAGCTGTGTTCTTTATTGGAGAAGAAAGATAGTTATTTTTTTGAAGATGCCTTGAGAGATAAAAAAGTTATTATAAGAGAAATCTTATAATAACTTTTTTTATTTATACTGATTAAAAAGACTATGAAAGGGAAGAATATGGATAAGGAGTGATGGAAATGAATAGTATAGAAAATAATAACAACAATAATAATGAAAAAAAACCAGTAGATAAAAATAGAATGGCAAAAGTGTTATCAGCTATAGCTTTTTTAGCAATACTTTTTTGTGGAACTTATTTTATCACTGATTATTTTAATAGTCCAAGTAAAACAAGTGCTGAAGATGATGAAAGTGGAAAGGTTGTTCTTAATCAAACACCTCAAGCTTTAAAAGACGATACAATAGTTATATTAAAAACTAAAGATAATATTGATAGTGAAAAAAAAATATCTGAATTAAAAGCTGAATTAGGATTAACTGGTGAAGTTACAAAGGAATCTTTAGCGAAAGCTTTAAAAACTAAAGGATATAGCGGTGGTGAAATAAACGAAGATAAACTAGTTTTTAATAGACAAAGTGAACATGTTTTAATTCCAAATAAATTTTATTTAGGTGAAAAGGATGGGATGCTAGCTATATTTAAAACAGATGAGAATGGTAAGCCAAATGATATTTATGTGGGTGAAGCTCCTATAAATATTCTTCCAGAAGTAAATCAGCAATCATTAAGAAATTTTGAAAAATATTATGATACTGAAGAAGAAGCACATATGAGGTTAACCGCATATACATCATAGAAAAAGGTTTGAATTCAGTATAAATGAAGATGTACAAATTCAATATAATAAAGAAACAGAGGAATCTAATGTTAAAAGTAGAATTCTCTGTTTTTGTCATATTTAAGGTATAAATATTTTAAGTTAGTAATATTAATTTTTACCAAGTTACATTTGGAGTAAACTAAAAGAAAAAAGGGAATAAATAAAATGTAAAAAGATTTCATTTATTGAGGAGGAATTATTATGAGCCTAAGTCCATATAATGAATTTATTTTAGTTATGCCAAGTGGAGCCGCAAAAGGGTTTAATGATTTAGATTTAGCGAAAGCATGTATAAATCTATATTATGAAAATAAAATTAAAGAGTATTCTAAGGAAGAAGAATATAATGATTCACAAGAAATGGTTGGTGAAACTAGGTTAAACATTTGTCAACACTTAGGAGTGGAGGAAGGCGAATGTATAGTTTATTATTTAGAAGATTTTTTAGAGAAGCTAAGAGAAGAATTGGTTTTTGATGAAGAAAAAGAAGAAGTTATATCTAAACTATTAAAAGAAAAAATAGATTTTAATATATATAATTTAGGATTAGATGTAATTTTACATGATGTGAAAACTGTTGATATGATAGAACCTTTTGGAGAAATGTAAAAGTGAAATTATGATTAATGGATTTGAAAGAAAATAACAAGACAGCTTGACTTGTTATTTTTTTCTTTTTCTTTAAATCACTAATTTTGTAATGGTTGAATTATTTGGGGTATAATGATAAAATATAGTGTAGATTTACTTTGAACAGTGGAGGAAAAATAGTATGTATGAATATATAAAAGGAAAGTATATAGGTATAAATAAAGATTATGTAATTGTTGAAAATAATAGATTTGGATATAAAATTTTTACTTCAGGAGCAACAATGTCCTCCATGCCTAAAATTGGAGAAGATGTTTTATTATATCTTGAACAAATAGTAAGAGAAGATTTTATAGGTCTTTATGGGTTTGATTCAAAAGAGGAACTTCAGATGTTTAAAATGCTTATAGGGATTAATGGGGTTGGAGCTAAAGCAACTTTATCATTATTATCAATAAGTAGAATAAATAATTTAAAATATTCAATACTGATGGGTGATGAAAAACATCTTTGCAGAGCTCCAGGAATAGGAAAGAAAACAGCTGGTAGAATTATTTTAGAGCTTAAAGATAAATTAAAACCAGATGAATTAGTTGAAGGCGTGGAAGGCTTTGAGAATATAGATGCAAGTTATGCAAGCGTTATAAGCGAAGTTTTAGGAGCATTACTTGCACTTGGATATTCAGAAAAAGAAGCAGAAAATGCTTTAAAGAAGGTTGATAAGACTGAAACATTGGAGAGTATGATTAAAAGTTGTCTTAAAGTTTTAATGGGATAGGGGTGAGTTATGGAACGAATTATAACCCAATCAGAAATACTAGATGATGTAAATAATGAATTAAGTTTAAGACCTCAGAGATTAAGTGAATATATAGGACAAGATAAAGTTAAAGAAAGATTGAATATATTTATA
The DNA here is from genome assembly GCF_017348895.1 of Clostridium gasigenes. Classification (NCBI taxonomy): domain Bacteria; kingdom Bacillati; phylum Bacillota; class Clostridia; order Eubacteriales; family Clostridiaceae; genus Clostridium; species Clostridium gasigenes. The sequence goes on from NZ_CP071376.1 coordinate 2,970,059, forward strand.
CAAGCTGCAAAAACAAGGGGAGAAGCTTTAGATCATGCCCTTTTATATGGACCACCAGGCCTTGGGAAAACAACTCTTGCAAATATTATCGCAAAAGAAATGGGTGGAGAACTTAAAATAACCTCAGGGCCTGCAATCGAAAGAGCAGGAGATTTAGCAGCTATACTTACAACGTTAAAAGATAATGATGTTTTATTTATAGATGAAATTCATAGGTTAAACAGAAGTATTGAAGAAATACTATATCCTGCAATGGAAGATTATGTGCTAGATATAGTTATTGGTAAAGGTGCAGCAGCTAAATCTATTAGATTAGACCTATCAAAGTTTACTTTAATAGGGGCAACTACTAGAATTGGAATGTTAACAGCCCCTTTAAGAGATAGATTTGGCGTTTTATGTGATATGCAATACTATACAGATGATCAATTAAAAGAAATAATTATTAGATCTTCATTTGTTCTAGGATGTGATATTACAGAAGAGGGTGCTATTGAAATAGCAAGAAGATCAAGAGGAACTCCAAGAATTGCAAATAGACTTCTAAAAAGAGTGAGGGATTATGCTCAAGTTTATTCAGAGTCATTAATTAGCTTTAAAGAAGCAAAAGCAGCTTTAGAAATGCTAGAAGTTGATGCAGAGGGATTTGATAGAGTTGATAATAAAATTTTAGAATCTATTATAGATAATTTCAATGGAGGTCCTGTTGGGATAGAAACATTATCTTATTTTATAGGCGAGGAACTGGGAACTCTAGAGGATGTTTATGAGCCGTATCTTCTTCAAAAAGGTTTTATAATAAGAACATCAAGAGGGAGAGTGGCAACAGATAAGGCTTATGAGCATTTAGGAAAAATAAAAAGTAAAAAGATAGAAACACAAGAAAACTTTTTTGAAAGTTAGGAGAGAGTAAATATGAAAGTAAGCGATTTTGATTTTGAGCTACCTCAAGAATTAATAGCTCAACATCCATTAGAAAAAAGAGATTCTTCAAGATTAATGGTTTTAGATAAAAAGACTGGAGAGTTAAATCATAAAAGTTTCCATGATATTTTAGAATATTTAGGTTGTGGAGATACTCTAGTATTAAATAATACTAGAGTAATGCCGGCAAGATTAATAGGCGAAAAGGAAGAAACAGGTTCCAAAATAGAATTTCTTCTTCTGAAAAGAATAGAAGGAGATAAATGGGAATGTCTTGCAAAGCCAGGTAAGAGAGCTAAAATAGGGCAAAGGTTCATATTTGGAGATGGCAAGCTTAAATGCGTGGTTGTAGATATAGTTGAAGAAGGAAATAGAATAATAGAATTTTCTTATGAGGGTATATTTGAACAAGTTTTAGATGAACTTGGGGAAATGCCACTTCCTCCATATATAACAGAGAGGCTAGAGGATAGAGAAAGATATCAAACTGTTTATTCTAAAGAAGAGGGATCAGCGGCTGCGCCAACAGCTGGGTTACACTTTACCCAGGAACTATTAAAAGAAATTAAAGCTAAAGGTGTTAATATAGCTTATTTAACACTGCATGTAGGTCTTGGAACTTTTAGACCAGTAAAGGTTGAAAGTACAGATGATCATGTAATGCATTCAGAATTTTATTCCTTAACAAAAGAAGATGCTGATTTAATTAATGATACAAAAAGAAAAGGAAATAGAGTTATTTCTGTTGGGACAACTTCTACAAGAACATTAGAAACTATTGGTGACGAAAATGGATTTGTAAAAGAAGATAGTGGATGGACTAATATATTTATATATCCAGGTTATAAATTTAAAGTAATAGATGCACTAATTACAAATTTCCATTTGCCAGAATCAACATTAATAATGTTAGTTTCTGCATTGTCAACTAAGGAAAATGTTATGAATGCATATAATGAAGCAGTAAAGGAAAAATATAGATTCTTCTCTTTTGGAGATTCAATGTTTATACAATAGTTAATCATCTGAAAAAATAATAGACCAATTTTCTAGTCTATTATTTTTTCAAGTGCTAAAATACAAAAGGAAGTGAAGTTTTTGAGTAAAAAGAGATATACATTATTAAAAAAAGAAGGAAAAGCAAGAAGAGGTAGATTTGAAACACCTCATGGAACTATAGAAACACCAGTATTTATGAATGTTGGTACACTGGCAGTTATAAAAGGTGCGGTATCATCAATGGATTTAAAGGAAATAGGATGCCAAGTTGAACTTTCAAATACTTATCATCTTCATTTAAGACCATCAGATGAAGTTGTTTATAAGCTAGGTGGATTACATAAATTTATGAATTGGGATAGACCAATATTAACAGATTCAGGTGGATTCCAAGTTTTCTCACTTGCAGGAATGAGAAAGATAAAAGAAGAAGGTGTTTATTTCTCATCTCATATAGATGGTAGGAAAATATTTATGGGACCAGAAGAAAGTATGCAAATACAAAGTAATTTAGCATCAAGTATAGCTATGGCTTTTGATGAGTGTATTCCAAATCCATCAACTAGAGATTATGTAGAAAAATCAGTAGAAAGAACTACAAGATGGCTTGAAAGATGTAAAGTGGAAATAGATAGATTAAACGAACTTCCACAAACTATAAATAAAGAACAAATGCTATTTGGGATCAACCAAGGTGGATGTTATGATGATATAAGGATAGAACATGCTAAAACTATTACTAAAATGGATTTAGATGGGTATGCAATTGGAGGCCTTGCAGTTGGTGAAACACACGAAGAAATGTACAAAGTAATTGATGCTGTTGTACCGCATCTTCCAGAAGATAAACCAATATATTTAATGGGTGTTGGTCTTCCAAGTAATATTTTAGAAGCTGTTGAAAGAGGTGTAGATTTCTTTGACTGTGTATTACCTGCAAGAAACGGAAGGCATGGGCAGGTATTCACTAAGAATGGAAAAATAAACTTAAGGAACGCTAAATTTCAATTAGATGCAACTCCTATAGATGAAGGTTGTGAATGCCCTGCATGTAAGCACTATACAAGAGCTTACATAAGACATATGTTTGTAGCAAAAGAAATGCTTGCAATGAGACTATGTGTTCTGCATAACTTATATTTCTATAACAAATTAATGGAAGATATAAGAGCGGCTTTAGATAATGGTTGCTTTAAGCAATTTAAGGCGCAAAAATTAAAAGAATGGGATGGCAGAGCTTAAGGAATTTGAAAGTAAGTTCTATTGTTTAAAATAATTGACAATACTATGTAAGTAATATAACATTAATTAAGCATTGTAAAATAAGGAATTTGAAAAAACTAGTCAAAGATTCTTAATGATCTTTGGACTAAACAAGGAAGGGAAGGGTTCATATATGGATTTAAAGTTAATAACAACCTTTGTACCAATTGTATTAATGTTCGGGCTTATGTATTTATTACTTATACTACCTGAAAAAAAGAGAACAAAAAAATATAATGAAATGATGTCATCATTAAAAGTTAATGATGAAGTTTTAACAAGAGGCGGAATAATGGGTAGAATAGTAACTTGTGAAGAGACTTATTTTGTTATAGAAACAAGTACAGCAAGAACAAAATTAAAGATTTCAAAGAATGGAATAGCAAGTAAAATAAATAAAGATGTAGAATAAGAATAATACCTCTAGATACCTCATAAAATGAAGTGTCGGGGGTGTTTTTTTATGGAAATAAAAGATTTTTCAAAAAATATTATTAAAGGAGTGCTATATGCACTTGTTATATCAATTGTATTTAATTTAATATTTTCTATTGTTATGACTAAAGTTGATTTTAGTGAAACTGTATTAAATGTAATTTACGTTGTAATATCATGTGTAGCTTTAGTTATCGGAGCAATTGTTGCAGCAAAATCTCAAGGTAGTAAAGGGTGGATGATTGGGCTCACAGTTGGAACTATTTATTACATAGCTTTATACCTAATATATATTCTTTTTGGTGGGGAGGCTCATCTTGGTATGTATGAATTCTATAGATTTCTAATGTCTATAGGGGTTGGAACTTTAGCTGGTATGCTTGGTATTAATTTATAATTTAGACATCTTAAAAAAATAAGAAGTTAAGAACTTGAAAATTAAGTTCTTAACTTCTTATTTTTTAGGCCTTTTTTTAGAAATATGTGTATAGGTTGCGATAATACTACAATAAAATTTTTAATTTTTACAATGAGTATTGAAATTAGTTAACATAAGTAATATAATTTATAGTGAAAACGTAACAGAGGGGGAAGACAATGAAAGCACAAAGCAAACATAAACATAAACGTAAAAGCGCAATAATATTTATACTATGTGTCGTTGCTATATTTTCATTAGCATTTATAGGCTTCAAGGGGTTTAAAATAGCAGGATATGAGTTCAAATCATTTGATAAGGTAATAACAAAGGGCTTGGATCTTCAAGGTGGAGTTTCTGTACTTATGGAAATTAAAGATGAAGATGTGAAAAAAGAAGATTTAGAAAAGACAAGACAATTGTTAGCGCTTAGAGTTAACAAGCTTGGAGTATCAGAAACAACTGTTACAACAGAAGGTCAAAAAAGAATAAGAGTAGATATTCCAGGAGCTTTCGATTCAAGTGATATAGTTAAGAATTTAACTAAATCCGGAAAATTAGAATTTAAAGATTCAGAAGGTAGTGTTGTTTTAGAAGGTAAAGATGTATCAAAAGCAACAGCTATATTAGATAATCAAACAAATAAACCTGTTATATCTTTAGAATTAAATGATGACGGAAAAGGAAAGTTTGCAGAAGCAACAGGAAATAATATAGGAAAGAAAATTACAATATTTATGGATGAAGACGAAATATCAAGTCCAGTAGTTGAATCAAAAATTGCAGATGGAAAAGCGATTATATCAGGAAGTGAAAATCTTAAAGAGGCTCAAAATACAGCAAGCCTTATTAATTCAGGAGCACTTCCAGTTGCCCTAGAATCTGTATCAGTTAAAAATGTAGGAGCTCAGCTTGGTGCAGAAGCATTACCAAATGCATTGAAAGCAGGTGCTGTAGGTATAGCACTAATCTTCATGTTTATGATAGCGTATTACAGAGTACCAGGATTAATAGCAAGTATTGCATTAGTAGCATATGTTACTTTAGTATTATTAATATTTGTAGAAGTAGGGGCAACACTAACATTACCAGGTATTGCAGGGTTCTTGTTAACCATTGGTATGGCAGTAGATGCGAATGTATTAATATTTGAAAGAACCAAAGAAGAATTATCTAAAGGTATATCAATAAAAAGTGCAATTAAAAAAGGTTTTGAAAATGCAGCATCATCAATTATAGATTCAAATGTAACTACAATAATAGCAGCACTTGTTTTATATTTTGTAGGAACAGGAGCAGTTAAAGGTTTCGCAGCAACTTTAATGATAGGTGTATTTGTAAGTATGTTTACAGCGTTAGTAATTACAAAAAAACTAATTAACTTATCAGTTGAAATGGGATTCTTAAAAAATATTTCTCAATTTAGAGTTAAAGGGGGATCTAAAGATGCTTAGAATAATAGAAAAGACTAAAATATGGTTTGCATTCTCCCTTATAATTATAGTAATAGGACTAGGATTTATTTTTACTAGAGGTCTTAACTTTGGAATAGACTTTAAGGGCGGTACACAAGTTGTAGTGGAAATGGAAAAAGACTTTGATAAAGAAGAAGCTGATGTAATAGTTAAAAAATATGCAGAAGATGCATCAACTAATAAAATAGAAAAAACTCAATATGAAATAAAATCTAAAGATTTACCAACAGAAAAGGTTTCAGAATTATTTTCAGAATTAAAAAAGACTTATAATTTAGAAGGAACTACACCACTTTCAGAAGGTTCAATTGGTGCATCAGTTGGTAAGGAATTAACTAGAAATTCATTAGTTGCACTAGGAATAGCATGTATAGCTATGCTAATATATATTCAAATTAGATTTGAAATGAATTATGGTATTGCTGCACTTGTAGCATTAGTACATGATGTGTTAATTACATTAAGCGTATTTGCCATATTTTATATTCCAGTTAATACACCATTTATAGCAGCTATATTAACTATAATTGGTTATTCAATAAACGATACTATAGTTATTTTTGATAGAATGAGAGAAAATTCTAAAAATATGAGAAGATCTACGCCAGAAGTAATTGCTAACGTAAGTTTAACTCAAACAATGGGCCGATCAATTAATACTACATTAACAACATTATTTTCTATAGTAGCTGTTAATATATTTGTGCCTACAGTAAGAGAATTCTCATTCCCATTAGTTATAGGTATTGCCTTTGGAGCATATTCTTCAATATTTATTGCATCACCAGTATGGGTTATTTTAAAGAAAAAAGTAAAAAAGAAAAATGTGGTTGAAACAGCTTAATGTAGATAAGGGAGCTAAAAGTTGTGAAGTTCCCCTAATTAAAAGAAGATATTTTAAGCTTGGAAGCTCGCTATAATGTTAAACCTCCATAATAATTTGGAGGTTTACTATTTTTCTAAAGAAAACATTTGAAAGATGTAACTTTATACATTATAATATACCTGTTTTCTTATTTTATGGAGGAGTTTATCATGCGCAAGTTTTGGGAGAGTATTTATAGTCCAAATTATATAACCGGATATAATCCCTTTATACTTAAGGGGATGAACAAAGCAATTGAACGTATGGTAAAAGCAATAAATAACAGAGAAAAAATAGTTATTTATGGTGTGCCTGACGTAGATGGAATATGTGCAATATCGTCATTAATTTTAGTTTTAAGGTATTTAAATGCAGATATAGAATACATAATTCATGATAATAGCCAAAAAAACTCTGGAATAACGTCTAAAGATATAATTAATAATGTTGATTTTTTAGGGGGCCAGCTTTTAATTACCCTAGGAATAGGCCTTAGTTCCATAGAAGAGGAGTCTCTTTGCAACGAACTTGGTATAGAATTAATGGTTTTGGATAATAAAAATATTAAAGAAAATCATAATTACATATATATAAATCCAAATCAAAAGGGTTGCCAATACAGATATAAAAATTTATCAGTAAGTGGTTTAACTTTTAAACTAATGCAAGCAATTGCAATATACTATAATATTAAAAGTATTAACAAATACTTGGATTTAATATTAATAGGAGCACAGTGGGCAGAGGTTCCTTTAAAAGGTGAAAATGGAGTTATATTAAAAGAAGGCAGAAAGTTTTTAATAAATACAAATAATTATGGTTTAAGAGCAATAATGGAATATTACTCTATAATAGAAATGGATAATGAATGTATATTAAAGATAATTGAGGTTATTACACCTATAATTAATGCAGTCAGAATGATGGATAATGCTCGTATTATTATTGAATTATTAACTACTGATAAAAAAGAAAGAGCAGAGCAAATAACGAAATATTTAAACCAATCAAAGATAACTATATAATTTAATTATATAGTTTCTAATTTCTAATAGATGGAGGAATTAATATGGATTTAAAAGATAAGATAAGAATAATTGATGGGTTTCCAAAACCAGGAATAAGCTTTAAAGATATTAGTACTGTAATTGCTGATGGAGAGGCTTTAAGATATTCTATAGATGAAATAGTTAAACACTTACAGGACAAAAAAATTGATTTAATAGTTGGACCAGAAGCGAGAGGGTTTATTTATGGAGTGCCAGTTGCTTATGCAATGGGAATTGGATTTGTTCCAGTAAGAAAGCCAGGTAAGTTACCAGGTGAAACAGTTTCAGTAAAATATGAACTTGAGTACGGCAGCGATGAATTACAAATACACAAAGATGCAATTAAAAAAGGTCAAAGAGTTGCTATTGTAGATGATTTGTTAGCAACTGGTGGAACAATAGAAGCTGTGGCGAGACTTGTTGAAATGGTTGGAGGAGAAGTTGTTACATTAGATTTCGCAATAGAATTAACAGAGTTAAATGGAAGAGGAAAGCTTGGAAGTTATGAAATAATGTCATTAGTACAATATGATATCTAATATTAGACATTTTTTAATAAAAAATCCTAAGAATCTTTCAGTTGTTATTTTTTAAGGATGACTTATTGAAAATACTAACTAAATAGGATATAATTAAGGAAAATGGCTGGTTTTTTAACCAGCCTTTGATTTTAGAATTTTAATGTATCCAAAGGAGAGTAGTCCATAATGATAGAGAACCTGCTTGAAAAAATAAAAGAAAATTGTAACAATGTTGATATTAGTGTTGTTAAGAGTGCCTGTGACCTGGCAACGGAAGCTCATAATGAGCAAAGGCGTGAATCAGGAGAACCTTATGTTATACATCCAATAGATGTTGCCACCATACTCGCAGAAATGGGTATGGATACTAGTACGATAGTAGCAGGGTTACTACATGATGTTATTGAGGACACTCACTATACTTATGAAGACATAAGTGAAATGTTTAATGAAGAAGTAGCTAATCTAGTTCAAGGTGTTACAAAGCTTGGAGAGATAGAATATAAGACAAAAGAAGAACAACAAGCGGATAATGTGAGGAAAATGCTTCTTGCTATGGCTAAAGATATAAGAGTTATTATTATTAAGCTAGCAGATAGATTACATAATATGAGAACACTTAAATTTATGACCGAAGAAAAGCAAAAGCAAAAGGCGAAGGAAACATTAGATATTTATGCGCCGCTGGCACATAGACTTGGGATGTCTAGAATTAAATGGGAACTTGAAGATCTTTCTTTTAGATATTTACATGAAGAAGAATATTATGATTTAGTAAAACAAATAGCAGAAAAAAGAGTAGAAAGAGAAAGTTACATAGAAGATATTACAAAAGATTTATACAATAGATTAGAAGATTCAGGAGTAGATTCGGACATAGAAGGAAGACCAAAGCATTTTTATAGTATTTACAAAAAGATGGTTAGTAAAAATAAGAGCATAGAACAAATATTTGATTTAACTGCAATAAGAATTTTAGTTAATTCAGTAAAGGATTGTTATGGTGTGTTAGGTATTGTACATACAATTTACAAACCTATTCCTGGACGATTTAAAGATTATATTGCTATGCCAAAACAAAATATGTACCAATCATTGCACACTACTGTTATAGGGCCACAAGGAAAAACTTTTGAAATACAAATAAGAACCTTTGAAATGCATAAAACAGCTGAGTATGGTATTGCAGCCCATTGGAAGTATAAAGAAGGTGATACTCATGAGGATAAAGATAAAGATAAGGGCTTTGGAAATAAACTCGTTTGGCTTAGAGATATGCTTGAATGGCAAAAAGAAACCTCAGATGCAGAGGAGTTTATAGAAGGATTTAAAATAGATTTATTCACAGATGAGATTTTCTTATTTACTCCTAAAGGGGTTGTCTTAAATCTGCCAAATGGAGGAACTCCAATTGACTTTGCATATATAATACATACTGATGTAGGAAATAGATGTGTTGGAGCAAAGGTTAATGGGAAAATAGTTCCCTTAGACTATAAACTTAAAACTGGTGAAATAGTTGAAATTTTAACAGCGAAAACAGCAAAAGGTCCTAATATGGATTGGTTAAATATTGCGAAGAGTAATCAAGCTAAAAGTAAAATTAGACAATGGTTTAAAAAGCTTAAAAAGGAAGAAAATCTTTGCAAGGGTAAAGAAATTTTTGAAAAAGAGCTTAAAAAGCAAGGTGTAATTTATTCGGAAATTTCAAAAGGCGAAGTTTATGAGAGAATAATAAAAAGAAATAACATTCATAGTATGGATGATTTATATTCAACAATAGGAGTTGGATTATTATCTGCATCAACTTATATTTCAAAATTGAAAGAAGATAATATAGTTGAAAAAGAAAAGCCAACGCAAGAAGAAGTAATTAAAACTATTGATGAACATATATCAAAAAATGAAAAAGATACTAAAACTAACAATTATGGTATTACAGTTAAAGGACTAAATAACCTTATGGTTAGATTTGCAAGGTGTTGCAATCCAGTACCAGGTGATAATATAGAAGGTTATATTACAAAAGGTCGAGGAATATCTGTTCATAGAAAAGATTGTAGTAACCTTAAAGCCTTAATTGAATATGATAAGGAAAAAGTTGTAGATGTATCTTGGGGAACACAACAAGGCGCAGGGTATGTAGCTGAAATACAAGTTGAAGCAGAAGATAGAATGGGAATATTATCTGATATTATGATGATAATAACAGAGACAAAGCTACATTTAAATGCTTTAAATGCAAAATCATCAAAGGGAAATATTGCAGTTGTAAATATAAAGATTAAAATAAATACTGTAGAGCAACTTAAAGAAATTATTAAAAAAATAAGAAGATTAAATGGTGTCATAGATGTTTATAGAATGAACAATTAGATATTGAAAGTAAGAAGACTTTTAATTTTAGGAGGATATTATGATTATAAAGGTAATACCAGCAGGCCCACTACAGACTAATTGTTATATAGTAATGGATGAAAAAGTAAAAGAAGCTATAGTTTTAGATCCAGGTCAAGATCCAGATTTGATAATTAGAGAAATAGAGTCTCTTAATTGTAAAGTTTCAGCTATTTTATTAACTCATGCTCATGCAGATCATGATGATGGCGTTGTTGATGTTAAAAATAAATATAATGTGCCAGTTTATATGAATAGAGAAGAAGAAAAATATATGGATTTAGATAGTTCTGTATATGGCAAATTACCTAAAATATATGATTTTATAGAAGATGGAGATATATTAAAGGTTGGAGACCTGGATATTAAGTGTATCCATACTCCAGGTCACACTAAAGGTGGGATGTGCTTCTTAATAGAAGACAAAGTCTTTACAGGTGATACTTTATTCCAAGGTTCTATTGGAAGAACAGATTTTATAGGTGGAGATTTTGACGAAATAATAAAAAGTATAAATGAAAAGCTTCTTATTCTTGAAAATAATGTAGAAGTTTATCCAGGTCATGGACCAAAATCTACAATAATATTTGAAAGAACGAGAAATCCTTTCCTAGCATAAGGAGAAAAAATGGAAATTAAAATTACTTTAAATGATTTAAAATATAGATATGATGTATATCAAATGTTTAATATTTATTATCCACTTCATGAATTGAAATTTTTAGAGGATGGAGAATACTTTGTAAATATAAATAAAGAAACAATAGATTTTAGATATAAAGATTTATATAGTGAAGTTAAAATTAGTGAAAACTTAAAAGAAGATATAAAAAAGTTGATTTTTTTAAGCTTAAGAAATATTACAGGGGATCAATACCCATGGGGAATACTTGTGGGGATAAGACCTTCTAAAATTGCACTTAAGTACTTAGAAGAGGGCAAAACAGAAGAAGAAATAGTAGATTTATTTAATAATAAACATTTAGCTTCAGAAGAAAAGGCAAAACTTTGCATTGAAGTTGCTAAAGCTGAAGAGCATTTTGTAAATAGAGATGAAAAGAGTATTGCAATTTATATTGGAATGGCATTTTGTCCAACAAGATGTTTTTATTGTTCATTTGCAGCTAACCCAATAGGGGGAAATAAAAAGCTAGTTAATCCATACTTAGAAGCTTTAATTTATGAAATTAAAGAAATTAAAAAATATGTAGACGAGAGAAATCTTAAAATTGAAAGTGTTTATTTTGGAGGGGGAACTCCAACTGCTGTGAACAATGAAGAGTTCGAAAATATTATGAATGAAATTTTTAATGCTTTTGTTAAGGATAGAAATCTTTTAGAATTTACAGTAGAATGTGGTAGACCAGATAGTATAAGTAGAGAAAAGCTTCTTTCTATGAAAAAGTATAACACTACGAGAATAAGCATTAACCCTCAAACAATGAAAGATGAAACATTATCTATGATAGGAAGAGGACATAATTCGCAAGATGTTATAGATAAGTTTAATTTAGCTAGGGAACTTGGATTTAATGATATTAATATGGACATGATTATAGGATTACCAGGAGAAGGGTTAGAAGATGCGAAAAATACTGCAAGAGAACTTTTAAAACTAAAACCAGATAACCTAACAGTTCATGGATTATCATTAAAGAGAGCGTCTATACTTTATGAAAACTTTATACTTAAAAAAGGACTTCAAATAAAACCACAAACAGAATTATCAGAAATGTATGAAGAAAGTAGAGACCTTGCTGAAAAATTAGGATTAAGCCCATATTATATGTATAGACAAAAAAATATGGTTGGAAATATGGAGAACTTAGGTTATTCTAAAAAGGGAAAAGAATGTGTTTATAATATTCAAATGATTGAAGATAAACAAACTATAATAGCTCTTGGTGCAGATGCTGTATCAAAGGTTGTCTTTCTAGATGAAAATAGAATAGAGAGATTCTCTAACATTAAAGATGTTAAGGGTTATACAAGTAGAATAAAAGAAATGGTAGAGGGGAAAAGGAAACTTTTGGATACTCTTTATCTTAAATAGGAGGAAATAAAAGATGGAAATGCAAGCACCTAAGGGGACTAAAGATATGCTTCCAGAAGATGCTTATAAATGGCAGTATGTGGAGAGTATATTAAGAGATGTAGCTAAAAACTATGGAATAAGAGAAGTTAGAACTCCAATGTTTGAAAATACAGAATTATTTTCAAGAGGTGTTGGGGAAACTAGTGATATAGTAACAAAGGAAATGTATACTTTTAATGATAAGGGTAATAGAAGCATTACACTTAAACCAGAAGTAACGGCTCCAGTTGTTAGAGCCTTTGTAGAAAATAGGTTGTTTAATGAAGCTCAACCAACTAAGTTATATTATATAAGTCCATGTTTTAGATATGAAAAGGCGCAAAGAGGTAGATTCAGACAGTTCCACCAATTTGGTGTAGAAGTATTCGGTTCAAAAGAACCTTCAATGGATGTTGAAGTAATATCTGTTGCAATGACTTCACTTAAAAAAATGGGATTAAAGAGTTTAAGCTTAAACATAAACAACTTAGGCTGCCCGAATTGTAGACCAAATTTTAATGAAGCATTGAAGAAATATTTAGAAGATAATAAAGAGTCTCTTTGTGGTCTTTGCCAAACAAGGCTTGAAAAAAATCCAATGAGGATTTTAGATTGTAAGGAAAAGAAATGTGGAGAAATTACAAAAAATGCTCCAATTATCTTAGATTATATGTGTGAAGAGTGTGATACTCATTTTGAAAAAGTTAAAAAGCATTTAGAAGTTTTAGAAATTCCATACAAGGTAGATGCAAGTATAGTTAGGGGCCTAGATTATTACACAAAAACTATATTTGAAATATTAAGTTCAGAATTCACAGTCTGTGGTGGAGGTAGATATGATAAACTTATTGAAGAAATAGGTGGACCTGATATGCCAGCTGTAGGATTTGGACTTGGACTTGAAAGATTATTATTAACTCTAGAAAAAGAAGGAATAGAAATTACAAAGGAAAATCTTTTTGACCTTTATATAGGGGCAAGAGGTGACAATGCTGAAATGGAAGGATTTAAACTTGCAAATAAGCTAAGAGAATCTGGAATTAAATGTGAAACAAATCATATGGGAAGAGCTGTAAAGGCACAAATGAAGTATGCTAATAAAATAGGAGCAGCTTTTACAACAATACTTGGTGATGATGAACTTCAAAATAAAACTATAAGATTAAAGAGAATGTCTGATGGTGAACAATTTGAAGTAAGTTTAGAAAATATAGAAGAAATAGCAAATGTGCTAAAATAGTTAGGAGGAAATTACAATGGGAGAAGCTTTAGGTGGATTAAGAAGAACCATGATGTGTGGTAAGCCAAGGGAAACTAATGTAGGAGAAAAAATTACATTAATGGGATGGGTTCAAAGAAATAGAAGACTTGGGGGTCTTAATTTTATAGATCTTAGAGATATAACAGGGATAATGCAAGTTGTTTTTGGTGAAGAAATTAATAAAGAGGCCTTTGTAAAAGCACAAGCAGTTAGACCAGAATATTGTATAGCTGTTACTGGAGAAGTTGTAAAAAGACAAGATCCAAATACTAATATGGAAACTGGACTTGTTGAGATTAAATGTGAAAGTATAAAAATACTTTCCGAATCAGAAACTCCACCAATATATATTAAGGAAAATTTAGATGCAGCTGAGAGTATAAGATTAAAGTATAGATACTTAGATCTTAGAAGACCAGATATGCAAAATATATTTATGATAAGAAGCAAAACTTCAAAGGCTGTACGTGATTACTTGGATTTAAATGGATTCTTAGAACTTGAAACTCCAATGTTAACTAAAAGTACTCCAGAAGGAGCTAGAGATTATTTAGTGCCTTCAAGAAACTATCCAGGAATGTTTTATGCACTTCCACAATCACCACAAATATTTAAACAATTATTAATGGTATCAGGTTTTGATAAGTATTACCAAATTGTTAAATGTTTTAGAGATGAAGATTTAAGAGCAAATAGACAACCAGAGTTTACTCAAATAGATTTAGAAATGAGTTTTGTAGAAGCTGATGATATTATGGCAGTAAATGAAGGCTTAGTTGCTCATGTATTTAAAGAAGTAATAAATCATGAAATTAAACTTCCTATAAGAAGAATGACATTTAAAGATGCTATAGAAAAATACGGTAGTGACAAGCCAGATTTAAGATTTGGAATGGAAATAACTAATCTTTCAGAAGAAGCTAAAGCTATTGATTTCAAAGTATTTAGTGATGCACTTTCAAATGGAGGGTCTGTAAGAGCTTTATGCTTAAAAGGCGGCGCTTCAATGGGGAGAAAAGATATAGATAGATTAGGTGAATTTGTTAAGACTTATAAAGCTAAAGGGTTAGCTTATATAATACTTAAAGACGATGAGATAAAATCACCAATAGCTAAGTTCTTAAAAGAAGAAGAAATGAATGCAATTATAGCTAAAATGGGAGCAGAAAAAGGGGATATTATCCTAATAGTTGCTGATAAAGATTCAGTAGTATTCCAAAGCTTAGGTGCATTAAGATTAGAATTATCTAAGAAATTTGAATTAGTTAAGGATAAATCAGAATTTAACTTCTGTTGGATTACAGAATTTGCACAATTTGAATATAATGAAGAAGAAGGAAGATACCATGCAGCTCACCATCCATTCACAATGCCAATGGATGAAGATATGCACCTTCTTGAAAGCGATCCAGGTAGTGTTAGATCAAAAGCTTATGATCTTGTGTTAAATGGAGAAGAATTAGGTGGTGGATCTGTTAGAATTCATGAAGCTGATGTTCAAGAAAGAATGTTTAGAGCTTTAGGATTCACTACAGAAGAAGCTTATGAAAGATTTGGTTTCTTACTTGAAGCATTTAAATTTGGGCCACCTCCACATGGTGGATTAGCATTTGGTTTAGATAGAATGGTAATGTTCTTAGCTGGAACAGAAAATATTAAAGATGTTATAGCATTCCCTAAAAACCAAAATGCGTACTGTAACTTAAGTCAAGCACCGAATGTTGCAGATGCAAAACAAATAGAAGAACTTGGATTAATGATAAATACTACAAAAGAAGTATAAGATATATTAATTTGATAGTCTGTTATTTTATTTCAAGAGTCTAAATAGAACCCTCAAATTTTCTTGTGAAATATCCTTTTAGAAGGTATACTTTACAAGAAAATGTAGAGGGTTCTTTTTTAGGCATTATAAAATAAATAATAGACCAAGGATACTGGTCTATTATTTATTTTATTATGTATTAGTGACTTATATCTCTAAATCAAGTGCTTTCCCTTTACTATGTAATTGAGCTAGTAGTTTAGATGGGTCGTTCATTATAAGTTCTTCTGGCATTTCTATTTCTCTTAGCATTTTTATAGCATTATCAAAAACACCAATAGTAGTACAAAAATGGGAATCAGAACTTAAAATTATTTTAACTCCATATTTTTTACATAATAGTGCGATATTTTTACATATAATATCACTACCTTTTCTCGAGTTACCAAGTAAAGAACTATTATTTATTTCAATCATAACATCTTTATCTTTAGCCTTTTTCAGAATTTTGTCAAAGTCTAATTCATAAGATGGATTTCCAATATGTCCTAAAATTTGAATGCTGCTATATCTGTCTAAAACATTTAGAACAGCATTTGTGTTTTCTTCTTTAGTTTTAGGTTTAAAGCATACCTCATGTAGAGATGCTATAAGGTAATCTAAAGATGGATGATCACCTATATCTAAGTCACCTTCAACTGAGAGTATATTAGATTCGCAACCTCTTAGTATAATAACATTATTTATAACTCTAGGTAATACTCTTAAGTTATGAAAGTACCAAGTATGTGGGGCTCCAGGCATAGTAGGTCCATGATCTGATACTCCAAGTATTTTCATACCTTTTTCAGAGCATTGTTTAACATTTTCAATTAAAGTGCTATATGCATGACCACTGACTATGGTATGTGTATGCAAGTCTGATAAATAATTCATTTTAACATCTCCTTCGTATATATTATTTGTACTGTATATAAATATAGCATAACTTAAAATATATAACAAAAGGATAAATAAGATTGTGTAAGGTAGCTTCAACAAAATAACAGCTTAAAGTACCATATATATTGATTAGTCTATTTTTTTGAAGATGACTAAAATTATGATATAATAGAATTTGAATAGGTAAAGACTATAAAATAATTGAATAAATATAATCTTATAGTATAAGAACATATGTTTAAGTCTATAATTTAAATATGATAAAGTAAGAAGAAATTTTATTTAGTAGAATAATTAGGGGTGGAAAAATTGATTGATAAAGGATTAGAAATTTTAGAAAAATATTACGGATATAAAAGTTTTAGAAAAGGTCAAGATGAAATAATAGAAAATATATTAAAAGGAAAAGATGTTTTGGCAATTATGCCAACTGGTGGAGGTAAATCAGTTTGTTATCAAGTTCCAGCAATGCTTTTAGAAGGGGTTACATTAGTAGTTTCTCCTTTAATATCGCTTATGAAGGACCAAGTTGATGCTATAAAAGCAATGGGGATTAATGGTACCTATATTAATAGCTCTTTAAGTACTGTTGAGTTTAATAGCGTTTTAGATGGAGTTAAACAAAATAAATATAAAATTATTTATATTGCTCCAGAAAGATTAGATTCTAATGAATTTATTAATGCGGTAACACAAGGAAATATAAGTCAAATTGCAATAGATGAAGCCCATTGTGTATCTCAATGGGGACATGATTTTAGGTCAAGTTACAGAAGAATTGCAGGGTTTATAAATAAATTAGAAGTAAGACCAATAGTAACTGCATTTACAGCAACAGCAACAGAAGAAGTTAAAGTTGATATAGTAAAACAATTAGCACTTCAAAATCCACAAGTGTTTTTGACAGGATTTGATAGAGAAAATCTTTCAATTAATATAAATAAAACAGGAAATAAAAGAAATTATCTTGTAAAGTATGTAGAAGATAATAAAGAACAGTCGGGTATAATATATGCATCTACAAGAAAAGAAGTAGACTCTGTTTATGAAATTTTAAAAGAGAGGGGCAATGCTGTAGGAAAATATCATGCAGGGCTATCCGATGAAATTAGAAGAAGAAATCAAGAGGATTTCACACATGATAGATTAAATATTATGGTTGCAACAAATGCCTTTGGTATGGGAATAGATAAATCCAATATAAGATATGTAATTCACTATAATATGCCACAAAACATAGAAGGATACTATCAAGAAATAGGTAGAGCAGGTAGAGATGGAGAAAAAAGTGAGTGTATTTTGCTTTTCGCTCCAGGGGATATCCATACACATAAATACTTAATTGAAATTGGTACAGAAAATGAAGATAGAAAAAATAATCAATATAGAAAGCTTCAACAAATAGTAGATTTAGTTTATAGTAATGGATGTTATAGAAACTATATTCTTAGCTATTTTGGAGATGTTCGTGAAAAACCATGTAATAATTGTAGTAATTGTTTAAATGAAGGTGAATTAATAGATAAAACAGTAGATGCTCAAAAAGTACTTGCTTGCATTTATAGAATGAAAAGAAGTTTTGGGGCAACAATGGTAATTGATGTTTTAAGAGGTTCTAAAAATAAAAAAGTAACTCAATTTAAATTTGATGAATTATCAACTCATGGGATTATGAAGGATTATTCAAATGAAAGCCTTAAAGAATTTATAAATACGTTAATTTCTCATGGATATGTTGATTCTTTAGAAGGAACATATCCAATATTAAAATTAAATAATAAATCTATGAATGTGTTAAAAAGCGAAGAAAGTGTACAATTTAAAGAATTTAAAATTGAAAGAACAATTAGTGATGTTAATGGATTATTTGATATACTAAGAGAATTAAGACTAGAAATTTCAAAAGAAAGTGGAATACCTCCATATATGATATTTGGAGATGGAACTATTCGTGAAATGAGTATTAAATTCCCAATATCTAAATCTGAAATGCTAGATATATCAGGAGTTGGAGAAAACAAATATGAAAAATATGGAGATAGATTTAGTGAAGTTATTAGTAGCTATGTAGAAGATAATAAAATAAAGGTTGAAAGAACTTTCGTAGAAGAAGAAAAAGAAGTTGTTAATATTCCTTTTGAAGTTTCTACTGATGATGAATTGTTATGTAGATTAATGGAAGTAAGAAAAGAATGTGCAAAAAAAGAAAAAACGCTACCTCAATTAATAATATCTAAAAATACATTAAAAGAAATAAGTGGAAGATATCCATTAACTCTAGACAACTTAAAGGATATTGGCGGAGTTGGAAAGAAGAAAATAGATTCTTATGGTAAAAGTCTAATTTCAGAAGTCCAAGGTTATGTAGTAGAAAAAAATATAGATACAAAATGGATAGAGAAAAAGAGAAGAAAATTAATAATAGATGGTGAAAATAGAACAAATCAAGAAATAGCTATAGATATGATAAAGTCTGGAAATGATTTAGATAATATAGTTGAAGAGATAGAACTTTCTCTTTCAACTATACTTGGCTATGTTACAGATTATATAAAGGAAAGTGGAGATGTAAAATTTAATTTGAATTTAGATGAACTATATAACGAAAGTGATTTTGAAGTGATTTTAAAAGCTTGTGAAAAACATGGATATGATAAAGTAAGCATAATAAAAAAAGAAGTTCCAGATGGGATAAAGTATGAAGCTATAAGAGCAGTAATACTTAAGGAATACTTTAAAGTTTCATAAAAAAAATTAAAGCATTAAAAAAAATATATTTTAAGAATGCTAAATTAATCAGTATGTAGAATAAATATTTTTTAAAATGATATGTAATAAAACTCAGTTAATTGCACAACATATATAGATAATACTTTATGAGGTGAAGATAATGGGATATATTAATTTTAAAGAAGAGAGATCAGCAGCATACGAAGAATTAAAAAAAAGAAAAGAAAATAATGAAAATATCTTTAGAGAAATGGCAAAGGATAGAAACTTAGATAAAAATTTTAAACCAGATAATAAGTTTAGTTATAAGACTTTTAATAAAGAATTTTTTGGAGATAAAAAAGATAAAAGTGAAGATGAATTTCAGTTAATTGAGAACATAGATATATTATGTGGAAAATTTTTAGAATGTAATTTTAGTAATATTAGATTTAAAGATTGTAAATTTATTGGATGTTATTTTGAAAAATGTAACTTCAAGGGTGGTGGAGTCACGTTTGATAATTGTATTTTTGTAAAATCAGATACAAATAAAGTTCCATCTTTAAACATAGATGATAATTTTTCTTGTTCATTTAATAAGTGTAATATATATAGTAAATTTATAGGATGCAATTTAATATATAGTATTTTCGAAGAGTGTACCCTTACTAATACTAATTTTGAAGATAGTGATTTAAGTAATGCAATATTTATAAAAAATCAGTGGAAAAAAATAGCGATTAAAGATTCTAATTTAAAAGGAATAAAGGTAGTGAAAACATATATCGAAGACTTAGATTTTAGAGATATATTAAAAAGTAAATTAGATGAAAAAAGCTTCTTTGATAAAATAGAGGTGAGAAAAAAAACAAGAGATGAGTACGAAGGTTTATATATGGTTTATGAAACTTTAGCAGATAAGTTTAAAGAAAATACTTTGAGTAATAACTTTGGAGAATATTACTATCTTTGTAATATTGAAAAGAGAAAAACTTTAAGACCACTGCCTAAAGCACAATCAATAGTATCCTGGGCAACTTGTGGTTATGGAGAGCGTCCTGAATTTACATTTATATCAGGAATAATTATTATTTTAATATTTTCAATAATATATTTATTTTCAGGAATTATTGTAGAGGAAGAGGTTATTCAGTACACATTTAGAGAAATTCCAAGTATTACATTAAGACATTTAAATGAAGCTATGAATTTAAGTTTTGGAATTTTTGGAGGAGTTGGATGGAACAGTTCAGAATTAACAGGGCTTAGTTACATAATAGAGAATGTACAGATTATAATTAGTGTTATATTAATAGGGTTAGGAATAGGTACATTAACTAGAAAAATAGTTAGATAAGATATAAATTTTGTATAATAAGTACGTTAATGGGAGAGGTAAAAATGAATGATGATAATGAAAAATTAAGAAAAGACATTCTTAATAGGCTTAATAGAATAGAGGGTCAAGTTAAGGGTATTCACGGGATGATAGAGAAAAATGTCTGTAGTGGAGATGTATTAGTGCAAATTTCAGCAATTAGATCTGCTATAAATAAAGTTGGTGGACTTGTAATAGAAAACTATGCTAATAATTGTTTAGGTATAGAAGAAGATACTCAGCAACAAGAAAATTTAAAAAAATTAATAAAGACAATAAATACTTTTGTTAAGTAGTATAAAAGATAGTAACAAATCGAAATAAACTATAATTGTTATTTCATTGCTCTAATATGAAAACCTTAAGGTAGACTTTACCTTAAGGTTTTCATTTTAAGATACTATAAATTTTGTCCTAAATTTTTAATTTCTATTTTTCTTTTATGAGACATTATCAGTTTAGTTATAGTTGAAACAAAAATTATACCAAGTGCTAAAACACCTGCACTTGAAATAGTATTTAGGCCAAGTGCTAATGATTTATTTATATCTCCAGTAACGGCTTCAAACATTGTGTAGTACATTCCGCCCCCAGGAACTAATGGAATTAAAGCGCAAACTACAAGTGTTGTTACAGGAGTTTTTAAAATTCTTGCAAATATTTCAGAATATGTACTAAATATTACTGAAGATAAGAAGAGCGATGATATTTCTGTTAAGCCAAGATTTAGACAAAGTGAATATACAAACCAACTCAGGGCGCCACCAAAAGCAGCAAAAAACAATTTTTTTCCTTTTATATTAAATATAATTCCAAATCCGAAGGTTGCAATGAAAGCTATAATAGTTTCTAAAATCATAATATAGAACCTCCAAATATACTAATCCAAAAGCTTATTACAGAACCAGTACCTACAGCAATTGATATTGCAACTAGGAAAGCTTCTGTTGCACGAGTAATACCAGCTAATAGATCACCGGCAATAGTATCACGGATCGCATTAGTAATTGATAAACCGGGAACAAGCATCATTATTGAGCCTATGATAGTTTTATCTAAATTATCAGCTATACCATATTTTACAAAAATAATTGCAAATGCAGCTGCAACAGCACCACAAATACTATTTACGAAAAATTGGTTGATTTCAAGAGCCTCGCCTTTTATATTAACAAGTTTTACTAGTAAACCAATTAAAAATGCGGAAAATAAATCCATGAATGTTCCTCCGAATAAAACAGAAAAGCATCCAGCGCCTAGAGCAGAAAAAATTATGGTAATAGGCATTGAGTATCTTTCTCCATTTTCAATAAGTTGTAACTCACTTTTCAACTCAGATACAGTAAGATTTCTTGAAAGTATATTTCTAGATAAGTCATTAACTTTATCTATTTTATCTAAATCTACAGTTCTTGTAGATACTCTTCTTATTAATGAATAAGTTTTTCCTTTATTGCAAATAGAAACCATTACTCCTGTTGGAGTTACAAAGCTTTCAGCTTCATCAACACCATATAATTTACATATTCTGCAGATTGTTTCTTCAGATCTATAAGTTTCACCGCCACTTTCAAGAAGTAGTTTACCGGCAAATGTGGCTACGTGAAGTAATTCATTCATATTCATATAGTTCGCTCCCAAAATAAAATTATTTTAATATTATATCATAAACATTAATATTAAAATATACACAAAGTATCCTTGCAGCAAATATAAATAAGTACTAGGGTAGTCCACTTTTACATATAATAATATGCTTTAAATAATACGTATCTTAATATTTTAAATATAAAAAATATTCGCAATAGCTTAAAATAGAGTAAATAGGAGAAAATAGGAAGAAAAACTAGCATGTGGAGTATTATTATGTTAAATAACTGTTGATTATTATAAGAATTAAACATATAATCTTATAAAAAGCAAATTGGGGTGAATGATATGAATTTTGATAAAATATCAAGAGAAGACGAAGAAATTTATGGATTAATGAAAAGTGAATTAAAGAGACAAAAAAATGGAATAGAACTAATAGCATCAGAAAATTTTGCATCAGAAGCAGTTATGGAAGCTATGGGTTCATATCTTACAAATAAGTATGCAGAAGGATATCCAAATAAAAGATATTATGGTGGGTGTCACGTTGTAGATAAAATTGAGGATATTGCAAGAAATAGAGTTTGTGAAATATTTGGGGCAGAGCATGCAAATGTTCAACCACACTCAGGATCACAAGCAAATATGGCAGTTTACTTTACAATATTAGAACCAGGAGATACTGTTCTTGGAATGGATTTAAGTCATGGAGGACATTTAACTCATGGGTCACCAGTTAACTTCTCAGGAAAATTATTTAACTTCGTTTCTTACGGGGTAGACATAGAAACAGAAGTAATTGATTATGAGGTAGTAAGAAAATTAGCTCTTGAACATAAGCCAAAACTAATTGTAGCTGGAGCTAGTGCTTATTCAAGAATTATTGATTTTAAAAAGTTTAGAGAGATTTGTGATGAAGTAGGGGCATTCTTTATGGTTGATATGGCTCATATTGCAGGGCTAGTAGCAGCAGGAGTTCACCCATCACCAGTACCTTATGCTGATTTCGTTACATCAACAACACATAAAACTTTAAGGGGCCCAAGAGGGGGATTAATACTTTGCAAAGAAAAATATGCAAAGGCATTAGATAAAAACATATTCCCAGGAATACAGGGTGGTCCATTAATGCATGTTATTGCAGCTAAGGCTGTATGTTTTAAAGAAGCTTTACAACCAAACTACAAAACTTATATGGAAAATGTAGTTGTAAACTGTAAAGTCTTAGGAGAAGAACTTATAAGTCATGGTTTCAAAATAGTTTCAGGTGGAACAGATAATCACTTAATATTAGTAGATTTAACATCTAAAGATATAACAGGTAAGGATGCGGAAATTCTTTTAGATACTATTGGTATTACAGTTAATAAAAATACAATACCAAATGAAACTAGAAGTCCATTTATAACTTCTGGTATAAGAATTGGTACAGCGGCAATAACAACAAGAGGATTTAAACTTGAAGATATGAAAGAAATAGCAGTTATTATAAATGAGGCTATTTCAAATAAAGGACAAGATTTAGAACCGCTTAAAGCTAGAGTAATAACTTTATGTGATAAATATCCTTTATATTAAAAATTTTTAGAATAAGCAGATAGAAATAATATATTTCTATCTGCTTATTTTATTTTTATAATTTTTTAAATTAGAGATATATAAAGTTCAATAATTTAAGAATCTAAAAATAAATTATTTTAAGGAAAGTATTGACAAAATATGTGTATAAGTATTAATATGTGTATATAGATAATATATACACATATTTTAGTTTGCTAGGTTAATAATAAGATGAAAAGAGAGGCGATTTTTTGAATATAGTAATTAGTAATTCATCCCCAATTCCTTTATATGAGCAAATTCAATCTCAGATAAAGAATCATATTTTAAATAGTGTATTAAAGGGAGGGGATATGCTTCCATCTATTAGAATGCTTGCAAAAGAATTGAAAGTAAGCATTATTACAACAAAAAGGGCTTATGAAGAATTAGAAAAAGAGGGATTTCTTAAAACATCTGCTGGAAAAGGTACATTTGTATCAACGGCAAATACCCAAAGACTTAGGGAAGTAGCTTTATATGAAATTGAAAGTAAATTAGAAGGGGTTATAAAATCAGCTAAGATAATAGGATTGTCATTAGAAGAAGCTATGGAAATATTTAAAAGTTTATATGAGGATGAGGAGGTATAAGTAATGAATGCAATTGAAATTAATAACTTAAAGAAAAATTTCGGAGGTTTCAGATTAGATATATCAAAATTCAATGTTAAAAAAGGTTATATAACTGGATTCATAGGACCTAATGGAGCCGGGAAAACAACAACTATAAAATTAATAATGAATATGCTTTTTAAGGATGAAGGAACTATTAAAATATTAGGGGAAGAAATGGACAGTGATAATATTAATATAAAAGAAAAGATAGGATATGTTGGAGAGACTTCAGGATATTTAGCAGAGTCTAAATTAAAGCATATTAAAAGAATGTTTTGTAGATTTTATAAAGACTGGGATGAGAATATATACAAAAAGTATATTAAAAAATTCTTGCTAGATGAGAATAAAATATATAAAGAATTATCATCAGGAGAAAAAAGACAATTTGATCTTGTAATAGCATTAAGTCACCATCCAAAGTTAATTATAATGGATGAGCCAACAGCAAACTTGGATCCGTTAGTAAGAAATGAGTTTTTAGAAATATTACAAGAGCATATGGAAAATGAAAATGTAACGGTATTTTATTCAACACATATAACTTCTGATTTAGACAAAGCAGCAGATTATATTGCATTAATATTTAAAGGTAAAATCATTTTATATGATGAAAAAGATGTTTTAATAGAAAAACATTCAATAGTTAGAGGAAAAAGAAGTTTGTTAACAAAAGAAACAAAGACATGTCTTGTTTCTTATAAGGAAAATTTATGCGGATTTGAAGGGTTAACAAATAATAAAAAAGAAGCGTATGAAGTATTTGGAGAAGAGGTTATTTATGACAAAGTTAATTTAGAAGATATATTAATGTACTATACAAGGGGTGGGGATAATGAATAATATAGTGAATTTAACAAAGGGTTATATAGAAACAATTATTACAATAAAAAAACAATTTATTTTCATTGGGATTGCTGCAGTAATATTTGGTGTTATAGGCGAACAATTTATAGTATATTCACCAGCAGTAGCTGTTATTTTACTTGTAAACCAAGTTTTAGCTTATGAGGATATAAGCAAAATTGATTTTTTAGTAGCATTATTACCAGTAAGAAAAAAAGAATATGTAATATCTAGGTATATAGGGGCATTAATAGCACTTATTATATCTATTATACCAATGACAATATCTTACTTGCTAGCAAATTTAGTTAATCAATCAGGGATAACATTATCATATGTTTATTTCTTAATAATTACAATTACATCATCTACAGTAATGATATCAGCAGTTATACCAATTAATTTGAAATATGGTCAAAAAGGTAGGTTAATAACAACGCTAGCTAAATTACTACCATTAGTATTAGCTATGTCTATGGTTGAAGTTTTAAGTTCATCTAACACTTTCATTACAATTATAAGAGATCCTACAACTTTAATCTTAGGCGTATTAGTATTAGATATTATATTAATATTTATATCGTATTTTATAGCAGCAAAATTATATGAAAATAAGGAAGTTAAAAAATAATGTGTATTCATAATTTATAGTAAAACTTTCATTTTAGATATTAATATTTTAGTCCAACTTGGATAGAATAATAATAAGTAAGATATTGGAAGGGTAAAGGTCACATAGAAATTCAAAAAAATAAGTATATGGGCAGAAATACAGGAGAGCCAATTACTAATGATACAAGTTCATTAACTGTTGGAGAAAATGGTCCAGTTTTATTACAAGATATAAACTTAATTGAAGAAATGGCTAATTTTGATAGAGAGAATGCCAGAAAGAGTTGTTCATGCAGGGATCTGGTGCTCATGAATTATATGATACTTTATCTAGTGGTAAAAATGTAGAATATGAATTGTTTGTACAGTTAATGGATCCTAAAATAGAAAATGACTTTAGTTTCAATCCTATTGATTCAACTAAGGCTTGTAAAGAATTTGGAGATAGAGTAAAAGGGGGATTAAAACTATAATAATCAAGTGGGTTTTAGTTTTTAAGATCTTGATCTAGATGAAGGTTAGAAGGTTATTTTCTTTCAGAGACCTAAGGGTGTAGATAGAATAAAATAGAGGAAAGATTTTAAATGTCTAGTAAATAATTAAAAGTTATTTACTAGATATTTTTTTATAGACAAAAGCTAGGTAAGTCAATAATAATTATTATATAATTTCTATTCATTCAATGGTATAAATGTTATAATAAAGGAAATAACTAAAGGTAAAAAGGAGATGGGAATATGAAATTAATATCATGGAATGTTAATGGAATAAGAGCTTGTGTTAAAAAAGACTTCTTAAATTATTTTAATGAAGTAGATGCAGATATATTCTGTATTCAAGAAAGTAAATTACAAGAAGGACAAATAGATTTAGAATTAGAAGGATATCATCAATATTGGAATTATGCAGAAAAAAAGGGGTACTCAGGTACTGCAATATTTACTAAAAAGAAACCTTTAAGTCATAGCTATGGGCTTGGAATACAAGAACATGACACTGAAGGAAGAGTTATTACTTTAGAGTTTGAAGATTTTTATATGGTAACTGTATATACTCCAAATTCAAAGGCAGAGCTTTTAAGATTAGATTATAGAATGGTTTGGGAAGACGCTTTTAGAGATCATTTAAAGAATCTTGAAAAAAGTAAACCAGTAGTAGTGTGTGGTGATTTAAATGTTGCCCATAAAGAAATAGATCTTAAAAATCCAAAGCCTAATAGAAGAAATGCAGGGTTTACAGATGAAGAAAGAAATAAATTTACAGAACTTTTAAAATCAGGATTTGTAGATACTTTTAGATTTATTTATCCAGAGGCAGAAGGAAGATATTCTTGGTGGTCATACAGATTTAATGCAAGAGTAAAAAATGCAGGATGGAGAATTGATTATTTTTGTGTTTCACAGATATTAAAAGAGAAAATCCAAGATGCAGATATACATAGTGAAACTTTAGGATCAGACCATTGTCCAGTAGAATTAATATTGAATATATAAGGTATCTAAAAGAAATAAGCGTATAAGATAGTTAATAAATAATAATTAGCTAATTAGTAATTAATGAGTTATAATAAGGAGTCCGTATAGGGCTTTCTTAAATTAGAAATATAAAAATGTAGACTAAGACATCTGAAAAAATGTCTAAATAATAAATTATTATTTAGGTGCTTTAAAAAAAAGACCAATTCGATAGTATATTTTTTTGAAAGTGCCTAGTATAAACAAGTGAAGGTGGATAAAAAAATGAGAAACTTAAAAATAGAAATTGAATATGATGGATCAAGATATAAAGGATGGCAAACGCAAAAAGGAAATATTGCAACAATCCAAGAAAAATTAGAAAGTGTAATAGCTAAAATGACTAAAGAGGAAATTCAAGTAATAGGTTGTGGAAGAACGGATACAGGAGTTCATGCAGAAAATTACATAGCAAACTTTACAACAAATTGTGAAAAAACTGTAGAAGAAATGTTAGATTATCTATGTGAATACTTACCAGAAGATATAGTGGTTAAAGCTATGAAAGATACAAGTGAAAGATTTCATGCTAGATATAACGTAATTTCAAAAACTTATGTTTATAGAATTAATAATAATAAATATAGAAATGTATTTAATAAGAAATATACTTGTCATATTCCAGAAAAGCTAGATATTGAGCAAATGCAAAAAGCTGCTGCTATTTTAGTTGGAACACATGATTTCATGAGTTTTACAACATTAAAAAATAAGAGTAAGGCAACTGTTAGAACTATTAACTATATAAACATTAGAGAAAATGATGGAAACATAGAAATGGAGTTTAACGGAAACGGGTTCTTAAAGAATATGGTTAGAATAATTACAGGAACACTTATAGAAATAGGCCTTGGGACTAAAAAGTTTGAAGATATGAAAAAAATACTTGAAGCTAAGCAAAGATCAGAAGCGGGCCCAACAGCTCATGCTCATGGATTAGCTTTGAAAAATGTACAATACTAAAAATAGCTTGATAAAAATTGGTTTATATTACTTATTATTATATAATAAGTAATATTTTTTTACTATTAGGACATAATATTTTTAGAATGTTCTTATTGATGTTAGATATAAATGAAACAAGTATATTTTAAGGTCGTCTAAAAATAAATTATTATTCAAAGGAAAAGATGATAATGATATATAGAAAATGTATTGGAAGATACAAAGGAGGAATAAGTAATGAAAAAAATTTTAGGAGAATTTAAACAATTTGCACTAAAGGGAAATGTACTAGATTTAGCAGTAGGTGTTATTATAGGTGCTGCATTTCAAGGAATAGTTAAATCTTTGGTTGATGATATAATTTCACCAATTATAGGGTTATTTGCAAAAAAAGATTTTAGCGATTTAGTATTAACAGTATTTGATGTTAATATTCGTTATGGTGCATTTATTACAGCAGTAATTAATTTCTTAATTATGGTATTTTTAATTTTCTTACTAGTTAAGGCTATGAATAAATTAAGCAATATTGGTAAGAAACAAGCAAATAAAACAGAGAAAGAAGTAACTACAAAGGATTGCCAGTTTTGTTTCACTAAAATTTCAATTAAGGCAGTCCGCTGTCCTAACTGTACATCAATTTTGGAAAAAGAAAAAATTAACTAAATTTTAATTATATTGCATTAATAAAAACCTTGATAGTATATAATATGACTGTTGGGGTTTTTAGTTTATAGAATAATAAATAATCCTTAGGGCAACTTATTAATAAGGTGTAATTAGGGATGTAAAAATAAATAACAAGTCAACTATGCCATAGATATTTTTTTGAAATGGCAAAGAGCGGTAGCAATTTGCTAGTGAAGTATCAGAGGTATCTGCCGATAAAGTATGATGAAAAATAGATTATAATACTGACTCACTATTTATTTAAATGTCCTTTAGCTAATCTAAGGAGGAAAATATGAAAAAAATAATAAGTACAATGATATTATCAATATTAATAGTTACAAATCTAATTACTGTAGTTCCAAATGCATTAATGGTAAAAAATGATACAGTGGATAACAAAGATTTTACTATTTGTATTGATCCAGGTCATCAAGAAAAAGGTGATAGTAAAACAGAACCGATAGCGCCAGGATCAGGTCAAAGAAAAGCAAGAGTATCATCTGGAACAGCGGGAGTTGCAACTAAAAAAGCTGAGTATATAGTTAATTTAGAAGCCTCTATAATTTTAAAAGAAATTTTAGAAAACAAAGGTTATAGAGTAGTCATGACAAGAGATTGTCATAATGTAAGGATAAGTAATGCAGAGAGAGCAGAAGTTGCAAATAAGTGCACTTCTGATTTAGCGATAAGAATACATTGTGATAGCTTAAATGATAGCGGAAAAACTGGTGCAACAATTTTAGTGCCATCTAAAAATGGAAAAGATACTAAATGTATTTTTGAAGATAGTAATAAGTATGGAAAAATATTAGAAAAAACTTTGAAAACTTCTGGAATAAAGGTTAATGGAGTTTTTGAAAGACCAGATATAACAGGCTTTAATTGGTCACAAGTGCCAGTTGTAATATTTGAAATGGGATTTATGAGTAATTGGAATGAAGATAAAATGTTATCTGATCCAGTTTATCAAAAGAAACTTATGGAAGCTGTTGCAAAATCAATAGATGAATATAAAAATGAAGCTGTATGTGAGTGATTTAATATTATACCAATATATTGCAGTTAGGGAACTTCGCAAAATAACTAGTCAGATTTACTAAGGAACTTTCAGAAATGATAGTTCTTTTTTTGTAGGAAACAATTTAGTAATAACTTCACTATAATTGGTATAATATTAAATTTATTTATAAAAACAGATTTAGAAGATGTTAATATAGTAGCAATAAAAAGTGATATGGAACAAATTTTAATTAATTTAATAGATAATGCAATTAAATATACAAAAGAAGATGTTATAGAAATTAATTTAAGCAAAGTAAAAGATAGAATTATATTTATGTAATGAAATTGAAAAAATGATTTTATATTAACTTATGAGATTTTACAAGAGGAGATAGGTTTTGATCTGATTATTATACACTATAGTCTATAATTGTATGTAGGGTTATGTTTAAATATAAGTAAAGTGATTGGCACCTTTGTATCAGTAACTTTGATTAGGTGTTTCTAAAAAAAATATGTTTTGAAACTTTGCTAAAGAAATTTACACTATTTAAATCGAATAATATATTATGATAAAGACAAAGGGAATTGTTTATAAGGTCTTAATAGATTTATAGATTTATAGATTTAATTAGGAATATAAAGGGGTGTATTATGAATGAAAGGTAAAGTTATAAAAATATTTTTGATAACAACGATGTTATTTGTATTTTTAACTGGATGTAGTAGTAAACAGCTAACAGGAGTAAAGAAAGAAGAAGTAAATAAAACTGAAGTAAAGAAAGAAGAAACAAATAAAACTGAAGTAGAGAAGCAAGGCGTAAGAGAACCAGAAGTAAAGAAGAAAGAAGTAAAGGAACCGGAGGTAGAGGTAGATTATTTCAATATATATACATCTAATATCGATACTTATGAAAAAGAGATAAAGATAAAAAAATCTGTGCCTAAAACAACAGAAAAAGATCCAAGAATGTATCAACTAAGGCATATTGTATATAGTTTATCAAAAAACTGTTTTTTAGGATTACCTATTGAGTTTATTAGAATTGAAAATATTAATGGCAAAGATATAGCTATTATTAATCTAAAGGAAAGTAAAGAGAATGAAGGAATAGTAGATTATGATAAACTTAAAGTTAAAGGTCAAACTTGGATCTGGTCATATCTGCAAGGATCAACTGGTGGAAAAATCACAACTGTAAGTCTTGAAGAAACTATATTACAAAGAGAGTATAATGGTAATTGGATAGATGGGGTTGAATTTTTATACAATGATAAAAAAATACAAATGCAACATGTTCCAAGGTTAGGTGATGTAATTTATAGATAAAAAATTATATATAAGTATGAGTAAAGGGACTATCAGATTTATAGCAGTCCCTTTACTTATATATTTAATAATGTGTATGAACTAAGTGGAAGGTTATATTTTCATTACTCCAACCTAAATCATAAGGAACAAGCAACCTATCTGTGTTATGACAAGTTACTAAAGGATAACCTTTAGAATCTAATCCAGTTACAGTTGAAATATGAACAATACGACCTTTTCTTTCATAAGCTACAAAATCTCCAGGACGCATATTATAGGCTGCTTTATAAACTTGTTGGTAACTACCTTTTGCTATAGAAGAGCCTCTGCCACTTCCAAGCATATATCCTTTAAACCCTTGTGCATTGAGCCAAGCTTTTGTTCCATTTTTTCCTGCATAATTCCAAGTTCCATTTTTTTTAAGCCCACCGCCTTCATGAAGAATTTGAGAAGCAAAATTTGCACAATCTCCTCCATCTGGGTTATGGTTTTTATATTTTGAAGAATTATACTTAAATATAAAATTTTCATCTTTAGATGCACCACAATAAGTATGAGCATAATCAATAGCTTTTTGCACTTTTTCGCTAGAAGTATATGCTGGAGCTTCTTTAGATAAAATATATTTTTTTACTTCTTCTGTTTTAATATTATTTAAATTAAGAGAATCGGCAAAGGGGTCAGTGTACCATTCTTTTGTAATAATATATCTATCTTCAGTTTTTTTCAGATTTAGATAGTGATTAGTTCCAAGTCTGAAAGTATTTATTACTTGCGGTGAATCAGTATAATAATAGTTGAATTCAGTAATTACATCACAAATTACTCCAAATAATCCTGGTTCTTTTTCTTTAACTTTTCGTACCTTTACAATAGAATCTAAATTTTTAAAAACAACAGACTGTTTACCAGACCAGTTCATAAGATATTGGGCTTTTTTAACTTCACTTTCATAGGCATATTGACTTACTTTAACATTTAAATCATAAAAATCTTTTAATTCTTCACAATCTCCAGAAACAATTGAAATATTTCTTTTAATAAATAAATCCTTAATTAAACAGTCAAACTCAGATTTGAGGGCATCGCTTGTAGGTGAAGTATCATTTAAGGTTGAAGCTGCCTCCTCTGGTAATGAGCATGGTTCATCAGCAAAAACTAAAGTGCTTCCAAGTGGGTCTAAAATTAAAATGATTATCATAAAAACTATGAATTTCTTTATGTTATTCTTCACATTAAAATCTCCTTTAAGATAGCTTTAAAAAAATACTAAATAAAGATTATATCTTTAATATTGTTGTCTAGTTGCCCAATATTTTTTTAGATAGGTTTAGTTTGTACAAAATACTATTATTTTATATATATTTATTTTTTTATTTTGTAATGAAAATATCAGTTATTTAATAATTAGCATATAGCTATGCTAATTCATATTATAAATTGGATAATAATAATTAATGGAGCGTAATATGTCTATAAAAAAATTAGAATATTTATATAATAATTCAAAAGAAATTAAATTTGATAATAAAGATAAAATAGTATTTATTTCAGATGTTCATAGAGGTGACGGAACATTTTTTGATGCATTACTATCAAATAGAAATATTTATAAAACAGCTTTAGGATATTATTTTAGGCAAGGATTTACTTATGTTGAAGTTGGAGATGGCGATGAACTTTGGAAAAATAAGAATTTTAAAGATATTGCATATGCCTATGAAAATGTCTTTAAAATATTAAATAAATTTAAAGACAAAAATAGACTTTATATAATATA
This sequence comes from Clostridium gasigenes, assembly GCF_017348895.1. Lineage (NCBI taxonomy): Bacteria > Bacillati > Bacillota > Clostridia > Eubacteriales > Clostridiaceae > Clostridium > Clostridium gasigenes. The sequence continues at coordinate 3,003,029 of NZ_CP071376.1, forward strand.
TGGAAATCATGATATAATAAAGAAAAGAGAAAGTTTTTATAGCAGCCAATATAGGTCTTTAAGAAAATGTGGATCAGCTTATGGGGAAAATTTTTTAAAATTTATTAAAGATATAGAATTTTATGAAGCATTAACATTTAAATATGAAGAAGTTTCAGAAAAATTTCTAGTTACCCATGGTAATCAAGGAGATTTTATGAACTCTACTGGATGGATGATTAATAGATTTTTAGTTAGATATGTGTGGAAGTTTTTAAATGGTATAGCGGGATTTAAAGATCCCACAAGCCTTGCAAAGAGTAACACTAAAGGTAATAAAATTGATAGACAGCTTAAGGGATGGGCAAAAAGTAATAGCAAAATGTTATTGTGTGGACACACTCATAATAGTAGGTTCCCAAAGAAAAATGAGCCACCATATTTTAATGATGGATGTTGTGTGTTGCCAGATTCTATGACATCTATAGAAATAGAAAATGGAGAAATTAGTTTAATAAAGTGGAGTGTAGAAGCACAAGATACAGGAATTCTTTGGGTTAGAAGAAAAGTTATTGGTGGACCTGAAAAAATTGATGATTATCTTTTATGGGTAAGAAATGAAAGATATAGAATGGAAGATGAAGTTAGAAATAAAATGCAAAATAAAACAAAGGAAGGAAGATAATTATGAACTCAATAGATTTACATTGTGATACAGCTCTTAGATTATTTCATGAGAATTTAAAATTAGAAAAAAGTATTTGTAAGGTAGATATAGAGAAATTAAAAAAATCAAAAGCATTAGCGCAGGTTTTTGCAACATTTATAGAATTAGATTGTGTAGATAATCCTTATAGTGAATTCAAAAGAATTTTTAGTAATCTTATTGCTGAAATAGAAGTTAACTCAAAGGATATAGTTATAGTCAGAAATTTAGACCAATTAGATAAAGCTAATGATAATGGGAAAATAGGAGCTTTTTTATCAATTGAAGAAGGTGAAGTTCTTGAAGGAAAAATTGAGAGAGTTAAGGAAATGTATGACCTTGGAATAAGGTTTATAACTTTAACATGGAATTTCCCAAATAGTATAGGATATCCTAATAGTAACTTTGAGCATAAAGATAAAGGACTAACAAAAAGAGGAAAAGAAATAGTAACCGAAATGGAGCATTTTGGAATTATACCAGATTGTTCTCATTTATCAGATGCAGGTTTTTATGATTTAATAGATATTTGCAAAAAGCCATTTATAGCAACTCATTCAAATGCAAGAGTTATAACAAATCATTCAAGAAATTTAACTGATGATATGATAGTAAAGCTTGCAAATAAAGGTGGAGTTATGGGATTAAACTTTTGCGGAGCATTTCTTGGGAAAAAAGAAATTCCTACAATTGAAGATATGATTTTACATCTTAAACATACAAAAAATATTGGTGGAATAGATATTTTAGCTTTAGGAACAGATTTTGATGGAATAGAAAATGAAGTTGAAATTGATAATATAGGAGAAATAGGAAAGCTTTCTTATGCTTTAAATAAAAATGGATTTAATGATGATGAAATAGAAAAAATATTTTTTGGCAATGTAAAAAGAGTAATGAAAGAATGTTTAAAATAATATTAATTGATAATAATTTTGAAATAGTAAAGATAGTGAGGTAAATGAAAAAATGGGAAGCTTAAGAGGAAAAGTAGCATTAGTAACAGGCGCATCAAGAGGAATAGGTAAAGCAATTGCATTAGAATTAAGCAGGGATGGCGCTTCTGTAATAATAAATTATTCAAAGGATGATAATGGAGCAGAATTAACATTAGTAGAAATAATTGCAAATGGTGGCTCTGCAAAATTATTGAAGGGTGATATATCTTCGTTTGAAAAGTCAAAAATAATAATTGATGAAGCAATAAAAATGTTTGGTAAAATAGACATTTTAGTTAATAATGCAGGAATATCACAAATAGGATTATTTATGGATTCATCAGAAGAGGATATAGATGCTATTATAGGAACTAATCTTTTAGGTGCAATGTATTTAAGTAAACATGTGCTTCCTCATATGATTAGTAAAGGGTGTGGAAATATAGTTAATATATCTTCAATGTGGGGGGAAGTTGGAGCTTCATGTGAAGTTTTATACTCTGCAAGTAAAGGTGGCTTAAACTTGTTTACAAAGGCTCTTGCAAAGGAAGTAGCACTATCTGGAGTTAGGGTAAATGCAATAGCACCAGGAGTTATAGAAACTGAAATGAATAGTTTTTTAGGCGAAGAAGAAAGGAAAGCTTTAGAAGAGGAAATACCAATGGGTAGATTTGGTGATGCAAAAGAAATAGGAAAAGCAGTATCATTTTTATGTGATGATAATTGTAAATACTTAACAGGACAAATTATAAGAATAGATGGTGGAATGATTTAAGACATGTTTATATGTTGAATTTTTGAATATGACTAAGGAGGATGAAAAATGTATAAGGCGATTATTTTTGATTTAGATGGTACATTATTAGACACGTTAGAGGATCTTGCAAATGCTTGTAATTATGCTCTTAAAGAGTGTGGACTTAGCACTTATGAGGTTAATAAATACAAGAAATTTGTTGGGGATGGAAGATATAAATTAATAGAGAGAATAATTCCAAAACAAGATTATACGGAGGACCTATTTAATAAGGTATTAAAATTATATGATGATTATTACTTAGAACATATGGTTGATGAAACAAAACCTTATGAAGGTATTTGTGAACTTTTAGATGAATTAAGAGGATTAGGAATTAAACTGGCAGTAGTTTCAAATAAGCCACATGAGTTTACAATAGAAATGGTTAAAAATTATTTTAATAATAAAATAGATATCGTCTTTGGGCAAAGAAAAAATTATCAAGTTAAACCAAATCCAGAAACTATTTTTGAAGTAATGAATGAGTTTAAATTAGAAAAAGAAGAGTGCGTTTATGTAGGGGACTCAAATGTAGATATGCAAACCGCTAAGAATGCCGAAGTTAAATCTATAGGAGTATCATGGGGGTTTAGAGGCAGAAAAGAGTTAGAACAATCAGGCGCAAATATTGTTGTTGATACAGTAGAAGAACTAAGAAGTGTACTTATCAATTAATAAGTTTACAAATATAAAAAGAATAAAAAACAGATGATCTGGTGCTGGGTATTAGGAGTTTGAAAGAAAATAAAACAGAATTTGACTAGTTATTTTTTTGAAGTCACATTAATTGTGCTTATAATAGGAAATAAGAGGGAAATTATATGTTGACATCAATTTTAAAATGGGTATATAATAATTATTATTAGCACTCTTAATGGTAGAGTGACAAAAAAGAAAATAGTTTTTAATGGGAAAGGAGAAGGTTAATTTGGAAACAAAACAATTTAAAGCAGAATCTAGAAGACTTCTAGACCTTATGATTAACTCAATTTATACACACAGGGAAATTTTTATGAGGGAGATTATTTCTAATGCTAGTGATGCAATTGATAAAAGTTATTATAAAGCATTAGTAGATGATTCTTTAACATTTGAAAAAGATAATTATTTTATAAAAATAACAATGGATAAAGAAAATAGAACATTAAAGATTTCAGATACTGGAATAGGAATGACTAAGGAAGAACTTGATGATAATCTTGGAGTTATAGCAAAAAGTGGGTCATTACAATTTAAAAAAGATAATGAGGCTAAAGATGGTCATGACATAATAGGTCAATTTGGGGTTGGGTTCTATTCATCATTTTTAGTAGCTGATGAAGTTACTGTAATAAGTAAATCAGCTGATAGTAATGAAGCTTACATGTGGGAATCTAAAGGGGTAGAAGGTTATACAATAAATCCTTGCGAAAAAGATTCTATTGGTACAGAAATAATACTTAAGTTAAAAGAAAATACAGAAGATGAAAATTATGATGAATATTTAGATGAGTACAAACTAAAAGCACTTATAAAGAAATATTCTGATTTTATTAGATATCCAATTAAAATGGATATAACTAAGAGCGAATTAAAAGAAGGAACAGAAAATGAATATGATGAGCATATAGAAGAGCAAGTTGTTAATAGTATGGTTCCTATATGGAGAAAAAATAAAAGAGAACTTACTAAAGAGGATTATGAAAATTTCTATAACGAAAAACATTATGGTTTTGATAAGCCTTTAAGTCATGTTCATATAAGTGTTGATGGAGCAGTAAGTTATAATGCAGTTTTATACATTCCAGAAAAAACGCCATACGACTTTTATACTAAGGAATATGAAAAAGGTTTAGAACTATATTCAAGTGGTGTTATGATAATGGATAAGTGTTCTGATTTATTGCCAGACTATTTTGGATTTGTTAGAGGTGTTGTAGATTCGGAAGATTTATCATTAAATATATCAAGAGAAATATTACAACATGATAGACAATTGAAGCTTATTGCTAAGAATGTAAAAACAAAGATAAAGAATGAATTAGAAAATATGTTAAAGAATGATAGAGAGAACTATGAAAAATTCTATGAGTCTTTTGGAAGAACATTAAAATATGGTGTGTACAATGAATATGGCGCTAATAAAGATATTCTAAAAGACTTATTAATGTTCCATTCTTCAAAAGAAGGAAAAATGATAACTTTAGCTGAATATATAGAAAGAATGCCAGAAGATCAAAAGTATATTTATTATGCGGCTGGTGAATCAGTTGAAAGAATTAAAAAGATGCCACAAACAGAGAGTGTCTTAGATAAAGGATACGAAATACTTTACTTTACTGATGATATAGATGAATTTGCAATAAGAATTCTAATGAATTATAAAGAAAAAGAATTTAAATCTGTATCAAGTAGTGACTTAGGTATAGAAGCAAATGAAAATGAAAATACATCTGAAGCTGATAATAAGGAAAATGAAGAATTGTTTAAAGCTATGAAAGATATATTAAGTAATAAAGTGAAAAATGTAAAAGCATCAAAGCGATTAAAAAATCATGCTGTATGTTTATCAAATGAAGGGGAGCTTTCAATTGAAATGGAAAAGATTCTAAAAGCTATGCCAAATAACGAAGCTGCAAAGGCGGATAAGGTTTTAGAAATAAACGTAAATCATGAAGTGTTTAAATCGCTAAAAGCTGCTTATGAAAATGATAAAGATAAGCTAAACATTTTTACAGATTTATTATATAATCAAGCATTACTTATAGAAGGATTAACTATAGAAGATCCAATGGAGTTTGCAAATAATATGTGTAAATTAATGATGTAATTAAAATAGAATTATAAAATATCTAATATAGAAAACGGTGATAAGGATTAAACTTTATCATCGTTTTTTTTATTGTTATTGATTTATAGAACAGGGATATTATATACATTTAATAACATAATTACCTTAATATATTACAATGTTTAACTTGATAGGGTATAATAAAAGAACGAAGTAGGGAACTGTAGTTAGAAAGTAAAAATAATATATAAAAAAATAATAGAGTATAATTGTAGATTAAGACGAAAAAATTATTGTTTATATATAACGGGAGGAGTAGAGATGCTAAGGGTAATACAGATTTCAAGCGACATTGCAGATATTGTTCACAATATACAGAAAAAATCATTTGAACCATTGCTTGATAGATATCATGACTATGATGTGAATCCTGCGATGGAAAGCGTTGAGGTAATTAAAGCGAAGATTGATAGAGCCAATACCACAGCATATATTTTTCAACTGAATGACATTAATGTTGGCTGGGTTAGAGTAATGGAATTTGGGGAAATGACATATAAAATTTCGGCTTTATCTGTTCTTCCAGAGTACCAAAATAGAGGAATTGCAAAAGAAGCATTAAAACAAATAGAAAGTTATTATCCAAATGCAAGCAAATGGATTTTGGATACAATATTTCAGGAAAAGGGCAACTGTCACCTATATGAAAAATTGGGTTATGTAAAAGTCGGTGAGCTAAGATTTATAAATGAAAGAATGACACTTGTTAATTATGTAAAAATATGCAATTAATTATTTTTTGTAAATATTTTAGGAGAAGGACCCCTAGGGAGTAAGATAGTTGTCGTAGTAAATAAAAAATTAAGAGAGAATTTAGAAAAATTAAAAAGGGGGTGTTGATATGATTGGATTATCGAGAAAATGTGTAAAATTAATTCCATATGATTCTTGTTGGAAAGAGGAATATATTAAAGAAGAAAAAGTATTGCGTTCAATAATGGGAGAGTACCTTTTCAATATTCAACATGTTGGGAGCACATCTATAGAAAGTCTTGATTCTAAACCTATTATAGATATTGCAGTAGGCGTTGAGTCTTTAAGTGTTGTAGATAACTTTAGGAGTTTGTTAGAAAGTGTAGGTTATGAATATAGAGATAATGCTGGTGTTGATGGAAGACTCTTTTTTTCTAAAGGGAGTGAAGAAAGAAGAACACACTACTTACATATAGAAGTATATGGTTCAAACATATGGAAAAACCATATTTATTTCAGAAAGTATCTTAAAAAATATGATGAATATATAGATGAATACTCAAAGTTAAAAAATGAATTAGCAATAAAACACGAAAATGATAGAGCTAAATACACAAATGGAAAGAATAAGTTTATTACTATGATATTAGAAAAAGCAAAAAAAGAATTTGATAATAATTAAAATCTACTTATTAAACGCTAAAAAGAGTATAAAATGAAGGGGGATAAAAGATGGCAACTAAATTGATTATAATAGAGGGTTTACCAGGGGTGGAAAAATCAACAACAGCTGAAAAAGTATATGATATTTTTAAAGATAGGGAGAAAATTTATGAGATTTATAGAATGTAAATCAGAAGAAATAGTTAAAGGGATATTTCTAGGTAGATTAGTTTATTTAATTGGGTATATATTAATATTTTCAGGACAAAGTTCCACTTCACCATCACTCGCTGGGCATTATATAGCAGTTGCTTTATTGCTTATTGGAACACTTTTTAGACCAATAGCAGACTCAATATTATATATAATTAGTTGTTTTAATTGCTCAGCAGTTAAATCGGTTTTTAATGCGATAGTTTCACTATCTAAAATATCTAATAAATTCTTATCAATTTCTAGCATAGTTTTTTGTGAAAAAGTAATTAACGGTAAAAATCTAATAATATAGTGTTTAAAGACAATGTAAAATAATATGGTGCAATTTTTATAGAGGTTGAGTAGAAATCATATCGACACAAATGTGATTTAACACGAAGTAAGGAATATTAGTTAAGGTGGTGAATAAGTAAATGATTTCTTCATATACAGATTATGGTAGTCTGCTTAAAAGCATAAATCAGTTATATAAAGTTGATGTTGTTAAGGTCAAGCTACATAGGGATATGATCGGGCGTGTATATTTATTTCAAAGCAATAATAAAAAGTATGTACTAAAATTATATCGTAGCTCAAAGTGCGGTGACGCTTTTCAGACAATTGATATTCTGCAATACTTAAGAGAAAATGGTTATCCGGCAATCTCAATCGTGCCTACAAAAAATGATAAAATGAGTGTTTATCTAGATACCCCGGAAGGTCGTTGTGTCGGAATATTATTTGATTTTGTTGAAGGTAAAGAGCCTGATAGAAAAATTGAAATCGAGAATATTGGCTTGCAAATTGGCTGGCTTCATAGGTTGATGGGAAAATATCCGTATAAACTTATTATTAGAACTAAAAGTGATTATATTGACGATTATATCTCCATTATGAGAGAAGTGAACTATATTCCGGAGCGCATTATAGAACTTGAAAAATATGGGGATGAATTATGGAACCGCATAGGGATACTGCCTAGAGGGTTTTGCCATGGTGATTTACATGTTGGGAATATGTTGCAAACAGAAGCTAGTGAATATGTTTTGCTTGATTTTGATGATGCATCAGGAGATTTCCCCATTATGGATGTAGCCTATTTAAGTGATGACACAAATTTTAATAACTTTAGCGAGGAATCATATGATAAAACAACTCGTTTATTTGACCGGTTTTATAAGGGGTATATTAAAGAACAGACAATAAGTGCTGCTGAAATCAATGCTATCTATGACTTTGTTGCAATTAGACACTATCAAATAATTGCTAGGATTGTACGTTGCCAAGGATTTCAAAGTATCGACCAAAAGGATATGGATAAGCAATATGAATGGTTATTGCATTGGAAAAATCTTTGCGAAATGAAAAGACATTATTAAGATGATGAACATATTTATCAGTTAATGTAATGGACAATATTCTTGTTCACCTAACATATATTTCCTTGTCTTTAAGTACAATTGCAAGTTCTTTTATATTGTATTTTTAAACTCAGCAGGAAAATTAATTGATAAAGACCATAAAAAGAACTCTAAGCAAATATAATATAAATTAGCCTCCAGTCGTTGGATGTTAGTTGTAGTGTGGTAAAAAAAAGAGGTGGGATAATATGTTATTTGCATCCGTATGGGGCGTAATAAACATTGCTTTATTAGGATTAGGAGTATATACATTAATACTTTTAATAAAAGCTTTAAAAATTTACATTGAAAATAATTCCTAGTATAAACAAATGGACTATAATCTTATTAAGCGAAACAACACCAGTAATTCTTGTTATGAATTACTGATATTGTGTTTAATTAGCAGATTATATTTCATGGTTTGTATCTTTATAAATATACCGTAAATAAATCTTTATTATTAATTTTAATTACTTCATCTTTATATTCTTTATCGGCATTAAAGTTAAATATTAATAGATACCCCTCATCTACACTGTGAATATCTAAATAATCATAAAGTTGCTGAATTCCTTTTTTGTGATAGCTTTCTCCGCGCCATATCTTTAGTTCTATAATATATTTGAAGTTATTATAGGTAACAACTATATCTAAGCGTTTTTCTTCAGAAATTTGAACTTCTTTAAAATCAAAACCCACACCATTAATTATAGGTTTCAAGAATGCTAAAAATAATGTTCTTCCATTGTGTTCTAAGAATTTCAAATCTTTAGTAGAGTATTGTTCCTTCATAAATTGTTGAAACTTCAAAAGAACTTTATTCATATCTAATCCACCATTTAATAGCAGAAAGTTATTTCTGAAATTATAATTAATAATATTAGAAGTAGTATTTTCAAGTTTAGATGAAAAATAATCATATATTATTTGTTCGTAAACTCTATTGCTCATTTTTATAATAGTATTCTCTTCTTTAAAGATTCCGTATAAATAACCTAGTGCAATTAAGGGATTATTTATATTAAATATTTTCATTTCTCCATTAAAAATAATATCAAAAATATAATCTGCATTTAACCATGTAATGTTTTTTAGGTACACATACACCAGTAGTGTTGAAATACTTTTCCATAGGTTTCTCATTTTAACTAGATGACTTTAAAATTTTTCTGATAATTTTATTATATCTAACTAAATTATTTAAAACAACTTTAAAACCAATATTAGAATAAACTATTTTAATGAAATAGTTATTAATATTTCTAGAGAATAACTTAAAATATTATAATGATTGCACCTATTTTAATTTTATAGTGAAAATATTTGACAATCAAAGCATGTTTTGTATAATTATATATAATAAACAAAGGATTTAGGAGGAATTATGATAAAGAAAAATAAAATAAAAATAGCTATAATATCATTAATAATACTATTTGTAGGTATAACATATATTGTTGGGAAGATGGTTTATGATGGGTCTATAGGATCTAAACCAGAAGTTTCAGTGCAAGCAATGGCAGAATATTATGAATCTAACGAGGACAAGCTCCTAGAAAAACTGGCTAATTATAAACAGGAAAAGAAACTTATTAAAAGTGAAAAAAACGGATATGATATTGAAGTTTTAAATATAAAATCAAATAAAGAAACAAATAATTCGATGATAGTTGTTCATGGAATTGAGAGAAATTATCATGATGTATTAAATACAGCATTTAACTACTTAGAAAATGGTTATAATGTAGTAGTATATAATCAAAGACAAACTGGAAATACTGGTGGAGACAATTACACTTTTGGATTATATGAAAGATTTGATTTAGATTCAGTTGTGGATTATACAGCAGAAAGTTATAAAGATGGACTTCTTGGGGTTCATGGATTTTCAATGGGGGCGGCAACTGCAACTATGCATACAGAATTAAATGAAGAAAAGAAAAATGTTGATTTTTACATATTAGATGCACCATATCATACAATGAAAAGTGGAATAGAAATGGGTATAAAAAGAAAAGATATACCTTTACTACCTGTTGAGTATGCAACTTTTGCAGGGAGTGTTTATGCAAAGATAAAGTGTGGGTTTTCATATAATGATGTTAAACCATTTGAATCAGTAAAAAACATAACAACTCCAATAATGTTAATACATGGAAGTGAAGATGATTACACATCAGTAGCTGGAAGCAAAATTATATATGATACAATACCTCATAATAAAAAGGAGTTATGGATTATAGATGGATTAAAGCATTGTGAGGCTGATGATATAATTGAAGAGGAGTATTTTGAAAGAATATATAAATTTATAAGGGAAAAAATTAAGAACTAAAGCATATTAAATAAATATAATTTCTTAATAAACCTATTATGAATAAAAAAGCCTATATAATTGTGAAATCTCATATTAATGTTATAATAAAGAGACAGTATAAATTTTAAAATAATTAAATTAGAATACTAAATAACAAGTTATAGAGTGTTTTAGAAAGAAAGGATATAAAAATATGGGAAAAATTTTAGTTTTTGCAGAGAAACCAAGTGTAGGGAGAGAACTTGCTAAGGTTTTAAATTGTAATCAAAACAAGGGAAGTTATATAGAAGGAAGTAAATATGTAGTAACATGGGCACTTGGGCACTTAGTTGGGCTTCAAGACCCTGAAGACTATGATGTAAAATATAAAAAGTGGAGCATGGAAACTCTTCCAATGATTCCAAAGCCAATGAAACTTACAGTACTTAAAAAAACATCTAAACAATTTTATGAAGTTAAGAAATTAATGCTAAGATCTGACATAGACGAAATAATAATTGCAACTGATGCAGGGCGTGAAGGTGAACTTGTAGCTAGATGGACAATAGAAAAAGCTGGAGTTCGTAAACCAATAAAAAGATTATGGATATCATCACAAACTAATAAGGCTATTTTAGATGGGTTTAAAAACCTAAGACCTGGTAGTGAATATGTTAATCTTTATAAAGCGGCTGTATGTAGAGCAGAAGCCGATTGGGTTGTTGGGCTTAATGTAACAAGAGCATTAACTTGTAAATATAACGCACAATTATCAGCAGGTAGAGTTCAATCTCCAACACTTGCTATGATAGTTCAAAGAGAAGAAGACATTAAAAGCTTTAAACCTAAAAATTATTATACAATTACAGCTAAAAACAATAATGTTTCACTTCAATGGGTAAATAATAATAACACTCAAAGTATTTTTGAAGAAAGCACAGCTAATAATATTTTAACTAAGGTTAAAGGAAGAGATGCAAAAGTAGTTAGTGTTACAGAAAGTCTTAAGAAAAAATTATCACCAGCTCTTTATGATTTAACAGAACTTCAAAGAGATGGTAATAAAATTTGGGGATATTCTGCAAAACAAACTCTTTCAATTATGCAAAGACTTTATGAAAACCATAAGGTACTTACATACCCAAGAACAGATTCAAGATATATTACAACTGATGTAGTAGCTACATTGCCAGATAGGTTAAAAGCAATATCAATAGGGGCTTATAGAGCTGCTGCAACTCAAATATTAAATGGTAGAATTGTAGCAAATAAAAGTTTTGTGGATAATAGTAGAGTATCAGATCATCACGCTATAATTCCAACAGAAGAAAGACCAAATTTAACTAACCTTAGCACTGAAGAAAAGCATATTTATGACTTAGTAATTAAAAGATTCTTAAGCGTAATGATGCCTCCTTTTGAATATTTACAAACAAACATAGAAACTGAGATAAATGGTGAAAAGTTTGTAGCTAAAGGAAAAGTTATAAAGTCTAAGGGTTGGAAAGCAGCTTATGATAGAGAAGATATGGAAGATGGTCCTAGTGAAGACGGGTTAAAGGATCAAGTCCTTCCATTATTAAAGAAGGGTGATACGCTGAAAATTAATTCAGTAGATTCAAATAAACTTCAAACAAAAGCACCAGCTAGATTTAATGAAGGAACTCTTTTATCTGCAATGGAAAACCCTCAAAAGTTTATATCTGTAGATAAAGATTCAGCAAGAACTCTTGGAGCAACAGGTGGGCTTGGAACAGTTGCAACTAGAGCAGACATAATTGAAAAACTATTTAACTCATTCTCATTAGAAAAGAAGGGTAAAGAAATAGTTCCAACAGCAAAGGCAAAACAACTTATGGAACTTGTTCCAAGTGAACTTAAATCACCATTACTAACTGCAAAGTGGGAAGGTGACTTAGAAGATATAAGTAAAGGACGCAAGGATGCAGAAAAGTTCTTAGTAGATATGAGAAACTATGCAACTGCATTAGTACAGAATGTTAAAGTTAATGGAAACAAGTTTGTTCATGAGAATATTACAGGTAAGAAATGTCCTAGTTGTGGAAAATATATGTTAGAAGTTAAAAATAAAATTGGTGTAATGAATGTATGCCAAGATAGAGAATGTGGACATAGAGAAGGGGTAAGCAGAACTACAAATGCTAGATGCCCAGAATGTAAAAAGAAGTTAGAACTTAGAGGGCATGGAGACGGTCAAATATATGTTTGTCCAGGAACTAGCTGTAACTTTAGAGAAAAAGCAGTTCAATTTAACAAAAGATTTAGTAATACGGGTAAAGTTGATAAGAGAGAAGTAAGTAACTACATGAATAAGATGAAAAAGGAAGCTGAAGAGGGGCTAGATAACCCATTTGCAGCATTACTTGGGAATATGAAATTTGATAATAAATAAAGAAAGTGAGATATAAATTATGGATGGAACAAATAGATCAAATATAAAAATTGGCGGGAAAGTTTTAGTTGTACAAAAGCAAGATCAACGTAGTGGGAAATTAACAGAGGGACTAGTTAAAAGAATACTTACAAATTCAGCAAACCATCATCATGGCTGCAAAGTTATGCTTGAAGATGGAATTGTAGGAAGAGTGCAAAAGATATTATAAAATATTATAAAATAAAATGTTGGTATAATTTATCAACATTTTATTTTTTTTTAGCTTTATAACGTAATAATGTTTTTCTATAAGGTAGAAAATAATAAAAAAATATAATTAATTTTCAAAAAAATAGAAATAATTTACAAATAATGAGTATAATATATGTATAGGGTTCTTTTAAAATGTACATGATACTTTTTACTGTTATTTTTTTCAGTTCCCTAATAAAATATATCATGAGATACGGAGGAATAAAATGGTGAATATAAACAATACTAAGATTGTTATATGTAGTAAATGTGGAACTGAGAATGTTGTAGATGATAATAATAAATTTATATTATGTACACAATGTAAATCTATAAAAAAAATAAAAGATAGCAAAATTGAATGTTATTAGTGCTAGGATAAGAAGCTCTCTTAACATGAAAAATAAAAAAAAGTAGTAGATTAAATAAAATCCACTGCTTTTTTTATTATTTATTCACAATCACTAGAGTCACCTTTACTTAGAGTAAAACTAAAATCTACACCTGAATTTGTATTTTTAATAGTATAAGCACTTTTATGTAGATTTAGAATTCTTTCAACAATTGATAGTCCAAGCCCTGTGCTATTATCGGTTCTTTTTCTCGATTTATCAATTCTATAGAATTTAGAATAAATATTTTCAAGTTCGTCATTAGGAATTGATGCCCCTGTATTCTCAATAGAAATTAGAAAATCAGAATTTTTATCAATTACAGATATAATAACTGTTTCTCCACTTGGAGTATATTTTAAAGTGTTTGTAAAAAGATTAGTTAACACCTGATCAAGTTGAAAAATATCACCGTTCACATAAGCATATGGAATAGTATAATTAAAAACTACTTTAATTTCTTTTTCTTTAAAATTAAGAGTGTGTTTATTTATAATTTTATTAATAAGTCTTAATATATTAAAGTTTTCAATATTAAGTTCAATAGTTCCTGATTCTAATTTAGAAAGCTCTAGCATATCTGAAACAAGTTTACTCATTTTATGAGATTCATCAATAATTGTTTCTATATATAAATCTAAATCTTTTCCAGAAACAATACCATCTTTTATTCCTTCCGCATAGCCCTCTATAATTCCAATTGGAGTTTTTAATTCATGGGATACCCCAGCAACAAAATCTTTTCTAAGGTTCTCAAGTTTTCTTTCTTTATCAATATCATCCTCAAGTTTTTTGTTTTTATTTTTTAAATCTGTAAGGGCATCTTTAAGATTAGAGGATAAAAAGTTTAATGTTTTACCAAGATATCCTATTTCATCTTCAGAATTAACTTCACACTTGGCACTAAAATCCATAGAAGACATTTTTATTGCTACCTTGTTAATTTTAAGAAGAGGCTTCGAAATAAGATTAGCATATAGATAGGCTAAAAAAATTCCTAGAAGTAGAAATCCAAAAATTAAATATTTATAAAAATCTCTAATTACAAGAGCCGCTTCTTCTATTGGTTGAGTAGGGGATACTGAAATAATTAATGAATCATTATCCTGGGATAATGACATAGGAGCTATTACTCCTATTTTTTTATTGTCACTACCAGCATTTTTAAATACTGTAGTTTTTGTTTTGTTAGAAGATAATACCTCATTAATTAAAGCCTTATTGGATAAAAGTTCGCTACAGAAAGCTGTAAGTGTTTTAGCATCTTCATTTTGATTATCTCCACCAGCTATATAAATACCGTTTGTAGAGAAAATAGCTATTTTTGAGTTATTTCTATGTTCGTAGTCAGTTAAGGCTTTACTTAAGCTAATATTATCAGATATTTGATATGCATAAAGGGTTCTGAAATTATTCACTTCATGAACTAGTTGATTAGTCTTTTTTGAGAAATAAAACCTTTCAAAGAATAATAATTGAAATAATATTGATGATACAATAAGAGTAAGAATTAGTCCGAAAGTAATTGTGAATATTTTTTTAGAAATACTTTTACTCATTATTGCCCTCGAATCTATAACCACTACCACGAACTGTAATAATATAAGAAGATTTTTCCTTAAGTTTTTCTCTTAATCTCTTTATATTAGTATCAACTGTTCTAATATCTCCATAATAATCGATTCCCCATACTTT
Source organism: Clostridium gasigenes (assembly GCF_017348895.1). Taxonomy (NCBI): domain Bacteria; kingdom Bacillati; phylum Bacillota; class Clostridia; order Eubacteriales; family Clostridiaceae; genus Clostridium; species Clostridium gasigenes. The sequence continues at coordinate 3,018,265 of NZ_CP071376.1, forward strand.
ATCTAAAATGATATCACGTGATAAAGCTATACCTTTATTATCAGAAAGGTAGGTTAATAGCTCGAATTCTTTAGGGGATAGGTTAATTATTTCATTGTTTATTTTCACCTCATGAGATAGTTTATTTATAGTTAAACCGTTAAAGTCATTTGTAATTGAAACTTTATCTTCAGAAGTTCTCTTAAGCAGTGCTTTAACTTTAGCAATAAGTACTTTGGGTGAGAAGGGTTTAGTGATATAGTCATCTGCACCAACTTCATAGCCAAAAAGTTTGTCGTCTTCCTCACTTTTGGCAGTTAATAAAATAATTGGCACATTAGAAACCTCTCTTATTGTTTGTAAAACTGTAATTCCATCAACTTTAGGCATCATTATATCAAGAAGTATTAAATCTACCTCATTTTCTTGAAAGGCCTTAAGACCTAAATCTCCATCCTCGGCTTCTATTATGTTAAATCCTTCTTTAGCAAAATAATCTCTAAGAAGAAATCTAATTCTAAGTTCATCTTCAATAATTAAAATATTTTTACTCATTATAGCCTCCGTTAATAATATGTATTTGAAATGTTACTTAAGCTTAGTATATTATAATATAATGTCAAATTGAAGACAAATATATTATTATACTTTATTTTAGTTAAATATATATGGTTTTTAGTATATAATGATAGTATAATAATAAGTCTAAAGAAAAATTAAAGGAATGGGTGTATATACATGTTAAAGTTAAATTTTGATGTCAAAAGACATTTTTTAGATAATGGATTGGAAGTATTAACTATAAAAAAGGATACTCAAATAGCGTCAGTAAATGTTGGTATTAGTGTAGGATCTTTATATGAAAATAAAGAAGAAAAAGGGATAGCACATTTTATTGAACATATGTTATTTAAAGGAACAAAAAAGAGAAGTTATGAAAAAATTAATGATGATTTAGAGCTTTTAGGGGGAGAGTACAATGCATATACTGATTATGCAGCCACTGTTTACACTATTAGCTGTTTAACAGAAGAAATTAAAAATGGAGTAGAAATTTTAAGCGATATGATAATAAACTCTGCCTTTATAGAAGATGAAGTAGAAAAAGAAAGAGGAGTTATTTTAGCTGAAATTAGGACGAGTAAGGATGATATTGAGGATTTAAGTTTTAAGAGAATTAATGAAGAAGCTTTTGAAAATAGTCCATTAAGATATGATGTTGCAGGTCTTGAAGGAAATGTAAAGACTTATAGTAAAAGTGATTTGGAAAAATTTTATAGTAAATATTATGTTCCAAATAACGCAGTAATAACAATAGTGTCATCTTTTGACCATGAAGAATCTTTACAAACAGTTTTAAAGTGGTTTAGCCCTTGGAAAAAAGGAGAAGATATTAAAAGAGATATTATAGAAGAAAAGAATATAGAGAAAATAGTAACAACAGAAAAAGCCAATATAGAGCAAAGTACAATAGTGTATCTATATACTTTCTATGACTTAGATAAAAAATATGAATTGCCTCTTAGGATATTAAATCATAGACTTGGAGAAAGTGCTAATTCGCTATTGTTTAGAGAGGTTAGAGAAAATAAGGGGTTAGCCTATGATATTTATACAAACTTAGATATGACTAAAAATGTTAAAACTTTATATATTTATACAGCAGTTGGAGAAGATGATGTGGATGGCGCATTACAAGCTATAGATGCAACTTTAGAAGGCATAAAAAATAGAAGTATACCTATTGGAGATAGAGATTTAACATTAATGAAAAAGGTTCATAAAACAGCAGTGATTTCTACTTTAGAAGATCCATCAGAATTATGTAACTATATACTTCACCAATCTTTAGAGGGAGAAGATATACATGAATTTGTAAAAGATATGGAGAGATTAAATAATTTAGATACTAATAAAATTTATGAAGTTTCCAAAGAGGTTTTAAAAAATCCTACAATTCATATATTAAAATCATCTTAAGGTGGCAATAATTATGGGTATAATAACAAAAATAGAAGCTCAAAAGAGAAATAAAGAAAGAGTTAATATTTATATTGATGAGGAATATGCATTTTCTTTAAGTGCAGAGATTGTTTATAAACAAGGTTTAGTAGCTAAAATGCAGGTAGATAGTGAAGCTTTAGGTAATCTCGCTGAAGAAGAAGGCTTTTTAAAATGTAAGGGTTCAGCCCTTAGAATAATTGAGAGAACTTATAAAACTGAAAAAGAAATAAGAGATAAACTACTTTTAAAAGAATTTGATATTAATTCAATTGAGAGAACGATAGAGTTTTTAAAAGAATATAATTTACTAAACGATGAAGACTATGTAAGAATGTATGTTAAAGATAAAATGAAAAATCAAGGGCAAAATAAAATAAAATATGCTCTTATACAAAAAGGTATTAGTGAAGAATTAATTAAAAAAGAAGTTTCTAAATTAAATGAGGATTCACAAAAAGAAATAGCTTATGACCTTGCAGTTAAAAAATATAATTTATTAACTAAAAGAGAAGATGATAAATATAAATTATCACAAAAAATCTATAGGTTTTTAACAGCTAAGGGATATGATTATGCTATTGTGGGAGAGGTTGTTAAAAAGGTTGTTAATTCAGAGGAACTATACTAAAATAAGAAATCTTCAAAAAAATATATACAAATAGTGTTTTTTAAAATATCAAATATATTTTAAAATGACTAAAGGAGAAGCTAATGAAGGGTAATTTATCATATGTTTTATGTTTTGCACTATTATTTATTGCAATTAGAGGAAGCGTAAAAGAATCATTAGAAGGGCGTAACTCAAAATATGCCTTAGATAGGTTAGTATATTATTTTGCGGTTTTTATAACATTTTTAATTATGATGTTGAGTCTAGATAAACTATATATTGGTATATTAAAAATTAGTAGTAATTATTTAAATATAGTAAATGTAAATAGTAATATAGTAAAAATAGTGGGACTTACATTAGTGTTTTTATTAGGTCAATTTATAATTTATAAAATATTACTTGTGTTATCTAGTCCATTGATTAAAGCGTATTCTCTTTTCTTATCTAAAGGAAAAGGTAGAATAATAATATTCTCTACTATTTTTGGGTTTATTAAGGGATTAATTATTATATTAATTTTATTTATTGGAGTTAGTGCTTTTAATAATACTGTTGGTATTAATAATAATATAAATATTTTTACAAATATAAAGGGATATAATACAGTTCAACAACTAATGGCAACTAATAGACCTGTAATTTCTAATGAAGAATATAAAGAGTATTCACAGTCAGGTGCAAATATAATAATCTATTATAACGGAGTTACTTTGGAAGATGGGATAAAATCAACAGATAAAATTGATAAAAAAGCAGTTGATTTAGTTAAAAATATTAAAACAGATAGGGAAATAGCTAAAAGACTATATGCTTGGATTGGATCAAATGTAGAATATGATTTTGATAAAGCAAATAGAGCTTTAAGCAATGATAATTTAAGTAATAGCGGAGCTATAGAAGCCTTTAACACAAAGAGGGGGATATGTTTCGATTACGCTTGTCTTTACGTTGCTATGGCTAGGAAAGCAGGACTAAAGGTGAGAATAATTACAGGCCAAGGGTTTGATGGTAAAAATTATGGACCCCATGCGTGGAATGAAGTTTATATTGAAGAGGAAGGTAAATGGATTAATGTAGATCCTACTTTCTATTTTGCGGGAGATTATTTTGATAATAAAGATTTTGATAAAGATCATATAAAAGAAAGTGTAGCTGGAGAATGGTAAAATAAATAGTAAAAACGTCATAACCTAGGTTATGACGTTTTTTTATTTTTAGACATAATTAAATTAATTGCTTTTTCACAATCTACATCCTTGGAATCTAATGACCAAGCCATGTTAAAGTAAATTAAGGCTTTATTAGTATCTTCTTTCATAGCATAGCAATAAGCTAGGTTAAAGAAGTATTTACTTTCTTTTTGAATAGACAGAGCATTTTTTATCATTGCAATAGCATTATCAAAATCTTTAAGTTTTATAAAGCATACACCAGAATTATAGCAAGAACAGGCCTCATTTTCACCAGTAGCTATTGCTTTTTTATAATGTGTAAGAGCTTTAGAATATTCTTTTGTGTTATAAAAATTATTGCCTTCATTAAAGTTACTCATTTATACCTCCAAATGTTTAGAAAATTTATAAAATACATTTAGATTATAGACAGTAGTGTTATTTTATATTCAATTATATATATTTAATTTTAAATTAGAATAGTACAAAGTTTCATTAATAACTTAATAAAAATGTGAAAAACTAATAAAAATAAAAGAATTCGACATAATTATTAAATTTAGCTTTATTTTTTTGCATTCCTCTACTATAATATATTTAGGTTTTTTCTTTAGGTATTTAAAATAAATTTACTAGAAGAGTGGGTTGATATTTATTTTAAGCATCTTAAAAAAAATAACTAGTTAATATATATGATGCTTTGACTCGTTATTTTTTAGGTGCCTTAAGAATACTTAGTAAAGAAAAATAAAAATCGGGAGAGATAGTATGATTAATAACAGTCCGTACATATTAGTATTAGGAGTTTCTATAGTAGACATAATAGGATTTAGTAAAAAAAATTATAGCTCAAAAGATTCTATTCCTGGAAATATTAAAATTTCTTTAGGTGGAGTTTGTAGAAATATATCTGAAAACTTAGCTAGAGTTAATGTTAGAACAGAGTTTATATCTATTTTAGGAGATGACGATCAAGGAAGAAATATTATATCCAATTCAAAAGCTATTGGATATAATATGGAACATTCGCTTATTTTAAAAAATGAGGTTACTCCAACCTACATGGCAATTTTAAATGAACATGGAGAAATGGAGTCTGCAATAGTTGATATGGAAAGTTTAGATAAAATGGATAAATCATTTATAGACTCTAAAGCAGATATTATCTCAAATTCAGAATATACTATTTTAGATTCTGATAATCCGGAAATAATGGAATATTTATTAACTAATTTTAGAGATAAGACTAATTTTATATTAGATCCAGTATCTGCAACTAAAGCAGGGAAAATAAAGCACTTAGTTAAATATTTTCATACAATTAAACCTAATAGAATAGAAACGGAAGTATTATGCGGGTTTGAAATTAATAGTACAGATGATATTAGAAGAGCAGGAGAATACTTTTTATCTCTTGGAGTCAAAAATGTATTTATAAGTTTAGATGAAGACGGGATTTACTTTACTAATGGAACTGAAGAAGGGAAAATTGCATGTGGTAAAGTGGAGGTTAAAAATGTTACTGGAGCTGGAGATTCATTTGTAGGAGGCATAGGCTATGGATATATGAAAAACTATTCTTTAAGAGATACAGTTAAATATGCTATAGCAATGTCGGTAATTACAATATCCCACGCCGAAACGATAAATCCAAATATGAGTGAAGAGTATGTAAATGGATTTATGAAAAAAATGAATTGGATAGAAGAATTTTAAATAGTAACAAAAAGGGGACATTGCTTAAAATAATTTTAAGCAATGTCCCCTTTTTATCACAAAGAAGCTTCGAAAGCTGTGGCTTCTTGGTGATTCACATATTGATATTTAAAGCACTTTCAAAAAAATCCATTAATAAACTATTATGTTTTAAATTTAATAAAATAAAAAAGATGATATTTGTACAACATAATACCGAGGTGATAATAATGGGTAATAAAATGATAAAAACAAAAAAACAACATAAAAATGTAAGTCATAATCCACAAGTAGAAAGTGTAAAAGCTTGCTTTGGAGAACCAAAAGCTAAAACCTACGATCCTACAGATTTTAAAATCTAAATTGTGAGGTGTTAAATATGGATAATAATAAAGGTAGATTAAAAGAAAGACCAAAATCAAATGCAGAAATGAGAAAAATAAAGCCTAATGATAATTCAGACCTTGGAATAATTGATGGAGAAAAAATAGGGTCACATGCACAGGGGAAAAATCCAGATAAAACCTATGAATGGCTTAACAAGTAATTCTAAATGTAGTAGAGAAAATTTATTGTTTCTATATTAAAAAAATAAAACGTCGATGAAAATCGACGTTTTTTATTATTATAATATTTAAGAAAAATATTATAATTTATATATGCATTATTTCTAAAAAAAAAAACAGGAATATTGACAAATTAAGTTATATAGAATAAAATATTATTACAAAACTATATATTTATAAAGCAGTGATAAAGAGGAGTAAGGAATATAGAGTATTTAGAGAGGAAGGTTTTAGCTGTAAGCCTTCTATACAAAGTATCCTGAAGGTAGCTTTTGAGTTTCTTTACTGAAATTAAGTAAGTAAAGACGGCTTTCTTAGTCGTTATTATATAAGAGCCCATTAAAAGTAAAATTCATTTTATATTTTAGTAGAGTAATTAACTATTAAATTTGAAATCTTTTATTTAAGGGAAAAAAGGTGGTACCGCGGTCTTCGTCCTTTTGTGATGAAGGCTATTTTTATGTCTTAATTTAAGTCATACTCAAAAAATATGACTAACTTGCGCAAGTTATTTTAAGTTTATAAAAAATAAATTAATACATAATTTCAATTTGAAACTATATATTAAAAATACTGGTACCCAAAAAGACTAAATTCTATTAAAAAAGGTAATAATCTAATTATTATTAGAAGATATAGGTTAGAGAATACAAAGTAAAATTTAAAATGAAATTAATAATGGACCTTCAACCGTATTAATAAACTTAAATTTATAAGTTGATTATATGAAAATATAATAGTATTCAATAATTTTAATCAATAACATAAATATGATTAATGACTTGTTTAGTAGTTTAAGGGCTCTTAAAGAATCTGATTAGTTATTTTAAAAAAACGCCCTAATTTAAAGGCAATTACTATAAATAATTACATAAAGACACTGTTTTAAATCTAGATAAAGGAGGGATATATATATATGTCAGAAAAGAAAAATATATCTACAACTTATGATCCTAAGGAATTCGAAGAAAGAATCTATAAAAATTGGGAAGAAAAAAAATATTTCTCGCCGGAAATAGATAAAAGTAAGAAGCCTTATTCTATAGTTATGCCACCACCAAACATAACAGGTAAGCTTCACTTGGGTCATGCACTTGATAATACTCTTCAAGATATGCTTATACGTTTCAAAAGAATGCAAGGATACTGCACTCTATGGCTACCAGGTCAAGATCATGCAAGTATTGCTACTGAAGTTAAGGTGGAAAACGAACTTTTAAAAGAGGGTTTAGTTAAAAAAGAAATGGGTAGAGAAGCATTTCTTGAAAGAGTATGGGAATGGTCAGATGAGTATAGAGCAACAATAAGGCAACAACTTAAAAAAATGGGATGTTCTGCTGATTTTACAAGAGAAGCTTTTACAATGGATGACAATCTTGATAAGGCAGTTAGACAAGTTTTTGTTAAACTTTATAATGAAGGTTTGATTTATAAAGGAAATAGAATAACTAATTGGTGTCCAAAATGCCAAACTGGAATTTCGGATGCTGAAATAGTATATGAGGAACAAGATGGTCATTTTTGGCACATTAACTATCCATTAAGCGATGGATCAGGTTTCTTAGAAATAGCTACAACTAGACCAGAAACAATGTTGGGGGATAGCGGAATTGCTGTTAACCCAAATGATGAAAGATATAAGCATCTAATTGGTAAAACTGCTATATTACCACTAGTTAACAGAGAAATTCCTATAGTGGGGGATAACTATGTTGATATAGAATTTGGAACTGGTGCAGTTAAAATGACTCCAGCTCATGATCCTAATGATTATGAAGTTGGCAAGAGACATAACTTAAGAGAAATCAAGGTTATGGATGAGAAAGGTGCTATAAACGAACAAGGTGGCAAATATCAAGGATTAGATAGATATGAAGCTAGAGCTCAAATTGTTAAAGATTTAGAAGAGCTAGGATTGCTTGTTAATATTAAACCTCATACTCATAATGTAAGTACTCATGATAGATGTGGTACTTGTATTGAACCAATGATTTCAAAGCAATGGTATGTTAAGATGGAAACACTTGCAAAACCTGCTATAGAAGTTGTTAAAGATAAAAAAACTAAATTTGTACCTGAAAGATTTGAAAAGACATACTTTAACTGGATGGAAAATATTCAAGACTGGTGTATTTCAAGACAATTATGGTGGGGCCATAGAATACCTGTATGGTATTGCCTAGATTGCGGTGAAATAATAGTAGCTACTGAAGCTCCATGTAAGTGCACGAAATGTTCTTCGAAAAATCTTAAGCAAGAGGATGATGTGTTAGATACATGGTTCTCATCAGCATTATGGCCTTTCTCAACTTTAGGTTGGCCAGATGCTACAGAAGATTTATCATACTTCTACCCAACTAATGTTTTAATTACTGGATATGACATTATATTCCATTGGGTTGCAAGAATGATATTCTCAGGACTTCACAATATGGGAGAAACTCCATTTGATACTGTATTGATGCATGGTTTAATAAGAGCTGCAGATGGTAAAAAAATGAGTAAATCTCTTGGTAATGGAGTAGATCCACTAGAAGTTATTGAAGCTTATGGTGCAGATGCTTTAAGATTTATGTTAGTTACAGGAAATTCACCTGGAAATGATATAAGATATTTACCAGAAAGAGTTGAAGCTTCAAGAAACTTTGCAAATAAAATCTGGAATGCATCAAGATTTGTTATGATGAACTTAGATAAAGAAGTTATGGCAAAATACAAAGATGTTACAGATTATAGTTTAGCAGATAAGTGGATTTTATCTCATGTAAATACATTAGTTAAAGAAGTTACAGAAAATCTAGATAAGTATGAACTTGGAATTGCTATGCAAAAAGTTTATGACTTTATGTGGACTGAATTCTGTGATTGGTATATAGAACTTGTTAAGCCAATATTATATGGAGATGATGAAAAGCAAAAGGGAATAGTTTATAATGTATTAAACACAGTATTAATTACAGGATTAAAATTATTACACCCAGCAATGCCTTTTATCACAGAAGAAATATACACTACTTTAACAGATGGTGAAACAATAACAATTTCTGCGTGGCCAGAATATAACGAAGATATGAAGGCCGAAAAAGCAGAAAAAGATATGGAATACATTATCGAAGCAATAAAGGGATTAAGAAACGTAAGAGCTGAAATGAACGTTCCTCCTTCAAGAAAGGCTAAAGTGATAGCTTTTGTAAATGAAGAGGCTAAGGATGCTTTTAAGGCGGGTAGTAGCTATATAGAAAAGTTAGGATCAGCATCTGAAGTTTTATTAATTATAGATAAATCTTTAGTTCCTGAAAATTCAGTATCACTAGCTATTAAGGGTGGAGAATTATTTATTCCACTTTTTGATTTAGTTGATAAGGAAAAGGAAATGGATAGACTAGACAAAGAAAAGAAAAAGCTAGAAGGTGAGATTGAAAGAATTAATAAAAAACTTTCAAATCAAGGATTTTTAGCAAAAGCTCCAGCGTCAGTAGTTGCAGGAGAAGAAGAAAAGAGAACTAAGTATCAAGAAATGCTTGATGCGACACTTGAAAGAATAAACTCTTTAAAGTAAATCATTAGATTTAGGTGGAACCTGTGAATGCTATACAACAACATTTACTAAAATAACTTAAAACTAGAGAAAATTTCGAAATAAGCTGAATGCTATACAACAAATATTATTTATGTTTATACGAAATACTATTAAATGAAAATCTATCATTTAAAGCATATAAAAAAAGCAATCCATTCATACAGGTAATTGTTTTTAGAATATGTTTGATATAAAATTAAGTGTCAGATAAAAGGCAGCTAAGGCTCTAAATACTTATTTATATAAGTATTTAGGGCCTTAGTTGTTTTTAGTATGTTAAAAAACAATGTAAAGTGGAAGTACACATTGGATTATTTTTTGTGAAATGACTTATTTACATAATAATATATATAGGGTATAATTTACAGTAATAAAAATCTATAGATTATATATAGGATCTTAAAAAAATAACTAGTAAGAATTTTTGATTTATTATTTTATTTCAGCTTATATATATTGAAAAAGGGGGAGAAAAAATGTATAAAGGAAAGCTAGTAGAACTTAGGGCATATAAAGAAGAGGATATAGAAATTGCTACTAATTTTATAAATGATGAAGAAATTAAAAAATTCTTGTGTCTAGGGGTACCTTTTCCAATGACTAAATGGGAAGAGGAAGCATGGGTGAAAAGTAGAAAAGCAGGAGCGGATTTTACTTATGATTTTGCTGTTTGTGATTTAAAAGATGGAAAATATATTGGTGGGTGTAGCATTAATGAAGCAAACATTAAAAATAAAAATTGTACTATAGGAATTATGATTGGTGATAAGGATTATTGGAGTAAGGGGTATGGTACAGATGCGTTAAATATACTTATAAAGTTTATATTTGAGGAATTAAACATGGAAAAAGTGAAACTATCTGTATTTGGATTTAATGAAAGAGCAAAAGCATGTTATAAAAAAGTTGGATTTAAAGAAGAAGGAACATTTAAAAAAGAAATATTTAGAAATGGAAAATATCATGATGAAATAAGGATGGCCATATTTAGAGAAGAATGGCAGGATAAAAACATATAAATTTTATTGAAATCTAAAAAAAGAGTTGTTGTTAATTTTTAATAACAACTCTTTCCTTCGGAGTGCTAATACATTTCAATTATGGTATTAGCTATAATGCTTTCTGAATTAATTTTAAGAACTTCTTCTGCAAGTTTTAATATATCATAAACCTTCATAAAATTATTTGGTAATGTTCCAAACACAAGAAGCCATTCTTTGTATTTAATATCTGAGCTTAGATTAGTGGCTGTAAAGCTATGAGTAAAGGCTAACTCTTCATAACATAAAGGAGTTAGTATAATAAAAATATAATAAGATATTAAATAGTGACAATAGGCCAATTCATCAGTTTTATTTTCTTTTTCTAATTTATAAGATTTATTTATAAGCCAAAAATACAAATTGCTTTGAGTATAATAATCTTCCGATTTTAAAGCTATTAGTTTTTCTTCATCGATACAAAACAAACTAACAGTGTTAAGCTGTAAATCAAGTATGGTATTTAAATTGTTCATTCAATTTCTCCTAGTAATATAATTTGTTATCTTCTTTCAACTCTTTAATTATAAATGAAAAAATAAAAAAAATAAATACATATATAATAATAGAAATTTATTATGACTTTTATTATTTTGCAATTTATATTATTATAGTAAGTAAATTAGAAATATAGAAAGTTTGAAAAAATAACTAAATTTAGTAGAAAGATTTAATGAGGTAAAAGTAATGAAATATGAAGATGCAATGAAATATATAACAGAGGTAGGTAACTTTGGTTCAAACTATGGACTTAAAAGAACTTTTAGATTATTAGAGTTATTAGGTAATCCTCAAAATAAGATTAAACTAATACATATTGCAGGAACTAATGGTAAGGGATCAACAACTGCCATGATTAGCAAAATACTAATGGGAAATGGATATAAAGTTGGAATGTACACGTCACCATTTCTTGAAGAGTTTGAAGAAAGAATACAAATAAATAGAGTTAATATTCCAAAAGAAAAGTTAGCTAATTTAATGGATGAGTTAAAAATAGCTGTAGATAAAGTTATTGAAGAAGGATATAATCATCCAACAGAATTTGAAATAATAACTTGTCTGATGTTTTTATATTTTTATAAAGAAAATATTGATTTTGGAGTAATAGAAGTCGGACTTGGTGGAAGATTAGATTCAACTAATGTAATAACACCAATAATATCAATTATTACATCTATAAGCTATGATCATACAAATATTTTAGGAAATACTTTAACTAAAATTTCTAGAGAAAAATCTGGAATAATTAAAGAATGTGTACCGGTTGTAATATTTCCACAAGAAGAAGAAGTGTTAAAAGTTATAAAAAGTAAATGTAAGGAATTAAATGCTCCTTTGCATATAATAAATGAAATAGATAGTGAATTAATAGAAATATTACAAGAAGAAAAACCTTATCAAAAGGTAAAGATTAAAGGAATAAAGGCTGAATATAATATAAAATTACCATTACTTGGAGAACATCAAATATTAAATTTATCATTAGCCATAAAAGCAATAGAACTTTTAGAAAAAAATAAAAAGGTAAAAATTTCCAAGGAAATATTGGAAAAAAGTTTAGAAGATGTGTGTTGGAATGGGCGTTTAGAAGTTATGAAAAAATCTCCATTAGTTGTTCTAGATGGAGCTCATAATATTCAAGGGATAACAACACTTAAACAAAATATAGAAAAATACTTTAAATATAAAAATATATATTTAATATTAGGCATTTTAGCTGATAAAGATGTAGAGGAAATGATCAAAGTTATAACACCTATGGCAAAGGAAGTTTATGCTGTAACTCCAAATTCCATAAGAGCAGAACTTGCAGAAGATTTAAAAAATGAGGTTTTAAAATATAATGAGAATTGTATTGCCTTTGAAAAATATGAATATGCTTTAAATAAAGCGTTAGAAATAGCAAAAGAAGATGATATTATTGTTGCGTGTGGATCTCTTTATATGGTAGGTGGAATGAGAACAATAATAAAAAAATTATAAAAAGGAATCTCAGCTTTAAATAAGCTGAGATTTCTTTTTATATATTTTAATTATAACTATGATTGAATTCTTCTAAGGCTTTTGCTAGTTGATCAGGGCAGGAAGTGTCTTTATATCCACATTTTATTCCTTTTAATTTATTAATAGCTTGGTCTATTTCCATGCCTGTTACAAGGCTGCCTATTCCAAGCGCGTTACCGGCACATCCTCCAATGAATTCTACAGATTTAATTTTGTTAGCTTCTACATCCAAGCGTATTTCAGTTGAACAAACTCCTTTAGTTTTAAATATAAACAAATTTATATTCCTCCTTGTATAATGAACATTCAAATGTTATGTCCCTAATTTAGTTATTTTTTCAAGTGACTTAAATAAACTAGATAAAAATATTATATAGTTAAAATGAAAATATTTAAAGGCTGATTAAGGATCTTTAAAAAAATAATTATTTATTCCCTTATTAGAAAAAATCAAAATGAATAGTAAGTCACATTTTATCGATATTTGAATATATTAAAGAATATATAGGTTTTATCCTACGGAGGTGCAAAAATGAAATCTTTATTTGTTTGTAATACAGGATCAGATTCCATTTCTAAAATTAATATTAAAGATTTTTCTGTAGAAAATTTGGTGCTGAAAATAGGTGAAAAGCCAATAGGCCCGCAAGGGATATGTTTAAATGAGAATCTAATGTACACAGCTAATAATTATAATAATAGTATATCTATAATAGAAAAAGAAACATTAATTGAAATAGATAACTTTTATATTGGACCATATCCTAATGACTTAGTATATTATCATAATAGATTATATATAGCTTGTGGAGACGCTAATGCAATTATTGTCTATGATTTAATTGAAAAAAAAATAGTATTTAAATTGCCAACTGGATTATGGCCGCATAATATAGAATTAGCAAAAAGTAAGGGATTGATATTGGTATCTAATCTTCAAGGCAATAATGTAAGTATAATAGATGCTAATATTAATAAAGAAATTGCTAATATAAAAACTTTAGAATATCCAACACAAATAAGAATTTCAAAAGATGAGAATAAGTTTTACGTTTGTGAAAGCTATATTGGAGATATTAAATGTGGATATATAGAAGTATTTTCATTAGAAGATTTTAAATCTTTAAAAAGAATAAAGGTTGGAAAATCACCTATGGATATATGGGATGATGGTAAGCTTTTATATATTTCTAATTTTAATGATGGAAGCATAAGCGTTGTAGATGTTAGTTTAGGTATGGAAATTGATAATATAATTGTAGGTGGAATGCCAAAAGGGATTTTGAAATATGGAAACAATTTACTTATAGGAGACTATTTAAGAAGTAAAGTAATAGTTTTAAATTTAGATAACAAATTAACAAAAGCCATAGCGGTAGGTGTTGAACCTAATGCTATGGCACTATGTTAAATTTCATCGTTAAACAATGAATTTATGATTTTAGTATAAAGGTCTGTAGGGTTCTCTTTCCACCTGCTGCATAAAGAAGCTGCTTGCTTTTTAGAGGGAACCGATACTTTAATCTCCATAAGAAGATTTTCATCTTCTAGAGCTTTAAGATCAACTATGAAGGTGTCATCCTTAACTATAGTGTAATCACTGTGAATAGTAAGTTCTCTTTTTATTGAATCAATAGTTGAAAGAAGGTAGTCATCGATTACTTTCTTTTTTATTGATGAAATTCTTCCATTAAAGAAAGAGAGAACACTATCACCTTTTTCGGTTAGTGTTAAAAGGTTTTTCTCATTCATTACTTGGTATTTCAAAAAGTCAGATAAAACAAGTTCACTAACATATTGTTGAAGTGTAAAGTAATTTATGAAATTATTCTCTAATATTATTTCAGTTAGTTGAGTATTAGAGATTGGATGTTTTAATGCTTTAATAACATATAAAACAAGTAACTTATTTTCTGCAAGCTCAATTGAGTTTTCGTACATAATAAACCTCCATATTCGAAAGTATCTATTTAATTATATCATAAAATTTACAAAGTGGAATATTATAGTCATTAATATTATATAAAAAGAATATTAATGATTATAATCAATGTAAAAAAGGTTGAATATATGAAAAGAAAAAATAAAATATTTATATCATTAGCATTAATATGCGGAGTTATGATTTCTTCGTTAATGATGAAGAATAGCAGCACTGAAGTATTTCTAAATATCACTGAGGAGCAACCTATATTTAGAGTTGAGAGGGAAGATAAATCGATTTCTTTAACAATTGACATAAATTGGGCGGAAACCGATTATCTTTACAGCATATTAGAAGTATTAGATAAATATAATGTAAAAGGTACATTTTTTATTATGGGAGGATGGGTAAATTATACACCTGAAAATAAGGAAAAATTATTAAAAATATACAAGGAGGGACATGAGATAGCAAGTCATAGTTATATACATCCTATTTTCACTAAAATAGGAAAGGATAGAATTAAAGAAGAACTAGATAAGACAGATAAAATTATAGAAGAAACAATAGGAATAAAACCAAAGTTGTTTAGATTTCCAAGTGGAGAGTACAATGAACAGTCATTTAATACAGTTACAACACTGGGGTATAAGTGTATTCAGTGGGATGCAGACTCTGTTGATTGGAAACAATTAGGAAGCGAAGTGGAGTATCAAAGAGTAATGAAGAAAGTTAAACCAGGATCAATTTTACTTTTTCATAATAATGCAAAGTATACACCTGATAATCTTGATAGAATAATTAATAAGCTTCAAGCAGATGGTTATAACTTTATACCTGTAGGAGATTTGATATACAATGAAAATTATTACATTGATGAGACGGGTGAGCAAAGAAAAAAATAAATATTAGAAATATATTGAAAAAGGAACTTATAATGTATTATAATGGAAATATATAATTGTAAGATTATAAACAGATATAAAAATAAAATTAATTACTAAGGGAGAGGGGATTATGATGGACAATTTGATGTTAAATAATAAAATATATTTAGAGGGAACAGTAATATCAGGCTTAGATTTTAGTCATGAAATGTATGGGGAAGGGTTTTATACATTTTCAATTGAGGTTACAAGATTAAGTGATTCAGTAGATGTTTTAAACATAACTGTATCAGAAAGATTAATTGCTAATTTAGATTTAAATATTGGCAACGATATCATAGTAGAAGGACAATTAAGATCTTATAATAAATTTGTAGATGGATCAAACAAGCTAATATTAACTGTATTTGCGAGAAACATTGAACCTTGTATAGAAAGAAGTAAAAATCCGAATGAAATATTCTTAGATGGATATATATGTAAAGAACCTGTATATAGGACAACTCCATTTGGTAGAGAAATAGCAGATGTTTTATTAGCGGTTAATAGGGCGTACAATAAATCAGATTATATACCAACTATTGCTTGGGGAAGAAATTCAAGATTTTGTCAAAATCTTGAAGTTGGTGATAATATTAGAGTATGGGGAAGACTACAAAGTAGAGAATACCAAAAAAAAGTTACAGAAGAAGATGTTATAAAGAAGATTGCTTATGAAGTATCTATTTCTAAAATGGAGAAAGTGGGCAAGGAAGATGAAGTTGATATTATTATGCCTGAAGAAGGCGCAGTTTAATAAATAAATGAATATAGATAAGAAGGGATGAAGAAATTCATCCCTTCTTTTTAAGTTGCTTTTTAATAAGGAATATTCAAAAGAATAACAGGCGAAGCTCGTAATCTAGTATAAAATATATATAACATCGTGACTTGTTAATTTAAAAAATGCTTAATTTTAAAAAAATAATGGTTTATGAATAAAATTAAATAAAGATACAAATAAATAGTATATATAAACGATAGTAACAAGAAAAATGTAATAATTATATGTAGAATTTTAATAAATAATGAAGTAAAATACGGACAAATAATATATATGTCCGTATAGTGTGGATTTATAAAAGAAATTATAAAAATTGATTTGTTAAATTTACAATAATAAGAAAAATGAATTAAACATGTTAATAGCTTTCATAAACCTAGATAAATAGTCAATGTAAACGTTTCTAATAGATTTAGATGAAATTATCATATTGAAAAATAATAGGGGTTAATATTGATGCTTTAATAATATAACAAATATAAAATTACTAAAGTGCATTGACAAAAATTTAAAATATAATATAATTATTAATATCTATATTTGCAGAAAATGTAGAATCATGAATGGGGGTTAAAACAAATGGTGAAGTATATAGGTAAAAGGATTTTTACAAGTATTTTAACAATCTGGGTAGTTGTTACCTTAACATTTTTTTTGATGCGTGCTATGCCAGGTGGTCCTTTCACTGGAGAAAAGATGACACCAGAAATTAAAGCGAATCTTGAAGAAAAATATGGATTAGATAAATCTTTGGGACAACAATATGGAATGTATATGAAAAATTTATTAAAGGGAGACCTTGGTGTTTCAATGATTTTTAAAGGTAGAGAAGTAGTTGATACTATAAAAACATCATTACCAGCATCGGCTAAGGTTGGTGGAGCTGCAATTATGTTTTCAGTAGTTCTTGGAGTGTTACTTGGTATAATATCAGCACTTAAGATCGGAAAATGGCAAGATAAATTGTGTATGCTTATTGCAACACTAGGAGTAACAATACCAAGCTTCGTTATAGGAGCAACATTAATTTATATATTTACAGTTGAATTAAGATTGTTACCAGCAACTGGATTATCCAGCTGGAAAAATTATATAATGCCGGTTATTGCGCTGTCAGGAAGCTCATTAGCATTCATAACAAGATTAACTAGAAGTAGAATGTTAGATGTTTTAAAGGCTGATTATATTAGAACAGCCAAGGCTAAGGGATTGAGCAAAAAAACAGTTGTATTTAAACATGCATTAAGAAATTCATTAATACCAATAGTTACATATTTAGGACCGCTAATAGCGGGTGTATTAACAGGAAGCTTTATAGTCGAGAAGGTATTTGGAATACCTGGACTTGGTAATGAATTTGTTTCGTCAGTAACAAATAGAGATTATTCAACAGTATTAGGTTTAGTTGTATTTTATTGTACATTTATTATTATATGTAATTTAGTAGTTGATATTTTATATGTAGTAATAGATCCAAGAATAAAACTAGAAAATACAGAAGGTTAAAGGGGGTATGGATATGAAAGAAGCAATGGATTTTGACAAGAGTTTATTTACTCCTCTAACAGCTGAAGAAAAGAAAGTTCCTGCAATAGTAAGACCAAGTGTTGGATATTGGAGTGATGCTTGGAGGAGATTGAAAAGTAATAAGGTTGCATTAATATCATTAATAGTACTTATTATTATTATAATATTAGCACTAGTAGTTCCAGATTTGTGGAGAGTTAAAGGATTAGGTATGTTTAAATTTGATCAAACAGATTTATCCATAGTAAATCAAAAACCTAGTGGAGCGCATATGTTTGGAACAGATGCATTAGGTAGAGATTTACTTGTTAGAGTTATGTATGGTGCAAGATACTCATTAATTATAGGGTTTGCAGCAGCAATTATAAATTTAGTTATTGGAGTAGTTTATGGTGGTATAGCAGGTTTCTTTGGTGGAAAAGTTGATAACATCATGATGAGAATAATTGATATTCTATATTCAATACCAACTATAATATATGTAGTAATCATAATGGCTATGTTATATGATCCGGATAAAGCTACCGGAGGACTTGGTCCAATTATAATGGCACTTGCCATTTCATATTGGATTGGTATGGCTAGAATAGTAAGAGGAGAAGTTCTTCAGTTAAAAGAGCAAGAATTTGTATTAGCTGCAAGATCGCTTGGAGCATCAAAACTTAGAATATTATTTAAGCATTTAATTCCAAATTGCTTAGGATCAATAATAGTAACTATGACTCTTTTAATACCTCAAGCTATTTTTACAGAGGCTTTCTTAAGTTTCATAGGTCTTGGGTTAAACCCGCCACTTGCATCACTTGGAACATTGGCTAATGAAGCTATGCAATCAATTTATGTATATCCATATCAATTATTATTCCCATCCGCAGTAATATGTATTATTATTTTAGGATTTAACTTATTGGGTGATGGATTAACAGAAGCACTTGACCCTAAAAATAAGAGGTAGGAGGAGCAGAAATGAGTAGATTATTAGAAGTAAAAGATCTGAGGACCTCCTTTACAACACATATTGGAGAGGTACACGCAGTAAGAGGAGTCTCTTTTAATTTAGATAGAGGAGAGGCTATAGGAATAGTTGGAGAATCAGGTTGTGGAAAATCAGTAACAATGATGTCAATTATGAGATTATTATCAGATAACGGTAAAATTGCAGGTGGAGAAATAATTTTCGATGGAAAAGATATTTCTAAAGCTGATGAAAATGTTATGGAAGGAATTAGAGGAAATGATATTGGAATGATATTCCAAGATCCTATGACTTCTTTAAACCCTGTATTTACAGTTGGGGATCAATTAATTGAGCCACTTATTAAACATAGAAAGTTAAGTAGAAAAGAAGCTAGGGAAGTTGCTTGTAAAATGCTAGAACTAGTTGGGATGCCAAGTGCTGAAAAAAGAATGAAGCAATATCCCCACGAATTCTCAGGTGGTATGAGACAAAGAGTTATGATAGCTATGAGCTTGGTTTGTGAACCAAAACTTATTATAGCAGATGAACCAACAACAGCACTTGATGTAACAATTCAAGCGCAGATATTAGATTTAATGAAGGATTTAAAAGATAAATTAAATACTTCTATAATATTAATAACTCATGATTTAGGAGTTGTTGCAGATCTTTGTACAAAAATAAATGTTATGTATGGTGGAATAGTTGTAGAAGCTGGTAGCGATGAAGATATTTTTTATAGAGGACGTCATCCTTATACATGGGGATTATTAAATAGTATACCTAATCCAAAGAGTGATGTTAAGGAAAAACTTAAACCTATAGAAGGGCAACCGCCAGATTTATTAAATCCACCAGTTGGATGTCCATTTACGGCTAGATGCGATTACTCAATGAAAATATGCTTAGAAAAGCAACCTCCACTGTTTGTTGTTGGAGAGGGGCATAAAGTTGCGTGCTGGCTATGTCATGAGAATGCACCAAAAGTTGAATCGCCAATAGGGAGGGAATAATAGTGAAAAAGAAAAATGATGTAATTATTGAAGTTAATAATTTGAGTAAATACTTCCCTGTGAATAAAGGTATATTTTCAAAGAAAAGTTATGTAAAGGCTGTAGATAATGTTTCTTTTACTATTAAAAGAGGAGAAACTTTAGGTTTAGTTGGTGAATCTGGTTGTGGTAAAACTACAACGGGAAGAACTGTATTAAAGCTATATAATTCTACTGCTGGACAAATAATTTTTAATGGAGAAGATATAACTAATTTTAGTGAAAAACAAATGGTGCCACTCCGAAAAAATATGCAAATGATATTTCAGGATCCATATGCATCACTAAATCCAAGAATGACAGTTGGAGATATTATTGGTGAAGCTATAGATATTCATAAAATATTACAAGGCGAAGAGCGAAATAAAAGAATAAGATATCTATTAGATAAAGTTGGATTAAATGGAGATCATATAAATAGATATGCTCATGAATTCTCAGGAGGGCAAAGACAAAGAATAGGAATAGCAAGAGCATTAGCTGTTGAACCAGACTTTATAGTTTGTGATGAACCTATTTCGGCATTAGATGTGTCAATCCAAGCTCAAGTTATTAATATGCTTGAAGAAATTCAAGAAGAATTTGGATTAACTTATTTATTTATAGCTCATGATTTATCAATGGTAAAACATATATCAACTCATATAGGTGTTATGTATCTTGGAAGAATGGTTGAAAAGGGCCCAAGTAATGATGTTTATTCAAAGCCAAAGCATCCTTATACACAAGCACTTTTATCAGCAGTACCAGTGCCGGATCCTAGAGCGTCAAAATCAAGTAAGAGAATAATCCTAGAAGGCGATATTCCATCACCTATAGATCCACCACCGGGGTGTAGATTTAAAGGGAGATGTCAATATGTTAAGCCGATATGTGATATGGTTGACCCTGAGTTAAAAGAAGTAGAACCAGGGCATTTTGTAGCATGTCATCTATTTGAATAATACAGTTAAAGATGTTTAAAATAGCAATAAGTAAAAAGTTAGTAATTTGCATGTGCAATTATTATAGAAATATTTAAAAGGGAGGCTATAAATATGAAATCAAGTAAAATGAAAAAACTATGTGCTTTAGCACTAAGTCTTGTACTTGGAACATCAGTTCTTGCCGGATGTGGCGGAAAAGATAGTTCAGCGAGTAAACAACAAGTTATCTATAACTTAGGGGCAGATCCTAAAACTTTAGATCCACAATTAAACACTGCAAGTGATGCAGGAAATATAATATTAAATGCATTTGACGGTCTTACAAGAATGGATAAGGATTCAAAAGCAGCACCTGGGGTAGCTGAAACTTGGGATGTATCTCCAGATGGATTAAAATATACATTCCATTTAAGAAAAAATTCTAAATGGTCAGATGGAAAAGATGTTACTGCAAATGATTTTAAATATGCATGGCTTAGGGCGTTAGATTCAAAGACAGCAGCAGATTATGCTTACCAACTGTACTATATTAAAGGTGGAGAAGAGTATAATACTAATAAAGGAACAGCAGAACAAGTAGGAATTAAGGTTGTTGATGACTATACTTTAGAAGTTGAACTTGTTGCTCCGACTTCATACTTTACTCAACTTACTGCATTTGCAACATATATGCCAGTAAGAAAAGATATAATTGAAGCTAATGGAGATGCTTGGGCAACTAAGCCAGAAAGTTATATTTCAAATGGACCTTTCAAAATGACAGATTTTAGAATGAAAGATGCTATAGTTTTAGTAAAGAATGAAAATTACTGGGATGCAGCTAACGTTAAGTTAGATAAAATTGATATAAGAATGGTTACAGAAAATACTACTTCTTATGCTGAGTTTAAAGCAGGAACATTTGATATGATTAATGAAGTTCCACCTGCAGAAGTAGAAAATGCTTTAAAGGATAAAGATGCTGCAGTATTTAAAGAGTTTGGTACTTACTTTATGTGTCTAAACGTTGGAAACAACAGTGATGCATTAAATCCAGAAGCTGTAAAAGCTTTAGGAAATAAGAAGTTTAGGCAAGCACTTTCAGTGGCAATTGATAGAACAGCTTTAGTTGAGAATGTAACTAAAGGACAACAAGTCCCAGCAGTAGGATTTACACCTCCAGGAGCGCCAACTCCAGATGGTAAAGATTTTGCTGAAAGTAAAAAATATATTGAACCAACTGGAAATATAGAAGAAGCTAAGAAATTATTAGCAGAAGCTGGATATCCAAATGGTCAAGGTTTACCAAAATTCAACTTGTCAATAAATTCAGAGGGTGTGCATAGTGCAGTTGCTCAATACTTACAATCAGTGTGGAAAGAAATTGGTGTTGAAACTGAAATTTCTTCACAAGAGTTTAAAGTATATCAACAAGTAAGAAAAGATGGTAAATATATGATAGGAAGACATGGTTGGAGTGGAGATTATGTAGATCCAATCACATTCTTAGATATGTGGATAACTAATGGCGGAAATAATGAAGCTGGTTATAGTAATGCTAAATACGATGCTTTAATTGAAGAAGCTAAGACTACTCCAGATGAAGCTAAGAAATATGAAGCTTTAAGAAATGCCGAAGATATATTAATGGATGAAATGCCAGTTATTCCATTATACTATTACACTAAGGTAAGAGCTATTAAAGAAGATATTAAAGATTTACTTATTTCACCACTAGGAAAAGTTGACTTTAAGAATGCTTACAGAGGATAGTATTTATATTTTAAAAAAGGCTGTTGTTAAAATGATTTTAACAACAGCCTTTTTCTATTTAATAATATAAAAGAATTTTAAAAAACAGACCAATATACATGATATATTGGTCTGTTTTTATATGTACTGGATAAATTATTCTAAATTTCATATGGAGTGTAATCCCATATAAAATTTATAATCAGTTTATATGTGCGCTTTGAAATCCTTCTTTTTTAATAGAATGTTTTTTAGCATTCTTATTTTGGTTTTGATTTTCTTGTGTTATTGGAGTTTGATAATTACATTTTCTCATTCTAGCTTCTTTATTATCTGGTTGACTATCTTTTGCCATAATAAATCCTCCTAAAAATTAAATTAGTTTAATAAATTTTTTTATATTAAACTTATACTTATAGTATCTCTAAAATTTCTTTTAATATAGGTAGTAATTAATGGGCAAGAAAAAAAGCGCCAAGGCGCTTTTATTTATAAATCTATTATATTATCCATTGTATAAAGTCCAGGTTCTGAAATAGTGCCCATATAATCACAGGCCTTTAATGCACCTACTGCAAAAACCTCTCTAGAAATAGCTTTATGAGTAAGTTCAATAACTTCTCCGGTACCAGCAAATATTATTTCGTGGTCACCAACTATAGAACCTCCTCTAACTGCGTGAATACCAATTTCAGTTTTCTCTCTTTTCTTTTGACCATCTCTCCCGTGAACAAAGTTAGTTTCTACCGGTAGAGAGTTTTTAATTGTATCTGCAAGAAATAGAGCAGTACCACTTGGGGAATCAACTTTTTGATTATGATGTTTTTCTACTATTTCTATATCATAATTACCATAAAGAAGAGGCGTTATTTTTTTTAGTAAAGAATTAATCAAATTTATTCCAAGAGACATATTAGCGGATCTAAATATAGGAAGATATTTGCTTTTTTCATCAATTAGCTTTAAATTTTCTTCTGTATAACCAGTAGAACATAGAACTATTGGTTTTTTAGTTTTTTCTGTTAATATTAATAAATCATTTAACGCCTCAGATCTAGAAAAATCTAACAACACATCATATTCTAATGTTAAATCATCACAAGTTTTAAATATGGGATATGAACATTCTATAGGATATTTATCAATTCCGCCTATTATTTCAAGGCTTGGAAATTGAGAAGAAACTTCTGTTATTACTTTACCCATTTTTCCAGAGCAACCATTTAAAATAACTTTTATCATATAAATAAGCCTCCTATTAAATTAATTTATAAGTCTTTAGTACCTTTATTAGTTTAGCAAGATTAACATCTTCCATTTCACATAAAGGAAGTCTTAAAGGACCAACATCTTTTCCCATTAAATTAAGAGCTACCTTAACGGGAATAGGATTAACTTCTATAAATAGTGTATTTATAGCCTCAAGCGCTTCTAATTGAATATTTAATGCTTCTTTAACATTACCATCTAAATAATTTTTACATAGCTTATGAATAGCTTTTGGCATGATATTAGCCACTACGGAAATAACACCTATTCCTCCAATGGACATTATAGGAACTATTAGATCATCATCTCCAGAATAAATATCTATTTTATCACCACATAGTGCTTTCATTTTAATTGCTTGACTAATATTTCCACTAGCTTCTTTTATAGCAACAATATTATTAAGATTTGATAATTCTTTAAGTTGTATAGGTGTAATATTCATTCCAGTTCTACCTGGAGCATTATAAAGAATTATAGGTGTCTTAACTTCATCATTAATAGCTTTGAAATGTTTAATTAAGCCTAAGTTAGAAGTTTTATTATAGTAAGGTGTAATTACAAGTAAAGCATCAACACCTACACTTTGCGCATATTTACTCATTTCAATAGAATGCTGGGTATTATTGCTTCCTGTACCTGCAATAACGGGTATTCGTTTATTTACTGTATCTACTGTGAATTTTATAGTTATTCTTTTTTCTTCCTCAGTCATAGTTGTAGCTTCACCAGTTGTACCACATACTACGATAGCATCAGTACCTTCTGATATATGCCATTCAATTAATTCTTTAAGTTTAGGATAATTTACTCCTTTATCTGTAAAGGGAGTAATAATAGCTACGCCAGAACCTTTAAAAATTGACATTTTAAATCCTCCTTATATTTTAGTTATATTAATTAGACTTAATTAATAATTCAGCAATTTGAACTGCATTTAAAGCAGCACCTTTTCTTATGTTATCAGCTACCACCCAAATATTTAAACCACTATCTACACTGAAGTCACGTCTAATTCTTCCAACATAAACATCATCTTTCCCTGCCATTTCAAGTGGTGTTGGATATTTTAGTTCTTTAGGATCGTCATACACAGTTAAGCCTTTTGCTTTTGAAAAATAATTAACTACGTCTTTTAAGTCAAAATTCTTTTCTAATTCTATATTTATGCTTTCACTATGGCTATTTAAAACTGGAACTCTTACTGTTGTTGCAGTTATTTTTAAATTTTCATTGTGAAGTATTTTTTTTGTTTCTTCAATCATTTTTATTTCTTCCTTTGTATATCCATTTTCAAGAAAAACATCAATTTGAGGAATGCAGTTACCAACAATTGGATAAGGGAAAATTTTAGGGGCAACACCCTGTATTCCATTTTCTAAATCTGATATTGCGGCAACACCAGCACCAGATACCGCTTGATATGTTGAATATACAATTCTTTTAATACCAAAGTTATCTAGTAGTACTTTTAAAGGTACCATAGCTTGTATAGTTGAACAGTTTGGATTAGCAATAATTCCTTTATGCCATTTTAAATCTTCTGGATTAACTTCAGGAACAACTAAAGGAACTTCCTTGTTCATTCTCCAAGCACTAGAATTATCTATTACAGTTGCTCCCAATGAAGCAAACTTTGGAGCATATTCTAAACTAACATCACCACCTGCTGAAAATAGTGCAAAATCTATTTTTTTATTATTAATGTTTTCAGGGCAAGTTTCTTCAACTATTACCTCTTTGTCTTTAAAATATAGCTTAAGGCCAGCGGACCTTTTAGATGCAAAAAGATATAAATTCTTAATAGGAAAATCTCTTTCAGCTAATATTTCTAAAAACTTTCTACCTACATTTCCTGTAGCCCCAACAATTGCAACGTTAAACATTGTAAATCCCCCTTAATATTTAATTTTATCTAAATACCAATATAGCAAATAATCAATATAATTACTAGAGTGAAAATTTAGAAAAATTTCAATAGTCTAATAATAGTATATACCAAAAATAAATAATAGTTATATGAGCAAGTAAATTATTTTTGTATAATATATAAATTTTTGGAGAAAATATAATTATTACTTTTTGATAGGGGGTATTTAAAAAAAATGAGCAAAACACCATTAAAAAAAATAATAAAATCTAAAATAAAATCTAATAAGGAATTATCTCAAATTGAAATGTCTAGGGAAAAACTTAAATATGAAATAGCAGATGAATTAGGTTTAAGTGATAAAGTAGATAAAGAAGGATGGGGTGGATTAACATCCGAAGAAACAGGAAGAATTGGAGGAATAATGACAAGAAGAAAAAAAGAACTTAAGATTCCAACAAATGAAGAGATATTAGGCAGGAAATAAGCCATTGACTAAAGTGAAATTTACCTTTAAACTAGTTTTTAGAATTGTATATAATAGAAATGAATTTTGAAATTAAATTAGGGATTTGAAAGAAAATAATAAGTTGAATATTCTGAGGGTATTTTGTGTTATGCGAAGACTCACAACCTGCACATAGTGAGTCTGTGCAAGGGTTGTGGTGATGAAGCATAATGAAAAAGAGACTGGAATATGATTAGTTGTTTTTTGAAGGTCCCTTATATGAAAAAGATTTTTATGGGGGAGACATATGGCGTACGGTGAATTTGCTAAAATTTATGACGAGCTTATAAATGAGGATATTAATTACGATAGTATGATTAATAAAATTCTTAAAGTTTGCACTGAAAACAACATTGAGTTTAATAATTATTTAGATATAGCTTGTGGTACGGGTAACGTTACAGTTAGACTTGCAAAGTCTTTTAAAGAGATATATGCAGTTGATTTATCAGAAGATATGTTAAGAGAAGCTTATGAAAAATTTAAAAAAGGTAAAATTAAAGGAAAAATAATATGCCAAAATATGGCTAAGTTAAATCTTAATAAAAAGTTTGATCTTATTACATCTGTATTAGATTCAACAAATTATATAATAGAAAAAGAAGATTTAATTAGTTATTTAGAAGGTGTAAAAGAGCATTTAAATGATAATGGATTATTTATTTTTGATATTAATTCTTATTATAAATTATCAGAAATTCTAGGGAACAATATTTATACTTATAATGAAGAAGAAGTGTTTTATACTTGGGAAAATATCTTTGAAGAAGATCTTTTAACTATGTCATTAACTTTCTTTGTTAAAAAAGGAGAGTTATACGAAAGATTTGAAGAGGAACATTTAGAAAGAGCTTATACTGAATATTTTATAGAAGAATCGCTTCAAAAATGCGGTCTTAAGGTACTATCTAAATATAATGGATATACTGAAGAAAAAGTTCAAGATAAAAGTGAAAGAATTATGTACATAGTAAAAAAAGATATTTAATTATTAAAAAACAACGAAAAAAGACTAGAATATTTACTAGTTATTTTTTGAAGATTCCTTAAATAATTAATATGTTTAAAATGATGGAGGAAATTATGAGAGATAAAATTATAATAGCAACAGCTAAAGATGGAATGGTTAGAATTATTGCAGGTGTTACAACAAACCTAGTTAATGAGGGAAATAAAATACATAATTGCTCACCAGTTGCAGCAGTAGCTTTTGGAAGAATGCTAACAGCGGGAGCTTTAATTGGAAACACATTAAAATCAGAAAAAGAGGTAATGACTTTAAAAATAAATGGTGATGGTGAGGCTAAAGGCGTAACAGTAACTGCCTATGAAGGTGGGAAAGTTAAAGGGTTTATTGGAAATGCAGAGGTTGATTTACCTTTAAAAGAAGATGGGAAACTTGATGTTGGTGGGTATATTGGTAAAAAAGGAGAATTTATAGTTATTAAAGATTTAGGATTGAAAAATCCTTATGTTGGACATGTCCCTCTAATAACAGGGGAGATAGCAGAGGATTTAGCTTATTACTTCACTGTGTCAGAGCAAACACCATCAGCAGTATCACTTGGAGTGTTAGTAGATAAAGATAATTCAATTAAAGCAGCTGGCGGATTTATTATTCAAATGTTACCAGATGCTGATGAGTTATTAGCAGATATGATAACTTATAGATTAGAAGAAGTTCCAGCAATAACAACAATGTTATCAGAAGGTAAAACAATTGAAGGAATAATTGAATTTATTTTTGAAGGAATGGATTTGAAAATATTAGAAGAAACAGTGCCAAGTTATACTTGTAATTGTTCAAGGGAAAAAGTAGAAAAGGCTTTAATATCAATTGGTAAAAAAGATTTAACTGAAATATATGAAGAAGGAAAAGTAGAAGAATTAAAATGTCATTTCTGTAATACTGCATATAAATTTACTAAAGATGATATTGGAAATTTATTAAAATAGATAATTATATATTTTTAAGAAAAAAGAAAGAAATCCATTCAAATATGGATTTCTTTCTTTTTTATTTTATAAATTATTTAATATAGTAGATATTTTTTTTAGGTTCATTAATTGATAATATTAGGGAGATTAAAGTTGGAGGCGCCACCCAGATTTGAACTGGGGATGAGGGTGTTGCAGACCCATGCCTTTCCACTTGGCCATAGCGCCATATTTTGATTTATTTTCTTTACTAATCTCTAACATCTTATGGTAATAAGTTAAAAATGATACTTAATAAAATTATTTTTTTTTGGAATACTAAACTTAGGCATATTAGCTTGTTATTTTAAAAAATGCCTTGAATAAAAAAATAGGAGCGATATTTATGAAAGAGACAAATATCTTTAAAGAAATAGAAAAAAACTTACAGCAGTTAGAAAAGCCTTCTGAATTTTTAAATAAATTAAAGGATTCACAAGAGTTTAAAGAAAGTAGTTTTAAAGTATTAGGGGATTTAGTTAATACGCCTCAGGAACTTAAATATCACCCGGAGGGTAATGTATGGAATCATTTATGTATGGTTGTTGATGCAGCTAGTGTTGCGAAGTTTTTATCATATAATAAAAGAGAATTTATATGGGCAGCTTTATTACATGATTTAGGTAAGCTTACTACAACTATAAAGAGAAATGGCCGATGGACTTCGTATAATCATGATACTGAAGGTTATAACATGGTTAAAAGTTTATTAATTAAAGAAACTGGAGATGAGAAATTTGCTGAAAAAGTAGCTGAAATTGTTAAATTTCATATGCATCACATATACATACTTAAAAATCTTCCCTTTGGAAATATAAAAGAGCTACTAGAAACAAATAATATTAATGATATATTATTACTTTTTGCTTGTGATAAGCTTGGGCGTGGAGGTCAAACTAGTGAAGATAAAAAAAGAATGTTTGAAGAAGTTTTAAGGATACTTGATATATTAGAAAAAAAGAGTGGGATTAAGTATAATGATGCTAGAGAAAATATTATTAGATTTAAAGAGAAAATAGTAAATGAGTAAGACTTACAAAATGATGAACTAATTTTACTTCATCATTTTTTATTTGGGAAGTATTAATATATATTTCGAAAAATAACTAGAATTTTAAATTAATTATATTATTATCAACATTTAACTAGGAGTAACGTATTATATAAAATAACTATAGGGGTAATATAATATTTTACTATAGCTTTAAAAATAAGCGCTCAAGAGTATGTACTATTTATAAAACGAGCTGTTTATTGAAATTTTATTCGCTTATATATAAATAAATTATTGAAATTTTCAACCATATTTTTATGAATTACTACTTCTTTTTTACATTTGTCTAAAAGGGCTAACCCTATGTCCACATAGCCAATAATGGCAGAATGTAAGCTAGTACATTTAAGTATGAAAATACAGGCGAAACCTTGGGGTTATAAGGCTTTTATTTCTTTTTGAGTGGCAGAATAATCTATAAAACAAAACATCGTAAAAACTCCTTTGACAATATTTTATAATTATAAAATTAATACTGAAAAAAAGAAAAAACAATACTTTTGTCGATTGTTTTAAAATAATTTTTGAATATAGTAAAAAAATTAATACATACTATTATTAAGAAGGGAGTGAAATCTATGCTCGTACTAAAGCTTGTATATAATGAGGACTTAGATTTTATTAGAGAGATTCAAGAGTTAAAGACTATGCTTAAAAAAAAGAATATAATAATAGGAGTAGTAGAAAGTATAGAAACAAATATTCATATGATTAAAATTATTTGTGATGATGAATGTTATAATGAAAAAGTTAAAAAAATTATTGATTTATATGTTAGCAATATTTTATATAAGATAGTAATTGATAAATATAAAGAAAAAGAAATGTTTGATTTTTTAATAGATACTTATTTTTTCTTAAAGCAAGATGAAATTATAGAAGTAGAAGAAGAGATAATGAAAGTATTGTATTGTGAAGAAGATTTAAAAAATGAAAACCTTGTATATTATATGAATAAGATGAATACAGTAATAAGAAAAATACAAGATTGTCTACAAGAAAATACTGAAATTAATATTAATGGGTTCATAACATTTAGAATGAAAGACCTAAGAGAAGATATAGAGGAAATAATTGATAAAGTAGTAGAAAATTATATGGTTGAAAAAGAATATAAAGAATTTGTAAAGCTATTAAAATACTTTGTTGATATTCAAGAAAGTAAAA
Source organism: Clostridium gasigenes (assembly GCF_017348895.1). NCBI lineage: Bacteria > Bacillati > Bacillota > Clostridia > Eubacteriales > Clostridiaceae > Clostridium > Clostridium gasigenes. Next base: position 3,048,594 of record NZ_CP071376.1, read on the forward strand.
TAGAAGAAATAGATATATGTATTGGTGAAAATGGGAATTATTCAATTAGAGATGACAATGGGAATGATATATTTAATGAATTTATGAAAGAATTAGCAGAGTGTAGAGTAGATACGGATGCTAATATAGAAGATGTAATAATAAGTGGATTAATAACTAATGTACCAAAGAAGGTTGTTATTCACGGAAAAGAAAATTGTGAGAATAAAGAGTTTTTAGAAACTATATCTAGTGTCTTTGGTGAAAGAGTATCATATTGCCAGGGGTGTAGCATTTGCACCCTACCTAAAATAAAATTTTAAAATTATATTGACAATATACTTTGACGATGATAAAATAAATTTTGTTAAGAGGAAACGAGCCGTTTCTCACCTTACGGCATAAAGCTTAGTAAGGTATTTATTTTAGAACGATTATTGGCGTATGTGGCCAATTAAGTATAGAATAAAAAGGACGGCGTAAATACGCCGTCCTTTTTATTCTATTTATGTTTTTTATTTGGTACACTTTGCGGAGGTGAAAAATATTAGTAAAAAATTTATTTGTAACGAAGACATAAGAGAGAGAGAAATTAGAGTTATAGGGCATGATGGAAGCCAATTAGGAATAATGGCAACTAATGATGCTCAAGAAATTGCAGATGAAAAAGACTGTGATTTGGTAATGATTTCTCCAACTGCTAAACCGCCAGTATGTAGAATAATGGATTTAGGTAAGCATATCTATGAGCAAGCAAAGAAAGACAAAGACGCAAAGAAAAGTCAAAAAGTAGTTGTTCTTAAAGAAATCAGATGTAGTCTGAATATTGAAGAAAACGACATTACTATTAAGGCTAAAAATGCTAGAAAATTCCTACTAGATGGGGATAAGGTTAAAATCACTGTTAGGTTCAAAGGTAGAGAAGCTACACTTGGCCATATGGGTAAAAAAATTCTTGAAAACTTCTTTGAAAAGTTAGAAGATATTTGCATAATTGAAAAATATCCAAGACAAGAAGGTAGAAACATGACAATGATTGTAGGCCCTAAAAAAGCATAATCTGAGAGGAGGATTATTATCATGCCAAAAATGAAAACGCACAAAGGTGCAGCAAAAAGATTTAAGAAAACAGGTACAGGTAGACTTAAGAGAGCTAAAGCTTTCAAGAGCCATATCTTAACTAAGAAAAGTTCAAAGAGAAAGAGAAACTTAAGAAAATCTGCTTTAGTTTCAACAACTCAAGAAAAAACAATGAAGAAATTATTACCATATCTATAAAATAGATATGTATATAGGAGGAATTGAAACATGGCAAGAGTTAAAAGAGCCGTCAACAGTCGTAAAAACCATAAAAAGGTTTTAAAAGCTGCAAAAGGTTATTATGGTGGAAAAAGTAGACTATTCAAAACTGCTAACGAATCAGTAATTAGAGCTTTAAGAAACGCATACGTGGGTAGAAGATTAAAGAAGAGAGATTTCAGAAGTTTATGGATAGTTAGAATAAATGCTGCTACAAGAATGAGCGGTATGTCATACTCAACATTTATGAATGGAATGAAATTAGCTGGAATAGACATAAACAGAAAAATGTTAGCTGAAATAGCTATAAATGATCCAAAGGCATTTGCTGACTTAGTAGAAGTTGCAAAAAGCCAATTAAATAAGTAACATATTAAATGCGACTGTAAAGTCGCATTTTCTTTTATATTTTAATATAAGTCATTAAAATATATACTAGCATATTAGCTTGTTATTTTTAAAAAAATGTGTAAAAAATCTACAAATAGAACCCTTCACCATAAGTGCAGGGTTCTATTTATATAATATGGAGAGAATGTAAAAAAATGATATGAATTTATGAAAAATATCTTATACTTTTCATAATATAGTGTATAATAAATAAAGTAAGGAAATTTAAAAAATAACTAGAAAATATTAATAAGTCAGGAGATAGGATGATATGGCAAACAAACAATTTGTAATAATAGGATTAGGTAGATTTGGATTATCAGTTGCTAAAACTTTATATGCATTAGGTAATGACGTATTAGCAATAGATATGAATGAGGATTTAGTACAAGAAATTTCAGATAATGTAACACATGCTGTTCAAGTAGATGCAACTGATGAAAATGCATTAAGATCTCTTGGAATAAGAAATTTTGATGTTGCAATTGTAACTATAGGATCAAATATTCAGGCAAGTGTAATGGTTACATTATTAGTTAAAGAACTTGGTGTAAAATATATAATTGCAAAGGGACATAGTGATTTGCATGCAAAGGTATTATATAAAATTGGAGCAGATAGAGTTGTATTACCGGAAAAGGACATGGGGGTAAGAGTTGCTCATAATCTTGTTTCAGAAAGTATTCTTGATTACATTGAGCTATCACCAGATTATAGTATAATGGAAATAAGAGCTTTAGATGAGTGGCAAGGTAAGAACTTAAATGAATTGAGACTTAGAAGCGAATATGGAATAAATGTAATGGCTATTAAAAAAGGTGAAGAAATTAACATATCTCCTTCAGCAGAAGATAAAGTTGAATCAGGTGATATAATTGTTGCCATTGGATCAGCAGAGGAACTTAGAAAGCTAGAAGGCATGATAGTTAAACTTAATTAATGAGGTATAAGACTTTGATAAATATAGAAAGTAAAGATAACAATTTATTTAAGGAAACTAAAAAGTTAAAAGAAAGAAGAAATAGGACAAAAGAAGGTAAATATATAATTGAAGGCTTTAGACTTATTCAAGAAGCTTTTAAAGCTAATATGGAAATAGAATATCTTATAATTAACGAAGGATGCGAAGAAAAGTTAAATGAATACTTAGATAGGTATATTGATACTAGTAATATTTATATAATTAAAAATAATTTATTTGCTATGTTAACATCAACAGAAACACCTCAAGGGGCTATTGCTGTTGTGAAAGATAAAAAGGTGCAAAAGGACATAAAAGGAGAATTTTTTCTTTTATGTGATAAGGTTCAGGATCCTGGAAACTTAGGGACTATAATTAGAACTGCTCATGCAGCAGGAGTAGATGGAATTATTTTAACTAAAGGAACAGTAGATATATATAACGATAAAGTTATAAGGTCAACTATGGGGTCATTGTTTTATGTACCTATAATACAAGATGATGAGAATCTATCTTTTATAAAGAAATTAAAAGAGGAAGGGTTTAGTCTAGTTGCTACATCACTTCAGGAATCTAAAGATTTTTTTGAAGCGGATTTAAAGGGGAAAATAATATTATCAGTTGGGAACGAAGGTAATGGTATTAGTGAAGAAGTATTTTCGCTAGCAGATAAAAAGGTTAAAATACCAATGCCGGGTGGTGCGGAATCATTAAATGTGGCAATTGCAACATCTATAATATTATTTGAAAAAGTAAGACAAAATTTATCAAAGGTATAAAAATTAAAATTGGTATTGAAATTAACTACCTTTGTTTGTATAATAAGTTATAAGGTAGCTATAACTTATTACATAAATCAGTATTTATTATTTAGTTTCAGCTACCTAAAAGAATATTAAAAGACTGTGAATGAGAGAGTAGATATAAGGAATTTTTCAGGGATAAGAGGCCTAAGACTGAAAGCCACTTAAAATGAACTATATTGAAGTTCACTCAGGAGTCCTAGCTTTGAAGTAATAGTAGTAGCTAGCGGTTTTACCGTTATTTAAATCAAGTTGGGTTTCTAAATTTAATTTAGAACCAATTAGGGTGGTAACGCGGATACTCCGTCCCTTTTTATAGGGATAGGGGTTTTTTTATGTAAAAAAGATTAATAATATTCAAAAGTGAATAATTAAGGAGGGAATAAAAATGCAACAAAAACTAATAGATATTAAGGAATCTGCATTTAAGGAATTAGAAGTAGTTTTAGAAGGTACTATACTTGAAGAAATAAGAGTTAAGTATTTAGGTAAAAAGGGAGAGCTAACTACAATTTTAAGAGGTATGGGGGCGTTATCTGCTGAAGAAAGACCTTTAGTTGGAAAGTTAGTTAACGTAGTAAAAAAAGATGTTGAGGACAAAATTGAATCAATATCTAAAGAAATCAAAGAAAGAGAAAAAAATTCTAAATTATCTTCAGAGGTAATTGATATATCAATGCCTGGTAAGAAAAATATTATAGGTAAAAGACATCCCCTAGATTTAACATTAGCTAGTATGAAGGAAATATTCGTTTCAATGGGATTCACAATAGAAGAGGGACCAGAAGTTGAACTTGATCATTATAACTTTGAAGCTTTAAATATTCCAAAGGATCATCCAGCTAGAAGTGAACAAGATACTTTCTACATAAATGAAAATTTAGTGTTAAGAACACAAACATCACCAGTTCAAATAAGAGTTATGGAAGAACAAAAACCTCCGATAAAAATGATAGCTCCTGGAAAAGTTTATAGATCAGATGCTGTAGATGCAACGCATTCACCTATATTCTATCAAATGGAAGGGTTAGTTATAGATAAGGGTGTAACATTTGCAGATCTTAAGGGAACTTTAGAATTATTTGCAAAGAAAATGTTTGGAGATAAGGTTAAAACTAAGTTTAGACCACATCACTTTCCGTTTACAGAACCGTCAGCAGAAATGGATGCAACTTGCTTTGTTTGCGAAGGCAGCGGATGTAAGGTATGCAAGGGTAGTGGATGGATAGAACTACTAGGGTGTGGAATGGTTCATCCACAAGTTTTAAGAAACTGTGGAATAGATCCAGAAGAATATAGCGGATTTGCTTTTGGGTTTGGTGTTGATAGAATGGTTATGCTTAAATATGGTATAGATGATATAAGATTATTATATGAAAGTGATATGAGATTCTTAAATCAATTTTAAAGTGAATTATGATTTTTAAAATTGAGATAAATAATTTATACAACTAAATTCTTAGATTCAAATTCTCACTTAATAGTAGGAGGTAATATATATGAAGGTGCCATTTAATTGGTTAAAAGATTATGTTGAAGTAAATATAGATGCAAAGGAACTTGGGGATAAATTAACATTATCAGGGTCTGCAGTTGAGGAGGTTATAATACAAGGAGATATAATTAAAAATATAGTTACAGGTAAAATTGTAGAAATAACTAAGCATCCAGATGCTGAAAAGTTAAATGTATGTCAAGTTAATATAGGAGCAGAAGAACTAATACAAATTGTAACAGCTGCAACTAATATGAAGGAGCAAGATGTTGTGCCAGTAGCGCTTCATAAATCAATACTTGCAGATGGAACAGAAATTAAAAAGGGTAAATTAAGAGGTGTAGTTTCAAATGGTATGTTCTGTTCTGAAGAAGAACTAGGAATAGCTGGAGAAGAAGAAATTCATGGCTTAATGATATTAGATACTAATGCTCCACTTGGAGTTTGTATGAAAGAATATTTAAATTTAAATAAGGCAATATTAGATTTTGAAATAACATCTAATAGACCAGATTGTTTAAGCATTGTTGGTATGGCAAGAGAAACAGCAGCAACAATAAGAACAACTTATAAAATGCCAAACTTCAAATATGAGGCTAAAAATTGTGCTAACATTAATGATGAGTTAAAAGTTGAAGTTAGAGATGATTTATGTAGAAGATATATGGCAAGAGGAGTTAAGAACGTTAAAATAGAACCATCACCAAGTTGGATGCAAGAAAGGCTTTTAGAAGCTGGTGTAAGACCAATAAATAATATGGTTGATATAACTAACTTTGTAATGCTTGAACTTGGGGAACCAATGCATGCATTTGATACTAGAGAAATACAAACTGGAACAATAGTTGTAGAAAGAGCGAAAGACTCTGAAAAATTTACAACTTTAGATGAAATTGAAAGAACTTTAGATTCAAATGTCCTTTGTATTAAAGATTCTGAAACAATTATTGGCTTAGCGGGAATTATGGGTGGATTAAATTCACAAATAAAAGAAGATACAACTAGTGTTGTTTTTGAATGTGCAAACTTTGAAGGAACAAACATAAGAGTTAATTCAAAAAAATTAAATCTTAGAAGTGAAAGTTCATCAAGATTTGAAAAAGATATAGATCCAAACCTAGCTGCACTTGCAATAGATAGAGCTTGTGCTTTAGTTTGCGAGTTAAACTGCGGAGAAATCATGGAAGGAACAATTGATGTTTACAACCATAAAAAAGAAGAAAGCAAGTTAACAGTAAGTAGCACTTGGATAAATACATTCCTTGGTACAAAAATCTCTAAGGAAGAAATGAAGAAATATTTAGATTCATTAGATTTAAAAACAGAAATTAATGGAGACCTGTTAGAAGTAATAGCTCCTACTTTCAGAATTGATATATCTATAAAAGAAGATATAGCAGAAGAGGTAGCAAGAATATATGGATACGATAATATTCCAGCTACAATATTTAAGGTTTCAACTGAAAGAGAACCAAAATATAGAAATGAATTATTAAGTGAAAATGTTATAGCGTCAATGATTGCTAGTGGCGTTAGCCAATCAATTAGTTATTCATTTATATCACCTAAGGTATTTGATAAAGTTAAGTTATCAGTAGATAGTGAGCTCCGAAATGCAGTTAAAATAAAGAACCCACTTGGAGAAGATTACTCAATAATGAGAACAACAACACTTCATTCAATAATGGAATGCTTAGGTAGAAATTATTCAAGAAGTAATGATATTGTACGATTATTTGAAGTTGGTAAAGTATATATACCAAATGAAGATCAAAATAAATTGCCTACAGAAAAGAATATTTTAACTATAGGTATATATGGTGATTGTGATTATCTAGATTTAAAGGGAATAGTTGAAAATGTAATAGCTGGACTTGGTATAACTAAGAGCAGTTATCTGCGTGAAAGTGAAAACACAAGCTACCATCCAGGTAAAACTGCAAGAATTACAGTAGGAAAAGCACAAAATTCAGGCGTTCTTGGAGAAATACATCCAGATGTTTCAGATAACTATGGAGTAGATGTACCATGTTTTATTGCTGAAATAGATTTAGATGTATTATTTGATAATGCAAAATTAGAAAAGAAATATAAAGCATTACCTAAATTTCCGGCAGTAACAAGAGATATTGCAATGCTAGTTGAAGATGCAGTGCTAGTTCAAGATATAGAAGATACAATAAAAAGAGCTGGAGGAAACCTAGTAGAAAAAATTAAATTATTTGATATATACAAAGGTGCACAAATCCCAGAAGGTAAAAAGAGCATAGCATATGCAATAGCATATAGAGACGAAAAGAAAACATTAGTAGAAAAAGACGTAACAAAGGTACACGACAAGATACTAAGATCCCTAGAACATAAACTAGGAGCAGAACTTAGATAGAGATTTAGTAAAACATAGAAATACGGTATAGATAGTATATAAATACACTATCTATACCGTATTTTAATTTGTAAAGTTTTATATTATTCCATATCTATTTATTTTATGTTAAAATATAGATAGAGAATATATTATTATATTTTGATTAAGAGGTGTAGATATGAATACTGTTACAGTTAAGATAAATGGAATGGAATATAATTTAAAAGGAAAAGAAAATCAAGAATATTTATTAAAATTAGCGGGATATGTAGATGGAAAAGTTAGAGAAATAATGACTAATAATAGCAAGCTAAGTTCTACAGCAGTTGCAGTGCTAGCAGGTTTAAATATAGCTGATGAACTGTTTAAATGTGATAAAGAAGCTGAAGATTTGATCAAAAAGAAAAATTTATTAGAAGAAAGACATTTAACATTAAAAGAAAGAATAAAAGAGATTAGGGAAGAAATGGATAAGACCTCAAATATTAAAGATGAAGAAATTAATAGCATAACAAAAGTAATGAAAATAATGGAAGAAAAGGTTTTAGGCGTTAATAAACTAAGTGAAAAGGTTAATTTATTAACTAATGAATTAAAAGAAATGGATACTTTAAAGAGTGAAGTGGAAAAGCTAAAGGGACAAACTATATATTATAAAGAACAATTAAAGATTAAGAAAATACAATGTGAAGATTATAAAGAAAATGTTGTTAAATTAAACAACGAAATTATAAAAATTAAAGATGTGAAGGATGAGGAATATAGGAGGATTAAAAGAGAGGTAGTATTGCTTAATAGTGGAAACGATGATTTAAGATCAGCTGTTGAAGATAGTTACTCTAAAATATCTACGTTAGAAGATGAAAATAATAAATTATTAGAGGTAAAATATAAACTATCTAAAGAAATATTAGATAAGGAAAAAGAAATAGTACAATCTATAACTAGTGAAGAAAAACATGAATATAAAGAAGAAATAGAAAGTTTAGGAGAGCAAATTATAATTATGGAACAGGAACTAAAATCTAATATTGAAATGAAAGAAAAAATTAAGATTAGAAGCAAGGAAATGCATTTCCAACTACAAAATTCTAAATTTAAGGTTTTAAATTTAGAAAAAAAGTTAATAGATGTACAAATAGAGTTGGCAAAATCAAAAAAAGACAAAAGTCCATTTCTTAAATAAATAGAGGACTCATACGAGCTTAGAGAAGTTAGTGTGAGTTCTATTTTATTATACATTGTTGATAAAATAGAAAATTATAGCGATACTATTAGTATGAATAATAGAAAAAAAATTAAATTTGTGGTATATATAATTAGTATAGTTACATTTAGATAAAGAAATAGGAATGTTATTATAAATAGAAAACATAGAATAGGAGAAAATACATGGAAAAAATAGAATTACTGGCACCGGCAGGTAGCATGGAGAGTCTTTTCGCAGCAATAAATAAAGGGTGCGATGCAGTTTACTTAGGTGGAAATAAATTTTCAGCTAGAGCATATGCTTCAAACTTCGATAATGATAATATGATTAAGGCTGTTGATTATGCACATAGTTATGGTGTTAAGGTTTATGTAACAATAAATACTATATTAAAGGAAAATGAAATAGAAGAGGCTGTTAAATATGCAGGTTTTTTATATGAAATTGGAGTAGATGCAATACTTATTCAAGATTTGGGTTTATGCAAAAGAATTAAAGAGGATTTTCCAAAAATGGTGCTTCATGCATCAACTCAAATGACAATACATAATGGTGAAGGAGCTATGTTCTTTAAGGAAAGAGGGTTTACTAGAATAGTTTTATCTAGAGAACTATCCCTTGAAGAAATTAAATATATTTCTAAAGATCTTGAAATTGAAACAGAAATATTTGTACATGGTGCTTTATGTATATCTTACTCAGGCCAATGTTTGATGAGTTCAATGATTGGTGGAAGAAGTGGTAATAGAGGAAAATGCGCTCAGCCTTGTAGAATGGAATATACTCTTAAAGGAAATGTTTTGGGAGAAAAAAAGGCTCATTTATTAAGTCCGAAGGATATTTGCACAATAGATGATATGAAAGAAATTATAGATTCAGGAACATCATCTTTAAAAATAGAAGGAAGAATGAAAAGAGCTGAATATGTAGCAGGAGTTGTTGATAACTATAGAAAATCAATAGATGAGGTTTTATATAATAAAAACTTTGATAGTAATAAAGGTAAAAGAGAGTTACTACAATTGTTTAATAGAGAAGGTTTTTCAAAAGCATTTCTTATAAAAGATACTGGCAAAGATATGATGAGTTATAATTCTCCAAAAAATACAGGGGTGCCACTTGGTAGAGTCGAAAGTAATGGAGAAATTATAATCCAAGATGAATTATCTCTTGGTGACGGTATAAGATATAGGGATGATGGAGGTCCTGTAAGTAAAATTATCCTTAATGGTGAAGAAGTTAAAAGCGCAAATATTGGGGATAGGGTTAAAATTTTCCCGATAAACTATAAAAAAGGTGATGAACTTTTCAAAAGTTTAAATAAGAAATTATATGATGAATTAGAAGATTACACTAAACCTTATATTAAGAAAATAGGTGTAAATGCAAAAATTATATTTAAAATAGGTGAACCTCTTGGAATTTTAATTAAGTATAATGGAAAAGATTATGAATTTTTTGGGGAAACTGTACAAAAAGCAGAAAAGAGACCTTTAGATAAAGAAAGAATAATTGAAAGCATGCAAAAGGTAGGAGAGACTCAATTTAAATTCAATAAAATTACATTTGAATGTTATGAAGAAGGCTTCTTAAGAATAGCTGATTTAAATACACTTAGAAGAGATGCCTTTGAAGGACTTAAGAAAGCTATTTGTAAGAGTTTCAGAAGAAAGAGACCTGAAAAAATAATAGCAAAGGAAGTTAATTATTCAAATGAAAGTGTTGAATTATTATATCAATGTATAACTAAACCTCAATTAAAGGCGTTAGTTGAATGTGAATGCACTGATATAACTGTAGATTTATTTAGTAGGGATAAAGAAGCGTTGAGAGATAAGGATATAAAAATTTTAGTAGAAGAAAATAAAAATATTAACATATATCTAAAAATACCAAATGTAATAAAAAGTGAATTTAATCAAGTTATTAAGGTAATAGAAAAAGTTAAACATTATATTAAGGGAATAGTTACTGTAAATGTTGGAATTATTAATAAATACAAAGATGAATTATATATAGTTGGAGATTATAAGTTAAATATTATTAACTCAGAAGCATTAAAGTTTTATCAAGATGTTATTGATACGCCAACTCTTAGCATTGAATTAAATAGAAAAGAAATAAAAGCTATTACTAAGGCTTCAAAAGGTAATATTCAAAGTATAATATATGGTAAAACAGAATTAATGATAAGTGAGTATTGTCCAATTGGGAGTACTTTTGGGGGAAAATCATCTTGCAAAGATTGTAATATAGCTTGTTCAAAAGATGAATTTGTTTTAATTGATAGAATGAATGAAAAACTTAGAGTTATGACTGATCTTTATTGTAGAAGTTATATTTTAAATCCACTTCCAATTAATATAATTGCAGAAGTTGATGAATTAAAGAACTTTGGAGTAAATTCATTTAGAGTTGAGTTTAGAGATGAGACTTACTTAGAAGTTAAGAGAGTTATTGGAATGGTAAAAGGAATAGAAGAAATTGATAATAATTTATATACTAAAGGTCATTATAGAAGAGGAATAGAATAAGGGATAATAAAATATAAAAGTCCTAGGGGAGCATGAAATAAAAAAATGCTAAATAGTTATTTATTTTGCTATGATTTATTTTAAGCTTCCTAGAGGTCAATAAAGGAGAATTATATGCAGGAAAAATCTCTAAGAGTATTAGAATTCAACAAAATAAAAGAGAAACTAAAATTTTATGCTGTAACTTCAGGTGGAAAAGAGTTAATTGATAATTTAATGCCATATAATACTTGTTTTGAAGTTAGAAATAAGCTTAAGGAAAGTAATGAGGCTTTAGATATATTAATAAAAAAAGGATCGCCTCCTTTTGAAGGACTGTATGATGTAAGAGATGGTCTTAATAGAGCTGAAAAAGATGGAGTGCTTACAGCGGAGCAATTACTTAGAATTGGAGCAATGCTTAGATGTGCCCGAAGATTTAAAGATTATATTCCAAAGGAAGAAGATGAAATATCTTATCCAAAACTTAAAGATTTAGCTTATATACTAACTCCTGTAAAAGCATTAGAACAGGAAATAGAAAATGCAATTGTTTCTGAAGAAGAAATAAGTGATAGAGCAAGTGCAACTTTATTTAGAATTAGAAAAAGTTTAAAAGAAAAAAATGCTTCTGTTCGTGAAAAAATAAATGGAATAGTTAGAGCTAATTCTAAATTCCTTCAAGATAGTCTTTATACTATGAGAGGGGACAGATATGTACTTCCTGTAAAGACTGAATATAAAGGAGCAGTACCAGGTCTTGTTCATGATCAAAGTTCATCTGGTGCAACTTTATTTATTGAGCCTATGAGTCTTGTAAATTTAAATAATGAAATTAAAGAATTATTTTTAAAAGAAAAGGCTGAAATAGAAAGAATATTAACTGAGTTATCAGGAAAGGTATCTGATAATATAGAGGAATGTGTTAATAATAGTAAAATATTATTAGAACTAGATTTCATATTTGCAAAAGGGAAATATGCATCTTCATTAAATGCAATTTGCCCTGAGATAAGTGAAGATAGAAGTTTTGATATTATTCAAGTAAGACATCCATTAATAGACCCAAAGATAGTGGTACCTTCAGATATTTATTTAGGAAAAGAATTTACAGCTATTATGATTACAGGACCGAATACTGGTGGTAAAACTGTTATGCTAAAAACAGTAGGATTAGTTCATTTAATGGCATTAAGTGGTCTTTTGATACCAGCAAGAGATGGCTCAACTGTAAGTTTCTTTAAAGAAGTTTTTGCAGATATTGGAGATGAACAAAGTATAGAACAATCACTTTCAACTTTCTCATCTCATATGACTAATATTGTTACTATAATGGAAAATGCAGATGAAGACTCATTGGTTTTATTTGATGAACTTGGATCGGGAACAGACCCGGTAGAAGGGGCAGCATTAGCAGTATCTATTATAGATACATTAAGAGATAGAGGAACAAGGCTTATTGCTACAACTCATTATAGTGAACTGAAAGGGTATGCTCTTAAAACTGAAGGAATAGAAAATGCTTCAGTTGAATTTGATTTAGAAACACTTAGACCAACTTATAGATTATTAATTGGTGTTCCGGGTAAATCTAATGCATTTGAAATTTCGAGAAGGCTTGGGCTTAGTAATGATGTTATAAGTAAAGCTAAGGATTATATGTCAGATGAAAATTTACAATTTGAAGATTTAATTAGAGAACTTCAAGAAAAAAGTATATTAGCTAATAGAGATGCAAGAGAAGCTAAAAAAATCAAATTAGAGGCTGGAGACATTAAAAAGAAATATGAAGAAAAACTAAATAGGTTAGAAGAAGTAAGAGATAAAGCCTATGAAGAGGCAAGACGTGATGCTAGGGATATTGTAGCAAACGCCAAGGATGAGGCTGATGATATACTTAAAGCAATGAGAGAACTTGAAAAGCTTGGGATAGAACAAGGTGGTAGGAAGAGGCTAGAAGAAGAACGAAAGAAACTTAAGGATGGTTTAGAAGAGCGAGAAAATTCACTTTATAAAATGAAAGAAAATCAAGGGGAAGTTATGGAAAAAGTTACTCTTGGAATGGAAGTGTTTTTACCTTCTCTAAATCAAAAAGTAATAGTTATATCTATGCCAGATTCTAGAGGCGAAGTTCAAGTTGAAGCTGGAATTATGAAAATAAATGTAAAACTAAAAGATCTTAGAAAATCTAATGGAGTTCCAGAGAAAAAAGAGAAAAAAGCAAGAGAAGTAAAGATTAATTTTAGATCTATAGAAAGTAGAGTAGATTTAAGGGGGATGGATTCAGAGGAGGCTTGTTATACAACAGATAAGTACCTAGATGATGCTTACCTTGGGAATTTATCAGAAGTAGTAGTAGTTCATGGAAAAGGAACAGGAGTACTTAGAAATGCAATTAACAATATGTTGAAAAGACATCCTCATGTTAAATCTTATAGATTAGGAGTTTATGGAGAAGGTGGAGATGGAGTAACAATAGTTAATTTAAAGTAGGCGTATAAATATCAGTATTTATATATTGGCTATTTTAAAAAATGGATACTGAAAAGCAAATAGCAATAGTTTTAGGCTATATAAATCGCTTTTTAGTATCCTTTTTTAGTTTATAAAGTTTAATGTGAAAAAAAGATGTAATAATTACATCAAAATAGGAATATGTAGTGGCTAGTTATTTTTAAAAACATGTCTTATAATAGGGGTTAATAATAATAATAATTATAAGAACTGTTTATTTTAGAAAAACATGTTATAAAAGGGGTGGAGAATGTATTTAATTAGTGCATGTTTATGTGGTGTTAATTGTAAATATAATGGGGGTAATAATTTTAATGAAAAGTGTTTAGAATTATTTGAAAGTGGAAAAGGCATACTGATTTGCCCAGAAGAGATAGGTGGATTAAGTACCCCAAGACTTCCCGCAGAAATAAAAGGAGAAGTTAATGGAATACTAATAGGGAAGAGTAAGATTATAAATAATAAAGATGAAGATGTTAGTGAAAATTTTATAAGAGGTGCTAAAGAGGTGTTAAAAATAGCTAAAGAGAAAAATATACATAAAGCTATATTAAAAGACGGAAGCCCATCTTGTGGAGTTAACTTTATATATGATGGAAACTTTAATGGAAATAAAATTAATGGCTGTGGATTAACAACATACATATTAAAAGAAAATGGTATTAATGTTATAAGTGAGGAACAATTAGGAGGGGTATAAAAATGGGAATTTTAAGTATATTTAAAAAGAAACAAGTGAAAAGATCTTCGGTTAAAAGAGAAGAAAAAAATGGTGAAAAAGGAGAACTATTAGAGAAAGTAGATAAATATAATGATAATTTTATTAATTTAAATAAGGAAATCGAAGAATTAATTATAAGAGAAGTTTTAAATGTGGTTAAATATCACGATAAATTTGAAGAATTAAAGATTAGAGCAAAGATTGCATCACATAATATAGGCGAAGAACATATTAATTTATTACCAGAATATTTAGCTTGTAAAATAGAAAAACCAGATGAACTAAAAGGGAAGTATGAAGAATTAGGAGAATGGCCAATGGTAGTTGAAAATTCAATTTTAATGATAATTTTTAGCTATAAAGAGAGCGGCGTAGATATATTAACTAAAATAGCATATGGAAATACATCACTTCAATTAAAGGCTATAAATATTCTAGTAAGACTTGCGAAGGAAGAAGTCTCTACTGAAAAAATCATTGATGATATAATGAACAACATAATTAAGTTCAATGATATGGATAAAATAGTTATTTTAGGGTTTGCGTCACAAATAAAAGGAAATAATAAAATAATTGCACTTATTCAACATTTCTATAAGGAATTTTTAAAAGATGGAGATGTTGAAAGTGCTTATGAAACTTTAGTACATCTTATAAATGCAGCTCAAAGATGTACAACTGGTCATTTGAGTTTCTTGAAATTTCTTGCAATGGATAGTGAAAAAATAGATTTAAAAAAAGTAATTGATATAAAAGAAGGAGATAAAGACTTTATTGATGTAATAAACATAAATGAGTTTACTAAAATAAGAGCAACATTAACTTTTTATAATATGAATCAAGAAGATAAAGATATAAATAATATTCTTATTTACTTGAGTAAAAATTATAGAGATGAGGAAGTTAGAAATGAAATAAAAAGATTGTTTGAAAGTAAGAAATGTAAAATTTAATGATTTTTTAAAATTTACAGGTATATTTAATTAAATAGTAAGTGAATTGTAATTTATTTTCTCGTTTAATATAGTATAATAGTCGAATAACAATAATTTAAGAATAGGATTAAGTTAGTAGAGAAATATATAGATTTTCTTTTGGTAGAAAACTTAATATAATGTGAAGGTACTATTCAAAGGAGAGATAATTTTGAATAAGAAAAAAAATCAAAAAATTAATATAAAAAGAATAAAAAGAATAAGAAGAATAAAAAAATCAATAATAACTATGGTACTATTGGGAGTTGTCTTAGGATTAATGGCATATATACCAATTAATATAAAAAAGAAGGCGCTTATAGCGAGGGATGTAGTAGCAAGCGAAAAATTTAAGGATGACATTAATGTTTTAGGAACGTTTAATAGATTAAGAGAAGATAATAAAAGTATTTATGCTTCAGATGAGGTTAGTATAAAAATAAATAGTGAAATAGAAGAAATTTTAGAAGAACTTAAAAATGGAGTTACTGATAAAGTTAAGGAATTGGTGGACAACCTAAATAGTTTATTAGTAGATGTAAGTGCTGGAAATCATAGTGAATTAGAACAGTTATTTAATAAATTAAATGAAGATAAGATGACGGGTTTTACACAGGAAGAGGTCAAAAAAGTTAATACACTAATGGATGAATATAATTTATTAATAAAAGAACAAAAGTATAGTGAAGCAAAGGTAGATTTAGAAGATATTAACACTTATGTTAAAGAGGTCAAAAAAATAGTAGAAACAAGAATAACTAAAGAAGAATATGATAAAAAATCCACTGAAGACGAAAAAAGTAGAAAGGCTACATATATTAATGGGATTTTATTAGTTAATAAGAAAAATGGATTACCAGATTCCTTTGGAGATGCTGAAGACCCAAAGGCTAGAGAAGCCTTTGAAGAAATGAAAAAAGCTGCTGGAAAAGATGGATTATACATTAATGCATTTTCAACATATAGAAGTTTTTGGACACAAAATAGATTATATTGGAACTATGTGGCAAGCTTTGGGCAAGAACCAACTGATACATTCTCAGCTAGGGCAGGTTTTAGTGAACACCAAACTGGTTTAGGATTTGATGTTGGGGGGGCAGATAGATCCCTTTGGGCAAATCAAGAATTTCAATACACAGCTGAAGCTGAATGGTTAAAAAATAACTGTTATAAATACGGATTTATTTTAAGGTACCCAGAAGGTAAAGAGTGGAAAACTGGATTTGTTTATGAATCATGGCACTTTAGGTATTTAGGGGAAGAACATAGTAAAAATTTTAATAATAATAATTTAACTTTAGAAGAATATTTAGGAGTGTAGCCCTAAATGAATATACAAATATAAAAGAGGCAAAGTTTTAAAACTTTGCCTCTTTTATTTTAGGAATATTCAAAGAAATAAGTAATATATAATAAATTGACTTGTTATTTTAAAAAAATATTTAATTTATTATAACTACTTTTAAATTTGAAACAGTAGGGTCTTCTGTGCCTTGCACGTAGAGATTAGCACTCTTTAAATCTTCAACATAATCAAGTATATCTTGAGTAACTTCTTCTCCAGGACAAAGTAATGGAATACCTGGTGGGTAAGCAAGCAGAAATTCACCTGAAATTTTGCCAAGACTTTCTTTTAGTGGAATAGAAATTTTATCACTATAGAAAGCTTCTCTTGGATTTAAAATTTTTTTTGGAATAGAGGGAATATCTAAAAAGTCTTGTATATATTTTTTTGTTCCAAAGTGCTCAGAAGATATTTCTTTAAGCGCCTTTAATAATCTATCCATCCCCTCTTTTGTATCACCAAATGAACCAACAGCTAAAGTATTATAGAAATCAGATAATTCCATTTGAATATGATATTTATTTGAAAGTATCATATCAAGTTCAAAACCTGTAATTCCAAGTTCTCTTGATGAAATTGTAAGTTTTGTTGAATCAAAACTATAAGAACCAGGTGAGCCAAGAACCTCTTCTCCAAAACAATATAATCCAGGGATTTTATTTATTTCATCACGAGTATAAGCACAAAGTTCAATAGTACTTTGTAAAAGTTCTTTTCCGTGTAATGCTATTTGGCGTCTTGAGCAATCCAAAGAAGCCATTAATATATAAGAGGGTGAAGTTGTTTGCATAAGATTAAGTATTTGCTGAACTCTTTTTGGGTCTATGTATTTACTCTTTACATGTAAAAGCGAAGCTTGAGTTAAAGATCCAATTATTTTATGAGTACTTTGTGCACAGATATCAGCTCCAGCCTCTAAAGAAGATAATGGAAGCTTATCTGAGAAAGCTAAATGAGGACCATGGGCTTCATCAACTAATAGAGGGATATTGTGACTATGAACTATTTCAGCAATTTTTTTCAAATCTGTTGCAACACCATAATATGTTGGATTAATAATTAGAACTGCTTTAGCATCTGGATGTTCTTCTAAAGTTTTTTTTACAGTTTTTGGAGGAACACCATGTGCAATTCCCAATTTTTTATCAAGTTCAGGTTGCATAAATATAGGGATAGCACCACTTAAAATAATTCCAGCAGTTATAGATTTATGAACATTTCTTGGAACAATAATTTTTTCGCCATCATTAACAGCAGCCATTATCATTGCTTGGATTGCACCAGAAGTTCCGTGAATTGAGAAAAATGAAGCATCCGCACCATAAGCATCGGCTGTTAATTCTTGAGCTTTTTTTATTGGACCAGTAGGATGATGTAAACTATCTACTAATTTAAAAACTGTAACATCTATTTTAAATGGATTTTCGCCAATAAATTTTTTAAACTCTGCATCTATGCCTACTCCTTTTTTATGACCGGGAACATGAAGTGGCAGTGTATCTCTATCTACATACTCCATTAGTGCACTAAAAAGTGGAGTTTCTTGTTGATTCATTTTATACAATATAGACACCTTCTTTCTTTAGTATTTTTTTGAAAATTATTTTTTTTAATACAAACATTACTATTATATTTTATTAGTAGGAACTATGCAATAAAATACGTAAAAAGAAAAAATAATATAGAAAGAAATATAAATTAATGTATAAAATATCCTCCTTATGCGAATAATATTAGAAGATACTGTAAAAACATTTTAATAATTAGGAGGCTTATCTGTGATAAATTTAGAATTTAAAAAAAGAAATAACATTATTTCGAATAGCGCAAAGAAAGTAAGAAGATCTGGTAAAATTCCAGGGATTTTATATGGAAAGGTAATGAATAACTTTATGTTTGAAGTTGGTGGATTAGAGCTAGGAAAAGAAATTTCAAAGCAAGGAGAACATGGAGTTTTAAATTTCAATATAGATGGAGAAGGTCATAAAGCTTTAGTTAAGCATGTTCAAAGAGATCCTGTAAGTCATAAAATAATTCATTTAGACCTTGAAGAACTAGAAGGTAATCAAACAATTATATCTTCAGTTCCAATTCACTTTGTAGGTGAAGATATGTTAACTAAAAAAGGTGTAGTTATTCAAAAAGAAAAAGATACTGTTAGAGTTGAATGTTTTGCTGATTCACTTCCGAAATATTTAGAAATTAATATTAACCAAGGAATGGTTGGGTCAGTTTATAAATTTGGAGACTTAGAAGTTGCATCTGAAATTTCAATTATAGATGATTTAAACTCAGTTATTGCATCTATTAGCTATGAAAGAAAAACAGTTTCAGATGATATGGTAGCTATAGTAGAAGAAGCTAAAGAAGAAAAAAAAGCAAAATAGAATAAGTTTTGTAGAATTAAGAGTTATAGTGAGGATTTTTATCACTATAACTCTTAATGTTTTATTTCATAATAGTGTGATTTAGTGTATAATATATTATGGTAATTATGTTATTAGGAGGGGAAAATATGTATAAAGAAAAATATGATAATTGGATAAACTCATCAATAATAGATGAAAATATAAAAGAAGAATTAAGAAACATATCAGATGAAAAAGAAATTGAGGATAGGTTCTATAAGGATTTAGACTTTGGTACTGGGGGCCTTAGAGGGATAATTGGTGCTGGTAGTAACAGAATGAACATATATACAGTATCTAAAGCTACACAAGGGTTTGCTAATTACTTAAATGGAAGGTTTAAAAACCCGTCAGTATCAATAGCATATGATTCAAGAAATATGTCAATGGAATTTTCAAAATCTGCAGCTTTAACACTTTGTGCAAATGGTATAAAAGTATATCTTTTTGAAGAATTAAGACCAACTCCAATGCTTTCATTTGCGGTAAGATATTTAGATTGCACAGGGGGTATAGTAGTTACTGCATCACATAATCCAAAGCAATATAATGGATATAAAGTTTATGATGAATTTGGTGGACAAGTGACAGATGAAAAAGCTGATATAATTATTAATGAAGTTAATAATATTAAAGATTTTAAGGAAATTAAGACAATAACTGAAGAAGAAGCTTTGAAGAAAGAATTACTTGTTTACATTGGAGCTGAAGTAGACACCGCATATATTGAACTTGCAAAGGGTTTAACTATAAGAACTAATTTAGTTAAAGAAAAGGCAAGTAACTTAAAAGTTATATATACACCTATTCATGGATCAGGAAATATACCAGTAAGAAGAGTTCTAAGTGAACTTGGTTACACTGGAGTTAAAGTTGTTTCAAAACAAGAATTACCAGACGGTAATTTTCCAACAGCATCATATCCAAATCCGGAAGATCCAGCAGTATTTAAGCTTGCATTAGATATGGCTAAAACTGAAAATCCAGATGTTATATTTGCAACTGATCCAGATGCAGATAGAATAGGGGTTGTTGTTAAAGATAGCACTGGAGAATATAAAGTATTAACAGGAAACCAAACAGGTTTATTATTAACAGAGTATATGTTAGAATCTTTAAAAGAAGAAAATAAACTTCCTGAAAATGGAGTGTTAATAAAAACAATAGTTACTACTGAAGGCGCAAGAAAAATTGCTGAAGCTTATAATATAGAAATAATTGATGTATTAACTGGATTTAAATATATAGGTGAAAAAATAAGAGAATTTAAAGAAGCTGGAGATAAAACTTATTTATTTGGGTTTGAAGAAAGCTATGGTTATTTAGCAGGAGACTTTGTCCGCGATAAGGATGCGGTTATAGCAGCTATGTTAATTTCAGAAATGACTCTTTATTATAAAGAAAATGGGAAAAGTTTATATGATGCATTAATAGATTTATATGAAAAATATGGTTACTTCAAAGAAACTTTAGTTTCAATTGAACTAAAGGGAAAAGAAGGACAAGAAAAAATTGCTAGTTGTATAGAGGCTTTAAGAAATTCAATATTAACAGAAGTAGATGGAGCATTAATAGAAACTAAGCTTGATTATAAATTAAGTACAGAAGAAAATATTATAAAAGCTACAAAAACTAAAATTAATCTTCCAAAATCAAATGTTTTAAAATTCATTTGTGAAAATGGATCATATTTTGTTGTAAGACCATCTGGAACAGAACCTAAAATGAAGGTTTATTTATCTATAAAAGGAAGTAGCCTAGAGGGAGCTGAAAAAGATTTAGAAGCTTTTAAAATTAAGGTTATGGAAATAATAGAAGCAAAACTTAATTAATTATTAATGAATTTTCTTAAGAACTCAGCAAAGCTGAGTTCTTTTTGCTTAAATGTAAGTAAATATTATTTGAAAGATGACTAATTATGAGTTATTATAAAAGGATAAAATTAAAACCAAAGGAGTGTAAAATTTGGATTATAAAACTATTTTCAAAGAAAAAATTTCTAAAATGCTATTTTTGGAAATTAATGAAGAGGGATTTAAGAAAAGTATTCAAATGCCAGGGAATATAATCTTGAAAAATAAGGATTTATATATACCTATAAGCTCAGAATACATAACTTCTAATATAAATGATGAAATGAAAATAAACAATCTGCCTATTTATTATTTTATAGAAGGAATGTTCTTTGCATTAGGTGCAGATGAAAATCTGAGATTTAATGAAGATTATAAAATGATTTTACCATATATAAAGGATACTGATGCTTGTATAAAAACTATTATATCAAAAAAAATAAAAGAAGAAAAATTAGAAGATGCATATTTACTTTTAAAAGGATTATATAGATACTCAAAAGAAACTGAAGTAATGAAAAAACTTTTACTAGTAGGGGAAACTCTAAGAGAAAAAGATAGTGCATTTGAAAGTATATTGTTAGAGGATATTGAGTGTTGTGAAAAAAATCTAATGAAAATACCAGAGGCAGATTTGTATAAAGCTCTTATATTAAAAGATGGAGAAGATTTTCAAGGGGCTAGAGTAGCTCTAAATGAGTATATAAATAAAGGCGGAGAGTTAACAGAAGACGTGAAAAGAGTTATGGTAGATATAAATAATATCTCTGATTATGAAAAGGCTCTTGAGTGTTTAAAGGATGAGCCTGCAAAAGCTATTGGAATGTTATTATCTTTAATAGAAAAATTTGAAGATAATCCATTGATGTATTATTATTTAGCAATTGCGTATAGGAAATTAGAAAATTATGAAAAAGCCATTTATTATTTAACAGAAAGTATTCAAAGAGAAAGTGGGATTTTAGAAGTTATAGTAGAACTTGGCGTAAATTATGCTTGTCTTCAAGATTTTGAGGGTGCAATTAAATACTTTAAAAAAGCCTTTGAAGTTTCAAGAGAAGTTGAAATATGTACTAATATAATTATGTGTTATATTCATTTAAATAAATTAGAAGATGCAAAACTTCATTTAGAAATCGCTAAAAATTTAAAACCTGAAGATGAAATTGTATTAGAGCTAGAGCAAATGCTTAAAAAATAAAAAATAACCTATTTTTCATTATGGAAATGAAAAATAGGTTATTTTTAAAATGTCTAATTATTATAAGTATAGTTACTTTTAACTAAAATAGAAATATGATATTATATTATTGAAGTAGTTTACAATTAGGATAAAGGAGTTAATATGGGATCAAATGATTTTATTAATATATTAGGTTATAAAATTTATAAGAAGACGTTAAAAGAGTGTATGGAAAAGATAAAAACCTTTGAAAAGGTTCATATAATATCAGGAAATCCAGAGGTACTATATACGGGGTTACATAACAAAGTATTATTAGAGAATTTCAAATCAGATAAAGCACTTATAATACCAGATGGTGTAGGGATTCAGATATCTGCTAAAATTTTAAAAACACCTGTAGAGGAAAAAATAGCAGGTATAGAACTTATGAGAGAAATATTAATAGATTGCGAAAACACTGGTAAAGGGATATATTTGCTTGGATCCTCTGAGGAAAACTTAAATGCTTGTATTGTAAATTTAGTTAGGGATTATCAAAAGTTAAATATAGTTGGATATAAAAATGGCTTTTTTGATATGGAAAATCCTAAAGAAATTTTAGAAGAAATAACAATGAAAAAACCTTATGTAGTATTTGTAGCAATGGGGTGTCCAAGACAAGAAAACTTTATTGTTAAATATATGGATATATTACCTACAAAAGTATTTATGGGTGTTGGAGGTAGTTTTGATGTTATAGGAGAAAAAGTAAGCAGAGCTCCAAAATGGATGATAAATATAGGTATGGAGTGGTTTTATAGAGTAGCAAAAGAACCCTGGAGAATAAAAAGACTTGGAAGTATTCCAAGGTTCTTATATTTGGTTATAAGTAAGAAAAGGGTGAAATAATGAGTAAAAATAAAATATTTAAAGCCACATTTATAATTATGATAGTAACAGTGTTTACTAGATGTTTAGGGTTAATAAGAGATAGATTAGTAGGAGCGACATTTGGAGCAGGGATGGAAAGTGGGGCATATATTGCAGCAGTTTCTGTATCAGAAGTAGTTTTTACAATAGTAGGACTTGCAATTGCAACTACGTTTATTCCAATACTTAGTGAAATAAAAAGTAAACAAGGTAAAAATAAAATGTTTGAGTTTTCAAACAATATAATTACTATAATAGCTATAATATGTATTTGTCTATCAGTTTTAGGATTTCTATTTACAAAGCAAATAGTAGGTTTAATTTTTTATAATCTTAATTTAGAGACAATGGAGCTAACGATATTATTGACGAAAATAAGTATTGTTAATATATTACTATTATGTTTAAAAGCTTGTTTTGCATCTGTACTTCAAGTTTGTGAAGATTTTATAATGCCATCTATTTTAGGGCTGTTTTTCAATTTACCAATAATTCTATACCTTATATTATTTACTAATGTAGGTGTTATTGGACTAACAATTGCAAATGTAATAGGAAATCTATTAAGTGTTCTTGTACAACTTCCATCTTTGTATAAGCATGGATTTAAAATAAAACCATTTATAGATTTAAAAGATGAAAGAATAAGAAGAATACTTATTCTTATATTACCTGTACTTATAGGAGCAGGGGCAAACTCATTAAATTTAATAGTAGATAAAAGTATTGCTGCAGTCTTTAATGAAATTGGAGGAATAACCATAATAGATTTTGCACAAAAATTAGTTATTTTCACTAATGTAGCTATAACAACATCTATAGTCTCTGTTATGTATCCTTTAATGGCAAATAAACTTAATTCAGGTAATAAAAAAGGATTTTTAGAACATTTATCAAAGGGGATTGTTGTTATATCATTATTTTTAATACCAATAATGATGGCATTTGTATTTTTAAGAGTAGAAGTTATAAGCTTAATATTTGGTGCTGGTGAATTCGATACCCCAGAAACAATATTAATTACGTCAACAGTATTTGCAGCATATGCCTTGCAACTACCTTTTTCCGGCGCAAGAGATATTTTAAACTCGTCATTATTTTCAATGCAAAAAACTAAAATAACTGCAATAAATGGAGTTATTGGTGTTTCTATAAATATAATTCTAAGTTTGATATTATCTAAATATATTGGGGTATCTGGTATTGCAATAGCCTCTTCAATAGCGGCAGCTGTAACAGCCATACTATTATTTAATTCAACAAGAAAATTAATAGGTGATTTTAATGCGAAAAATATGATTATAAAACTTTTAAAGATTGCATTAGCATCAATTATAATGATAAGTACACTTTATATAATTAATAAAATTATAGTTGTTAATAGTGATTTTATTATTTTAGCAGTTAACGGAATAATAGGAATAATTATTTTTGCAATAGTGTGCAAATTTATGAAAATAGAAGAGTTTGATGAAGCTACATTAATGATTACAAAGAAACTAAGAAAAAGGTAGGAGAAAAAATATGAAAATACTATTTATAGCCTGTTATTCGCCACTAATAAATAATTCAGCATCTATAGAAACTCTTCAATATTTAAATAACTTAGCAAAAATTAAAGATAATGAAGTTCATTTATTAACTGTGAATTTTCCGAGGGAATCTATATATTATGATGAGTATATTTTAGGCATGTTAGATAAAAGGGTTAAACTTCATATTATTTCAGGTGGGAAGTTATTTGAAAAGATTATGCCTAAAAAATCAATTAATAGTGAAGAGAAAAAAGCTCGCAATAAATATTCGAATATAAAGAAATTATTAAGAGTGGCAAAAAGAATTTTAGGGGTACCTGATATGTATTTATATTGGGCATATAAAGCTTCTAAATATGGAAAAGAACTTATGGAAAATGAAATGTTTAATGTTATTTTTTCAATGCATGAACCACCATCTAGCCATATCTGTGCATATAATATAAAAAAAGAAAATAAAAATGTAACTTGGGTAACTTATTGGAGTGACCCATGGCTTAAGGATTCTACAAGGGAAGATGTTGGATTTGTTAGAAAAAAAATAGAAGGATATTTTGAAAAAAATATTATATCTCTTTCAGATAAATTTGTATTTGTAACTGAGGCTAATAGAGATGATTATATCTTAAGTTATAAAATTCCAAAGGAAAAGACGTACTTAATTACAAGAGGATATGATGATAAAACTTATAGAGAAATTGAAAAAGAAGATAAACCAGAATTAATTAAAGAAAACAGTGTAAACATAGTTTATACTGGAGAAATATTCTCCAAACTAAGAGATATAAAACCTTTCATTAATGCTTTAGATAAAATAAAGAAAAAAGATATTATATTATACAATAAGCTTAATGTGCTTTTCTTTGGAAATATAGATGATAATAATATAAAAGAAGAGCTTAAATCAATAGAAGTTGCAAAGGTATCAAATAGAATTCCTTATAAAGATGCTCTAGGATATATGGTTAAAGCGGATATATTACTTCTTTTTGGAAATAAAAATTCTAAACAAATTCCAGCAAAAATATATGATTATTTTGGATGTAGGAGCTATGTTCTAGTTATACTCGGTGACGAAGATGATCCAATAATAACTGTTGTAGAAAATTTAGAAAAGTGTAGTGTTATTTTAAATAATGAAGAAGATATAGTAAATGGATTAATTGATTTAGTAAATAAAGTAGATAGTGGAATAATATCAGAGCCAATAAAGGAATATGAGTGGGAAAACATCTCTAAAAAATTAAATAAAATATTGAGTACATAATGCATATTTACTTGTTGCTTTTTCAAATGGCTAAAATAGACTAACATATTGGTTTGTTATTTTTAAAAGATGATTTATATATTTTAGAATTATTTAAAGGAGTTGATTATCTATGCATATAATGTTTATACCTTCCTGGTATGCAAATGTTAGAAATAAGGTTCATGGAAGTTTTTTTAAGGAACAAGCTTTAGCACTTCAGGAATCTGGAATTTCTGTGACAGTCGCTTATAATGAAATTTGGCCATTAACATTATTAGGTAAAGTTAATGAAAAAGCTGGAATGAACTTCGAAATAGAAGGTAGTTTAAAAACTTATAGATATAAGAATTATAACTTTATACCTAAAAGTCCTTTAATGTTTAAGGTATTTAATAAAAGGATGGATAAATTATATAAAGAAATAGTTAAAAAAGAAGGCAAAGTAGATCTTATACATGCACAGTCATCATTATGGGCAGGCATAAGCGCAGCGTATATATCTAAAAAGTATAATATTCCACTAGTTATTACAGAGCATTCTTCAATTGAAAGAGGATCTTATGTTAGAGAAAGTTATAAACCTTTAATAAAAGAATCCTATAATGTTGCTAAAAAAGTAGTAGTTGTTGGAACTGGGCTTAAAAAAGAAATTGAGGAATTTAGCGGAAGAAATGATATAAAAGTAATTCATAATTTAGTTCCGCTAGAATTATTTGAAAAAAAAGAAGAAAAGAATAATGAAGAGTTTACATTCTTTTCATTAGCCTTTTTAGAAGGCGAAAAAGGAATGGACACACTTGTTAAGGCTTTTTCAGATGGATTCAAGGGTAGAAATTGCAAACTTAAAATAGGAGGCGCTGGTAGCCAAAGAAAAGGTCTGGAAATTTTAGCTAATAATCTTGGTATAAAGAATCAAGTAGTATTTTTAGGGGCACTATTAAGAGAAGAGGTTGCTAAAAATATGAATGAGTGCAATGCTTTTGTGTTAGCATCTAGATATGAAACTTTTGGTGTTGTGTATATTGAAGCATTAGCTGCAGGAAAACCTATTATAGGAATGTATAATGGCGGGGCTGAAGATATTATTAATGAAGTTAACGGCAAAATTGTAGCTATAGATGACATAAATGGCCTAAAAGATGCAATGATAAATATAAAAGAAAATATTAATTCTTATAATAGTGATGTAATTAGGGCAGATTGTATTAAAAGATTTACTAAAGAATCTATTGTAGAAAAAATTATAGAGGTATATAAAGAAATAAGTATAGAAGGAGAAATTTAAAATGGAATTTAAAGACTATAGTATAGAACAATTTCTAATGGAACTATCATCAGATGCACCAAGCCCCGGAGGAGGAAGTACTGCTGCATTAGTTGCTGCATTAGCATCAAGTTTAAATTCAATGGTGTATTCATTAACTGTAAATAAAAAATCTTTTGAAAACCTAAGTAATGAAAAAAAAGAAGAAATGATAAAATTTCAAGAAAAAGCAATTAATTTTACGAAACTTGCACAAACTTTTATGGAAAAAGATAGAGCGGATTTTACAAGATTAATGGATTCATTTAAACTTCCTAAAGATACAGAAGAAGAAAAATCTATTAGAAGTAAAATAATAAAAGAAAATACATTTAAAGCTATGGAATCGCCTTTAGACCTTGCAAAAGAATCTTTAGGATTTTATGAAAATATTTCTTTTGCAGTAGAGTTTGGAAATGAAAATTTAATTTCAGATGCAGGAGTTGCGGCAATATTACTTCACAGTGCTATAGAGAGTGCTATTTTAAATGTTAAAATAAATCTTAATTCACTTAGAAAAGAAGAGTATGCAGGAAAAATTGAAAAAGAGTGTGTAACTATTTTAGAAAAGTCATTAGAAGGTAAAAATAAAATAAGTTGTAATGTAGAGAAAGTAATTTACCCAAATTAAATATTAAAAAAATAGCAGACAAATATAATAGTCTGCTATTTTTTATAGGACTTATAAATAATTTAGCATTTTAATTCTTCAAGAGATTTAAATTCATAGCCTTCGGCTTTTAGTTGCTTAATTACAGTTTTTAATACTTTTGCATTAGTATTTGAAACTGCATGAAGTAGAATTATCCCTCCAGGATGGGCCCCATCTGTTATTTTCTTTATTGCAAACTCTTCTGTAGGTTGCTGATCTACTAGCCAATCTTTATATGCAAAACTCCAAAAAATTGTTTTGTAACCAAGCTCTTTAGTTTTCTTTAAAGAATTTTTAGAATACTTACCCATTGGTGGCCTGAAAAATTTAGGCATATCTTTTCCAGTTATATTTTTATATTCTTCTTCAACAGTTGTAAATTCGCTTGTAAATTTAGCTGGGTCTGTAATTTTAGCCATGGATGGATGATGATTACTATGGTTACAAACTAAATGTCCTTCACTCTCCATTCTTTTAATAATATCTGGACAACTTTTAAGATAAGGCTTTACCACGAAAAAAGCTGCAGGCACTTGTTCCTCTTTTAAAATATCAAGTATTGTAGGAGTATTTCCATTTTCATATCCTTCATCAAAGGTTAAATAAAGGACTTTTTCTTCTGTAGTACCTAAAAAGTATGCATCATAATCAGATATGAAGCCTATAGATTCTTTTGCACCTTCAGGTAAATTCCCTTTTCCTCTAGAGACAAAATACCAATTTAATTCACCCTCGTCACTTAAAGTAGATGCCGATACAAATAGTGGACTAATAACTAAAAGTGAAATTAGAATAGTAGAAATAATTATTTTTAATTTTTTCATATAGTCACCACCTAATAATTTATTATACTTATTTATTATTAGCAAATTTAGTCTATATACACTTAGTAATTCAATGAAGTATATGAAGTATATGGATGATTATAATATTTTTATGAAATAGTTAATGTTGAAAAAAAATTATTCATAGAGTATAATTTTAAAGATATAATATTAAAATTATATTTAAGGCATCTTCAAAAAAATAACAAGCCAATATACATGGTAGATTGACTTGTTATTTTTTCAAATGCCTAATTAAGATAAGAGAGGATGTACATAGATGAATTTAGGAATCGTAGGTTTACCAAATGTAGGTAAGAGTACTTTATTTAACGCCATAACAAAAGCTGGAGCAGAATCAGCAAATTACCCATTCTGTACAATTGAGCCAAATGTAGGTGTTGTTAGTGTACCTGATAAGAGATTAGATGTTTTAGAAAAAATGTATAACACAAAAAGAAAAATTTATACAGCTGTAGAATTTTATGATATAGCAGGGCTTGTAAAAGGAGCATCAAAAGGTGAAGGGCTTGGAAATAAATTTTTATCTCATATAAGAGAAGTTTCTGCAATTGTTCATGCGGTTAGGTGCTTTGAAGATGAAAATATTATTCATGTGGAAGGTTCAGTAGATCCAATAAGAGATATTGAAACTATAAACTTAGAATTAATATTTGCAGATTTAGATGTTCTAGAAAAAAGAATGGAAAGAGGAGCTAAGGCATCAAGATCAGGGGATAAGAAGTCTAAGGATGAATATGCTTTAATGGAAAAAATTAAGGCTCACCTTGAATCTAATCAGCCAATAAGAACAATGGAAGTTACAGAAGATGAAGATGCTTATATAAAGGGGTTATTCATGATAACTTCAAAACCAGTTCTTTATGCATGTAACATATCTGAAGATGATATGATAAGCGGAAACCTTGATAATGATTATGTTAAAATAGTTAAAGAACATGCGGCTAAAGAAAATTCAGAAGTTGCAGTTGTTTGTGCAAAGCTTGAAGAAGAACTTTCTGGGCTTGAAGATGAAGAAAAAGCTGAAATGTTAGAAGAATATGGTTTAACAGAATCAGGATTAGATATATTAATAAGAGGAAGTTATAAATTACTTGGACTTATGAGTTATTTAACAGCGGGAGTACAGGAAGTTAGAGCTTGGACAATTAACGAAGGGACAAAAGCACCAGCAGCAGCTAGTAAAATTCATTCAGATATTGAAAGAGGATTTATTAGAGCAGAAGTTGTTGGATATGATGATTTAGTAGCATGTGGTTCAGAGGCAGCTGCCAAAGAAAAGGGTCTATATAGATTAGAAGGAAAAGAATATATAATGAAAGATGGAGATGTTGTAAACTTCAGATTTAACGTATAAATTATATATAAAGAATATTAGAAAAATAATAGACTAATTTACTAGTCTATTATTTTTTTTTAAGACCGTAAAAAGGAATTCACAAACTGTGGGTTTCTTTTTTTGTTAAAATAATAAATTTTTCATAATATATTTAATCAATGGATACCATTTTATTCCAATAAATACAGCGAGAATATTACATATTTATGAAGAAATTTAGGAATAAATGTCTGAAAATTTAATTATGTAAAATAAATTTATTAAAATGACAAATAACACTTGAAGGTTTTTGCAAAGTTTTATACAATATATAGTATGAAGTGGTTGGAAGTGGTGAGAAGTGGAGTGAAAAGTATTAATAATCAAAGGTAGGGATGCAAAATGTTTATAGGGGAATATCAACATGCTCTTGATACAAAAAATAGAATGATAGTACCTGTTAAACTAAGAGAAGAACTTGGTAATAAATTTGTTGTTACTAAAGGGCTTGATGGTTGCCTATATGCATATCCAATCTTGGAATGGAGAATATTAGAAGAAAAGTTAAAAACATTACCAATTACAAATAAGGATGCTAGATCATTTGTTAGATTTTTTTTCTCAGGTGCATGTGAAGTTGAAACGGACAAGCAGGGTAGAGGATTAATTCCTCAAAATTTAAAAGAATATGCAGGGATAGAAAAGGAAATAGTAAGTATAGGAGTATTAAGTAGAGTTGAAATTTGGAGCAAGGAAAAATGGGTAAAATATAATGATTCAGATATAGACTTTGATTCAATAGCCGAAAAAATGAGTGATTTAGGAATATAAGGAGAAAGATTATGGAATTTAAACATGTTTCAGTACTTTTAAATGAATGTATTGATGGATTAGATATAAAGCCTGATGGTATTTATGTAGATTGTACACTTGGTGGAGCAGGCCACTCATCACATATTGTACAAAAATTATCAGAAAAAGGAAGACTAATAGGAATTGATCAAGATAAAGATGCGTTAAAGGCAGCTGGTGAAAGATTAAAAGAATTTAAAAATGTAACGTTAGTTCACAATAACTTTTATAATATCGATAGTATTTTAGAAAGTCTAGATATTGAAAAGGTAGATGGAATTTTAATGGATCTTGGAGTTTCGTCATATCAATTAGATCAAGGTGAAAGAGGATTTAGTTATATGAAAGATGCACCTCTAGATATGAGAATGAATAGAGAAGATTCATTATCTGCTTATGAAGTTGTTAATGAATACTCAGAGGATGAAATAACTAGAATAATTAGAGATTATGGAGAAGAAAAATTTGCTAGAAGAATTGCTAAATTTATTTTGGCAAGAAGAGAAGATAGACCTATAGAAACAACCTTTGAGCTTGTAGAGTTAATAAAAAATGCAATACCTGCAAAAGCAAGAAGAGAAGGACCTCATCCAGCTAAAAGAACCTTCCAAGCAATAAGAATAGAAGTTAATAGTGAATTATCAATATTAAACAAAACTATTGAGGATGGAGTAAAAAGGTTAAATAAAGATGGAAGAATGGCAATTATAACATTCCATTCATTAGAAGATAGAATAGTGAAATTAAAGTTTAGAGAACTTGCTACAGCTTGTACGTGTCCTAGAGAATTTCCAATATGTATTTGTAAAAATACAGCAAAAGTTAAGCTTGTTAGTAGAAAACCTATAGATCCGACTGAAAAAGAGGTTGAAGAAAATCCAAGAAGTAGAAGTGCAAAATTAAGGGTAGTAAATAAATTATAATAAAATTAAATAAAAAATAGGTAGGGGTGTGAATAAAATTATGGAAAAAGAATATGATTATATAAGAGGGAATATGGCCATAAATCCAGATAGAAAATATGAGGACTTTAATGATGATCAAAGGAAGAAGGATCTTGAAAGAGCGGAAAAAGAAAAAAGAAAAAAAATAATGGCTCTAAGAGATAAAAAAACTAAGAATATAATTCAAGTTGCATTAGTAATATGTGTATTAGGTGTTATTACAGTTATGCGCGATGGTAAAGTTTATAAAACACAAAAGAAATTAACTGATATGAGATATGAAGTGAAAAATGCAGTAGCAGCTAATGAGGCTTTAAGAGTTGATTTTCTTAAATTTTCATCATTAGATAATGTAAAAGCTGCAGCTAAAAGCATGGGAATGACTAATCCGAATAATAATGAGGCTATAACAGTAGATATGACTAAAAATTATTTTCCGGAATTAACAGAAAATTCAATAATAAAAAAAGAAAAAGATACTTTATTTTCAAAATTAATGGGTGCAATAAAAAAATAGTTGCATCCTAGATCCGTTTTTTAGCAATTATATGGAGGAATAGAAGTGAGTAAAGGGAATTATAGGGATAAGGCGGTAATGAAAAAAAGAATGTCATTAGCCCTTATAGGATTAACTTGTATTTTCGCCCTATTAATAATTAGGTTATCCTACATAATGATAGTAAAGAGGAAAGATTATTCAGCAAGAGCTGAGGAACAATGGACAAGTGAAGTTAAAATTGATGCGAGAAGAGGAAAAGTTTTAGACAGAAATGGAGTAGAACTTGCAGTGTCTGCAAATGTTTATAGAGTAGATTTTGATTTAAATTCTATTAGATCATATTTAAAAAAAGAAGAGACAACAAATGAAGTTATATCACCTTTAATAGCAGAAGCTCTGGGTCTTGATAATGAAATAGTTTTAAAAAAAATAAGGACTAAATTACCAAGTGGTGCAGATGCAGGATCAGCTACGTTAATTAGAAGAATAAATAAAGAACAAGCTGATAAAGTTAAAGACTTGAAAATCCATGGTGTAATTGTATCTCCAGATACAAAAAGGTACTATCCAAATGATAACTTTTTAGCACATGTACTTGGAAGTACTAACATTGATGGCCAGGGGTTAACAGGAGTAGAACTTCAATATAATAAATATTTATCAGGCACTCCAGGAATGAGGATTTCAGAACTGGGTAGAATGAATAACGAACTTCCTTATACAATATCAAAATTCACACCACCTATAGATGGTAAAGAAGTTACACTAACTATAGATAAAAATCTTCAATATTTTGCGGAAAAAGCAGCACAACAAGGATATATAGATAATAAAGCATTACAAGTATCTGTAATGATAATGAATCCAAATACAGGGGAAATATTAGCAATGGCTAATAAACCAGATTTTAATCCTAATGAACCACAGTTAGGTTTTGAAAATTTTGCTGGGGCTACAGATGGAGACAAACTTCAAAAAATGTGGAGAAATAGGCTTGTAAATGATACTTTTGAACCAGGTTCTATATTTAAGGTTGTAACAATGATCGCAAATATGGAGGAAGGTTTAGTTAAAGAAACAGATACGTTTAATTGTGGAGGAAGCAAAAAAGTTGGTGGACATACAATTAAATGTTGGAAAACTTCAGGACATGGCACACAAACATTACCTGAAATATTGCAAAATTCATGTAATGTTGGATTTATGGAAATTGGAGCTAGGATTGGGGGAACAAAACTTACTGAATGGATTAGAAAAATGGGATTTGGTAAAGTAAGTGGTATTGATTTACCAGGCGAAGCTAAAGGGATTATTAAAAAAGCAGAGGATATAACAGAATCGGATTTAGCAACTATAGCTTTTGGACAAACAAATACAGTAAATGCATCACAATATATGGCTGCATATAATGCTATTGCTAATGGTGGAACGTTAATACAGCCACATGTAATGAAAGAAGTATCACATATTGATGAGAGTGGAGATCGAGTAGTTGATGAAACTTTCGTTCCTGCTAAAAAGGAAAATATAATAAGTAAAGAAAATGCGGCAATTCTTAGGGATTATTTAGAAAGAACTGTAAATTCAGGTGGGTCAAGTAAATCCTATGTTGAAGGGTATCATATAGGAGCAAAAACTGGTACAGCGCAAAAGGTTAATCCTGAAAATGGGACTTATGGAGCTGGAAAGTATATTTCTTCAATGGGAGGGATGGCACCAGTTGATAATCCTCAAATTACTTTCTTTATATCAGTAGATGAACCAAATAATGGTGCATATTATGCAGGTCAAATTGTAGCTCCTATAGGTAGGAGTTTATTAACTAATATATTTAATTATATGGAATCGGGATTTGATAAGGAATATACAGAAGGAATTATAAAAGATATAATAATTCCTGAGATTAGAGGATTAGAAATACAAGAAGCTAAAAAAATTCTAAAAGAGAAGAATTTAGAGTATAATATAGAAGGAAATGGCAATATAATAACAGATGTGAAACCTTATCCTGGATACTCTGTTAAAGATGGTTCAAAGATTGTACTTTACACAGGAGCTGGAGGGTCTTATAATAAAACTATTGCAATGCCAGATTTAAAAGGACGTTCCATGGAATCTGTAGAAAAAGTTTTATCTGGGTTAGGTATCACTTATAAAGTTGAAGGTGAGGGTGTTGTTATAAAACAAAGCATACCTAAAGGCGAACTTATAAGTAGTGACACCGAGGTCAAATTAACACTTAATGCAGAATACGGTGATTAATAAATTGCCTTTAATTTAGCATGTGGGATATCACATGCTAAATTTTTATACAATTACCATTACAAAAAAACAAAGAAATTCAAACAATATAAAAGGAGATGGTGAGATGAAACTATTAGAATTATTAAATGGAGTTAAATATGAGGTAGAAGGTGGATCTTTAAAAAGGGAGATAAATAATATTCAATATGATAGTAGAAAAATACTTGAAGGGGATATGTTTGTTTGTTTAAAAGGATTTGAAGTTGATGGACATGAATATGCTCAAAAGGCTGTAGATCTTGGAGCTAAGGTAATAGTATGTGAGGATGATGTAGAAGTTAAGGGTAATGATATTACTATTATAAAAATTAAAGAAGGAAGAAAGATTTTAGCTATTATGGCTGCAAATTATTATGGACATCCAACTAAAAAACTTAAGTTAATTGGAGTAACAGGTACAAATGGAAAAACTACAACAGTTTATATTTTAAAATCTATATTAGAAAAAGCTGGATTTAAAATAGGGCTAGTAGGAACCATTGCAAACTATATTGGGGAAGAAAAGGTTAAATCTGAAAGAACAACGCCAGAATCTCTAGAACTTCAAAAACTATTTAGTGATATGGTAAGTGCTGGTTGTGAATATTGTGTTATGGAAGTATCTTCACATTCATTAGAATTAGATAGAGTTTATGGATGCGAATTTGAAACAGGCATATTTACTAATTTAACTAGAGATCATTTAGATTTCCACAAATCTTTTGATAACTATTATAATGCTAAATTTAAATTGTTTATGAGAAGTAAAACCGCAATTATTAATATAGATGATAATTATGGATATAGAGTTTTAAACGATGCTAAACAAATAGAAGGCAAAAAAATAATTACTTATTCGATTAATAACGAAAGTGACTTTAGAGCAACTGATATTCAATTAAAGAAAAGTGATATTCATTTTGTAGTAAACGGAACTGAATTTAATTCTGCCCTTCCAGGTAAATATAATATATACAACACATTAGGAGCTATTGCTTCACTAAAGTCGTTAGGAATTAAAAACGAGTTTATAGCTGAGGGACTAAAAAAGGTTGTAGTGCCAGGTAGATGTGAGAGAATAGGTCATAAATATGATATACCTTATGAAATAATTATAGATTTTGCACATACTCCAGATGGATTAAAAAATATATTAGAAACATTAAAAGAATTCACAACTAATAGGCTTATTGCTGTTTATGGTTGTGGTGGGGATAGAGATAAGGTTAAACGTGCAGAGCTTGGTAGAGTAGGAAGTGAAATAGCTGATCTTGCAATTATAACGTCAGATAACCCAAGAAATGAAGATCCTATGTTAATTATAAAAGAAATTATTTTAGGAATTAAAAAAACCAATTATTTAGCTATAGAAAATAGAGTTGAAGCTATAAAGTTAGCTTTAAGTATGGCTGAAGAAGGCGATGTTGTAGTTATGGCTGGAAAAGGCCATGAAAACTATCAAATAACAAACGAAGGTGTAATAGACTTTGATGAAAGAGAAATAGTTGATAAAATTTTAAGAAAATAATCTGAGGTGATATTTTGGAACTAAATTTTTTAGAGATAGTAAAAGCAATTAATGGTGAAGTTTTAGTGGACAGTAAGAATAATAACTTTAATTCACTTTGCATAGATACAAGAAAAATAGAAAAAGATAATATATTTTTAGCAATTAATGGTGAGAATTTTAATGGTAATAGTTATGTAAAAGAGGCATTTGAAAAAGGTGCATCTATAGTAATTATTGATGAAATACTTTTTGATATTGAAGAATTAGAAGATAAAGGAACTATAATAAAGGTTAATAATACTTCCGTGGCATTATTATCTCTTGCAAACTATTATAGAAAAAAATTAGGAATAAAGGTTGTAGGAGTAACAGGATCAACTGGGAAAACTTCAACAAAAGATTTAATTGCATCATTTTTAAGCGATAAATATAAAGTGTTTAAAACAAAAGGTAATTTTAATAATCAAATAGGATTACCACTTATGATACTTGAACTTGATAGTAGTTATGATGTAGCAGTATTAGAAATGGGAATGAGTGACCTCGGTGAGATCCATACACTAGCAGAAACAGCAATTCCAGATATTGCAGTTATAACGAATATAGGGCTTTCTCATATAGAAAATCTTAAAACAAGAGAAAATATATTAAAAGCAAAAATGGAAATAATAGATTTCTTTAATGAAGATAATGAACTTATCCTTAATGGAGAAGATAGTAATTTGAAAAATATTAATTCTAAATGTTTTAAAATTACAAAAACAGGATATAATCATGAATATGAAGTCTATGGGACTAATATTATACTAAAGGAAGAAGAAACTGAGTTTGAAGCTCATTTAAATGGGAAACATCACAAATTTACGTTGCCAATGGCAGGTAAGCATAATGTATTAAATGCAATGCTAGCTATAAGTGTAGCAAACAAACTTGGAGTAACCTTCGAAAGTATGGAAAAAGGTATAGCTAATCTAGAAGCAACATCAATGAGATTACAACTTATAAAAAAAGATAAGTTTATAATTATTAATGATTGTTATAATGCAAGTCCAGATTCTATGAAATCATCATTAGATGTTTTAAATACTTATAAATCTGGAAGAAGAATAGCTATTCTTGGAACCATGAACGAGCTAGGACATGAAGCCTTTAACGCTCATAAAGAAGTAGGCGAATATGCATCTGATAAAGTAGATAAATTAGTTGTAATAGGAGACTATAAAGATAGCTTTAAAGAAGGATTTAATGGTGAGGAAATTGAGATTTATACTACAAAGGAAGAATTTATTAGCAATGTACAAACACTAGTTAAAGAAAATGATATATTACTGGTTAAGGCTTCAAGAGGAATGAAGTTTGAGGACATTGTAAATTCTATTAAACAAATCTCAATATAACGAAGGAGGTGAACTGCCTCTTTAGGCAGTAAAACATGGGGGAGAAATTAACCGAAATAATAACATCAAACTTAGCGATAGCATTAGTACTAGGATTTATTTTTGCACTAATACTTGGACCTATTACAATACCAATACTTAGAAAATTAAAATTTGGTCAAAATATAAGAAAAGAAGGACCTCAAAGTCATTTGAAAAAAGCAGGAACTCCTACAATGGGAGGAATAATATTTATTTTATCAACTGCAATTGTAATGCTAATTATGAGATTTAAGCCTTCAGACGAAGCAATGATAGCTTTATATGCATTTATAGCATTTGGAATAATCGGATTTCTAGATGATATTTTAAAAATTATAAAAAAAGATAATGAAGGGTTAAAATCATGGCAAAAAATGGCTTTGCTTTTAATTTTTTCAGGAGCTATAGCTTGGTATGGATACATTTATTTAGGAACTACTATAATAATACCATTCGTTAATAAGGAAGTGCCACTTGGTTTATTATACATACCTTTTGTAATATTCTATTATGTAGGTACAACTAATGCTGTAAACCTAACAGATGGTTTAGATGGGCTTGCAGCAACAGTTACTGTTTTAGTACTTACATTCTTTGGAGTAGTTGGGTTTATGATGAAACAAGAATCTATAGCAGTATTTTCATTAGCGTTAGCAGGTGGGTTACTTGGATTTCTAAGGTATAACGCCTACCCAGCAAGGGTATTTATGGGCGATACAGGTTCACTTGCATTAGGTGGTGCCGTAGCAACTATTGCACTAGTGCTTGAATTACCATTAATACTTTGTATTGTTGGTGGAATATATGTTATAGAGACAATATCTGTAATATTACAAGTTGGGTCATATAAGTTAAGAGGTAGAAGACTATTTAAAATGGCACCAATTCATCATCATTTTGAACAAGAAGGATGGCGTGAAACTAAAATAGTTACAGTTTTTGCAGTTATAACAGTTTTATTATGCTTTATAGGCTTTGTTGCCCTTTAAGGGATCTTCAAAAAAAACTAGTCAAAATTTTTGACTTGTTATTTTCTTTTAGCTCCCGAATCAATTAATTTGGAGGAGTTTTTATGAGGAAAAAAAGGCTTAAAAGTAAAATGGGTGAAATAGATTATGGTGTATTTTACTCAGTTTGTATACTTTTAGCAATCGGAGTAGTTATGGTTTACTCCGCAAGTTCGTACTATGCCATGTTTAATGAAGGAGATAGTACTTACTATTTAAAAAAACAACTAGTCTGGAGTGTAGCTGGAATTGTAAGTATGGTTTTTATGATGTCTTTTGACTATCATAAATTTAAAAAGATAACACCTTATTTATTGTTAATAACACCTGTGTTATTAATAGCCGTACATTTTTTCCCGTCAGTTAATGGAGCAAAAAGATGGATTGTACTTGGTCCATTAAGTTTTCAACCTTCAGAACTTGCAAAATATGTAGTTGTATTATTTTTAGCATTGAGCATTGATTTAAAGGGAGATAATATTAAGAAGTTTACAAAAGGGGTATTACCTTGTTTATTAATAGCAGGTCTTTTTTCAGGACTTGTTTTAGCTCAAAAAAATTTAAGTATAGCAACTATAATAATGATAGTTACATTAATAATGATTTTTGTTGGTGGAGCAGATATTAAAGATTTATTTTACAAAATTGCACCAGTATTAGGGATAGCAGTGGTTGGATTTATATTTGGAGAATCATATAGACTTAGAAGATTAATGAATTTCACAAATCCATGGAAAGACCCTGCAGGTGATGGATATCAATTAATACAATCATTTTATTCACTAGGTGCAGGAGGATTAAATGGATTAGGGCTTGGACAATCAAGGCAGAAGACATTGTATATGCCAGAACCACATAATGATTTTATATTTGCTATTATTGGCGAGGAAGTAGGATTGATCGGATGTCTTTTCATAATTTCACTCTTTATATTTTTTATTTGGAGAGGAATTAATGTAGCTATGAAGGCAAAGGATAGTTATGGAACATTATTAGCAGTTGGAATAACATCTATAATTGCAGTTCAAGCAATTATAAATATTGCAGTTGTAACTGGTTCAATGCCAGTAACTGGTGTGCCCATGCCATTTATTAGTTATGGAGGAAGCTCTCTTGTAATTAATATGATCGCTATGGGAATACTTTTAAACATATCACGACAAACAGAAGGAAAAGAAATTTAAATAATATAAGAAAGAACATTTTTTTAGCTAAAGACTAAAGAAATGTTCTTTTTATGTAGAAATGTTAAAATTAATAAATTTATAATGAAAAAAAATAAAAAAAGTGGTATTATTAATAGTAATTAATATGTTTAGAAAAAATAGGAGAATTATGAATAAAGCGCAAGAATTTAGAAGGTTAAAAAAAAGAAAAAAAATTA
Organism: Clostridium gasigenes; assembly: GCF_017348895.1. Taxonomy (NCBI): domain Bacteria; kingdom Bacillati; phylum Bacillota; class Clostridia; order Eubacteriales; family Clostridiaceae; genus Clostridium; species Clostridium gasigenes. The sequence continues at coordinate 3,088,321 of NZ_CP071376.1, forward strand.
TTAAAAGATTAGTTATATCATCAATAATAATCGTCACTGCAAGTATAGTTTTTATTTATAAAGCACCAATATTTAATGTTAAGCAAATAAATTTTACTGGTATTACAACAGTTAATGAAAAAGAATTACAAGATGGATTAAAAGATTATTTAGGAAAAAATATATTTACTGTAGATTATAAAGAAATACAAGAAAAAATATTAGCAAATCCATATATAAAAGAGGTTAAAATTAATAAAAAAAGTAATGCTATTTTAAATATATCAATTAAAGAAGGTAAAGTAGCTTACTATATACAAGAAGGTGAAATTTATAAAGCTATAACTAATGATGGTTTTTATGTAGAACAATTAAAAACATTGGAGGGTAGAAATCTAGTTAGTATAATTGGTGCAAAGGATAATGGAAAAGAAGTTGGACAAAAAATAATAGATGATGAGAATACAAGTAAAATTTTAAATGCCTTTCATCCAATTATTAAATCTAATATTTCAGAGCTTAGAATTGAAAGATTAGATATATCGGATATTTTAAATATAAAAGGATATATTAAAGGGGTAGAAATATTATTTGGAGATGATGAAGATTTAGTAAGAAAGAATGATAAAGCCGGGAAGATTGATAAAGTACTTAGTATTTTAGAACAAAAAAATATACAAAAAGGATACATAGATGTAAGTTTTGATGGACCACCAGTGGTGAAAATTGAATCTTAGGAATCTGAAAAAAATAACAAATCAAATATTCTGAGGATATTTTATGATAGGTGACTAACTTAACCTTGGCATAGATAGTTTAGGTAAAGGTTGGTTTGATGAAGAATAGTACAAAATAGACCGGAAGTTGATTAATTATTGTTTAACACTCACTTAGTAAGGGGGAGAAAATGAGAAAATCTACATCGCAAATTGTTGTTGCAATAGTGTGTGCGCTACTAGGGTTTTTGCTAGCGTATCAATTTAAGTTATTAAATAAAAGTGAAAAAAATAATTTGAATCAACCCAATTCAGATATTATATCAGAAATAGAAGGTCTTAAAAAACAAAAAGAAGAACTTGTGCAAAATAATACTAAGATTTTAGATGAACTTAAAAAAATAGAAGAAGCTGCATCTAAAAATGGAGAAGTAGAAGGCGAAATAAAGAAAAATCTTGATAATGCTAGAATGCATTTAGGGGTTGTAGATGTAATAGGACCTGGAATTATAATAACACTTAATCCTAAAACAGATATATTTGGGGGAAATGCAAATGATACTAGTAAAGGAATAAGTAATATTGAACTAGTCCACATTGTAAATCTTATGTGGACTTCAAGGGCCGAAGCTATTTCAATAAATGATTTTAGAATAACACCACAAACTGGAATTATATTATCAGGTAATTTAATTAAAATAGGCTCAGCTGGACAAATAAATCCGAAAGAGCAAATTGTTATAAAAGTTATAGGGGATAAAGGAAAATTAAATGCAGGAGCAACATTTGGAGGAGCACTTGATTTTGGGCAACTAAAAATTTATAATAATGATATAAAACAAAGTGAAGATATATTAATAAATAAAACTACACAATCATTAAGAACTGATTTTATAAAACCTGTAAAAGAATAGGGGAGGGAAGATATAATGATTGCATTTATAGGACTGTTAGTAGGAATCCTTTTAGGGTTATTAGTAGATATAAATATACCAAATGCATTTTCACCATATATGTCTGTTGCTATTTTAGCCTGTTTAGACTCTGTGTTTGGAGCAATGCGTGCATCAATATCCAAAAATTTTCAAGCTGACATATTTTTATCTGGATTTTTTGGTAACGCGATACTTGCAGCTGGGCTTGCATATTTAGGTGATAAACTAGGAATACCGATATATATTGCAGCGGTAATAGTTTTTGGAGGAAGAATTTTCAATAACTTTGCAGTTATTAGAAGATTAATGATAGAAAAGGCGAGATCACATAAGAGAGGTGATTAAGTGAAAAATATAAGTGGGAAAATAGTAGCGTTTATAGCAACCTTAATCATAGGTTTTATAATTGCAATAAATATAAAATTAAATAAATCACCTTCCCTTAAGCAATTAAGTACCAAAGAATATAAAGATGCAATAGATGAAAGAAATAAATTGTTTAAAGACTTAGAAACATTAAGAACTGAAAATGATTATAGTAAAGATAAGATAAATAGTTATACACATGATGATAAGAAACAAGAAAAATTAGTTAAAGATATGTTAGCTCAAGTAAATGATTATGGGATGATAACAGGACTTTTACCAGTAAAAGGTGCAGGTATAGTTATTAAAATAGAAGAGACTTCATATAAAACTTCAAGTGCGATATTTCATAATAATGATGCAGCTATGGTGTTAAATGAAATTAGAACTGCAGGGGGGGAAGCTGTTGCTTTAAATAATCATAGAATAATACCAACTACATCAATAAGATGTGATGGGCCTTTTCTTGAATTTGATAATGATGTAACAGAATATTCTCCATTTTGTTACTATGTTATAGGAAATCCAGAACAGTTAAAGTTGAAGTTAACTGAAGAAGGAAGCTATATAAACAAACTAATAATTCGTAAATTGAAAGTAGAGATTGAAGTGAAAGAAGAGATTATTATTCCTTCATCTGCTCAGCCGTTTGATACTGCATTTATGAAGGAAAATAAAATTCAATAAAAACTTAAAAAAATAAAGGAAAATCGGTTTTCTTGAAGAATATAAATAATAGCAAATGTTTCTTTTAAGGAGGAGATGCTTTGGGTATTAAAAAAAATATACAAAATATACAAAAAGAAATACCAAAAGATGTAACATTAATAGCAGTATCAAAGACAAAACCCTTAGAGGATTTATTAGAAGCATATGATTTTGGCATTAGAGATTTTGCCGAAAATAAAGTTCAGGAATTAGTATTTAAAGAAGAAAATTTTCACAAAGATGTTAGATGGCATTTTATAGGTCTATTACAAACTAATAAAGTAAAACATTTAGTAAATAAGGTTCACTTAATACATTCGCTTTCAAGTATTAGTCTTCTTTTAAAAATAGAAAAGGAATTTCAAAAAGCAGATAAAATTGCAAATACTTTAATTCAAATAAATATTGGTAAAGAAGAAAGTAAAAGTGGAATATTAGAAGAAGAATTGTTAGATTTTATAGATATAGTTGAGAAGTGCAAGTTTGTAAAAGTAAAAGGATTAATGGTTATCATCCCAAAGGGGAATGATGAAATTAATAAATGTTATTTTAATAAAACAAAAAAAATATTTGATGAGCTTAAGGAAAAAAAATATAAAAATATATCAATGGAAATATTATCAATGGGAATGTCTAATGATTATAAGGCAGCTATTGATGAGGGCTCAACACTGATAAGAATTGGAACAGGAATATTTGGAACAAGAAACATTTAGGGGGAAGTAAAAATGGCAAATATGTTTGGAAAATTTAAAGACATTATAGGATTAGGTGAGTACGAAGAAGATTTTGATGATGTAGACGCTGTAGAAAATGATGAGAATATAGATCCTGTTGAAACAATGATACAGTCTCAATCAACAAAGGGAAACAAAGTAGTTAACATACATTCAGCAGCAACAGCTAAAGTAATGGTAACAAAACCAACTAATTATGATGATGCAAGAGAAATTTCAGAAGCTATAAAAGGCAGAAAAATAGTAGTAGTAAATGCAACAGGCCTAGAAACTAAAGTAGCTCAAAGATTAGTAGATTTCATAAGTGGATCATGTTACGTATTAGGAGCACAATTACAAGAAATTGAGCAAAGAGTATATTTATTATCACCATCAAATGTTGAGGTTACAAGTGAATTGAAAAATGAATTAAGTTCAAAAGCATTATTTAACTGGAATAAGTAGGAGGCGTTTATTATAAATATAATAGTCATATTTGTACAGTTATTAAGTGGATTGGTAGAAACAACAATATTAGTTGAAATAATATTGTCGTATATTCCAAGTATTAGGGAAAAATCTTTATTTCAATTACTAAAATCTTTTAACTTTCCTATTTTAGAACCTTTTAGAAGATTACAACAAAATTTATTTGGTATGAATAGAATAGATTTTTCTCCTATACTTGCAATATTATTTATAGGCTTTATTAGAAAATTTATATTTAAGATGCTATTATAATGATAAGTAGAGATTATGTAATTAAAGCTTTTTCTAAGGATGAAAGCATGGAAGCTTTAAGAGTATATGATAAATTTAGATTAGCTAGTGAAAAGGATATTACTGTATTTACTAATTCGTTTATGCCACCAAATATTTGGAAATATTACTATGAAAATTTCAATAGTAATACATTTAAAGTGGAGACAAATGGCTTTTTTCAAGAGTGTGAAAGAAGAGTAATAGCATTTAATAATTTATATGAAGCTGAGTATCCTGTAGTAATGTTATTAATAGAAAGTAATTCAAACTTCAGCGAATTGAATCATAGAGATTATTTAGGCTCAATTCTTTCCTTAGGAATAGAAAGAGAAAAGATTGGTGATATAGTTATAGATAAAAATAAAGCATATGTACCTGTAATGGATGATATATGGACTTATATTTACAATAATCTTACTACAATAGGAAAAACTCCAGTTACAGTAAGTGCTATAAAAAAATATGATGATGTTCCAATAGTTAAGTTTCAAGAGATTGTAATTATAGTCTCCTCTTTGAGAATAGATAATTTTATTTGCAAATTAGCGAAAATATCTAGGGGGAAGGCTATAGATCTTATTGAGACAGGTAAAGTTTTAGTTGACTATGGTAAAGTGAAAAATAAAAGCCAAGAGATATCAAAAGACACAAGAATAACTATTCGAGGAATTGGAAAGTTTATTGTGGGAGATGTTATAGGCGAAACTAAAAGTGAAAAACAAAGAGTTATAATAAAAAAATACACATAATTTATAGAGGTGATAGTATGAAACTTACTCCAATGGATATTAATAATAAAGAATTTAAAAAAGTTTTAAGAGGCTATAAGTCAGAAGAAGTAGATGAATTTCTAGATGAAGTAGTTGAAAATTACGAAGAAGTTTTTAAAGAGAACTCAAGATTAAAAGAAAGTCTATCAAGATCAACAGAGCAAATAGAACATTATGAAAAAATAGAAAATACTATTCAAAATACACTTTTATTAGCACAAAATGCTGCAGAGCAAGCAAGAGAAAATACACAAAAAGAGGCAGATATAATACTTAAGAGTGCTAATGATACTGCACAAAAAATATTAGATAAATCTCATAGTGATGTAATTCAAATTAATGATGAGTATGAGAAGGTTAAACAAGAATTTATTAAATTTAGAGCTAAGTTTAGAAATTTTATGAATACTCAAACTCAAACATTTAATGAATTAGAAAGAGAATTAACTAAAAATTATAATGTTTCTAAACCAATAGAAGAATTAGAATTAATTGAAGAAAAAGGTATTGAACTTTCAAATAGCAATATAGAATATATTAAAGAAGAAGTTTATACAGATGATATGGACGAAATAAAAAGCTTTTTTGCAAAGAAATAATACATAAAAAAAATCCGTATTTTACGGATTTTTCTTTTTGAGTATATAATATATTTAATGTATTGAGTAACTTTGATTAATATATTATAATGTGTTGAGAATTAAAATATTAAGAATTGGAGATTTAACATATGGAAGAATTAAATTTTATAATAAATGAAGAAAATAAAGGGGAAAGAATCGATAAATATATTTCTAATATAATAGACGGAAAATCAAGATCATTTTTAAAAGGGCTTATAGATAATGGATCAGTAACTGTTAATGGAAAGGTTCAAAAGAGTAATTATAATGTGAAATGTGGAGACAATATAACTGTTGTTATGCCAGAGCCAATGATTTCAAATGTAACCCCTGAAAATATTGAGTTAGACATAGTTTATGAAGATGAAGATCTAATAGTAATAAATAAACCAAAGGGAATGATTATTCATCCAGCTCCGGGAGTGTATACTGGAACATTAGTTAATGCATTACTATATCATTGCAAAAACTTATCTGGCATAAATGGGGTTATAAGACCTGGAATTGTACATAGAATTGATAAAGACACTACAGGTATAATAGTAGTAGCTAAAAATGATGAGGCTCATGCTTTTCTTTCAGATCAATTTAAAGAACATACTATTAAAAGAGAATATTATGCTTTAGTAGAAGGAAAATTTATGAAAACAGAAGGTTCTGTAGATAAGCCTTTAGGAAGACACAAAAGAGATAGAATAAAAATGGCTATAACATCAGATGGTAAAAGAGCAGTAACTCATTATGAAGTTTTAGAACAATATGATAATGGAACATCTCTTGTAAAGTGTAGCTTAGAAACAGGAAGAACACATCAAATAAGAGTACATATGGCATCTATAAGTCATCCTGTAGTTGGAGACACTATCTATGGACTAAAAAAACCAAGATATAAGTTAGATGGGCAAGTATTACATGCTAAGACACTAGGGTTTATACACCCAACTAAAAAGGAATACATGGAATTTAATTCAGAATTACCAAGTTATTATGAAGACATATTAACTAATTTAAGAAAATAATAAGGTATATTAAAAAATAATAGTCCGAGGTGAGCTGTATATTGATTAGCTATTTTTTGAAGGTGCCTAAGGGGGAGTTATAATGATCTTAAAAGCAAATCTTCTAGATGAAAAAGCAGTTAGAAGAAGTTTAGTAAGAATTTCACATGAAATTATTGAAAAAAATAAGGGCGTTGAAGAATTAGTTCTAGTTGGAATTAAAAGAAGAGGATACCCACTTGCAGAAAGAATAGGAGCTCACATTGAAAGTATTGAAGGTGTTAGTGTGCCTGTTGGTTATGTTGACATATCTTTATATAGAGATGATATAACTGAAATAAAAGATATGCCAAAAGTTAATAACAGTGATCTAGGGGTCCCTATTAAAGGGAAAAAAGTAATTTTAGTTGATGATGTACTATTTACCTGTAGAACAGCACGTGCAGCTATTGATGCTATTATTGATGTCGGAAGACCACAATCAATACAACTTGCTGTACTTATTGATAGAGGGCATAAGGAACTACCTATAAGAGCTGATTATGTAGGGAAAAATATACCAACATCAAAATCAGAGATTATAGCAGTGGAAATAGAAGAAATAGATGGAGTAGATTCAGTTAAAATTTATGAAGGCACCGTAATATAAGGCACTTTTTTTAATTACTGCTTATTATTTTAAAAAGTGTAAGGGAGCTTCAAAAAAACTAGTCAGCTCCCAAATCAACATAAAAGGAGTAAAAAATGGAATATAATTTAATTGCAACAACTACCTTTGGATTAGAGGCTATAACAGCTAAAGAACTTAAGGCTTTAGGATATGAAAATTTACAAACGGAAAATGGCAAAGTTTATTTTTCAGGAGATGAAATGGATATTGCAATCGCGAATATTCATGTAAGAACTTCTGACAGAATATTAATAAAGATGGCTCAATTTGAAGCTAGATCCTTTGAAGAATTATTCCAAGGAACTAAAAAAGTTAATTGGGGTGGTTTAATACCAAAGGATGGAGTAATGCATGTTGTTGGTAAATCAATAAAATCTACTTTACATAGTGTTCCAGATTGTCAATCAATTGTAAAAAAAGCTATTGTTGATAGTATGACTAATTCTTATGGAATAGAGCGATTTGAAGAGTCAGGTCCAGTATATAAAATAGAAGTTGCTATTTTAAAAGATGTTGTTACATTATCAATAGATACTTCAGGACCTGGACTTCATAAAAGAGGGTACAGAGAAGTTGCAGGAGCCGCACCTCTTAAAGAAACATTAGCAGCAGCAATGGTGTTGATATCAAGATGGAAGGAAAGTTTTACTCTTATAGATCCATTTTGTGGTTCAGGTACTATTTTAATAGAAGCTGCAATGATAATGCAAAATATTGCACCTGGATTATGCAGAAGTTTTGTATGTGAAACTTGGCCAACTATGGGGAAAGAAATGTTTGAGCAAGTTAGAGATGGTGCAGAAAAAGCTATAAAGAAAAAGGATATTAAATTAATTGGTTATGATAATGATGAAAATGTATTAAGAGTAGCTAGAAATAATGCTATGAAAGCTGGAGTAGCTAATTATATAGATTTCCATAAGAGAGATTTTGAAACATTCTCAAGTAATGATAAGTATTCATTTATAATTACTAACCCTCCATATGGTGAAAGACTTGGAGAAAAGAGTGAGATAGAAGAACTTTATAGAATATTTGGAATATATAAAAATAAGTTAGATAATTGGGATTTCAATATATTAACATCACATGAGAGTTTTGAAAATATATTCGGAGTTAAATCATCAAAGAATAGAAAACTTTATAATGGAACTATAAAATGTTACTATTATCAATATTTTGATAATAAACTTATTAAAAATAATGGTGATATGGTAATTAATAATATTTAATTATAATTTAAAAACAGAAAAAATATTTAGGCAGTTAGAAAGTGATTAGTTCACTTTCTAACTGCCTAATTTTTAGTATATAATAAAAAAATGATTATATTTGAGTTAATGTTTCTATTAATTTAGTATAGTAACTAGGTTCAGTATAAAGACTATAGTTGGTATGATAAATAACCATACCAGGCTTTGAACCATTAGGTTTTTTTAAATTTTTTACTAAAGTGTAGTCAACAGGTACTTTAGTAGAATTTTTAGCTTTACTATAAAAGGCGGCAAGTATTGCAGCTTCTTCTATAGTTTTATCAGGAACATGTGGGGCAGAAACTATAACATGAGATCCTGGAATATTTTTTGTGTGAAACCATAGATGATTATTACTTGCAAACTTCAAACTTAAATAATCGTTTTGAAGGTTGTTTTTGCCAACATATATATCTAAACCATCAGAAGATATAAAATGAAGAGGTTTAGATGATTTATCCTTTTTACCATTTTTATTAGTTTTCTTAAATCTTACATAACCAGTTTCTATAAGTTCATTTTTAATATCATTTATTTCAACGTAGTTATCACAATTTTGAATATTAGTAAAAACAGAGTTTAGATATTGGAGTTCACCATCATTTTGCTCTAACTGATAAATAGCAGATTCTTCAGATTTTTTATATTTATTATATTTTTTATATAATAATTGAATGTTTTCAGAAGGGGATTTAAATTCATCCAATGGAATTGTTAAATATTCCTCTTCTTCACTATAAAAATTAAGAAGATTAGCTTCTTTGTCACCTTTCTTGAGAGTATAGATATAGGAAGTTAATAAGTCACCCTTTATTTTAAAAGATTCTTTTTCTTCACATTCTTTTAACATATTATAAAGTTTTTTAGATTTTTTATTACACCTATCTATATTAGTTTGAATTAATCTTTGCAAATCTATAGATTTACTATTTAAACGCTCTTGTTTATCGCGAATAAGAAAAAATTCTTCTAAAAGTTCACTAGGGTTCTCAAAAGTTAAAACAGAATAAGTATTTTCTAAAGCATCTAATGGAAGACAATAAAAATCTTTATATAATGAATCTGTTTTATAAATCCTGTATGAAAAATTAGTTTCTAAACTTGAAATAAAATTGTTAATAAAATTATAAAGTTCATCAATAGAAAAATTTTTATTTTCTTTTGATAGAGAATTAAAAAGATTGTAGGACAAAGGTTTACTTATTCCAGTAAATACGTTAGTAAAAACTAATTCAGACATACATATATCATTAGTAGAAAAATAGTCTTTTAAGTTATCTAATGTAAAATTAAAAGGATTAAGTCTTGATGAAGCTGGTGGATAAACATAATTTACACCAGGATAAAGGACTCTAAAACTATTTATATCAGGTGTTATATGTTTAATACATTCCATAACTTTATTATCACGCTCTCGAATAAGAGTTATATTACTATGTCTACCCATAATTTCTACAATTAAAAAGTATTTACTATCAAAACCTAATTCATCAGTAGACTCTATATTAAGCTTTAATATACGATCTCCACTTAGTTGTTCAAAGGAAGTTATTTTTCCACCAATTAGATATTTCCTTAAAACCATAGTAAAAGTTGAAGCCTTAAGAGGATTAACTTTATTTGTGTTTGTAATATGAATTCTTGGAAATTTAGAAGATGCAGAAATTAATAATTTTAAATTCTTTCTATCTTTTCTAAAAGTTAGAATTATTTCATCCTTTTCAGGCTGATTTATCTTATCGATTTTGGCATTTAAAACTAAATTTTTCAGATTATAGACCAAGCCATGCAAATAGATACCATCTAAAGCCATATTTATCACCCTTTCGTTAGAAATTAACTAAGGCTAGTATAACATTTTATTTGTATATTTATCAATGGCAGGATGTCTATAGGTAATATAAAAAATAGAAGTAATATAAACTATTGTGTTAGTATAAAATGAGATATATAATGTAAAAGATAATAATAATATAAATGGGGATTTAAAGTCTATATTATGAAGAAAAATAAAGAAAATTAAAGGATGTCTAATGTTAGGAAAGAGGTAATGAGATGAAGATTAATAGCAAATATGTACTACTAATAAGTAGTATGTTATCTTCATGGTTATTTATAAATGGGTGTAGCAATACTTTGGAGGCTCCAAGTGAAAAAATTATATTGCAAAAGGGTGCAATAGCTAGAGAAGAAAATGGTAATCATACAAATTATAATTTAACTGAAGGTAAGTATAATAAGTTGGAAATTGATAAAGCAGTAGCAGCATATGATATAATTAGTGGGAATTATATATATGAAAAAGAAGGTAGTGCCTTTATACATTATAAAGATGAAGATATGAAGATATTGGATAAAAACATTATCAATCCTAAATTATCTTCAGGAGGCGATTATTATTCGTATTTTAAAAAAGATAAATATATGCAATTAGTTGTTAAAAGTCTTAAAGATAATAAAGAAATAGAAATTAATACTAATGTTGCAATTTCAGGTAATTTAATGGATTGGAGTAATAATATTATCTATTATGGAATAGATGAAAATAAAACAAATGGAATATTCTCTTATAATATAAGTAATGGAAAAGAAGAACTTATTTACAAATTAGAAAGTGGATATTTAGAATTTTTAAAAGCTTCAAAAGACGGTATAGTATTTTTACAAGGGTCATTATCTGGTAAAAAAATTCTTAAATCAATTGATAAAGAAAAAAATATTAAGATTATAACAGATGAAATTGTTGAGTTAAGAGATATAGAAATTAGTGAAAAAGGAATATTTATATTAGGCAAGATGAAGAATGATAATCAGTCAATTTATGAAGTTAAGGATGGAAAGGTTAATAGACTAATTTATGATTTTCCAAATATAATTAACTTAAAAAAAGGCTTATCATCAGATGAAGTTGGAAATGTGCTTTTTATAGGCAGTACTGATAGTGGTGAAAAAGAAAATATATATATATGTGAAGATGGATATGTTAAAGTTTTGACTAATGATAATTTAAAATATTATTTTGTGGATATTAAATAGATTATAAGAGCTAGAGGTTAGTTTAACCAATAGCTCTTATTTTTTTTATATTATTTTTTAAAAATGAAAATAAATGTATTTAAATTGATTAAATGGTAAATAATTCATAAGAGGTGAATTAAGTGAAAAATAACAAAGTAGAAATTAATGACATTGATTTAAATACTGCAAGAAAAGTTAATAAAGAATTAGCTTTAGAAGAAATGTTTTTACCTATAAAAATTGAAGGAAATAATTTAATAGTAATTGGGGTTAAAAGTAATGAAAGGATAATAGAATACTTGAATTTTATCTTTGCCTTAGAAATAGATTTTATAAAAATAGAAAGTGAAGTTATACAAAATATTATAGATGGGGTTTTTAGTGGTGAAAGTCAAAATCTACATGAAAGTTTTATAGAAAAGGCAATAAAATTAAAGGCATCAGATGTACATGTTGAACCAATGGAAAATGAAGTTCTAATTAGAATTAGAACAGATGGTAAGCTTAGTTTAGATAGAAAAATTAAGCATTCAGAATATAAGGTGTTATTGTCTAAAATAAAAATAATAGCAAACATGGATATTACAGAGAAAAGAAGACCTCAAGATGGCAAGTATAACTTAAAACTAAATAATAATTCTTATGATTTAAGAGTTTCTACTATACTAACAGTTTATGGTGAAAAACTAGTTATAAGAATTTTATATGGAATGAGATTTAATTTTAGTCTAGATAAAATACATTTAACAGAATATCAATTAAAAAAATTAATGAGAATAATATCTTTTAAGAATGGATTAGTAATTATAAATGGTCCAACAGGAAGCGGAAAATCGACAACGTTATATTCTATACTCCAAACTATAAATAATGAAGAAATAAATATCACAACTCTAGAAGATCCTGTGGAAGTTATTATTCCGGGAATTAATCAAATAAGTTTAAATAGAAAAGCTAATATTGACTTTGCAACAGGGCTTAGAAGTATTCTGCGTCAAGATCCTGATGTGATAATGATAGGAGAGATTAGGGATGAAGAAACTGCATCTATGGCTGTAAGAGCCGCCCTAACAGGGCATATTGTTTATTACAATATGCAACATATGAGAAACGTTGATATGACACAAGAGGAAGCTTATAGCTTCCTCTTATTTTGTTCTTAATTTCAATTCTAAAGCACTCTAACTATAAAATGATATAAATACACTGTTAAATTATTTAGCCTTAGGTAGGAGCGTATATAGGAGTTATACTTGAATTGAGAACCTTTAAAATAGATAGTATTTCAAAGGCTAGTATATTCATTTATAGGTAACTCTCGATATATCAATATCTTGTAAATTAGGGTATTTTTTCACAAACTCTAAATCATTATATTTTGAATAAATATACCTATAAGATTGTTGAAGTTGTAATAGATTACAATAATGTACATATTTCTCATCAATATTAAAGAACTTATTCTCCGCCTTTAATGTTGATGAAAAATAGTCTCTTTCTCTCATAACAAGTGCTAGCTTAGGTGTTAATGGAAATATTATTTCCATTCCCTTAGTACTAAGACCTTGTTCTTTCAGACGTCCATTTTTAACTACTGGATTATCTGAAGTGCAAAATGAAATTTCTGTTTCATTTACGGCTATAAACCAAATGCAACTTAAGAAAACGGATTCTATTCCCATAACTATTTCGGGATCCATCAATAAAATGTTATGCCTTAAATTAATTTGACTGTCTTTTAATTTTATCTTAAAATCATCAGAGAAATCGTCCATAACATTCATAAGCCTCAATTTTTTTTTTATTCTTCCTGTCTTAATAGTTTCATATATTTGAACCATCAATTCTTTAGTTTTTTTAGTTCTTAAAAATTGCATTGCTAAATAGTATGCAATTTTTTCTCTTTTATCCTCAGTAATTACATCTCTAGTAGAATATGAACTTTTTGTCATCATAGTATATGATGTAACTATTTCTTTTATTGGAACAAACATTTCAGATTCAATAAAATCAGAAAAGGTATGCTCCATTTGCTGCTTATCTATTTTTTTTATTATTTCAATATCCTCGCTATCCAATTTAATACCAGATTCATTAGCTTCATTAATCACTGTTTCAAAATCTATATCATAGAAAAATCTTTCTGATGCGACCTTCTCAATATTCTGATTTTCACGAATGACACACTTCTTTTTATCAAATAAAGATACCTTTGAGATCTTTTTTCTAGTTTGTGAAAAATATCTTAAGTAACATTGTGGCACGTAATGTTGATTTTTAACAATTTCATTCAAATATATCACCCTCCAATTTTACACTAAATAGACTAATTCATACGATTCTTAGTGTCTAATAAATTATTACTTCAAATTACGATTTTTCATCATTGTAATTGATTGAAGTAAACCACCAGTAATTTTCCCACCAGCAAGTCTATTACACACAAATTTAGCAGAAAATTGATTTATAAATTTATCTTCTCTATCAAATGTTCTTTTTGTTGTATATGCAAAAATCCTTGTAGTATCAAGAGCCCTAAAACTATCACTTGAGAGTATTGAAGAATCAATAGCCCCCATTGGGCACAGAAGCCTATCAAAAGACTTGCTATTACTCCAATGCTGCCTTATACGTCTTTTTATGTTATCTGTTGTGCCTATATATACTTGGTAATATTCATCAAGAACCATTATATAATATCCTGATTTTTGGTCATACAAATTAAGGTCAAACACTTCAACAAAACACTTATTACTTTCAAGAAATTTATTTATTTCTATATTGAATTCATCATGGCTTAATAAAGAAAAATACTCCATACTCAAGTCATAATTTTTTAAACAGTCCTCAAGCTGTTTCGTGCACCATTCATCAGAATATAGTCTACCTTCTTTATCAGCATAAATATCTGCCGAAAAACGATATGAAAATGAATTTTTATTACTCTCTATTGCATATTTTTCTCGTGTTAACTTTAGTCCACGTTTTCCTTCAAGTACCGTTACTCCAAAATGATTTGGCATAAATTATCCTCCTTTTAATTTTATAGAACCTAACCTTTACCATAATAGAATTATATACCAATTTAATCATTAATTATATTTTTAATTTTAATACCGTATTATTCAATTTTCAAAGATCATGCGATATTAAGGCAGCTAATATTATAGATAGCAAAGTATCTAGTTATTATTTTATAGAGCTGTATCCTTAAATAGGAGGAATTATTGAGTATGATTTTGAATCACGGTCAAATAATATTGTATAGTCTCCTTAAGAGGATCTTTATCATTATGATATGAATTTGAGTTGTCTTGATTGAGAACAAAAAAAAGACCATACTACTTAAATTGAATAGTACGGTATTTAGATTAATATTATGTAGCAGTTACTTCTTCTTACGTTTATTATATTTGTGGTTATCAATTTTAACGAAAATAATATAAAGTGTCACTATTGATAGACAATATATTATAGCTATTGCAGGGCCTGAATCTCCAATAATATAACCCCAAAAAAGTACTAGTATACATGACAGGAATACTGCGGCCATACACAAATGATCTATAAAATATATAAATTTTGTTTTATCCTTTTTAACCTTATTTGTTGACGTGTAAGTAGGCTTGGATAGAGATCTTCGTATTTTTCGTTCTTCTTCATTTTCCCCACGATTATCTAATCTATCATCGATTTCTTTTACAGCTTCTCTTGCTAAACATCTTAATATCTCTTTTAAAAGAATACCCATTATTGACCTCCTATTATAATAATTACATTTAATATTATAGCATATTTTTCACATTAAGGTAATTTAATACACAAAATTGTCGTATAGTTGCTAAAGAGTGTTTAATTCATTAGAATAATAGGAATAATTATATAGCAAGATATATTGACGACATATAAAGAATGGTTTTTATATATTGTTGCAGGGGGATGCTTATACCTTTAGATTGATGTATATGAGGTGTTAAGTTATATCTGTAATTACCTAATATTTGACTGTGACAGATTGTCAGAGTCAAATAATATCTGTAATTACCTAATAAATTATATTCATAACGTTGGCAATAAGGTTATGAATATAATTAGTGCCATAGCCGTACAATGAAATTTACACATGGCTCATAATAATTTTATAGATGCCCAAAATATGAAGTAGGAGATTAGTAGCTAGGGGTTAATATGGTTATAGTTCCTTAACTGCCTCTCAGTTCATTCCTGTATGGTTTTAGATGTATATGAGTATTATTGAAGTAGTTTTATATTATATGGATCTCAGAATGGATCTGGAAGCAGTTAGTCATCATGATTCTTACATGCTACGCTACCTCTCCGCATGTAGATCAATATTATTTAGGGAGTAGCTTTGTATTCATATACTCTTTAATTAGTTTTAATAAGCATATATATTTCTTGAAATGTAGAGACAAAAAACAGACATATCCGTCCTAATAAAGCCCTTAACCTAGACTTGGACGTCCAAATGTCGTCATTATACAGATGGCATTATATATAGGTTTCTTAATAAAAAAGGAGACACTGATATACTGATACAAGAGTATAAGAGAAGAGAGAACAGTGAATTGGGCCGATTCATATATAGATGATTAAATTAATAGCTGTTAATTTAATCAATAAATCTTTGATGCCACAAACCTAATTTTAGACATCATATAGTTAACTTGGCCGCCACTTATATATTTATTCATTTAATAGCTTATGAAGCAACAGCAGTCATTATATTGACATCTAATTCTATAAAACCTCTATTATATTACATGTATTAGTAGGCTTCGTCCCTTTTTATAAAACTTTTCAATTTATTTTAAAATAATACTTTACAAGTGTGTACACATATGTTATTATAAATACATAGAAGAGATGCAAACAACATTTCACACCTGAGCAGTAGGCAAGATGAGTAGTAGAGTTTGAAGTTAGCATCTTAAAACGGAGAACATTAAAATAAGTATAACATTATGATCCAAAACGGCATTGGGCTAAATTAAATCTTATTGTTATATGTAGCTAAAATCCACAGAGAAGATGATAGAGAGCATCTAGAACTAAAATAATAAAAATTATAAGGGAGAAGATTAACATGGCTAACAGAACTAAACCTAAACAAAGAAAAATAATGTTAACAGAAGAGAAATCGTTGGAATTAGATGAATACTTATTAAGGAAGAAAATAAGTTTACAAAATTTATTAGAAGAATATATAGATAAATTATTAAATGAAGAAAGATAAACTATTTATAAAGAATTTTAATTTAGTAATATTTAAGTATATGGTGGCAGAAAGACCTCCTAAAATACAAACAAAAAAGGGATGGTATTAATAATGTGTAAAGACAAAATATGTACAATAAAAGGATGCGAAAGTAAAATAAAAGCAAGAGGATTATGTTCAACTCATTATAAACAACTACTAAGAAATGGACGTGTACAAGATGTAATAGATACAGATATCACAGTAATGGATTTAGCAGTAAAGGCAATAAAAAATTCTGGAGCATATACAGCTGATACTATGAAGGAGTTTATGGCTAAGAAAGTATCTATTAAAATAATAGATATTGCAGGAAAATCAGAAATAGTTATAAAAAGTAATCCAATGTCTTTCTTCAACCAAAAGACATTAGAGTATTCTATATTCTCAGGAGACCAAGGTATGAATAAAAGCATACAGGGCTTTAGAATAACTGATTTAGTAGAAAAGAAATACCAATTAGCAGCATTTACTCTATCTGAAGCTATCAATGAAAATAATGAAATTGTATGTACTACTGGAATAGCTATAGGAGAAACATTAACTGGAATGCCTCCTGCGTCTGAACTTCAAATGGCTAGGATGTTAGGCTATGCAGACAATGGTAAGAGATATAAAGAATGCATTAAATCATTGTTAAAGTCTGGGATAATATATAAATTTACAATGAAAGAAGATATGCCAGGAATGATTAATTCAGTATTTTTCTTTAACCCTATATTCCAAAACAACGGAAAAGGAATATCTCCAAGATTATTCTTCTTTTTCTACTCATCTTTCGACTTAATGGCTAAACAAAACAAAGCTTTCCAATTTAGGTTTGAACAAATGGCTAACTTTTCTTTATCTTGGATAGTTAATAAAAGGGCTGACTTCAAAGAGTTATTATCTAAAAGAGCAGAATTAGGAGAAATTAAAACGGCAGAAATGGCTACTAAAATAGTTTCAGAAGTTGCAAATTCTTATGGCATAAATGTAGACTTAATCGCTGAAATAGAAAGTGATGATATGGATGAAATAAGCTTAATCGAAATGAAATTGAATCCAGCATTATCTTACACTAACTTAGAATATGGAATAACTGAAGAAGCTATTATGAATGAAGATGTACTAGAATCTGCAATGGAAGATGTGTTCCCAGTTACTGTTGAAGTTAATACTTCAAGAAAATCTATGTCGGAGATCATGAAAGAAAGAATGGAATCTAATAAAGATAAACCTAAGATAAAAGTTGGGCCTAGACCTAGTAAGTTACCTACTAGATATGTAGATAGCAACAATAACTTATATGGAAATGAATCTGAAAGCACTTATATGTAACAAAAAAACTAACTATAAAAATAAAGAGGGGAAAATTAAAATGATATTAAATAGTTTACTAAATACCGCATTAGTCAAAAGAGTATAAGGAATAAAGAATATACGAATAAATATGTTTTGTTGTGATAGACATTTAGATTAAATTGCAATTAAGGTATATATTTATTACTATAGGACTAGGGGGATTTATGAGTAAAGAAGAATACGAGAAAACAGAGTACGTTCATTATTATACAATACTATATTGAGATAAGAATTCCTGAAGAATATAGTGAATCAATAGGAAAATATTAATTGAAAAGAGGTTATATTAGTGATGAATACTTGGGAAGTATCAGAAAATGTAATTAGTGAATTTCGAACTGATAATAAAAATAGAAGAGTAACGACGATAAGTGAAGAGTATATGTATATAGATCCACAAATGATAATTGCAATTAATTCTGATTATGAATACCCAGAAATATTGAATGACTATAAAATGAAGAGATTAGAAGAGTCAGTTATATCTAATGGATGGTTAAATAATAATATAGGGGATTTTTCATTGCTTATGCTTCCTAATGGACATTTAGTTGTTAATGGTAATGGCAATCATAGAGCAGTTCTTTCTAAAGAAATGAAAATTAAATCAGTAATAGCAAATGTAATAAGGATTATATATGAAGATTAGAAAATAAAATAAAATAAAATAATTTAATTAATGGAAGAAACAACGCTAATTATGGAGGATAAATTTACAAAAACTTTAATAGATCTAAGATATTATCTAAAGAAATAATTGAGAAATCATACAGTATTGAGTAGAGGCTTGGAGTAATGATGATTTATAACTTAGCCAAGGTAGAGAATCTAGAACAAGTAAACAAATATTTAAATATTGAATATAAAGACTTATAAAATATTTCATTAAAAGAGTAGCTAGAGATAGCTACTCTTTTTTTTATACATAATTATTTTTTTTGAAATGTTATATAGACATTATTAGACCGTAATTCCATAGGTGAGCAAGGAAGATGAAATAGCCTTGTATCCTAATGTATTGGCGGTTATTTTTTATGTTAAAAAAACAAACTTCTATAATGTCATTTCAAGCAAAAGATTTATTTTCTACAGAGAATTATATGACAACAGGATTAAGAAAATTTAAAGCTACCTTGGATTATTCATTAGAAGCTCTAAAACTAGAAGAATTAGGACAGGAACTATTAGGAGAAGAATTATTTTACATGATTGAAGAAAAACAATATACTAATTCAGTTATATCAGTTAATTTTGACTACTCAGTTAAAGATGAAGATGGTAAAGTTACTACTAATACAACTAAACTAAGGGAAGAATTATACAATAATGGATTTGTAGTTAATGAAGCTAAATATGTAAGATTTAAAAGAAGTAATGGTAGTTCAAGAATTGGTAAATGCTTATTTATACTAGAAGATTTATATAAAGAAATTATGAAATGGTCTTATATGGGTATTAATCATACAGAGGGTATAGCCTGCGATTTAGCAGCATTAGAAGCCTATGTTGCATTAACAACTTCTTCAATTATTGATACTATCCAAATAAAGCCCGAGAATATACTTCTAATTGAAGATTATGAATCAATTTTTAAAACTACAGGAATGATTACTAAAATATTAGGAGATAGCCTTTATACAGCCCCAGAAGAAGTTGAAGTAACAAATAGCATATGGGATGGGCAATCTCTTATGGATAGCAGCCTGTTTAAAGCAAAATATGAGGATAAAGGATTTTTATTACTTAGGAATAGGTTTGTTAAGACCGCAGCTTTTAATACAAATATTCAACAATTCTTAAAAGATAACAATATCACTTCAATAGGACAACTGAATGGAAAAACTACAGCTACAGATATTTCTCAAATAAAATTCATAACTACACCTTCTTCTATCAAATATTTAAAATTTGGAACTTGGGAAGACTTCATAAGTAAATGCAGTAGCACTTGGGGAATCGTGAAGTATGATAAGCCTACAAACTTTTATAATGGAAAGATGGTTCAATCCCACTACCAACTGCTTAATACTTTACAATTAGATAAAGAAGAAGTAGCAGCCTTTTTAAAGCCATCTATGGACTATATTAATTTATTAAAAAATGATTTGAAAGTATTTAGGAATCACTTAAAAATGAAAATATCAGAAGACGTAAACTTAGGAACTATTAACTCCAATAATGATTTAATGTATAACTTATTACAATTAAATGACGATTTTGCTAATACTAATGTATTTGTTAATTTTAGGGCTGGTGTAATAAAATCTTACGTAAAAAATATGCGTAAAGGTCATATTTTGGTTGATGGGAATTACTCAGTATTATTTGGAAATGCTTACGAGATGCTACAGGCTAGCATAGGAACATTTATAGGAGAAAGTTTACTAAAAGGCAATGAAATAAGCTGTAAGAACTTTAATTATAATACAGAGCTAATCGGCAGTAGAAGTCCTCATGTAACGATGGGAAATTTACTGATATCCTACAATATTAAAAATGAATTAATAAATAAATACTTCAATTCAAGTAAGCAAATAGTGCATATTAATAGTATTGGCGAGAACATCTTAGAAAGACTTTCTGGGAGTGATTTTGATAGTGACAGCCTTCTGTTAAGCACTAATGAAATACTAATAGCTGCTGCAAAGAAAAACTATAATAACTTTTTAGTACCAACATCAATGGTTCATGGCAAGAAAGCCAAAAGATACATGACAGCAGCACAGAAAGCTGATCTGGATACTAAAACAAGCGTAAATCTTATAGGAGAAAGTATAAACTTATCTCAAATTTTAAATAGCATCTTATGGGATGAAATAAACACAGGAGCTACTGTAGAAGAGGTGCAAGGACTATATGCAGATATAAGCCAGCTTGACATAATGTCTTGTATTGAGATAGACAGAGCTAAAAAGGAATTTGATATAAATAATGCTAAGGAATTAAAAGCTATAAGAAATAAATATAAAATAAAAGATGAAGTAACTGGATTAACAATAAGACCATTGTTCTTTAAATATGTAGGAGAGGGCCAAAATTATTCATTTAAAAGTTTTAATACAACTATGGATATATTAGAAGAAAGTATAACAGAACAACTTAGGAGTATTAGGTGCAAAAGAAGAACTACTAATACTACTATAGTAAAATTATTAACTAAAGACGTTAAATTAAATGATGCTAATAGACACCAAGCATCTAAAATAATAGAAAGATGTGAAGAAGTTAGAGCTAATTTAGAATATCTATGGATAAGTAATTTAGAAAATAAACATGATTTGATAACACAAACTACTAATAATTTTGTTGAAGAAATTGCTTTATTAAAAGTAAGTGTTGCTACTATAAAAAAATTACTGACAGATATATCTAAAGATAAAAAAATTAATAAATTAGAAAGATCAATGTTATTAACTTTATATAATGCACATACAGCAGTATTTAAAGAATTGTTTATAGAAGTAAAAAAACCAATTAAATTTTTAAAACTTACTAAAAATATAGAAGAGTGCCAAGTGCAAATATATTCTCTTCATTATAAAGTAATAACAAAATAATCATGAAGGAGCTGAAAGGCTCTTTTTTGCGTTTAATTGTTAAAATGGATTCACGCAAATTTTATTTAAAACTACCTATAAGTCAGTCATACCAACGATTGCATAAAAAAAGATATTAGACACTTTAGGAGAGAGGATATTGGGGGCAAAGAACGAACAATAAATCTCATGTTAAAGGCAATTCGAGAAGTAAGACCTTTACTAAGCAAGATAAAGTGAAAGAAGCTTAAAGTTGCTGCAAATATAATTATGGAGTCACCTAATGGATTGGGAGGCTCTTTTTTAAGGAAGTGAATATAAATGTATAAAGTATTAAGAGTAGAGGGGGATAGCAGAACGTTAATTAGACATTTCGAAAAACTTATCGAAGCATTAACATTCAAAGTTTACCTTGAAAGCATAAATCAAAAAAATGAATATCAAGTAATTTAGGAGCCATCTAAGGGATTAGATGGCTTTTTAGTTATGCCTTAAAACTAGCTATAAAAACATATAAGTCTATACCTTGATATAGATTGACTCCCTATATTGGGGGCAAATGGTTTATGTGTTTTTACAGGTGGTTTTAAAACCATACATTAGAAGTTTAACGGTACTTTAAACCGTAGGAGTCAGAATGGACAATTTAACAGTATTAGAGCAAAGAGAAGTATTAGGAAAAGAGTTTACTATTTACGGAACTAAAGATGAACCATTATTTTTAGCAAAAGATGTTGCAGATTGGATTGAACATACTCATGTAACGAAGATGCTAAAAAATATAGATGAAGATGAAAAAACCACATGTACTATTAATACATGTGGTAATTATAAATCACAAGCTACCTTTTTAACAGAAGATGGATTCTATGAGGTACTAATGACAAGTAGAAAACCAATAGCAAAAGTATTTAAAAAAGAAGTTAAAGTTATTTTAAAAGAAATAAGAACTAATGGGGCATATGTATCTCAAAATATTACGCCAGAGCAAGAAGTAAAACTTGATTTATTTTCTACACCTTTAAAAAGAAGAAATACTTTTGAAAACACACCTATAGAATCACTTGAAGAGGTGATAGGTGAATGTATGGATTACAATAAGAGGAAAACTGCAAAAGATAAAATAATTATTTTAAAACATGCTATGAAGGTTATAGAAGAAAGAAAAGAATTATCTACAAGTGCAGGCCTTAGCTTTATGCTGGCAGATATATTAACTAATTTAAGTAAAACTATTACTGCTACATCTAATAGGAAGAATGGGTGCATAGTGAGATCTAAAAATAAAGAATTAATAGCTAAAGATACTTTTATAGGGAAATGCAAAGAATATGTAGATGAATGTGAAGAGTTCATAAGCTATTATCATCCAACACCAGAAGAATATACTACTTTATATTATCATGGGTTTACTGTTAATTATGCATACAAAGCAAAATGGGATTCAATAATATGTAGTAATGAATATAGAAGTTGGAAAGATAATTTCCCAGTAGAAGACATTCCAGACCTATCTCATATTGATTTTACAAAAAAGGTTAATATATGGATGTATTTCGATCATAAAGAAAAAATGGATGTACCTAACTTTTCAAAAAGTCTTATAGATGCTATATGTAGTCATATAGGGGTAAATGATAATAAAGTACAATTGCAGCAATGTGTATCTAATGAATATATTAATAGGTTTTCAGATGGTAAAACCTATTTTGTAATGAAACAAGCTTAGAAGCTGCCTAAAATTGGTGGCTTTTTTGTTATGTAAAAAGAATAAGTGAGTATTAAAAATTCAATAATCTCATAATGTTACAAGTTATTCTAAAATTATACAAGCTATGGTATAATAAGGCATAATTTATAAAAGGAGATGTGATTATGGATGACTTATTAATAATTCAAATGGTACTATCTCTTATAGCAATTATAATAACATATTTACTTGGGACAAGTAAAAAGCGAATAATGAAAAAATTAGTAACTAAAAAATATAGAGAGAAGTTCAAAAATAAAAATATAGAAGAAAAATTTTATATAATTAAAGAGTATTATATATCCGAATTTAATACAATAGAGAAAATTAATAATAAAAAGAAAATAATTAGATTAAATGATTATTCAATAGTTAATATTAATATTGCAGATATACTCGGAAGGATAGTAATATTAGTATTACCAATACTTATAAGTATAAATATATTTTTTTTGAATTCAAATTTTACCGAGGTTCAAAAAGGTAACCAAGATTTAATTAGATTAAATGATGAAATTAAACAAAATGAAAATAATGAAGAAATAAAAAATAAAAAGCAAGAAGAAGTGATAAAAATAAAAGAAAAAATAAGTAAAAATGTAAGTGAAATTGGAGAAACATTCTCTATAGAAAATTTTCTTTTTCCAACTATTATTTTTATTATATTTCTGATATTAATATCAGAAATTTTGAAATCAATGGAAATTAACAGAATGAAAATTACAGATAATATTAAAATTAATTTAATTGAAATTTTAGATGAAATTAAGGCCGATTTAATTCAAAAAGAAAAAGAAAATAATGATATTCTTATTGAAGAGAAGAGATTAAACAATAAAAAATTAGAAAATAGCTTTAAAAATAGATTTAAAAAATTTATAGGGATTGAGGAGTCTTAAATTAAGACTCTTTTTTTGTGCATCCAATTAAGGGAAGGATGGCTATAAAAGTAAGATTAAATATTATAAATGAAAATATAAAAAAGCTAGGGAAAAATAAACCTAGCTTTTTTATTATGCCTAAATATATAAAGGAGCTAAGTATTATGCAAGTAGTAGAGGTTATGCCTTACAAGAACTTTAAAGATAAAATAAGTATTATAAAACAATTTAAATTAATTAAGTTTATAGATCTGGGCGGATCGCTTATGACTATTAAAGAAGATGGAATAAAAGAAGAGGAAGATCCAAATTATTTATGTTATATGGAAAGGGTTAAGTTAAGGAGGGAGAAATCATGTTATTAGATTTTATAATATTACTATGCTTAGCTAGTCCTATATGGGGCTTTTTATTGTACATTCTTTATTGCTATAAATATAATCACAAGAAAAAATAATGCCACTAAAGAGTTGTAGTGGCTGCAATAAAATAGTTCCATATAACCATGTATGCAAAGTTATAGCTAAGGAAAAGAGTAAAGCAAGAAATAGTAAGGAAGATGCACATATATACAATACTCCAGAGTGGAAGAGATTAAGGAAAGATATTCATTCAAGATACAATAGTGTAGACCTATGGAGTTTTTATGTAGATGGAACAATAAAAGAAGCTAAGGTTATCCATCATATAATTGAGATCAACGCTAACAAGGAGTTAGCTTATGACTATAATAACGTCATACCTTTATCAGTTGATTCTCATACTCTTATCCATAAGTTATACAAGACTAAGCATAAGGACGATGTAAAGGAATTATTATATATGTTTAAAAAAATGTATGAGGATAACAAAAGGTTAGACTATATGGGTAAGTACAACACAACAACCAAGGGATGCAAGTTAGGAGTTAATGAGTAGATACACATGGATAGATGATGACATCATCTATAAGGCTATAAGGACGTTTAATTAATATATTCTCTTAATCGCATTCTAAGCAACATTTAATGATAAAGTAATGTATTTACCTAACTAATGTCGTTACACACGGAATTAGAAAACTAATATATATCCCCGTACCATAAGTAGGTAAGGTTCGAGAATCAGAAAACATCTACGATGCTTACCTACGTAAACAAAACCCCGAAATGGGATGTTTAAAAGAAGTAATAAGTATTCAAAAGAAATAGAGGAGGTGATTTGATGGCTAGAGCTGCAAAACCCGTAGATTTACAAAGTTCAAAAATGGGAAAAGCTGAAAAGAAAAAAAGGAAGGAAGCCGAAGAGAAATTAAAGGGGAATAAAAATTTAGTTTACAAAGCTCCAACGGATTTAGACAAAGAAGAAAAGAAAATATATCTATTTATTACTAAGGAATTAAAAAATGCAGATGTATTATGCAATTTGGATATTGAGATGATAAAAATTACAGTAGATGCAATAATGAGGATGAATGAATGTAAAGCAATTATAAAAACACATGGAGCGATTATGTACGGCGATAATGATAATATGTATAGGAATCCAGCGACTTTAATTTATAAAGACTACAATGCTATTTATAATAAATGTTGCATGGAATTAGGATTGTCAGTATCTTCCCGAGCAAAATTATCTACTATAAATATTGATGCCGCAGCAACTAAAGAAGATCCTTTGTTAAAGATTTTAGCTGGAGGTAAGTAATGTTTTTATTAGATAATGCGATTCAATATGCAGAAGATGTTGTAGCTGGAAAAGAAATTACTACTAAAGAAATTATTATACAGTGTAAATGGTTTTTAATAGATTATAAGAAGAGGCAGTACGAGGAAGATTTTCAATTTTATTTTGATGAAGAAAAGTTATCTATAATAAATAATTTGTTGAAACTTTTCAATTTCGCAACTGGATTTGTTGAAGGGAAACAAGTCTTAGAAAATTTAGCTCCGTTTCAATGTTTTGCAATAGCTAATATATTTGGATGGAGATATAAAAACAATATCGTTAAATTTAGATATAACGATATAACTTTATATATGGCCCGTAAAAATGCTAAAACAGCTCTAGTGGGAATAATATTCTTATTACTATTAATTACAGAACAAAAGTATAGTGAGTTTTATTCTATATGCTTATCAAAGGAATTAGCGGCAGAAATCAAAAAGTCCATGGAGCAAATTATTAATGTAAGTCCTTTAGTTAATAAACATTTTAAAGTATCTACTACCAAAACTGGAATGATAACATGCCTATTAACTAATAGCTTTTTTCAACCAAGAACTGCGGAAGCTGGAAAAAATAATTCCATTCGACCCTCAGCTTATGTAAGTGATGAACATGGTAACTTTAAGGATAACAGTAATTTTACTGCCATGAAGTCGGGCCAAAAGAATGTTATAAATCCTTTAGTCTTTCGGACAACAACAGCTTATGCAATTGATAATTCCATTATGATTGATGATTTAGACTATATTAAAAAAGTTTTCAGTCGAGCTATTAAAAATGAAAGACAGTTCGCATTATTGTATTATGCAGATGAAGAAAATTTATGGAATGACGATGGTATGTACCAAGCGAACCCACTAAGAATAGAAGAAAATTATACAACGATTAAAGAGGATAGGGAGAGAGCGGAGGTTCAAGACAATTTAAAAGAAGAATATTTAACAAAAGCAATGAATTACTTTTTACCTGCAAATGTGGGTGAAACTTATATTAATTCCGATGCAGTTGCTAAGTGTAGTACAAAAGAAGACCTGGAGTTCTGGAGAGGAAAACAGGTCTATTTGGGCGTTGACATGTCTCAAACTGACGATTTAACGGCTGTATCTATGGTTTGTTTGCATGAAGGATTTATTCATGCAAAGTCTTGGGCCTTTATTCCCGCAGAATCTATTGAAGTTAAATCTAAAAAAGATAAGGTTGATTACAACATAATGATTGAAAATGGTAACGCTTTCTATAGTGGATCTGCAATTATAGATTATGCATTTGTAGAAAACTTTGTAATAACTTTAAGTAAAGTCTATGGGGTAGAGATTGTTCAATTAGGGTTTGATAAAAGGGATGCCTTGAGTTCAATTCAAAAATATGAGAATGCTTATGTCGAGTGTGTTGAAGTTCGGCAGCACAGCAGTGTTTTATTTCCACCGACTAAATTACTTAAGGAAAGTATATTATCAGAAAAATTTAAGTTTGATAAAAACAAATTATTAGAAGTGCATTTTATGAATTGCAAATGTGCTTATGATACAAATAAACATTATTATGTTACAAAGAAAAAATCTACAGGAAAGGTTGATATGGTAGTTAGTTTAATTATTGCAACGTATCTATTGCAGCAAAAAGAGCTGGAAGATGATGATGAGTTTACCTGTGAGTCTTATTAAAATAATTAGTGAGAGTTGGGTGGGAATAAAGTAAGGAAGGAGGAAAAACATGAGTATATGGAATAGAAATAAAGTAATTGAAACAAGAGAAGATCCAATTGCAGGGCCATTAGATGATTTATTAGTCCAAGCAGATGTATCAGATGTTCCAATTTCTAAAACAGATGCAATAAGTATTCCAGCAGTTGGAGCATGTGTAGACTTAATAGCTGGTATTATTGCGGGTTTAAATGTAAAACTATATAAAGAAAATGATGGAAAAACTGAAATGATAGAAGATACTAGAACATTTGCACTTAATAAAAACACTGGAGATACATTAAACCCAGCAGAAATAAAAAGAGCTATGGTTACAGATTATCTATTAGATGGGAAAGGTTATATATACATTAATAAAACTGGATCTAATGTAAAATCCTTAAATTATGTTGAGAATAAAAATATTAGTATTTTAGTTGCCCAAGATCCTATTTTTAAGGATGCCGATTTTACAGTAAATGGAGCAAAATATTTACCATTCCAATTTATTAAATTGTTGAAGAATACTAAGAATGGGTTTGATGGTACTGGAATTATAAAGCAAAATAATATTGCTTTAAGTGTGGCATTCAATGCATTAAATTATGAAAAAGTATTGTTAACAACTGGCGGGAATAAAAAAGGATTCTTAAAAGTAGCTAAAAAATTATCAGATTCAGCAATCCGATCTTTAAGGAAAGCATGGAAAGATTTATATTCAGCTGGTAAAGAAGGAATTGTTATTTTAAATGAAGGCATTGACTTTAAGGAAGCCCAAGCAACTAATTTAGAATTGCAGTTAAGCGAGAATAAAAAGCAAAATAATGCTGAAATCCTTAAAATGTTTAATGTACCAGCAGGTTTATTAAATGAAAATGCAACAGAAGGTGAATATAATTCATTTATCAAAATTGCAATTTTACCTTTGATAAACGCTTTTGAAAGTGCCTTGAATTCTAGTTTATTAACAGATGTAGAAAAGAAAAGTAATTATTATTTTGCTTTTGATACAAATGATTTGCTAAAAGGATCTATAAAAGAGCGTATGGAAGCGTATTCGATTGGGATAAACTCAGGGATATATACCCTAAATGAAGTTAGAAATAAAGAAAACCTTGAAGATATTGAAGGTTTAAATGTGTTGAAAATGAATTTAGCAGATGTAATTTTTGATATTAAAACCCAAACGTGGATTGTTCTTAATATGTCTAATAAAGTACCAACTGGAGAAGCTACAAAGCCTATAGCAGATACAGCCGAGGGGGTGAAAAATTAAGATGAATATGGAAATTAGGAACGATAGTATAATTCTAAAAGGATATATTAACGGAGTAGAAAGAGAGTCAAGGGTATTAAACTCACCCCAAGGAAAGTTTGTTGAAGTAGTAAAAGCTGGAGTTTGGCAAAGGGCACTAGATAAAGCCGAAGACGTAGAGTTTTTATTTAATCATGATGCTGATAGGAAACTAGGATCAATTAAGGCTGGGAATGTTGAACTGAGAGAAGATAATATAGGGTTGTATGGAGAGTTTAAAATTACAGATAAAGAAGTAATAGGAAAAGCCCATACAAATAAATTAGTTGGATTTAGTTTTGGATTTAAGTCTAATAAACAAAGCTATTCCAAAAATGATAATGGAATAGATAAAAGATCTTTAGAAGACATTACTTTATTTGAAGTATCTTTATTGGATAACTTAAGAACACCAGCATATTTTGGAACGTCAATAATTGAAAGTAGATCAGAAGGTAATAGTGAAGAAATATTAGTAGAACACCGTTTTATTGATTCGGAAATTGAAGTTATAGAAAAAACAGAGCCGCAGGATGATGTACAAGATGAAAATAACAAGGTAGTTGAAGAAAGAGACGTAGAGCAAAATAAAATTGCCTATGAGCTTTTAAATAAGGAAATAGAGATATTAAAACTTAAACACTAGAGATAGTGCTTTTTTTATACCCTTTTTTAAGGGGAAATAAATATTAAACAAAAATAATTATTAAGTGAGGTTACAACATGTTAAAAGAATTAATGGAAAAAAGAGAAGCAAAAGTTGAGGAAATGGAAGTGATTTTAGGAGCTGCAAAGGTAGAGGTAAGAGCCTTTAGCGAAGATGAAACTTCAAAATTAGAAGTTTTAAAAACTGAAATTAAAGCTATTGATGGATCAATCAAAATTGAAAAGGAGTGTAGAGCTATGAAAATGAAAAAAGCAGTAGAAACAAAAGTTGAAGAAAGAGGAGTTGAGGTAATGGAAACAAGAGCAATCGATGAAAAGGCATTTTTAGGATTTGTAAGAGGCGAGGAAAGAGCATTAGATGTTGCAGCAAATGGATCTATTATACCAGCATCTATTTCTAACAGAATTATAGAACAAGTAAAGGAATTATCTCCAATCTATGCAATGGCTACAATCTATAATGTAGGTGGAGATTTACTATTTCCAAGCTATGATGAGTCTACAGCAGCAGTTAAAGCAGTTTACGTTGATGATTTAGCTGAATTAACAGAATCTAATGGTAAGTTTGTAACAGTTAAATTATCTAACTTTATTGTTGGTTGTTTAGCTAAAGTTTCAAAGTCTCTTATGAATAGAACAGATTTTGACCTAGTATCATTTATTGTTGGAAAAGTAGCAAAAGCAATAGCTGAATTCTTAGAAAAAGAATTAATCCAAGGAACAACTGGGAAAATGAGAGGGTTAGCATCTACTACTAATATTGTTACGAGTGCAGTAGTTGGAAAAATAGATTCTGACGATCTTATTGAGCTACAAATGACAGTTCCAGAAGTTTATCAATCTGGGGCAGTATTTATTATGAATAAATCTACTCTAAAGACTTTAAGAAAGGTTAAAGATTCTACTGGTAATTATCTGTTAAATAAGGATGCAACTATGGCATTTGGATGGGAGCTATTCGGTAAACCAGTTTACACAAGTGAATCAGTTGACTTAATTGCAACTGGTAAAAATGCAATATTCTATGGGGATATGAGCGGATTAGTTGTTAAATTAGCTCAAAATGTAGAGATACAAGTATTAATGGAAAAGTACGCAACACAACATGCAGTTGGAGTTGTAGGTTATGTGGAATGTGATTCTGCAATAATCGAAAATCAAAAGATAGCGGTACTTAAAGTTAAATAGTTAATTTAGGGTGGACAAGTTCCGCCCTTTTTTATTGAGGTGAAAAAAATGAAAATAAGTGAAGTTACTATAGATATAATGCATCAATTTTTAAGGATAGATAGCACTGAGGATGATATATTATTGCAAATTATTAAGGATGCTGCAAAAGCATACATTAAAGCTTATACAGGATTAACAGATGAAGAAATAGAAAAAAAAGATGATCTAACTATGGCTTACATGGTTTCAATAACTGAAATGTATGAAAATAGATCAATAACAGTTGAAAAAGATAAGGTAAATAAAATTATAGATAGCATTTTAAACATGCATTCTATAAACCTATTATAGATAGGAGGGTCTATGGATTATAAAATAAATATAGGAGATTTAAACAAAAGAATTACTATACAGGAACTAAAAACCATAACAACAGATAATGGTTTCGAGGAAGAAAAATGGGTAGATTCCAAGACAGTTTGGGCAAAAGTAAATAATTTATTTGGCAAAGAATTCTGGAGTGCAAAAGCTATCAATCAAGAAAATTCTTTAGATTTTATTATTAGGTACAGTAAAGATTTAAGCATCTTAGATAGCAAAACAAATAGAATATATTGGAATGAAAGAGCCTTTAATATAACTTTTATAGATAATATTCAATATAAAAATACGTGGATAAAAATAAAAGGGATTGAGGTGGTTTAATGGCTGCTGGAGTTGGGATTCAAGGGATGGAAGACTTAACAAATTTATTAGAAAATATGACTATTACTACAGCAGAAGAATCGAGGGCAATGAAAAATGCACTTGAAGCACCTTATAAAGAAGCTTTAAAAAATGCACCATACCTTAAAGGATTTACTAAGAGTTCTATAAAAAAAATAGTTAAAAAAGAAGAAATGGCTATAGTAGGAAAAATAAGAGTCAATGGATGGACTGGAGTATTTACGGAATATGGTACTAGTAAGGATAAAAGCCATGTTAATTGGTTCGGCGGCAGCATAGATGGAACACAAAATGAATTTTTCCAAAGACTTGCTACTGAATTATTAAAGAAGGCGAAGTAGGTGAAAAATGAATATTAAAAAATATGTAAAACAGTCCCTAGAAGATAAGTTAATTATAGATTTACTCGCTGATAAAAAGGTGTATTTTCTTCATGCTAACGCTCCTAAAATACCTTATTTAGAATATGAGATAGTAGGAGAATACGGTGTTGATTGGGCAGAAGGAAAGGAAATAGCTACAGATTATACAGTGCAAGTAGATGTTTTTAGCAATACAGATTATACAGAGATAGAAGAGGAAATTGGAAAAGTTATGATAAACAAAGGGTTTAAAAGAATAGGAGCCGTTGATTTATGGGAAGAACAAACAAAATTATTTCATAAAGCTTTAAGGTTCAATATCAGCAGATTAGCAAATGGCTAGTCTTTTTTTTATGCCCAAAAACAAGTCTTTTCGGAATTAGACAGTAAAGAAATTACTATTTAAAAATGAAAGAGGGAATTTTAATGGCAGTTCAAGCAATTGAAGGATTAAGAAAATTATATTATGCAACGATTACGAGTGATGATGCAAAAGGAACAGTCTTTGGCACACCAAAGTATTTAGAAGGAGTTAGAGAAATTGCAGTTAAACCTAAATTAGCAGAAGGATCTTACTACCACGAATCAAGAAAGGTTATTTCAAAGAGTAAATTTTCTGAAAGTGATATAGAAATTGATATTACTGATTTAGAAGTAGCAGACCAAGTTGTGTTACTCGGTCATAAATTAGCAGCTGGTGGCGGTATTTTAAAAAATGCAGATGATATTGCACCTTATGTATGTTTACAATTTAGTGCAATGAAAGCAAATAGTAAATTAAGATTTGTTACATTATATAAATGTAATTTCGCAATATCTGATAACAATTACAAGCAAAGTGAAGATAAGATAGATTATTCTTCTCAAAAATACAAGGTAACTGGAATGGCCCTAACAAATGGGTGTTATATGGTTATTGCAGATGAAGAAGACGGAATGACCGAAGCGGCATTCTTTTTAAAAGTTCCAGATCCAAAAATTAAAGCATAACAGGACTTTAGAGAAAAGATGAATTCAGGGATAGATATTATATGTATCTATCCTTATTTAATTAAAAAATTTAAATAAAGAAGGATGGATATAAAAATATGAAAGAATTAGAAAAAGTAAGAAAATATAAAATTGGTGAAAAAGAATTTGAATTTAAAATAACTAATAGAACGATCTTAAAAATAGAAAGTAAATATGGAAATTATGCAGATGTGTTTAAATCTTTGATAGAAAATAGAGAAATAACAACTACATCTTTAAAACTATTACTTTGTAGTAGTGTTGATGCCACTTTTAATTATACAGATGTAGAAGGTTTAGCGGATGATTTAACATTTATACAGATGAATGAAGTACCTTTATTCGTTACGGAGATGTACTTGGATTATATGGGAATTAATACAGATCTTAAAGAGAATAAAAAGGATAATGTTGAAAAAAACGAAGTAGCCAATTAGACATCTATAAAATAGATTTTGATTGGCTTTTTTATATAGCACATACCCATTTAAACTACACGAGGAAAGAGTTCTGGGAAAGTACACATAAAGAGATATGCGTATTGTGGAATACTCATAGGCGGTTTAATGGCTGGATAGATGAACCTAAAAAAGAAGAGAAAAAAACTGTAAACGTAGAGGATATATTCTTTTAATTTTACAAAGGAAGAGGTGAGAAAATGGCAGGAGATGTAAAAAAACGTATTGAGGTAGATTATGTACTAGACAGTACAGGATTTAATAAAAACTTACAACTTATAAATAATTCTGTGAAGCAAAATAATGCAAGTTTGAAATTAGCTGGTGAAAGTGTAAAAGCATTTGGAGGAACACAGGAAAATTTAAAAAATATACAACAACAAGTTGCAAAAAGTTTTGAAATGCAAAAAGATAAAGTTAATTTATATAAAGATGAAATAGAAAAAACTAACTCTAAAATGCAATCTAATGTAGATGCTAGAGATAAATTGAAAGTTAGTTTGGAAAATGAAAAGGTTAAATATTCAGAAGTAATAAAGTTATATGGTAAAGAAAGTGAAGAAGCTACAAAGGCAAAAGCTAGTGTGGATAAGCTTACAGAAGAGTATAAAAGGAAAGAAAAAGCGGTTGAAAATAATAATAAAACAATTGGAACTTATACTACTAAGATGACCCAATCCAAAACAGAAATGGTTAAGACAGAAGCAGAATTAAGAAATTTAGGAAAAGTATTATCTGAAAATGATAATAAATGGTTAAATGCTAGTAAGTCTATGCAAAAAAATAGTGAAGGCATGAAAAATGCTGGAAGTAAAATGAATAGTGTTGGAAATGGAATATTAGCAGTAACAGCTCCATTAGTTGCAGCAGGAGTTGCAAGTGAAGTTTTTGGTATGCAGTTTGAGGATAATTTAGCTAAAGTAAGTACAATTTCTGATGATGCGGTAATTCCTATAAGTGAACTTAAAAAAGAAATACTAAATTTATCTAATGAAAGTGGTGTAGGTTTAAATTCCTTAACAGGAGATGTATATGAAGCTTTATCAGCAGGGCAATCTACGGGTGATGTTATGGGGTTTGTAGCGAAGAATACTAAATTAGCGAAAGCAGGGTTTGCAGATAGTGGAGAATCCTTAGATTTGTTAACTACTATTATGAATTCTTATGGATTAAAGGCCACTGACGTAAGCAGAGTAAGCGATGTTTTAATTAATACCCAAAATAAAGGAAAAGTAAGTGTTGGAGAGTTATCTAAAAGCATGGGTCAGATCATTCCAACGGCTAATGCAGTCGGAGTAAACCTTGAGCAGTTGAGTACAGGATATGCAATTATGACTTCAAAAGGTGTAAAAAGTGCAGAAACTACTACTTATATGAATTCTCTTTTTAATGAACTTGGAAAAAGTGGAACAGTGGCAAGTGATGGAATAAAGAAAATGACAGGTAAAACATTTCAAACTTTAATTAAAGAGGGTAAGTCAGTTGGGGATGTATTAGCAATTATGGACAAAGGAGCAAAGGCTAATGGGCTATCTTTATCTGATATGTTTGGAAGTGCCGAAGCTGGAAAAGCCGCTATGTTATTGAGTGCAGAAGGTGGAAATGAATTCAATAAGACATTAGGAGAGATGAATAATAGTTTAGGTGAAACTGATAAAGCACTTGCAAAAGTCACTGATACAAAAGGAGAAAAATTTAGAAAAAACCTAAATGCAATTAAAAATGAATCTATAAGATTAGGGGATGCATTAGCTCCTTTAATGGAAAAAGGTATAGAGTTACTTGGAAAATTAACAGATAAATTAAGTGGAATGAGTACAGAACAAATAGAAAGTATGGCTAAGATGACATTATTTGCAGTTAGCTTAGGAGGAGTATTAAAATTAGTTGGTGGTGCAGTAACTGGCGTAGGTAATTTAGTTGGTGCATTTGGAGCAATAAGTAAAGTAATTGGGACAGCTACAGTTGCAACAGAAGTTGCAGGAGCAGCAACAGTTGGGGCAACTGGAGCAACGGTTGGAGCAACAGGAGCATTAGCAGGATTAAGTACGGTGGCCTTACCTTTAACATTAGCAATAGCAGCACTTGGAATTGGAATTTATGCGGTTCACGAAAGCAATGACATGCTGAGTAAATCTTGCAATGTAGCTTCCGAAGATTTAAGTGGCATGGAAAAGGCAATGGCAACATTAAGTGGTGTTACATTACATTCCAAAGAGGCTATGAGCGAATTAGGGATAAAATATGGTGAATGGAATAAAGATGTAAGCCCAGAAACTCAAACAGCGTTGACAGACATTACGACTAAAGTTGGAAATCTTAAATTAGCTATAGAAAATGGTTCTGGAATTGAAAACTTTATTTCTACAGCAGATGGAGTAAAGGTACAACAACAGGCTGCGGATCTTATAGAAGGAATTAAGAAAAAGATAGAAGAAAAGACTCCAGGGGTTCAAAAAAATTTGCAGGAAATATTCAATACTGATGGGGTTATAGATGAAGAAGAAAAGAAGACCTTAGAAGCAATGGATATTGGTAATAAGAATCAATTAGAAAAATTAGAAGGACACAATGTTAAAATTAAGGAATTACAAGCGAGGACAGCAAATGAAACAGCAGCACAAAGAAAAGTTACAGCTGCGGAGATACAAACTGAATTGGATGCAATAGCACAAATAGGCTTGGAATCAAGTGTAAGTTCACAGGCAGAATTATTAGCAAGTCAAGCTGATTTCAACGCAAGAATTAAAACTTTAGATGTGACAGGATTATCAGACATACTTAAAGAAAAATCTAAAATGAGGGATGATAATATTGCAGCAGAAAACTTGAAATATAATACATCTATTGAGGCTTTAAAATTAAGTTTAAACACAGCTGGCGAAGCTGAAACAGTAGCTATTAATAATAGTATTACTAAATTAGAAAAAGGAAGAGATGATTCGGTACAAAAAGAAAAGGAGAAATACAAAGGGTTCCTAGATACCGCAACAGAAGGAAATGCTGCTGTTTTAACTAATTTAGATTTGCACAATGGCGAAATGCTTACTAATCAAGAAAAAAGTAGGAGAGCAGAGGTTCTTAAATATGGAGATAAAATGGAAGATTTATTAGGGATAACAGCCTCGGGTTGGTATAACATTAAAGACAAAACAACTGGTCAAATGCACGAAACTTACGTTAACGTGGATGAAAAAACTGGAATGATAGAGGGTGTTTGGGATGCAACGACCAACAGCATTATAGGTAAACCAATTACCGCAGAAGAAAATATAAACCAACAAAAAATAGAAAATGGATTCAATACTATCGAGAATAATTATGATGGAGTTAAAGATAGCATTTTTGGAAATGGAGTTGAGGTAGCGGTAAAAGAAACATGGAATCCTTTTGGGTGGCTAACAAGTGCATGGACTAATGCTAAGAATTGGTTATCTAATAGTCCTGCAACAGTAAATACTGGTGGAGGTGTGGATAACAACTGGACAGGTACAGATAATTTTCAAGGTGGATTAACTACCATGCATGAAAAAGGCTGGGAATTATATAATCTACCAAAACAAAGTAAAATTTACAATCATGATGCGAGTGAAGCAATGGTGTTAGCTACAGCAGAAAGTGTTGCAACAAAGGTTGCCAATAGCGTGATGAGTAGTTTCAGTGGTGGTGGAAACCAAAATATAACTATAGAAGTACCAGTTAATTTAGATGGTAGAGAAATTGCAAGGATAACAACTCCTTATGTGTCAAATAACCTTGCAATGCAATCTAGGAGGCGATAAAAATGTTTATAGATAATCGAGACATAGGTACTTTTGGGGCAATGTTATTAAACTACGATATACAAAATGCAGAATTAGAGACGAAAAAAGATTGGTTAAGCAAAGCATATAGACCCATTTTAATTAATCAAAAATTCTATTATAAGAAAATAAATATAGAGCTAATAGTAGAGGGATTGGATAGAGAAGACGTACTAACTAAATGTAGCAACCTTAGTAATGCCTTAAAGAGTTGTACTATAAAATTCAAAGATATGTCTTTTTATTATGATTGCATTTTAGACAGTTGCCAGATTGAAAAATCTATTTCTTCTAATCTAGTAAAGTTGAATTATACCCTAAGTGCAGGATATGCCTATAAAAGTATTATCACGGAGAGTTGTAATAGGATTGCTACAAAAACTATGAAAGCAAATGGAAATCTTATTACACCCTGCATAGTCGAAATTACTCCATCTATAGACATTATAGATATAGCTATAGAAGGTTTAGGAGAAGATCAAATTACTATTAGAAATTTAAAAGCTAATAAAACAGTTATATTAGATGGGGAATTATGCAAGGTTACGGAAAATGAAATTAATAAATTTAATGATACAGATATGTGGGAATTTCCAAGACTTATACCATCAGATAATGTCTTGAAATTTAGTAGGAACAATTGTGATATAAAAATTAAATATAATGCTAGATTTATCTAGGTTGAGCTTAATAATCCAAAAGAGGGAGGCGTGGCAATGCTACAGCTATATGATATAAATAAAAACAAAATAAAAGGTTTAACTGAATATAAAGATCTAAAGATAGAGAGGGAAATTAATGTAGATAATACCCTCTCTTTTTTGTGCCCAAAAAATGAAGAAATACAGGAAGAATGCTATATTAGAACCAAAGAAAACGAATATGTAGTTAAAGAAATTAACATTAGAGATGATTGGAATGAAATAGTTTGTAGAGTAAATTTGGAAACTATAAAAGGAAAAAATGTAGGGCATTACGAGGCTATTGAGCAGACTTGTAATAATAGTGTTAATTTAGCATTAGTAGGTACAGGCTGGATGGTTGGTGGTTGTGATGTAACAAAAAAAAGAACTACAAGAAAAAAGAACTGTACTAGCTATGAAATATTAAAAGAAATACAAACTGCATATCTTTGTGAAATGGTTTTCGATGCTATTAATAAAAAAGTATATATATATCAAAAGCTAGGTGAGGATAAAGGTGTTTATTTCTCGGAACAATTAAACTTGAAAAATCTTAATGTGCAGCGTAGTTCCTATGCGTATGTAACTAGAATTATTCCAATCGGCAAGGATGGATTGAAAATTAATTCAATTAATAATGGAAAAGAATATATAGAAAATTATAAATATAGTACAAAGATTCTTGCAACTTACTGGGAAGATAATAGATATACTAATGTGCAATCTTTATTAGAAGACGCTACTGCTAGGCTAAATATTTTATCAGTTCCTTTAACTTCTTATAGCACTGATATAATAGACCTTGCAAAAATATCAGATGAATATAAAAATATCTTAGATTATAAATTGGGTGATACTATTACTTTATTATCTAAAAATAAAAATATTAGGGAAAAGCAAAGGATAGTTAAATTAACAGAGTACCCAGATCAACCAGAACTAAATAACTGTGAAATAGCTAATAAAATAGCAAGATTAGAGGACATTACAGAGCGTTTTGAAGATACATCTAACATAATAGAATCAATAACCACTACAGAGGGTTTGGTGGATGGAACTAAAATAGATGGTTTAGAATGGGTAAAGATAAAAAATGTAAGTATAGAAACAGCAAATATTACAGATTTAAGTGTAGTTACAGCAAGGATTGGGACATTAGAAGCAACCACAGCTACTATTACAGATTTAACAGTTATTAATGGTAACATAACTAATTTACAAGTTGACAAGGCAAATATAACAGATTTAAAAGCAACTAATGCAAAAATAAATGTGTTGGAAGCTGATACAGGAAATATAAAAACTCTTTTGGCTGGAAATTTAACCTCTACAAATATTCAAGCAGGTGGTGTAACAAGTGATAAATTAACAATATCAAATGGATTTATAACTAATGCCATGATTGGTAATTTAGATGTGTCTAAAATTAATGCTGGTATAATAAATACTAATAAATTTGTTGTTAAATCAGATGATGGTGGAATAGAACTCTCAGGATCAACACAACAATTTAAAGATAAAAATAACAAAGTTAGAATCCAAATGGGGAAAGACTCCAAAGGTGATTTTAACTTTATTTTGCGTGGAGAAGATGGAGCAACTATATTAATAGATCATACAGGAATTAAGAAAAATGCCATAGCAAATGATTTAATTGTTAAAGAAATGATTGGAGCTAAAGCAGTAGGAGAAAAACAATTAGATTACACTAGTTTTAGCGAAGGGTTTAATAAAGATACTAATACAACTACACTTAAGGCAACTAAAATTAAATTAGATAATCAAAATCAAACATTGGATGTTGCATTTAATGGTTTGAAAAGCCAAGCAGATGGAACAAAGAATTTAACAGATAGTCATAGTACTACTATAGGAATCCAACAAGGGCAGATTAATACTGCTATTAATAACAGTCAAATAATTAAAGATGGACAGACTATTTTGCTTAAAGATGATTACAACAGGACAGTAGTTACAGTGGATTCTATTAATACTACAATAGGAAAGCATCAATCTACTTTAGATGCTAATACAAAAGATATTGTAAGTGTTACCACAAATGTTACAGAAGTTAAAAAAAGTTTAGATGGAATAACAGCTAGAGTAGGAAGCTCAGAATCTAATATTACTACAGTAACAAGCATTGCTAATAGTGCTTTAACAAATGCTAATAAAGGGGTCAATGATGCAAGTACAGCTAAAGCAAGGGCAGATTTAGGTGTAACTAACGCAGAATTAGCTCAAACTCAAGCAAATAAAGGAGTAGCTGATGCCTTACTAGCTAGTAATAAAGCTGGTCAATCTCTTATAGATGCTAAAACTTATACTAACTCACAGATATCTACAGTTAATACAAATGTAAGTAATGCTAATAGTGAGATTAATATATTAAAAGGTAAAATTGACTTAAAGGTAGAGCAATCCAATATTAATACTGCTGTAAGTAATATTGTTGTGGGTGGACGGAATTTAATACTAGATAGTCAAAATATACAAACAACACCTAATAATGCAGGGTTGGGCATTGCAATAAAAATGACAAATGAAACTATTCCATATTGGAGGGTTACTGCAATTACAACCGTGTCAACTTATGAAAGTCCTATATGGGCGTATATGAGTGCAAATTGTATTGTTGGGAAGGCTTATACAATAAGTTGCGATGTTAGGATACCTGCAAATGGTAGTGTTGGATTTTATGCAGGATTGGGTACAAATACAGGAATAGTGGCTAATGTTTGGACAAGAATAAGTTATACTTTCACATATTCTACCTACAGAGCAGGAGGACATACTTATTCAGGAACCCAATTAGACTATAGAAATTGGAAATTAGAGATTGGAACTAAAAATTCTGATTATACACCAGCTCCAGAAGATATTGATAAATCTATTTCAGATACAATTATCATAAATGAAACTAAAATCAACCAAGCTAAAGCAGAAATATTGGTAGAAACAAATAGTATAAAACAGAGTGTAAGTAGTGTAGATAGTAAAGTTACTACAATGACTACAACTGCAAATAATGCTTTAACTAATGCTAATACAGCACAGACACAAGCTAATCTAGGAGTTACAAACGCTAAAGGAGCTTTAGATAAGGCTAATAATGTAGATGGGAAAGTAACTACATTAACTAATACAGTTACAAATACAAATACTAAAGTAGCAACTATAGAAACTAATTTAAATGGAATTACAAGTAGGGTAAGTGCAGAAGAAAAGAAGTCTACAGCAATAGATGGAAAAGTTATAGCCCAAGAAACTAGGCTTACTAGTGCAGAAAGTAAAATAACAGCTAGTGCAATAATATCTACAGTACAAGCTACTATTACCACAGCTAAAACAGATGCTATTAATAGTGCTAATGCTACTACAGCTGCTAAATTAAATGCTTATTCTAATACTAATCAAATGACTACAGCAATTACTCAATCTGCAAATAGTGTAAAAACTGAAATTAGTAATACTTACATTACAACTGGTAATGCTAATAATAGTTTTGCTACTAAATCTAGTGTTGCTCAAACAGATTTAGAATGGAGGGCTACTTTTAAAAGTAGTGGTGGAATGAATTTACTTACCAATAGTGGATTTAAAAATGGATTTTGGAATTGGATTAAGACTACAGCCAATTCTAATGGCACTGGTGTTTTTTATGAAGTTTGGCCCGATAGTAGTATTTATTGTCCTAATGGTAAACAAGTTGCTGTTCTCAGGGCTACTAATAATACGACCGGTGAGATTAGATTAGACAGTTCTAAATTCAAAGTCAAGCAGCACACTTGGTACACTGTTAGTTATTTAGTTGCAGCTCATAGATGTAGTGAAGTAGGTTCATATATTCGTGGTAATTCATGGGATATTATAAATTCTACTCGAAGTTTACCAAAGACTGGGGGTAAGGACGGTACGAATTGGACGAAACATGCTTATAACTTTAATAGTGGCGATAATGATCAAGCTAATATAAATCTTATATTATTTAAAGCTGAG
The DNA here is from genome assembly GCF_017348895.1 of Clostridium gasigenes. Lineage (NCBI taxonomy): Bacteria > Bacillati > Bacillota > Clostridia > Eubacteriales > Clostridiaceae > Clostridium > Clostridium gasigenes. The sequence goes on from NZ_CP071376.1 coordinate 3,130,185, forward strand.
AATGACGGTTACGCATGGTTTACAGACGTGATAGTCACAGAAGGTACTACGGAAGTACCATGGTCACCACATCCAAGTGAGTTATATGAAGGTAGTACATGTATAGACGCAACTGGTGTAACAATTTACAACGGAGCTATAAAAGTATTAGATTCCGCTGGTAATGAGGTATTAAAAGGAGATAGTAGTGGGATTAGCTTTAGTGGTAGATTACAGCCTAGGGATAATACTATCCGATTATTCGGAGAAAATTGCAAGTTGGAAGGTGGTTATGGGGGATTAAGAAGAAGTGTGGGTAACACTTATGATTCTGTTACAGATGGAGGTTCGTGGGTATTATTTAACCCACATAGTCAAAACGGTACGAGGTATGCAGGAATAACGGTAGATAGGGAATCTCATGTACAATTATTTAGCCAATCAACAATGCTGAAACTATTAAATGGTGGGACACCTAGTGTTCAGGCTAGATGGGCTGGTGATGGTGGGTATTGTATGATGCAGGCCAGTTCTTTTACTGTTAGCTCAAGAGAGGAATTCAAAGAGAATATACAAGCACCCGATAATATTGATTTTCAAAAAATACTAATGGAAAATACAATAAAATCATATAACTACAAACAGGATTTGGCTCAGATTGAAAAAATACCAACTGTAATGCTTCCAGATGGTACAAACCCAATAAAACCAGATATAAAAATTGGACTAGTAATTGAAGAATTATCAGAAGAAGCTGTATCATTATTTAATCCAACAGGAAGTGATGGTGTGGACTTGTATTCTATGTGTTCAGTATTATGGAAGGTCAACCAAGAACAAGAAGAGAGAATAGTAAAACTAGAGCAATTACTTAATGTGTAGTTGCTCTTTTTAATATAAAAAAATAAGGAGGAATCATGATGGCAAGATATTCAGTAGATTATGGGCACTGCCTTTCTGGAGGGGACACAGGAGCAGCAGGTAATGGATATAGAGAAGAAAATTTAACAAGGGAAGTAGGTAAAAGAGTTGTAGATTTATTAAGAGAGAAGGGGCATGAAGTCCAAGCAATAGATTTGCAAAGTGCTGGAAGTGTGAGAGAAAGTTTAAATTATAGAATAAATAAAATAAATTCTTTCAATCCAGTATTATCAGTATCAATTCATTTTAATGCAGGTGGTGGAACAGGATCTGAGGTGTGGAGTGATGGATTTAATGCTCCAATATGCAATAAAATATTAGGCAATTTAAAAGTAATTGGATTACCTAATAGAGGGATAAAAGACGGTTCAGATTTTGCAGTAGTATCAGTAAATCCGTACGCTTTTTTGGTAGAATGTGCGTTTATAGATTCATCGGCTGATATGAATAAATATGATGCTATGAAGTTTGCAAGAGCAATAGCAAATGGTATAGATGGTTCAATTCCGTTAACAGAAAATAATAATCAAAATAATAATAATGAGGTGTTAAAAGTGGAAAATATTATTCAATATGAAACTTTAGTAGATATGTATATAGCGGAGCAATTAGCAGATAAGTTAAATTGTCCAACAATAAATAGCAAAAGACCGTATCCATCGTACAGTCAATATAAGAACGTCATAGCAATAGGTGGTGGCACTAATTTTAGCGGATATACTAATGTTAAAATAGCGGGAAAAGATAGAGATGAAACATTAAGTAATGCAAAGAAATATGCAAGATCACAGGGGAAAACTTGGAACGATTAAAACACATAAATAAAACTAAGGAGAAAAATTATGAATGATCAGATTTATAAATTAGAAGAAAAAGTTGAGAAGCATGAAAATAGAATAACAAATTTAGAAATTACAGATGCAACTATCATGCAGCAAGTTAGGGATCTAGTGAAAAGTGTAGATGGATTGGTTTCAACTATGAAATGGTTACTTGGAATAATTGTAACTATTAGCATAGGATTATTAGGGATTTATTTTAAATAGAAAGGGAGGTTTTAATAATGGAAAAGTTAAAAAATTATGGTTTATGGATTAGTGTAATTGCATTAATACCTATGTTATGTCAATCATTTGGATTAGATGTATTACCTAATAATTATAAAGAAGTATCAAGTGCTATTTTAGGTGTTTTTGTATTGTTAGGAATAGTTTCTAGTCCAACAATTGGAAAAGGTTATTCAGATAAATAATTTTAAATTTTAAGGTTAGGAAGTAGAGAGAAATCTTTATTTTTTAACCTTTTTTTTTGTTTTATGGACAAGTCTACCAATTTTATTGTAAAATAAAAGAAATCACTGTCGATTGGTAGTCGTAGTGGCTTCAAAAGAAAAATTGTATTTCATTAATATACATATATTGTATTTGGTTAATTTACTGAATACAAGAAAAAATGGGGGTAGAGTATGAATTTATCAGATATTAAAAATCAAGCTTTAAATCTTGAAATTAATTTAGAGAAACTCAGTGACACAATTGAAGGTTTAGACAAGTGCAATTTTATAATAATGGAGTGGGTGCAATTTAGTTCTAATTTATTGATCACTTCTGCAATAGAGGGTAATCCTGAGGGTGCATTACATATTATAAAAATGCTAAAAAAAGATACTATAAAAGTATCTAACAGCTATATCCAAGCTTTGAGAAATATAAACTTTAGAGAATGTTTTTACACGTTAGCAAATTTGAAAGGTACATATGAATATTTCAATATTGATAAATTTATAAAACAATTTGATATCTGCGATAATGTTATATTCAAATTAGCTAGAAATGTAGAAAATTCTCGCATAGCCAAATTAATGCTTGATACATTTTATGAGATATCAGAACTAAATAAACAATATGATTTAATAAGGTCTGATATAAACCAAATAAAAAAAGTAAGTGATAAACTTATTGGAGAAAATAATTCTGATGGACTTCAAATAAGATTATTAAATGAAAATAATGAAGTTAGTAACTTAATTACAAATGTTCAGTTGATACAATTAATTTATAACAATATTAATTTAGTCTTAGGAATTGAAGGGGAAGAGTTGAAATATTCAAGGGTGGAATCAGGTAGCTTAGAATTGTTTTTAATTGGGGGAGCTACAACTTTTGTTGCTTTAAAACCTATGCTTGAATTTGGATATAAAGTATATTCAGAACAGTTTAGCAAAAAATCTCGTTTAGAAACTATAGAAAAAGATATAAAAGTAAGAGGAGAATACCTTAAGCTATTAAAAGAAGCTGGAGAGTTAAAAGGCGATAATGATCAAATACAACGAATACTTTTAGATTTAGAACTAAATATAAAAAAACTATATAGTGAAAATCCATGCATAGTACTTGACAATAATGTTATTGGATTACATGAATTAAAAAATAAATCTGTTGCAATAAAGCTACTAGAGCAGGAAGAAGAACACAAACAGGAATTAGATAATGTAGTTGTGAATTAATAATTAAATTTACATTCGGGCTAATAATGTTGTGAAGTTAAGAATTGAAATCACTAATTCCTTTATAAAAAGAGTAAAGTTAACTGGCTTAGAGTTAATTAAACTGATAAATGACTAGTCAAAAGTGTAAATTTGAAGGCTAAGAAGTAGAGAGAAATCTTTGTTTCCTAGCCTTTTTTATTTTGTAAATAAATAGAAAATTATAATAGAAAATAGATATATTTGTATAAAACATGAAAATAATGTAATATGGTTAATGATTATAATTTTTAATGGAGGATGAGCATATATATGGAAATTATTTTATACGCTATTTTTATTAGTTTAACATTTTTTTTATCAGTAGTATCACCAATAATAATAGGAAATACAATAAAAAAAAGTGAGAAGAATGCAAAAATACTTTCGAGAGGGACATTATGGCTATTTAAAAAATTAGGAGCAGCATCAATTATATTTGAATGGGTATTTATATTAGTAAATAGGCTAATTAAGAAAATATTTAGATTCGAAGATGAAGACGAGTCATTTTTGGCTATGATTAATGTTATGATTACGATAGGGATAGTAACAGCTTTGTATTATTTTTTTAGTTACCAGAATTTAACAACAGTATGTATAGAATTAAGAAGCGTTATTATAGAAAATTTGGGGAAGGGAATAGATCTTAAGTCTATAATTGAGTTATTTTTAGATAATGGTTTATTAATAATAAGTTTTCTTAAAATTGATGGTTGGTATATAAAATTATTTATACAAATAATTTTATCTATATTATATGTAGCAATAATATTTTATGGAGTTGAAAACATAAAACAATTGAATAATAAAAATTCTAATGGGAAAGTATATTTTAAATTAGGATTAATAAAATCAATAACTTTAATAAATGTAATTAAGACATCTATAGTTATTGCAGTTGGCTTATTTATTTTATCTTTAGGAACTTCGGTTGATGGAATTGCATTAACACTTTTAGTGTTGAATGTATTTAATATAGAAATATCATTAGGAACAGCTGTTGTAGCATTAACACCTATAGTAGCAGAAAAGGCATATGTGAAGTTTACTTCTAGGAAGCTTGAGCCATTGAAAGATTCACATGTATGGGGACGTTAAGTCATCAAGTTGTTACTTTATATGAAATTATAAAAATATGTAGGTAACTTTAACAAATTGTAGAAACATATAATCTATTGGAGCAACTTTTTATTTTATGGACAAGTCTACCAATTTTATTGTAAAATAAAAGCAGCAACTATGATGAACAAATCAGTAGTTGCTACATATAATAGAGTTTATATAGTATTCTAATATCTATTATATCATAATTTAAATAAACTATGAATACACATGATGGAGGAAAATTATGGGTACTAACAAGAAGGTAAAGGTATATTATTACATACCAACCATGAATAAATTTGGGAAAGAAATTACATATCCTATTACACAGATATTAGAAGGATTAATTAAGGAAGAATTAAGGGATAGAGTGTATGGAGGAACAGATGAAAACATACAGTTAAAAGAAATAAAAAGAGTAGAAGGTTCCGAACATCTTTGGAAACTATGCTTTTTCAAAAATATTTCTGAATCTAATTTTAAATCAAAAATAGAAGATGAAGTAGATGAAGCTGAACCATTGGAAGATGATGAATATATGGGACAAGAATCTTGCTGCATATATGATGAAAGAAATTCGATCATGGCTATTCAGAATAATAGATATAGTACGTCATTTAAAGGAATAGAAATGTTTTTAAAGAATTTTATTGATTTTAAAAATTGGTATATTAAACCTATTATTGGTGAGAATATAGAAATAGGAGAACAAGATACCAGAGAGTATAAAAGCATAATAATAAGTTATATAGATATTAAAAAGATATCTCAATTAGCTGGTGCAGGTGATATTGATGCTATAAAGAATATTTCAGCCTTAGCAAACGATATAGGGGCTTTAAATGGAAAAGTAGAACTTTCGGTAGGAAGAGAAAAAAGCAATTATTTATTTAAAGGTAAAGTTGGACAATTACTTAACTTCCTTATTGAAAACAAAAAATATGCAAGCTCACTGAAATTAAAGGTTATAGATAAAGATGGAGTAAGACTTATAGATCTAATAAATAATAAAGTTTTTGATGAGTTTTATATGACTGTATCTAAAGGAGATCCAAAGGCTGTAAGCAAAATAATGAATCCTATGATAACACTCTTTGAAAAGAAATTAGACGGAGAATTGAAGATGTTAAATAATGTAGTAAAAAAATAAAAGTATAGGAGGCTTCACTATGAAATTTTTAAAAAATCGTATTATTAGGAAAATAATAATTTTCAATGTATTTTTATTAGGTGGTGGAGCTATAATATATTTTTATCAACCTTATATTTTTGAAAAAATTATGAGATATATTAGCTATAAAACTATCAATTTCAATTTCAAAGACTTATTATCAATTACAATTACAATTCTTGCAATTATAATAGGTCTAATGATTACAATTGCGACTGTATTAATATCAATGTGTGAACAACGTACGATAAGAATAATTAGTGAATTAAAAGATAAAGGGGTACTGCTTAGAGTTATTAAAAAATCAGTGCTTTTTGGAATACTTACAGAGATGAGTTTAGGTATAGTATATATTCAAGCAGATTTTAATATAATAAAATTAAGGATATTTATATTATATTTAACATGTAATTTTCTTTTGTTATTTATTTTATATTCGAACAGTCTGATAGATTTATTAAATAAACTATTGCATAATGTTGTTGAAAATTCAAATCAAACTGATGAAGTGCCAGGGATATTTATAAAGCCTAATGAACAAAAAGATAAATAGCCTGTTATTTCTTAATATAATTAGAAAAATTAGAAATAAGTCTGGACATTCAACAGGAATTATTATTAATAGTAATGAACTTCAAACTATATTTAGTCAGTATCATTTACTATATAATGATATTCATAATTTAATAAGTAATTTAAAAGAAAAGTAAAATAGTTAAGACTATATATCGAGAAAAATCTCGATATATAGTCTTTTTTTTATTCTTCTGATGAAAAATCTTTAGGTATAAGAGTATATCCAATGATTTGATCAACAAACAAATGAATTTGATCAAAAGTAACACTTGGATTAACCATAGAATGTTTTGAAATTCCATTTAGATAAAATGTTACATTAATAAGAGTTATACTTGAAGATACATCTAAGTAATTTAATTCACCATGTTCTTCTTCTAATTGTTTAATACATGTTTCAAAAGAAGTAGAAATAGAGTCTAAATTAACAATAGCTCTAGAAGAGTTGTTAAAATTTTCAATAGATGTATCGGTATTACAACTATTTGATATTGATCCCTTATAAGAACCAGCAGCAGTAAATATTAACACATCACACTTTGTAGAATTTATCTCATTAAGTGCATCAACTAAAATAGAAAGGGATGCAAATTTGAGTTTTTTTGTTGAAATATCATACATAAAATCACCTCCTTTAAGGATTATATTCCATATTAATCTATAAAATCCTTTTTTTATTTTTTATTTGCATTTTATTGGCAGATAGCCTTCCTAAAGATTATTGCATGTGATAAACTATATAAATAGAAAACAAATAGTTTAATACATGCAATAAAAAGGAGAATGAATAAAATGGATTTAATAAATGTATGTGCCTACTGTAGGGTTTCCACAGATAAAGAAGAGCAAAAGCAGTCATTTGAGGCCCAACAAAGGTTCTTTAAGAATAAATTAAGTAAGGAAAATAAATATAACCTAATAGATATTTATACAGACGAAGGGTTAAGTGGGACTAAATTCAGAAAAAGAGAAAGTTTTAATAGGATGCTACATGATGCAGGTTTAGATAAAGTAGAGAGTAGCAGCAATATAGCAGAAGTAAGGAATAAATATATATCAACAGATTATATTCTATCTGAAAGAAAACCTAAATTTAAATATATATTTGTTAAGGACAGTAGTAGGTTTGCGAGAAATACCGAGGTAAACAGAATATTAAATAGATTAAGAGATAAAGGCGTATATGTCTATTTTGAGGATTTAAATAAAAGTACTGAGAATGATACGGATAAAATGTTAATTGAATTTATATTTAGTATGGCCCAGCAAGAAAGCATAGACAAAAGTAATAAAGTTAGATTCGGAAATAAAAGAAGTGCAGAAGCTGGAGTTGTTAGATTTGGAAGAGAAGTATATGGCTATACTATTAATAATAAAGAAAATACTTTAAGAGAAAATAAAGAAGAAGCAGATATTATAAGGAAAATGTTTAACATGAGACTTGAGGGGAAAGGCAGCAGAGTAATGTCTAAAGAATTAGCAGATGAAGGAATGGTTACAAGGAAAGGAACAAAATTTGAACCGGGTAGCATTAGATATATATTAAAAAATCCAGTTTATATGGGTAAGTTAGTAAGAAATAAATCTAAAGTATCATCTATTGGGGATAGCAGCTCTAGGATAACAAATCCTATGGAAGAATGGATCATAGAGGATTCTGATAAAGTTGATAAAATTATAAGTGAAGAAATATTTTATGAAGTGCAAAAAATAATATTAAAGAGTGCTAAAAACAGTAGAGGAAAATATAATGGAAGAAAAGAATATGCGGGCAAGATAGTTTGTGGTAGCTGCTATAAAAATTATAATAGAAGCTGGGGCGTAAATGATATTAAGTATTATGTATGTAGTAATAGAAAGAAACATTCTAAATGTATGAATCCAAATCTAACTGAAAAATTTGTTGATGCAGAGATAGATAAGTATTTAGTTAAAGGTGAATATAAAACTATGGTTAGGGGATACTGTAAGCTGTTAATTTATATAATGTCGGATAAAGCACAAAAGATTATTGATGATGTTCCAGCAGAAAAAATTAATGAAATACAGGCTGAAATAGATAAATATAAAAATAAGATAAGCATATTGCTAGATATTTTATTAGAAGATGGATCTGAGAGCAGTAAAGAAATGTTTAATAACAAAAAGTCAGAATTTGATTCTAAAATTAAAGAATTGGAAAAAGAGTTAGTAGAGTTAAATTCTACAAAAAAAGTGAAAGAAGAAAAGTTAGATAAATTAGGAGAAATCCAAGAATCTATTGAAAAATATTATAGTACAATTCCGGAAGAGATTAGTAAAAAAGATTTTATCCAAAAGAACTTAATTCATATAAAAGTTAATAAAGATAAGACTTTAACTATTTTAAACAGAGGAATGGAATTTGTTTTTAATACGTTTAATACTTTAGGTTTATCAGAAAAGGAGATTGATGAATACTTAAATATGACATTGCATAATGAAACATACGATACATAAGGTATATGCCACGATTCACACTAAAACACCTAGGGAAGTCTATTTAAGGCTAGATGATATGGGGGTTAAACCATATTTTTTAAAGGATTCAATTGTAGGCATAGTATCTCAACGGTTAATTAGGACTTTATGTGAGAAGTGCAAGGTTTATAAAGAAGATATTTGTTTTTGGGGAAGAAAAATAAAAAGCTATGAAAAAGGTGGATGTATAGAATGCAACAATACGGGCTATAAAGGAAGAACAATGGTGTCAGCAGTAGAATTAATAGAGGGAGAGTATAAAGAATCCATCTCAAGTATTTTCCAAGAAATAAATTTACTATCAAATGTTGAAATGATAGAATCTCTAATTTCTTTATTAGAAAGAGGGTTAATTTCAATAAATGATTATAGAAAATTTATTTTAGAGGAGGGAATTAATGAAAAACTTTATAAAGAGAGTAATGCTTAGACCAAATAATGATAGTTTAGCTATTATAGCAGAAAATATAGGAAGTCTTTATTCTGAGGGTATACCATTTCTAACTATATTAGAACTATTAAGAGAAATGCCATTAGCTAATGGCTATAAAGACAGTATTTATAAAATTCAATATGATATAGAAAATGGAGAATCTTTTGAGAATGCATTAAAGAAACATAAAGAGTTATTTCCACAATTTTTTATTTCTATGGTTTCAATTGGAGAAAAAAGTGGACGTTTAAATGAATCTTTAAAAGGGATTAAAGAATATTATACTAAAATTAGTTCAATTAAAAAAATTGTAGGCAATGCATTAGCATATCCATGTGTTTTATTAGTAACAATGATAAGTCTTGGTTTATTTTTAGCACTGTTTATAATACCAAGTTTTTTTGATCTTTACAGTTCAATGGGAACGGAGATGCCTAAAAGTTGTTTGGTTATATATGAATTTGTACAAAAAGCAAAAGAAAATCCATTAATTATAATTATCTATGCTATAAGTTGGGGAATAGTGATTCCGAGCTTAGTAATAAAGTATGGGATTAAGAAATATGTAAGAATACCTTTTGAAAAAATTTCTATTATAAGAGATTTTTATGAGTATATATCTATCTCTTTACTATCTATCATAGTAAAGAGTGGTATCAACTTATCTTTGGGACTTAACTATTGTGCGAATAGTTTTTCTAAGGGGATTTTAAATCATAAATTCGTAAATATAAACTCAGCTATAATAGATGGAAAAACATTATCAGAAGCACTACAAGGAATTGATGGATATTCTAAATATACTATATCAATAGTGAAACTTGGTGAAGCTAGTGGTTCTATGGATGAAAGATTGGAATTATTAAGTAGTTATTTAGAAAAGAAATCATTAGAAAAAATAAATAAAATACTAGCTGGACTACAGCCAGCCTTAATATTAGTTATGGCAGCAATTGTTTTAATATTTATAATGATATTTGTTATTCCTTTATTTGGAGCAATGATGACAGGGGCTGAAGGATGAAGAAAAAAGGATACACATTAATTGAACTTGTAGTTGTTATGGCAATACTATCAATATTACTTGGAAGTGGATTTGCAATAATAAAAACACTAAAGCACATAAAAAGTCAAGTAGAAGTAGAAGCTGCAATATATGAAGTTCATAGCATTTTGAGTTATGCTAAAACCTATTGTAGGAAAAATTTATGTGATGGAGAGGTAATTATAGATACGGTTGAAAACAGTATTGGATTTAAATATAGGGATAAAAATAATATAAATAACAAATTGGTAGGAAAAAGTGAAAAATTTCCTGATAATATTAAAATTTCAGCTAATTTTAAACCAATAAACCTTGTGAATGTTAGCGATATGGGATATTTGAAAAATTCAGGAACTATATTTATAAATGATGGAGAAAAGCAGTATAAAATAACTATAGCCGTAGGAAATGATACTGTAACAGTCAAAGAAGACAAAGAGATAATAGATGAAATAGAAAAAAGTAAATAGAATTTTGATATAAGGGGAGAAAATGAAGAGAAAACATAAAGGAAGTATGTTAATAGAAGTTTTAGTAGGATTAATGATTTTGATGATAGCATCAATGATGGCAATGACTTCTGCAATAGCTGCCAATAAATCTAAGATTAGAAGAAATAAGTATGAGGAAGCTAATAGGGTAGCTTATTGTATTATGAATGAAATAAAATATAATTACACCTATGAAGAGGTTGAGAGTAAAATGGACAATCAAAATTCAGCAGGTGTGAATAATAAATATATTGGGTTTCGATATACAGATAATATATTAGAAAATTTAATAACAACTAATATTTTTCAATTAGAAAGAGGAAATGATATAAAAATAGAGGTTATTAATGATGACAGTAATAATAAAATAATGAAAATTAAAATAGCAATTAGTTTGTCTGGAGGAGTAGGAGAAGTTAATGTTGAAAGAGAATTCAATAAGTCTTGGTGGATGGAATAGAAAAATAGATAAAAGAGTAAAAGGATATACATTAATTGAGACAATTGCAGTTATATCTATATCAACAATAGTTATGGCGATAGGGTTTACTCTCATAATTAGTACTTATAAAAATTATGCAAATATAATTGAAGAAAGTACAAGAATAGATGAAATAGATAATGCTTTGCTTAGTATAGATAGATTACTTACTGGTAATATGATTACAGAAATAAAACCTGATATTGTAAAGAATGAAATAGAGGTTAATTATTTAAGAGATCATGAAAAAACACTTGTGAAGACTAAATTAATAAGACGTCAAGGCGAGAGATTAGTAGTAGAGACACACAATAAAGGTCAACCTGACAATTCGTTATTGGTAAGAAATACTATTTTAAAAAATGTAAAGACATTTACTATAATACAAAAAGAAAAATTATATTATTATAAAATTACTCTTAAAACAGGAGATGAGATAATACAGTGCATATAAAAATAGGTAAAAGGATTAATAATAAAAAAAGGGGATATGTACTTTTAGAAGCAGTAGCAATCCTTATGGTAGTAGCCTGTATATGTATGCTGTTAAATAAGATAGTTATAAATAATTATCTGAAATCTTCAGTAATACATACTAGAGATGATATAAAAACTTTAAGTGGATTTGAAGAGTACCACTTACTTGAGGCTGAAAAAGAATTTAGTACTGATAAAACAAAAAATAAATATATTAGAAAAAATCCAAGCCTAGAAATTAAAAAAGTAATAATTAATATAAATGGAACCTCGGGTACTTTAATAAAACAAGATATCAATGGTAATCATGATCACATTGAATTAGAGTATAAAAAAAATACTTTAGATGGAAAGGAATTAGTTAAACTAGTTCCTAAATTCTATAGGACGGACTATATTCCAAATTGTAAATGTGGATTAGAAAAAGATGCTTAGATCTAATTAATTTTAAGGAAGGTAATATTATGAAAAATATAGTTGGCGTAGAAAAGCAGGGGTATATATATAAAGGTGCTTTATATGATTACACAGACCATATGAAGCTTAATGAGAAACTAGGTGGCAACAGAGAAGCTGTTATAATGGAAGAACCTCTTTTGGTTAAAGTGTATAATTTTGAAGAAAGTAAGGTTTCACTAGAAAAATTTGTTGAAGATATTATAATAAAGGATTTTTCAGTTGGAGATGATTTACTATTTCATTATGACTTTATAAAAGGAATAAATAAGATTTATATATATTCAATTAAAAAAGGTATTGCAGTAGAAAAAATTGCATACGGTGCTAACATCCTCTCGGTAGTTCCAATTCAATTTAAAATAAAAGATTTTATAAACAATAAACTTAAAAGGTATAGAAATTTTATTTCAGTAACAAAAATAAGAGGTATATATTATTTAATAAATGTTGAAGATGGATTTATTATAAATGGATTCGTTAATAAAGACATAGATAGTGTTTTTAAGGAATTAGATAAATATATAGAAATAAATAAGGAAGTTATTTTTGATATAAGTATTAATATAAATGAAAAAAATAAAATTGGAGATCTAAAAGAAATTCAATATTTAAAAATTGGAGAGACAATAAATGAAAAATTATTTAAAAAACAAAAATTTTATACCAAGAAACTATGTTGAAAATTCAGAAAACATAAAAAATAAAGGGAATAGGAAAGGCGTAATATATTTAATAATAATAAATTTATTTATTATTCCTGTAACTATTGAAAGGGTATTTGAAAAAGAAAAACCAAAGGAAATTGAAGTTGCTAAACCTATTGAACAAGAGGTTTCTAAGGAATCAATTATTAAGTGGATAAATGAAATAGATAAAGATGTAGAAGAATTAACTGTTAAAAATAATAGTGGAACAATGATGATAAAATCTATAGAAAAATTATATTCATTGGAAGAAAAAGAAAGTATGTCTATTGATAATATAACTCAAAATGAAAAAAAATATTATATTCTAGGAATAACGAGGAATGAAAAAGGTGAAAAATAAAAAAAACTTTATAATAACATTAACAATATTAATTACATTTATGCAAGGCATAATATTATTTATAGTAAGAAATAATAAAATAGAAGAAAGTAAGCCAGTTATAAGTTCAGCAGAAGTAGACCCTATATACATTAAAGATATTGATAAATCATTAAGTAATTTAAAAAATTATAATTTAACTAATATAAAAAGAGAGGGTACTGGATGGATTATTAATATAAAAATAAATGGTGCAAAAGAAGAAGTCTTATATGATTTAAAATTGTTAGAAAATTTTATTATTAAAAGTTACAATATGACTTTTAATAATAATAGAGTGGAGCTAGAATTAGAGTTGAAAAGTAAATAATTATTTTAAAGATAAATTAAGTTTATTTAAACAATTGCATTTATCTATTAATTTTGATAAAATATCTTTGTTATGTTTTAAACTACATACTGTTTATAACATTAATAACAATATGTTATTATAAATAATTAATAAAAGCTAATTATGGAGGGAAATTTTATGATTTCAGCAGGAGATATAAGAAAAGGTACAACATTTGAGCATGATCACTCAGTTTTTACAGTAATTGAATTTTTACATGTTAAACCAGGTAAAGGGGCAGCATTCGTAAGAACAAAACTTAGAAATGTTATATTAGGAGGGGTTACAGATAAAACTTTTAACCCAACTGAAAAATTACAAGAGGCTGTAATTGAAAGAAAAGAAATGCAATATCTTTATTCAGATGGAGAATTATACTATTTTATGGATCAAGAGACTTTTGAACAAATTCCTTTAAATTTTGAAAAAGTTGAAGAAGCTATAAAGTATATTAAAGAAAATATGTTTGCAGTAATTAAGTTCTATAAGGAAGAAGCTTTCTCAGTTGAAGCTCCAAACTTTGTTGAATTATTAATAACTCAAGCAGATCCAGGAGTTAAAGGGAATACAAGTACAAATGCTCTTAAACCAGCCACACTTGAGACAGGAGCTATCGTTTATGTACCTATGTTTGTTAACGAGGGTGATGTTATAAGAATTGATACAAGATCCGGAGATTACATGGAAAGAGTGTAACCTCAAATTTATGCTAAGTTCTTAGGAACTTAGCATTTTTTCAAATAACTAATTAAATTAGTTACAGAAAAATGTAAATAATGATATAATGAAATTATAATTTAAATTAAAGTATCGGAAGATCCCTTATGGAAATATATTGACTAGTTATTTTATGGAGATGACTAAGATGCTAGAGGAAGTGTTAAAATGATAGAGATTCAAGAAATATTAGAGTGTTTAAAAGATAAAATTAACAAATTGGAAAATAGAGAATATAAAGAAATATTTGGTGATATAAACGCTTTATTAGAAGGTATTTCTAATAAAGTAGAAGAAACATTAGTAAAACAAGAATCCATAGAAGAAAATATTCAATTTATTGATGAGGATTTAACAGATTTACAAGATGAATTATTTGAGGAAGTATCATTAGAAGATTTAGAAGATTTTGAAGATGAATATGTAGAAATAAAATGCAATAAATGCAATAAACCGCTATTTGTTGAAAAAGAGGCTTTAGAAAATAATAAAAGTATTCCTTGTCCATTTTGTAATGAAAATTCAATAGACTAGTTATTTTTTTGAGAATCCATTATACATATTGACTAGTTATTTTTGAATATATCTAAATAGAATAAAAGTTATTATTTTAATAAAAAATAATAAAAAATCTCAGTTTAAAGTAAACTGAGATTTTTTTTGCGTTAATTTAAAATAATTTACATATTTAATTATTGTTATGAATATTAATTAAGTATGTGAAACAAAGTTTAGTTATTTATTTAGAGATCAAGTATAAGAGAACTATAGAAAAGGAAGTGAGGAATATTATTTATGAAGATGAAATATTAAAAGTTTTGCCATTAAAAATTAGTAGCGAAATTAGAGGGTATTTTCAAAGTGATAAAATTCAAGAAATTAGGATAAAGGTAGGAAAACCTATAATACTAAACTCCTTTAAAGGAGAACGGATACTTAAGTACACAGTAACTGCAGAGGATATAAAGCAAATATTAGTTAAGATATCTAACTATTCACTCTACGCATATGAAGAAGAAATAAAACAGGGGTATATTACTATAAAGGGTGGTCATAGAATAGGTATTGCAGGTGAGTGTGTAATAGTAGGTGGAATAATTAGGACTATAAAAAATATATCATCTCTAAATATTAGAATATGTAGAGAAGTTATAGGGTCATCTAATGAGGTAATGAAATATATAGCAAAGAATAATAGGATATACAATACATTAATTGTGGCCCCGCCTAAATGTGGAAAAACAACCATACTTAGAGATATAGCAAGAAATGTATCTTATGGAATGAATATTATTAATTTAAGTGGTAAAAAAGTTTCAATAATAGATGAAAGAAGTGAAATTGCTGCTTGTTTTAATGGTGTACCACAAATGGATGTAGGTGTTAGAACAGATGTATTAGATAATTGTCTTAAAAGAGAAGGCATGCTCATGGCTATTAGAAGCTTATCACCAGAAGTTTTAATATGTGATGAAATTGGAACAAAGGGAGACATTGAAGCCCTTCTTATGGCTTTTAATTCAGGAGTTAACGTAGTGGTTACTCTTCATGGGTTTAGTATAGATGATATTTACAAAAGAAAGGTGTTTAAAGAACTCCTTGATAATTCAATATTAGATAGAATAGTTATTTTATCTAATAAAAATGGAGTTGGAACAATAGAAAATATGTATGCGGTTGGACTGGGGGGGGAGGTTAAATGCTTAAAATGATTTCAATAGGCATAATATTTTGTGCAAGTACTTATATAGGGTTTTATTATGGAGAAAAATTTAAAGGTAGGTATAGAGATTTGAATGATATACTAAATTCGCTTTTAATACTTAATAATGAAGTTATTTATGGTAATACTCCAGTACCACAAGCTCTTCATTACGTCTCTGAAAAAACAAGTTGCCATTTAAGAAATCTACTTTTAAGAGTTTCAGAAAAACTAATAAATGGTGAAAGCAAAACAGTTTATCATGCATTTAAAGATGAGTATAGAAAAATGAAAGAAGATTTTTTTATTATAGAGGAAGATGAAAAAATATTATCTGATTTTACTAGAGAACTAGGAGAATCAGGTGTTTTTGGACAAGATAAAATTTTTAATTTAACTATAGAGAATATAAAACTAAATTGTAAAAAATCAGAAACTATAGCAAATAAAAATACAAAGATGTACAGATCCTTAGGAATATGTGTTGGAGCTATGCTCGCTGTATTCTTAATGTGAAAAAGAGGGGGAATTTATTATGCTAAATGTAGATATTTTATTTAAAATAGGAGCCATGGGAATTTTATTAATAGTATTAGATAAGGTTCTTGAAAGCAGTGGGAAAAAAGATATTGCGGTAATTACTAATATCGCAGGAGTTGTTATTATACTTCTAACAGTAATAGGGCTAATTGCTAATTTGTTTGATTCAGTTAAGACTATGTTTATGTTGTAGGTGAAGAATATGGAAATATTTAAAATAGTAGCTTTTGCATTTGTAGCCTTATCTATATTTTTATTATTTAAGGATAGAAGAAATGATTTATCAATATTAATAGCATTAGTAGCAGGAATTATAATTTTTCTATTTATAATTGGTCAATTAAGTGATGTAATATATTTTTTAAAAAATATAGCTGATAGAGCAAATATCGATAGTGTTTATATAGGCATAGTATTTAAAATATTAGCTATAGCATATTTAGCCTCCTTTTGTAGTGAAATATGTAAAGATGCAGGTGCTTCGAGCATAGCGTCAAAGGTGGACTTCTCTGCCAAGATATTAATACTTGGCTTAGCAATACCAATTTTAATGGCAGTATTAGATACTATACTGCAGATGTTGTAGGTGGTAATTATGAAAAAAATAAATAAAGTTGTTTTTATAATAATAGTTACAGGTATGATTATTTTTACTTGGGTATTAATAAATCCATATAGAGTTGTTTATGCAGAAGAACATACTAGTGAAAAAAGCGTATTTGATGAATATAAAAATAATTTAGAAAATAGTGAATTAATGAAAGATGAGGAAATTAAAGATAAAATAGATGGTTTATATGAATATATAAATAATATGAAATCAGATGTGGAATTAATGAATGAATTAGATCCAATTGAGTATTTTAAAAGCTATTTAGAAAGTGGACAAGGTAATTTATCCTTTGAAAAAGTTGGAGGAGCAATAGTAAGCTTTCTTTTTAAAGAAGTAAAGACAGTATTATCACTTTCTATATCAATAGTGGTAATTGCCATAATATGTTCATTACTTAAAAATTTGCAAGCATCATTTTCAAATGAAAGCATATCTAATATTGCTTTTTATGCTTGCTATTGTATGTTAATAGTTATTTTAAGTAAAAGTTTTTTAGTTTCGTTAACTATAGCAACAGATGTTATAACTAAAATATCAGATTTTATGTCGGCATTATTACCTATATTGGTAATAATGTTAGGCTCGGCAGGTGGTTTTACTCAGGCAGCTACAATGGATCCAATTATACTTGGAGCTACCTTAATAATTCCTAGAATTTATTTAAATGTTATAATACCACTTATTTTAATGAGCTTTGTATTACAATTTGCAAATAATATGTCTAGTGAACATAAAATAGATAACCTTTGTAAATTGCTAAAACAAATAACATTATGGTTACAAGGCATTATCTTAACCGTATTTATAGGATTGCTCACAGTTAGAGGAATAACATCTTCTACAATAGATGCAGTAACTTTAAAGACGGCTAAGTTTGCAATAGATAATTTCATACCAATAGTAGGGAAATCATTCTCAGATGCAATTGCAGCGGTTGCAGGATATTCCTTAATAATTAAAAATGCAATTAGTTCAATTGGGCTTATTGTAATAATACTACTTATGCTATATCCAGTTTTAAAACTTATTTTACTGGCATTAGTATATAAATTATCAGCAGCATTAATAGAACCAATAAGTGATAAAAGAATTACAAGTTCTATAAACGCTGCGGGAGAATCTCTTATTCTCATAATGTCTTGTGTTTTATCTGTAAGTCTTATGTTCTTTATATTGTTAGCTATAATGGCATCAGCAGGAAAATTTGTTATAGGGGGATAAATATGGAGAGTATATCTGCATTTATAACAACACTAGTAACAACAATAATTTTAATGACAGCAGTGGAATTAATAGCTCCAGATAACAGTATTAAAAAATATATAAATTTTGTTCTAGGACTAATACTTATTTCTGTTATGCTAACTCCAATTGTATCCTTATTTTCAAAAGGAGAAACTAAAGTAATAAACGAAATCAATAGATATGAAAAAGAGTTCGTTAAAATGGATAAAAATGAGGATAAAGGAAGGGTAGATAGAAATAGAGAGGAGTCATTTAAAAATAACTTAAATAAAAACTGTAATAAATTACTTGAAGAAGAATTTAAGGGAAGAGAGTTTGAAAGTGACATAAGCTGTAATATCGATATTAAAAACATGACATATGAAATAGATAAAGTGAAAATAGGAGTTAAGGATGATAGTATAAAAAAAATACAAAAGATTGAAATAAATAGGTCAGATTCAAGTGCGGTTATAGGTTCACAAACTAAAGAAGAGGAAGTTAATGGAGAAACAGAAATTAAAATTTACCTAGAACAAATTTTAAATATAAAAGCTAAAAATATAGAAATATATAAGCAGGAAAAATAGGAGTGGTGAGATGAAAAGAGAGGATCTAAAAAAAGATATAAGAAATATCCTTAATAATAAAAAAATTAAAGATGCTGTAGTTGTTGTTTTAATATTAGCTTTTTTATTAATTGTAATTAGTTTTTTTACAGATAATAAAAAAGATAAATCAAAGACAACAAATAGTTCAGTTACAGTTGAGGAAACAAATACAAATACTAAAAATATTAATATAGAAACTCAAAAATATGAAGAAAAGCAAAGAAGTGAACTTGAAAGTATACTTAAAAAGATTGAGGGGGTTGGAGAAGTTGAAGTTATGATGCATTTCAAAAGTGGAGAAGTTAAGATTCCTGCTGTAGATAATAATAATCAAGTAGCAGTTACGGAAGAAACAGATAGGGAAGGAGGAACTAGGCGTAATGATCAAAAAACAGATGGAAGCAAGGTTGTTATGAAGAGCTTAGATGGAGACAATGAACCTGTAATTCTTCAAACTAATAATCCTACCATTACAGGGATAATAGTAGCGGCAGAAGGTGCTGGGAACAGTAAAATAAAATATGATATTCAAATGGCAGTATCGAGACTTTATGAAATATCTTTAGATAAAGTTAATGTATATCTTATGGAAAGTTAGCATATAATTCAATAGAAAGTAGATGGGGGGAAAAAATTATGACAAAAAAACAATTTGGAATTATCTTTACGCTAATGGCTCTTATAGTATGTGTAGGAGTGTTATCAGCAAAATTAAACACTAATGGGTTAACTGATCCAACTGATTTAAGTCAAGTTTTAGCCGGTGAGGGAGAACAAGCAGACAAGAAGGCTGATGCAAAGGTACAAGAAAAGGAAGCAAAGGAAAAAGAAAAAGCAGATAAAAAAGCAGAGAAAAATGAAAAGAAAAGTGATAAGGAAACTTTAGCAAGTCAAGATTACTTCTTTTCACAAAGAAGCACTAAGGAACAACAAAATGCAGCTACAACTCAAGAATTAAAATCTATAAGCGAGGATAAAAATATTTCGCAAGAAAAGAAAGATATTGCAACAACAGAATTACAAGAAAAAATAATGATAAAAGATAAAGAAGGAAGAATAGAATTAAATGTTAAGAATAAAGGGTTTGAAGATGTTCTTTGTTTTATCGAAGGAAATAAGGTTAGAGTAGTTTTGAAAGCAGAAGAACAATTAACAGAAGATCAAACTTGTGCAATTCAAGAAATAGTTGAGGACGTTTCTAGTATGAGCGAAGTTATAATAGAGCCTAAGAAATAATTTATTGTAATATAATAATGTGTTTGATATAATAAACATAAGAAAAAGGAGTTTTGTTTGTTACAAAACATCAAGGAGGGAAAAGAAAATGGAAAATTTGAACAATGATGTAAATATTGGAATTGTTAAAATTTCTGATGAAGTTGTAAGTGTGATTGCAGGTATTGCTACTGAAGAAATTCAAGGGGTAGTAGAGTTTCAACAGGGTGTTGGTAATAATATATCAAATTTATTAAAGTCAAAAAAGAGCTCAGGCAAAAGTGTTAAAGTTACCTTAGGTGAAAATAGCGCTACTATTGATTTAAATGTATCAGTGCAATATGGCTTAAAAATTAAAGAAGTTGTTGAAGCTGTTCAAGAAAATGTTAAAAAAACAGTTGAGGCAATGACAGGGTTAAAAGTAGATTTTATAAACGTAAATGTTCAAAGCATTTATCAAGCGAAAAAAGAAAAAAAAGAAGACAAAGAAGAAACTAAAGAAAATAACTAGACTTTTAAGTTTTAAACATAATTTTTAGTTTAAAAATCAATATAGTTTAAATAATATTAACGTTAATATTGGTAAAGGTAGGTTAAAGATAATTCTTTGACCTACCTTTTTAGTTTATACAGCATATATATAAGGTATATTTACCGCAAATGACTAGATATAAGAAAAAATAAAATTCAGTTAATTGATAATTAAGCGCTTATGTGTTACTATCTACTATGGCAAGGTATGGTACCTTGTGTTAAAATATATTATAATAATAATACACAAATGATTATTATACATTTCAAAAGTGCATAATAACATTAAAACCAGTTACGCAGGAGGATATTATGAATAGAAAAAAATCAAGAGAAATAGCAATGGAATTACTTTTTGGTATGACTTTAAGTAAAAATACTTTAGAGGAAACAATAGAGCATTTTATAGAAGAGTACGAAATGAAACTTAAAACAATAGATGTTGAATACATAAAAAATATTTTAGAGGTTGTAGAAAAAAACAAAGAAATAATAGATGAAAAAATTACTGTAGCCTTAGTTAATTGGAAGCTAGATAGAATATCTAAAGTTAATTTAACTATATTAAGATTAGCTGTAGCAGAAATGTTATATTTAGAGGATGTTCCAGAAAAAGTTGCAATTAATGAGGCTCTAGAGCTTACGAAAATATATTCAGATGAGAAGAGTGTAGCATTTATAAACGGAGTATTAGATAATACATTTAAAAAAATGTAAAGTCATATAAAGGGGAAATGAAAAATGGGGCAAATAATAAATGGTAGAGAAGTTGCGAGTGTAATAAAAGAAGAAATAAAAACTTTCATTAATAAAAGAAATAAAAGTGGGCTAACTATTCCTAAAATAGCATCTATATTAGTTGGTGAAGATGGTGGATCTATTTACTATCTAAACAGTCAAGAAAAGGTAGCTACTTCTCTTGGATGTAAATTTGATAAAATATTACTTGAAGAAACTATTTCTGAAGAAGAGATAATAGACTTAATACATAAATTAAACAAGGATAATAGTATTCAAGGAATAATGTTACAAGTGCCACTTCCAAGAGGCTTAGACGAAAAAAAAATTATTTCAACAATTTCTCCATATAAGGATATAGATTGTTTAACATTTGAAAGTCAAGGTAAGCTTTATACTGGTGGAAACAGTTTTCTGCCGTGTACACCAAACTCAATTATAACTTTGTTAGAAAGCTTAGATATAACTATAGAATCAGCTGAAGTTGTAGTACTTGGTAGAAGTAATATAGTTGGAAAACCTGTAGCTCAATTATTACTTAATAAAAATGCTACAGTAACTATATGTCATTCAAGAACCTCTAATATTAAAGAGGTTTGTAAAAGAGCAGATATACTTATTGTTGCAATAGGGAAACCTAAGTTTATAAACTCTGAATATATAAAAGAGGGTGCAGTGGTTATAGATGTTGGAACATCTTCCTTTGAAGGTAAAATAACAGGTGATGTTGATTTTGATGATGTAATAAATAAAGCATCTTTTGTAACACCAGTACCCGGTGGAGTGGGAGCTTTAACTACAACATTACTAATAAAAAATGCATGTGAGGCTTTAGAAAAACATGAGAATTAAGACGTTATCAGTTTCAGAAGTAAACAATTATATAAAGAAAATTTTAGATAATGATTTTATTTTAAATAATCTCTCTGTAAAAGGGGAGATTTCTAATTTGAAATATCATACAAGTGGACATATATATTTTTCATTAAAAGATTCTAATGGTAAAATTAATTGTGTTATGTTTAAAGGAAAAGCTTATGATCTAGATTTTAGGCTTGAAGAGGGTATGGAAGTTGTAATAAGCGCTAGCTGCTCTATTTATCCAATGAATGGATCACTTCAATTATATTGTAATGATATAAGAAAAGAAGGACTTGGAGAACTACACATTAAATTTGAAAAGCTAAAAGATAAATTGTTAAAAAAAGGATACTTTGATCAAGAATATAAAAAAGCTATTCCAGTTATGCCAATGAGAATAGGAGTAGTCACATCAGAAACAGGAGCTGTTATTAAAGATATAATTAACGTAACGCGCACTAGAAGTTCCATAGTGGACATTGTTTTATATCCAGCTAAGGTTCAAGGTGTAGGAGCATATAAATCAATAATTAAAGGTATTAAATACTTCAATAGTGAAAAAAGTGTAGACTTAATAATTATAGGACGTGGAGGAGGCTCCATTGAAGAATTATGGAACTTTAATGAAGAAGAACTAGCGCTGGAAATATTTAAGTCTAACATTCCTATAATATCAGCAGTAGGACATGAAGTTGATTTCACTATATCAGATTTTGTATCTGATTTACGTGCATCAACACCATCACAAGCAGCAGAACTTGCAGTTCCTTTGGAAAGTGATATGTTGCTAGGTTTAAATCAAATAGAGCGAAGAATAAACGAATTAATTAACAATAGGATTTCAGAAGAAAAAAATAAGGTTAATAGTTTAAGTAGAATACTAAAGCTAAATAGCCCTTTAAATAAAATAGTAAACAGTTATTTAGAAGTTGATGGATTAAAAGAAAGATTAAGTAGAACAATGGCTAATAAAATAGAAAAAGAAAAGATAAAAGTAATATCTCTAAATGATATATTACAAGCTTATAACCCAATGAATATATTATCTAAAGGATATGCAATAGTCCAAGATAATAATAAAAATGTAATATCTGAAAAAGAAAAGCTAAATAAAGAAATTCAAATAAATATAATTTTAAAAGATGGCTTTGTTAAAGGGGTATTTAACCCTTTGGATTAAGGAGAGGTTAAAATGGCAAAGAAAGATAATTATAATGATATGGTAATTAATCTTCAAGAAGTATTGAAAAATCTAGAAGAAAAAGAACTCAATTTAGAAGATGCAATGAAAGAATATGAAGTTGGGGTAAAACTAGTAAATAAAATTTACAAAACACTAAATACATTAGAAGGGAAATTAACTACCATTAAAGAAAATGTAGAAGTGGAGATTGATAATGGAAATGATAATTAATGAGTGCAAAGAAGAAATAAATAAATATATTAAAGATTATTTTGAAGGCAAAGGCACATACAATAAAATAATTTATGAGGCCGCAAGCTATAGTTTAAATATAGGTGGAAAAAGAATACGCCCAATATTAACATTATTAACCTATAATCTATATAAAGAAGATTGGCGGGATGTAATAGATATGGCTTGTGCCATTGAAATGATTCACACATATTCATTAGTACATGATGATCTACCTTGTATGGATAATGATGATTTAAGAAGAGGGAAACCTACAAGTCATAAAAAATTTGGAGAAGATATTGCAGTATTAGCTGGAGATGCATTACTAAATGAAGCTATGATGTTAATGATGGATTATTCTTTAAAAAATGGGGAAAGAGCATTAAAGGCAAGTAGAGAAATTGCAAAAGCAGCAGGCCCAGAAGGTATGATTGGAGGGCAAGTTGTTGACATAATAAATGAGGGTAAAAAAATTTCTAAAGATGAATTAGAATATATGCACTTAAAGAAAACTGGGGAACTTATAAGGGTTTCTATAGAAGCTGGAGCAATACTGGCAGAAGCCTCAGAGTATGATTCTCATATTTTAAGTGAATTCGGTAAAAAATTAGGATTAGCATTTCAGATAAAAGATGATATACTAGATTTAGTAGGTGATGTGAAAAAACTTGGTAAAAATATTAAAAGTGATGAAAATAATCATAAATCAAACTTTGTAACAGTATTTGGATTAGAATATTGTGAAGAAAAATGCAACTCACTTACAAAGGAGAGTTTAGAATTATTAAATAAGATTTCAGTAGATACTAAGGTTTTAAAAGAACTTACCCTAGAATTATTAAATAGAGAATTTTAACGTAAGGAATGATAAAATATGATTAAGTTATTAGATAGAGTAAATTGTCCAGATGAAGTTAAAAAGTTATCTAATGAAGAATTAGAAACTTTATCAGTTGAAATAAGAGAGTTTTTAATAGATAGTTTATCTAAAACAGGTGGACATTTATCATCAAATTTAGGAGTTGTAGAGCTAACTTTAAGTTTATTTAAAAGCTTTGATCTAGAGAAAGATAAAATAGTTTGGGATGTTGGTCATCAAAGTTATATTCATAAACTATTAACAGGAAGAAAAGAGATGTTTAACACACTTAGACAATATGGTGGGTTAAGTGGATTTCCTAAAAGATGTGAAAGCAAATATGATTCGTTTGATACAGGTCATAGTACCACCTCACTATCAGCAGCTCTTGGAATGGCAAGAGCTAGAGATATTAAAGGTGAAGATAACGAAGTTATTGCAGTTATAGGTGATGGAGCTTTAACTGGTGGGATGGCTTTTGAAGCTTTAAATGACGTAGGGTTTAATAAAACTAAAATGATAATTATTTTAAATGATAATCAAATGTCCATTTCTAAAAATGTAGGTGGATTATCTAGTTATTTTAATAAAATAAGAGTTGATCCTAAATATAACAAATTGAAATCAAACATAAATACCTCGCTAAAATTATCAAATACAGGAAAACGAGTAGCTTATTATTTAAGCAAAATTAAAGACGGAATAAAGCAAGTTGTTGTTCCATCTATGCTATTTGAAGATATGGGTATTAAATATATTGGCCCAATTGATGGACATGATATAGATATGATGAACGAAGTATTTAAAAAGGTTAAACAAATAGAAGGACCTGTAATTATCCATACTATAACTCAAAAGGGTAGAGGCTATGAACTAGCTGAAAAAAATCCAGGTAAATTTCATAGTGTAGGAGCTTTTGACTTAGAAAGTGGAGAAGTAATTAGTTCAGCCAGTGAAAATTATTCAAAGGTTTTTGGGGATACTATGATAGAGTTAGCAAATGAAGATAATAGAATAGTTGCAATAACAGCGGCAATGCC
The DNA here is from genome assembly GCF_017348895.1 of Clostridium gasigenes. Lineage (NCBI taxonomy): Bacteria > Bacillati > Bacillota > Clostridia > Eubacteriales > Clostridiaceae > Clostridium > Clostridium gasigenes. The sequence goes on from NZ_CP071376.1 coordinate 3,155,833, forward strand.
AGATGGAACTGGGCTTAAAGACTTTGCTAAAGAATTTCCAAATAGAATTTTTGATGTAGGAATAGCAGAGCAACATGCAACAACATTAGCAGCTGGAATGGCAAGTCAGGGATTAAGACCTGTATTTGCAGTATATTCAACATTTCTGCAAAGAGCTTTTGATCAAGTTATACATGATGTATGTATTCAAGAAATGCCTGTAACATTTGCAATAGATAGAGCTGGTATAGTTGGTGAAGATGGAGAAACACATCAAGGTATATTTGATATTTCATATTTAAATCAAATACCTAAAATGAATATATTAGCACCTAAGAGTTTAGGTGATTTACCAATAATGCTTAAATGGGCTGTAAATTCAAATATGCCAGTTGCAATAAGATATCCAAGAGGTGGAGATATTTTAAAAGATATTAAGCCACTAACTGAAATAAAATATGGGAAATGGGAAAAGATAATAAATGGAGAAAAAATTGCAATAATAGCTGTAGGAAAAATGGTACAGCATGCAATTCTTGCAAAAAAAAATCTAGAAAAAAATGGAATAAATCCATTAATAATAAGTGCAACTTTTGTCAAACCACAGGATACAGAGTTATTAAAGGAACTTGTTGATAATAAATACAATATAGTAACTATAGAAGATAATATGATAAGTGGTGGTTTTGGTAATTCAGTTTTAATGAATTTAGTAGAACTTGGATTTGAAAATAAGTTTAAAGCTTTAGGGTTTAAGGATGATTTTATTACTCATGGAGCAGTTAACATATTATATAAAGAAGCAAAACTTGATGGGGATGGAATAGCAGAAACAATTATAGAACTTCAAGGATAAAGGAGATTATCATGTCAATTAAAAAAGAAAGAATAGATATACTTTTAGTAGAGAAAGGTATAATTACATCAAGAGAAAGAGCAAAAACTAATATAATGGCAGGTAAAATCTTTGTAAATGGACATAGAGTGGATAAAGTCGGAGAAAAAGTTGATGTAGATGCTGAGATAATATTTAAAGGGGAAGAGATTCCTTATGTAAGTAGAGGTGGACTTAAGCTTGAAAAAGCTATGAAGTCTTTTAATATAATATTAGAAGATAAGGTTTGTATGGATATTGGTGCTTCTACTGGAGGATTTACAGATTGTATGCTACAAAATCATGCAAGTAAGGTTTTCGCAGTAGATGTTGGATATGGACAATTTGCTTGGAAACTTAGAACAGATGAAAGAGTAGTATGTATGGAAAGAACTAATATAAGATATGTAACTCCAGAAGAAATAGGAGAAAAATTAGACTTTGCATCTATAGATGTTTCATTTATATCTTTAAAAACAATAATGCCAGCAACTGTAAATCTTTTAAAGGAAGATGGAGAAATTGTAGCTTTAATTAAGCCCCAATTTGAAGCCGGAAGAGATAAAGTTGGTAAAAAAGGTGTTATACGTGATATAAATGTTCATAAAGAGGTAGTAACTAAAATAGTTGATTACTTAATATCAAAAGAATTAAATATACTTGGGATAAGCTATTCTCCAATTAAAGGGCCAGAAGGCAATAGAGAATATCTTGTTTATTTTACAAAAAATAAAGAAAAACCATCAAATTTCAAAATAGAACAAATTGATGAAATAGTAGAAATGTCACATAATCAATTATAAACTTAAATAGTAAGGGATCTTTAAAAAAATAAATAGTGAGATTCTTATATATTATGTACTATGCTTAATCGAAATAACCCTTAAATGCTCAATGTGAGCAGATGTGGATCTTGGGCTAGTGCAAAATATCCTAAGAATCTTTTACTTATTATTTTATTTTAGCACCCCTAAGTGTTGGAGGAGTTATGAAGAATATTATAATAGCTATAAATCCATTAAAGGATAAAGGAAATAAAATTCTAGATTTAGTTCTAGAAAAAGTTAAAAAAGTATTTACAGATTCTAAAATAGTAGTTTTAGATAGTTATAAAATTTCTGATTATGACTTTAAAGAAGAAATAGATATTATTATGGTCCTAGGTGGAGATGGAACAATTTTAGGTGTAGCTAGAGAACTAATAGGAAGAAGTAATGCACCTATAATTGGAATTAATATTGGAAACCTAGGATTTTTATCAAGTGTTGAAATATCAGGATTAGATATGGCTATGGATAAGTTGAAAAATGGAAAATATAAAATCCAAAATAGGATGATGTTAGAGTGCAACTTAGCAATAAAAGAAATTAAAAATAGTCGTAATGCACTTAATGATATTGTTGTTGCAAGAGGAACTTTATCTCGTATGGTTAAGTTTCAAGTTTTTATAGACGGTAAACGATATTATACTTTTAAGGGTGATGGAATTATAATTGCAACGCCAACAGGATCTACAGCATATTCTTTTTCAGCGGGAGGACCATTTGTATATCCAGATGTAGATGTAATTACAGTTACTCCTATATGTGCACATACAAAAGGAATGCAGACTATTGTATTAAATAGTGATAGTGAAATAGAAATTATGGCTGAAAATGGGGAAGAGGAAATATATATAACCTTTGATGGACAAAAAGCCATTAAATCAAATAAAGAAGCTCTAATAAAAATCAAAAAATCAAAAGAATATGCAAAAATTGTATTATTTGATGATTATGATTATTTTAAAGTTCTAAGAACAAAAATATTAAATAATTCTAAAGAATGTGAAGGTGATTAAATTGAAACCTAGAAGACATAGTAAAATTTTAGAGATAATTAATGATAAAGATATAGAAACTCAAGAAGAATTAGCAGATGAATTGAAAAATGATGGGTTTGATGTAACTCAAGCTACAGTATCAAGAGATATAAAAATATTAAAATTAATAAAAATGCAAAGTTCTTCAGGAAGTTATAGATATATAGCATCCTCCACGGAACAAAGAGATATAAACAATAAACTATCTAGTATTTTATCAAATGCAGTTGTATCAGTAGAAAATGTAGATAAGTTTGTAGTTGTAAAAACATTAACTGGAGCCGCTAATGCAGCGGCAGAGGCTATAGATATATTAATTCCTACAGAAATTGCAGGAACTATAGCTGGAGATAATACTATATTTATATTAGTTAGAAGTATTGAAAAAGCAGAAGAATTAGTCTGTAAAGTAAGAAAAATGATTTTATAAAGGATATGAAGGATGGGATAGAATGTTATTGCAATTAAACATTAAAAATTTTGCTTTAATTCAGGAGTTATCTGTTGAGTTTGGAGAAGGTTTTAACATACTATCAGGTGAAACAGGAGCAGGTAAATCTATATTAATTGATACTATAGATTATGTTCTTGGGGGAAAGTTTTCTAAAAATTTAATCAGATATGGAGAGCAGAAAACATTTGTAGAGGCTGTTTTTTCTATAGAAAATGAGGATGTTTATGTACCACTTAAAGAACTTGAAATTCAAGCTGATGACATACTAATAATATCTAGAGAAACTACAATTTCAGGAAAAAGTATAATAAAAGTTAATGGTAAATCAGTAGTGCTTAGTTGTATAAAGAAAATAAGAGAAAAATTACTTGATATACATGGCCAAAATCAAAATCAAAATTTACTACACAAATCTTCTCATATTGGTTATTTAGATAGTTTTTGTGGAGAAAAAATAGATGCTTTATTAGAAAAATTTATTGTTTTAAAAGATGAATATAATAGTATAAAAGATAAAGTCGAAAGATTAAGAGGAAATGAGGATAGGGAAAAACTTATAGATTATATAAAATTTCAAATAGATGATATTGAAAAAGGAAAATTAAAAGTTGGAGAAGAGCAAGAGTTACTTGAAGAGTTTAATCGTCTTTCAAATGCAGAAAAAATTTCTCTAGCTCTTGGAAATTCCTATGCTCATTTGGATGAACCTAAAGAAGGTGTATCTGTTTTAGAAGGCTTATCTAAGGTTATAAATGAATTGTCTTTTGTAGAAGAACATTTTGAAAAAATTAAAGATAAAAGAGAACAAGTTGAAGGTGCTTTTTATGTAATTGAAGAAGTATCAAGAGAAATAAGAGATTTTATGAGTGAAGTTTATTATGATGAGGATACGTTAGAAAAAATAAATTCAAGAATATATGAGATAAGTATTTATAAAAAAAAATATGGAAAAACTCTTGAAGATGTACTTGAATATTATACAAAACTTAAGAATCAATGTGATGAATTAGTTAATTCAGAGCAAATAATTATAGAATTAAAAGAAAAAGCAAATAATATCATTGAAAAAATGAGGATTTTAGGAGAGAAAATGCATTTAATTAGAAATGAAAATGCAGAAATTCTACAATATGAAATAAAACAAGAATTAGCTTATGTAGGGTTAGAAAAAGCTATTATTAAAATTGATGTTAATTTAATAGATGAGTTTAATAGCAAAGGCTATGATGATGTAACTTTCCTAATTTCTACTAATCCAGGAGAACCTTTAAAATCATTAGAGAAAGTATTATCAGGTGGAGAATTATCAAGAATAATGCTTGCATTAAAATGTGTATTTGTTGGAAAAGATAAAATACCTACTTTAATATTTGATGAAATAGATACAGGAATAAGTGGAACTATCGCAAAAAGAGTTGGAGAAAAAATGTATCAAGTATCTACCAAACATCAAGTGCTTTGTATAACTCATCTTCCTCAAATATCAGCCTTATCAGATTGTCATTATTTTGTATCTAAAAAGGTTAAAGATAGTAAGACTTTTACCCAAATAAGGACTTTATCTAAATATGATAAAATTAAGGAAATTGCAAAAATGATTGGTGGAGATGAAATAAGTGAGGTAACCTTAGAAAATGCATCTGAAATGGTTGAATTTGCTGAATTAAAGAAAAATGAAATAAGAAATTTATATAATTAAATACATAAGAATTATATATAATGTAAACAATAGAACCATGGTAATTTACCGTGGTTCTATTTTTTTTATTTAAATTAAATATTAATATTTAACTATTAATATTTAACTATTAATATTTAACTATTATAACAATGTTCCTACAGCATATAAAAAACTCTAAAAGGGAAACTTAAAGACAGAAGCAAAGGAGGAGATAATATGTCATATAAGCGTTTAAGTAAATACAGTATAGTAGTGACTCCAATATTGATTCTGGGATTAATAATTTTCCTTAGTTTAAGGGATATACCAGAAGTTGTTTATATTAATAATTCGGTTCAAACTTCCGATATTTGTTTCCCGAAAATTAGTACATTCAATAAACTAAAATATACAAAAGATAAATTAAAAGTAAGTTTTTTAGGGTTAATACCATTGAAGTCAGTATCTGTTCAAAAAGTAAATGATTTAGAAGTTTATCCAGGTGGTAGTAGTGTAGGTGTTAGGCTATCTACAGAGGGAGTTTTGGTTGTAGGACACTTTGAAATGCAAACAAAAGAAGGTGAAGTTTCTAGTCCAGGTCAAAATGCAGGTATAGAACTTGGAGATGTAATTTTAAAAGTTAATGGAGAAGAAATTCAAGGTTCTAAAGATTTATCTAAAAAAATAAAAGATAGTGAAAGCCAAAAGGTAAATATGGAATTGATGAGAGATGAAAAAATAATTTCTAAAGAAGTAAATTTATTAAAAGAAGAAGAAGAATATAAATTAGGTTTATGGGTAAGAGATTCTACTGCTGGAATTGGAACATTGACTTTTTATCACAAAGAAACATCAACTTTTGGAGCGTTAGGACATCCAATTACAGATGGTGATACTAATAAAGCATTTAGAATAAAAACAGGAGAGTTATTATCTTCATCAGTATTAAGTGTGAGAAAAGGAGAAAAAGGAACACCAGGAGAGTTAAAAGGTTTATTTATAAATGATAAAATAAGTATAGGATCAATAGATAAAAATACTAAATCAGGAATTTTTGGAAAAACAGAAAATTCAATAATAAATGAATCATATAGTAAACCAATGAAAGTTGGATTTAGAAGCGAAATTAAAGAAGGACCAGCAAAAATAATTACTTCAATAGATCAAAAAGGTCCTAAAGAATATGATATAGAAATAGTAAAATTATTATCTCAAGATGAACCAGGACCTAAAAGTATGGTTATAAAAGTAACTGATCAAGAATTGTTAGAAAAGACTGGGGGAATAGTTCAAGGAATGAGTGGAAGTCCAATTATACAAAATAATAAATTAGTTGGTGCAGTTACACATGTTTTAATAAATAAACCAGATGTAGGATATGGAATTTATATTGAATGGATGTTAAAGGATGCTGGAGTTTTAAATTAGTTTAAATATAAATATTCAATTATAAAATAAATAACTAGTCAAAAATCCTAAGGATATTTGACTAGTTATTTATTGTAATAAATGTTATTTGCAAGTGTTATATATTATAGAAAAAATTTAACTTATTGGTAAATATGTTTAAATATAGATAAAAATAAATTTTAAAACACTAATTAAGTAAAAAAATATATAAAATTATTATTAATTTAAACACAATTATGAAATAAAGAGATAAAATAAAATAATTTCAAAATAATGTAAAATATCTATCTTTCATATATTATATGTGTTATAATAATATTAAATTATTACTTATAACAAAATATACAAAAAAACTTATGAAACTAAGGTTTATTTTGAAAAATACTTCGAAATAAAAGGAATAATTTAACTTTAATAGAATTAATTAATTAGGGAATTGAAAAAAAGGGAATAAGGGGAGAAAAATATGAATGGATCAAAAATATCAGTACTAATAGCTGATGATAACAAGGAATTTTGCAGTATTTTAAATGATTATCTTTTAAATCAAAGAGACATAGTTGTTATAGGGATTGCTAAGGATGGAAGAGAAGCATTAACTCTAATTGAGGAAAGAAAACCGGATTTAGTAGTGTTAGATATAATTATGCCACATTTAGATGGTCTTGGGGTATTAGAAAGATTGAATATTATGGAATTAGAAAAGATGCCAAGAGTAATTGTTTTATCAGCAGTTGGGCAAGATAAGATTACTCAAAAAGCAATAACATTAGGTGCTGATTATTATGTGGTAAAACCATTTGATATGGATGTATTTACTAAAAGAATAAGAGAAATGTTTACTGGATCTACAACAAGTGAACCAGTAAGAAGACAATCTGGAATGATGAGAAGTGAAATGCCAACTAAAGAGCCTATGGATTTAGAAACTGAAATTACAGCTATAATTCATGAAATAGGAGTGCCAGCACACATCAAGGGATATATGTATTTAAGAGAAGCTATTATGATGGTTGTAAATGATATGGAGTTACTGTCAGCAGTAACAAAAGAATTATATCCATCAATAGCTAAAAAATATAACACAACTGCTTCAAGAGTTGAAAGAGCGATAAGACATGCAATTGAGGTTGCTTGGGGTAGAGGACAAATTGAAGCTATAAATAAATTATTTGGATATACAGTTCACACTGAAAAAGGAAAGCCTACTAATTCAGAATTTATTGCAATTATTGCTGATAAATTAAGACTTAAAAATAAAGTTAGCTAAACTTGTGTAATTCTTATTCTTCATAGAATCCATATCTATAAACAAAATAAAAATATCTATGAGATCTATGAACTATATCAATGAGTTAGAATAATTAAAATTATGAAAACACCTTTTATCTATTGCTTTAAATATCAATAGATAAAAGGTGCTTTTTTATATAAAATATTAAAATTTAATTTTTAATATTTTAATTATATATTGAAATATTCTATAAAATGTTATAAAATGATAACAAGTGATAATAAACAATAGAAAGTAATTTGAAATTCACTATTAAATTAATTAATAATAGAAATTAAAGGGGTGAAAAACAAATGTTCATGGAAGAAAGATTAGAGGCAATATTACAATTACTAAAATTAGAAGGGAAAGTGATTGTCAAAAGTTTAAGTGAAAAATTTAATGTTTCAGAAGGTATGATTCGTAAGGATCTTCAAAAATTAGAATGTGAGGGTCTTATTAAGAGAACTTATGGGGGAGCTATATTAGAAAGAAAAATATTGAATAATGAGAACACTACAGCAAGAGTTATAAGTGACTTAGATGGAAAAGAAAAAATTTCTAAGGTAGTATTTAATGAAATAGAAGAAAATGATGTTATATTTTTAGATATATCTAGTACAAATTATGCAATAGCAACAGTCTTGGAGAAAATTCAAAAAAATATTACTATAATAACAAATATGAATCGAATATGTATGTTGTTCGATTATAGCCCAAATGTTGATGTTATTTTTGTTGGTGGAAATTATAATAAGAAGCTTGGAGGAACAATAGGATCAGAAACAATAGATGCTATTAGAAAATTTAGAGTTAATAAAGCATTTATTGGAACAGGTGGAATAAATATAGAGAGAAATTTTATAAGTAACTTTAACTTAGATGAAGCAAACACTAAAAAGGCTATTATGGAAATAAGTAAAAAAAACTATTTAGTAGTCACAAATGAAAAATTCTATAGAGATGGGTCCTATAAGTTTGCTAGTTTGAAAAATATAAATTTTATAATTACAGATATCAAACCTGATGAAAAGTTAATGCAAGGTTTGAAAAAATATGAAGTAGAAGTAATATATTAATAATGTAAAAAACAAAAGTTCAAGATGAGATAGTTTCAAAAAAACGACTAATTAAGAATACATATTATAAAAATTAAAAAGGTAGGGATAGGTACATATGATAAAGTTAATTGCAACTGATATGGATGGAACATTATTAAATACAAATAATGAAATTAATCCAGAATTTTATAAAATTTTTAAAAAACTTAAACAAAAGGGGGTTATTTTTGCAGCAGCAAGTGGAAGACAATATTATAATCTTTTAAAAAGGTTTGAAGATATTAAGGATGATATGATGTTTATAGCTGAAAATGGAACGTTTGTGGTCTATAAAGGTGAGGAATTACTAGTTAATGCATTAGATAAAACTTCAGCTAAGAAGTTAATAGAGGTAGGAAGAACAATAAACAATGCTTATGTTATTGTATGTGGCAAAAAATCAGCTTATATTGAACAAGCTGATAGTAGATTTATAAAAGAAACAGAAAAGTATTATGAACAATATGAAGTGGTTAAAGATTTAACTAAAGTTCAAGATGATATATTAAAAGTAACAATATGTGATTTCTCGGGTTCGGAAAATAACAGTAATAACTATTACGAAGAATACAGACAAGCTTTCCAAGTAACTGTTTCAGGTAAATTATGGTTAGATATTACGGCTAAGGGTGTAAATAAAGGTATAACTATAAATAAAATACAAGAACTTCTAAATATAAGATATGAAGAAACTATGGTGTTTGGAGATTATTTAAATGATTTAGAAATGATGGAAAGTGCTTATTATAGTTATGCTATGGAAAATGCTCATGATAATTTGAAAAAAGTATCAAGGTTCATAGCTGAAAGTAACGATAATAATGGAGTAGTTAAGGCTATAAAGGAAGTACTGAGATTAAAATAGAACGAATATATACAAATAAAAGGTGATTTCTACATTGTTAGAAATCATCTTTTATTTTAATAATATATTTTTTAATATGACTAAGATACTTTTTTACAAAATCGTTTTCAAATAAATTAGCATTGTAATCCGTTTAGTCGTTCTTGTTCTTCTAATTCCTTATATTCTATATCAAAAATTTCTTGTTCAAGTAATTTAATTTTATTAGTTAACTCTTTAATTTTATCTTCTCTATAAATTGATTTATGATCCCTATTCCACATTACTAATTCCCTTTTGCTTTCTTTTAATTGCCATTGTAATTCGTTCATTAATAAGCACCACCTTTATAATAATATATTTCTACAATAATTATTAAATTCCTTTATTTTTTGAATATTTTTAATTTTCTTTTAAAGTATATCATTTCTATTTATATTAGTATAGCTTTACTGGTGAAAAATATATTAGATTCTACCGATATATTATTTGTTTATAGTCACTATTTAAGTTAATCTATAAATACTTATATTGATTAATCATATGCTATAATAAAAATAAAGTTAAAGGAGAGTTTTGAATGGATTTGTATGAAAAGACTATAACTGAAACAATTATACATAAGGGGAATTTTATGACTTATATTAATGTTGATGTTGAGCTTCCAGATGGTAAAATAGGAAATAGAGATATAATAAAACACCCAGGAGCATGTGCTATTATTCCATTTATAGATAATCAAACAGTTATATTAGTTAAGCAATTTAGAAAGGCTTTAGAAAAAAATATTTTAGAGATTCCAGCGGGAAAATTAGAAAAAGGCGAAGATCCAAAGCTTTGTGCAATTAGAGAATTAGAAGAAGAAACCGGGTATAGAGCAGAGAATGTAACTTTTCTTGGTACAATAGCTACAGCCCCAGGATTTTGTGATGAATTAATACATCTATATAAAGCAACAGGCTTATTTCAAGGTGAAAAAAGTTTGGATGAAGATGAATTTACAGAAGTAAAAATATTTACTATTGAAGAAATAAAGTCAATGATAAAGAATGGAGAAATAATAGATACTAAAACAATAAGTTCACTTATGTATTTATAAAATTTGAGAAAGTTAAAGTAAAGGGTAGAAATCTAAAATAGATTTTCTAGTCTTTATTTTTATATATAGAGTATAAAGAAATATTAAGTTTAATATATTTTAGAAATAGAGAACAAAAAAGATTATGTAATTGATAAGTTATGTTTATATAATTCAGAAATTATAGTATTAAGTAAATTAATACTATGCAATTACTTAACATTACTTGTAATAGTATTAATTATGTAAAGATGGAGACTGATGTTTTATAACAGCATATATTGCTGAAATTATATGTATATTTTAACCGGAAATAAATGAAGTACTGTATAAAAAAAATGAAAATGTTAGATAAGGATAGAATAATAAAAAAAATGTCTAACATTTCTATATGTTACATATATTTAATTGTGAATATATGTAATGTAATTATCATAAGTATTATCTATAGCAACTATTGAGGAGGGAAAACATGAATATTGTAAACAAGTTAAATTCAAAATTTAGAGAAAATAAAATGCTTTATATATTAGTATTAGTTTTTTTCTGTATAGGAATAGTTTTGGGTACGTACACAATAAAATATATGAATACAAGTGATACAACAGATTTATCTAACTATTTTACTACATTTATAAATAGCTTAGGGGACAAGCCAATAGATAAAAAAATATTATTTATTGATATTTTAAAAAAGAACATAGTAATTATAATTTTAATTTTAATGTTATCATTTACGATTATCGGATCGCCTATAATTTTATTAGTAGATTTATTTAAGGGATTTACATTAGGATATACATTTAGCTTTTTGATAACTACATTTAGTGGAAAGGGAATTTGGATAGCTCTTGCATCTATAATACCTCAAAATATATTTTATATACCATTTTTCATTGGTATAAGTATTATATCAATTGAAATGTCATCAATAAAATTAAAAGAGAAGTTTTTAAATAAAGGAACAAAAAACAATATTTTTTCTAATGAATTATTAATTAAGTTAGGGTTTCTGTTTTGTCTCTTTGTAGTAGGCGTTATTATTGAAACCTTTATTTGCCCAAATTTAATTAAATTTATATCTAGTAAGTTGTATTAATTATTGAGGCTAGGCTAAAAAATAAAGGTAATATAAGTTTTTTGTCGAATAGAAATAAGTATAATGGGATAGGGGAGAATTATGAAAGAAATTGTGAATAACTACAGAGAATCATTATTGATAAGTCACAAGAGTGAAAATACTGTTTATGCCTATGTTACAGATGTTAATCTTTATATTAAACATCTAAATACTAAAAATTTAGATGTTATTGAAACAGATAATATTGCAGTGCTTGCATATATACAACATCTATTAAGTGAAGGAAAATCGGAGAGATCTATAAATAGAATTGTTATTAGTCTTAGAAGTTTCTATAATTATTTAAAGGATTCAAAAGTAGTTACAGAGATTCCTAAAATATATTATAAAAGTACATCCACAACTAAAAAACTACCAGAAGTATTAACAATTGAAGAAGTGGATAAAATAATAAGAATAGTAGATAAGGATTGTAACAAGGGAATAAGAGATACTGCTATTTTAGAATTAATGTATGCAACTGGTATGAAGGTTTCAGAAGTTATTGGAATAAGAACCTGGGATATAAATTTGGATTTATCTTTTGTGAAGTGTCATGATAATAAGAATTTTGAAAGGCTAATTCCAATTGGTAGAAGCGCAGTAGAAGCTATAAAAGAGTATTATAAAGTAAGAGAGCATATAGCATCCGCAGGAGTAGATACGCTTTTTGTAAACTTAAATGGAAACCAGTTAACAAGACAAGGAGTATGGAGAATTGTAAAGGAATACTCCCATAGAGCAGGAATAAAAAAAGATGTTAATTTAAACACTTTTAGACATTCTTTTGCGGTTCATTTATTGCAAAATGGAGCTAATGTGAGAGCGGTTCAAAAACTATTAGGTAATCAAGTTCTTACTTATATGGATACTTATTATGAAATAATAAATAATGATAAAATAAATATAGTTTATAAAAATTTTCATCCTAGAGCATAATAAGTGATTTAGAGTTGAAAGTAGATATTTAAATTAAGAAAGTAATATTAGATAGTTTAGGAGTAGGATAATTGTCCTTGGGAAACTATTGATAAACTAGAATGTTTTAAGGGGTTTTCAGTTTAACTAAGTCAACAAGCATTTATAAAACTATATAGTAAATAAATGAAAAAATATGATAAAAAGAAAATTTATTTCTTTTTATCATATTTTTATTTATATTGGTAATAATAAGCTTGAAGGGAGGTAGTGAAAATGAATAAAAAAACAATTAAAAGATTTTCAGTAATAGCTTTAAGCTTATTTTGCCTAAATACAGTAAACGTAAAGGCAGACACAGATCCATATAACACATGGTGGAATGCAGAGGTGAATGCAGAAAAAGAATCTCAAAATGTAATTGAAAATTATGATGATTTTACAAAAGCGGTAAATGCAGAAGAAGGAATAAACGTAGAGGCTAAATCTGCAATACTTATGGAACCTACAACGGGGAAAATTCTTTATGAAAAAAATATAGATGAAAAATATGCCCCTGCATCAGTAACTAAGGTTATGACCATGTTACTAACTATGGAAAATATAGATAGTGGAAAAATAACACTACAAGATAAAGTTACCTGTAGTGAAAATGCTAAAAATATGGGCGGTAGTACAATGCTGCTTGATACAGGTGAAATTAGAACTGTAGAAGAATTATTAAAAGGGGTAGCTATAGCATCCGGTAATGATGCGGCAGTTGCACTTGCAGAGTTTCTTGGTGGAACAGAAGATGCTTTTGCAGAAATGATGAATAAAAGGGCTCAAGAATTAGGTATGACAAATACAACGTTCAAGAACTGTAATGGATTGCCAGCAGTGGGACATGAATCAACAGCAAGAGATATTGCTAAAATGTCATTGGAATTATTAAAACATCCTACTATTCTTAAATATACAGGTACATATATGGAAACAATATCTGAAGGTCGAAAGAGCCCTATAGAACTTGTTAATCATAATAAACTTGTAAGATTTTTTGAAGGTTGTGATGGGCTTAAAACAGGATTTACAGATGAAGCTAAATATTGCATAACAGCAACAGCAACAAAAAATAAAGTTAGAATGCTTTCAGTTATAATGGGAGCTCCAACCTTCAAAATAAGAAATAGAGATGCCAGCATGCTTATGAACTATGGTTTCTCTAAATACGAAGGAAGAAAATTATTAGCTAAGGATGAAGATGTAGAAACAATTTATATGAGTAAGCAAACAGATAGATTTTTCATCGCAAAGGCTAAAGAAGATTTAGTTGTAGTATTACCAAAAGGAACAACTGGAGACCTTGAAAAACGAGTAGTTATAGAAGAATTACAAAAAGAATATAAATCTGGAGATGTAGTAGGTAAATGTGAAGTTTACTTAGGTGAAGATAAGGTTGGAGAAGTAGAACTTTACTCTGATAGAGATATTAAAAAGGGAAATATATTAGATAACTTTAAATATAATGTTAGAAACTTATTCAAAAAAGGGATTTAATTATCGTTAGAGAATTATTTATAATATATTTAACTTAAATAGACCTAAAAAAGTCAGCTAATTATAGCTGGCTTTTTTATGTAGATAATTAGTATGAAACTCATTTAGATTTTTTGTTGTTCTTTCTTGTTAAAATTGATATGATATAAGATGGATAATAAGTATAAAAAATATGAGGTGGGATGACAAGTATGGAAATGCCAAAAGTGAAAGTGGCAAATTTCGAAGGACCCTTTGATCTCTTATTGCATCTAATAAGAAAGCATGAAATGGACATATATAATGTCGAGATATATAAGATAACAAATCAATATTTAAAGTATTTAGATGATATGAAAGTTATGGATTTAGAAGTTACATCTGAATTTATTGTAGTTGCAGCAACATTAATTGAAATAAAATCTAAAAAGCTTCTTCCAAAGGTTAAGGAAGAAGAGGAAAGTGAAGAGGATATTGAAAAGAATTTATTGGAAAAATTAATAGAATATAAAAAAATCAAAGGTGTCTCAGGATTTTTTAGAGAGCGATATATAAGTGCAGGGGATGTGTATCCTAAGAAAGCTGAAATTATAGAAGAAACAGAAAGTGAAACAAATAATGATGATATTTTTAAAAATACCACTTTATTAGATTTATATACTATTTACAATAGTCTTTTAGAAAATTATACAAACAAACAAAATACAGCAAATATTATACAAAAGAAAATATATGTTGATAAATATAAAATAGAAGATAAGATGGAAAGTTTATTAAATTTATTTAATATTAAAGAAATAATGGAGTTTGATGATTTGGTAAATGAGTGTGAATGTAAACTAGAAGTTGTAGTAACATTTTTAGCATTACTCGAACTTATAAAGATAAAAATGGTTAAAATATATCAAGATGATAATTTTGGTAACATACTTGTAAAGAGGAGAAAATCGGATGGATAGTTTATATATAAAGCAGTATGAATTTGAAGAAACAGCTAGGACTACAGCAATAAAATCAGTGATTGAGTCATTACTATTTGTAAGCGGAGAGCCATTATCTATAAGGGATTTACATAATAATCTTGAAATTTCAATTAAAGTAATTGAATCGGTAATAGAGGAAATGGTTCATGATTATGAAGAAGATAATAGAGGGATTAAATTAATTTCTATAAATGGAGAGTATCAATTAGTTTCTAAGCCTCAGAATAGCGATAGTATTCAAAAATTACTTAAGAAAAATAAGAGACAATCCCTTTCACAGGCATCATTAGAGAGTTTAGCTATAGTTGCATATAAGCAACCTATAACAAGAATCGATATTGATGAAATTAGAGGGGTAAAGTCTGATAGTGCCCTTCAAAGATTAATCGAAAGAGAATTAATTAAAGATATTGGGAGATTAGAAGTTCCTGGTAGACCAATTATTTTTGGAACAACAGAAGAATTCTTAAGACAGTTTGGATTAAAAGATTTAGATGAATTACCTTCGCTAGATTTATATGATGAAAAAGATGATGATGAAATAGAAGGATCTATTGATTTATTAAATAAAGCAATGGAAACACTTTAAGTAAATATATAGATAAAAAACGCCAAATAAGGATTGTTAAATATCCTTATTTGGTGTATTTTTAAAAATTATATTAGTTAAGAGAACTTCAAAACAAATAAATTATTTTGAAAAATCATTACCCATTGAAGAACTACTGTCGTCGCAGCAATAATCGTCAGCCTGTTTGTTATTGTTTTGATTAGAGGAATCAGTATGACATTTATTTTTTATAATGTCATTATAAAAACCTTTAAACATATCAAGAACTTGAGGAACAGAATCTACAATTCTATCATATGTATTATCTTGATCTACAGGAAGTAACCTAACAGAATCTTCTTTAACAACAAGGAAGGCTACAGGTTTAACTGTAACTCCTGCACCAGAGCCTCCTCCAAAAGGTAGTTTACTATCTTTATCTGCTGAGGGTTTTGTTGCATTACCAAATTCACTTCCGCCAGATGCAAAACCAAAAGTTACTTTAGATATTGGCACTATGTAGCTACCATCTCTTGTCTCAACAGCATCACCAACTACTGTATTAACATCAATCATATCCCTTAAATTTTCCATTGTACTTTTCATCAAATTTTCTACTGGATGTTCATTATTCATAAAATTCCCTATAAAGTTATATTAAAATAAATAGAAATTCATTATTAATAAGTTTTCAGAAAAATATTTATTTTAATATTACTAAGGGTCCACCTCCTTTTTATTTTTAAATGATTTAATAGTTAAAATTAATATATATATAATTTTAGCAATATTGAAAGAAATTATACTAGTAATTGTGAAATTTAATAAATTCTTTCCTGTAAAATGGGGATTTATTTGTAAAGACAAATCTTTCACCTTGAAAATTTTTGAAAAACTAAAATATAGTAATGGAATTAGATTAGAAGCAACACCGTAGGTAATTGCAGTTATTGCTGCATCTTCTAACTCGAAATTAACATCGCCTCTAAGTTTAAATTTAGGTTTGAATGTATTAGTAGTTAAATTTTTATATAATTTAAAAATAGAAAGTTTTTTATTTTTTAGTTTTTTAGATAAGGGGTTATGCCGTTTCTTTTGATACTTTTCTTTTTTTTTATTAGCTTTCTTTGAATATTTAGAAGAAATTTTAATAGAAAGCTTTTTTATTAATTTATTTATTTTATCTTCTTCAGAAGATAAAAGTAAAATCTTATAAAACTTAATATAAAAACAGTTTTTTGAAAAATGTATAGTTAACTTAATTGGTATTGGAACTAATAGTATAAATAATAAAACTAGAAAAACTAACAATATAGACATAAAATTCCTCCTATATAAACTATTAATAGTATTACCATAAATAAATAAAGTAATCTAAATTTTTTTTATTAATAGTGAGTAAAAACTTTTTTTTTGAAGAAACTACACTTAGATGGTTGATATAGAGGGTGATTTTATGAAAAATGTAAAAAAAATAATTTTAATGCTTTTAATATTATTATTAACAACTCAAAGTTTTACATGTTATCCTAAGGCATATGTTGATGAAGATAATATAGAAAAAGAAGAGGAAACAATTGATTTTAAAGAAGAGGAAATTGATGTTGTTGATAATAAACAAGTTAAAAGTCCAGGTAAACTTAGAGTAAGTGCCCACAATGCAATTGCTATAGATGCTGAAACAAGAGAAGTCCTTTTTGAACAAAAGGGATATGAAGTAGTTCCTATGGCTAGTACCACTAAAATATTAACAGCTTTAGTTGCCATAAGTTATGGGGATTTAGATAGAAAAATAACCATCAGTAAAAATTCAGCATCAGTTAGAGGATCAACAGTAGGGTACAAAGCAGGAGAGGAAATAGCGATGAGGGAGCTTCTTTTTGGGTTAATATTTAAATCTGGAAATGATGCAGCCATTGCAATTGCAGAAGAAATCGGAGGTTCAATTGAGAATTTTGCAAATATTATGAATGATTTTTCAAGAAGTCTTGGGCTTTTGAATTCTCATTTCGAATCGCCTCATGGGCTAGATAGTGCAAACCATTATTCATCAGCCTATGATTTAGCTATTTTAACATCAAAAGCAATGGAAAATGAAATATTTAGAGAAATTTGTGGAGAGAAAACTATATCTAAAGAAAAATATAATTTTACAAGGGAATATAATAATATAAATAAAATACTATGGCAAATTCCCGGAGCAAATGGAGTAAAGACAGGTTATACAGGTCAAGCAGGAAAGTGTTTGGTATCGTCTGTAAACCATGAAGGCAGAAATATTATAATGGTAGTGCTAGATTGCACGGACAGATGGAATCAAACAGCAAAGATTTTCAAAGAAGTTACAGATACAAATGCATTTCAAAAAACAACTGTTAAAGATTTAGTAAATAAAGAAGGCTATATGCAACTTGGATCATTAATTCAAGATGAAGAGTTTAGTTATGGATATAAAGATGATGATGAAATAGAAATAGAAGTATTTCATCCTATAGATGATATAAAAGAAGGCGATGTCCTAGGAAAAATTATTTTAAAGGAAAAAGATAAAGAAAAACTTAGAAAGGCATTAAGAAGTGCTTCAAATATTAATAAATCAGAATTTGAAAGAATGACTCTTGTAAAATAACAACAAAAAGGTCAATCCAATTTGGGTTGACCTTTTTGTTATTTATTTTACTATGCCTTATTTAGAATTAAAGCTAGCACAATTTGTTTCAGAGTAGATTTTAGCATTTTCACCTGAAACATTAATTGAGTTAAGATTGCATAAATTATTATAGTTATACTCGCAACTTTCAACTTTACATATAAGGCAATCGCAATAACATTGGGTATTTACGTTATTAGTTAAATCACTATATAGTTTTTTATCTAAGAATGAGCCACAACAAGTATCGCATTCTTCGTTTGCGGTTTTACCACCAATATTGACACGAGTTGAATAACAAATATCTGACTTATTATAAGAACAGTTATTTACAACACAATTAATTTTATTCATTTAAGACACTCCTTCATTTATTAAAATCATTTGATAATTAAAGTATTACCTATTAATAAAGAATATATTTAGATTATATAAAAATAGTTTTTTTATATAATTATTTAGTTCGTATTTATTGTGAAATAGCCAAATCACAGTATTGATAAAAATTAGATGTTTTATTAAAAAATCTATATGCACAAAAAAATTGCAATAATAACTAATTGTATATATAGTAGAAGGAGAATCTTTGGGCAATATAAAATATGAATCTTTAGAAATACATATTACTTGAAATTATATAATTTACAGATATAAAACAAAACAATAAGTTAAATAAAAAATGATAATATAAGATAGGAGCAAAAAATGAATAAACAAGATTACTTAGGAGAAGCACCAATATATAAATTGTTAATTAAATATTCAATACCTGCAATTATAGGAATGATGGTAAATGCATTATATAATGTTGTAGATAGGATGTTTATTGGTAGAATTCCCGACATTGGAAAATTAGCAATGGCAGGACTTGGAGTAACTATGCCAATAGTTACTATAATGTTAGCTTTTGGAATGTTGGTTGGAATAGGTACTGCAGCAAATATCTCTATTAAACTCGGACAAGGAAATAGGGAGGATGCAGAAAAAATTATAGGAAATGCATTGACATTAGGGGTGGTAATAGGAATTGGTATTACGGCTATAGGAATAATATTTGGAGGAAAGTTATTGTTATTATTTGGTGCAAGTGAAAGCACATTACCATTTGCTAAAGCATACATAAATATTATTCTATTAGGATCAATATTTAATATTGTATCTTTTGCATTAAATAGTTCAATAAGATCAGATGGAAATCCAAAAAAATCAGCAATTATAATGGTAGTTGGATGTTTAGTTAATATAATTTTGGATGCGTTGTTCATATTTGTTTTTGGATTTGGAATTGAAGGGGCAGCATTTGCAACTATAATTTCACAAGCTATAACAGCAATTTGGACTGTTTTATATTACACTAAAGGAAGTTCTAATTTGAAATTAAAAAAAGAAAATCTAAAATTAGATAAAAGATTAGTAAAAATGATATTTGCAATAGGGTCAGCACCTTTTGCAATGCAATTAGCTTCGAGCTTAGTTCAAGTTATTGCAAATAATACATTGAAAACTTATGGTGGTGATTTAGCCATTGGAGCTATGGCCACAATTTCAGCAATATCAATGATGTTTTTGATGCCTATATTTGGAATAAATCAAGGAGCACAGCCTATTATAGGTTACAATTATGGGGCTAAAAAATATGATAGAGCAAATAAAACATATTTACTATCAATGGGAGTGGCTATGGTAGTATTAGTAGTAGGGTTTATAATAATTCAAATTTTCCCAAGAGCTATACTTGGATTATTTAATAAAGATGAAGAGTTAATGAAAATTACAATAATAGGGGTTAGAATATACTTATCTATGCTACCTATTGTAGCTATATCAATAACCGGTTCAAATTATTTTCAATCAATAGGATCAGTAAAAAAAGCAATGTTCCTAAGTTTATTAAGGCAAATAATACTTTTAATGCCATTACTTATAATTTTACCAAAATGGATAGGTTTAAAAGGGGTATGGTTAGCTCAACCAGTATCAGATGTTTTAGCTGTTAGTATAACACTAGTATTTTTGATAAATGAATTTAAAAAACATAAGAGTGGAATATCACAAATTTTAAATTCTTAATGAACTTAAAAAATAAACTTGCAAAAATAGAGTTATTATGTTATTCTTAATGAGTTGCAAAAGCACATTGATTTAAAATATGTAAATGAGCAATAAATATGAAGATAGATAATTATAAGATACTTTCTCCATTAAGAGATATGTTTTTATATGAAAATCTTTAAGGATGGAGGAATTTATAATGGAAGATAAGAAAATAATCTGTAGAGATTGTAGCAATGAATTTGTTTTCACAACTGGAGAACAAGAATTCTACAAAGAAAAAGGATTCGACAACGAGCCAGTAAGATGTATCGATTGTAGAAGAGCTAAGAAAGAACAAAACAACAGAAGATAATTCTATTGTGTAAAAGAGCTGTAAGAGTTTTACTCTTACAGCTTTTTGTTCATATTTAAAAATAAAGAAAAGAGGTAGCTAATGAAAATTAACTGGAATATTAAATATACTACTATATGTGTGTACACATTTATTCTATTAAGCTCACTTGGAATATTGTATTTATCAATATCACACTTAGGAGAGCTTATAAATAAAGTTGATGATATAGTAAAGATTTTACAACCATTTATAATAGGGTTTGCAATTGCATATCTTTTAAATTTTATTTTAAAATTCTATGAAAATAAGGTGTTAAAGAAGGTTAAAATAAAATCTAAAAGGGGAATAGCTATTTTATTAACATATATAACTCTATTTTTTATTTTGAGTTTGTTTATTAAATTTGTATTACCTCAGCTAATAGATAGTGTAGTTGGGCTAATAAATGACATTCCTATATATATAAATAATACAAGTATATATGGATATAATTTATTGCAAAATTTAAATATAGATGAAGAGTATTTAAATATTATAATGAAAAATTTTAATGGATTTGTAGATTTCATAATTAAGTTCACAACAAATTTAATTCCTGTATTAGGGAGATTACTCGCTACAATTGCATCAAGTATTTGGAATGTAATTTTAGGTCTTATTATTTCAATTTATCTATTAATAGATAAAGATAAGCTTTGTGCATTAAATAAAAAAATGACTTATGCTATATTGCCAGAAGTTGCTGCAAATAAGGTTATAGAAATAACTCATATGAGTAATGTTACTTTTGGTAAATTTTTAAGTGGAAAGATATTGGATTCATTTATTATAGGTGTATTAACATTTTTAGTATTAACTATTTTTAAAATGCCATATATTCTTTTAATATCAGTTATAATAGGTATTACAAATATTATTCCGTTTTTTGGACCATTTATAGGTGCAGTTCCAGCATTTATAATAATTTTATTTATTTCACCAACTCAAGCTTTGTGGTTTTTACTAATTATATTAGTAATCCAACAAATAGATGGAAATATAATTGGACCTAAAATACTTGGAAACTCAATTGGTATATCTGCCTTTTGGATACTATTTTCAATATTAATAGCTGGAAAAGTATTAGGTGTATTAGGAATGATTATAGGCGTGCCTTTATTTGCAATTGTATATTCAATAATAAAGGATGTTATTGAAGTGTCGTTAAAGAAAAAAGGTTTGAAAAGTGAAACTAAAGATTATATGTAAATACAAATTTATAAATAAAAATATTTTAATTGGAGGTAATTATGGCAAAGAATCAAAGTGTTAAGGGAAATTTTAATTACAATAATATAGAGAAGAAAGATAAGAATTTTATGTATAAAAACCTTAGAAGAAGTAATTGTTATAACTGCAATTTTTCAAATTCAAATTTTAATTTTGCAAGTTTTAGAGGTGCACATTTTAAATCATGTGATTTTTCAAAATGCACATTTACATGGGCTGAGTTAATTGGAACTAATTTGAAGGGTAGTAATTTAAAATTCGCTAAATTTGAAAATACTGTATTTGATGGGGTGAACTTAGATGGTGCTGATTTTAAAGACGCAGAGTTTAAGAACACTATATTTTTATCAACGAATACTGAAAAGGCTGAAAATTTAAATCTGAATGATCCTGGAATAAAAATATTTAATGAAATGCCTCAAATAGATATTAGCGAGGAACTAAGAACTTCTGTTATAAATTCAATGGAAAATAAATATGTAAAAGAGTCAAGAGTCTTAGATACAAAAGATGGATCACTTAATCTATTAAACTTAATGATTTTATTAGAGAACTTTAATGAAGAAACATTAATTAAAGGCTTAAATATAATTGGAAATGAATTGGATAAAGAATTTTGTACATTAAGTTATATAATTAAATTTATAGAGAAGTGCTAATAATAACATATCAGGTACTTGAAAAAATAAATCAAGATGAGTCGTATATTTTACACTCTGAATTGTTATTTATTAAAATAATTAAAGAGACCAATCCTAAAAGGATTGGTCTCTTTTTTATAATAATTTTTGCGCGAAAATATCATTAAGGTTTAATTTTTTAATTCTATTTAGAATTTCGGATTTATCTGTAGTATAAAGACCTAATTCTTTCATTCTTTTAAAATAATCTGAACCAGCAAAGGTAAATCTTTGCTTTCTACCTTCACGTGTAGTTGATTTTTCGTTTGCATAAGAAATTATATCGCCTATCGCAAGTGAAGATGGAAGAATTAGAAGATGCATTCCCATTGAAAGTCTTACAGCATTGTGACCAGCTAAGCTACCAGTAACAATGGCTTCCGTATGGCCAACAAATAGTCCTGACTTTTCACCAGCACAGAATAAGTTATCTACTCCATTTACTTTTAAGTCATTAGTTCTTGGAGCTACTGATAAATATCTAATTGAATTGCCTTTACTTCCAGCATAGGGATCTACATATTTTGCTTTTTCTAATCCTTTAATTTTTCTTAGCTTATGAAGGGGATAATATGTTGTCATAAGCTTAGCATGCCCTGTGTCTAATAAAATTATATTTTCGGCGAACTCTTTAAGGGCATATTGTTGACAAACCTTTGTTGCGAGCTTATCGTAGTTTACATCTTCCTTTGGAATTTCAAGAATAACAACACCAGTTTCATCTAGTTGATTTTGTATTTCTTTTGAAAGACTTTCTTTAGCTAATTTACAAGATCCTGAGAATGCACCTAAAATATCATCTTCTCTTTCACCTTGAATATCTGAAACACCACATCTTTCACTTACACTTAATCTAGGCCCAAATGATGGACATCTAAGTATGCACATAGAACATCCATTACCGTAACGTAAACAGTTGCCCATAGGCCCTGTAGTCCCTGTGGTTTCTATAAATACGTCTGCTTCTTCATAGGTGTCATCGCTTAAATAAATACCAAATATTTTTCCATCTTTAAAATTAACATCAACAACTCGACTTTCCATATGAATGTTAATACCCATATTAACAATATATTCGCGTACGTTACCTTCAATTAAATTAACATCATAAAGAGTAACGTGTTTATGCCCTGGAAACTCTATATCTGTATGCCTTGCAGTGTTATCAACAATATCTATTAAATCTCCAGCCCCAAGATAGTTTAATTCTTCAGAAGCTGTATATCTACCATTATTCCTCATTATTCCGCCAACGTTTCCAAGTCCTAATAATAAATCAGTTTTTTCATATATATGGACTTCAGCACCAGCTTTTTTAGCAGTAATTGCAGCAGCAACACCAGACCAACCTCCACCAATAATAATAACCTTCATATAAATCTCCTTCCTTCAAAAACATTTCTAGGATCTGCTTGAACCTTACAAAATCTTTTAACTCTATGACCAGAAAATCTAGTAGTACAACTTCCACAAATACCTTCACCACAACACATTTTAGTGTTATTACAGCAGGATAGTAAAACTTTAGTATTATTTATTTCATTCATATAGTCAATTATTTTATAAGTTAAAATATCAGCTCCGGCTATATGAATATTTGAAATGTTTTTTTCAGAGATAAATGTATTTATCATATATTTACATTCAGATGAAATATCGCCCTTGTCAATAGTATTCATAAAGATAGGCGTTACATTATATTTATCTAAATATTCTTTAACGTAGTTATCTTTGTAAGGTTCCTTATCTAATAAAAGATAAACCTTATTGTTATTCGCTGTAAATTTTTGAATTACAGGCATCATAGGAGCCATCCCTATTCCCCTTGAAATAATTAATACATTTCTATTTTTTTGCTTTTGTATGTTTTTAAGTCCAAAAACGCCGTTCCAATAAGGTCCTCTTATTGTTATTTCGCCACCTTTTTCAATTCCTAATAGTTTTTTAGTTTTAATCCCTCTAACTTCAATCATTATTGTTATAATGTTAGTTTCAATATCAGATTCTAAAATAGAAATTGGAACATCAAAGTAAACATTAGGGTCAGTTCTTATAAATATATATCCTCCAGGCTTAACTAAGTCTATAGCTAATTTATGAGGTGCTTTGAATTTGATTAATAGAACATCATTTTCATATAAAAGTTTTTCCTCCACTAAACAGTTAAAAGTCTTTCTACCTTCTTTAGCCTTTTCACCATTGTATTTAAACTCTTGGTAAATACAAACTCCCTTCCAGTTTGAACAATCACAAAAACAACTTCCATGAAGTTGTGAGCATAATATACAATCGCCAGACTCGGCTAAATGGCAAGGACAATATTCTGAACCTGCATCAATACAATCAATAGTTTCTTTAAACATGTATTCTCCTCGCATTAATTTCTATATACTAATAGGTTATTTAAAAAAATTAAAATTGTTACAAATATTATAAATTGGGTTTATTAAAATAGAAATTAGTGCTAAACTAAAGAAAATTAAAGAATGGTTGGAGTTGATAAAGTGTTTAATATTGATTTAATGAATATATTCCAAGGATTAGTTAGAAATTACTTGAAATTCAACTTAACTACGGAAAGCAATAAATTTGAAATTTTAAAAAAAGAATTAGATTATATTGTAGAGGTAGGAGAAGTGCTAGGTTATTCTTCAATACTTACAGGTATTAATGAGGAATCAAGAGCTATAACTGATATAATTGAAATAAGATGGCACAATTATGATGATAAAAATACTATTAGTAATGAATTGTTTTTATATTTTTCAAAAGAATTAGATTTAATTGAAGATGTTAAAGCTATTAATAATTTAGTTAATACAATAGATACTAAAAGTGAAACAAAGTTTTTTGTTCAAATTATAGAAGTTTCATCTAAGGATAGAGTAGATTATTTAAATAAACTTTTACAATATGCTAAAAGATTTAACTCTATAGATGTTCTAATTATATATAAAACATCTAATATAAGAGAACAAACTAGTGAGTATTACTCATATTTATTTAAAGAATCTAAATTAGTAAAACAAAAAAATGCCTGCTCATATTATGATGTATTTGGATCTCTTAAAATGAAATTTCATTAAGGCATTTAAAAAAAATAACAAACCAATCTTATATATATATTGGTTTGTTATTTATTACTATGTCTATTATATACGCCTTTTAAAAAATTTTAATAATTGTAGATAGTCTAAGTTCACCATTATCTAAAATTCTTAAATACCACTCTATAGGTATTAAATCCAAAACTATGAAATTGTTAGCAATATTTTGGGAACTGTTTTTTATTATTGGATTTAAAAAAGAGTAGACACTATCTTTTTTTATAATCAATAACAGCATGAACTCATTATCGGTACACATAAAGCTTAAAGATTTAAGATTTATATTAAGAAAGTCATTTTCAATTGAATGTTCTGCAATAAATATATCTCTAGTTTTTATATTCTTAAGTATAACTTCTATTTCATCTGCCTCTTTAAAATCTATATTATTTAATTTTAATTTAATTTTATACATTATTAATTCAAGAGATGAAAGACTAACATTTTTAATAGGATAATTTAATAGATTGTTTTTTATAATTAACTCTTTGCTTATGTCAGTTTTCATAGAAAATCCCCTCATAAAATTAGTTTTGAAAATTCCGTGCATATTAAATAATATTTGTTGAATAATAATATAATATAGAAAGAAATGAATTAAGTTACTAACATTAATAATTTTTTAATAAAATTACAAAAGATAATAGTGGTTAGAAGGGAGGTTAGAATTTGAATGACAATCTAATTACAACACTAATTTCAGGTAGTGCAATTATAATTGGATCACTAATAGGTGCAAGTTTTAGTTGGTTAATAAACAAGAAAATAACGTCTAAATCTATTAAAGAGCAATATAAATTACAAGAAGTTAATAGAAGGTATGAAGAAAGTTATAAAATGAAAGAATTATGTATATACGCAAATGTAGTAAGATTAGATATATGTACTGCTATATTTCAAAGTATTAGAAGTTTACAAAATCAAGATGAGATGTCGTATCTTTATATATTACCAATAAGTAAAGAATATCAAAAAGCAGTAGCATCTTTAAGTGATAAATATAACTTAAAAGAACTAAGTTATATTTATCAACTTTATGGAATTATAGAAAAAGTAAATAAGGATGTATATAAATGGGAATATGGGGATAAGAAAACCTATGAAAATATTAGAAATGGGTTAAAGGATATATTGAAAAAAATATATGGTGAAAACTATAATAAAATAGTAAATACGGATATAGAGAAATTAAGCTATGAGGACTTATATAATAATGATTTAATTAAAGATGGATTTAAAGAGGTGCTAATAATACTAGATCATCTATGTTATATTGAAAATCTTAAAAAAGAAGATACTAAGCTATAAATAGCTTAGTATTTTTCATATTAAGAAAATTTTAAGAACTTACTAATATAAGTTAAGGAAATCTTAATTGCTTAAGCTTTAAAAAAATAATATAATTAGACTATACTATATCAAGTATGGTGTTTTTTGGAGGGGAAATATGAAAAAATCAACATGGTTTGCACTTATTACAGTTATTCTAATAATATTAATACTTCAATCTGTTGGATCAAAAATAAAAGTTTATGAAAAAAGAAAAGAATATGTGTCACAAGAAGAAGTTATAAAGGATTATTTGAAAAATATTAATCTTATGTGGGGAAATAGAGGTCGTGACGGTAATATATTAAAGATAATTCCAAATTTGGATTTATACGAAACTATTTCAGAGAGAGCTAGGCTAGTGGTTGAAAATGAAGAAGATATTAACTATATTCAAATTCCAAATTTTAAGGAGTATAGCTTAGAAAATGTAACTAGTAGCGAAAGTTTAACTTTAGAACAACATTTGAATACTTATAAGAATATTGGAAATTATAAAGTGCCGAAAAAACGTGAAATTTATAAAATATCGGGCAAAGCAATATTAAATATACAAAAATATACTATTGATGAAATTGATAAAATTAATGATATTAATAAGGAGTATGAAGACATATATATTCTCCTAGTGTTGGTAGATGAAGGTGATGGATATGTAGTAGATCAGTGTATTAGTAGATTTTAATATTAAATAATAAAAAATCAATATATATTTTAGGAGGAAAAAATTAAATGTTAGAAGTTAAAAATCTCTCCTTAAAGTTTGGTGAAAAAAAAGTAATTGATAATATAAGTTTACAAGTAGAAAAAGGAAAAATTCTTGGGATTATTGGACCAAGTGGAGTAGGTAAAACTTCATTAATAAGAGCTTTAGTTGGTATTTATGAAGGGGATTTGGGACAAGTTTTAGTAGATGGAGAAAACCTTTATGATAACTCATCAGCAAAGAAAAAAATAGCTTATGTACCTGATGAACATAATAGTTTTTCTCTTATAAAATTAGCAGACATAGTAGAGTTTTATAGAAGTATATACCCTAAATTTAATGAAAACAAATTTAATAAAATAAATAAAATATTTAAAATACCATTAGAGAAAAGATTTTTCCAACTTTCTAAAGGTATGAAAGTTAGAGTAAATCTTATGTTAGCATTTTCTATAGGTGGAGAGTACTTAGTTTTAGATGAACCTACATCAGGACTAGACCCTATTCTAAAAGAAAAGGTTTTAAAACTTATAATAAGAGAAGTACAGAAATTTGGAGCAGGAGTAATAATCAGCTCCCATCATTTAGATGAACTTGAGAGGGTTTGTGATAATATTATAATAATTGATAATGGAAAAATAGCTTATCATAATTCCTTAGAAGAAATGAAAAAAAATATTAAAAAAATTCAAGTGGCTTTTGAAGCACCTATTTATGAAGAGGATTTAGATATTGAAGGTATATTTAGTATAACCCACTTAGGACGGGTGTTTACAATAATTACAGATAGATATGATGAAGATTTTAAAAATAAACTTAATAAGTTTAATCCATTATTTATAGAAGAAATAAATTTAAGCTTAGAGGAAGTGTTTATTTATAAACTCGATAAGGGGGACAATTATGAAGAAATATTTAAATAAAAATATATTTTTTCAGGGGGATGCTAAAATATTTTCTGTATTAATGTCCTTACTTTTATTAGTAGGAGTTTTTTTAGATATTACTATGAATAATTCTAACTATAATGATTATAGATTTATGTTGTATAACTATTCAGATCAAGTTAAAAATCCACTAGGTATAGTTGGAATGTTTATATTGGTGGTATTTTTAGTAATATGCTTTGTTTTAATATGTGGAATGTTTAAAAGGAAAAAGTGGGCTACTCTTTTATCAGGTCCATTTAGCAGAATTGACATAAGGAAAAGAGAGTTGGCCTTAATGATAGGATGTATAATGGGATTTATACTTCTGTTTTTACTGGTATGTGAGAGGAATTATATAGCGAATGATGTTTTAAATTCATATATTAAAGGATTTTGGATATTGGTAGTAATAGATATTATTAGAATAGTAGTAGTATCAGCAGCTTTAACATCTATATTATTTTTTATAGATTCATTAACTTCTAATATGTATGTGACATTAGGTTCAATGTTTGCAATAGGTGCATATTGTATAGTTGTGATAATAACAATAGGAAGCTCATTTTTATGGGCATATAATAGTATAGTGCGTAAAGTTTGGGAATATATTACTATTATGATTGATTCTATATTATTTGGAGCTGAAATAAATATACACAAATATATATTTTTTACAGGACTAATACTACTTATAATAATAACAATAGTATGTACAATAATAACTAAAAAATTAACTAAAAAAATAAAAGTTGAAAATATGGGAGATGCTTTAATATTTAGATCGATAAGAAAAATTGCACCAATTTTGTTATCCACACTAATAGGAATGATAGTTGGTACTATTATATTTAAAGGATTATTAGTAGATAATAGACTTGAAGTAGTGTTAAATACAGTAACATATCCTCTTATAAGTATTGGAATAATAACAATAATTTCAATAATAATTTATATAATTATAAAATCTATTAGTATAGTATTAAAAAATAAAATTCCTGGAAAATATATATAGGTTGATGAAATTTGTAGAACAATTGAAACCTTCTCTGAATAGTATATAGCATACAGAAGAGAAGGAGATGGTAAACATGTCAAAGAGATGTTGTTGTAATAGAAGTTGTAATAGCTGCTGTAATAGCTGTTGTAGAAGAGAAAGCTGTGGCTGTGGTAATAACTTTGGAGGCTGTGGTAATAACTTTGGAGGCTGTGGATTTGGAAACAACTGCGGAGGTGGATGTAGCCCGCTAATATGGTTATTATTACTAGGTGGCGGTTGCTTTTAGTAAACCCATAAAAAGGTGCTTAAGTTTAGGCACCTTTTTATTATTAGTAGATTGCTAAAATACAATTTAAATATGCTTAATAGATATAATAAATATTTTTTTATTATATCTATTTTTTTATTATATCTATTTTTTTAGGTTTAAATGGGGTAGCGCCAACATTTCCGACAAAACTTACGCTAAGACATAAAATGGATTATAACTTATACTTTTATAATATTTAATTCTAATCATTCTTATATTGTTCATCAACAAGAGTTTAAATAAATGCTCTTGTTTTATTTTTTGAGAGAGTACCATAAGCGAACGTTTATGGTACTGAAATAGTTTGGTGCTTTTTTAGTTCTTATTTTCGTAATATGCAGTACCAAAACTATTACAAAAAACAAAGTATAAAAATTGACTATAGCCTAACATTTTAGGTACTATTTAAGTAAGGTGATGGAATGAAAATTGGTTATGCAAGGGTAAGTACTGAAGAACAAAATCTAGATAGACAGATAGATATCCTAAAACAGGTTAGTTGCGATAGAATCTATGAAGAAAAAATATCTGGACTGAAAAAGGAACGTCCAGAACTTACTAAAATGCTAGATCAACTTCGTACTGGTGATGTAGTAATTATAGCGGAGCTTACAAGATTTAGCCGAAGTTTTAAAGACCTTTTTAGTCTTGTGGCTCAGATTGATGAAAAAGATTCTAATATTAAATCAATTAAGGAATCCTGGGTTGATACTACAACTGCTCAAGGGAAGCTGATGTTTACTATATTTGCAGGTATTAGTCAGTTTTAACGTGATCTTCTATCTCAAAGAAAAATAGAAGGCCTTAATGCAGCACGTGCACTAGGAAAAAAAGGTGGCCGTCCAGAGGGTAAATGATAAAGAGATTAAGCTAGCAATTAAGATGTATAATAGCAAGAACTACAGCATTCTTGAAATTACGAAAGCAACTGGCATTAGCAAAGCTACTATTTATCAATATATTAATAATAATAAATAGGTTTAGTAATTAAAACAAGGAGTTGATATATAGTGGCAGCACCAGAAATTTTACTGACAGAAGATCACAGACTTGAATTTATTCAAATACCACAAAATATTAGTGAATATGAAATTGCAAAATACTATATTTTTTCTTCATATGATATTGACATCATTAATAGACATAGATGAAATTTTTCATATTTTCAATTATACTTTGAGTATAAATTAGATGTGAACAGCTGGTTGGTTTCGTTCTTAGCTTCTTGGTGGATTAGCACCTTTAAGTTACTTCAAATTGTCTGAGAGACGATTTGAAGAACCGAAGTTCGCAAAAGCACTACTTAAATAGTTGTGCTTTTTTGTATTCAATTTTAAATATATGTTCTACTTTTTATATATAATTTACCATTTATGACTCTCATTTTAACCACTTATTTTACATAATGTAAGTTTTTTTATTACACCTTTTTAATTACTTATTTTACATTTTTATTATACTTGTTGTTAATTTCCTAATTAAGCATATACCC
Source organism: Clostridium gasigenes (assembly GCF_017348895.1). Classification (NCBI taxonomy): domain Bacteria; kingdom Bacillati; phylum Bacillota; class Clostridia; order Eubacteriales; family Clostridiaceae; genus Clostridium; species Clostridium gasigenes. Next base: position 3,187,313 of record NZ_CP071376.1, read on the forward strand.
CAACACCTTTAATGAATAACAAAAGGGATGTATTAAAATAACTTTGATACTAGCCGATGAAAAATTAGAATTATCTATTCTAATTTTATTTATTAATTCTATCGAAAAAACAATCAAATCTTGTTTTGTATCTTCTCGATATAGAATCCTAGAATATTTATTTATTATTGGATTAAATATATCTATTATTTCCTCCAAGCTTTTAATCCTCCCCTCTTTAGCTCTATTAACTTTCTCATATAACTCTCCCCCTCACGTTAAAAAGAGGATATTTCAAGTTATTTTGTAAACACTTGTCTTAAAATCTATATTTCCATTATTTTATATACTAGATATTATTCTCTATCAAATATTATGGAATTATTACTAATCGAAAGTATGAGTGAATAAGAAAAGTCTCAAATTGAGAAAGAAATTTCAGAAGGAACAGTAAAAATAGAGTTTGAAAAAACTAAAAATCACAAAAGATATTGTAGAAATGTTTTTGATGATATGAATGCTGCTAGGAGTATGAACTCTACTCTAAATCTTCATAGCCATATGACTAGATGGCCTGTATATATACCAGGTGTTGCTCCAATAAGTGGAAATCAATGTGGATACTTATCACCATCACAATTTAATGGGCTAATCTATTTGGGCTATAATGTAGACCCTCTGTGGGTTGACGTTTATAGAATTGAAACTGGAAGTTTTGGAGAAGTTAGTATATGGTGTCCTAAAGACTCTGATTCCTGTACAAAAAGTATCACTTGTGTTGGTAATCTAGTATACACAAGATGTATAGATGGTAACGAGTATACATCTAACCCTAATAAATGAAATTATTTAGGGTTAGCTTATAAATATAATAGGCATAAAAATATAAAAGCAGCAGATTTTTTCTACTGCTTTTTTGTTCTCTCAGGATGTTTACAAAACAAAATCATGTTTAAATATATGTAAAGTAATTTTATAATGAAAAATGAGTAGCGTAATTAAATTATACATACATATATATATAGTTTACTATTTATAAAATAATTCCTTTCTATTTATTGAAAGAAGTGATCTTATGAATAGTGAACTATTTAACTTTTTAACTACTCAAGGAGTTTTTGCATTACTGTTTGGCTATCTATTATTATATGTTTTAAAACAGAATCAAATTAGAGAAGAAAACTATCAAAAAATAATTCAACAACTCAATGAGCTTCTCCCTCAGATAAAAGATGATTTAGAAGATATAAAAAAGAAGATATTCAAATAAATGATATCTTCTTTTTTATTATTTAATATTTTTAGCATAAAATTTTCTTAGCTTTTTTAACCAGGAAGAACTAATGAAAGAAAATCATACACTAGAGTTAATAAATATATAATAACGCTTAGAAAAAATATCTAAAAAATATAGTTACCAATCAAATTTATATTTTTTAAGAGATGTGTAAAATCTAACCTATTTCCATAAATATTAGATTTTAGTTATCCATTTACTCAAAAAATAGAATTTAATGTTAGTCTAAATTTAATTATACTAATTGATGACATTGATATAGGAGTCGGTTGCCACTCACCAATCTCGTCGCTCCTACTTTTGGAAAATGTATTTCAATTTGCTAAAAACATTTTACTTTCCTTTTTGTTTTTGAAGCCTATTACTATACATAAAGTGAATAGAGTAATATAATCGATGAACAGAATAAATGAGCACCAGGGGTACTTTAGATATTGGCATGAACAAGTGATTAGACTCTAGGGAATGACTTTATCCACCGCACTAATACCCTAATATTATAGATATAATATTATAAATTTAAAATCATGTTTACAGCACAAATTAAAAATGCTCTTATATAAGTGTACCAGCGCTACCTATAAACGGAACATTTACTACAAGGCGAACTATGACATTAGGTTCTGCTAACCTAGGATATATATAGAGCTTCAATCATCAAATTCAAATTTATGTAGTTCTAAATTTATTGCAGTAATAGATGATATATTCTGCATAACTTTAGCTGAACCAAGTTATTTCATTATCAGCTGATATTAATTACGCTCCACTTTTATCAGGTAAATAATTATATAAGAAAAAAAATATATGGCTTCACATTCCAATAAATGTGAGAAAGAAGGTATATTATGAAAAATGAATTAAAGAAATTCCCAAATGTTACTGGTATCTATGTTATGGAAAGAATAATAGATAAGAGTGGATTTGAAACGAACCAGTCTTATTCAAAGAAAGTTTCTTCTACTGCTACTTCAACAGTAGCAACTGCAAGTATATTAACTAAAGAAATAGATGTTGAGTTAAACGCTAAAGTTGTAACACTACAACCAGGTGCTACTTTACCATTGACATTTACAACACAATCTCCACATTCAATGCTTGTATTGGATGTTGCTGTTACTACAAATAATAAGAATTTTTCTGCAACTCTTGATGATATAGTAATTGATAATATAGAATCTTATATATGGGGTGGCAATTCTACATTTACTGTTTAAATAAAAAATAATGGTATTACTTCAATTAGTACATCTGGAGTAGTTGCTAGACTAAAGGTGAAAATATTAAACGAATTTAAATTAATATAATATAAATTCAAAGGTGATATCGCAAAATGATTAATTATTTTGCGACATCACCTTTTATTATTATATAACTTCTTTATAAATCCTTTTCATCTTTTTAGGGCTCTATTTTTTGATTTATTAACTGCTTGCCTGGTTATTTCCATAGTTTGATATATTTCTGTTACTGAAAATCCATAAATATATATTAATTTAATTATATATATTTCTTTTTCTGTTAACTCTTTAAATAATTCAACAAATGAAAAGTCTTCTTTAAAATACTCGCTTTCTAATTCATTACCCAAATCTAATTCAACTTTATTACTATTTATACTATTTTCTCTTTTTGATATTTTTATATATTCATTTTTTATCGATTTAGATATGTACGACAGAATAGATTTATCATGTCATATAATATTTTTATTAACCAGAATTCTATCTAGGGGTAGTACTCGCAAAGCGTAAATTCACAACGCTAAGACAGTTATTTACAATTTAATATTATTATTTGAATATTGCGACTTAGAATTAATACATACCAAATATTTGGGTTAACTAATTTATTAGGTTTCAGATTTGCTCCAAGACTTAGAAATATATCAGACTGTAAATTATACTACATTGAAAAAAAGACGATTTTAAAAATATTCAAGAAGTTATAAAAGGAAAAATAGAAAAAACTATTTTATCCTTGATTATTTATCAGACGAAGATTTCAGAAGAAAAATTCAGATAGTATTGAATAAAGGTGAATAAATGAATGCACTGGCTAGAGCCATACTCTTTGGAAAATATGGAATGCTTCATGAAAAAGGTATTCAGGGACAGCTACAAAGAGCTACTTCTCTAAGTATAAATGCAATAACGCTTTGGAATACAATGTATTTACCTAAAGTAGTTGATAAACTTAAAGAAAAAGAAGATGTTAATGACGACTTTCTAAAACATGTTTCTCCACTTGGATGGGAACATATCAATTTTATTGGTCAATATAAATTTGATTATAATTTAGTAGATAATATGAGATCTTTGAAAGAAATTTAACATTACTGCGATATAGTTAAAAATGTTTTTAACTATATCGTCCATTTGGAATTATATGTCTTATCGTGGTAAATTTACGCTTTTCGGTTACTACCCCAATATATATACCTTAGTTTCTTTAATGCTCTATTCTTTGTTTGATTTATAGATTGTCTTGTTACTTTCATAAAATCAGCTACTTCACTTATAGATAAATAATTTACGTATATTAATCTCATTATATACGCTTCTTTTTTAGTTAATATTTTAAATATATCTAACATTTCTATTTCAGACCCAAACTCATCATCCACTATCTCTGTATCTAAAATTAATTCTGTTTCATTAATTTTTCTTTTATCATATTTTTGTGATAACTTTATATATTCATTTCTTATAGACTTTGCTATGTACGCAAAGATAATTTTATCTTTATAAAAATCTTTGTTTTCTATAGTAATATTATTAATTATTTTAATTAAATATAAACTTAGATCTTGTTTTGTATCTTCTCCCTCTAGTATTCTAGAGTACTTATTTATTATCGCATTAAATATTTTAATGATTTCTTCTAATGCCTTATCATTACCATCTTTATATTTTTTAATATACTCATAAATCCCATTTCCCATATTAAATCACCTCACACATACGCCTAGCAAGCATATGTTCTATTTGTAAGCTAAATATTTTTATTTTTTTATAATTTATTCAGTTTACAAAATACATTAATTACTCTTTATTATTAATGACTAGTCACTCAATCAGACAATAAAATTTAAAAGGAGTTTTTTTTTATGGCAGAAGTAATAGTTAACAAATATTCGGAAAGTGGTATATGTTACCCAAGAATAAGCATCAACATAAGAACTGCGCCATGTGCAACAACCGGAGTTATCTTAGATCAGTATCTCCAAGATGAATCAGTTATTTATGATCAAGTAGTTAAAACTGACAAATATGTTTGGATAAGTTGGTTATCAACAAGTGGTAGAAGGGTTTATATGGCAATTAAAGACCAAGTTACAGGAGAAAGATTCGGTGACTGTGCTGATATTGCTAATTCTTCTGTAGGTACTGAAACAATAGTGCAAGAATATCCTGAGAGTGGTATATGTTATCCTAAAATGACCATTAATATTAGAGATTTACCATGTTCATCAACAGGATCCATATTAGACCAATACTATCAAGGTGAAAGCGTTATTTATGACTATGTTGTTAAAACTGATAAATATGTTTGGATAAGTTGGATTTCTAGAAGTGGTGCTAGAAGATATATGGCTGTTAAGGACCAATCTACTGGTGAGAGATTTGCAGATTGCGGAGATGTACCGGGTGGATTTGGTGAATCTAATACACCTACAGGGTCTGAACCAATAATTAATGAGTATTCTGAGAGTGGTATATGTTATCCAGATAGATCTATAAATATAAGAAATATTCCATGTTCAACGACAGGCGTTGTTTTAGATCAATATCATTTAGGTGAATCTGTTATTTACGATTATGTTGTAATAACTAATAAGTATGTATGGATAAGCTGGACAGGCATAAGCGGTAGAAGAGTTTACATGACTGTTAAAGATCAAGTTACTGGTGAAAGATGGGCAAACTGTACTGATATATCTGATAGTTCTGGTGGCTCTGGTAATTACAGTGGAGTTGGAATACCAGGAGTGCAAAAGGTGTTCATTGACGCAGGGCATGGAGGAAATGATCCAGGTGCTTGTGGTAACGGATTAAAAGAGAAAGATATTGTTCTTGCTATTGCACAAAAGTTAACAGATTTATTTAAAGCTAAGGGAATACAGGTATCTCACTCAAGATATTCTGACAATAGTGTAGAATTAGCTGAAAGAGCAGAAATGGCAAATAAATGGGGAGCAGATATTTTTATATCAATTCACGCTAATGCACTTGACGGAAGTGGTAGTGCATATGGAACAGAATGTTATACTTATCCGAATAGTACAGCAGAAAATAAGAGATTAGCAACTGATATTGCCACCTCTATTTCAAGAAGGTTAGTTACTTACAACAGAGGATTCAAAGAAGCCGACTTTGCAGTACTTAGATTAACAAGTATGCCAGCAGTCTTAGTTGAAACCGCATTTATTGATAATGTAGGGGATGCTAACAAACTTAGAAGCAGACAGGGTGATTTTGCTCAAGCTATTTTTGACGCTGTAATGGGTAAATCAATTGGTGGCTCAACTACTACACCAGAACCTGATGGACCAGTGATTAAACCTATGAAACACGACACTGAATTGATTGCTGAGGTTTACGACTGTTTTGCAAAATTACATCCATGGAAAACAGTTAAATATGCTAACGAAGATACTGGAGACTATATAAGAAGTAAGGATTATACAGGTCTTCAATGGGACCTTATCCTTGGCTCGCCAAGTGGTGCCGTTCAAGCATTAGCAATATCCCATCCACAAACTGGAAATAAATTATATAAACTTGCAACAGATAATATATACATTTACGATAGAGAGGTTGACATAGCTCATTTAATAGCTACAGCATTAGGATATCGTAGGTCAATAATTTGCCCTGCATTTTGGACTGGTTGGGGTGGAGATTTAGCTACCCTTATAGGAGATATTGCAAAGAATAGGAACGCTGAAAAATCTGAGTTAGAAACAGCTTACGAATTAATGGGAAGTAAGGATTATTCTTTTTCAAAAATAGATTTAGAGGCTGATATAGATGCTATTGCAATCGCTAAAGCTTACGAATCCAAAAGACTAGATAGAGTTTTTGAAGATTATTTTGCTTTTGTTACTAATAGTTCAAGAAAAGAACTATTTTTAACAAATGATCTTGAACTTTCTAAAAGCGCCTCATTTGATGAAATATACAATAAAGTAAAAACGATAATGACTTATAAAGGTTTCGGTTTTGCTTTTGAAGCAGGAGGCCATTTATTGAAAAAGAAGATGTGGGGACAAGCTGCTGGAGCTGAAGTATATGCTTCAACTACAGACGCTGGATATAGAGCTTTCGCAAAATATATATATAATTTGAAATAATAATTTGAAATAATAATATAAAATAGAGGGTTGTAATTTACAACCCTCTATTTTATATTATTCATTTTAACTAAACGCTTCTCGAGGTCAATAGTATATATAATGTTATTTTCTTCGTGTGGCATTTCCACAACAGTATCAGTTATCCAGTTAAATGATTCTTCTGTATTGTTAAGCTTGACATCGTAACGACTCTTCTCGAAACCGGCCTCATGTTCTTCTTTATCAAAAGGCTTCAAGAACACACCTTTATTTAAGTCGTAGAAACTTAAACTATCATGTCGTTTTCCTCTAATATGCTTTTGCTTGACAACTATAGTCTTATCTCTATCTTGGAAATTAAATGTATAATAATCTGACATAGAATTACTAAGAGAAAAACCAAAGCACGAATATAATATCACGCATGATAGAAATAAAAAGGATACAATCCAAGATATTATTTTTATTTTTTTAACAGATTCACTCTTGGTTTTAAATCTATATATAATGATAGTTGCTTTTATCATCAAAAGCGAACTAAACATCGTTAGTAGCAGGTAAAATAAAGTATCGGAGTCCATATTTAAAATAAAGAACATCCCTAAATCATTTCTATTAGCCGGTTCTATATCCCCCAAGAATACTAAAAACAATACTAATATAATAAGTATAAGATTATAAAAAAGATTACTTTTTTTTATACGTATTTTCATGCCCCCCCCTATACAATTTTAATTTAGTCTATAAATTTTAAAGTTAGTTATTCAATTACTGGACAGTCAAAAGTTCTCAATAAAAAAAACAATAGCCATCACGCTAAAAATGTAATATCCTTTTAGCTACAAGCCAAAAAATGAGAACGCCATTAGCGGAGGCTATTATTGAATATTTTACCATACTCTTAGGCCATTGGCTACATAAAAAATGTTTTAATAGAAATGCAACCTTCAAATGGTTTGTAATAATAATAGTTGAATAAAAATAGTCAAAGGAATAGCAATACTGTTAGTTTTTATAGGACATGCTTCTACACCATCTTTTTTACAAAGACCTTATACTTATGAATTCATAGTACAATTAATTTATTCTATTCATATGCCATTATTTTTTTTGGTATCTGGTTTTTTGTCATACAAAATTATTAACATGAATTTAAATAAGAACTACTTAGATTTTATAAAAACTAAGTTTTACAGATTAGGAGCTCCATTTTTAACAATTTCTTTTATAACTAATTTTATAATTATTATTTTCAAACAACTACTTAATGAACCGTTATCCATTAGTACTTTGCTAGAGATAATTAAAACAGTATTTTTATATCCTGAAAATGGGGTCATGGGATCTCTTTGGTTTTTATACACTCTATTGCTTATTAATATAATTGAACCACTTATTGTGAAATTACCATTAAATCTAATAATTGTATTCTCATTATTTTTCAATATATTTACACCTCAATACATAAACTTTTTATCTATTAGTAGAATAAGCTTCTTTTAAGTCTATTTTCTTATAGGCCTTTATTTTAGAACATATTATGAAGTTGATAAAAATAATATATTTAAATTTATTTCTCCGTTTAAAAGAATAACTCTCTTTATTATTTCTACAACATGTATTTTTTCATATTCATATATAATATCTAATCAAATATTTATATCAAAATATATTCTAAGCACTTTAAATTTTCTTTGCGGATTATTTGGTATAGTTCTAATACTCATGCTCATAGAAAAGATTAAAAATTTCTAACTACAATATATTTTTTATAAGCAACATGATGATAGAAATTTTTTGCCTACCATTTTCTATATATATACTTAGAATATTTAAGATACTTAAGTTTTTATTTTTAGGGGACTTTTCAAAATGATGTTCCATTAAAATCTATACATAGTATAACCACTTATATATATACATTCGCTAAATACATCTTTTAACTAATAAGTAAAAATCAACGATTTTAAGCCATTGGTAGCTATCATTTTTTTGAAAATTAGCTGATTTGGTTTACTAGAACTAAACATTAATAAAAAAGGTACTATTTCGTGTAGAGCTACACGAAATAGTACCTTTTTGATATGTTATTTTATTTCTTATTTAATCATTCACAAAGTTTGTGTGCTAAAATGTCCAATTGGTGTATTTTTTTGTGATTTACTTTCCTTACTGGTTCTATTCTGTGCTATACAGTTCTATTTTGTTTTCAACATATGTTGATATTTTGGGATAGTAGTATTACAATGTAATTAAAAAAGCACTACTTATTTACAAGTTAGTAATGCTTTTTTCTAAAATATTAAATTAATTTATTTACCATTTCTAATATATTATTTGCTATGTCGAGTAGCATTAATATAAATGGTGGTGTCCAAAGTATCTCTTTTTTTAAAGTGGTACTTTTTTCTATGTCTTAAACACTTCCTTTTCTTCATCTTCTCACCTCCTATCCTAGCGAGGTATATAGGTATAATTTATGGCTAGGAATACATTATATATTGATTTTTTTTGTTTATCCACTTTTTATACACAATATATAGTATATCGTAACTATATTTTTTTCTTTGTAAAGCAAAAAAAATTGATATAAATAAAGAAAAACTGAGATACATTAATATATACGTACTTTTTTATTATATATTGATAATTTTTCCACTTTGACTTTTATATTTATACCTTTTTATTATAATTATACGCAATACAATGGTTATTAAGCACTTTACCTAAGTTCTAGCGTGTTTACCTTTCAACAATAATTAACTTGACTAGGGAATCCACCTAAAATATAAAAAGACACAACCATTACGATTACGCTCTTGGAGTTGATATTTATCTTTTACACTTTATCACAGATTAATAATTTAATTATTAATCGGTTTAATATTTTCTAATTTCATTTCTAAGGTATTATACTTTTCTTGTAGTAATTGCTCTTTATTTATAGCCTTATCTAATTCTAATTGGTACTTTGATTTTTCAACTTCTAGTTTATTATCTAATTCCTCTTTAAATTGCTTTGTAAGCTCTTTCTTTAGTTTAGATATTTCCTCTGTTTCTATAGCGTTTAATTCTTCTTTATGAGCCTTCTTAATAGCTTTAATTTCTTCCTTGTTGTTTTCATCTATCTCTTTAAGGGGTAGCGCCAACATTTCCGACAAAACCCACTCTAAGACATAAAATGGATAAAAAATTGACTTTTTATCCACTCTAAGCCATTTTATGGCGTATTAATATTCAACGGTCTCAATTCATCCGATTCAAGAATATTTTTAACTTCAAAATTATATTCGCCAAGTAAATTGATATGTTCCCATCCTAATGGGGATATATGTTTAAGTAAACTTTCATCAAAGGTATAATTCTGTTTTAAATGACCTATAGCCTTTTGTAAACAAGTTGTATTCCAAATGCTGATAGCATTAATTAAAATATTCAGAGCATTTGCTCTTTGAAGCTGATCCTGTAACTCTCGTTCTCTAAATTCTCCACGTTTATTTTAGTGTTTATACGCCCATTCAAAATGCTCTCAATTTTAGGATACTCACTGACCTTTCCAGTACAATATAGTTTGATTTCTGATATATCCCTAATTCTCGGTGCAAAGCGAAAACCTAGTAAATGACTTAATCCAAATACCTGGTCAGTGTAACCGGCTGTATCTGTATAATGTTCCTCAATATTTAAATCTGTTTCGTGATAAAGAAGTCCATCAATTACATGTACTGCATCCCTGGCATTAGTATTTATAACCTTAGTGTAAAAAGTTGAAAATTGGTCACTTACAAATCTATACATGGTAGTCCCTTTCCCAGTGCCATAATGTGGATTAGTGTCAGCATGTAAAGAAGATACTCCAACCTGAACACGCATGCCATCACCGGAGGAAGTGCTTCCATCACCCTAAAAGGCTGATAAAAATAATTTATGCTGATAATTAACAAGTGTAGATTGTGCTTTTTTCATAGCATCATCATATAATCTCCATTGTGCTGTATTAGCCATTTGCCTATAATATATACCAGGCGTTGAATCAGCCATTTTTGACAATCCTATATTATTTCCCAGAGCCATAAGTGCTGGTATTAGTATGGTTTTTTCTTCACTTTTAGCAACATGCCCACTTGAAGCATGAATAAAATTTCTATCAAAGTTTGTCCACTTTAATACTTCCAAAAGTAAATCAGGAAGTTTAATTCTAGGCATCATTTTATATAACTTCCGCCTTAATAGAATAGCTTCTGGGGGAGTACTCTTTTCTAATTTATCAATATGTATCTTAGAATTTTCAATTGCTACACCATCTAACCTATCAATATTTTCTGAGAACCACTTTAATCTACTGTTCAATGATTAAATTCTTTCTTGTAGGTATTCGCTCACATCTAGGTTTACTGCAAGTCTTGCACCTGTTTTTTTAACAATGTTCCATTCAGCATGTGGGATAAGATATTCTTCAAAGTCTTTGAAATTCTGCTTCCTTCAACAGACTCTACAAGCTTACTCCATGTCATTACAGCTTCTAGTGTTTTAAATGGGTCTAAATCCGCCTCCCTTGCCTTTATCAAAGCAGCTCCAACATCTATATAGTAAACAATCTTTTCATTCAAATCTTCTTAATGAAAATGGTTCATATTTAGATCCTAACCTAGATAATTGACGAATTCTATTTGGATGTAGCCCCACAATATTTAGTTCAAGCTACAGGCTTCTTATCAATTCTAGTCGTTCTATTACTTCTGCAAATGCTTTTGGTGATGAATGTCCTTGATCTTCTTTCAACCAACCAAGTCTTGTCTTTGTATCCTCAGTTTGAGCGTTTATAAGCATATCTAGTTGATACTTTTGATCACTTGTAATACTAGTATTTATAATTTCAATAAATTCTTCATCGGCCGTTGCTATTACTTCACTCACAACTTCTTCAATGGTAGTAATACCTGGTAGTATTATTTTTTGTTTTTTAATTTCGTTGATTGCTAATTTCATGAGATTTATGACATTGTCATTTTCAATGGCATAAGGAAGTAATGTTTGTATTAAAGATTGATTATGTTGGTCAGTGTAGTTCTTAAATCCATATATTTCTCTAATCTCCTGTAGATGTTCTAATCTTGTATTCTCTCTTTGAGCATATAATTGAAGCTCTTTTGAACTAACTTGTATTTGTTCTGCAATGTAATTTAAAACACTTTCAGGAATATTATTTATGCTGATTAAAGACCAAACTGGATTACTTAGTAAGGCTAATTGAACAGCGAAGCCAAGACGGTTATAATCTCTTCTATGTCTATTAATGATGTCAATATCATATGAAGGAAAAGTATAGTATTTTGCAATTTCGTATTCACTAATATTTTGTGGTATTTGAGTAAATTCAAGTCTCTGATCCTCTGTCAGTAAAATTTCTGGTGCTGCCACTATATCAACTCCTTGTTTTAATTACTAAACCTATTTATTATTATTAATATACTGATAAATAGTAGCTTTGCTAATGCCAGTTGCTTTCGTAATTTCAGAAATGCTGTAGTTATTGCTATTATACATCTTAATTGCTATCTTAATCTCTTTATCTCTTTATCATTTACTTTTGGGCGGCCACCTTTTTTTCCTAGTGCACGTGCTGCATTAAGTCCTTCTATTGTTCTTTGAGATATAAGATCACGTTCAAACTGACTAATACCTGCAAATATAGTAAACATCAGCTTCCTTTGAGCAGTTGTAGCATCAACCCAGGATTCCTTAATTGATTTAATATTAGAACCTTTTTCCTCAATCTGCGCCACAAGACTAAAAAGGTCTTTAAAACTTCGGCTCAATCTTGTAAGCTCTGCTATAATTACTACATCACCAGTACGAAGTTGATCTAGCATTTTAGTAAGTTCTGGACGTTCCTTTTTCAGTCCAAATATTATTTCTTCATAGCTCCTATCGCAACTAACCTGTTTTAGGATATCTATCTGTCTATCTAGATTTTGTTCTTCAGTATTTACCCTTGCATAACCAATTTTCATTCCATCACCTTACTTAAATAGTACCTAAAATGTTAGGCTATAGTCAATTTTTATACTTTGTTTTTTGTAATAGTTTTGGTACTGCATATTACGAAAATAAGAACTAAAAAAGCACCAAACTATTTCAGTACCATAAACGTTCGCTTATGGTACTCTCTCAAAAAATAAAACAAGAGCATTTATTTAAACTCTTGTTGATGAACACTATAAGAATGATTAGAATTAAATGTTATAAAAGTATAAGTTATAATCAATTTTATGTCTTAGCGTAAGTTTTGTCTGAAATGTTGGCGCTACCCCTAAATGTAAATAATAAAAAACCATTTAAATAAATAGGATTAATAGAATTTATTAAAATTGTATGGATACATTTGACAATAAAACCTTTAGAAAATATGATATAAATATAGAAATAAGAGAAGTAGTTAAGGGGGGATTCAAATGAGATTTAAAACAAAGAGGTTAGTAGTAATTGCACTTTTAGCAGCAATATGTTATGTGGGGACATTAATTAATATTAGAATACCTATAGGTCCAACTCAATCAATGATACATCTTGGGACAACAGCTATTTTTGTAGCAGCAGTTATAATTGGTAGAGATGCAGGCCTTGCAGGGGCAATAGGTTGTTCTATATTTGATTTATTAAATGGTTTTGCTGCCTATACAATACAAACATTTGTAATAAAAGGATTGACAGGATATGTAGCTGGAACTATAGCCTTTGCCAAAGAAAAAGAAGGGAATAGTATTAAATATAATTTAATAGCTTTTATAGCTGGAGGATTAGTATCTATAAGTGGTTATTTTTTAAATAATTTATTATTTCTTGGCAGAACATGGGCAGTAGCTATATCAAGCTTAGGGACTTCATTAATTACTACAACTATTGGAATAATAATTGCAATACCCTTAGCAAGTGCTATAAAAAAAGTAATGAATAAATCAAATTTCAAATTACAATAAAATGAAAGATTAAAGGTAAGTATGTTTTGAAAAAGCCAGTAAATAAAATTGCAATTATTCATGATTTATGCGGTATTGGAAAAGTCGCTTTAACTAATATTATACCAGTTCTGAGCATTATGGGTATAGAACCGTGTCCTATACCCACCCTTGTTTTATCTACACATACTGGAGGCTTTGGAATACCTATAATAAAAAACATTCCAGGATTTATAGATGAAACAGTTAAGCATTATAAAGATAATAATATAAAGTTTAAAGGAATATTTGTTGGGTATTTAGGTAATGAAGATAATATAATTAGTGCAATTAATTTTATAAATAATTTTAAAGTAGAAAATGGAATAGTCTTATTTGACCCTATATGTGGGGATAACGGAAAGTTATATTCAAATTTTAATAAATATTATGTTGACCAACTAAAGTGTATTATAAAATTATCAGATATTATAACACCAAATTTTACAGAAGCATGTTATTTAACTAATAGTTTGGAAAAAGATATTATTGAAATTAATGATGTTAAAAGGTTATGTATAAAACTTTCAAAACTTGGAAGTGAAAATATAATTATAACAAGTGTACCTAGTGATAGTATTGAAGAGGTTTCGTTAGCAATCTATAATAGTAAAACTGATTATTTTAATATTATAACTCATAAAAAAGAAAAGAAAAGTTATCCGGGAACAGGGGATATATTTGCATCAGTATTACTTGCTGAACTTACAAATGGAAATGATTTAGAACAAAGTGTTATAAAAGCAAGCAATTTTGTGGTAGAATGTATAAAAGAAAGTAGTAAATATGATTATGATACTAAAGAAGGTGTCTTATTGGAAAAATGCTTAAAAAAACTTTTATAAAATAATTAATAATTAATTTGAATTTTAAGAATTGATAAGAGGATTAAAGTAAATACTAATATCATATTTAAAATATAATCCAATACAAAAATTTAGAAATGATAAAAAGGAGCCACAAATGAAAGAAAAGTATTTAAATGAAGTTAAAATAGGTGAAAAAGTTGAAATGTCATTAATGATAATAAAAATATTATCAAGAGATGAACTTACAATGACAGCGTACATAGGAGATAAAACAAAAGAAGTTAAAGCAGTGCTTAAAGATGAAAAGAAAAAACTTACCGTGGGACATGTAGTTAAAACTAAAGGCACATATGGAAATCTTTACAAAGCAGAAGTCTTACAAATTATAGAAGACTTCGATTTACGGGATTATGTGCCATCAGTAAAGAGACCGGTTGAAGATATAATGAAAGAATTAGAAGAACTTACATATATAGAGTTTAAAAGTCCAGAAGTAATCTCTTTAAATAACTATTTCTTTAAAGATGAGAAGTTTTTAGAACGATTTACAAAAGCTATTGGAGGAGTATATCAACACCATAATTATTTAGGTGGGCTCGCAGAGCATACTTTAGGGGTAACTTATTTAGCAAAAATGTTTGCAGATAGATATAATTGTAGACATAAAGAAATAGCTATACTTGGAGCTAAACTACATGATATTGGTAAAATAAAAGAGATGAATTATGATGGACCATTTACTTACTCACTAGAAGGCGAAATGGAAGGTCATATAGTTATTGGAGTTACAATGCTTGAAGAAGCATTTAGAGCAAATCCTGAGTTATATACACATGAGTTTAGACAAAGAATTAAAGGTATTATAGTTCAACATCATGGAAAGCTAGAATATGGATCACCAAAAACAATGAAGAGCCAGGAATCTTATATAGTTCATTATTCAGACTATGTAGATTCAACTATGAATAAAATTGATATTGTTATGGATGGTGTAGAAGAAGGCGAGTGGACTTCTTATGAAAGAAGAATGGATGGAAAGCTTTTTGTATAAAGTATAAATTTAATAAAAAAAGAGTGCAGAAATTTATTGGTTTTTGCACTCTTTTAAATTTGTTAAGATCAATAATTATTTAAGTAATTATCTCATTTAATAAATATAAAAATACACGTTTATTTATGAATTTTAGCGTGTATTTTCTTTTTTTATTTATTAAATGTCAAAAAGCATAGTATATGCATATTTTATAATGAGGTGACTAAAATGAAGATTGTAATAGATTATGGACATTGTCTTTCAGGATATGATACAGGTGCATCTGGAAATGGATATAGAGAGGAAATATGCACTAGAGAAATAGGAAAAAGAATTAAGAGTAAATTAGAGAAGCTTGGACACACTGTTTATGCAATAGCTCCAGATTATTCAAACTCAGTTAGAGAAAGCTTAAATGTACGGGTAAATTCTGCAAATTCAAAAAGTGCAGAAATTTCAGTTTCAATCCATTTGAATTCAGGTGCAGGAAGAGGGGTTGAAATATATACAAAAAATGGACAAGCATTTTCTCAAGCAACAAATATTTTGAAAAATATTTGTGAGATGGGATATGTTAATAGAGGAATTAAAGATGGATCTGAACTTGCTCTGGTAGGTAGTATTTGGACAAATTCTATGCTTATAGAATGTGGATTTATTGACAATGAATCAGATATGAAAATATATAATCCTGAAAAAATTGCAGATGCAATAGTAAAGGGATTAGTGGGTTCAACAGTTTCTATACCTGATAGAGAAACAAGTGGTGAGAATTCTAATGGGGGGACAATAAACAAAAATAAATACTTGAATTTAAGTCCTAGCGTAACTAGTTGGAGGGTATATCCATTAGGTAAGTCTCCAGTAGTTGGAAATGAAGTTGGAAAGCTTGCACCGTCTCAATATGGAGGATTATCGTATTTAATACTAGGAAGTCCATCAGTAGATATATATACTATAGAGACATCTGTTTGGGGTAAGGTAAATATATATGCTCCATCTAATGATAGTTCATGTTCATTTACAAATAGTTCTAATGATGGAGGTAGTCCAAGTGTGCCAAGCACTGTTAAATATTTAAATCTGAGCCCAAGTGTAAGTAGCTGGAGAGTTTACCCATTAGGTAAAAATCCTGTTATAGGAAATGAAATAGGTAGTTTAGCACCAGTAACTTATGGAGGATTATCTTATGAAATTAAGGGGAATCCTATAGGGGATGTATATACTATAATAACATCAGTTTGGGGAAAGGTTAATATTTATGCACCTAGGGATAATGAAAGTACAATAACATCAAGACCATCATATTAATTAGAAGATAAAAAATAGTTATATACTATGCTTAAAGCTGGAATTAGTAATAAAGAATCCTAATATAAAACAGGATATTTTTATTGTTAATTCTAGCTTTTTTATATTTCACTAAATTGATATTAAAAAAGAAAATTATTTGGGCTAATAGGGGCAAATGGAGCCGGGAAATCTACAATTATAAGATCTATACTTGGTCTTATAAAGAAAACTAGTGGAGATATTAAAGTTAATAATAAAAATATAGAGACTAATGAAAAGGAAGTAAGAAGTAATATTGGATACTTACCATCAGAGTGTAACTATTATAGTGATATGAAAGTTAAGGATATACTTAAGTATTCTCAAAAGCTTTATAAGAAAGATAATATATCAATTGAAGAGTTAGCAAATAAGCTAAAGTTAGATTTAACAAAGAAAATAGATGATTTATCTTATGGAAACAAGAAAAAGGTTGGTATAGTAGATGCAATTCTATCTGATGGTGATATTTATATATTTGATGAACCAACAGGTGGATTAAATCCTTTAATTCAGGAAGAATTTTTAAAAATTATTGAAGATTTAAAATTGAAGGGAAAGACTATTATTTATTCAGCACATGTATTATCAGAAGTTAAAAGGTTATGTGATAGAGTTTGCATTATTAAAGATGGAAAGATTATCAAAGTAGAGGAGATAAGTGATATAAATGAAATGAAACTTAAACATGTTATCTTAAAAGTTCGTAATGAAGAAAAAATCAATATAGAAGGAGCTATGGATATTAAATATGAAAAAAATAATATAACGTTCAGTTATACTGGATACATTAATAAGTTAATGAGTGAATTAGGAAAGTGAACATTGTAGATATTAATATAGAAAATCCATCTTTAGAAGAGGTTTTTTAAAAAAATTATGAAAGATAGGAAGAAAATATGAATGATATATTTAAAAGAGAGTTAAAGAGTAATATAAAGTTAGTAATTATATGGACTTTAATTATAGCTGCTTTAGTCTTAATGATGGTGGGATCATTTACCGTGATGAAAGATGACTTAGAAAAATTAACAGAAATGATGGATGTTATGACAAAGGCACTTCTTGCAGCGTTTGGAATGGATAATTTAAATATGATTAAAATTGAAGGATTTTACGAAAGTAAAGGACATTTAATTGTTATATTAATGGGATCCATTTTTGCTGTATATTTATCATCAAGTTTACTTGTAAAAGAAGAGGATGATAAAACTATAGAATATTTATTAAGTAAACCAATAACAAGAAATGAAATTTATTGTGCCAAATATATGGCTTTCGTTACAATAATTACAATGTTTAACATTGTAATTGCAATGCTTATGGCAGGTGGAATATATGCTTTTGCAAATGCACCTGTAGATGGGGAAATTGTTACTCTTTTAGCAGTTACACCTCTGATTTTACACCTAACATTTGGAACTATTTGTTTTGCAATTTCAACATTATTTAAAAAAGTAAGGTTAGTTATAGTCCTATCTTTAGATATGTTCGATAGAATTATACAAGTTTCAATGGTAAAGGGGAAGTCGCATTTGAATTTAAAATGGAGTCAGGAATAGTAGTTCAGGCTTTTGGAGAGTTGTATAATGAGTTTAAAGCTGAGTTAGAAGTGGACTATAATAGATATGTGCTACTTACTAATGAGTTATTACTTAAAAATATAGATTATTCGAAATTTAAGGAAGATGTTAATGTAAATAAGGTTTTGGAAATAATTATTTATGTTTCAGAAGGGTTGAATAATAAATTTATAGCGCAGTATAAAGGTGATTATAAAGAAATTATGAAAAATACAGTAAAGATAAGAGAGGAAGCCTTAAGTTATATAGATATTATAAAAAAGAGTGTTTATTTATAAAAAAATACAATTAAACTATAAAATGTAAAATAAAATCTAGACTTAATATTAAAAAGTAGTTATAATAATTAAATACTATTTTCTTAATATTAATAATTTATATAAATAATAAATTGTAAGGAAGTTTTTAATATGAGAGCACTTATTATTGGATTTGATCCATTTGGTAAAGAAAATATAAACCCGGCATTAGAAGCAGTTAAATTATTACCAGAAAACATAGCTGGAGCAGAAATAATTAAATTAGAAATACCAACAGTATTTGGGAAGTCTTTAGAAAAAATAGAAGAAGCAATAATTAAACATAGTCCAAACATTGTAATATCAGTAGGTCAGGCAGGTGGGAGATTTGGAGTTACTCCAGAAAGAGTGGCTATAAACTTAGATGATGCTAGAATAAAAGATAATGAAGGAAATCAACCAATTGATGTTTCAATATTTGAAGATGGAGAAAATGCATATTTCTCAAGCCTTCCAATAAAATCAATGGTATTTGAAATGTCCGAAGAAGGAATCCCTTCATCAGTCTCAAATACAGCAGGTACATTTGTATGTAACCATGTAATGTATGGTATTCTTTATTTAACTAATAAGAAATACCCTGGAATTAAGAGTGGATTTATACATGTTCCATATATACCAAGTCAAGTTATAAGAAAACCTAATATGCCATCAATGTCTTTAGAGGATATTTGTAAAGGATTAGAAATATCAATAAAAGCAGCAGTAGAAAATAATGAAGATATTGAAAATGGAGATTGGACAAAAAATAGAAAATGTAGTAAAATTAAATAGAGATTAATAATCTTCATGAAGTTAATTTTATTTTTGTGTTAGAAGAAGGCAGGTATTTTACCTGCCTTTTTTGTTTATTATTTCATAGGCCACATTTTTAATTTGCTTTGGTATTTCAGTTTTAAAGCTTTTATTACAATTATTACAAATCGTATTTCAATAAATATCAGCATCCATTCCTGCAATGTTTGTTAAACTCCATGCAGTAATTTCAGAATCACCATGCTCATCTTTATCAACTTCAGGAACAATCTGTTTGAAAATATTATAATTTTTATTTATAATATCTAATCTAGTTTCACCAGGTTTTGGGCCAACCTCAACTGTAATTATATAGTATCTTTATATTCACTAGTTCTTATATCAACTGCGTTGACAAAAGAGGCCCCATGAGATAAATCAATAGCTTCAGCTTCAGATTTATCTTTCTTAATATTTTTTATATTTATATAACAATGTAATATTATAAAAAATAACGGAGAAATATATATATCACAATAACTATTATTTTTTAAATGCCTAATATAATAATGAAAGGTTAGTTAAAATAAAGTTAACTGTGAAATATTAGTAAACTACGTTAAATTATGATATTATAATTTAATAAATATAGTTTTATAAGGAGATAAAAATGAGTGAAAAAATTACGCTAGAGGATATTTTAGAAGTTCAAGAAATGGAAATGGAAGAAATGACTAGTTATTACAATATTATATCGCAATGTATGGTTGTATTATCAAAAGATGATATGGAAATAGCTAAAAGCAATGGAGATACAATCAAGTTAGAAAGCTGGAAACGAGAAACAGCAGAACAAGCTAAAGATTTTCTGGAAAATCCTAATAATTATATAAATTTTCCAAAACAAGAAGAATATAATGAATATGTAATAATGGAAGATTTTATTAAACAATGTAATAATGAAGATTTATTAAAAAAGCTAAATATTAATTTAAGTGGAGAAGAAGCTTTTAGAAAATTCAAAGATACAGTTTATGATATTGGATTAGTTGATGAATGGTACTATTTTAGAGATGAAAGATGTCTAGAAGTGGCGAGAAAATGGTGTGAAACAAATGGTGTAGATTACGAAAAGTAATACATAAGGCATATAAAAAAAACAGGTAGAAAACTTAAATAATTTATTTGAACTATTTTATGTATAAGAACCTATGTTTGAGTTAATAATTAAAATAACTCAAATATTAGGAGGTTTTTATTATGAATAAAGTAAATATTATTGGAAATGTAACAAAGGATTTGGAACTTAAAACAAGTGAGAGTGGAGGAACCCCATATGTTCAATTTATAGTAGCTCTAAATGAATATATATATGGAACAAAGGAAAAGAAAGCAATATTTTTAGAAACTGTAGCATTTGGAAGACAGGCAGAGGTTTTAGCTGCGCATTTAGTAAAAGGAAGCAAAATTGCTATAGAAGGAAAGCTAAGTACTGGTAGTTATATAAATAAAAATGGTGTAAAGTCTTATAGTACAAAAATTATAGTTGAAGACTTTACTTTTGTAGATTCAAAAAGAGCAATAAGTTAATTAGAGAAATTGATATTAGGATAGAAAAATATACTAAGAATTATTTAAAATAAAAAATAAAAAAGCGAGTTTAATATTATGAGTATAATTTTAAACTCGTTTTTTCATACTAACTTTTATTTTCATATTCCTACCAGTAGAAATTTATAAAAGGCGATAGTAGAACATAGTTCATATAATGTAGTATAATATAAAGAGTACGTATTTAAAGTAATAATAAATACTATAATAATAAAATAGATACTAAAGAAGGAGATCAAATTATGGCTAAGGTTATAGTTGTAGGGGCAGGCCCTGCTGGTATTATGGCAGCACTAAGTGCATCAAAAAATAATGATGTAACATTAATAGAAAGAAATAATGAAATAGGAAAAAAGTTAAAGCTTACTGGTGGTGGAAGATGTAATATTACAAATAATAGAAGTATTGAAGAGATATTTGATAAAGTTGTTAGTAATAAGAAATTTTTATATAGTGCTTTTTATACTTTTTCTAATACAGATTTATTAGATTATTTTACTGAAAATAATCTTGAATATAAAGTTGAATATGATGAAAAAGTATTTACTAAAAGTGATAAATCAGAAGAAGTAATTCAGCTTTTTAATAATGATCTTATAAAAAATAATGTTAAAATTTTATATAATACTAAGGTAGATAATTTAATAATTGAGAATGGAGAAACAAAAGGGGTTATAACTAATTATGGCAAAAATATATATGCGGATAAAGTTATAATAACAACTGGTGGTAAAAGTCATCCGCTTACTGGTTCTGATGGGAGTATGTTTGAAATAATAAGGGGGGTTGGGCATACTATAAAACCATTATATGCAGCGTTAATTCCTCTTGTTATAAAAGAAACGTTTGTTAAAAATTTACAAGGTGTAGCGATGAAGGAAGTTGTATTTAAAGTTAAAATAAAAAAGAAGAAGATAGAAATTACAGGTGATATGATATTTACTCACTTTGGAATATCGGGTCCAGGAGTTTTAAAATTATCTTCACATATTAATAAAGTATTAGAAAATGAAGAAGTGGAAATTACATTGGATTTTTTTAGTGATAAGTCTAGAGAAGAAATTTCAAACATAATTAAAAGTAATCCAAATAAAACAATTTTTAATAATTTAAAAGGACTTTTAACACAAAACTTTTTAAAGGAAATTTTAGGGGCATTAGATTTATTGGAAACAAAACCAACAGATTTAAAAAAGGAAGATGAAATAAAGATTATAGATTTTATTAAAGAAATGAAACTTACAGTTAGAGAAACATTAACAATAAAAGCAGCGATGGTAACTAGTGGAGGAGTTAGTGTTAAAGAAATAAATGCATCAACTATGGAGTCGAAAATAATAAAAAATCTTTATTTTGCGGGTGAAGTAATAGATGTTGATGCTGAAACTGGTGGGTATAACCTTCAAATAGCATTTTCAACGGGGTATTTATCAGGGTGTGACTATTAATTTAATATAATTAATTCAAATATATGTGCATTAATTTGGAGGCAATTATGAAGACAGAGTATTTTAAGATAATAAAAAAAATTAAAAATGTAGATATTAAATCAATTGATTTAGTATGGTTCTTATTATTTCCAATATTAAATATAAATTATATTGTAGCTGCTAATATAGTTGAATCAGGTAAAAATATTGAACTTGGATTTGATAGACTAATTCCTTTTGAATCAATTTTTATAATTCCATATATCTACTGGTATATATTTATTACAATAGGGTTAATCTATATTTTATATAAAAGTAGAAGTGAATATATTAAAGTTTTTATAGCAATAACAATTGGAATGAGTTGTTGCTATGTTATTTATTATATATTTCCAACTCAAATAATTAGACCAGTTGTAGATAAGTCTAATATATTAAATAAACTGGTAAATATCATATATTTAAAAGATAAACCTTTTAATTGTTTCCCATCAATACACGTTTTGAACACATATTTTATTATGAGATATACTAAGTTTGAGTATAATAAAAAATATTTTTATTATACTCAAACAGTGGGCGTACTAATAATTCTTTCTACTGTTTTTATAAAGCAACATTTTGTTTTAGATATTATAGCATCTATTATTTTATGTGAAGAAATAATATTTTTAATTAATAAAATAAAGAATGAAAGTTTAAATAAAATATTAGATTTACCATTACGTATTAAAAATAGATTTGATAAAAATAACGAAATAACTTACTAAATTTATATTAAATGGAATTATAGCAATGATTATCTTTTATTTTTCTAATATCACGCATTATAAAGTGAATATTTTAAAGTTGATCCTATTAATAATACTATAGTAAATAAGATAAAAAAAGAAATAATAGTTCACTATTATTTCTTTTTTTTATGAAAAATAAATTACTAAAAATAGATTTAATATTTTTAGTAATTTAATTGTAGTATTATATAAAAATCTATTCTGTTAATAAAATAATATACGAATCTAGTTTTTTTTATATAAAAGCAACCTCAAAACACAAAATAAAAATAAATAATCTAAGAAAAATAGGAAATATGAAGTTAAATAAATGACTCTAACTTCATATTTAAATTAATTAAAGTTGGTTAACATCAATAACTTTAAAGAATAGATCTTCTATAGATCCACTCTCTTTATATTTTTCACGTAAAGAGTATTTATTTCCAAACTCTAATATTTTTCCTTCCTTCATAATTATCATTGTATCACTTATTTCATCCATAGACGCAAGAACATGAGTACTAACTAGTATTGTCTTACCGAGATTCTTTAATTTAAGCATCATTTCTCTAAATTCTTTAATTCCTTGAGGATCTAATCCAACAAAAGGTTCATCAATAAAGAAAATATCAGGATTATGAATAAGTGCCATTATAATAGATACCTTTTGTTTCATACCTTTAGAAAGTTCTTTTGCTAATGTATCTTTTTTATCAACTAAATTAAAAGCTTCTATATATTCTTCAGCTTTAGAGGTCCAATCCTTTATATTATATGCTAAAGCTATAAATTTAAAGTGTTCCCAAATTGTAAGAAGCGGATAAAGGTCAGGGGTTTCGGGGATGTATGCTAAAGTTTCTCGAACACTTCTATCACTAGAAGGTATGTCGTTAATAAGTATTTCACCACTATCTTTTTTTAGTAGAGAAAGTACGCATTTCAAAGTTGTAGTTTTACCAGCACCGTTAGGACCACATAAAATTGCAATTTCTCCTTTATTTAAGGAAAATGATATATTATCAATAGCCTTTACTTTTTTAAATGATTTAACTAGATTTTTAATTTCTAACATAATTTCTCCTCTTTAATATTCTATTTTATTAAATAATGTATTACATAGTAGCATTAATAAACCAAAGTAAATACTTATAACAATGGTTAATGCTCCAAAAGCTATATAAGGATTTGTAGTAATTGAATATGTTAATACAGTAATGCCTACAGGAACCATAACAATAATCATTGAAAATAATATTGAAAGCATTCCAGGTCCTACATCTTCTTCTCGGGGTAATAGTAATATCATGACTAAATTTTGCATTCTAAGAACAAATGTTGTTAATATAGTTATTATATAAATTCCTATACCTAAAATTAAATATTCATGTCTTAATACTATAGATGGTACAAACATTATAGTAATTCTAATTACTAGTAATAGTATCTCATCTAAAAGTGTAGCAAAAATTTTAGCAATAGGACTACCGGGTATTAAGTAAATATATAAATTTTTTAACTCTCTTGGTAGTTCCGAAGCAGCTGTAAATATTAATACCCCATAAAGTGTTGAAACGCTAATAGATACTAATGCTATTAATTGATATCCTTTTAAAGTAGCATAAGCACCCCCTATAGAAATAGCAATATTTAATGCGAATACAAGATACTTTTTTATAGAGGTCTGTCTTCTTTTACGTGCTACAGAACATTTCCAATATAAAGCCATTACACCAGTTCTCTCTTTTGATGATATGCCTATATTAACTTTTTTTATTTTATTTTCAACCTGAGTATTATAATTAAAACCTCTTGAGGCTTTAGCTACTTTTATTTTTTCATTAAGATCTGCAACACTATTTGCTATGTCTTCATAATAGTCTACATTTAATATGGTAAATATATAGGAGTTTAATATAATTAAACTCAGTAAGAATATCAAATCTAAAATTGGGGGTACTAATGTCTGCATTAATATTAATGATGAAAATTTAGATATTGAGCTTATTATAGGAATAGATATTAAATAGCTAGAACCAATATCTTTTAAAAATAATGATATATCAAATCCATAAGTATATAATTTGTAAATATAGTATGAAATTAATATAAATAATAATCCAGTAAAAATACGTGAAATAAGTTTTAGTTCTTTCTCAAGTCCAGTCTTTACTTTTATTGCGAATAATAAATATGATAAAGATATAAAGAATAATAAAATAAAAAAGAAACCTATAGCAACTGGAATAAGTCCAACTAGCGAAATATTAGTTTTTGAAACTAGTATAACTATTAAAAATATTATCGATAAAAAAAACATTCCGACTCCCTTTATAGCACTTTTTACCATGGAATAGAATAGTATAATTTTATTATTTAATGGAGAAGGAAATAAATATTGAATATCTGAAAGTGTAAAATTTTTAGGGGTATAATCACATAAGTAAAAGGAGAAAACTCCTAAAATTAATATTGAGGCAAATATAGCTATTCCACCTAGAACTTGTGTGTAAACTATATTAGAAATAGTGAAGGTTATATTGCTCAAATTATCTGTGTTGCTATAATTTCCTGAAAATATTAAAAAAAATACTAAGAAAAATATAGCAGGTCCAAATCTTTTTAGAAATATTAATGGGTTATGAATAGCATCAAGTAATCCATTTTTTATCTTTAAAAAGTCTAAGTATAATAAAATTTTTAAATCTTTCATAAAAAATAGTCCTCCTTTTATATAAAAATAGTATAACTCTAAATACAATTATATACAAATTAGATGTAGAAATTGAAAAAAGTCCTTCAATGTATATAGTTATTTTATAAAGTGAAATAATGTATACATACAATTTGATGAAAATATAATGTATGGTATAATTAGTGAAAATAGAAGTAGTAGGTGATAAAGTTGATTGAAAAGATAAAAAAAGTAGCAACAATACAAGATATGTCGGGAATAGGAAGAAGTTCTTTAACAGTTGCATTGCCTATAATATCTACTCTTGGGGTACAGTGTTGTCCCTTTCCAACAGCAATTTTATCTTGTCAAACAAACTATCCAGAATTTTCATTTTTTGATTTAACTAAAGAAATGAGCAATTATAAAAATGTTTGGACTAAAATGAATATTGGATTTGATTGTATTTATAGCGGATTCCTAGGATCAGAAGCACAAATAGATATAGTAATTGATTTCTTTAAGTCAAATAACAAAGCTTTAATTATGGTTGATCCTGTAATGGGTGATAATGGAGTTATTTACGATACGTATACAAGTAATCTATGTAATAGAATTAAGGAGTTAGTTAGTTATGCAGATATAGTAACTCCAAATGTTACTGAGAGTTTTATATTAACTGGAGAAGTGTATAATGAAAAACAAATCAATTTAGGGTTTTTAGAAAAGTTAGCAAAAAAAATTTCAAATATGGGACCAAGTAAAGTTATTATTACGGGAATAATAATAGATAACGAAGTGTGTAATTTAGCTTATGAAAAAGAAAAAAATGAAATTTTTATAATAAAAAATAAATATATTAAAAAGTATTATTGTGGAACTGGAGATATTTTCTCATCAATAGTTTGCGGAATGCTTGTTAGAGGATTTGATTTTAAAGTTACTATAGAAAAGGCAAGCAAATTTATATACAATGCTATAAAATACACTTCACAATTTGATACAGACCCAAATGAAGGAGTAATGTTCGAAGTATTTTTAAAGGAGTTAATATTAATAAATGAACAAAAATAGACCAGAATATTATTAGTTATTTATTTGAAGATCCATTAGCTATTATTAAAGTATAATAGCTAAATAACCTTGTATAAGTATTATTATAGGGATACCTAAGGTAAACTTTAGGCTTTTTGTTTTATGTCTAAAGCAATGCATTCCTAAATAGGAACCAATAGAACCTCCAATAATAGATACAATAAATAAATTCAACTCACTAATTCTCCATTCGTGTTTAATAGCCCGTCTTTTATCCACTAACATAAGTAAAAATCCGACTAAATTAATTATGGATAAATATAAAAGTATTAAAGTTTGCATAATAATCAATCTCCTTACTAGGAATTGAAAAAAGATAACTAATCTCAAAATTCCTTATATAATAGTATATTATATAGTCTACTTTAGTATAATGTATATGTTTTTTTTATTATATCTTAAATTCTATATAATTTTATAGGGTGTTATATAGAAATTAAGGTATAATAATAGAAGTTGATAACATGGGATTTTACTTTGGGAATCTTCAAAAAGTGATATAATACAAACATAAATAAATTTGGGAGGAAAACATATGAAAAAAATTGCAGCGTTCTTTGATATTGATGGAACAATATATAGAGAAGGGTTAATTACAGAAGTTTTTAAAAAAATAATTAAGTATGAATTATTAGATGAAAAAAAGTGGTATAGAGAAGTAAAACCTGCTTTTATAAATTGGGATAAAAGACAAGGCGATTATGATACATACCTTTTAAAAATGGTTGATATTTATATAGAGGCTATAAAAGGTATTAATAAATATCATATAGATTACATAGCTAAAAAGGTTATAGAACAAAAGGGAGATAGAGTATATACATTTACTCGTGAAAGAATAAAGTGGCATAAGGAACAAGGACATATAGTTATTGCCATATCGGGATCACCTATAGAATTAGTTAGCGAAATGGCTAATAAATATAATATGGACGATTATAGGGGTACAATTTATAAATCTGATGAAAATAACATGTATAATGGAGACATAATTCCAATGTGGGATTCTGAAAGTAAAGAGAAGGCTATACTAGAAATGACTTGTAAATACAATATAGATTTAGATAAAAGTTTTGCTTATGGAGATACATCAGGCGATTTCACAATGTTTAAATCCGTGGGAATACCATATGCTATAAATCCTACTAAAGAACTTTTAGATAAGGTATTAAATGATGAAGATATAAAAGAAAAAATTAAAGTTATAGTAGAGAGAAAAGATGTTACATACAGCTTAGACATAAATTCATTAAACATAGTATAATTATAAATACAAGATAAAAGTATTATAAGACTTTTATCTTGTATTTATTTTTAAAGTGTCTTAAATATATTTATAAATCACTGAACTTGTATTTTATAATCATTTAAACTAATTTTATACTCTAATAACATTTCAATTACAGTATCTCTTAATTCATTTTCATGAGATTTTTTTAGTACAATAGTATTGTGCTCAGGAAAAATCATTTCAGATTCTTTATTATCTTTATAATTTTTAGTTAACATAGATGCAGTTTTCATTATTAAGTCATCCCAATTTTCAACATCTACAGAAAAATTGTTAAGTGAAATCCTAACTGGCGTTAGACCTGTAAAATCATTATAAATAGGTTTATATATATCTAAATTACTTTCTTTAATTTTATCATTTTCTATAAGAGATGCTTTATCACCAATAACATCCATCCATTTAACATATTCATTTAAACTTGTACTGATTTCATGTAATCTTACACAAGTTTCTCTATACTTGTTACTTAGTTCAAAATCTCTATTAATTTTAATGATTTCACTTGATTTATCCTCAATAAAATCAATTGATTTTTCTAGAGTAACTTGAAGGTTTACTAATGCTTGCCTTATATCTTTAGTAGGGGTTGGGAATTCATTGATAATATATTCAATAACCTTAGTATCAATTATTGGATCATCTCTCATATCTTTTTTTGTTTGTAATTCTCTATTGGCTAAAAAATTTAATTTTATAGCAGCCAAAATATCACACCCTTTATTAAAAGTATATAAATAGGAATTTATCCTATAATTAGAGTATATTAATTAGTTAATTAATATATAACTTGAAAATTTAATTAATAATGTTATTGTTTAAAAGTTGTGTTTAAAAATATAGTTGTATATAATATATTCGAGGTGAAATACGTGATTATAGAAGATTTAGAGAATATTGTTCTTAATAATACTTCAGGACTTACCTTAACTAATGGAGAAAGATATTTTAGAAGAGGATTAGTTAAAGAAGTGTCGACAGACATTCACGGTGGTCTTTTAGATTTGTTTGGGACTGTACAGTCAGAGTATAACAATGAAATATTTAATACTCTATTAGAAATAGATTTAAATTGTTTAATGATTACTGATACACAATGTGAATGTGATGATTTTTATAGAGTTTCAAAAAATAAAGATATATATTTATGTAAACATATAGTAGCAGTTTTTAAAAGATATCATAATATTATTGATTCTAGGAATAAAGGGGCTAATAGTGAAAATATAGATGCAACGGCAATAATAGAAGCAAGTGAAATGTTAATAAATTGTATAGATAATAATCTAAAAGATAAAGAAAGAATTAAATTAGAAGTAAGCTTAACTAGAGTTAATAGTTATAGAAGAGAGTATTATGAAGCCGAATTTAAAATAGGATCAAATAAATTATATGTTTTGAAAAATTTAGAAGCATTTATAAATGCTAAAAAATTTGAAACAGAATTAAAATATGGTCAAGAATTTAATTATAATCCAAATAAATATTATTTTTCAAAGGAAGATGAAAATGTAATAGATTTTATTGAAGAATATGTTTCTATTAATGAATCTTTAAGAGGAAATTCTATTTCTGGAACAATATATAGAGTTGTAAATGGTAAATCTTTAATGATATTACCCGATGCTTTAAAGAGATTTTTAAATTGTATAAAGCATAAGGAGATAAGGTTTATTTATGATGAAAAGACTGAATCTTTATTAAAAGATTCACCAGTTAAGATAATTAATGAAGATATACCTTTATGTTTTAACCTAGAAAAAAAGGATGAAGGGATAATTTTAAAAACTGAAAATGATATTCCGACACCCTTAAACTTAAAAGGTGATGTGTTTTTATATAATAATAATATATATTTACCATCAAGAGAACAGTTTAAAGCATTTAAACTGTTCTATGATTTTTTAAAAGAAAGTAAAGAAATCGAATTTAAAAAGGATAAAGCTAATGAAGTATTTAATAAAGTCTTACCTCAACTTGAATGTATAACAAATGAAATATCATTAGATAATAGCCTTAAGAAATCAATAATAAAAACTGGTTTAATGGCAGAGTTTTATTTTGATAGAAATAGAGATAAAATCTGGTGTGATATTAAATTTAAATATGGTGAAGATAAACTTGATTTAAATAGAGCTTTAGAAAAAGGAAAATTTATAATTAGGGATATTAAACAAGAACGTAAAGTAGAAAAAGCCTTAGAGGATTTTAAATTCTTTAAAGAGGGAAGTAAGTTTATGTTTGCTGGAGATGATAATGACCTATATAATTTTTTAAATGAAGGAGCTTTAAACCTTAAGGATATTGGTGAAATTTATTATTCAGATAGATTTAAAGAACAAAGAATATATAAATCTCAATCTATACAAGGAAATATAACTGAAACAAAAGAGGGGTATTTAGAATTTAATTTTGAAATTGGTGATATTGAAGAAGATGAATTTAACAGTATACTAAAAGCTTTTAGAAATAAACGCAGATTTTATAAGTTGAAAAATAATAGCTTCATTGATTTAGAAGAGGAAAAAACTTTAGAATTCATAAATCTACTGGATAATATTAGTGGTGATGGGAAGGTTAATAGTAAAAGTATAAAATTCCATAAAAATAAAGCTATATTTTTAAATGAGGCAATAGATGATAAAGGCCTTAATTTTATAAAAGGAAAAGAAAATGTTCAAAATATTGCAGATAAAATAAAGACGCTAGATAATATAGACTATAAGGTACCACTTGAGCTTAAAGCGACTCTTAGAGAATATCAGATTACAGGTTTTAAATGGTTTAAAACAATAAGTCATTTAGGTTTTGGTGGAGTACTTGCTGATGAAATGGGGCTTGGTAAAACTATCCAAACTATCGCGTTTTTATTATCAGAAAAAGGAAGTAAAACGCTTATTGTTACACCAACATCTTTAATATATAATTGGAAAAATGAATTTGATAACTTTGCACCTACAATGAAGGTTATAACAATATATGGTAGCAAAGCTGAAAGAGCAATTCAAATTGAAAATATAGATGATTATGATGTTATTTTAACAACATATGGAACTTTAAGAAATGATTTTACAGATTATGAAGATAGAAATTTCGATTACTGTATTATAGATGAAGCTCAAAATATAAAAAATCCTTTAGCTCAAAGTAGTGAAGCAGTTAAAGCGATTAAAGCAAAAGTTAAATTTGCATTAACAGGTACTCCTATAGAAAATAATCTTATGGACTTATGGTCTATATTTGATTTTGCTATTCCAGGATATCTTTATAATAAAAGTAGATTTCAAGAAAAGTTCTTAAATAATAGAGATGGTAGTTTTAACGATTTAAAAAAATTTATTCAACCTTTTATGATAAGAAGATTAAAAAAGGATGTTATGACTGAGCTTCCAGAAAAAATAGAGAAGAAGTTTTTTGTAGAAATGACTAAAGAACAGAAAACTGCTTACAGCACATTTGTAAAAGATGTTAAAAGTAAAATGGAAAATAAAGAGTTTATAGATAATAAAATAACAGTGTTTTCCTATCTTACGAAACTTAGACAATTATGTTTAGATCCAACTATTTTACTGGATAATTATACTGGTGGAAGTTCTAAAATAGATGTAGCAATAGATTTAATAGATCAAAATATCCAGGAAGGTCATAAAATATTGCTATTTTCACAGTTTACAACAGTGCTTAAGAATATATCAAAACTTTTAGATCAAAGTTCTATTAACTATAGTTATTTAGATGGTTCAACAAAAGCTAGTGATCGAATAAAAATGGTTAATGAGTTTAACAATAGTAAAAGTAAAAACATTTTCTTAATTTCACTTAAAGCTGGTGGAACAGGTCTTAATTTAACTAGTGCAGATGTAGTAATACATTTTGATCCATGGTGGAACCCCGCTATCGAAGATCAAGCAACAGATAGAGCACATAGATTTGGTCAAAAAAATGTAGTAGAAGTTATAAAACTTATAGCAAGAGGTACCATTGAAGAAAAGGTATTAGCTATGCAAGATAGTAAAAAGGAACTTATAAATAAAGTAATAAATGGCGAACTCGAAAATGGT
Source organism: Clostridium gasigenes (assembly GCF_017348895.1). Lineage (NCBI taxonomy): Bacteria > Bacillati > Bacillota > Clostridia > Eubacteriales > Clostridiaceae > Clostridium > Clostridium gasigenes. The sequence continues at coordinate 3,219,651 of NZ_CP071376.1, forward strand.
AGTTTTTTGAAAAGCTTAACCCAAGAAGAGTTATTAGATTTATTAAGTTGACGATTATACTATAGGGGGAATATATGCAAACAGAAGTGAAAAGTATATTGGATAATGTAATATATTTAAATATTGAAACAACAGGACTAGATGAAAAAACTTCTGAAATAATTGAAATAGGTGCAGTAAAGATTAAAGACTCTATTGTAACAACTCTTAATATTTTCATAAAGCCAAAGGGGAGAATCCCCCTTTCCATTTATGACCTCTGTATAGATTTAAGAGAGGAAGACCTATTAAGTGCTAGAAATATTGAATATGTTAAAAGTGAACTATTGGGATTTTTGGAAGGCTTGCCTTTAATTTGTTCTAATGGAGAATATGTTAAAAGTTTTTTTGAATATCACATTATAGAAGTGAAAAATGAAGTGCTAGATTTAATGGAAATGGCAGCTATTTTAGAACCGTGGAGAAAAGAATATAATTTGCAATCACTTTTAAATGATGTAACAACACTAAATAAAAATCAAATGCATAGAGGGCTTCAAGATTCTCTTGATACAATTCTAGTGGTAAATTCTTTTTTATGCAGGTTATGGACTAAAGAAGAGATTTTAGGGGCTCTAGAGCCTATTTATAAAACAATTATTAAAGGTAATAGCCTTCTTAAAAAGTGGAATTGGACTAATTACTTGCTAAAACCAATTATGTTTAATAATGATGAATATATATATGTTTATTACAAAGATAATAAAGAAGAAAATATTCATTTGAAAAGAATGGATATTGACTACAATGAATATGAGGATTTACTAAAAAATTCTGAAATATGGGATAATGAAGGAGATTTTAGCTACGAGTATAGAGAGGAACAAAAGAATATTTCAGCTAAAATACGACAAACAATTGAAAATAAAGAGAGAATATTTATAGAAGCTCCAACAGGTAGCGGTAAAACATTTGCTTATGTATTAATAGTTGCTATAAGCACTTACTTAAATAAACTAGAAAGAAACATTGAAGAAAGTAGTGTAATAATATCTACAGATACAAAAGAACTTCAAAATCAATTAATAGAAAAAGATATTCCAAACATATTAAAAAAATTATCTTTATACAAAAAAATTAACTTTGGTGCAATTAAAGGTAAAAGTAATTATTTATGTACAGAAAGAGTTAGTGACTATAAAGAATTTGAGGTTGATATAAATGGTCCACTTGTAGAATTATTTATTAAAAGGCTAATTACTGGTGGTAAATATGGAGATATTGAAAATATAAGCTTTTGGGCTTATAAGCATTTTGAACTTGATAAATATATAAAGCATATATGTTGTGAAAGTGAAAATTGTAATTTAGATAAATGTATTAGAGAGTGCTATTTAAAGAATAGATATAATGAATTACCTCTTGATAATATAACAGTAATTAACCATTCACTTTTAGCTAATTGGCCCTATGGCGAAAAAAAGAAAATTTATCATTTAATTATAGATGAAGCTCATAATTTAATGGAAAAAGCTTATGATTTTTTTTCAGAAGAATTTAATTCTAAGGAGTTTTTAGATTTACTAGATGAAATTGAAAATGGAAATCCAAGTATTTATTTTATATTAAGACGATTAAATGCTAATTTTGGATATAGAGAATCAATTGAAATAAGTGATATTAAAATTAGAAGAGATGATATAGAATATAATATTTTAAATATAATTAATGAATTTAGAAATATGAATCTTCAAAATAAGGAATATAACTTTACAACTGAGTTTTTTAATTCAAGAGAAGAATATAAATTATCTATGGAAAGTGTACGGGAGCATTTAAGTAACTTGAAAGTTAGTATATATAGTTTGTATAAACTCCTAGACACATATATAAGCAACATAGTAAGTGATGAGGACCCTCATGGAGATAAAGACTATAGAAAGCTCCTTAATTATATAATGAAGCTTAAAATGCAGTTTGATGTAATTGACACCTTTATTACACAATCCAATGAGTATGCTAAAATTTTAGAAGTACATAAGGAGTTTAATTATTTTAAAATTACTAATACACCACTAAAAGTTGGAGAGTTAGTCAATGATAGAATATTAAGTGATGTTAAAAGTACAACATTTCTTTCGGCAACTTTAAGAATAGATAATTCTTTTAATAATATAAAGAAACATTTAGGTCAGGAAAGTGCAAATGAATATAAAATACCAGCAGTATTTAATTTGAAAGAGCAAACAAGAATATTCACTTTAAAGGATTTGGGAAGTTATAATAGTGTGAATTATATAAAAAATATTTCTGGTTTTATATTTGAAACTGCTAAAAAATTAAATGGTCATATGCTTGTTCTTTTTAATAATAATAGTAGAAGAGAACAAACTTTAGAAGAATTATCAATTCTAACTAAAGGAACTACTATAGAGCTACATACAAATAAAAAAGCTCTAAAATATTTAAGAGATAAAAACAGACAAATTATAATGCTTGGAACTAAAGGTTTTTTTGAAGGGATTGATTTGCCAGGGGATGCTCTGACTTGTGTAATTATTGACAAGTTACCAAATCAAAATGTAGAAAACCCTCTTGTAAAAGCTATAACAACTTATGAACATAAGAAATACTATGAAGTTAACTATCCCCAGCTATGCATTAAAGTAAAACAAAGTTATGGAAGGCTTATAAGAAGCACTTTAGACTATGGATATTTTATAATTTTAGATGGAGGAACTAATAATATTACATTAAGAAAACTTGAAAAAGATCTAAGTGGGCCAAGGATAGAAAATGTAAAATCAGAAGAACTTTTAAGTTATATGGATAATGATTATAAAATTTGGAAGATGAATAACTTAAGAACTTTACTAAATAATTTAAGAGTAAAAAGCAAGGATATACCCTCTTCAATTAAAAATGAAGCTGTTTTAAACAACTTATTTTGGGAATTTAAAAGATATGGAGAATGGAGTACAGAATGGTATTTTAAAAATATAAATACTACAATAAAAGTCAATGACTCAGTTAAGGGAGTTGAAAGAAATTGAATACAGAGACTTTAAAATTAAAGCATATACATAAAGGGCGAGTAATTGAATTTGAAGTAGTTTATAGAAAAAGAAAAACAATGTCTATAGAAGTTAATTTAGAAGGGAAAGTACGTATTTGTGCCCCTATTAAATTAAAACTTAAAAACATTTTAGATGTAGTTGGAAAAAAAGCTAATTGGATTTGTAAAAAACAAGATGAACTAATAGAAAGAGGCTCTGTGAGAAGAGTTAATAAATATATAAATGGAGAAACATATCTATACTTAGGGAATGAATATATTTTAAATATAGAATGCAATGAAGATATAAAGAAACCTAAAGTAGTGATTAAAGATAATATTATTCAAATTTCATATAAACAAATAGACAGTGATACAGTTAAGTCTATATTAGAACTATGGTATAGACAGAAAACCTTAGAAGTGGTAATTGAAAGAGTTTCTAATTATACAAAATTCTTTGCTGTTTCTCCTAAGGAGTTAAAAGTAAAACAACAAAAGAGAAGATGGGCAAGTTGTACATATGACAATAGAATTCTTTTTAATTGGAGAATATCTATGGCACCTATAGATGTAATTGATTATATAGTAGTACATGAAATGTGTCATATGGATTTTAAAGATCATTCAAACAACTTTTGGAATAGAGTAAAATCTGTAATGCCAGATTACGAATTGTATAAGTTATGGTTAAAAGATAATGGATTTAAATTAGAAATATGATTAGGAATTCTAAAAAAATGACAAGTCATATATATTGGGTTGTTGTTTTTTGAAGATTCATTAATGAAGGTAATGGTGAAAAATGAATTTTGTTGCAATTGATTTCGAAACTGCTAATGAAAAAAGGAATAGTGCTTGTTCAATTGGAATTACAGTAGTTGAAGATAATAAAATTATAGAAGAAAGATATTGGTTAATTAAGCCTTGTGAGATGAGGTTTGAGCCAATTAATATATGGATACATGGGATTAAAGAAGAAGATGTTGAAAATGAAAAAACATTTTTGGAGCTTTGGAGTGAAATTAAGCCTTACTTAGACGGGAAGCTTGTAGTTGCACATAATGCTTCTTTTGATATGAGTGTATTAAGAAAAACATTAGATAGTTATAACATTCCTTATCCAACTTTAGATTATTTTTGTTCAATGATAATATCTAGAAATTTTTATTCCTATTTAGAGAATTCTAAGTTAAATACTATTAATAATCATTTAGGATATAAGTTTAATCATCATAATGCAAGTGCAGATGCATCTGCATCTGCAAATATAGTATTAGAAATAATAAAGGAACTAAAAGTTGAGGATATAAAGGAATTATCAAAATTAGTTTGTTTTAAAATAGGTAAAATACATAACAATGATTACACTTCGGCGGGTAAATTACAAGGCACATCAATAATTTCCACAAGAGTAAATAAGAATGTGTGTAATAATAAAACTTTAATAAATACTACTGATTTTTTCAGAGACAAAATAGTTGTTTTTACTGGAGGGCTATCCTCTATGTCGAGATTAGATGCTATGCAGTTTGTAAAACAAAATGGAGGAAGCACAGGAAGTTCAGTAACCAAAAAAACTAATATATTAATAACAGCTGTAAAAAATGTTCATGATATTAGTTATACTAATATGAGTACAAAATTAAAAAGAGCTAAGCAACTTAATGAATTTGGACAAGGAATAGATTTGTTAAATGAGGAAGAATTCTTAAGCTATGTGAAATAAGGTGACTGGGGGAAATAAGAAGTCAAGGCGGTATTTATATTTTTTGAAAATGACTAATAATAAAACAGAGTAATATAATTATATATAGTACTCTGTTTTCTCATATTAATACATTTGATTTATATTGAATTTATTATCAATAAAAGCTTTTTTAACTATTTCAATATGTTCATGTCCATTAGTTTCAACAGTAACTTCTAGAAGAACATTTCTAAGCGTGTTTCTTGCCTTAAATTGATTATGTTCAAGTCTTACAACGTTTGCATTTACATCTGAAAGTATTTTTGAAATTTGAAGAATTTGACCAGGAGTATTAGGTAACTCTACTGTAAAGCAGAAAAGTCGGCCCCTTGAAACAAGTCCATTATTTATTAAAGACGATATAGTTAACATATCGATATTACCACCACTGATAACTGAAACAACATTTTTATTTTTAAAGTCTAATTTTTTTAAAGCAGCAAGTGATGTAGCTCCTGATGCTTCTGCAATCAACTTATGTTTTTCACTTAAAGTTAAAAAAGCTTCAACGATTTCATCATCTGAAACAGTAACAATATCATCTACATATTCACGAATTATATTAAAAGTTAAATCACCAGGTGTCTTAACTGCAATTCCATCAGCAATTGTATTCACAGTTTCAATAGATGTTAATTTATCTTTTTTAAAACTCTTTACCATTGCATCAGCACCTTCTGCTTGAACTCCTATAATTTTTATATTTGGATTGATTTCTTTTGCGGCTAGAGATATTCCACTTATTAAACCACCACCACCAATTGGACAAATAATAACATCTACATCTTTAAGATCTTCAAATATTTCAAGAGCAATAGTACCTTGACCATAAATAACATCAATATCATTAAATGGATGAATAAAAACAGAACCTTTTTTATTTTCAATTTTTTTTGCTTCATTATAGGCATCATCATAACAAAGTCCATGAAGAATAACATTTCCACCATAATTTTTAGTAGACTCTACCTTTAAATAAGGAGTAGTAGTTGGCATAACAATAGTTGCGTTAACATTACATAGAGAAGATGCATAGGCAACTCCTTGAGCATGATTTCCAGCGGAAGAACAAACTACGCCTTTAGATTTTTCTTCGTTCGTTAGAGAAAGTATTTTATTTAGTGCTCCTCTAAGTTTGTAAGCGCCTGTTAACTGAAGATTTTCACACTTTAGATATACATTATTATCACATACATTAGAAAATATATTGCTATATAATAATGGAGTCTTAGTTATGATATCTCTAATAGCCTCTCTTGCCGTAAGTATTTCTTTTAAATGCATTTTTTCACCTCATTAGTTTAATTTTTTTATTTTTATAGATTTATTATACCATTTTTTTATAAAGTCTTAAGTCTTTTTTGAAAGTAAGGAATTTTCACTAAAACCAAGTTTATCATGTTAAATTCGTAAAACTTGAATAAAAATAAGAAGTAGTATAAATACTAATAAAGTAAGGAGAGGATATAATGAATATAGATTCAAATTTCCCTAAAAATTTACCGCCTCAACATCAAGATAAGCAACCTGGATGTGAAAATTTAATGAACCCAAAACCTATTTATAACCTAGAGGGTTATAACTTTCCAATTGGAAAGTTAAAAGATAAAGTTGCAATAATAACAGGTGGAGATAGTGGTATTGGTAGAGCAGTATCTTTAGCTTATGCTAAAGAAGGGGCTAAAGTTGCAATTGTATATTTAAATGAGGATGAAGATGCAAATATTACAAAAAAACTAATCGAAAATGAAAAAGGCGAGTGTTTTTTAATTAAAGGCGATATTGGAAATGAAAGCTTTTGTGATTATGTTGCAGTAGAAGTAATAAAAAGATTTAAACAAATAAATATTATTGTTAATAATGCCGCAGAACAACATGAAGCTCAAAATATTACAGATATAACACAATCTCAACTTGAAAGAACTTTCAAAACAAATGTTTTTTCTGCATTTTATATTATAAAGGCAGCCCTGCCACATTTAAATAATGGAGATTCTATTATAAACACAACTTCAATAACTGCATATAATGGTCATGAAACTTTAATAGATTATTCGGCTTCAAAGGGAGCGTTAACAACTTTAACAAGATCTCTTGCACTAAACCTTGCAAGTAAAGGTATTAGAGTGAATGCAGTAGCTCCAGGACCAATCTGGACACCTTTAATCCCTTCATCTTTTGATAATGCAAAAGTGGCTAAATTTGGTCAAAAGACACCGATGAAAAGGCCAGGGCAACCAGTTGAACTAGCAGAGGCTTATGTGTTTTTAGCTAGTAACGGTGCTTCATTTATAACAGGAGAAACCATTCATATTAATGGAGGAGAATTTGTTACTACATAAAATTCAAATAAAAAGAGCTAGATATAACACTATTTTAGCATTAAATCTAGCTCTTTTATCAATAAGGTATCTAAAAAATAAATCAATATGATAGTATGTTTTTTATTATAATTTGTTATTTTTAAAAAATGATTAATTTATAGGTTCTAAACTTTCATTAACATCTAAATGTATATTTTTAAGAGCAAAAATTAAATATACAATACCTATTCCATAATAAAGTATAAAGAACACAGGTATTGTTATTCCAACCAATTTTAAAAATGTTTTAAGTAAAATTGGAACTGTTAGTGCATATGCACTAATTTTTATAAGATTACTGTAAGATAGTTTTTTATTCAATATAGATGCAATTATAAGAGCAGCTAAAGGCATTATTGCAAATACACTTATTAATTTACCTATAAGTAAAAATATAAATATTAATACTAATCCAATTATTATAAATATATTACCGAAGGTATTTACTATACGATTAACATATTCAGAAGTTAAGCTGTTTTTTAATTCTAATGATGAGTATTTGATAGTTGTAAACTTAGTGGAATTTTCTTTAAAAATCAATTCATTTTTACCTATAAAAATCCCACTATTATACTTGTCAAGAGATTTAATATCTAATTCATTGCTAGTATCAATAACAAAAATAGTATTATCCTCTTCATAAATAATAGGCATTTCAGAATCAATTATAAGTTCATCATTATCTAAAGTAAATGAGGGCATTTCTTCATTTAATATTGTCTTCATTTTAGAAAATTCCTTGTTAAAAGAAAATCCCTCCTTTAAAACCATAAAGCCTGATGATACAAAAGCCAATAGTAATAAATAAAGAACAGCCTTTGAGAGTTTTTCTGAAATAAAGTAATTGTAAGACTTAAAATTATAGGTGCTATTTATAAACTTTTTTAAAAAGCTCATTTTTTCATTTTCATACATATTTATAATTATCCCCCTTTTTTATTAGTTATATAATTGTAACATATTAGAAAAAAATAAGATATATTACTAATAATATACCTGCACTAAAAAAATTAGTAATCTCCAAATAAAGAGATTTCAAATGAAATCTCTAGTTAAAAGTACTTGTATTAGAAAGAATTTAATCACAAATTAATAAAATAGAGCAAAGTAATGTAAAACTTTGTTGCAATAATGCTTATGTAATAGTAGTATAATAATAGTTAATTAAAGAGATGGAGTGATAATAATGGAAGAAAGATTACAAAAGTATATGGCTAAATGTGGTATTGCATCTAGAAGAAAATGTGAAGAATTAATTTTAGCTGGCAGAGTTAAGGTTAATGGAGAAATAATAAAGGAACTTGGAGTTAAGGTACTTGAAAATAGAGACATAGTTGAATATGAAAATAAGGTAATAACTCCTGAAGAAAGAAAAAGATATATAATATTAAATAAACCAGAAGGATACATAACTTCTCTTTCAGATGAAAAGGGAAGAAGAACTATTCTTGATATAGTTAAGGTTGAAGAAAGGATATATCCAATTGGAAGACTTGATTATGATAGTTCAGGCTTAATAATACTAACAAATGATGGAGACATTTATAATAAAATAATTCATCCAAGAGTAGAACTTGATAAAAAATACATAGCTGTTTGTGATGGAGCTTTTACTGAAGAAGATATACAAAAATTTAAAACTGGTATTAATATTGATGGGTATGTAACGGCGCCTGCAACTATAAGAACAATAAGTGTTGAGCCAAGCCGTGATAGACGTTTCTCTGATGATGCCAAAATATCTACAGTTGAAATAACTATTCATGAGGGAAAAAATAGACAAGTAAGAAAAATGTGTGAAGCTCTTAACGTCCCTGTTTTAACTTTAAAAAGAATATCAGTTGGTGAGTTAGAACTTGGTTACTTAAAAAGAGGAGAGTTTAGAGAACTTACTGAAAATGAATTAAGTTATATTAAGGGACTATAAAAGGAGATTTAATATGTTTAGATATGTTGCAGATATAAGTAATTTATCTCACTTTATTATAAAGAATTTCTTAGAAAATAGAGTTGTTGCAATAGATGGAACTTTAGGAAATGGATTCGATACAGATTTTCTTTCAGATAATTTTGAAAAGGTATATTCATTTGAAATACAAAAAGATGCCTGTAATAAATATAAAAATAAAAATAACGTAGAAGTAATAAATGATTCACATCATTTATTTAAAGATTATGTGAAAGAAGATGTTGATTGTATAATGTATAATCTTGGCTTTTTGCCAGGAGGGGACAAAGGTATAACAACAATGCATATAACATCCTTGCAAAGTATTAAAATTGGGCTTGAAATGCTTAAATCTGGTGGGATAATGACAATATGTATTTACAAGGGACATATTGAAGGTCAAATTGAAGGAACTTGCATTTTAAGTTATTTATCTAAGTTACCTAAGAGTAAATACGGAGTAATGTCTCATAATTATTTAAATAGGGCAGAAGCAGCACCTTTACTTGTAGTTATAGAGAAAAAATAAACTTTTAACAAAAAAATGAAGTATTGATATAATATTCATTAGATGATAAAATTAATTAGACTGAATATTGGATGAAAAGAAGGGATAACGGATGGATAATAACCGTACAGAAAGCTCAAAAGATTTAATGAGATTAATTCAATTAAAATTTTCAAGATTGAGTAAAGGACAAAAACTTATAGCTGAATACATATTAAAAAATTATGATAAAGCAGCCTTTATGACGGCAGCAAGACTTGGTAATTCTGTAGGAGTATCAGAATCGACTGTAGTAAGATTTGCAAATGAGCTTGGTTTCTCTGGATATCCAAAATTGCAAAAAGCGCTTCAGGAATTAATAAAAAATAAGCTTACGACGGTTCAAAGGTTAGAGTTATCAAATGACTATGTAATGGAAGGCCATGCACTTAAAGGTGTTTTAAAAGCTGATATGGAAAATATTAGAGCGACACTAGAAAAAATAAATTATAATACATTCGAGGATGTTGTTAATAAAATATTTGAAGCAAAAAGAATTTATATAATTGGTCTTAGAAGTTCCACAGCATTAGCAGAATTTTTAGGGTTTTATTTAAATATTATTTTAAAAAATGTTAGAACTGTAAGTTATGGAATATCAGATATATTTGAACAAATGATAAATGTTTCTGAAGGTGACTTAGTTATTGGAATTGGATTTCCAAGATATGCAGCTAGAACAATAGATGCATTAGGTTTTGCAAAAGATAGAGGGGCTGAAGTTGTAGCTATTACAGATAGCTTATTATCACCTCTAGCAGCTAAGACCGATTATACTCTTATTGCACAAAGTAATATGGCTTCTTTTGTTGATTCATTAGTAGCACCATTATCAGTGATAAATGCACTTATAATTGCAGTTGGAATGAGAGAAAAAGAAAATATAGCAGATACTTTTGGAAATCTTGAAAAAATATGGAAAGAATATAATGTATATTCATATAATAATAAAAATGTCGGTGACGATTAGTTGAATAATTTAGTGGTTAGGAAATTATATTTCCTAACCACTTTTCTCTTGGAAATATAATGAAAATATATATATCAACATTGAATAAGCATTACTAAAATGGTATTATGTTAAAAGGTATATTCAAATTACCATTAGGAGGATACACTATATGAAAAAAGTAATTGTAATTGGTGCAGGACCAGCTGGGATGATGGCAGCAATAACAGCAGCAAAAGAAAATGAAGTTGTTTTAGTAGATGGAAATGAACGTGTTGGAAAAAAACTATTCATAACTGGTAAAGGAAGATGTAATGTTACAAATGCAAAAGATATATCAGAATTTTTTGATTTTATTCCAGGTAACCCACATTTCCTATACAGTGCTTTATATACATACACAAATTTAGATACTATGAAGTTCTTTGAAGATGAAGGAATAAAGCTAAAAATTGAAAGAGGTGGAAGAGTATTCCCAGAATCAGATAAAAGTTCAGATATAATTAAAGGATTGTCTAGTGGGCTTTCTAAAGCTAATGTAAAAGTAAAACTTAAGAATAAAGTAACAAATATTATTTATAACGGAAATGAAATAATTGGAGTTGAAATTAATAATAACGAAATTTTAAAGGGTGATTATTTTATAATGGCTACAGGTGGAGCCTCATATCCATTAACAGGTTCTAGAGGAGAAGGCCAAGAATTTGCAAAGAAACTTGGACATAAAATTATTACTTTAAAACCAACTTTAGTGCCTATTGTATTAGATGAACCTTGGGTTAAAGAAATTATGGGACTATCTCTTAAAAATGTTGAGCTTTCAGTTATACAAGAAGGTGTTAAAAAGCCTTTATATAGTAATCTTGGAGAATTATTATTTACTAATTATGGGGTATCTGGGCCTCTTATATTAAGTGCTTCAAGATTTATTCATGAAGGGTTAATTTATAAAATAAAGTTAGATTTTAAGCCAGGATTAACAGAAATAGAATTAGATAAAAGGATCCAAAAGGATTTTCAAAAGATTTTAAATAAACCTTTTAAAAATGCTTTAGACAATCTTTTACCTCAAAAAATAATACCATTAATGTTACAGTTATCTGGGATTTCAAAAGATAAAATGATAAATGAAATTACTAAAGAAGAAAGAAGATGTTTAGTAAATTTATTAAAAAACTTTAATATGAATGTTAAAGGATTGAGACCCCTAGCCGAAGCTATTGTTACAGCAGGTGGAGTTGATACAAAGGAAATAGATCCCTCAACTATGAAATCTAAATTAATAAATAATTTGTCATTTGCAGGAGAGTTAATTGATGTTGATGCTTTTACAGGTGGATATAGTGTTCAAATAGCTCTTGCAACTGGATTCTTAGCAGGAACTTACTTATAATTTATATAAATAAGGGAACTGAAATAAAATAAAGAAGAATCTGACTAGTTATTTTTTGAAGATCCCTAACTACATTTGAAAGGTGGAAATAAGATGAGAATATCAGTAGCAATAGATGGACCGGCAGGTGCAGGTAAAAGTACAATAGCGACATTAGTTGCAAAGAAATTTGATTTAATGTATATAAACACAGGAGCTATGTATAGAACAGTAGCCCTAAAGTGTAAAGATAATAATATATCTATAAATGAAACTAATAAGATTTGTACACTTATAGATAATATGGAAATGAAGTTCGAAAATGATGATTTAATATTAAATGGGGAAAATATTCAAAGTAAACTTACTATGCCTGAAATAAGTGCAGTAGTTTCTAGCTTTGCGTCTATAAAGGAAGTTAGAGAAAGACTCGTGAAGCTTCAAAGAGATATGTCAAATAAATTTGATGTAATTATGGATGGAAGAGACATTGGAACAGTGGTTTTAAAAGACTCTAAGTACAAATTTTTCTTAACGGCTACTCCAGAAGAAAGAGCAGATAGAAGATTTAAGGAGTTAGATGAAAGAGGAATAGATGTTAATTATGATGATATATTAAAAGATATTATTAGAAGAGATTATGAAGATAGTAATAGAGCAATTGATCCATTAAGAAAAGCAGAAGATGCTATTGAAATAGATACTACTGGATTAAATATTCAAGAAGTTACAGATAAAATATGTTCATATATTAGAAAAAATTTAAAATAAATATATAAAATATATTCTTAATTTTAATATTTGTAATATATATAAATATATATAGGCGAGTATCTTTTATATAGGAGTAGGAGTAGAAAAATGAAAAATATAATTTTAGCAGAATGTGCTGGTTTTTGTTTTGGAGTCCAAAGGGCGGTGGAAGAGGCTCTAAAAATAAAAAAACAAGCTAATAAAAGAATCTATACATTAGGACCGCTTATTCATAATAATGATGTAGTAAGACATCTAGAGGAAAATGATATTTATGCTATTGAATTTAATAAGCTAGATGAGTTAGTTAAGGGTGACGTAATAGTTGTACGCTCTCACGGAGTATCAAAGGATGTAATGAAAACTCTTGAAAACTATGGATTTGAAGTTTTTGATGCAACGTGTCCGTATGTAACTAATATTCAAAAAAAAGTAAATAAATATTCAAATCTTGGATATAGTATTGTTATACTTGGTGATAATAAACATCCAGAAGTAGTTGGCATTAATGGTTGGTGTGATAATAAGGCTATTATAACAACTGATGGATCTTTTAAAGAAGCTATACCAAATAAAATTTGTGCTGTTTCTCAAACAACAGAAAAAAAAGATAACTGGGATACAACGTTGAAGAATATTTCATCTAGTTGTAAGGAACTATTAGCATTTAATACAATATGTTCAGCAACCGAAGTTAGGCAAAAAAGCGCAAATGAGCTATCTAAGTTAGTAGATACTATGATTGTTATTGGTGGAAAGAATAGTTCAAATACTACTAAACTTTATGAAATAGCTAAAAATAACTGTGAAAATACTATTCACATTGAAAATTCCAATGAATTAACAAAAGAATTTATTGAAAATAATAACTTTAACAAAATAGGAGTTACAGCTGGTGCATCTACGCCAGATTGGATAATAAAAGAAGTTATAGATATTATGGAGGGGAATTTTAATATGGAAGATCAGTTAAAATTAATGGACGAGTTAGATAGAAAATTCTGTATCGGAGATGAAGTTGAAGGGGAAATTTTATCTATTGGTAAAGACGAAGTTGTGGTTTCACTTGTAGGATATAAATCAGATGGAGTAATTCCATTTAGTGAATTAACAATTTTAAAAAGTATAGAAGAAGCTATAAATGAGCTTCATGTTTCAGATAGTATTACTGCGAAAGTTATTAAACTTCAAAACGAAGATAGAAATGTTGTATTATCAAGACTAGAGTATGAAAAAGATATAGCTTTAAATGAATTAGAAAATTTATTTAATAATAAAGATACATTTAATCTAACTATTAAGGAAGCTAAGGAAAAGGGCTTAGTAGCATATTATAAAGGCGTAAGAATATTTATACCAGCATCTCAAATAGATAGTAAATTTACAAATAGTAAAATTGAGTTTGTAGGAGAAATTTTTGAGGTGAAATTAATTGATTTTTCAAGACAAAATCCATCTAAAATTATAGCTTCTAGAAGAATTATAATTGAGGCTAAGGAAACTATTAAGGAAAATGCTATTTGGGATAATATAAGTATCGACGATATTTTAAAGGCTCAAATAAAAAGATTTACGAAATTTGGCGCATTTGCTGAAGTAAATGGTGTAGATGGATTAATTCATTTATCACAAATTTCATGGAGCCATGTTAAGTCGCCTGAAGATGTATTAAAAAAAGGTGATATAGTAGATGTTAAGGTAATTGATATGGATAGAGATAATAAAAAATTATCTCTAAGTATTAAAGCTTTATTACAAGAGCCATGGGCTAATGTTGAAGAAAAATATCCAGAAGGATCTGTAGTTCTTGGTAAGGTTGTTAGACTTAATGATTTTGGGGCCTTTGTAGAGCTTGAGCCTGGAATCGACGGATTAGTTCATATATCAAAGATAAGTCATGATAGAGTTAATAATCCATCAGATGTTTTATTTGTTGGACAGGAAATAAAAGCAAAAATATTAACTGTAGATAAAGCAAATAGAAAAATTGGATTAAGTATGAAGGATGTTGAGTAGATAATATAAAAATTAGAGTAATTTACAAGAAAAGTCATGCATATAATTTTATATGTATGACTTTTTTCTTGACTAAAAATAAATGGAAGATTTATACTAACTGTATAGAAATTAATATTAGAAAATAAAAACATTGAATTTCTGGATAATAATAAAAAAAAGATACTTAAAAAGGGGACATGTTATGATATCATTAAAAAAATTAACTTCACAAAATTTAGATGAATTTAAAAAAGTATACTCTCAAAGTAAACTTAGTGAGAACTATGATAGAGATTTTTTCAAACTTTATGATGAACAAAATTTTGTTGTGAAATTTATATTTAAAAGGTTTTTAAAATTATTTACATATAATAATGATATTATTGGTTTTATGTGGTATGAAACGCCTATGGATATAAATATAAGAATTTGGGCTTTATATATTGATAATAGATATTTAAGTTTATTAAATGAAAAATTATTAAAAAGTTTTAATAATAGTCTTCTATCATATGAAGCTGTAGATAGTAATAGAAATATAGAGACTTTGCAAAACCTTGGATTTAAAATGGTTAGGCCAACAGTATTTATGAAATTACAAATAAGTAATTATAATAAGGATAGTTACTTATTAAAATACGAAAATGGAAAAGACAATACTAGTAAAATCATTACATTTAGAACCTTTAAAATAGGAGAAGATGAAGAGATTAGGTGTAAAATACAAAATGATATCTTTTCAGATTATAGTAGAATCCCTTTAACTATTGAAGATGTATATAGTGATTTAAATCAAGATTATTATATTAATGACCTTGCTATATTTATAGAAGTTAATAATGTTATAATTGGATATGGACAAATAGTTTTCAATAGAGATATCTACACAGTAGTTAATTTTGGTATTATTGCAGCCTATAGGGGAAGAGGATATGGGAGGCTATTATTAAATAAATTAATTATTCTTTCAACTGCAAAGGCTATGCAACATCTATATATTAGAGTAGATAAGAATAATACAAAAGCAAGAGAATTATATAAATGGGCAGGCTTTGAGGAAAAGTATATGATTTCAAAGTGGGAAAGATAATTGTCCTTGACAAAGGGTACATTTTATCCTAACAAGGTGTCTATTTTTGTGCTAGGAGGTATTAACTATGAATATTCTAAGTAAAGAACAAAGTGAAATATTGATATGATGCTCGAAGGTGTTAATATAAGTACTCTTTATGTATGGAAGGATTTAGGCTTTGTTAGGGTTGAGCTAGAGGAGCGCAGACGTGAACTAGGAAAGGCGGCGAGAAACCAGTTAACCAATAAGGTGACTATGTTAAGAAGATCATAGAGCTTGCTAACAATAGAACAGACCAACGTTAAGTTGCAATCTAATAAGTAAGCTATTGGATCTCCTGGTACTGTTAAAGAGGACGCTAAGGATGTTGGCAATAAAGAATACTACAAAAGGATTTGGATAGCTTAAAGTTTAAGGTTGTTAAGTAGTTTATATGACTATGCCCATAGTAAATACCGATATAAAATTTAATACCCTGACAACTGGAAAGAAGTATATGATGATTGGAATCTTAGAAAACTTACAGCTGTTGAATCTATGGAGCTTACAGTACTTAAAAAGAATACATTTTATAACTTAGTTAAAAAACATGAAGAAAAATAAAGGAATTTTAGGAATAATATCGAAATTAGTATATATCAAATTTACAATGGAGGATATATTATGATAAATAAGAGTGATAAAAATAAAGAAATACAAAATAATGGTACTCTTGAGAAGAGATCATTAGATTTTGGGCTTGAATGCGGACCTAGTCCTTCATACGATAGACCTAAAAGGCCGGGCACTATTACAGAAAATAGTAAAAAAAATAAATAACATGGTAAAAGCTGATGAGATACAAGCAATAATAGATGTATTACCAAACATTTTTATTAACTTTGTTCCAGGATATATTTATATTCAAGTACATAGATATGTATTTAATATAAAAGGGGGAGAAATTAAAAATAATATATTTGAATATATTATGTTAAGCTTTATAATTAATTCTATAGCTATATTTTTACTTAACATATTTAATTATTTTTGTAAAACAAATTTTAGTATGATAATGAAATCTGTACAATTAATCATATATATTTTAACAATCACATTAAGTTATCTTGTTTCTATACTTCTAAAATCTGAGTATTGGAGTAAGAAAATGATACAATTAGGTATAAATAGAAATAATTCGAGTAATGTTTTCCGTGAACTTATAGATTATGAGAAGGGGACTTGGGTAAAAATTTATATGAATAAAGAGAAAATTGTATATGATGGAGCACTTATAAAATTTGATTTTAAAGGGAAGTATGAAGAAAGTTTCATAATATTAGAAAATTATGAAACGTATGAATACGGTGATAGTGGACTTCATAAAAAAATGTTTATTGATAAAGGATCAATTAATAGCCATGTTGCTATAAAAGTTAGTGAAATAAGTAGATTAGAAGTAACTTATGAATCTACTAGTAAAAAAATATCTAAAAAATCAGTTAGTTGAGTTAATATAAAATAAATAAATATAAAAAAGAACTCTAGAAATAGGGTTCTCTTTTATATGGATTAGTAGCGTAATTGTAGTGCGACAGGCTGTTAACCTGTGGGTTGAAGGTTCAAATCACTCCTAATCCGCTTAATACACCCTCTTTTTGGTTTGCAACCCTTTTGTGAGTATATTGACAAAATTTAAACTGCTAATTAAAGGATTTAGAACCTCTTTATCGAATGGTAATATTTGAGAGAGGTGAAATGTATTGTGCTAAATGGTTTGAAAAAAGATTTTATTGATAAAACTAATAATAAATCAAAAATAACTTATCAGAGAAAACTTAGTGTTTTTATAGAGTTCCTTGAAAATGAGTGTGGTGTTAGTAGTCAGAATTACAAAGAAACTTTAAAAGGAATAGATGATGATAAGATACTGAAGAGTATAGTATATTATGTTCATAAATACGGGGTAAAATATAAATGTACTATTGATAATTTTTATTCTGTAATTAAACAATTCTTTGCTTATATCGGAAAAGATGAAGGAATCAAAAATAATATTTTTGATAGTAAAATAGAAGTAGTGAAATTGAACAAACAAGTAGATGATAAATGTAAAGAATTGAAATTAAATCAAACTGACTTAAAAGAAATTATGGGTGAAGAAGAGTTTAGTTCATTACTGAAAGCTTGTAATGAGAGTATTAATAAATATAGTGTTTCCAATTATGAAACAGAGAATAGTCATAAAAAAATAGCTGGATTATTTATTTCAGCGGTAATAATTAAATTGGTAATGTACACAGGAATAAAAAATATAGTTATACCAACTATTTTAAAAAATGATTATGATAGTGAATTAAATAAAATATCAATAAATGGAGTTACTTTGGATTTGCCGGACAACTTAGCTTATGATTTAAAGAAGTATGCTGAGCTAAGGTCGGCGATTTTAAGAAAAAATGGAAGATTGACTAATGATAATGAATATAGTCAATTTTTTATTACACAGAAGGGTGAATATATGAGTAAACCAGAATCGTCAGAAATATATAAACTAATGGGTGAAAAATTGGGTACAACTGAGGGGGAGAGTCTTTGTAAGTATGTTATAATGAAGCAAATTGAAGAGGGTATTGAAGTTCTTGATATTATAAATTTGACGAGAAATTCATTTGATGCTTGTATGCATTGTAAAGAAGAGCTCACTTTACTAGTAGATAAACAAAGAAGTGATACTATAACTTTAAAGTTAAGAGGTAGTAAGTTATATAATATACTATAAATTAATTAAACAGGTGGTAAAGTGAAAATACAATTTGAGTTTAATAGTGATGACGAACGTAACAAATGGTTACTTTATCACTATCTTAAAAAATATTATGTAGATGTTGGTTTAAGTGAAATTGATGCTGAAAAGAACACTGATGAAGTGATACTTCAAAACTCTAAGAATTTATTTGGGTTCCATGGTTTATCCTGGTTCCTAGGTAAAATAAGCTTAGAGTTTTTTTGTTTGTATTATAGGGGTAGCGTCAGCAAAATGCGGATTTACAACGCTAAGTAAATTTGATGTAGTATTTTCAATACTTTAACAGCTCTAATGACCTTTAAAGTAGGAGACATTAAATACTTATTAAAATTAATTAGTATTGTGATACAAATCATATGGGACACTTCAAAGTGTTGATTTTACTAGAATTAAGGAATGTATCAATAGAGTCTATCCTATTGATAAATTCCTTAGCGTTGTAAATCAGCATAAATATGACGATACCCCAACTAAAGTAGTTAGATCAAACGACTATTTGGCAGGACTGGGTGCTTCTTACTATGGACGAAATTACTTTTTAGAGGGATCAGGTAGAAATATTGACTACGCAATAACTCCGGGAGTTACCTCAACAAGCAAGATGTATTGTTCTAAACTCGTTTGGCAATGTTATGACGGAGCAGGTTTACAGTTCAAACAAGCGGATCTGAACATAGTTGCATATACACTTAGTTACAATATTCCATCAATAATATCTCCATATGATTTCGTAGATGATGCTACTGTAAAACATAATGGATTTAGTATTGTGAAAAGTTTTAACTGGTAGTAATTTCACTATCATAATTATATAACTATAAAAGAAAATATTTGAAAATTATTAGTAAAATAAAAAGGAGCTATGTCTGAATAATTAAGACATAGCTCCTTGAAAATTAAAAAATCTATAAATACCCTTTTCCTGAATTAACGACTTTAGTTTTACTTTTATCACTCCACATATAAATTTGCATTACAGATTCATCCTTATAAAATATCACTGATACACTATATGGAAGAACTCCACCTTTAAGCGGATTATAGCATGAACTTATACTTTTTATATCATCTTTAGTATAACCTCCTTCAGATAATTGCCATACAGTAGCTTCTAATATTTGTTCTCTTTCAATTTGATTTCCTGTAAAATATACTTTCTTTCCTAAAATAGCAATGATAAAAAATAATATTATAATTAATATTATTTTTACAATTTTTTTCATATTACCCATCCTTTTTATGTTTCATTTGTTTTTTTATTATATATTATAAGTAATTTAATATCAATATAAACATTTCGAGGTATATTTGGAACATTTTATCTTTGATAGCAAAGTGAATTGCAATCACTACAATACCACTAAACCCTCCTTTAAAATAAATATATGAATTATGTTTTCAAAATAAGTTTAAAAGTAATGTATTACCAATATGTACTGGTAAGTCAGCTTTTGGTGATTTAGGTCCTACGTGTTGCTTATAAACATAAAACTTATATTCTTATTTAGGTTCAACTGCTGAAAAATTCATTAATAAAACAGCAGCCAGGTCTGTACATAGATCAATAAGAGAATATTTAAAAAATAGAAATTAAGCTAGTCTTTATTTTAAATTGATAATTATGGTATAATATTTAGGAGAATTTATAATTAAAGGGGAATAATATATTATGGATAATAATATGATAAAAGTTAAAAATAAACTCTTTTTTATTCAAACCTATGGATGTCAAATGAATGAAGAAGATTCTGAAAAACTTTCTGGTATGTTAAAAACAATAGGGTATTCTAGTACAGAAGTTAAGGAAGAAGCAGGAATAATAATTTATAATACTTGTTGTGTAAGAGAAAATGCAGAGACTAAAGTGTTTGGAAACCTTGGACATTTAAAAGCATTAAAAAGAAAAAATCCAGATCTTATAATTGCAATTTGCGGATGTATGATGCAGCAAGACGGCATGGCCGATAAAATTTTAAAGAATTTTACTTTTGTTAATATAATATTCGGTACTCATAATGCATTTAAATTTCCAGAGTATTTAAATAGAGTAAAAACAGAAGGGGTACAAGTTAAAGAAATATTTAATAAAGAAACTGAAATAGTTGAGGGAATTCCAATAGATAGAAAAAGTGAAGTAAAGGCATTTGTAACTATTATGTATGGTTGCAACAACTTCTGTACATATTGTGTAGTTCCTTATGTTAGAGGGAGAGAAAGAAGTAGAACTCCAAAAGATATTGTTAAAGAAATAGAGGAATTAATTTCAAAAGGGTATAAGGAAATAACTCTACTTGGGCAGAATGTTAATTCTTATGGAAAAGGTTTAGATGAAGAAATAACTTTTGCCATGTTACTTAGAAAAATTAACGAAGTACCTGGAATAGAAAGAATTAGATTTATGACACCACACCCAAAGGATTTAACTGAAGATGTAATCTTAGCTATAAGAGATTGTGATAAGGTATGTGAACAAATACATTTACCAGTTCAAAGTGGGTCAAATAGAATATTAAAGAAAATGAATAGGAATTATACACGTGAAAATTATATAGAGTTGATTAAGAAAATAAGAAAAGAAATACCTGGTGTAACAATTACAACTGATTTAATTATAGGCTTTCCAGGTGAGACAGAGGAAGATTTTGAAGATACATTAAACTTAGCTAAAGAAATACAATATTCATTAGCATTTACCTATCTTTATTCTAGAAGAAATAATACACCAGCTGATATAATGTTAAATCAAGTTGCTGATAATATAAAACATGAAAGGTTTAATAAATTAGTAGATGTAATTAATAAAGGTGTTATTTCACAAAACAAGACATATGAAGGACAAACTGTAGAAGTACTTATAGAGGGTAGTAGTAAAAATGATTTAACTATGTTAACTGGTAGAACTAGAAACGGTAAACTTGTAAACTTTAAAGGTGAAAATATAAAAAGTGGCGATTTAGTTTTAATAAAAATTATAAGAGCTCAACCATTTTCCCTTATTGGAGAAGTAATATAGATACTTTTTATAATGCATAATAAAAAGTATAATAAAAAGAGAAACTCTGATTTAGCAGAGTTTCTCTTTTTGTGATATAATATAGGGATAAGAAAACTTAGGCAGATTTTTTTAATAGACTACAATATTAGTCTGTTATTTTTCAATACGCCTTGAACAAAAGGGGAATAATATGATTAAAGAGATATTATTAGAAAGTTTTAATAGGGATACAACAGGAAGAAATGGTATTAAAGGTAAAAGGATACTAGATAATGACTTAATATCAACTTTTAACTCATTTGTGGAAGATGATTTGATTTATATAGATGCTAAGGTTATTTCGGAAAATTTCTTTAATGAATATTCAACTAAAATTGAAATGGATTTTAGAAATAAATCTATTATTTCTACATACTGTACTTGTATAGATTATGAAAAACATGAATTTGCTAAAAGTAATTACTGCTGTAAACACTTAGTAGCAATTTTTTATAAATTTTTAAGAGAGCTCGATACAAATAGTACTCTTAAAGAAAGGTTTATAGATAGGGAAGATGGAAATGTATTTGCAAATGCTAAAAATGGAATATTAGATATGTTATTATCTGATATTAATTCTAATGAAGAGTTAAAATTAGATGTATATGTAAACAGACAAAACTGGAGTAATAAAATTAGTGCAGATTTTAAAATAGGTCCAAAAAGCATGAGCTCTAATAAGCTGTATGTAATAAAGGATATTAATCAGTTTTTAACAGCTATACATAATAAAGTTCCTGTAAAGTACGGAAAAGATTTTACTTTTGATATTAAAAAGCAAAAAATTAGTGTAGCAAATAGACGATTAATTGATTTCATGGATCAATTAAAAGATATAGATGGAAATTCTAATTCATTTACAAAAAGGCAAGATAAGAATATTGAAGGTAAATCAATTATTCCTCCTAAATATTTAATTAGGGAATTTTTTGAAAGAATACAAAAGCATAGAGTATATCTAAATGAAGGCTTTTTTTATAGACCTGTTGAAACAGATATAATACTAGGTGCACCAAATATCGATTTAGAATTAAAGCTTATTCGTGATACATACATTCTAAAAAGTTCTGGGGGAATGCCGGAATCATTAACAGATAAAGGGGATGTATTTTTTTATGGAAGCTCTATATTTATACCGAATTATGAGTTTTGTTATAAAATAAATCCATATTTAAGTGTGTTTAATAACACAAAAAGTGTGACTATTCCTGCAAGCGATGAGAAAAAGATACTAACTAAATTAATACCAGAGATGCATATGCTATCAGACAATGTGAAATTATCTGTAAATATTAAAAATAAAATAGTTAATGAAGAGGTTGAATTTAGATTTTATTTTGATAAAGAAAATAGTGCTGTTACATTAACTCTAAAGGTTAAATATGGAATTTATGAATTTAACATATTTGAAGACTGTATAGAGAAAATAATATATAGAGATACAAAAAAAGAACAACAAATGCTATCTATGCTTAGAGGTCTTGGATTTGAAGAAATAGAATGTATCTTCCATCTTATAATGGGAGACGACTATATATTTAGATTTTTCAAAAATGAAGTGGATAAACTTCAAGAACACGGTGAAGTTTATTACTCTGAAAACTTTAAAGGCATAAAACATTTAGGATCTAAATCTATAAATGGAGATATAAAAGCGGGAAAATATAATTATTTTGAGATGGACTTTATTTTAGGTGATATTAACACTTCAGAAACAAGCAATATATTAAGAGCTTTTAGAAGCAATCTTAAATATTACAAATTATCAAATGGCGAATATTTAGATTTAGAAGAAATAGAGTTAAATAAATTTCTTAAACTGCTTGATGTTATAAATCCAGATGATGAAATAATTAATAATAAAGTAAGCTTTAATAAAAATAAAGGTGCTTTTGTAGATAATTTCTTAGATGATAATAAAATTAGATTTATTAAGGGTAAAAAAGAATTGAAAGAAATTAGAGATAAATTTAAGTCTATTGATAAATTAAAGTTTAAAGAGCCTAAAGATATTAAAGCTGATTTACGTGAATATCAAAAGCATGGTTATAACTGGTTTAAAACATTAGATTATTTAGGATTTGGTGGAATACTTGGAGATGAAATGGGACTTGGAAAAACTCTTCAGGCAATAACTTTTATAGCATCTAATGAGTCTGCTAAAACTTTAATAGTTGCACCAACTTCACTAATATATAATTGGCATAGTGAAATAGAAAGATTTGCACCAAAGCTAAAAGTTGCAATTGTTAATGGAAACC
The DNA here is from genome assembly GCF_017348895.1 of Clostridium gasigenes. Taxonomy (NCBI): domain Bacteria; kingdom Bacillati; phylum Bacillota; class Clostridia; order Eubacteriales; family Clostridiaceae; genus Clostridium; species Clostridium gasigenes. The sequence continues at coordinate 3,243,523 of NZ_CP071376.1, forward strand.
CTGATGAGAGAGAAACTATGATTAAAAATATAGATAAAGTAGATGTAATAATTACTACCTACAATTTATTAAAAAGAGATTTAGAAACTTATAAAAGCTTAGAATTTGATTATTGTTTTTTAGATGAAGCACAGTATATAAAAAACCCACATTCTCAAAATTCAAAAGCAGTTAAGGAAATTAAGGCTAAATCAAGATTTGCACTTACAGGGACTCCTATAGAAAATTCTCTTATGGAACTTTGGTCTATATTTGATTTTGTAATGCCTGGATATCTTTATGATGAAAAAAAGTTTAGTGTTAGATATCATAAAAAATTAAAAGAAGAACCAGTGGTATTAGAAGAATTAAATAAACTAATTAAGCCATTTATACTTAGAAGACATAAAAAGGATGTTATAACTGAACTTCCAGATAAAATAGAGAAAAAATTAGTAGTTTCTTTAAACGACGAGCAAAAGAAAATATATGGAACATATGCAAGGCACGCTACAGATCTTATTGCTAAAAAAGTTCGGGATGATGAGTTTAAAAGTAGCAAGATAGAAATTTTATCTTATATAACAAAACTTAGACAACTTTGTCTTGATCCATCTATATTAGTTGACGGTTATACAGGTGGAAGTGGTAAAATAGATGCATTAATAGAACTTTTACATCAAAGTATAGAAGCAGGTCATAAGATTTTAGTCTTTTCACAGTTTACATCAGTATTAAAGAATATTTCAGAGAGATTAAATAATGAATATATAACTTACAGTTATTTAGATGGTTCTATTCCATCAGAAAAAAGAATGTCTCTAGTTAAGGATTTTAATGAAGGTGATAATTCTGTTTTCCTAATTAGTTTAAAAGCCGGTGGTATTGGATTAAACCTTACATCTGCAGATATTGTAATACATTTTGACCCATGGTGGAATCCAGCAGTTGAAGATCAAGCTACAGATAGAGCTCATAGAATAGGGCAAAAGAATGTAGTGGAAGTTATTAAACTAATATGTAAGGGAACTATAGAAGAAAAAATAATTTCACTTCAAGATGAGAAAAGAAGTCTAATAGCAAAGCTTATGGGTGATGATTTATCTAGTATAAATAGCCTTACAGCTTTAACAGAAGAGGAAATCATAGATTTATTTAATTAATATTATAAGCTCCTAACGGATATAGGTTATATTTGTTGGGGGCTTTATTTATATTTGTAAAATCTAATTGGGACATTTTTTAAAAGAATCCAGTATTATATCTATAAACTATTTAATAATAGTATTAGAACAAATATAGAACTTAAATATATATTAATAATGATAGTATATAATATTGGAGGTTTCTATGAGTTATAGTGATATGTATAAATCAATAGGTCTTAAGACCGAACTTAATAGGCTTGAAGTTCAAGTAAATATAGGATGGGAAAAGGAACTGCGAACACTTAAGCTACTGGGGTTAAAAGATAATGTTAAAATTTTAGAAATTGGTAGTGGGCCTGGATTTGTAACTGAACGGTTATTGAATGCTTTTCCGAGTAGTAATATAGTATGTTTAGATATAGATGAATTAATGCTTAATATTGCAAAGAAGAGACTGGGGCATTATGAGAACAATAGGATATATATTATGCAAGGAAATGTAATGAATATGAAAATAAAGGATGATTTATTTGATTTTGTAGTTGTTAGATTAGTTTTTCAACATTTAAAAGATCCTATAGGTGCTTTAAAGGAAATTTTCAGAGTTTTAAAACCAGGTGGAAAAGTTATAATAACAGATATCGATAGTGGTATGTGGGGAGTAAGCGAGCCTGAGGTTAATAAAGTTATTAATAAGTTTGGAAACATTCAAGAAGCTGGTGGAGGAGATAGAAAAATTGGAAGGAAGCTCTTAAAAATATTGAAAAGTTCTGGATTTATAGATTTAGATTTTGAAGCTGTTGTTAAACATAGTGATATGGATGGAATGGATTCATTAAAACCTAAAGTAGATATAGATTCAATAATGAAAAATAATAACTTTAATAAAGAACAATTAAGAAAAATTATTTCGATGTATGATAATATATCCGATTCTACAGAATCGGTAGTAATACTAATATTATTAATGGCAAGTGGTAGGAAGCCATCTAATTTAATAGAAACTTAACTAAATAATCTTTTTATGATAAAATAGAATAAAATAAAATAGTAATAAGGGCATTTAAAAATGTCCTTTATAAATGGAGGATACATAATGGCACTTACCCCAATGATGGTACAATATTTTGAGATAAAGGAAAATTATAAGGATTGTATAGTCTTCTTTAGACTAGGTGATTTTTATGAGATGTTTTTTGATGATGCAAAAACTGCATCTAGAGAATTAGAACTTGTTTTAACAGGACGAGATTGTGGAATGGAAGAAAGAGCTCCTATGTGCGGAATTCCTTATCATGCATCTACAACCTATATTTCAAGGCTTATAGCTAAAGGATATAAAGTTGCTATTTGCGAACAAGTAGAGGATGTTTCTGTGGCAAAGGGCATAGTTAAGCGAGATGTAGTTAAAGTAATGACTCCAGGAACATATGTAGAACAAAATGCAGATAGCAAATATAAAAATATATATATACTGACTATTTATGAGGAAGGTGGATATTTTGGTGTTGCCTCTTCTGATATATCAACAGGAGAATTTAAAACAACTGCTTTTATAAATTTAAGAGCTACTCTTTTAGATGAAATATCTAAAGTGTCACCAAAGGAAATTATAATAGATAATAATTTTTCAGATAGTTTATTAAAAGAGATAAGTGATATAACCACTGCCTTAATTACAAAGCGTGACTTGCAAAAGTTCCTAACTAGTGATGAAGAGTTAATTAGTCAATTTAGTGAAGCTGAAGTAGTAGGATTACCAAGTGCTTCTAAAATGGCTTCTGCAGTATTACTTAAGTATATATACGATACTCAAAAAATAAGCTTAAGCAATATAAATCTTTTAGAATACTATGACATAATAAATTATATGACTATTGATTGTAATTCAAGAAGAAATTTAGAACTTACAGAAAACCTAAAAGAAAAGTCCAAAAAAGGAAGTTTAATTTGGGTTTTAGATAAGACTGCTACCTCTATGGGTGGGAGAAGTATTAGAAAATGGATAGAAGAACCTTTAATTATTAAATCAGAGGTAGAGAAAAGATTAAACGGCGTAGAAGAACTCTGCAATAAGATGTATTTTAATGAAGATTTAAGAGTGTCACTTAAAGATATCTATGATATTGAAAGAATTGTTGGTAAAATATCAAATAAAAATGCTCATGGTAAGGATCTAGTATCATTAAGATCATCTTTAAGTAAAATACCTGATATTAAGACTAGACTTAAAGAGTGTAAATCTAACCTTTTAAAAGAATGGTTTAATGATTTAGATGAACTTTTAGATGTAAATGAACTTTTAACTAGATCACTATTAGATGATCCAACGCTATCACTTAAAGAAGGAAATATTATTAGAGATGGTTTCAGTAGTGAAGTAGATGAACTTAGAACTGCAAAACTTCACGGTAAGGAGTGGATAGCAGCCCTTGAGCATAAGGAAAGAGAATTTACTGGAATTAGATCATTAAAGGTTGGATATAACAAAGTATTTGGTTATTACATAGAAATTTCAAGAGCTAATTATGGATCTATTCCTGAAGGAAGATATATAAGAAAGCAAACTTTATCTAATGCTGAGAGGTTCATAACGCAAGAGCTTAAAGAGATGGAGGAAAAGATACTAGGGGCAGAAGAAAAGCTTGTAGGGATTGAATATGACCTTTTTATAGGTATAAGAGAACAAGTTGAAGAGGAAATAGGAAGACTTAAACAAAGTGCTAGAATTTTAGGTAACTTAGACGCATTATCAACACTTGCGTTAGTAGCAGTAGAAAATGATTATATAAAACCAGAAGTAAACGAAAGTGGAATTATAGATATAGTAGACGGAAGACATCCTGTTGTAGAGAAAGTAATTGGAAACGGAGAATTTGTTTCTAATGATACAATTTTAAACAGTGAAGATAATCAACTTCTATTAATTACTGGACCTAATATGGCTGGTAAATCTACTTATATGAGGCAAGTAGCATTAATTACACTTATGGCACAAATAGGTTCTTTTGTTCCTGCTAAAAAGGCTAACATATCACTATGTGATAAAATATTTACTAGAATTGGTGCATCCGATGACTTAGCAGGTGGAAAATCAACTTTCATGGTAGAAATGTGGGAAGTATCTAACATTTTAAAGAATGCAACTTCAAAGAGTCTTGTTCTTTTAGATGAAGTTGGAAGGGGTACTTCAACTTATGATGGATTAAGCATTGCTTGGTCAGTAATAGAACACATATGTAATAATGAAAATTTAAGATGTAAAACATTATTTGCTACTCACTATCATGAGTTAACAAAACTTGAAGGTGTTATTCAAGGAGTTAAAAATTATTCAGTAGCAGTTAAAGAAATAGAGGACAATATTATTTTTCTAAGAAAGATAGTTGAAGGTGGAGCAGATCAATCTTATGGTATAGAAGTTGCGAAGCTTGCAGGTATTCCTATGGAAGTTATAAATAGAGCGAAAGAGATATTAGGTTCTCTTGAAGGAAATAAAACTTTGGAAATAGCACATACTAGAAATACTAAAGAATCTATTATTAATTTAGATACTCCTTGTGATGAACAAGAGATTTGTATAACTTTAGTGAAAGAAAATAATAAAACAGATGAAAATGTCAAGGTAGACAAAGTTAGTGAAGTATATGATACAATAGAAGAAAAAATAACAAATAATAAAATAGATATTCATAATAATAACTTCCAGATGGATTTTACAATGATGGAAAAGGAATCTTTAATAAATAACATATCATCTATTGATATTATGGGCTTAACACCTATGGATGCTATGAATACTTTATATAAAATTGTACAAGAAGCTAAAAGTTTTAAATAAAAATCAAAATAGAGGTAGGGTGGGAATATGAAAAGAATTAATATTTTAGATCAGAATACTTCAAATAAAATAGCAGCTGGAGAAGTGGTAGAGAGACCCTCCTCTGTTGTTAAAGAACTAATTGAAAATTCTATTGATGCAAATGCTAAAAATATTACTATAGAGATTGAGGATGGGGGATCTGCATTAATTAGAATTATAGATGATGGCGATGGCATACATAAGGATGACATATCAAAAGCATTTTTACCTCATGCAACTTCAAAAATTAAATCAGTTGAGGATATTTATTCTATAAGCTCACTAGGGTTTAGAGGAGAGGCATTAGCTTCTATAGCATCAGTTAGCTGTGTAAATTTGAAAAGTAAGCCTCAAGATGAAGATTTTGGCGCTGAAATTACTATAGAGGATGGAAAAATATTAGAGATTAAAGAGGTAGGACTAAATAAAGGAACTATTATGGAAGTTAAGGATTTATTCTTTAACATCCCAGCTAGAAAAAAGTTTTTAAAAACCTCATCAAGAGAAGGCTCTTTAATTAATGATATAGTAAATAGAATATCCTTATCTAACCCAGATATTTCTTTTAAATATTTTAACTTTGGAAAGAAAATTTTACATACATATGGAAGTGGAAACCTCAAAGATGTAATAAGAACTATTTATGGGAAAACTATAAGTGACAATTTAATTTATTTTGAATCTAATGGAGATGAAATATCTATAAGTGGATATATAGGAAAAGAAGAAATAGCAAGAGGTTCTAGAAATAATCAAAGCATTTTTGTTAATGGAAGATATGTGAAAAATAGAACTTTAGTTGCAGCAGTAGAAAATGCCTTTAAATCTTTTGCTACAGTTAATAAATTTCCTTTTTTTGTTTTATTTGTAGATGTATATCCTGAATTTGTAGATGTTAATATTCATCCAAGTAAAGAAGAAATTAAATTTAAAGAAGATAGAGTTGTATTTAAGAAAGTTTTCGAGGCTGTACATAGAGCTTTTAAAGAAGAGGTATTTAACTCTTTCCAAGTGCCAGAAGAAAGATATAATGAACAAAATGAAATACCTTCTGGAGTTGTAGAGAATATGTCTTTCAATATTAATTATAAGGAAGCTCCTTATAATTATGAAAAAGAAGAAAAATTAAAAGAATCACCTGAAAAAGCAGTAATAAGAGAAGTGATGACATCTATAACTATCGATGATGTTAAAAAGGAAGAGGAGCTATATAACAAGTTACGCTCCTTAGGCGATAAAGGTAAGTTAAATACTACTGACGGATCTCCATTTCAATATAATACTGACATAAGCGTTAAAGATAGACTTGTTGTTTCAGCTGATGATAAAGCAACTAATGTAATAAATAGTTTAAGTGATAACAGCATAGATTATGAGAAAATAGAAGTTTATAAATCAGAAATCCATAAAAGTGTTGAAAACTCACCTAAATTTCCAAAGCTTAGAATTATAGGTCAGTTTAATAAAACTTATATTTTAGCAGAATTTGAAGAAGTGCTTTATTTAGTAGATCAACATGCAGCTCATGAAAAGATATTGTTTGAGAAGTATTTAAAACAAATTGAAAGTGGTAGTATTATAATTCAACCATTGCTTATTCCAGCTTTAATTGATTTAACTATTGATGATTATTGCTATTACGAAGAAAATAAAGAGATTTTCAATAAGGCTGGATTTAATATAGAAGCATTTGGAGGAAATACAGTATCTATTAAGGAAGTCCCTTATTTCCTTGGAAAATTAGATCCTAAGAATTTATTTATAAGTATATTAGATAACCTTAAAAACTTAGGGTCAGGAAAAACAACTGAAGTAAAATATAATAGGATATCTACAATGGCATGTAAAGCGGCAGTTAAGGCTAATGACTATTTAACTGAAATAGAAATGCAAAAATTAATTAATGATTTAAGATTTATAGAAGATCCTTTCCATTGCCCGCATGGTAGACCCGTTATTATTAAATTTACTTCTTATGAGTTAGATAAAAAATTTAGAAGAATCGTCTAGATAAGGAGATTACTAACTATGAAAAAAAAAATACTGGTTCTTGCAGGGCCAACAGCAGTTGGTAAAACTGAATTATCTATTAAACTTGCTAAAGAATTAAATGGAGAGATAATTTCTACAGATTCTATGCAAATTTATAAACATATGGATATTGGCTCAGCTAAAATTACTGCTGAGGAAATGGATGGGGTAGCTCATCATATGATAGATATAGTTGAGCCACATGAAGAATTTTCAGTTGCAGAGTTTAAGCGAATTGCTGAAATATGTATTGAAGATGTTTTAAGACGCGGTAAGCTACCTATTTTAGTTGGGGGCACAGGGTTATATATAAATGCCCTAACTTGCAATATGACATTTACAGAGGCAAAGAAGGATGATACATATAGAGCTGAACTTGAATCCTTAGCTAATGAGCATGGAAATGAATACGTTCATGGGTTACTAAAAAAAATTGATCCTATAAGTTATAGGGATATTCATGCTAATAATAGAAAAAGAGTAATTAGAGCATTAGAGGTATATAAAATAACTAGCAAACCTTTTAGTTCTTATAATCTAGGTAAAGATATTTATAATGGTAAATATGATGTTTGTTATATAGTTTTAAATATGGATAGATCTAAACTTTATGGACGAATAGACAAAAGAGTAGATATGATGATGGAAAAAGGATTAGTAGATGAATGTATAAATCTTAAAAATTTAGGTAATACTTCAAATATGCAGTCAATGAAGGGAATAGGCTATAAAGAAGTGTTTTACTATTTAGATGGAGATATATCTTTAGAAGATACTATTGATCTAATAAAACAAGGGTCAAGAAATTATGCTAAAAGACAATTAAGTTGGTTTAGGCGTGACCCAAGGGCAATCTTCTTAGATAAAGATGCTATGAAAGGTGACGAAATATTCAGAAAAATAGTTGGTGACATTGACAGCTTATAAGGTTATAATTAATTTATAAATATAACTAATGTGTCGGAGGTACTAGAAGTGAATAAACAAATAAATAATTTGCAAGATATTTTTCTAAATGGAGCTAGGAAGAATACGGTTCCAGTTACTATTTATTTAACAAATGGTTTTCAATTAAAAGGTTATGTTAAGGGGTTTGATAGTTTTACTGTTGTTTTAGATTCTGATGGTAAACAAATGTTAGTATATAAACATGCAATTACTACTATAACCCCAGGAAAGCCGATATCATTTAATAATAATATTGAAGATAATGAATTTTAGGAAATAGGCAAAATAATTTTGCCTATTTTATTTTTCGTGTTTTTTTAGTATAATTAGTAATAAGGTGTTTAATTTTGTTTAAAAACGCTGAATTCAAGGAGGCTTATTATGTTAAATATAACTAAAGAAATGATGATGAAATCATATAATATAAAAGAAAATACTTTTGAATTATATAAAAAAGCTTTAAAAGACGTTGAAGAAAGCTTTAAAATTTACGATGAAATAAGAGAATTTAATCAATTAAAGGTTCTAAAAGCATTTCAAGAAGAAAGGATTAGTGATGCACATTTTACTAATTCATCGGGATATGGATACGATGATATTGGAAGAGATTCATTAGATAAGGTTTATGCACGAATATTTAATACAGAATCTGCTTTAGTTAGACCTCATTTTGTAAATGGAACACATGCTATAGGCTGTGCATTAATGGGAAATTTAAGACCGGGAGATACTATGGTTAGTATAGCAGGTACTCCATATGATACTTTGCTTAATATTATAGGAATTAACGGAAAAGAAAATATAGGTTCTTTAAAAGAATATGGTATCAAATATAAACAAGTTGATTTACTTAATGAAAAATTTGACCATGAGAAAATTAAAGAAGTTTTAACTTCAGATAATTCAATAAAACTTATACATATACAAAGAAGTACTGGGTACGGGTGGAGAAAGTCATTTTTAGTATCCGAGCTTGGAGAAATAATTAACTTTATAAAGAGTATAAGAAATGATGTTCTTGTATTTGTTGATAATTGTTATGGAGAATTTATAGATATAATAGAACCAACTGATGTTGGAGCTGATTTAATAGCAGGTTCATTAATTAAGAATATCGGTGGGGGAATTGCACCAAGTGGAGGATACATAGCTGGAAAAGCTAATTATGTTCAGCAAGCAGCATTTAGATTAACTACGCCTGGAGTAGGTGGAGAGTGTGGAGCTACATTTGGACTAATGCGAACTTTGTATCAAGGGTTGTTCTTAGCGCCTCATATATCTATGGAAGCGGTTAAAGGAGCTATTTTTGCATCAAGAATAATGGAACTTGCAGGGTTTGAAGTATTACCTAAATATACAGATAAAAGAAGTGATATTATTCAAGCTATTAAAATAGGTAATAGAGAACAGCTTATAAAATTCTGTACTGGAATACAAAAAGGATCTCCAATAGATTCATTTGTAGAGTGTGAACCGTGGGCAATGCCAGGATACACAGATGAAGTAATTATGGCAGCAGGCGCATTTATTCAAGGATCATCAATAGAACTTTCTGCTGATGCACCAATAAGAGAGCCTTTTATTGCTTATTTACAAGGTGGATTAACATTTGATCACGCTAAAATAGGTATTCTTATTTCGTTAAATAATATAATTTAAATATTTATTGATAAATAGGGGACGTGAAAATAAATAGCAAGTCAAATATGCGAAATAAACTCGATGTATTGACTTGCTATTTATTTAAAGTTAACCTTATTCTTTTATAGATTCAGATTTAAAATAAAAATCATATTCATTAACTATTAATTTCCCGTTTGGGGGTGCATTTTTGATAACAAAAATAAAATTTAATAAATCCACTCCAGATTTAATTGAATTTGCACTAGCTATAGCATATAAGAATAAATTAAATCCTAATAAATAGCTTGCTACAGTAGGTATAATAGTAAACACTATAAATGGCAGTATAATTAATACTAATGCTCTTGATTTAGATATAGTCCCGTCGAAATAAGAAACTAATTTTAATTTTATTAAAGAATATCTGATAATTACATTATCTTTAGTTTTATAACATAGTACATGTAAAAATTCATGAGGAATTATTATAAACAAATAACTCACTACTAATAAAACTAAGAATATAAGTCCTGTTTTTAATACTCTATCTAAATAAAAAAGATTATAACCTAGCCCAAAAGCATAAATACAAGCCATAATCAATTCAATAAGTAGTTTTATAAAGCTAAAATGTTTTTTTTTAAGTGAATGAATTGCTTTCCATTCATTATTTAAATCTAAACAGGTACAGTTATATGGAGTATTTCCTTTTAAAAATTTCATAAATAACCCTCACAATCACATATTATTATGTGACTCTAAAGGGTAGGGAACTGAAAGAAAATAAAAAGCCAAAGAACCTGACTGGTTATTTTTTTAAAATTCCTTATACATATTAAATAAAAAAGAGTCACACAATAATGTATGCCTCTTTTTTATCTAATATGTTCTAAATAATCCGACCAACTTTCCTAATATACTACAGTCTTTAACTATAATAGGGGATAAAGCATCATTTTCGGGTTGTAATCTAATATGATCACTTTCTTTATAAAAGGTTTTTATAGTTGCGTGATTATCTATTAAAGCAACAACAATATCTCCATTAACAGCTGTTTGATTTTGTTCTATAATAGCTAAATCACCGTCGTTTATACCTGCATTAATCATACTGTCACCAACAACCTTTAGCATAAATAGTTCCTGATTATGTTTAATATAATCAATAGGAATAGGAAATAAATCTTCTATATTTTCTGTAGCTAAAATAGGTATTCCGGCAGTAACTCTACCTATAATGGGTATATAAAGCATTTCTTTTTTAGGGCAATTTGGATCTATAATTTCTAAAGCTCTAGGTTTAGTAGGATCTCTTTTTAGCAATCCCTTTTTTTCTAATCTTTTTAAATGACCATGAACAGTAGAGGTTGATTTTAAATTCACTGCATCGCATATTTCTCTAACCGATGGCGGATACCCTTTATTGGCAGTGTGTATTTTTAAAAATTCAAAAATTTCTAATTGTTTATCCTTTAAAATATTCATTTTAACACCTCGCTATTATCAGATTATAACATATATATATTAGGTAATCAAACTTATGTTCTTGTTTTAATATTGGTCAATTTTATTATAGTATATACATTAAATAAAAAAAACATCATTTTTCATTGCTTAAATGTATAAAGTTAGCTATAATTAAGTTTGCTTAAATTTTATAAAATAAGTTTATAACTAATAGGTGGTGTTTATATATGAATAAAAAAATATATACAGAAGATGATTATTGTGATGTGTATGAAGGTAAAATATGTGATAATTGTGGAGATTGTTTACAACAAGAAGGTATAGATGTAAGAGCAATAAAAATTGAAGAAATATCTAAAACTGTAGAAGAAAATGAAATTTTAGAAGCAAAATTTAAAACAGAACTAGAAAAATTAAGATTAGAAGCTGATAAGGAATTGGAAGAAAAAACTATTACAGCGGAAGAGTTTCTAGTTGAGGATGATGCTGAAACAGAATACGTAGATGCCTTTGAAAATATAGAGTATCTAGATGATATGGAATTATTTGATGAATTAAATTTAGAGGAAATGACAGAAGAAGTTTTTCCAGGTGTTAGAAGATTTAAAAATAAATAATGAATACTTTTCCCTCCTTTGTTTACACTATATTTATAAGGTAAATAAAAGGAGGATATTTTTATGAAAAAAAGAGTTGTTATATCATTACTGACATTAGCTACTATAATAACTGTATTTGTATCTTGTTCTACAAATGAAAAATCAATAGATAATACTAAAAATGTAGTGGAAAAAGGAAAAGAGATGATAACTGGTGATGAAACTACTGGAAAAACAGTTAAAAACTATAGTGATAATAAAAAAGTAAGTGATTATAATCTAGAAAATTTCAAGTTAGATATGGAGTCAAAAAATTATAGAGTAGAGATCATAGCCAAAGATAAAGATTTTTTTGACGCTCCGAAGTTTGAAGTAGAAATTGGGGAAGATAAGGTTTCTGCATATGATTATGAAGAACTTAGTACTTTAGAAAAAGATACCTCAGCTATAACAGAGAAGGGGTTAGTTATTAACGGGACAAAATCATCTTGGAATAAAACACCTCATTATTATAAGAAAGGTGAACTTCTTATAATTTATGATGGAGATGATATTAAAATTATAAACTCTTTATATGAGATACTCGGTTCAGAATTATACAACACATAATAAACATTATGTAAAACTAATTTAAAATATTTTTAATTATAAAAGAGAAAAATGCCATTTTCAAAGATTTAGAACATCCGTTCTGAATCTTTGAAAATGGCATTTTAATAATATATCTAAAAAAAACAAATAGATTATTTAATATTAGCAAGAGGATTAGAATTTACAGCATCACGTAACGTATCATTATCTACATGTGTATATATCTGGGTAGTTGCGATATTTTCATGGCCTAGGATGCTTTGAAGACTACGTATATCCACATTGCCATGCTTGTACATTAAAGTTGCAGCTGTATGTCTAAGCTTGTGAGGTGTATATTTATCATTACTCATCCCTGAACTGCGAACATGTTTTTTGACTAGGACCTCAACAGTTCTTTTATTGATAGGTTTTTGACGAGAGGAGAGGAGTAAGTATTTTTTTTCATCATCAGTAGCTTTAAAATCCTCTCTAACAGCTAAGTAAGCATAAATAGATCTAATGCAAGCTGCATTTAAATAAACAGTCCGTTCCTTATTTCCTTTACCTATAATAGTTAGAATATCACCTTTTATTTTATCTATTTTAATACTGCATAACTCCGATAATCGCATACCGCAATTCAAAAATAGAGTAATTATACAATAGTCACGTTCAAAATTTTTATTTTCTTTATTCATTGAATGTAATAAATTTACACTTTCATCTAAGGTTAAGTAAACAGGTTGCCTTTTGTTTATTTTAGGAGATTCTAACTCTAAAGTTGGGTTATCATCAATAATTTTAGATTTACCTTGTAAGAATTTAAAGAATGATTTCAAGGTTGCTACTTTACGAGCCCTTGCGTGAGTACCATTACCTCTTTGTTTTTCGGTAAAGGATAAAAAAGCATATAAATCCGTAAGTTTTATTTTTCTTATGAAGCTATTGTCGATATCGTTTATTTGTATTTCTTCAAATTCTAAATTTTTATCGAATACTAGACCTTTATAAACTTTTAAAAATCTAAAAAACATAGTTAAATCAACTTTATAAGCTTCGATAGTGTTATTTGACTTACCTTTAATAGTTTCTAAATAATTCAAGAAATCTATAACACATTGAGGTAAATTAATTATTTTAGCTTCTGAAATTCCGAATTTATCTTTAATTTCTAACTTGTAATTATTATCTGTCAGTTTATTTAAAACCGGGCTAATTTTATTTTTGCTAGATATTTTGCTAGCTTTTTTTAGAGTTCTATTTAAACCTAATTCTTTAAGCCAAATTTGAATATATCGAATGCCAACATTATAAATTTTTGATAGTTGACTAGTTGGCAATTTATGCTTTTCTACTAATATATATAAATCCTCGATTATAAACTCATATATTCGTTCTGAATTCAAATTATAGTAATTAGAATATATATTATGAAGTTTCTTTTTGTCAGTAGAATTTAAATCTATATTAATTAAGTCTTTAATTTCTTTAGTGTACTCATAATTTTTATATTTATAAGATTTCGTTGTTAATTGCACTTTTTTCAAACCCCCAATAGGCTTCAAAGCCTTGAATCTATTATAACACAGCTGTTTTTTTCTTTCAAGTACACGAATTGCGCTAAATATACATTTAGCGCAATGTTTTTGAAGTGAAAGTTATAGTAATTTTTTATAATATAAAAATTTCATATTATAAAACTAGTTTTAATAACTTATTTTACTAATATACGCACTCTTTTAGTCTAATCTTAGTAAAATAGATATTATCAATGATAAATGCACAATCGATTTATAGAAAAAAATGAATTGAAGTTTTTAATAATAATAGATTTACTTGCTATGAAATATTTTAAAAATAATTTTGTCGTTAAAATCGATTATGTGTCGTATGCTATGTGTACCTAAAATTTTATATATTATTTTGCTATACATTAATTTTGTATGTTTATGTGCACAATTATATCCACAATATGTTATTTATTGCTAAATCAATAATATTAAAAATTGAAACTTTTTATAACACTTTATTTCCCGTAAAGTATTTTTTAAAAAAACGTATCTATTATTAATTATCAAAAAAAATACACCTAAACTAATAGGTGTTATAATTGCATATTTTATAAATGATCTATCAATAGCTAATATCATTATATCTATTATTTTCTAAAGATTTTAAAATCAACTCATCAGAATTAATAACTTCTTCTTTAAGTAAAGACGTGAATATTTCTTTTGAATAACCTCTAGCAAAAATATTAGAATAAATATCTTTGCTAATGCTCTTGTTTAAACTTCCCTCCTCTATTTGCCAAAACTTCAATTTTGGCATTATGTAACCGGATGTTTTCCATTTATTTTTTATCAACTGAATATCATTACTTTCTTTATATTTATGCTCTAAATCTAAATCAGATATAATTAATATGTTTTTAGGGATTTTATTGTTTGATAAATCTTTTTTGATTGAAGTAAATAGCAACAAGTCTAAGGCTGATTCAATATTATTTGGAGTTGATAACTTAAAATTTTTCATGTTATTAACTTGTTCGACTATGCTACAACTCTGCACTTTAGCAAAATAAGGATCTTTTTTAAAGTACATATAATAATCTTTAAAACTACTAGAATTAAAATTATTTAAAAAAAGAACTGTTGATATACATACTTTATACGCTTCAGCACATGCTTTTATCGCTTTATCAGATATAGCAATAATAACATAGGTATCCTGTAATATTTCTTTATAATTATCACAAACAATATTCCATATATTTTCATAAATAGATTTAGTTTCATGAGTTATACTCCCCTTATTGTTCATAATTAATTCTATTATATTAAAAGGAGTTTGGGTTAGATTCTTTATTATATCAGTATTCAATTTTAATTTATCATTTTTATTATATATTTTAATATGTTTCATATAACGTTCCCTATCATTGCGAATAAATGAGTTTTTATATCTTAAACACGTATCTAATGAAAATTTAGAATAATCTATAGAATTAAAATTTCCTGCACTAATTTTTTTCTCTATTATATCTATTTTTTTTCTTAATGATGATAAGATCAATCTATACTCTTGAGATGTATACCCTAAAAGTCTACGAGTTCTAACTGCTAGCTTCCTTGAATTCTTAGATGAGGTATTTTCAGATTTTAACCATTTACCTAGCATTGATGGAGTTTTTGAATTTAAATCAATAGAAAGTTGATTTCTGAATAATCTAATTACTTCTTCTTCTAAAGGCGTATAAAACAAAACATAATAATCATCCCATCGACCATATTTATAAATTAACTGTAAATTTTTTACTAATACTTCACTTTCATTAAGGGCTAGATAATTTATTATTACTTTAAAAACCCTTCGTTCACCTAGTCCGCAAACTTTATCACGAATATAGAAAAGAGCTTTAATTGCTAGTAATCCATTACATTCAAAAGCAGAAATAAAGCACTCTATAATTTCAGCTTCACTTTTATTGCGTAAATCTTTTGAAGTTGTTAAAAATTTTAGTATAGCCTTATTATCATTTTTTAGATCCTTAATTACATATTCAAAATCTTCCACTTCCGATACGTTGTAGAGTTCTTTTCTTAATTTAGTCAAAAATTTTATAGCCATACTAATACTCCTCCTAAAAATTATTACAAGACACATTATTATTTAAAACAAATTACATTGTGTGAATAATTGCTGTAAGTGTCTTTATCAAGATACAGTTTAGATCACAATAAGTGATTATTTGCTGTCTGTATCTTTACTTAATAATATATTATATGAAATCAAATTAATTTATAGAACAAAAAAAAGTGCCAAATTGACACTTATATCTTTTCTTGAAATTTAATTATTAACGCATTGTTTATTAACTCTGATTTAGAAATTCCTTTTCTAAAATATCTTATTTGTTTATATTTTATTCCTTCCATTTCAAAATCCAAAATATCTATCCTATCACCTGTATATATAATAGGCTCTTTTTTACCCTTTACCGTAATCCATAATTCCATAAAAGACACTCCTTTTTACTTATATATTATACTAAAAAAGAGCCTAAATAAGGCTCTTAAAATTACTTTTTAAATATTCCAAAAGGCTTTCCTACAGGTAAAAATATTCTGCCAAAATGTTTGTTTAGAACAGCAGCCCCTGATCCGTAAAATGACATTATAGCAATTGATAATTCTGACCAAGCAGCTAAACTATGTGCAAAGTGTGGAATAATTTCAAAAGCATTTAAAGTTAATCCTAAGAATAAAAAATCAATAAATACAAATATTATAAATAATACTTTATGTGTTTCCATTGCTCCTATAGTCATAAATATAGTGAATATTAAATATCCAAGAAAAGCAAAACCTAATTGCTTAGTATCTGCACCGGCTGCAAGCTTTTCTCCAAATACTCCATTTTGTATTAACCAAGTGAACCCCATAGCATACCAGAAGAATGCATATGCTCCAAAAGCAGTTGATCCAAATGTATTATCATGTTTAAAATCATTAATACAAGCTAATAATTGAGCTGAAGCACCTAAAAATATTGCCCAAGGCAAAACTAAAGATACCCCGCTAGTTAATCCTAATTTTTGTGACGATGCGACTAATGTAATTATAGCTAGTCCAAATAATCCTAATGCCGAGGGATCGGCTGTAACTATCTTAATTTTTTTTGTTTCTTCCATGATTTCCTCCTTAGTAAAAGTAATTATATTTAACCTTAACAAAGATAACAGATTTTTAAGTTGTTGTCAATATTATTATATATTAGAAGTTAACCTATAAAAATATATTATTAATAAAATAAATATGATATTTATTTTATTAAAAGTATATCTTTATATAATTTACCATTGAATATTTAGCGTTATATTACATAATAGGGTATAATATAACTTGATAAGATGTATTGTTATATTATTTAAAATTTCTTAAATAAATGGAGGCTTACTATGGATGAATTTTATATGAACATAGCTATTGAATGTGCTAAAAATGGAATTGGACGTGTACAGGCTAATCCCTTAATAGGGGTTGTAATAGTTAAGGATAATAAATTAATAGGTAAAGATTTTTATGAAAATACAGATAAAATAAATTTAATAGAAAAGGTCATATTAAATAATAATATAATCGATATGCAGTTAAACAAGTCAACTATATATATTACTTATCCCGATTTTAAAGAAGACACCATTAAATATATTGCAACGAAAAACTTTTCACGTATTGTTTCTGGAACTCTAAATCCAGAAGTAGTATTAATGAGTTCAAAAGTAGCAAAGATATGCGGATTAGGATTGCAAGTAAAGGTTGGTATCTTAGAAAATGAATGTAATAATTTAAATGAAATTTATAATAACCAATTTATTAATAATAGACCCTTTGTTCATGTGAAATGGTGCATGACACTGGATGGTAAAGCAGCCTCTTATATTGGTAATAATTTAGATATTACTACTAATAAATGTTATGCATATTCTCACGAACTAAGGAATAAATATACAGCTGTAATGGTTGGAATTAATACTATATTAAGAGATGATCCAACTTTGGTTTGCAAACATCCAGGTGGTCGTAATTCATATAGAATTATAGTAGATAGTAAATTACGAATACAAATGGATTGCAACGTTCTTAATGATGCTTATAATACACCAACATTTATAGCTGTTACTCATAATTATGATAAAGTTAAAGCTAAAATATTACAAACACGGGGAGTTAGATTTATTATATGTGAGGAAATCAATGGAAAAATTGATTTAGTAAATTTAATGGTTAAGCTATCAGAGTTAAATATTGATAGCGTTTTAATAGAAGGAGGAGGAAATTTAATATTCTCAGCAGTTGAAGCTGGAATTGTTGATAAAGTATCTGTATTTATAGGAGCAAAGATTATAGGTGGTAAAGATTCCCTTTCTCCAGTAACAGGCAATGGGATTGATTTTATGAAAAGCGGAATACCATTAAATGATATAAGTATAAAACAGTTCGGAAGTGATATATTAATTGAAGGGTATATATAAAAGAAGCCCCATAAATTAGGGCTTCTTTTAGTAAAAATTAAGAAGTCTTATACCCTTCTATTTTTAGTAGTATTTCATTTAAGTATTCCCATCTTTCATACAACTTCTCAAGTAACTCCTCTAATTCTCTTTTTGACTTAACTAATTCATTTAGCAATCCATAGTTAGAAGAATTTTCATTAATTTTTTTAGTAATTGACTCTATTTCAGATTCTGTTTTTATAATATTATCATCAATAGCTTCGTACTCTTTTTGCTCTTTAAAAGTAAATTTAGGTTTATCTTCGCGCTTCTTTTGTTCTGATTGTTTAGTTTCATCTTTTATTTTAGATGGTACAGATTCTTCTTTTTCTTTAAAATTCTCTATTTCTTTTGAAATTAAAAAATTACTATAATTACCAGGGTAATTTTTTATTTGGCCATTGCCTTCATAAGAAAATATTTTATTACAGATTCTATCTAAAAAGTATCTATCATGAGAGACAACTATTACAACACCCATAAAATCATCTAGAAAATCCTCAAGAGTTTTTAGTGTTTCAATATCTAAATCATTTGTAGGTTCATCTAGTATTAAGACATTTGGAGCTTCCATTAAAATTCTTAATAAGTGAAGTCTTCGTCTTTCTCCACCTGATAACTTAGATACCGGAGTATATTGCATGGTACCATCAAACATAAACCTCTCAGCAAGCTGAGATGCTGTTATTTTAGTGCCATCTTCAGTAGGGATAGTCTCTCCACCTTCTTTTACATAATCAATAGCTCTTAAAGAACCATCCATTTCTTTATCATCTTGAGTAAACACTCCTATTTTAACTGTTTCTCCAATTTCTAATGTTCCTGAGTCTTGTTTTAGAACTCCGGTTATAATGTTTATTAGTGTAGTTTTCCCCATACCATTATCTCCAACTATACCAACTCTATCATCTCTTAAGAATATATAGTTAAAGTCAGAAATAAGATTCCTATCACTAAATGATTTTGATATATTATATAACTCTACTACTTTTTTACCAAGTCTTCTACCAACGAAAGGCATTTCGATAGCACCTTTAACTTCTATATGTTCTTCATTAACTAAATCATCATATCTTTGAATTCTGGCCTTTTGTTTTGTAGTTCTTGCTTTAGCACCTTTTCTAACCCATGCTAATTCTTTAATAAGGAGTTTTTGCCTTTTATCTTCCGTAACTGATTCAAGTGCTAATCTTTCTGCCTTTTTTTCTAGAAAGTCACTATAATTACCTTCATAAGAAAATAGCTTTCCCCTATCAAGTTCAATAATTCTATTAGCGACTCTATCTAGAAAATATCTATCATGTGTAATCATTAATAATGCGCCTTTTCTAGCGTTAATATATTCTTCTAACCACTCTATCGAGTTTGCATCTAAGTGATTAGTAGGCTCGTCTAGAACTAATAATTCACAAGGGGTTATTAATGACGAAGCTAAGAATACTCTCTTTTTTTGACCACCGGATAATACTCCCATTTTAACAGTGTAATCCGTTATTCCAAGTTTGTTAAGTATGGATTTGGCATCACTTTCTAAATCCCAAATGTTCATATCATCGATTTTTCCTTGAAGCGATATTAACCTGTTATTTTTCTCTTCATCATAATTAGCATCATTTATATCCTCAAGTAAAGTTTCATACTCCCTTAGTAATTTCATTTCCGGAGTATCCCCTCTAAATATTTGTTCTAGTACTGTAAAATCCTTATTAAAATCAGGATTTTGGGATAAGTACTCTACCCTTATATTTTTTCCTTTTATAACTGAGCCGTTAAAAAATTCATCTCGGCCAGTTACAATTTTCAATAAAGTAGATTTTCCTGCACCATTTATTCCAATTAATCCAATTTTCTCTCCAGTTTCTATACCAAGAGATACATTGTCTAATAATACTTTCTCACTATAACTTTTACTTATGTTCTCTAATGTAATTAAATTCATACTTTTCTCCCTTATGTAATTAAATTATAACTAATGTTCAATTGTTATTCTATCACTATCATAGACAATTTAAAACACTGTTTTACTTATTTATTAATTAAACTTAAAAGGAGAAGTAATTAAACCTCTCCTTTATGCACAAAATTATTAACTTTTAGCTAAATTAAGTTTAGTCCCATATTTATTCTTTAATAATAAAGCTAATGGAACTCCTATAATTGAAATAATTATAAATTCACTTAGTCCAACCTCTACCATTGTTAACAATAAAGGAGCTCCTGACACTATATTTAACATCCAACCTATAATTACTCCGTTAAATACTACTGGCCATATAGAAGCAATTGCAAGGCTGAATTTATTAGTTTTCAATATTTTGGACGTTAAGCTTATAGATACAACACTTATAAAAGTTGCAAAAGTTCCAAGTATAATATCTAACGGACCATTACCACCAAATATGTTTGAAATTAAGCAACCAAGTGTTAATCCACCAATATAAAGTGGATTAAAGAAAGCTAGTAATACCATAACTTCTGATACTCTAAATTGAATTATTCCATAGGAAATTGGAGCGAGCATTACAGTTAAAACTGTATAAAGTGCTGCAACTACTGCTGTTTTTACTAATTTGTTTGAAATGTTTTTTTTCATATTAATCACCTCTAAATATTTGATTTAAATTCTATTCTTCATTGCTATATTTTTTAATCATATTATCTTTTAAAGTCCAAAGTTCTTTAGATAAATCTACATAGAAAGTATGTGGATTTTCAAACCTTGTTACCTCTTCCCATAAAGTATTAACTTGGATTAAGCAATATGATCTTATATCATTTAAACAAGGAGATGTATATACAACCTCTCCATTTTTAAATATAGGAACCTGTAATTCTTTAACATAAAAATTTTTAAGTTTTTTCTTCTTCCAAATATGAACTGGATCGAAGATAGTATATGGTTTATTAATATCTATAACCTCATGAGCTAATGTGATAACGTCACAAATTGCTTTGTTACTATCTTTATCAAAAAATCTATATACTTTCTTATGCCCAGGATTACTTACTTTCTCAGCATTTTCTGAAATCTTAATTCTAGCTTCGGGCTCCATATTTTCATTTTCTACAGCAACTAGTTTATAAACCCCTCCAAATACAGGCTCAGCTTTTGAAGTTACAAGTCTTTCTCCTACTCCAAAAAGATCTATTTTTGCACCTTGATTAAATAAAGATGTAATTGTATATTCATCAAGCGAGTTAGATGCAACTATTTTACAATCAGTTAACCCAGCTTCATCTAACATTTTTCTTGCTTTTATTGAAAGATATGCCATATCACCGCTATCTAGTCTTATACCTTTTAATCTACAACCCATAGGCTCTAATACTTCTTTAGATACTTTTATAGCATTTGGAACACCCGATTGTAAAACAGAGTAAGTATCTACTAAAAATGTACTTGAGTCCGGATAATTTTCAGCGTAAGTTTTAAATGCAGTATATTCGTCTTCAAACAATTGTACCCAGCTATGCGCCATTGTCCCTGATACAGGTATTCCAAACACCTGTCCAGCTAAAGTTGTAGCAGTAGCTATTACGCCACCAATATAAGCAGCTCTAGCACCATATATTGCACCATCATATCCTTGAGATCTTCTTGCACCAAATTCCATAACTCCTCTTCCATTTGCAGCTCTAACTATCCTATTAGACTTTGTAGTTATCAATGATTGGTGGTTTAAAGTTAATAAAATCATAGTTTCTATAAGCTGTGCTTCTATTACAGGAGCTTTAACTGTTAAAATAGGCTCATTTGGAAATATAGGTGTTCCTTCTTCAAACGCATATATATCTCCTGTAAACTTAAAGCTAGATAGATATTGCAAAAATTCTTCATCTAAACAATTTTTAGATCTTAAGTAATCTATATCATCTTCATCAAATTTTAAACCTTCTATATATTCTATTACTTGTTCAAGACCTGCCATAAGGGCAAATCCACCATTTTCAGGAACTTTTCTAAAGAAAACATCAAAATAAACTACTTTATCCTTTAAGCCATTTTTAAAATATCCATTACTCATAGTTAATTCATAGAAATCCATTAGCATAGACATATTTCTTTTATTTTTCAAATTTATTTTACTCATAGTCATCCTCCGTATTTATTGTACTATTTGAATCTAAGGGATGTTCAATAAAACATTTATAAATTATTATATCTTAATTGATTTTACAACCTTGATACCATTTAATTTAAGCTTATATAAGTCTAACATTTTAAAAATCATCCTATATATTTATAAATTCTTTTAATATTAGTTTTTTATTTAATGTATATAGCTTTGAAGGTCTATAACTACCTTCTCTTTTAGTATATGATGTTTCTTCAACTATTTTAGATATCCACCTTCTAAAGTTAGGTTTAGTAAGCTTGCGACCAAGCAATAGTTCATATACTTGTTGAAGTTCTGTTAAAGTGAAATTTTTAGATAGTAGGCTAAATGCAATTGTTGTATATTGTACTTTATTACTCATTCTTTCTAATGCATAGCTTAGTATTTCTACATGATCAAAAGCTAATGTAGAATTCGAACTTTTTTCAACTTCGAACTTATAATCAACTTTTGTATTGAATCCTATAAAAATATTAGTTTCTTTGATCTTATATATAATTTTTATATCTTTTTCATTACTTATTAAAGATATAATGTAGTTTTTAATAAGTTGACCATTTTGAGTTGTATAATCACTTATCAACTCTTTACTAATGGAGAACCAAGCTAAATCATTTACCTCATCCCCTGCCTTTTCTTTTAATCCTTGTTTATTAACTAATGCAATATATGAAGCAGATACTACTCTCATTCTTGGATCGCGATTAACCTCTCCCCAGGTATATAGCTGTTCCATATAAACATCTTCTATATTCGCGTCTTTGGTAAGTTCTCTATAGGCTGCATTATCTACACTTTCATTAATATCAACAAAGCCACCAGATATTCCCCAAGTTCCTATGAATGGATGCTCATTTCTTTTAATAAGAAGAATCTTAAGTTCTTTTTCAGGTAACCTCTTAATATCTTCGTTTCTAATTTCATCTAATGTGAATAATAGTATATCTACAGTTAAGGAAGGTTTTTCATATTTAGATGAATTATATTTTTCTAAATATTCTTCTTCAGTTAGACCTTTAATATCCTTCATAAATAACCCACCTTGCTTATTATCTGTTTGATAATATGTATGTTTATAATATATTACTAACGCCTTAAAATGTCAATAATAACTTAGGAATATTCAAAAAAATAACAAGTTGATATGCTCGTCTAGTTTAATAGGCTACGTCGCATTCTGACTTATTATTTTTTTGAAAGGCCTTATTAAATTTTAAATTCCAATAAAAATTCTTCTGCAATTTCTTTAATCCTTCTAATTTCACTTTTTTTATTTAACCACCAATCCCTACTCCAAACTCTAACTATATTACAACCGATACTTTCTAAATAGTTACGTCTATATATGTCAACTTCTCTAGCATTATAATTACTATTATATATAATGTCATCACACTCTAATATTAAAATCGGTATTTTATAGTTATTATTATAAAATACTAAATTAAGATTATATCCTGAAATATTAACGTTTATTCTAATTTTATAGCCTAATCCTATAAATGTATCATAAAGTTCTTTTTGCAAATAACTTTTGAATTTAAAATCATCTTCAAATAATTCATCTAAATTAGAGCATTTAGATTTCAATTTTGTAGTCGTGTATTTTGAGGAGGTAGTATTTAATAAGCACTTTTTAGGGTTTTCAACAGATTCTCCTGTAATTATATGTGTATTTTCCTTATATATATCATCTTCTATATCATCTTCATAAATATTACTTCCATCATAGAAGATAACAACATCAAATAATCCTTTTATATTAGGTAATACATTATGAACATTATTAAAATTCAATATAACACAAGGGTATATATCAAATATAATAAATTTAAATAATGTTAAAAAATCATAAATTTCTAATTTAGATTCAGGATTATTTAAATAATCAGCTATATTAGGATTAGTTATATCTTTTATTCTTAATAATTCTGAAACTTTATTATCCCAAATATATTTTATTCCTAAAGGAATAAATGAAATCTTAGTATTAATAGAAAGTTGAATTTCTTTTAATATAATCTCGAAATTTTTATAATAATAAAGAATATCTGTTTCAGTAGCTTCTATTTTTTCTATATTATAGTTTACATATAAACTAGGGATACACCTTAATAAAGTTTTTATATCTTCTTTTTTTTCAGTATTATTATAGCAGTAAGTTAGAACTTCACTTTCTATATTATCGAAATGATTTATTTCTTCAGTTGATTTTTTAAAGCTTTGATATATATTTAATATATTTTTTAAGTTTGTTAGATAATCAATAATATCTTCATTTTTTAATAAAGTTTTTATGAAATTATTGTACTCATCCTTATTTATAATATCTTTCATAAAATCAAAAGCTTTGATATAAAAGTTGATATTTTCTAGATTTTCTAAAAATTCTAAATAAATTTTTTTTTCAAGATTATTAAATATAACTTCTTTATCTTGTTGAATCTTAATTATAGATCTATGCCTTATCCAATAAATAGGACTCCATTTATTTATTATAGTATCTTTAT
Organism: Clostridium gasigenes; assembly: GCF_017348895.1. Taxonomy (NCBI): domain Bacteria; kingdom Bacillati; phylum Bacillota; class Clostridia; order Eubacteriales; family Clostridiaceae; genus Clostridium; species Clostridium gasigenes. Next base: position 3,268,439 of record NZ_CP071376.1, read on the forward strand.
TAAGCATAGAAGAATTATGCTTTGAATTTATAAGTTGAGCCAATGGTTTAATAGAGTCAACTTTAAGTGTATTATTAATTGAAAATGCAGAAATAAAGTCATTTTTATACTCTGAAGTATATAGAGGTAATTCAAAGGCTAAAGGATTGTTTAAAAGCGAGCTAATTTTTGATATTGCTACCGACAAACTATTTTCGCTAATATTATTAATTAATTTAGAAAATAATTTATTCTTTTTAAACCGTTTATATTTAACATATCTATCTATAATATCTTCATTAAGCAATTTATTAACAGAGCTAATTATTTCATCATATTTATAATTAACAAATGGGTTTTTAATTCTATAAATTTTATAATACTTATATAAAATATGGGTATTATTTATTTTTTCAGTTGTTTTATACATATCTAGTAAATTTAAACCACAGGGTCTAACTGTATAGAATAATTCATTTATGCTATTTAATATTTCAATTTTTTTATCTATATCTCTTGATAAAACTTTTATTTTACTTAATGTGGTACTACCAGTATTTTTTGATAATTGATTTATTGATCTAGATATATTTTTATAAAAACAATCTAAATCAATATCAGAATCTACTAGCAAGCTTATTTGATTGTTTATATAATTTAATCTTCCATAGATACTATTAAGTATATTTAAGTTCTTAGATATAAGTAAGACTCTCTTTCCTTGATATAAGCTGTTGGAAATTATATTAATGATAGTTTCTTCTTTACCACTGCTAGGTGGACCATCTATTATCAAGCTATTATCTTTATTAGCAAGGATTACAGCTCTTTCTTGTATATAGTCCAATTGGGATATAAGGAATAAATTTTCTTCTTTAACATCTAAACATTTCATAAATATACGCTGCTAAAGTGCAGCCCCCCTTTTTATATTGAATTTTAAACTATCACATTAGTTATATAGATAAAAGCCTATACTAATTGATATCTATATATTCTATGAAGACTATTCAAACATAATTACAAATACTTATTTAAATTTAATAAACACTTAAGAATAAACTATAGTAATTTATTCTTAAGTGTTTTTTTATTTCCCTTTTATTTCTTTTTCAAAATTATAAATTTCTGTTTTCTCTTCCTTGCTAAGTTCTATTTCAAGTTGACCTTTTGCTTGTTTCTCTCTTTTTTCAATTAGCTTTTTATATCTTTCAAATCTAGCATCTCCAAGTTTTTTCCTTATAGTATCACTTCTAAATTCTGAAAGTATTTGTCGTTCTTCTACAGTTAAATTTTCACCTCTTTCAACTTTGCATTTTAATACATTTAACTTTTCTTTTTCTTCAGAACTTAAAAAACTTTCATTCTCACTATTCCAAAAACTCTCAATTTTTTCTTTATCATGAGGTCTTTCTATATTAGTTTTATTTATATAATAGATTAGATTCCCTTCTATTGGATTATTTAATGTAGTTGAATTAAAGGTAAGAGTAGAATATTGCTGAAAGTTTAAGCTAGCTATTAGAATCACAAGTAATATATTTTTTTTCATCTATATCCTCCTTAAATGTATTTACACTTAATAGTATGTGAATAATAAATTTAATTAATCATATACTATACTAAATTTTTAAATATAAATACTTAAAGGAACTACTAATAGATAATGATCATTAATTATTAGTTCAGGCATAGTAGGTAAAATAAGACCTTCATCCTGTAATAGATCTAGAAATGGTTTAATAGATTTAATTAATTTTTCATAATATTCAACTTGAGCTGTTTTTCTTAGGAGGCTTAAATTTTTCCCGTCATAACAAGTTCTCATAATTTTTCCTAATATCTCACAAGGACAATTAACTTTATCAAAAATTGATGAATTTTCATTCAAGAAAAATTTTGTATTTACAGTTACTATTAATGTTTCTTTATTACATTTTATAATAAGATCTTGAGTATTATTTTTAGTTAATAATTCTAATAAATGATTTAACATATTTAAAATTTTAGTATAGTTTAATTTTCCTAAATTTTTATCAATTAATAAGGTATCAAGATATTCTGTCCCATAACATTTTAAAACATCAATTAAAATATCTAAGTAAGAAACAAGGGAAACTGTTGTAATATCTCCTCTTATTTTAATATACTCTCCTTGGGATATCTCTCTATTACATATAGTGAGCTCATTAATTTTTGTTAATATTTTCTTTTCATACATAGCATTTATTAATTGTCTATGAAGAGCAAAAACAGTAAAAATCCGCTTTGTTTCTTCTTCTTGTCTTATAACTTCACGAGTTTCAAAGGATTTATTATTTTCAATACTATTTTGATAAGTGCCTACCTCACTACAAGTCTTTCCTTTGTACCCTTCTCTAATATCTTTTGAATATCTATCTTCATCATAAAATTGTTCTTTATTTCCTTCTAGAAGTTTACCATCAATACAGTTATCATTAATTTTTCTATAAGTTCTAATGTCTATGTACCCGTAAAAAAATACTGATGATAAATTCTTAATTAAATTTTCATCTAAATAAATTAAGAGTTCTAAATCATCTCCCATCTATTCACCTCCTTATAACACAAAATATAATAGATATATTTTAATATATTTTAAAATAGATAGAAAAATGACTAGTTAATAATTTCTAAAAATTATAGGCATATATAAAAAGGAATAAAGGTATTTAATATATAAAATATAATTTAAGTATAGTTAATATATATAAATAAAAAGCAAGCTAGTTCAAATAGAATCCAGCTTGCTTAACGTTTACAGGAATGAGCGTTTTACTATACTCTATAATTAGTATAGGCTATTTCTTCAATTCTAATTATTAATTTTTCAAATATACCATCTCTAAAAGCTTTTGCTATTATACCTTGATTAAATTTATCAATTCTTATAATACTAGTACATATCCTCTTAATACAATCTACATCTGCATTTTCTATTACAGAAATATCATCAAAACATTTAAGGTATTTTAAATAGCCTTCATAGTTTAAATCTTTAAATGGATAGACAAATTCATTTTTGTATAATACCTCTATAAAGTCATGTTCAATTGAGCGGTCGTCATTACATATTTTATTTTTGAAGCTTAAAATCTCATCATATCCTTTTTTGCAAATTCTTCTCTTCATTTTATGCACACTCCTTATATAATTAACTCTATAATTATATTATATCACAATATTCAGAATATTGAATCTTTTAACAGTTATATTTAAATTAATTAGAAAAAATTATAAGTGAGATAAAAAAATTTAATTTCTAATTTATCTCACTTTAGGTATCTTGAAAATTTACTAATTAAGTTTTCAAATAATAACTAGCTTTATAATTATTTTGAGTTCTCATTATCTATAGAGTTAATATAAATTATTTCTTCTTTATATTTTTTATAAACCCTAAATAAATTATGTGCATCATCTAAAGCATTATGTTGACTTCCCTCAAATTCAACTTTATAGTAAGTTAAGGCATTTTTTAAAGAAATCGCCTGATTAGATTTTCTATGAAGTCCATATTCACTTTGGAAATCAATAAAATTAGTTTTTATTGTATTAATTATATCTAATTTATATCCGTTCCTATCATTGTCACCTAGAAGAACTCTAATGTCATCTGGACCCCAACTAACAAAAATACATTTTTCTTGTTTAACCCAGTCTTCTAATGTAAGAAGAACCTCTTTAAAGCTCTTCGCTTCATTTACTTCATCCTGAAGTAAATTTGTTAATTCAATTATCTTAGAACTCATAACATTATTAAAGGTTGGCCTAATAATTGAGTAAAACTCTGTTGTTTCTTCAGTACTAATCTTATACTTTACAGCTCCAATAGATATTGTTTCACCTACACCATGATTTTCTTCTTTATGAAAACTACAATTCATTTCAAGATCAAAAAATATAATACTTGTAAATTCTGACGTTAACTTATCATTAATTTTTATAACTTTTAAAACTTTCTTTTTTTTATTAGACTTGTTATTTTTCAGTTTATTTAATCTATAATAGTTTTTATATTGTTGTTTGTTTTCCATGTAATTCACCTTAAGTTTCCACTTTCTTTTATATTAATACTAGTATAGCAAATTTTTTTTAATTTCTAAACAGTTTATTATGTTATTATTTGATTGAATTAGACTTTTTACTATTATCTTCATCATAAAAAATTAAAGATAATAAAATACTACCTAAAAGTATTATAATTATTATTAAAACTGATATTAAAGCTGATATTTCTATATTAAAATATAGAATAATTAGTTTTATTCCTGTAAACATTAAAATAACTATAATTCCATATTTCATAAATTGAAATCTATCATTAAGTTTAAATAATAAATAATACATACTTCTAAGACCTAAGATTGCAAATATATTGGAGGTATATACTATAAAAGGATCAGTAGTTATAGAGAAAATAGCTGGTATTGAATCTAAAGCAAACATTACATCAGAACTTTCTATAATTAATAAAATTGCAAATAACGGGGTAGCACACAATACATTGTTTTGAAACACAAAAAATTTATTTCCAACTAATTCACTAGTTACTGGAATTATCCTATTTAATCCTTTAATGATAATATTTTCCTTAAAATCTTTTACTTGTTCCATTTTGAACAACATTTTAAAAGCGCTAAATATTAATAAAAAACCAAATATGTAAATAACCCAATGAAATTTATTAACTATTTTTACTCCAAGTATTATGAATATCATTCTAAGTATCATAGCTCCGAATATTCCATATTTTAATACTCTTTCTTGATATATTAATGATATTCCAAATGAACTAAATATCATTAAGAATAAAAATAAATTATCCAAACTTAATGACATCTCAATTATATAACCTCCAAAATATTCTACTGCAGCCTGCTCTCCTCTAGCTATGTAAATAAACAAATTGAAAATTATTGATAAGGTAACCCAAAAGGCTAGTTTAGTAAAATGTTTTTCCTTTTTTATTTTCATATAAACATACTTCCTTATTAAATATTACTAAATATTTATATGAGAATATAAGTACCTATATGAATAATTCTATTTATTTGTACACCTAATTAAATTTCAATATAATTAGGCTAACCACCTATAGTTTATAAATGATTAGCTTTTAGATCCTCTAATATATTAAATTATATTATTTTATGCTCTCAAAAAACTCTAATAATATTTCTTTATTATCTTTTGCGAAGTCATATTCATCTAATACTCTTTTATTTATCCATTTACTGCCTATAATATCTTTATGTAATATAATGCTTTCTTTTATTATACCTGTATACGATGTATTTATAGCATTCTCATTTATAGTAAATTCCTTAAAAGGCGTGAAATTAAAAACAATACCTTTCAAATCATCTTTGGCAATTTTTTCAAGACATTTTTCTATTGTTTCTTTTCCTTTAATCTCTCTGTTTAGAAGACTCCATACCTTAGGTTGTCCTTTTTTAACCTTCCTCTGAATAATTAATACATTATTAAAATCGTCCTTAATTATAAGTGAACAGCTAATAACTTTACTCATTTTGATTACCCCCTTAACTTTTAAATTAGCAGAATAATATTTTATCTAAAAGCATATAAATTATACTTTATCAATATTTTACCACACTTATACTATATTTTTCTATTACTTTTTCTATTACTTTTTCTATTTACATTTTATTAAACACCTATATATTTCTTAATTATAGTAAAAAACACCTATGTAATTAATATTACATAGGTGCAATTTATAATTTCAATAGGTTACTAATATTTTAAGAGTTACCTCTATTTTTTCTATAATTTAGTATATATCCTATTACTATATTTCCATGATAATAGGAATTATACTAGGTCTTCTTTTTGTTACTTCATATATATATTTTTCAACTGCTTTTTTTATATTAAGTTTAATTATATACCACTCTATTATTTTATCATCTAAGCATTTTTCTAGTTCACTTCTTGCTATGTTTTTAATATTACTTAATATCTCTTCTGCTTCTTTAACATAAACAAAACCTTTAGTAATTATATCTGGTCCTGCACTAATACTATATGTATCCCTTTCTATTGTTACAACAATTGTTACCATTCCATCTTGTGCTAAAAATCTTCTATCCCTCAAAACTAAAGAACCTACATCTCCAACCCCTAGCCCATCTACAAATATTCTTCCTGTTTTAACCTTGCCTGTTACATTAGCACTTTCTTCATCAATAGATAAAACTTCGCCATTTTCTAATATAAATATATTAGATTTAGGTAATCCTAGATTTTGTGCTAAATCACTATGATGTTTCAAATGTCTATATTCGCCATGTACCGGCATAAAATATCTTGGATGAACAAGAGTATGAATTAGTTTTAATTCTTCTTGATATGCATGCCCTGACACATGTATATCTTCTAAATCCTCATAAATTACATCAGCTCCATTTTTAAATAATTGATTAATAACCTTAGATATCATTTTATCATTTCCAGGTATTGGTGATGCTGATATTATATATAAGTCATTGGTCTCTATTTTAATCTTTCTATGATTATCAAATGCAATTCTATAAAGACCAGCCATTGGTTCACCTTGGCTTCCGGTTGTAATAATAGTAATATCATTTGGTCTATGTTTATCAAGATCATCAAGTGATATTTGTATCCCTTCTGGTATATGTAAATATCCAAGTTCTATTGCAACCTTTGACATATTTTCCATACTACGACCACTAAATACAATCTTTCTTCCAAATAGAATAGATGAATCTATAATTTGTTGTATTCTATGAATATTAGATGCAAATGTTGCAACAATTACACGACCTTCTGCCTTTGCAATTATTCTTGTCAATGTTGTACCTATGGATTTTTCAGACATTGTGTGACCTCTGCGCTCTACATTCGTACTATCTGCCATCAATAATAAAACACCTTGCTTTCCAATTTCAGCAATACGTTTTAAATCTATAACCTTTCCATCAATAGGAGTATAATCAATTTTAAAATCTCCAGTATGTAGTATTGTTCCAACAGGTGTAGTTATAGCTATAAAGCATGAATCTGCAATGCTATGAGTACTTTGAATAAATTCTACTTTGATTTTTTCTAGCTCAATTATATCTCCTGGATTTACTTTGCAAAGAGTACACTTATCTGCAATTTCATGTTCAATAAGCTTATTCGCTACTATTCCTAGTGTTAAATTAGTTCCATAAATAGGCACATTAAATTGTTTTAAAATATAAGGCAATGCACCTATATGGTCCTCGTGACCATGAGTTAAAAATATACCTTTTACTTTATCAATATTTTTAAGCAAATATGTAACATCTGGAATTATAAGATCTACTCCATACATATCCTCATCGGGAAAAGCAAGACCACAGTCTAAAACAATTATCTCATTATCATATTCAAATACGGTAATATTTTTACCTATTTCCCCAAGGCCTCCAAGTGGTATAACTTTTATTTTCTTTTGTTCTATCAAATCTATACACTCCTTACTTTTTCAAATTTCATACTTCTATTTTATCTAAGTAAGTCTAATCTTATTCTTTATTATGTCGTGTTTTTTAAAACCACTAATTTATTTTGATACAACCATTTGAATAAATGATATTGAAGCGGTTAGATTTGATAAAATTTATTTCTTATGAGTCTATTTGAGAATTAGATTCTTTTTAATTTTTCTATTTCTTTATCCTTTTCTTTTAAAAGCAGTTTATATTCTAACTCCTTTTCACTCCACTCTTTACTAAATCTATTAATTAAAGATGCCATTTCATCTGCACTTCCTGCTATTCTATTAAAAAGAAGCAAATTAGATTTTAGTATGTTTGGAATGTCATTATGAGAATATCTTAATATATGATCTATTTCGCCATATCCTTCTTCAAATATTGTTCGCACTTGTATTTCGGCAATAACCTTTTGGCTTGTTGGATAAAACTCTACCAAATAGTGAACAGAGCGATATCCTGATGCCCTTGATCTCACTTCTATTCCTAAATCATCGAATATTTCTGTATTATCCCCATCCCTCACATTTGCAGTAATCTCTATAATTTTCCATGTATTTATAATAAAATCATGAATATCTTCCCACTGCTCTTTAAATATATGTATAACTCTTATACCAATTAAATCATTAATTTCATTTTTGTAATTATTAATAGTAAATTCAAAGTCGTTTCCATATTTGATTTTTCTATCTTGAGTTTTCCTAATAATTTTTTCTATTAGGCGTTCTGGCTCTTTAATTCTAGATTTAACAGAATGAATAGTTCCTTCACTACGTAATATATTCGCTATAAAATTTGCTTGATTTTCATAAGAGTGTCTATAGCTAATATAATCTTCATATATATCACTCAAATTTTTTATATTTATATTATTTATTTCTATAATATCTTTTGAATAAGAATATTTTTCTAAGAATTCTTCTATTTTAAAAATATTTTCCATTATGGATACCTCACTTAAATTATATTTTTCTAAATATAATTTTATTATAATCTATATTATTAGTATAGTAGGACTTTTTTCCTTACTTTATATTTTTTTTATAAATATGTTAATATTTTTTAGTTATTGACGATAATAATTATGTAGATAAAAATGTGAGGTGAATATTAGTTGTTATATAGATTAATTATTACTAAAGCAAAAAAAAATTACTATGTAGGAGTATCATTCAGTGGTACAAAGTACAAAGTATATAATAATGAATACATAGGTAGTTATAAAGTTGGATCCGATATATCATTTTATGCTAAGAAAGAAAGTGGATTTTTTAAAGATGTTCTTATTCCTATTTCAGATGAAGAGGCAGGCGTGAAAATTATTAATAATGATTAGTAATCTATAGTTAGATTTTTTTCAGTACATAACTATTATAAAAATAAAAAAGCAGAACAAATTTGTTCTGCTTTTCTAATAACTTAAATTGCCCATTTCTTATTTCCAGTAAATGAGACGTTTAGCCATTTTTCATATTTTATATGATTAGTTTCTTTATCAATTTTTTCTCTTACTTTATCCATTTCTTCTAATGATTCCATTTTAGATTCTCCGTTAAATATAAAATCTATTTCTATTCGTAAGGAGCTTCCCATTTTGCTAACTCTAGTAATAGAATCTTCAAAGTTATATTCCTTTTGAATATCTTTAACAATTACGTATATTTCATCATTAATTTCATCATTAGCCTTTACTAAAATTATTTCCTTAAATACTCTTATAAACTGTGAGATAGGAACTTTCAAGAAAATAATTGAAGTTATAATAACCATTACTGGATCTATATATATAGTTAAGTAATATAATTTAGTGTTTTTTATAATTAAGAGAATAATAAATCCTAATAATACACCAGCACTAATTGCTGTATCCATTAACCATTGGCTACTCTCAGCCTTAATTATATCTGAATTTAATTTTTGTCCTTTAGATTTCATATAAGAATAAATTAACCCACATCCAATTACTGATAATATAGCGTAGATTAGAGCAAATCCTGTATCTACAGGATTACCTCCAGTACGTATTGTTTTTATAGCATTACTTAATGTTATAAAACACATTATTATAAGTACAATTGATTTAAAAGCTACAACCATTGGTTCTAATGCTTTCTTTCCAAAAGGGAAATTAACTTTATCATTTTTAGCTATAAACTTACATATAACTATTGATATTATTGATAAGAATAAACTTATTAAAGAATATACTCCATCAAACATAATCATTTCTGAATCTATAAATAATCCCCATCCTATACCAACAAGAGCGAAAAATAATCCACCTGCAGCTGAGAACTTTAATAACTTATTTTCTGTTTTCATGATACACCTCTATCTAATTTATATTATACTAATATAATATAACAATTATATAGATTTATTAACTCACTTAAGGGTTGTATAACTTCTACTAATACGCTTATTTTTTTACATAGTATTTTTTCCAAAAAGCATAAAAGTACTCTTATTTTATGATAATAATACAAATTCTTATATCTTTTATGCTGTTTATTGCAATTTCAGTATATATAATAATTAAATCTATCTTTTAATTATATAAAATAGATAACTTTTGTTAAATGTCTTTATAAAAATATAGATGTTCTTAAGCGTATCTTAAATTCATTCTATAAAAGACTTAACAGTAACAGGTTTATTATGTATAATTAAGATGTTATTCTATTAATACACAGTAACTAATAATAATTACTAAATATGAAAGAGGTTTTTAAAATGTTAAAAGAATTATTAAAGAAAAATGAAATAACTGCAATGAAGGCAAGAGATAAGGCAACAGTAAGTGTTTTAAGACTAGTAAATGCTGATATCAAATCCTTTGAAGTAAATGAAAGAGAAACTATTTCTGATGAAGGAATAATAAAAATAATTGAGAAGCATATAAAACAATTAAAAGAAGCATTGCAATATGCTATTCAATTAAATCATGAAGAAAAAATTGCTGAAGGAAATTTTGCAATAGAATTATTAACACCTTATCTTCCCGCACAAATAAGTGATGAAGATGTTAATTCAATGCTTCAAGAAATTATAACTAATGGGAATTATACGGCATCAGATATGGGGAAAATAATGAAAGAAATTATGCCAAAGGTTAATGGGAAATTTGATAGAGCAAAAATTAACCCAATGGTTAAAACTCTTTTAGGATAGTAAAATATCAATAAACTCCCAATAGATAAATAATATATTTATCTATTGGGAGTTTTAATAATTAATCTAATTATTTTAGTCTTCGTCTTGCATTTCTTCAAATATATTATTATCTATAATATATTCTATTACTTCTTTGTCACTTTTGAATTTTTTTTCAATTTCTATTACATCCTCATCAAATGGTACATAAGTATACTTACCTTCTACATATATTTTCCCAGTCATACTTGATAATATTTCTTTATATAACTTATCTCTTTCGTTCATAAATTTCTCTCCTATCATAATTATTTCCCTTTTATTATACCACTTCAGCTAATATTATAAAATCTCTTTTTAAATAAGCCAATGGTAGTTAGCATTTTTTTAATAACTACCATTGAGCATATTTTACTAACCTAATGCTACATCTAACACCATCATAACTAAAAAGCCTAAAATTAGCCCTATAGTTGTTAGATTTTTATTTTCCATTGATGCTTCGGGAAGTAGTTCTGATCCAACTACTGCTATCATTGCACCAGCAGAAAATGCTAATAAAAGGGGAAGAATACTTCTCATTGTTATAGCTGCAATAACGCCTATTACTCCAGCTATTGGTTCAACTAATCCAGATGCTTGTCCATAAAAGAAACTCTTACTTCTTGAAAGTCCCTCTCTCCTTAATGGCAATGAAACGGCTGCCCCCTCTGGAAAGTTTTGTAGACCTATACCAAGTGCTAAAGTAATGGCCGCAATTAACGTTGTTCCTGGAATACCAACGGCGACTCCTCCAAAAGCAACTCCTACAGCCAATCCTTCTGGAATATTATGAAGGGTTACTGCCAAAACTAATAGTATACTTTTTTTATATTGTTGAGATTTTGGTGTTTCTAATTGTAATTTCCTCTTTATTATAACTCCATATGAATATTTATCCATTAGCTTATCAGCAAAAATAATAAATATTCCTCCTAAAAAGAAACCTATTCCAGGAATTATAAAACCACTCTGACCTAATTCTTCACTAAGCTCTATTGCTGGGTTTAAAAGTGACCAAAAACTAGCAGCTATCATTACCCCTGCTGCAAAACCTAACATAGTATTAAGAATTTTTTTATCAACCTTTTTAAAGAAAAATACTATTGATGCTCCCATTGCAGTTATTCCCCAAGTAAATATAGTTGCAAGTAATCCTTGAAGTACAGGATTTAAATTTATAAACCAGTCCACTAACTAGTCCTCCTAAGTATATTGTTAATTAAATATATTATATAATATACTTATAATCTTCTAATTGTTACATAAACCCTTAATTACTGCTAACTATAATTCAATATTTCTTAAAATAGAAAACACTTTACTTATTTTAGAAAATGTACTATTTATTAATTATTATTCTAAGTCAGTACAAGTACTTACTTTTTAAATTTTTCTATTATATATATTATTTTATTTGTTAAATCTTCACTTTCTTCTAAAATACTAATGCTATATTTTTTGTTATTTTCATGAAAAACATATTCAACTTGATTGAAAATATATTTATTATCTATTAAATCAACAGATATTCCATATTCGTTATTTTTATCAAATTCCATTTCACCAGTATTAATTGAATTCAATTTGATTTTTTCTCCATTTGCTAAACTAAGGGTATCATATATATCCTTTCTAGCGAATGGAATATATAAGCTTCCTTCTTGCACATTACTAAAAAAGTTATTTATATCTTTCATATTTAAAATTCTATCTTTTCCTATAATATTATAATATTCCTGGTCAATAAAACATTCATTAAATAGGATTGGTATAGTTGATGATGGAATAGCACTTATATAATTTTCTCTTACCTCATTAATTAATCCCTCTAAATTATAATCCGCACAGCTTACTTTCATTAATGCACGATCTTCACTAAATGGAATATCATTTTCATCTGTAAATTCTTCTATATTATGTTCAATATAAAAAACACCGTAAGTATTATATCCACAATCTTCTAACTCCTGTTCTATATTATATAGTTCATCTATTTTATTTTTTAAATGTGGCATATCCTCACCAGTCTCTACATTTCTTATTCCAGCAATAGTTGCATAGGATCTATCAGGTATTTTACCAAATCTATTTACTATAGGTGCTATCATTTGTTCTATTTCAACTAATGAATCAATAGAATACGCGTTATTAACATCTCCAGAAAACCTCTTAGCTAAGTATTCAGGATTAAAGTTTTCTAAACTATCTATAAATTTTCCCACGGGACAGATGATAGCTAGTTTTTTATTTTCATATGTACAAGTTACTGCACAAAGTATTTCAATTGATTTATCCAATACATTTCACTCCTTTAAAACTTTTGTAATTAATATATCATGTACTAAATTTAATATACAATAATAAAATTAAACTTTGAATTGAGCTTTGCTCCCTTTGTTTGTTAAGCTTATTTCTAATCTTGCATCTATTCTTTCTTTTAATTCCTCTACATGAGATATTACACCAACTAATCTACCGTCATTTTGAAGGTCTATTAAACATTCTATGGCATTATCTAGGGATTCTGGATCCAAGGTTCCAAACCCTTCATCTATAAACATTGTATCTAGTTGAATTCCTCCAGCATGTGCTTGAACTATGTCTGCAAGTCCAAGTGCCATTGCTAAAGATGCCTTAAAACTTTCTCCTCCAGATAGTGTTTTTATATCTCTTGATTTTCCTGTATAGTTATCAAATACTTCAAGGTCTAACCCTTGACCTTTTCTCATATCTCCTACAATTTGTTTTCTTAGAAGTTCAAATCTATTTGAAGTCATCTTATTAAATCTAATATTTGAGGCCTTAATTATATCCTCAAAATATGCAGCTAGAACATATCTTTCAAAACTTATTTTCTTAGGGTTATCTCCATTAATAATATTAGAAAGCTTCCCTACAGTTTTATATTCCTTTTCATCTATTTCTATTTCCTTATTATATTTTTCACATAGTTCAATTACTGAAGAATTATTTCTTATTCTAGAAAATAATTCTTTGCTTTTTTCCAATAACTCTATCCTATTATTAATTTCTTCATTTAATTTACCTTTAATTATTGTTAAGTCAACTATTACTTTTCCATGAACGTCCTTTAAGGAAACTTCGTATAATTTTTGTGTTGCTGCTAATTTAGAATTGAAATTATTAATTTCTTTATTTAAACTAGCTATTTCAAGTTCTAATAACATACATAGTTTATAATCCTTATAATTTTCAAATCCTAAATCTAAAACTTTTTCTTTAAATATTGTTAAAGCTTCTTTTAACTCTTCCTCTGCCAAATTTCTAACTTGCTTAGCTTTCTTATAGCTACCCATTTCTTGATCTAGTAAAGTTTTTGAGATGTTAAAAATCTTTTCAGATTCATCATAATCACTTTTAAGTTTTCTTATTTTTATAGTTAAACTATTTTCAATAATATCTAATTCTTTTAAAGTTCTCATTTCACCTTTAAATTCATTTTTAATATTATCTAGGTTATTAATTAGAACTCTTAAACTTCCTTCATTAAGAATATATTCCGCATTTCTAACTTTTAATTCTTCTCTTAATAATTCATTATCTTTTTCTCTTCTTTGTTTTTCATTTATTTTATGATTCTCTTTTATAATAATATTATTTAATATTTCGATTTTACTTTTAAGTTCTAATAAAACAAAATTATTATTATTTATAAGAGCTATTACTTCAACTTTTATTTCTTGTAAATTTTCATATTGAGCCTCAGTTACTTGATTATTATTAAGTAACTCTTTATTTAGCAGTTCAGTAGATAGTATATCTATAGAATTCTCTTTTATAGATTTTAAGGTAGAATTAATATCTGTTAACTCTGTTAGTTTATTTTCTTTTACCTCTCTTATTTTTTCTAGTGAATCTTTACTATTATTTACATACTCTTCAGTTATTTCACTATTTGCTAATTTTGCTAATTTGGGATGATTAGATGATCCACACACAGGGCAGCAAACCCCGTCTTCTAATCCTAAAGCAATTAACCCTGCCTGACTTTTCCTTAATGTATCTTCTAAGCTCTCAGTTTGCGATTTTTCTTTATTAAACTGCTCTTCTAATTTTTTAAACATAATTCTTTCAGTTAAATGTTTTTTATAATTTATATTCCATTGATTAATATTATTACTTAAGGTATTTAGTTTTGAATTTTTATTAGTGTATTCTAATTTTTCAGCTTCTAATTTGCCTTTTTCTTCTTTAGCTAAATTGATTTTTTCTATATCTTTGCTAAATTGATTTATATTAGAAGTATTTTCTTCTTTATTTAATTCTATTTCTTTAATTTTATTTTTTAATGTTGCTACTTCTATTGAAAATTTATTAACCTTATTAAATATTTTCTCGTGTTCTAATACCTTTGTTTTTAATCTTAGGTTCTCATCTATATCTTTTATTAACTGATCTTTCTCTTTTTCTTTGCCTTGCTGAAGTCTAAATTGCTCAGTTGCCTTTAAACTACTATCTTTATAACTTTCTATTTTCTGTTCTATTTCTAATATTTCTTCCTTAACCTTTTTTAAATAAATATTTTTCTCATTATACTTATCTTCATAAACTTTAACACTTATTGCTTTTCTTCCTCTATCTAATGCTACTGTTTTTTCTTCAAATTCTTTAATCAGCTTAGTTAAATCATATAACTCTTCTTTATTCTTTTCTAAGCTTATAAATTTATTATTTGTTTCCTCTCCAATAGTTAAACTTCTAGATGTTTCTTCTATAACTTTATTAATACTATTTATTTGATTTTCTAATAGAAGTTGGTCTTCTTTATCATTTTCTATAAATCTATTAAAACTTTTCATAATAACCTCTATATTAAGATTATCTGCATTTATAATCCTAAATAATTCCTCATCTTTTTCTTTACAAATAAAGCTCCTTATTTTCCCTAATCGATCCCTTTCTACTTGCTCTATAGTCTTTTTTAGTTTGATTGATTGCTCCTTTATATCCCTTTGAATTTTTTCAAATATTTCTGTTCCAAATATCTTTCTGAAAATTGCTTCCTTTTCATCACTTTTGGAGTTCAAAAGTTTTTTAAACTCTCCTTGGGGAATCATAACTAATTGTTTAAACTGTTCTGAACTTATACCAAGAATACTTTCTATTTCTCTAGTTACTTCTTTAGACCCTGTGATGGTTTTGCCCCCTATAATTCTTAGTTCTGCTGTTGGCTTACTTTCTGTGAACCCATCCCCATTTTTTTTAGGTTTAAAATAGGAAGGAGTTCTTGTAACATGATACTCCTTCTCCCTTAGTGAAAAGAAAATTTCCACTTCTGTTTTAGTATCTGCTTCTGCAAAGTCACTTCTTAAAGACTTACTTTCTCTGTCGCTTCCACTTGGATCTCCATAAAGAGAAAAATTAATTGCATCAAATATTGTTGTTTTTCCTGCTCCAGTATTTCCTGTAATAACAAACATATTCTTTCCTTTAAGGTTTTCTTCAAAGTCTAATTCCTGTCTTGATGCATAAGGTCCAAACCCTGTTATTATTAATTTTTGCAACTTCATTATCATTCACACCCTTTTTGAGCTTTGGTTATCACTTTTTTAATTACTTCTATCTCTTCTAATGAGCACTCTTCTCCAATAATATCTTCATAAAAATTTTGAAATAAATCAAACTTTGATTTTTCATTTATATTACTTGCTACAACCTTATTATTTGATGAAGCTTTAAGTCTATCTTCTCTAACTAACTCCATAACATTTGGATAAACACTTCTAAGCTTTGCCATTGGATCTAAAAGTTCTCCGGTATCTTTTAGTATTGCCTTTATATAATCCTCTTTATTTTCTAGTGCTACTACATTTTCTTTTAATAATTGCTGTAGTTCTCCAGTAATTATTCTAAAATCTTTTCTTGGCTTAAATTCAAACAACTCGATTTCAATTTCACCGTTACTATCTATATTTACAATTGTTATTCCTTTTTTTTGTTTTATTTCTGAAAAAGAATATTTTAATAAAGATCCTGAATATCTAATTTTATTACTTCCAACCTTTTGAGGCCCATGTAAATGCCCTAAAGCTGTATAATTAAATCCCTCAAAACAAGATGAATTTATAAGATCAGTTCCTCCTATTGATAAAGGTTTTTCTGAGTCACTTTCCTCTAATATAACTAATTCTTCTTTATCATTTTTACTATAGGTAACATATCCATGTGCCATAACAATATTCCGTTCCTTAGTATTTAGAGTTTGTTTTATTGAATTTACAATCTTATTCATTGCATCGTTATGTGTTTTGATTAAATTATCATCAAATAAATCTCTTACAATTGGTGGATCTGCATATGGAATTGGGTAGAAATTAACAGGCCCATATTCATCTGTTAAAGTTATCTTTTCAATATTTCTTTTTAAATTACCACTTATATATAATCCACTTCCTTTTAATAGGTCACTTCCAAAATTTAATCTTTCATTACTATCATGATTTCCAGCTAATGCTATTATAGGTGTTTTTAAACCTCTAACTATTTTATCAAATATTCTATTTAACAATTCTATTGCTTGAACTGGTGGCACTGATCTATCATATAAATCACCTGATATTAATACAACATCAGGTTTTTCTGTTTTAATTTTTTCAAATAGTTGATCAATTACAAATTCTTGGTCTTCTGTCATATAGAACCCGTTGACTAATTTACCTATATGCCAATCTGCTGTATGAAATATTTTCATATATTAAAACCTCCAAAGTATATACTTTAAATATAATTATAATTTTATCATATTTATATTTTTTTGTGAATTTTAGGTTTATTTAATTAATAAAAAACATTTTCGTATATTATTATATTATTAGTTAAATTTCGCAAATATAAATGATATAATCAATATTTTTTTGCTGTATTACTGCGTTCTATTGATATTTATGTTAAACTTCTATTATTAATATAAAAAGGTGGGCGAAATTTATGAACGTAGAAAAAATTGCTTTTGAAAAGCTTGGTTTTATTAATTATGTTCTTTCTGATTATATTGAAAATTTTAGAAAATATATAATTAATTCTCCTAGCTCTATTTCTAAAGAAACTTGTAGATTACATTGTTTGAATTTATTAGGATTTGATAAATTTTTATATTTAAAATATAAAGATATAAATTTTAATATTTGTGATTTAAATGAGGAAGATATTAAAGATTATAGAGATTTTTGTATGAAAGTTTTGAATAATAGCAGAATTACTGTTAATTCTAAACTATTATCAATTAGATTGCTAATTAAATATATGGTCGATATATTCAAAGTCTATAAATATAATTTTTCATTAAATATTCCAAAACTTAAAGTAGAAAAAACTGCTCCAAAGCATGTTAATCCTAGCCATATTAAATTAATTTTAAATATTATTAGAAAAAACAATTATGGTATTCGTGATGTTTGCATTTGTAAAATAATAATTTCTACAGGTCTTAAAATGAAATCTATATTTTCTCTTAATATGTCTAATATAGATTTAGATAATAGACTTATTCGATTAATAATAAATAATACTAATTGTAGTTATCCTATAAGTGATAGTTTATTTAAGGATTTAAAAGATTATATAAATTTTAGAGATTCATTATCACCTGATACAGATTCATTATTTGTTAACGATAAAGGTGGAGTCAAAAATATCCGATCTTTTCAAACAACTTTTAAAAATGCCGTTATAGATTCAAACTTACCGGAGGAGTATACTCCTCAAAACCTAAGAGCAAGTTTTATGTATGTTATGGCCTCTAAAGTTGAAGAAGATCAATTAAAAGAACTTTCAAACCAAAAAATTGTAAAACAATACTGTGATCTTAAGAATAATCCTTTAGCTGGAATAAATTAAAAATATTCAAGTGATTTTTCAAAATTCCTAAGGGACCGTCAAGAAAATAATTAGTCAAATTCTTAATCTTAAAAAGACTAAAATTGGTAATAATAGCCTTTGGCTGAAGGCTATTATTTATACTAATTTCAGTCTTTTCTTATTAATATTTATTATATGTTATTACCTGGGAAATTTTACATATTTACACTATTTTTAATTTAAGTTCATTATTTTCTAGCTCTATATTACAAGCTCCTCCTTTACATAACTCACCAAATAATATTTTGTCTACTAGCAATGGTTTTAACTTTGAATTTATTATTCTAATTATTTCTCTTGCTCCAAATTCTTTTGAAACACCTACATTAGAAATAAATTCTATACACTCTTTTGTAAAAGTAATGGTTACATTTTTACTCTTTAGTTTTTCTTTAAATATACTTAACTCTTTTTTTACTATTTTTTCAGCCATATCCTTATCGACATGATTAAATACAACTACCTTATCTAATCTGTTTCTAAACTCAGGAGTAAATATTTTCTTGATTTCTTCTGTTATTGCTTCGCCCTTAATTTCTCTTTGTCCAAATCCTACTAAGTTTTTTCCAATATTTCTTGCGCCTGCATTAGATGTCATTATCAAAATTACATTTCTGAAATCAATTTTTCTTCCTTGATTGTCAGTTAGTGTTGCATAATCCATCACTTGTAATAATACATTTAATATATCTCCATTAGCTTTTTCTATTTCATCTAATAAAAGCACACAATTTGGTTTCTTTCTTATTGCATCTGTTAAAAGCCCGCCTTCTTCATATCCTACATACCCAGGCGGTGAACCTATTAATTTTGAAGCTGAATGTTTTTCAGCATATTCACTCATATCGAATCTAACTAAGTCTACTGATAATGTTTTTGATAATATTTTAGCTATTTCTGTTTTACCTACACCTGTTGGCCCTACAAAAAGCATTGATGCAACTGGTTTATTATCATCATTTAATCCAGCTCGTGACATTTTTATACATCTTACAACTTCATTAATAGCTTCATTTTGCCCAAATACATTATCTTTTAATATAGACTCAAGTTTTTTTAGGGAATTCACCTCTTCATTTTCTACTTTTTGTTTTGGTATACTACATATTCTTGAAATAATATCTTCTATTATATTTTCGTCTATAGTCTTAGTTTGATCTTTTTCTGCATTCATAGCTATAAATGCTCCGGCTTCATCTATAATATCTATAGCCTTATCCGGTAAAAATTTATCATTAATATATTTATGGCTTAATTTTACTGCGCTTATAATAGCCTCTTCTGTGTACTTTACATTATGATAAGATTCATAGTTTTCCTTAAGTCCATTAAGTATTTTAATTGTTTCTTCAATAGTTGTTTCTTTAACCTCTATTTTTTGGAATCTTCTACTTAATCCTTTATCTTTTTCAAAATGCTTTTTATATTCATCAAATGTAGTTGTTCCTATAAACCTGATTTTTCCTTCCATTAAGTATGGCTTAAGTAAATTTGATGCATCTAATGCACCTGCATTTAATGCTCCAGCCCCTACTATGTTATGAATTTCATCTATATATACTATTGGGTTTGCATGACCACTTAACCCATCTAAAACACCTTTTATTCTTTCTTCAAAATCCCCTCTATATTTTGTTCCTGCGAGTAACGATCCTATATCTAACGAGAATATTTCTGCATCCTTTAGCTTGTTTGGGATTTTACCATCAACAATTAATTTTGCGAGTCCTAATACAATAGCTGTTTTACCAACTCCAGGCTCTCCAACATGAACTGTGTTATTCTTAGTTCTTCTACAAAGTATTTGAAGTGTTCTATTAATTATATCTTCTCTGCCTATTAAAGGATCACTTATACCTGACTTAACAAAATTAGTCATATTGGTTGTGTATTTTTCAACAATAGATTTGTTTTTCTTTGACTTTTTACTAGATTTACTTTCTATTTCATCTTTTTCACTGTCCCTAGTATCATTGCTATATTCATCATCTATTACTTCTTCCATTGAATCCTCATCTTCATAACTTATATAATAATTATTTTCATTACCATCTTCGTTATCATCATTTTCTTCTCTATGACATAAATTAAATAATAACTTTGCCTTAGTTATCCCTTCTTCTTGAAGATAATAAAGTGCATAGCTATCTTCAAGTAAAAACATAGCTGCCATTAGATGTTCTATTCCTATTTTACTTTTCTCACTGTATTTTGCTTGCTCCGTTGCTATATAAAATATACTTCTAAATCCAAAGCTCTCCTCTACATCAATCCCTTCTTCAACCTTTGAAATATGTTCATTTATGTATTCCTCTATCTTGTTTTTTAGATTATCTACATCACCACCACATTTAACAATAGCCATTTTAAACTCTTCATTTTCTAATGCACTATATAATAAATGTTCTGGTGTTATATATTCATGATTATTGATTCTTCCATAATTGAAGGACTCTATTATTATTTCGTTTAATATTTTATCTATTTCCATATTTACACCTCTTCTATTGCAAGTTTTAGAGGAAACTCTTCTGATTCTGATATCCTCATAGCCGTAGATAATTTTGATACTGCTATATCATAAGGATATATTCCAGCTATCCCTTTGCCTTTTTTATGGACATCTATCATTACTTTATTTGCTTCTTCTATGTTCTTGTTAAATATATCTATTAATATGCTAACCACAAACTCCATTGTTGTGAAATCATCATTATACATAACTACTTTATAATGCTTCGGTTTTTTTATTTTTATCTTGTTTTTTTCTGCTATTATTGTATTAGTCTCCATATTTCCTCCATTATTATAAATATTCATAATTTCTATATTACCACGTATTTATAATCTTTTTATATTTTTTATTATAATATTTTTTCTAATATAATAACCCCACTATTATACTATGGACCATTTTTTTTAGTATAATAATGGGATTATCTAGATATTTAGATCTTTTATATTTTTCATATACAGTTCTTCTTTATTATTTATTTCAGAGGCCTTAATATAACATTCTAAAGCTTTATTAAATTGATCATTAGCTTTATAGCTATCACCCATCTCATTCCATGTATAATCATCATCTGGATTTAGTATTAACAGTTTATTAAAGTATTCTATTGCTTCATAATATCTTTCTTGTCTATTCATCTCAAAGGCTATCTGTAATAATATACGGTTATCTTCTGGTTCTAAACTCTCAGCCTTAAACAGAAGTTCTTCAATTGATTTAAAATCTTCTAATGCTTTATAACATAAAGCAATCATAAAATAATTTTCTGCATCCATTATATCTAAAGCTTTTGCCTTTTCGAATAATCCTATAGCTTCTATATATTTTGCTTCTGTTATATATATAATTCCAAGTCCTGTGTATGCCCTTGAACAATTTTTATCTATTTCTAAGGCTTCTTGAAAGGCTATTTCTGCCATATCTGGTTCGTTTGTATCCTCCATGTATATCCACCCAAGAGTTGATTTCATTCCTGCTATTACTATGTTGTTTCCAGGATACTCTATAATATACTCTTTACACTTTTCAATTGCATCTTTGTATTTATCTTCTCTAATATCTAATTCTACTAAAAATTCTTTAGCTAACAATTGCTCTTCATCACTTTCTAAAACTTTTATAAACGCCTCTCTACTTTCTATATACATACCTAGCTCTAAAAAAGCTTCGCCTTTAACATTATAAGCATATACATAGTAGTCACTTCCACTTTCTAATGCTATATCAATGCATTCTAATGCTTTTTCATATTCTCCTAAAATTAAATATGTATGTCCTAAATATATTGCATAATCAGGATTCTCACTCTCTTTTAACCCATTCTCACAATAGGTTAATGCCTTTTCTGGATCTATTTCTAATATTTTATTAAATACTTCTTCTATATCATTATTTCCTAATGCTTGATTAATTATATTTTTCATAATATCTTTATTAATATTACTCATTAATTTACCCTCTTTTCCCATTTTCCTTTTCTTTGGCGGTCTCTAGTCCTTTATATACTATATCGTAGCCTTCATCTAATTCTAATGCTTTCTCATAACTATTTATTGCTTCTATATATTCTTCTTTATATAAATAATAGCTACCTAGTCCAACATAAGCAGTTCCACAATCTCTGTCTTTATTTAAAGATTCTTTAAATAATAGGAAAGCTTCTTCTTGTTTTTCTAAATATTTAAACATTATCCAGCCTTTTTTTGTTTCCATAAATGCAGTATCTTTATTATTTAGAGTTTTTGAATTTAATATTATATTTATTCTATTTATCCCATCTAGATATTTACCTTCAGCTATATCTATATCAACAATATATACAATTGCAAAAAAACTATTTTCTTTATTTTTTATAACTTCCTTAAACGCTGATCTGCTTTCTGTATATTTTTCTAAGTAAAACAAAGCTTCGCCTTTTAAACTATATGCAAAAACTTTATTTGTACAGTTTAACTCTATCCCTCTACTTATAGTTTGGGCTGCTTCTTCAAAATCTTCATTTGCCATTAATGCATCTCCAAGATATACAAGTATCTCTGCATTTTCACTATCTTCTAAGCTGTCTATGCAATACTTTAATCCCGCGTCTATATCCTCTTCCATAAGTTGTTCATATTTCGCTTTAAATACATCTATAAATTGCATAATAATCTCCTTAATTAATATAATGAAGTTTTTCTTGTCCTAATGTACTTTCAAAAAAATTAAATATTTAACTTAACTTTTTGAAATGCAATTTCCTTTTCAATGGACATACTATCTATATTTATTGATACCTTGTATATATTAGGACAATTTTCTTCTCTCCATAACCTCATATATTTTGCATTTGCAGTTAATGTATAATAGTATTTCTCATCAAAATCATCTGAAAACTCTAAGTATGATAAAATACTATTTTTATCTATTAGCAGGTTTTCTTTAGGTAGATTATTAAATATAGGTATAAAATATCTTAATGGAACTTCATAGTTATATATTCCAGTTAGTTTTTTACTATCCATTAAAGACCTTTTTAAAAATTTGTATATATTTAAATCCTTCTCCTTAATACCCAATTTCAATATAGGCTCTTTGTCATTATTTTTTTCTAATTTAACTTTTATCATTCGCTACTTCCTTACTTTAAAATATAATTATCCATTTATACTATTGTATTTTCTTATTAGTATGTTTAATTCAATTCTTATTCTAGTATAAATTCTTCATTAAAACCAGTACTTTTTACAGGGGCTTTACTATACTTATTATAAACTTTTTTAAAACTACTCCCATTTTTGCCAAATTTCATTCTTATATCCTAATGTAGCTAATTTCCCATTTCTAACAATTGGAGTCTTTATTAGTTTTGGATTATTTAATAAAATTTCTTCCTTTATTTCTATACTTCTAATCTTATCTAAATTTAGTTTAGTATAATCTTTCGATGAAATATTTATTAATGTATTTATAGGTACTGATACTTTAACTGAGTTTAATTCGCCTTTACTTAATCCCTTTATATCAATATCAATAAATTGATATTTTATACTTCTTTCCTTAAAGTATCTTTCTGCTTTTTTAGTATCAAAGCATTTTTTTCTTCCAAAAATTTGTATATTCATTTATTTCTCCTTTTTATGATTAATAGGGTTATTTTATCACAACTATTGTATTAATTAAATTATTTAAACATCATATTTTATAGAACTGAAAATTCTTATTATAGATACTCATAGAAAATAGTATCATATCTAAACTTTATAAATATATTATATATAACTACTGTTTTTTATAAAGGATGGTGCATTTTGTTTTATATTATAATGTTTATAAAATCTATTTTACTGGAATATATTTTAATTTTTTGTCATGAATTAATTCATTTAATTTGCTCGTTTTTCTTAGGCTTAAAAATAAGTTTTTTTCAGGTTATTCCTTTTACAATTTATAAAAAACCTAATGGTATAGGAGTAAATATTAAATCAGGATACGAACCAGGATTTACAGGAAGGCTTCATTTTAACTCTTGTAGGTTAACTTCTTCTTTAGAATATTCAAAACTTCTAAAAAAGCTTAGAATATTCCTTTGGGTGGGACCTATTTTTGATTTTACTGTTTTTATAGTTTTATTTATTTTAGGAGTATCCCTTAAGGATTCATTATATCTTACTATTACTGCCTTGATTCATTTAGGTGTTGCTTCAATGACATTTTTTAATAGCGACGGTAAATATAGCATAGGTTCTAAAGAGGATGCTAGAATAGCTTACGCACTTGTTAATGCATTCACTTTATGTGGTAATGGTGATGTTAACTATGAAACTAAAAGAATTATGACTGATAAGCATATAGAAATTAGTCAAAATATTGATTGGACGTTTTTTCAAGTTCATGATTTATGGAACTTTTTAAACAACCTATCCTTTTATACCTACTCCATTTGTAACTATTTAAACAATGATTTATTATCTCTTGATGATAAAACCGAATTTTTTATGGAAACTCTTATTACTGATTTCGATAAGATAAAAACTTTTGACTATAGACAGGTAACTAAAACTTCAAGTTCTATTTTACTATATTATATTTATAGAAAAATACAATATAAAAGTTTTATTCCAGATAAGCATGTAGTAATTGAAGCTCTTAAATATTGTAACTCAATTTATTATAGAACCCTTTATAATTATTATTTTAATGATGATAATTTCGATTTCACTTCTTGTAAGGCGTATCTTCTTACAGAAGATAATATGCCTATGTTCTGCCATAACTGTCCTGGATATAGTAAATTTTTTTATAAACTTGTGAAATTAAAAGACTAGTCTTATATTAAAATAGAGCAATTATATAACGTTGTTATATAATTGCTCTATTTTAATATAAATTTTTAATTTTAGCTATTTTCTATTAACAAATCCTTTGGGCTCTTAAACGGTACTAGCCCAATCATAATTTCACCTATAACTTGCTTTTTACAATCGAAAACTCCATAAACTCTACTATCAGCAGAGTTTTCTCTATTATCCCCCATTGCAAATATTTTATCTTTTGGTATAGTTATTTTACTAAAATCCTCATATTTTGTATTTTCTCCAAGCTTTGTATATTCCTCATCTAGTTCTTTATCATTTAATAGAATCTTATTATTTTTTATTTCGAATGTATCGCCTTCTATTGCAATCACCCTTTTAATTATAAAATTATTTTTCCCATTAAATGTATCAATAACTACTATATCTTTATACTCTGGACTTTTTTTCTTATAACTTCTACGGTTAAGTAAAAGAATATCTTTATCCTGAAGTGTATGTTCCATTGATTTCCCTTCTACTTTTGTTATTCTAATAAAACACATAACTATTCCACTTAAAATAAATGCTATAAAAATTATTTTGATATATTCAACTACCCCTTGAAGTACTTTATTTCTTTTATCTACCTTCATTTATTTTCCACCTTTTATTTTATTACCCTTTCTAACGGACACTCCTAATTATATTACATAATTTAACTATACAATCAATTTTTCACCTTGTCGACTTTTTATTTTACTTATACTATAGAAAATAACCTAATTATTATTATTTTTCTTTTATGTACTTATAAATTAGATTTTTTAAAATTATCTATAATCCATGGTTTTTTTATTTCTTCATTATTCGAGAAATCCATTCTTATTATTGTTATCTTATTATTTTTATCTACTTTAACTATTAACCCTTGACTTCCTTCATCTATATTATTTTCTTCAATATCAACGCCGCCTATTCCACCAGCTGTAATAACAGTATAATTGTTTTGATATATTCCTCTTTCATCATTAAGTGGAAAGTGAGAATGACCTGCAAATAAAATTACTTGTTTATATTCATTAAAAACTTCTTTCAAGTGGTTATTACCCCATATATCACTTCCATAAATAGTATCTTTAGGTGGTTGGTGTGTAAATATAAATATAGGTTTGCTCGGATTATCGTTTATAGACTTTTCTATTTCTTTTTTCGCAAAATCCAAACTTTTTTCTGAGTAATATCCATGTACCTCATCATTTTCTGTGCTTAATAAAATAAATGTGTATCCCTTTATTTTACGACTTGAATTTAGTTCTTCTTTAAGCTCATTTCTAAATCTATTTTTTGAATCTTCAATGTTTAACCCATTCCAGTAATCATGATTCCCCATTATTGTTATTCTTTTTTCATTGGATGAAACATTTCTAGAATAAATTTCATTAAGTAACTTATATTCTTCAATATATCCACTATTAGTGTAGTCTCCTGTAAATATGTACTTATCTATATTTGGTACTTTTTTATTAATAATAGAAAGAGCATTCTCTAATTTTTCACTTTTAGTTTTATCTTTTTCATTAATATGTACATCGGATAAAATTGCAAAAGCAAGATTTTCTTTCTCTTCACTTAAGTTTTCAGCATGTATATTGAAAAATGATACAAATAAAACAAAACAGCTACTAAAAAATAATATTTTCACTAATATCTTCTTCATAAAATCACCTTACCTTTAAGTTTTTCTATTATATTTTTTAGATTCCTTACCATACTAGTTTAACCATATAGAACTTTTCTATCCTATTTAACCCTATTATTCACTCACCTAATTTCATATTTTTTCATATCATTAATTCAAATATCATATACTTTATTAATAATAAAACTCTATAATTTCTTTATTGAGTTTTACAAAAATATTTAGGATGGTTTACATGTTATATAAATTAATTTATGAATATTTCAAGCTAAATACATTAAGTAGTTACTGCAAATGTGAATTTAATGCTAGAAAATTAATTAGTAATGAAGTTTTATTAGAAGATACGTTGGCTAATTTTATATTTAAAGATGAATGGTATAAAAAACTAAATAAGAAAATTAAACATCATCATTTTGATTTTTCTATAACTTCTATAGACAACCTTAGCAACTTATATCGTATTCATGTTAATCGTAACAGAGTATTTTCTTATAATATTAGTTCAAAAGTTTTCCATAAATCAAATAATGAAAAATTTATATTTCTCATTTCTCAGAAAAATAATAAATATTATATTAACACTGTGGTCTATAAAGAAGAAAACCCTACTTTTTATGAAACCTTATCAACTAGTAGCCTGGAAAACATTTCATCATCTAGAAATTCAGGAGAATATTTATGGAATCAACGTGTTAATAACTTAAATATTTTATATAACAGTTATACTATTTTAAAGAATTCTTTATCTTCTAATAATATTTCAAGTATTACTGAAATAAAAGATACTAGAAATAGTCAAACCCAATTATACAAATCAAACATCCAGATCCATTCAACTCTTATTAATGGTGAAAAGTTAATTAAATATGCCCGTACTTATGCCTTAAAGTATAATAAAAATTATACTAACTTCAATAATAGTGGTGGAGATTGTACCAATTTTGTATCTCAAGCTCTTAATTTTGCTGGTTTAAATCAAACTCATAATTGGAAGCCTTATACAGCTTCTTGGATAATGGTAATCCCCTTTAGAGATTATATTGTTAAAAATAATTTTGCAATTGAATTTCAGGAATTATGTCCAAATCCTATTGGAACTATTATTCAATTCTTTAGTCCTATTAAGGAACGATTTTCTCATACTGGAATTATAACCGACATGATGGATGACGGTGAATTACTTTATTGTTGCCATGATTATGACAAATTAGATTTTCCACTTAGTGAAACTTACCCTATCTTTTATAAACGCATTAGAAGTTTGCAAATCAAATAAGGTAGATAAAAAAAATATCAAATAAAAGGAGTATTTCTTATGCTAGATAATCAATCATTTATACCTTTACTATTATCAGTACTTGCTGGTTTATCTACTGTTATAGGTGCATTTATTGTATTTTTTTCAAAATCAGAAAATAAAAAACTTATTACTTTTTCACTAGCATTTTCTGCTGGGGTTATGATTACAATTTCTTTTACTGATTTATTTCCAATGGCTGAGACAACACTAAGTAAATATCATGGAAAGCCTACTGGCATATTTTTTTCTCTTATATTCTTAATTATTGGAGCATTTATAGCTATGCTTATAGATTTTTTTATTCCCGAACAAGATAAGCATGTAAACAGTTCTAAATCTTCAGATTCTAAACTTTATAGAGTAGGATTTGTATCTATGATTGCCCTTATGCTACATAATTTTCCTGAAGGTATTGCTACCTTTGTTTCAGCTTATGAAAATACAACTTTAGGTATTTATATAGCTATTGCTATTGCACTTCATAATATTCCAGAAGGTATCGCCATTGCTATGCCTATTTATTATTCTACAGGCAGTAAACTAAAAGCGTTTAAATATACCTTTTATTCAGGGATTGCAGAGCCGCTAGGTGCTTTTATAGCTTTCTTATTTTTAAAACCTTTTATTAACGATATTATTTTAAGTGTTATTTTTGCTATTGTTGCAGGTATTATGCTATATATATCTTTTGCTGAATTAATACCAGCTTCACGAAAATATGGATATCATAAAACTTATGTATTTTCAGTATTTCTAGGCATATGTATTATTCCAATTAGTCATATTTGGACTTAATCACAATACTTTTAATTAAAAATTTAAATACTTTATACATTGTTTATATTGCTCTACTTTTGTATAATAAATTTACAAGGTGCATTACGGTGCGTAATAAATTTTAGAGGTGATTAATTGTTTGGATATGTAACTCCCTTAAAACAAGAACTGAAAATAAAAGATTTTAATAGATTTAGAAGTTATTATTGCGGATTATGTTTTCATATAAAAAAAGATTTTGGTAACATTCCAAGGATGACTTTGAACTATGATATGACATTTTTGGCTCTTCTTTTAGATGGCTTGTCTTTAGACGAAGTTGAGTTTGACCTAAAAAGATGTGCTCCACATCCAACTAGTAAAAAGCCTGTAATTATTAATAATAAACCTTTAAGTTATGCAGCTGCCATGAATGTAGCTTTAGTTTATTATAAGATTTTAGATGATGTTCAAGATGACCACACCTTATATAGTAGGGTCCAATTGCTTACATTATCTCCATATAAAAAGAAGTTCGATAAATCTATAATTGAACTTAACAAACTAATTTCTATCAAATTAAAAGATTTAAGTGATTTAGAAAACAACCTGAGTTTTTCATCAATTGATGAAATATGCCATCCATTTAGTGAAATAGTGGCTAATATTCTTAAGTGCTATCCTCATAAATTAATAGATGATAGTGCAGAGCTTAGGGACAATCTTTATAATTTAGGATATACTTTAGGCAAATGGATTTATTTAATTGATGCTTTGGATGATTTAAAGGCGGATATGGAAAAGAAAAAATTTAATCCTATTAATTTTCTATATAATGATAAGAATTTATCTTACATTGAACTTAAAGAAAATATTAAAGAAAGAATTGAGTTTACCATATTAAATTGTTCATATAATTGTGTTGAGTATTTATCTAAACTACCAATACATAGAAATATTGATCTTTTAAATAATACACTAGAGCTTGGCATGATGGATAAATATATTAATGTATTAAATAATACTAATGAAAATAAAAGGAGTGACTTTAAAAATGAATCCACACGAAATATTAGGAATTAAACCCGGTGCTACTCAAGAGGAAATTAAATCAGCTTATAGAAAGCTTATAAAGCAATATCATCCAGATCAATATGGGGATAACCCGCTTCGTGAATTAGCTGATGAAAAAATGCGAGAAATTAATAGTGCCTATGATCAATTAACTAAAGGGAATGGTAAATCAAGCTCAAGCTATAGTAATTCATCTAATTCCACTGGCAATTCAAATGATACCTATGATTTAAGTGAAGTTAGAAGACTTATTCAAGGAAGACAATTCTCAGCTGCTGAAGCTAAACTTAATTCAATTAATAATAAAAATGCAGAATGGAATTTCCTTTATGGAGTAGTCTTAAGTAATAAGGGTTGGTATGATGGCGCTCTTAAGCATCTTCAAGCAGCAGTAAACATGGATCCAAACAACTTTGAATATAAGCAAGCCTTAAATTCAATAAATCAAAGAGGCCAATCTTATGGAGGGAACTTTTATAGACAAACAGGAAGAAATAATTCAAATAATTTAGATTGTTGTATAAATCTTTGGTGTCTTGATAGCCTTTGTGAATGTGCTGGTGGAGACTTAATTGGTTGCTGCTAATATTATAAATATATTGGAGGTTTAAATTTTGAAAGCTAAAGACTTAACTCTTGGTGGTATTTTAATAGCTCTTACACTAGTAATATTATATTCTAGTTCTATACTACCCATAAGTACACTTACAATTTTAACCTTAGCCTCTTGTTTAATTCCTATATGTATAATCCGTAGTTCTGTTAAAACAGGTTTTCTTGTTTATATTGGCTCTACAACTTTAGGATTCTTTATAATTCCTATTAATATAATTGTATATTATGGATTATTCTTTGGCGTTTATGGGATTATTAAATATTATATTGAAAGGCTAAGAAAATTATATCTTGAGATTATATTAAAACTTATAATATTTAATATAATTTTCATAATAAGTTTTACAGTGGCAACATTATTCTTAGGTAATGTTGTAATCAATATTCCTTTATGGCTACTATGGCTACTAGCTCAACCAACATTCATAGTATTTGATTATGCACTAACCCTTATTATTGGTTATTATTTAAATAGATTTCATAAGGTCATGTAAGAGAATGCCTAATTAAGATAAGCTGAAATAAGTGATTATATTTAACACTTATTTCAGCTTCTTTTAGGTATTAATTTAAGGGGCATTTTAATAAATAACAAGTCAGTATGCTAGCCTATTTTGCACCATACCTTGTCGACTGAACACGCTGATAGAATAATAGCAACAAGGTCTGCCTCCTTACTATTGCACAAAATATCCATCCCATCTTTAACTTATTATTTACTTTCACAGACCTAAGTTCTCCTTCTATATATTCTTATTTATAATACTATAATTTCCCAAACTTATTTGCTCATATTTTCTTTTTTGGGTTAATTATGTTATACTGATACTGACAACCTAAAACCAAAAATAAGTTGTCATCGTCTTTAAGGAGGTATGAATATGATAAAATTCGAAAATATAACTAAAAAAATTGGTTCAAAAACTATTTTAGAAAATATAAACTTAACTATAGAGAAAGGTTCTCTTATTGTTCTAATCGGATCTAGTGGATGTGGTAAAACCACTTCATTAAAAATGATAAATAAACTTATCGAGCCTACGTCTGGTGAAATTTATATAAATAATATGCCTATTTCTAAAATGAACACCATAGATCTTCGACGAGGAATTGGTTATGTTATTCAAAATACCGGCCTCTTCCCTCATATGACTATCAAAGAAAACATTTCTTTAATTCCTAAATTGAAGAATATTGAATCTAAAGAATCTATTGCTACCAAAACCAATGATCTATTAAATCTTGTTGGGCTTTGTCCTGAAGATTACTTAGATAAATATCCTAGTGAATTAAGTGGTGGACAACAACAAAGAGTTGGAGTTGCAAGAGCCTTTGCTAGTGATGCTGAAATAATTTTAATGGATGAGCCTTTTAGTGCTCTTGATCCTATAACACGTAGTTCTCTCCAAGAGGAACTTTTCTCATTGCAACAAGAGCTTCATAAAACAATAATATTTGTTACTCATGATATGGAAGAAGCTATAAAACTAGCTGATAAGATTTGTATTATGATTAATGGAACAATTGCACAGTTTGACACGCCTGAAAATATTCTTAAAAATCCAGCTAACGATTTTATTAAAGATTTTATTGGAACAAATAGAGTTTGGGACAACCCTGAATTTATAAAAGCTACTGATATTATGATTAAAACTCCTATTTCAGTTTCTTCTTCAAGAAATATCCTGCAAGCAATTGAAATTATGAGAACTAACAAGGTAGATAGTTTACTTATTGTTGATAAATCTAATATTTTAAAAGGACTTGTAACTTTAAAAGATATTAAGCGTAGTACTGCAAAAGAAACTAAACTCGAGGATATAATGGAGCATGATGTTATATCTGTTTATGAAGATGATAATATTTTAAAAATACTTGAGCTAATTAACGCTCATTCATTCGGCTATATTCCTGTTATAACAAGAGATAATCACCTAGCTGGACTTGTAACTAGAAGTAGTTTAATTTCTGTCTTAAGTGAACAATTCTTAGATATGGAGGATTCAAGTAATGAGTAATTTTTTTGAATTTGTAATAAATAGAAAAGAGGAAATTTCAAGTCTTTTTCTTCAACATATATATTTAACTTTCGGAGCTATTTTAGTTGCTATTTTAATAGGTATTCCAATAGGTATTTTGATAACTAAAATTAAATCACTTCAAAAACCTATTTCCGGTTTAATAAATATAATACAAGCTATTCCTTCTATGGCTCTTCTTGGATTATTAATTCCTATCCTTGGTATTGGAAGTGTTCCAGCTATTACTATGGTAGTTTTATACTCCTTACTACCAATTGTTAAGAATACTTATACAGGACTTACAAATATTGATCCTAATATACTTGAATCAGCTAAAGGTATGGGGCTTACTAGTAACCAAACCCTTAGACTAGTTCAAATGCCACTAGCTCTTCCACTAATCATGTCTGGTGTTAGAATATCTGCTGTTACCGCAGTTGGACTTATGACTCTTGCTGCATTTATAGGCGCTGGTGGACTTGGATACCTTGTTTATTCTGGAATACAAACTGTTAATAACAATATGATTTTAGCTGGAGCTATTCCATCTTGTATATTAGCTCTTTTAATAGATTTTCTTTTCGGAAAAATTGAAATTCTTATTACTCCAAGGGGATTAAATCCAACTAAGCGTAAATCTAAGTCAACTGTTTTAAAAGTTACTTTATTTATAATTTTGTTTGCTTTTATAGGTTCTTCACTCTTTGCTATTCTAAAACCAAAAACCGAAAAAATAGTTATTGGTGCTAGAAGCTTTTCTGAACAATTAATTTTAGGAAATATGTATGCGGAGTTAATCGAAGAACATACTGATTTGAATGTAGATAGAAAATTCAGTTTAGCCGGTAGTTCTGTTAGTATGGCTGCACTTTATGCTGGTGAAATTGACCTTGCTATTGAATATACAGGAAGTTTATATATTAATGTATTAAATCAAGAACCGTCTACTGATAGTAAAGTTGTTTATTCAAAATCAAAAGAACTTATGGAAAAAGAACGTAATGTGACTTTATTAGATCCTATAGGCTTTAATAACACCTATAGTCTTGCTATGAAACCTGAAGTTGCGGATAAATATGGGATAAATTCAATATCTGATTTAGCTAAAGTAAGTCCTGAATTAGTTTTTGGACCAACTTTAGAGTTTTTAAATAGAGTAGATGGATTTCCTAATTTATCTAAAGCTTACAATTTGAATTTCAAGAATTCTGTTGGAATAGATGGAGCGCTGCGTTATACTGCTCTTAATAGTGGTGAATCTGATGTTATAGATGCGTTTTCAACTGATGGGCTTTTAAAATCCTTTAATCTTAAGGTTTTAGAAGATGATTTAAATTTCTTTGCACCTTACGATGCAATCCCACTTGTACGAATGGAAACTCTTGAAAAATATCCTGAACTTAAAACCGTATTAAATATGCTATCTGGTACAATTAATGAACAAACTATGATTGACCTTAATTATAAAGTTGATGATCTTGGCGAGGATGCTTCAAATGTTGCTAAAGAATATCTTCGATCACAAGGTCTAATTGATAATTAAAAATAAATCCCGTGTTAAGATAATCTTAACACGGGATTTATTTTTAAAAATGACTAAAGAATGTAAAATAATTAATTTATTCCCCTTCCTCTTCTTTTACATACCAACCAATTCCATAAACTTCTGGATTTAACCCTATGGTACTTACAATTCTTTCACATATCACATCATCACTTCTTGATCCCATTACATTAACTTTTACCTTTACCGATCCATCTTCTTCATCATTGCTATCTAATCGCCTTAAAAATAGCTTTTCATCTTTTATCATAGTCATTATTAACTTTCTAACATTACCTTCTTGATTTTCAGAACATCTAATTTTAATTTCATATAAAAGTTCCTCTTCAATGTCCTCTTGTTTTAATCTATATAATTTTCTACCAAGTGGTCTTAAAATCAAATTAGATATTATAATCATTGATGCACCTATAATTGCAAATAAAATGTATCCGCCACTAGCTAGCACTCCAACAGATGCAGTGCACCAAAGAGTTGCTGCTGTATTTAACCCTTTAACATTTAAACCTTCTCTAAGTATTACTCCTCCACCTAGAAAACCTACCCCTGTAACTACTTGGGCTGCAACTCTTGTACGATCTCCAGTTCCATCTATTAATGAAAACATTACAAATAAACAAGATCCTACAGAAACAAGCACATTGGTATGTATCCCCGCTTTTCTTTGTCTATATTGTCTTTCCAGCCCAATCAGCATTCCTAATATACATGCTGTTAAAAGCCTCACTACAAAATCCCTTGTTGTCATATTTTATCACTCCTATTAATTATATATATCCTCATTTTAATAGTTTATATTCTAAAAACTTAATTATTCTATTTTAAATATTAACATTAATTTGTTAAAACTATTAGTTAATTTTATTAATTAATTTTTATTTTAGTCATTAAGGTGTCTTTATAATAATAGCAAGTTAATTTTTCCCTTTTAATTGCTCTATTTAGTATCTTTTTTCAATATTTACCTAATTAAATACTAAATATTAATAAAAAAATATTTTTTACCACCATATCCCTTTATTTTTTCTTCATTGTAGTTTAAAATTAATAATAAAACCTAATATATATTTATTTGCTTATTATAAATAGTTAAATTTATTTACATAATAAGTGATTCTTTAAATCTATGATTTAGTTTAGTTGAACTTACTCCTTTGAATGTATAGAAAAAGGAGTTTCCCATAATAAACTTTAATTTAACCTGCAGATAAATATAATTTTTTTATAAGAGAGGTAAAAATTATGACTAATGAAATTAATTCATCAAACTTTATAAGGAATATAGTTATTGAAGATTTAGAAAATAAAAAACACGACGGGATAATAACTCGTTTTCCCCCTGAACCAAATGGCTATCTTCACATAGGGCATGCAAAATCTATAGTTCTTAACTTTGGTTTAGCAAATGAATTTAAAGGTAAGGCTAACTTAAGATTTGACGATACAAATCCTACTAAGGAAGATACTGAATATGTTGAATCAATTAAAGATGATGTAAAATGGCTTGGATACAAATGGGATGAGCTTTTCTTTGCATCTAATTACTTTGATGTAATGTATGAAAAAGCAATACTTCTTATAAACAAAGGTTTAGCTTACGTTTGTGATTTAACACCTGAAGAAATGAAGGAATATAGAGGAACATTAACTACGCCTGGAAAAGAAAGTCCTTACAGAAATAGAAGCATAGAAGAAAATCTTGATTTACTCCATAAAATGAAAAAAGGTGAATTTAAAGATGGAGAGAAAGTTTTAAGAGCCAAGATTAATATGGCTTCTGCTAACATAAACATGAGAGATCCTATTATATATAGAATATCCCATGCGTCTCACCATAACACTGGTGACTCTTGGTGCATCTACCCTATGTATGACTTTGCTCACCCACTTGAAGACGCTATAGAAAACATTACTCATTCTGTTTGTACTTTAGAGTTTGAGGATCATAGACCTCTTTACGAATGGTTTGTACGCGAATGTGAAATGAATTCTACTCCAAGACAAATTGAATTTGCAAGATTAAATATTACAAATACAGTTATGAGTAAACGAAAGCTTAAAGAACTTGTTGATAACAATATAGTTGATGGATGGGATGATCCAAGAATGCCAACTATTGCAGGTCTTAGACGAAAAGGATATACTCCTGAGTCTATTAGAAACTTTTGCCTAGCAATTGGTGTTTCTAAAGCTTCATCAACTGTTGATAGTCAAATGCTTGACTTCTTTATAAGGGAAGATTTACAACCTAAAGCACCTTCTGCTATGGCTGTTATGAAACCATTAAAACTTGTAATAACTAATTATCCTGAAGGTCAAAGTGAAATGCTTCCAATAGAAAATAACGCTAAAGATGAATCTCAAGGATTAAGAGAAGTTTCATTTTCAAGAGAACTTTACATTGAAAGAGAAGATTTTATGGAAGTACCAGTTAAAAAGTACTTTAGACTATTCCCAGGAAACGAAGTTAGATTAAAAGGTGCTTATTTTGTTAA
Organism: Clostridium gasigenes; assembly: GCF_017348895.1. NCBI lineage: Bacteria > Bacillati > Bacillota > Clostridia > Eubacteriales > Clostridiaceae > Clostridium > Clostridium gasigenes. Next base: position 3,305,345 of record NZ_CP071376.1, read on the forward strand.
ATGTAATGAGATTATTAAAGATGAAAATGGAGAAGTAACTGAAATCCACTGCACTTATGACATTGAAACTAAAAGTGGTTCAGGATTTACAGGACGAAAAGTTAAAGGAACAATCCATTGGGTTGATGCAAACAACTGTAAACCTGCTGAATTTAGGCTTTTCGAACCTTTAATATTAGATGATGCTCCTGAAAATGAAGGGAAACACTTCCTTGAACAAATAAATCCTAATTCACTTGAGGTATTAAATGGATTTATAGAAATTACGGCAGTTAAAAATGCTTCATTTGGAGATAAATATCAATTATTTAGACATGGCTTCTTTAATGTAGATAATAAATACACTACTGAAGATAAATTGTCCTTTAATAGAATTGTTTCATTAAAAAGTTCATTTAAACTTTAATTTATTTAAATATAACTACTAATGCATATTTAAATAAAAAACACCTAAGGAATACTATTTACGTAATCCTTAGGTGTTTATTTTATACCTATTTATAAAATGTCATTTTAAATTATATTTATCTATTTAAATAGCATTTATAATTCTATTCCTACTTTAGTATCTTCTATTATTTTTGGATTATTCTTTTTAATTAGGAATGTTCCAACTGCGGTTATAGCAAACCCTAAACTTAATACGATTATAAGAGAAAATACTGTTTCAAGGCTTTCTCCTAAAATTAATGATGCAATTGTTGAAACTGTATTATTAACCATATGCATTATAATAGCTGGCCATAATGATTTAGTTTTATAAGTTACATACCCAAATAATATTCCTAGCAGTGTTGCATATATGGCTTGCACAAGAATCATATGATAAACACCAAAAAGCACTCCTTGAATTATTATTACAGCGGGTATAGACATACTTTTACTTAATGTTTTATATATTATTCCTCTAAATAATAACTCTTCTGCAAAAGGCGCTACAATCCCAACTACTAATATTGTTAAAAATATATTGCTTTCCCCAATAAATGACATATTCTTCTCCAAAGCATAAAATGACCCTTTAAATAATCCTGCCTTACTAAGTAAACTAATAAATCCAATATTAAATAAGTACACAGAAACTCCAAGTAATAATGCTACCCAATAATTAGATGCCTTTGTTTTTTTAAATCTTAATTCTTCTGAAAGTTTCTTTTTTCTTAATTTGTATATTAGCATAAATATTAATATTGTAGTTATTGATGATGCTAATAAAATATAATTCATATTTCCCATTATTTGTTTAGCAATCATTACAGTTGTGTCTTCTTTTCCAGCTCCTGTTAATGAATCTGCTCCTTGTTTTACAGTATAGCTAACTGCGATTATTATTCCACCAATAATCGAAACAATAATTTGAACTGAAAACCCAATAGCCATGTACATTAGCGCTACTAAAAAACCTTTTATTTTACTTTTCATTCATACTCACCACCTTTACCTTAATATTACATTAATACATTGTTTTTGTAAACTCTCCTTAGTCTTTATAAAATAAAAATAACACTACCAACCTGTTATTTATTTTACAATCCTTTAATAAGCTACATACTTCTATTGTAATATTAAAAAGGAGGAGTCCTTCCTAATGATGTTAATAACCATTAGGAGAACCCCTCTATTAAATACTTAAATTGACATAAACTTTTTAAATCTATCTCTAACTTTTTCTTCACCCATAATTTGCATTATAGTATAAAGATCTGGCGTATTAGTTCTATGTGCTATTGAAGATCTTACTGCTCCTGCCACATCTGAAATCATTCCTTTATAAGCATCTGGATTTGCTTTAAACTCTTTTCTATTTGCACAATACCCAAGATTTATAGCTATTACCTTTAACTCCTCAAACCATTCTTCTGCATTTGTATTAAAATTATATTCTTTTGCATATGCTTCAATTATTGATTTTGCAGTTTCTAAAGTAACCCCTTTAGGTAATTCTACTTGCTCTGCAGTTTCTTTTTCAAATAACTCATCAAAGAAATAGAATGTTTTTTCTTTAACATCACTCCACTTTGCAAAATCTTTTCTTGGCTTTGGACCTTCTTTATCTATATTAAATACTTGTTTACTTAATTCTTCTTTACTTGTTACTAGTTCAAACATTTCTGCATCAAATTCTTTTGCCCAAGCTGTGTAATAATCATAAACCACTTCTGGTTTCATTTTACAAATTACATCTTTACTTACATCATTTAATTTAACCGTATCAAATAAAGCTCCACTTTTACTCATCTTATCTAAAGCTACAGAAAAATCATGATAATCTGTTAATGGATTTTCAACTCTCCATTCTTCAAATGTTGAATTAATAATATTTAATAAATATTCTATAACTGATACCATAGGGTATCCAACTTCCTTATAATAAGAAACAGCAGCTTCTGCATCTTTTCTCTTTGAAAGTTTTCTTTTTGACCCATTATCATTTTTCATTATTGTTGGAATATGAGCATATTCTGGTTTGTCTAATCCTAGTATTTCAAATAATTGAACATGTATTGGAAGTGAAGATAACCACTCTTCTCCTCTTATAACATGAGTTGTTCTCATTAAAGCATCATCAATTACATGTGCAAAGTGATATGTTGGAAGCCCATCACCCTTTATTATAACTATATCTTGATTACTTTCTGGGAAACTAATGTCTCCTTTTATTAAATCATGGAATTCTACTCTATTTTCAAAATTTCCTGGTGACTTTATTCTTATTATGTATTTTTCACCATTATTTATTTTTTCAATAGCTTCTTCTGGAGATAAATTTCTAAATTTAGCATATTCCCCATAATATCCTGTTGTTATTTTTTCTGCTATTTGTTTTTCTCTAAGTTCTGTTAACTCTTCTGGTGTACAGAAACATGGGTAAGCTAATCCTTTTTTAACTAAGTCTTTTGCAAAAGTTTTATAAATTTCTGATCTTTGACTTTGTCTATAAGGTCCATATGATCCTTTTTCTGTGTTATCTCCAGTAGTTCCTTCATTAAAGTTCATTCCAAAATTATGCATTGTATCTATTGTATCTTGTATTGCACCTGCAACCTCTCTTTTTTGATCAGTATCTTCTATTCTTAAGTAGAAGATACCCTTTGTTTGACTTGCAAGCCTTTCATTTATTAAGGCAGCAAATACTCCGCCAATATGTTGGAAACCAGTTGGACTTGGTGCATACCTTGTAACTACAGCACCTTCTTTTAATTCTCTTTTTGGATACTTTGCTATAAAGTATTCTGGTGTTTTATCAACACCTTTAAATAACATTTCTGATAATTTTTCTAAACTCATTTTTCCACCTATCCTTTTTGTAAGTCATTTTCAAATAAATAACAATCCATATTATAGAGTTTTATCAATTAAAAATGCTTGAAATATAAAAAAACCCTTCGTCCTAAAAAACCTTAGGACGAAAGATTACTTCCGCGTTACCACCTAAATTAATTAAACAGAAGTTTAATTCACTTATTTCTCTTTAAGGGAAGAACCCCATAAACCTACTCTACTAAATGTAATTTCCGGCATATAGCTCCAGAGTTTCTTTCTATAATGTTATTTTCTAGGCTTTCACCTTCCCTAGATCTCTTAAAAATAACTACTTATATACTTTTCTCTTTCAATGCTTAATATTTATTTATATTTTTTCCTAAATACATTCTAATTATACCTTTGTAATTAATTCTTGTAAATACTTTAATAGTATTTATTATCTATATATATCTATCTTTAAAATACCTAATTTTATCTTCTTCAGTTATTTTTCTAATTACTTTGCATGGGTTGCCTGCAGCGATAACATTAGCTGGTATATCCTTAGTTACTACACTTCCAGATCCTATTACTGTATTTTCTCCAATAGTTATATTTGCATTTATAGTAGTACCTCCCCCTATCCACACATTATCCTCTATAGTTATAGGAAATCCATACTCTAGGTCCATACTTCTAAGTGTTGGATGTACAGGGTGTCCTGCTCCAAATATATTTACATTAGGCCCCATCATTACATTATCTCCAATTGTAACAACACAACAATCTAATATAGTCAAATTGTAATTAGCATAGGAATTTGCTCCCCAAAAGATATTATATCCATAAGCACATTGAAAAGGTGACTCAATAAAGAATTTTTCACCAGTTTTCCCGAATAAACCTTTTAATATTTCATATCTTTTTTCTACTTCACTAGGTCTAAGATTATTAAAGTCAAACAATACCTCTTTTGCATGTTGACGTTCTTTTAATAATTCATCTCCACATGATGAGTAAAGTTCCCCATCTAACATTTTTTGCTTTTCTGATTTCATATTAAAGTCCTCCATTTTTTTAATTTACCGATAAGCTACCTATTCCAATACTTAAATCAAATTCATAGGTGTTTTCTCCGGATGTACTTGCATTAATCTTTGCATCACCTAAACCTGATGATGTTTTTATTCTTACAGGTGATTTATCAGGTATATATATATCAGTTTCTCCAACTCCACCCTCATAAGCTAAATCTCCACCTACTTCTGACATTCTAAGAGTAAGATTACCTACACCTCCGCTTATTTTAATATTGCCGCATTTTTCTTTTAAATCTATATCTGTATTTCCAACTCCTTGTTCTAAATCTAATGATGAAAAGACTATATTTTTCATATCTAAATTACCAGCTCCACCTTCAACATCTAATTCACTTACATTTATTCCTTTAACTGTAACGTTTCCAGCTCCATATTCTAAAGATAGCTTATCTATATAACTGCTTGGAATACCTATTGTGACTTTTCTATCTTTAAATGTATTTTTCCCATTAATCCAACCTGAATTATATTTCTTTTCTTCAATTACTATAGTATTTCCTCTTTTTTCAACTATAGTTTTCTCTGCTAAATTACTTTGTCCTAGAAAATCTACCTTTACATCATTACCTTCTATTTCATTAATAATTATATTTGCTGCACCTATAGAAATATCTATATTTTCTATATTGTCAATTGAAATAGATTGATTTACCACTTCTTCATTATTATTTTCATTTCTTGATTCTACTCCAAATTTTATATTACACGATGTTAAAGCTAATGCTAAAACACCTATTATAACTGCCATTATTGTTAATTTAATTTTCATTTTTAACACCCCTATTTAATTTATAATATGTCTATTTTTTTATCAATATACTTTCCAGCGATAATTTGAAGTGCTAGTACTGTTAGAATACCTAGAATCGATGATATTACATCTATTTCTATTATATTACTATTTCCTATAGTTATATAAACATATGGCATAATACTTAATATAATTGAAGTTATAAAATCATATATTAAACTTCCAATACTAAAAATAATAATAATTGCAATTATTGATAGGAATTTATTTCGAATATATGATGAAAATATTCCTATTAGTGCAGTAATTATTAAGTATGCTGTTATAAGCCCCATAATAACCGTAACACTTGCTTGTAATATACCACTGTTTATTTCCCCAATATTTATTAAATTCACTATTAATGCTATTATTATAACTATTAAATTTGCAGATACTAATCCTAATAGATGTCCTACTATAAATTCAATACCTTTAATTGGCGTTAAAAATAATAAATACCCATAGTCTTTAGAAATTTGTTTTGAAAATAAAATTATATAAGATATAAAATTCATTGTAGCAATTGTAGATACTATTGCTAGTACATCCCATCCTCCAGTAAATTGTGATAAAAATTTACCACTAACTAATCCTACTAATAGTATTAAGAATTCTATAAAATATAAAATTTTTAAAGATTTAAAACTATACTTCATTATATTTAATATATTTTTCATACACATCACCTATTCTGCAAATACCTTTCTATATATTTCGTCTATGGATGCTCCATATTTTTCCCGAAGATCCTCAGCATCACCTTTTTCAATTATGGATCCTTCACCTATAAATATTACTTTATCAAAAAGTTTCTCAAGTTCTCCTACATAATGGGTTGTTATTATCATTGATGTATCTTCATCTAAATTATTTATAATTGTATCAACTATTTTATCTCTACTTATTGTATCTACTCCCGATATTGGTTCATCTAATATATATAATTTACTCTTTCTACTTAAAGTTAAAGTAAGTCCTAATTTTTCTAACATACCTTTAGATAAGGTTTTTATCTTTGCTTTTTTATCTAATTTCATAAATTTAAGTAATTCACTTAGTTTAACTTCATCAAAATCATTAAAAAAGTCTTTATAAAAACAAGCTGCATCCTCTACAGTCATCCACTTATATAAATAATCCTTTTCTTGAAGATATGACACTATTTTCTTAGTTTCATATCCAACTAAAATTCCATCTACTTTTATTTCTCCCATGGTTGGTTTGTATAGCCCTGCAATTAAGTTTAATAAAGTTGTTTTCCCCTGACCATTTGGACCTAAAATGCCAAGAACTTTTCCACGCTCTAAGCTTAATGTTATATCATTTAATACATTTTTTCCTCCTAATCTTTTTACTAGGTTATTAATTTCTAAAACCTTACCCATCTTTTATACCTCCTCATACATCGACTTAATTAGTTCTACTATTTCTTCTTTAGAAAATCCAAGAACCTTACTTTTTAAAATAAAGTCTTTAAGTAGATCTGTTGACGCTTGCTTTCTTAGTACTTTTATATTTTCTACATCTTCAGTTACGAATTTACCTATTCCTCTTTGGGTACTAATTAGTCCCTCATTCTCAAGTTCTGAATAAACTCTTAAAATAGTATTTGGATTAACCTTAAGCTCACTTGCATAATCTCTTACAGACAACAATCTCTCCCCCTCTTTTAATTCACCTGAAACAATCCTCATTTTCATAAACCTCTTTATTTGTATATATATAGGTTCCTTTGAATTTAATTCGAATTCCATACTTATACACCTCATCTTCATCAGTTTTGCTGTCTTAATAGTATAATACACCTATGTCAAGCGAATTGTTAATTGCATTTTAAGCATTTAATATAAATTATATTATTGTACCTATTATTATCTTCCATTTACTCAATATTCCTTAACTTTATAATTATTTTTCTAAAAAGCATTTACAACAGCTTCAAATAGTGTTATTATTTACCTAATAAGTATTTAAAAGGAGGTAGGGTTTAATGATAAATTATTATAAATTTACTAAAAGCATCTATATTAATTCAAAATTTAATATAATCATTGGTAACTCTACGTCAAGTATAGTAAAGACTGTACTACTTTAAACTAAAAAAATAAAATAGTTTAATTTTCCGTGAGTTATTATTACTCATGGATTTTTTATATTTATTTTTAATAATGATATTAAAGCCATGGACTTGAACTGTCCCCTGTCAAGTAGACAGTGTAAATAATAAAAAATTATGATGCTAAGGTATGACTTCGATATTCGATCGGAGTCATGCCTTTTAGCTTTTTCTGTAGCCTCTTTGTATTATAAAAATCTATGTATTCATCAATAGCTGCTTCAAGTTCCTCATATGAATCAAATTTTCTTAGGTAATACATTTCAACTTTAAGTATGCCCCAAAAGCCTTCCATAGGACCGTTATCAATACAGCGACTAACTCTAGACATGCTCTGTGTTGCTTCAAATTTATCTAATTTATTTTTGAACGTTCTATTTGTATATTGAAAACCACGATCACTATGAAAAATTGGCTTTGCAGTTGGGTTCGTATCGATAGCTTGGTCTAATGTATCAAACACAAGTATATTGTTGTTTGAATGACCTAATACATAGGAAATAATACTGTTATCACCTAAATCTAGTATTGCACTTAAGTAAGCTTTTTTTCCAGTTGTTAGTTTAAATTCTGTTACGTCAGTTAACCATTTTTCATTTGGTCTTTCAGCTGTAAATTCTCGATTCAACACATTTTCAGCAGTAATTTGAGGTGTGCTTTGAATATAATTTTTTCTTTTTCTACGAATGACTGACGATAACTTTATAGATTTCATAAGTCTATAAATACGCTTATGATTGTATTGTGAATTAAGTCTTCTATTAATATTTAATGTTATACGACGGTATCCATAAATACCTTTAACTTCTAAATAAACTTTAATAATTTCATCTAAAACAATAGCATTTTCTCTATCTCTCAACGTTTCTGGTCTATTAAGCCATTTATAATAAGATGCTCGTGCAATTTTTGCATACTTACACAATTCAGAAATTGAGTAACCAATCGTATGTAACTCTTTTATTGCTATGTATTTATTCTTTTGAGAACTGTTAGATGTATCTACCTCCTTTCTATCTCCTTTAATTTTTTTAGAAAATCATTCTCCATTTTCAAACGCCTATTTTCAGATTCTAAAAGTTTTAACTGTTTTTCAGAATCATTTAATTCTTCGAGTGTTTTATGTTTTCCGCGTCTATCGACTAGCTCGTCGAAATCGTTTTTTTCATATTTCTTTACCCAACAATAAACCTGTTGATAAGAAACTTTATATTCATTAGAGGTTAATTTGTAATCGTTAGCATTAGCGATACAGAATGTAACAATTTCCATTCTCTCTTCATAAGTAGTTTTTCTTCCAGTGTTCATAATAGCAGCTCCTTTAGTAGCACAAGATGTAATTGTCTTATCACTATTATACTGCTTTATCCATTGTTGAAGAACACTATGTGATGAAATATTATGACGAATACAAATTTCTCTTAAAGAACCTTTTGCGTTAAGAAAGTCTGCTATTGCTTGTATCTTAATTTCAGGAGGGTAATATGTGTTTCTACTTTCAGTAATTAACCCTTGTGGTCCTAATATTTTATATTTACGTACCCATGCATCAACTGTACATGGATTAACTTCTAATCGATAGGCTATCTGTGCTAAACTATTTTCACCTGTTAAATACTCTTCAACAACTTGTATTTTAATTTCAGATGATGCTTTTGATTTTCGTCCCATAATAAAATGCCCCCTTTATAAAAACAGTTTTATTATTTTAACTGTCTACTATATAGGGAGCATATCAACTATCCATGGCTTTTTTATATAAAAAAATAATGCATATTAAAATATGCTAATTATGAAAGGAGACTATATTATGAAAGACAATGCAAACACATTTATGCTAAGTTCAAAAAGAGAGGAAAATATGATAAAAGGAGGGCTTCGACATGTCAAATTTCGAACAATACGACTTATATGCTGATACTAAATATAGAGAAGATAGACTAAATTCGGATTTTAAAATTTATTGTAAAAATGAGGGTATAGACCTTGAATATTTTAAATATCTTTTAACATTAGTAACAGGTAAATAATTAATAATATAAACAATATGCTTGTTCTAATTATATAGAACACATAAAAAGGACTATGAAACAATTTTTGAGAATTATTTCATAGTCCTTTTTTATATTTTATTCAATATGTAACCCCGCCTTTTATTAAAATTTTGCAATTACGTTTAACATTCTGTAATATAATATAATTCAATCTATACCATTATTACTTTATTTACGATTTATTACTAAACCTTATATAATGATATTTATTGTTAATTGACATAATATATTACCATTAGACTAAAAATATGTTAATATATTATTAATAGTCTATTTGCATATTATTTTTATAATAGTATATGCTATAAATAATAAAACTAATGTTACATAAATTCATGTAATTGATGAAAGGAACTAAAATAATGAAAAAATTTAAATTAACTAATATTAAGGATTCTGCTTTAAACATAGCCGTTAATAAAGCAGAGGCAACTGAGCAGCATGTAACTAACGGTATATATGAAGGCGAAGGCGTAAATGGTAAAAGAGATGGATTTGGAATATTTACCTTTACTAATGGTTCAAGATACGTTGGAAATTGGAAACAAAATAAATTCCATGGCGAAGGAACTTTAGAATGGTCAAATGGTGAAGTTTATCAAGGAACTTGGGTTAATGATGATATAACTGGATATGGGATATACACTTGGCCAGATGGTGAAAAGTATGTTGGTAACTGGTTAAAAGGTGCCAAAACTGGTAATGGTATCTATGTTTATGGAAATGGAGATATTTTCATAGGTTTATGGAATGATGATAACAGAATTGGTGATGGAATAATGACTTATCACGATGGTGAAAAAGTTGTTGGAGTCTGGAAAGATGACGAATTAGTTAAATAGCGCTAAAATGAGATGTCTTATAATGATTACAATCATTATAAGACATCCTTTTTATCTTTTAGATACTTATTATAATATATATTTTTACTTTTAGCTTAAATTATCCACTTCGCTATTTTATCCATTTCTTGGTTTCTAAATATATGTCTTTAGCACCTAAAATTGCAGATATAATTGCATAACCATCTATATTACATTCTTCAATTTTTTTTATATTTTCTAAAGTTAACCCTCCAATTGCAACTATCGGTAAATCTATATTTTCATTTATGTATTTTAAAGTATCTATACTAACAGCCTTTGCATCTAATTTAGTGTTTGTTTCAAACATCGCTCCTACACCTAAATAATCTGCTCCATTTTTCTTAGCTTCTATAGCTTCCTCTAATGTTCTTGCAGACACACCAACTATTTTATCTGAGCCTATTAGCCTTCTAACTTCTAATGGAGAAATATCACTTTGTCCTACATGTACTCCATCAGCCTCTACTAAAATCGCTATATCAACTCTATCATTTATTATAAACATAACATTATATTTTTTAGTTAATTCTCTTAATTTATAAGCTTTATCTAAAAATTCTTTTCCTGATGATTCTTTTTCTCTTAATTGTACTGTTGTCACTCCACCTCTTAAAGAATCTTCTATACACTTATAAAAATCTCTACCCTTTAATATTTTTGAGTCTGTAACTAAATATAATTTCAATTTTTCTTTCATAAAGCTTCTCTCCTCTAATAATACAGATCTTTTTTATTAACTACCCTATTTAGCCTATTTAGTGGTAATATACCTATTACAATTGTAACTACTAAACCTTCAACTCCTGCACTACTTACATTATATAATAATGAATATACTAACAGATTCATTCCTGGAGGGGCAAATTGCCCAAAGTAAACTACTCCAGAAAGTACACTTATAGAAACGGATACAACAATTGCTAATATGCATCCATATACTACTTTATACTTTTTATTATTTCCAAAAGTTCCTGTAAGGCCTAGTGCCATAGTTGCAAATATAAAATCTAATAAGAATTGAGCTGGATTTAATATCATTGCGCCATTTAATATCTTAAGTAATCCAAATATTAATCCACCTGTTAACCCGGCTTGTCTTCCACATAATATAGAAAGTATCATTACAGGCATCATCGAAAGCATCGTTATTCCTCCGCCTTGTGGATACTTTATTAGAGGTATCATATATAGAACATATGATATTGCACACGTCATTCCTACCAAAACCATTGTTTTTGTATTTATTTTATTATTTTTAATATCAATTAAGTAAAATACGAATAATACTATACTAACTAATATGATAACAGTATTAACCATAATATCATCTCCTTTTATTTAATATTTTCATAAGCCATATCCCAGAATTTCATTTCATGAATACTTGAATTTACAAATATGCCTACTAATTTTTTCTTTTCCTCTTCTCTTAAGTCCTTGCAAAGATTATTAATATAATCTATCCATTCATTAGTAAAATCAGTATATCCTTGTGATGCATATGATTCTATCCACGGTTTATAAAAATTATTTTCTAGGTTTTCTCCATATGTTTTAAATAAATATTTTCCTATATAGCTGTAGCTCCACGTACAAGGCATTATAGTGGCTGCTATTTCTTTTAATTCTCCTGTTAATGCTAATGCTTGCATATAGCTTGTATAACTTGAAGTAACTAACTTACATTCACAGTTTTCAACTTCTTCTTGTGATATACCAAATCCCTCTAAATATCTTATATGAACTGCGGTTCCATCATTCATGGCCCCTTTTATAGAATTATAGAAAAATCTCATATCTTTCATTGTTTTAGATTTAACTATCCCTATACAAAATACTTTTGAGTACTCCTTAAGATATAAATAATCTTGTATAAGGTAATTTTTGAATTTATCTTTATCTAAAGTACCTTCTCCCATTTCGATTACGAATGGATGAGTTAAATATTCATCCCATATTCCTTTTACTTCTTCAAATAAATAATCTGTAAATTTCATATTTATTCCACCTTTCCATACTTACGCAATTTTTCTTCACTCATATTAAATATATTATCCATTAAGTTAACTTTAAAGGTTCCAATTGACATATCCTCTTTATCTGCTAGTTCTCCACTTAACGACATTGTAAGTACTCCCATAGCGGCTGCATTAAGTTTATTTTCTGAGGCCCCTATATAACTACCTATTAAACTTGCAGTCATGCAGCCTGTTCCAGTAACGCTTTTAAGCTTAGTTGTTCCATTATTTATTTTTATTACTTTTTTTCCATCTGTTATGGTATCGATCTTACCTGTTGCAACTACTATACAATCTAGCTTTTTTGCTACTCTTTTTATTATTTCAGATATATCCTCTCCATCATCAAAAGAATCTACACCCTGCCCTCTAACATCGAAGCCTCCAATATATTTAATTTCTGCTACATTTCCTTTTATAACATCAAATCTAACTTTGTTTAATAGTTTATTTATAAAATCAGCTCTAGTTTTTGTTGCAAATACGCCTACGGGATCTAATATAACTGGTTTATTATATTTATTTGCAGCTTTTCCGGCTTCAATAAATAGATTCAATCTTGAAGAGTTCATTGTTCCTATATTTATAATTACTGAACTTGCAATACTGACTATTTCTTCTACCTCTTCATATGAATAGCTCATTAATGGACTTCCACCTAATGCTAAAGTTGCATTAGCACAATCATTAATAGTAACTTCATTTGTATAATGAAGTACCAAAGGATTTACTTCTTTTACTTTGTTTATTAATTTATACACAATTACACCTCCTAAAATTTATAAAAATGATGTACAGGCCCTATTCCCTTGCCTATATCAAAACTATTTCTTATTGCTTCTGTTATATATTCTTTACTTAATTTTACCGATTCATCAATACTCTTTCCTAGTGCCAAATATGAAGTTATTGCTGATGACAAGGTGCACCCTGTTCCATGAGTATTTTTTATATTTAATCTTTCTTCCCTGTACACTTCAAACTTATCCAGTCCTATAAGTACATCTATTGCATCACCATCTAAGTGCCCGCCTTTCATAAGTACATATTTAGGTCCAAGTTCTAATATTTTATATCCCGCTTTTTTCATATCATCTAAATTATTTATTTTTATTCCCGTTATTTCTTCTGCTTCTAATGTATTTGGAGTTATTACATATGCCATGGGAATTAAGTATTCTATTAAATTCTTCTTTGCCTCAGGCTTTAATAATGAATATCCACCTTTTGAAATCATAACTGGATCTACAACTAAATATTGTGGATTATACTTTTTTAATGTATCCACTATTATCTTAATTATTTCAGGGCTTGATACCATACCTATTTTTACTGCCTTAGGCTCAATATCATCAAAAACTACCTCTATTTGTCTCTTAATTATTTCCTCACTTAGCTCTTCAACTAAGAATACTCCTTGAGTGCTTTGTGCAGTCACTGCAGTAATAACGCTCATTCCATAAGTTCCTATTGCACTAAATGTTTTTAAATCTGCTTGTACACCTGCTCCCCCTGATGAATCTGATCCTGCTATTGTTAATGTGGGTATTTTATAATTTCTCAATTTTCATTCCTCCTCCTTTTATACAAACTATATTCAATTTAACATACAAAAAAGCTACATCCAAAATTTGGATGTAGCTTAAATAGTTAAATTTAATAAATATACTTTATTGATATATTTAAAAAGCTTTCCTACGCTGGCATTATCCAGATCAGGTACGAGGGTCGATACTAGTATCTCTCAGCATAAAATGCACCCCTAGCTATTAGTTATTCTATTAATTTAATTATATACTTATAGATGTTTTTGTCAATTTAACTTTTTTTATTAAAGTTTTCCTATATTATTAGCATGATCTCCGATTCTTTCTAAATTACTTATTATGTCTAAAAATATAATACCAGAATTAGGTGAACATACTTTATTATTTAATCTATCTATATTGTTTCCTCTTAATGATTTTTCTAATTTATCTATTTCTTCCTCATTTTTTTCAATGTTATTTTTATTTCCAATTTCTCTTTTTTCATACATAGTAATTGCATAATCTAAAGCCTCTAATGTTTTATTATACATTATAGTTAACTCATTAGTTGCTTCTACCCCTATATCAATTCTACCATTTATTTTCTCTACTGCTAAGTCTGCAATATTTTTAGCATGATCTCCAATTCTCTCAACATCATTAATTACATGATAAGTTGAAGCAAATGTCTTTATTTCAGCTTCTGGTAGTTCAAGCTGTGAAAGTTCTATTAAATAGTCTGTTATATCTTTTTCTAGCGCATTTATTATCTTTTCATTATGATAAACTTTTGTAATAGCTGCTTCATTATTTTCCATAAAAGCCTTCATAGCAAGCTTTAAGTTTTCTTTTGATTTATTTGCCATTCTTACAGTTTCTTTTGCAACTTGATCACAAGCTACTATTGGTATATTTAATGATTTTTTATCTAAATATATTGCGCCTTCTTTTTCTATTTCATCCTCACCTGGTAATATTTTGTTTGCTAATTTAACTAAATATCCTGCAAGTGGAAACATTATTACAGTTACTGTAATATTAAATATAGTATGTGCGTTTGCAACTTGTCTTGCAACATTAGAATCTGTACTTTCAACTAGTCTTATTAACGGATCCATAAATGGTAGGAAAATTAAAGTTCCTCCAATATTAAAGAATAAATGTATTAACGCTGCTTTTTTTGCTGTTTTATTTGTTCCTATTGACGCTAACAATGCGGTTGCGCAAGTTCCTATATTACAACCAAAAATAATTGGTAATGCAATATTCATATTAATTGCTCCTGTTGTTGCTAAAGCTACTAATATACCTGTTGTTGCAGAAGAACTTTGTACAACCGCAGTCATAGCAAGTCCTGCTAATACGCCTAAAAATCTATTTTCACCAACAACTAATACAAAGTCTTTAAACCATTGTGCGTCGGCAAGAGGCTTCATTGAACTTGACATTAGCCCCATTCCCATAAATAATATACCAAACCCTAAAGCTATATTTGCCATATCTCTTGTTTTTTTCTTTTTTGCAGTAACTACTACTACTGCAGCTACTCCAATTACTAATGGTGCTATTGCATCTAATTTAAATGATACCATCTGGGCTGTAATTGTTGTCCCAATATTAGCTCCCATAATAACGCCTGCTGCTTGCATTAATGACATTAACCCTGCATTAACGAAACTAACTACCATAACTGTAGTAGCAGATGAACTTTGTATTACGCAAGTAACTAACGCTCCAACAATAACTCCTATAAATCGATTACTTGTTAATTTTTCAAGTATTCCTTTAAGTTTATCTCCCGCTGCATTTTCTAATCCATCACCCATTAGTTTCATTCCGTATAGGAATAATCCAAGTCCCCCTATAAGCCCTATTATAGTTTCAAAATTAATCATTTTAAATCTCTCCTATCTTAAGTAATTTAAATATAAAATAATATCATTTATTATTTTATCATTTTTCTACAACTAAATAGGTTAATTCTATGTTAAATTTATTATTTAATAGTATAAAAATATAACATATTACAATACTTATGCACTTTTTAAAAAATAACAGAGTAATTTGCTGGTCTATCATTTTTTTTAGTGCTTTACTTATTTAAAATATTATTTCTTCTACTTTTTCCATATCAATATTCTCTTCTAGTAATGCTGCTAACTTATCGTATTGTTCTAATTTATATTTTTCATAATCTAGATTTTCTTCATTGTATAATTTTATACCATTATATTCTTTTATATTATTAATTAATTCTTTAGCAAAGTTACCCTCATCAAATATCCCATGAAGATAAGTTCCAAGTATCTTTCCATCTGTGCTACATACTCCTACTACTTCACCATTTATATCATTTATAAAAACTTTAGAATCTTTACTTTTAATTGTTTTTCCATTATGTATTTCATAACCACTAACAGTTATGCCATTACAGCTTTTAATAATATTACTATTTACTGTAACTACCCCTTTAATCTGTCTTGTTAATTTTTCCTTATTAAATATAGTTTTTATATCTAGTAGTCCAAACCCTTCTTCACTAGTTTTTTCACCCTCTACACCATCTAAATCTTCAATAAGTTTTCCAAGCATTTGATATCCACCACATATTCCAAATATAAATACCCCTTCTTTTTTAAGACTATTTATCTTTTCAAATATTCCATTTAATTTAATTGCTTTTAGATCTTCTATTGTGTTTTTAGTTCCAGGAATTATTATAACATGAGGCTTTTTAATTTCATTTACCTCTTTAACATATCTAACTTGAACTCCTTCTAATCTTTCTAATGAATTAAAATCTGTAAAATTAGACATATGAGGAAGCTTAATTACTACTATATCTAATCCTTTTGCTTCTTTATTTTTTATTCTGTCTGTAACACTATCCTCATCTTCTATATCAAATTCTGCATAGGGCAGTGCTCCTAATACTGGAATCTTAATTATTTCTTCTAATTGTTTCATTGCAGGTTTAAAGTACTCCATGTTCCCTCTAAACTTATTAATAATAACACCTTTAACTCTATTTTTTTCTTCTTCATCTAAAAGCATTATTGTCCCTACAACAGAAGCAAATACGCCTCCTCTATCTATATCTGCTACTAAAATTACTGGTGAATCTGAAATCTTAGCCATAGACATATTTGCTATATCACTTTCTTTCAAGTTTATTTCAGCGCAGCTACCAGAGCCTTCTAAAACCATCAGTTCATAATCTTTTTCTAAATTATAAAAAGTATTTTTTGCAACTATTCTTAATTCTTTATTTAACTCTTTATACTTATATGCATCCATAGTACAATGAACTTTTCCATTAAGTATAACCTGTGTTTTTAAGTTTCCACTAGGTTTTAAAAGTATTGGGTTCATAAATGCGGTTGGAACTATTTCACAAGCTTCTGCTTGAACCACCTGTGCTCTCCCCATTTCTAAACCATCTATTGTAACAAATGAGTTTAAAGAAATATTAAGAGCTTTAAATGGGGCAACCTTTAACCCTTTATTTTTAAAATATCTACAAAAAGCTGTAGCTACTGTACTTTTACCAACTGAAGATGCTGTTCCAAGCAGCATTATTTTATTTGCCATTGTCTTCATCAACTATATCTAAGAAACCATGGGTTCCATTAGTTATATTTCCTTGTGTTTTAAATTTTATAGGAAACTTAAATAGTGGTCCATCATATACAAATGTATGATATTCACCGTTTTCTCCGCAAGGATCTGCCCCAGTTGCTTTTATATCACTAACTACTTCCTTAGTTAGTATTTTTCCTAAAAATTCTTCTTTAAGAAATTCTAATTTTACATTTTTAAGTACAGTTTTAAATCCTCTATCTATAAATTCATGAGTTAACCCTTCGCGATCTTCATTCCAAAGTGGGAATATAGCTTCAATTTCAACTTCATTACATCTATCTGTGCACCAAGTTCTATGAGCTTCTAAATCAATATCCCCAAATACGCAAGCCTCAACTCCAAGTTCATTTTTCGCTAGTAATAAAGTATTCTTAAATGCATCTGCATATTCAGCACCTTCACATTTCACTAATAAAAGTGGAATATTTAATGATTCGGATACATTATGCAATAAATTTTCTGGTACTCCATGAAACCATGATCTACATAAATTTTTATCTACCGTTATTAATAACGCTACTGGTGTATGTCCATTTTCTATCATTCTATTCAATGCAAGTGTGCTATCTTTACCACAACTATATGACATTATAAATTTTTTACTCATTTTCTATCTCCTCCGTAATTTCAATATACTATATTCATATTTTTATGAATATTAAATTAATTAGAATTTTTTATTGTTGCCATTTTCTTAAAACATTTAACATAAATGTTTTAATATTAATACCATAGACCTTTTTTAATTTTTCTTCTTCCAAAACATGTTTAGGTATTCCTTTTGCAACTACTTCACCATTGTTTAACATTAATACTGATTCTCCAAAACTTTGAACTAGATTTAAATCATGTAATACTGCTACTACAATCCTATTATTTTCTTTTGCCCATTTATTTAAATACTCTAAAATATCTATTTGACATCTTAAATCTAAATGATTTGTTGGTTCATCTAGTAAAATAACCTCTGGGTCTTGAGCAAAAGCTCTTGCTAAAAATACTCTCTGAAGCTGTCCTCCAGATAATTCATTTATTAATTTGTTTTTTAAATCTAATAAACCAACATTTTCTATACACTTAACTATAATATTATTATCATTTTCTGAAAGAGTTGCAAACACTCCCTTTAAATGAGCATATCTTCCAAGAGCTACTGTTTCATAAACTGTATATGGAAAATGAATATGACTTGATTGTGTCATAAGTGCTATTTTAGTAGCTAACTCTTTTCTATTTAACCCACCTATTTCTTTTGAATCTAACAATATATTTCCTTTATAGTTAATTAAATTTGCTATTGACTTTAAAAGAGTACTTTTACCGCATCCATTAGGACCGACTATACAAATATTTTCCCCTCTATTTACTTTAAAGCTTACATTTTTAACTACATTTAATCCATCATATCCACAACTTACATTATTTACTTCCAACAATTTAAAATCACCTACTTTGACTTTTTAAAATAAAGATATGCAAAGAATGGAGCACCTATTAATGCTGTTACTGCGCCTACGGGCAGTTCAGAGGGAATAATAATAGTTCTTGCTACCAAATCTGTAATAACCATTAGTGATCCACCTAAAACAATAGACATTGGAACTACATATGAGTGTTTTGATCCAAATATTTTTCTTACCATATGAGGTGCAATTAAATCTATGAATCCAATTGTACCACTTATCGCTACAGCACTTCCTGTTAAAATGGCTGTAAATAAAAAAAGTCGTTTTTTTACTTTTTTTGTATCCACTCCTATTGATTTTGCTGCTTCTTCTCCAAATGTTAATACATCCATTTCTTTAGAATATATCATAACCCCAACTACTCCTACAATAAAAAATGGAAGTCCTGCTTTTAAATATGACCATCCTCTCATTGAAAATGAACCCATTTGCCACATAGTAATACTTTCAATTTTATCTGTAAATAATGCTGTAATAGTTGTAAGTATTGCATTAAAGAACAATGAAAATACAAGACCTGCTAATATTATTGTATTGTTAGAAAGACTTTTATCTACCTTTGAAGCAAATTTTAATATTAATATAACTGTTAATAAACTACATATAAATCCTATAAGTGGCAACGTTAAATTTCCAAGCAATGGAATTGAAATTCCTGTGACTATTACAATACCAACACCAAGTGAAGCACCAGATGATATACCTAATGTATATGGTGATGCTAATGGATTTTTTAATACCGATTGAACAACCGCTCCACTAGCGGATAAGGCTCCACCTACTATAAACGCTAAAAGAACCCTTGGAAGTCGTAAGTTCCATATAATAGCTACATCTTTACTATCTATTTCAGATCTTAATGTAATTCCCAGTATTTTATGTCCTATTACTGAAATACTATCCAATATGCTAATATCGGAACTCCCAAATGAAGTTCCAATACATATTATTAAAAATACTAAAGGAATGGATAATATCATTAACCTTTTATTTTTATTTGTTTCCATATACTTCTGGATAAACATATCTAGCCATTTCCTTTAATGCTTTAATTATATTTTGTGATGATCTTGATGAAGAATTTTTATCAAGAGTAAATATTTTATCTTCTTTTATTGCATTTATACTATTCCATCCATCACGGCTACTCACATCTTCAACAGCTGTTTTTCCTGCTGTATTTTTTCCAGGTGTATTTACTAATATAACATCCGGATTTGCATCTATTATTGATTCAGCGCTTGGAGAAATCCAAGATTTTTCATTTTTAAATATATTTTCCGCTCCAATTATTTCTATCATTTCATTTAAGAAAGTTTCGCTACCAAAACTACTTAATTTTGAACCAGCTCCTATTTCAAAATAAACCTTTTTCTTATCTGTAATTTTATCTCCAATTGCCTTTATTTCAGCGACTTCTTTTTTCATGTCTTCAATTATTTCTTTTCCTTTTTTTTCTGTTCCAGTAATACTTGCCATAAATTCTATATCTTCATATATTCCATCTATGCTGTAGCTACTTGGAATGTATGCTACTGGAATCCCAGCTTCTTTTATTAATTTAAATGGATCATTATCTCCAACTTTGTTGTGTCCTGAAGCTATTATAATATTAGGATCTAAAGATATTAATGTTTCTGCATCTGGATTTCTAAACTCAATTTGAGGTAAATCTGTATTAACACCTTCAACATCTGCTGAATATTTATCAATTGCAACTAACTTATCTGCTAGTCCAAGTGCTACTAACACCTCGGTATTTGATGGTGCTGTTGATATTATAGTTTTAACCTCTTTAGGTGCAGTAAACTCTGTTCCCTCTCTATCTGTCCTTGTTATTATCTTCTCTGTGCAACCTGCAAATAACATTGTTGTAAAAGTCATTGCAAATACTAGTGATAAAATTTTACCTTTCTTTTTCATTAATTATTCCTCCTTAATCTATATATCTAGGGCTCTCTTAACTTTATTATATTAAGTTATGTTATTTATTTTTAATAACCTTTACATATAAAATATTAAAAGAAAGGCATACCCCTTTAAGGGGTATGCCTAAAATACATAATTGCTTAATTTCATAAAATTATTATTAAATAATAATTAAGAATAAAAATTACAACTTATATCCTATCATTTCACCCACAGAAAATGATATTGTCGCACAAAAGGTAGGTATCCCGGCTCTACTTCATCCTACTCTCTTACCTTCCCGCATTTTGCAGTGGCTTTTAAGATTTCGTCCATAATACGGTTACTGGGGTAGCTCAGGATTTAGACCTGATTCCCTATTAAGTCAGCTAACGCCTTTTTGTGATTTATTTTTCTTATTGATTATATTACTAAAGTTTATTATATGTCAATTAAACTTTAGTATCATAACTAGTTTTTAGAATTCTAAATTTATATTACTAAACTATAATTTAATGCAGTAATAATTTTTTCGTTTTCCTCTCTAGTTCTTACTGCTATTCTATAAAAACTACTATTCAAACCTTCATAATTACTACAACTTCTAATTAGTATACTGTGTTTTATCATCTCTTCCTTTAAATCTAAGTTATTTAAAATTTTAAACATAATAAAATTAACTGATGGTTTAAACACTTTAATGTTTTTTATTTGTTTTAAATTATTATATAAATAGTTTTTTTCCTTTTCTACGTACTCAATACTGTGTCTTATATAATCTTCTTCTTTAAGAGCTTGTATAGTACCTTCGGATGCAACTACATTTACAGTCCAAGGAACTGTAACTTTCTTTATTAGAGTAATAAACTCTTCATTTTTAGAAATTCCATAACCAATTCTTATTCCTGGCATTGCAAAAAATTTAGTTAATGATTTTATAATTATAATATTTCCATATTTTTGCAATAAATCTTTAGATGTATACTCTTCTTCTGAGTTTAAAAAATCTAAAAAAGATTCATCTATAACTATAGTTGTTTTTGTTTCTAGTCCCTTCTTTGCTAATTTCTCAATAAAAGTATTTTTAGTTAAAACCCCTGTTGGATTATTTGGATTACATATAAATATCATATCTATGCTTTCATTTAAAGAGTTTATTAATTCATTATTTAATTTAAAATTATCTTCTTCCTTCAAATGATAATACTCTATACTTCCGTCTATACTTAACACAGCTTCTTCATATTCTGAAAAGGTTGGTGCTGGAAGCAATACTTTTTTAGGTTTTAACCCCCTAATTATATTGAAAATCACCTCTGCTGCTCCATTTCCAAGTACTAAGTTCTTTATATCTATATTTTCATAGTCGCTTATAGATTTTTTCAAATTAAAATAAGATATGTCTGGATATTTTTCGATTTTATCTAAAGCATTAATCATGGCATTTTTAACATTTTTATTTAATCCACTGGGATTAATATTAGCAGAAAAATCAACTATTTCTTCAGAATTTATTTTGTATTTTCTTGATATTTCTTCTACATTCCCACCATGAACTATTTTACTCATATAATCTCACCTCAAAACCTTTGCAAACTTTTTTATATAATTAAATTTAAACCTATTGCTAATATGTATCCAAAAATAGCAACTCCATAAAGTATTTTATTAGTCTTATATAAATGATCTATTTTTATTTCGTCTAAATCATCACCTATAGTTGGCTTTTCAACTATTTTACCGAAATAATAATTTGATCCGCCTAGCTTAATTCCTAAAGCTCCAGCTACTGCGGCCTCTGGATGAGCGCTATTTGGACTGCTATGATTGTTTTTATCTCTATTGTAAATTTTATAACTATTTCTCCAATTCATTTTTAATATAAATGCTACTATTATTGTAAAAATTCCTGTTAATCTAGCTGGGATATAATTAAATAAGTCATCTAATTTTGCCGGAAAGTATCCAAAATCTTTATACTTTTCATTTTTATATCCAAACATTGAATCCATTGTATTTACTGCTTTATATGCCATGGCAAGTGGAGCACCACCAATCCCTAGATAAAATAATGGTGCAATTATACCATCAGACATATTCTCGGCTACTGTTTCTATAACTGCTCTTATTATTGATTTTTTATCTAATGATTTTGTATCTCTCCCTACTATATAAGATAATTGAGTTCTTGCAGATCCTATATCATCTTTAACTATATAGCTAACAACCTTTAATCCTTCTATTTTTAATGCTTTTGTTGAAATACAAAAATATATTATAATTCCACTTAGCGCTATTCCAATTATATTATTAAATGAAAAGGCTAGTTTTATAACTAATAAATTTACGGCATAAACTACTATTACTGCAATTATCCAAGTAAATCCCCCTGCTAGTTTAAGTGAGTTTTTAAATACTGCTCTAAATATCTTTTCTAACCACTTGCACAATGTTCCTATGATCCTTACTGGATGATAAGGATTTTGTGGATCTCCAATTATAAAATCTAATATAAAACCTATTGTTATTTCTATCATTATTCCACCCTATATTTCTTTTTTATTATTTTAACTGGATATTACTTTCTATTTTAACGGTATCAACTTTCTTATCCCATAAAACCGTTAGCTTATATCCTAAGCCACATTCTGGCTGCCACTCATAGAAACTTTTCTCATTACTATAAAATAGTTCTAATATAGTGCCTATTGTTCCACCATGAGAAACTAGTAATACTGATTTATAATTTTCTAGACTACATTGATTTAGAAAGTTCTTAAAGGCTTTACTAATTCGTTCTCTATATTCGAATTTACTTTCACCATTAAATCCGGTGACTTTTCCTTCCTTATCCATAATCCAATTTATATATGTTTGATTTTCCTTTAACATATCATAGGATTTCATTTCAAAATCACCAAAGTTATATTCAAAGAACTCCTTTATAACTTCATACTCTATTTTGGGATATAATATTTCAAATGTTTCATTTGCTCTTTTCGCTCCGCTTGTATAATATTTTTCACATTTTGGATATTTAAATTTACTTGTAGATATATCTAATTTCCCTGATTTATTTGAATCACTCAAAGCTTTAAATTCTAATAATTCTCTTTTCCCTTCTATACTTAGATGTATATCAGATACCCCGCAATAAAGTCTTTTTTCATTGCAAGTTGTTTTTCCATGTCTTATTAAATAGACTTCTAACTTATACATCTTTTAAAACCATTTCAAGTCCACAAAATATTCTAACTACCATGCATGAATTTTTAGTTAAGTACTGTAAACATCTACCTGTATCTTCTCTCCATATTCTATTACTTTTTTCTAAAGGTACTATCCCGCTAGATATTTCATCACAAATAATTATTTTATCTTCAAGTTCTTTAATATTTCCTTTTAAAATATCTAAAGGATTTTCACCATATTTGCCTAGTTCATAAATGAATTTGTGCAATCCACAAATAACTTTTTTAGAGTAATTTAATTCTTTTTCACTGCAAAAAAATATTTCTTCATCTTTTATATTATATTTTGCCTTAGCATACTCGAGCTTACCATTATAAGCTCCACCAAAAACTAAAATCACTATAATCTTCCCCCTACATTAGTGCTACTATTAAAAGACCAATCGATTCTGCTATAACAAGTCCAAACCCAGCAATATCCCCAGACATTCCTCCAAGTTCCATACAACTATTATTAACAAATATAATTGTAATACCAATCATTGCTAGAGGCACTCCTAGGGCTTCAATACCTAATATAAGTATTAATACTATTGATGGTATTAATATAAATATAAGTAATAATATTTTATCTATTATCCCTGTGCCCTTTTTAAAATATGAACCAAGAGAGCTTTCTGGCATTGATTCCTTTGTTAATAGCAAAAAACCCATAAAGCTTCTTGAAATAACGGGTATTAAAACTAATGCTATAAGGTTCCATCCATTATCTATAACTGTATATGTAGATGCAAAGTTAACTATAAATAACATTGCTAAAGCTATTACTGAAAAAGCTCCTGTATTTGGGTCTTTTAATATTCTTATTTTTTCTTTTTTATCACGCCTTGATAGCATTGCATCACAAACATCCATATACCCATCTAAATGTAACATTCCAGTGATTATAAATGGTGTTACCATTGTTAGAGCTGAAATAAGTATTATTGATGCATCTATACCTACTAGTAACTTGCAGACACCATACCAAAATCCGCCTACTATCAATCCTATTAGCGGATAAAATTTTAATATATGTTTAGCTCCGGCATCATTCCATTCATGCTTTGGTAATGGAATGATTGTAAACATACTTATGGCCATTAATAATCCGTTTACTATTTTACTCACCTCAAACTTTCAATTTGCATTAGATATTCTGTAACTCTCTAATATATCTTTTCCTTTATGTATAATTATATTATTAAATACACATTCAATAACTACATCACAAAAGATTGCTACGTTTCTATTAACTAGTCCTATCTCTTTTCTAAAATTTTCAGTATAACTATCATATGTAATACTGTCACTTGAAATATAATCTGACACCATAACTAGATTTAAAGCATTTTTACTAATATTTTTTAAACCCATTATTATATTATTTTGTATATTTTCATTAAACTCATTTAAAACAAACATTTCATTTGTAACTAGTGAAGTTAAGCTATCAATTAATAATGTATCATTTTTTTCTATTTTATTAATTATATTATCTATATTTCTTTGTACTTCAATAGTTTGAAATCCATATCCTTCTCTTTCTCTTAAATGATTTTCTATTCTTTTTAGATCATCTTCATCATAAGGACTCATAGTTGCCACATAATACAAATTGCTGCCTTTATTTTCTAATTCTTTTGAAAGATTCTGAGCATACATAGATTTACCGCTTTTAGCTCCACCAATTACTAAACAAATCACATTTCTATACCAATTCTTGAAGGAATTCCTTCTTCAAAAGGATGTTTGATTGAATTTATTTCTGATACATAGTTAGCTATATCTATTAGCTTTTGATTTGGATTTCTCCCAGTTAAAACAACTTCTAAATTCTTTGGCTTATTTTTCAAAAATTCTAGTACTGTATCTAATTCTAATACTCCATAGTTTAAAGCAGCCATTGTTTCATCTAATATAAGTAAATCATAATTTTCATCTATAGCTTTCTTAGTTATTGATGAAAATCTATCTCTATGTTCCTTAATCACTTCTTCTTGCCCTTCTTTGTCTAAACAATTAAACCAATCCTTCATTGGAGCACCTTTTACTACATGAAAATATTCATTTAATTTTTCTATTGAAACAAGCTCTCCAGTATTATTATCCTTTAAAAACTGAGTTAACAGAACCTTATTTTTTCTTCCTGCACATCTCATACCAAGTCCCATAGCTGCTGTTGTTTTTCCTTTTCCATTTCCACAATATATATGAATTAATCCTATTTCCATAATTTTTGCCTCCTCTTGTTTTATTATTTTTGAAGATCACTTATACTATATAATCGTCTTCACTTCTTACTGTATCTAAATAGCCATTATCTATTTCAGCTTCTGCAAAAGTGGCCATATTATTCATCATTGCACAAGCATATTGAACTATAGAAAAAGCTATTGGACATCCACTTCCTTCTCCAAGCCTCATGTCTAAATTAACCATAGAATCGAGTTTCAACTCATCGAGCGCAATGTTATATCCTATTTCTTTAGAACAATGTGATGTTATTAAGTAATCTCTTACTAATGGATTAATCTTAACTGCTGCTAGTGCTGCAACTGCCGATATAAAACCATCTACAACTACAGGTATTTGATAATAAGCTGCCCCTATAAACACTCCTACCATAGCTGCAATATCGAATCCACCTACTTTTGATATAATATCTATTGGGTCTTTTATATCTATATTATTTATTTCTAAAGCTGTTTTTATTACTACCTTTTTTTTCTCAAAGGCTTCTTTTGTTACACCTCCACCCTTACCAACTGCTTTCTCCAAGACACAATTTGTAAGTGCAATTAGTACAGCACTACTTGTTGTAGTATTTCCTATTCCCATCTCTCCTACACCTATTATGTCATATTTTTTTCCCTTTACCTTTCCTACCATTTCAATACCAATATTTATAGCGTTTACACACTCTTCATAACTCATAGCTGGTCCTTTAGCTATATTGCTTGTCCCTTTTCTTATTTTTCTATTATAGACCTTTGGTATTTCTTTATCACTATTAATACCTATATCAACTACTATTAAATCTGAGTTACTTTCTTTAGCAAGTACAGCTACTCCTGTTAATCCTTTTGTAAAATTAATAGTTTGAGCAAGTGTTACATATTGAGGTGCCGAGGCTACCCCCTCCTCTACAACACCATTATCAGAACACATTATAATTATACATTTCTTATTTATACTATTTTTAACGTTACCTGTAATCCCTGCAAGCTTTATTGATATTTTTTCCAATTTCCCAAGGCTTCCAAGGGGTTTTGCCAACGAATCCAACCTTTCCTTTGCCAGTTTACAAGCTTTCTTATTTGCAGGTTTAATATCATTTATAAATTTTTTTAAACTATCCTTATTTTCAAATCGCACCTTATACCCCCTAATAAAAATATCTCAGACATACTTATTTTTTGAAGTGCCTTACTAAGCATATCTATATTCATAACTTTAATTTTCTTTCAAATCTATTTGAACGTCAAAAAAGCATCTTACTTAACATAAGATGCTTGCATAACAAAATAAATAAGAATACTTTTCTTACTTAAAATACAATACACCCTTAATACACCGTTAAGTTGAGGGTGCTGAAAAAATAACAGGTCAATCATTTGATGAACTATCTATATTTTAAAAGCTCCCTAATAGCGTTAATGTATTGGCAGGTATTCCGACTTAAATTATGTTAAGACTTTTATTTTATTAATTTCTATAAATAAAATAATTGAAAAAACTAACTTTCACGGTGGCGGGACCGTATAGGCTTTTAACCTATTTCCCTTTTAATGTATTTAAACAACCATTACATATTTATTACCTTTTTGTTATAATACTTATAATTAATACAAAAGTCAATAAGTAAGGAGATTTTATGAATTCTATAATAATTGATTTTTTAAAGTATTCCTTAAATTGGGATATGAATTTTTTATCTTCACTAGAACAAATTGGAGGGCTTAGTAATAATAATTACAAAGCAATTTATTATAATAATTTATATTTTATACGTCTATGTAATCCAACTCCATTTAATATTAGTAGAAGAAATGAATTAACTATTTTACATACTGCTTGCGATTTAAATTTATGCCATATGCCTATTTACTTTGATGTGGAGACTGGAAATATGGTATATAAATGGATTAATGGAAAAATGCCTACAGAAATAGAGTTTAATTCTGAGCGCTTATTAAGGAAATTATGTATCAACTTAAAAAAATTACATTTAACAACATCTTTAACTTATTTCAATCCATTTAATGAAATTAGGGCGAGAATAAAAATATGTATTAATCTAAAACTTCCACTGCCTACTTATATATATTCTTTAACAGAAAAACTATTTCGGCTTGAAAAGGAACTAGAAATAAATAAATTCGTAGGCCTTTGTCATAACGATTTAAATGTTTCTAATATAATTATAGATGATAGAAATTTATATATTATAGATTATGAGTTCTCAGCTACTTGCGATGTTTTTTTTGATTTAGCAACTGTTGCATGGTTACAAGATTATAATGGACGTGTTAATTTATTAAAGGCCTATTCTGGAAGATTTAACATTAAAGATTATAATAAACTTATTAGCTATATTTATGTTGTTAAACTTCTAAATGCTCTTTGGAGTTTAATAAAATCAGCACAATCATTAAGTAACTACAATTATGAAAAAGCTTCTAATATTATTTTTGATGAATTATATTCTAATCTATAAAAATTCTAGATTTAAAATAAGGCTATATTAAAATTTAACTCATTATTAAAGGAGGCTATTACGCCTCCTTTAATAAGTGAAATATTATATTCTCAATAAAATTTCATTTATATTATTACTTATTTCCCTTCTTTCGTTATAAATCCACTCTGCATCAAAAGGTAGGTTAAACACCTTACTAAATGAGTAATATAAATTTACTTTTTGATAATAAATCTCTAAGTCATCTAAATTACCTTTGAAACATTGAGGTTTTGTGATTTCCTTAGAATTTATTAAGAATAATTCCTCAACATAGTCTAAGAAAGCATTCAGCATAACCTCTTCTGATACATCAAATGGAATCTTCAATAAATTCCATTGAATTTCTTCCTTTAACTTATATCTCTTTATATTGTCTAATACAATAATATACTCAGTTATATCCATTTTTCTATAATAATTTAACGTCTCTTCTCTCGTGCTCCAAATAGCTAATTTTTCATTAAGTGGGAGAGTTTTTATTTTCAATATAGCTTCTGAAGGTCCTATTACCGCCGAATATACCGGCTTATCTTTTTCCTCTAATTTATCTTGTAGAAACTCTGCTCCTCCTCCTATACTTAAAACATAGCCTATTTCATATATTCCTTTTCTTCCTGCTCTGCCTGCTATTTGTTTAACTTCCTGTGATGTCAAATCACGTATTTCATATCCATCAAATTTCTTAGTAGATAAAAATATAATTCTTTTTATTGGTAAATTCACACCCATTCCAATAGCATCTGTTGTTATTAAAATATTTGTTTCCTTATTTACAAATTGCTCATATTGTTTTCTTCTAACTTCTGGTGGCAAGTCTCCATATATAATACTTGCCTTTACTCCTTGTTTAGAATAACTTTCTGCAATTTCTAAAACTCTTTTTTTAGAAAACACTACTATAGCATCTCCAGGCTGTGCATCTTTAAAATAAAAACTTTTATGATCTATTTCAAGAGGAATTTGCCTCTTATATTCTATTAACTCATATTCTTCACCGCAATCTTCCAATATTTTTATTAGTACCTCTTTAGCATTTAAAGCTCCACATAAGTGAATTTCTTTACATCTAATTCCTAGAAGTGCTTTTGTCCAAGCATCTCCTCTTTGCGAATCTCCAATCATTTGGATTTCATCTATAACTGCTATTTCATAATTTTTCTTTATATTCAATTTTTCAACTGTACAAGATGTATGCGTTGCCCCAATAGTTATTATTTCTTCTTCTCCGGTTAGTAAGTCACATATTACCCCTTCATTATTCATTCTTTCATAATTTTCAAGAGCTAATATTCTAAGTGGGGATAAGTATATTCCACATTTAGCCTTTTTTAATCTCTCGATTGCATTATAGGTTTTACCTGTATTTGTATCCCCTAAATGAATATAGAATTTTCTTTTTATAAATCTAGCTTCTCTATACTCATCTTTTGGATTTGATGGGAAATTCTTTTCAAATTCTTTTGATATTAAATCCGGTATATGATGTTTAACTAAAACTGTCATTATACCTGAATTAATTAAACTATTATCCTGTCCCCGGACAACCTTATAATAATCAAAACTTGTATCATTTTTCTTATTATAATCACTTAGAATTTTCTTGGATACATATTCAAGCAAATCATCATATCTTTCACATAAATTATTATATTCCTTAAAACCTTCTCCACTCATATCTTGAAGCTCTCTTATCTTTTTTCTTATAGTCGCTTCATGTTCAAGCAATACTCCTGGTTTAGAATTATATACTATTTCTTCTATTTGATTTATCTGACCCTTCAACTTTTTAAACTCTCTTTGCATAGAATTTTTTTTCAATATTATCCCTCCAAAACCTAGTTGTATTTTACTTAAGAAACTAAAAAAACAAATCTTCTACCATATAATATTACTTCTTATTATCCTTTTATTCATTAGCTTGCTCATTTGTTCCAATTTTTATAAGTTCAAAAAATATTAATTAACCATTAAAACACATAAGCAGGTAGTTTAGTATTTATATCTATACTAAACTACCTGCTTATCTATATATGTTATTTTTTTAAATTATGATTAATATGCTATTATTTCAACACCGTTTTCTGTTACAAGAATGGTATGTTCCCATTGTGCTGAATAAGAGCCATCTTCTGTAATTGCTGTCCAATCATTTTCTTCGTCAACAAATAAATTATAATCTCCTGCATTTATCATTGGCTCTATTGTAAATACCATTCCTGGAACTAAAATCATACCAGTTCCTTTTTCTCCAATATGACTTACAAATGGATCTTCGTGAAACTCTAGTCCTATTCCGTGTCCACCAAAATCTCTAACTACTGAATAACCATTTTCATCTGTTAATTCCTTAATTGCAGCTCCTATGTCTCCTATGAATCCCCAAGGCTTTACAGCAGCTACGCCTCTTGCTAAAGACTCTTTTGCTACATTAACTAATCTTTTATCTTCTTCGCTTACGTTACCTATCATAAACATTCTTGACGCATCTGAAAAATATCCATTTAATATTGTGGATACATCTACATTTATTATATCTCCATCTTTTAGTATTATATCCTCACTTGGTATTCCATGACATATTTCTTCGTTAATTGATGTACATACGCTCTTTGGAAACCCTGAAAAATTAAGAGGTGCTGGTATCCCCCCTTGAGAAATTGTATAATCATGTATTATTTTATTTATTTCTTCTGTATTCATACCAATTTTAATTCTCTCAGCAATTAAATCTAAAGCAGAATTATTTATTTTAGCACTTGCCTTTATCCCTTCAATTTGTTCCTTATTCTTAATCATATCTCTTGAGGGTACAATAAACCCTTTCATTTGTAGTGAGTTTACCTTTTTATCAAAATCAATATGACATTTCTTATATTTTTGTTTGCTTCCACACCAGCATTCATCATTTCTATTTAAATTCATTTTTAAATCTCCTTTTCAAAACAAAAATTTATATTAACTAGTTTATTTTTGCTTTAGTAATTATATACATGTATTATACACCTATACTCTATTTTTTCAAATCCATATTTTATTTTTATAAAGCTATCATCCTCTATTATGCGCTTTTACTACATTATAAGACTATTTTTTTGAAACTTTTTTCTAATCATGGTATACTATACTAGTAGAAATCTATTTTACACTTATTTATTATACAAAGGAGCGATTATATATGAAGAAAAAACTTTTAGTAATTTTATCTATTCTTACATTTTCACTAATGCTTATTTCCTGTAATAAGGAGATTTCAAAACCTAATACAGAAGCCGACTTATCTCAAGATGATAACATTAAACAAAATGATAACATTAAAACTAACTTTGAGGAGGCTAAAGATACACAATCTACCGATACTGACAATACTGATGTAGTAAAAAAAGAAAATAAATCTGTACGACTTTATTTTTATGATGTCGTAAATGATAATATTATTTACTATGATGATACTATTGAAGTAACTGATAAAGCTGTAACTAATGCACTTGTAAATGCATTGAAAAACCCAACAAAACCTGATGTTACCCCTGCTATTGCTAAAAATATCAGTGTAACATCTGCTAAGTTAGATAAAGAAAATAATATATTTACTATGGATTTCAAAGATAACTTCGTAAGTGAAATGAACTTAGGTAGTGGTTCTGAATCTAATACTTTAAAAGCTATTGTTAATACTATTGGTTATAATTTTAAGGTTGATAATGTAATTATTACTTTAGGTGGTAAGCCTTATAGTTCAGGACATATATCAATGAATGATGGTGAAAGCTTTAAAGTTTCTTTAGAGAATGTAATTAAATTAGATTAAGTTTCAGGATTTTTTAAAAATAATAAGTTTTTTAATATTTACTTATTTATATATTTATTTAAAATAGGCAGTCTATATTTTGACTGCCTATTTTTTATATTTATTCTTTTATTAATCACAAAAACAACAATTTTGATTAGAATAAACTATACTTTAATATTAATAATTAAATTAAAAAAGGGGTGAATATAAGTTGGATCCATATAAAGTTTTAGGTATACACCAAAATTCATCAGAAGAGGAGATAAAAAAAGCTTATAAAAACATTGTTTCTCAATACAGTTTGACTAAATATCAAGATACACCAAACGAAGCTCTAGCTAAAAACATATTGTCTGATGCGAATGATTCTTATGAATTGCTTGTTAACGGTAATATCTACAAAGAAATTAGAAATTTAATTGATACTAAAAATTTTGTAATTGCTGAAACTAAATTAAATATTATTGATGATAAAAATTCTCCTGAATGGAATTATCTTAAATGCTTTGTTTTTTTAAATAAAGGTTGGTTTGACTCCGCTGTATCTCATTTAACTACTGCAATTGAACTTAATCCAGACAATTTCGAATATATAGATAGTTTAAATACTTTAAAAACAAGAGCTCCAGAATTTGCAAATTACTATAACCAAGAAAATGTTCAGCCAAATACAAATAATATGAATGCTTGTGGTGGAGGGAGTTCTCCTTCTAGTGGTAACAAGGGAATGTGTTAACTATTAATCAAAATATGATTTACAAACATAATCACAAGATAAAATTTAAAGACTGATAAAAAGCTACTTAATAAATAGATTTTCAACTTTTTATTTATCTAAATCTATTTTAAAGTTCGCTTTTTTCAGTCTTATTAAGGAATCATAAAATAAATAATAGACCAGTATTCTTTTTTTACAATGCCTAATTTAAATTTTCTATAGAATATTCAATTCTTTGATTATCCCTAATCTACAGATTTTAATGATTCTACCATTGGAGTTTTCTTTAATTTGAAATACATTACAAAATTTACTATTGATGCAAATGCTAATGTTAATATTGACGCATAAAGAAAGCTCATAAAGTCTATATTTCGTCCAAACATCATATTATCTGGCTCTGCTGTTATCATTATAAATTTATGCAATAAAACGCCTAGCCCAAGACCAGTTAATGTACCTATAAATGTTAACACAAAGTTTTCTCTATAAACATACGCAGAAACTTCATTATCATAGAAACCCAATACCTTAATTGTTGCAATTTCTCTTATTCTTTCACTTATATTTACATTAGTTAAATTGTATAATACAACAAATGCTAATGCTCCGGCTGAAATAATCATAATTAATACTACATAGTTTAAACTTGAAATTGTCTCCTTAAAACTATTCTCACTTAGCGAATTAAAACTTACTGATGTTACTTTAGACTCTTTTAATATATCTTTAGATAATTTATCCTCTGATTCTTTTGATTTATCCGCTAATATTGCAAACATTTTATTAAACTTTATTTCTTCTTTAAAAATTTTCTCGTAAAGATTATCAGTCATATAAACATAATTCATTACATATTGTTCTGAAATACCTCTAATTTTAACAGGTACTTTTTCATTTTCTTCTTTATCAATGTATATTGTATCTCCGATTCGTACTTTTAATTGTTTTGCAGCTTTTTCTGTTAATATAATTCCATCCTCTTGAATTTCTACTTCTTCTTTGTTTTTTCTACTCTTTAAATCTATAAAATTATTAAATTCATTTTTATATTTTGGAACTATTATTGTTACTGCTTCTGTAGCTTCATCACTAGATACATCTACATTTTTAGTTTTAATGCTTGTATAATCTGTTATTTCTCCATTTTTAGAGACCTCTTTTATGATTTCCTCTTGATTTTGCATATCTGTATTTGAATCAAATCCTATTGTCATATTATATTTATATACTTCTCCAAACTGCTTTTCTACAATCGCTTCTATAGAATCCTTTATTCCAAAACCTGCAAGTAACAATGCAGTACAACCTGCTATTCCTATTACTGTCATAAAGAATCTTTTCTTATATCTAAATATATTTCTTGCAGTTACTTTTTTACTAAAATTAAATCTATTCCATATAAACGGTATTCTTTCAAGTAATATCCGCTTTCCTTCCTTTGGGGCTTTTGGTCTCATTAATAATGACGGCATTTCTATAAGTTCTTTATTGCATGCTAAAAATGCTGCTAATGTTGTTATTAATACTGCTGATAGAGTTGCTATACTTGCATATAGAACATCAAACTTCAGTATAACAGGTGGAAGCGTATATAGCATGCTATAAGCATCAACTATTACTATTGGAAATACTGTAAATCCTATTGCAATACCTGCAATACTTCCTCCTATACTTGCAAATGCTGCATACAAAATATATTTTGATGCAATTGCTAGCTTACTATAACCTAGTGCTTTTAATGTGCCTATATTAATCCTTTGCTCATCTACCATTCTTGTCATAGTTGTTAAACAAACTAGTGCCGCTACTAAAAAAAAGAATAATGGGAATACTTGTGCTATAGCACTAACTCTATCTGCTGATCCATCATAATCTACAAAGCTATAATTACTATTTCTATCTAATACATACCATTTAGATTCTCCAATATCCTCTAATGAATTCTTACTTGGCAAAATAAAATCTTCATATTTCTTATTAAATGAATTTAATTTTTTAGCATCTTTTATAGTAATAAGAACTTCTTTATAGCAATCTATTTCCATGTCTTTTTCAGAAACCATTATAAAATTACTAACTCTACCGTTTCCTATATTACTGGTCCCCTTCTCAAATGTTAAGTAATATGGTGTTTCTACAATTCCAACTACTTGGAACTCATCTATTTTAAAACTTTTACTTATATCATCATTTGTTCCTGATGTAATCTTTAATTTTGATCCTATTTTTACATCTGCTTCTCTAATATCCCCTTTTCCAATTACACATTCACCAGGGTTTTCTGGCAGTCTTCCTTCAACTATTTTGGGTCTATTTATATAGTCTTTATTATCATTTGAAAGATTATTCTTTGGAATTGCATGTATTTTTAGTACTAGCTCATTATTATTTATAGTTGTTAATACATCCATTGAACTAGTAGGAAATATGCCTTCTATATTTCCATATTTTTTAATTTTATCTATATCATTTTCATTAAATCCTAAAGTTGATAACAACCTCAAATCCATAAAATTATAATCATCATAATATTTATCAGCTGTTATTCTCATATCTGGTGCAGCCGCTTTAATTCCTGCAAAAAACGCTACTCCTAAAGTTACAATTGCAAATATTGATACAAATCTTCCAAAGGATTTTTTTATTTCTCTAAAAGTATCCTTTAATAAAGCATTTTTCATTACTACCACTCAATCCTTTCCACAGGAGTTGGCTTTTCGTTAATAGTAACACTTTCTACCTTACCATTTCTAACTTTTATTACCTTGTCTCCCATTGGTATAAGTGCTAAGTTATGAGTTATAACTACAATAGTCATACCCATTTTTTTACTTGTATCTTGAAGTAACTTTAAAATAGACTTACCTGTATTGTAATCTAAAGCCCCTGTAGGCTCATCACAAAGCAACAGTTTCGGATTTTTAGCTAGTGCACGTGCAATTGCTACCCTTTGTTGTTCTCCTCCTGACAACTGCGATGGGAAGCTATTTTTCCTATCCTTTAATCCTACTGCATCTAAAATTTCTGAAATATCAAATGGATTTTTACTTATTTGTGTCGCAAGCTCAATATTTTCAATAGCTGTTAGATTTTGAACTAAATTATAAAATTGAAATACAAATCCTATATCATATCTTCTATAAGTTGTTAACTCTTTTGAATTATATTTACTTATATCATTGCCATCAACTATTACACTTCCATAAGTTGGCTTATCCATTCCACCTAAAATATTTAATATTGTACTTTTACCGGCTCCACTAGCCCCTGCAACAATAACAAATTCTCCTTTATTTATAGAAATATTAACCCCGCTTAGTGCTTCTATTTCTACCTCACCCATTTTGTATATCTTCTTAACCTCGTTAAACTCTATATATTTTCTCAAAGTTATTCCTCCTACTTATAAATTTATAATTTATAACTGTACTTACTCTATTTTCTTATTTAAAACATCTTTTGACCAATTATAAATTTTATATAATTTAGGATAATTTTCTTCTTCCTCTTTTTCTTTTTGAAAATTAGCCATCAACATTATTGGTTTTAATAAAATTTTAGTATCATTATATCCTTCTTTAATTCTATTTCGCTTTGATTCTTTATCTAAATTTAATGTTCCAGTTAATATTGTTTCCACAAGATTTCTTGGATAAATTTCTATTATATGTGTATTTGGATAAAGTAACCTGTCCACTTTAGCGTCTTTAGATAGGGATACTACAATAATAACATCACAATTTTCCCCATACACTGGTTGAATTGGAGTATTATCAACTATTCCACCATCAACATAGCTATTTTCAAATACAGGTGTACTATCATATATAAGTGGCAATGATGCCGAAGCTAAAATCATTGCTTTAGCTATTTTAGAATCATAATCATTTAACCTAAAATATTTAACTTTTAATTCTGGAAGTTCCGTACATGTAACATAACATATCTTTTTACGTTCTTTAATCATATCTACCTTTAAATATTTTTCTATAATTTTTACTGCTCCATCTTTTGAAACAGTTCCTTCTTCTAATTTCTGATTCATATATTTCTTGGCAAAATTCGGATTTTTGGTACCAATAATTAACCCCATTCCTTTTTTAAAAAGTTCGAACTTACTTATTGGAACCAGTTTATCCATTGTTACTTCATCCCATAATTGTTCTGCAAGCATCATATCATCTTGTGCAAATAAAACTGCGTTAAATGCACCTATAGATGTTCCTGAAAAAACACTTATATATTTATCTAAACCAAGTTCTTTTAGCGCCTTCCAAACTCCTAGTTCATAAGCACCCTTTCCTCCACCACCAGATAATACTAATCCTATTTTCATTTTTATCTCGTCTCCTCTTTTACCTTACCGTTAAATAGATTATAACAATAATATATTTTAAAATCTATTATTGTTATACTGAATGTTTTATTTTATGAATACTTTTTTTAATTTTTTTATAAAAATTTCCCTTTACTTTGAACCCTAAATGCTTTAATATATGTGATGTTAATAATTAGGTTGTTAATTATTTATACAATCTTTTTATTTAGGCATCATAACATAAATAGTAAACCAGTATCCTTGATTATTTATTTTACAACGCCTTATTTAAATTTATATTAATAATCAAATTTCATAATAATATATCAAATTATC
Organism: Clostridium gasigenes; assembly: GCF_017348895.1. NCBI lineage: Bacteria > Bacillati > Bacillota > Clostridia > Eubacteriales > Clostridiaceae > Clostridium > Clostridium gasigenes. Next base: position 3,343,222 of record NZ_CP071376.1, read on the forward strand.
ATTTATAAGGATGTGACCATATGGATAACAAAAAATCCTATTCTAGTGAAGAAAATAAACTAAAAGAATCAACTAATCCAAATGACAATAACTCTCTATCTACAGAAGGTTATGATAAAGAAACTACACCTATAAATAAAGCCGAAAATTTAGCCAAGCCTAAATCATTTGAAAAAAAAGAAAATTCCATAACTAAATTTAAATATTGGAAATCTGCTATTATACTTTCTATTATTATTATTCTATCTATTCCAATATTTCTTGGAATTAAAAATAATAATCTTATAAAGAGTTTTTCTAACACGGTTTATCCAGAATCATATGTTTTGGATAAAGATCTTTCAGGGTTAACTAAAGATACTCTTCATACTACCCTTGAAACTCTCATAGGAGAACTGGGAAACACTAAGATAAAAGTTAATATTGGTAAAAAGATTTTTGAAACTACTTATAAAGATATTGATGTAACAATTCCATATGATGAATTTGAAAAGAAAATATTTGATTATGGTAAAGATCAAAGCTTCTTTACCAAAATAAATCTAATAAAAAAACCTGTAAAAAAAGACTATGAATTTGAATTTGCTTACAGTGAAGAAAAATTCAATAACTTCTTAGCTACTATTGCAGCAGATGTTAATGTAGCCCCTGTAAATTCAACTATTAATATAAATGGTGGCAACATAAGTATTACTGAAAGCAACGGTGGATATGTTTTAAATTCCGAGGAATTACTAGCTAATTTAAAAGTAGCTATGAAGGATATATCTCATAAGGTTGAGTTAACATTAGATACTACTTTACTACCCGTAGAAGAATCTATAAAAAAAGAAACACTGCAAGGTGTACAAAGTAGGATTTCTACATTTACAACTACTTACAAAACAGGTCCAAGCAGTGTTAATTTGGAACTTGCTACTCGTAATATAGATAACATTCTACTTATGCCAGGAGAAAGCTTCTCTTGCGAACAAGGAATTGGACCAACTACACCTGAAAATGGGTTTGTTCTTGCTAATACCTATGTTGGTGGTCAAATTGTTAAAGGTTATGGTGGTGGTGTTTGTCAAGTGTCTTCTACACTTTATAACACAATGCTCCGTGGTGGAATAATTCCATTTGAAAGGCAAAATCATATGATGCCAGTTTCTTATGTTCCTATGGGGCTTGATTCAACTCTTGCTGATGGATTTATTGACTTGAAATTCAAAAATGATTATAGCTATCCTATAGTTATAAATTCATCAGCATCAAACGGAAGCTTAACTATTGAATTTTGGTCAAATGATAGTGTACTAAAAGGACTTAGGTATGAACCAAAAAGTGTTCAAAAAAATAGTTTAAGTGCTGATGCTTATTTATATTCTTACGATGCAAATGGCACTATGGTTTCTGAACAATTTTTAGATACTAGTACTTATAAACCATTTCCAACTTAATAATAGCAAATTAAAAAGCAGTAATGATATTTTTCATTACTGCTTTTTTTGTAATTAAGACAGTTTAAGGCACCATAAAATAAATAACAGACTATCACATTAGTCTATTATTTATTTTACACTGCCTTATATATCCTATTTCTAATATTCTTCAAATGCTATATTTCTATTATAAATTTCTGTAGCTACGCTAATTCCAACATATCTAATATGCCACGCTTCGTATTTATATCCAGTTATATCTTCTTTCCCTTTAGGATATCTCACAATAAATCCATATAGATGAGCATTCTCCCTTACCCATTCTACTTCTGTGCCAGTTTTTATTAAATTACCACTTTCATCTCCTAAATCTATAGCCAGACCCATTTGATGCTCACTTCTCCCTGGAATAGCTACATAGTTATTAGTATATTCTTGTCCGTTATTAGCTATATTTATATCATAAATATTCTGTTGTAATTGATAAGACCTATATCCAGAAATCCCATATAAGGCTATTCCATCTTTTAAAGCACCATCAACAAGCTTTTCTACAGCCTTTGCTCCTTCATATTCCATATGCATTTCTTCATCAGATGATGCTCCTGAAAAAGGTATATTTACTTTTTCTAAATTAGCAGGAACAAAACTTTCATCTAACCAGTGCTTATCATTTACCATCATAAGCATTGGGTTATATTCTACGTTACTTTCTCCCTTTTCAATATCCTCACTTGGTTCATTTGAGTTATCTATATTTTCAACATTATTTTTATTATTCGTACACCCATTAAAAGTAAGTAGAGTTATACATCCTACAACTAATAATTGTAATAACTTATTTTTTTTCATAAAATAATCCTCCAAGATATATTATCTTTTTTAATATTATTATTTTACGCTATTCCTCTAATCACTAAATTAGCTGTTGCAATATTTGTTGCTACAGGTATTTTATAAACATCACATAACCTAAGTAATGCACTTATATCCGGTTCATGTGGCTGTGATGTTAGTGGATCCCTAAAAAATATAACCATATCAATATCATGAGATGCTATCATTGCGCCTATTTGTTGGTCACCACCAAGGGGACCACTTTTATATCTGTATATATCTAACTTTGTATTTTCCATAATCCTTGTCCCAGTTGTCCCAGTAGCAACCAACTTCACTTTTGATAAAATATTTTCATTTTCTTTAGCAAAATTAATCATTTCTTCTTTTTTCTTATCATGTGCTATTAATGCAACCTTCATATTTGACACTCCTTAAAATACTATATTTCACTTATTTTAGGCACTTTCAAAAAATAATACATTAATAACTTTGTATATTTTTTTTAAAAGTTCCTTATATTAAATTTTTATTTCTTTTGCTTGTCTTGATATATTTAAAAGAACTCCCATTGCTGCTAAATTAAAAACCATAGACGTACCCCCATAACTTATAAAGGGAAGTGGAACGCCGGTTACGGGCATTGATCCTGTAACAACTGCAATATTTATCATAGCTTGTACTGCTATTATTGATATTATTCCAGTAGCTAACATAAATCCATAATTATCTTTAGCCCTTATAGCAACTGATATACCTCTAAGTATTAAAAACAGAAATAATCCCATTACTAATATGCAACCAATAAGTCCGAGTTCTTCTCCTATTATGGCGAAGATAAAGTCATTATATGGTTCTGGCATATATAGCGCCTTTTGAGTTGACTGTCCAAGCCCAACTCCGGTTATCCCCCCAGATCCTAAAGCATAAAAAGATTGAATAAGTTGAAAGTTTCTGTCACCTGCATCAGCCCATGGGTCTAAGAAACCTAAAAATCTCTCCATACGATATTCACTAGTAAATATAAGTGCCATTCCCGATGCAATACCCAAAGGTATTAAACATGCTATTTGTTTTATATTTGCACCCCCAACTAAAATCATAATAAAGGTTACTATCATTATAATAGAAGCTATGCTTAAATTATTTTCTAATAATATTAATCCAGCGAATATAGCTGCTATAAATAGATACAAAATAGTCCCATTAAAAAAACCATCCATTTTTTTCTTTCTATTGTCAATGCTCATAGCCATAAACATTACTACTACATATTTAGCTAGCTCTGAAGGTTGAAAAGAAAAAGCCCCAATATAAATCCATCTTGTTGCCCCGTTCATAGGTTTTGAAAACAAAACTGCTACTAAACAACCTATTGTAACTATAGCTGCTAAAAGGGTCATTTTCTTATATATATGGTAATCTATAGACATTGTAAATATCATTACAATAATACCAACTATAGTCCATATCAACTCTTTCTTTAAAAAGAATTCCGTACTTTTTTCTTGTACATGTAATGCATAATAAGCGCTTGATGAGTAAACCATAACTATACCTATACATACAATAAGAATTATAGTGCAAAATATTTGAAAATCTATCTTTCCTGCTTTCTTTTTTATACTGTTTAATTTCATAAATATTACTCCTATTCCACAAAAATTAATTTATTCTAATTCAAGTTGTACCTTAGTTCCTTTTTCAATAATCTTACCTTTTTCAATATTTTGTTTAGTTACTAAACCAGTTCCAGCAGCATTATAAGTAACTCCAATTTTATTTAATGATTCATCTACTTTTTCTAATGAGTATCCTATCAAATCTGGCATAACAATTTTATTTTCTATAGCTTCTTTATCTCCAGAATATATATTTATTTTAGAATTTTCTTGCATGGCAGTTCCTGGATCTGGATTCATTTTAACTACAATAGAATCTTTACCTTCTAAAGTAACTTGTAATTTATTATCCTTAAGTATTTGTTTTGCATCCTTAACAGATTTCCCTCTTACATCCGGAACTATTATATTATTAACATTCTTTGTAGTTTGTTTATATAGAGGTGAATCTATATAAACACGAATTTTTTGGAAAAATTCTTTAACAATAGAATTTGTTACTTGTCCCCCATAATACTTTGCAGGGTTTGGCTCATCCACCTTTATATATATAGTTATTTGAGGATTATCTACAGGATACATAGCTAATACAGATGCAATATATTTATCTTTTGCATATCCACCATTAACTGTATCAGCTTTTTCCGCGGTACCCGTTTTAGCCCCTATTCTATATTCTTTTCCCATAAATGATCCAACTGGTCCGCCTTGATTAATTGTTCTTTCTAAATAATCTCTTAAGACACCAGTATTAGCTTCAGACATTACACCCTTGTTTATTGTAGGTTTAAATGTATCATCTATTATTCTTGTTCCATTTTCATCAACATGAGCTATTTCCTTCATAACATGAGGTTGTATTAAATCCCCACCATTAGCAATAGCATTAAACCCAGTAATTAGCTGAATAGCTGTAGTGGTGTTTGTTTGCCCAAAAGCTATGGTTGCAAGATCCATTTCACTAATATTTTCTGGTTTCTTTAGTATACCTTCAGATTCTCCAGGTAAATCTATATTTGTAGCTTGTCCAAATCCATACTTACGCATGTATTCATCTAACTTTTCTTTACCAAGTTTAGCTCCTACTTGCATAAACCCTACATTACAAGAATTTTGAAGTATTTGAGGAAGAGTTTGTGTTCCATGACCGCTTAAGTTCCAACATTTAACTAATGTAGACCCAAACATTGTACCTCCATTACAAGTAAAAGTATCATTTTCACTTACTACACCTTCTTCTATAGCAGCCATCATACTAAAATTTTTAAAAGTAGAACCAGGTTCAAAAGCATCACTTACTAAGCTATCTTTAAACATATTTTGAAGTTTTTCAGTATCATTTTCGCCAGGAAAGGCCTGATATTCATTAAATGTATTGTTAGGATTAAAATCTGGTTTATTTGTCATAGCTAAAATTTCACCATTGTTTGGATTTGAAACAATAATAGAAACTCCTTTAGCTATATTCTCAGTCATAGCCTTTTCTGCTAACTCTTCTATTATATACTGAATGTTTTCATCAATTGTTAATGTTACATCCTTTCCAGGAATTGGAGGTGTGACTATTTTTGAGTCACCTGGTAACTGTGTTGATGCTCCATCAACCTGAGAAATTCTTACTCCTGATATTCCTGCTAAATATTTATCGTATTGTAATTCAATTCCATTTAAGCCCTTATTATCTAAATTAACGCTACCTAGTGCATGCGCTAAATAATTATTACTCGGATATAATCGCTTAGTATCCCCTGAAATAATAACACCATATATTTTAAGTGCTTCAACTTTATCTGCCTGACTTTTTTCTATTCCTCTAACCAAAATTGTTGAAGAAGCCTCTTTGCCATCTTCATTCTTTGTTTCGAGTTTTTTAAGAACAGTATCAAAATCCATTTCTAAAGCATCTGCTAAAGATTTAGATATGTCTTTAATTGTAAAATTATTATCAGATATATATTCTCGTATTGAATCTAAATCTAAATCTATTCTATATACACTTATTGTTGATGCTAAAGTAGCACCATTCCTCGCTAAAATATCTCCTCTTTCTGCTAGAACTATATATTGAGCTTCTCTCTGTGCTTTTGCCATTTTAGAATATTCCCCATTTTTGTATATCATTATATAAAGTAATCTTATTGTTAAAAAAACAAATACTACACATATACAACTACTAACAAACAAAAGTCTATTAGATGACTTCATCCTACTTATACCTTTTTCTTTTACAAATTTCTTGTTTTTAAAATTCATTTTACACTCTCCACCTTAGACCTATAATATATTTATAAATATATTATACATTTTTCTGATTGCTTTTACAATTTCATCTTTAATTATATATATATAAACTTCTTTTTTTTATTTCTTTATAAACAAAAAAGGACTAGCTTCTAAAATAATTTCAAAAGCTAATCCCTTTTCGTTATACTTTATGCAGTTTCAATTACTCTATCTTCATCATCTTCTTCTATTTCTACATCTTTTTTTCTATTCATAATATAATCTACAATAATTGCAAGGGCTCCATCTCCAGTTACATTAGTTGCAGTTCCAAAACTATCTTGAGCTGCATGTAATGCAATCATAATTGGCTTTTCTAGTCCACCAAAACCTAGCATAGATTCTAATAACCCAAGTGCAGACATTACTCCTCCCCCTGGAATTCCTGGAGCTGCTATCATTGTAACTCCTAGCATTAATATAAATGGCATCATTATTGAGAAAGTTGGTACTCGTCCATTCATATACATAACTCCCATTGATGTTAATACTAAAGTAATAGTATCTCCAGCTAAATGTATAGTAGCTGCTAGTGGCACTACAAAATCAGTTATCTCCTCACTAACACCATTACGTCTAACAGCTTCTCTTGTTATTGGAATAGTCGCTGCTGATGATTGTGTTCCTAATGCAGTTAAGTATGCAGGTACCATATTTTTTAATAACTTAAAGGGATTTTCCTTTTTCAATGTTCCAGCTATTAAATATTGAACTAGAATATACAAAGCTTGTACTGAGAATAAAATTGCATACACTACTCCAAAAGATTTTAATGTTGTAAATATTTCACCACTAAAGCTTAATTTTGCAAAAATACATCCTATATAGATAGGTACTATTGGTATTAACACATTAGATATAACCATCATAACTATTTTATTAAATTCTTCTGTTACTTCTAAAAACACACTATTTTTAATCTTTGATAATCCTATACCTAGTACAAATGCAAATACTAAAGCCGACATTACTCCAATTATTGGAGGCATTTCTACTGTGAAGTATGGTTTAATACTTCCTCCACTTTCTTGCATTAATATACTTCCATTAATAAACTTAGGCAATAATACTGATCCAATCATAAATGAAGCTAACCCCGCTACAATAGTTGAAACATAAGCTATTATTGTTGTTACTAAAAGTGCTTTCCCTGATCCGCCTCTTAAAGACGCTATTCCTGGAACAATAAATCCTATAATTATTAATGGAACCATAAATGATAAAAAGTTTCCAAACAATTCTGAAAATGTCCCTAAAATTCTTATTGGATAATCAATTCCTATACTTTTACACCAAAGGCCTAAAAGTATTCCTATTACTAGTGCAATAAGTATTCTGCCTATTAATGATATTTTTTTCATTATAACCGCCCCTTTTTCTTCTCTTTTGTATCTCTTGCGAATACATTTGTATTCTCTTTAAATACACTTTACATTCTTAATTCAATTTTGTCAAATATTTTTTTATATTTTCACTTTATTCTATTGAAATTAAAAAAAATCACCCCTGGGGTGTAAATATTTACTTTTACAGTAAATATTATACCCCAGGGGTGATAATTATTATTTAATTTCTTTTTCTACTATTAAATCCATTATTTCTAGTTTTCTTAGATGAATCCTCATTTGCAAAATCATCCTTTGAAGAGGAGCTTCTACTTGAGCCATTCTTATTTGAAGTATTTCTACTTGAACCATCTCTATTTGAAGAACTTCTACTTGAAGCACTTCTATTTGAATCGCTTCTTGATGAATTAGATCTAGACGATCCAGATCTAGCTGAAATTCTTGCATTCTTTTTAGCTGTTTCTTGCTTTTCAAATGCTGCTTCATCTGCAGTTATTGGATATATGTGTCCTCCTATTACAGGAACTTTCTTTGCTGTAAGTTTTTCGATATACCTAAGTAATTCTTTTTCTTCTTCACAACAAAATGAAAGTGCAACTCCCTCAAGTCCCGCTCTTCCAGTACGTCCAATTCTATGAACATAAGTTTCTGGAACCTCTGGTAAATCAAAATTAATTACATGTGATAATTCATCTACATCAATACCTCTTGCTGCAATATCTGTAGCTACAAGTACTCTAATTTTTCCTTCTTTAAAGTTTTTCAAGGCAAGTTGACGTGCATTTTGCGACTTATCACCATGAATAGCTTGAGCTTCTATTCCCGCATTCTCAAGTTCTTTTGTTATTACATTTGCTCCACGCTTTGTTCTTGAAAACACTAAAACAGATGCAATAGATTCATCTTTAAGAATATCTACAAGTAGAGATTTCTTATTTTTTCTACTAACAAAGTATATTCCTTGTGAAATTCTATCTACAGTAGATGAAACTGGTGCAACTTCTACCTTTACAGGATTTCTCAAAATAGAATCTACTAGTTTTGAAACTTCATTTGGCATAGTTGCAGAGAATAGCATATTTTGTCTAACTTTTGGAAGTCTTGCTATTATCTTTTTAACATCATTAATCATACCCATATCAAGCATACGATCTGCTTCATCAAGAATAAAATATTTTACATTTTGTAAATCAATAAATTTTTGGTTAATTAAATCAATTAGTCTTCCTGGTGTTGCAATTAATACATCCACACCTTGTTTAAGAGCCCTCGTTTGAGGATTTTGTGGTACTCCACCAAAAATAACTAAATTTTTAATATTTAAATGCTTTCCGTAAGCAGTAAAACTTTCTTCTATTTGAATAGCTAATTCTCTAGTCGGTGCTAGTATTAATGCCTTAATTTGTTTTGGACCTTTTTCAGCCTCTTCACTAGTAAAAATATTTTGTAATACTGGAATAGCAAAAGCTGCTGTTTTACCAGTACCGGTTTGTGCACAGCCAAGGATATCTTTTCCATTTATTAAATGTGGAATAGATTTTTCCTGTATTGGCGTAGGTTTTGTATATCCCTCTTCTTTTAAAGCCTTTAAAATAGGCTCAATTATATTTAGGTTCTCAAATAACATTTTTTTCTCCTTCGAAAGTGGTCATTATAAATTTTAAATATCTTAAATCAACTATATACTTATATACAATTTTTATTCAAATTTGTATATAATGAATTCCGTTATTATTTTATTATATCTAACTGTCCACATTTTTTTATTTACTTAAAATTAATAAGCATTCTTTATAACTTATCTAATTTGTACTATTTAGATAAGTTTCTCTTTTTCTATTTTGTGAGAATAATAGAAAAAGAGACTCTCACAAAATATGTTAAGTTACGAAACTAAACATATTACGAATGTCTCTTCCAATCATTATACAGGATTTTTAGAAAAATAGCATTAATTTTTATTAAATAATATTTAATTTAATCTACTATTTTTTTAAAAATACACTTGATGCTATGTTAACTATATCCTTAACTATATCTACCTTATCGAATAATCCTTCTTTTAAAATTATAGCTTCTGCTGTAGTTTCAAGAGCTACATCACTGATATCTCTAACATTTTCAGATATATCATTAATGTTTTTAAGCGTATTATCTAAATTAGTTTTATTTTTTTCAATAGTTTTATTAAGGTTGTCCACTAATTTTCCTACTTTTATTAATATTACTATAAGATATGTTAATGCAATAATTGCTGTTATTATTAAAATTCCTAATAATAGTGTCTTCATATTAACTTCTATAATCATATTTACCTCACTTATAAGGGAGCTTAAAGAAAATAGCCTAGAATATGACTAGTTATTTTTTCAATCTCCCTATCCTTTAATTTTAAAGTATTACGTCTTCAATTGTTGCAGTTCTGTTATCTTCCTTAATAGCTGCATCTAATCTAACTTTTTCATCTTTTTTATCTTTTAAATACTCTGAAACTTTATTTTTAACTTCCATAGTTTTATCTTTTGCTGTTGTGCTTATATTGCTTGCTGATTCCTTTAAAGAATCTCTAGTTTCTTTTCCAGCCTTTGGTGCAAAAAGAAACCCTCCAGCTATTCCTGCTAATATACCAACTGTTGCCCCAACTGCTATATTTTTTGTTTTCTTAGTGTTTTCTTTCCTACTCTTTGCTTTTCTCTTTTCTTCAATTAATTTTGCTAAACTCATGTATAGTCCTCCTTAAAATCTTTTCTTTAATAATATTATACTACCATTTACACTATGTGACAATATTCTACATACTAACTTAGTATTTATTTTAATATCCCTTAATAAATACATTATTTGAAATTAATAACAAGTCAAATATTTTGAGGATATTTTCTACTCGATGAAAAACCACACCCTTTACATAGTTATTCTATGTAAAGGGTGTGGTTATTAATCATAGTCCCAAATAGATCATAATATGACTTGTTATTTTTTGAAGTTCCATTAGGTATAGCTTTTTATACTATTCTATTTCTATGATAATTATAAATATAGAATGGAATACCCATTAACATCATTATGAAGCCCCACATTACTGTTTCTGCTCCTGATCCATATATTGTCCATATTGTATAAATAAATGCTAATAAGGGCACTATTGATTTCTTTATAAATATCCAAAATGTAAATTCCTTTGAGTCTTTAAACATTAACATAATTTCTGCTGCTGCCGTTAATAAATAAACTGGTAAAAATGATAATGTAGCCAATATTGTAATAAACGTAAATGATGAAACCATCCCTTTTTGATAATTCATAATTAATAATATATTTACTAGTATTGAACTTACTATTAATGAGTTAACTGGCGTGCCATATTTAGGATGTATTTTGCCAAAGAATTTTGGAAAGACGCCATCTTGACCTGCTGCATATGAAATACGAGCAGTTGATAATAACCAACCAATTATTGTACCTAAAATCGATACTACTATTGCTATAGTTAATATCTTGCCTACTGAAGTTCCAAGAACATTAGTCAGTATATCAGTTAAAGGTGCTTGACTTACTGCAAGCTGCTCATTTGACATAGCGCCCATGCTTACAATACTTATTACTAAATAAATCGTTGCTGCAATAATTAATCCATATATTGTGCTCTTTTTAACATTTTTTTCAGGATCCTTTATTTCTCCTGCTGTAACTGTGGCGCTTTCCATTCCTACAAAAGCCCATAAAGTGGCTGTAGCTGCTAATGGTATTGTAGAAAGTCCTTTTCCTTCTGGTAATAGTGGAATTAAATTTGAACTGTCAAAGGCGAAGAATGAAACAATAATAAAAATTGTAAAGAATCCTATTTTAAATACTGTAGCAAAACTTTGAATTTTCCCAGCTTTCTTTACTCCTACTATGTTTATTATGGTAAATGTCCATAATACTACACTTGAAAAAACAATCGCATATATAGGCTTATTTAATGCAGGCATAATTGCCGTACTATAACTTACTAGCGCTACCACGATTGCTGCATTTCCTATCCATGACCCATTCCAATATAGCCATGCACTTAAAAACCCTGCGAATTCCCCAAAGGCTTCTTTTGTATATTTATAGGCTCCTCCTGTACTTGGATACTTGGATCCTAAATTTGCAAAGGATAAAGCTATAGTTATTGATCCTAAAGTTGTTATTATCCATGCTATTATTGTAGCCATTGGTCCCGAAACCTGAGCAAGTGTAGCTGGCAACATAAAAACACCTGATCCTATCATGTTCCCACATACAAGCATAGTTGCCATAAACAGACTGATTTCCTTCTTTAAATTCTTATTTTCCATTTTGTCCTCCTTAAGTTTCAGGTAAAAAAAACAAGCTCAGAGGCTATTCTCTGAGCTTGTATAAATTCTTAAGTAACAAACACAAAGATAGCTCTCCATAAATATTATGGCAGTTTTGCATATATTTTATACAAACCCAACATATAGCCTTAAAACATTAACTATATACTTCGGCAATAATACCTTTCATATTAAATCACAGCGTTTAACTCATTAATATTACTTTTTATCATTGCAACCTCTATCTTTTCCCTATTAAATTGTTTTTTTTCTTATTTTAACATTTTTTTTATAAATGTCAAATATACCGAGTTCTAAAATAACAACTCAAATATTCTTAGGTCTTTTTGATATGCCTAACCTAGCTCATTAATGATATAATATTTTTACAGGAACTTCCCACAGACGAAATTTATTTTCTAATGCTAAGAACCTAATCAAAATCGTAGATTTTACTTATATTCTTATATACTTGAGTTTTTATAATTAATATTCTAAAAGAGAGGTATCTTATGATTAATTTATTAAACAATCTTATAAATAACTTAGGTTATTTAATATTTCTAGCTTTTATTATTTCTAATTTATCTATATTCAAGAATATAATACAAAAAAATGAATTTCAAAAATTTGATCTTATTATATTATCTATAACATTTGCCATTTTTGGGATAGTAGGCACCTATTCTGGTGTAGATGTAAATGGTGCAATAGCTAATACAAGAATCATCGGAATAATGGCTGGTGGTATATTCTGTGGCCCTTTTGTTGGTATTGTATCTGGTCTTATTGCAGGTATTCATAGGTTAACTTATGACATAGGTGGCATAACCTCTATTCCTTGTGCTTTAACTACTATTATTGCAGGCTGTTTTTCTGGTTTTATATATAAAAGATGCTTAAAATATGAAAAATGGTTTTACGGTTTAATTGGAGGAATTATTATTGAGATAATTGAAATTTTTTTAATTTTATTATTATCAAAACCTTATTCTAAGGCTTTTCATATAGTAGAAAATATATATTTGCCTATGATTTTTATAAACGCTTTAGGTACATGCCTTCTAATTTTACTAATTCAAAGGATATTTAATGAGAGAGATCAAATAGCCGCAACCCAAGCTAAAATCGCTCTTGATATAGCAACTAAGACACTACCCTATTTTCGAGATATTAATAATAATTCCTTAAAAATTATTTGTTCAATAATAAATAATTCTACTACAGCAGCCGCTGTAGCAATTACTGATACTAATACAATATTAGCTCACGTGGGACTAGGCTCTGATCACCATATATGCACCGATAACATTCAAATTATTGCTACAGAGAAAGTTATCAACGATGGTATTATACGTATTTTAAACACGGGTGAAGAAATTAATTGTTTTTGTAAAATTTGTCCCCTAAAATCTATAATTATTGTACCTCTTAAGGAAGATACTAAAGTTATAGGCACCCTGAAATTATATTATGAGAAAGAAAATAGTATATCATGTACAACTAAGACACTTGCAAGTGGATTGTCTCATTTAATATCAACTCAGCTTGAAATAAGTAAGCTAGGCAAACTAAAAGATCTAGCTACAAAGTCTGAAATTAAAGCACTTCAATCCCAAATAAACCCCCATTTTTTATTTAATTCACTAAACACAATTGTATCTTTTATGAGGTTTAATCCAACTGGTGCACGGGAGCTTATGATAAACCTATCAAATTATTTAAGATATAATATAGATGAAATACAGACTTTCGTGGATATAAGTAAGGAACTTGAACACGTTAAAGCCTATGTAGAAATAGAAAAAGCAAGGTTTGGACATAAACTTAATATTAACTATGATATTGATAGAAGTGTACATATTAAAATACCGTCACTTATAATCCAACCCCTAGTTGAGAACTCCATAAAGCATGGAATTTTAAATGGTAAAGGATTTGGAACCGTGAATATAAAGGTAAAAAAATATAATTTAGATGAAGTTAAAGTTACAATAGAAGATGATGGTATAGGTATTCCACAAAATGTAATTGACATTATATATTTAGGAACAATTGAAAAAAATAAGATCGGTATCTCTAATGTAAATAATAGACTCAAATACATATACGGCACTGGTCTTATAATAGAACGTCTTCATACAGGAACAAGAATTAGTTTTGTTCTTAACAAAACTAAAAATTTTAATTTTGATATTATTTAAGAATTATAAAATAAATATGTAATTAGTAAAATAATTACTAATTATTTTACTTGTAAATCCCTTAGTAAAAATGGAGGTTAACCCTTATGAATTGTATTATACTAGATGATGAAATTCCAGCGATACGAGAATTAAGTTATTTTATTACTACTTTTAGTTCAATTAAAATACTAGCAGAATTTGATGATAGTATAGCAGCTCTTGAATATATGCAAATTAATTCTGTAGACGTAATTTTTCTTGATATAAGTATGCCAAAGCTCAATGGATTAGATTTTAGTAAAATTATAAATACATTAAAATCAAAACCTATTATTATATTTTTAAGTGCTTATAAACAATATGCAATTGAAGCATTTGAAATTGCTGCTTTTGATTATGTTTTAAAGCCTTACTCTGAATGTAGAATAATAAATACTCTTACCCGACTTGAAAAGTGTACTAATATAAATAGTTCCCCTTATATAAATAATAAAATAACTATTTGTAATAACGAAAAAATGTTTGTATTAAATGTAAATGATATATATTATTGTAAATCTCAGGAACATGATATATTTATACATATATCAAACGAAGAGTATAAGGTTTCATCAAGTACTAAGGAATTTTATAAAAAGCTTCCACAAAGCATTTTTTTTAAATGCCATCGTTCATATATTGTAAATTTGGATAAAATAACTGAGATAATCCCTTGGTTTAATAATACATATATGTTAAAACTCCAAGGGTTAGATGTAGAGATACCTGTTAGTCGTCAAAACATTTCACAATTTAAACAATTAATGGGCATATAAATGCATTTCATGTGTCCATTTTGTTCTTTGGTGCAACACTTATTGAAATCGTATACACATTTGTTATAATTAAATTGTTTAGGGCATCTTAAAATAACAATCCAGAAGTCTTTATATATTTTTTTGAAGATGCCTAATTTTATAATATTAAAGGGGATGGATTATTCATGGTATCATTTTTATTATCTATTGTTGCTTTATTACTAGGTTATTTTTTTTACAGTAAGATTGTTGAAAAAGCTTTTGGTTCAGATGACAGCATTGAAACTCCAGCAATTAGATTAGCCGATGGCGTTGATTTCGTTGCTATGCCCGGTTGGAAAATATTTTTAATACAATTTTTAAACATTGCAGGTCTTGGACCAATATTTGGTGCAATAGCTGGTGCTCTTTGGGGTCCTGTAGCTTTCCTTTGGATTGTATTTGGATCAATATTTGCAGGTGGAGTACATGACTATTTCTCTGGGATGTTATCTGTACGACATGATGGTGCAAGTATTCCTGAAGTTGTAGGAAAATATCTAGGATCTGGTTTTAAGAATTTTATGAGAGTTTTTTCAGTTATAGTTCTTATCTTAGTTGGCGTAGTTTTTATACTAGGACCTGCAGAGCTTTTAGCTGGACTAACTCCAACTAAATTCAATACAGCTTTTTGGGTTTATATAATATTTGCCTACTATATACTAGCTACTTTACTCCCAATAGACAAACTTATAGGTAAGATTTACCCTCTATTTGGAATTTGTCTTTTAATAATGGCCATTGGGGTATCTGGTGGTATAATATTTGGTGGGTATCATATACCTGAAATTACTTTAGCTAACCTTCATCCAAACAATCTACCTATTTGGCCATTGATGTTTGTAACAATTGCTTGTGGCGCTATTTCAGGTTTCCACTCAACGCAATCACCTATGATGGCTAGATGCATCACTTCTGAAAAACAAGGTAGATCAATATTCTACGGTGCAATGATTGCTGAAGGTATAGTTGCTTTAATATGGGCTGCGGCTGCTATTGCTTTTTTTGGAAGCACTGAAGAATTAGGTTCGCAAATGAGTGCTAATGGTGGTCAAGGTTGGGTTGTAAATATAATTTCTACTACATTACTTGGTAAAGTCGGAGGAGCTCTTGCTATATTAGGAGTTATCGCTTGCCCTATAACTTCTGGCGATACAGCCTTTAGAAGTGCACGACTTACTATTGCCGACTTCTTAAATTATAAGCAAGGTCCAATAAAAAATAGACTTCTTCTAACCCTGCCATTATTTGTAATAGGATTTATACTAACAAAAATAGATTTTAATATAGTTTGGAGATATTTTGCATGGTCTAACCAAACTTTAGCTATGATAGTACTTTGGACAGCTGCAATGTATCTTGCACTAAGAAAACAATTTCATTGGATAGCCACAGTACCAGCAGTATTTATGACTGCTGTATCTACAACTTATTTACTTGTGGCTCCAGAAGGTTTTAAAGTTTCACCTTCAATAGGATATCCTGTTGGTATTCTGATTGCTATAGGATCTCTTATATTATTCCTAATAGTAGCAAAGAAAAAAATTGAACTTGAAAAATAGTTTCTTAAGGATACTTTGTATAGTATTTTCAATAAGTATTAATTAATAACCTAATAAAGGAAGCTAGCTCACTGCTAGCTTCCTTTATTTACAATTATTTATTTGCCATTATATAATTACATCGGTCAATTATTTTTTAAAAGCTTTAACTTTAAATTCTATATTTGTATTAAACTGCCTATATCTTTATGGCACAAATTATCTTTATTATGATTAAAGCTACTACTGAAAATAAAACTCCTATTGAAATAAAGCTTATTACTATACAATTTAATATTAAAAGATTATGTATAATGCTATCAATATTAAAATTTAATGTAATAGCAATAATACTTCCTATAACACTTAATATAACTATAGCAAATATACCATCTATAGAATTTTTTAAATCTGCTTTACTTAAAGACATATGCGTGCTTATTGATACTGCTATAAATAAGTAAATCCAAAACCTAATATTAATTAGATTTTTTGCTACAAATATTTTTTTTACTATTATAGTCAAATTACTAAATAAAACATAAAAAAAGCCTTTAATGTTAAAGTCATTACTATCTAACACATACTCTTTAATATTAACCCTACTATAAATATCATTAAAACTTTCTGGCATTAGTATATAAAAGCACGCTACTAAAATTACTGTCCCAACTACTATAGGTGCTACCCCTATAAAAAAATTCCCAACTCTTTGATATATATTTTTCTTATTATAAGAATGTGACACATATCCTAGTTCAGAGCTTTCATTCGCCGAAATAGAAAACCACTTAACAGAATTAACCTTATGCCCAAATAACTTGCACATTATATAATGACTAAATTCATGGATAGTAGTTCCAATAATTCCAGTAACTATTACAGCTTTTCTACCAAATCTTAACTGAATAGTTCTATTACTTATACCTTCAATCCATCCAATTAGTAATCCTAATGTAATAAATGCTCCTATTATTCCAAGCGAAAATAAACTACTTAATTTTAATATTTCTATTATCATAATACCTACTCCATCTATTTTTATTTATAAACATAATACTATTATATTTATATGTGTAATTTATATTAACATTATTTCTTTTTAATTTCTTCAATATTATAAATTATTCTTTTTTAAGAATCTATTAAGGGAGCCTAAATAAAATAATAAGTCAAGATTTATGACTTATTATTTTTTTGAAGCTCCCTAATCATTATCATAATACATTTAATACTATTAGTAGTCATTAAGATTTAAGATAGAATCATCCTCATTAAAAGTATTTACATTATATAAAAACATTACATCTGTTATCTCTTTATCATTTATTAATTTTTCTAAATCATCAGCATAATATCTTAAATCTACCACATTTATTTCTCCATAGTGAGAAGTTAAAAATGGTAAAAAACTATTTGCATAGGAATCTTTTATAATTAATAGTTTCTTTTCCGGATCTTGTAGTGTTTTAATATTTATAAGAGGGTGATTTCCCCCAGTAAATACTTCATACTTATCTTTTTTATTTAATGCTGTACTATCAAAAAGACTAGTGCCCTTTTTTTGTTCTGTTATATAATTTACTAAAACTTTATCATTAGTATTAAAATAAACTTCTACTTCATCCGCTTCTTTACTTTCCAATCCTATTTTTGAGGATAAACTACCACTAAAAGAATCAGTTACCTTTTCTATAGTAAAATAATCTTCCTCCTTTGCTATTAATCCTAATTCACTACACATTGTCCTATAACCAATATAAGCCCCTTTACTGGTCCAATGATGATCCGTTTTATAATAAATATATTTATCTCTATTATCATATAAATTTTTATATGGATTTATAAATTTAATATTAGAATTTAACCCATCCTGTAATTTATCTATATACTCTAATTCATCGTCAATAGGTGCATATTTAGGTAGCTTTTCTTCTAAAACCTTGCTTGCCGTAGGCACTAACATAAAAGCAGTGCTTAGACTCTTATGTTTTTCAAAAAAATCATTAATAGCCTTAATTTTTTCATTAGTTTCCTCTTGATTTTCCTCTTTAAAATTGTTTATAAGCTGATTATTCTTCCCTATATATACATTATTACTTTTATTTTTTCCTAATAATTTATCTATATTTCCTTTAATAGCCACAAAAATATTTCTACCTGGGAATTGGTCAGATATATAACTTGTATATTCTCTAGAAAAATCTCTGTTTACAAAAGATTTTAAAGTAAATTCAGGTTTCTTACTTAAATTTCTATTTTCCTGTTCTGAAAATTCTTTATCATTTTTAAAAATTCCAAATATAGTTATTGTGAAAATAACTCCAATAAAAACAATAGTTATTATTGCATTAAGACTTCTATTAAATTTTCTAATTTTTTTTTCTTTCATATATATACTATATGGTTTTCTATTTGTTTTTTTCAATAAAAACACCTCGTCTTCCAGATCCTAAAACCTAAAGTATAAGAACGGATTATAACTTTCACTCACTAAAAAGGCTATGCTAACTATTAAAATCAAAGTTTGTATAACTATAATTAATTTCAAATCCATTTTTTTAAAATTGACATTTATTTTCTTATTACTTTTTATACTTAATTGTGTGCAAGCTATTATTGCTACAGCTAATATTAAGAAGTTTGTATAAACTATATACTTATCCATATTATTTATAAATAGATTATTTCCAAAACCAAACATTACTCCAATATATCCTATTGCTGAAGAAATGCTATCTGTATCAAAAAACACCCATCCTACAATTACAATAACCATGGTGTACATATGATTAAACACATCCGGTATTCTCTTTAAAATATTTCCTAAAAATATTTTTTCAGCGAATATTATCAGCCCAAAATATAACCCCCAAAATATAAAATTCCAGCTTGCTCCATGCCAAAGTCCAGTTGCAAACCACACTATCATTAAATTTCTAAATTGAATAACTAATCCGCTTCTATTACCACCTAAGGGTATGTACATATATTCTCTAAACCAAGAACCTAAAGATATATTCCATCTTCTCCAAAATTCCGTTACACTTTTTGAAGTGTACGGGAAATTAAAATTTTCAATAAAATCAAACCCAAACATCTTTCCAAGACCTACTGCCATATCTGAATACCCACTAAAATCAAAATAAATTTGTAATGTAAATGCACCAATCCCTAGCCATGCAGATACAATTGATATATTTTCTAATGGTAAGTTTTTAACTTCTGTCCATATTATAGATACATTGTTTGCTATAATAACCTTTTTCCCTAAGCCTATAATAAACCTTCTGGCCCCCTCCCCAAATTTATCCAAACTTTTTTTTCTATTCTTTAATTGTTTTTCCACATCACTATATTGTATTATAGGTCCAGCTACTAATTGTGGAAACATAAGAATATAAGCACCAAAATCTATTATATTTTTTTGTGGTTTTACCCTTTCTGTATAAACATCTGCTACATAAGATATTAACTGGAAAGTGAAAAAAGATATCCCTAAAGGTAATGGCAAATTTCTTATATGTAAACTCACACCTAATAAATTATTAATATTTTCTATTAAGAATCCATAATATTTGAAAAATAATAAAATACTAAGATCTATAATAATTAATGTTATAAATATAAATTTATGTTTCTCTTCATCTTTATGATTTTTTCTAATTAATAATCCTCCAAAATAATTTATTAATATGGAGATTAAAATTAGATATATGTACTGGGGTTCTCCCCAAGCATAAAATATTACACTTGATATAAGTATTATAAAATTTTTTCCTACACTAGGTACAATATAATGTAAAATTAAAACTGCTGGTAAAAATATAAATAAAAATATTAAACTACTAAAAACCAAAGTTAACCCTCCAATTCCCTCTTGAAAATTTCTGAAAAATAAACAGTCACATTGTGATATATTTTCTTTTATCTTACTTAAAGTCTTTTTTTATAGCCTCTTTTATATTATAAGAATCCTGTGAAATTATAAATATTAAATATTGACCTTCATCTTCCAATACAGCATTTTTAATTATTTCATACTTTTCAGGTCTATAATTTTTAAAACTTTCTGCCTTTTTATCTATTCTCTTCTGAATTTGACTCTTAATAATTGGTATGTTTTTTTCATCTTTAACCTTTAAAACTAGAATTTCATCTTCATCCATATTACTCTTTGGAGCATAATAAATAAAATCTTCTAAATCCTTTATATTTATGTAATATAATTTTTTGAGAATTTTTTCATTTCCCATATCCATTCTATCTAAACTAACACTTTTTTCTATACTATTTCTAATATCATCCATATTAGCTTGTCTTACCTTAACAATAGGATATAGCCCTATAAATATCACTACTATTATAATTATTTGTATTAAATAATATTTTTTATATGTACTTTTTTTCATAACCTTCCCTCAATTACAATTAATTTTTAAATATATTCTTTAAGATAATCTAACCAAATTAAATAAAATTCATATTTAAAATGTATTCCATCTTTTTCATGTAAGTAATCTTTTTTATTTATTTTTGTTTCTATATCAACATAATTAATGCCTGTTTCTGTAACAACTTCCTGTGCCTTCTCTCTAAATTCATCTAGATTACTATTTGTTAATCTCTCATTTATATTAACTGCCTTATCCATTACAGAAAGGGGTGAAATTAAATATATTTTTGTATTTGGTAAAACTTTTTTTATTTCATTAACAAGTTCAATATACTTTTCTTTAAACTTCATAGAATTATCAAATTCTATGACATCATTCATACCATATAATAAAACTACATTTTTAGGATTAAGGTTTGTTAAAGTATCTATGGTATTAATAGCTTTAATTACTGTATCCCCTTTATTAACCAATACGTTATATTCTTCTATTACTCCTAATTCTGATAAGCCTTCAGTAATGGAATCTCCCATAAAAATTGTACTTTGAAAATACTTGCTATTATTTTCTTCTCCTTGAGTTTGATTAAATCTATCTTCCTGTGCATCCTTATCTTGAAAATACTTATTCTTATATGTATCAATTTCATTTTCTACATCGCTTAAATTTCTTTGTTCTAATTGAACTAAAATTTCTTTACCTATAAAATTATTTTCATTAAAGCTTTTATTATCAATACCATTGATTGCACCCTTAATTATAGAAAAAATCAATATTCCACTCATTACCAATAAGATTGTTCTTTTCATCACTTCTCCCTCTTATCTTCTTTTATTTTTCGACATATTCTTTTAAATATCCCTAATTATCTTAATATAATAACTCTGTACTTAGGTTACAAAAGATTTACATATTTATTATAAAAAATTAACTTTCAAATATAATATAAAATAAAAAGGCGATTCATTACGAATCGCCTTTTTATTTTATATTATTTATTTTCATTAACTATTTGTTTATAAGCATCTAAATCTGTATGAATTTCTTGTGTTAATGGGTTACGTTTATTCTTAAATACCTTATAGAAATGATATCCAAATACCGCTATATTTGCAGCTAAAGATATTGCACTTACTATAAATAATGCTGTTTCATTATGTGATGACTTAACAGCAAACTTTGAAGTATCAACAAAGCTTGGGAATGACATAACAAACATCATCCAAAATGCTAAAGTTTGTGCACGACTTTGTAACCAAGTCCCTTTTTTTATAAAGAAAGCTGGAATTGTACATGATAATAATAAGGCTGCTCCCGCATAAAATGCGTGATCAGATACACAATTATACACATATGCAAAGTTCCAAAAATCATATGCAATTATCCAGAACCAAAGTTGATCTGGCCACAGCATGTCCTTATTTTTATCTTTCCCAATAAATATTCCAACGAAACCTGAAATAGTTATGATATTCAGAATACCTGCAATACCATTCATTATATTCCATGGTCCACCAATCATAAGCATTCCATCAACTACGCCATTGAAGCTATAGCATTGGAAATCACGAATAACCGCTTCCATAATATTAACTGCTAATATTATTGCAGGGAATGCTAAAAGATATTTGTTTTTACTTAATTTTTTACTATAACGTAAAGCCATAAATCCTAAACATCCTGCTAATGCTGAATATACTTTTGCCCAATGGAACCAAGATCCTACACTAGAGCCTGGACCAGCTGTATTTTTCCAAACTGCAAATGGTAATATTATTGGTAAAATTATAAATGATATAATAGCTATATATTTATTTCTACGAGCTAATTCATTGGAAAGCATTAATCCTCCAATCACTAAAACCCATATTACTACTGAATACCAAGGTATCGATTCAAATAAAAACATTTTTACTCCTCCATCTACTTCTTTTATTATTTTTGATTAACTCTTTCTAATACAGATTTTAAATCTACCAATATATCATTTGCTTCTGACATAGGTATCCCTGTATCTTCTAGAATATTTTCTGGTATATTTCTTACCTTTTCTTTAAGCTGCTGACCAATTGGAGTTACCCGTACAAAAACATTCCTCTCATCACTGATATCACGAGCTCGTTCTACCAAGCCCTTACTTTCAAGTTTTTTTAAAAGGGGCGTTATAGTACCTGAATCAAGATATAATTTTCTTCCTAATTCATTAACCGTAATATTATCTCCATTCCATAAAACCAACATAGCAATATATTGAGTATATGTTAGATCTACGTTCTTAAGATATGATTTATAACGTTTTATAGTTTCCTTTGAACAGGCATACATTATGAAACTAAGTTGATTTTCTAGAATTAAATTTTTATCACTAACCATAATGTTTCCCTCCATTTACGAATTAAGTTGTTATAAATTAAATTGTGCACAATTTATTTATTTCTATCATACTCCTCTAAAAATAGACTGTCAATAAAAACTTCTAAACACTTAATTATTATAATAAACTAGGATATTAAATCTCCTAGTTAGAAATTAGTTAAATCCATTTTATAATATAAAAATGGTGAGGTAGATTAGCCTACCTCACCATTTAATACTATTTTAATGTAGCGATTACTTCTATCTCTATCATCGCATCTAATGGTAATTTTGCAACTTGCACACAGCTTCTTGCTGGAAAATTCTTTGTGAAATATTCTGCATATACTTCATTTACTAAAGCAAAATCCTTTAAATCTTTTACAAAAACCATAGTTTTAATTACATTATCAAGATTTGTACCAGCACTTTCTAAAATTGCTTTGCAATTTTCTAAACTTTGCTTAGTTGCGGATTTTATTTCGCTCTCCATAACTTTTGTTTGAGGATTTATAGGTAATTGTCCTGATGTATATACTAAATCACCTATAATTACCCCTTGTGAATATGGTCCTATTGCTGCTGGTGCATTTACTGTATTAATTATTTTTTTCATGTTAATCTCTCCTTTTATAATAAGTTTTGTAGTTAGATATTACTGAGTTTCCATTATCTTTAAAT
Source organism: Clostridium gasigenes (assembly GCF_017348895.1). NCBI lineage: Bacteria > Bacillati > Bacillota > Clostridia > Eubacteriales > Clostridiaceae > Clostridium > Clostridium gasigenes. The sequence goes on from NZ_CP071376.1 coordinate 3,367,052, forward strand.
ATTATTTTTTATAAAAAGTATTTTTCAAAGGTAGTTCTGTTCTAAATATTTTATCTAACTTGTAATAAGCCCCTTGAACTGCGGCAGCTGTAGGAACACATGTTATTTCCCCAACACCTTTTGACCCAAAGGATAACTCTTGGCTATTTTTTTCTATAATAATAGATTCTATTTTAGGAATTTGAGTAGCTCTTAATAATCCAAGTGTTCCAAATTTTGCTTTAGGCACCGAATTTTCTAATTTATAATCTTCAGTTAAAGCATAACCTAATCCCATTACTACTCCACCCTCAATTTGTCCTTCTACATTTTTAGGATTAATAGCTCTACCTACATCATGAGCTGCCACAACTTTATTTAGCTTTCCATTTTCATCTAAAATCACTACTTGTGTTGCATAACCATAGGCAACATGGCTTACAGGATGTTCTTTTTCACTGCCCATCTTATCAGTAACTCCAGAGTATTCGCCTATAAATTCTAACCCCTCTAACTCAATCAAGGTTTTTTTAATTAATTCTTCCTTTAACTTAAGTGCTGCTATTTTAGTTGCCTCTCCAGTAAACACTGTTTGCCTTGAAGCTGTAGTTGTTCCTGAATTTGGGGTAATTCTAGTATCTGGCATTTCATGCACTATTTCTGAAGGATTAATCCTTAATACTTCTCCTACTATTTGCACTAGTATAGTTCCAAGTCCTTGTCCTATACAGGCTGCTGATGTTCTTATGTGTATCTTTCCATTTTCAATCTTTATCTTACATCTACCTACATCCGGCAATCCTACCCCTATACCTGCATTTTTAAATGCACAAGCCACTCCTGCTTTTCCTTTATTCTTATAATAAATATCTTTAACTGCTTCTAAAGTTTCGATTAATGCAGTTCCTTCATCTGCAACTTGTCCATTTGGAAGAACTTGTCCTGGTCTAATTGCATTTATAAATCTCATTTCAAAATCATCTATACCAACCATTTCAGCTAATTTATTTATATTACATTCTGTTGCAAAGTTTGATTGGGTAACCCCAAAGCCTCTAAAGGCACCTCCTACACAATTATTAGTATATACTGCAGTTCCTTCTATATCTATATTTTGATAGTTATAAGGTCCTGCCGCATGTGTACATGCTCTTTGTAGTACTGGTCCTCCTAATGATGCATAAGCTCCTGTATCTGAAATTATCTTTGCTTTCATAGCAGTTAATATACCATTTTCATCACAAGCGGTTGTTACTTCCATATCCATTGCATGTCTTTTAGTATCTACTATAAGGCTTTCTTTTCTACCTAAGCACATTTTCACAGTTCTTTTAGTAATATGAGCTAGTAGAGCTGCATGATGTTGACAACTCATATCTTCTTTACCACCAAAACCGCCTCCAACATACTTAGAGACTATTCTTAATTTATCATCACCTAATTCTAATAATGATCCAATTTCACGTAATTCATCATATATACTTTGAGATCCTGTATATACTATTAATTCATCTCCATCAGATACTGCAACTGTACATTCTGGTTCTAAAAATGCATGTTCTGTAAAAGGAACTTTATATCTATATGTTACTTTATATTTTGATTTTTCAATTACCTCTTCTGCATTTCCTCTTATTAAATGCTCATGTGATAATATATTTCCTGATTTGTGTATTTTAGGCGCATCTTCTTTAAGACCTTCCTCTGGTGATGTAATTGGAGTAAGTTCACAATAATCCACCTTTATTTTATCTAAAGCTAATCTTCCTATTTCTTCACTTTCAGCCGCTACTAAAGCTAAAGCATCTCCTAAATATCTAGTTTCCTCACCTATATCAATTAAGACTGGCCAATCTTTTTTTATATGACCTAAATATCTTTCACCTTCAATATCCTTAGCTGTTACAATTTTTATAACCCCGTCTAATTTTTCAGCTTCACTTATATCAATATTTTTTACTAGCGCTCTAGGATATTTAGTTCTTAATGCCACGCCATATATCATTCCAGGAAACCTTATATCATCTGTATATTCTGCAGTTCCCAATGTCTTATCATGAGCATCAATTCTTCCCATTCTTTCCCCTACTAAGCCTTTACAAGCTACCTTTGGGACCTCTTTATTTTCTCTTAATATTTCTGCCGCCATTAAAACTGCTTCTTCAATTTTCACATATCCTGTACACCTACATATATTTCCTATTAAAGCCTTTTTCACTTCTTCCCTACTAGGATCTAAATTTTTGTTAAATAAGCCTTTTGCACTAATTACCATACCTGGGATACAAAAACCACATTGTACAGCCCCAGCTTCAGTAAATGCATAAGCAAATGCATCTTTTTCTCTTTCAGTAAGTGATTCTATAGTATTAATATTTTTTCCATTAATTTTTTCTGTAGTTAATAAACATGCTTTTATTGCTTTTCCATCTAATAAAATCATACAGGTACCACAAGCACCTTCTGAGCAACCGTTTTTAACTGAGGTAATACTACAATCCTCTCTTAAAAACTTTAATATATTTTTATTTTCATCTGTTACTTTTTTTTCTCCATTTACAGTAAATTCAAACATTATTAATCACCTCTCAAATTCAAAACTTCTTCTTTCCATATACTTGCCTAAATGTTCATTTTCTTGAAATTCATTTTTATCCATAAACCTTTTTATCTTTATAATTAATCATATAATTTTCCCTTCTATGACAATTTACAAAATCTATTATGGGAGTGTTACCAAAGGAGCGATTGCTGCTTTGGTAACACTTTGGAAATTATCTGAGGTTTTGAAATTAGGCAATTCTAAATAAAAATGGTATGAGTATCAATTCCGCCTTTAAGTGCAATTGCCATTACTGGTTGTCCTTTTAATTATATTGTATTGATAAAGCTTTCTTTGGACATCTAGTTACACATAACCCACATCCAAAACATTTTTCCTTATCAATAATTAATTTTTCTCCAACCTCTATAGCCTCATATACACAACTTACTTTACATTGTCCACATTTTATACAAAGTTCCTGCTTTACAGTAGGTGCTATGGCTTCTACTCTGAAGTTTCTTTCTTCAGATTTCTTGTGTGCTAGCCCAATTATTTCATTTACATCTTTATATCCATGACTATCTAAAAATTCATTTAATTCTTTAGCAATTTTTCCATAAACCCCTGGACCTTTTAAAATTGCTTCTGTACAAACTTGTACTGATTGTGCTCCAGCCATTAACATTTCGGCAGCATCTCTTCCACAAGTAATTCCACCAACTCCTATTATTGGTATATTTATCACCTTAGAGGCATCATAAATATTTCTAATAGCTACTGGTTTCACTGCTGATCCTGATAACCATCCATATCCATTTTCACTTCCCATAATTGGATATCCAGTTTCCACATCAATAGCCATACAAGGTCCTAATGAATTTATCATTACAAGTCCATCTGCTCCAGCTTCTTCTAATGCTTTAGCTATTTTTTGAATATCTGTATGAGGACTCATTTTCATAAACACTGGGCAATCTAATGCAGCCTTAGCCGCCTTCATAGCTTCAACTATTGGAGCAACATCAGTTCCAACATAATGAGTTGATAGTTCTACAGCATCTGCATATGGTCTTACAAGTGGAGCAACTTTTTTTATTTGCTCTGCAGTATAACCCATGCTTACTATCATTGGTACTCCGGCTTCCTTTGCTCTTTTATACTCTTTTTCTATCCACTGCTCTTTTGGAAGTTCTGACCAAAGCTCTGTATTTAAAAAACCTGCATTTGTTTTTGCCATACATGGTCTTGGAACTGGTGCAGGTTCCACTGAAATTGTTTTTGTAACCAATCCTCCAGCTCCACCCTTTACTGCTAGAACGCATAAGTCTCCATCTTTTGCTCCAGGTCCCGCTGCTGTGAATATTGGATTATCAAACTCCATCCCTAATATATTAACTTTTAAATTTGCCATATCGTTAATCCTCCTACTAATTAATTTTTTAATAAATTTTCAGGCTTTTTTTATAAGTCTTTCAACAGCTTCATTAGCCTCATAAGTAATTTTTTCTTCATCAATATTAACAAGTTTACCTTCTTTTACAACAACATTTCCTCCAACTATGGTATAATCCACAGCCCCTTTAAAACCAACCGTTCCGAGTATTGACTTAGGATCAAATTGAGTTCCTACAAATTCTAATTTTTTAGAATTAATCATAAATAAATCAGCTGCCTTGCCTACACTTAATTCTCCAATATCATCTCTTCCAAGAACACTCGCACTTCCTTTTGTGGCAAGTTTTAATATTTCATATCCTGTTGGAGCATCTGTACTTGATTTTAATCTATGCAATAAATAAGCAACTCTTATTTCTTCTAATAAATTAGATCCATCATTACTTGCACTACCATCAACTGCTAATCCAACAGGAATACCCATTTTAATCATTTCAGGTATCCTTGCTATTCCCGATGATAATTTCATATTTGAGATTGGACAATGTGCCACTCCGCTTTGAGTTCTGGCTAAAATTTTCAGTTCATAATCATTAAAATGTATACCATGTGCATACCAAACATCTTTTCCAACCCAACCCAAACTTTCCATGTATTCAAGAGGTCTCATTCCAAATTTCTCTAGCGTAAACTTTTCTTCATCAATTGTTTCTGCTAAATGAGTATGTAATCTTACCCCTAATTTCCTTGCTAGCTTTGCTGATTCTTTCATTAAATCACTAGTTACACTAAATGGTGAACATGGAGCAAGTGCAACTTGATTCATAGAAAACTCCTTAGGATCATGAAACTTTTTAACTAATCTTTCAGAATCATAAAGTATTCTCTCCATTGTCTGAACTACCGAATCTGGAGGTAATCCCCCATCTTTTTTACTTAGGCTCATACTTCCTCTTGATGCATGCATTCTTATTCCTAATTCTTTAGCTGCTACAAATTGAGTATCTATTAATGTATCATCTACACCCTTTGGAAATACGTAATGATGATCAAAACAAGTAGTGCATCCACTTTTCATTAATTCTCCCATACCTACTAATGAGCTATATCTAATAACTTCACTATCTATTCCTTTCCAGATTTCATATAGTGTTGTTAACCAAGGAAATAACTCCATTTTTTGCACCTTGGGCAAATTTCTTGTAAATGTTTGATATAAATGATGGTGAGTATTTATAAGTCCTGGATACACTAACATATTTGTTGCATCTATACTTTCATCGGCTTCATATAACTCTTTTCCTATATATTTAATGACTCCGTTTTCAATAAGCATATTTACAGATTCGTATAAATTGTCATTCTTGTCACAACTTACCAAAGATTTGATATTTTTAATTATTAATCTTTTATTCATGGCTTCTCCTCCATGATCTCAATACTTTTATTAATACTAATTTTATCAAACATATCTGCTAATGTAATATGGGCGTATGCATCAAAATTATAATTTAATATTTTTGCCGCAAACCCTATTGCGTATCCAAGTGTAACCACTGTAACTACAGAACCAATTCCATAAGGACCTCCTACTACTATTCCTAATGCTAAGGCTACACCTTCAATAATTGATCTTATTTCAATAACAGATTTCTTTGTTGATCCTATTAAATATTCCATAAGTTGATCTCTTGACCCTACACCGATTTTTGCCTTTAGAGATATTACTATTCCAAAAGCAAATATCAGTATACTTCCTATTAACATAAGTATGCTAAAGATAATTGATTTAGGTTCTGAAATTTTAATATACTTATAAGTGAAATCAATAAAATATCCTATGAAAATTGTATTTAATATGGTCCCAACCCCAGGTATAATACCTTTATACCAAGTAAACAACATTAATATTAATGAAATACCCTGTGATGCTTGCCCGACTGTAATTGGCAAGTAATTTGTAGTCCCTGCCTGCAAAACAGCCCATGGACTTGCTCCAAGACCGCTTTGAATTGCTAATACAATCGAAAATCCACATAAAAATAATCCACATAAATTCATTGATATCTTTATTAACCATTGACCTAAAGTTAATTTCCCTTTCACAATAAAGGCCCCCGAGCTATTTTAATTTTTCCCATAACTTTTCAGCAACTTCTCTTGACTCATCAAATATTTTTTTCTCATCTACTGTGATAATTTCTCTATTTTTCATTATAACTTTTCCATTAATAATTGTTGTTTCTACACTTCTTCCGCTTAGTCCAAACATTATATGTCCATTTAAATTATTTTTGTTTATAGGTGTCAATGGATTATAATCAACAACTATTATATCCGCATATGCACCTTCTTTTAATATTCCAAGTGGTTTATTAAAATATTGTGCAGCTATTTTGCTGTTATTTTCAAATATCATTTTACTTGTTTCTGCAAATCCTACATTTGAATCACATAAATTATGTTTATGAATTATATTTTCCATCTTCATTGACTCAAGCATATCCGATGTATATCCATCAGTTCCTAATCCAACTGTTACTTCATTTTTCATCATTTCCATTACTGGCGCACAGCCCACAGCATTACCCATATTAGATTCTGGATTATTAATTACATTAGTATTTGTCTTTTTTAAAATATCAATTTCTTTTTTATTTATGTGAATACAATGAACTGCTAATGTTTTTTCTCCTAATATTCCAAAATCCATTAACCTTTCTACTACTCTCTTATCATGATATTCTAAACAATGATTTAAATCTTCAATTCCTTCAGCTGCATGAATATGATATCCTGCATCAAGGCCCTTCATACTTTCTACACATTTATTTAAACTTTCATCACTAAGGGTAAATGATGCATGCATTCCAAACATACCTTTTGTCATATCATCTTCTAAATTGCTTGCATAGTTAATAAAGTTAACGTTTTCTTTTATGCCAGTATTTAAAACCTCATCACCATCTCTATCGGAGACTTCATAAGAATAAACCCCTCTAATTCCTAAATCCTTAGCAGCATCGGCTATTATAAATAAGCTTCCCTCTATTGCCATAGGACTAGCGTGATGATCAAATACTGTTGTAACTCCATTTTTAACACAATCAATTAAAGTTGTATAAGCACTATATTTAATATCTTCTGACTTTAGTTTCTTATCTATTTTCCACCAAACATTTTTAAGAATATCTGTAAATTTTCTTGCAGGAGGGTTATCTAATATTAACCCTCTTGCAAAAGCACTATATATATGATGATGAGTATTTATTAATCCAGGCATTATAATATTTCCCTCTGCATCTATAAACTCATAAGCTTTATACTTTTCTTTAAGGTCCTGTGTATTGCCAACTTCTAAAATAATATTATCTTTTATTGCAATACATCCATTTTCTAAATAGGGTTTTTTATTATCCTGGGTTATTACTCTTCCATTTCCAATTAATAACATTATGCCACCCTCTTTAATTATATAATCTTTTACTGCCCTAATTCACCGTTCCAAACTATTTCTTTATACTTCTCTGGATCCGTATCTCCTTCTGTACTAAATAACAATACTTTTGAACTTTCATCTAATTTTAATGATTCTTTTAAATCTTTATATTTAGGATTTTTCATTATTTCATAAAGTAACCCTAAAGTAACAGCACCTGATTCTCCTGAAATTACTTTTTTGTCTCCTCTTAATGGATTTCCAAGTACTCTCATACCATTTGCAGCAACATAATCTGGAGATGAAACAAAAGTATCTGAATGTTCTTTTAAAACTTCCCATCCAATAGTATTTGCTTCTCCACAAGCTAAACCAGCCATTATTGTTTGCATATCTCCATCTACTATTCTTAGATTTCCATCATTAGCTACTGCAGACTTATATAAACAATCCGCTAAATTTGATTCTACTATTACTGTTTTTGGACAATCTTCATTAAATACAGAAGCAAAGAACCCTTGAATTCCTCCAGCTAAAGAACCTACCCCAGCTTGTATAAATATATGAGTTGGTTTTTCAACTTTATATTCATTTAATTGATTTAAGGCTTCAAGACCCATAGTTCCATAACCTTGCATTATCCATGCTGGAATTTCTTCATAACCTTCCCATGCAGTATCTTGTATAATTATTCTATTTTTTCCTTCTGCATATTTAGCTGCAAGTCTTACTGCATCATCATAATTCATATCAGTTATAGAAGCTTCTGCTCCTTCTAATCTTATATTTTCTAATCTTACTTGTGATGATCCCTTTGGCATATAAACCACAGATTTTTGTTTTAATTTATTTGCAGTCCAGGCTACTCCTCTTCCATGATTTCCATCTGTAGCCGTTACAAATGTAACTTCTCCTAATTCTTCTCTTAATTCAGATGAAATTAACTTTTCATAAGGTAATTCAGATATGTCTTTATTTAATTTTTGAGCCATATATTTTGCCATAGCAAAAGAACCACCTAATACTTTAAAAGCATTTAATCCAAATCTATATGATTCATCTTTTATATAAATGCCACCTAACCCTAAGTCCTTACTCAAATTTTCTAAGTTAACTAATGGTGTTTCCTTATATTGGGGAAAACTTTTATGAAAATCTCTAGCTTTAGCTATTTCCTCTTTACTTAAGAAATCTAGCAAATTTTCTTTTTTCAATTTAGGTAATGTATTCTTTTTCCATTTTATATCTTCTCTCATTTTTTCTCCTCCAAATCAACGCAATATTTATTCTTACTACTTTATTCTAGTACCAGTTTTTCCACTTATACCATCTTTGGCTTTTTCAAGAAGAGTAATTAATGCATATCTATCTTCTTTTGATGAAGCAAAATCTATTGCAGCCTCTACCTTTGGTCTCATTGAACCAGGTGCAAAATGACCTTCTTCCACATATTTTTTCATGTCAAAAGTAGTAACTTCATTTAACCATTTTTCATTTTCAGTTCCAAAGTTTATAGCAACCTTTTCAACAGCAGTTAAAATAATTAAGCAATCAGCTCCAAGTTCCTTTGCAAGTGTACAACTAGCAAAATCCTTATCAATTACAGCTTCTACACCTCTTAATTTGTTACCTTCCTTTATAACAGGAATTCCGCCTCCACCACAAGCAATTACCACTTGTCCAGCGCTAATCAAGCTCTTTATAGTTTCTATTTCCACAATACTAATTGGTTTTGGTGATGCTACTATTCTTCTATATCCTCTACCAGAATCCTCAACTACTTTATCACCATTTTTAATGGCAACTTCTGATTCTTCCTTTGTCATGAAGCTCCCAATTGGCTTTGTTGGGTTTTCAAAAGCACTATCTTTTGGATTTACTTCAACTTGTGTAATAATTGTTGCTACACCTTTATTTATATTTCTATTTAATAACTCTTCTTTAATTTGATTTTGTAGATCATATCCTACATATCCTTGACTCATAGCTACACAAACTGACATAGGACAAAGAGAATATTTTGAATGTAGATTATGCAATTCGCTCATAGCTACGTTTATCATTCCAACTTGTGGTCCATTTCCATGAGAAATAACCACTTCATTTCCATCTTCAATTAAGTCAACTATAGCTTTAGCAGTAGCCTTCACAGCACTCATTTGCTCTTCTAACGTATTTCCTAAGGCATTCCCACCAAGGGCAATTACAATCTTCTTTTTCATATTTTCCTCCTTTAACAATAGACACTAATTATTTAAATATTCTTTAAATATAGGCTCTTATGGATTTCACCACAAGAGCCTTATCCTCTAAAAATTATTTAACTTTACGAGTTTTACTTTCTTTTACTAGCTTATCTAAAACTTCTTGTGGATTTTTAATCTTACTTAAGAAGATCATAGATGCTATAATGTATGGTTTAAAACTGGCTTCTTTATATAATGATTTTCTGTATCTATCAAATACTGTAGCTGCAACTTCGCCCTCTGCGCAACTTACCCCAGTAATATCTGCTGGTAAACAATGCATATATATAGCCTTGCCTTCCTTTGTAGTCTTCATTAATTCCTCTGTACATTCCCAATCTTTATGTTCTGCATTTTGCTTAAGCAATTCTTTTTCTAATTGATCAATTCCAGCTTGATCTCCTTCTGAATATAAATTAGTTCTCTTTTCCATAGCCATAAACGGTGCCCAGCTCTTTGGATATACTACATCTGCATCCTTAAATGCTTCTTCCATAGAGTTCGTTCTTGTGAAAGATCCTCCGTATGTTTCTGCATTTTTCTTTGCAACTTCTTCAACTTCACTCATTACTTCATAGCCTTCTGGATGTGCTAGTACTACGTCCATTCCAAACCTAGTTAACAATCCGATAACTCCTTGTGGTACTGAAAGTGGTTTACCATATGATGGAGAGTAAGCCCAAGTCATTGCAACTTTCTTTCCTTTTAAGTTTTCGATACCACCAAGTTCATTTATTAAATGAAGTGTATCTGCCATAGCTTGTGTTGGATGATCTATATCACATTGTAGATTAACTAATGTTGGTCTTTGTTCTAAAGTTCCCTCAATATTTCCTTCTTTAACAGAGTTTGAAACTTCCTTCATGTATGCATTTCCTTTTCCTATAAACATATCATCACGAATACCGATAACATCAGCCATAAATGAAATCATGTTAGCTGTTTCTCTTACGGTTTCTCCATGAGCTACTTGTGATTTACCTTCATCTAAATCTTGTACTTCAAGGCCTAAAAGGTTACATGCTGAAGTAAAACTAAATCTTGTTCTTGTTGAATTATCTCTAAATAATGAAACTCCTAGTCCACTATCAAATATCTTAGAAGATATATTATTTTTTCTTAAGTCTCTTAAAGCTTCTGCCATTGTGAATACAGCCTCTAACTCATCATTACTTTTTTCCCAAGTAAGCATAAAATCCTCATTGTGCATATCTTTAAAATCTAACGTGTTTAGTTTTTCAATATATTTATCCATTATATTCATTGTAATTCCTCCAATATTTTTGTATTTTATTTGTTTGCGCAGTAAATTGTTGGTAATGCAGCATATACAGCAGCACATTTTACTAAATCAGCTTTCCAAGTTTTTTCATTTGGAGCATGTGCTTCTTCTTCTTTACCAGGTCCAAATCCTATACATGGAATTCCGTATCTACCCATTATTGATACTCCATTAGTTGAGAATGTCCATTTATCAACTAGAGGAGTTCCATACATACCTTCATATGATTCAACCATAGCTTTAGTTGCTGGTGCATCTTCTGGAAGTACCCAAGTTGGGAAATAACATTCTGTTGGATATACAAGACCCGTCCAACTTGGTCTTTCATATTCATACATAGTTACTTTTGCATTATATTTTTTAGCAAATGGAAGATTTCTTACTTCTTCTAATGCTGATTCAAAAGTTTCTCCATCAGTTAATCTACGGTCTAATGAAATTGCACACATATCTGCTACTGCACAACGAGATGGTGAATTATAGAATATTTCTGACACTGTTACAGTTCCTTTTCCTAAGAATGCATCATAATGTAACTTGTCATTTAATGTTCTAACTTCTTGCAAAATATCACTCATTTTATAAATTGCATTGTCTCCACGTTCTGGAGCTGATCCATGACAAGATACTCCCTTAACTTCAACCCTTATTTCCATACGGCCACGGTGCCCTCTGTAAATGTTTCCATTAGTTGGCTCAGTTATTACAACAAATTCCGGTTTTATCTTACTTTCATTATGGATATATTGCCAGCATACGCCATCACAATCTTCTTCTTGTACAGTACCTGTTACTAAAACTGTGTACTTATCAGATAAAAGATCTAAGTCTTTCATAATTTTTGCTCCATATGTTGCAGAAACTATTCCACCTAATTGATCTGAAGATCCACGTCCGCCTATTTCTTCTTCATTTTCATATCCCTTATAAGGATCAAATGTCCAGTTACTTAATTCCCCAATACCTACAGTATCTATATGAGCATCATAAGCAATTAAAGTTTTTCCATTACCCATATATCCTAAAACATTACCCATAGGATCAATTTCAACTTTATCAAATCCAAGCATTTTCATTTCTTGTGATATTCTTTTTACCACCAATTCTTCATTAGCACTTTCTCCTGGAATAGCAATTAGATCCCTCAAAAACTTTGTCATTTGTGTTTCGTACCCTTTTGCTTTTAACTTGATATCTTCAACGTTCATATTTATTCCTCCCTTTTGTATAGTAAATAATAGTTTGTCCCTCATCCCATAAAATTTATTTATAGTAATGACTTAATTGAGTACTTAACTAGCTATATTCTTACTCATATATTTAAATAGCAATTACCGTGCCAAAAAATACATTGTTTTTTTTATTGTTTTTATTTAAAATACATACCTACCCTCAATTAGCCAAATAATTTAAACTGCTTTTTCTCCCTTAAATTAAAAAAAATATCATTTTGATAATTTTTTATCAAAATGATAATTTCTTAAATTGGTTTTATTGGTAAAATTTAACCTAATAAAGATAAATTTATCATTTTGATAAATTTTCTTTTACTATTCTATTTTTCTATAAAGAGTAGCTATTCCTATTCCTAATTTTTTTGATGCTTTTATTTTACCCTCTGTAGAATTTCCATACTTATCCAAAGCTTTTTTTATATATCTTCTTTCAATCTCTTTTAACTCAATTATGTCATCATCAGGATATACTTCTTCACTTTTATTTTTAATTTCCTCAGTATAACTTTGTACAAATGATATTGGTAACATTGATTTCTCAATTACTCCATTTTCTCCTGATAAACTCACCAAAAATTCCACTAAATTTTCTAATTCTCTTATATTACCTGGCCAGCTATATACTTTAAATATTTCTATTAATTCTTTATCTATAGTATGTATATATTTATTGCACCTTAAATTATATTTTTCTACTAACATTTTAGTTAGTAGTACCACATCATCTCCTCTTTCTCTTAAACTCGGAACTTCCATAGGAATTATATTTAGCCTATAATATAAATCTGCCCTAAATTTCCCTTCATTAACTAGTTTCTTTAAATTCTTATTAGTAGCTGCTATTACCCTTATATTTAGATTTATTAATTTATTAGAACCTATTTTTACAATTGTTCTTTCTTGTAATACTCTTAAAATCTTAACCTGAAGGTATAAAGGCATATCACCGATTTCATCTAAGAAAATAACTCCATTATTAGCAAGTTCAAATTTCCCTATTCGCCCACCTGCACTAGCTCCTGAAAATGCTCCATTAACATATCCAAAAAGTTCACTTTCTAATAGATTTTCTGGAATAGCTCCACAGTTTATAGCTATAAACGGCATATTTTTTCTATTTCCTTCTGAATGTATTGCCCTAGCTACTAACTCTTTTCCGGTACCACTTTCCCCTGTAATTAAGGTTGTAGCGTCAGCATATGAAATTTTCTTTATTCTATTTTTTAAATCCACTAAAAGCTGTGCTTGTCCAACTATTGAATCACAGTTTATATTATTTTTTTTCCCATCTTCTTCAACATTAACTAATTCCTTAAAAATAATTATTTTATTACATTCTTTATTATTAATATAATTATTTACTACTTTTCCTATAATTTTAAATTCTTTATTATCAATACTAAAATTATATATGTATCCTTTAGGCGTATATTCATCAGTTTCATATATACTAATTTTACAACCTAAAACATTTGGCTTTAACTTAAATAATTTTAAGGCTCGATTATTTATATTTATAATTTTATATTCTCTATCTACAGTTATTACGCCATCATCTATTGAGTTTATTATTTCTTTGAAAAATTTAATGCTATTTTCATTTTCTAATATTTGATTTTGCTCTATTAACTTAATCGAAATAAATTCAGCTATTTGTTCTAAGAATTTAATCATAATAGTTAAATTACTTTTCAAACTCTCTTTTTGACTTTCAGTAGAACACACAAGACCTATTACCCCAAATGTAGTTTCTCCATATTTAATAGGTACACATATTTCCATAAGTTCAATACAATTACCTCTTTTTTTACATTCAGCACATAATATATCTTGTCCTGGATCTTCTATTACTAAAGTTTCTCCTGTATCTAAAGCTTTTTTATATACGTACCCTTGATCCGTTATATTTTCTCCAATCCGCCCTTCATAAATCCCAGTTCCAGCAATTCTTATTAAGTTATTATCAACTATTTCCACGTCTACCCTTAACAAATCTGATAATAATACCGCATATTTATTTATTACTACTTTTATATCAGCAAAATTAATCTTCATCCTCATTATCCCCATTTCCCCTATAATATTTTTAACTATATCTTTATTTTTTGCTTAGTATATATGGAATTTTTTTAAAACTAATCAGTACTATTCTTATGAATTTTAACTTGTTATTTTACTTCAGTTCCCTATATAGTGTTATATAATCTATATTACCATATAATACTATTTTACGACTAATTAATTATTAGTTTCTTTTAAACAATAATTTTTTTAAAAACAAGTATTTATATATATCCCTAACTAAAAATATATATTAAACCCTTATTATTCTAATACTGTTAGCTCTGATAAGATTTCCACAGAAAGAAATAAAATTAAAAAGGTACAACCTTCAATCTTATAATTGAAGGTTGTACCTACTAATAGTTAAACCTATAAATAATAATATAACTAAAAATTCCATATTAAACTTTTGCCATTTATTAAAGTTACCCTAATCTTTGACTTTAGGTTTTAAGTAATATATGCCTATTTTTTACTCTTATATACAGTATGAAGTAACGAATGGCTAATTATACTATTAGGTTCACCCAAGAATTCTTCATATAACTTTTTAATCATTGGATTTTCATGTGATTTTCTTACTTCATTACTTGAATCCTCATTATAGATAGCATTTATTCTTTTCTTTAAAACTTCTCTATTTGACTTTATTAAAGGTTGCCCACCACCGTTAACGCACCCACCAGGACATGCCATAACTTCTATAAAATCATATTTGCATTTTCCTAATCTTATTTCTTCCATAACTTCTCTTGCTTTTGCTAAAGAACTAATAGCTGCAACATTTATATCTCTTCCATTTATATTTACAGTAGCTTCTTTAATGTTATCTAATCCTCTAAGCATTTTAAAGTCTATAGTATCTAAAGTACTTTCTGTTAAAACTTCATAAGCTGTTCTAAGAGCAGCCTCCATTACCCCACCACTACTGCCAAAAATAACAGCAGCACCTGTTGATTCTCCAAAAGGAGTATCAAACTCTTCATCCTTTATATTATTAAAATCTATTCCAGCTTCTTTTATCATCTTAGCTAGCTCCCGTGTAGTAATAACTATATCTACATCCCTAATCCCATTATTATTCATTTCTTCTCTCTTAGCTTCATATTTTTTTGCTATACAGGGCATTATTGAAACTACTACTAAATTCTCTTTCTTTACTTTTAGATATTTAGGTAAATATTCCTTAGCTATTGAACCAAACATTTGGTGTGGGGATTTACAAGTTGATAATAAATTTATGCTTTCTTCATAATTTTGCTCTACAAAGTTTATCCAAGCTG
Source organism: Clostridium gasigenes (assembly GCF_017348895.1). Taxonomy (NCBI): domain Bacteria; kingdom Bacillati; phylum Bacillota; class Clostridia; order Eubacteriales; family Clostridiaceae; genus Clostridium; species Clostridium gasigenes. Next base: position 3,382,520 of record NZ_CP071376.1, read on the forward strand.
GGCAACAACTTGTTAAAAGTGGCATATTTTCACCACTCTTAAATCTATTAACAAACTCATTAGACTCTTCCATTATAGTTAAATCTGCTGCAAAATTTGTATCATATACAGCATTAAATCCTAATGACTTTAGTGCACTAACAATTTTTTTTGTTGTAATAGAGCCTGGAGGCAGTCCGAATTCTTCTCCTAATGCAACTCTTACAGCTGGTGCAATTTGAACAACCACACATTTATTTTCATCTTCAAGCAATGGCCATATTTCAGAGTAATTTTCAACTTCCATTAATGCTCCAGTAGGACAAACCGCAACACATTGTCCGCAATAAGTACATGCAGTATCAGTTATTGGCCTATTAAAAGAATTAGAAATATATGTTTTAATTCCTCTATTTATAGGCGTTAGTATATTTATATTTTGAACATCACTGCAAGCTGTTACACACCTTCTGCATAAAATACATTTATTCATATCTCTAACCATTGACCAAGATGAATTATCTATTTTGCAACTTATATTTTCTCCATGAAACCTATTTCTATTTACTCCAAGCTCTGCTGCAAGAGTTTGAAGTTCACAATTTAAATTTTTCTTGCATTTTAAGCAATCATTTGGGTGAGTTGAAAGTAATAGCTCCACAATAGTTTTTCTTGCTCTTATAACTCTAGTAGAGTTAGTCTTTATAACCATCCCCTCTGTTACATCAACAGCGCAGGCCGCTTGCAAAGGTCTTCTTCCGTTAACCTCAACAACACATACTCTACAACTGCCCTTGCAATTCCTGCTTTTCCCATCTATCATATGCATATGACAAAGAGTTGGAATATTAACACTTATTTTTTTAGCTGCTTCTAATATTGTACTTCCATTTTCAACTTCTAATTTTCTATTATTAATTGTGATATTAACCATATTCCCACCTCCATTTTATTTAATTATTATTGCTTTTACTGGGCATTGATTTAAACATAATCCACACTTAATACATTTACTGCTATCTAATATATGTCTTTCTTTTAATCTCCCAGTAATACATTTCTGTGGGCAATTTCTAGCACATTTAGTACAACCTATGCACTTATCTGTAATTTCATAAGATAAAAGTTGTTTGCATACTCCAGCTCTGCAATGTTTATCCTCTATATGAGACTTATATTCATCCATAAAGTATTTCATAGTACTTAGTACTGGGTTAGGAGCTGAATCACCTAATCCACAAAGGGCAGTTTCTTTAATAACTTCACATAATTCTTTTATATTATTAAGATCATCATTAGTTCCTTCACCAGCTGTTATTTTATTTAATAATTCTAATATCTTTTTTGTTCCTATTCTACAAGGTGTACATTTCCCACATGATTCATCCACAATAAAATCCAAATAAAACTTTGCAATATCAACCATACAGTTTTCTTCATCAATTACTATCATTCCACCAGATCCCATCATTGAACCTATTTCTATTAAAGTATCATATTCAATTGGTATATCAATTAACGAAGCTGGAATACATCCTCCTGAAGGACCTCCTGTTTGAACGCCCTTAAGCTTTTTATTATCTTTTACTCCCCCACCAATATCATAAATAATTTCTTTTAAAGATATACCCATAGGAACTTCTACAAGACCCACATTATTTATTTTTCCTGCAAGAGAGAAAATTTTTGTTCCAGGTGATTTTTCTGTTCCTATAGATTTATACCATTTAGCACCATTATTAATAATAGAGGTAACATTAGCAAACGTTTCCACATTATTGACACATGTTGGTTTATTCCAAAGACCTATTTCACAAGCTCTTGGAGGTTTTAGTGTTGGTTCACCCCTAAGACCCTGTACTGATTGTATAAGTGCCGTTTCCTCACCACAAACAAAGGCCCCTGCTCCATATTTTATTTTTATATTAAAATTAAATCCCGTACCTAAAATATTCTCCCCAAGCAACCCCATATAATTAGCTTGTCTTATGGCTATCTCTAACCTTAAAATAGCTAATGGATATTCTGCCCTTATATATATATATCCACTATCTGAACCAATAGCATAAGCACAAATAGCCATTGCTTCAAGCACACTATGAGGATCACCTTCTAATATAGACCTGTCCATAAAAGCCCCTGGATCACCTTCATCTGCATTACATATAACATATTTTTTATCACTGTGATTTTTCAATGTAGCTCCCCATTTTATTCCAGTTGGGAAACCTCCACCACCTCTTCCTCTAAGACCAGAATCTGTAATTTCTTGTATTACCTCTTCTTTAGTCATTTCTGTAAGAACCTTTCCAAGAGCCATATAACCGCCTGAACCTATTGTTTCTTCAATATTTTCTGGGTTAATAATCCCACAATTTCTTAAAGCTATCCTTTTTTGTCTTTTATAAAATGGAATTTCATCTCTAGTTTCTGCTAATTTTTTAGTTTCAGGATTTTTATATAGTAATCTATCTATAATTTCTCCTTTTATAATATGCTTATTTATAATTTCTTCTGCATCTTCCTTAGTTACTTTTATATAGAATGTTTTATCAGGCAATATTTGAACAATTGGTCCTTGAGCACAAAATCCAAAACAACCAGTCATAACTACTTTTACTCTTTGCTCAAGATTTTTTTCCACTATTGCACTATTTAAGGCATCAATTATTTCATCCGAATTAGAAGCTTTGCACCCTGTACCTCCACATATCATAATATGCTTTTCATCTTCAACTATATTTTGACTACTAGTATATTGATTTTTTCTCATTAAAATTGTGTCTTCATATTTACTTTTCAATAATAATAGACTTTTGTAATCATATATTCTCTCCATTTGAATCATTACTCCTTAAATTGATTTAAAACTTTTTCTATTTCACTTGAATCAAATTTACCATATATTTTATTATTAATAGTAACTACGGGAGCCAATCCACATGCACCTACACAACGCAGCGTATCTAATGTATATAATCCATCCTCAGTAGTTTCCCCTTCATTAATATTAAGTCGTTCTTTAAATTTTTCTAATATATCTTTAGAACCTCTAATAAAACAAGCAGTACCTGTACATACACTAATTACATATTTACCTTTTGGCTCAATTGTAAAATATGAATAGAAAGTTATTACTCCATAGATCTTAGAAATAGGTATATTAAGTTTATTAGATATAAATTGTTGAACTTCCTCACCTAGGTATCCATAAATTTCTTGGGCTTTATGGAGAACTGCAATTAAGCAACCTTCACTATTTTTTTGTTGATTTATATACTCATCAAGAACTTTAAATTTTAAATAATCACTACATTTAGAACACAATTTACACACCTTCCCTTTAATTTAGTTATCATGCTATTTTTTATTTATTTTATTATTCCTTAGTTTTCGTAAATACTTATTTAAGCTACATCTTCATGAATATTTGTATTATTTGAAGAACTTTTAATTTCAGTCCAGTTTAATACAATATTAAGAATTATAGCAGTAACACTTCCTGAAACTATTCCACTTTCGAATAGTATTTTAAACATTTGAGGCATTTGTCCAAATATTCCAGGAACAACTGCAACACCAAGGCCAACAGCTATAGAGCATGCTGCAACTAACAAATTATTATTATTAGAAAAATCTACTGTTGATAAAGTTCTTATACCTGCGATTGCAACAGTCCCAAACATTACTATCATAGCTCCACCAAGTACAGGAGCTGGGATAATTATTGCAAGAGATGCAAACTTAGGAAAGAATGAAAGTATCATTAACATATATCCAGCAGCAATAACTACAAATTTACTCTTAACGCCAGTTAAAGAAATAACTCCAACATTTTGTGAAAAAGTAGTGTACGGGAATGTATTAAAAATACCACCAATAACTTGAGCTAGACCCTCAGCTCTAAGTCCTTTTACAATATCCTTTTCTTTTATATCTTTTCCAACAATATTGCCAGTAGCAAAGAAAACTCCTGTGGATTCTATCATACTTACTAAAGATACAAGACACATTGTTATAATTGCACTTAAAACAAAGGTTGGTTTTCCAAAAGTAAATGGTATTGCAGAAAACTTGAAGAATGAAGCATTACTAACACTAGAAAAATCTAACATGCCCAATATATATGCTAGTATAGTACCTGCTACAATTCCAATAAGTATTGATATGGCTTGCATAAATCCATTAGAGAATTTATTTATTAAAATGATCACAATAATTACAAAAAGTGCTATGGCTAAATTTTTAGGATTTCCAAAGTTTGGTGATCCAATCCCACCGGCAGCATTATTTATAGCAACTGGTATTAGTGAAAGACCTATTAGAGTTATAACAGAACCAACTACAACAGTTGGAAAAAATTTCAAAAGTTTACCAAACAATGGAGAAATTATAAGAACAAATAACCCACCACAGATTATTGATCCATATACTGCTCCTATTCCAAAATCCTTTCCAATTATAATCATAGGGCCTACGGCCGTAAAAGAACAACCTAGTACAACTGGAAGTTTAATACCTGCAAACTTACCAATACCTATAACTTGAATTAGAGTTGAGAGTCCACATACAAATAAATCTATAGAAATAATAGTAGCAATTTGTTCACTTGTTAAGCCTAAAGACTTACCTACTATTAATGGCACCATTACAGCACCAGCATACATAGCTAGTATGTGTTGCAGTCCTAGTGGTATAAGTTTTTTAATTGGTAATTTTTCATTTAATGCATCATTTTGTTTAATCATAGATAATGCCCCCTAATATACTTTGTGATTTCACATAAATTTTTAGCACTTGTGATTACCTAATCTAACTAATTTTATAATTTCTTTTCCATATTTTCTTCTTCATTAACAACTATTGAATTTACCTCATCTTTAGGTAAAATTAAATTTAAGGTTATAGCAACTATTGTTGTTACAACTATTGAAGATTTCCCAAAGATTGATATAAACCACCCTGGGAATAATGCAAGCGCATCAGGAACTTGAACTATACCTACTCCTAAAGCAATTGATAATCCTACAATTGCTGTATTCCTAGCGGTAAGTTTAGTTGATGAAATCATCTTAACCCCAGTCATTGTAATAGCTGCAAATACTGATATTGTTGCTCCTCCAAGTACACATTGAGGAATACTTGTTAATATTGATGCAAACTTAGGCACTAATCCCGATATTATAATAACTACTGAAGCAAAGGTAAATACACTTCTACTTATAACTTTATTCATAGTTACTATACCAACATTTTGACTAAATGTTGCAGTTGGCATACATCCAAAGAAAGAACCCATTATACTACTAATTCCATTACCAATTACTCCTCCTGAAAGTTCTTTATCTGTAGGAACTCTGTTCATTGCACCACCTGTAGTAGCTGACATATCTCCTATTGCTTGAACAGAATTTACAATATGCATTATAACCATAGATATAATTGCTGTGGCATTAAAACTCATTCCAAAATGCATAAATTTTGGTGTTTGTATCCACCCTGCCGCTTGGACATCTGTAAAAGAAACCATTCCAAGACATAAGGCAACTACATAACCAACAATAATTCCTACTAATATAGATGCAAGCTTTAATTTTCCATTAGTAAAATAATTTAAATATATTACTACTCCTAAAGTTACAAATGCAACTAACCAATTTTTAGGTGATCCAAAAGTTGGATTTCCAACTCCACCAGCTACATAGTTAATAGCAACTGAATACAAAGATAATCCTATTGAAAATATAACTGTCCCGGTTACAATTAACGGGAATAATTTCACTAATTTTTTAACAAATATCCCAAATATAATAGCAACTATTCCACCAACTACTTGTGCCCCAAAAATTGTTGAAATACTAAATTCACCAGCTATTGCCGTTAATGTTGGTACATATGCAAAACTTACACCCATAATTATAGGTAGTCTTGATCCAATACCCCTAAAGATAGGAAAAAGTTGAATTAAAGTTGCTATTCCTGCAAAAAATAAAGATGATTGAACAAGTAAAATTTTATCTTGTGGGCTTAATCCTGATACACCTGCCACTATTATAGCGGGAGTAACACATCCAATAATCATAGCTACAACATGTTGTAGCCCTAACGGAACTATTTCTTTTAATGTTGGTTTACCCTCAAATTTAAAAAGCAAAGATTTTTGTTTTGATTCCATAAAAAATTCCTCCTCATATTGGAATTTATATCCTTTTATACGTTTACAATAATTCCTACTGATACTCTAATAAGCAATATTTATGCCAATGTAACTCATTGAAAATGGTATTTTTATCTATTTTGTCTTAACAATTAATAATTAAGAATCTTTTATATACTATAAAAAGGCAAGAAATATCAAAATGATAATTATTTATCATTTTGATATTTCTTGCCTTCTCCTTATACTACCTTACTGTATCTTTATTTAAGTATTAATTTACATCTCAAATTTATCATTTTAATAATTAACTTAAATAATTTAGTCTTCTATATAATTAATCTTTGTAAAATAAATAATAAGTCAGAATTAATTTTACATTTTCTTCTTATTGTTATCGTAGATATTTTCAAAAAAATAACTCTTCATAATTTATTTTATGAAGAGTTATACTACTAAATTTTTATTGTATTTTTACTTTCATTCATTAATTGAACAATTAAATACATATTTCCAACATCACCAACAAGTAATTTTTCATTTAGCCCATAGAAATCAAGGCATGTCCCACAACTTAGAATATTAACACCTTTTTCTTTCATAGACGTTAAGCTATCAATTACCTTTGAGCCTTGGCATGTTAACTTCGCTCCACTGTTTATAAAAATAAGATTTTCAGGAAGAATAACACTTTCAGATAATGAATAAATATAAGACTTCATTAGTAATTCCCCTAAATTTGAATCTCCATTACCTAACAAATTTGATGCAACTACAATTGTTAAATCCTTTGACTTATTATTCCCCGTCTCAATTTTTTCTTCAATAAATTCAACTGCAGGTTGTGGAGTTGAAAGACCTCTACAATTAATATTTTTCATACTACACCTCATCTTTTTATTTATTTTATGGCTCTTTAATCATTTATTTAGAGATATCTAATACTTCTACTGAATAATATTAATCCCATATTTTTTCGAATCTCTCATTTAATTTATAATGAAAGCTAGAACTTTCACCATTTTCATCTGTTATAGTAACTAATGCAGCTTTTTCCCCTTTACTTATTCTATCATATATTTTAATCAATACAATGTCTTCCATTTAAAATACTCTTTCCGCCTCACTCCATTTCTTGTCAAATAATTATAAACCCTTTATATTTTTCATTATTAATACAGCTTCCAATACTCCTCCACCAATGCTTCTTGCCTTGTCTGAAATAGTATTATAATTTTCAAGTTCCTTTAATCTCGGATCTATATCCCCTATTTTAAGCCCTTTACATACATCTGTTCCATCTTTTATAATTCCCCTTAGAATTCCACTAATAGTTGCTAAAACATTTTCTTCACCTATAAGAGCTATTACTTGACCCTTTTCAACTATGTCTCCTATATTGCTAATGTTTTTTATTACACCATCATTATTACTATATATTACTCTTTCCTTTGAATATCCACCTATTTCTCCCGGTACGCCTGTGTTTTCTATTGCACTTCCTTCAAATATTAACTTACCTAAATTATGACCTCTCATAGTTTCAATAACAATATCAACATCTTTTCCAGCATTAAAACCAGGCCCTAAAGCAATTGTAATTGGGGCCATTTTTTTACATGTTCCCATATTCTTTTTAGCAAGTATTGCATCAATAACTATATTCGGTTTAATTTTATTTATTAGCTCCCCGCTGCTATCTACGGCAATAGGTATAATTTTATTATCCCAATTCTTATTTATCTCATATTCATTTTTAGCTAAAGATGCCTTTATTCCTTCAACTGTAGTATTACCATTATATACCGCATCGCTAAAGGCAACATTTCTTCTTATAGCTGTAGGTTTATCAATTTCTAAAACTAAAACCTTAAATCCGCTTCTATAAAGTTTTTGAATTGTACCTGTTGCTATATCCCCTCCGCCTCTTACAACTATTATATCTTCCATCATATAAACTCAACTCCTAATATTTATGTATTTTAAATTTCTAGTAAACTATTATAATCTTCCTTAGTGTCAATGTCCCAAAGAATAAACTCATTTTTCACACTAATAAGTTTTACATAGGAATTATTTTCTTTTATAATATTTCTGCCCCCTACATCACCTTCTAGTTCTAGAAGTTTCTCTTTAAAATTTTCTGAAAATATTGTAGGAGTGCCTCTTTTATTATTGTAATTTGGTACTATAATACAATCTTTATTATTATTAAATTCCTTCAATAGTAAATTTATAGTTTCAACATCAATAAGTGGCTGATCTCCTGTAAAAAAAGCATATCCATCTGATTTTGGAGAATTATTTATTCCAAGGTTAATAGATTTACTTTGTCCAAGCTGCCATTCATTATTATAAATAGCTCTAATATTTCTATCCTTACATATTTTAAGAACTTCTTCATTATTATATACAACTAAAATGCTTTTAAAATCACAACTAGTTACTTTATCCAAGACATTTTCTATTATAGTTTTACCTTTATATGATAATAAAAGTTTATTTTTCCCCATTCTTTTACTTTGTCCAGAAGCCATTATTATAGCACTTACCATTATTGACCTCCCTTAAGAGTCTCCACATAAATAACTAGTTATTTTAGAATCTCAAATTTCATATTTTTTAAACTTCCAAATATAATCTTATCTATGATGTTATTTTTTTCATTACTCTCTTTAATACTTTTTAATAAAAATAAAGAATCTTTATATTCCTTATAACTATCAATTTTATTAATAAATAATATTTTTTCACCTTTAGCCCTTTTAAATAATCCATCTTTATTAAATATTACAGATAAAATATTTTCTTCATTAACTTCTTCACCTGGCTTAGTATTAGTAATTTTATTAAACTCTTTTAACCTATGCACATTACACTCATTAATTTCTTTACCTAAAATATCTATGCTAATTATACCAATAGTTTTATTAGTTTTATTACAAACTATTGGTTCATTAGGGTTCCACCCTTTTATAGATTTCCGCTTCGAACCATCAGCTTCAATAATACTATAGTCAAAATATTTAAATTCAGCTTCTAAATCTTCTGGTTTAACCCCAACTAATTTATTATCATCATTAATAAAAGTTCCATAAGCATATATTCCTTTTAAACAAGAATTTTTAAACTTATTAAAACTTTCATTTCCTAAAGCTAAAAAATCAACTTCATCCTTTTTTGGCTTATATATTTTAGTAGTTGTGGTTACTAAAACCTTATTTTCATCTTTAAGTTCTTTTGCTAATAAATACATTAGAGTAGTTTTCCCCCCTGATCCAATTATAGAAATTATAGAACCCACCCTTAGCTCTAAAACTTTATTTAACTCCATAAAATATCACTTCTTCTCTATATTTTTTTCTAAATTATAAAATATTAATCTCTAATAATTAAATTTATTTTCCATATATTTTTAGATAGATGAAATAGGGATATTATATTAATTAATATCCCTATTGTATATTATCTATACCAATGTAGACTCAACTAAATCTGAATTTAAAATAGATTTTTTAGTAGCGTTAAATATCTTTTGATACCCTGTACAACGGCACAAATTACCTGATATTTCTCTTTTTATTTCTTCATCAGTATACTTTTCTCCACTATCAACTAACGCTGTAGTAGTAAGTACAAATCCTGGTGTGCAAAAACCACATTGTACTGCCCCTTCATCTATATACGCTTGTTGAACATTAGAAAGTTTACCATTCTTCTCTAACCCTTCTACTGTTACAATGTTTTTTCCATCTGCCCAAACTGCCATATATATACAAGAATCAATAGGTGTTCCATCAATTAAAACTGTGCACGCCCCACATTCTCCAGCACAACAACCAAATTTTACCCCTGTAAATTGTAATCTATTTCTTAAAACCTCTAATAATGATTCTCTAATATCTACTTCTAATACATAGGATTTATTATTTACATTTATAGAAATCTTTTTCATGTTATCTATGCTCATCTTACTGTACATCCCCTTTGTTTATAATTTCTTTAATAGCTCGTACTGTTAACACCTTTATAAGATGTTCTCTAAAATCTTTTGATGCCCTCCATGAATTTCTAGCTTTTGTAGATTTCATTGTTTCTTTTGCTATAGCTTCTATATTTTCTTCATTTATTTCTATTCCTTTAGCATAATTTTCTGATTCTATGCATCTTATAGGCGTTGGTGCCGCTACTCCTAATGCAATCCTTAAATCCTTAAATTTATTATCTTCTTCTATTAAAACCACAGCTACTCCTATCATTGCAATATCCATAGCTTTTCTATTACTAAATTTTATATAATGACCCTTTGTATTTTCATAGCTTTTCTTTTCTATTATTATTTTAGTTAAAATCTCATCCTTTTTTAAATCAACTTTTCCTGGTCCTAAATAAAATTCATTTATTGGTATAATTCTTTCACCATTACTATTTTGTAGCTTTAATTTAGCATTTAATGCGTATAATGTTGAAGCACTATCTGCTGAAACCGCACCATTACATATATTGCCTCCAATAGTTGCCATATTTCTTACTTGTGGGCCACCCATTGATACTGCTGCTTCCCCTAAAATACTAATATTATCTGTAATTATTTGATTTCTGAATATTTTCCTAAAAGAAGTCATAGCTCCTATTTCTATATCTTTATTTTCTAAAATCTTAATTTCATCTAAACCTTCTATTTTTCTTAAGCTTATAAGTTCTACATTTTCAATACTTCTGTGATGTAATCTTATTAGCACATCTGTGCCTCCAGCTATAATCTTTAAAGAAGTATTTTTATTTAACATATCCAAGGCTTCATTAAGAGTTTCTGGTTCTACTATTCCTTTTATATCAAACATTCTCTTTCTCTCCTTCATACACGAGTCCAGATTCTTTAATTTTTTCAAATACTGATTGTGGATTCATTGGAATTTTATTAAATCCTATTCCTATTGCATCTAGCACTGCATTTCTTATTGCTGGCGCTGGTGATACTGTTGTATTTTCTCCAAGAGATTTTTGTCCAAAACTTCCTGCTGGTTCATACTTTTCAATAAAGGCTGAATTAATAGTAGGTGTATCCATTATAGTTTGCAACTTATAATCTAAAAGATTGTCATTTAATAATCTTCCTGTTTTTTCATCGAAAAGCATTTGTTCTGATAATGCATATCCAAGTCCCATACTTACTCCACCATCAACTTGACCCTCAGCTAGCTTATGATTCATAATAATACCAGAATCATGAACGTTATATATTTCTAAAACCTCTATTTCCCCTGTTTTTATATCAACTTCAACCTCTGTAAATGTAACTCCATATGCTATTGCATTCATTCTAACATTTACAGATGTATCACTAGTAATAGGACAACATTTTATTCTATCATAATAAGATTCCATTGCTATATCTTCTAAAGAACAAATTCTTCTCCCTAACCTCTTTTCGATAATTTCACAGTTTACAATATCTAGTTCATCTTTATTTAAACCACAATTATTACTTGCAAATGTAAGAACCTTATCTCTTACTTCCATTGCTGCTTTTTTCACAACTGCTCCTGCTACAAATGTTTGTCTTGATGCATAAGATCCAGTATCAAAAGGTGTTATATCTGTGTCATGTGTCGCTATAACATGTACCATGTCTATAGGTAAACCTATACATTCAGCTGCCATTTGACCGAATACTGTATCACTACCCTGTCCTATTTCTGTAGCACCAATTTGTAATTGAATAGATCCATCTTGATTCATTACTATTCTTGCCCCTGCGGTCTCAAGTGCAACCGGATGTGTCCCACTAAAATAACTAAAGCAAGCCATTCCAACTCCTCTTCTTTTATCCCCATTTTGATTTTTATATTTTTTCTTTTTTTCATCCCATTTTATTAGTTCCTTACCTTTATCTATACATTCTGGCAGAACAAATGACCTTACTACATTTTTGCTTAATGGGTCTACATAGCCCTCTTTTACTAAGTTTGCTTTTCTAAATTCTATTGGATCAATATTAAGTTCTCTTGCTATATCATCTAAATGACTTTCTAAAGCAAAGCACATTTGTGGTGCTCCATATCCTCTCATAGCTCCTGCAACTGGTAAGTTTGTATATACCGTTGTAGGTGAGTATTTTATTGAATTAAAATTATATAACGGTCTAAATTTCCCACCTGCGCTCATAGCTACTGAATGACCATGAGATGCATAAGCTCCATTATTAACTAAATTCTCAATATCTAATCCTAATAACTTTCCATCTTTAGAAACTGCGGTATTAAATTTTATTTTCATTCCATGCCTAGTTCTTGTATCTATAAAGCACTCTTCTCTACTTAATGCATATCTTACTGGTTTACCATGAACTGCCAGTGTCATAGCTGCAACCAAAGGTTCTATTACAACATCTTGCTTATTTCCAAACCCTCCGCCAACACAAGGCTTTATTACTCTAATATTTCCCCAGGACATTCCCAGAGCTTGACCTACAATTCTTCTTACTATATGGGGAATTTGTGTTGATGATATAATAACTATTCTTCCATTACTATCTACATAAGAATATGCAGTATGATTTTCCATATGGCAATGTTGAACTATGCTAGTTTCATAAACTCCTTTAAATATCTTGTGAGCATTTTTCATATCATCTTCAACTTTTCCAGTTTCTGATCCAAATGTACTTAAAATATTATTAGGTCTTTCTTCATGTATTATTGGTGCATCTTCTTTTATTGCATCTTCTGCCTTTAATATATGTGGTAAGACCTCATATTCTACTTCAATTAATTTAAGTGCTTTCTCTGCTATTAATTCATCACTTGCAACTACTGCTGCAATAGCATCTCCAACAAATCTTGCTTTATCAGTTAAAATTAATCTATCATCAATATCCCTATGACTTGGATCTAATGACCATGGATGTCCTGCTGTTGCAAACTTTATTTTAGGTAAATCCTTATAAGTTATTACAGCTTCCACTCCTTCTAAAGCTAACGCCTTAGTAGTATCAATATTTTTTACTATAGCATGTGCATAAGGGCTTCTTAGAACTTTTCCTATTAGCATATCCCGTTCAAAAAAATCATCTGTGTACTTTGCCTTGCCGGTTACCTTTTCAACTCCATCAAGTCTATTTACATTTTTACCAACTACTTCAAATGTCATTTTGCACCTCCATCATATTTTCACTAACCCACCCTTTAAGATTATTAAAAATCTTATTTACTATTTTAAACCATAATTGTATATTTGTATATTCTATATTTACATTTCATAAATAATATACGATATTTTCATTAAATTCAATACTCCACATAAGGCATAGTAAATTTAATAAAGGGGCTATCTATTAAAATCATTAATAGATAGCCCCTTTATTTATATTTTACTTATTTAACTATATTTTTACACAAATAAATCCATTAAATCTTTATTTGAAAGGGTAGAAAGTATATTTGCCCCTTCATATCCACCACTCATTACATTATTTATTAAATCCTTTTTTTCTTCTTGAAGGTTTATTATTCTTTCTTCTATGGTTCCTTGTGCAATAAGTTTTATTACCTCTACCACCTTTTTTTGTCCTATTCTATGTGCTCTATCGCTAGCCTGTTCTTCAATAGCTGGGTTCCACCAGGGATCAAAATGTATAACTATATCTGCTGATGTAAGGTTTAGACCTGTTCCTCCCGCTTTAAGTGATATTAAAAACACCTTTGCTTTTTCACTATTATTAAATTCTTCTACTAGTTCTAATCTTTTGGAAGATTTAGTCTTTCCATCTAAATATGAATATTCTATATTGTTTTTTTCTAGTTCATCTCCTATAACTGATAGTACTGATGTAAACTGTGAAAATAAAAGTATTTTATGATTATTTTCTATTGCATCTTTTATAATTTCTAATGATGCTTCTAATTTACCATTTCCACCTTTATAACCCTCTATTAAAAGTGATGGTTCTAAACATAATTGTCTTAGCTTTGTTAAATATGAGAATATAGTAATTTTATCTCCCTCAAAGCTTTCATCTTCCATTTTTTCTTTTATATCTTTTACAAAAGCGCTATAAACCTTTTTCTGCTCTTTTGTAAGATCTATATAATGTTTCTTTTCTATTTTTTCTGGAAGTTCTTTTATAACATCCTTTTTAAGCCTTCTAAGCATAAATGGTTTTATATATTTTTGAAGTTGCTTAGATCCTTCTTCCTTATCTATGAATCTTTTTTTAAACTCTGAATTATTATATAAATATTCTGGCATAACAAAATCAAATATGCTCCAAATATCTATTAAATTATTTTCTATAGGTGTTCCTGTCAAAGCAAATTTTACCTTTGCTTTGATCTCTTTAATTTTTTTTGTACTTTGAGCAAGTGGATTTTTAATATTTTGTGCCTCATCTATTATACAATGATCAAAGATTATATTTTTATAACTCTCTTCATCATTTCTTAATGTTCCATAGGTTGTTAATAGCACATCATACTCTATATATTTTTTTATTATCTCGTCTCTTTCCTCTTTGTTTCCATGAACTATTGCAATTTTAAGAGTTGGTGCAAATTTTTCAAACTCATTTTTCCAATTATATATAAGAGAAGTTGGTGCAACTATTAATGTTTTCTTCCCTTTTTCTGAAAGTATAAAAGAAATTGCTTGTAATGTTTTTCCAAGTCCCATTTCATCTGCAAGGACTCCTCCAAAACCAAGATAGCTTAAATTTTTAAACCACTTAAAACCATCAACTTGATATTCTCTAAGTGTCGCATTTAAATCTTTTGGAAGCTCATAGGATATATCATTTATATTTTCTAGCTTCTTCACTGTATCTTTTATTACTTTTGATCCTTTAATAAATTCTAAATTTTTTCTATTTACAAATTCATTTAACAATACACTTCTATTTTTATGTAATCTTATGTTATTAATTTCTTTTTCATTTGATACTATTTTATCCATCATACCTAAAAGTTCGTTAAGCTTATCATCTTCTAAATTTATAAAACTATTATCCTTTAATTTATGAAATCTTTTTTTATTTCTAAATGAAGATAATATATTTTTATATTCCTTTGGATTAATATCTTCTATATTAAAAGAGAAATCTAAATACCCATTATCATTTTCTTTTATATCTGCTTTTATTGAAGGTGTTTTATATATTTTTCTACTTTTAAATCTTTCAGAATAATATACTTCTCCATATTTATCTAGCTCTTTATATCCTTCTGTTAATAAATTATATAATTCTTCTTCATCTCCATTAAAAACAAATTTTTTATTTTGTATTGATATATTTAGATTTTCTATAGTTCTTAGTACTTCTGTTTCTTTCTTTTTATCTCTTATTATTATTTTATCTTTATTTTCATTCTCATTTTCTATTAATAATAGTTCCTCTTGGCCATATTTTAACTTCACATCTAGAGTTATCGTTTTTCTATTTTCATCAAAATAAAAGGATACCTCTAAATCATTTTTTTCTACTGCTTTTAAGGAATTATCATATTCTATTTTTTTACTTGTATTTTCTAACATAGGAATAAGATCATTAAAAATTCTATTTACGTTTTCCTTTTTAAATAAAACTTTTCTTCTGTCCTCTATGTTGTTTGAAATTATTTTCAAATTATCTATTTGGTTTTTACAAGGTAGATAGATGTTATCATTATAAATAAAAACATCCTTTTTAAGACTAAGCGGAACTATATCAGTAGTTAATAGCTCTAGGGAATATTTTTCTTCTGAATCTACAGAAATTTTCAAATCTAAAGGTAAGTCTTCCTTTAATATTCCCACTTCTTTTCCTTCAAAATGTATTTTTTTATGACTAACAATTTCTAGAAACCTTCTTAAACTACTTATCGATAATTTTAATTGTTTTGAACTCCCGCTATCAAAACCATAGCTCTGCTCTGTAAGTAATCCCTTAGTAATAATAAAATCTTCAATAAATTCTACTATATTCTCATCCTTTTCTTCAAAATCATTAATATTTGAATCATAGATAAAATCTTTTCCATACTGAAGAGGAGTATTATTAATCCTTGCTAAAGTAAAATCCCTTAAATTTTTAAGAACATACATTTTCTTATTACCTATCTTAAAATCTACTTCAAAATACTCTAAATTTCGTTGTGCTTTTTTATGTAAGTTAACTTCTAGTTTTACGTTCTCTTTTTGTCTATATAATGCTTCAATATCATTTAAAAGTTTCTCACCTGTTTTTTCTAAATATTCACTACTATTATTAAGTTCTATTTCCTTTTTTAAATTTCCCATAAAAACATGGTACATTGCGGCTATATGATTACACATATATGTTCCGCTCCAATCATTATTTTTACGGTAATCTAAACAATCACATTCTGTATCAATTACTCTTCCACTATCTATATCAACAGAAAAATCTGCATCATAAGAAGATCTTTTATTATCTGATAAAACAGATGCACTTATACTAAGTCCATTTATATTCATAAAATTATCTAAATCACTAATCTGCATTTCTACAACATTGGCCTTACTATAAATGACTTCTGATTTCTTTAAATTTTTACTAGTAACATTTTTATTTAACTTCTCAATTAATTCTTTAATATTCAATCCTTCACCTCATGTTTTTTACTATGTAGTTTTCTACAATTATATACTATAAATTAGCTTTATATTACATAATAAAAAAAACAAACGCACTAGAAGTATCCTTTCTAGTGCATTTGTTTAAACATATCTAATATATATTACTTTTTTACATAGTTTTCAATATACGTTTTAAGAATTCTTTTGTACGTTCTTCAGTTGGATTATTGAATATTTGCTCTGGAGGTCCTTGCTCTACGATAACTCCTTTATCCATAAACACCACACGATCAGCTACTTCCCTCGCAAATTCCATTTCATGGGTTACTATTAACATAGTAAGACCAGTTTTTGCAAGTTCCTTCATAACCTTAAGAACTTCTCCTACCATTTCAGGATCAAGTGCTGATGTTGGTTCATCGAACAACATAACATCCGGTTCCATTGAAAGGGCTCTTGCAATAGCCACACGTTGTTTTTGCCCACCTGATAATTGTTTTGGCTTTGCATTAACATATTGCTTCATTCCAACAACATCTAAATATTTCATAGCTACTTTTTCAGCATCTTCTTTAGAACGTTTTAATACTTTCATTTGCCCAACAGCGCAATTACTTAAAACATTATGATTATTAAACAAATTAAATTGTTGGAATACCATTCCTAATTTTCTACGGTATTCATAAATATCATGTTTATCATCTAAAATATTTTCTCCATTATAAATAATTTCACCACCACTTGGTTTTTCTAGAAGATTAACACAACGAAGAAGAGTTGACTTCCCAGATCCTGATGAACCGATTATACATACTACTTCTCCCTTTTCTACTGAAAAATCAATATCTTTTAATACTTCATGGGTACCAAAGGATTTACTTAAATGTTGAATATCAATTACTTTTTCCATATTTCCCCCTTATCGGCATAAGCGATATTGAAAAACCCCTTATGTTTATTCCAATTATTATTTTAAAATTCTACATATTATATATTCATATTTTTATACTTGCATTTGATTTCCACTCATAATGTAATTATCTGGACCATCTAATTTTTTTTCAATATAACGTAAAATTCTTGTTACTGTAAATGTCATTATAAAATAAATAACACAGGCAACAAAAAATGATTCAAAATACCTAAAGTTATTTCCTGCAATAGATTTTGTTTGAAAATATAATTCTGTTACAGATATTACATTAAGAACTGATGTATCTTTAATATTAATTACAAATTCATTACCTGTTGCTGGCAGAATGTTACGAATTACTTGTGGCAATACCACATGAATCATAGTTTGAATATGATTCATACCTATAGCTTGCGCAGCTTCAAATTGACCTTTATCAACTGACAAAATACCACCACGAACAATTTCTGACATATAAGCACCTGTATTAACAGATACTATAAAAATTGCCGCTGCTATTTTGTTCATATTTATACCAAATGCTAAAGCAGAACCATAATAAATTACCATAGCTTGCACAATCATAGGTGTTCCACGAAAGACTTCTATATAAATAGATAAAATAGCATTTATAAATTTAAAAATCCATTTCTTTATTCCTCTATCTGGAATAGGGATAGTACGTACCCCTCCCACTAGCAACCCGAAAACAGATCCTACAACAGTTCCTACCATTGATATTAGAAGTGTCATACCTGCTCCACGAAGGAACATTGGCCCATTTTCCGAAATAATTTTCATTACCCACTCAAAACTCATATTTATTCTCCTTATAATAATTCCTGTAATATTCTCTACAGGAATTTGTATTTACTCTTTTTATAAAATAGACTACATACTATTTGATGTAGTCTATACTTATTAATTAGCTGCTGGTTGGTTCTTTATAGCTATATCCATAATGTCTGTACGATCTTTTTCTGAAATACCTGTTAATACTTCATTTATTTTAGATGTTAATTCACTATTTTTTGCAATACCTACCGCAATTGTTGTATCCTCATCTGATGCAACAAATTTCTCTTTAAATTCTACCATTTTAAAACTTGAGTTAGCATTTTCAGAACTAACACCTTCTGGACGTTCTGATACATATCCATCAATCATTCCTGATTGAAGGGCAACTCTCATTGTTGGGAAGTTATCCATAGCTGGTTCCTTAGACACCCCTTTAATTTGATCAATTACTGAGTAGTGGAATGTATTTAATTGAGCAGTTACTTTTGCTCCGTTAAAATCTTGGATAGAAGTAGCGCCTTCATATTTCCCACCTTTTTTAACTACCATAACCAAATCTGATTTATAATAATTATTTGAAAAATCTATTGTTTGCATACGTTCTTCTGTTGGTGACATACCTGCAATTATTCCATCTATTTTCCCTGAAAGTAATGCGGGTACAAGACCATCCCATTCAGTTTTAACTATAACTAATTCTTTTCCTAACCCATCAGCTATTTTTTTTGCAATCTCTACATCATATCCGCCTGCATATTCTGAGCTTCCTTCAATTTTAACCCCACCATTTGAATTATCCATTTGAGTCCAGTTAAATGGAGCATATCCAGCTTCAAGTCCTACTTTAAATGTTTCACCCTTTGCAGTAGTACCTCCCGACTTACTATTTGACCCACATGCTGTTAACATTGTAGCTGTTACTACAGCCATTACTATTGATAATATTCTTTTTTTCATAATTAATCCTCTCCTTCTTGTTTTTTTTATTCTACTATAGATTTAGAAAGTATATTTTCCCGCTTCTCACATGGATAATAATGTTTTTTTAGAATTTTGGGTAACAAAAAAAGACCTGAGATAAACCCAAGTCACAATATTCACAATTGCCCTTAAATCCTCTTTCTTCTCCTAAATGAGATAGCTCAACTCAATAAATCGGAAATTTATTGAGACAGTCCTGCAGTTATTTACTACAGACCCAGCAAATAATATTGAGAAATATTATAAACTTCGGCGACTTTTCCTTCTCTTTAGTATCAATGCTTCTCAAACTCCACTAAAGACTGTTAAATGTCGCGCCTCTACCTCACCTGTAAAAGCGAGGTATTATTAAATTATGATTTTAGTATATAATATTACATTATATCTGTCAACCCTTTCAGATTTTAAGTTATAACATATTAACAAGTTTATTATTTGTGTTTGTTTTTTACAAAATTATATCTTCGTATATTATATTGTTATTTGTTTTAATGTAAATTTCACTTTATCCACAAATTAATAAAGCACCTACCACAGTAAGTGCTTTATATTATTTATTATTTAATTAAACCTTCTGAGCGAAGATATTCTTTAGCAACTTGCGCAGGATCTTCGCCAAGATCATCTACTTTATAATTAAGGTCAATCATAGTTTCTTGACTTAATTTACCGGATAACATATTTAAAACTGTTTTAAGTTCAGGATACTTTTCAAGTGTTTCCATTCTTACAAGTGGAATTGCATCATAAGGTGCAAAAAAGTTTAAGTCATCTTCTAAAACCTTAAGATTAAAGGTTTTTAAAAGTCCATCAGTTGTAAAGGCATCTATAACATCAGATTCGCCATTATCAAGTGCCTTATACCTAAGAGCTCCATCAATTCCAACAATATTTTTGAAATTCAAATTGTAAACTGAAGCTAAATTTTGAAATCCATCCACTCTATTTAAAAACTCTAAGGTAGGTCCAAAAACTAATTCAGAACTTACTTTAGCCAAATCAGATATTGAAGTTATTCCATATTTATCAGCTACTTCAGGTTTCATAGCTATAGTAAAACCATTATTAAATCCCAGTGGTTCTAATAAAGTAAGCTTATGTTCTTTCTCCATAATTTCTTTTGATTTAGAATAAATAAGCTCTTTATCTACAGAGGGTTCTTGATTTAATACATTTATATATAGTGTTGCTGTATATTCAACCATAAGATCAATTTCACCAGCATAAAGCCCCTCCATAGTAACAGAACTACCAGCTAAACCTAATTTTTTTTCTACATTTAAATCAGTATGCTCTTCTATTAACTCTGCATACATATTTCCTAAAATTAATTGTTCAGAAAAACTTTTAGATCCAATAACTATAGTTTCACCTTTAGGCTTTAAAACAGCAAATAGTGAAGAGCCTATTAAAGCAACTAAAATTATAGCTAAAGTAACTTTTAAACCTGTTGATTTAGATTTATGCTTAGTTGGGTTTAAACCCTTTGGCATAATAAGAACTTCAATTTTTCCAAAAAGAAAATCTATTACAAGTGCTAATATACACGATGGTATAGCTCCTGCTAAAATCATATTGTTATTAACAGTTTGTATTCCAGAATAAACAAGGTATCCAAGCCCACCTGCACCTATAAATGCAGCAAGAGTCATAAGACCAACTGCCATAACTGCTGATATTCTAATACCAGACATAATTAGTGGAAGTGCTAGTGGGATTTGAACAAGTCTAAGTGTCTGTCTACTAGTAAGTCCCATACCTCTAGCTGATTCCAGTACATCAGGATTTATATTTGTAAGTCCCGTATAAGTGTTTTTAACAATTGGTAGAAGTGAATATAAAACTACCATAGTAATAGCTGGGACACTTCCAATACCCAGTATAGGAATCAATAATCCAAGAAGAGCCATAGAAGGTATAGATTGGATTACATTTATTAGAGCAGAAATAGGTTTTTGAAGTGTTTTAACTTTACTCATCAAAATACCTAGTGGAATACCAATTAAAATAGCAATTAAAATAGCGCCAAAAGTTAAATATATATGTTGAATAAACAAACTTAGAATTTCTTCTTTTCTATTTATTACAAATTCAAAAAATTTACTCATTACTTAACTCCTCCGTATCTAAAAATTGTTCACTTAATACTGAAATCAAACTACTTCTAGTTACAAGACCAGCTAAGTGATTGTCTTTTGTTATAACCGGAATGTATCCGATAGCGTGAGAGTTAATTAATTCAAGTATATTTAAAATATTATCATCTTCATAAACAGATAATACATTATGTTCCATTATTTCTTCAAGTTTCGTTTCTTTTGCAGTGCTACGCTTAATGTCTTTTAAAGTTACAAGCCCTATCAAAATATTAGATTTATCAACAATAAGTAAACTATCTACCTTATTAATTTTCATAATTTCAATTGCTTGTAAAATGTTCCTCGAAGAAGAAACTGAAACAGGTGTTTTAATCATAATATCCTTAGCTTTTATAAATTCTGGGGTATTCCAGACTCTATTTGCTCCGATAAAATCTTTAATAAAATCGTTAGCTGGATTTTTAAGAATATTTTCAGGCGTATCAAACTGTGCAATTTCCCCCTTGTTCATGATACAAATTTTATCAGCTAGCTTTATAGCTTCTTCCATATCATGAGTAACAAATATTATTGTTTTATGTAGCTCTTGTTGCATTGAAAAAAGTTCCTCTTGAAGAGAACTACGTGTTATAGGATCAAGGGCACTAAAAGGCTCATCCATTAAAATTATTTCAGCATCAGTAGCAAAAGCTCTAGCAACTCCAATTCTTTGTTGTTGTCCACCACTTAACTCACCAGGATATTTATCTAAGTACTCTTCTGGCGAAAGCCCTACAAGCTTTAATAAATCATTAGTTTTACTAGCAATAGCTTCTTTAGTTTCAATTTTTTTCAACTCTGGAATTAAAGAAATATTTTCTCTAATAGTCATATGAGGGAAAAGCCCAGTATTTTGAATAACATACCCTATTCCCCGTCTAAGCTCTATTGTGTTCATTTTAGAAATAGGCATGTTATTTATATAAATCTCTCCGGATGTAGGGGTAATAAGCTTGTTTATCATTTTTAATGAAGTGGTTTTACCGCATCCGCTAGAGCCTATTATAACAACAAGAGAATTTTTCTCTATAGTTAAGTTTATATTTTCTAAAATAGTTTTTGAACCAATTTTTTTCGTTATATTTTTGAATTCTATCATATTAAACCTCCTCGGCTAATGACAACTTGTATTTTTTATTAAGTTGTCAGTTATAAGTATAACATAATTTGCCCCAAAAGTAAAATTCTCTTTACCTTCTACTAAATATAATTACAAATTTCCAAACTACTAATAAGACTTTAACGTGGCAATTCATTGTTTGTTAGAGGTGTTTTATAAATATAAAGTTACCCTCTTGCTTTTTAAATTATACCCTATGGAGTAGACTTTTTTTGAGGTCTATTCCATAGAATACATTTTAGTTTTATATTAACTTCTAATTATTTTGTTCCCTGTGAAATGCTACTTAAAGCACTTCCTGCCATTTCATCACTATTGTTTTCTGTAGCTAAATCCCCTAGTGCAATTATGCCAACTAAATTATTATTATCTACTATAGTTAATCTTCTAATTTGATTTTCACTCATTATTTTTGTTGCTTCATCTATACTCATATTTGGATTTCCTGTTATTATATTAGTACTCATAATCTCATTAACAGTTTGAGTCTTAGAATCTTTTCCAACTGCTACAGCTTTTAATGTTATGTCTCTATCAGTTATTATTCCCTTAATTGTATTGCCTTCACAAACAGGTATTGACCCAACATTATGTTCTTTCATTAAAGTTGCAGCTTTTTCAACAGTATCACCTACATTTAAAGTTACCACTGACTTTGTCATTAATTCATCTACTTTCATTGTATGCACCTCTTCTTTCATTTGTAATTTAGACTTATTAAGTTCTTAACTAAACATTAGATGCTCATGAATTATTATCATCTATGATACTATAATATAATGTAATTTTATTTTACATCTCTTATTACTCAGGTAAACCTCTAACAGGTTTAGTCAGATTTAAACCAGTTCCTCTTGTTACTGGCTGTTCTGATTTTGAATCTATAGTTTCATTTTTTCTTTTTTCTTCAGATTTTTTTTGCATTTTTTCATCACCTCCAAATTTATGATTCCCAGGGTTAAGATACATTATTCATTTTAACTTTCTTCACAATTTTAGTTTCAGTGTATTAAATAATTCAACTAAACTACTGAATAAAACTTGCTTTTGCTACAGCAATTACTATTAATAATAATGTCTTATTTTTAGAATTTCAGGCAAAAAAGACCTGGGATAAACCCAAGTCACAATATGCATTAAATAATTCCTAGTCTAATCCTAATGTTCCACCTGGATTCATTATATTATTAGGATCAAAATGTTTCTTTAATGCTTTATAGACATCCATTTGATTTTTTCCAATTTGTCCTTCAAGCCATGGACCTGTCATTTTTCCTATGCCATGATGATGACTCATTGCTGCTCCATATTTTTGAATATTATCTAATATTCCTGACTGATATTTTAAATATTCATCTATGTCATTCATCTTAGCTATAAATATAAAGTACAAATTTGCGCCTTGAGGATATACATGAGACATATGCGTCATACAAATTGTATTTGGTCTGCTCTTACAATATTCTCTTACTCCCTCATGAACATATTTCATATTTTCCCAAGATACTGAACATTCTAATGTATCTGTCATTATTCCATAATCCTGTAAATCTTCTCTTAAGTATGGATCTTTAAACCTTCCATGTTCCCAAGATTTTGTAACAAAACCTGTAGTGTACATTGCACCATATTTTTTACATATTTTATGAACCTTTCTTCTAACTACCTTTGTAAAACTTTTTTCTCCATCTGTAAATCCTAAAAACATACACCTTTGATTTTGTTTAAAGCCTCTCGCTATCATTACTTTATCTATTACAGTTCCTTCTACTCCATAAAGCTTCATCATAACATCAGTTTCTTCTGGATCTGATAATCTAAATACTGATGGAAATCCAAATTGACCTTGCATTATTTCTCTTCCAGCTTCCCTTGCATCATCCCAATTTTTAAATATATAACTAAATCTTCTTTGATTTTCTGGCATATGTTTAAATATTTTTACTGTTACTGATACAAGAATTCCAAAAGCACCTTCACTGCCCATCATAATTTCATCTATAGATGGACCTGTTGAACTTGCTGGAAACTCTTGAGTTTTAATAGTTCCAATAGCCGTAATATATTCTTGGCATATTACCATGTCCTCTATTTTTCCAAAATACGTAGAATTTTGTCCAGCTCCCCTTGTAACTACCCACCCACCTACTACTGAATACTCAAAAGATTGTGGAAAATGTCCACAGGTATATGCTCTTTTAGCCCCAAAAAGCTTTTCTGCATTATTTAATGTTTCTTCCAGCTTTGGTCCTGACATTCCCGGTTCAACAGTTATTGTTTGATTTATTTCATTAAATCTAATTACCTTATTCATATGAACTCTCATATCTAAAGATACCCCACATTTAACGCACTCTACACCTCTAGTTACTGATGAACCTCCTCCATAAATATATATAGGTATTAATTCTTCATTACAAAACTTAACTATTTTCTCTATATCTTCTTTACTCCTTGGATGTATAACTATATCTGGTATATTTTCAACTATCCCTTCTCTAAGCCTCATTAGATCTATCATTGTTTTACCATAAGCTACTTGTAGTCTTGAATAATCATCTCTCTTTATATTTTCTTTACCTACAATATCTTCAAAATGTTTAATTTGATCTTCAGTTAAAGTAATAGGTTTATTAAATGATACCTTTTCAATCCCTGTTTTTTGGGTATTTTTAAAATCAATATCTGTCATTTCAAATGTTTTCTTCATTAATGAATATAACCTATCATTAGGATGCTTAAATTCTTTTTTATCTCCCCATTTTAATATAGATCTATAAGAACCCTCTGGAGGTATCTCTTCACACCAGGTAGGTCTGAATTTATTTCCTTCTGTTTTACTCATAATATTTCCCCCTCAAATTTAAATATCTGGATAATTTGTAATTCTTTGAATTTCTGAATATAAATAAGAAAGTCTTAAATATACTTTTTTGTAAACTCTATTAAATAATTTTGAATAAATTAATGCATTATCCTTATTCGGCTCAAATACCACTTTATAATGAACCATATTATC
Organism: Clostridium gasigenes; assembly: GCF_017348895.1. Lineage (NCBI taxonomy): Bacteria > Bacillati > Bacillota > Clostridia > Eubacteriales > Clostridiaceae > Clostridium > Clostridium gasigenes. The sequence continues at coordinate 3,408,197 of NZ_CP071376.1, forward strand.
AACAGCCTCATGAAAGTTTGGATATATTCCTAAAGCTACAAATGATACTATTGCAGCTCCAAGACCTGATGTTTCATGTGTATGACTTTTATAAACCTTTCTATTTAACATATCTGAAGTTATCTGACATATAGTATTGCTTTGTGAACCCCCGCCAGATACCATTACATATTTAACCTTTACCTTAGATTTTTTCTCTATCTTATTTATTCCATCTAATAATCCATAATTTATTCCTTCTATAATTGCCCTGTAAATATGAATACGTGTATGAATATCTCCAAAACCTATTATTGCACCCTTTGCCTTTGGAGATTTTAACCCAGGCCCCCAATAAGGTTGTAGAATAAGACCATGAGATCCTGGTGGAATTTCCATTAACCTCTTATTTAAAATTTCTTCCTCCGTTATACCTTTTTCTTTAGCTTCAATAGATTCCTTAGCTGCAAACTCTTTTTTAAACCAACTAATCATCCAATACCCTCTAAATATTTCAAACTCAGGATTATAATAACCCTGAATACAAGCTGGATAAGCAGGCATAAATCTTAAAGGTTCAAAATATTTCTCTGCCATTCCTTGTACTGTTGCTGTTGTTCCAAAACTTAAATTTACATACTCCAAATTTTTACATCCTGTTCCTATGGTTTCACAACCCTTATCTGATCCAGAAGCTATAACAGGAATCCCTATCTTTATTCCAGTCTCCTCTGAAACATCTTTATTTATATATCCTAAAATTGTTCCAGGTTCCACAAGTTCAGGCAACTTATCTTTTTCAATTCCAAAGGTTTCCCACCTATAATCTTTTTCTTTTTGTGGCCATTGCTTTTTCTTATAATTAAAAGGTATATGGCCTATCTGGGATGCTATAGAATCAATAAATTTACCAGTAAGCTTATAATTAAAATAACCTGAAAGTAATAAATATTTATAAGTCTTATCCCAAATATAAGGTTGATTTTCTTTTATCCAATTAGCTTTACTTTTACGCCTAGAAACTTCAATAGCTTTATTCATACCTACTAATGAAAACATAACCCTATATTTAAAACTTATTGGCTTACTACATTTAGCCATCCTTTGATCTAACCATATTATAGCTGGTCTTAGAACCTTACCATTCTTATCTAAATTTATACCAGTATCTCTTTGAGTTGTAACAGTTACTGATAAAATTTCATCCCATATATCTTCAAAATTTTCTTTAAGATTTTTACAAACTCTGCATATACCTTCCCAAAACACCTGAGGATCTTGTTCTGCAAATCCAGGCTCTGTAGAAAAATAAGGAATAAAATCTAATTTTTCTTTTCCTATTAAAGTTCCAACACTATCAAATATTAAGGCCCTAACACTTTGAGTTCCACAATCTATTGAAAGGACATATTTATTATCCATATCATTGCGTCCTCCTATTTTCATAGCCTAAATCTGAGGTTGAAATTACATTAACACCTGAATCTAATACATTTTCTACTATTACATCATTTACCCTAACAGGCTTATCTATTAAAACATTACTCAATACCTTCATTAAATCAATTATTCTTTCTTTACTTATCTCTGTATCTGTTCTTACTGGTAATCTTGGCATGTTTTCAAATATTGTTTTTACGGTTGATGATATGCTTCTTTTAGGGTCAATCATTTCATTTATAGCAAAATCTTTTCCTCTGCTACATTTATTACCCGTTATTATCAATTCTTCTCCTAGTTTTTTCACATATAATTCACAACCATTTGGACAAACAATACATATAATTTTTTTATCTTCCATTTAATTACTCCTTTATAGTGCTCATAAAGAAATTTAGTTTTGATTTATTATCTATTTGTAGCTTGTCTATTTCTATAATTAATTTTTCCATTTCTGGAGGCTTAATAACTATATATTTTTTCCTTAATATTACTTCATCACCTAACTTTAGCTCTACTATTACATTTCTTTTTATCTCTCTACTTCTAAAATACATAGTAACTTTGTTTTTTGTAGCTATATTAATTTTTTGTGGTACAACATAAAGAAAATCTTTACTATTATAATTAATATCTATATCCTCTTTGCATATTCCTTTTTTAACATATTCCCCAGCATTCTTTCCTGCAAAATCTCCACTTTCAGAAACATAATCAACTAGATCGTTTACATGAAGTGCGTTTCCACAAGAGAAAACTCCATTAACACTAGTCATAAAATTTTGATCTACTATAGGGCCTTTTGTATTTCCATCAATCTCAACTCCTAGTTTTTCAGCGATTTCATTTTCTGGTATTAACCCAACTGATAATATTAAACTGTCACACTTTATGACCTCTTCTGACCCCTTTATTGGTTGCATTTTTTCATCTACCTTGCAAACTTCTACAGCCTCTACTCTTTTATCTCCAATTACTTTTGTAACGGTATGTGATAAATGTAATGGAATCTTATAATCATCTAAACATTGTGAAATATTTCTACTTAAACCTGAAGGCGTATCCTTTACTTCGTATACCCCTAAAACCTTTGCACCTTCTAAAGTTAGTCTTCTAGCCATTATAAGTCCAATATCTCCACTACCTAAAATAACACACTCCTTACAAGGTAAGTATCCTAAAATATTAGTAAAATATTGTGCTGTACCTGCGCTATAAATCCCTGCTGGCCTATCTCCATTTATAAAAATTTGTCTTGAGGTCTTTTCTCTACAACCATTAGCAAGTATTATTGCTTTGCTTGAGACCCTAAAAGTCCCTTCCTTTGAATTAACTAGTGTAAGTATATAATCCTCTTCTGTCTTTTTTACATCTATAACAAAGGTTAATGTATAAATTTCAATATTTTTTTCTCTAACTTTTTTTATATATCTATTTGCATACTCTGGACCACTTATTTTTTCATTAAATGTTATAAGTCCGAATCCATCATGAATACATTGCTTCAATATGCCCCCAAGCTTTTCTGCCCTTTCTATTATTAAAACTTTTGAACCTTCTTCATTACAAGATAAAGCTGCTGCTAGACCCGCTGGTCCACCACCTAAAATAATTACATCAAAGTGAATATTATTATTATTCATTTATTTTCACCTCACTATTATTTTTAGGTTTTTCTTTATACACTTGCTGAACCTCTTCTATTAAAATTCTTGAACCTTCACCATTTTTAGTTATTTCATTAAAATTCCGTCCAGTCTCATTTTTAATTATTTCTAATAAATAAGGAGTACAAAAACCACCTTGACACCTTCCAGCCCCCGGTCTAACCCTTTTCTTTATTCCATCTAAAGTTGTAACAGGTATTGGAGATCTTAAAGCATCTTCTATTTCCCCTTTACTAATTTCCTCACATCTACAAATAATTTCTCCATAAGATGGTCTTTTCTTTATTATTTTCGATCTTTCCTCAAAGGATAAATTTCTTATCTCTGGTATTCCAAGTCTTATTGGGTTCCAATTAATATTAGGCTTTATCTCAATTTTATTTTTTAATAAATTACAGGTTATTTTTTCAATTTCCTCTGCTATAGCTGGTGCTGAAGCTAATCCTGGAGATTGAATACCTGCTGCATAAATTAAATTTCTTACATATTCTGATTGTTCTATTATAAAATCCTCCTCATAAGTTGCTGCTCTTATCCCTGAGTAGTAAGTTATAACATCTACCTTTGAAATCTTAGGAACTATTTTAAGGTGCTTATTTATAACATTTTCAATGTTTTCTTTATTAGTTGAATAATCCTCCCTATAAGGTTGTTCGTAAGCATCTGGTCCAACTAATATATTTCCTTCTATAGTTTTTACAAGCCCTCCACCTTTAGTGTTTCCCTTTGATAAACTTAATGAAGGCATAGCCACTACTCCATTAATAAAATTTCCAGTTTTCTTATCTAATATTAATGACTCTCCCTTTCTTGGGTGTATTGTAAAGAATTGATCATTTGCCATATCTGCTATTTTATCTGCATATACACCAGCCGCATTAATAACTACTTTTGGATATATAGCTCCTCTATTTGTTTTCACAGAAGATATTTCATTTCCTTCTCTATTTATAGCTGATACCATTGTATTAAATGAAAACTCTACTCCATTCATAGCTGCATTTTCTGCATATGCATAAGTCATTTTATAAGGCGATAACACTCCTGTAGTACCAAAGTGTATAGCTCCAGCTATATTGTCTAATACATTCGGTTCTATTTTTCTCACTTCTTCTTTAGATAAAAAAGTAATATCCTTTACTCCTACCTTTTTAGCTCTGATCATTATAAGTGGTTTTGCAATCTTTATTATACTTTTTTCAAAAAGCACTGTAGACCCACATCTATTAAAATCTACCCCAAGCTCTTTTGTAACCTTTGTATATAGCTCATTTCCTCTTACATTAAATATTGATTTTTTACTACCAATTGGAGCTTCTATTCCAGGGTGAACCATTCCATCATTTCTTGATGAAGTATGCATTGCAAGATCTTCTTCTTTTTCAACTAAAAGAATTGATATTTGCCATTTTGATAGTTCCCTTGCAATTGCCGAACCTATCACTCCACCTCCAATTATAAGTACATCAACCTTTTTATTATCTAGCAAATTATCATTTATACTCGGGCTTTTTATTTTAGGTATATCTAGACCCTTAACCGCGATCCTATTTACTACTCCCTTATATCCCTTTTTCGATGCAATCTTACCTGCTTTTATTACCTCATTCCAACTTAATACTTCACCTTCAAGTAGTATTGATGAGCCTAACTTGCTACAGTAAACCTCCTTATTAACATCTTTTTGTATTTTCCTTTGAATTTTTAAATAATCTATCTCCATAAAATACATATCTCCTTAGGATGTTTGGACATCTTATTATTTATATATACTATGCTATTTTTATGGCAATAATGATAAATCCTCACCTAAGTATGATCAGGTAATTTTTTCTTTGATTAGGTTATCTATATGTAGTTTAAGTATATGATTATGTTATAATCATACATAACAACTTAAAAAGGATGTAGATATAATGGAAAATATTAAACTTACTGAATATAGCCACGGTGCTGGGTGTGGTTGTAAAATTTCACCTGCAGTATTAGATTCAATACTTAAAACTTCACGTAATGTTATAAGCTATCCAAATTTATTAGTTGGGAATAGTACAAAAGACGATGCTGCTGCCTTTGATTTAGGTAACGGAACTTCTGTACTTAGCACTACAGATTTTTTTATGCCTATAGTAGATGATCCATTTACGTTTGGAAAAATAGCTGCAACAAATGCTCTTAGTGACATTTATGCTATGGGGGGCAAACCACTTATGGCTATTGCTATATTAGGATGGCCAATTAAAACACTTTCACCTGAAATAGCTAGAGAAGTAATTGATGGTGGTAGATCTGTATGCGATGATGCAGGAATTCCACTTGCTGGAGGCCATTCTATAGATTCTCCAGAACCTATCTTTGGATTAGCAGTAACAGGGCTTGTAGAAAATAATCGTTTAAAACAAAATAATATGGCAACTGAAAATTGCGAGATTTTCTTAACTAAGCCTTTAGGAATAGGTATCCTAACTACAGCTCAAAAAAGAAAATTAATAGAACCAGGTCATATTGATCCAGCTATTGAAGCTATGTGTACACTAAATAAAATTGGTGGTGAAATATCTGCCCTAGATGGTGTTGTTGCTTTAACTGATGTAACTGGTTTTGGATTGCTTGGTCATCTTGGAGAAATTTGCGACGGTAGTGATATATCTGCTGTAGTTAATTTTAATGAAGTTCCTCTTCTTCCAAACGTAAGAAAATATCTTGCAATGGATTGTATATCTGGTGGTACTCGTAATAACTTTAATAGTTACGGAGATACTATAACTGAGATGACAGACGAACAAAAATTTATACTTTGTGATGCACAAACTTCTGGTGGACTGCTTGCCATTGTTAAGAAAGAAAGTGTTTCTGAGTTTTTACAAATTACTTCTTCAGTAGGTTTATCACTAAAACCTATTGGATATACTTGTAAACGCGAAAATAAACTTATTAAGGTGATATAATGACTTTTAAAACAACAAGTGACTTTAAAAACATTGTTCTTGAGGACATCCCATTAATTGATGTAAGAGCCCCTATCGAATTTAAAAAGGGTGCCTTTATAAATTCAATTAATTTACCTATTATGAATGATGAAGAACGACATTTAGTTGGTATATGTTATAAAGAAAAAGGAAATCATGATGCTGTTAAGCTTGGTCATGAATTAGTTTCTGGAAATATAAAAGATGAACGTATAAAATCTTGGGAATCATTTATTAATAAGAACCCTAAAAGTATGATTTATTGTTTTAGAGGTGGTTCTCGTTCAAGTATTAGTCAAGAATGGATTGAAAAGTATGCTGGCAAAGAAATTGTGAAACTAGAAGGTGGTTATAAAGCATTTCGTAATTATCTAATAGATGAACTTGATGCTGAAGTCCAAAGTAGCAAACCTATTGTTTTAGCTGGTTTCACAGGAACTGGTAAAACTATTTTGCTAAACGAGCTAGAAAATTCTATTGACCTAGAAGGCCTTGCTAATCATAGAGGATCTACTTTTGGTAGACATACTACACCACAGCCTACTCAAATAAATTTTGAAAATGCTCTTGCTTGTAAACTTATAAAACATAGAGCAAAAGGCTACTCACATATTATTTTAGAAGATGAAGGCGGTAATGTAGGGCTTAATTTTATTCCTAAGCCCTTAGCCGCATATTTTAATGCTGGTGATTTAGTTGTTTTAGAGGCTCCTCTTGAGGAACGTATTAACCTTACACTGCAAGAATATGTAATCAACTCTCAGTCCGAATACATAGCACATTATTGTGATGAAGCGCTAGGGCTTCAAGAATGGTTTAATTATATGTCAAATAGCATAATCAGAGTAAAAAAACGATTAGGACTGGAACGATTTACACAAATCTATTCTTACTTTGAAAAAGCTTATGCAAATCAATTAAAAACTGGAATTTATGATTTTCACCAAGATTGGATAAAGTTATTTCTAACTGATTATTATGATCCTATGTATAAGCATCAATTAGATACTACTACTAAAAATATTTTATTTAGAGGCAATAATTCAGATGTATTAGAATATTTAAAATCTCTAAAATAAAAAATTTATGACTCCTAGAACAACCTATAATATAGATTGTCCTAGGAGTCATAATTATTTAAAAGTCTATTCTTATTTTATTTTCTGTATCTTCCTTTATATATGCATTTTCTCTATCACCTTCTATAAAGAGCTTATCTCCATCATATTTAAGCCAAACTTCATTTCCATTTTTCAATTTGTCTTCTCCATCAGTAGTATCCACTGATCTTCCATTAATTAAATAACCAAAACTATTTACTTTTTCTCCAGACATTAATCTATAAACTATTGTTCCAAGATTTTTTTCATCATTATTTCTGATTTTAACCTTAACAAATTTTTCTGTTCCCTCTTCTTTATAATCTGTTATTGTTAAAACTCCAGCCTTACCATTATATACTACCTTATCAATGCACTCTTTAGGATTAATTTCTTTAATATTTGGATCCCCCTTATACATCTCTACGGGAACTATATCCATATAATTCAAATCAGAATCAAATCCAGTATATATAACTGTTGTTAATCCATTTTCATCACCTCTACTACTCATATAACCTATGGTATCTTTAGGCTCTTCAAATCTAAAATATCTTGAATATCTATCATCATATTTTTCTTCATAGTTCTCATCAAAACTTATACAGTTTCTTCTGCTATAATCAACATACTGTATCTTTAAATATAATGGACTTTTAGTTACTGATTTAACCTCTATTTTACCTATAAAAGTATCTTTCTCAATATTTAGTGTCTTTTCAATTGTTTGATTATCCATATTAGTCCTATCTAAACTTCCACTAAAGATCCAATTTCCATCTATACCTGTTATATTTGTAAAATTAATTTTATAATTAAATTTTTCAGGAAGATCTGGTATTATTAGGTTAGTTATATGATAGTGACCATCTTCTTTTTCTTCATGAATTATATTATCAAATTCCGGTATATATAGCTTTCCATCTATTTCTACATTACAATTCCAAAGTTGAGGCATATCTAACTTTCCATCCAAACTTTTAATATAATATCCAATAGTTATGCCTGTTTTATCTGGAACTGCTGTCATAAGTGTTATCTCAATATTGCTATCCAAAACCTTTCCTACTATATCTGTTGAATTTTCCTCAACTTCACCTACAAAATTTTTATGTTCACTATTCTCATTAAGCACTTTGAAAAAATCTCCTACTAATGGTAAGCTTTCTGCAAAGGCTGGAAATGTAATAGCTGTCCCCATAAATAGTATTCCAGCTACCGATGCAGCTATTAAACTTTTTCTTATTTTATGTGACTTCTTCTTTTCTGGCAAGTTCTTAAGAAGCTTTTCTAATGATAGATGTACTTCATTTGGCACTTGGATATTATCATTATCTTCAAACTTATTTTTCAAGAAGCTATCTATTTCAAAATCCTTACTCATGATGATCTCCCCCTTTTAACAAATCATATAATTTTTCTCTTCCTCTTTTTAAATTTGTTTTAACAGTATTTTCTTTTATATCTAATGCACAGCTTATATCCTTTACTGATAAATCATCGTAATAATGTAAACTTAAAACAAGCCTCATATTACTGGGCAATAGCTCCATTGCTTTATATAAGTCTAAATCTTCATAGCTATCAATATGAATTTCATCTATTACTGATTCTTCAAAATCTAAAACTTCTCTTTTATTTTTCCTAAGAATTATATAACATTCATTAATTAATATTCTTATAAGCCATGTTTTAAAATAAGAATTATTTCTAAGTGATTTTAGCTTTTCATAAGCCTTTAGGGTTGCTTCTCCTATAACATCTATAACATCTTCATCAGATGAAAGATAATTTTTAGCTACCCTATACATAGTCTTTTCATTTTCCATTATAAGTTTTACAAAAGCTTCTTTATTCCCCTTTTTAGCTAAATATACATCTATATTATCCACAAAGTAAGTTCCCCCTTTAATAGTTGCCTCCATTTTATCCCCTCCTTATTTTTCTTTACATATATTTAGATGGAGATATAAGGCTTTAGGTTTCATTAGTCGTAGTAAAATAAATAACAAGTCAATTTAGATATGCCTTAACATTATTTTTTACTATATATACGAAATAAGGCTCCTTGCAATAAGGAGCCTTATTATAATTTAATATTATTTTATTTTTATAATTTAAACATATGTATTTTACCACCGCTATTCAAATTTTTAAGTGTTATTATTATAATTGGCAAAATAAATAATCCTGCAAATCCAAATACTCTAACACCTATAAATATACACATAAGCATTATTAATGGATGAATTCCTATTTGATTACCTACTATTTTAGGTTCTATTATATTACGAATTACTGTAATTATAATGTATAAAGTAAGTAGTCCTAATGCAAATCCTATGTTTCCACTAGCTAGTTGAATAATAACCCAAGGAATTAATATTCCTCCTGTCCCAATTACTGGGAATATATCTAATAGTGCAATACTCATAGCAATCCCAATAGCTCCGTGTACTCCTAAAATTGACAATCCAATAGAAAGCTCTATAAACGTAATGCTAATTATAATACTATATGCTTTAATTAGATTAAATAAAGTGCCTACTGTATAATCCTTAATATCAAATATAGTTATTCGTAACTTTTCAGGAAATTGTTTAACTATAAATCCTGTAACTTCCTTATAATCTATAGCTATGAAAAATGAAGATATAATAGAAAAGCCTATAACAATAAAAACTGTAGGAACAGATGTTACCATAGTTGATATTAAACTAATTACGTTAGATGAAACTGTACCTATTATAGATCCTAGTGATTTAGATAATGACTCGGTTATATCTTGTACCCCTTGTATCAAATTTGGGTCAATCCTTACCATTAAAGCTTCAACTTTATCAAATGATCCATATAAAGATGGTTCTATACTTGTTTCATAAATACTGGGAAGTTTTAAGAATATCTCCTTTACGGATATAGAAACCTTAGTTACTAGTAAGACTAGAAGTACACCTACTGTAGAATAAAATAATAAGACAATTACAGCAGCTACAGGTTTTCTATTAATATGTAGTTTACTTGATATTAAATTAATTAATGGTTTTAAAATAAATGCTACCATAAATCCAATCACAAATGGCAAAAACCATACAATCCCATACTTTATGACAATAAATATTGTTGATATAACAATACTATAGTAAAGTACATTAATAATAAAATTCTTTTTCTTTTCAATATTCATAATTTCCTCCTATTATTTTATGGGTCCTCCCCTTAAATTATTCAATACTCTTTTATATTTATTATATCCTATGACCTATATAATAGCATAGGAAATTAAATTTTATTTTATATAAAAACTAACAAATATCTAATTATCTATTAAAATTTATAGATAATTGAGTTTGATTAATTGAATAATTATTTAAGTTTAGCTAATACTAATATTGTAACCAAAATAAGGAGGTGTTCCTAATGGGAAAGGCTAAACAACAAGTAGACCAAAGTATGAGTACTGTTCAAACTGCTGTTAGTTCATTACAACAAGCTTTAATTTCAGCTGAAAAACCTGAAAATAAAACAAAAATTGAAAACGCTATTTCATCTTTAAATGTAGCTTGCCAAAGCTTATCTACTTTCCAAGACTAATTATTAAAACTTAATATGAGTACAAAAAAAGGTATGAGATTAACTTCATACCTTTTTTTCATATATTCATAAAATGTCTTGACTAATTATTAGCCTTCAATATCAATAAGCACTATCTCTGGTAGTTTGAACACCCTAGTCAATCTAAGAAATAACTTTATAATGAGCTGTACTAGTTGGTAATGTTCCAGCAGGTGTCCACCAAGAAATATTTTCATAAATTTTACCTTCATATACTACCTTTTGTTTATTTGTATAGGTAGTTCCAGAATTCCAAATCACTGCACTTGAATGTTCTTTAGAAACAACATATATTATTACATCTTTTGTAACTATGATTCCAGCCTTATCCGTAATACTATAGTTTACTTTATAAGTTCCAACTTTCTTTGTATCAACTATACCTGATGCAACTATATTACTAGTTATATTTCCATCTTCTACATCATTTGCAGAAATGCCAGTCATAACATCGAATGATGAACCTTCTACTACAACTTGGTCTTTAGCACCTTTAAGTGTAGGAAGACGATTACCATTAATAGGTTCACTAGCAGGAATTTTACCATTAATCTTTATATTTCTAACACCTGAGAAACATAACTTCATCTTAGCTTTAACTGATGCAGTTCCACCGTTTGGAGTATCCGCCCAACCTGATGTTTTTAAGTTTACTCTATAAAAATCTCCAACTTCTGTAACAGTTCCTGTTCCACCCTCTGCTCCAACATATAAAGCAGATTTAGGCATATCAAATTGAATTTCCCATCCCTTAGGAAGGGTAGCCCCAGTATTGTTAGTTATTGTAAATATAGTTTCTCCATTTGGATGATCATATTTAATCTTAGTATCAACATTAACATCAATCACTTCATTTTTTCCAATATCTTCTTTTGTTTCTTTACAATTTCCCATTTTATCTAATCCGACTTTTAGCTTTTTAGTTAATGTATCTCCCCAAGTGTATTTGCCTTCATTTGTTTTATCTGAGCCTTTAACATAGTTAGGATTTAGACCATAGTCACCATTCATAACCCAGATTAAAGCTCCACCTAAATTCTTATTTTCGATGTACTTAACTCTTTCATCTATAGATTGTTCATTTTCAAAAGATAAGAATACTTTTTTATCTCCTTGCCAAACATATGGCACCTTACCAACATCGTCCCAGTTAACTTTTAAGTTAGGATCTTTTTCCATAAGATTTAATACATGCCATAATGGATTAGCCCCTGCAGGGTCTGGCTTTCCATCTTTATTATCATCATCGCCCCAAAGATTGTACTCTCCTGATGCAGGTGTTTTACTCTTGCCGTGTAATCCTGAACCATTTCCACCTTGTACATTTTCCCAACCTCTTGTATAATATGGAATTCCCATAAGAATTTTTTCTGCTGGAAGCACCCCTCTATAGAAGTTATATGCCCAATCCATATTAAGAGTTGGCATTGCCATATTAGTTGTTTCATTATCAGCTTTATCTGGGTATATATTTGCTAAGTTTTCAACATATTCATTCCAACCACCATGAAAATCATATGACATTATACTTAGAAAGTCTAAATAACTTGCATATTTGTTATCTGTAACCCCACCAAGTACCCAAGATGAAGCCGTAACAGCCGCAGTTAGTAAATAATCTTCATTATCTTTCTTTGAAGCCGCATCTAACTTTTCTCTTAACGTTTTCATTAAAACGTTATACCTTTCATTTAATACAGCTCTTCTTGGTTCCGATAAATCTTTATCTGCAGGGTTACCAGATGTAGCTACTGATGATGGATATTCGAAATCGATATCAACCCCATCAAAACCATATTGTCTAATAAAGTCAACGCAAGAATCAGCAAATGTATTAATTCCAGCATCTGTATCTATCATTTTATAAAAACCTCTAGTGCCTGTCCATCCCCCTATAGATATTAATAAATCTACATTTGGATATTCTTTTTTCATTTGTTGTAATACATTAAAGTGACCTTTATACGGTAGTTTTGGATCTAATTTGACTTCCTTCCCATTACGCTCTAACTTGTACTTTGAAAAATCCTCTTCTATGGCTGCGTACTTATCTCCAAATGCAATCTTATTGTCTTCTCCAACCATTGCAAATGAATACTGGATATGTGTTAAAGACTCCCATTGTAAATCAGCTACATCGAAATTACCTTGAACCTCACTTTTGTAAGCCCATTCTGGAAAATATCCAACAACTTTTCTTTCTAAGTCTTTCGTTTTTTTGTCCTTTGTAGTAGCAGCATTAGCAGGTGTTACTAATGTCATAACTGTGAAAACAGATACCATAATTCCTGCCATTGCCTTTTTTAATTTTATTCCCTTCATTAACTATCTCCTCCTTTTATTATTTAATATTATTTAATATATTTTACATTACTGTTAAATTATATAGTATAAATGCAAAACAATACAATATGTATTGTTTTGCATTTATATTTGTTTTTTGCATTTTATTTTCAAAAAAATACAGTCATCCTGTTTTTTCTACAAGCTAACTGTGTTTTTAATTGAATATTCAGCATATTTAAAATCATAAATATCATCTATATCAATAGACGATGCTTTGTCCATTATATATGGGTAGCATTTCTCTTTATAAAAGCTTTTATATTTCATAAAATATTTTATGCCACATATATAAATAGCACCATTTATTCTATATTCTTTTTCTATATCTTGCCTTCTTACCTTTTTCAAGTCATAAAAATCTAATGTGTTATTAGATTTTATTTTTGTATTTATATTTGACGGATGATCTAGTTCACATATGCTAACAACTGCGTTCCCACTATTATTTAATAATATATCTACACTTTCTAATATATTTTTTTCATTTCTCAAAGGTGAAGTTGGTTGCAGAAGTATAAAATAATCATAGGTCTTTCCCACACTAGCTAAAGTTTCTAAAACATAAGTTATTACATCTATTGTAGATGTATCATCTTCTGAAAGTTTATTTGGTCTAAGAAATGGAGTTTCTGCACCATATTTATTTCCTATTTTTGCATATTCCTTCGAGTTTGTAGATAATATTATATTATCAAATATATTTGATTTCATTGCTGATTCTACCGTATATGCAAGTAGCGGTTTACCATCTAATTCCATAATATTTTTATCTTTCAATCCCTTTGACCCACTTCTAGCAGGAATTATAGCTAAAAAGCTTTTACCTTTAAACATTACTTCTCCTTATACTTTTAATTTTTCTATTGCATTTTCCATAGCTTCAAACTCACCTATATCTAGCCAATTATTTTCTGAAATTGGATATATCCCTACCACTTCTCCCATTTTTAAAACTTTAGTTATTAACTCTGGCATATCAAAATAAGTATTATCTGGAATATACTTTATAACCTCAGATTCCAATAAATACATTCCTGTATTAACCAAAAATTCTTGCTTTGGTTTTTCATTTAAGCCTTTAATTTCTCCATTTTCATTTAACTCTAATACACCATATGGTATAACATAATTTTTAAGGACAGCTACAACAGTTATTTTATATTTATTAACCTTATGATATTCTAAAATTTTAGAATAATTTGCTTCAACTAATATATCACAGTTTGTTACAAAAAATCTTTCTTTTAAAATATCATCTAGTAGTTTTAAACTCCCTGCAGTACCTAAGGGCTTATCCTCTTCTATAAAAGAAATTTTATATGGATTAACCTGATTAAAATAAGCTTTTATTATATCTTTTTTATAATTTAAAGTAAGATAGTAGTCATTAAATCCATATTCTATAAAATTATTTATTATCCTCTCTATTATAGGTATGTCTACTATTGGAATTAGCCCCTTTGGAATAATGTCTGTATAAGGCTTTAGCCGTGTCCCTTTTCCCCCTGCCATAATTACTATAGGTATATTACTGGTATTATTATAGCTAAAACGCTTATAAAAAAAATCACTCCAAAAAACTACGTCTAAAACTTCCTGATTGTTATTTACAATAGGTATTGCTTCAATACTTTTTTCCATCATAATTTTATTTGCTCTATTAATATTTTCTAATGTTAGAACTATTGGTTTAGTATTCATTATTAATTCTACACTTGAAGCTATATTTCCATTTTTTAATATCCACCGTCTAATATCACCATCAGTAATTACACCAATTAGCTTTTTTTCTTTAACTATTAGCAATATTTTTTTTGCACCTTTATCAAGTTTTTCTATTGCATCTCTAATTGAAGTTTCTATATTTATTATTATTTTACTTACTTCCATAAGATTATTATTAACCTCCCTATAGCTTGCTTACTATATATAGTATATCTTCATTAGTAAGATTGGTACTACACGGTATATTTAATGTTCTTCCTAAATAATAGTTTGCTTTTTCTATTTTAAATGTTTGGTTATTTTTATATGGACGCTGAGTATGAATTAGCCCCCATATTGGCCTTGTTTGAACACCACTTCTTTGCATATGCTTCAAAAGTTCATCCCTTTCTATAGAATATCCTTCTAATATTAAAGAATAAAACCAGTAGTTATTTCTTGCTGTTTTATTAAACTCTAGTAATCTTAATCCTGGAATTTTATCTATATGTTCTTTATATATTTTATAATTATTTATTTTACATGAAATAAATTTTTCTATAGATTCCATTTGAGCAAGACCAATTGCAGCCTGTAAATTTGTCATTCTGTAGTTATACCCTATTTCATTATGAATATAATACACTTCATCATCCTTTGCTTGTGTAGATAAATATCTAGCTTTACTTATAAGTTCTTTACTTCTACCAACTAGCAACCCACCTCCACCAGTTGTTAATATTTTATTACCATTAAAAGAAAATGCCCCAAAATCACCTACAGTTCCTGCATACTTACCTTTATATTTCCCTTCAGTATAATAAGTTCCAAGTGCCTCGGTTGCATCTTCTATTAATTTCAAATTATATTTATCGGCTAATTCTTTTATTTCAGATATTTTAGCCATATTTCCAAAAACATGTACCACCATTATTGCCTTAATTATTTTTGATGTTGCTTTATTTCTAAGGCCTTTTTCTGATAGTTCACATTCTTCTTTTAAAAAGCTTTCTAATTTATTTACATCCATATTTAAACTATCATCACAATCCATAAAAATAGGTTCAGCACCTAAGTACTTTATTGGGTTAACTGTTGCAATAAATGTTAATGTTGGTACAATAACCTCATCTCCTAGTAAAACATCACATAACCTTAAAGCTAAATGTATTGATGCCGTACCACTTTGTGTTGCAACTGCATCCTCAACTTTTAAGTAATCCATTAATGATTTTTCAAATTTAGTAACATATTGTCCTGATGTTGATACCCATTGAGTTTTAATTGCATCTGTTGCATATATTATCTCATTTCCTTTTAAACTCGGAACTGATAATGGTATCATTGCTTCTCCTCCTTATTTTCAATAAATATCTATATATTTTTTTTTTATTCATCTATTAATTCATCTGCTTTGTAATTTTTTTTTGCTTTACTACCCAAGTATATATCCCACTGTTTAGGACTTATACCTGTCCCTGGTCTTTTTACCCCTAAATTTTCACTTGTGAAGTATTCACCAATTTTTATATCTTTTAATGATACTAAGCTCTTTCTTGCATATGTTGAAACTATTCTTTCAGATTCTGTTGGTATTTTTGTATTATTTCCTAATGCTTTTTCAATATTTCTAATTTTACTAACTAACTCTTTTAATTCATGTGGTTCTATACTTGCTTTATGGTCTGGACCATCCATTTCCTTACTTAGTGTAAAATGCTTTTCAATAACTTTAGCTCCTAATGCAACTGCTGCAATTGCTACTTCTGATCCATTAGTATGATCTGAATACCCTATATCAACATTAAATTTTTCTTCTAAAGTTTTCATTGCCATAAGATTTACATTTTCCATAGCTGTTGGATAGTTTGATGTACAGTGTAATAATGTAATGTCTTTTGCACCTGCCCGTATTAAAACTTCCATTGCGAACTCTACATCTCCTAAATTACTCATACCTGTTGAAAGTATTATTTTCTTATTTAAAGAGCCTATTTTTTTTAAATATGGTAGGTTTTCTATTTCACTAGATGGAATTTTATAAATTTCTAAATTTAAATTCTTTAATAACTCAATACTCTCTAAATCAAATGGTGATGATAGAAATTTTATTCCTACTTTATCACAATAGACTTTCAATTCTTTATGATTTTCTATGCTTAACTCTAATTTTTTCAACATTTCATATTGAGTTAATTCTCCACCTTGATTTTCTTTTTGATAACTAGCTCTTTCTGCAACTTTAGTTACAATATTTTCTGATTTAAAGCTTTGAAATTTCACTCCATCAGCACCTGAATCTAATGCTATATCTACTAATTTCTTTGCTATTTCTATACTCCCATTATGATTTACACCAGCTTCAGCTATAATAAATACTTTACTCATTTTTAAACTCCTTTGCTGGGTTTCCTGCTACCCTTATGCTATTAGTTAAATTTTTCAATACAACAGATCCTGCTCCAACCATTACATTTTTACCAATATTTATTCCTTGTAAAATAGTAGCATTGGTTCCGATGTGAGAATCATCTCCAATATTCACCCCTCCGCAAACAACTGCTGCTGTAGCTACATGAACAAATTTCCCAACATTACAATCATGTTCTATAATAGCTTTTGTATTTATAATTGAAAAATCCCCTATTTCTGCACCCGCATTAACAACTGCCCCTTTTCCTATAAAAATACCCGCTCCTAATTTGCTATATATAGAAACATTAGCACTTTTATCAATAATATTTGGATATTTAAAACCTATTAGTTGTAAATTTTTATATATTTTTCTTCTAGTTGTTGTATTTCCAATGCTTCCAATAGAAATAAAGGCGTTAGTTATACCTTTATAATATAGTTCTTTTAACATATTATCTGATCCTACAACCATAGTTCCCATAATTATTTCCCCAATCTTACTTGGATCTAATATACAAGCTATCTCAAATTTATCTCTTATAGAATCCATAACACTTTTGCAGTGACCACCTGCACCTATTAAAATAATTTTTTCCAAAATTAAACTTCACCACCAAATAGTATTAAATTAAATTTAAATATTATATAAGTTAGTTTTATATTTTGATAAATGCCCCTCTTTTTTAAACCACTCAATAGTCTTTAATAAACCTTGTTCCAAGTTATATTCACTTTGCCAAGATGTTAATTCTTTTAATTTTTTATTTGATCCTAAAAGCCTATTAACTTCACTTTTTTCAGGTCTAATCCTAGTATTATCTTCTAATATAATTGCATTTGGATTAATAATATTTATTAGTTTTTTCACTAAATCTTCTATTGATATTTCAATACCTGAGGCAATATTTATTTCCTCTCCTATTGTTTTGTTACTTTTCCATATTTCTTCAAATCCTTTAACTGTATCTAATACAAAGTTAAAGTCTCTAGTTGGATTTAATGAGCCTAAATTTATTTCATTTACTCCAGATAACAATTGAGTAATTATAGTTGGGATTATTGCTCTTGCCGATTGCCTTGGACCATAGGTATTAAAAGGTCTTACTATTGTAACAGGAAGTGAAAAGCTTCTATAAAATGATTCAGCTAACTTATCTGCTCCTATTTTAGAAGCTGAATATGGTGATTGGCCTTGAAATTGGTGATTTTCATCAATTGGTATATATTTAGCTGTTCCATATACCTCCGATGTTGATGTTATTAAAACCCTATCTACATTTAAGTCTCTAGATGCCTGAAGTACATTTAATGTGCCTTTTATATTTGTATCAATATAAGAATCTGGGGAATGATAACTAAATGGAATTCCTATTAAAGCTGCTAAATGAAAAATATCACTTACACCTTTTACTGCTTCTCTAACACCATTTGTATCTCTAATATCCCCTGAAAATATTTCTATTTCATTTAAAATATCCTTTTCTAAAGTATCAAGCCATCCCCAGGTATTAAATGAGTTATAATAAGTAAATGCTTTAACTTTATAGCCCTTCTTAACTAGATTTTCTACTAGATGACTTCCAATAAATCCATCTGCACCTGTTACTAATATTTTTTTCAAATCTACTCCCCCTATAATGAAAAAGAAACTGTTTCCAGTTTCTATATATAATTTTTAAAATTACTCTATTAAATTATCAACTACTACAACCTTATATATAAGATTCCTATTATATATTACAAATAAAAATTCTCCACATTCATTTGTTTTACTAATAGACAAGCACTGTAATTTTCTATATCTGCATTTTTTACATTTAGGATGGTTCCTATAATAGCATCCTAAAGGACAAATGCATTGTAATACTACATTTACTCCACTAGCTGGACATCCATTTTCATATATTACAGTCCCTACTAATACTAGCTGACCTCCATTAAACCTATATTTATAATTATTCATATTTCCACCTAATTATTTTTTAAAACAGAATATACTCTTAACATATAATATATATTTTTACCTTTTTTAACACATATATTATACGCACCTTCATTATTAGTTGTTGTATATCCTAGCTTAGTTACTTTGTATGGATTATAATTACAATCTATTTTACTTGCTTCAATTACTGCATTTTTTATATATCTCCCCTTTGAATCTAAAACCTTTCCCCATAGCAAAGCTTTATTCTGGCTTCTGATTACAATAGTTTTTCTAACTACATTTTTGCAGTTATATTCTTTTGGCTTTAAAACGCATCCTCCATAATATGACACTATATCACATCCTATTTATTTCACTAAAGGAGAGTATACAATAAATTCATAAATCATATTACATAAGGGAAGTATGCTAAAAGCATATTCCCCATTTCTATCCGTATAGGTACAACCTAAAACAGTTCTTTTAGAATCATATATGTTAACCTGAACCACTTCAATTGACGCACCTTTTGTAGGTACTCCTTTTCTTGTAGTAACAACACCTTTAATAATTGTTCTTTTATTTTCAATAATAAATGTGCAATTATTATTTTGACTTAATGAATCTGATGACACTACAATATAATTATTTTTATTTATTGATTTCATACTTCTGCCCTACTCTTTATTTTCATCGTCCTTTGAGATTATGGTTACTAACATAACCCCATCTGTAACATCATCGGATTTTATTTTACTTCCTTGTATTTCTTTACCATTAACATTCATTTTTCCAACTGGGATATCCTTGTATATTTGCCCATTTATTTCTTTACTCATAATATCCTCCTTAAAATATAACGTTTAATTTATACTATGATACTTATTAAAATTCGCTACCTCTTCTTTTACTATTTTTTGTACATCTTCTAACATCTTCTTCATATCTTTAAAATATCCTAGAAGACATTTACTTTGATATTTCATATTTGATGTTAATCTTTCATAATCCTTTACATCCATTCTAAACCTTTCCCTTTTAATATTAGATGTGAAATTATTAAAATAACCACCTAAAAATATACTTTTTTTAGAATTTTCAAAGTTTATTATTTTACTAAAGCATTCCATAAACTCTATAAAATCCTTATCCTCATTATCTATATCAACTAATGATTTGTTTTCATGACATTCTTGTAACAATGTACATTTCTCAATTCCATATTTTGCTTCTTCAATGTAAAAACTTATGAACTCAGTAATATCATTAATAATTTCATCTCTATTTATTTTCATATTATATATTGGTTTAAAATTATATTTACTTGCATTAAATATATTAGTTTTAAATAGATCATCAAAATCCATATGAATAGTACCTTCTATCATCGCACCATTAGATACATTTATATATTCTACTTCATTAATTCTCTTATCTCCTTTAATATAATCTTGGAGAGTTTCTCTAAAACTATTTAATGTGGCATTGGTTTTAACCTCATTCCCATTTACATCTTTCACAAGCTCTGTGGCCTCATAATTTATACTTTTATCTAAGTTGAAAGTAGCCTCTTTTGCATGATGCTTTTCATTAGTATACGCTAAGTCTTGTCCTGCAAAAATTATCGGGTTACAAGCTAGAGTTCGTGCTACATCTACTGCTGTATGAGCTACAGAGCCACCTAAATATATAGATTTTAAGGTATTTAACTCTTCTACAACTTTAGATAATATAGATGACAAATAAATTTTTTCACCTTTATATTCAGAAAGTATTTTTCTGTTGCTGTATTCATAAAAAGCTAATGGTATATCGCTATTTATATATTCACTAATCATTTCATAATTTTCATCTACTGGGTCAATAGTCACTATAAGATTTGGGTTTATTCCATTTTCAATAAGAGCTTTTAATGTTCTACTTCCTGCTACAACTAGATAATTTTTTAAAGCTTCTTTGTTTCTAACCATAGATTTTATATTTTCTTCTAATGACGGACCTGCGGATACGATTATAGCAGGAACATCTTTATACTTTCCTTTTATTTTATCAATTGAAGTTGATTTATTTATAATATCTAAGTTCCAAATTAAATTTCTAATAAACACTTCTCCAAATCGATTTGAAAGAACCATAAACGATAATGAATCAACAAATAAATAATCTAATGCCTGTGTTAATACTTCTGCTTCCTCTTTATATATCTCTTCATAGTTTCCAAAGAATTGAAGATATAAATTATCAAAATTTAAAGGATTTATAAATAAAGATAATTGTTCTTTAACCTTTTCTTTTTCAAATAAAATTAACTTTATTTTGTTATGAGTTAAATTTATAACTTTGTTTTCCTCAAATACATCTTTATTGGGTTCATAAATTATTACTCTATTTTGCTCGCAAATATTTTTTTTAAGCTCATTTAGATATTCTGCTGTATCTATACCAAAAATTATTATAAGAGAATTAAATTTTAAACCATCTAATTCCTTTATTAAATTGTCTATATCTTCTTTATAATTTTCTTTGTTTGCTAAAAAATACTCTTCACTATTTTTTTTTATTTTATAAACATATTTTCCATCTAATGTTTTACATTTTTTCATAGAATCCTCTCTTTTTTTAAAGAGATGTGAAGTTGTCACATCTCTTTAATTTAATTATTATTTAGAATAGAACCTAATATCATAAGCAGTATTTGCTTTTACAGTTATTCCAAATTGTCCGTTTTGATCTGTAAATGTTGTATAATCTGGAGCATCTACATCTGGATCTTTTGCATCTGACCAAATTAAAATAGCTCCACTTGCTAATGCTGCACCAGTTGGTGTTAATGCTGATCCCTTTATTAATGCTAACACCCATAAAGATGTTGATGCATTTTTAGCATTTACTATACCTGATTTTGTACTTGCTGCACTAATAGTTACATTCTTTGGTTTATAATTAGCCATTTAATTTTCCTCCTTTGAAAATAATTTTTTTCATCCTTATATATAGTATTCTTAACTATATATTTAGTTCATTATTTCTTTAACAATACGCAGTAATTCTATACCCATATGAAATTTTGTATGGGAGTGATATTCCATAAGACCCATCTAGCAAAGTAAATGTTATCCCAGTACATACATCCCTATATGGAATATAAGATTCATCAAACACTGTAATTTCTACTGCTGCTTTAGGTATTGGTTCTCCAAATATATTTACTACTCGTCCCTTTAAAAGTGTACGACCTTCATTAATTTGAGAAGCAAAATTAAAATTTAATTCTTTCACTTCGTTATTATATAATTCTATTCCACTTATCATTTTCCTTATAACAGCACACATATTTTCACCTCATTAGGCATTCTTAAAAAAATAATTAACTAGAAGCTTTATAATTTATTTTTTAAGAATGCCTTACTTTAAATTTAATATTCCTCTTTTAATATATATTCAATAAGACCATTCCAACTACTTTTTATATGCTTAAAATATATCTCCTTAGTCTTATCCTTATATTTTTCATATAATTCTTTTTCTTTAATAAGTTTATTAACAAGTATTTTCATTTCAATATAATCATTCACTTTAAATTCATCTGTTAAATATATTGCAACATCTCCAACATCAGTTGAAATAACTGGTATATTTGTTTTTATAGCAACAACTGAACTTAATCCACCACCAAATCTTATAGGATTTAAATACAAATTTGATAGTTCTATGGCTGATACTAGATTCTGCGCATAGGATATATTATATATTTTGTTATATATCTTTGGATCTACCTTGCCTTTAATACTTTCTTTATCAAAAGATCCTATAAAAATTAGAGCTGCACTTTTATTTTCAGCTAATATATCCTCACATAATTTCAAGAACTCTTTAGTTACTTCTGCATTTAACCTATTACCCACTATAGATATTAAAAAAGTATCTTCTGATATTTCTAACTCTTTTCTTGTGTATTTATTTTCGCTATTATCACTTATCATAATATCTGACATTGATATAGGAATTTCTAATGAATATTGATATTCATTAATTTTAGTTTTGGTAATACTATTTACTTCACCTGTATTAACTAAATACTTACCTTGTGATATTGGTAATTCACCACTTATTGCTATTGTATAAGTATTTGTAAATCTATTAGATAAATCTGATAATATACTAGATCCCCCTATAGAAATAATAAATTTAGGATTTAATTTATTTATTGATTGGAGCATTTCCTCTATTCTTTTTATAACTTTTGTATCTTTACCCCCTTGGTCATAATAAATTTCACATCTATTAATATCTTCCTCTAACATAACCCAATTTAAAATATCATCACCATAATCCTCTATATAATTTGCTACTAAGGGATTATAATAATAGTATTCTATTGAAGTTGGCATCTCTCTAGAATTAAATATATAAATTTTTTCTATTCCTGTGAAATTGTCATTTATAGTTTTTGCAATAGATAACAGAACTTTAGTTGGAGAATTATCATTAGCTAAAAATTGATTTGTTATAAATACTGCTATTTTTTCATCTTTAGCCTTTTCTTCTTTTATTAGTGGTACTTTTATACTATTTTTCATTTCAATAGTTCTTAATATATATGAATATATCTTATTTAATCTAATACTATCTTTCGCTTCTATATTTATAAACGCCTGTCTTACTAACTGCCAATATAAATATATTTTTGCTTTAATATTAACACTCTCATTAGTTATTATATTTTTAATTAAACCTAAACATCTTACATCTTTATAAAAGTAATAGTATTGTGAAATTGAAAACACAACTAGATTCAAAGTATTTTCATTTTTAAAATCTATATTTTCCACTCCAAATCTTAATAAATCTCTACATAATTTCATATTACTAATTAATTTTTTATTGTACATTACTAATTTTCTTTCAGATTTTTTCATTTTACATATATTCATTTTTCAACCTACTTATTAATTATTTCATATACCTTTGATGAACTAGATGAACCATATCCTGCAATAAAAAGTAATATTCCTATTTCATTATATATATTCAATTCTCCTTTAAATCTCTAATTTTTCTAGCCGGTACACCTGCATACACACTATAAGGTTCAATATCAATAGTTACTACACTCCCAGCCCCAACTATTGAACATTTCCCTATAGTTATGCCTGGCATTATAGTTGCATTTGCACCTATCCACACATCATCTTCAACTATAATAATTCCTTCTTTTGTCAAAACATCTTTTACATATTGTATTTCATTTATCTCTTTCCCATTGTTAGCTTCAGATTTACAAATAAATACTACATTTGGTGCTATTGATACATTATCTCCAATGTATAAACATATACTTTTCCCAGTTCTAATAACTGTTAGCCCTAAATTTGCCAGAGTATTCTCACCCATTCTAACTCCTAACTTTTCATAATATTGCTTTCTTAGATATGGATCTGGATGATAAAAAGCTATTATCTTTATAAATCTTTCTGGCATAATATCAACATATTTTCTGCAAAATTTATATATATAATTATCTATAAACTTAAGACTTTTTTTTAAAATCATATCCTACTTCCTTTAATTAAATACTTCTTATTAAAATATATATAATGAGGAATTTTCACCACAATTAAATATTAAATCTAATACAGTAACCCCATGTGTTACAAAAGATTCCTTTATCTGCTTATATTCTGGATACTTATAGTCCATATACTCAAGTGATATATTATTACTTGAAAATTTTTGTGGCACTATATAATCTTTCCCTGCTGGCCCTGATAAATAAGTTGTAGCATTTAGCTTTTTACATATTTCGATTACTTTATCACCCTTTATTCCTTTAGCATCTAAATCAAGTGAATTTATAAATTCAGTTTTTATTCCTAGAACCTTTGATATTAACTTTGTTGAATAAATATTTAGTTCTGATAAGTTTGTCCACTCTCTTTTTAAATATAATTCATCTAAAATCCACTCATAATCTTTATAATACTTAGATTTACTATAATTAAGTTTAAAAGCATTATAATGTTTCCTTTGCCAATTTATATTTTTATTAATTTCTGCTTCATATATTTTCTGACCTCTTCTACCGCTATTCATTATGGGTACTGTTATCCATTTTTCTTCTTTTCCTACTAATATTTTATTTCTATTTCTCCAATCATGCTCTGTATATTGAACATCTTCTAAGAATACAAAAGTATCAACCTGATTTATCATGTCAAATACACCCTTCCAGGGAATATAATTAGATTGTAAGATAGCTATTTTTCTCATAACTCCCTCCTTTCTATTTTTAAACTTGATTTATTTTTCAAAATACTTGTTTATTTTATATACTATATAATTTATACTATTTTTATCTAATCCATAATATAATGGTAATCTAACTAATCTTTCACTTTCTTTAGTTGTATAAACATCTACTCCATTAAATCTCCCAAACTTTTTTCCAGCTTTAGATGAATGTAACGGAATATAATGAAATACACTTAGTATTCCATTATTTTTCAAATAATTTATTAGTTTTGTTCTTTCTTCTAAATCTTTAACTTTTATATAAAACATATGTCCATTACTAGTACATTCTTTTGGTATATATGGTCTCTGAATTATTTGTTTATCATTAAGATCCTCTAGTCCCTCATAATATATATTCCATGACTTTAACCTATCTTCGTTTATAGAATTCGCCTCTTCTAACTGTGCATATAAATATGCAGCATTTAGTTCACTTGGTAAATATGATGATCCAATATCAACCCATGAATATTTATCTACTTGCCCTCTAAAGAATTTACTTCTGTTTGTTCCTTTTTCTCTAATTATCTCTGCTCTTTCTATATAATCTTTATTTTTTATTAGAATTGCTCCACCCTCACCCATACTATAATTTTTAGTTTCGTGAAAACTATAACATCCAAAATCACCTATAGTTCCCAGTGCTACTCCTTTATAGAACGACATAACTCCCTGCGCTGCATCCTCAACTACATATAGGTTATTTTTTTTTGCTATTTCCATTATTTTATCCATTTCACAACTTATACCTGCATAATGAACAGGAATTATGACCTTAGTTTTTTCAGTTATTGCATCTTCAATTAAATTTTCATCTATATTCATAGTATCTGGTCTTATATCAACAAAAACTATTTTAGCACCTCTTAAAACAAAAGCATTTACTGTTGAAACAAATGTATATGACGGTGCAATAACTTCATCTCCTTCACATATATTACAT
The DNA here is from genome assembly GCF_017348895.1 of Clostridium gasigenes. Lineage (NCBI taxonomy): Bacteria > Bacillati > Bacillota > Clostridia > Eubacteriales > Clostridiaceae > Clostridium > Clostridium gasigenes. The sequence continues at coordinate 3,434,596 of NZ_CP071376.1, forward strand.
AATAATGATGCCATTTCTAATGCATGGGTACATGATGTAGTTAACAATGCTTTATTAGTTTTAAATTTATTTTCAAACCATTCATTACATTTTTTAGTAAATGGTCCATCACCACATATAACTCTATTTTCTTTTATAGCCTTCATAATATATTCTTCTTCTCTACCTATAAATGGAGGCACATTAAAATCTATCATTCTCCACAACCTCGCTTTATTACTTATCGCCTTTACTAATTATATATCCATAATGAAAAAATAACCTTTTGGTTTAATTCCTTCTAATCCTTCATATATATACTTATAATATTTAATAAATTTTCTTTTGTTCCTTAAATGAAAGATTATAATTATATAGTTCTATATTAAATGTATTTTTTGGGAGGTTATTATGAAAAAAAAAGTATGTATCGTGACTAGTACCCGTGCCGATTATAGTTTACTTAAGCCATTAATAAATAAATTTGATATAGCTTTAGACTTTGATTTAAATCTAGTTGTTACTGGAATGCATTTATCTTATGAATTTGGAGCAACCTATAATATTATTGAAGCTGATGGCTTTAAAATAGATAAAAAAATAGAAATTCTATTAAGTTCTGATACTAAAGTTGGAATATCAAAATCAATGGGATTAGCTATTATTAGTTTTTCAGAATATTTTAATGAAACATGTCCTGATATTTTAATAGTTTTAGGTGATAGATTTGAAATTTTTGCTATAGTATCCGCAGCTAATATTGCTAATATTCCGGTTGCACATTTACATGGTGGTGAAACAACTCAAGGTGCTTATGATGAAGCATTTAGACATTGTATAACTAAAATGAGTTATCTTCATTTTACCTCTACTAAAGAGTATTCAAAAAGAGTTATTCAATTAGGAGAAAATCCTATAAGAGTATTTAATGTAGGTTCTATTGGTGTTGAAAACATTAAAACTTTACCTTTATTAAGCTTACAAGAATTAGAAAGTTGTATAGATTTTAAATTGGATTTACCTTATGGACTTATAACATATCATCCTGTAACACTTGAAAAATCAAGTCCTAAAAACCAAGTATATGAACTACTAGATGCTTTAGCTAACTTCTCTAATATGAAATTTTTAATTACTAAAGGAAATTGTGATACAAATGGTAGAGAAATAAACAATATCCTTGAAAAGTATTCTAAAATAAACAATGAAAATTTTAAGTTCTTTACTTCATTAGGTGAAATACCTTATTTAAGTTCTATGAAATACTCTAGCCTTGTAATAGGTAATTCATCTAGTGGAATTCTTGAAGCTCCTTCTTTTAAAATACCAACTGTTAATATAGGCGATAGGCAAAAAGGACGTATTCAGGCAGAATCTATAATAAATTCTGAACCTAATTCTAGTAGTATAACTTTAGCAATAAAAAAATCATTATCACCTGAATTTAAAAATACTTTACAATCTATTGTTAATCCCTACGGTGGTGAAGATACTTGTAATAAAATAATTAATATAATTACTAAGTTCTTAAATTCAACTATTGATTTAAAAAAGACATTTTATAATATTAATTTCTAAAACCACACTATTAGGTCTAAGTTATTATATTGACATTGAATACTTTTCTTGATAAAATAACTCTTATTGTTAGTTAGTATAAGTTAACCTAAAGTTTATCTATACTAAACTTTCTTTTTAAAAAGCAATTATTTTATAGGAGGTTACATGGGAAAGTCATTTTTATTAATAAAATACTTATCTATTGGTTAGAATTAAAAATTTAATTTACGGAGGACTATATTATGAAAATTGAACAATTAGGTAGACATATTTTAGTTGAGTATTACAACTGTGACAAGGATATGCTAAAAGATCATGCAATTATTGAGGAACATATGAAGCAAGCCGCTATTAAAGCAAATGCAACAATAGTTACAAGTTGCTTCCATAAATTTAATCCATGGGGAGTAAGTGGTGCTGTAATAATCCAAGAATCTCATCTTACTATCCACACTTGGCCTGAATATGGATATGCTTCAGTTGATTTATTCACTTGTGGAGACACTGTTAACCCATGGGTTGGCTTTAAATATCTTGAAGATGCTTTAAAATCTGAAAGAAGCGAATCCACAGAAATTGCTAGAGGATTAGTTGATAAAATTAAAAACTTTGGTCATGGTGCTTATGATAATATGGATATAAAATTTAAGATGGAGGAATAGATAATATGGCTAATATGGAATTATGGTATACTGAAAACCAAACTGATAACGTAAATTTTTCAATGAAGGTTAAAGAACACCTTTACTCTGCTCAAAGTGATTTTCAAAAAATAGATATTTTAAACACTTATGAATTTGGTAGAGTTCTTGTTATTGATAATTGGACAATGGTAACAGAGAAGGATGAATTTATTTATCATGAAATGATAACTCATGTAGCAATGTCTACAAATCCTGATATAAAAAATATTCTTGTAATAGGCGCTGGAGATGGTGGTACTGTAAGAGAATTAACTAGATACAATACTATAACTAATATAGATATGGTTGAAATAGATGAATTAGTTGTTAGAGCTTCACAGGAATTTTTACCATTTACAGCTAATAAACTAGAAGATCCTCGTGTTAATTTATATTTTGAGGATGGAATTAAATTTATTTCTGGCAAAGAAAATTTATACGACTTAATTATTGTAGATTCAACTGATCCAATAGGTCCTGGAGAAGGTTTATTTACAAAAGAATTTTACACTGATTGTTTTAATGCCTTAACTGATAAAGGTATACTTATAAATCAATGTGAGAGTCCTTACTATCCAAATAATGCAACAGAAATGAGAAGATCATTTTCTAAATTAGAGGAACTATTTGATGTATGTGAGGCTTACCAATACCATATGCCAACTTATCCATCTGGTCATTGGATGTTCTGCTTTGCATCAAAAAATCTTCATCCACTAAAAGACTTTGATGCTACTAGATGGAATGCTTTAAATTTAACTACTAAATATTATAATACAGATTTACATATAGGCTGTTTTTCATTACCTACTTATGTAAAACAACTACTTAGAGATTAAAACAAATATATATACCTATATTTGCACCAGGGAATAATCACATATCCCGGTGCTTTTTTTATTAATTACCGTGAAGTTAGGTAATCCCTCTAAAACTGATTTAGGTTATTACCAATAAATATATCTTTAATTTGTAATTGAATTCCAATTGACTTATTTAATAACATAAAGTAAACTATTTTTACAAAAAGAATATTGAAGACAGTTCGTAACCATCCTGTCTATAAACAAAACTAGGGCACAACTACGGATTTTAAGTAGTTTTTTTCTTCTAGGGCTGTTTATGCCCTTTTTTATTTGCAAAAAAACACTTTATTACTATATAGTTTCTGCCCTTCATAAATGTATGGAGGCTTAATAATGAAAAAAATAGGATTAACAACCACAGTCCCAGTAGAGGTTCTTATTGCAGCTGGATATGAACCAGTAGATCTAAATAATGTTTTTATAACCTCTTCAGATTATTCAAAATATATAGATATAGCTGAAAGAGATGGTTTTCCTAAGAGCCTATGTGCTTGGATAAAGGGCATCTACGGAGCATGTTTAGAAAATAATATTAAAGAAATAGTTGGAGTTATTGAGGGTGACTGTTCTAATACAAAAGCTCTTATTGAAGTTCTTAATTTAAAAGGAATTACTGTTTATCCATTTTCATTTCCACAAAGTCATAAAAAGGAAGACGTAGAAGTTGAAATAAGAAAATTTATGGATATATTCAATGTTAGCCTAGAGAATGTTGAAGTTGTTAGAAAAAGACTAAATGATATTAGAAAACTAGCTAAAGAACTTGATGAGCTTACATATGTACATAACAAGGCTACTGGCTTTGAAAATCATCTATTTCAGGTAAGCTTAAGTGACTTTAATTGCGACATAAATTCTTTTGAAGCTAGCCTAAAACTAGCTATTGAGACAATTGAAAAAAGAGAACCCCTAAATAAAAAGCTAAGATTAGGCTATATAGGTGTTCCTCCTATGACTTCTGATATATACGAATTTGTTGAAAACCTAAATTCTCATTTTGTATATAATGAGGTCCAAAGAGAATTTGCTTTTCCAAGAGCAGATAAAGCTTTAGATATATTTGAGCAGTATTATGATTACACTTATCCTTATAATACTGAATTTAGAATTAAAGAATTGAAAAAGCAAATTAAAGACAGGAAATTAGATGGTATAATTCACTATACTCAAGCTTTTTGCTACAGAGCAATTGAAGATATAGTATTAAAGCAGTCGTTAGATATTCCAATATTAAATATTGAAGGCGATAAACTAAATACATTAGATGCACGAACTAAACTTAGATTAGAAGCTTTTCTTGATATGCTATTAGATTTAAAGGAGAGTGAAAAATGCGAGTATTAGGTATAGACCTCGGAAGCCGAGAAGTTAAAATTGTTTTAATGGAAGATAATAATATAATACAAAAGGAAAAAATAAGTACCATGAGTTTTTACAGAGATTACTGTAGCTTTGATGGTAAAATAATAGTAGATTTAGAAAAGCTTAATATAGGTCAAATTGATAAAGCAATATCTACAGGTTATGGAAAAAACAATACTGATTTAAAGCTTTTTAAACCTATAAATGAGCTAAAAGCTCATGTTTATGGAGCTATTTATCAAACTTCATTAAAAGATTTTATACTTTTAGATGTAGGTGGCCAAGATGTTAAGGTTATTAAAGTGGAAAAAGGACTTACTACTGATTTAGAACTTAATGAAAAATGTGCTGCCTCTTGTGGAAGATATTTAGAAAACATGGCAAATGTGCTTGAAATATCTCTTGATCATATGAGTAAGTACTCTGAAAATCCTGTAACACTAAATTCAACTTGTGCAGTATTTTCTGAATCAGAATTAATTGGAAAAATAGCTGAGGGCGCTAGTATCGAAAGTCTTTGTGCTGGTGTTAACTACTCTCTTTATAGAAGGCTACACCCTCTTTTAAATAAATTTAAAGGCAAAAAATTAATTATAACTGGTGGTGTTGCTAATAATTCTGCAATAAAAAAATATCTTAAAAATGATTATGAAGAACTAGTATCAGTTGGAGAGCCTCAGTTTAATGGAGCAATCGGTTGTTGCTATTATGGCTTCAACTCTTCTTCACCTACTAACAATATAAGCCACTTTCAAAAAAATGATAGCCCAATTTTCTAGTATATTTCTTTATAGCTCTTACTGTTTTAAACTAAATTTGGAGGAATAATAATGTATATTTTAAAAGCAGAACATAGCTTTGATAGCGCACATTTCCTGTCTAACTATGAAGGTAAATGTGGAAATATTCACGGACACAGATGGAAGGTTGAAATTGAAGTACAATCAGAAACCTTAGTAAAAGGTGGACAACTTGATGGTATGGTAATAGACTTTGGAGATTTGAAAAAAGATGTTAAGTCTATGGCGGATTATTATGATCATGCGTTAATTATAGAAAAAGACACTATGAGAGAAGAAACTTTAAGTTGTATAAATAAAGATGGTTTTAAAACAATAGAAGTTAATTTTAGGCCTACAGCTGAAAACTTTGCAGCATTTTTCTTTAACACAATGAAAGATAAAGGCTATAACGTAAAAAGAGCTACAGTTTATGAAACCCCTACTAATAGCGCTGTATATGAAGAAAGTGAGGCTAATTAAAATGGATTTTAAGGTAGTTGAAAAATTTGTTAGTATTAATGGAGAAGGTCGCCTTTGTGGGCAATTAGCGATATTTATAAGATTTGCAGGTTGTAATTTAAACTGTAGCTATTGCGACACCACTTGGGCAAACGAAAAAAATGTTTCTTATGATTCAATGTCCTCTATGGATATATATGAATATATAAAATCCACAAAGGTTAAGAATATAACCTTAACTGGTGGAGAGCCTCTTCTTCAAAATGGAATACTAGAGTTATTAGAGGTTTTATCTAAAGATGCTGAACTTAGTGTTGAAATAGAAACTAATGGAAGTGTACTTATAAATAAGTTCTGCAATATAAAAAATCCCCCAAGCTTTACTATGGATTATAAGCTTCCTTCAAGTAATATGGAGGATAAAATGGCCCTAGCTAACTTTGAGTATTTAACTAAAAATGATACGGTTAAATTTGTATGTGGTAGCTTAGACGATTTAAGTAAATCTAAATATATAATAGATAAATATAACCTAATAGATAAAGCTAGCGTATATATTAGCCCTGTATTTGGTAAAATTAATATAAGTGATATGGTAGACTTTATGAAAGATAACAATATGAATAACGTGAATTTACAAATACAAATTCATAAAATCATATGGGATAAAAACAAGAGAGGTGTATAACAAATGGCAATTGATACAAAAGCAATAGAAGAACATATAAGAGGTATTTTAATAGCTTTAGGTGATAATCCAGATAGAGAAGGTCTTCAGGATACTCCTAAGCGTGTAGCTAAAATGTATGAGGACTTATTTAAGGGTATGAACTATTCTAATGATGAAATTGTAACTATGTTTAATACAACTTTTGAAGATGATTTATCTGTAAAAGGCAATCCTAATGATATAGTTTTTATGAAGGATATAGAAATCTTTAGCCACTGCGAACATCATCTAGCACTTATGTATAATATGAAGGTTTCAGTAGCCTATATCCCTAATGGAAAAGTTATTGGTCTTAGTAAAATAGCTAGAATAGCTGATATGGTAGGTAGAAAACTACAACTTCAAGAAAGAATAGGAACTGACATAGCATACATTATGCAAAAAGTAACTTGTTCAGAAGATGTAGCTGTTATTATAGAAGGTGAACATGGTTGCATGAGTACTAGAGGAATACAAAAGCCCGGTACTAAAACAGTATCAACAACTTTAAGAGGAAGATTTAATACTGATCAAATTTTTAATAATAACTTAATGATGCTTTATAGAAAATAATTTAAAATTATAATAAGGATGGTATAGATTATGAATAAAGAAAAAGCAGTAGTAGTATTTAGTGGCGGTCAAGACAGCACAACCTGTTTATTTTGGGCAAAAGAGAGGTTTAAAGAAGTTATCGCAGTGTCCTTTGATTATAATCAAAAACATAAGCTAGAATTAGAGTGTGCAAAAGCCATATGTAAAAAACATAATGTCGAGCATCATATTTTAGATTTAGCTTTATTAAATCAGCTAGCACCTAATTCATTAACTAGACAAGATATAGAGGTTGATAAGGATGCTCCTAAAGAAGGAACACCAAATTCATTTGTAGATGGAAGAAACCTGTTGTTTTTAACCTTTGTTGCAATATTTGCAAAGCAAAGAGAAATAAATACTATAATAACAGGTGTTTCTCAAAGTGATTTTAGTGGATATCCAGACTGTAGAGACGTATTCATAAAATCATTAAATGTTACATTAACCTTAGCTATGGGTTATGAGTTTGATATTCTTACTCCATTAATGTGGATCAACAAAGCAGAAACTTGGAAAATGGCAAATGATTTAGGAGTGCTTGATATTGTTAAAAAAGAAACTTTGACTTGTTACAACGGAATAATAAGTACCGGTTGTGGTGAATGCCCCGCTTGCCAATTAAGAAAAAATGGATATCTAGAATTTAAAAAAAAATATTTAAAGTAAATATTTCTCAGTAAATAATAATCAAATGCATATTATAGATATTTGATTTAAGCCAAAATAAATAGATAAAAAAAATAGGCCTTTTAAGGTCTATTTTTATTCTTTATTTCTTCTAGAGTGCCAATCTGCGCAAGTAATTATTTGTAAATGATTCATCCAATGATTTTTTTAGATATATTCCACTACTTAAAAAAATTTCATCTAAAGCTTTTAATGTAATAATTATATTATTTATATTACAATTTTCACCCATATGTCCTATTCTAAATATTTTATTTTCTAAGAAATCAAATCCTCCACCTATTAAGATATTATATTCATTGTTTAAAGATTTGAATATTTCATTAAAAGAAATACCCTCTGGCACTACTACTGAAGTTACTGTGTTAGAATAAAAACTTTTAGGATATAATTCTAAACCAGCTTCTTTTATTGTAGATCTTAAGGATGTAGCTATGTCTGCATGAATCTTTAAAAATTCTTTATTATTCAATACTCTATCAATTGCTACATCTAATGCATACAAATCACTAATTGGTTGAGTGTATGGAAACCATTTTTTCTCGTACCAATCCTTCCATATAGTTAAATTATTATAAAATCCCGGTATATTACTTTTTCTATTATACATTTTTTCCTTTGCTCTATTACTTAATGAAAGAAATGTTAATCCTGGGGGTGCTGAAATACATTTTTGAGATGCACCTATGGCAACATCTATTCCCCATTCATCAACATAAAGTTCTTCACCACCAATACTAGAAACAGAATCTACTATTGAAATTATTCCATATTCATTTAAAAGTGAAACAACTTCTTTTACTGGATTAGTTATACCAGAAGGTGTTTCACAATGTACTACTGTAGCAACTTTAAAATCATGATTTTCCTTAAGATATTCTCTTAAAACTTGAATATTTATTCCTTCTCTTCTATCAGAGGAGCAATAATTAACCTTACCGCCAAAAAGTTTTACAAAATCTCCAAACCCATAACCGTAAATACCATTTTCAATACATAAAACCTTATCTGAAGGTTCAACTAATGAAGCTATAGATGCTTCAAGTCCTAATATTCCTTCTCCTGATAATATTATTATCTCATTATCTGTTTTTAACACTTCACCTATCTTGCTACATAAAGATTTATAAAATTCAAAGAAATCAATATCTAAATCAGGATTTGTTATTTGCTTTCTTAATGCCTCTCTTACATCTTCATGTATATAAGTAGGCCCTGGTGTCATTAATATTTTTGCCATAGCTCCTCCTATTTAATTGATATTCTTTTATCTTCAAGATATATATTAACATTTGCTTTTTTTAAGGCTGCTTTTAATGTTACTGAAAAAGGTACTCCTATAACAGTCCCTACAACGCTTTGCATAAAATTTCCCCAAACTGATTGTAATGGAGTTATAAAATTATGATATAGTATAACTTCTGATATATAATATCCAACAATCATAACTAATGTGGCTACAGTTATTCCAACTAAAATACTTACTATATTATAAACTTTCTTTTTTTGAAATTTTTCTGCTGCAGCTCCTATTATATAACCCATTGCCATCCTAATAACTAAAGTAAAAGGGGCCCATATAGCATAAGGGCTTGTTAAATCAAAAAGTGCCATACCAACTCCTCCTGATATTGCCCCTGCCTTTTTACCAAAAACAATTGCTATGGTAAAAAACATAACATTTCCTAAATGAAATAATCCTCCTGGAGTTGGTCCAGGTATATTTATAAATCTTGTTGCCACATAAACTAATGCTATAAATAGACTGTTTAGCACTAAATTTTTAATATTATTACTATTCATTATACATCCCTCAATTCATTTATAATTTCTTATAAGTGCACTTACTATTAATATAATAATATAGTATATTGAGGATTTTTCAAGTGTATCGGTACAATTTTAATAACACTTTGGTTCTTCTACTTTTTTACCTGAAACATATCTTTCTTTAATATTTCTATCATCTCCAGTATAGATGAACTTCTGCAATCTTTCCTCTATTGATAAAGGTTTAAATATTGATAAATTACTATCATCAATAACTAAAGCATCAAACTCATATCCTTCTTCAAAACTTCCTACTTTTCCAAAAAATTCTCCCCCGCCTTTTGTTGCAAGATAAAATAGTTCTACAGTACTAAGAGACTTGTCTACTTTATTGCTCTCAAGCCATTTTATATTTGATGCTTGTGCCGCATTAACCATTACGTTAGTAATTGATAAGCTATGACCTGCTGATACATCAGTTGCTAACCCAACAGGCACTCCTCTTTTTATTAATCTTCTTATAGGAGCTATACCACTTGATAAATTGCTATTAGAATTTGGGCTATGAGCAACAAAAACCTTTTTTCTTGCCATTAGTTCTATTTCATCTTCATCTACTAAAACACAGTGAGCCATTACAGTTGGCATATCTCCAAATAATCCAGCTGCGTCATATACATTCGCATAATTATCAAATTCAGGATGCAATTGTTTAACAAAGCTAATTTCACTATAATTTTCACATAGATGAGATTGTACAGGAATATTATATTCCTTAGCTAATGCTCCAAGATTTTTTAAAAGATCAAAACTACAAGTTGGAACGAATCTTGGTGTAATTATTGGTTTAACAAGTGGGTACTTATTACAGTATTCTTCTAATAGATATTTTGTATCCTCAATAGAATCCTCTAATGTCTCTGTTAGAAATTCTGGTGAATTCCTATTCATATTTACCTTTCCTACATATGCACCTAACCCTGCATCTGCAAATAAATCCATTAATAATGCTGTAGACTCCTTATGAATAGTAGCAAATACAACAGATCTTGTAGTCCCAAACTTCCATAATTCCCTTATAAAAGCAGAATATACCCTTTTAGCATAACTAATATCTGAGAATTTAGCTTCCTCTGGGAATGTGTAGGTTTCAAGCCAAGGCATTAATTCCTTATCAAGTCCTAAACCCATATTTGCAAATTGTGGTGCATGTGTGTGTAAATCTGAAAAACCTGGTATAATAAGTGAATTACCATAATCTATTACATCTATCTTATTAAATTCTTCAGGAAGAGATTCATAAACTCCTCTTACTAATCTATCCTCTACAACGATGTATCCGTTTACAAATATATTGAATTTATCTAAAGTCTTAGTAAAAATAATATTTCCTTTAACTGCATATATCATTTCAATAAATACCTCCTTAAATAATAATTTAATAATATATAGAATGGGTATATTCGTATTTTAAGTTATTTATACATACATATACATCAGCAATCATTTAATTATACAAATACCGGTAAATTTTTGCAATAGATATTTATTTTTAATTTAATATATGCTCTAATAAATATTTTTCAAAATAAAATTAAGTTCAAACTCCGTGGTGCTAGCAACCCCTCCTTTAGCAATAAAAAGATGTTTGCTAATTGATGGATGCTAATTATACTCTAATCTTTTACTATTACAGCATAACCCACAACTGCATTTAACATCACCAAACATTAGAGAATAGCTCGATTCAAGCTCTACATTAACCTTTACTACTTTTTTTGCAAAATCAGAACTATCCTTTGGTACATTGTCTAAATCATCAGCTTTTGCCTGAGTATCTATTAATGCTCCCGTTGGAACAAATTTATTTGCTTTTATCCTTACTCCATCACTTACAGTAGCGTTTGAAGATATATAACATCCATCCTCTACTATAGAATTAAAAACTAAAGAATTAAATCCAACAAAAACATTATTCCCCACAATACAAGGACCATGAATTAAAGCACCATGAGCAATGGAAGTGTTGTTACCAACATAAATGGAATATTTTTTTTTATTTACAATAAATTGATTATTCTTTAGCCCATGAAATATTACTCCATCTTGAATATTAGAGTTTGACCCAATATAAAATGGTGTTCCCTCATCTGCTCTAATAGTTACATTACAAGCTATAAAGACATGTTTATTTATAGTAACATCTCCTATAATAGTAGAAAATGGTCCTATAAATACAGAAGATTCAATACTTGGATATTTGCTAGAAGCATTAAAAGATGTATATGGATTTTTACCTACAAAATATGAATATAAGTTTACTGGATATTTAGTATCATTATTTATTTTTTTAATTTCTACAATACTTTGATCAAAATTCTTATTAGCTTTTAGTTCTATACATTTGTTTTCATTCCACATAATTTACCCTCCAATAGTAGTTTTCATAAAATTATTACTACTATACTATTACCTTCTCTTAAAATTTGTGCTTATAATAGCTTCATCGATACTATCCAACTTCATTTCATCTAAACATAAAAATAAATCCACTAGATTTTTTTCTAGTGGATTCATTTAATCTTTATTATTTAATTTCCAAATTTAATTCCCTTACTATAATTTTTGCTGCTTCCTCTGCTACTTCACCAGTAAAATAAATACATTGTTCCATATGTTCCTCAGAACCAAGTGTCATACCTTTTGTTAAAACCCTACAGCATAAAAACTTATGTCTCTCTTTAAAAATATCATGCAATTCTTTAGATAACTCCATAGCCTTATTAACTTTTGTATCTTTTGGTTCATTTCTACCAAAGAATAATCCTATTGCCATGACACCACCTACAACTGCACCGCATGTACAACCAGAGCCACCTATGCCTATTGGGAAACCTGAAGCCATTGCAATAATATCATCAGATATAGATAGACCAAATTCATCTTTGATTGTCTTTACTATGGCTTCAGAACAAAAAAAATCTCCATTCCGATAGTAATTTTCTGCAGTAGTTTTAATCTTATTTAAGTCAATAATTTTATTCAATATAATCGCCCCTAAAACATTATTTTTCTTTTGGAATTTATACCTTCTTATTTACCACAACATTTTTTATATTTCTTACCACTTCCACAGCTGCATGAATCATTTCTACCTATTTCAACTGAATTTTTCATTATAAAGTCGTTAAGTCCCTTTTTTAGTTCACTTGCTATTAAATTGTTTAAAGAATCTTCTTCTTCTTTTTCTGATTCTGCTTTTTCTTTTCTTTCTTCTTCTCCTTTAAAACATTCCCAATTAACTATTTCATCAAAAATATTGTCTATATATCTAGGATTAGCACTTTGTATTATTTCAAAGGCATTCTTTACTGCATACTTAATTTCTTTAGACACATTATCACTTTGTATCATTTCAATTAATCTAGTATCGTCTCCATTATAAACTGAAGCAATAATATTGCCACCATGTTCTTTAATACCATCATCATATAAAGCCATTGCTTCATTATCTGGTAATTCTAATATATCTAAATATATGTCATAAAATTTCTTTTCTTTAAATTGAGCTAGTAAATATGTTGCATATATGTGACCAAAGTATGACATATCCTCTAGTGCTACTTTATAATCCTTTTTAAAGTCTTCCATATAATCTATTAAGAAAACTCTTGTTTCATCTTCTCTTCTTATTAACTCTTGTAATTCTTCTTTGGGTAATCTACCCTCATTATGCTTAATACCATTAAATATTTCTTCTATAGTTTTGTTCATAAGATCTCCTAACTGTTGCTTTTTTTGCAACTCCTAATAATTATGTATCTATTTCCCCAAACAATCCCAAGATAAAGGATTATAGTACAATCACTATTAAACAAGTTTATTATCATTATACTTTGAAAACTCTTCTCTGTCTTCACTTTTTTTCTAAATCTTTATATAGTTATCCCTAAGTGATAACCCAATTTTCATTTAATTTGTACTTACTATAATTAATAATCTCTAAACTAATAATAATCCTCATACTTGAAAATCAACCATTTTACCCCATATTTCATAGTAATCAATTATAAAAAAAACTGTAACAAGATTTGTATAAACTCAAATCTTATTACAGTCTCTATATTACAGTAAGTCACCAAGGTAAGCTTTTTTAATTTCTTCATTATTAACCAAGTCCTTACCCTCACCCTTTAATATTATCTTTCCAGTTTCCATAATATAACCTATATCAGCTATTTTTAAAGCTGCATTAGCATTTTGTTCTATTAAAAGAACTGTCATACCCTCTTTATTAATTTTCTTTATAATTCCAAATAATTCTTTTACAATTATAGGCGCAAGCCCTAAAGAAGGTTCATCCATCATTATTAACTTAGGTCTTGACATAAGAGCTCTGCCTATAGCAAGCATCTGTTGCTCTCCACCTGAAAGAGTACCTGCCGCTTGCCAATTTCTTTCTTTTAATCTAGGAAAAAGTGAATATATTTTTTCTAAATCCTCCGCTATCCCCGTTTTATCTTTTCGTGAATAAGCACCTATTTTTAAGTTTTCCAGTACTGTAAGGTCTGCAAAAACTCTTCTTCCTTCTGGAACTAAGGCTATACCTTTTTTAACCATATCCTCAGTATTAAGTTTTGTTAGATCTATACCTTCATAATTTATACTACCGCTTTTAGGTTTGACAAGACCTACTATAGCTTTTAATGTAGTACTTTTCCCTGCTCCATTAGATCCAACTAGAGTTACTATTTTTCCACTTGGCACTTCTAAACTTATACCTTTCAAAGCCTCTATTCCACCATAGGATACTACTAAATCATCTATTTTAATCATCTTCAGTCACCCCCAAATATGCATCTATAACCCTTTTATCATTTTGTATTTCAGAAGGAGTACCTTCAGCTATAGTAATCCCATATTCAAACACCTGTATTTTGTCTGATAAACTCATGACCATATTCATATGATGCTCTATCATAAATATAGATAAATTGAATTTTTCTTTAATTTCCTTAATAAAAGCTGTAAGTTCATCTGTTTCTGTAGGATTCATACCAGCAGCTGGTTCATCAAGAAGAAGAATCTTAGGGTTTGTTGCAAGAGCTCTTGCTATTTCAAGTTTTCTCTGTTTACCATAAGGAAGAGAACCAGCCTTTTCGTTTATTACATCTTTAAGTCCTAATTCTTCTAAAAGAGAAAGGGATTTTTCAAGCATTTCCTTTTCTTCTCTCTTATACTTAGGTATCTTTAATATAGCTTCAATAAAATTGGATTTAATATGAACATGGTTTCCAATCAATACATTATCAAGTACGCTTAAATCTTTAAAAAGTCTTATATTTTGAAAAGTTCTAGCTATTCCTGTTTTGGTTATAAGATCCTGTCTCATTCCAGTAATATCTGTATTGTTAAAAGTAATTTTTCCTTTCGTAGGTGTATAAACATTTGTTATCATATTAAAAGCTGTAGTTTTACCAGCTCCATTAGGCCCAATTAAAGAAACTATCTCACCTTCATTAATTTCAAGATTAAAATCTTTTACAGCAGTAAGACCTCCAAATTGCATCATTGCATTTTCTATCTTTAGTAATGCCATTCCTTATTCCACCCCTTTTTCTAGAGAGTTTTTATTGAAAATTTTAGCTATTGATTTCCAGGTAAGTTCTTTTGTTCCCATAAGTCCATTTCTAAAGAACAATACTATAATCATAAGTAAAACTGAAAAAACAACCATTCTAAGTCCTGGTACACCTTTGAAACTTAAAAATCCAATACCAAATTGCTTTTCCATATCTAAAAATCTTAAAACCTCGCCTAAAATTGTTACAAAAAAAGCTGAAATTACTGTACCAGTAACACTTCCCATACCTCCAATAACTATTATAAGAAGTATATTGAAAGTAAAAACGAATTTAAACATATTAGGGTCTATAGTACCAATTAAATTTCCTAAAAGCCCACCACCTACACCTGCAAAGAAAGCACCTGTAATAAAAGCTATAGTTTTATGTTTAAAAAGATTTATACCCATACTTTGAGCTGCAATTTCATCTTCTCTTATGGCTTTTAAAGCTCTTCCGTAAGAACTATTTATAAGTGAAACAAGAATTATTATAGTTACAATTGCTATTCCAAAAGTCCAATATAAATTAGTTTTATGTGGAATACCTCTTAGTCCTAAAGCACCATTAGTTAGTGTCTGAGCATTATTAAGAACTATTCTTATAATTTCTGCAAAACCTAGAGTAGCAATAGCTAAGTAATCTCCTTTAAGTCTTAAAGCAGGCGCAGCTATTAAAAATGCTATTCCTGCAGAAACAAGTCCTGCTAAAATTAATGATGGAAGAAATGGCATTGATATATGATTTAATGGAGCCATTAAAGGTTCCATAAAAAAATTCTGATTTTTAACTTTTTCTGACATAGTAAGAAGTGCTGATGTATAGGCACCTATTGCTATAAACCCAGCATGTCCTAATGAAAATAAACCGGTGAATCCATTTATTAAATTCATACTAAGTCCAAGAACTATATATATTGCACATAAATTTAAAATTCTAATTTTGTAAGAATCTAAGCTATTATTTGCAGCTATTAAGATTAGGAATATAATTGCAATAAGAACTATATTAAAAATTTTATTTTTCTCTTTCATATTTTACACCTTCTCTGTTAGATTTTTGCCCATTATTCCTGTGGGTTTGAATAATAATATTACTATTAAAAGTACGAAAGCAAACGCATCTCTATATCCAGTTAATGTTGGAAGAAAAGCAACTAACATAATTTCCCCTATACCCAGAATAAAACCTCCGATAACGGCTCCTTTGATATCACCTATACCGCCTATAACCGCAGCTATAAAGCATTTCAACCCAGGAATCATTCCCATAAGAGGAACTATTTGCGGATATTTACTAGACCACATAATCGCACCTACAGCTGCTAGCATTGATCCTATGGCAAAAGTAAAAGAGATTATTCTATTTACCTTTATACCCATAAGGCTTGCTATTTCAACATCTTTAGACACTGCTCTCATAGCCATACCAACGTTTGTCTTATTAACTAAATGTAATAGAGCAAATAATAATATTACTGTTACTATAGGAATTATAAAAGTAAGATTTTGAATAGAAACCCCACCTATAACCACTACATCTGTAAATATTTTTGGAGTTGGAAATGCTTTTGGCCTTCCTCCAAATAAAACAACTGCTAAATTTTCAAGTAAGAAGGAAACACCAATAGCCGAAATTAAGATAGAAATTTTTGGTGCATTTCTAAGTGGTCTGTACGATGTAAATTCAATTGTCATTCCAATAACTGCGGTTATTGCTATCGCTATTATAAAAGCAAAGTACCAAGGAAGATTGAATGTAGTTACTCCGAAAAATGCGAAGTAAGCCGCCATCATAAAAATATCTCCATGAGCAAAGTTTATAAGTTTTAATATTCCGTATACCATCGTATAACCTATAGCTATAAGAGCATATAAACTTCCTAGTGAAATTCCATTTGTTAAATGTTGCATGAATGTAATTAAAGTCATATCTTCACCACCTAATTTATTTTTCTTCTGGTTTTATAGTATCAAGATAAGTAAATTTACCATCTTTAACTATCTTTAAAACTGCATCTTTTACGGCATTATTATTTTCATCTATGGTAATCATCCCCGCCGCACCATGAAAGTTTTTAGTTTTTGCGATTTCATCTCTTATCTTCACTGGATCTGTAGAGTTAGCTCTTTTTATTGCATCTAATATTACTAAGTAAGCATCATAAGCTAAAGCTGTAGCTGATGAAGGCTCCTTTTTATATTCTTTTCTATATTCATCAAGAAAGGTCTTTGATTCTTCAGTTATAGTAATTTCACTAGCAAAGAAAGTTGAAAAAACTGTACCTTCTACTGCTTCTTGACCTATATCTATAAATTCTGGTGTTTCCCAAGTATCGCCTCCTATAATAGGAGTTGTTATACCAAGTTGTCTTGCTTGTTTTATTATTAAGGCTCCTTCTGAAACGTTACCCGGAGCAAATATTACATCTGGATTTTTGCTGTTTATATTTGTAAGCTGAGCTGTGAAATCTTGGTCGCCTGTATTGTAGTTAGATTTAGCTACAATAGCATTTTTATTTCCTGTAATCTTTTCAAAGGCATCAGTAAAGAAT
The DNA here is from genome assembly GCF_017348895.1 of Clostridium gasigenes. Taxonomy (NCBI): domain Bacteria; kingdom Bacillati; phylum Bacillota; class Clostridia; order Eubacteriales; family Clostridiaceae; genus Clostridium; species Clostridium gasigenes. Next base: position 3,452,228 of record NZ_CP071376.1, read on the forward strand.
TTGCATATACCCACAGAATAGTCACTAGAAACTTCTTGAAGAAGTGCTACCCTCTTAGCTTTTAATTTTTCAGCGGCATACTTTGCCATAACAGTCCCTTGAAAAGGATCTATGAAGCAAACTCTAAAGTAATAATCATTTCCTACAGTTACTAGAGGGTTTGTACAAGTAGCCCCTACTACTGGAACCTTAGCTTCCATAACAATATCGCCTGCAGCCATAGAATTTCCACTTCCCGAGCTTCCTATAATAGCATTAACCTTTTCTTTTTCTACAAGGTTTGAAGCTGCATTGGCGGCTTCAACTTTATCAGACTTATTATCTACAAAAACTAATTCTACCTTTTTACCAAGAACAGTTGGATAAAGTCTATTTGCAAGTTTTACTCCTTCCACTTCCAGCTGACCTCCAGCCGAATTAGCACCTGTCATTGGTTCAAATACTCCGATTTTCACCAAATCGGTATCCACTCTGGCTTTTGAATCAGATTTAGAACTACAACCTACCATTGCTAAAGAAGTTGATATAACTAGTACCAAAAACAAAGAAATTTTTCTTTTCATAAAAATAGTCCTCCTATGTTAATTTAATTTTACCCAATTAAAAAATATTTAATCTAAAAATGCGTTTTTGTGTATAACGTTGTAATAATATGTATCTTTTCATTTTATATGTATTTTAAAATAATTAATGTTTTTTTAAAAAATATTTAATATACTACCTACTTAGTTAGTAATATATCAATAAAAAACATTTTTTATTGATAATACTACTATACGGATATATTATATTATAAAGTTCATTCTGTCAACGTGTGAAGGACATGTGTATTTATATTTTTTTTTAAAATGCTGTTATTTTTAAGGATAAAAAAAAAGGATATCTATTTAAATGGTTTTAGTACCATTAATAGATATCCTTAAAAAGTCGAAGTCAGCCATTTGTTAATCTAATCTTATCTAATTAAAACTAATTCTTCTACCTTCTGTAAAAGATGTAATTTGAGATACTTTAATAGTTTCTCCTGGTTGTGGTGCATGTATATAACATCCCCCGCCAACATATATTCCTACATGATCAACCCCATACATAAATACTAAATCACCTAATTGCAATTCACTTAATGATATAGATTTTCCTTGTTTAATTTGTGTATATGTGGTTCTTGTAATATCTATACCAACAGTATTGTTGTACACATATCTTGTAAAACCTGAACAATCAAACTCATCAGGGCCATTACCAGCAACTACATATGGTTTTCCTAAAAATTGATATGCATAGCTAACTATTAAACTTCCTGATAACACTCCAGAATTTAAATTTGTTCCTTTATCTTTTAAATATTGTTCTAACCCACTAACTCTTTTTGTAACTTCAATAATACTTTTATTAATTTGCTCTATTGAATTTAAACTTTTTAATTGTTTATCTCTAATATTTATTAGTTGTACTATGGCACCATGTAATTCTTCTAATGAATTAGACTCTTTTAGAATTTTTAATTGGGGTTCTATTATTTTTATTTCACTTACAGCTAAATATTCAGTATCAAATTTACTTTTCTCTAATAATATTTTAGATATTAGTAATACCTGTTCCTTCTTTTTATTTTCTAATTCTTCTAGTGCTTTTTTATTACTTTCCGTTACAGTAGCACTATCACTAATTTTTTTCTCTGATTCCTTTACACTTTTTTCTAATTTTTCTTGATTATCATTAAGCTCATTTACTATTTTTTTATCTAAATCAACTATTTTACCAACAGTATAAACTTTAGAAATTAAATCTGTAATTCCTTCTGACTTTAATAAAACCAATATTAAATTATTTTGACCTCCCGATTTATAAAGTTCTCTTATCCTTTTAGCTAACATATCCTCTTGCTTTTTTATTTCATCTTCTCTATATTTCATTTCTTTTTTAGAAACTTCCACTTCATTAGAAATTACTTTTAACTCTTCTACGTTCTTTTTTATAACTTCAGTAAGTTTTTCTATTTCTGTATTAAGCCTATATACTTCTCCTTGTGTTTTATCAATAGTTTCAGTTAATACAGTATATTTCTTTTGATTTTCAATTACTTCCTCATTAGGTGTTGCAAGTACAGACATACTTGTATTTAATATTATAACTACTATAATTGCTGTTGATATAAAAGCTTTTCCTCTACTTCTTCTCCCCATAGCTATACCTCTCTACAATTCCCTATTTTTATTTAATTAATATAATTACTTCCACCCACTATACGTTTACACCTTATTATAGCTTTAATGTATATTTTTGTAAATATATTATTTTTTAAGGATAATAATAAAAAGGATATCTATTTCAATAATTTTAGTATCATTGAAATAGATATCCTCAGTCTTGAAAATATGCTTGCCATCTTTTAGTTTATTTAAAATAAAATATTATATTTTGGAATACTGAAATATCTTGATTTATATTTTTATATGAATGTGGCTTATTAGCCATAAATCTAATAGAATTACCTTTTTGTAGTATAAACTTTTTATCATTTATAGTTATCTCAATTTCACCTTCAGTAACTATAATATACTCTTCAACTCCATCATTATGGGGAGTAGATATATGGTTACAACCTGGTCCTAACTCTATAGTAAATATTTCAAAACCTTTATTTGAATCAAATGGAAATATTGGATATAACTTCATTTTATTATTTTCTTCTATTATTGGATTAATATCATTCTGATATATTACTTTCAAATCATCTTGATTTTCATCAACAAAAAATGAAAAGGATACTTTTAATCCAGTTGAAATTTTCCATAGTGTAGACACTGTTGGATTTGATTGTGCTCTTTCTATTTGCCCTAACATTGCCTTGCTAACACCAGTCAACTTAGCCACTTCATCTAAACTTAAATTTCTTTCATTACGTATACTTTTTAATTTATTACCTATAATTAAATTTAAATTTTTCATTATTTAACTCCTTATATAATTATATTCCTAATCTTATTTAAATTTTATATTCACATACTATTAATAATCTTTTATAGATTTTGCATTCTATATCATATAATTATTTTATACTAATTTATTATTTCTGTAAATTACATATTGTGCTATATAACATACATATGTATAATATAACATACAGATTTTGTTTTCTTTATAAAAATAATTTTAAATACAAGGAGTTTTATAATGACAAAAGCATTTATACTAGGAATAATAGCCTCATTCTTTTTTTCATTTACCTTTATACTTAATCAGCAAATGAATGTTTCTGGTGGTAGTTGGCTTTGGAGTTCATCACTAAGATATATTTTTATGTTACCTATTCTATTTATTATTATGATTATAAAAAATGAATTATTAGATGTATTGAATGATATAGTAAAAAGACCTATTCAATGGATTACTTGGAGTACAATAGGCTTTGGATTATTTTATGCTCCTTTAAGTTTTGCTTCAGTATATAGTTCCTCATGGTTAGTTGCTGGGACTTGGCAAATAACTATAGTTGCAGGTGCACTTATGTCTCCATTATTTTCAAAAAATATTGAAACTAAAAATGGATTATGTAAAACAAGAAATAAAATCCCTAAGAAATCTCTACTAATGTCTTCAATAATTTTATTAGGTATATTTTCAATGCAGTTTGAAGAAGCAACAAATATATCTTTTTTAGAAACACTTTTAGGTATTGTACCTGTTGTTTTAGCTTCATTTGCTTATCCACTTGGCAATCGAAAAATGATGGAAATTTGTGATAATAGATTTAATACATTTCAAAGAGTATTTGGTATGACACTATGTAGTATGCCTTTTTGGATAATTATATCTATCTCTGGAGTATTAACTGTTGGTTTACCAAGTAAAGGCCAAATAATTCAGTCTTTAATAGTTGCAGTTTTCTCAGGAATTATTGCTACAATACTATTTTTTAAAGCAACTGATATAGTAAGGAATGATATAAATAAGTTAGCGGTAATAGAATCAACACAAGCTGGTGAGGTAATATTTACACTTTTAGGAGGCGTATTTATATTTCATGATAAAATCCCAACAACTATAGGACTAATAGGACTAATAGGACTAATGCTCGTAGTTATTGGAATGATTTTAAATAGCATTACACCCTTATACAAGTAATTAAAAATAACTTCCACAAAATAAAAGAGATTTGGTTTATTATTAATACCAAATCTCCTTTCTACATTTCTTAAATTTATCATCATTTTAAATTGTATAACTTAGTTACAATATATTATCCCAATCCGATTTTCCTCTTTTAATAAATTTACCTCGTCCCTTTTTCCCTACAAATTTATTATCCCTAACTATTATTTCACCACGTGAAATAGTTAATATAGGATAACCCTTCACTTTTATTCCTTCATATGCAGAATAATCTACATTAGAATGTAATTTAGAGTTCGTTATAGTAACTTCTTTATCTGGATCAATTATAACTATATCTGCATCTGACCCAACTTGTATAGTTCCCTTCTTTGGATATAATCCAAAGATTTTAGCTGGTTTTGTGCAACATACATCTACAAATTTATTTATACTTATTCTATTTTTCATAACCCCTTCTGAAAAAATAAGAGAAATCCGCTCTTCTATTCCTGGTGCTCCATTTGGACACTTAGTAAAATCATCTTTTCCCATTTGTTTCTCTTTATTAAAAGCAAATGGACAATGGTCTGTTGCTATTGTTTGTATATATCCTTCATTAATTCCCGTCCACAATGCTTCTCCATTTTTCTTTTCTCTTAATGGAGGACTTATTATATATTTCAATCCCTCATTATTTGGTAAACTATATTTACTTTCATCTAATATTAGATATTGTGGACAAGTTTCTGAATATACTTTTTGGCCTCTTTCTCTCGCCATCTTTATATAGTCTAATCCTAAAGCTGATGATAAATGAACTATATAAAGAGGTGCCTCTTTAGCTATTGCTGCAAGATTTATCATTCTATTTACAGCTTCTCCTTCACTTTCAACTGGTCTACTTAAAGGATGATACATAGGACTTTTTAATCCACTTTTAACATACTCTTCCCTTAATATTTTTATACTTCCATGGTTTTCACAATGAACAGTTGTAATTCCTTTTAAGTCTTTTAGTTTATTTAATACTCTCAATACGTTTTCATCATCAATCATATAATCATATGTTAAATAAAGCTTGAAGCTAGATATTCCTTCATCTTCAACTATCTCCTCCATCTCATCTAGGATATCATCGTTTACATGTTGAATAACCCCATGAAAGCTATAGTCAATTACAGATTTACCCTCTGCATGTCCATGATAAACCTCAACTTGATGTTTCAAGTTACAGCCTTTAGGTCCAAAACCCATATGATCTATTATAGTCGTAGTTCCCCCACAAGCTGCTGCTACTGTACCAGTATAGAAATCATCATTTACAACAGCAATTCCTACATCTAAATCTAAATGAGTATGAACATCTACTCCCCCAGGAATTATATATTTATTTTTTGCATCTATTATTTCATCTGCATCTTTTATAATATTTATACCAATTTCTTTTATAACACCATCTTCAATGTAAATATCTCCTTTATAAATATCACTAGCTGTTACTACAGTTCCATTTTTTATTAATAAAGACATTCTTATCCCTCCGTCTTATTATCATTTCTATATTATTTACTTTTCTTTACTACTTATATATTATCATACTTATTAGCAAATCTAAAACATATGAATTATCATATAAAAATAGTAATGATCCAATAAACTTTCAAAATAAAAGAAGATGCCTCTTTATTAAAGGCATCCTCTTTACAATTCTTCTCCACTAAAAAGATTTGATATATTCCTCTACTTCTTCAATTTCTGGCATAGATTTAATTGCTCCCTTTCGAGTAGTAACAATAGATGCAGCTGCATTCGAAAAAGTTAACATTTTACCTAACTTTTCTTCATTAAGATTCTTTAATCCATTATCAAGAATATAAGATAAACATGCTCCGCAGAAAGTATCTCCTGCACCAGTTGTATCTACTGTTTTATCAGTAATAAATGCTTTCTTAAATACCATCATATCTTTACTATATGCTCTACTTCCATAAGCCCCTGATGTAACCATTATAAGATTTATATCGTATTGTTCTTGTAATGATTTTACTCCATCATCAATTTTTTCATATCCAGTAATAATTTCTAATTCTTTATCTTCAATTTTCAATATATCACAAACTGAGCATCCAAATTTCATTTGCTCAATAGCATCCTCCATATTTCTCCAAAGAGGTTCTCTTAGATTTGGATCAAAAGAAATTAATATTCTATTTTCCTTTGCAATAGAAATTGCTTTTTTAGTAGCTTTTCTAACGTCATCATGTGTCATTGACAACGTACCAAAATGAAATATTTTAGTATCTTTTATTATAGATTCATCTACTTCCCCTTCTGTCAATTTCATATCAGCGCCAGGATTTCTATAGAATGCAAAATTTCTATCTCCAGTTTCATCAATTTGAACAAAAGCTAATGTAGTATTTACTTCACTAGACATTTTAAGTCCCCTACTATCAATTCCTAATTCACCAATAGTTTCTTTTAACAAATGTCCAAATATATCATCTCCAACTTTCCCTATAAATGCAGTTGATTTTTTACATTTCGAAAGCATCGAAAGCACATTACAGGGTGCTCCTCCTGGATTTGCTTCAAACAAACTATTATTTTGACCACTTTTCCCGCTCGGAGTGAAATCTATTAATAACTCCCCTAAAGCAACTACATCATACATGTTTTTCCTCTCCCTTCCCCATATCTTTTATCTTTCTTTGTTTAATTTCATCTACTATTTTATTGTAAGATTTTTTATTTAAATTATAGAATAATAATACTACACCAGTTATAATCCACACAACCCCTGGAATAGTTGTAAAGGAATGTTTCATAACTCCTAATACTTTGCTATTTTGCCCAATATTCGCTACATATCCATTTCCACTAAGAGCTGCTGCTAATAGAGCAGTACCAATTGCCATACCAACTTTGTTTGCTAATGAAATAATCGCATATTGAAATCCATCATTTCTAATCCCGGTCTTCCATTCACCATATTCAACACAATCTGGAATAATTGCATAAATTGCTGTGTTAAATCCTGCAAATAAAAATTGTGTTACCCCAGAGACAATATAAAAAGCAGTTGGTGAGGTAACAGGACTAAATAGATATAATGATAACATACTAATGCCTGTCCCAAATGCTAGAATAGAAGCTGATCTTCCCTTATTATGTGTCCATTTAAACAATATTTGAAATGCTGCGGCCCCAATAATAGCAGGTATCATTATAGCCATTGAATAAGTTGAAAAGAATCTTTCATTTCCTTCTACATATTTAAAATAATAAAGGGTACCTGCATTTCTTCCATATAAGGTAAATCCAAATAGAAATTGACCTATAATAGCTAATAAATAAGGCTTATTTTGCGTTATCGTTTTCAATTGAAGTTTAATTGCTATTTTTTCTTTTTTAGGAATTGTGACTACTTCCTTAGTCTTCGCAAAACAAAAAATATGGCACAGTGCAAATATTCCACCATATATTATAGCTATTAATAAATAGCCTCTTTTTTCATTACCTCTACCAAGTTGTCCCATCAAAGGGATTGTTATAATGTTAATAACACTAATAGCAATCATAGCACTAACAGAGCGTGAAGTATTAATTTTAGCTCGCTCTTCAATATCTTGAGTCATAACTCCACAAAGTGTTCCATAAGGAATATTTACGCATGTATATCCAAGAACTAATATACAATAAGTAGTACTCATATAAATAATTTTTGCTGTATCTGACCAGTTAGGATGCGCCCAAAATGTCATTACAAGCATAATTGCTGTAAGTGGTGCTGCTATAAGTAACCATGGCCTATAACGGCCCCATTTTGTATTTGTTCTATCAGTGAGTGCACCAACAATTGGATCATTAATTGCATCCCAAAACCTTGAAAACAACATTAACCCTGCAACAGCTCCCATACTAATACCAAAAACATCTGTATAAAATATCATTAAAAAGTTACCCACAAACATCCAACTAAAATTGCAACCAACATCGCCCATACCATATGCAATTTTACTAATCAAAGGTACCTTAATATTTGTTTCCTTATTCTCCACTTTAATACCTCCCTATTTTACTCAAAATATTTAACTAAAATCAACTTTAACATTGTTAAAACCTTTACATATAGTACATAGGAAACTACTATTCCTACTCTTGTACATTTATAATAACTTTCATTGTAGTTTCTTTATTTGCGTCAATAAACTTGTATGCTTCTAAATAATCCTCAAATTCAAAATGTTTTGAAACTAGAGGCATAAGTTGTACCTTTTCTTTATTTACTAGATTTATTGCATCTATATAATCCTCATTACGATACATCATAGTACTCTTTATATCTAATTCATGATCATTTGCAACTGCTAAATCAACTGTAGCCATTCCTGCAAATACAGCTACTAAAATAATTGTGCTTCCTTTTCTGGCATATTTAATAGCTTGACCCATAGTAATATTATTTCCTGCACAATCATAAATAATATCTGCTTTATCTGGTCCAAAAGCATTTATAATTGCTTCTCCTAAATCAATTTTCTTAGTATTAATGCAATGTTCAACACCACATTCTTTTGATTTTTCTAAACGCAAGTCACTTACATCTGTAACCATTACACTTTCTGCTCCCATGCCCTTAGCTGTTTGTGCTACAAGATTTCCAATAGGACCAGCTCCTAATACAACTATTTTAAGTCCTGATACATCACCAGCTTTTTTCACTGCATGTACTGCAACTGCTAATGGTTCAATCATAGCTCCATCATCAAAATTCATATTATCTGGCAATGGTGTAACTTTTGCTGCATTCACTGCAAAATAATGTGAGGCAACACCTGTTGTTTGAAATCCCATTACCTTTAAATCTTCACAAAGATTATACTTTCCATGTCGACATGGATAACATTCACCACATACAACTTGTGGTTGAATAGTAACTTTTTGACCTATTTTAAGCTCTGTAATCCCTACTCCAATTTCTGATATTTCACCTGAAACTTCATGTCCTTGTGTAACAGGATAAGATGTAAATGGATGTTCTCCATTGTAAACATGAATATCTGATCCACATATTCCTATTTTCATAATTTTTACTAATACTTGATTTTCTTTTAATTTTGGCACTGCTACTTCATTAAATTCAATAACTCCTGGAGCAGTCATAACTTGTTGTAACATATAAATTTCCCCTTTCCACTTTGATTTATTGATGTTTATTAATTACTTTCATTAAACGTTTTATTAAAGTAATTACATTATCACTCATAGCCTTTTATTTGTCAATAATAACTTTATGATTTTTTAGTATTTATTTGATTGTGCCTTAAATTAAAAAAGACTCTTGTGATTACATTCACAAAAGTCTTTCTAACTATTAATTTAAATTTTCAAAGTATTGCTCTATAAAATTCATTGCTATTCCTATTGCAGAAGTTTCTGTTTCAAATTTACATGTCTTTAAATAAGTAGTATTGTTTTCAAATTTGTTATATTTTAATACTTTTCTATTTAATTCTGTAATATGTTTACTTAAATACCCTCCTACATAACCACCTAATACAATATCACAATCAAATGACATCCTAAGGTTCGTAACTGTAATTGCTAGATAATCTAAATATTTTTCCCAAACCTCTACTATTTTTTCATCTTTTAATTCTAGCTTTTTAAAAAATTCTTCTAGGCTATAATCTGTATATTTTGATAACACATTAGCTGAACAATATGTATCAACACATCCATTTTTTCCGCAGTAACATTTTTCTCCTTCTGGATTAATTATTATATGACCAAATTCTGCACTTCGATAATTATCTCCTAAATATATTTCATTACTAATATAGATAGATCCCCCAACTGTATTACTAAGAGATAAATAAATTGCGTTCCTATTTAAATAATTTAATTCAGCCATAGCTGCACTATTGGCATCATTTTCAAAACATACGTCATACTTAATCAATTCACTAATATTTTTCAGACTCACATTGCTCATATTTAGTATATGAGATTTAATTACCATTTTATTAGATTTATCAATGATACCAGGTAATGAAATACCTACTCCTAATATTTTGCTATCACTTACTTCAGATTCTCTAACAAATAATTCTAAGTTATTAGCTAAAAATTCATAATAATCACGTGTATTATTGAAAATTTTTCTTATTCTATTTTTAAAAATCATTTTACCTTTTAAATCAATCATTACATAGCTAATATGATTAACTGTTATATCAATTCCAACAGAATATTTCACTTTCTCTACAATAGATAGTGCCTTTGCTTTTCTTCCACCTGTAGATTGATATTCTCCAACCTCTTCAACTATTTCATCAGCAATTAATTCTTTTATATTCTGCAAAACCGTTGGCATACTAATTCCTAAAATACTAGCAATCTCGGGCTTAGATGTCTCACCTTTATGTAAAATGAATTTTGCTATTTTCACCTTATTAATTCTTTTTTTCTCATTATTACTTAGTTTATTCATATAAACTTCCTACTTTCATTAAATGTTTTATAAAAGAATCTTATAACAAATTTATGAAATTTACAACACAAAAGCTTTATTATTTTACCAGGTGGTCTTGTATCGTTTATAATTAAACGAATTTTACTGTATATTAAAAAATAAATCAAGTTTTATATCTATAGTATATTCTGCCCAACTTCCCCCATATCCTCAAGTTAGATCTTATCCTATTTTATAAATTTCTTTCACTTTCTCAGGCAATTTGTCTATTTCAACTTCTTCGTAACTTTTTGTCTTTTTACTTGATACGCGTACCATTAAATATTTATCTAACTTTAATACTTTTGATGTTGTAAAAGTTATTAATTTTACATTTTCACTGTCATCAATATTACTAAACTAATTCCTATTATTTATTCTAACAACATGATATTTAAAATTATTAAAATATCATATTCATTTAGCTTACATCTACCTTTCATTTTTGTAAGAATAGGTAATCTCTAGTTAAGCCATCTATATTATGTTAAATTAAGTCAAAACGATTCAACGTCTTATTAACCTTTGTATCTTTTAGCTCCACTCTACCATTTAACTTGTATTCTTAAAGGAAAAAAGTCTTGATATATATACTCTTCTAGATTCTTTTTTAAATTATGTTATTATATAAGTATACAAATAATTTACTACTAGGAGGATACTATGAGAGTTGGAATAATAGGAATAGGTAACATTTGTAAAAAAGCATATCTGCCAATTATAACTGATATAGAAGATTTAGAACTAGTTTTATGTACTCGTAATGAGAATACTAGGAAAGAAATTAGTAAGAAATATAGAATTAAAGAAGCTGTATCTACAGTAGATGAGCTAATCAAAAAAAACATTGATTGTGCCTTTGTTCATAGTTCAACAAAAACACACTTCTCCCTTTGCAAAACCCTTTTAGAAAACGGAATTCACGTCTATGTAGACAAACCTCTAAGCTATAATTTAGATGAGAGCCTTGAATTGCTTTCCATTGCAAAGAAAAATAATAGAATTTTAAAAGTTGGGTTCAATAGACGAAATGCACCAATGATTCATGACCTAAAGAATATGGGTCATGCAGATATTATCATTATGCAAAAAAATAGAGTCTCAGCTTCACTAAATCCAAGGGTATTTCTATATGATGATTTTATTCATGTTTTGGATACTGTAAGATTTTTAATGGGCAATGATTATAAAAATATAAGAGTAGACGCACTAAAGGATGACAAAAAGCTAAAGAATATTGTGGTTACACTTTCTAATTCTACTACCACTGCTATTGCCATTATGAATAGAGATAATGGAACTAATGAAGAAAATATAGAAATAATGGTTTCTGGCAAAAAAGCTGTAGTTAAAAGTCTTACTCAAACTACCTTTTATGAAAACAATCTTACTACAGTTAAAGACTTTGGTGATTGGGAAAACACTCTTTATAAAAGAGGATTCACTTCTATAATTGAAAGCTTTATAGAGGAAGTAGCTTCTGGAACTATTTCATATGACTCATTAGAAGATGCTATTAAGAGTCATAAATTATGTGAGGAAATATTAGAGTTGTTATAGAAATCCCCTTTCACTGGGGTGCTTACGGCTCCCAGCAGTTTCCAGAGAGACAATGGAATTTATGCATTTTATCTCAGATACTGAAATATTAGAAAAAATCACAGTAAAAACAATAACTTCGAATGAGTTACTGTTTTTACTGTAACTGCTATATAAATAATAGCTTAAAAATCTTGTAAAAGCCATTAGATCTAATATTTTTCTATACAAAGACTGTTTCTTATTTATCATTATGCCCCAATTAATTCTCTTACAAAATCTGTTTTAGGATTTTCCATTATTTCATTTGGAGCTCCAACTTGTATTATCTGTCCCTTATCCATTACAAGTACTCTAGTTCCAAGTTTTAACGCTTCTTTAATATCATGAGTAATAAATACAATTGTAACATTAAGTTCCTTATAAATACGTAGTATTTCTTCTTGTAATAGCTTTCTTGTTATTTCATCAACTGCCCCAAAAGGTTCATCCATAAGCAATATATCTGGAGTGGAAGCTAACGCTCTTGCAAGCCCAACTCTTTGACGCTGGCCACCTGATAGTTCACTTGGATAACGATCTAGCATATCTTCACTTAAACCAACAACTTTTATTAGCTTTAAAGCCTTAGCCGCTATTTTACTTTTATCATCCTTCTTTGTTAAATTAGGTACATAAGATATATTTTTTCTTATATTCATATGTGGAAATAATCCAACCCCTTGAATAACATACCCAATTTTTCTCCTTAATTGAATTTGATTCACCACTGATATATCTTCTCCATTTACATGAACTTTGCCACTATCGGGTGTAAGTAATCCATTAATAAGTTTTAGTACAGTTGTCTTACCGCAACCTGAACTACCTATTATAGTTAAAAACTCACCTTTATTTATATTTAAGTTAAATTCATTTAATATTAGATTATTACCATATCCCTTAGAAACACCTTCTAGTTTTATAACCCCTTGCTTTTCCATCTATATTTCTCCCTCTGATATTATTATTTTAATAATCCCTTACTTACTAGAAATTCTTTTGCAACTACTTTTTCATCAATCCCATCAGCTTCTACTTTATTATTTAACTTAGCCATTTCTTTGTCAGTTAAAATATTTTCCATTTTCATTAAAATTGATTCTAGTTCTGGGTATTTTTTAAGAACCTCTTCACTGACAACTGTTCCACAATAATATGTTTGGTAGAAGTTTTTATCATCTTTAAGAACTACAATATCAGAAGTTGCAAGTTGTCCATCTGTTGTAAATATATTCATTACATCTATTTCCTTAGAATTTATAGCTTTATACTTAAGTCCAATATCCATATCTGATGATTTTTTAAACTTTAATCCATATTTAGCACATAATCCATTAAATCCATCTTCCCTTTCATAAAAATCATATTCAGCTCCAAATGTAAGCTCAGAGGAGTATGCTGCAAGATCAGAATAAGTCTTTATATTGTACTTTTCTGCAAGATCCTTTCTTATTACTAATCCATAAGTATTATTAAATCCATATAATCCAACCCACTTTAAATTGTACTTACTTTCATATTTTTCTCTAAGACCTTTATATAACGTTTCATCATCCGGAATTCCCTCTTCTTTTAGCACAAAACTCCAACCAGTGCCTGTATATTCTGGGTAAAGGTCAAAATCACCTTTTACAATAGCTGGATGAATATTACTTGTTCCACCCCCCACTCCCTTAGTTATTTCAACATTTATGTTAGTATTTTCCTCAATAAGTAATGACAACATTTCTCCTAAAATAAATTGTTCAGTCATTGGCTTAGTGGCTATTTTAATAGTTTCTTTTTTCTTTGAACATCCTACAAAAGAAATTATCAAAGTAAATAATATAAGTATTGAAATTTTTTTATAATTTTTCATTGTATTAACCTCCATTTCCTCTTAATTATTTTTTCTACACTTCCAATAATAAAATCAGCTGCTAATGCTAGTAACGCTATTAATAAACTTCCTGCAATTGTCATAATTGAATTATTAGTAGTTATTCCTCTATAAATAGCAACCCCTAGCCCACCTGCTCCAATAAAAGAAGCAATGCCTGCAAGTGCAATTGTCATAACTACCATATTTCTAAGTCCTGACAAGATCACTGTAGTAGCTAGAGGAAGTTTAATTTTATATAATATTTCAAAAGATGTACTTCCCATTCCTTTAGCAGCTTCAATTATTGAAGAATCAATATTTTCTATCCCTGTATATGTATTTCTAACCATTGGTAAAAGTGCATAAATTGTAAGTGTTATTACTGCTGTTGTATTTCCAATCCCTGAAAAAGGAATTAAAAATCCAAGAAGCGATATTGATGGAATTGTATAAATAAAATTTGTTATACCAAGAATAAAGGTAGATGTCTTTTTAAATTCACTAATTAAAACTCCCAAAACTAACCCAATTATTGCTGCTATTAATATAGAAAATCCTGCAATTTTTAAATGTTCAATTATTAGTTTTAAGAAAAAATCCCACCTATCAATATACAACTGAAATACTTCTTTAATCATTTAAACCTCCAATTTTCTTGATTATATATTACCTTTTATATTAATTATCACTACGATTAATCTTAATAAATCCTTCCTTACTATATTATTCTTTAAAAAAGAAAAAAATTCCCTAAAATTACTTTTAGAGAATCTATATCCTATTCTTCTATAATATTAATCAGTACCTTAGGAAGCTTCAAAAAATAACTAGTAATATTCTTTCCACTACCTTATTCTATATAAGATTTTTTACATAATAACAAATAAATAATTGAGACTAAAATTGAAACTATTAATAATCCAATAAATAGCCATTCCTTATTTAAATGGTATATATATGCTGAAACTATAGGCCCAAGTGCATATCCAGATGCTTCAGCAGCTCCTACAAATCCAAATACAATTCCTTTTATATTATCATTTTCTCCAAACTCCAAAAGCAAACTTTGAAGTGATGCATTTAAGAAAGTAGCTCCTAAGAAATACACTACAATAATTATTGTAAATATTATTATTCCTCTTACAAAGGATAATCCCAGTAATGCTAAATTCATAACAATAAATGAAATAAATAATTGCTTTTTATTTCCTATCTTATCACTTACCCATCCACCTAAAGGGGCAAAAAGACCAAATACAAATAAATACACAGCTATTATTGCAGAAGTGTACCAAGCTGTTCCTCCTAATACCTCTTGTCCGTAAAAGGGAAAAATTGATACTATGCAACCATATATAAAATCTCCAAGTAATGCAATAGCTCCTAACATAATAATCTTACATCCAAGTTTATATTTTTTTATATCTGCAATTATTACTTTCATTTTACTTTTATCTTTATTCTTAAGCTTTATATTTTTATTTTTTTTAGTCTTAACATCAACTTTCTTTATCTTTAAAGTTACAAATATTAAAGTTAACAAAATTCCAACTGATGATATGTAAAATACCATATTATAATTATTAAATTTTGCTACAATAAAGCCACCTATCGCTGCCCCTATTCCACCACCAAGGGTAAAAACTGCTGAGGCAAACCCTGTACATTCGCCTCTTTTTTTCTCATCTAATGATCTTGATAAAATTGAAAATGTAGCAGGCGCTGCCATTCCAAGTATGGCTCCTTGCATGATATATATACCACTTGCCAATATTTTACCACTTGCAAAAGTATATGCAAAAGGTACAAAAACCATTAAAGCTAAAGCTATTATTAACATTAACTTATCTCCTATTGCATCAGCTACCAAACCAAAAGGCATTTGACACAAGGCTTTACTTACTCCATATAAAGACATTACTATACCTATATTCATAGTGCTAAGTCCTATAGAATTAAAGAACAGAGGAATTATAGGTATGATAAAACTATAACTAATACCAAAAGAAAAACGTGAAATACAAAAATGTAATAGTTCTTTTTTCTTAAATAAAACACTATTTTTAATATTCATAGTTAACTCCTATAATATTGAACTCTTACTTCATTTTAGTATTTTACTATTCTTAGTCTTTTTATACTAAGAATTTATTATATACGAGCTTTTTTATGGAGAAACAAATAAATAACTGAAACTAAAATTGAAACTACTAATAAACCTAGAAATAACCATGATTTATTTATCCTGTATATATACGCTGAAATCATTGGTCCAAGTGCATATCCCAAGGATTCAGATGCACCAACAAACCCAAATACGATACCTTTAATTTTATGGTTATCACCAAATTCTGAAAGTGAACTTTGTAGTGATGCATTTAGGAAAGTAGCTCCTAAAAAATATATAATTATTATAATTGTAAAATAAGCTATATTTCTTGTAAAAGCTAATCCTAGTAATGTAATATTCATAACACCAAAAGAAATAAATAATTGTTTTTTATTCCCTATTTTATCACTTACAAAGCCAGCAACAGGTGCTCCTAATCCAAAAATCATCAAATAAATTGATATCATTGCAGATGTATATACTGTAGATGTACCTAAAACATCTTTTCCATAAAAATGAAAAAGTGCTACAACACATCCATATATAAAATCACCCAAAAATGCAATAGTACCTAATACTATAATCTTATATTTAAGGTTATATTTTTTTATTTCCTCAAATATTTCTTTCCGTCTACTTTTATTTCTGCGACTATTAAATTTTTCTTTAACATAAATTAAGTTTGATTTTCTTATTTGTAAAGTAACATATATTAATGTAATAAATATTCCAATTGAAGATATGTAAAATACCATATTATAGTTTCCAAGTTTTGCTACAATTAATCCACTAATAGCCGCTCCAATGCCACCACCAATTGTAAAAACTGCCGATGCTAGCCCTGTACTTTGTCCTCTCTTTTCTCCATCTAAGGATCTTGATAAAATTGAAAAAGTTGCTGGAGCCGCCATCCCAAGAATTGCCCCCTGTAATATGCATATACTACTAATTAATAAACTATTACTTGCTAAAGTGTAGGCAAAAGGAACAAAACTCATTAATAATAATGCTATCATTATAGTTAATTTATCTCCTATAGTATCCGATACAATACCAAAAGGTATTTGAATTAAAGTTTTACTTACCCCATATAAAGACATTATTGTCCCGATCATTACAGTAGTAATTCCCATAGAATCAAAGAAAAGCGGTATTATAGGAATCATAAGACTATAACTTATTCCAAAAATAAATCTATAAATACAAAATTGGCGTAACTCTCCCTCTCCAAATAATACATTATCTTTAACAATCATCTTTATCTCCTATAATATTAATAGAATAACTTTTCATAAAATCATTATTCATTTTAGTCTATTCTAAGAAATTTCATATTATTTATTTTATATTTATACTTATCCTAAAGCTCTTTCAAATACTAATTTTATTATCTAAAATAAACCCAACTACTAAATTAAATTGAGGTACATAATCAATCTCTTCAATTTTTATGTCAATTACATCATAAAAAAGGATATCTATTAATGATATTATCATCATTAATAGATATCCTAATTCTTTATAAAAAATATCTCTAAGTAATAAAGATATTTTTTTATAATTTACACTCTCTAAACTATAAATAATCATTGCACCTAGAAATCATCTTCGACTCTCAGGTGTTGCCAAAGTAAATGATCGTCCCTGAACTGAGGTTTCTATCTGTTACTTTCAACTACTTCCTTATATGCATTTGTATCTGTGTACATTTCATCTTTTAATACATTGAATTTATTTTTACGTATTTTACTAAATTGGTAAACTACTAATGCAATGTTAGCTATTAAAGATATTAAACTCGCACTAAAGAAAGCTACTTTGTTGTGAGTAGTAGCTACTGGAGCTATCTTATCTGCAAATTGTGGTATAGTCATTACAAACATAATCCATAATGCTAGTGTTTGTGCACGATGTTGTAACCATGCTCCTCTTTTTATAAAGAAAGCAGGGATTGTACATGATAGTAATAATACTAGTCCACAATAGAATGAATGGTCTGCTATACAATTATATGTATATGCAAAATTCCATAAATCATAAGCTATAATCCAAGGCCAAATCATATCAGGCCAAATCATATCTTTTGTTTCATTTTTAGAAATAAATATGCCTGCCCAACCACAAATTGCTATAATATTAAGCAATCCTGCTATACCATTCATAATATTCCAAGGTCCTGACATTACCCAAAGGTTGTCTACACTTGCGCCATTCCATGCCCCATATGAAAAACATTGAAAATCACGAATAGCTGCTTCTAAAATATTAACCGCTAATATAATTGCGGGTACGCATATTGCCCATTTCTTTTTAGCAAGTTTTGGAAGGTAACGAAGCCCCATAAACCAAATACACCCTGCTAATGCTGAATAAGTTTTTACCCAGTTAAACCAAGTTCCTGTACCATATTCATTTCCAGGCGCTGCAGTTGTTGGCCAAACAAATATAGTTAGTAGTATAGGTAACACTATAAATAGTACTATACCTCCCCACTTTGTTGAACGACCAAATTCATTGAAAGCCATTAAAGAAAATAAAACAAATAAACAAATGGCCCAACCATTAAATCCAATTGACTCATAGAAAATACCCATAATATATAATTCCTCCTTATAAATAAATTTTGTTATAATTCCATAAACATAACTCATTATTATTATTATTCTTATTTTTTTGAATTAATGTTTTATTTTATAATTATAGTCCCTTTATTTTTTTTATGTCAAACCTCTATATAACCGACTAGTCAGTATAATGTTCGTCTTTTTGTTAACTTACTTTGTTTTTCTCCATCTTGCTCCCATTATTGTAAATATCGACTTCATAAAACATAAAATGACATTATGCCTTTATATACCACACCTATTTATTTATAATAAAAGACTGAAATAAAGTTTTTGCTTTATCCCAGTCTATAATTACTCAAAGGTTTTTTCAACATTCCTTGCACATAAAAATCATCTCATCCTCCGAGTCTTTAATCTTTAATCTTTAATCTTTAATCTTTAATCTTTAATCTTTAATCTTTAATCTTTAATCTTTAATCTTTAATCTTTAACTTTTTTTCATTTTAGTATTTCAGCTATCTGCTCATCGGTTAAATCAATATGATAAAATCTACTACAAAAATCTTTTACTTCTTTATTAATATCAATTTCATACTTATCTGGATATAATAAATTACCAAGCCACTGAACACCAATAATACGGTTAATAGATGGAGGGCTACCCATAAAGCTATAAGGTTTATTTGGAATTTTATACACCTGCCTATTTTTAACGGCCTCTAAATCTTGCCATAATGGTTCTGAAATAATTTTATTATAAAGATCATCAGTATCTACAATAATTACATCTGGTTGCCATAATGAAAGTTGCTCAAATGATATTTGTGTGCCCCCTCCTGATGAAGCAATTTCAACTTGTGCTACGTTTTTTCCACCAGCTACTTCAATTGCCTGAGCCTGAAATGACCCTGATGCATTAGTATTAAGTCCTTCTTTACCTAATGCAAAATAAACAGATTTTTTTTCGTTATCCTTTAAATTTTCACTAATATCATTAGCGTTATCAATGACACTTTTGCAATATTTAGCATATTCTTCTCCTTGTTTTTCTTCTCCTATTAATTTACCCAGCATATTATAAGTTTTATCCATATTAGCTAAATTAGCCTCTACGAATATAACTGGAATCCCTAATTGTTCCTGTAATTTATCCATATCTTCAGCTACGTTTTTTTTAGCTTCTCCAATGTCTACAATAATATCTGGCGCTGATTTTAGTAGTGCTTCCATATTTAAATTTGCATTTTTTCCATAGAACTGTCCAAATTTGGGTAAATTCCAATACTTCTCATCAAAATATTTCTTCGAATCTTCTGAGAAATCAGTAGCAAGACCTCCTAATTTATCTGGACAAGCAGTGTATAGTACAATTTGAGCTAGAGGCCCAGATGGTGCTATAGCTTTTATATCCGTTGGAATAGTTACTTCTCTCCCAGATGAATCAGTAAATATTCTTGTTTCTTTTACTATGGCCGTCGTTTCTGTAGATTTCCCTTTATTATCACAGCCAAAAAAGCTTGTGGTAATTATGATTGCAAGAAAAGCCAGAGTTATTTTTGATTTTTTCATAGTTGCCCTCCTAATATTTTTTCTATTCTAATTTCCTTTCCACATTCTACTAGTGGTGAATACTTACATTCCTTAATAATCTCACTACACTTTAAAGTATCTGTAATCACTGCTCCGCTTAATTCAGTTACTCCATATTTAAACAAAATTGGTGTCATAGGTGTAGTTGGTCCAACTAAAATAACTTTTGCATTACTAGATAGTTCTAATAATCTTGGTAATGTTTTATTTATAATAGTTGAACCTGTTATAAATACATAATCCATAAAGGGCAGAATATATTCGCAAGCACTTTCTGGATAATCCCCCTGTTGTGGATTTTTCTCTATAACATAAAGTTCTTTAACCTTATCAGTAAAATTACTAATATTTCTAAAGTGTCCTATAATAGCTACTTTTTTATCTTTCACTTTATTTTCATAGGCTACAAATGTATCTTTGTTATCTAAGAATCTAAGTTCCCTATTTTCATTAATTAGATTTTCAATTTTTTTATTATCATTATAATAAAGATTTAATGCTGCAGCTCCCATACTTGCTTCAGATAAATTCCATGATTTTATCGCTGCTGCAACTTCCTTTAGTGATTTACCTATAGGACTCTCTTTAATAATAGGTGGAATACTAGTGCCAGAGGTATTCATAGCAACTCCAATTCTATCTCCAGACCTTACCATTACAAAGCGTGGACCATAAGTTACCTCATCTACAGTTATATTTATTGGTACTTCTTTAATTAGTTCATTATATAATTGCCACATATTCAATCCCTTCTTTTGGAATACAGATTTTATATTTACTATTTTCTACATTTAATAAAGATATAGATATTCCATATATTTTTTCTAATAATTTCTCTGTTATAGTCTCTTCTGTCTTTCCATAAGCTACTATTGCACCATCAACTATAGCTAATACTTTATCCGCAAAAAGCAATGCATGATCTGGATTATGAGTTGATTGGATAATTAGATACCCTTTACTGGAAAGCTCCTTTACTTTTTTCATTACTTGTATCTGATTTCCATAATCTAGATTAGCGCAAGGTTCATCCATAATTAAAATTTTAGCCTGTTGTGAAATTGCTCTGGCAATTAATACAAGTTGCTGCTCTCCACCACTTAACTTAGAATAATTTCTATTAATAAGATGTTCTATATTTAATGATTTCAACGCTTCTAACACAATTTTTTTCTCCTTATGGCCTGGACACCCAAACCTCCCCAACCTAGATGTTGTACCCATTAACACCATATCCATTACCGAAAAATTAAAAGTAGAATTATGACTTTGTGGAATATATGCAACCTTTGAAGCAAGTTCCTGCTCACACATGGTTTTAATATCCTTTCCATCTACTTCAATGCTCCCCTTATATCCAGATAAAAGACCTAATACACATTTAAATAAAGTACTTTTACCCACACCATTTTTACCTAATATACAAACAAGATTTCCGTCTGATACCTTAAAATTAATATTTTTCAATACTTGAGAATAATGATACCCAAAGGATAAATTCTTTATTATTAATTCCATTCTATTATCACTCTCCCAATTTTTTTATAATTTATTACCATCTTTTAAAATTAAAAACATAAAAAATGGTGCTCCTACAAAAGCTGTTAAAATCCCAATTGGAATTTCACTAGTAGTTATTAGCCTTGCAAAATTGTCAACAATTAGCATATAGCTTCCTCCAAGGAATAAAGAAGCTGGTACAAGTTTTCTATAATCACTTCCTACTATCATTCGAGCTAAATGAGGAATTACGAGGCCTACCCACCCAATCATCCCACTTACAGAAACAGCTGCTGAAGTAATTAATGTAGCGCTAACCATAATAATTAACCTTACTCTTTTAGTGTTAACCCCCATAGAACGCGCTTCTTCATCTCCTAGTGTCAATAAGTTTATTTTCCACCTTAGCAAAAAGATAGGTATAATTCCAACTACTATTAATGGACCTGCAAAAGCTACATCATTCATTCGTATAGATGCTAGGCTTCCCATTAGCCAATAAGTAATAGCTGGGAGAATATTAGTTGGATCTGCTACAATCTTTAAAAAAGATATACCTGCAGTAAATAGTGAACTAACCATCATTCCAGTTAATACTAATGCCAAAGTAGGATTATTTTTTATCTTTTTACTTGCTAAATAAACTAATAATACAGCAATGATACCAAATAAAAATGCACTTATAGATACTCCTTTATATCCTAAAGAAAGAAACAAACCTAAGGCTGCTCCAAACCCAGCACCTGATGATGCTCCAAGAACATCTGGTGATACCATTGGGTTTTTAAATATACCTTGATAAGCTGCTCCTGCACATGATAATCCTGCCCCTATTAAAGCTCCCATTATTACTCTTGGGAGACGTATCCCAAATATAACATTCTCTATTTGTGTAGGCCAGTCCACTGTAATAGGTAGAATCTTTGAAATTAATACTTTAATCAAAAGCCATGGTTCAATAAAAAATCTTCCTAAGAGCACCGATACAAATAAAGATAATAGAAATAAAATAAATAATGTAACCAACCTTATTTTCACTTTTTTATTAGTAATCATATTAACACCTCTTTTTTCTTTGAAAAGAAGCTTTTATAAATTCCTGCATTTTTTCTATTCCTTCGCTTTTTTTCTCTATAGAATAGTCGAATATTTCTCCATTAAATTTATTTACCATATCAAAATCCAATTGATCTCTTAAATTATCAATATCGCTATTTGAGCCTATTTCTTTTCCCATTGCCTTATAATTCCTTTGAGATTTTAGAATTCCAATACATGATCTATTACTATCTAGCAACTCATATACTGCAGCCTTAAATTCTGGTACATATATTTCCATTCCGCCAATTTCATCCATAATAATTAATGTTTTATCCTTAGACTTTTTTAAAAGTTCTACTCCATACGTGCGGAAAACGTCTTCATTTTTAATCCAGCCATTAGCAGTTTTTTCTAAAAAAATATTAGGCAATGTAGAGTTATATCTATATGATGTACTACTTGCCTCTTCAATTGATATTAACCTAAACCCCATAGTTACTCCTTCTTTATCCAATAACCTTTGACTTAAAAATCCCCCACAATCTTTCTTATAGTCCCTAATACAGTCTAACAATAATGTTGATTTACCAATTTGCGAATAGCCTTTAATAAATAAATGTCTACTCATAATCATCCTCTTTTAGCTTTTCTTATAGCTCTTGTTTCTATTAATTCTCCTGCAATACTAATAGCAATCTCTCCTGGAGTTTCTGCCTTAATATCAGTTCCTATAGGAGTTCTAAATCTTTTAATATCTTCATGGCAAAATCCATTTTCTAATATTTTTTTAGAAAGAGCTTTTATCTTTGTCTTACTTCCCATAACTCCAATGTAGCAAGCCTCTGTTCTTAATGCTTCCATTTGAATTACTAAATCATGTTGATGACCGCGAGTCATAATTGCAATATAATCACTTTGTTTTATCTTTGTATTTATAAAGAAATCTTTATAATCACAAGCAATGGTGTCATAAGCCTTGGGAAAAAGTTTAGAATTTGCAAACTCTTCTCTATCATCAATAACAACACAACGAAACCCAATATGGCTAATAACTGGCACTAACTCCTGGGCTACATGTCCACCTCCGAAAATATATACAATACCCGAATTTACAATTTGCTCACTATAATAACGTTTACTACTAACATTAACTTGAACTGCCTTTGACCCTAATAAATCCGACATATCTTCTATTTCAATACCTTTTAAACCAGTATTTTCACTATAAATACCCATTCCCCAAGCAGTTTCATCAGTAATATCTGTAATTAGCCAAGTATCTTTACCTTCATTAAATTGTTTTTCAACTATCTCACATAAATTTATCATATCTTTATTTTTTCCTTTTATGTATTGGAAATACACTACTACATTTCCACCACAAATCATACCCAAATCAGCTACCTGGTTTGGTACTAAATTAAAACCTTTTATAAAAGATTCTTTTTCATTTAAAACCTCAGCAGCTAATTGTTGCGCCTTATATTCTACTGCTCCACCACCTATTGTTCCATAAGTATATCCATTTTTCTTTACAATCATTCTAGCACCAGCACCTCTTGGAGTAGACCCTGAACCTGCTATAACTGTAACTAACACTACATCCTCATCTTTAATTAAGGACTCAGCCATAATTTCAAATAACTTTTTCATTATAATTCCTCCAACCCATCAAAATATTCTGTAAATAACTCCTCTGCTTTCTCTTTTAATTTTGATTCCATTTCAAAATAGCGCCTTAAAATATCTTCACCAGTATCTGATAAACATGATGACCCTCCATTAGCTCCTCCACTTTGCCTAAGTAAAAGCGCTACTCCGAGCTCTTTCTCTGCTACATTTAACATTTTCAAACCCTTACTATATGACATGTTCATCTGCTTACATGATGTTTGCATAGAACCATTATTCTTAACTAATGATAAAAACTGAGCAATTCCTGGTCCAAAAAAAATTTCATCTTTTGCAATTCTAAGCTGAAGTAAATATCTAAGTGAACTCTTCTCATTAAAAGCCTTTTCCTTAATTTTCTCGTAATTTTCTTTGGAATCAGCAGCCATTATCACACTCTCATCCTCTACGTTAACTAGTTCTACATTTTCTATTAAAGTACTAATTGCTCCA
Organism: Clostridium gasigenes; assembly: GCF_017348895.1. Classification (NCBI taxonomy): domain Bacteria; kingdom Bacillati; phylum Bacillota; class Clostridia; order Eubacteriales; family Clostridiaceae; genus Clostridium; species Clostridium gasigenes. Next base: position 3,477,217 of record NZ_CP071376.1, read on the forward strand.
CTTAATCCATGTTCACCTTTATATTTAAGAATTTCATTAATAAACCTAGTCTCAAATATAACTGGATGTCCTTTTTCACCTTCATAAACAGGATATGCAGCTGAAGCTTTACTTTGTAGTAGCTTCGAAATGGTATTTGTAGAAAAAAGAGGGATCTTCCCTGGCATAACTAGTATTTTATCACAAAGATTTTTCATATAATTAATACCCATACTTACAGCCTCAAACATTTCCATATCCTCATAATTATCTATTCTAAGAAATATTACCCCCCTTTTTGCTATATGTTTTTCAAGTTCATCTGCCCTTTTACCAGTAACAACTACTATTGGTTCTACCTTTGCCTGTTGCAAGGTTGTAATTGTACTCTTTATAATAGATGTGTTACCAATTGTAAGTAGGGGTCCTAACTCTTTCATATCCTTTGAACTTTTCCATGCAATAATAAGAGCTCCTATTTTCACTAGACCACCTCCATTCGTTATGTTTTTCAAAATATAACGGTTTATACGATTATAACATTAATAGCTTTTATTGTAAATATATTGATTAAATAGTTTTATAAACCATTTTGTATAATAGCTTTTCTGATAGATACTGGAATCATTTAGTATGTCTATGCAAATAAAGGACATATTTGTATCTTTAGTGCCATACTTGTAATATTTTATAATGTTATACTATAAATACAATTTACTTTACACCAAAGATGTATTTTATATAAAAAGGAAGGTATATTATGAAAACAAAAGGAATAATTTTAACAATGCTATCCTCAATTACCTTTGGATTTGCATTTGCTCTTGCCCCTATGACCTATGGTGTTGAAGGAAGTAATCCTGTAACATTAACTTTTCTGAGAAACTTTTTAAGTCTACCATTTTTATTAATTATCTTATTATCTTTGAAAATTAATTTAAAAGTAACAAAAAAACAATTTGTAAATTTAATAATACTTGCTTTGATTGGAAACTCAACAACAAGTCTAATGCTAAATATGGCTTTTGCCTATATCGATGTTGGTATAGTAATGCCTCTACATTTTACTTATCCTATTTTTGTAACATTAGGATGTATATTTTTTTTCAATGAGAAGTTAAGTAAACGAAAAGTTTTAGCACTAATTGTGGCTATGTCTGGTATAGGATGTTTCTTTATATCAGCCTTAACTTCTGCTTCCATTAGTTCTAGTACTTCCCTTGGATTATTATTAGCAATAGCGTCTGGAGGATTCTATTCATTTTATATTATTTTTTTGGACAAAAGTGGATTAAAAGGCGATTCACCATTTAAAATAACATTTTATATAGCAATTACTTCAAGCATATCTATGCTTTTATATGGACTAGCTACAAATCAACTTGTATTATCCTCATTAACACCTAAAGCATGGGGGATATCAACAATATTCGCATTTTTATGTACAATTGTTGCTTTATCTTTATTACAAGTTGGAATAAAGTATATTGGATCAAGCGAAGCTTCTGTTATAAGTACATTTGAGCCTATAACAAGTGTACTTTTTGGGGCATTATTATTAGGTGAAAAAATTACACTAATAAAAATAATTGCATGTATATTAATCTTTGCAGGTGTTTTAATACTTTCTACTTCTAAGAAAAAACAACCTGCTTAATAACATTAAAAATAGGAGTCTGTGACACTTTAATGCCACAGACTCCTATTTTTCTTTTTATAAATTTTAAAATTCATAATATAACTTCTAGATTCCTTAAATTCCACTTAATACTAAAGCACTACATCGGTTTATTATTTAATTTTATGCTATGGTTGCCAATGTAAAAAACCATAGGTCATAACTCCTATGCTTACCATAATACCAATATTACCAATTAATACTATTAAAGAAGTTTGAGAAACACATGCTAGAAAAGAGCTTACCCCCATCAAAACTATCCCTAACATAGCACTAATCTTATATTTTCTCATAATTAACTCCCCCTTGTTTTTTTGATTTTTTTAATATTATAGTTAATATTGGGAAAATTATAATTGAAGAAATAAGACTAGTTAAAGCTGGTAATCCAAATGGTATAGCGAAAGATAGGCCAAGTGATATTAACCATGTTGCAAACGCTAATATATTCCACTTTTGAAATTTAGCATTATTAAGAGAATCATACTTTCCTTTATTAATTATAAAGTAATCTGCTATTATTATTCCAGCAAGTGGAGGAATAACATTTCCTAATAGCTCTAAGAATGTAAAAAACGCTCCTATTTCATAAGGCCTAGTTAGTGTACCTAAAGCTGCAATAACTAATAATATAATTATCATTTTTTTACGATCCATATTAAATGAGTTAGAAAGATTTAGTTAATTGGAGTAAATATTGGCAGCATTAGTTGTAAAAATATTTGTTGTCATAAGTATAATTCAAGGAATTAACAATCCCATAGATAATAACACTGCAGGTAAATCACTGTTATTTACAGCAATTGCAGCTAAGGCTCCACATATAATCATTAATGAATTACCAAGTAATATGAATTTATTCTAAGAATATTTATATGTAATACTTAAAATTTATTACTCTCTTTATCAATACCAACTTTGCATTTAATAATAAAAATAGGACATATATTAATGGTTTTATTACCATCAATATATATCCTTAATCCTCATATTACTCTCTAAAGCTTTAATACTCTCGTTTTTTATTTCATTTACATAATCCTTTAATCTAATTTATTAATTCCTTTGTAATATCATTCTTTTGCTGAATATAGTGTATAATACTATATTCACAAGATTTCAAGTCTCCCCTTAGTTCATTACTTCTTTTTTCATCTTTTTCATTATTAGATTTTCTAAATTATCGAATAAAATTCGTAAATACTTTATTTTCTCTTTCTGGTTCTTTAACAGTTTGTTTTCCATTTTCAACCAACTTCATAAGCCATGCCATATTTTGTCCAAGAACTCTCATTATTTGTCTTCCTTCTTCATCTTCTGTAGCTTCGCCTGGTGCAGTTCCATGTATTACATTCCAGTAATTTGAACTTGGCATAAGCATTTCAGCATAATTAATGTAATTATTCAATTGATTAAAAGTAGTAACCCCCCCTGAACGTCTAACCGCTACTACTGTAGCTCCTACCTTATGCCTTAACATTCCACCGTTGGCAACATAAAATGCTCTATCTAAAAATGATTTCATAGTTCCACCTATAGCTGAATAATGAACTGGAGAACCTAGTATTATACCATCTGCCTCTTTCATTTTCTGTATCCATTCATTTACTTCATCATTATCAATTATACATTTGCCATTTTGATTTCTTGCACAAGCATTACATGCAAGACAGCCTCTTATAATCTTGTTTCCTACATGTATAATCTCAACTTCTATGCCTTCCTTTTCTAATTCCTTTGTTACCATTCTTATAGCATGATATGTGTTACCTTCCTTTTTAGGACTTCCATTAAATGCAATAACCTTCATATATTAAATCTCCTCTGTATATAGTTTATATTTAAGTTTACTTTTTCAAAATGTTTATATAAGACTTTTAACAGCCTTTTCTTCCCACCTAGAGTCTTTTTTAATATTGCATTCATTTACACTATCCTCCTAATTGTCTTTTTTTATGATTTATGCTATCATTATAAAAAATAAGTTTAAATATAGCAAGTACGCACTATTTTGTATTATAGTACCCAAAAGGATACTATTGAAAGGATGAGAACTATGAGCTCCAGTTGCAATACTTTAGAATTTAAAAATAAAATTTATACATGTACCTTTGAAATTACAATGGATTTAATCGGAGGAAAATGGAAGCCAATTATTATTTGGCATCTAGGCACCAAAGGAACGCAGCGATTTACTGAATTAAAAAAACTGATTCCTCAAATAACTCAAAAAATGCTAACTCAACAGTTAAGAGAACTAGAAATGGATAATTTAGTTAATAGAAAAGTTTATGCTCAAGTTCCTCCAAAGGTTGAATATTCATTGACCGATTTAGGAGAGACTTTAATGCCTATTCTTAGTATGATGTGCCATTGGGGAGATGATTATTATAAACTAATTACTTAGGCCCCTTCTTTTAATTGATTCTTCATAATCAAAGATAAATACACCTTTGAATCTATACATTCTATATCATTATTTTCATCTCCTCTTCAGTATATTGTATAGTTCTTTTTCTTCTTAATGTAAAATTAAATCGTCTTCACCTTCAATTAAATGAGCTTCCTGATCCTTACTCTCTATAGTATTATCATTATTATTAAATACATCTACATCATATAAATTATCCTCAAACTTTAAATTGGTTAAGCGACTAATTTCTTTTAAGCTTACTTCATAAGGCTTTAAAAATTTCAAACCTTCATTCTTTCCTCTTTTTAAATATTCCTCTTGGCTCATAATAAATGATATACATTTTAAATTATTACTTTTGTTAATATAGAATATTACCTTCCAAAAAGCAGTCGGTATAAAAACTCCACATCCTAATAGCTTCTTAACTCCGCAATACTCCATACTCCCACCACCATTAATAGGGCCCGTAAAAATTGATAATTTTTTACTTAGTATATCTGGATTTTCAATAATCCAACCTTCTAATTTGCTCCAAATCCCTGTATTAAATTCATGGTGCTGTAATGAAATATTAGCCCAGCAGCAAGAATCATATTGTGCATTTTCAACATCATCCTCACTTCCCCACATTAAATCAGCTCTTCTAGCTAAGTGCCCTCTATCCCAATTATTCTTCTCATAAAAATCATTCCCCAGTTGATTTTCTTCACCTATTATACTATCAAAATGCCAATGTCTATTCTCATGTATTTTCTTAAATTTAGATTTATCCACATTACTAGCAACGTATATTGCAGATTTTAAGATCTTATTCATAGCTAAAGAAAAATGTGTAAAATCAAATATTTCTCCATTATTTAATGAAACCTTCAATAATTCTTCGTCTAAAGTAGGAACCTTAACTTTTAAATTTTCCCCTAAAAAATCTATATTAAAACCTTTCATTTTTTTATTCCCTCCTTATTAATAATCTAAATTTATTTTCTGGATATATCTTATACTATACTTTTTCCTTCCCTATTGTACTTAACCATCTATTTTGTTTAACAAGTCCTACTACTTTTATTTGATTGTCTAACTTTAGCCACTGTTCTATCTAAAACCTTCTTACTAAAACGAAATAATACTGTCCATAATCTATTTTTGTTAAACAAAAAACTGTAATAAAGTTTTTATCTCTATTACAGTTCAATCTTTGATCTATACACTATATTTGTAAAATGGTGTTACAGTCTAGTCATCTGACTTAAGCTTAGTAAGAAGTCTTAATATTTCAATATATAGCCAAACCAATGTAACCATTAATCCATATGCAGAGTACCATTCCATATATTTTGGTGCTCCCTGGGATACATTTTTCAAAATAAAATCATAGTCTACTATTAAATTTAATGTAGCGATTACAATCACGGCAACACTAAATAATATTCCTATAGGACCTGAGCCAAATATAGGTAAGCTTATTCCAAAAAATCCAAGAACGAATGTAACTAAATATGTTAAGAATACACCAAAGGTAGCTATCATTACTCCTCTTGTTATCTTTCCAGCAACTGCTGGATTTCTTCTATATATTAACAATGTAGCTAAAGTTAAAGCTAAAGTTAATAATATAGCTGAGACTACTATTCCAGGAAATTTTAAGTCAGCTAATTTTGATATATAACCTAGAAGTATCCCTTCTGATACAGCATATATAGGCGCTGTAATTGGAGATATTTTAGGTATAAAAGCTGTTACAAGCGAACTTATAAGTGCAATAACTACAGCTATTCCTAGTATTGTTGTAAATTTACCTATACCAGCCCCCATTTCCAACCAACTATATATGAATGCGAACCCAACTAAAGCTAATAACACCATTGTTTTTAATACAGTTCCACCTACTGTCATTGAATTATCCTGGTATGTTACATTTTTAAACCCCTTCTCTAAAAAAGGATTTCCATTTTTAATCAATACAATCAACTCCTCTTTATATCTAGTAGTTTATATAAGGCTAATTGACACCTTATCCTTTTACTTTTGTTTCTCACATGAACATTATATCATTAATAATAAATAATGTTATTTTTTTAGGATGTTTTAGCTTTTTAATTCTAAAAATAAAGCACCTAAAAAGCACATACCTATTTCTAAGAGGCCTCAATTGTAAATAATTTAAAATTAAGGATTATATGCCCTCAGCCAAATGTAAAAGAAACTTGATACTATATAATTAGTATGATAAATTGATGTTGTAAAGTTAACTTAACAATAATAATGCACATCTGAATGGATTTGCAAAAAATATAATTCAATATAAAAGAACATTTACAAAAGGAGGCAGAATTGTGAAGAATAGTTTGGAATCCTTGAGAAAAGAACTAGGTTTAAGCCAAGAACAGTTTGGAAAATTAATGGGTGTTTCTAGACAGACAATTATTTCCATAGAGAAAGGAAAGTATAATCCATCACTAGAACTAGCTTTTAAAATCTCAGAATTTTTTAGTAAAAAAATAGAGGATATTTTTTTCTATAAGGAGGGACAGTAAAATGAATAAAAAGCAGAAACTTTTTTTTATATTAGGGATTATCTCTTTTTCTATTGGCTTTGCTATGGTGTCTATTTGTTCATTTAATGAAAAATTTGATGTTCAATTAACTATAACAGAGAAAATTATAGTAGGAATGATTGGTGGTATATTCATTATAGGTGCACTTGCATGTTTTGTATTATATTTAAAGAATTTTATTAATCATGATGAAAATTTAATAATTGAGGAGCATGATGAAAGAAACATAATGATAAGAGGAAAAGTTGCTGAAATATCAATGCTGACAACTACATCTGTAATGTTAATAGTGGAGTGTATTTTAATATGTACAGGTGAATCAATAGCTGCATTTTTAGTTGCAATTGCTATGTTCTTATGTGGTTTTATACAAATTCTGTTAACCTGTTATTATCATAAAAAATATTGAACTAGTCAATACACGAGCATAATATTTATTAATGGTTAAAATATAAAAGCAGATAAACTTGTATAAAAACAAATTTATCTGCTTTTCCAGGTTGTAAAAAACTTTGTGTATCTGATCTTCTTAGAAATAACTAGCTACTTATTTAACTTAGATAAACTGTTAATTTAAACCCTAAGTATTGAATGATAAGATATAATACACTTCCTAACTCTATGTATATATTCACCAATTAAAGTGGATAATATACCTGTAGAAAATATGTTTTAAAAGAACTTTAGTATTGAGTTGTACTTTCCAATCTACTCTATGCTAAGGTTTTTTTATGCACCTTTTGAGAAGATATCAGCAAATACTATTTTTAATTCATTAATAACCAAATCCCAACCGGAATAATTTCTAGTCCACTTAGAATGTACTCTTTCAGTTGCTAAATACAACATTTTCATTAAGCTTTCATCCGTTGGAAATATCAACTTAGTTTTGGTTACTTTTCGAAATTGACTATTTAAACTTTCTATAACATTTGTTGTATAAATAATTTTACAGATATGTGGAGAAAATTCAAAGAATGTACTTAGGTTATCCCAATTATCTTCCCAATTTTTTATTGCATGAGGATATTTAATATCCCATTTACCAATAACATTAGTCTATGTTAAATAATAATGTTAATAATTTTACAATTTTTAAGAAATCCAGAAGCGGCTTCCTTTAGTTTTAATTTCAATAAAATTTATATCTGTTTGTTTTTATTTTGAAGTTTATTTGCAAACCCTACTCCTATTCCCATTGTCAAACTACTAAATATGAAAAATAAATTAGTAGGAATATTTATTATATGCATAGATACAATATCAAGAATTATCACAAATGTAAAAGAACAACATACTACTAATAAAGGTTGCCACTTTTTGTCCACTTTTATTTTTAAACTTACCTTATCTGTTATTGTATATTCTTTATCAACTTTATAATAAACTACCATACTTAATAACATTGGTACTACTATAAACAATGACTTAATTAATAAATCTAACATACCCTTCCCCCTTAAAACACAATTATTTAGACGCATAAATCTTAACATAGTGTGCCTATTAACTTATCCAACATAGTAATGTAATTATTTAAACCAGTACATGTAGTTAGCAATATATTTTGCTGCTACACTGTGAAAACTATATGTCTGTTCATATTATACAATATTTATTTTATTTTGTATAAATACCTATGTTTTGTTTGTATTTCCTTATTTTCATATTAACATCTAATATAAATTATATTTAAAACTAAAAAATATATACAAATATAGTTTTATAATGATTTTATTGTATTTTTTTGTATAGAGTTGTATAATTCCGAATATACATATTACTTTACATTGTATAATTTAGGGGGAAACATATTAATGAAAAAAACTAAACTAAAATTAATTGCTTTAACAATAACTATATCTATTTTTTCAAACTCTTTAACTGCATTCGCTCATTCAGGAAGAACAGATTCTAATGGTGGGCATAAGGATAACAAAAATGTTTCTGGTCTAGGGAGTTATCATTATCATCATGGGATGGGGCCTCACTTACATCCAGGTGGAGTATGTGAGTTTACTACCAATTCTAATAATGAGGCTTCAATCAATCAAGAAAAGGCTTATACAGAACAGCTAGAAAAAGATAAGGGTTATGATCAAGGCTATAATGACTCCTTAGTTGAAAAACCAAGTACACCTTCATCATCTAGTTCATCTTTTTCTACTGGATATTCTCTAGGGTATTCTAAAGGTGTACAAGTATTAAATGATGAAAAAGCTTCAGTAACAGAAATAGCTAAGTCTAATGGAATCAAGGATGGCTACGCTGGAAGCAGTAATCAATCTTCATCATATTCAGATAAACATAAATCAGTTTATACAACTCAATATGCTTTATCCCATAAGGAAGGATTAGATAAAAGAAATGTGGAAATATCTACCACTAAGACTAAAGGAAAATCCTTAGGTATAGAAGATGGATATAATAAAATTACTAAAGAATCATTGAATTATGAAGGAAATTATTTAGATGAGTTTACAGGATCATACAAAGAGGGTTATAGCGAAGGCGAAAAAAATATTGATGCTGATATGTTGACGCAGTCTATAGAATCATATATAAGTGGTTTGAAAAATGAAGAATTTGATGAAGTAGCTTATACTAATACACATATAAAAAATGCTGCATTAGAATCACATAAAGAAGCTATTGATGTCTTTAATAATTTTCTTAAAGACGTGCCTATGCTTGGAGAATCTTTAGAAGACTTTTCACTTTACGCTGAAGAAAATGATAAAATCAAAATTGGTAATACTGATATTGATGACAGTACATTTATTTCTATAAATGATAAATCAAAAAAGAAAGTTACTGATATTAGCTTCTTTATAAATGCTATTGAAGAAAATGGATACACTAAAGAAACTACCTCTGCATTAATTGAATCATTCTTAAGTAAAGACTTTATAGATTCCTATACTACAAAATCATCTTATCAGAGATCTAATGATGACTTTACTTATGATATATATAATTTAAAGCGAAATAATAAAATAAGTAAATCGGCTCCAAAGAAAATATCTATAATTACAATTTCTAAAGATAATATGGTTCAAGAAGTAAAAATACTAAATAAAGAACCTAAAGACATAAAAAAATATAAAAAGATAAAATCATAAAATTTGTAAATTTTATCTTGAAATATAAAAGCAGATAAACTTGTATAAAAACAAATTTATCTGCTTTTCCATACTACCTTCTACCTATTATCCCTTCTCTTTTCCTTTACCATTTTAACCAAGTCACAGTTACCCTTGTGACGGATAACTCGCTGAGATCGCTCTAACTATACAACATTTATTATATCTATTATGCTGTCCCCATACTTTTCAACTTTTATTGGTCCAAACCCTCGTACTTTCATTAACTCTTCTTTATTTTCAGGCTTTACTTTTATAATTTCTCCTAAGGTTTCATTGTTATATATAAAATATGGGCTTACTTTTTCTGCTCTTGCCATACTGGTTCTATACTCTTTTAGTTTATTTATTAATATATCACTTGATCCTGAACTTATAACTTCTTTTTCTGATAACTTATATTCACTATCTTTTTTAGTGATTTTTTTTATCAGTTCTTCTACTATCTTCTCTTCTACTATTTTTTCTTCATCTATTTCAATTTTTTTATATTCTATTTTATTTGCTTTAAATTCATTAATTACAACTTCAGCCGCTTCATTATTTCCAATGAAATCTTCCTCAGTTAATGAGTATTTTTTATTATAATCTATATGTATGTTTTTATTATTAATAATTAGAAAATCCGCTACTTCCTTCATTCTACGTTCCAATATTTCACTGTCTTTATGTACTTTTAATTTTTCATTTAAAATTTCAGTTAACTGATCATATCTAAATATCTCATCCTTAATTTTTTTAGATGCTTTAGTTTTATTTACTATACTCTTTGGATTTGCTATTACAACACCTGATATAATAGGCGTATTTCTTATTTTACCATTTTTCATTAATATTTCTTTTAATATTCTCACATGTCTATCATTTTGTGCTATTGGACTGTATATCCCCTCTTTTTTTATACCCTTACTGTAGTTATTTTTTATACTTCTAATAAAGTCACCACATTCATTAATTAAAATATCACCATTAAGTTTTTTAGTTTCTAAAATCATTATATACTTATGTGTAATTACTACAAAATCTAATTGGGCTGCATAATCGCCATCCTCAATTCTTATATCATGTAGACATATCATTGGAATAAAAGAATTTTTCAATTCATAGTAAACATTCTTCTCACCACTAATTCCGGCCTTTAAAAAAGCTATGTCCCTAGCAATATTTTTTTTCTTATTACTTGTAATCCTATTATTAATATCTATAAGCTCATTTAACCAACGATTATCCTCACTAAAATCCTTATAGAAAATTGTATTTTTTATTTCTTTAATTCCTAGTAAACTTTTTATTATTGACATAATTCCCCCTAAACGATTAACTAATACATTAACCTTACCCTCATACTTTTGTAATGCTTAACTCTATTACAATTTATTTATTAAGTTATATTTTTATAAATATTCCATCTAAAATAAAGCATATATTACCATTATACAATATTTTTGTTATTTTGTATAAGTAACATGGAGATAAGGATGATATGCAATCTATATATTTTATCCCAGATACTAAAATATTAGAAGAAGTTATCATTAAAACAATAACTTCCAACAAGTTACTGTTTTCACTTCAACTCCTAGATAAAGAGGAACTTGAACTTATAAAGTTTCTATACCTAAATGATCAAACTGGTGAAAAACAATATTTATCAAAATATTGAGAGCTAAAAGAAAAAGATTATTACTATTATACAAGCCTTAAAAAGAGATCTCTTAAATTTCTCTTTTAAATAAAGTACTGCATCTGTAATATTTAGATTATATTATGACTTAATAAAACTACCTTATATAATTTAAAGAAAAAAACAGGATAGATATTATGGTTTTACTACCACTATACCTATCCTTTATTTAACTTATTATATTTTATTATTTAACTGTCATCTGAAAATAATTACCCAATTAAAGGTGTTCTTGAAGGAAAGGTTCATCCTTGACCTGAAGTTGTTATTTTACCCAAGTAACTACTTTATCCATTGTTTGTCTTAGTTTTTTACCTGGCTCATTAACTCTATATCCAAAAGCAGCGCATACTGCAATATTAAACTTATCAGTGTCTAGCAATCCTCTATTAACTAATATTTTTTCTACTGCATTACGGTCGATACCACCAATAGGACATGAATCTATTTCTAGGCTAGCTGCAACATTCATCATATTACCTAAAGCAATATGGACTTGCTCTGAAGCATATGCCTCAATGTCTTTATCTTCTTCAAAACGAATTTCTTCTATAGACTTCATAACTCCTTTATAATTAGAAGCAACATCTTCCGGAATCTGTTTTACATCCTTTAATAAATAATCTATATAATTTGAATCAAATCTTAATTCTTTTGCAGATCTACTTAAATATACTACTAAGTGGCTACATGTAGGCATTTGTACCTTGCCTCCCCAGCTTACTGCTCCTAATTCATTTTTCAATTCTTGATTTTCTATAACTAAAAACTTCCAAGGCTCTATTCCCATAGAACTCGGAGAAAGTCTTCCCCCTTCTAATATTACTTCAAAATTAGCCTCGCTTATTTTCTTGCTCTCATCAAATTCTTTACATGAATGTCTAAAGTTTAAAGCATCCATTATTTCATTTTTATTCATTTAAACCTCTCCTCTTTTTTATTTTATGTACTTTTCTATACTGTCTAATTTTTTTATTAAATCGTCAAAATCTTGTAAATACTTAAAATAATCCTGTTCTTTTAACTGTATATTACAGGCTAACTTTTTCGGAATATCCTTAGCTTTTTTTTCAAGCTCCATTCCTTTTTCAGTTATAGAAATATAAATTTTTCTATCATCAGTCTCATCTTTAACTCTCTTTAAATATCCATTATTTTCTAGTTTGGTTATAATTGGAGTTAATGTCCCTGTCTTCATTTTTAATTTGTAGCTTATATCCTTAAATGATATTTTTCTATTCTCCCATAAAACCATCATGACTAAATACTGAGGATACGTTAGATCTATCCTATTTAATAATGGCCCATATATTCTAATAATACTCTTTGAGATAGAATATATCTTAAAACAAAGTTGATTTTCTAATTTTAATTTTTCATCCATATATAACGCTCCTAAATCTTCATACTAATGTATGTTTATATTAGTGTTATTTTATCATGGATTTAATAAATAAATCCACATCTAAATAATTTTCATGCTTACCTCTAAAAACAAATAATAATTTAGGATATTTAAACATCGTTAAAAGTTGAAGACTTCACTCTCTTTACCTGATAATAAATCAGAAAAAACTGCTTCTCCATGCTCTAAATAAAACACTTCATAAATTGGATTATCTGCATTTTTATAACCTTTTTTAACTGATGGAGAATTATCCATTACCATTTGTTTAACATTAATATCATCAGTAAATTTAATTTCACCACTTATTTTTCCTGTAACATACTTATCATCGGTTGCCATAAACTCAATATATGGATTATCTTTTAATTGCTTATATGCTCGTTTTACATTAGCAGTAGTAAAATAGAATTTACCATCTTTTATTAGGTGAATATGTTGTAATCTTATATAAGGCCTATTATCAGTTGATGTTGCTAATATCCCAATATTATTTTCATTTAAAAATTGAATTATTTTTTCCATAACAATTTCCCCTTTAGATTTATATTTTAATAATTGACTATATATTGTAGATACTATAATCTCATAACTTTCTTTTCTTTTAATGATATTAAAGCTTCTGGTGTATGAGTTGATAAGTATATAGTATCATTTTTCATAATAAATTCTCTAACATTATCTAAAGTGTCCTTAGCTAAGGCTTTATCTTCAAATACTACTGAAAGTGCATTTTGTCTAAGTGCTTCATCTGTATAAGTTACATCTCCATGGAACATATACTGTAATCCCTCAAATTCTGCTACTACCATGGAATTACCTTTTGTATGACCATAAGCTGGTAACATAAATATATTTTCAGCTATTTTTTTGCTTTCTTTGAAATTCTTATATTCTCCATCTTCAAAATTAACCTTAACTATATTTTCTCCATTTAAGTTCATCGCTTCTGCTTCTATTTCCGATATGTATATTTTAGCGTCCTTAAATAGTCTAAGCTCTCCTGAATGATCAGGATGTTTATGTGTAACAACAACCTTATCTATATCTTTCGTCTCATATCCCGCTTCTTTTAGAGCATCTATAAAGTTATTAACCTTTTCTCCAGTATATATCATTTGATCTGGTTGTTCTTTCATATCCGGTGTTTCAACTGGTAATCCTGTATCAATTAATATAACTTCTTTGCCAGTATCTATTAAATAATTTTGCAAGCTTGCTTCATATCTTTTAGACTCACTTATATTTTCCTTTTCAATTGATCCACCAAAAGCGAAAGCTTCTTTCATATGTCCATTTTTATAAAATTCCAATGCAACTATTTTCATTTTATTCACTCCTTAAATTTAATCGTATGCGATTTATCTTGTAAGATCATTCTATACCTATTTAAAATTTATGTCAATATTAAAACAATATAAAATTCAGTATTTTATCTAGATTATGTATTTATCAAAAAATTATAGGCAATACCTAAATCAATTGAACCAAGATAAGCAAATCATTGTTGCAATAATACTATCCCTACATCTTGATATATAGCAATATTTAATTTTAATATCTACTATTTTTTCCAAGTCACAGTTACCCTTGCAAAGGAGTAATTACTTTTATGTACTACTTAACATTTATTAAGTAGAAAAAGGACCTATAAGTTTATCACTTCTAGGTCCTTTAAGTTCAGCTTTTACATCTTTAATTTCAAAATTTGCTATTGAGCATAACTGTTGATATCATTATTTATTCGTATATTTTAATATTACATTATCTTTACTATTTTCTAGAAATATATCTAAAAATAATATTTTAGAATAGCAAAACTCCTCTATCTGGTTCGCACTCAGTTCTCTTTTATTATAATGAAGACTCATCTATAATCCCCCCAAAGTAAGAATATTGTTCTTCACTGTCCACTGCCATTCTAGCATATTTACTATTAAAGTCATTAAATAATATAAAGGTTACATGAATATCTTCATAATTATAATATTCTTTAGTAATACTAATTATTTCGTCCTCAATATTTAATGTATCCATAAAAGATACATTCGCCCTAACAACAACTGCGATATCAATATCACTTCTACCCTCAGTCCAATATTGTGTTCCATGACTTCCAAACTTACATACAGCTAAAATACTGTTGATTTTTTCAAGCTTCTCTATAAGCTTAATACTATTCAAAATACCACCTACTCTCTATATTAAGTTATATAATTAATATATTTTCTTATTGCTTACAATCCTTTATACACTTTTATATCAATATTTTATAAATTTAATATAATATATTAAAATATTTTTCAGGAGAAATTATGAGTTATACTACTAATAGACAGCCCCAAGGTATTGTTATTGATGAAACAAATTTTTTAAGGGAAGGTATGATTGCTGAAATTGTAGCAATCAATGATTATAGTACTTTTATTAAACTTACTAACAATAAAGAGGTTAAGGATATTTTTTATCATATAATGGAAGAAGAAAAAGAGCATGTAGAATAATTAACACTAGCCTTAATGTTATTAGACAAAGACTCTTATAGTCCTATAGATGCCTAATTCTCTGTTAAAATGCAATGTTAATTCCAAATATTTTAAAAATATAATTATTATTACAACACTAAAAATGAGGAGTATTAAACATGCAGTAGTTAATGTTTTTGAAAAAATAGAGACACAAAAATGCCCCCTTTATAGTAACAGCTTTTTTTATTTAATCTGTCTACTTTAAGGGGAGCATATCATTATCTACTCTATAGGATATATTTTATTTATTTATTTGCTACTCTTCTTTTTCTTATAATAACTAGTCCACCTAATGATAATAAGACTGCGCCTGATACCAATACAATATTCTTTGTCTTATTACCACTTTTAACTTTATCTCCATTAGTTGCAGTTTCAGTTTCATTATTGTCCTTTGATGAATCTGTCTTTCCTGGAACCTCCTTATTTTCATCTTTCTCTAGCTTACTTATAGAATCTTCTAGATTATTATAATCCTCTGTTATACTCTCCTCCGTAGCATTTACATCTCCAATTACTGATCTAGCCCCTCTTATCCTTTCAGCTAATAAGGATGCTGAATTTCCAGTATACTTACTAATATCTATATTTTCAGCCTCTTCTATTTTTTTATTTATGACGTCCTTAGTAATTGTAGCTTGTTTCTTTTCTACTTCTGTTATTTTTTCATTTAATCCTTCCTTATTAACTGTAGCTTTTTTCTTTTCTAATTGATCTATTGCACTTTGTAATTCTTTAAGTGCTGTAGCTATACTTTCTTGTGTAGATTTTTCATCAATTACAATTGCCTTAGCTGCATTTAATTTTTCAACTAAACTTGCAACTGTATTTTCAGTGAAGTCTTCTCTATTTATTTTTTCTACTTCTGCTACTTTTTCATTTAATTTTTCCTTATTAACTGTACCTTGTTTCTTTTCTAATTGATCTACTGCACTTTGTAATTCTTTAAGTGCTGTATCTACACCTTCTTGTGTAGCTTTTTCATCACTTACTACTGCCTTAGCTGCATTTAATTTTTTAACTAAAGTTGCTACTGTATTTTCAGTGAATCCTTCTTTATTTATTTTTTCTACTTCTGCTACTTTTTCATTTAATCCTTCCTTATTAACTGTAGCTTGTTTCTTTTCTAATTGATCTACAGCACTTTGTAATTCTTTAAGTGCTGTATCTACACTTTCTTGTGTAGCTTTTTCATCAATTACAATTGCCTTAGCTGCATCTAATTTTCCAACTAAACTTGCAACTGTATTTTCAGTGAAGTCTTCTTTATTTATTTTTTCTGTCTCTGCTATTTTTCCACTTAAAGTTGCTTTATTTACTATAGCAGCACTATCATTTTTTGTAATGAATTGAACTTCTGCAATTGATAACATCAAAGGTCCACTATGAGACTCTAAAAATATAACTTCTATTCTGTCATATTTAATTGCATTAGTTTCAAATGAAACATCCTTTGCTGTCTTACCAACGTCTTTAGTTCCTAAATCATACTCTTTTCCAGCTTCATCATAACCTTTAGCACTAAGCTTTTTTATCTTACCATTTGTATTTTCTGGACGATTATAAACTGTAAAACTATTAATTTGTTGTGGCTTATTAAAGTTAAAGTCTACTTTAAGAGGTAATGAAATACCATCTGCTTCAGTAATACTCCACTTTAATTCAGCTAAAGAATCTTCCCTTATGATACCATCTACAAGTTTATCAAATGCATCAGCTCCATCTTGCATTTTATCCGCTTCACCAGTAACTGTCATATCATCTTTAGTTAAAACTATTTCTTCCTTTATTATCTTTTCTAATTTATCCATTGCATCTTGTAGTTCTTTAAGTGCTTTGTCTACGCTTTCTTGTGTAGCCTTCTCATCTCCTACTAATGATTTAGCTGCATTTAATTTTTCAACTAAACTTGCTACTGTATTTTCAGTAAAATCTTCTTTATTTATCTTTTCTATTTGTCCTATCTTAGCATTTAAAACTGATTTATCTACTTTAGTAGCATCACCATTTTTAATAATATCAAATGCTGTATTAACTAATATTAATCTTTCTATTGTCATATCAAACTTAATATCTTGCTTAGCCTTTAACTTAATAGTAGCTAATTTTTGATCACCATTTAAAGTTGCCTGGCTTCCTTTGTTTGAGAAGGCTGCCATAATACGTTGTTTAGATGTTCCAACTCCACCAAGTATAGAATAATTCAACATATCCTTAACTGCATCTGCACCAGTTACAATTTTAGTACTATCTGTAATTAATTCATACTTATTAGAATCCAGCAACAATTCTAAACTAAATGCATTTATATCTTTTAAGTCTGATCCAAATATGTCTACAGTGAATTCATCTCCTGCTTTTAGATCCTCCTTGCTTGATTTAATACTTACGCCTCCTGAAATAGGAATTCCAGATGAACTAAACTCACCTTCACCTAATTGAGATGCAACATACATTAAGTCATATGCATCAATTACACCATTATAATTGATATCAACTTTTGATACTTGTTCCCATGCTGTATCATTAGTATCAACTCCCATATAACTCGCAAAGAATAGTAAATCTGCCTCATCAATTGCCCCATTTGGAATATTCTCTCCTACTACTAATCCTTCTGTTTTGTCCTTTTTATAAGGTCTAAATTCTTGTGCACTACCAAACCCACCTACTGCATTTGTTGCAGTTAATCTAATGTATCTAGCTGTAACACCTTCATCAAATTTAATTGTCTTAACGTCAGCAGTTTTCTCAAATATTCCGTCAGTAACTATATTTTTATAAATCTTTCCATCTAAACTAACATCTAAATTATATTTTAGTATGGTTCCATTACTTACATCTGGTCTTGGCAAATATTCAAATTTATCTAATTGATAAGCTAATTTCATATCAATATCAACAGTGTGTGGTAATACATTTCCATCATTCCAATTACTATGCCATAAAGTATTATCATCACCATCTATCGCTTGATCTATTCCACTTCCATCTTGCTCACTATCAGCTGTTGCAGTCATATTTTCAGGAACATTTCTATATCTATCTAGTTTTGTCTTTCCTATAAGTTCATTACTCCATTCAGATGCTCCTTTAGAATTAGTTGCACGAACTTGATATTTGTGTTCTGTATCTTGGATTAACCCTGAATGAATATATGATGGTAATTCTTCCTCATTGGATCCTTTAAATACATTTGTATATATTGTTCCATCTATCATTAAATCATAAGTAACATTTGTTCCATTTACCTTATCCCAATTCAATCCTATAACTCGATCTGTAATTTTTACATCATCAGCTTTTAATCCAGTAGGACTTGCTGGAACTTCTGCATCTGTTACATTCTTAACTTGTGTATTGTTAAAACCATCCACAGTTACTGTAACTACATTAGACATAATATCATTTTTCTCAACCTTAACATAAAGTTTAGGTGTTGATATAACCTCTGTCTTTTCGAATTCTGAACCTTCAGTTGAATACTTATTTAAGTTAGGTTTTTCATTATAGAAGTATACATTTTCACCATTGTCATACTCTTCTTGAGTTGTAACAGCTTTTACAGTAACATCCTTATCTCCTACTTTTACAGTTACATTACTTGCTTCTTGACGAGTATTTACTATTACTTCTGTTCCTCTATTATTTACCATACCATCATATCCATTACCTTCAGCTTTATTAACAGTTATAACTGCTTTTTCGCCTGTAACGTCTGAAGTTATTTTAGTTCTTGTATTTTTATCTTCCTTGTAATCTGTTGTCTTTCCATCATCTTCATACATTGTAAACTCTGTACTGCCTGATGGGTAAACATCAAATATTCTATTTTCTGAACCATCTAATTCTTTTATTGAATTGTTTTCTGGTGCCATTGGAATAATAGCTCCATCCTTAATAAATACTGGTGTTTTCCATATTGGTGCATCAAAATTATTAATTACTGATCCACCCTTATATTGTTCACCTGTAAAGTAGTCTATCCAAACTTGATCTTCATCAGGTAAATAAATTCCATTTCTTACTCCTGCATCATTATCACTCTCATTATATACTGGAGCTACTAACATATTAGGTCCCCACATATATTGATATTGAGTTTCTGTTCCATAAGTATATGGATCATTTGGATATTCTAACATCATAGCTCTAATCATTGGATTAGATGTTGAAGTTGATTCTTCTGCATTTGTATAAATATATGGCATCATTTGTGCCTTTAACTTTAAGTACATTCTATTCATTGAAGCGTAAGGTTCACCATAATTCCATGGATTTTTTTCTTTACTATAATCATTGCCACCAGCTGCCCATCCATCCATATCTATTTGAATAGGTGTAAATGCTTTCCATTGGAAATCTCTTGTTTGAATTGTTTTATCTCCTCCAAATATTCCATCCATATCAGATCCAATATTTGGATTTCCTGATAATCCTGCTCCAATATAAGTTGGTATATGCATTCTTATATATTCCCAGTTACCACCATATTGATCTCCAGACCATAATCCTGCATAACGTTGAGTTCCAGCCCATCCATCAAGGGATACAATAAATGGTCTTGCTCCACCTGAATTTTCCTCTTTTTCAATTCCTTCTGCTGCTTGACGTGTTGCATTTAATGCCATTGAATAGCCACTACCAACCCATGCAACGTCAGTCTTTATAGCTCTTACGCCAGATTGTATCTCTCCATTCAAGTCTCTACGTAAAGGACTATCTAATGGTAAGCTTAGATCAGGATATAACTCACTTTGTGTCCATAGACCTACTTCTATATTCTTTTTATTAACTTCATCCACAAATTTATTTAAGTTATCTAATCCACCATATCCACATCCATATCCATCATTAGGTAAAAACCATCCTAATGGCATATCATTATCCACATACTTATTTACAGTTTCAAGACCTTTTCCTAATAACTCTCTTTTATCGTTATGACCATTATGCACCCCATTAAAAGCGTCAGCATGTCCTAAATAAAAGGAGTATTCTGGCATTAATGCAGCCTTCCCAGTTAATTCTGTATAACTATCTATTACTTTTGTGATTGAATCATCAACAAAGTAGTAGGCATCAAATCTTCCTTCCTCATGAGTGAAAGTAGCTGTTTTAGAAAAATCATATTTTCCTGGCTGAAATGTATTACGCATAACTCCATAGCCTTCTGAACTTACGTAAAATGGTACTGGGCTTGATGCTGCTCCAGCATCCCATCCGCCTCCTACAGAAATATTTATTGAACTATTTTTATGTGAGAAATATCCATTTTGTTGTCCTCCACCATAAAAATTTTCTTTATCTTTTGTATCTAATGTTTGAATTGTTTTATCATCGGAGTACTTTAAAGGTTCTGCTTCACTCCAAAGAACTTTTGCATTTGCAATATCATATAAACTCATCTTTGATGTTGACTTTTCTATGCTTAGCTCTAATGACTCAGTAGATATCTTATAAAAATTTGCATCGCTTTCATCTATTTTTATATCTATAGTTCCATATTCCTTTTCATAAGCTTCATCTGTCTTGTCTATTATTTTTGTTGTCTCATCAGGTTTATTTGGAGTTGGATATTCTGCCAATTCTCCAGTTGGTTCCATATGTAACCTAAAAACTTTGTTCTCTAAAAAACTTATTTTTATTTTTTCACCTGTTGATAGGTCAATGTTAACATTATCCCCCTCTTTAGTAATCTTAGTAACAGTTCCAATTGTCTTAAGTGCACTTTTTACATATGCCCTGTCTAATATTTCTTTTCCTTCATATGCTTTTACAACGATTACAGACGAAGGAAATAATGAAACTGCCATGCATATTGGTAATACTATTCCTGCAAATTTTATAAGTACTTTAAATTTTTTATTTCTTTTTAACATCCTTATACCCCCTATTTATAAATAAATTCTTTATATTCAAAAGGTTTCATGCCAGTATATCCACCAAATTGATCTACTTGATTTGCAGTAGCTTCTACAGGCAAATACATATCCGTATCTCCAATTTATTTATTGCTAATTCTATAACAAATTTGTTTGAACAAGATACCTAAACAATCCCATCATGTATTTAATTTTTATAATTACCAATATTTTTTTTTAGTGGTTAATAAACTATCTGCCATAATTAATCCTCCATATAGCACTTATTTTTCTCCAACTGGTATCTACCACCCATTTTTTACTTTTACTGGTATCTACCACTCAAATACATTGTAAATCGTTTTCTTTTCTTTGTCAATAACATATTTTATATTTTTTTCATAATTTAATTCAATCCAATTAACATAAATTTAATGTTTATTTCTGCTTATTATGGTTATATAATTCAATAATAATAATTATTAAACTAACTTTAAAAGAAAGTGTTTTATGAAGTATATAATTATAGTCTTATTAACATTACTGTTATCTTTTTCAACTTTGCTTATAATTAGCATTAAGGTAGTTACCACTGTATTACTTTTAAAAAACAATACCAATTTAAATAAAAAAGTTGCTAAGTTCATTTTTAGAACTTAACAACTTTTCAAACTTTTTTTATATTTTATTTGTACCAGATATACACGCTAAAATACAAAAGTCTTATTTTTTTACATATTTTGTATTTTTATCTTGATTTTAATCAGAACTAATTGTAATATATATTCATAGAACAAACGTTCTCTTGTGATTTTGTGAAAATCCAACAAACTTTATGACTCTTATGTAATTTTTATATCTACTACTTTATTTAAACCTAAAGGGGGAATCTTCATATGCAAATTGAATTTAATGAATACGTTGCTAATATTACGCCAAAGGCGGGCAAATCCATAGCTACTAGTGAATTCAATGAACTTACTCGCTTATTAAGTAATGCTCAAAATGGTGATGAGGCTGCAAAAAAATTATTAATTAAAAAATACTATTGTTTTATAGTTTCAAAAACTAAAGGTATTTACTTAAATGGTTATACCTTTGATGCTCTTGTTCAAAGTGGTGTAGAAACAGTGCTTAGATCAATTAATGCTTTTAATATTACTAAAGGTATTGAAGCCTTTACTCCTTATGTGCTTTTGTCTATAAAAAATAACTTTCATTATTTATGTAGAAAAGAAATTAGATATAATAAAGTTTTCAGCTTAAATACTATAGTTAAAGATAATATGGCATCTATGGATTTTATTCCTGATACTAAAAATCTTGAAGAAGTTGTTCTTCAAAGAATAACTTCAAAGGAGTTATTCTTTTCACTCAAATTCTTAGATAAAGAAGAGCTTGAACTTATAAAGTTTCTATATTTAGATGATGATGGTGAAAAACAATATTTATCAAACTATGCTAAGTTAAAAGGCAAAGACTACTATTATTGTACAAGCCTTAAGAAAAGATCACTTAGTAAGTTGCACCAAGGGCTTTCATAGCCAAAGAAAACATTAGTTATAATATTTTTAATTACAAAAGTAAATTTACCCTCAGCTGCGTCATTAAACTTCATATTTAATAATCTTTCAACCATTTATTTCACCTCCTTTCTTTTGTCATTAACAGGTTTAAACTAAGAATCAATTTACTGTTTCTTTGGTTACTTGAGATATTGGATAACTACTGAAGCCTCCAATTATATCTCCAAGATCCATTAATGTTTCTTCTGTAGCTAATAAATTTAAATCATTAGCTCTTTGATTTTTGCGCCGAAGGTGGGCAGCGCTAAAAGAGGATATCTATTTCAATGGTTTTAGTACCATTAATAGATATCCTCAATCTTTATAATAATGTTTTATTTATTCCACTTTATATAATTGGATTTTTTTACAACCCCAGAGGTGTTGGTCCCGACTGAGTTTACGAAGTAAAAAGGGGCTTGCTATCCATTTTCTCACAAGTACCTGACCCCTTTGTGAGGGAATAATAACCGAACTTACTTGACTATTATTAGCTGGTCTACCTATTTTGTGTCCTTAATTGTTTAACAAAATCAACATCCAAACCTGTTTTTTTAGCTATTGTTTCATCATCGGCTATATCTAAAAAATTCTTTGCAATTTTTATCTTTTCTTCTTCCTTTCCTTCTTGCTTATAATGTACCTTTCTAATTTCCTCTATTGTCATTTTTAATGCCCCTCCCTTTTCTTTCTTATACTCTTCATATTTCTTTTCTAATTTTGGATCTTGTATTAAAAATAAGTACTCTAAAAAGTCTACTAATGCTTTTATTTGCTCATTATCTTTAACTTTATCATAATATGCAAGTTCTTCTGCTAATTTAACTTTAGCTTCATATATATCCTCATCCTTTGATTTTATTTCTAATAAACTCTTAGCCATTTTAAAAACTAATTTTAAAGGGTTATTATCACTTATATTCTCAAGATTTATAGTTTCTACATCTATAGTTCTAAAATTATACCGTAGTATTTCTTCCTCTATTTCTGGAAGTTTATATACATATCTTTCATCCTTGCCTGCGCTGCCTTTGTACGTATATATTGCAGCTGCAACTATTTCAGATTTATCATCATATTTGTATCTGAATTTATCCCAAATTCTATAGAAATATCTAAACATTCTTTCTCCAAAGATCTCTTTCTTGCTATCATAACTTTGTACTTCTATATGAATAAATAATATTTTACTACCGTTATCTTTTAATCTAACCTTTATTATCTTATCTGATATTACTTTGTCACCGTTATATTTATCAAAAATTTCCTTTTGTATTTCTTTAAGCTCCATATCTAATGATTCAGTTCCAAGTTTCCAATCAATTTCATTAAATATCTCAGGAAATAACAATTCAACTATTTCTACTTCAAATGCTTCTAAAATAGCTTTCCAAGCGCCATCAAAATCGTGTGTCTTAGGCAATTTTGCTCACGTCCTTATATACTTTATTATTTCTCTTTCTACTTTATATTATATCCCCTAATCTATTTTTATTATAGTTTTTTATTTAATAGGAGGTCGTTGTTGAAGCGTTTTTTAATAATATGTTTTTAACTTTCAAATGATAAAGGACACTTTTTCCGTGGCCTCATTTATCTGATAGCAATATTTCTTTTTAACAATCATTATTAATATCTATGATGTAATATGTATTATTTATCAACTAAAATTAAATGTGTCCTTAACAATATTTACAAATACTTGCTGGTTAGAGTATAGCTTTACACCCCTTATCATGAATGTTATTCATACTCTTTTTTACTTATCCACCTCTATTATAATAAAGTAAACTTTAAAAATCTACTTTAAATTTAAAGTTGCAACTATATTATAATTATTAACACAAACATCCGTTCTTATGCAAACATTTATTCTTATTTTTAATTAACTTCATACTTAAACATTTATATGTACTACTTAATATTTATTACGTATCAAAGAGACTTAGAAGTTTCATCCACTTCTAAGTCCTTAAATTCCTATTAATACTAAAGCACTACATCTGTAGTTTCCTTAGTTACTATTTGAGCCTCTGCTTTAGTCTTAAGTTTACCACCTTTAGATAAGAAGATATCTTTAGTGATAATACTATCCATAGCTGTAGCAATATCTTCATCTTTAATATCAGGTTTTATATCTTTAATTGCAAAAGTAAATTTACCCTCAGCTACGTCATTAAACTTCATATTTAATACTCTTTCAACCATTCATTTCACCTCCTTTCTTTTGACATTAACTGGTTTAAACTAAGAATCAATTTACTATCTAGATAGTAAATTTACTGTTTCATTAGTTACTTGAGATATTGGATAACTAATGAAGCCTCCAATTATGTCTCCAAGATCCATTAATGTTTCCTCTGTAGCTAATAAATTTAAATCATTAGCTCTTTGATTTCTAAATATCTCATTACCTTTTGTATCAACACCAACTTTGTATTTAACAACAACTGCTGTATCAACTAATACTGAATTAACTGCCATATGTTTCACCGCCCTTCACTTAAATATATGCAGTAGTTAATGTTTTTGAAAAAATAGTTGAATTATTTAATTAGATTTTTCTTATAATGTTTACATTTTGTTACGCCTTAATACAACTACCTTATATCATTTTAAGAACAAGAAAATAGGATAGGTATAATGGTTTTAGTACCACTATTCCTATCCTCTTTATTTAAGTTATTGTATTTAATTATTTCCAGTAACCATAAAAATAGAAAATACAAGCTAAGGTAAGCATTGATTTACCTTAGCTTGATAGCTATGGGGGCTGACTCCTTTGTGAGGTAAGAGTTACCGAACTTAGTCATTGCCCATTTATATCAGTATTATTTTAAACACTACTAAATTCATATCCATAACTTGTTAATATACATCTTTAGCAATACTTAATTCACTCTCTACTTCCTTTATAACCAGTTTCGCTCTTTTACTTAAATTTAAAGCTTCTTCCACTAAACTATTTATATTTACTAATACCTCAAATACCATATCAATCATATCTTCACTATAAAATCTATTTTTTGTAGGATATCTATATAATATGAAATTATTATCTAATAATTTTAATGATGCATAATCATTTTTACTTGTTTCTGAACCTAAATCATATTTAATAGCGTCATATATAGCACTTGTTTCATGAACCAATAGTTCTATTCCATATTCTTTAATAATAAAGGATTTAAGTATTCTTTCTACAGCTCCATGTATCATTTCTAATTGCCTTGGATAAGATATACTTATTTTATTAGCAAGAATAGCGTCTCTAACCATGACATTAGAGTCTGCTTTCCAAAATTTATAAGTTTCTTTATTTACATTGTTGGGCTTAAATCTCTTTAATTTTGCTGATTTATTTGTTCTACATTCTATTGTAAATTTCTCTATTAAATCTTCCATTTCTAACCTCTTAAAAAATCTACTAAAACATTAAACCCGCACTCTTTAGAATACTCTTCAATATTAGTAAGAATCTCTCCCATTTCTTTTGCCTTTATTTCGGACTTAACATAAACCTGTATCACATAATAACCATCAAGTTCTTTATATTTAAATTCTGATATTTTTTCTAATATACTTTCACATAATGTATCTTTAGCATTGCTAATTATTTTATTATATTGTTCTTTACTCAATTATCATCACACCTGCCCTTTTTTATATTTCTATCATGGCATTATCTATTATCTGCCCAACTTCATTACTTTTTGCATTATCTCTTATGTAGTTCTATATTGATATTTGAGGTACCTATAGCTTACCTATTACCTTTGCTTGTTCCTTTTGGAGCATAATATTAGATAAGGTAATATAAAATTCTTGTTCTTCCTTCGTTTTTGCACACTTAAACAAATTCATCAATTCACTATATGAGCACTTTTCAAATATATCATATAACTTTTCCTTATTATCATTCATTAATAAAATCCTCCTGATTAAAAGTATTTATATACCACTAGAAGAATATTATCATCTAATTTAATTTAATTATACTCTTAGATGTTTTTCTATACACCTTAACATTTATTAAGCAACAAAGGACCTAGAATTTTATCCATTTCTAGGTCCTTTAAATTACGCTTAATACTAAAGTGCTACATCAGTAGTTTCCTTAGTTACTATTTGAGCCTCTGCTTTAGTATTAAGTTTACCCCCTTTAGATAAGAAGATATCTTTAGTGATAATACTATCCATAGTTGTAGCAATGTCCTCATCTTTAACTTCAGGTTTTATATCTTTAATTGCAAAAGTAAATTTACCCTCAGCTGCGTCATTAAACTTCATATTTAATACTCTTTCAATCATTCACTTCACCTCCCTTCTTTTTACATTAACAAATTTAACCTAAGTATAAATTTACTATTTTGATAGTAAACTTACTGTTTCTTTGGTTACTTGAGATACTGGATAACTAATGAAGCCTCCAATTATATCTCCAAGATCCATTAATGTTCCTTCTGTAGCTAATAAGTTTAAATCATTAGCTCTTTGGTTTTTTATGATTTCATTTCCTTTTGTATCAACACCAACTTTGTATTTAACAACAACTGCTGTATCAACTAATACTGAATTAACTTCCATATGTTTCACCTCCCTTCACTTAACCATGCAGTAGTTGAGGTTTTTGAAAAAATAGTTGGATTAATTACAGTTATTTTTCTACTATGATATTTAGATTTAAATATTCGTTAATAAAACTCCCTTATAGGATTTTAGGAACAAAAAACAGGGTGGACTAGTAATTACAACATTACTAGTCCACCTTATATATTTAAATTATTGTTCTTCCTTATTTAACTTTTACCTGGGAATAGTTCCCTCCCCCGCGGGTTTTTACGACGCCATAGGTGCCGTTTGCTACACATTATTTAGATTGATATATCTAATAATGCTGAAAATACATCTTATAGTTCATTTGAACCAAAAGCTCTCTTCCTTTATTTCGATATTTTTTAGGCGATATTTTGTTCCATTATTATAACAATATACTGATTAAATTTATTCAAAATAAAACTTTAACAACTTTCTACATTTTATGAGGATATTTTTGAAAATTAAAAATTTATTTTTGTAAATTTTCCCACCAGGTCTTTATATTTCAACCTTTCAATAAAATATCTTTTATATTTGCTTATGTTAAATATTTATTTAAATTGCACATTAAATTCACAGTGTTATAATTAAGTTATAATTAAATTGCAAATAAAAGGAGTGATAATTTTATGAAAATTAACTTACAAGAAAAATATAAATTATTTATTAACGGAGAATGGATAGATTCTTCAGATGGTGCAACTATTAAAGCTTATAATCCAGCTACAGGCGAACTTTTATCTGAAATAGCAGATGCTACAGAACAAGATGTAGATAATGCAGTAAAAGCTGCAAGAAATGCCTTTAATACATGGAGTAAGACTACACCAATCGAAAGAGCCGCTGTACTAAATAAAATTGCTGATATAATTGATGAAAATAAAGAATATTTAGCTACTATAGAATCTATGGATAACGGAAAGCCAATTAGAGAAACAATAGGTGCAGATATTCCATTAGCAGCAGATCATTTTAGATATTTTGCTGGAGTTATTCGTGCAGATGAAGGTTCTGCGACAATTCTTGATGAAAATACATTAAATATAATATTAAGAGAGCCACTTGGAGTTGTTGGACAAATTGTACCTTGGAATTTTCCATTCTTAATGGCATCATGGAAATTAGCTCCAGCATTAGCTGCAGGCGATGTTTCAGTATTTAAGCCATCAAGTACTACTTCATTAAGTGTATTAGAACTTATGAGATTAATACAAGATGTTCTTCCTAAGGGAGTAATTAATGTAATTACAGGTAAAGGTTCTAAAAGTGGTGAATATCTACAACATCATAAAGGCATTGACAAATTAGCCTTTACTGGATCTACAGAAGTAGGTAGACAAATTGGAATTGCTGCAGCAAAACGTATTATTCCTGCAACTTTAGAACTTGGCGGAAAGTCAGCTAATATCTTCTTTAGTGATGCAAATATGGATATTGCTCTTGAAGGTATTCAACTAGGAATTCTATTTAATCAAGGACAAGTTTGTTCTGCAGGATCTAGAATCTTTGTACAAGAAGATTTCTATGATGAATTTATGAAAAAAGCAATCGAATCTTTTGAAAAAGTTAAAGTTGGTAATCCATTAGATTTTAATACTCAAATGGGTGCACAAGCTAGTGAATCACAACTTAAGAAGATTCTAAGCTATGTGGAAATAGGTAAACAAGAAGGTGCTATAGTAGCTACTGGTGGAGAAAGATTCGTTGAAGGCGATGCTAAAAATGGATACTTTATGAAACCTACTTTACTTACAGGTGTTACTAATGACATGAGAGTAGCTAGAGAAGAAATCTTTGGACCAGTAGGTGTTGTTATTAAATTTAAGACTGAAGAAGAAGTTATTGCTATGGCAAATGACAGTGATTTTGGTTTAGGTGGAGGAGTATTTACTCGTGACTTAAACCGTGCTATTAGAGTTGCAAGAGGTATAAGGACAGGCCGTGTATGGGTAAATACTTATAATTCCTTCCCAGCAGGTGCAACCTTTGGAGGATATAAAGAATCAGGAATAGGTAGAGAAACTCATAAGTCTATCTTAGAGGCTTATACTCAAAAGAAAAATATTATAGTTAATTTATCTGAAACTCCTGGTGGAATGTATGTAAAATAATTATCTTAAATGATAGTAAAAAGGCTGATAATCTCATTATTAAATGAAGATTATCAGCCTTTCTTTTTTTCTTTCTTTATCATGAAAGATTTGAATAGGTCTCTTATTTGCAATACTACAATATTATATATGTAGCTAATAAGTTTAAATCATTAGCTCTTTGAGTTCTAAATACATCATTACCTTTAGAATCAACACTAACTTTGTATTTAACTACTACTGCGGTATCCACTAATACTGAATTAACTGCCATATTATCATCTCCCTTCACTATAAATATATGCACTAATGAAAGTTTTTGAAAAATACTTATAATTTTTTAAGATAATAATAAAAAGGATATCTATTTAAATGACATTACATCATTAATAGATATCCTCAATATTTATAACAATGTTTTTCTTTATTCCATTTTATATAATTGGAAATTTTTACAACCCCCAAGGATGCTGGCCCCGACTGAATTTGCGAAGGATTGTAGGGCTTGCTGCCTCCTAATTCTAAAAACTTAGCTTTCAGAATTAGCTCCCCTATTTTTTCCTTTTAGCTATACCCGCAGCAATCCAGTTTGGAGCATAGGCAGATGTACAACCTTTTGCTACTTTCAAATCTTTATATACTCCTAATGTTTCGCCAATACTTATGCATCTTTCTGTAAATTGTGGGTATGTTATCCCTATTTGACATAACGCATGATTCATTGCCCATTGCTTTCCTGGATTCGCAGTTTGCAATTCAGTTTCAATGTTTGCAAGAATATCCTCTAAATCAGCATCACTTAATTTACCGGTGGATATTTTATGAACTATCAGCTTCCAGCCAGCTCTACCTAAGTTATCTTTAGTAGAATTTGCCCACTCTTCCATAAGAATGTCAACATACTGGCTATTACAAAGAACTTCAGAAATAAACTTATCAATAATATCAAGATATGTTAATTGAGAAACCATGCTTCTAACTTCATCTAAAGATAATTTTTCTACCTCAAACATCATGCAAGCAAGCCATTGCGCATCTGTGTTTCCACTATTCCAAAGCTCTAACGCTAACTTATTATTTTTCCCTAATTTCTTTGCAAGTTTTCGTAATTCCCCTAGTAAAACACCATAAGTATTTTCACTTGCACCATTCTTTATATACATCTCTTTTCTTTTCTCGTTCCCTAAATCATTAAGTTTTGCAAGTATCTCATTTTTTGTCATTTTTGTATTCCTTTCTTTTCTACATTTTGAAATTCCTCTTTAATCGTTCTAGAAATATTTGAAGTCATAATTTCAATTTCCTCATTTTTTGATGTTAATATATTTTCAATTTTATATTTGTCTTTAAATTCATCATAATACTATTGGAATTATTGCCGGAAGTTTAAATCCCTTACTTTTAATGTTTTTCTTTGAATCATTTCTTAATATATCTCTCCAAATTTCACATATGTACTGAAATACTCTTATAGGCATACTATAATCTACTTTTGACTGCAATTCCATTAAAATATAAAAATAAACTTCTTTATCTTGCAGGTATCTCCTAATCATAAAGGAAAGTTTCTTGTTTGTTATGTTATATTCATTATCCTTAGCTTTACCATCCATAGCTTTAAGCTCTGCATCTGTAATAAACTCATTGTATTTATCACTAATATTATTAAAATGAGTAAATAACATAATAAGTATTTCTAAAACTTCATTGCTACTACCACTTATTTTAGGTAATATTTTTGAGTTATACAAAAATCCCATGCAATATCAAATTACATAATATTATCTCTAGTAGCATAAATCATATAAAACACAATTTTATCTCTAACTCTATAACCAAAATGTTGATTTGTAAGGAGTTAAAATTTCATTAATCTTAATTAACTTACTTATAACATCCGTAGCTACATCTTTATAATCTCCACACTCATAAATATCACAATTCCATTTATTTTATATTTTTCTTGATTTTATTTGGTATATATTGTGATATATATATATCTAATAGAACAAATGTTCTATTAGTCTTATGTGAAAATCTAACAAACTTCATGGCTATTATGTAGTTTTATAAAATTATAAATGACTTTTATATGTAATATATTTTCAAGTATCTAATAATTTATTTAAATCTAGAGGGGGTAATCTTTATATGCAAGTTAAATTTAATAAAGAAGTTACAAACATTACACCCAATGCAGACATCTCAATAAAAACCAGTGATTACAATGAACTCTATGAATTATTAAGCAATGCTCAAAATGGTGACGAGGCTGCAAAAAAAATTATTAATAAAAAGATACTATGGTTTTATACTTCTACAAACTAAAGGCATTTACTTAAATGGTTATACATTTGATGATCTTGTTCAAAGTTGTATAGAAACAGTTCTTAAGTCAATTAATACCTTTAATATTAAAAAAGCAATTGAAGACTTTACTCCTTATGTACTTTTGTCTATAAAAAATAACTTTAATTATTTATGTAGAAAAGACATTAGATATAATAAAGTTGTAAGTTTAAATACTGTGTTTAAAGATAATATGGAATCTATGGGTTTTATTTATGACACTAAAATTCTTGAAGAAGTTATCATTAAAAGAATAACTTCCAAAGAGTTACTGCTTTCACTTAAACTCTTAGATAAAGAAGAGCTTGGACTTATAAGGTTTATATATCTAAATAATACAGGTAAAAAAGAATATCTATCCAACTATTCTAAGCTAAAAAATAAAGATTACTATTATTGTACAATCCTAAAGAAAAGAGCACTTAGTAAGTTTAACCAAGAGTTGGAGCTCACCAGGGAAAACATTGGTTATAATATTTTCAATTAAGCTACACTCTTAATTATTTTCATGTACTACTTAACATTTATTAAGTAGCAAAAAGGGACTAGAAGTTTATCACCTCTAGTCCCTTTAAATTTCTCTTAATGCTAAAGTACTACATCTGTAGTTTCCTTAGTTACTATTTGAGCTTCTGCTTTAGTCTTAAGTTTACCACCTTTAGATAAGAAGATATCTTTAGTGATAATACTATCCATAGCCGTAGCAATGTCCTCATCTTTAACTTCAGATTTTATGTCTTTAATTGCAAAAGTAAATTTACCCTCAGCTGCGTCATTAAACTTCATATTTAATACTCTTTCAACCATTCATTTCACCTCCTTTCTTTTGTCATTAACTGGTTTAAACTAAGAAGCCATTTACTATCTAGATAGTAAATTTACTGTTTCTTTAGTTACTTGAGATATTGGATAACTAATGAAGCCTCCAATTATGTCTCCAAGATCCATTAATGTTTCCTCTGTAGCTAATAAATTTAAATCATTAGCTCTTTGGTTTTTGATGATATCATTTCCTTTAGTGTCTACACCAACTTTGTATTTAACAACAACTGCTGTATCAACTAATACTGAATTAACTGCCATATGTTTCACCTCCCTTCACTTAAATATATGCACTAGTGAAGGTTTTTGAAAAAATAGTTGAATTAATTACAGTTATTTTTCTACTAGGATATTTAGCTTTAAATATTCATTAATAAAGCTAACTTATAGGATTTTAGACACAAAAATAGGGTGGAATAGTAATTAAAGCATTACTAGTCCACCCTATATATTTAAATTATTGTTCTTCCTTATTTAACTTGTCCCTGGGAATAGCCCCCTCCCCCGCGGGTTTTTACGGCGCCATAGGTGCCGTTTGCTAAATAATTGTAGCTACCGAAAAACATATTACGGTAACTACAATAAGTGATTTCTCTGAAGTTATTTTCTAGGTTTGCTTTTAAATCATTAAAAATCTCTTCTTCTACTGCTTTTACCTCTAAGTTCCAAGCCTTTTCTTCCACTTCTAAAGTTAGGTTTATAACTATCACCTCTAAGCATTTGTAGCTTTTCTTTACAACATCTACATCTTTCACTTGAGTAATCCCACGCTAGCTTTTTACCGCAGTCTAAGCAAACTCTTTCATGATCAAGAAGACTATTTAAAAGTAGTTCATTTATTTTATTTGCTGTGTTTTCTTTTTCACTTGCAATATAGCTATTATTTATCATTAGTTTAAAGTTTTTACCGAAGGAGTAGTTTAATTCTAATGATTTATAATAACTTTCAAGTTCATCAAGTTCTTTCTTTGTGTTAACTATTTTATTTAGTTTTGGACTTTTTAGGTTTACTACACCTTTGCTGTACATCATACAGTATTCTTCCCATAATGCTAAAACTTTTTTATTATTTTCTTCAAATGGAATAGTTGCCATCTTTAAAAGATCTGATTTGGAAGCTTTAACATTAAGCGCTTTTAATCTATTTAACAGGAATATTATTGTTGTAACATCCGGCTTTTTAAAATATCCTTTTACTGGCGCCAAACTCCAAGTTTTTAATGCGTCTATAATACTTATATCTAATTCTAAAAGAGAATCTGGAATTTCTATATAGCATTTTTCTATTTTATTTGCCACTGAAGTTAATGATGACTTAATTAAATTGCTATCAGATGTTGTTATAACATAGCCTTCATCGTAAAGGCCTTTACGTCCAGCTCTTCCAGCTATTTGTTTAATTTCCGAAACTTTTAATTTTCTTTGTGAAACACCATCAAACTTTCTTGTTTCTAAGAATACAATACGTTTAATAGGTAGATTTACCCCCATCCCTATTGCATCTGTACAAACTATTACATCTGTTTCTCCATCTAAGAATCTTTCAAACTGCTTCTTTCTTGTTGAATATGGAAGTGAGCCATAGATAATACTAGTTTTTACATTATTATTTAGAAGCTCAGCTGAAACTGCTAATGCTTTCTTTTTACCAAAGACAACTAGTGCATCTCCTTGTTTAATATCTTTCTTAAGATCAAACTTCTTCTCTTCAAATATTAATTCTGTATCCCTTTTATGATCTATAACCTCAAAGGTATTTCCACAATCTTTAATCAACTTAATTATTATGTCTTTAGCCTCATAAGCCATACAAATATGTATCTCTGGTGCGAGTACTCCAATTATAGCTCTTGTCCACGCCCAGCCTCTTTGCCTGTCATCTATCATTTGAGCCTCATCTATAACACATACATCATATGGTATTCCAAGCTGCAGTTTTTCAATAGTTGAAGAAACATGTGAGGCATGGCATTTAATATCCTCTTCTTCACCAGTTAATAATGAACAAGATATATTTTGAGAGTTAAGCTTATCTTGAATTTCTAATGCGAGTAATCTTAAAGGCGCTAAATAAACGCCTGTCTCCGCATCCATAAGTCTTTCTATACTTGCATATGTTTTCCCTGTATTTGTATCACCAACATGAAGATAAAAATGTCTTTTCATCTTTCTTGCTTCTTCATGTTCCTCTATTGGATTATCTGAAATTATTTCTTGTATTTCGTCTTTTACTATACTTTTAATATAGATATTTTCAGATGTCCAAATTAATCCCTTTGTACATATCCATGGAATACACTCTGAGAAATTTTTCATCTCTTCAATAGATGGTGCTTTATCATTATTATTTAAATAGGCTTTGTACAATATATTTTCAACTATTGCGACTCTTCTTATTAATTTTTTAATCTTATCTTCACTGCCGCAAAGTTGACTTCTAAAGCTTTCCACAGTAACAGTTTTATAATATCCAAATATCATTTCTCTAGCATTTTGCATAAATAAACTCATATGATCATCTGTATTATAAATGTTCATATTAATAAGTAAATCTAACTTATCATCAATAGAGTTAATAATTTTAACCTTAAGCCTATTAATCCCTTTAGCTGATTTTGCTGCTACTTTACAATTAGATGTCATTATATCTATTAATTTTTCTTCATTATAACTCTTATCGCACTCTATTATTTCTGCCAAATATTCGTTAGTAATACCTAGTAGGGTGCACCCTTCATTATAAGTATCTAATAAAAGCTCATTATTTAAAGATCCTACCTTTGCTGCAACAAGGTTTCCCCATCTGGCCTTATATGCATTACCTATTTCAGCTTTTATTTGTTCTTCATATTTTACCCTTTTATCTTCATCTAACTCTTTTAAATCTATATCACAATATACTTTTCCATCTCTAGATCTCTTGTACCATCTAACTCTGCTAAACAGATATTCTGATGTATATCTCTCCTTAAATTCTTTATAAAGTTCACCTTTTCTAAGTTGCATAGATTTTTCTACTTTTTCAAATAAAATAGTAGCAATATCCTTAGGAATATACTTATATGTAATATCTGATTCCTCTGTTATCTTCATTGGTATGTACTTAGATCTATCTTTTAAAGCATCTGAAAGTTCACTTTCCTTAAACTCTTTTATATAGGTCCCTTCCCATGATAACTCATATAAAAAGTCCTTAACATAGATATAATCATCAATGTTAAAAGATCCATCACTTATTAAATTAACCCTAGAATTTTCATCTTCTTCATCAAAATTAGAATCAACAATCCTAACCTTATTAGTTGTATTTATATAGTTAACTATTTCCTTAATCATTTCAATAATAAATTCACTATCTATATATTTATTAATCTCATTTCTAACTTCTTTTCTTAAGGTACATTTAGTTGAACTCATCTTATCACTTCCTTCATAATATAAATTATTATTAGCTATAAGCTTTATCTTTTGATTTCCCTTTTGCTACATTTAACTATACTACAAATAAGCTGATAACTCAAAATACTTGTCTTTGATATTTCTATTGCTTTGTGTAGTTTTTCTTGAAATAATTCTTTAAGTGGCAGCAGAGTTAAATATTGACCAACATGTATTCCACTCTTATCCACTTCAAGCAGCTCTATTAATACAAGTCGTGTTAATTTTCTATGATAAAATAATAAATCAATATAGTAATCCTTATTTCCAACAGTTACTCTTAATTATTTCTATGTACTACTTAACATTTATTAAGTGGCAAAAAGGACCCAGAAGTTCATCCACTTCTAGGTCCTTAAATTCCTATTAATACTAAAGTACTACATCTGTAGTTTCCTTAGTTACTATTTGAGCTTCTGCTTTAGTCTTAAGTTTACCACCTTTAGATAAGAAGATATCTTTAGTGATAATACTATCCATAGCCGTAGCAATGTCCTCATCTTTAACTTCAGATTTTATGTCTTTAATTGCAAAAGTAAATTTACCCTCAGCTGCGTCATTAAACTTCATATTTAATACTCTTTCAACCATTCATTTCACCTCCTTTCTTTTGACATTAACAGGTTTAACCTAAGAAGCCATTTACTATCTAGATAGTAAAGATACTGTTTCTTTGGTTACTTGAGATATTGGGTAACTAATGAAGCCACCAATTATATCTCCAAGATCCATTAATGTTTCCTCTGGAGCTAATAAATTTAAATCATTAGCTCTTTGGTTTTTGAATATTTCATTACCTTTTGTATCAACACCAACTTTGTATTTAACAACAACTGCTGTATCAACTAATACTGAATTAACTGCCATATGTTTCACCTCCCCTCACTTAAATATATGCAGCCGTTAAGGTTTTTGAAAAAATAGTTGAATTAATTACAGTTATTTTTCTACTAGAATATTTATGTTTAAATATTCATTAATAAAGCTAACTTATAGGATTTTAGACACAAAAATAGGGTTGACTAGTAATTAAAATATTACTAGTCAACCCTATATATTAAAATTATTGTGCTTACTTATTTAACTTGTACCTGGAAAATTTAAAAATCCCCGTAGTGCGTGTCCCCGACTTAGTTTGCTAAGAGTGAAGGGGGTTGCTATCCATTTTTTCACAAGTACCTGACCCCTTTGTGAGGGAAGAATGACCGAACTTGTTACCTAGAAAATTTTAAACCCCTAAGGGCTGGCCTTGCCTTAGTTGCTAAGGATTAAAGGGTTTATTATGCATTCTCAGTTATTCTTTTGCATTTTTTGTATATTTTTCTTGATTTTAGTTGTAATAAATTGTATTATATAATCAAATAACAAACATCTGTTTGCGTTTTATGAAAATATAATAAGCTTTCTTATTTTCTACTAGTTTTATAAACAATATTTACAAGCAATATTCTTTATAAATATTAGTAAGGACTGTTATATCTAATCTATTTTTTCAAATACCTAATAATTAATTTAAAACTGGAGGTGGGATCTTTATATGAAAGTTAAATTTAATAAGAACTATACAGATATTAAGCAACCTGGAGATAAGGATGATGTTTTTGTATTATTAACCCTTTCAAAAAATGGGGATAAGGCTGCAAAAGAATTATTAATAAAAAAATATTATGCTTTAATAGTTTTCCAAACTAAAGGTATTTACTTAAATGGATATACCTTTGATGATCTTGTTCAAACTGGTATAGAATCAGTACTTAAGTCAATAAACAACTTTGATATAAGTAAAGGAATTGAAGCTTTTAATTCTTATGTGTTTTTTTCTATAAAAAACAACTTCAACTATTTATGCAGAAAAGAAATTAAATACAATGAAGTTTTTAGCTTAAACACCATAGTTAAGGATGATATGGAATCTATAGATTTTATCCCAGATACTAAAATATTAGAAGAAGTTATTATTAAAACAATAACTTCAAAAGAGTTACTATCTTCACTGAAACTCTTAGATAAAGAAGAACTTGAACTTATAAGGTTTCTATATTTAGATGAGGATGGTGAAAAAGAATATCTTTCCAACTATGCTAAGGTAAAAGGTAAAGACTATTATTATTGTACAAGCCTTAAAAAAAGAGCTC
This sequence comes from Clostridium gasigenes, assembly GCF_017348895.1. NCBI lineage: Bacteria > Bacillati > Bacillota > Clostridia > Eubacteriales > Clostridiaceae > Clostridium > Clostridium gasigenes. The sequence continues at coordinate 3,515,467 of NZ_CP071376.1, forward strand.
TTAGTAAGTTGCGCCAAAGGTACGCCTAGGAAAAGGACCTAGAAGTTTATCACTTCTAGGTCTTACGTTCCTCTTAATACTAAAGTGCTATATCTGTAGTTTCCTTAGTTACTATTTGAGCTCCTGCTTTAGTTTTAAGTTTACCACCTTTAGATAAGAATATATCTTTAGTGATAATACTATCCATAGCTGTAGCAATTTCATCATCTTTAACTTCTGGTTTTATATCTTTAATTGCAAAAGTAAATTTACCCTCAGCTGCGTCATTAAACTTCATATTTAATACTCTTTCAACCATTCATTTCACCTCCTTTCTTTTCACATTAACAGGTTTAACCTAAGAAGCCATTTACTACCTAGATAGTAAATTTACTGTTTCTTTAGTTACTTGAGATATTGGATAACTAATGAATCCTCCAATTATGTCTCCAAGATCAATTAATGTTTCTTCTGTAGCTAATAAATTTAAATCATTAGCTCTTTGCTTTCTACACCAAAGCTGGGCAGCGCCAAAAGAGGATATCTATTTCAATGGTTTTAGTCCCATTAATAGATATCCTCAATCTTTATAATAATGTTTTGTTTATGCCACTTTATATAATTGGAATTTTTTACAACCCCCAGAGGTGTTTGCCCCGACTGAGTTTACGAAGGAAAAAGGGCTTGCTAAACAGTTAACTACTATTTTATAGTATATCACACTCTACAAATGGCTTAAGACCGTTGTTTTTCAACTCTTCTCCAAAAGAACAATTTAGCGAAATAGTGTAAAGTATGAATTATTTTCTAAATTAATATATTTTGAATTTCTTTAATTAGTATGAAACTTAATACAGCTCAAATTCTTTGCGATATAAGGTAATGGTATCTATATATTAAATGTGGTATATTTGTATAAATGGGAAATGTTAAGATGATCTAAACTGATATGGAGGAATTAAAGTGAAGTATAAAAATGAAGTTCATGATATAGAAATTTGGCTTGAATATAAGATGTTAAAACTTATGCAATTTAGATTGTTTATGCTCATAATGTATTCAATAGCTATAATAACAACTATTTTAAATATTATTGAAATGTATAATACAAAGCCTACTAGTCCAATATTAATTAGTCATATAGTGGCTTTTTTAACAATACTACTTGTTATATATATATTCTTCATTTGGTTACCAAAACTTATAAAATCTAGGTTGAGAAAAAAATCTAGTCAGCTGTTCAAAAACAAGAAAATTTTTTCGAGAGAGAAGGAAATTATTATAATAGAAAATGGAGTAAATATTGCTTATGATAATGAGAAAATCAATATTATATTCGAAAAAAATACAAGAGTAATTAAATTTAAAGATTATATATTTATTACAAAGATTATTGCCAAAGATATGCCTATAAAGATTTATCCTATAATAATTCCTATATATGCATTAAAAACTATTAGTGATAATAATAATTTCATAGAGGTCTTGAAATCTAAAATACCACTTTGAAAAAAGTTATATATTAGATTTTATATATAACTTTTTAATTAATTTAGTAAGAATAATTTTTAAAAAATTTATACAAAAAAATCCTAGCAAATATAATTGCTAGGATTTTTTTGTATAAAGAGGTAGCGTCAAGCAAAGATCAAAATCCAGTTCTTATATTTATAATACTTTATAGTCTATCTATTATACTAAACCCTTGATTTACTGCAATTTGATATATAGGTGATATACTACCTCTTAATTTTTCTGAAAACCCAGCTTTCCCTTTATGTTTATAAAATTCTAAGGGGTTTTCAAGCCTCATTATATCTACATACTGCTCAAAATCTTTCTTTCTATTCTTCTCACATATAAACGAAAAGGCTTCATATTGGATATTACAGAAATCCTCTATATAATTTTCATACTTTAAAAGTTTATCACTTTTCCTACTGTTAACATTTTTGAATGTAGGCACCAAATTCCACATTTGATCATGCATTACAAAGCTCCATGGAATAAAATGATCTATACTCAAAGTTCCATGACTTTCATAGTTTTCTTTAATAAACTCTTTTCCTGTATATATTTCTTTTATTTTTCTATCATCAATTATCTCTGTCCATATTTTAGTCGCAGCAGTTAATTTTCTATAAATAGGTGGATCTAGCTTAAACATTATTGCTGGTACATTTGGATTTCTTTTTTGCAAAAAGCAAGTTAATCTATAATATATCCAGGCTTTAATTACCCTATAATTATCCTTCATATAATTAGCCCAGTCATAATTCATTTCTATTTCATCTTCATCACCTTTAATTATTCTATATAAAACCCCTTCTTCTGAATTAGATAATTCAGTTATTCTTCTAACTCTCTCTGTTCCATCTAATCCTTTTATCTCCTCATCAAAAAATGGTGTTAAAAGCTTATATGGTACCTGCTTTGTTAAATCTTTTATTTGTTTATTGAGTATTTTATCATTACTGTTATTTATAAATTCTAATAACTCTGAACTATTAATATTAGCTGATTTATTATATTCACTAGTTATATAATCTATTGATTTAACCAGATTATCAAATTGCCCAAAATAAAGTTTATATTGTATTGTAGGATACCATGCCCCTGTTATCATCCTTGCTATAATTCGTTTAAAAGATATTACGCTATTACCTAAGTTAACCTCTTCAATAATACCTAATAGCCAATACATTTTATAGCTTGCCACAACTCTACTCTCTTCTAATAACCTACCAAATATCCTTGTATCTACACTATTAGAACTAGGTAACTTGTATGATATATCCTCAAAATCACTTAATGAGATACTCTTTTCAATTATTGAAATTTTATCTATTATATTTTTCGGTCCCTTAACCTTATCTATAACATCCTTAACTCCCATTAATCCACCTCTATTAAAATAGTTGTACAAAATCTAAATGAGTTTTAAATATATGTATAACTCTTTATCTTAGTTACAAAATATCCATATATAACTTTAACTCTGTTTATCATTATGTTTATAATTTATTACTTCTAGATCCCTTAAGTTTAACTTAATACTAAAGTACCACATCCGTAGTTTCTTTAGTTACTATTTGAGCTTCTTCCTTAGATTCAAATTTACCACCTTTATATAAAATGGAATTATATGATCATAAATTCAAACTCCTTATCTAACTTTACTGTTTTTTCCAAGTAACAGTTACCTTTGCGAAGAAGGAAGAGATGAGCTTGCTACTCATATTAAACTCTATCCATTTTCTCACAAGTACCTGCCCCTTTGTGAGGGAAGAATGACCGAACTTGTTAACTAGTATCTTCTTTTATTATTTATTTTAACTTAATATCCAATTTAAGTAAAATAACTCATTCACTTATGGTACGGTTCTCCTCATCATCCCAAGTTATATTTTTCTATTTATAACTTATATAACTATATCTATATCCCTTTTTTACACATCTATCTTTTATACTATCAACTCTAATCTTCTTATCGTCTCGAATAACTTGTCATTACCAACAATCTTGATATTGTGCCATTTCATCTCTGCATTCTGCTTCATAGTCTTCTATATAACTAAATTCATAATCACAACCGTCTAGAAAATTGAATATTGCTTGCATATACTTATATACATTTTTTAAATCTATATCTTTATCATTAAATTTGTATTCAAAACTATAAGATGCAGGATACCTAAACATATCACCATTTTTATCAATACTACTAAGTTCTTTTAACTGTTTCTCCACAATATTAATTACACTAACATCTTGTCCTCTTGAATTAGCATAATATTGTATCATTGGTCTTACATTTTTCCATAATTCTTTATACAATAAATGACTTTTTCTTTTACTATAAAAAATATGTTTTGGCACCCTATATTCAATACTTTTATAAAACATTCTTTTTAGTCCCAATTCTATTAAATTTCTATGTAAAAAGAGTAGTGGGTATACTTTTTCTTCATTAGATATATGATCACATTTGCAAAATAAAAATTCTGCTGCTTTACTATATCCAACAACCTGTTTATGGAAACCATCACTTGCTATAGAATCCCACAAATAGCAATTTCCAATACCATGATTAGCAAATTGTAAAAATTCTGAAGTTCTATTTTTATCAAATTCTATAATATTTGAATTATTACCTTTCTCCAAACATTTCTTTATAAGCGAATAACTCTGCAAAAGATTATTTCCCATATGAGGAATATCTAAAAACTGGTCTCGATATTGTGATAAAAAATCGTCATTAAATGGGAACCGAAATAAATCAGAATTTCCATCTATACTTTCTAAACTCCTTAAATAATTTTCTAGCCAATTTAATTCAACATCTTCTAAATAACTTTCTTCACTCTTCTTATATAATTCAAATAATTTATATAAATTATGTTTACAGCTATGGAATATCTCTTGAATTTTATTGTTAGAATTGATAATTCTACATATCAATGCTTTAATTGCTAACTCCATACCCTGTCTAAACATATACACACTTGGTAAAAACCACATATCAGATTTAACATTATTATGACCGCTATCTACAACTTCTTTACAAATTTCATATGCACACTTAAAATAAGAATCAGCTAATTTCGAATAATCTTTTTCATGGTTTTTACACCATTTAATATTTACCAAAAACTCAGTACCTTCTATATCATAAAAACTATGTTTTTCTTTTGGCCATAGATCTTCTGTATCTAATGATTCCATGTTATCCCCCCTTACACACTATTAGTATATATCTATATATTTTACTATTCCAAAGTACACAAGTATTTTAATAAAACTAGTACCATTATTTGTCTACTTAATATATCTAATGATATTATTTCATTAATATTATAATTACACCTTTTTTAATATTAATTTATTATTATCATATTTTATCTCAATTGGAATTGTCAGAATTTCTAATATTTATATGCTTAAAAACTATATTATCAACCATGTCACGTAAACGGTAACTGTCAAGTGAGTTGACGTATTATTATAAAAAAACTTATTGATTGACCTTATTGGGTTTCTTAGGTCGATGGCTATGGTGCTAGTCTCCGACCTGAGGTTGCTATTATATAGTTAAAATTGCTACTAAGGCATGTACCTACTTCATCCCTTACTTCCTTTTCTTATTACATTAAATTCAATATCTTTTTTCCTTTTTCCCGCTGAGTATATATATAGTATATCGGATATAATTCAAACTCCGTCTTTACATCTTTAGTTAATTTTTCATAACACTTTCCAAATTCTTCATAGTCATCTAGTAGTATATAAATAGCAGCCTTGCATTTATCATCTGTTGTATTGTCTTTAATATCTAGAAGTCTCCCTATGGTTTTATAATTTAACCTTCCTGTTAATCTATACTCTATCTGAGCTTTATTAATTTCTAATATTTTGTCATCAGTATCTTCTTTTATAAAATCTAGTATATATTTTGCTAAGTCAATATATGCATCTTTACTACTTATATCCCATGCTTTTATTAACTCTAAAGCTAATAAAGTATAATAATCTCCAATCTCTTCTTGATAAAACTCTTTAGTTCTTTCTAGAGAATTTATTATCGCATCCTTACTAAAATTTTCACATAATAATGAGTCACATTTAATCATAGAATACATACTTATTTTAACCATTTTATTTTTAATATCACATCTAAGTTCAATGTTTAAATCACTAGAATAATAATCATAATATACTTCCTGATCTTCATAAATACATTTTAATAAATGTATTTCTTTATTTAAGAATGGTATTATCTTTAACTCTATATCTATTATCTTCTCTGTTTTTATTGACCCATATTCTACACATTCTAGTCTATCTAAAAAATAATAATCATCATTAGTTAAATCCTTTAATCTTAATTTTTCTGTATCCATATTAAATCTATCGCATACTCTTATTAATTTTTCAATCCCTTCTTTTTCTGACCTTAAAATTTCAAATTTTTCTAACGTTTTTACGGGAAACGTATTTTTATTAATAGTACTTATATTATCAAATACAAATTCTAATGTTCTAAGCCTTTCTATCACTATTCCTTCTGATTGTTTAATGTGAATAGTATCCTTTTTCATTACTATCTTATCACCAAACGAAATATATGCTTCATCTTCATTTTGATGCTGTTCATATGTGTCAAAATATTTTTTACTATTAAAAACCAATTCTTTATGATGTTTTAATACAACTTCATCTATCATTATAACTTCTCTTATAGGTATTAAGCAGTTATATTCATCTCTTATATAAGTATATGTTTTTTTTCCAATTGCAGTTAAAGGATGACCTATCGTTAAAAACTCTATCTCTCCTATACCTAAGTCTTCTAATTCTTCAAACGTCTTTGATACTTTCACTTGCGAAATAGCTTGATTTTGCTTATTAAGTTCAAAGTTTTTACATTCCATATAAAAATTCGTATCGTTGCCTAATATACTGTTTAACTTTACGTTTGTGGTCTTCTGATTCTCTTTAGTGTCATCTAATATGCATTGTATATCTATAGGTAATAATGAATTATAGAAAATTTTATATTCTTCCTCCTTACTACCTCTTACTTCAACAACAAAAAAAATAACTCCCCCATCATTTAAATAATTTCTTAAATCACTTAACTCTATTTTAAATGATTTGAATTTATTACTTAACTTTTTAACTTCAGTTCCTTTTATTTGAACTGGTATCCTACTACTAATATCTTTCTTACTACTCGAGCCTTCCTTCATATATATAGTAATAAACCCATCCCATGATGGACCTTTGTCATTTTTATCAAAACTAGGTGTGATTTTTCGTTGTCCAGTTTTTCGTATCATTTGCTGTAGTTTTTCTAACGAAATTGATTCTATTTCTTCTGTTTTAAAATACGGCAATACTTTTCGCCTCCTAATACCTAAACTTTCTATTTTTATACTCATCTATATAACTCTTTAACACTTACTTATTTTAATAAGTATTGAGTATTCGCTATTATCTGACTATAAAAATAAATATTTTTTATATAAAAACAAATCTAATATTATAACTTTTCTTACTGTTATAATATTAGATTTATAAGTTATTCTGATATTTACATTACTCTAACTAACTCACTTCCAATGCATTTGCTTTAATTTCACGTACCTATACTATAGATGCTTTCATTTTTTTCTTAAATATAAAATAACAACTATGTCTAACATAAATAATTATTCTAATTATTTATGTTTAGGATATCTAACATTTTTTCTAACATCTTTTTCTGATTTTTCTTCCCGGTCCCTTGAATAAGTATCTCATCTGTCGCCCAATCAATCTTATTATCTAATCTATTTAAAAGTTTTATATATTTATTATAATTTGCTTCCTCAACTTGTTTATAAACATATGGGAATAGCATCATTACAGCACCAAACCCGTTTGTTTTTAATAATTGACTCTTTGCTACTTTTAATACATAATTAGAATAATCTCTACTTTGATTATTATTATTAATATCTTTATTAAGAGTTTTTAGTAAATAAGCTTTATATTCTTCAAATTCGTCCATATTATTCATTTCTTTATTCTCGATTACTGGCCACTGTGTTTTAAATATTCTTTGAAAACACTTCAGATATATAAATAAATGATCATATATTTCTTGAGAATTTGAGTAACTTAAGTTTGCTGATTTTAATGCTTCACCAAGATATTGTATGAAAAATGCTTGAGATATTGCACCGCTACCAATTCCAAGCATTTTTATATGATTAAATAGAGGTGAATCTGGATCATTATTTAATTTTTTACATAATAAGTGTAAAGTTTTTATCTTATTTGAATTCTCATCTTTATCATTAATCAAATCAAAAAGGTCGTATATACCTGATCTATTAACTGGCGTTTGATTTCCATTTATATCAGTAAAAACTTTTGCACAAGTATGATTTGTAGCATTAAATAATAAAACTGCCGGAATTTCAAAATTCTCTTGGTCTATCTTATCTGAAATAAATAGACCTGCTAATCTATGTTGCCCATCTACGATTTGAAACATAATATCATCCGGTAGATCCACTTCACCGAAATCTTTTTCTTCCATTCTTGAATATATTTTTTCAAAGCTTTCATATTTAGAGATGTCCGCAGTCAGTACAACTGATGCTGGAAAGAAACTTTCATCTTGTTCTTCTAGGTATTTTTTGATTTTATTTATTCTAGCGATTTGAATTCTTCTTTGCACACCTTCATCATCCGCATTTATTTCAATACCTTTCTTTCTTAGTTTTTCGATATACTCTTCATATTTCTCTATATCATCAGCAGCATCACTGTATGGCTCTCTAAAGTGAAAATTAATTTTGTTTTTTAGTTCTGACGCTTTAAATTTAGTAATATAGAACACTTCATTTTTTTGCGTTAATTTAATATAAAAAATTTTCATAATAACCTCCTATACTGATGGATTTTCAAGGGAACTATATGTAATGTTTAAGTTTCCATTTTTATTTAATTCATCATTTTTCTCAACCCAATTAGTAAGATCTTTTATTTCAATAGTTTTATTTAAGTTAAACTTGAATAAAAATTCAGATATTAGGAAAAATATACATGAAGCACTTACAGAATAACATATATTATCAACGGCATTATTTGAAGATACAAAAGAAATAGTTATACCTATAAAAATTATTAAAATTAATAGTAGTATCCTAAAAAATTCTTTTTTAAGAAATTTTGAATAGGAAAAGACGTTTGATTTTATCATTACTTTATTTGAAATAATATCATCGCCTACATATATGAATAAGAGTGCTTTGTTATCTATTAATGTTACTTTAAAATTTGATAGTTTATTTGTTATGTCATCATATACATTATTTAAAGCTTCGTTAATATCCTGTAGAGAAGATAATACTATTATTTCATATGTTACCTGATCTATAGCATCATGTTCATCTATTTCTACCATGAAGTACCTTGAGTTAGATATTTTACTATATGCTATAACTGCTCTTTCAGAATACATTGTTCTTATTTGCTCTTTTTCTATTTCTGTCCACTTTCTTTTAACAAAGTCATTATATGTTTCGCTATAGCTTGATTTTTCTTTATAGCAATTTATAATGCTTTTTTTTATATTATTAGAACTTTTTTTTACTTTAATAAATGTTGAAAATTTAAATACATTCATTTCAAATATACCTCCTATAAATTTACATTAAAACGATTTATCATTTACTGATAAATTATACCATAATATATCAATTTTTAACATTATCCAACATGTATAACTTATTAAACTCATACTCGTATAATAATTAGCTTATTGTACTGAACTAAATTCATTTAACCCCTTTAACACTATCCCAGCTTTAAACCTACCACGTTCCCCTAACTTTTCTTCCCTCTTTCCAACCAACTCTTCTTCCGTATATCTAAGATTACATGCAATCCCAAACAAAACTTCCATAACATCAGCCAATTCTTCCAGATTCTTATCTTCCAAGTATTCATTTACTTCTTCCACCAACTTATCTTCTATTAACCTTGTCATTTTTTCTTTTGGTGCTATTTCTACTTCGCAGGTTTTCCCATCTGCTTCTATTATTGCTGGTATTTTATCTCTTACTAATTTGTTGTACACTTTCATTTATATAGCTCGTTAATTGCTTTTATTTTTCTTTTCAAATCTTGTCTTATAATAAACCATTGTTCTTAATTCCACTGTATCTTTAAATTGCTTTTTAAACTCCATATCATCTAAATACTCTTTTATATCTTCTTCCACTGCTATTACGGTTCCCTCTTTCTTCTTAAAGAAGTCCTCATGTGTTTGTATTAAAAACTTCACCGGATTTTTTTTGCTAGTTTTAAGTATTCGTTCTTTCCCCAGTTTTTAAAGTCTTTAGTTCCAGCCTATATACTCCATTTGACTCTTTTTCGTAGAATTCTTTGAAATTATTATTAATCAGCTATATTCCTAAAAGCATTAATTTCATTATATCTTTCTTCATCCCATATTTCTTTTAATTCTAGTATCGTCACTTTATCTTCATCTTTTTTTCTTATTTTCTCTAAAGATTCCTGTTCTAGAACAAATCCATTACTACTTATTTTCACATTTTTAATATTTGTATCTTCTTCACCATTCCAGTCTATTAGAAATTCTACATTTAAATTTATCACTCCCCATCTACTTTGGTATATAACATACCCCACTCCAAAAGAAACCTTTTTAATATCCTCCGACTTAAATATTTTGAATTTGACACAAATATACTCATCCCATAAGTTTATTTCATACTCTTCTATATACTCTGGAATTTTCTCATTAATCATGCCTGATAATGCCACTGCAAAAGCATTCTTTGCTTTAGGGTTTTGCTTTATTACTTTAGATAATAAATTACGTATAGATTTTAAATTTTTATCTATTGTATAATTTATTATTTTTTCTTGAAGTTCTTTAGCATATTCTACATCCGTAAAATCAAAGTCATTATATTCTGTAATATTATAACCAGCTAATTTTATTCTTTCTAAAATAGAATCATTTTTTTCTCTACACGCTGCTTGTAAACAAAGCCTCATTTCTCTTGAGTAATATTTCACACCTTCTCTATAATTTGCAAGCTCTTCTATTACAATTTTCCCATCTTTATTATCTATTAATTCGGTTTCATCATGTATTAAATTTTCTTCATTATTATTATTTAAAAATGCAAATGGATAAAATCCAATAATCCTATTTTCCATTACTGGCACTTGACTTGCACAACTGTTTTTAACTAAATTTTTAGATACATAGTCATTTATTACATTAAATGTTAAGATTCCATCTTGGTCATATAAACTTTTTTCTTTTATTGCTTTTAATATCATATCTGTTAGTATACCATGTTTTAAATCTAAATCTTCTGATGCCACTTGATGTTGCTGGCAAGCATATAATATAACTACCCCTTCCGAACTATCAATATAGTCACGTTCATTAAAATCACTTGATCTTGTAAGTACTTTGCCACCAGAATGACAAGCATCAATAATATAACTCTGTATTTTTGGTTTTAATGTTGATACTTCTGAAAAAACATCAGATATTTTATATTTTGTATCATTAAACTTAAGCAATGAATCTTCCCCATCTTTACCACCATGACCTGCAAAGAAAAACAAAATAGAATCTTTCCCTGCTTTAAAATTAACTCCTATGTCTTTTATAGCTTGTAGGTATTTACCAACAAGCTCTGTTTCTTTATTTTGTTTATTACTAATTATTAGTTTTATATTTTCTTCTTTAAATTTACAGCTATTAATGAGACTTTCTTTCATCGCCAATACATCACTACTACAGTAATTTAATTCAATATCATTTTCATAATAATCTATTCCTATTAAAATAGCATATCTAACCTCATCCATAATATTTCCTCCTATAAACTTTATTTTTGCTATAAGTTTCACACTTTTTATTATCCTATCATTAACATAATCATTGATATAATTTCTCCAGTTGCCTAATTACTATGTTCTATATAATTACCTATAAGCGATTCCCACCTATAAATAGAATTAGTAGCATAATCCTTAAATTTCATTATTGCCACCTCAAAACTTCATAACTCCTTATAATCAAAAAGGCATCCTAACGATAACCTTATTACATTCATTGTCTATTATTTCAGGGTTAGTGTTAAATATACTAGTCAATTGTCTAATATATTTAAGCTTCAATCTATATAACTTCACATTGTTAGATGAAGTATATTCAACTTCATCTAATAATTCTAAACTATTAAAATGATCAATGGTATTCTTATATACCTCTTCCGTGTCTCCATCCAATTCATAATAGCTATTGACCCAAAATTGGAACTCCTGTGCGCCTTTTCCTAACTGCCAAGCATATTCTAAATTATATTTTCTCTTTTTCCACATATATTTCAAAAATAAGCATTCATTAATGTTAAATTCTCCATCATTAATAAATTCCATTATAATATTAGTATTTTGTAATAAATTATTTCCCTCTATTTCCACTAAAACTTCTTTCTTTATTAAACTTCCCTCTATATCCCTAACTGATTTTTCTATTATTTCAGAACACTTAACTATATCCATTATCCTTTTTGTTGTATTTTCTGTAATCTTTGATAAAACCTCTATAACCTGTTCTTTATCATATATACTATATGCTCTATTATTTGAAGTAAATATTCCTTTTAGTAAATTACTGTAATCAGAATTTTTATCTATAATAATTGGTGTTATAGATTTTTCTAATGCATATGCCATTCCCATTTCTATTTGACTTGGTATGCTTTCATAAAACTTCTCAGATATCATAGCTATAATTAAATCAGATTCTGATATTTCTTTTAATATCCTTTTGTAAAAATCTTCTCCTGCCTCTATAGAGTTAGTTTCATTTTTAGATGAATAGAAAACCTCTCCCCCTAAATACTTTACCGCATTTACAAACTCGTCTATCTTACTTTTATCCTTTGATGAATGACTTATAAATACTCTCATAAAAACCTCCAACATTTCTTATATTTTCTCTTTAAAATACTATACATTCTCTTATTACCACTAATATATCTAATATCCATATAAACTCTTTCCCTTTACCATTTTCACATGATCTCTTCTCATTTTTTATCAGTTATATTTGCATTAGGCAGTATTTCATAAAAGTAACTAATATCTTCTGAACCTAACATTTTATCATCATTAAATTTTGATATAAATTTCTTTAACTCTTTAATATATAGTACCGGAGTAGTTACTGTAAGCTTTTTAAGTGTACACCTATGTCCAAATACAATTACTGAATGTAGTGGATCTTTATACTTTTTATCTACAATCTTTTCAATTGCTTTAACATGTCCATAGTTCTGTCTTATTGGATTAAAGAATTTGCTTTTTTTCTTATAGATTGCTTGAGTCCAATATTTAGCTTTTTCATCACCAAATATCCAACCATCATAATTTTTAGTTTCTATAACAAATACTCTTTTTCTCCCAATTAACACATGATCTATCTGTGCAGTTCCAGTATCTGTCTCTAGCGTAATATCATGTAAAACTTTATACCCATGTATCTTTGCTAATACTCTATTAACTTGCCTTTCGCCTATATTCCCCTTTATTTTAGGCTCAAATGCCTTTAATAGTGTAATTATAATAAATAGTATTATTATTATTTCCACAATCTCATCCCCGCTATAATTATCAAATCACTATAAACCATATATTTATCAAGTTTTATTTAACTCCCTTTAGTACTACCCCATCTTTAAACCCACCACGTTCTCCTAACTTGTCCTCCCTCTTTTTAACCAATTCCTCTTCCGTATATCCAAGATTACACGCAAGCCCAAACAAAACTTCCATTACATCAGCCAATTCTTCTAAATTCTTATCTTCCAAGTATTCATTTACTTCTTCCATCAACTTATCTTCTAGCAACCTTGTCATTTCTTCTTTCGTTGCTATTTCTACTTCGCATGTTTTCCCATCTGCTTCTATTATTGCTGGTATTTTATCTCTTACTAATTTGTTGTACACTTTCATCATATATCTCTCCTTAATTGCTTTTATTTTTATTTTCAAATCTTGTTTTATAATAAACCATTGTTCTTAATTCCACTGTATCTTTAAAGTGCTTTTCAAACTCCACATCATCTAAATAACATTTTAAATCTTCTTCCAGTGCTATTACTGCTCCATTTTTCTTCTTAAAGAAGTCTCCATGTGTTTGTATTAAAAACTTCACCGGGTTTTCTTTTGCTAGTTTTAGGTATTCTTTCTTTCCCCAGTTTTTAAACTCCTTCGTTCCTTTATGTTGTAGCATATCTACTCCATTAGATCCTTTTTCATAAAACTCTTTAAATGCCCTATAAATATCTTCTTCATCAACTTCCATTTTCAAGTTTCCATTGTTATAGAATGCTAGTAACACTGGCATTTTGTATGTTTTGCTCATACTTGTTGTTTCTATCATGTTTATAAATTCTCTGCCTCTTGTGTTGTATAGTTCTTTTTCTTCTTTATTTAACTCTTCATTTTCATATAAGAATTCCATATAGTTTGTTAATGGATTTAATTTGCTGTTTGATTTTATGTTTTCGTATATTTCATTATCTATATTTGTGAAGAATTCTACTCTTGAAGGTCTATGTCCTAGCTCTTCTTTTATAACTTTATATTCTTCTAGTATTTTATCTTTTATTTTCATTTCTTTTTCTGCTTGAGCTTTAAATATATCTACTATTCTAAAGTCAAAATCTATAACACATTCTTCTGGATAATCATAATCTCCCTGTTTATTGTTTTTAGATTCTGCTTTGTTATAGTCTTTTCCACTTAATAAAAATGGTATTAAGTTTGCTTTTTTATAATTTCCTATAAAATCTAATACATTTAAGTAAGCCTTATCTTTATATTTTCTAAGGCCTCTTCCTAGCTGCTGCAAAAATACTGTTGGTGATTGTGTAGGTCTTAAAAACATAACCATATCTATGCTTGGTATATCTACACCTTCATTAAACATATCTACAGAGAAAACTACTTTTATTTCCCCTGAGGATAATTTTGCTAATGCAACTTTTCTTTCTTCTGAATATTCACCAGTTTCTCCACTATATACTGCTACTGATTCTATTCCTTTTTCACTAAAGTATTTAGCCATATATTCTGCATGTTTTCTTGATGAGCAAAATCCCATAGCTGTTTTTGAGTTATATTTCAAATAATTATTTAAAATTAGATTTCCTCTTTTACTTAACATTAAGGCTTCTTCTAATTCTTTATCATTGTATTTCCCATTTTTAAATTCTATATCTTCATAGCTAACTGTTTCATCATAAATTCCATAATATCTAAAAGGCACAAGCCACCCTTTGTTTATTGCATCTTTAAGTCTTACTTCATAAACATTATTATAATCACATAAAGAGAATACATCTTTAGAATCTAATCTTTCAGGTGTAGCTGTTAACCCAAGTAAAAACTTTGGCTTGAAATATTCCATTATGTTTTTATAGTTACCTGAAACTGCATGATGAAATTCATCAACTACTATGTAGTCAAAATAATTTCTTGGGAAATACTTACAATTTAAATATTCTTTTTTCCCCAATGTTTGAACTAATGCAAAGATACATTTATTATCTGTATCTTTATTATTTCCATAGAAGTATCCTATATCATCAGAGTTTCTAACATTTTTAAAGGATATTGCTGCTTGTTTTATTATTTCTTCTCTATGAGCAATAAACAAAACTCTTTCATATTTAATAGAATCAAAAGCTGCTAAATAAGTTTTCCCTATACCTGTTGCTGCAACTACAAGTCCTTTATCATAACCTTCTTCTCTGCATTGTTTAAGTGCATATAAGGCTTCTATTTGAGCACCTCTTGGTTCAAATAAATTGTATACATTACTTTCTTCAATTTCTTCTACATCACTTTTTTCAAAATCTTTATATACATTAGGTTTAGTCCAAGATTTTGAATAATCCTTTAAAACTTCATCAGTAATTTCTAAGGAATGATTATTAAACAAATCTTCAAAGTTATTATAAAATACATTAAAATCATTATTATGCTGAGATTTAGTAAACCTATAATTCCATTCTATTGAAGATGTTAAAGCTCCCCTTGATATGTTTGAAGATCCTATATAAATTTCACTATCAACATCATCATGAAACATATAAGACTTTGGATGAAAAGATTTATTTGGAGTATTATAAAACCTAAGATCAACCCTATCCTTTAGTTTATCTTTTAATAAATACAAAGCCTGAGGCTGAGTAATATTTAGATAGTTCCCAGTTAAAATTCTTATACTAGCTCCCCTATTTAAAGCATCTTCCAAATCATTTAAAATCATCTTAACTCCAGATTCCATTAAAAATGATACTATAATATCTATTCTTTTAGCTTTCTTAAAGCTTTCCTTTAATCTATAATATAAAAAATCATCGCCACCAGTTATAGCGTTAGATGAATAAATACTATCTAATGCAATTTCCTTTTCAACTATATTATCTTCTTTAATACATATATCCTCTAATAACTCTGTCCCTTTTATTGAATATACACTTTCATTTTTAAACCCAATATCCATAATTAGCTCCAATCGTTTCCACAAGAATTCATTTTTCTTTATTTATACATGCATCAAATATTATTACACACATTTACCTATATTTTAACATAATAATTAAATTAAAACTTATATCTTGTCTAAGTAAAATAAAAATATCCAGTGTAATTTAGTTATTACACTGGATATCCCATTAAAGGGGTACGCGTTTCGCGCACCCCTTTCAGTTTTTATATATTTTATTATTTGTTTTTTTAAGTAGTTTTACCAATTCTCTAAAAAATGTTGAACGCTATATTGTTTTCTTATATATATTTAATGTAATAATTTACTTATTAACATACTACATCTTTTCAACAAACCAATTTTTCTGCTTTTTAAATCTTCATTAGCTTTTCTTCTAATCTCAATTAAATTTAGTTTTTCATATTTACAATAACTTTCAAGATCTTTCCCATTATCCATATTTTGAATTATAGTGTTAAAAAAACCTCCGTTAATAACCATATAAAACCCCTCCATATTTGTTATTGTTTATACTTATATAGTATTCTTTTATCAACGGATTGTAAACGTTATATAGTTTCCCTGTTTTTTCATAATGATTATAAAATTTACTTTTTATAGTAAATTTTATAATTAAACTACCCTTCTATTCATTGTTTACATTATACATTTATCCTTTTATATAATACTACTAAATTTAATATATAAAAATCATCTTTTTGCAATTTATTCGGAGCGTTATAAAACCTAAGATCAATCCTATCCTTTAGTTTATCTTTTAATAAATACAAAGCCTGAGGCTAGGTAATATTTAAGTAGTTCCCAGTTAAAATTCTTATATGATCTCCCCTATCTAAAGCTTCTTCTAAATCATTTAAAATCATAGGGTAGCTATTTCCTTCTCAACTATTCCAGATTCTTTTATAACTATTTCTTCTATTAAACCTATATATTCTTTGCTCTTTATACTCATACTAAACCCCTATATCTTAAAATAAATTTTTTTTTGGCCCTGCCAACCTTTGGCGTACAATCTTCTCTTATTTTGCCATAAAAATTAATGTAAAGCTTACATATTAATTTATTAAACGCAAAAAAGTTCAGTGTAACTTTGTAATTACACTGAACCTTTATTATTAGCAATTGATTATAACTTATTATACCATGACCACCTTTTTTCACCCTTATTCTAACTCTAGTCTTTGCAATTTCTGGATTTTCTACGCCTATATAATTCATTGCAATATAAAATCCATTTTCCTTTGCTAGTTTTATATTTCTTATTATACTTCTACCTATTTACCTATAACCTTTTGTTGTTCTTTTTGCAAAACAATATTAGATAGAATCATGTAAAAATTTTTTTCATCTTCTGTTTTTGCATTCTTAAACAAATTCTTTAATTGACTATATGAATAATTCACGAATATATCATATAATGTCTCATTATTATTCTCCATATCCAATACCTCCTATTTAAATCTATATACTATATATTATATATCAATAAACCAAATTAATAAATATTTTCACTTTTATCTACATCACTTTTTTCAAAATCTTTATACACATTATGTTTTGTCCAATATTTTGAATAATCCTTTAAAACTTCATCTACAATTTCTTTAGATAGTTCCAACTATAGAAACTATAACTTCTACCCCCAACAGCATAATAAAAAGTTCAGTGTAACTTATTAATTACACTGAACTTTTGCATGTATTTTTCTCTTATTATAAAGTTTTTTGGCATTGCCCGCCTTTGGTGTAAACTTTTGCGCGTATTCTTTTTCTCTTATTTGCTTTATAGCAACCTCTGGGCTATGATCCTTCTTTAGCTCAACTATAAACGGAATATCATTTTTTCGTCTTGGATGAAATGAAAATGAAACTCTTTCATAAGTTCTTGATTAGGTATCTTTAAATACCCATCATAATATGATAAGAACCCAAGAACTATCATCGCAGAATATATTTCCTCTTTAGTTTTTGGGGTTCCTTGCCCGGCTCTAAACTCTTCGTCTATAGTTATATCAATTTCGCCACCTGCAACCATTTCTATAACATCATCACGAATTTCTAAAGTATTATATTTAAGATATTCTAACACTTCATCTATAGCACCAGTGTTAGTCCAGTAACTTTTACACTTTTTATTTTGCAATGCTTTAACAACTGAACGCGGATTATACATTCTTACTCCTTGCTCATTAACATAGCCATTATACCACTCACTTATTTCACTAAATGAAAGAACATTTTCTCTATTATCATAGATTTATCTACAAAATATTTAGTATTTATTAGTCTTTTATAATTTTCTAAAGGTTTTATTGTATTTAAATATATAGCCATACTATTCCTCCTATTTATAATCCGCCGACTTCAACTGTTCTCTCTATCGGGTACATTATAATGTGTCATAGATCTTTTCATATATATATTATTATATCCAATTTGAATTTATTAAACAACCTTACTACATTTATAAAAATGCTCTTAATTACCTCCAATACTACATTTAACTCCATAATTCTCAACTATATTTTTCAATTTCTCCATTACGTCATCCGTTGGTGTCCTAATACTCTTTGGCATGCTATAACTTTTGCCTAAACAAGTATATTTATTTAATCCGAATACATGATATGGTAACAAATGTATTTCTTCTATATATTTTAAACTTTTTACAAATTCAACTATCTCTTGTATACTATTTTCATCACAATTAAAATCAGGAATAACAGGTATTCTTGCAATAACTTTTTCTGCCAGTTTTACAATAGTCTTTGCATTGTTTAATATAGTTTCATTACTAACTCCTGTAAATTTAATATGCTTAGAGTTATCAATATGCTTGAAATCCAAAAGAACAAGATCAGCTAATGGGATTACTTCCTCAAGTATATTATTATTTGCAAATCCTGTAGTCTCTATAGCTGTATTCCACCCCATACTTTTACAAGCTTTTAATAATTGAGATGCAAATTTCCATTGCATAAGAGGTTCTCCACCTGATAGTGTAACTCCACCTCCAGATTTTCTAAAATGTATAGAATCTTTTTTTATGAGTTTAATGACCTCTTCTACTGTCATATCATCCCCTGACATAAGGAGCGCTTCTGAATAGCATTTATCAACACACTCTCCACAATTGGTACATTTATTTTTATCTATCTTATACTCATTATTAAAATTAATAGCATCTCTTTTACACACTTTTATGCAATTACCACACTCATTACAATTTTCACTATTAAACATAACTTGTTTGTATGTAGATTGTGATTCTGGATTGCAACACCAAGTACATGATAGTGGACATCCTTTTAAAAAAACTATTGTTCTAATTCCAGGTCCATCATTTACAGAAAATCTTTGTATATTGAAAACTACTCCTTTTTCTTTATAATTAATATCATTTTCAAGCATTTTTATCGCCTCTTTAAAAATATTTTTAAATTAAGGCTTGATAATCTCAAGCCTTAACTTTTTTAGAAAGCTTGTTCTGTTCTTGCTATAATATCATCTTGTATACTTTTATCAAGACATATAAATTGAGCACTATATCCTGCAACACGAATAACTAAATCTCTATATTGTTCAGGATGTTTTTGTGCCTCTATCAGAACAGCTTTATCTATTACATTAAATTGTACATGCATACCTTTTTCATCAAAATACCCTCTTATAAGTGATGCTAAATTTTTAAGTCCATTGTCATTTTTTAATGAAGATGGATTAAACTTTTGATTAAACAAAGTTCCACTTGCTGCAATAAAATGATCAAGTTTTGCTACGGAATTTGCTGCAGCAGTTGGACCATTTGTATCCATCCCTCTGTTAGGAGATACTCCATCTGCTAGAGGTTGATTAGCGCTTCTGCCATCTGGAGTAGCACCTACTTGACTTCCAAGGTGAACATTATTTGATACTGGATACAATCCTGGTAAAAATTTACCACCTCTTACGTTTGTATGTTTTTCAACTTCTTTACAATAAATAAGTGCACCTTCACGAGTTAATTCATCAACTTCATCTAAGTCATTTCCAAACTTAGGAGCTTTATTAATAAGAATGTTCTTAATTTCATTAAACTTATTTCTTTTAAACTCATCACATTTTTCATCTTGTCCAAAATTTGTAAGAAGAGCATCTTTTAAGTCATTTAAAGTAATTTTTTTATCTTCAAATACAAGTTTTTTTATTGCCATGAAAGAATCACCTATATTTGCAATTCCAACTCCTAATGGTCCAGAATAACGATAATGTGCACCACCTTCTTGAATTGATTTACCCTTTTCTATACAATCATCCATCATGCAAGATACAAATGGAAGCGGTGCTCTTTCTCTATGTGCCATATCCACACAGTTATCTGCGCACACCATTTGTGATACAAAGTACTGCGTTTGTTCCTTATAAGCTTTTATAAATTCATCTAAATTCTTAAAAGAAGTAAATTCACCAGTTTTAGGCCCTATTTGTTTTTCATTAAATTTCCCATTATTTATGGTCATTTCTAGCACTTTTGCTAAGTTGAAGAATGCAGCATCGTACCATCCATCTGTCTTTCCGCCACATTGAGGTTCTACACATCCTACAATAGAATAATTTCTAGAATCCTCTAAGGTTACACCCCTGTTTAGAAGAGAAGGTATAATTACTTCATCATTATACAAAGCAGGGAAACCAAGCCCAAGTCTTACTAACTCACAACATCTAAGTAAAAACTCTTCTGGAGTCTTACTCCATATTCTGGCTGAAAGTGAAGGCTGTGGCAATTTCAAACTTCCGGTAGCTTCAATACACATATATGAAAGTTCATTTGTAGCATCATTTCCATCTGCTGTCTGACCTCCAACAATAAGATTTTGAAACATTCCATAACCGCTAAATGCCTTAGTTACAACTTCATCACGTATTTTTGTTATATCATTAAATTTAACCCATAGGCAATCTATAAGTTCTTGAGCTGCTGGCATATCTATATTTCCTGAGTCAATATCTTTTCTAAAATATTCATAGGTATATTGATCAAAACGTCCTGGAGATATAGCATGTCCATTGGATTCTAAACTTATTATCACTTGTATAAACCAAAATGATTGAACAGCTTCATAAAATGTATCGGAACCGTTCCCAAGGGCTCTATCACAAATTTCTGATATATTTATCAATTCCTTTTTTCTAGTTGAATTTTTTTCATCTTCTGCCATATTCAATGCCAATTTTGAATATCTTTTAGCAAAATTTATTGCTGCGTTACAAGATATGATTATCGATTCCCAAAACTCCCTGTTTTTTATAAATTCGGGATCAGCTTTATTACTATTATTTATCTTATTCTGAACTTCTTCTACAATGCCTTTTAGTCCATTTTTTATTACTTTTTCATAATCTACCACATAATGTCCAAGGCCATTAAAATAATAATTTCCACAAGTAAATACATTAGTACTCATTGCATCTTGTGTTTCTTGTGGCATATATGCTTTAGCTAATTCACTTACTGTTTTTCCATCCCAATACTTAAATAATTCTACTAGTTCTGATTTAACATCTTCAGATATCTCATATTTATCAGATGTTCTTTTCCCTATTCTATCAAACTCTGATACCAGCCATTTATTAGAAAATTCCGGGAACACTTGAGCTGATCTTGGATTTTTAGATAATGTACCAACTATAAGTTCACCATCTCTAATTACTACAGGAATTTCATTTAATATTTTTTCTAAAGCCTTAGCTTTACGTATAATTATAGGCTGATCTTCTGTTTCTTTAAATGATTCAGTGATAAGTCTAGCTCTCTCCACTTCAACACATGGTTGTGCAGAGAGTATCTCTTCTTTTAATTTGGATACTCTTTCAGTACTATTTTTAAAACCCTTTGATAAAAAATTTCTTTTTAAAGTTTCCATTTATACCACCCTATCCTTTTTATTTTTTTATACAATCAATAAAAAAGTTGACTGCATATATTTCTTAATACTATATTATTTTAACACATTTTATAATTATTTACATATAGCCTTTTGTTGTTCTTTTGGTAAAACCATATTAGATAGAGGCATAAAAAAAAGGTGGTATTTCGTGTATGCGACACGAAATACCACCTTTTTATTATGTTATTTTACTGCTTTTAACTTTGCTATATCATAGCAATTTACTTTAGTTACTTCTTCTACAACCTTTAAATCTTCCAATTTAGATAATACAGTTGTTCTAAATTCTGTTAAATCAGCAGTTTGCTCAACTACTCCATCAAGCTTTTTATTAATTTCTTTTAGCTCTACTTTAATTTCTTTTTGACCTTCATCTAAAGATTTAATACTTACTTGCATTTCTTTTAAAATTTCTAAAATCTCTTTTTCCACTCTTCAATCACTCCTTGTAATATCTATAGTATATCTAAAATTAGTTATTATTAATAGGCTTAATATTTTCTAATTTTATTTTTATAATATTACATTTTTATTGTGCCAACTTCTTTCTTGCTTAATAAATCTATATTTAAATTATATCATTTTTTAAAAGGCTTTAATAGTTGCTTTTAATATTTTTTCTCCTCACGTCCCTTTAACCTATAGTTACTTTCACTACCTAAAACTTCTGCTTTATAATCACCTACCATTTCATGGATTCTACTTCCAAGTGCTTCATCTATTTCAATTATTTTTTCTAGACTTTGCTCTGTTGAAATAAGTATTGGTAAATTGCTCATATATCTATAATTAATTATTTCAAACATAATATTAATATCTGAGGGTGTAATTTGCCCTTTAAATAGATCATCTATTAGAAGTACTTCTGCTTTTTTATATTTCCCCATCATTTCATTGTATATCTCACCATTCATAACATTTTGTTTTAGCTCCATTATTATTTCTCTATAAGGCATATACACAACATTTGTTTTTCTCCTAATTAGATTATTTGCAATTGCTACTATTAAATGTGTTTTTCCACATCCTGAGTTTCCAGATAAAATTAAAGAATTAGTTCTCTCTTCTTTTATAGAATCAAATTTTTTAAAATATCTTATAGCTACCTCTTTCATTAATTTTGCACCATCGCTCCATTTTTCAAAGGATTTAAAATTAAGCTTACTTGTTTCTAAAGTTAGCCCGGCTTTTTTCCATCCATTATTATTGTTTAGCATTTCTTTTTCATAACATTCACATCTATATGCACAATTCCTTTTATCCACCCTAACTTCAATCCAAGTAGTATCATCACAAAGGGGACATTTTCTAGAAAAGTTCTCTTTCTGCCCATTCAAGTTCTTCTGCTGTGAGTGGAGTGATGTTTCCAAATCTTGTTCTTTCTTTAGTTTCCTTATTCTCTCCACTATTTCTAACATTTTTAAATTGTTTTCCATAAGCTTGTCCCCCTGTCCAATTTGATTTTTTAAAGTGATTTTCTATATCTTTTACATCTTCAGTTAAATATCTTTCAAACTTAGTTCCAAATAAGGTTTCTGGTCTTAAATAAACTTTCATTGAGTTTTTTGACCATTCATCATATTTTTTATCTATTACTTTCTTGAAATCATCTAAAGTGTGGCCTTCTCTAATTCTTGCATTTATACATCTTTGTGTTTTTCCTGTTGTGCATTTATAATTTTTATTACACTTTATATTTAAATAACCAATTATCTCTTCATACATTTCCTTTTTAAGATTTTTCTTATCTTCATTTTTCTTATTTTCATCTTCATTATTTTTCTTATCTTTATTCTTCTTAACTTGATTTCTATTATTTTCACTTTTATTAGCTTTTGATTTGTTATTACTACTGCTAGATTCTATGTTTTCAAAATTTGTTTTCTCGCCAAAAATATCTAATTGGATAACATCTTCTTCTAGGTTATCTATACCTACTGGCTTTTCTACTATAGGTCTTTTTCTCCTTGTTCCACTTAATTCTAAACATTCTATTTCATTTTCTATTTCTTCACTTTCATCATTTTGAAACTCTTTAGTCTTCCCTATCTTTTTAGTAATTTCCTTAGCTATTTTCACCATGTTATCTACTGATTTCTTTATTTTTATAACCCTACGCTCTATTGCATATTTACCTTCTTCATAAACATAATTTATTGCTATGTAACCTTTGTTTTTCAAATTCTTAATTATTGCTGAACATCTAGATTTACTTAATTTGAAAAACTCGCCAAAATATCTATTGCTTGCATAGCAACCTTTTTCACCATCTAAAGCATTTATTTTAACTATAAATAACTTTTCAATAAGTGTTAAATCTTCATTTTGCCATATTTCTGTTGAAATCCAAATACCTCTGCATGTTGTTTCCATAAAATCCACTCCTACATATATCTAATTAAAAATATTCTAAATAGATTATTTTTTATATTTTTTAGCCTTCACTATAATATATGCAGTAGTTAAACTTTTTGAAAAAATAATTTACTTTTTTTATAATAAATTTATATAAACTTAAATAGATCTGTACAGTTTTTCTACTGTACAGATATTATTTAATATACTAATAGTTTAAATTTATTATTAAGTTATATTATTACTTTCTTGTTTCCAAAGTACCCCCTACCTATTTGCAATCTACCTGTAACCTATTTTATGACTACCTATTCTTATTTTTGAAATACCTATTTTAAGTAAACTTTCTCCAATTCATTTTTATAACAAGCAAAAAAGAGCCTTGCAAAATTAATTGCAAAACTCTTTTTATGGATTTATTTACGAGCTTTATTAAAAATATTTCTAGTATCTTAATATCTTATTTTCTTCGTAGCAGAATTTTTAATACCTGTATTTTTCATTATTAAACCCAAATTACAAATATCTTTTTGTTATCATATACTACTTCTTGCTGTTTATATTCTTTACTTTTATTAAAATTATATATAACTAAATATCCCTCATCTAGCCCTTTAATATCCATATAATCATATAATTGTTTTATGCCTTTTTGATGATATTCTTCACCTCTCCAAATTTTCAATTCTACTAAATACTTATTAGAAAGGTATGTTATAATTATATCTAATCTTTTTTCTTCTGATATTTGAACTTCTTTAAAATCAAAGCCTACCCCATTTATAATAGGTTTTATAAATGCTAAAAATAATAATCTTCCTTCACGCTCTATAAACTTATAATCTATGGTGCTATATTGTTCTTTAATAAATTGTTGAAACCTTAAAAGAATCTTTTGAAAATCTAATCCATCTTTTACTATGAAATTTTCTTTAAAGTTATAACTTGACATATCAGTTTTATTTTCAACCATAGCCGTGAAATAGTTGTACAGCACCTGTTCAAAAATTGCATTTGATATATTGACTTTACCATTAATATTTTTAAAGTATCCAAACATAATACCTAAATCAATATTTGAGCTATGAATGTTAAAAGTTTTTTCATTACCATTTACTATTAAATCAAAAATATAATCTTTTAATTCTTTGTTATTTTCTATATTTTTTATTAAATCATCAAACAATGTGTTACCTTCGCTTATTAATATTTTCATTGCCTTTAAAAGTAATTTTTCATCCCAAAACATTTCATTAGCTACCATAAGTTTTTCATCTATAATTTGACATAATCTACTTACTAAAAATGGATATCCACCACTATAATAATGTATCTTACTTGACATTTCTTTAATATTTATTTCTATTTTTTTATCTTTAGAATATTCTTCTAACATAGTTGCTATTTCATCTTTAGTAAAACTCATGTCTACATCAAAATTTACAGCAATATTCCAAGGGCTATTATATCTTATTTCCTCATCTGCTCTTATTTTAAGTTTTAAATTTTTTACATCATAAACTCCTGCAAGAATAACAGATTTAAAGCTACTCTCTTTACCTTGCTGTCTTAATAAAAACTTACTTCTTAACACTCCTAAAAAGCTTAAAAATAATTGGTTGTTAGAATTTTTATCTACTTCATCTATTAATAAAATAACAGGTTTATTGCTTTCATCTATAATATCACTAAGGGCATATGACAATGTTTCAAAAGAATCTACTTCTTTGCTCATTTTAATTATAAAATCACTTATTGATTTATTTTCAGATTTTATAGATCTTGATAAAATTCTTAAAAATCCTTGTGAAAATTTTAATTCATTACTGAAAATTTCATCTCCAATACCTTCAAAACTAATACTCATTACTAAATACTCATCTTTCAACTTTTGTTCTAACATGAACATAGTTGTAGTTTTTCCATATTGCCTTGGTCTATTTATAACAAAATAATCACCTCTATTAACTAAGGTTTTTATTTCACTAAGCTTATTTTCTATATTAACTACATAGTGAATACTTGGCACGCAAACACCAGTTGTGTTAAATCTTCTATCCACAGTCTATTCTCTCCTTCCTAGTAATAGATCCTTTAAATAATATTACTTCCATAAAAAATATTGTTTTGATCTATCATAAGTCCTCCTTAGATATTCCTTGTCTTTATTATATCCAATTAATATTGATTAAACAACTTTCATGGTAACAAGCGTACTACAGAATTAAGTTCAATGCTTTTTTTATTGATTACTATACACTATCAACATACTGTTAATTTCCTTGAATTGCGAACCAAAAAATACCGCATATTCAGTAATAAATAATGCGATATTTACGTCTATTACTTATTTTTATTATTTCTTAGTTTACTAAGATGGTTCAAGTCTATCAGTAAAAAATACATCTTGGATAGTTAATTGTGTAAATCCTTCTTTTTCTAGTATTTTACCAGTTTCTATATATTCTTTCTAAGGAATTATGATTCTAACAGAAACTTATTACTATAATTCTTCCCATTGATAGTTAATGTAACCTCTATTTGACCAGTAGCTTCTATTTTAGGGACCTCAGCTACGTAATGAATTTCCCGCGTTTCTAATGGATTTATTGAAGCATTACCTTCTAAATCAGTATTATCAGCATTTTCTGCTACAGAAAAACAAGTATACTCAGTGCTTTTAATTTTTATCTTTGCAGTAATTAAGTCACCTGTCAATTTAGCTTCATTATTTAAATTCTTAACATCTATAATTACATCGATATAAACATTATCTTTATTTTTTACATCAATATGAGAATATGTTCCTGAATTATTTAAAGGTTCGATTTTGGGCGTAACATAAATTCCAGCTAAATCAAATTCACAAACGTCTTGTACTGTATTAGGACTTGTAACAATGAACACTCCATTTTCAGTTGAATATTCTTGAGGAGCTGGTTGAGTATCTTGAGGTGACTCACTTCGAATGTCTTCTTGATTGTTTTGAGGTATAGTTTTTTCTACAGAATTGTTTTGCTGTTTACTTTTCACTTCATTTTCAGCAGAAGGTGATATAGTTTTTACACTTTCTTTCGCTGAATTTTTGGTGTTATCAGCAAGGTGTATTGTACTTGCGTTAGAAGAATTATTTTTTGCTGCTGAATTATTTGTTTGTCCACATGCGACAAGTGATACAGATAATAACAATAATCCTAATTTCGAGAATAGCTTTTTATTCATTTCACATCTCCTATATATCTTCTTATTTACTTCTCACAATTTCGTACTAGTATGAATTAATTATAACATATTTTGTAAATATTACATTATTCAATTTTCAAATATCATATTTATTATCTAGTTCACAATTTCCACATTTTGCCCTTGAATTGCGAACAAAAAAATATCGCATACTCAGCAATGAATAATGCGATATTTAAGTCTGTTATTTATTTTTATTGTTTCTTAGTTCTTTAAAATTATTCTCTTAAAATTGATTTAATTTGCCCTGTAAATTGGAATTTAGTTGATAAATCTTGTAATGCAGTAAGTAAAATCTCTACGTTATATTGCATTTAATCTCCCCATTAACACATTTCTTGATTCCTTAACACTAGCAGTTTTCTTACCTTCTAACCTTTCCCTTTCAGTTATTAGTAATTTCTCCCTCAATTTTAAAGATTCTCTCCATAAAAAAACTCCATGACTTATATTAATTTATATAAATAACTTTGATACACTCAATTTTCTACTATTGAATCGAGCTCATCAACTGAAGGAAATATTTTTCATCTTGAGTTTTATAAAGATTGTACCAAGAATCTAAGGTTTGTGGTGAAAACACCTCTAGAATTTTCAATATGTGCAAAGTAAATTCAAGAGGAGCTATTCCAGAGGCAGTAATCAAACTTCTATCAGTTACTGCGTATTCTTGCTTATAATATTTTTCTCCTGCATAGCTTGGACAGACCATTTTTAGATATCCCAAGTCATTGCTTGTATGAGCTCGCTTATTCAATACTCCTTCCATAGCAAGTCCTATTGTAGCACCACAAATTGCCCCTACAACAATACCTTTCTCTAAAAATTCTTCAGCCATTCTTATAACGGGAGCATGAATTGCTTCTGTCCATGTATTCCCACCAGGTAGAATCAAAGCAACTGTCTCTTCAATACTACACTCCTTAAGTTCAATTTCTGGCAATATTTCTAGACCTCCCATTGTAGTAATAGGGTTCTTATTAATTCCTACAGTTACTATTTTTAGAGGCAATAATCCCTTTTTGTAGTACCTTCCCGAATTGATTTCAGTACTTAAATAACCTATTTCCCAGTCTGCCATTGTATCAAATACATAAAGATATACTTTGTTTTTCATTTTCTATTCCTCCACATTCATTTTATTGTTACTATTTATTACAGTATGGTTTCAAACTCCATCTTGATTTATTATATATTATCTTTACTGACAAACTCAGTCAGTGAAGATGATGAGCCATCAAATCTCTAAGAGTTTCTGCCATAGCAGCTTTAAAACTATTTGGTTCAAGCACCTTTATTGCTTTACCATATGGAAGTAGAATATGAGGAACATATGTATGGATTGAGTCTTCATCCATTAAAAAATTCGCTCTGCATTCAGTTCGTTCTATAAGATGATATCCTAAAAACCAATGTGCACAAAGGTCATTTAATGCTTCTGACTTGCCCTCAATTACTAAAGTGCAAAGTCCAACTTTACTTTCTATATTCCATAATAAGCTTTCTGTAAAAAACTCACGTGCCGAAAAAGCTTCAGGACGCTTAAACGTATTTTTAGTACTTATAATATTTATTATTCTATCTACCCTAAAGTTACGAATTTCATTCCTAAGATGGCAAAATGCAATAGTGTACCATTTATTATTCCAGTAAAGCATCCCATAGGGGTCAACAACCCTATGCTTAGAATGACCTTCATAACCTGTACAGTATTCAATTTCCATAGAGCATTCATTTGCAACAGCTTGCTCGAGTTCCATTAATATAGGTTTGACAGCTGAATCGCAAATACGGCTCACTACTTCAAATCCAACTAAATGACGATTGAGAACTTTTTCTTGTTCTTGATTCGAAAACATCTTTAACTTTGATGTTGCACTATTTAGTGATTCCATAAAAGGATATCCTGATTCCATTGCAAAAACAGCAGCATGCAAAAGTGATTTCTTCTCTTCAAGATCAAAAAACAGGGGTGCTCGGATAAAATTGTTAAGCAAACTATATCCGCCGTTATGACCAGGCTCCGATATTATTGGCACTCCACTAACACACAGTGCATCCATATAACGATAAACTGATCGTATGTTTATTTCTAACCTTTCGGATATTTGCTTCGCAGTTATTTTTGCACCTGAATTCAGCATCCATAAAATTGCTAGCATATTATCATTTTTTGCCATAATGCACCCCCCTAATCTGGTTAATAATTAAATTTTATTGTTTAGAAATATAATATCATTTTTATACAATAATTAACTTTTAGTTCGTCTATTATTAAAAGTGCATCCTAATTAAATATACTCATATTAAAAAGTTATCATTATTGATAATTTTATTAACTGTCTCTTCTACACTTAATAACGTCGTATCAAGATAGTATTTTTTACTATAATCCATTGCTTTAAACTCATTTAATAATAAAATAGAGCGTTCACCCATTTGGCAGTCTAATGTACGCATTTTATCACGTTTTATAATAGTTTTTTCATCTGTTACAAGAATACATAGTTTTATCTTTATACTTTTAATGTTATTTCTTAAATATCCTATATCTTCAGGTGTGCATATGTAATTGAAAACCACATTATATCCTCTATTTAGAAAATTTATAATTAAATCTATAGAATTTTCCCAAAATACTTCTAAATGGTTACCTTCAAGCCATGGTTTTACATAGCCACCACACACCAAGTGATAAATATCATCACCTTCTATTAGTGCCGATTTTTCATTTTTACCTGCTAAAATTTTAGAAACTGTTGATTTCCCTACACCTGCTGGACCAGTAATTATATATAAAAAACTCATTTTTTTCCACCAAACCTTCTTCATATTACAACATAACAAGACTACTATTTTGATTTTTTCCAACAGGTTTTATTATATTCTCTACTTCTAATTGCTTTATTATCTTATAAAATTCTTCATAATATTTATTTTTCAAATCATTTACATCATATTCACTAAATTCACTAACTATAGTATAAATTTTTTCAAGTTCGTATCTAGTTCTAGATGAACTTAGAAATACATTTTTAACATCTTTATACATAATTCCTCCAAACCCTATCTGATTCAATCTAATATACATATTATTTTACCATACAAATTAATGTAAAGCTTATCCATTAACTTATTAAACGCAAAAAAATTCATGGTTCAATATAAGTTACATCCAATAAATAACAAGTCCGTGTTCTTGTATTTTTTCAACTATGAAATAGAGAATGAAGAAGATAGTTCTTCTGATGGTGAGTTGTGTATTCCATATCCTTGCCATTGACACTTTTCATAATTATCTTAATGTATTTAAAATATTTCAGCTGTTTCTTCGAAACTATCACAATGAAGCACATCTGCTATGTCCTTTATATATAAAAGTTCCTTTTTTCCCAAAACATTAACTATATATTTACTTGTATTATTAGTTTCTCTACTAACAAACTAAATCAAAGAACATAAATAATATAAATCATCATATTCTTTAGTTAATAATTTAATCATTATAAATATAACGCCTTTCAAATTTTAATCTTGTACACACCTTTACTGTATGGAAACTAATTTGATGTGTTGGCTCTCTGAATTTAGCTGCAATGCTTTTTTGCCCTAACGCATGCTTAAAAAGCCATCTTATTTTCTAAGGTGGCTTCTTGGTAGTTTATTAAAAATAAATATCTGAAAATTCTACTTGAGTTCTTTCTACTAGGTTTGTTGAGCTATAATTATTTTCTTTTGAACATGAATTATTTTCAGGTAAAACAGTTACAGGAATTTCTATTGTAAATGTACTTCCTTTTCCATATTCACTTTCTATAGAAATGTTTCCTCCCCACATTTCTACTATAGATTTTACAATACATAATCCTATTCCACTTCCTTCATGATTACGAGTTAATGATCTGTCTACTTGTCCAAAACGTTTGAAAATCATATGCAGCTTATTTTTTGGTATTCCAATTCCAGTATCTTTTATAATAATTAAAACATTTTTTCCTTTATCATAAAAGTTAACTGTTATTTCCCCTCCATATTGTGTGAATTTTATTGAATTAGATAAAAGATTTAAAATAACTCTTTCCATTTGATCAACGTCACAGCCCATAATTTTTTCTTCTACATCTGTATCAAATTGTAAAGATATCCCTTTCAATTTTAAATATGGAACTATAGATAACGTAATTTCTTCTAATACATTTACAATATTATGGTTTTCTAAATTAGTTTTGTAAAATTCCGAATCAATTTTTGAAATATCAATTAAGTTATTTATCAATCTTAATAATCTATAACAATTTTGTTTAATTATTCTAAAGTACTTTGATTCTTTATTATCTTTTACATTTAGACCCAACACTTGTAAACTACTTAATATTACATTTAAAGGAGTACGAAATTCATGAGACAAATTACATAAAAATTCCGTTTTTAAACGTTCGCTTTCATTTGCCGCATATAATTCTTTATTTTTTTGCAAAATCTCATCATCTTTTTTAATTTTTCTAAGTGCATTAATTAATTGTTTAGATGTCATAGATAAAATTTTTGTATCGTCAATGTCAAAAATCATCCCTTCTTTTTGGGTAGCACATAATATATTTCCTACCAACTCATCATTATCAATTAAGGGAATATTTATAATTGAAAAAAAAGTACTGCCTATATCTCTATATTTTAGGTCTTCGCTTACATTTGGAATAATAGTAATTTTTCGTTCCTTTGTTAAGGTTTCAATCAATGTAAGAGTATCTAAATGATCTACTTCTAAAACTTGATTACAATATATGCATTTCCACTGGTTATCTTCTTTTAAATATAAAAAGCTATATTCAACAAAAAAAGTATCATGAATCAAATTCATTACATTTTTAATTAATTCTTCTTTCTTTTTTTCTCTTCCTATAATTTCTTGTAAGATATTTAAAAAGTTAATTTCATTGATTTTTTTATGAAGATTATTTTTTATTAATTCTTCCTGTACATAATCACTAATCCACTGTAAGTCATAAAATTTATTATATAATTGTAAAGGTTCTTTTATCTTTCTTTGATCTCCTAATTCTTTTAAAAGTAAATTTTTATGAAAGGAATATTGTAACTCCTCACAATATTGTATTCCTGTTTTAAATAAACTTTCTGCTTCTTCTTTTTTCCCTTGTTCTTTTTTCATTAAACCATATTCATAATAAAACCTTGGAGCCATATACTTTATTTTTTGTATATAAGTCATAGCTACTTCAAAATGAAAAGTGGCTTTTTCATAATCTCCTTCTATTTTATATGATAATGATTTAAACAATTCCACCCAAAATTTATCTTCATCTATATAACAAAAACTTCGTATATTTTTTATTTTTATCATATATTCATATGCCTTAGATATTTCTCCCAGCTTACAATAGTTTATTCCTATTAAGGAGTAAATTCCATACATGGTGTGATAATATATAGAATCTATTTTTACACTATTAATTAATAGCAATAGTTTTTCTAAATATTGTATAGATAACTTATGCTGTAAATCCAAAAAATAATTATTTGCTATGTTAAATAAGGTGATTGCAATTTGATTATAATTTTTTAATTTTTTCAAATATTCTAGTGCTTTATTATAATATAAATATGCTTCTTCATAATTTTCTATTATAAAATAGTTAAACCCAAGTCCATTAAAAATACAGGCAATCTCAGAGTTATTCTCTAATTCTAATTTTAATTTTTCACTTTTTTTATGATATTTTAAAGCTTCATGATATTTTCCTTTTAATATATAGGATATCCCCTGTGAGTGATGTGCAACTGATAATCGGTATTTATTATTGTATTTTTTAGCAATGGATATCCCATAATCATAAAATTTAATACGGTCTTCTTCATCCATAATTGCTACTATACAAGGATTGGTATAATAATAAGCTAATGCATTTTGCATATTAAATTTTTCAGCTATTTTAATTGAATCATAATAGAGTTTTTTAAATTGTTTAATGCCTTCCTTATTTTTCGGGTCATCTATTAACAATAATAAAAAATTTGAATTTAATATTAACATTTCGTCCTGTAATTGTAGAGCAATTTGCAAACTTTGTTTCCCTAATCGCTCTGCCCTTTTTCTATTACCTTTTTTCCAATAAATAAGTCCCATTTTTTGATAACAATAGGAAATTTCTTTAACATTATTACTCTTTTTAGAAAAGTTTAGCAAATCATGATAATGCATAAATGCAATATCATTTTCTTCTAAAGAACAATAAATATCTCCTAAAAGATGAAGCATTCTTAAAAAATATATTGGAGTCAAACATGTATTATTAATTACTCTTTGATCATATACTGTTGTAATATATTCCTTGGCTTCTTGTAATGCAAAGAAATGAAAACTCTCCATACTTAAATCTATAATTTTTTCCAATTCTAACACTTGATCTTCTTTATTTTCCTTACAGTAATCTTTTTTTATATCTTTTAAAATTTCAACATCTATTATTGAATCATAGGTATGTATACATTGAATAAACTCGTCCCATTGCTTCTGTTTTTCTTGTATTTCAAATTGATATTCTTTATTAAAAGAAAATATAAAAAATATGTTATTCTTTTCTTTTGTTTTTATAATATGTTGAATCAACTCTAATGTAGATTGCTTTGCATAATGAATATCTTCAATCACCACAATCATTGGCGTATTTTTAGATAAAGAACCGTACAAATTTAAAATAGATTGATGCATTCTATTCTTCTCATAATCTAATTCTCCTAAAATTACCGCTTCTTTTCTTTGTATAGCTTCTCCATAAAAATAAGAAATAAATACAGGTTGTTGAAAATAATATACATCTGATTTTTCAACAAAATCCTGAATTTCTTTTCTATTTTTCAGTTTTACAGTCTCTTTTATAAAATCCAAAAAAGGATAATAGGGTTTAGAAAAATTTGTATTACAAATCCTTTGACGAAATATTTTTGTTTTTTCGGAAATACTTTGTAAATAGGAATCCATATAGAGAGAAAACTTGTCCGAATTTTTTGTATTTAAAAAAATTGTTTTTGTATTTCCCATTAAGGTTTCATTCCAATGATTATTCATTAACTTGTCTATATAAGAACTAGTCTCTATTTCAAAATATTGATGTTTCATCTTATGCGCTCCTTAAATGTCATAAAAACTTATTTTTTGTAAATTTTATCACATTGCACAAAAAATTTCAACTTATCGTTAACTTCAATCTTATCGTAACTGTCAAATATTCGACATATAAAATTGCTAAATAACAAATGATATAATAAGCCCAGTAGTAGTAAATACTAGGCTATGCGATTTTCACATATCTCTTTAATATATATTACTATAATCTTATTTTTTATATAAATTTCTTTTCCATTGATAACTACGATTACCTGTTTAGTCTCTCTATCCAATCAAAAAAAAGGTGGTGTTTCGTGTATGTGGACACGAAATACCACCTTTTTATTATGTCATTTTACTGCTCTTAAATTTGCAATATCTCTCCATTTTTTTTGCAGTAGCTTCTTCAACAAAACATAAATCTTTCTTTATTACTTCAACATCGTCTTTTATTTGTAAAGTATTTTTTTGTATCAATTATTATATAGCCTTGTCTAATTGTAATTGGCACTTTGATCTTTCTATATCTATTTAACAGCCTCGCTAATTAAATAAGGATTATCCTTCTTAATAAGCTTCCATTTCCAAGAATGACCTTCTATAAGCCTTTCCATAACAATCGTTGCATACTACACTATCTCTTACTGCAATCTTACCATTTAATATAACATATTTAACTCCAACAGGAGCTTTAGTTGGCTCAAAATAATTTTCAAACCCTTTAATCTTATTTAAATCAAATACAACTATATCAGCAGTTTTACCTAGTTCTATCTCTCCTATATCTTTAAGTCCTAAAGTTTTAGCAGGTAAATATGATATTTTATATACTGCTTCTTCAAGAGACAAAACCTTTTTATCTCTTACAAATTTGCCTATAAAAAGAGGATAATTTCCGTAGAGCCTTGGATGTGGATTTCCTGCTGGTATGCTGTCTGACCCTACCATTTGCAAAGGATGTTGTATAAGTTTAATTGTATCCTCTTCAGAAAACACATTAAGTGTTACTATTGCTACCCCAAACTTTTCTTTAATAAGAAGCTTTAATGCAAAATCTAACTCATCCATACCTAATTCTTTAGCAATATTTCCTATAGTTTTTCCAAGGTATTTTAAGTTTTCATCTCTTTTTACTGAAGTTATAAGTATGTTATCCCATCCTGTAATTAAGCTATAATTGTCCCAACCTGCATAATGAGTTTTATAACTTGTAAGTTCTTCTTTAAGCTTTAGAAGTGTTTCTTTATTTTCAAGCCTTTTAGTCATTTCATAACTTCCCCCAGAAGTAATCCAAGGTGGTAAAAGTTGTGTCATAAGAGTGCTTCCAGATAAATATAAATGCTCGTCAAAGGTTATTTTTATTCCCTTATTTACAGCCTTATCTATATATCCCATAAGGCTTTTGGCATCACAACCTAGTTCCTTTGAATTATAGGATCTTAGGTGTGATATGTGAAGCCTTACTTTAGAGTGCTGAGCTATATAAATCATTTCATCTAGGGCATTTGTTATAGTATCATCATGATTTCTAAGATGAACCATAACAATTCCATCATACTTTGCTATTACTTTACATATTTCTATTAATTCTTCTTTTCCACTAAAAATCCCTGGAATATATTGAAGACCTATAGACATACCAAAAGCACCCGATTTCATAGCATTATCTGCTATAATGCACATGGCGTTAACTTCCTCTTTAGTTGCTATTCTATTCTCAAACTCCATAACACTTGTCCTTATTGCGCCATGAGAAATTAGAATACTAACATTATTTTTTAATCCTTTTGAAGTTATTTGATCAATATATTTATCAACATTAGGGAAATTCCACTTAAGCCCTGGATCTCCAACAACTCCTCTTATATAGTTTTTCCATATATCATTTTCTTCTTCAATACAAGGAATAACCCCTAACCCGCATTGTCCCACAAGTTCTGTTGTTACACCTTGCATTAATTTTAATTTTTTAATATTATCATCCATAAAAGGTACTAAATCATTATGGCTGTGCACATCAATAAATCCTGGTGAAACTACAAGACCCTTAGCATCAATAATTTCTAAGGCTTCTTCCTCTATATTATTTTCAATTTTTAATATTTTTCCATCTTTTATTCCTAAATCCTTTTTATAACTAGGATTGCCTGTCCCATCTACTATACACCCATTTTTAATTATAATATCTAACATCTAAATCTCCCCCTCTTCTTATGCCACTCAAATTACAATTTATACATGCATCATAATTGCCTTACCAATAAAACTTAGGCTCATAATTTATTTGCATTGTTATCAAACCTCATTATTTAGCCACTTTTCTAATTCAGAAATCATATCTGCATAATGTCTAATAGCTTTTATTGTTCCTATTACTTGATCAGTCCCAACTTGCTGCTCTTCTTCATCTGTACATTCAATCCCTAAAGACCGTTTTAAATTATATTCCAGCCAGCCTAACTTGCCTAAGAAACCACTTACTAATACTGTTTCCCAATTTGCTTTTACTGTTCCGTATCTCTTTTTATATCCACCTATAAAAGCAAAAAATCTTTCTTTATCGATATTTCCTTTTTCATTTTCAGACCAGTAAATAGCTGTTTCAGTCAATTCTTGAATAGGATTTGTATACCCCGCTGACTCCCAATCAATAATAATTGGTTTATCTTTACTCCACATAACATTTTTAGAATCTAAATCTCTATGACTAATAACCATATTTGATGCAAGTTGTTTTGCCGATTTATTTGCCTGAGCATTCCAATCGTAAAGATTGTCAACTATTTCAAGTAATAGGCTAACCCACACTATATTATTTTCTTCTCCTTTTTTTAAATAGTAATTCCAATCTGTTAGTTGTGCATTATCAGACCAATCATTAATTATGCCTAACTCTGAAAAATTAGTCATATGTATATCTGCAAGAATATTACCTATTTTTTCACAATGGTCAATATTGATTTCATTAGGTTTCAGATTTTCACCATCTACCCAATCAAAAATAAGGTAGAATTGATTTTCTATTTCTTGAACGAAAGTACCATTAAATTTTTCAGCTGGAAGAGCCGGTATATTATTTAATGCAAT
The DNA here is from genome assembly GCF_017348895.1 of Clostridium gasigenes. Lineage (NCBI taxonomy): Bacteria > Bacillati > Bacillota > Clostridia > Eubacteriales > Clostridiaceae > Clostridium > Clostridium gasigenes. Next base: position 3,553,312 of record NZ_CP071376.1, read on the forward strand.
ATTGCAAATTAGTTCTGAATTTATATAGTTCTGCATTGCCATAGGTCTAAGCATTATTTGAGGATTTAATGCTTTAATTGCATATTTTCCTTTTGTTGTTTCCATAGCATACATTCTATGTAAAAGGCCCCCAGATATTGGTTTAGGATTACCTACTATATCGCCAAGTTTCAAAACATTACACAATTTTTCAAATTGTAAATTGTACTGTATATCACTCATTTTTTCTACACCTCTTTACGTTTTATATTCATTATATAAATAAACTTTATTTTACTATTGTAAGTCAATTATAACATATTTTGTAATTATTATTATCCAATTTAAAAATGGTCATCTAATTTATAAGGCAGTTTTATAAGACTGTGTTGATTTTTAATTAAAAATTAGTAAAATTCGTCAAAACTAAATTAACAAAAAAAAGAGCACCCGAGTTGCTCTTTTGATTTGTTCGTAATATCCTAAGATGGTTCAAGTCTATCAGTAAAAAATACATCTTCTATAGTTAATTGTGCAAATCCTTCTTTTTCTAGTATTCTACCAGGTTCTATATATTCTTTCTAAGGCATCATACCTTCAAAATTAAACTTATTACTAAAATCTTTTCCATTGATAGTTAAGGTAAGAGTTATTTCACCAGTGGCTTCTGTTTTAGGAACTTCAGCTACGTAATGAATTTCTCTCGTTTCAAGTGGTTTTATTGAAGTATCTTTTTCTAAATTATGACCATTAGCACTTTCTGCAATAGAAAAACACTTATAATCATTACTGTTGGTTTTTATCTTTGCAGTGATTGTGTCCTCTGCCATTTTAGTTTTATCATTCAAATTGTGCACTTTTAGAATAAAATCTATATAAATATTATTTTCAGTTTTTACCTTATAACAGGAAGAGCTTTCAGTAATAATTGAAGGCTCGATTTTTGCTGTAAGATTAAACTCCTTTAAATAATATTCATAAACCCCCGGTACTCTATTATTGCCTGCAACAATGAGTAACTCATTTGTAGTTGCATTTTGTTGAGTATTTTGTTGAGTATTCTGATCCTTTTGTTTACTTTCTACTGGATTTTCAACAGATGTAGGTGGAGTTTTTACACTTTCTTTTTCCGAACTCTCAGTGCTGCTAACTGATTGGTTTATACTTGATTTAGAAGAATCATCTTTTCCTACTGAATTATTTTTTTGCCCACATGAGACAAGTGACAGAGATAATAACAATAATCCTAATTTCAAGAATAGCTTTTTATTCATTTCACATCGCCTCTATATCTTCTTATTTACTGCTCACAATTTCGTACAATTGTGATTTGCTAATTTAATATTATAATAGTACTAATAACCTTAATTCACCATAAAAATCCTACATTCCTTTTTTAAAATGCAACTTTATTCGTATTATAATCCGCTGTATGAGCGTGCACTAATAGATTTCTAACCTTAATAATATCTTTATCAGTCTTGAAGTATTCCAACCAACGAAACCATGCTAGGTAATCAGATAGATATTTTGTTACAACGCCATTAAACCTATTCATTCAATTCTTTAATCTACTATGAAAAGAGTTGACATGTTGTATTTGATTAATTTTCAAATATTATATTTTATAAACTTCGTTTTGCTTTAAATATCCACTGTCTATAAGAACACTATTTATATTATTCTTATCTATAGCTATTGGTGTAATAAGAATTGAAGGCACATCTATTTTACCATTATTTACCTTGCTAGTTACTTCTACCTCCTCTCCATTAGCTAGTTTTATTGCAGCATCTATAGCAGCTTTTCCTAATTCCCTGGTATCTTTGAACACTGTCATTAATTGGGTTCTTTGAATTATTCTTCGAGCCGCTGCTAATTCTGCATCTTGACCTGTTACTGCTACCTTGCCAGCCAAACCTTGTGCTTGTAATGCTTGAATTGCAGCACCTGCTATAGCATCATTTGGCGCTAATATTGCATCAATTTTATTTTCATTAGCAATTAAAGCATCTTCTACTATCTTAAACGCAGTATTTGGATCCCAGTTCTTGACTGTTTCATCTGCAACTATGTTTATATCTTTTTTAGCAGCTAATGGTTTTATATATTTCATTGCACCTTCTTTAAACATGCCATCAGGATCTCCTGAAATAATAATATAATTTCCCTTTGGAACTTTCTCGATAAGAAACTTTCCTTGAAGTTCTCCAACCTTTATTTTATCAAAAGCCATATATAGATCTAAATCACTATTTTTTACAAGCCCATCATAAGATATTACCTTGATTCCTGCTTTGTGAGCCTTTTCAACTATATCGGCCGCAGCTAATGGATCTATAGGCACCAAAATTAATACATCTATACCCTGTGATATTAGATTTTCTACTTGTGAAGCCTGCTTGGCTGCATCATAATCAGCATTTTCTACCTTTAAGGTAACCCCTTTATTTTTAGAATATTCTTCAATAACCTCCTTATCTCTAACCCATCTCTCTTCTCTTTGAGTAGGTAAAGATAGACCTATTACTACTTCCTTTCTCTTTACAGTTTTATTTGTAAAATCACTATCAAAATTGCAGCCTTGTAATATTACTATTTTTTTCATATTTAAAATATCTTCTTCAGCATAATAAACTGGTACTAAAAAAACATTTGGTATTGATAGATACATATTTACCACCTATTTGATTATTAATCTCATAATTAACATATTCAGCTTATGAGCGTTTATTTCCATTTTTTTTAATTATTTATAGCAGTAATCATTAATTCCGAATTGATTTCATTAATCCAAATGTTATATGCACCTTCACCAAACATTATTCCTTGCCAATTTACAAATAGATATTTTGTATAAGCATTACCAATTGATTCCTTATAACTAGAATGGAAAATTTGATTATAATTCTTAATAAAGTCATCTTTATTTTGTATTTCAGTAACTTTGCCATCAATTTTAACATTGATAGGATATTTTACACGTTTGGCTAATTGTTCTTTATTATCGTTTATTACATAACTTTGAATTTCACTAACAAAGTTCTCTACATCTTGGTCACTTTTTGTACTTATGGCTAAAGCATATCTTCTGCCATACTCCGACCCTGGAATATTACTTTTAAGTGACAATGTAAATGGATAACTTTGCTTACCATCTGCACTTAACCATGTTCCTTCAATTTTATCAATTGTATTCATAGTTCCTTTAAAAGTGCCTGTATTTTCGCCTGCCTCATTATATTCATATAACACAATATCTTTTGCTCCCGCTTTTCCTTTTATTTTAATTTCCATTCTCTTACTGTCATAAAAGTATGAGCCAACAATATCTTTTTCTAATGGATAAATACTCATTTGAATTGCCATGTTATTACTTATAGTACCCTGATAATCATAATACCCTTTTTCAAAAGGGCTCTTAGTAGTATCTATATTATCAATTAAACTAGAGTCTATATTACTATTATCATCTTTAATATTTTTAGATTTGTTTCCTGATTGTGGTTGAGTTAGTTTATCATCTGATGGATCATTTGATGAATCATTTGATGAATCATTTGATGAATCATTTGATGAATCATTTGATGAATCATTTGATGAATCATTTGATGAATCATTTGAATATGTAGTATTATCAACTGACTGTGTATTTGTATTATCGACACCCTTTTTTGGATTTGAACACCCTGTTAACATGATCATTAATGCAATTATAATTCCTATTATTTTTTTCAATTCTAATTCCCCCTATTTTACAATATATTTTATAATATTTTCTACAATCTTAAATTGTAGAAATATGTTATAACTTACTATTATAAATTAATTATAGCATATTTTGTAAATGTTTGTTATGCAATTTAAACAGAATATTGCTCTTTGGCTTGAAATAGGTGCTGCTATTTTATGTGCTTTTGTTGCCATCAATAAAAAAATAAGTTCCATTTCTGAAACTTACCTTATTATATACACTACATTTTTCTTCTTTGACTAAATTTCCAAAACTGCACAATTAAGAACTTTTCTTAACGCTATTATACTTGCTATAGGTACAATAAAAGCACCAGCTATTACAAATGGCAAAATCATTGTTTTTATTATAAAGGTAGGTTGTACAAGACTTATTTCTGTTAAAAACTCCTTTGCTATAGTGCAAATCAAACTATATGCACAAAATAGAGCTAAATTTGCTACAAAAGCTCCTATAATTCCTATAACTAACCCTTCAATAATAAATGGCCATCGAATAAACCAGTCAGTAGCGCCAATAGACTTCATTATACTTATTTCACACCTTCTTGAAAACACAATCATCTTAATTTCGTTTACAATTAAGAGTAATGAAAGAGGTGGTAGTATAATAAAAACTGCAACTCCAACATATCTAAAAATTGTAACCGCTTGTTTATTAATTATAAAAATAGTTGCCGAATTTTTATTAAGTAATATCATATACAATAAAAATAATCCAACAATAAAAAAAGTTGCAGATATAGTAATTACTGAACCTATTGTTAGTGTAACATTTCGTTTTAAGCTTTTTATTGCATCTAAAAAAAAATATTTAAATGTATTAATCTTCATAACCATGTTTCTCCTTATTTTTGTCCAAACTCATTAATTAAAAAATTCTTCTTATTTTTCATCTTCTAAAATTATTTAGATCGACATTTCTAATATTTGTAATCACTAATTAATTATATCATATTTTATAAATTTTTCATTATTCAATTTCAAAGAACTTTATTTTTATTGATTACTACTCGCTCTCCTCATATTGTAAATAGATCTTGTCAACTATCCATTTGGGAATTTATAATTAGCATTATTCTCTTTACGAATTATTTGCTTGAATTGCTAACGAAAAAATACCGCATACTCAGCAATGAATAATGCGATATTTAAGTCTATTATTTATTTTTATTGTTTAACCTTGAAGACCATTTGCCTGTCGTTCCATATTTTCTACAACAACATCATGAATATCACCTAATAAATTACAATACTCAAGTAATTTCCATGGAGTATTTGTGTGAAAATGAATTTTAATCAGTTCATCATCACCAACTGCAAGTAAGCAATCGCCTTCAATGTTTTTTGTAATATACTCGTTTATTTTATCTTCTGAAAGATTTTTTCCTTCAATTAATAACTGCGTATCAAATTTGTATTCAAGCATACTTCTTCTCCTTTTCCGTTTTACAAATTACTATTTATCTGTAAGTTCAATAAAGAACTAACTCTCAATTTAATATTATTATTAATTATAACACATTTTTATCTAGTTCACACTATCAACATACTGTTCATTTTCTTTGAATTGCGCACCAAAAAATACCGCATATTCATTTATGAATAATGCGATATTTCAATCTATTATTTATTTTTGTTGATTTATACTGTAAGAACGTTCTGAAGTTTGTTTATTTTAATCCATCTATGAAGCCAAGGGAAAAAGATATGCATGGAATAAATACTGTCAAAATACAAGATATAATTCCTAACCGTTTTATGAATTTATATTTTAAAAATTTTCCTATAATTATTAATATAATTCCTGTAGATAAAAGTTTAATAAAAAGATTTAAAAAATCCAATAGTATCACCGTCCTTAATGAGTCATAAATTACCAGTGTGACTCAATCTAATAATGTCATTCATTTCTCTTCCATTTTAAATAAGTATACATCAATTGAATTGTTAATCCAATAACAATAGTTATTGTCACTATTATATTTAAAATAAAATTATCAATTATAAACCACTGAAGTAACATCGCAATTACACCAAATGGTATCACCCATAGAGTTCTAATAAATTTTCTTCTATAACTTAAATTCCAATAGATAGGTTCATACCCTTTGTCTACCTTACTATTCTTTGACATATTGTACCCCCCTTTTATTGATAGTATATATTAAATAATCTATTACTATTATGAATCAATTATAACATATTTTCACAATACCGTACTATTCAATTTTCAAAGAACAAATTTCATTATCTAATTCGTAATATCCACATACTGTTCATTTTCCTTGAATTGCGCACAAAAAAATATCACATATTCCGCTATGAATAATATGATATTTCAGTCTGTTAGTTATTATTATTAATTAATAGTATCCTAAGGTTCGGTATTAAATTCTCTTATAATATTTATAAATCTAAATACCATATAAGTTGAACTTCATCTTCTACATCAGTATCATTGTAATAAGCATATTCATCTATTTTCCCTAATACAACACCATGTTTATGATAAAATCTACATGCTTGAACATTATTATTTTGGCATTCAATTTTCATCTGTTTGAATTGCTTTAGTTTCGACCATTCAACAGCCATACTAAATAATTTTGTACCTATTCCTTGTTGCTTATATCTATCATCAACTCTTATATCCCATAACACACTCATATCCTCTCTACCATCAAGCATATTAACATTTTTCGTTTTTGAAGCAACTGTGACTGCTCCAATAGGAACTTCGTTATCAAAAGCCATAAAGAATGCCCAATTACTTATGTCAAATTCTTTGGCATATTTTGTTGCTTCCTCATATTCACCTAAATCTCTTATATATTCTTTAACTGATGTTTCTTTTAACAAAATTCCTCCTAAACCATTCTTAACTTTTTCTAATTTAAGTATGCTTTTTACATGCACTAGCATAGGAATACTGTCATATTTTTTAAAGTATGATTTATCAATCTCTCTATATATAATCACTGTATTTACCGCCCCTAATAAAGTTGAATCTGACTTCGTACTTAATTACTATTACAAATTAATTATAACATATTTTGTAAGCATCGCATTATTCAGGTTTCAGAGAACTCTTTTATTCGCACTCTCCACATACTGTTCATTTTCCTTGAATTGCGAACTAAAAATGCCTTAAAATTCACTTCTGAATAATACGGCATCTTACATAATTGTTCGTTTATTTAGTTGTGCTCAGGCAATTGCAATGTACTAGGTTTTTATATGGTTACAACGTTTTATAAGAATATTATTCACAATTTTAATTAATTTTTTTACTATTTGACGCAAAATACATAAGTGAAAAACCTATAACTGCAAAAATGTAAAATAAGCCATCAATATATTCATTTTTATAAAACCTAGGTATTGATAAGATAAAAAATAATACTGCAAAAATTAAACTTGTTAAATTATTTTTATTTTTCATTTTAAATCCCCCTATAATTATGGCTGTGACACAATAATATACCATGTTATCTTATTTTTCCACACCGTATTATTCAATTTTCAAAGAAAATTGTTCGTGTTTTAAATTTCAATAGTTAGTTCGCCATTCCTACATACTGTTCATTTTCATTGAATTGCTAATTAAAAAATACCTCATATTCACCCCTAAATAATGTGATATTTCAATCTGTTATTTATTTATAGTAATTCGTAGTATATGAAGCGAGTAAATTATACACATAAACCTTACTCAAATATATTTACTGTTTTTAAAATGAAAATCACACATTCTCTTTCCCTCCCCAATAGTACCACTTCGTTCAAATGTAATATTAGGCAAATAACCACTAAATGACGTTATATCATTGGAACAAAAGACTGTACACAACTCAGGGTGTCCATACTGACTTGTAACTTCAAAATACACACACCTTTTAAGATTAAAATGAACCTCTTTATTATCGTATCTGACCCACTCTGTTTCCCATCCCTCATCAGGAAAATTCTTTCCCATAACCTTCTTACTACACAATTTAAACAGATAATAACTAAACGGCATTTTCCCAAGTTTTTCGTTCTTTTTCTTTGAAAGCGTAGCATGTTTCTGTGTTTCTTCAAGCGTGTTTGCATATGCATCATTAGTTGAAAAACTATATTCAAGCAAAGCCATATAATATGCAAGGACAGGAAAAATATTTTTTGTCATATGCTCTTTTATTACATCGCTATTCCTGTAATCCGCTTCATCTTTCATTTTCCGGAAAATTTCTTCTGCTTTATTCTATATATACAAACCTTTTCCATTTCCATATTTTTCGATACATATTTATTTCAAATCTTTGTATTTTGTATCACAGTAATTCATTACTTCAATTCCCTTCTCTCAAAATTACTTATATCCGATAAAATATAAATAATCTTTACTTCGCTATTATCTACTATTATAAATTAATTATAACATATTTTGTAAATATAGTATTTTTTATCTAGTTATCAATATCTACATACTGTTCATTTTCTTTGAATTGCGAACAAAAAAACATCGCATATTCAGCAATGGATAATGCGATATTTAAGTCTGTTATTTATTTTTATTAATTCGTAGTATATTAAAATTATTTCTATGTTACTTATTCAGTAATCTTTAGTGGAATCTTTAACTCTATAATTGAGTCTTGATTTTCATCAATTATCTCTACACTAACCTCATTAACAACTGTTTTAAAACAATTATCTATATTCTTTGTATCATTAGTTGCAATTTTAAAAATTTCATTATCATCTAAACAACCTACTGTCATATGAGGTAAGAAGTTACCACATTTTAACCATTCAGGATAGTGAACTTCCAAAATTCCTGTATATAATTTTTCATGCAATTTAATAATTTTATCATTCCCTTTTTGTATTCCTAAAAACAGATAATTCCCAAATGATTTAACTGGAGTAATACCTTGAAGAATAACTTCAAATGGTTTAATTTCACTTACTACAGATGATATATGTTTTTTTAAATCGCCTGTTTCTATATCACTTTTAAATGGAAATACCAGTGTTATATGAGGTCTTACATTCTTTGCTAAAGGGTCATACTTATCTCTTATTCCATCAATTATTTTTACATTTTCAAACTTAGGAAAAATCATAATACATCTTTTTAACATTTTTATCCCCTCCATCTTAATGAACAATAGAAGAAAATTATTCATTACAATTAGAATTAAGTAGATGAATTACTTCATTAAGACTTGTTAACTTGGAATATAATATACTCAATATTTCCTCTGTAGGCTCAATTAAGTCAGGTATCATTACTGGTTTTAACTTAGCAGAATATGAAGAATTAATTCCATTTGGAGAATCCTCAAGCGCTAGACACTCTGATGGGATAACTCCTAATAATTCAGTAGCTTTTAAATAAATATCTGGTGCAGGTTTACTATTTTCAACCATATCTCCACATACTATTACATCAAAATATTCTGTAATATTGGCTCTTTTAAAATGCCTAAGTGCAACTTCTTTATTTGATGATGTTGCTACTGCAATCTTATAATTGTTCTCTCTTAAGTAACTTAATAACTCAATTAATCCTGGCTTCAAAGGTATGCCATAGTCATTAAAATAATCATGGAAAAATTCTTTTGCATGCTCACTTAAATCTTCCTCAGTAACCTTATCTCCATACTCTTCAATAAAAACTTTCCTGGCACTTTTAATATTCATACCTAAAGTTTTATAAACCATATGCCCCATTTTATCCATACCAAGTTTTTCTCCAGCATAATCCCAAGCTTGAATTGTTAGCCTTTCTGTATCAAACATCAGTCCATCCATATCAAATACTACGGCTTTTATCATTTCTTTCTCCCTATAAGTAAAATTTCCACAACACGTAACTGTTTCACAATATTATACTATTACAACTCAATTATACCATATTTTACAAATATAACATTGTTCAATTTTTAAAGATCATATTTTATTATCTAATTCGCACTTTCCACATACTGTTCATTTTCATTGAATTGCTAATTAAAAAATACCGCATATTCACCCCTGAATAATGTGATATTTCAATCTGTTATTTATTTATAGTAATTCGTAGTATACGAAGCGAGTAAATTATACACATAAACCTTACTCAAATATATTTACTGTTTTTAAAATGAAAATCGCACATTCTCTTTCCCTCACCAATAGTACCACTTCGTTCAAATGTAATATTAGGCAAATAACCACTAAATGACGTTGTATCATTGGCACAAAAGACTGTACACAACTCAGGGTGTCCATACTGACTTGTAACTTCAAAATACACACACCTTTTAAGATTAAAATGAACCTCTTTATTATCGTATCTGACCCACTCTGTTTCCCATCCCTCATCAGGAAAATTCTTTCCCATAACCTTCTTACTACACAATTTAAACAGATAATAACTAAACGGCATTTTCCCAAGTTTTTCGTTCTTTTTCTTTGAAAGCGTAGCATGTTTCTGTGTTTCTTCAAGCGTGTTTGCATATGCATCATTAGTTGAAAAACTATATTCAAGCAAAGCCATATAATATGCAAGGACAGGAAAAATATTTTTTGTCATATGCTCTTTTATTACATCGCTATTCCTGTAATCCGCTTCATCTTTCATTTTCCGGAAAATTTCTTCTGCTTTATTCTATATATACAAACCTTTTCCATTTCCATATTTTTCGATACATATTTATTTCAAATCTTTGTATTTTGTATCACAGTAATTCATTACTTCAATTCCCTTCTCTCAAAATTACTTATATCCGATAAAATATAAATAATCTTTACTTCGCTATTATCTACTATTATAAATTAATTATAACATATTTTGTAAATATAGTATTTTTTATCTAGTTACAAGTATCTACATACTGTTCATTTCCCTTTAATTGCGAACAAAAAATACCGCATACTCAACAATGAATAATGCGATATTTAAGTCTTTTATTTTTTTTTATTAATTCATAGTGTCCTAAAATTATTTCTTTAAAGTTAATTTAACTCACCCTATAAATTGGAATTTAATTGTAGCATTATGATTATTTGGTGAGGTTATGCACGAAAACCCTCCGCTCTTTTTGTTGTCATTATTATTGCTTTTTGAGTTTAACCGTTGTAGTCGTGCCCATAGCTGAAGCTTCATAGCTTAATATGCCGTTTTGGTATGTCATAGTTTTAGTATCATCACTCGAAGCAAGCAAAGCACTTTTAGTTTTACTATGGTCATTTTCCGAAGTCCATGAATAAGGTTCGTCAGCAGTTGTTGGAGCGACGAAAGAACCAGCCCAATAAAGTGATTTTGTGTCGCCACCATCACTTACCCAGTAAATTGCAATCGTATCACCAATTATTGTTGCAGCTTGATAAGAGTTATCAGATTTGCTATTTTCTTGTTTCCATTCACCCGTCAAGTCAGGTATTTGCTTTTCAGGGGCATTACCGCTATTGTCCGAGCTTGTCAGCTTGGAGCTACACCCAGTAAATATTGCTATTAGTAGAACCACGCAAAGGCTAATTTCCGCCAGTTTTTTCATTTTCATTATCCTCCTATTTTTTAGTATAGTCTTAACTTAATCTATCAATCACAATACCATTAATCATCACCTTAGCCAAAAACATATAGAATATTCTTATATATGTAATGTGGACATATAACATAAGAATATTTATTACATCCATCTTCCCAAGGAAGGGCCAAATACCCTCCAGACAACGATTGTTGGTAGTTAATACATTCATCCTCCTTATAATTTTTTAAAAAAACTCGATACATCCTTCTATTTACAACTTTTCTTACTAATTTGCATATCGTTTTCATCTATAGCAATCACTATCTCTCTAGATGTTATAATATTTTTCAAAAGAAAATACTCGCTAATATTACAAATTTATTTTAACATATTATAACACATTTTGTAAATATCACATTATTCAATTTTAAATAATACGGTGTTTTAAATAATTATTCAGTTTTTATTGTTGTGACGTTAAGTTATAACTTTATGAATTAATTCAGCTTCAAATTATGTTCATTTCTAAATTTCGTCTAAAAAAATCTGAAAGCGATAAATGTGCTCCTATGCAACAAATTACCACAAAAATTATATAGAGATTTTTCATCCCGTAAAGAAACGCATCTTCCTTACCAATCACATAATCTGAAACATGCTACCCTAGATTTTGACTCATAAAACTATATAAGCTTGTTGTTGAAATCGTAATCCCCACAATTTGACTCTTGCTTTATAATAAATCTACATAAAGTGATTTATTATTTTTTTATACCTATATAAATTACACAAGTCCTATCCACAATATATTAACATCCATAAAATTTTAGATATTTTTCAATATTTGATTGTATATATTCAGCACTGTGATTACCAGGGAATATATAATTTCGAGAATTTATTCCTTTTTCTTTCAATATTTTATGTAAAATTGAACAACCTTCATAAAATCTACCTTCATCTTTATCTCCAGAATCAAGATAGACATCAATATCAGAAGAGATATTATTGTTTCTTGCAATATATATTGGATCATATTTTTCCCATATACCCATGCCTTTATAATATGACTTGTCTTCATCTTCAAGTTCCAGTTCTAAAGCAGGCATATGCCCTCCTACTTTTGAAAACATATGCTGATGTCTAAATGCATTGTGAAGAGCTGCATAACCTCCAGCAGATATCCCACCTATATATCTCCCTTTTCTATCTTTTATAGTATTAAAAGTTTTATCTGTTAAAGATACCATCTCTTTTATAAAGCAATGTTCATACATTCCTAAATTTATGACTCTATTATTATCTCCAGAATCAGGCACTTCTTTACAGCTTAAGGATGAATTCAAACCTCGGCTGTTTTCAATTCTTGGACATACAATTATCATTGGCTTAATTTCCCCATATTTTATCATTCGATCAGCTTTAGTGTTTATATCCATTTCAAACATTATATTTTCACTCCCACTTCTTCCATGTAGAAAATATAATACAGGTAAACGAGTTAAACTATTATAGCATTCAGGTAAATACACCACCATTGGAATTTCTTTACCAAGTACATCGCTATAAAAATTCACTTTTTCTACTTTTGATTTATTCATTTTGTACTACCTCATTTACTATTACAACTCAGCTTATTACTAATTATTCAATATAAAAATTTTTTTCCAGTTTAACATGCTTTTTATTATCTAAAACTAATTCTATTATTTCTGTAGCTGTATTTACATCAACAAAATCAATCTTATAACCATATGTTTTTAACATATGCTTATAATACTTCGTCGCATCTTTGACTTGTTATTTCTTTTCACAACCCTTACTAACTTCTTATGTTTAAAAACCCATTATTTCAAATGTACCTTCATCAATATGCAATTTAATGTCAATATCTGCTTTTTTATAACCTATTATTTTTATACGATTATCACCTTTTTTTATAGGTAAAGTTATTGATGTTTCTCCCTCCATAATAGCTTTTTCTATATTTTCTACAAGAGTAACAACTGTACCATCAGGCGATATTAAAACAATTTTTGCTTTTCCACTATTTACTGATAAATTATATGTCATTTCTAAATCAAAATCCTCATTGCTTTTATATCTCCAAACAGTTCCACTTCCACTTAATTCCACATCGCCTTTATAGCTTTCAGTTTCTATAGTTTCATTACTTTTATCTAATCCAAAGCTATCAGATTCATTAGCTATTTTACTATTATCATCATAAATGCTGTCCATACTATTATTACCACATCCAATAAACAAACTAATTATCATACTAACCATAGATATCAATATTATTCTTTTTTTAAAATTCATTTTGACACTCCTCATATCAATCTACGCCTTATCTATACGCTTAACCATTATTATAAGCAATATTTACATTTATTTTTTCTATAATAAACCAATTATAATATATTTTAAATTATATGTATTAACTTTCAAAACAATGTTATTTATATATTAACCATCTTAAAATGTTATGAACTAAAAAACACCACATATTCATTTAAATAATACGGCTTTTTAAGAAATTACTTAATTATATAGTTGTTGTATCTTATATGAAAATTGTGAACTAACTTTATTTGACCAATTCTAAATACTTACTAATAACTAATTCTTCTAAACATTTTGATGAGTGGATAGCAAATTATATTCTAAATTGTTTTAGCTATAAAGGATATTATTTGAGCTGCTGGAACTAATAAAATCTGTGCTAAAATCGTACCTACTATTAGTCCGCCAACAATAAAAATTATACATCTATCAAATTGCAATTGAGTACATTCTCCTTTGATTACATCATCTGTTAGAATTGATATATATGGATCGATGAATATAACCATAAGTATTGTTGACAGCCCATTTATCACAGCTGACAATGTACTGCATGTTGTTCTTAATTCTGGATTTAAGCATCCTGCATACAGTGATGCCAAAACACCAACAGTTGATATTGAAAATGCTAAAGTGTTAAGTAAAATAATTTTTTTCGGCATAATTTTCAAAAATTTCAAATGTGACAAATTTTCTTTTTTAGGTCTTGTAACACTATTTTTAAATTGCAATATCCCTGATTTCGAGAACCCATGTAATAATAATTTAGGTATAGAACGATTAATACTAAATGATTCGACAGCCTTCACAAAAATTTTTATAAAGGTTGGCATTAATGCCGAGCCAATAATCGTCGCAAGTGTTGTCGATAATAATATCCATCTGAATGTAGATAATAAACTTTGGGGATTTCCTGTTTTTATAGTATTTTCAATTGTTTTAGCCAATAACGGCGCTTGAACACTGTTTGCAGTTCTAGAAATTAATGCAAAAATATTAAATACTGCAAAAGATACTGCTATTCTTCCTGTTCTTACAGCAACAATTCTTACAGAATAAGCTAGCGTTGAAATTATAGAAATTATAACTGTAAGAATTAAAACTATTATTACTTGTGTAGACATTTACTTTCCACCATCCATTCTTCTACCTTAATTCATCCTATTCTACGAGTGCTCTTTAAGCTCACTCATTCTACCCATATTGTAACATATTTTTACAATATCCTACTATTCAATTTTCATTAACAATTTCTACATATTGCTCTCCACCTTTATTTTAACCTAATCGCTATATCTGTCTGCTCATAAATAAATTCATGACCTACCATAATAGAATTTGCCAGGTATTTTTTCTTTTAGAATAGTCATAACTTTATCATAATCACTCGTTTTAAAATGAAATGTTTGCTCCATAAATCTACCTGATAACTCAATCTTTATATCCTTTGAACTAATTACCATAACTTTTTCAATTTCATTCCATAATATAATCTCTTTATATTTATACATTGATATGAAACCTTTTGAGTTAATTCCTTGTTTAATCCACATGCTTACAAACATAAAAATGCCTAATATTCCTGTTATGTAATGCATCCAAGTATTCGCATAAAAATATATAATTCCAATGAAAATAATCACAGCAAACAATACAGTAATAATTTCCACATAACTCTTTCTTGTTGATATTATTAATTCTTTTATATATCTTAACTGTTTTAAAATAATAGCAATAAAAAACAATGGGATGACAATGTCAATAACACCCATTAAAAACATCTCCTTCTAATCTCTAGTTATTATATATCGTATTGTAATATTCCATCCGCACTTCTACACAAATCTATCTTTAATAATTTTACTCTTTCCTATTGCAATTACATTATACCCATCATTAACAATGCCTCCTATTTTCATTGGAACTCCATTAGTAATAAGGATTAGTACCCCACTTATAAAAGTAGAAATTAAAACTGTATTTACAACATTGTTCCAATCATTTAACAAATATATTAGAATACATAAAATCGAAATTAAAGCATTAATCAATTATAAATGATTTTTTCTTTCCTTTTTTATTTTTAGGATATTCCCGAATACGGCTTATATAGTCAATATTTATTATTTCAGAAGAATTTCCTGTTTTTATAGAAATCCAGTTGTTTTCCAAGGATTCAATTACTCCTGAAATTTGCGCTCGAAAAGTATAAATCAAACATTCTTTCCCAATAAAATTTTTAATTATCTCATTCATTTCTATTACTCCTTCTTTCTTCTTCTTTATTTTTTTAATTATATATTTTTGCCATTCTTTTTCCTTTCTTACTGCCATTACATAACATATAAATATACAAATATAAATTGCTGTATTCAATTACTGTGACCTCCAATTATACAATTATTTAAATTTTAAATATTTTATTTCATAATATCCTACAATATTTTATTTAGCCCCTCTATTTTCCTTTATAGTACTATTATAACATATTTTTATATATGCTTTTTCATATCCAATTTTTAGCCCTGTAAGCGCCTTTACTGTATAGAAACTAGTCTGATGTGTAGACCTTCTAAATTTATAAAATTCTACAAAAGCCATTTTACAATATTCGCTAGTTTGACTGAATATTTTTACTACCGTATAATTAATACCATACATCTTTAAATAAATAACATTCTAAATATTATTTAACTTGTTATTTGGAGATGTCTTATATATTTACCTAACTTTAAGGGGGCTGCATAATGAACTTAAAAATATTAAATAAAAGTACCGAAGAAAGAAGAGATTTAATTTTAAATGGATCTATTACTAAAACTATATTACTCCTATCTATTCCGGCATTAATGTTTGGAGTGGTCCAATCACTAATGCCTGTTATTGATGGCTTGTTTATAAATAATGTTATTGGAACTACTACCGCTGGAGCTATTTCTTATAGTTCTCCAATTATAAATATGATAACAGCTTTAGCTCAAGGGTTAAGTGTTGCTGCTTCTGCAATTATTGGGCAAAGTAATGGACGAGGTAATTTTCAAAATTCCAAAAAAATTTCAACTCAAATAATTGTTTTTGCATTTTTACTTGGCTGCGTTTTAGCACCTATTCTAGCTATTTTAGCTTATCCTGTTTCAAAAGGCGTAAGCACTGAAATGTCTAAAACTGTTTTTACATATCTTTCTTTATCATCTTTAGTTTTACCATTTTCATTTTTAGAATCTATTTATAATTCTATAAAAAATGCAAATGGTAAGCCTGAAGCAACTTTTATACGAATGATTATTATGCTAATATTAAAGGTTATCTTTAATAGCATATTTATTCTTGTTTTTAATTTAGGTATAGTAGGTGCTGTTCTTGCATCTCTTGCTTCAAACATTATTATATCTATATGGATGTTTTATGAACTTTTTGTTTTTGAAGGTGATGATAAGCTTTCATTAAAGGATTTTTCCTTTAAAATTAATATTATAAAAAGCTTACTTAGAATTGGTATTCCATCTATGATTTCTAGTTTAATGGTTAACTTAGGTTTTTTTCTTATAAATAGAGAGGTTGTTAAGTTTGGTGATACAGTTTTGTCTGCACAAGCAATTGCCTCTAATGTAAGTAGCCTTTGCTTTAATATTCCTGCGGCTTTTAGTTTAGCTATTACAACAATGGTTAGCATGAACATAGGCTCTGGAAATGAAAATAAGGCAAAGAAATCTTGCCTTGTAGGTTGTATTGTTAGTTCTATTGCATCTGTTATTATAATTATTATAATGATTCCACTTGTTCCATATTTAACTGTTCTTTTCACAAGAGACCCAGAAGTGCTTGCAATAACTAATAGTTCTTTAAATATTTACATATTTTCTATATTAGGATTTGGTATTTGCATGATTCAGCAAGGTGCATTTATAGGACTTGGTAGAACTCGCATTCCTTTAATAACAAACCTACTTAGATTTTGGCTACTAAGGTACTTGTTTATATTATTAACTGAAAAATACTTAGGCTATTATTCAGTGTTTTATGGCAATTTATTTTCTAACTATTTAACTGCTATAATATCTACAGTTATTATATTTAAAATCCAGTGGAAATCTGGAATAAAATCATCATAAAAAAGTATATAACCAAACTAAGGAGGTAAATTCAATTTGCCTCCTTAGTTTTTTATATAAATTGTAACACTTATTATATTTTAAGCATATTAATTAAGGAGATTATTTTTAAGGAGTATATATGGAAAATAAATTTGAACCACATAAATCATCATTAGGACTAGATGCAAACATAGTTGTATTAATTGCATATCTTGGAGGTATAATTGTAAGTTTTATACCTGGTATAAGTTTTCTTGCCTTTGCAGTTCCTGTTATAATCTACTTTGTAGAAAAGGATAGTAAATTTGTAAAGTTTCATGCAATGCAAGGTGTACTTTTAACTGTAGTAGGTGTAATTTTTTCAATTATAATTAGTATTTTAGTTGGTATCTTTGTAGGACTAGTACTTTTTTCTTCAGCTGTTGGTGCAGTTTCTGTACTAAGCATAACTAGTATCTTCGCTTTAATTGTACCTGTTATTATGTTTATTTTTATGATTATAGCAACAGTTAAAGGTTGGAATTATGAATGTTACGAAATGCCTGTAATAGGTAAGTTGGCTTCTAAAATTGTATTTAAATAATTAAATTTCATTCAAAAAGGAGGTAATTTAAAATTATCTCCTTAGTTTCTTCTAATTTAAAATCAACTATTAACTATAATATTTACTAGTGAATAAAGAAATAAGCAACTACATATAACAGAAATAACCACACAAATAACCTTTATAAATTTTTTCTTTGTTTTTTTAAATAAAAAAATACTTAGTATGGCTCCACCTAAAGGCAATGCAAATTTTATAATTATTGCTATTATAACAATCAAACATAATGTCAATGTAAAGCCAGCATCTCCATAATTTACTTCACTCTGAAATACTAAAATTAGAAACGTAATAACACCGAGAATAATACAGGCCAGTAAAATAGTTGTACATTTCTTGCTTATTCCTTTTAAATAATCAATTTTTCTTTCTTCAACAGGATCTACATCAATTAATGTATTCATATTCTCCCACTCTTTTTTGCAACAAACACATTCTTTTAGATGATCCCTTACTAATTCTTTAGTCTCATTACTAAGAATACCATCTATATAATTTGGCAGTAAATCCTGAACAATTTGACATGATATATTCTTTTTCATCATTAATACCTCCTCTTATAATAAGTTTTATAGTTAGCTTTTAATTAATTTACAGTATATAATCTAAAAGATAACTTTCACTAGTAGCCCCTTATTATTAATAAGAAAAAATGCCCTAATAATAAACCTATTCCAACTAGAGCCCATATTCCTAAAAATGAAATAATCACGTTAGGCCAAAATGCTTTTTCTTTTTTACTAATTGTCTTCTTCCATATCACCGCAATAAATACTCCAAATAAAGGTACTAAATATATTCCTGCAAAGAAAATTATCATTTGTATTAATCCAGAAGTTATAAAGCTTTTCCCCCTTGATTCAACATAAAAGCAAAAAGTTAATATACTTGTTAAAATAATTCCAAGTATAATAACTATAATAAAGGAAGTATTTACTCTTTTTCGTAATTTTTTTATAGACTCAGCCTCATTAATAACTACTTCTCCGTTTTTTTCTCTAATTTCACAATTTTTTTTATATTCATTTGCGCATATCTGACATTCACTTAAATGTTCTTTAACACATATATTAGTTTCTTCACTTGCAATTTCATCTAAATATATAGGTAATAAATCTTGCACCGTATTACATGATAAATCACTCTTCATCTCGCATCCTCCTAATAACTTTTGATTTGCTCCTAAAAAAAGTAACTCTAGCCCAGTTTTCTGTTTTATTAAGTATTTCTCCAATCTCTCTAAAGCTCAAATCACCGGTAAGTCTAAGGTACATAACTTCTTTACTAATATGGTCTAGAGATTGTATCATTTTATATATTTCTTTCTTATTTTCTGAACAAACAACTAGTTCTTCTGTAGAATATATACTATATTCCATATTATAATCAAGGGTAGTTATCTTATTCTTGTTTTTCTTGTTCCATTCTTGATACAAAACATGTTTCGCAATCTGACAAAGCCAAACCGAAATTTTACATTTCCCATTATACTTATTAAGAGACTTCATGGCCCTTACAAAAGTTTCTTGTGTTAACTCTTCTGATAAATCTGCATCACGTGTATAGCTATACAAGAAACGATATACAGTTTGTGCCTGTTCCCTATAAATCCCTTCAATATTATTCACTATTTCACCCCCTATAATATATATCTGGTTTTTAACAATTCCGTTACAAGGCAAATTTAAGAAATTAAAATTTTTTATTTTTTTGCCACTAATATTTCGATAAATTTCCCTTGTTTATTCTAATACTTCCATTATTTTAGATAGCTCAATTATATAAATTACTTTTGCTTCATTATCATTTATTAATTCTTCTTTTTCTTTAGTTACATAATGAAAACAAACTCCTAGTTTTCTTTTAATTATTAGGTTGTAGTCACTTTTTATGATTTTTGAATAATCCTTACTTGCTTGCATTGAAATATTTTTTATCTCTTCATTACTCATTAATCCACTTTTTATTAATTCATTATATATAAGCAATGAAAATAAAATGTTATCATCATATTCTTCTGAAGTACCCATAAATTCCTCAAACCTGTTTAAAACTAATTCTGATACTATTTCTCTAGTTATTAAGTAGCTTCTTTTAATGTTTTTTACTATTGTTTTATTTGTAAACTTATTAGCTAGTTCATCTAATGACGCATCATCTTTAAGTTCTAGTATTATATTAATTCTCTCTAATATTTTATCTCTTTGGAAAAATGTTTCTTGACCTGTACTAACACTTTTCTTTATAAACCATTCTTCTGGAATTATATTTTTTCTTTTCCATCTATATAATTGTCCGTATGATATATTAGTTTTACTTAATAGCTCTTTTTTAGATATTAATTCTTCATGCATTCTCTTTCACCTACTTCACTTCTTTTATCTACTGTTAATGTGCCTGAATATTCAATTTTATTAATATTGCAACCTTCACCAATAACAATATTCTTTCCTCTAACGACTTTACAAATAGTATTTTCAAGATATATAGTATCTCCTTCAATAGAATCACAACTTAATTCTTTCTTTAAAATTGGAAAAATAGAAAATCCAAGTAAACTTAATCCTTTTCTAATTGTTATTTTTTCTCCACCTATTTCACTTATACTTGATTTACCTTCTATATTTATTTCAACTATATCAGCAGATAAAAGTTTTCCAATAACTAATCGTGCACTTGCCTTAAAATCTCTTCCTTCACAAGAACCATCAATATTTAAGTTACCTGAAATTCTTACCTTATCAAAGGTACAATCATTATTCACCTTAGTTGTACCACTAATATTTAATGTAGTTGCTTTAATAAAGTTCACCTTTGTAGAACCACTTATTTGAATTAAATCTGAAGATATTAATCCCCCTTCTGATTTCATTGCTCCAGAAATATTTATATAACCACCTTCTAAATTAGCAAAAGACGTGCAGCTACCCGATGCTATAATCTTATTCCCTTTAGCATCACCCATTATTTTAGTAGCACCTGATAAAATAATTTTGTCATACGCTCCCCCATCTAATCTACCTACGCCACTAATATTAATATTCTTTAATTCACTCATATTACACACTCCTTACCTTTTAAACCTATCTACTCAACGTAACATTGTTACACCTATACCTAAAACAACTAATGATTAATTACTATGAAATAAGAGTATAGCGCAACATTGTTTCATTGTAAATACATTTTTTATATAAAATGTCTATAGTTCAAAAGGTATTCTATATAGCTTATTTTCACAAAACAAATTAACTATATGTACTTTTTTCTATTATTGAAAAAACTGCAATAAAGTTTTAAACTGGTACCTATAGAATGGACAGTTAGAAAAAAAGTGCTAAACATTTATTTAACTGACTCTATTTTATAGGGTCTTTTTTTATTGTAAAATATTTTAAAGGAGGATTGTAGTTATGGGAAGAATCTATTTTACAGATGAACAATTGAAAGATTTATCAGTAAATCCATTTGTAAAAAAAGCTAGTAATAAAGCTATTACTTATACAGATGAATTTAAGGAGTATTATGTTTCTGAATATAATACCGGGAAAATGCCATTAGAAATACTACGGAATGCAGGATTTGATGTTAAGGCTTTAGGAAAACAGAGAGTTGATAATTTATCGCGCCGATTTCTAAGTATGGGAAAACGACAAGAAGGTTTTAGTGACTTAAGGAAGGAAACCTCTGGACGATTAGCTACAAAACATTTGACACCTGATGAACAAATTACACGTCTCAAACATCAAGTTAGATATCTAAAACAAGAAAATGAGTTTCTAAAAAAAATGAATTTTATAAATCGGGAGGCGCAATGGAAGTTCAAGCTAAAACAGAAGAAAAATTCAAAATAATTCAGCAAATGCTTTCACGGAATAATAATTTATTAAATATTAGTTGGCTCTGTGAATATGCAGGGGTATCTAGATCAGGTTATTATAATTGGTTATCTTCTAAAGATCATAGAAATAAAAAAGAGGAAGAAGATAGAAAAGATTTTGAGATTATATTAGCTGCTTATCAGTTTCGTGGATATGACAAAGGTAAACGTGGTATTTACATGAGGCTTCTAAATACTGGGGTACGTATGAACATCAAGAAAATAAGTAGATTGATGAAAAAATTTAATTTAACATGTCCTATTAGAAAAGCAAACCCGTACCGCCGAATGGCAAAGGCCCTAAAAACTAATAATGTTGCTGAAAATTTATTAAATAGAGAATTCACTAACTATGGGGCAAGAATGGTCTTATTAACAGACATTACATATATATCTTATGCCAATAGTCAAAGAGCATATCTTTCAACTATTCTGGATGCTTATACAAAGCAAATTCTAGCATATGTTCTAAGTGAATCTCTAGAAATAGATTTTGTATTAGAAACTGTACATATACTTATTCGTGAACATGGCATTTCTCTGACAAGCGAAACTCTAATTCACTCAGATCAAGGTTGCCATTATACTAGCGTTAAATTTCAAGAGATTATATCAAAGCAAGAAATTAGACAATCGATGTCTCGAAGAGGTAATTGTTGGGACAATGCCCCACAAGAATCCTTCTTCGGACATATGAAAGATGAAATTCACCTTGGAAAATGCAACACATTTAATCTACTGAAACAAGAAACTGATAATTATATTGATTATTACAATAACAATAGATATCAATGGAATTTGGCCAAGCTATCACCAAATAAATACTACGAATATCTAGAAACCGGTGAATATCCGATTAAAATCTAGCTAAACTAATTTTATATATTAATATAATTTAAAGCACTGGTAAATACCTACAAACGGTATAATACCAGTGCTTTCTTGTCATACATCTTCCATGAAAAATATTCCAATTGATTTTTTAGGCGTTTTTTTCTAACTGTCCTTGACATAGGGACCACTTTATTTCAGCTATATTGCAGTTTAATTTCTTTATATTGAAGATGTTAAATCTTTGATTAGTTATTTTCTTCTCTTAAAAACTGATATTATTTCTCTACTTTCACCATATCCCTTATTAGTTGAAAAACACGATACCAATTCCCATCCTTCTTCTCCAAGCTTATTAATTTTACTGTCAAAATCCTCTATTTCTAATATGCCACCTTGAAACCCTTTAGTTTCAACTTTAATACTTACATATTCCCATTTTTCCAAGACTATCACCTCTCAATTCATATATATTTCTTGTTTAACTAATCTTTCTAAATGATAAACTTTTACAGGGTTATTTAAAAACCTCTTTCATATTGCTTAGGTAAATATTCTAATTTTATACCAGTATTTTTAGCTTGGTTTAGAACCCAATTTGGATCTCTTAATAGTTCTCTTCCTATATAAACTAAATCTCCCCTTTTACTTTCAATAATTTCTGTTCCTTCATTACCTGTAGTTATAAGTCCACCTACTATAACTTTTATATTAGCATTATTTTTTATATATTCCCCTGCTGGTATTTGATAACCTGGGTAAATATTTATTTTTGCTGGCACCACGGCTCCAGTACTTATATCTACTATATCTATACCTAAATCTTTAACTAACAAAATAATTTTAGCCATATCTTCTTTTGTGTTTCCACCCTTTTCATAATCTTCTGCTGAAACTCTAAGCATTATAGCTTTATCATTTGGCCAAACTTCTTTTACTTTTAGAATAACTTCTTTTAAGAATCTTACTCTATTTTCAATATTTCCACCATATTCATCATTTCTTTTATTAGATAATGGTGATAAGAATTCTGATATTAAATATCCATGAGCCCCATGTATTTCTATAAAATCAAATCCTGCATCATCTGCCCTTTTAGCTGCATTTTTAAATTTTTCTGCAACTTCTGCAATATCTTTCTTTGTCATTTCCCTTGGTGTTTTTAAAGTTTTTTCTTCTTCATTGAAATGAATTGCAGATGGTCCAATAACATCTTCACTTAAAACAGAGCACTTTCTACCTGCATGCCCAAGTTGAATTCCTGAAACTGCTCCATATTTCTTTATACTATCTGATATTTTTCTTAAACCTTCTATATGAGAATCATCCCATATACCAAGATCTCTATTAGAAATTCTACCTCTTGTTTCTACGCCTGTAGCTTCAATAATAATAGCGCCTACTCCGCCTATTGCCCTAGCTGTATAATGAATTTCATGAAAATCATTTGCATAACCTTCACTATCTGCACAGTACATACACATAGGTGCCATAACTATTCTATTTCTAAATATTAGGTTCTTAACTTTAAGCTCTTTAAAAATCCCCTTCATAATTACTCCTTTCAATGCTTTTTATATATTTAAACATATTTTTCAAGTTCAATCTCTTCTTTCTTTATTATATCTTAAAGACAATTAAAATAGATTATAAAAATAAAAATATTATAATATGAAGTAAATGGTAACATGTGCATAAAATAGGAATAAGTTAATTATAGATAATAAGTAATTTGGAGGTAAATATGTATCTATCAATACCAGATGCTTTTTTGGTACCAATTTGTTATGATAAAGAAGATATTTTCTATATTAAAGAAACAGTAATATTACAACAACGTAATGGTAATATTTATTTTGCAAATAGAAAGGATATAGTAATTGGTATATCTTTACCTACTCAAAGAGAAGAACGCTGGGTTAGGGATAGGGACGTTATGGAAGGATATGCACAAGGAAAAGGGATTCCTGTAAATATTAAGGTTTCTGATACTGATTTAGCACAGCAAGCTTCACAAGTAGATGAACTAATATTAGACGGAATAGATGTATTGATTTTGGCACCTACAGATTCGGATGCTGCAGCAGATATGGTTGAAAAGGCCCACAAAGCGGGAATCAAGGTAATATCCTATGATAGACTTATAAAAAACAGTGATATAGATTTATTTATAACTTTTGATAGTCTAAGGGTCGGAGAGCTTCAAGGAAGATTCCTTATTGAGAATGCTCCAAAAGGGAACTATATTATTCTGTCAGGAGATGCTGATGATAATAATGCTAAGTTGTTAAAAGAAGGTGCAATGAAATATATAAACCCCTTAGTTAATAAAGGAGATATAAAAATAGTTACAGATCAAGCAGTAGATAACTGGGACCCCAAAAATGCTTTTATTATAGTAAGGGATTCTTTAATTGCTAATAACAATAAAATTGATGCGATATTAGCACCAAATGATGCCATAGCAGGAGCTGCAATTGAAGCATTGTCAGAAAAAGGTTTAGCAGGTAAGGTTCCCATAACAGGACAAGATGCAGAATTAGCAGCGGCGCAAAGAATAGTTGAAGGAACTCAACCAATTACAGTATTTAAAGACACTAGACAATTAGGTAAGGCGGCTATAGATGCTGCAATAAAAATTGCTAATGGGGAAGCTATAGATATAAATAATACTGTATATAACGGTAAAATTAATGTACCTGCAATACTTATGTCACCAGTAATTGTAAATAAGTATAATCTAGATAAAATTCTTATAGACAGTGGCTATTTAAATAAAAAAGATGTTTATAAGAAGCCCAATCAAACAGAGCAACTATTATAGTATGTCTCTATTAAAATTAAAATATATTAACGTAACAATAATAACCTTGAAGCATAAATTTAATTATTTATGCCTCTTCTATTTCTACTTTTTTTCATTCCTCTTGTTGCATCTAATGGTATTTTAACCATACTTACTAAAGAAACTATTACAATTAGAAATGCTATTATTATAGGAATTGAAATATTATCTAAAGTTATTAATTGAACTTTTCTTCCTAATAACCCTATTATCACAAAAGATATGGTTATTAAAACATACGCAATGAAAAATAGTATTGCTGATTTTTTATTATCAACCTTTTCACTTGAACTTTTAGCAATAAACTTTAAAACCCCAATTGCAACTATTAAAGCTATTATGCTATTCATAATTGGTGCTAGTGTGATTGTATATTTTATATTGATTAAATCACTTAATTCATTTGGCTTACTACTTAAAACTAAAATTACTATATCTAATGCAAAAAAGAACACTATTGCATAAATCATATTTGGAATGTGGTCTATAAGCATTTTAAGCTTATAATTCTTTACACTATCCTTGTAGGAGGCTATAACTTCTTTACAAAACTCCTTATAATCACCTATAATCTCAAATAAATTTTCGCCTCTATCCTGCGCCCCTAGAAGTATTTCATTAATATCATTTATTGCTTCTTCAGCATCATAAGCCGTTAACTCCACTCTAATATAACATACAATATTTGTTACTAAATCCTCATATTTATCATCTATCTTCATCATATTCTTATAATTATTTTTTATTTCTTTACTAGTCTTACTCATCATTTACACCCCTTTATAATTTTTTAAAATACCATCTACAAAATACTTGAACTCAATCCATGTATTTTCAAATTCACTAAGTTCTTCTTCTCCCTGCTGTGTAAGTGAATAATATTTTCTCTGTGGTCCAAAAGGAGATTCTTTTTTCTCAGACTTCAGACTTTTTCGTTTTTCTAATCTAGTAAGAAGTGGATAAATAGTGCCTTCTGTACATTTGCCAAAACCAAAGTTTCTAATCTCTGTAACAACTTCATATCCATAAGTTTCACCCTTATGCTTAACTATTTTTAAAATGCAGCCTTCGAGTACTCCTTTTAACAATTGTGATTTATTTTGCATATTAGCCTCCTTACTATGCAATACATAATAGCTTTTCTAAAAAATATACTTACTTTATAAAATATGATAGTTAGTTATTTTTATAGGTATTATGTTTTACATAGTACCATAATATTATTACTATAATTATTTGTCAATAATAATTTATATATTAAAAATGTTATTCCAAAATTCCTCTATAACAAAAAGACTTAACTACCTTTTATTTGGTATCTAAGTCTTTTGTTATATTTAACCTATAATATAATATGAGAATTTTCATATATTTTAATAAATAATTTAAAAATCCTCAGGTAACCTTATAAATAAATTCCCTACATAATATTCATTCATTGGGCTTTCTATCATTCTATCATCATCAGTATATTTATTATTTTTTCCCCCTCTAACATTATCAAAAACACCTTTCAAATTAAGCATTCCATATCCCCACTGTGGATTAGGATATACGTCTCCTGGTCGTTTTTCAGCACCTCTTATTAAATACGTTTTTAATTTTGTAGCATACATAGTGGGATCATTACCATCAATAATTCCCCATTGAAAAAGTAGTGCACATGCTCCTGCCACAACAGCTCCGGCTACACTTGAACCACTAATAATTTTAGTGGTTCCTCCTACTGCTGTTGTCTTAGCATTAATGCCACCAGCTGCAATATCAGGCTTAACCATATCATTTCTTGTATATCCCCTTCCAGACTGTGGCATAATTGAGTTATTATTTTGATTATAATATGCTACAGTTATTGCATTAATAGCGGTTCCTGGGAGAGTCAATGTAGTATACGGATTAGGTCTAAGAAATCTTGTACCGGGTGCTAAAAGTTCTCTTTGTGATATCCAAGAATCATATTTTCCTACTACAATTAACTCTCCTATAAGCTTAAATTGCCATATACCATCTCTAATATTTCTCGCAGTAATAACTATTTTTTGGTCTCCACTTATTTCCTCTGGTATAAAATATTCTATTGTCATTCTAGTTTCTTCATACACAAAAGTAATATCTGTAATTTCCTTAAGCTTTGGAGGTATTCTCTTAATAACCTCGCCTGTAGGAGAAGTTATTGTTAGTGATACTTTATCCGGCTTAGAAATCCATATTTCAATACGTATATCCTTCTGATTTTCTCCTATCTTAAGTTCTATAATACTCATATCTCCTGTCTTTTTTATTGTTCCAGAAGTATGAGTGGCAGTATTTCCTTGATTACCCGTTGGATAAACTACCGCTACTCCAATAAATGAGGTAATTTCATCTGAATACCTTTCAGTAAATGATTCTCCAGTATGTGAACCATTGTTTGTCCCTGTTCCACTATATATTACAATAGGCTTATTTAATTTAGATGCTAACATATATAAATATCTCTGAGCTAAAAATAAAGCTGTATTTTTATATGATACTTCATCTCCATAAAGTGCATAAAAATCTCTAAAAGCCTTATTACCAGGTCTCATCTTTACAACTGCTATACTACAGTTTGGAGCTACTCCTATAAGTTCTGGATTAGCACCTCTTGCACCTATAATTCCTGCCATATTTGTTCCGTGGCCTATTTCATCTTTAGATGGTACAATTGCATAGGGGTCCTCACCATTCCTCTTTGCTTGTATAGCCTTATTTATATCTTCTTGTGTGTATATACTACCTGCTAAAATTTCTGAAGGTAGAGTATCACCTTCAATATTTTGGTCATAAATTGATATAATCCGAGAAGTTCCATCCTTATTTATAAATTCTTCATTTAAATAATCTATTCCTGTATCAATTATACCTACAATTACACCTGAGCCATCCAAAGGTAAATATTCATTATTATAAAATAGAGGTGCCTCTGATGCTACTACCGGAGATATATCACATAATGTAAGGGCTGATCCAGGATCTGCATAAACTATTTCAGGAGTTGTATTTAACACTTTATTTACTAGTTCATATGGAATTGTTATAACTGCACGTCTTTCATCTATTACATATACATCCGAGTCTGGGAACTTCTTTATCGCATTAACTATATCTCCCCTATATTCAAGCATGATGTTCATATTACTTTCTTTCAAGAAATAGTTTACTTTTTTATTTATAGGAACTTGTCTGCTTTCCTTATTTTCTAAGCCTCTAATATTATCAAATATACCTTTTATATTTAGCATACCATATCCCCACTGCGGATTAGGATAAATATCACCTGCTCTTTTGCTTGCACCTCTTATCAAATAAGTTTTCACTTTTGTAGCATACATTGTGGTATCATTACCATCAATAATCCCCCATTGAAATAATAGCGCACAGGCTCCCGCTGTCACAGCCCCTGCTACACTTGAACCACTAACAATTTGAGTTCCTCCATTTGCAGCAGTTGTAATAGCATTAATTCCACCAGCTGCAATATCCGGCTTAATCCTATTATCCCTTGTATATCCCTTTCCAGATTCAGGAACAATTGAGTTATTATTTTGATTATAAAATGCTACAGTGATTGCCCCATTGGAAGTTCCTGGATTAGTTAATGTAGTATTTGAAGTAGAACTTAGAAATTTTGTATTTGGTGCTAAAAGTTCTCTTTGTATTATCCACGCATCATATTTTCCCACTATAATCAACTCACCTATAAGTTCAAATTGCCATATACCTTCTTTAATATTTCTTGCAGATATAATTATTTTTTGATCTCCACTTAATTCCTCAGGTATAAAATATTCTATTGTCATTTTAGTTTCCTCATAAACAAAAGTAATATCTGTGATTGATTTAAGCTTTGGAGATATTTTCCTAATAACTTCACCTGTAGGAGAGGTTATTGATAAAGCTACTTTATCTGGCTTTGAAATCCATATTTCAATACGTATATCCTTCTGATTTCTTCCTATCTCAATCTCTATAGTAGCTGTGTCTCCCTTATTTTCTATTATTCCTGAAGTATGGGTATCTGTATTTCCTTGATTGCCAGTGGGAACAACAACTGCTACCCCATTATATCTAGAAATTTCACTTATATACTTTTCAATAAATGCGTCTCCATTGTGAGGACCCGTATTGGAACCCAGTGGAATATATATTACAATAGGTTTCTTTAGCTGAACTGCCAAATTATACAGATGTCTTATACCAAGTAATATCCCTGATTTTTGGTATGCACTCTGACTTCCATAAATTCCATAATATTTTCTAAAAGCCTCATTTACAGGGCTAAGCTTTATTATAGCTAAGTTACACCTAGGAGCTACTCCTACGATATCAGGGTTAGCTCCTCTTGCTGCTACTATTCCCGCCATATTTGTTCCATGACCTATTTCATCCTTAGAGGGTACAATTACATAAGGATCTCCACCATTTTTCTTGGCTTCTATTGCCCTATTTATATCCTCCTGTGTATATACAATTCCTATAGGACCCTGCGATTCTATTAGCTTCCCTTCAATAATTCTCTCTTCAATAGTTCTATCTACAATTACTAAAATTCTAGAAGTTCCATCCTCATTTATAAACTCTTCATTTAAGTAATCTATTCCTGTATCAATTATACCTACAATTACCCCTGACCCATCTAATGGTAAATAAACATTATTATGAAATACGGTGGCTCCCGATGCTTCTACTGGTGAAATATCACAAGTTGTAAAAGGTGCATTTGGATCTGCATAGACTATTTCAGGCGTTAGCCTTAACACATCACTATAAATCTCATATGGTACTGTTATTACTGCACGTTTTTCATCTATTATATATACATCCGTATTTGGAAACCTCTTTAAAGCATTAACTATATCTCCCTTATATTCAATTAAGTCACTCCTATTATTCATATCAAAAAAATAATTAATTTTTGGGGGAGTTTCTCTACTTTCTTGTTCTCCTAATCCTCTAATATTATCAAAAACACCCTTCATACTTATGGATCCAAACCCCCACTGTGGATTAGGATACTCATCTCCTTGCCTTTTTTGTGCTCCTCTTATTAGATATGTTTTAAGTTTTATTGAATACATACCTTTATCCTTACCATCAATAATTCCCCACTGAAATATAAGTGCGCAGCACCCGGCTACTACTGCTGCCGCCACACTTGACCCAGTAATAATTTCAGGTCCCCCACCTACTGATGTTGTTAATGCATTAACTCCTCCAGCTACTATTTCTGGTTTTATTCTACCATCTCTTGTATATCCTCTACCCGATTGTACTTCAATAGCATTATTTGTTTGATCATAAAACCCAACGGATATAGCATATCTTGATGTTGATGGAATCATTAATGTTCCGTTTGGATCGGGCCTTAAAAATTTTGTGTTAGGCGCAAGTATTTCCTGCTGTGGTAGATACGCATTATATATACCTACAGATACAAGTTCTCCTACAATCTTAAAGTTCCATATACCTCCAGTTATATTTGTAGCTACAATTGTAATTTTTTCATCACCTGTTATTTCTTCTGGTTTAAGGTATTGAATAAACATTTTAGTTTTTTCATATATAAAATTAATCTCTGTGACTGCTTTGTTTCTAGGAGGTATTCTATCAATTATTTCTCCAGAAGGAGATGTAATTGATAATGTTAATTTATCTGGTTTAGAAATCCATATTTCAAATCTTAAATTTTTTTGATTATTATCTACTATAAGCTCAATGTTACCAACGTCACCTTCTTTAGCTACTAATCCCGATGTATGAGTATCTGAATCTCCTTCATTTCCATTTGGTACAACAACAGCTATTCCTCTGATTCTTGAAATTTCATCTATATATCTTTCATTAAGTGCCAATCCATCATGAGACCCCATACCGTAACCTAATGGTATTAATATTACGATTGGTTTTTCTAACTTAAGTGCAAGCTCATATAGATACTTTATTCCTAAATATATTGCAACACTTGAATAAGTAGGTGTATTTCCATATACATAGAATTCCTCTCTAACTCTCTTACTTGCAGGAAGTAGCTTTACAACAGCGAAATCACATTTTGGTGCTGTTCCTACAAATTCCGTTCGTACACCTCTACCACCTACAATTCCTGCCATATTTGTACCATGCCCTATTTCATCCCTTGAAGGCACTATATCATATGGATCAGCACCCTGATTCTTAGCGTTAATTGCATTATTTATATCATCTCTAGTATACTCACTTCCTATAGGCTGCCCATCAGGCCTTTTCCCCGTATTAATAGTTTGATCCCAAATTGATAAAATTCTTGAGGTACCCTCTGGATTAATGAACTCCTCATTTAAATAATCTATTCCAGTATCAACTATACCTACAATAACTCCTTCTCCATCTAAGGGTAAGTAAAGATTGTTATGAAACTGCTCAGCTCCAGATGCCGCAACTGGTGAAGTATAAGTCAATGTATAGATCCCTACAGGATTTTTATAAATAATTACATCAGGAAATTTACTAACTACCTCATCTATATCCATATCTACAACTGATAACAATGCACGGTTTTCATCAAGTACAAACACCGTTGCATTTGTTAATTTACTTATAGCACTAACAATATCTCCAGTGTATTCTATTATTGCATAACTTGCATTTTCATCTATTAAAATATCCTCTGTAACTTGTCTATGATCTTTTATATTAATATTATTATTTTTTATACTAACACCCCCATCATATAGGTAATCTTATGAATAAATTCCCCACATAATATTCATTCTTATCTATTGGTTTTTTAATAAATATATCATTCACACTGCTAATAATATTAGATTTTAATCTAATATTATTAAAGACACCCTTCATATCAACTGCTCCATATCCCCACTGTGGATTTGGATATATGTCACCTTCCCTTTTTGATGTCCCTCCTATTAAATATGTTTTAACTTTTGTTGAATATAAACTTGTGTCATTTCCATCAATAATTCCCCACTGAAATATAAGTGCACAGCATCCAGCTACCACTGCCGCTGCTACACTAGATCCACTAACAACTTGTGTTCCAGAACCTACCGTAGTTACTAAAGCATTTACTCCTCCTGCTACTACATCTGGTTTAACTCTATCATCTCTTGTATATCCTCTACCTGATTCTCTTACATTAGAATTATTATTTTGATTATAATATCCAACAGATATAGCATATGCTGATGATGATGGAATAGTTAATGTTACATACGGATCTGGTTTTAAAAATCTTGTACCCGGAGCTAGTAATTCTCTTTGAATTAAATAAGCATCATACCTACCTGTTACAACCAATTCTCCTATAAGCTTAAACACCCAAATTCCTTCCTTTATATTTCTAGCTTTAATTGTAATTAGCTCGTCACCTGTTGACACTTCCGGCATAGAGTATTGTACATATATTATAGTGCTTTCATATAGAAATTTAATTTCTGTTATTTTATCAGTTGTAGGTGGTATTCTTTGAATTATTTCTCCAGAAGGTGAGACAATTGACAGTGCAAATTTATCTGGTTTACTAACCCATATTTCAAATTTTATATTTTTTTGATTTTCATCTATTTTAAGCTCAATATCCATAGTATTTCCTACCTTAGCTATTGTTCCAGAAGTATGAGTATCTGAATCTCCTTGATTTCCTGTTGGAACAACTACAGTTATTCCACTTACCTTTGAAATCTCGTCTATATATCTCGCAATAAAGGATAATCCATTATGACCGCCCATATTTGAACCTAGAGGTACAAGTATTATCATTGGTATTTTTAACCTGCGGGCTAAATCATATAAATACTTAATACCTGAAAATACAATTGAAGTTGAATAAGTAGTTTCATTTCCGTACACCCCAAAATCATCTATTACTGTTAATGGTGTAGAGTATAACTTTACAATAGCAAAATTACATTTTGGTGCTACGCCTATAACTTCTGGGTTTGTACCTCTTGCTCCTATAACTGATGCCATACTAGTACCATGTCCAATTTCATCCTTTGAGGGTACTATTTTATAAGGATCCTGCCCATCATTCTTAGCTTTAATTGCGTTATTTATTTCTTCTCTAGTATACTCGCTGCCTCCGAACTGTCCTTCTATAACTTTTTTACTACTAATCGCTTGATCCCAAATAGATAAAATTCTTGATGTACCATCTTCATTAATAAACTCTTCATTTAAATAATCTATGCCAGTATCAACTATTCCTACAGTAACTCCCAATCCGTCTAGTGGCAGATAAATACTGTTATGAAATGTATTTGCTCCCGATGCATCTAATGGTGAAATATCACATAATGTATGTAATGCAGTAGGGACTGCATAAATAATTACATCAGAAAGTTTATCAAGTACTTCCTGTATATCCTGTATACTTCCTACAATTATTAATATTGCACGCTTTTTATCAACAATAACAACACGGACATTGGGAATTTCTTTTACAGCGCTCACAATATCTTTTTGATATTCTATTGTAGCAAAAGTACTCTCTGGTAATACAACAAACTCTTCATCTGTAAGGTTTGGAATTACCTGAACAATTACATCAGAAAGTTTACCAAGTGCTTCCTGTAGATTTTCTTCAGCTACTACTATTGCACGCTTTTCATCAATAATAAAAACACGGGCATTTGGAACTTGTTTTATAGCATTTTTAATATCTCCTTTATATTCTATAGTCGCAGAAATATTTTGAGGTATTTCAAAAGCCTCCGTCTCCGGAATTTTTTTTATATTCTCTTCTAATATCCAATCCTGTGTCCCATTAGATGGTTTTATATTAATTTTATTATTTTTTATATCAGTCCCTCCTTCAATTAAATATTTTTAAGTATCCTATAGGTAATCTTATGAATAAACTACCAACATAATATTCATTTTCATCTATTGGTTTTTTCATAAATATATCGTGTTCACTAAGCTCATTAGTTTTTAATCTAATATTATTAAAGACACCCTTCATATCAACTGCTCCATATCCCCACTGTGGATTTGGATATATGTCACCTTCCCTTTTTGATGTCCCTCCTATCAAATAAGTTTTAACTTTTGTGGAATATAAACTTGTGTCATTTCCATCAATAATTCCCCACTGAAATATAAGTGCACAGCATCCAGCTACCACTGCCGCCGCTACACTAGATCCACTGATAACTTGTGTTCCAGAACCTACCGTAGTTACTAAGGCATTTACTCCTCCTGCTACTACATCTGGTTTAACTCTATCATCTCTTGTATATCCTCTACCTGATTCTATTACATTAGAATTATTATTTTGATTATAATATCCAACAGATATAGCATATGATGATGATGATGGAATAGTTAAGGTTACATACGGATCTGGTCTTAAAAATCTTGTGCCAGGAGCTAGTAATTCTCTTTGAATTAAATAAGCATCATACCTTCCTGTTATAACCAATTCTCCTATAAGCTTAAATACCCAAATTCCTTCCTTTATATTTCTAGCTTTAATTGTAATTAGTTCCTCACCTGTTGATACTTCAGGCATAAAGTATTGTACATATATTATAGTGCTTTCATATAGAAATTTAATTTCTGTTATTTTTTCAGTTGTAGATGGTATTCTTTGGATTATTTCTCCAGAAGGAGAAACAATTGATAGTGCAAATTTATCCGGTTTACTAACCCATATTTCAAATTTTATATTTTTTTGATTTTCATCTATTTTAAGCTCAATATCCATAGTATTTCCTACCTTAGCTATGGCTCCAGAGGTATGAGTGTCTGAATCTCCTTGATTTCCTATTGGCACAACTACAGTTATTCCACTTACCTTTGAAATCTCGTCTATATATCTCTCAATAAAGGATAATCCATTATGAGGGCCCATATTTGAACCTAGAGGTACAAGTATTACCATTGGTATTTTTAACCTGCGGGCTAAATCGTATAAATACTTAATACCTGAAAATACAGCTGAAGTTGAATAAGTAGTTACATTTCCGTACATTCCAAAATCATCTCTTACTGTTAATGGTGCAGATATTAACTTTACAATAGCAAAATTACATTTTGGTGCTACTCCTATAACTTCTGGATTTACACCTCTCGCTCCTATAATTGATGCCATACTAGTACCATGTCCAATTATATCCTTCGATGGTACTATCTCATAAGGATCCTTCCCCTCACTTTTAGCTTTAATTGCGTTATTTATTTCTTCTCTAGTGTACTCACTGCCTCCGAACTGTCCTTCTGGGCTTTTGCCTGTACTAATCTCCTCATCCCAAATAGATAAAATTCTTGAGGTGCCATCCTCATTAATAAACTCCTCATTTAAATAATCTATTCCACTATCAACTATTCCTACAGTAACTCCCGATCCGTCTAGTGGCAGATAAATACTATTATGAAACGTACTTGCTCCCGATGCATCTAATGGTGAAATATCACATAACGTATGCAATACAGTAGGAACTGCATAAATAATTACATCAGAAAGTTTATCAAGTACTTCCTGTATATCCTGTATACTTCCTATAACTACTAATATTGCGCGCTTTTTATCAACAATAACAACACGGGCATTTGGAATTTCTTTTACAGCGCTCACAATATCTTTTTGATATTCTATTGTAGCAAAAGTACTCTCTGGTAATACAACAAACTCTTTATCTGTAAGATCCGGAATTACCTGAACAATTACATCAGAAAGTTTATCAAGTACTTCCTGTAGATTTTCTTCAGCTACTACTATTGCACGCTTTTCATCAATAATAAAAACACGGGCATTTGGAACTTTTTTTATAGCGCTTTCAATATCTCCTTGATATTCTATAGTTGCAGAAATATTTTTCGGTATTTCAAAAACCTCCGCGCCTGGAATATTTTCTACATTTTCTTCTAATCTCCAATCACTTCTACCCTTAGATGGTTTTAATCTAATATTATTAAAGACACCCTTCATATCAACTGCTCCATATCCCCACTGTGGATTAGGATATATGTCACCTTCCCTTTTCGATGTTCCTCCTATCAAATAGGTTTTAACTTTTGTGGAATATAAACTTGTGTCATTTCCATCAATAATTCCCCACTGAAATATAAGTGCTGAGCATCCAGCTACAACCGCAGCTGCCACACTAGACCCACTGACAACTTGTGTTCCAGAGCCTACCGCAGTCACTAAAGCATTTACTCCGCCTGCTACTACATCTGGTTTAATTCTATTATCTCTTGTATATCCTCTACTTGATTCTCTTACATTAGAATTATTATTTTGATTATAATATCCAACAGATATAGCATATGAGGAGGATGCTGGAATAGTTAGTGTTACATATGGATCTGGATTTAAAAATCTTGTACCAGGAGCTAGTAAATCTCTTTGAATTAAATAAGCATCATACCTGCCTGTTACGACCAATTCTCCTATAAGCTTAAATATCCATATTCCTTCCTTTATATTTCTAGCATTAATTGTAATTTTCTCATCACCAGTTAATACTTCGGGTATAAAGTATTCTACATATATTATAGTACCTTCATATATAAATTTAATTTCTGTTATTTTATTAACGCTAGGTGGTATCCTATCAATTATTTCTCCAGAAGGAGAAATAATTGATAGTGCAAATTTATCTGGTTTACTAATCCATATTTCAAAATTTATATTTTTTTGGTTTTTATCTATTTTAAGTTCAATATTCTGAGTATCATCTTCGTTAACCATGGTTCCAGAGGAATGATTATCTGAATCTCCTTCATTCCCTATTGGCACAACTACAGTTATTCCTACAGCTCTTGAAATTTCATCTATATATCTCTCAGTAAGTGATAGCCCGTTTCGACCACCTCTACTTGCACCTAAGGGTACCAGTATTACCATAGGTATTTTTAACCTGCGTGCTAAATCGTATAAATACTTAATACCTAAAAATACAACCGAAGTTGAGAAGGTAGGTGCATCGCCATAAACACCGAAATAATCATTTAAAACCTCTGGTCTAGGTCCTAACTTTACAATAGCAAAATTGCATCTTGGTGCTACTCCTATGACTTCAGGATTTACACCTCTGGCCCCTACAATTCCTGCCATACTAGTACCATGCCCTACTTCATCCTTTGATGGTATTATTGCATAAGGATCCTGTCCATCCATCTTAGCTTTAATAGCACTATTTATTTCTTCCCTAGTGTACTCAGTGCCTCCAAACAAATCTTCTCGTCTTTTTGCACTAGGAATAGTTTGATCCCAAATAGTTAAAATTCTTGATGTGTTATCTTCATTAATAAACTCCTCATTTAAATAGTCTATACCAGTGTCAATTATACCTACCGTAACTCCTAGTCCATCCAATGGTAAGTAAGTACTGTTATGAAATGTGGTTGCCCCAGAGGCCTCCACTGGTGAAATATCACACAAAGTATACAATCCACTAGGATTTACATAAACAATTACATCAAAAAGTTTATCAATTACTTCCTGTACATCTCCCCTAACTGCTAATATTGCACGAGTTTTATCTGCAATAAAAATACGGGCATTTGGAATTTTACTTACAGCACCGGCAATATCTCCTATATATTCTATAGGGCTAAATACCGTATCTATTAATGTAAAAAACTCCTCATCTGTCATATTTTCTTCTAATCTACTTTGACCTCTAACATTAGCTAATTGCAGTAAATTTAATGAATCATATGCACAAACAGTTCCATATCCCCATCTAGGATCTGGATATGGTATCTCTAACCTATCTCTTTTTGCACCTTTTGAAAGATAATACTTAAGTCGCTCTCCATAAAGGAAAGGATCATTACCCTTAACTATTCCCCACTCTAAAAGTAATGCACATATTCCTGCTACATTAGGCGATGCCATTGAAGTTCCTGTTTTAGTATCAAACCCCCTATTTGAGACTGTTGATAATATATCTTCTCCCGGAGCTACTATATCTGGTTTTTCAAAGGAAGTTCTATAGATCTTCCCCCTTCCTGAAAACGAGGAAAAAGTATTTGTCATATTATTATAACTGCCCACTGAAATTGCACTTTGTACTGTAGCTGGTATTCCTAAGGTATTATATACATCAGGTTTAAGAAACCTTGTTTTTTCATTAATTGCTTCTGTAATAGGCAGCCATATATCATATATTCCCCTATATTTATTAAGAACTTTTAAAGTTACTTTCCATTCACCACTGGGTAAGTACTGTAATCCAGGCAAAAGACTTATAGATATTTCACCATTTATGTCAAAGGGCTTAGGCCCTGTATTATAAATAAGACATTTATCAACACCTATGTTAAGTTCTCTGTATCCATTACGTATTACTATTTCTCCACTTTTTTCGCCTAAGGGATTTTCTATCTCAATGGATATATCAACTAAAAGAGGTTTATATAATTGAAGCGATAGTGCCATTTCAGAATCAGATACACTTAAAGGAATCACATTAATATCGCTTAATTCACCACCTACATGGTGAGCTGCGTCACCTTCATTACCTGCTGCAATAACTATTGCCACTCTCTCAAGCCTACATATAGTTTCTATATATTGTTCTAAAAGACTTGTACCATTATGTGCCCCATCATTAGTACTTAAACTAATGTTTATAGCAAGTGGTTTATTCATTTCATTTGACTTATCTACTAAAAATTTTATTCCTCTCATAATCTGAGTACTTAAAGCAAAATTTAAAAAACCGTATCTAGTAGTCTTTACCATTGCAATAGAACTTTTAAAGGCTACTCCATAATTTTGCTTAGGTATGTTCCCACCTGCACAAGCTATTCCAGCTACATGTGTCCCATGGTCTAGTGGGTCTCTTACATTTACAATTGCATATGGGTCTGGTGCTTTTAAAGCTTCATTTATTTGAGCCTTATCATAAACCTTTCTATCCTCAGCCAAATCATAAATAAAATCAATTCTTGTATTTCCATTCTCATCTCTAAATGCAGGATGCGTATAATCTATACCAGTATCAATAAATCCAACTAATACTCCCTCTCCAGTAAGCCCATACCTATCCCAAGCATTTGGAACGCAACTAGCCTTATTACTTTCAAGATCAGAAGTAAATAAAACCTTAGGTAACTCTACATACTGTACTCCTTGTAGCTCTGATATTTTACGAATATCTTCAGACTTTACAGTAACAATACCAAATCCATAACCTAAATTTTCAAATGTTCCACCTATTGCCTCAACAGACCTTGTAACTTTATCTAAATTGTTTCCAAACAAAACTACTATTTCTATATTTCCTTTATTAATTTTTTCATTTTGTGATAAAGGAACCACCTTATATAGTAACTGTTCTGGTATTTTATTTAATAAGTTCAATTTAGCGTCAAACTTGTTACTTTCTATGTTAATCTCCCCCTGAAAATGTATTGCTATATAATAGGTTATTCAAATATTCTTTAATAAAAACCATTTAAATTTATAATTTGTTAATTTCTTAAAATTTATTTCTCAATTCTTAATTAAATATTAATCACATACCACTAAATCAAAAATTAAGTAAAAAAATAAAGCCATGTATTTCTACATGACTTCTATTATTTTTCAATTATATCTTTTACATATTTATTATTATAAAATCTATATAATCTTTTATTAATAACTCTTGATAAGCTGAATATTTTTCCTTAATAATACAATTTTTTATTTCTTTATATGCCTTAAGCCCATAAATTGTGGTTGTATTAGATATTTCATTCTATGCCTTCTATACTTTTAACTTTCCCATTCCATTTGTATTTTATTGGTAGTATAACATCATCCCCTTGCCTTATAAGTTCATAAATAATCAGAGATTTTACACTTTCATATGTTCCCCATAAAACTTGAGAGTTTAATACATAATCTAAATCTAACCCTTCTAAAAGTGTAAACATAGTATTTATGTTTTGTTCATCAACCCCTGCAAATGCTTCATCTAAAGCTATAATTCTTGGACAATCCTTTTTATCAGCAGCATTATATCTTGCATTTATTGCTGCAAATAATGGGATATACATTGCCATAGCTTTTTCTCCACCTGATAATTTGAAAAATTCATTATCTGTTAACTCATTTAATTTAGAACTTTTATTGTTACTATATGACAATCTAAATTCATACCATTCTCTATAATCTAAAACTTCCTTAATAATAGCTTGATAGCTCTTATTTATATCCTCATCATTTGCTAACTTTTTTGCCTTTTTAAGACTTTCCTTGAAATGATTAGATAACTTTTCTCTTTCATCTGCATCCATAAATTGTGGGTTACCTATTATCTTAGTTAATTCCTTTGAACCTAGTTCCCCTATGTTTTCTGATTTTTTTGCTATCCATTTTAAATCAAGCTTTAACCCATTAGATGTATCCATAGAACTCATTAATGTATTTATTTGCTTTACCCACTTATTAGCATTATAAATTTTAGCACTTATTTTAGAGCTTAATGTATTTATAAGCGTATCTTCAAAAATTTCTCTTTCTTTATCGCTTATTAATAATTTTTGGTCTTCTATTGACCTAACTAAATGATTTATTAAATCTATTAACTTAATATTTCTTCTGTTTATCTTAAACATTAAATCTATTCTTATTCCACCACTTAAGATTTCATTTATTTCTTCATCTTCTGTTTTAGTATAATCTAAAAATATGTCTTCCTTTTTCAAATTATATTCAACTAATTCCGAACCATATTGTGATATAGTTTCAAATAGTTTAGATACTATACGATCTTTCTTTTCTATAAGTCCTTGTCCCTCAGATTCTAAAATCTTAATTGCAGCCTCTTCTTCATTTAAATCTCTTATTTCTTCAATATACCCTAGAGATATCTCATCATTTAAAATCTTTTTATAATATTTAAATATATTTTTTTCTTTTTCAAGCTTATCCTTAGATTTAATTATATCTTTTTGTATAACCTCTATTTTAGCTTTATTTCTTATATATGATTCTCTCGAAACCTCTATTGCATCTGGATAGTTTTCGGTTATGTGTATAACACTATTTAATTCTTCTTTAGTCTTACCTAAATTTAAGCTTTTAAGTATTTCTTCTAAAGATTGTATTTCTGCACTTATTTTTTCTCTTTTTCCCTTTAATCCATGTATTTCACTAATAATAATATCTATATCAAAATTTATATCTTCTATAATATCTTTAGTACTTTTAATTTCTTTTTCTATATGGCTTTTATTATTATGGTTATGTTTTAAATTATTTATTGCTTCTATATATAATTTAATTGACTCTACCGCTTCTTCAAAAGCCTCTAAATTTTTAGGAATCTTAATATATTCGCCTTCTTCAATTATCCTACTATCTAATTTTTCTTTATCTCTTTCTTTTTCAAATAATTGATCTCTTATAATCTTCAACAAACTTTCTCCATCTTTTAACTTTCTTTTAGCTTCATCAATTAATGTTATACTTGTTTCTATATCATTCACTTTTGGAAAATTATCAATTTCATTTGTTATTGTAAAAATAGATAGTTCTATATGAGTTATACTTTGAGTTATTAACAGTTTCTCTTTTTTAAGATTTTTTACATTTTCCTCTTCTTCAATAGATTCTTTATTATTTTCAAGTTTTATAATTTCATTTTCTAATTCTTTTATCTCATTATCTTTACTTTCATTTTTATTATCTAACTTTATATTTTCATCTTTTAATTTCATTAATTTTTCTTCAGCTAGTCCCTTTATAATAAACTCTATTTTATTTGCTTCATAAATTTCTTCTACTTTATGTATAGTTCTAAATAATTCATTTAGCTCCTTATCCTTTATTTTTAGTTCTTTACACTTGTCCAAATATCTATTTATTTTTTCTATATACTCTATTTTAGAAGTTGTTAACAGCTCTATGCCCTCATTTAATTTTCTATCTAGTTCCTTAACTTCTCTTTTATTTTTATGTTCTAGTAAAAATATTTTATCTAATTCTTTTTTAGCTTCGCTAAGTTTTATAATTAGCTTATATATAGTCCCTATTAAGTCTTCATAAGATCTTGCATTTTCTAATACTAAATCCAAACTACAATCTTCTTTAAGGCTTATTTCATTTTTAATATTTACTATAGACTCATAATAACTTTTTTCTCTATAATATTCTTCATCATCTAATAAACCCTTTATCACCTTCTCTATATTATATATTTTAAGTTCTTTTCCCTCTATTTCACCTTTATTTTTTCTTTTTTTATCTAACTTATCCTCTTCAATTTTTTTCTTATTTTCTAACAAATTAATAACTTCATTATTTTCATTTTTTAATTCGACTAATTTTTCAGATATTTTAAATCCTTTATGATTTTCTAATGCTTTTCTCTTTATCTTTGCATCCTGTAATATTAACTTTAATTCTTTAATCTCTTCTTTACTAACTTCTTTTAAAATTTCTGCCGCACTATTTTCTTTATATAATTTATCAATACTATCAGCTTCATTTTTCACTCTTAATCTGCATCTATTATAATCTAGTCCTTTTTTATATATAATTGTTTTATTATACTTTGAAAATGCATTATAAATTTTTTCCGCACTTCTTAAACTTTTATCTAATTCTTCTAGATTATTATTTAGGCTGTCCATATTGTCCATAGCTTCTGATATATCTCTAAGATCATCCTCTGAAAGGGTATTTAGTGATTTATTTAATATTCCATATATCTTAGTTGGTTTAAAATCCTTTGATAGCTTAGGGCTCCTTAGCTCTATTAAAAGATTTAATAGTTCTTTATAATTTTCAATATCAGAATATCCAAAAAGATGTTCATTTACCTTATTCATATATTCTTTTTGACTTAAGGTAAATACGTTACCTTCACCTAATCTATTTTCAAACTTCTTTTGATTTAATGGAATCTTTTCTCCTGAAAATTCATATAATTTAAAATCTTTATTTATTCTTCTACCATCTTTTAATATAAAATGCCAGCTTTCTAATTTTTTCCCTTTTCTTGCTCTAAATCCAATTCCTATAGTTATATAAGTTTTTGATTCTGG
Organism: Clostridium gasigenes; assembly: GCF_017348895.1. Lineage (NCBI taxonomy): Bacteria > Bacillati > Bacillota > Clostridia > Eubacteriales > Clostridiaceae > Clostridium > Clostridium gasigenes. The sequence goes on from NZ_CP071376.1 coordinate 3,597,161, forward strand.
TTTTTTAAACTCCATATAAAGATATGAAATTCTATCCTCTTCACCATCTTCCATAAGTATATAATCTTCTATTCTTCTCGATTTTGTACCAAATGGATCTATTCTGTTAGGTCTTTTATCTCCATCTAATAATAAAGGAATAAAGCTTTGAGTTGTTACTGATTTTCCACTTCCATTTGTTCCTTTAAATATTACCTTACCATTTTCAAGTTTATATTCTTGATCATCATAATACCAAAAATTGAATAATCCGAACTTATTTGCAACCCATCTACTACTCATTACTCTTCCTCTCCCTATAATCTTTTGGGTACTCCCCTATAACTTTTGCTATTAAAGGCAATAGTATAATCTTATCCTTTTCTTCTTTAATCATAGAAAAGTTTTTCATAAACTTTTTTATTTTACTTACTATTATTTCTTCACTGTAATCTCTAAATTCTTTAGTAAAACCATCTCCATATTTATTTCTTGTATTTATTATTAAATCTTTAAATTCATCTACTGAAATAATAACTATGTCCTCTATAGTTACATTTAATTTTTTTTCTTCTATTAAACTTCTGATTTCTTTATTTACAAATAGCGTTACTACTCCATCTCCATTTTTACTTGGAAACACGTCATTTACTCCCGATGATCCACCAAGTGCAACCATTGCTCCATTTCTGTGAACATGTAAATTCCAGTCTAAGTTTTTTTCAAATGCATTACAAATTGGAGCTCTATAGTTTTTAATATATTCATAATCACTATCTTCTTCTATATTATTGTAAACTATTGGTGAAAGTAATAGTTTTCTATACACTCTATTTTTTCTCATTACCCCTCTTTCATTATATAATTCTCCAAAAGTTTCATTAAGTAAATCTTCATAATTTTCCATTTCATCTAAGTCTTTAGAAAATCGCCTTACCATGTACCTTGATATACCTGTACTTTCATATAAAACTTCTGCAGCCTTACTTTTACTAAAGTCATCTTCATTCCCATCATTATTTTTAATTAATCCAAGATCTAATGAAAATTTCATTACTTTTATAAGTGATTTTCTATTTGAAAACACTGTCCAATCAATTTTTTCATCCACATAGGCGCTTTCTATATACTCTGTAAGGTTTGACAATATAAATTGCTCTTCTTTATTTTTATCCTCAAGGAACATAAGTATATTCAGAAAAAATATATACTCTTTTTTATCCGTAAAGTCACTAATTCCCATCCAACTTTCTGGTGAAGATGGGATTTTCTCTAGTTTTATAAATTCATCTTTTATTATTAAATCATAACCTAAGTTATTACTTATAAAATCTTTATATGAGCTTACATTATCCTTTATAGAGTAATATAAATCTCTATCTTTTTCTTTTATAATCATATAATTTTCTATTAAATCAATAAGCTCCAACATCTTCACTCCTATTAAAAAACTATTTAAAAACTATTTCGTAATCTGGCATTGTAAAATCTCCATCTTCACAGTTAATTTTTATATTATCTTTAGGTTTTAAATTTACTATTTTATATGACTTTCCATATTCATTTCTTATCCAACTATTTGATTTATCATTTATTGATTTAGATAACCATGTTAAAAATATTATTCTTTCTTCTTTAGAAATTCCTGCTAAATTTCTGAAAATTAATTTATTATCTTTTATATAACTTTCTATTAACTCTTCCTCTTTTTTTCTTTTTTCTAATACCTCTATTCCCTTTTTATTTTTTTCTTCTGATTTATTTTTAACTATAGCTGTACTTGCTGTTTTTCTACCATAATCTCTACGGCTTGGCGTAATAGTCACAACTGTTGGATTTTCCTCAAATATACTACTATTGATGCTCTCTGTTTCTCTCTCTGTGTTACAAACTATATGACGAGTATTAAAAACACCAAATACTAGTGATGAGAGTTTATGAGCCTCTTCAATATTCTTTGTATTATTAAATATCTGCGCAAGTTTTCTATAATCTACTAGCCTATTTCCTCCCCCATAGTTTATTTCAGTTATTTGAAGAGCATATCTTGTTATTTTTCTTATTATTCCGTTTGTACTTTCTAAAATTTGTTCTCCCATTGGAGTTCTTCCTTTTATAGCTACAAACCATTCCTTCATACTCATATATCTTCCCGCATTAATTTCATACCTTGCATTTTCATTGTAATCAGCATTTAAAGCTATTGTATTTTTTTCATATTTAACAATTTTTTTTATACATAAATCTAATCTTTCTGTATCTTCTTCTAATATTTCTATACTTTTTTGTATTTGTGGTACGTTAATTTGTATTCCCTTTATAAATTCTCTTAAATACTTTATAAAACTCTCTTTATATATTAAAAATTCTGTTGTTTTTAATAACTCCTCTGTTTTAGGATTAAAAAACTTACTTATATAATCTTGATAATTTTCATTAAGATGTTTAAAATCTCTATTTAACATTTCCCAAAGACTAAATAAATCTTTGCCATTATTATTAATTTCTATTTTTTCTAATTTTTTCAATGTATCTCTAAACCTTTCTATTAAGGATATTTCTAAAGAACCTCTCATACCATCACTTGCAGCTTCAATCTTTATTAATGTTCTTTCAAGTTCTATTGTTGCATAAGAAATTTGATATCTAAATTTCCTATTTTTAAACTCTTCAATAGTTGTTGTTCTTTTTGTATCTTGAATTGCAGCAAAGTTTCCCCAGGATTTTAATGCTTCTAAATCCCCTTTTAAATTATCCAATGTGTAGCTGTTAAAACCCTGTACATTTATTATTTCATCATATATTTCTTCAGCATATAGCCAATACTTCATCTTTTCATAATTAATATAAGCTATTCTAATAATATTTCTATATCTCCAAGTGTTATCCGTATTTAAATAGTTTACTTCTGTTAGCCTTTTTCTAACATTTGTACTAATCATTAGTTGCTCCTTTACCCACTCTGTAATTAATCTAATTTAATCTAATTTAATCTAATTATAACATATTTTTCAATTTTTAATTATATAGAATGATTCATATCTAAATATAAAATGTCTATATCTAAATATGAATCATCCTAGATTTTATTAAAAATAGCCAGCGTAATTCAATAATTACACTGGCTATAAAATCTATTCTATCTTTAACTTATAATGTTTTAATGTACCACACATCACAAGCAAAATGTTCTGTTTCAATTAAAGGTTTTTCTAGTTTTATAAATCCATTTTTTTTATAAAACTTATTTGCTCTAATCATATTGCTAAAAGTTTCTAAATAACATTTACTATAATGTTTTTTTGCAAATTCTAAGGAAATTTCCATTAGTTCATTTGCAATACCTCTTCCTCTTACTTCTTTTAATGAATACATTTTCTGTAGTTCACATATGTTTTCTAAATTTTCTAGTGGCCCAATTCCACAGCCAGCTATTATTTTATTATTTTCTTCAACAACAAAGTATTTTGATCCTTTATTTTGATAAAGCTCATAAAATTGGCCTAAATTTGGATCAGTCCAAGCACAACCTGGTTTATCACCTCCGAATTCTATTAAACATGTTCTAATAAGTAACTCTACTTCTTTATTATCTTTTTGCTGTATTTCTCTTATTATCATATATTACTCCTCCATTTTTGTTGGTGATTTAATTACAACTCCAATTAACAATACTTCTATAAATGACATTACTATTAATATAAACCCCTCCCTAAAATTATAGTTCTTTAGCATTAATTATCTTATTAGTATTAATTGTCATCTCTTGAAAAACACTTTTAAAATCTTCATAATATTTTTGTCCGTCCTCTGTTATAGAATAGTATTTACGCTTTGGCCCTAAAGGTGATTTACCTATGCGACAACTTATTAAGTTCTTTTTTTCCAACCTACTTAATAAGGGATATAATGTACCTTCATAAATATCTTTAAATCCATACTTCTCTAATACCACTAAGATTTCATATCCATAAGTCTCCTCATGTGAAATAATACTTAATACACATCCCTCTAAAATACCCTTTAACAGTTGTGATTCATCTATAATAATCCCCTCCTACTTTGCTATTCATAGTAGTAACATTATTTTGCATTCACTACTTAGATATGTCAAGTAGTGAATGTATTTTTTATTATGAATAAAGCACTCACTTAATAAATATATAATCCAATATTGAAGTGTAAAATCAAAGTTTAAGATATTTTCTTTACACCTATGCTAGCTTCTTTTATACTTATTTTATTGTATTATTTTAACAAGTAAGGTAATATAAATTGTATTATTCTATAAATTACAAACGAAAGAAGGGATTATTATGTTTAATTGTGCTTTATGCTCTGTACACGCTTGTAATAGTGGTGATATTGATAGAGCTCCTAGAAACTGTCCTTGTATTAATGAAAAAACAGAGGAAATTAAAGAATTATATAATGAAAAAGGCAATTTAAATATTGCTAGAGCATCAGCTTTAGTAGTAAGTGACGGGTATTGCCAAAAGACAAGCTTAGAAGAAACAATGGATTTTGCAAATAAATGTGGATTTTAAAATATAGGGATTGCATTTTGTATAGGATTAGCTAATGAAGCTAAAACCTTAAGCAAGGTTCTTTCATATAATGGATTTAATATAAACTCAGTTATATGCAAAAATGGGAGCATACCTAAAGAATTTATTGATATTAACGAATCAACTGTACCAATGTGTAATCCTATAGGCCAAGCTATGTTTTTAAATGAGGCTAAAACAGAATTGAATATAATTTTAGGTTTATGTGTTGGTCATGATTCTTTATTTATAAAATATTCAGTAGCACCTGTAACTGTATTTGCCGTAAAAGATAGAGTTTTATGTCATAACCCTTTAGCAGCAATTTATCAAGCAGACGCTTACTATAAAGATAAATTATTTCCTAAAAAAAAGTGATAAGTATCTACTATAATAGTTATATTAATTTTAAGGAGGATTAAATTTGAAAAATAAAATAGGAGTTTGTTTTGGGATAATGTTATCATTAACTATAGGATTATTCATCGAGGCATTAGCATTGCTTGCATACCCACTCTATCCATTTGCCTTACTTACATTTCTATTCTGTATTTATTCGGGCGTATGTTCCTTTTTTTTGTACAGGATTAATAAAGGGAACTTTAAGTAAACATTCCCCTCTAACACCTCCGTGATCCAGAAAATTTTCCCATACATATCCACCCTAAATTTGCAGAAACTATAACTGTTAATAAAATAATAATTATTACAAATGGAAAGGAGATTACTTATGAATAGAAATAAAAAAACTAAGAATGTTAAAATGAATAAAGCTATTGAAAACATTCAAAATATTGAATTGGCTAATAATGTTGATACTTCTAACACTATAAATGATAATACTAACAATAGTAGAAAAGAAAGTGATTCATTTAGGTAGAAACTTATATTTCCACTATAATTAACTGCATTTAATTAAGCATTATCTATACAAATAAAAATACAACCTTTGCTTATAAAATAGCTAGGTTGTATTTTTTATTATTCACATTATGATTTTTCAAAATAAATTTTATATATTCTACTTTACATCTACGTTTTCTATATTTCTTATAGTAAAATATGCCATTAAGATACCTAATGACCCCATAGCTAATGCTACTGGTAATATAGTTATTAGTGATTCATTACCTCTTTTTGTATATTTTATTAATAGACCTTAACAGTTACTCATAATTATTCTTATAAAAGTCGTCCTATTAATACTAATGTTATAAGATGTGCTGGATAGAATATATAAAACATCCATTTGGTAATTGTATTTTTCAAACCTAATTTACCGTTATACATAAGTATTAAGGGTAATGCAAACAGCATCATCCATTGATAATCATATAAGAAAAGTTGAGCATAAGAATTTGGTGTTCCTATAGATGCAAACACTGGCATTAAACTAAATAAACTATAAACTATTGCCATTATTATTTTTTTATCTCTAAAGAAATAGAATATAAGTGTCATACCTAAGCCAAACATAGACGCTTCTGTAAACATATATGCCGCACCTATTGCAACTACAGCTAAGGTTGCAATTATGTATATATATGATTTTTTAGATTTTTTAGCATAATCTATAACCATTAACATAAGTACTGATAAAGTAAGTGATAAGAATATATTATTACTTATTCCCATAATCTTATCTATCCCTATCATAACAATTCCAAAGCTAGCTAATCTAGATAAATATTTCACTTTACTTTTAGTATGGAAAAATCCTTCTACTATTAAATAGAAAAATATAGGTGCTGCAATTTTCCCTAAATATCCAAACCATATAGGTACATCTATACCAGTTCCCCCTATATATGCATAAACATGATCTAACAACATAGTTATCATAGCTATTATTTTTAACGTAAATGAATTTAATTTTTTCATTTTTTAACTTCTCCTCTATTAACATATTGATCATTTGGAATTTTATTATTCCTATAACCTTATTACAATGCTAATTTTATTCTATTACATTAAAAACACATATCTATTTACCTTTCAGTTAGATTACATTTTTGTAATAATAGCATAATTTTTTTTAATTCTAACCTGATTCTTTATTGAATTTTATCAAATATCTTTAAGTCATCATAAAATAAATAATATTCCTGATTCAACTTTAGTTCTATTTATTATCTTTAACTCTATAAACAAGGAATATCCCAATACACACTAGTATTAATGCTATTAAAATCTTAATATCAAATATATTTTCTCCTAAAATTATTGCTGATAGTAATGTTCCAAAGATTGGTATTGAGAAATTAAATATTGTTATTATCCCTACTTTATTATATTTAAGCAGTTGTGCCCAAATTACAAAAGCAACTGATGATAAAAGTGCCATGTAAATTAATAAAATTGATGATGTTAATGTGAACCCTACTAGTTGTCCACCTAAAACAAATCCTAAAATAGTTAAAACAGCTCCACCAATAGTTAATTGGTATCCTGTCGCTATTGATGGATCTATCCTTTGAGTAATTCCTTTACCGTATATAGCAGCGCTTGAAAGTAGGAATGCTGCAATCATTATAAATCCTTCTCCCTGAAAGCTAAAAGAACTATCTAGCAATGATTGTCCATTAAAATTAACAATTATAACTCCAAGAAATCCTATAATGCATCCTAATATTTTATTGAAATTAAGTTTATCATTCTTATAAACAAAATGGGCTATTATTATACTAAAAAATGTTGATGTTCCATTTATTATTGATCCTCTTACTCCTGTTGTGTACGATAAACCAATATAGAAAAATATATATTGAAGAGTAGTTTGCCCAAGTCCTAATATGGTTACTTGCAAAGCTTGCTTTTTAGATAACTCGAATATTTTTTTCTTTCCAACTACCTGAACTATTAATACAAAAATCCCCGCAATTAGAAATCTATATCCTGCAAATATTAATTTTGTTGCTATATCATCTGAAGGTATATTAAATAATGAATATCCAACCTTTATTGAAGGATACGCACTCCCCCATAGAGCACAGCATAATATTGCCAATAACATAATGTTTTTTCTATTAGTATAAAATTTTTCTCTATCCATATCACTTTCTCCTATTAGTTATTTTTTAATTAAGTTTACAAAAGCCTAATTAAATTTATCAAATGAAATAATATTATGTTTAAATTAAAAACAACAAACCAATGTAGGATGTATATTGGCTTGTTGTTTTTTAAATATGAACAAAAGTTATATAAATCCAAATGTTCTTACTGGTACCCCATCACTATTTTTTATTTTTAATGGTGCTACAATAAGCTTAAATATTCCATTAATTATTTTTTCTAAATTTAAGTTTTCTATTATTAAAATTTCTTTTTCTAAAAATATTTTATGAAGAGTCATTTCATCTTCTGATTTTCCAATAGAAATACAATCTACCCCAACCCCTTTTAGGTTAAAGCTTGATAAATATTCTGCTGCCTCAATTGTTAATGTGGGATAATTAGTTAAGTATTTTTCACTGCACCAATATTTTTGCCATCCCGTCTTTATTAATACAAACTCTGCTTTTTTTATTTCTTCAATGTGTATAAGCAGGTCTTTTTTAGTTATTTCTTTTTCATTTATATTACTAAAATCTAAGATAACTGCTGGTCCCATTAAATCTTCTAATTTATATTCATCAATATATTTCCCTTCTTTAAGCATATGTCTTTGTGAATCTATATGTGTTCCTGTATGGGTAAAAATATTTATACTTCTTTCTTCATAATGATCTTTATCTATAGTAGCTATTTGCTCTATTTTAGGTTTTGTATCCTCTGTATATGAAGTTATTCCATTATCTATAGTGTGTGTAAAATCAATAACCATAAAACCCACCTTTTTTATCTTTTATTTTTTAGTAACTGATGTTACTGTTGATTTTTCTACAGATACTCCATCTAATAAAACATCATATTTAACACAACCTAAACCTTCTGAATAATAATATACTTTTACTGTTTTTTTACCATTACTCTTTACCTGTTCCCATGTTTTTATATAAGCACCTTTTAATGTTTCCTTATCTAATTTTAAATTTTCCCCTACTTCAACAATTTCTTTATTATCCCATTTAGTTCCAACTTTTAATGGCTCATTTAAAATCAATAATTCCTGTGATTTATCATTTTTACTTAAATAATTTATTTTTCCTATATCTTTCATTTCTTTATCTGTTAAATCACCTGTGAAAACCTTATTTAGACCTCCATTTTTTATACTATAAACATTTATAACAGGTCCTTTCCCAGTTGTCCCAACTACTTGATATGATGTGCCATCACCTTTTATAAAGTTATCATTTGATATAACATCACTGCCTTCACACTTAACTTCATAACTCCCATTTGGTACAAACATCCCTATATTTAAAGTTTTATTACTAACCTTAGTACTATCAGCTACAGGTTTATTATCATCTGCATTTTTCTTTTCCTCTTTGGCAGTGCCTTCATTAGTATCTTTATCATTCCCGTCTATCTTTTCTGTCTTCTCATTTTTCTTTTCAATATTATTAACAAAGTCATTAATAGTCGAACACCCCATTAGCCCTACAGTCATTGAAGATACTAACATTACTACCAACATTGTTTTTTTTACATTCATTTATACCCACCCCTTTTTATTAAGCACCTTCAAAAATAACAAACCATTTTTAAGTACCTTAATATAATTTATGAATATACCATGTAATTACATTCCTTTTTCAGTAATTATTTTGTTGAATTTTTTTTCTGAAAGAATTTCATTTGTTACAAATTCTCCATTATAGAACAAGCTGTAAGAAGTAAAAGGTGCAGGAGCATTTTGTGCCTGGTCTGTAGTTTCAAACCGAATGGCTTTAAAAGGAATCCCTTTAGATTTTGCTATTTTATCAATAAGAGGAACATATTTGGCAGTAAAGGGACATTGATATGCATAATATAGAACAAAGCCCATCTCACTAATTTTAAGCTCTTTTACAGTTTCCTTAAAGTGTGGCTTCTTTGCATTTTTATCAAAAGACAAGCACATTAACTCGTAGTATGGACCTACAGTATCAACTACTTCAAAGTTTTTATATTTCAAATACTTCGAGTCCGATAAATAAGGCATTTTCTTTTTTGATGATAGCATCACAAGTCCTACTTTGCCTTTTTCTTTGCTATCTTTTACACATTCCTCTAAAAACATATTAGAATATCCCATGCCTTTAAACTGTCCTGAAATCCATAAGCAGTTAATAAACATATATCCATCAGCCTCAATTGGGCACCATGCTTTTTCCGCAGGTATGTACTCTATAAAACATTTCCCACGAACATCTCCTTTTTTAAAAACAAGGCCATCATCAAAACGTTCTGCTAACCAGGATTTTTTTGCATTCACTTGGCAATCACTATTATTAGAAATAGCGCAGCAAATATGTTCTTGCTCCAAATTTTCCTTTGTAACTGTTATAATATTCATTTTTTTCCCCCCAATGTTATCTAAATAGTCTTTGCTTCGTAATAAATTTTTTTAATTTTAGGATTAATATTACCTGTTTACTAGTTTCTTATTTATTAGCGATAAATGTTGTTATTTTATAATACCAACGTTTATCACTAATAACTAGGATTAACTCTAAACACTTATATTATATCATTTAATAATTTTATTTATCTATAATAAATCTCCATACTTTTCCACATATTTGTTCTTAACAACCGTAACTAAAATCATATAGGCAAATATAGTAGCAAATAACATTAAGAAATATATCCCTGGCATAGGGTACATTCCTAAAGTTTTCCCAAAAGCTGTGTATGGAATAATTGTACCTATTAGAATTGAAATACTTGTTAATACTATTACTGGCATTGATGCTCTGCTTTGTATAAATGGCTTTTTGGTACTTCTAATCATATGAATAACTAATGTTTGTGTCCATAATGATTCAACAAACCATCCTGCGTTAAATACCATCATAAATAATGTTTTATCAACATTTACATTTCCATAGCTACCACCACAAACTATTGGGCAAATAACAAAGAACATTAATATATATGTAGTAATATCGAAAACTGAACTAGTTGGTCCTATCCATAACATAAAGCTCCCTATTGATGATGAATCCCACTTTCTAGGGACTTTAAGGAATTCTTCATCTACATTATCCCAAGGAATTGATATGCAAGATATATCATAAATAAGATTTAATACTAATAATTGTACAGGTATCATAGGTAAAAATGGAAGTACTGCACTTGCAACTAAAACGCTAAACATATTTCCAAAATTAGAACTTGCTGTCATTTTAATATATTTAATAATATTAGCAAAGGTCTTACGACCTTCAACAATTCCTTTTTCAAGAACCATTAAATCTTTTTCTAATAATATAATATCTGCAGATTCTTTTGCAATATCTACGGCTGTATCAACTGAAATTCCAACATCGGCTTTTTTCATTGCTGGGGCGTCATTTATTCCGTCTCCCATGAAGCCAACAACATGTCCATTCTCTCTTAACATTGATACTACTCTTGCTTTTTGTTCAGGTGATAATTTTGCAAATATATTTATTTTTTCTACTTCAACTTTTAGTTCTTGATCTGTTAACAACTCAACTTTAGAACCTAAAAGTATGCTTTGAGGACGGATTCCAACACTTTCGCATACATATTTTGTTACTTTTTCATTATCTCCTGTAAGTACTTTTACACTTACACCATATTCCTTCAACGCTGCTATTGCTTCTTTTGCTGAAGATTTTGGTGGATCTAAGAACCCGATATATCCCATAAGCACCATATTGCATTCATCCTTAACAGAAAACACTTCTTGTGTTGATATTTTGTTTTTTTGTGCCACTGCTATAACTCTCATTCCACTTTCATTTAATTCATCTACAGTTTTAAGAATTTCTTTTTTAACCTCTTTAGTTAGCAATTTAACTTCACCTTTGTATTCTGCAAAGCTACAAATATCAAGCATCTCTTCAACTGCACCCTTTGTAATTAACTGTGTTTTACTATTTTTATCATTTAAAACCACTGACATTCTACGACGAGTAAAATCAAATGGTATTTCATCTATTTTTTCATATATTTTATGATAGTCTTTAAATCCTTCTTTTTCACCATGCTCTAAAATAGCAACATCAAGTAAATTATTAAGTCCAGTTTGAAAATAGCTTACTAAATATCCCTGTTTTAATACTTTAATATCTTCATTTCCATGTATATCTAAATGACGTTCCAAAACAATTTTATCCTCTGTAAGAGTACCTGTTTTATCGGTACATAAAATATCCATAGCTCCTAAGTTTTGTATTGAATTTAAATTTTTTACTATTGTTTTGCATTTAGCCATTGCTACAGCGCCTTTAGCAAGGTTTGTAGTAACTATCATCGGCAACATTTCTGGAGTTAGCCCAACTGCAATTGATATTCCAAATAAAAATGCATTAGCCCAATTTCCCTTTGTAATACCATTAATTACAAACACAATTGGAACCATTATAGCCATAAACTTAATTAATAAAAAGCTTACTGAATTAACTCCTTTATCAAAACTTGTTGATTCCCTTTTTTGGGTTACTGCATCTGCTATACTTCCGAGACAAGTATCATTTCCGGTTAATAAAACTATAGCTATAGCAGTTCCACTTATTATATTAGTTCCCATATATGCTAAGTTTTCATATTCAAGATAGCTAGATTTATATGATTTAATTTCATTATATTTTTGGTTTGCAAATTTTTCAACTGCTTCAGATTCTCCTGTCATAGCTGATTGGCTTACAAACAAATCCTTTGCAAATATAATTCTAGCATCTGCTGGTATCATATCTCCTGCATTTAATTTTATAATATCTCCTGGCACAATATCTTCAATTGCTATTTCTATATCAATGTTATTACGTGCTACGGTTGCTGTTGTTTTTATCATAGCCTTAAGCTTTTTACCTGCATTATTTGATTTTCCCTCTTGTATAAATCTCAATGCTCCACTGATTGTAACCATAATAGATATTATAATTACTGTTGTTAAATTTTTATCCTCTGGTAATGACATTACATAATCAGTTATGAAAGATACTAGTGATAATAGAAAAAGTACTACTGTAAATGGATTTATAAAAGCATCTATTGCTCTTTTATACCAAGAATTTTCATTACCATAACTTATTTCATTATTTCCATATTCATCAAGCTTGATCTCTACTTCATTATAAGTTAATCCTTCATCTCTTGATTTTAAGTTTTTAAACAAATCATTTTTGTTTATTGTTGCATACTCTATTAATTTAGCCTCTAGTTTCTTTCTCTTAATTTCCTTTTCTTGTATTGAGTTAATATTCTTATTTTTTCTTAATAATAATTTCATTATTATTCCCTCCTCAAAATTTAATTTTTGAGTATATAGGAACAAATGACAATAAAAAAAACCTGTTTACTATAAATTTATATAGCAAACAGGTAGCATAATTGAAAAACTCTTATAGGTCTATATCTTTAGGCATCGTAAACAAGCAAAGTAGTAAGTAATAATTTTAGGAAACTATTATTTTTTCCCATCTCTACTTTTATTGTTTTTGATTTCTTATGAAAATATAACCTTTTTAAGTCAAATCCATCTGTTCCCATATCACTACTACTTTCTGATTCCACTTGTTTTCACCTCACTTATTTTTTTAAATTAAAAATCCTCATTGGCTAAGCTCAACGAGGATGAAAAAACAAATTATTAATTGTCTTTATTTAATAATATACCCGTTCAAGCTTTAGCATCTTAGGGCAATATAATTGCATTAAAATACGCCTTGTATTCGACGTATCCTGCTAACCTACTAATAATGTCTCCATTATTTCGCGGTAGCAACCTGTATCCCTAAGGTAACCTCACCTACCGAAAATTATTTAGTTTTATTTCTACTATATTATATGCCTATTCATCCAAATAAGCAACGGTAAATTTATTCCAATTCTTATCTCTACCTTTTATTTTTTTGTATTTAAGTAACGTTTTTTATATTTAAGTGATGCATATTTCCCTATCTTATTAACTACGTTGTAATTTGTTATACTTCCTACAACCCCAATAATAGGAATTCCCTGAATAAACTTCGATGTTACCATTACTTCAAATAAATTGTGGGAAGTTTCTTTCATTTCATCATCTAAATTTTCATTAACAATACCATTAAAATCTATATTTCCAGATAATTCATCTACTTTTGTATTATATCTACCCTGTACTTCTTCAGTTGTAACTGCTGCTGAAATAAGATTTAAAATATATATTTTTTCATTATTACTTTCATAATTAAAACCATAACTTAAAGAAATCTCATATATGGTTTTTAAAATCACAGAAATAAGCAAGGGTATATCCGGCATACCAAGTCCTAATAACCCAAGTCCTGCCCCCTCAATTGTTGCTATTGATTTGTTCACTATCCTACTTTTATTTGGTTTTATATCCATAGTTCTTATACTTTTTTTACTAGTATTTCTATCTATATAATAGTTATTAACATCATGTTGTATGTTAATTTCTTCTTTGTTATAAGTTTTCTCAATATATTTCGTACCTTTTTCAAATACAACTTGAAATCCTTTATAAAATGCAATATCCATAGTTTTTTTTAGTTTATCAGGTATTTTTGCTTCAATTTTATTCTTAAATGGAGTTAAATTTTCTTTTATTAGCTTATTTGGCTTCTTATTTAATATTTTTTGTTCTTTTTTTTCTATTTTAAGCAATTGCTTATTTAGTAATTTTTTCATATTCACTTCTCCCTTCTTAAATATTACCTTTAACCTTTTCTTTAGCCTTTAATATTCTCATTACTGCATCATCTATTCTTTCTTGTTTTATGTTTCCTTTATTAACTTCATCTTTTAGATATTTAATTAATTCATCATATTGTGAAATATCTTTTCCTGGAATTATTGTAATATCAGGAATAAGTGCAATATCATTTCCACTATTTATAGCTAATCTTACTGATTCGTATTTATCATAATTTTGAGTTATAGCCCCCATGTCTAATGCATCTGTTATAACTACCCCTTTAAATCCCATTTCATTTTTTAATAAATCTGTTACTATTGGTTTCGATAAAGATGCTGGCGTTCTACTACTATCTAAAGCTGGCACTGATATATGTCCTACCATAACAAAATCCACATTATTTTTTATTGCTTCTCTAAAAGGAAGTAATTCTACATTTCTTATTCTATTTATATCATGAGACACTTCCACAAACCCTTTATGAGAATCCGCTGATGTATCTCCGTGACCTGGAAAATGTTTAGCTGTAGATAAAATCCCTTCCTTTCTTAAACCATTAATAAATTCTACTCCAAATTGACTAACTATCTTTGGATCCGAGCTAAAAGCTCTATCCCCTATAATTGGATTATTAGGATTAGTATTAACATCCATAACTGGAGCATAATCTACATTAAATCCAAGCTGTTTTAATGATTTTCCAATAGTTTGTGCACCTTCAAATGCTTTTTTAGGATTCCCTGTATTTCCTATTTCAGTTGCTGCTTGTATATTTAATTTTATTGGTATTTTTGAAACCCTTCCACCCTCTTCATCTACTGTAATAAAGAACGGAACTTTATCCTTCATATTTTGAATTTCACTTATCATAGCAGTTGTTTGCTCTTTATTTATCATATTATTTTCAAATAGAATAATTCCACCTGGTTTTCTTGTCTTAAAGAATTCTTTAACACTTTCAGTAACCTTTGTAAAATTAACTTGATTGTTATCTTCATAAATATATGGAATATCAATAATAATCATTTGTTCTAATTTTTCTTCTAATGACATACTATCTAATAATATTTGTGCATCTTCTTTTTTTGTACTTGATTCCCATGCTACTACATCCATAATCATAAATCCACCAAAACATAAAACTAATACTAAAGTTGCTAATAATAGGATGTTTCTTTTATTCATATATAATACTTCCTTTACTATCATATTCTTAGTATTAGTATTCCCTAAAAATTCTTTTTCAAGCTTTCACCTAATATAATTTTACTAATAAAATCTATTTATCTCAATGCCCTTAGACTTTTAATATATTCTTTTCAACTAAAATAAGCACCTATAAAAGATGCTTAGCATTAGTTTAATTATTAAGACATTTTCAACAAAATAACTAATAAGATTTTGGTGTATTTTTTTTCATTTCCCTAACATATCTTTTATCTAATAAATTATGTAAGTGGAAGCCGCCTCTATCTGATACGAATCCCAATATTCCGCCACATATTAAGGCAGGCAACACTGCCCTCCAGTTTCCCGATGTAGCAAATATACAACAGCACCCACAAAAAGCGCCTGGTATAAATTCTAATGTTTTAAACTTTGCTTGTATGCACATTACAAAAGAAAAAAATCCAGTAAATAAATAAGACCATTGCGAGTCCTTAAAATAAGATGAACATATTATAATTGTCATAGCCCATATTATTCCACTAATATTAGAATAAATTGATTTTTTTAATCCACTTAAGCTTCCACCAGAAGCAAAATAGCTCGTACACCCTATAAATCCTATCCAAGTAATTAAACCTGTAGAATTACTTATCCATGCCCAAATACCTGAAAATATACCTACACTAATAGCTGTAATAGTTGATCTGCTCATTATATTCTCCTCTTAAATCTTATAATAATACAATTGTATTTAGATAGCTCAAAAAAATAACTACTCAGATTTTGATCTATTTTCTTTTAGGTCCCTTACTCTATAGTAAATATAATAACTTTATACTATATTTACTGATTTCGTTTACAATAGATATTATATCACTTGATTTTAACAACGTCTATAATTATAAGTACTAATATTAACTAGTATACTCTTTTTTCTTGACATATTAAATTATAAACTTTAAAATCTAATGACGATTATAAAAGTGAGGTATAAACATGCTTATTGGTAAAGACATTTTAGATGAAGAAAAATACTTAGAATCAACTATTGATACTGTTAAAGAATTGTTAAATAAATATGTTGATTCAAGTGAAGTGCAAGACAAGGAAATAATTAAACATAGAAAATTTCTTTGGGATAATAGAAGCGAACTAGATGAAATTGAAATTAATGAAAACTGTGGCCAAGTAGCCCTTCAAGAACAAATGTATTCTAATAAAATAACTAGAATGAGAACTCTTGAAAAACAACTTAAGTCACCTTATTTCTCTAGATTAGATTTTAGACAAAATGGAGAGGATATAGAAAGTTTCTATATTGGTTTATCAAGTGTTGAAGATGAAAAAGACTATAACTTTTTAGTATTTGATTGGCGTTCACCAGTTTCAACTATGTTTTATGATTTTGAAGTTGGCCCTGCTTTTTACGAAGCTCCTGGTAGACGAATAAATGGTGAAATTGAATTTAGCAGACAATTTAATATAAAAAATGGTGAAATAGTATTTATGCATAGCTCTGATGAATCATTATGTGATGACTCATTAACCTCAATGCTTGGAGGAAATGCTACTGATAAAATGAAAAATATAGTAGCTACTATCCAAAAAGAACAAAATGATATTATTAGAAATGATGATAGTAGAATATTATTTATTCAAGGGGCTGCAGGTTCTGGTAAAACATCTATTGCATTGCATAGATCTGCTTATCTTTTATATAAACATAGAAAAGATCTTAAAGCTGATAATATTTTAATCTTTAGTCCAAACCAAGTGTTTTCTGAATATATTTCTGATGTATTACCTGAACTTGGCGAAACTAATATTCTTCAAACTACATTTGAGTTATATTCAAAAACATTTTTACCTTCAAACTATATATATGAAAGTAAAAATGAGCATTTAGATTATATTTATTCAAAATGTGAAGATATAGATTTATTTAATTTAGAGGCTAAATCTATGGAATATAAAAATACTAATGAATTTATGGCAGTATTAAATAAATTCGCTCCAAGTATACCTGAACTTATAACTGACTTTAAGCCTATATTTATAGATGATAAACAAATAGTAAGCAAGCAAAATGTCTCTAAAGCTTTCTTAGAGAGGTTTAATAATATTCCTTTCTTAAGTAGAATTGAAGTTGTTAAACAAAGTTTATTTTCTCAAGTCGAAACTAAATATTTATCATCAGATGATAATTCTCACTTTGACTATGTAGAAGATAAAAGGAATTTTTACGATTATTGCAAAGAGCAGGTTGATATTCAAGTAGATGCAATGATTAAGACATTAAATCATGTAGAAATTTATAAAATACTTTGGGATAATATTAAAAAGTTCACAAATAAAGATTTAATATCTATAAAAGATATTACATTAGAATATTTAAATTGTGGAAAAGTAAAATATGAAGATATTACTCCAATAATTTATATAAGAGCATCAATGGAAGGCTTTAGAAATTACAGTAATGTAAGACATATACTTATTGATGAAGCACAAGATTATAGTCCTCTTTTCTATGAAATAATTAAAAAATCATTTTCAAATGCATCAATTACAATTATGGGAGACCTTAACCAAAGAATTGATAAGCATTCTAACGTTAACAATAAAGAGGATATATTAGGTGTATTCCCAAATATTAAAACAGTAGCTTTAACTAAGTGTTATCGCTCTACATATAATATAACTAATTTCACAAAAGATATTTTAGATACTCATGAACCTATTGAAGCAGTTGATAGAAAAGGTGACAACCCAACTATTCATATTACAACTGATAATTTAGAGTTAAATATCACAAATATTATTAATGAAATGAAAGCTAAAAATTATACATCAATAGCTGTAATTTGTAAAAACAAAGCTAATTGTGAATTTATATATAACAAGCTAAAACAGAAGGATCCTTCTGTTAATATTATAGATAGTGACGCTTCTGAATTCAAACTTGGAATTAATGTTATATCTTCTTATTTAGCAAAAGGATTAGAATTTGATGGTGTTATTGTAGCTGATGGAGAAAATTATTTATTTGATTTAGATAAGAACTTATTCTATACAGTTTGTACAAGAGCTTTACATGAACTTCATGTATTCTCTACTAAACCATTAGATCCTGTTCTTCCTAAAGATAAAAGCTTATATTCATTATTAACTTATTAATTTAAAAGAGGTATTGGAAGTATAAATTAACTTCCAATACCTTTTATTTATGTTAGTGAGTTTCAAAAAAATAACTAATCAGATTCTGGTCTATTTTCTTTCAGCCCCTTATTCATACTGATACTTGTAATATTGATATTTTATAAATTCTTAATTCTAAGGTAATTTATTTCCAGCTGCTCTATATATTTCATACCATTCTTGTCTTGTTAGATTCACATCTGAAGCTTTGCAAATATCTTTAAGACGAGCAGCATTAGTTGTTCCAACTATTGTTTGAATTTTTGCTGGATGTCTTAATATCCAAGCTGTTGCTATTACTGTGTTAGATACACCTTTAAGCGCTGCAATTTCATTAATTTTTGCATTTACTTCTGGGAACTTATCATTATCTAAAAATACACCTTCAAACATTCCATATTGGAAAGGTGACCATGCTTGAATTGTAATATCCTTTAGACGACAATATTCTAATATACTTCCATCTCTATCAATAGATGAATTTATTTTCATATTAACATTTAAGCCTGAATCAATCATACCAGTATTCATTATACTTAATTGTAATTGATTAATAATAATTTTATTATTTAAATACTTATTTAAAAGTTCAATTTGCATTGGATTTTGATTGCTTACTCCAAAGTGTCTAACTTTACCACTAGCATAGAGCTCTGCAAAAGCTTCTGAAACTTCTTCTGGCTCCATAAGTGTATCTGGTCTATGTAATAAAAAAGTATCAAGATAATCAGTTTTTAATCTTTTTAAACTAGCATCTACTGAATTTATAATATGCTCCTTTGAAAAATCAAAAAAGCCTGGTCTTATTCCACATTTGCTTTGAATAATCATTTTTTCTCTTATAGTAGGATTCATATCTATTGCCTCAGCAAAAATCTCTTCAGATTTCCCTGCTCCATAAATATCGGCATGATCAAAGAAATTAATGCCTTCATCTAAAGCAGTATTAATTAATTTCGATGCCTTTCCTTTAGAAATATCTGCCATTCTCATACACCCTAAAGATATTTCTGAAGCCTTTATTGCACCATTACCAATATTAATATTTTTCATTTTAATCGCCACCTTTTTAAACGTTATCTTAATTATATACTAAATGCATTTAATAGCTATACTTTATTACTATTTGCAATTTATAATTATTTTTCAGGTTACTAATTTACTATTCAAGTAATAGAACACAGATACAAATCACCTATGTTTTCTTAATCACTTGAAGATTTTGTTTTAATATAAGATTATGCTAGCTATAAATAATTATATTGTACATAAATTTTATAAATCATGTTACAATTTCTAATTTTTAAGATTTATGTTATAATTAGCATGTTAAATCACTACATAATTGTAGTATTTATACAAAATAAAATTATTTTAATTATCTTGTGAAAGTGAGATTAAGAAGTACATTATTACTTATTTACAAAATATTGAAAGGAAGTGTCCTCTTAATGAGAATTGAACGAATTAACTACTCGGTACAGTTGAAATAATCTGTAAGCAGATTGTGCTGAGGTTAAATTTATTTGCTAACAGTATCAACTGTACTAATTTTTGATTTCATATTAAAAATTAAAAGGAGTACAGTTATGAAACACTATTTAGATATTTTAAACAAGAAGAAATTACTGGTTATTGGTTATATATTATTGGGAATAGTATTGGCTTTGCTTAATGCTTTTAGTGCCCGCTATTTTCAAAAGGTATTAGATGATTTTGGAGATAAGACCCTTTCTTTCACGACAATATGTATTTATGCATTTATTTTAGTACTCATCTGTGGCTTTAACTATTTCAATGAATATCCAAGTTGCAAATTGTCCCAAAGTATATACTTGGATTTTAAATTAAAGGCATTGAAAAAAATGAGTACCATAGATTATCGACACTATCAATCATTAGGCACCGGTAATTTGGTTCAAAAAATAGAAAACGGAGCTAATGCAGGTAAAAGCATATTATTTGATTTTTACTTTAGATTATTTAGTGAATTAATTCCAAGTATAGTTTTCAGTTTGATTTTTATTGCCAATATTGACAAGCATATTATGATTTTTATTGCAATTGGTTATGTACTTGTCTTTGCTGTAACCAATATTTTGCTGAAATACTTATATAAAATTAAAGCACATATTTTAAATAATGAAGAAATCTTTAATAAATATGTAGTTCGTGGCTTTATGGAATTGATTGTATTTAGAACTAATAAAAAATTTGAGCATGAGATAAGCAAAACATCAAATGCATCTGAAGAAATTGTAAAATCAAAGACTAAAATGAAGATGATTCACGAAGCATTTTTTGCAATTTTCGGATTGTTTATTACACTTATAAAAGTAATTATTATATTCATTAGTTGGAAAAACAATGCATTGTCCGTAGGTTCAGTAGTTGCGTTACTTACCTTGATTGATAAGGCATATTCGCCAATTGCTATATTTAATGTATTGTTTGTACAATGTAAATTAGATAAGAGTGCCTTTAGGCGATATACGGATTTATTGGATATGCCAGATGATCTTAAATTGAATTCTGGAAAGATAGTAAATTCCATAGAGGGTAATATATATTTTAAGAACGTGTGCTTTTCCTATGATGAGAAGAACATCTTTAAGGATTTATCCTTTGATATTCCTGCTGGGAGTTCAGTTGCATTTGTGGGAGAAAGCGGTTCAGGAAAATCAACAATTGTTAAGCAAATCATAGGTTTGGTTAAGCCAGATGCAGGAAATATTTATATTGATAGAAATGATTTATCAGAGCTTAACTTAACTCATTTTTACAATCACGTTTCTTATACTTCGCAGGAATCTCCTATTTTTGATGGAACATTACGAGAGAATATTGTTTTCGACAAAGATATTTCCGACCATATAATTATTGAAGTATTAGAACGTGTTAGCCTAACATCATTTTATTCTTCTTTACCAAAAGGACTTGATACAGAAGTTGGTGAAAGAGGTGTTATTCTTTCAGGTGGAGAACGTCAAAGATTGGCATTATCCAGAGTGTTCTTTGGGGCTGCAAAAATTGTTATATTGGATGAAGCTACTTCAGCCATGGATAATATTACTGAAGAATTGGTAATGAAAAATATTATGCAATTCTTAAAAAACAAAACAATTATCACTATTGCTCATCGTCTGAATACAATAAAAAATGTTGATAAAATCTATGTATTTAAAGATGGTGAAATTGTTGGTATGGGTGACTTTAATGAACTATTATATCATAATGAATATTTCGGACAGTTATGGAATGCAACAATGAAAAATCAGAGATAGATTTTAATTATTACATTAGCTTGGATATTTTATAATGCAATGTAATTTATAAATTACATTGCATTATTTAAATGGATTGATATCATTCAACAGCTTTTTAGTCTACCTTCTCTTGCAAAATACCCCTCTAATTATTATAGCTATTCCTACTGCAATAAATCCAAATAACATAATAGCTTTAAGTAGATTAATAGGCATAAATACCATTCTAAAGTTCATTAATATACCTATAAAGAACCATATAATCCCGATTGAAACTAATGCCCATCCAGCAAATGAATTTTTATTACATAGTATAATTATAATTCCTATCATTAATAAAATAAAAGCTACTCCACAAGGTGTTCCTAGTGTTATTCCCCTTGAAAATCCAAGCCCCGAATATATCATTGTATTTTTAAATACTATAAGAATTCCTATTAATACTATAATTGATCCTATTAAACTTGTTAAATTATTAATTCTAATTGGTGGTTTTCTATAATGTCTATAACTTGGCATTAAATTTCTTCTAAACCCTCTTCTAAATCTTCTTTTATACCTCCTTTCAATTCTCAACTCTATGTTACCTCCTTAAAATTATTAAGTAGCCTGCTTCCTATATATAAGTTCTAAATATAAATTCTAATTTGTTTTTTAAATTTTATTCATCTTCCCAAAAATACTATTTTATATTAAGGATTTTTTTCTTATACTTCTATTTTATGTATTAAAATTTAATATGTGATTACTTTCATATTACAAAAACCTCTCATAGTGGATTTACTACCATGAGAGGTTTTAATTCATTTTTTATAGTATTCCAAATGTTAATATAAGCGTTGCAAATACTATTGATACCATTGACATTAGTTTTATTAGTATATTTAGTGATGGTCCTGTTGTGTCCTTAAATGGATCTCCAACTGTATCTCCAACTACTGCTGCTTTATGTGCCTCTGATCCTTTTCCGCCTAGCACTCCAGATTCAATGTATTTTTTAGCATTATCCCAAGCACCTCCTGAATTAGCCATCATAATAGCTAACACAAACCCGGTTACTGTAGCTCCTACAAGTAATCCTGCCACTCCATTTGGTCCAAGTAGCAACCCAACTATAATTGGTGTTAGTATTGCTATTAAGGCTATTCCTATTAATTCTTTTTGAGATGATTTTGTACATATATCTACACAAGCTGCATAATCTGGTTCTTCTGTTCCTTCCATGAGCCCTTTTATTTCTTTGAATTGTCTTCTTACTTCTACAACTATTTTACCTGCTGCCCGTCCAACAGCATCCATAGTTCTTGATGCAAATAAAAATGTAACCATTCCTCCGAGAAATAATCCTATTAGCACTTGGGGATTAAGTACTGATAAGTTAAATTCAAAAGCTCTTCCTCCATTTTTAACTAATGTTTCAATTGAGTCTTTGTATGCTGCAATAAATGCTAGTGCCGTTAATGCTGCTGATCCTATAGCAAACCCCTTTCCTGTTGCTGCTGTTGTATTTCCTAGTGAATCTAACGCATCAGTTCTTTTTCTTACTATTGGATCTTGGTTTGACATTTCTGCTATGCCGCCTGCATTATCCGCTACTGGTCCATAGGCATCTGTTGCAAGAGTTATTCCAAGTGTTGATAACATACCAACTGCTGATATTGCTATTCCATACAGTCCTAAACTAAAATCATTTTGTCCTCCTGATAATGTAAAGCTAACAAAAATAGAAATTCCTACTATAATTACTGGCATTGCAGTTGATGCCATTCCAAGAGATAGCCCACTTATTATAGTTGTTGCTGCTCCTGTTTTTGTAGATTCTGCAAGCTTCTTTGTTGGTTTATAGTTATCACTTGTATAATATTCTGTAAAGAATCCAATTAAAACACCTGCTATAAGTCCTGATAATATACTGTAATACACTCCCATATAATTAGATCCTAGTACATTTCTAACAATAAAGAAAGCTCCAATTGCGACAATTATAGATGATACATATACCCCTCTTCTAAGTGCCCTTAATAGATTTTTTTGAGTAGCATCCTCTTTAGCTTTTACAAAAAATGTAGCTATTATAGATGCAATTACCCCAAGTGATGCTACAAGTAATGGTATTGTAACACCTTTAATTCCAAGACCTGCTGCAACTGCCAGTGCACTTGATGATACTAATGATCCTACATAAGATTCATAAAGATCTGCTCCAAGCCCTGCAACATCTCCTACATTATCTCCTACATTATCTGCAATAACTGCTGGATTCCTTGGATCATCTTCTGGGATCCCAATTTCAATTTTCCCAACTAAATCTGCTCCTACATCTGCAGCCTTTGTAAATATTCCCCCTCCAACTCTAGCAAATAGTGCCATAGATGAAGCTCCCATACCAAAAGTTAGCATATTTGATGTTATTTGAGCTATACGTTCTATTTCTGGTAGTGCATTATAATACCAATCTAGAATATAGTACCATATTCCTAAATCTAGAAGTGCAAGGCCAACAACAACAAGGCCCATTACAGAGCCACTTGCAAAAGCTACTTTCAAAGCACCGTTTAAACTTTTCTTAGCTGCATTAGTAGTTCTAGCATTGGAATTGGTTGAAACTTTCATTCCTAAAAACCCACTAAGCCCCGAAAAAAATCCTCCTGTAATAAATGCAAAAGGTACAAATATAGATACGTACCCCATCCTACTTAATATAAAAAATATTATAAACATCCCTAAAAAGAATATTGAAACACCTTTATATTGACGAATTAAATATGCATTAGCACCTTCTCTGATACTTTCAGCTATACGCTTCATAGCATCATCACCTTCATCTAACTTAAAAATAGTAAATGTTAAATAGGCTGCAAATAATAATGCAAGTGTAGCACCAATTGGAACAAAAACAATTAAATCCATTATGATTCCTCCCTCTTTATATTTATTTTAGTGTTCTGCCTTTATAATTTTCACTCTTTATATACTATGAATCTAATTTTGTTATTATATCTTCTATATTTCTAATCTTAATGGATTTATATACCTTCAAAAAGTAGCTAGTCCTATTCTTGTATATTTTCTTTCATCTCACTTATCCTAATGTTTATTATTTTAATTACTACTAATTAGTTTTTATATTTATAATAAATGTGTATATTTTATATTTATTATAGAAAATATACATATATAAGGAGTCTTAAAAATATTAGTCTAAAGTAGCATTTTTTTGAAGATGCATTAGGAGGAGCTTATATGAAGAAGCTTATTAACCCTGATTTATATCATGGTAAACATAAAAAAAAGAATTTTTTTGAAGGTTGGTATTTCAAAATTGTAGATAAGAATAATGAAAATCAATTTGCTTTTATTCCAGGTATTTCCAAAAGCATTAAAGCGAAACATAACCATTCTTTTATCCAAGTATTAAATAGTGAAAATCGTAATTATACATATTATAAATATAATGAAAAGTGCTTCCGTTATAATAATGATAATTTTAAAATTAACATAGATAAAAGTCTTTTTGCCTTAGATCGTTTAAAATTAGATATCTCTTGCAATAATAAATCATTAAAAGGTAATCTAAAATTTAACAACACTATAAAATGGCCTGATTCTAATATAAATCCTGGCAGTATGGGCTTTTATAATTACTTATGGTTTATGAAATGTTATGCCCAAGTTTGTGTTTTAGATGGTGATATTGAGGGAGTCTTATGTGTAAATGGTGAATTAATAGATTTTACTGGGGGCACCGTTTATATTGAAAAAAACTGGGGAAATAGTTTTCCAAAATCATGGGTATGGATTCAAAGTAATAGCTTTAGTGATAATAGAGCCAGTGTTACATGTTCTTTAGCTACAATCCCATTTCCAATAAAAGATTTTCGTGGATTTTTAATTGGAGTAACTATAGATGATTATTTTTATAGTTTTACTACTATTAATAGAAGCAAACTAAACCTTAAACAATGTGGCACCGATGTAGAAATAACTGTTTATAATAAGAATCTAAAACTCACATTAAAAACTTTTAGTTATAAAGATACATATATGCTTTGCAAAGGTCCCCTTAATGGTAAAATGATTCCCTTAGTTAATGAAACCTTATTTGGTAAAGTTTTAATGATTTTAGAAGATACTAAAACTAACGCTATAATATATAAGGGAGTTGGAGAAAGTACAGGAATTGAGTATGGTGGTGAATTATTAAATATAATAGATAATTAATTATAAAAGAGCTCCACTAAGCAGCCTTTAACAGTATTTAAACTGTATCTACTTAGTGGAACTCAATTACTTTTACAAATGCTAATATTTAATTACCTTTCACATAAAGTTCTTTAAACATTATTTACATTTCAACCAAATCTAATAATAATTTGATTATCTACGTTTTAATGCATCTATTGGATCCATTTTTGATGCTTTTAATGATGGATATAATCCTGAAATAATACTTAATGTCGCACAGAATAATAATATTAACCCTGCATCTTTAAGCGGTAATTTAGCTACTTCCATATATGGAGCATTGTTTGCAAAGGTTCCTAAGAATTTATAAACTAAATTATTAATTACATTAGAAATTCCTATAGAAATTCCTATTCCTATTATTGCAGATAGTATTCCTATAATAAATGATTCTGCAACAAATATATTCATTATATCTTTGCTACGGGCTCCAATTGCACGCAGTATACCTATTTCATTAGTTCTTTCAAGAACTGAAATATATATAACTATTGATATCATTAATACCGCAACTACAATAGACACTCCTGCAAACCCCATTAAACCCATTCTTACTTGTTTCATTGTACTCTCAATTTGCTTTGTTATAGTTTTACCTGCCATTTCAAATTGATATTTATCTTGATTTCCATCTAATCTCTCTACACTTGCTTCAATAGATTCTGCACTTTTACCATAAACTATCATGCTAGAAGCTTCCATTTTTTTCTTATCTAAATTAAATTCCTTTTCATAATATTTAATATTCCAATCACTTGAAACATAATATGTATTCATAAGCGTTGTTGTATTTGCAATCCCAGATATTTTAAGAGGCTTTACTATTATTTCTGGAGGTTTTCCTTGACCCCTCATCTTATCTGAATGACTTGTTTGTTTCACAAAAGAAACATATATATTTTTCCCTATTAGATCTTCTAATTTTTCGTCATCTTTTATTATATTTTTTGCAGTTGAAAGTGAAATTACAAATTCATTTAATTCACCTTCATTTGGTACTGTTCCATATTGAATATCATCCTTAACATCTTCAATTATTCCTGGTGACATCATATCAATTAATCTTTTTATTGTATCCTCTTCTGATAATTTATTAAAGAAGTCTTCCGCCTTTAATAAATCTTCTTCTAAAGAGTAAAATGACATCATTGGTATGTCCTCACCTTTAAGTGGAAATTGATAAGCATAAAATTCATTATCTAATGAATTAATTTCTTCTATATCTTCATATCCTAATTTTTTAATATCATTTGGATTTTTATCTATATTTTCTTTATATCCAACCATCACCGAGTTCGTAGGAAAAATCCCTCTAACCTGTGTATTAACCGAATTAGTTGTTCCAGATGTAATTGCAATTGCAAGAGCTATTCCCGCTATTCCAATTGATGTTCCAATAGCTGTTGCCAGTGTACGTCCCTTTTTAATCCAAGCATTTCTGAGTGATAGTTTTAATGCAGTTAATACAGACATTTTAGATTTTGTTTCTTCTTTTTTAATTGGAATAATTTCCGTTTCCGTACCCTTAGCTAAATTTTCATCTATGGAAATTATCTTTCCATCTTCCATATTTATAATTAAATCCGCATAGGCCTCTGCGATTTCTGGCGAATGAGTTACCATTAAAATCAATCTTTCCTTTGATATCTCTTTAAGTAAATCCATAACTTTTTCACCAGTTTTTGCATCTAATGCTCCTGTTGGTTCATCTGCTAAAATAATATCAGGATCATTTGCAAGTGCTCTTGCAATTGCCACACGTTGGCGTTGTCCCCCGGATAATAAATTTACTCGTTTTTTTATTTGATCCAAAAGACCTACTCGCTCTAATAAATATTTTACTTTTTCTGATCTATCTTTTTTAGAAATTCCTGATAAATCTAAGGCTAATTCAACATTTTGCTTAGATGTTTGTGAATTAAGTAAGTTAAACTGTTGAAATATAAATCCTATTGTATTTTTACGATAGGAATCTAAATCCTTTGTCCCAGCTTCCTTTAATGATTTACCATTAATAATGACATCACCTTCAAAATCACCATCTAATGCCCCTAAAATATTCATTAAAGTTGTTTTCCCACATCCTGAAGGACCAACAATCGCTACTAAGTTACCACTTGCTAATTCAAAAGTCACATCATCTAATGCTTTAATTTCATGTTCTCCAATTTTATAACTTTTCTTTAAATTTTTAATTTGTAACATTCCTATTCCCTCCTCTCTACTCATCTCTTAAAGCATCTACAACTTGAATTTTAGTTGCTCTTTTTGATGGAAAATGACCCGCCATAATTGCTACAAATACACTTATAACTATTAATCCTATAATTGTTGCAAATGGAACTTTAATATCTGTAAATGGAATTCCGGATATTGGAATATTAATCAACTTATCAGCATCAACTTTAAGAACATCAGTTATTACTTTATTTGCTATTGGTTGTAATAAGAATGCTACTGCTATTCCTGTTACCCCTGCAAATAATCCTATTAACGCAGATTCAGTTTTAAATATACGTGCAATATCTTTATTTCTTGCACCTACTGCCTTTAAAATTCCAATTTCTTTTTTACGTTCAAGAACACTTGAGAATACAACAATTCCTATTAAAATAGATGAAACTACTAATGCTACAGATACAAATACAATCATAACTGCTTGAGCTAAATTAATTAGTGTTTTTAATGCATCCTTCACCATAATGACTTGTGATGTTGCATAAAATCCTTTATCTACACTATTTAACTTATCCCCACTACCACCATTCTCTTGACTATTTATCCAATTTAATACTTCGTGATTATTTTTCACTTCATTAACTACAACTTCAGCGGTTACTTGCACATTATCTTTTAAAGCAAAGTATCCCTCTTCGTTAAGCCAACTATATACTGAATCATATGTATAATATACAGATCCTGAATCTAGAGCAATTTCATTTGCAACTCCAACAATCCTAAAATCTTTAGTATATTTATTTCCAAGTACTTCTTCTCCTGTTAATGGACTCTTACTAGTTTCTTGGATTATTACATTTATCTCTTTATCTATAGCTTTTTTATAATCATCTTTTTCTGGATCCATTCCATACTCTTTGATAATCTTTTTTGCCATATTTTTATTTACTAGTAACTCATTCTCATTCTCTTTTGGCAACCTACCATCTAGCACATGAGTTATATTAGCTAAATTATTTTCACCAGCTAAGGCATTAAATGAAACCTCTTCTATAATTTCATTATTAACTTCATAAGTTGTTATGTTATTAATATTTAAAGCCTCTCTTACCTCAACTACATTTGGATTTTCTTTAATTTTATCAAATTCTTTAATATCTTTGGGATATTCCTTAAGTTGTCTTTCTTCATCTTTAAACTTCATTCCAACTTGTATCACATTTGCACTTACAAAAGAATTGGTTTGACGATCAATATAATCATTAGCTCCATTCCCAAGCCCAACAACTAGTAGTATCCCTCCAATTCCTATAGAACCTGCAATAGTTGTTATAGCTATACGTCCAATTTTTTGCTTAATGTTTCTAAATGATAGTTTTAATGAATCTCCAAAAGACATACTTCCATTTTTCTTTTTAAGTTTTGATTTCAAATGGTTTGTATCTGCTTTAATAATCACCTCATCATTTTGAATCTCCCCATCTAAAATAGACACAACTCTTGTTGAATATTCATGAGCTAATTTTCTATTGTGAGTTACCATAATAATTAGTTTATCATTTGCAACTTCCTTTAATAAATTCATTATTTGTATTCCTGTTTTTTTATCTAATGCTCCTGTTGGCTCGTCAGCTAAAATAATATCTGGATCATTTGCAAGTGCTCTTGCAATTGCAACTCTTTGTTTTTGTCCTCCAGATAATTCTCCCGGTTTATGATTCATATGTTTTTCAAGCCCAACTTTTACAAGAAGCATTTTTGCACGTTCAATACGAATAGCTTTAGGTAATCCAATTAAGTTCATAACCATTTCTATATTTTCTAGTGCTGTTAAATGTTCAATTAAATTAAAAGATTGAAACACAAACCCAATATTATTTTTACGATATAAGTCCCAATCTTTCTTTTTATATTTAATTGTTGATTTACCTTCAACAATTAAATCACCGGTTGTAGGCTGATCAAGCCCCGCAATAATATTTAACAATGTAGATTTACCACATCCTGAAGGTCCTAAAATAGAAACAAATTCACCTTTTTCAAAATTAAGCGACACTTCTTTAAGTGCATTAAAAGTTTCTTTCTTTTGTATAGAATATGTTTTAGTAATCTTATCTAAATTTAAAAGCATAAATTTCTCCTTTCTAATTCCACCTTAGCAACAAAAAATAGCTAGTTAATACTCTAGTCTATCTTAAATGATTATCTAATTTTATTCTTTATTAATTAGTACTTCTCATTATTGTTATAAATATATAATGATTATGAATTCATAATAATCTATTCTCTGTTATTAGTCAACATATAAAACAAATGTATCCCTTACACTCTCAATCACTACATATTATTGTCATTTCTACGTATATTAAATCCTAATTAACAATACAAATTCTATTAAAAGTTTAAAATTTTCCATTTATGACAATACTTCAATAGAGGTGATTAAAATGAATATTTACAATACTGTACCTAATATATCATTAAATCTTGATAGTCTAAATATTCTAGACTTACTTTATAAACGCCAAAATAATATTAAAACCTGTCCGCACTGCAACTGCACTAGTTTTATTAAACATGGCTATTATAAAACTCTTCAACGCTTTAAATGTAGCAATAAAATCTGTAATAAAACCTTTTGTGCAACTACTAAATCCCCATGGAGTTATTCTAAGAAAAGTTTCGACTTATGGAAAGATTATTTTAAACTAATGTTTGAAAACAAAACACTGATTGAATGCTCCACCACTTTAGATATACATAACACAACTGCATTTTACTGGCGCCATAAAATTCTAGTTGCAATGAAATCATTCTTTAAGCCTCAGCCTCTTAAAGAATTTATAGAAATAAATAAATTTCGTTTCAAAGAAAATTTTAAAGGATCTAGAAATATAGTTACTGATGAAAGAAAATATATTTGGCTTATATCGGCTGTTGATATAAATAATACTATTTTATCAGAACTAGTTTCAGTGGGCCCTATTAGCGTACCTATAATCAAAAATTCTATTTATAAAAAAATCCCTAAAGATGCTTATCTACTATCTTCTGCAGATACTCACTTGAGAGCAATAGAAATAATTCATAATAAAAACCTAACAACTCCTCATCCAAAGGATAAGGAACTTGTTAGGTCTTTTAGTAAATTCATAGCACCTTGGCTTAATAGATTTAAAGGAATAGCAACTAAATACTTAAATTCTTATTTAACTTGGTATATTTTGAATTTCAAGAAATATTATAATAACTTTATGAAGTTTATTATTGATTTGACTCTTGAAAATTCATTTACTAGATTTATTGATTTCAAATCATTTAATCTTTCTCTTAATTGATATTTACTATCAATTAAGCATATTATATAAACTTATATTGCAACGTAAATTTTGAGAATACTAAATATATTTACTCTATATTGTTAATATATTTATACTCTTACTATTTTTCAGTTTCTTATTTATTAGCTATAAATGTTGTTATATAAAATAACTAATATAAAATAACTAATATAAAATAACTAATATAAAATAACTAATATAAAATATTTAAACTTTAATATCTCACATTAAAATTTATGTAAATCCCTATCAGCTTTTTTTAGTTCAATATAATTAATAATACTTATCCTACTAATTATTACTGTGAACTTGTCCTTTGATTATCCATGGTGATATTTTACTATTATATTTAACAACATTTATCGCTAATAACTACGATTAGTTACCAATAGCTATATTACCTCTATTTATATGTTGCATTAACTCTTATCGCAATTACTATTATTATTACTATAGTTATTATTCTATTTTTACAATTAAATTCCTACATATATTAACTTTTATAAACCTTATTAATTCTAAACTTAATTTCAACAATATTATTCCATTTAGAGTGGTTATTTTATCAAGTTCAATGATCTCTCTGCTTCTTTTTTAACAATATCTATGCTTTCAATTTTAATTATTTCTTTTAGTTTTGAAATTACAGTTTTATTATTAAAAGCTGAAAACGACATTACTATTTTCCAACGAATAATATTATCTTCTTTATACTTTTCATAACAGTTTATAAGTTCCTTAATGGCTATTTCATTATCTGCTTCTTTATTATAAAAGCATAAAAAGCCTATGGCATCAACTAATTCTCTAGCTTCTATTACATCACATTTATTAAGTTCTTTTAATAATGTAGATAATACTGAAATATTCATTTTGCCAATAGTTCTTGCTATAATATCTCTTGGCAATGGGTAACTATTTTTCTTTGAAACTGTCTTTGGTAATTCCTTATGCTGGTTTTTGCCTATTCTACCTACATACTTAAACATTTCAATTAAAGTCTCATCGCCTCCCCTATCTAATACATTACATATCTCTATCTTTGTATATAGACTCTTTTCTCTAACTAATATATCTAATATTAACTTATGAAATTCTAATTGATTAATATTATTATCCTTAGATAAAAGCCTTATAGCCAAGGTCCTTTCATAAGCCTTTTTAGATTCTATTATTTCAAACAAGTCTGGATTTCCCACTAAGCAAGATTTATCTATATCCATATCTTCTATATACCCTCTGTTTCTTAAATCATATTTGCTACTTTTCATATACCTTACCGCCTTTATACCTACTACATCCCTAGATTATATATATTCATTATTAAAATTGAAATTATTATTTTTTAACAACGCAGGCTATCCCTAAATTTATTTTCGCAAATTCTAATAATAAATCCTGTAATCCTAATTCAGTTTCATAATTGATTGGCTAACTGAAGGTTGTGTCATATAAATCTCTTTTGCTGCTTTAGAACAACTCTTGTATTTACCTACCGTGCAAAATACTTTATATAAGTCTAGTTTTGTTATCATATAACTTCTCCTTATACCTATTATTCAATTTATTAATTTTACTTATATAATTAATTTAGTATATATTACAAGTATAGACAATAAATTTTAAAAGTATTAAGGATATATTATATTGTAAAGATTAGTTGGAACTGTGTTAAGAGTCTTCGTTGCCCAATTATAAACCGTGGAAATAATAGCAAAGGGCATTTCTAAGAAAATAGTTTTAATGCTTAGCTATCCATCTGATGAAGTTGGTAATCAGTTAGTAGATATAGCTATGCTTGATGAAAAAGGTGTTAATCCTTGAACAGATGTTTTAACTGAAAAACAATTTCGTGATTATTTCGGATATGAAAAGCATACTTTTACAGGTGTTGATTATATAGATTATTATAAATCTTTAATTGAAGAATATGGTGTTGATTGTGAAGTTATATTTTCAAACAATCCAGAAACTATCTTAGCCATACAAAATAATATTTGAAATAACTTAAACTAAATAAGTAGTCTAAATTATTATTTAGACTGCTTATTTTTTATAGTTCATTCTGATCAAATTGCTTTTTAATTAAGGTTCCTTGAAAAACTAATTGTTCATGATTTTATTAGTTGTATTATACATATTGCAAAAATAGTCTATTTATAGATACTCATGTTATAATATACTAAGTATTTATTAATTTTATTATTAATGAAATTAAATATATAACATAGGAAAATACTTAGCTTAGGCATATTTTAAAAATAACACTTCAATCTGCTAGTTTATTTTGCACCTTGCCTTGTTATTTTTTACAAATGCCTTAAATGGAGGAATACTAATGAAAACTAATTATCACACCCATAACTATAGATGTAATCATGCAAAAGGTACTGTTTTGGAGTATGTTTTAGAAGCACTTAATGCCGGCCTTGATGAAATAGGTATATCTGATCACTTACCTCATCCTGGTAAAGACTTTGCTTCAAAAAGTAGAATGTCCTATGATGATCTAAATAATTATTTTAATGATATAGATGAAGCAATTAAAATATATGGGGATAAAATATCTATAAAAAAATCTATAGAATGTGAATATTTCGAAGAATATCAATGGCTTTATGATGAACTTAGAGAAAAGTATAAAGTAGATTACTTGATACTTGGAGCTCATTTTTTTCCTTATAAAGGTGAAATGACATACATAGGCAAAGTAGATTTAACCCCTGAATTATTAGAGGATTATGTTAATTATGTTATTACCTCAATGGATTCTGGTAATTTTAATTACTTAGCTCACCCAGATCTTTTTGGAATGCAATATTTGAATTGGGATGAGCATTCAGAAAAAGCTTCAAGAAGAATTTTGCAAAAAGCACAAGACCTTAATATCCCTTTAGAAATAAATATAAATGGACTAAGAAGATCAACAATTCTATATAACAAAGGAGAAAGACATCCCTATCCTCATAAAGACTTCTGGAGTCTTTCTAATGAATATGATGTTGATATAATTATAGGGATTGATGCTCATAACCCTAGTGAAATGAATGATTTAGATATGGGTCATAAATTTGCTAAATCTCTAGGAATATCAGTAATAGATAGACTAATATTTTAGGACAACCCACATCTAAAAATAATAATATAATCTGGCTAGTTATTTTTTGAATATCCCTTATGCTACTAATTCTAGCATTTTACATAAAAATTAAGAGAGTAATTTAGTATTCTTTAAAATACTAAATTGCTCTCTTTTAATTATTTATATTGTTAATAACTTTTAATAGGTTTAAAAGCTCTTTTCTATTTTTATCTTTCTTTTAAAGAATCTATAAAGTCTATAAATTCATAATTGTTTTCTTCATTTACTTTAATTACATTTTGCAATTCATCAAGTTCATTAACTTTATATAATTCTATTAGTGAATTTTTATCTTTACCAAAGTATTGCGAAACTATTTTAATTCCATCTACAGAATTCATATCTATGTACTCTGCATATTTTTTATCTTCAATATAAGTTATATTTCCTATTTGTTTATCTAATGAAACAACTTTTATTACTGTAAGCGTTTCTCTATTATCATTTATGAAGTTTAAGAATTCATAGAACTTTTTATGATCATTACATTTAATGTACTCTTCTCCAGTTCCATAACCTGTTCCATGCACATTTTCCTTTTCTTTTGAAGATACTATTCCTTCTGAAAAGAAATAATTAAGTTCTTCTAACCACTCTTCACCTAAATATTCTTCTTCCTCCGGATTAATTTTAAACCATACACTTATTTCTTTTGTATTTTTAACTATATCATTTTCCATAATAAATCTCCCTTTACTTAAAACTATTGAATATATCATCTAATTGAGTCTTTAATTTAAACTTTATATAATAATAATTTTGCCATATCTTTTAATAAAAAGAAAGGGAAATTATATTTTTTATTCTTTTATTTTTATAATCTAACTAGACACAGTATATTATGGTAAAATATTGTTAAACTAATAAGTAATATGAGGTAGTATTACAGCCTAGTAAAGGATGAAAATTATGAAAAACTTAAAATTTTATTTTAAATTTATTATATATTATTTAACTAATAACATTATAAGATCAAAAGATATTGGGAAATCTTTTGATAGGATAAGTAATAATTATGATTCTATATATTTAAAACAAATTATTAATTCTAGTACTCCTATGCTTGATGAAATAATAAATAAGTTGCAATCCAATACTAAAGAAGATTTGAATATTTTGGATCTTGGTTGTGCCACTGGTTTTAATAGTAACTATATTTATAGGAAATTAAAAACCGGCACCTATATTTTAGTTGATATTTCCAAAGGCATGCTAAATAACGCTAAATCAAATTGTGATTTTAACTGTGTTTTTGTAGAAAGTGATATGTTAGCTTATTTAAATAAATGTTCTGATAATTCTATGGATGTAATAATTTGTTCCTATGCCATTAGCTATAACTGTCCTAAAAAAATAATTAAAGAATGTTGCCGAGTTCTTAAAAATGGTGGCTTCTTTGGAGTAATTGATAATTTAAAAGGAACTTTACCTGAACTTAAAAAACTTTATCCTAAATTGCTTGTTAATCATCAAGATTTAGTAAATAAGCTTATTGTTAAATTACCTTACTCTAGAAATGAATATTTCTTTGAAAAAATGTTTGTTGATAATAGATTTAATAGAATAAATTTAAAATCTGACTCACATATGCTTAATTTCAATAATAAGACTATCCTATGCGATTTCCTTTGTACATCCGGCATATTATCCCCTTTAGATTCAGCAATTGATTTAGAGCATCCTAGAGTGAAATCTACTTTAGCAAATTTGTTAGACTATTATAATATAAATAATCTTACTCATAAATATATTTGGGGTTCCTTTAGAAATGATAAGTAAGTCAGGGTAAAATAAATATCAAGAATACTAACTTGTTATTTATTTGGATATATCTAACCTAAGGTACTTAAAAATAAATAATTTATACATATCTACATGATGAGTAGAAAAAAGACTGAAAGCTAGATATAACCTAACTTTCAGTCTTTTTTTATATGCCTGATATAATTTTAAACGCTTATATCACTTTTTATTTCTAAAGCTTCCTTATTTGCTTCTATTATTGGATTTATATATTCTTCAATAAATTCTACTGTTTGACTTGGTGCTCTACCAACAAACTTTATTGGATCTATTATTTTAAGTATTTCTTCTCTTGATAATTTAAAACTATCATCATTTATTATTCTTTCTATAAGATCATTATCAAGACCTTCGCCCTTAACTCTTTCTGCCGCTGCCATTGAGTGAAGTCTTATGCTCTCATGAAGTTCTTGTCTGTCACAACCTAATTTAACAGATTCCATCATTATGTTTTCCGTAGCCATAAATGGTAACTCATTAATTACATGAGCTGCTATTACCTTTTCATATACAACCATATTTTC
This sequence comes from Clostridium gasigenes, assembly GCF_017348895.1. NCBI lineage: Bacteria > Bacillati > Bacillota > Clostridia > Eubacteriales > Clostridiaceae > Clostridium > Clostridium gasigenes. Next base: position 3,634,314 of record NZ_CP071376.1, read on the forward strand.
TGCTATGTTAATATAAAGGTTTAATACTCCATCAAGTGCAAGGAATGCTTCTGGAACCGCTATTCTCTTATTTGCTGAATCATCAAGTGTTCTTTCAAACCATTGTGTTGATGCTGTTATCGCTGGGTTTAATGAATTAACTATAACATATCTAGCTAAAGATGCAATTCTTTCACTTCTCATTGGATTTCTCTTATATGCCATTGCAGATGATCCTATTTGATTTTTTTCAAATGGCTCTTCAATTTCTTTCATACTTTGAAGTAATCTTAAATCATTACTAAATTTATATGCACTTTGTGCTACCTGTGATAATGTATTTAAAATTATTGAATCTAATTTTCTTGGATAAGTTTGACCTGTAACCCCATAACTCTTCTCAAATCCCATTTTTTCAGCTACTATTTTATCTAATGCCTTAACCTTAGTCTCATCATCTTCAAAAAGATTCATGAAGCTTGCTTGTGTTCCAGTAGTTCCTTTAACCCCTAGTAATTTTAGAGTTGATAACAAGAAATCTATATTTTCAATATCCATCACTAAATCTTGCATCCAAAGTGATGCTCTTTTTCCAACTGTAGTTAATTGAGCTGGTTGAAAATGTGTAAAACCTAGTGTTGGCATATCCTTATATTTCATTGCAAAGTTTGATAAATGATTTAATACTGTTACTATTTTCTTTTTAGTTAAAAGAATAGCATCTCTCATTATTATTACATCTGTATTATCCCCTACATAGCAACTAGTAGCTCCTAGGTGAATTATCCCCTTAGCACTTGGACATTGTAATCCATATGCATATACATGGCTCATTACATCATGTCTAACTTCTTTTTCTTTCTTTATTGCTTCTTCATAATTTATATTATTAATATTAGATTTAAGCTCTTCAATTTGCGCCTCAGTAATATTAAGTCCTAATTCTTTTTCACCTTCTGCTAATGCTACCCATAATTTTCTCCAAGTTGTAAATTTCATATTATCAGAAAATATGTAGCTCATTTCCTTTGATGCATACCTTGAATTTAATGGTGAGTTGTATAAATCTCTCATCCTATATAACCTCCGAATATTTTTATATTTTCATTTCATATAATTCGTATTATATCATAAATATAATATTTTTTCAGTTATATTATAATTTTTTTTCTCATATATATAAGTTGAAATCGAAATCAAAGGAGGATTTTTCTATGTTTAAATTATCAATAATTGATAAAATTTCATTCTTATTAGTAATAATTGGAGCTATTAACTGGGGTGTAATAGGTTTATTTAACTTAAATTTTATATCCTTATTAGTTGCAGGTTCAATCATTTTACAAAAAATTATTTATATTATGGTATTTGTTGCCTCTTTAAACTTAATTTATTTGGTATTCAAATGTAAGACATTTAAATAAATTTAATTCTTACATATATTTTTCACAATTTTATTTTTCAAATGCAAAAAGAGTGCCAAATGGCACTCTTTTTATTAGTCTTCTAAAGTTTCTATTAACTTAACTATTGCATCTACTGCTAAAGCTTCGTCATCTCCGTTTGCTGAAACGTTGATTGCCGCACCTTTAGTAACTCCTAATGAAAGAACTCCAATTAAGCTCTTAACATTAGCTTTTTTACCGTTAAATTCTATGCTTACATCAGATTTGAATGATGAAGCTTTTTTAACTAATAAAGTTGCTGGTCTAGCATGTAAACCAGTTCCGTTGTTAACTACAACCTCTTTAGATACCATTAAAACACACCTCATTTACTAAATTTAATTTAGTTACCTAGGTAACTACTCCATTATAAACGCAAAAAGATAAAATTTCAAGTTTTTACTTAAAAGCTTTTCATTTTTTTAAAACTACCTTGGTTGAATGATTAATTTTATAGCTGTTCTTTGCTCACCATTAATTAATATATCTGTGAATGCAGGAATACAAACTATATCTTTTCCGCTAGGAGCCACGAATCCTCTTGCTATAGCTATTGCTTTTACTGCCTGATTTATAGCACCTGCCCCCACTGCTTGAATTTCTACTATATTCTTTTCTTTAATAATAGCCGCCACTGCACCTGCTACTGAATTTGGATTAGATTTTGTTGAAACTTTTAATACATCCATTTTACCATTACCCCCTATTTAGAAAATCGTTTACACTTTGATGCAAACTATATTCTTGCTATTTTATATATTCTACTAAAATTGTATAATTCCTTTTATATTTATATATATTTTGCAAATAAAAATACATTTTGCAAAAGCAAAATGTATTTTAAATTTATTTAGCAAAATCAACGGCTCTAGTTTCCCTTATAACGTTGATTTTAATTTGTCCTGGATATTCTAATTGTTCTTCAACTTTTTTAGCAAGGCTTCTAGCTAATTCTATTGCACCTGCATCGTCTAATTTATCTGGTTTAACCATAATTCTAATCTCTCTACCAGCTTGAATGGCATATGACTTTTCTACACCCTCATAAGAATTTGCGATTTCTTCAAGATTTTGTAATCTTTTAATGTAATTTTCTACTGCTTCTCGTCTAGCACCAGGTCTAGCTGCTGATATGGCATCTGCTGCTTGAACTAACACAGCTTCTAATGTTAACATTTCAACGTCACCATGGTGAGCTGCAATGGCATTACAAATTGCAGGGGATTCATGGTATTTTTTAGCCATTTCTCCACTTATAACTGCATGTGGTCCTTCTTGTTTTACAACTTTACCTATATCATGTAATAAACCTGCTCTTCTTGCTAGATTAGCATCTAATCCAAGTTCTGAAGCCATTAGACCAGCTAAATATGAAACTTGTATGGAATGCTTTAATACATTTTGTCCATAACTAGTTCTATATTTTAATCTACCAAGTAGTTTAGTTATTTCTGGATGTAATCCATGAATACCTGTTTCAAGAGCGGCTTGTTCGCCTTCTTCTTTGATATCAATTTCTACATCTTTCGTAGCTCTATCTACCATTTCTTCAATTCTTGCTGGATGAATTCTTCCATCTACTATTAACTTTTCAAGTGCTATTTTAGCTATTTCCCTTCTTACAGGGTCAAAGCTTGATAAAATAACCGCTTCTGGAGTATCATCTATAATTAAATCTACCCCTGTTAACGTTTCAAGTGTTCTAATGTTTCTTCCTTCTCTACCAATAATTCTACCCTTCATTTCATCATTAGGTAGGGCAACAACGTGTACTGTTGATTCTGAGACATGGTCTGCAGCGCATCTTTGAATAGCACTTGTAATAATTTCTCTTGCCTTTTTATCTGCTTCTTCCTTTGCCTTTGCTTCTATATCTTTAACCATCATAGCTGATTCATAAGTAATTTCCTTTTTGATTTCATCTAAAAGAATTTCCTTAGCTTGATCAGAAGAAAGATTTGCTATTCTTTCAAGCTCTTCTCTCCTATTTTTATGCAGTTCTTGTATATTGGCCTCCATTTGATCAATTTTTTGCATTCTATTATTGATTGTTTCTTCTTTCTTTTCTAAAAGATCACCTTTTTTATCTAATGACTCTTCTTTTTGAATTAATCTTCTTTCAAGCCTTTGGATTTCATTTCTTCTCTCGCGAGAATCTTTCTCAAAATCATTTCTTAGTCTATGAACTTCTTCCTTTGCTTCTAAAATAGATTCTTTCTTAGTAGCCTCAGCTTCTCTTTTAGCATTTGCTAATAAATTTTCCGCCTCTTTTTCTAAGCTTTCAATTTTACTTTTTGAAGCACTTTGTATAGCCTTATGTAATATAAATCCTAAAACAACTAATATTACTATATCAGCTAATATCCAAAAAAATATTTCCATATTAACACCTCCTAATATATTTAACCCATTTATCTTTTAATAAGAAAATGTAGTCGGTGTCATACTTAATTCTTGCTGTTACTTTGATTATGACAAACCAGTATTTGCTATTATTTTATCTTAAAAATAAAATTATGTCAAGTTTAGTTAAATAAAATCTATTTATTAAATTTTAATCTTTTACAATTATTAATTTATCAATATATTCTATATAAACTTATTATTAAACTATAAAATATTCTTTAAGACTTATTTTGAAAAATTTTCGAAAAAATTAGACTAGCGCTTAGAACTTCTTTTTATAAGAAGTTCTTTTACACCAGTCTATATTATAAACATATATTTATATTTATATTCATACTAAGTTATACTACCAAGAAATATTTTTTATTTTTTTTCAGTTCCCTTACTTGTTTCCTTTACCACTTTTGCTGCTTCTTTAACCGCCTCTTTTAGATTCGGTCCTTTTGCTAATGGTAAATTATGTTTTGCTCTAATTTTATTTTCAATATCTAGAGCAACTTCTGGATTTTCTTTTAAGTATATTTTAGCATTTTCTCTACCTTGGCCTAATCTTATTTCTCCATAAGCAAACCAAGCTCCACTCTTTTGAACTATTTCATCTTTAACACCAACATCTACTATATTTCCTTCTCTTGATATACCTTCATTATACATTATATCAAATTCAGCTTGTTTAAATGGTGGAGCTACCTTATTTTTAGTTACCTTAATTCTTGTTCTGTTACCTACAATGCTATCGCCTTGTTTAATTGAATCTATTCTTCTTACATCTAATCTAACTGATGAATAGAACTTTAAAGCTCTTCCACCTGGAGTTGTTTCTGGGCTACCAAACATTACTCCAACTTTTTCTCTTAGTTGATTAATAAATACAACTACGCAATTAGATTTACTTATAGTTCCTGTAAGTTTTCTTAATGCTTGTGACATTAATCTTGCTTGAAGCCCTACATGTGATGCTCCCATTTCGCCTTCTATTTCAGCTCTTGGAACTAACGCTGCAACTGAATCCACAATTACAACATCAACTGCACCAGATCTAACTAATGCTTCTGCAATTTCTAAGCCTTGTTCTCCAGTATCTGGTTGTGAAACTATTAGGCCTGCTATGTCAACTCCTAAGTTTTTTGCATATCCCGGATCCAAAGCATGCTCAGCATCTATAAATGCTACAGCTCCGCCTGCCTTTTGTGCTTCTGCTGCAATATGAAGAGCAACAGTTGTTTTACCTGAACTCTCAGGCCCATAAACTTCTATTATTCTACCTTTTGGAACTCCGCCAATTCCAATTGCAATATCTAAATCTAAACATCCTGTTGAAACAACATCTAGATTTAACTTACTATTTTCTCCTAATTTCATTATTGCACCTTTACCAAATTGTTTTTCTATTTGGTTCATTGCATTCTCAATCGCCTTTAATTTATCTGCATCTAAATTCGCCATAATTATTCCTCCCTCGAACATTTGTTCTATACTTGAATTATAAATTAATTATTGTATATAGTCAATATTTTTTTAAAATATTTTCCATATTAAAAGTTCCATCTAGATACTAGAAGGAACTCTCTTTTTTATCAGTATTACCCAATTATTATGTTTTTAAACTATTTATCCATATTTATAACTTTTTTATTCTTTCTAAAATAATCTACGCCTGAAAGTATAGTTGCTATTACCGCTAATATTAATAATGTATTTGGTACATATTTAAGAGTTGTTTCCATAAATACATTACCCACTACTAATGATGTAAGATATTTTGATGTACCTACACTAGCTTGTATTAATAAGGCTACTATTGCAATTATTTGAATAACAGTTTTAACTTTTCCCCAATAACTTGCAGATATTATTTTCCCTTCTGAAGCTGCTAAAGTTCTTAAGCCAGAAACTGCAAATTCTCTTGCAATTATTATTACAGCTGCCCAACTTGGTATTACCTGCATTCCAACTAATGAAATCAATGCGGCTGTTACTAGAAGCTTATCTGCTAAGGGATCCATAAACTTTCCAAATGTAGTTACTTGATTTCTACTTCTTGCTATGTATCCATCTAATTGATCAGTAAGTGAAGCTATAATAAATATGATTGTAGCTATAAATGTCCCAAAAGGAATGCCTTGAGCCGCTATAAAAATTAAAAATAATGGTACTAAGAAAATTCTTAGCATTGTAAGTTTATTTGCCAAATTCATTGCATACATCTCCCACTAAATCATACTCTAATGTTTCTATTACTTTTACTTTTACTATATCACCTATTTTAATATCTTCTTTACTATTTATATAGAAAAGACCATCTATTTCTGGAGCCATTTCTGAATTTCTTCCCATGAAATATTTACCTTTTCTTCCTTCTATAATAGTATCATATATTCTTCCCATTTTCAATTTGTTTAATTCTTTTGATACATCTTTTTGCAGAAGCATAAGTTCTCTTTCTCTTGTAGCTTTAACTTCCTCTTCAACTTGATTATCCATAGTAGCTGCTGGTGTTTCCTCTTCTCTTGAATATTTAAACACACCAACATTATCTAACTTATAGTCTTGTAAAAATTCTTTTAATTCTGTAAAGTTTTCATCTGTTTCACCTGGAAACCCAACTATTAATGATGTTCTAAGCACTATACCTGGAACTTTTTCTCTTAATCTTTTTATTTTATCTGTTATAGTCTTCTTATCTGTTCTTCTTGCCATTAATCTTAATATATTATCACTTATATGTTGTATTGGTAAATCTAAATATTTAACAACTTTAGGATTACTAGCTATTTCATCTATTAATTCTTCTGTAATTTCTTCTGGATAGCAGTATAATAATCTAATCCACTCTATACCTTCAACTTTAGAAATTTCTTTTATTAGCTTATGAAGATTTTTTTCATTATATATATCCATACCATAAAAAGTTAAATCTTGCGCTATTAATATTACTTCTTTAACTCCATGGTCTCTTAAATGCTTAACTTCTTCAATAATATTTTCTATTTTTCTACTTCTAAACTTTCCTCTTATTTTAGGAATAATGCAATAAGTACAGAAATTATCACAACCTTCTGCAATTCTTACATATGCAGTATGCTTATCTGTTGTTAATAATCTTATTCCTTCATTAATGTTATCATCACTATAATTCGTAACTCTAACTCTTTTTTCTTCCTTTATGAAATCCATTATTAATTTATGTATTTTCATATAATCATTAACGCCCATTAATATATCTATCTCAGGCATAGATTCCATTAATTCATCACCATATCTTTGAATTAAACACCCTGTGGCTATTAACATTTTGCACTTATGTTTTTGTTTATACTCTGCCATTTCAAGAATTGTGTCTATAGACTCCTGTTTTGCTTTTTCTATAAACCCACATGTATTTACTATTATTATATCTGCATTCTTAGGATCATTAGTTATTTCATAATGCTTATTAATTGATCCTAGCATTAATTCTGAATCCACTCTATTTTTATCGCACCCAAGGCTTATCATTCCAACTTTATATTTTTCCAAACTTTATTTCCTCCTATGTTGTGTATTAAACATATTTTAAAAAACTCAAAATATTTTTATTTATCATATTTAATATTCCTAAATTTATTTTAAAGTAATGATTTAAAATTTACAAGTTTTTTTACTCTTCTACAGCTATTTCTTCTTTATTAACTAGTACCTGTCTAGGTCTACTTCCATCTTTTGGAGAAATAATCCCTCTTTCTTCTAATTCATCCATTATTCTAGAAGCTCTATTAAATCCTACTCTAAGTCTTCTTTGAACAAAAGAAGTTGATGCTTGATTATATTCTACAACTATTTTAATTGCTTCATCTATTAATTCATCTCCACCATCTTCATCCTCTTCTTTAGAACTACTTTTGCCACCATTATTTATATGTTCTATTATTGCTTCTTGATAATCAACCTCTTCGCCTCTGTCCTTTATATTAGAAACAACCTTCTCTACTTCTTCCTCTGATATAAAGGCTCCTTGTACTCTCAAAGGCTTACTTGCTCCTGTAGGGTAATAAAGCATATCCCCTCTTCCTAAAAGCTTCTCAGCGCCTACTGAGTCTAATATAGTTCTTGAATCTATACCTGATGAAACTGCAAATGATATTCTAGATGGAATATTTGCTTTAATAACTCCTGTAATTATGTCTACAGATGGTCTTTGAGTTGCAATTATCAAATGCATTCCAGCTGCTCTTGCCATTTGAGCTAATCTACATATATATTCTTCTACATCATTTGGACAAGCCATCATTAAATCTGCAAGTTCATCTACTATTATTACAATATAAGGTAGTTTTTCTTCTGTAATACCCTTATCAAATAACGAATTATAAGACTCTATATTCCTTACTGATAAATCTGCAAAAAGTTTATATCTCTTTGTCATTTCATTTACAGCCCAATTTAATGCTCCAGCAGCCTTTTTGGGATCTGTAACAACTGGTATCAATAGATGTGGTATTCCATTATACACACTAAGTTCTACAACCTTTGGATCAATCATAAGCAATCTAACTTCTTCAGGTGAGTATTTATACACTAAACTTACTATTAATGTATTTATACAAACAGATTTACCTGACCCTGTAGCACCCGCTATTAATGTATGAGGCATTTTAGTAATATCCCCAACAATGCATTTACCTGCTATATCTTTTCCAAGTGCAAATGCCAACTTATTATCTGAATTTATAAATTCTTTAGAATCTAGTACTTCTCTTAAAAATACGGCTGTTTGCTTTTTATTTGGAACTTCTATTCCAATTGCTGATTTACCAGGTATTGGAGCTTCCATTCTAACTCCACTTGCAGCAAGACCTAGTGCTATATCATCTTGAAGATTTACAAATTTAGAAACCTTAACTCCAGGACTTGGTTGAAGTTCAAATCTTGTTACTGATGGCCCCTTTGTTACTTGAACTACTTTTCCATCTACTCCAAAATCATTTAATATTCCTTCTAACTTATTCGCACTTTCAATAAGTTCTTTTTTATCTTCACTTCTTAATTTCATTTTTGAATTTATATTTAATAACTCTACTGATGGATGTAAGTAAACTTTTTTTACTCGTACTTCTTTCTCACCTATAATACTTTCTTCTATTTCTTTAGTAACAACTTCTTTAACTTCATTTGGTAACTTTTCTTTCTTTTTATGTTTTTCTTCACCTTTACTAGTAACTTTATCTACAACTTCTATTAATGGTGCTACCTCCAACTTTTCCTCTTCATAGATTTCAATGTTAAACGGATTATTTTTATCGCCTTCAACTGCAACTTCTTCCATTGTTTTATCATCATCTAAGGATGAGCTTTTAATAAAATCCAATATTTTAATTTTATTATTTATACCTTGGATAAACTCATCACGGTTTTTGTCCTTAGGAACAACATCTATAAAATCAGATTTAACTTTCTTTTTCTTTACCTCTAATTCTTCACTATTATATTCTTTTTTAGATGCTTTTATTTTCTTTTCATCTGATACATCGCCTTTAAAGTACATTATTATATCATATAAGGTTATGTCAAACACTAATATAGTTCCTATAGATCCAACTGCTATATATAAAACATAGGCTCCTATAAATCCTAGCATTTTGCTTAATGGATATGCCATAAGATGGCCAAAAAAGCCTCCATGAATTTCTCCATCACTTATCATTATTTTTTTCAAAGACTCGCCAAAACTACCAACGTTATCTGTTGTATTTAGTTTTGTTGTTGCACATAATAATATTAACATTAATACAACTAATGTTGTTCCAACTAGTCTTCTGCTAAATTTTATACTGCCTTTTGATATTATACTATCTACTCCAAAATAAATTAAAAATGCTGGAAGTATAAATGCTCCAACACCAATTAAATTATATATTATTTTTTTTGCAAACACAGATAAAGCTCCTGCCCATGATGTATAAATAGCAACAGCTAATAAAATTCCAACCGCTATATAAATAATACCTTTAATATCTCCATTTGTAGTCTCACTTTTTTTGTCTACAATATTTTTGCGACCTTTTTTACCCTTAGTATTTTTACTATTAACCCTAGCCACTTTATCACCTCGCACTACATATTATATCTTTATCCACTTATTGGGAACAAATTCTTTACATAGTATATTATAAACTTTATCTATGAAAGTGCAAACAAATTTATTATTATTCCACTAAAAATAAGCTGAATTTGTATTTAATTTCAAATTCAGCTACTACTTCAAGATATTTTTTCAATTTTAGCAATTCATCTCCAAATAAATAATAAGTCAGTATCTTTATATTTTTTTTGCAATGTCTAAGTTATTTTGAAAAATAACTAGTCAATATACTAGTCTATTTTATTTTTCTCTTCTTTTTGTTTAATAAGTTCATTTAACTTATCAATAGCATTTTTAATTCCACCAACTTCATTTATAAGTCCACATTCCACAGCTTGCTTACCTATTAATATAGTTCCCATATCATTTAATAATTCATCTGATTTTAACATCATTTTCCTTAATTCATCACCATCTATTTGGGAAGTTCTTATAATAAAGTCATCTATTCTTTCTTGCATTTTTTTAAAGTAATTAAATGTTTGAGCTACTCCGATTACAAAACCATTCATTCTTATTGGATGAATTATCATAGTTGCTGATGGAGTAATAAAAGAATAATTTGATGAGGTTGCAAGTGGCACTCCTATGGAGTGACCTCCTCCTATTACTATTGATACTGTAGGTTTTGATAATGAACTTATCATCTCTGATATAGCAAGACCAGCTTCAACATCTCCACCAACAGTATTTAATACAATAAGAACACCTTTAACTTTTTCATTTTGTTCTATAGATATTAATTGAGGTATTACGTGTTCATATTTAGTTGCTTTTGTTTGTGGAGGCAATACCATATGACCTTCTATTTGCCCTATTATAGGAAGTATTTGGACTCTTTGATCATCTCCAATACCATTTGTATTTCCAAACTCTTTTATTTGTTCTATTTTTACCTTTGATTCTGATAAATTTTCTTTTATCTCTTCATTTTCACGGTTCGCTGAATTTATGTTATTATATTTATCCATAAAAAAATCCCTCCTGTATATTCTTATTTTGCACAGGAGAGATTTTTTTATTCTATATTTCGCAAAAAATATTACATATTTAAATGTCCATTAGGATGATTAACTAAATAAAAAATCAAAATACACTAAAATATAATTACTTATTTCTTTTAATATTCCTTAGTCATTAAAAACTCCTAATTTAAATACTTTGTGTAATAAATTTGTTGCTTCTACTACTTTTCCTGAGTGTATTAAACACCAAATTGTCATATGAGAATCTGCTGTTTGTAAAACTTCTATATCGTGTTCACTTAAAGTAGCCATAATTTTAGCCATAATTCCTGGTACCCCAGTCATTCCAAATCCAACCATTGCTATAGTACTACAATTTTCTATAGTAGTGAATTCTATACCTGCTTCATTTAATACACTATTAAGTTTTTCTTTCTCATCGCAATCTATTGTGAATATTTGCTCTGATGGAAATATATTAATTAGGTCTAAACTTATTTTATTATCTGCTAAAATATCTAAAAGATTTCTATATTTAGACTCTCCTTTATTATCTGCAAGTTTAACCGAAACCTGTGTTCTATTACTTAAATGAGTTATTCCTGAAATAGCTGTATTTTCATGGTCTGAACCAAAGCTATTTATTAATGTACCTTTACAATCATTCATTGTATTTTTAATTAATACAGGAATATTACCTCTTCTTGCCACATCTACAGCTCTTGGATGAATCACCTTGGCCCCTTGATCCGCTAGCTGAAAAACTTCATTATAACTTATTACATCTATTAATGATGCATTGTCTACAATTCTAGGATCAGCTGTCATTATACCATCAACATCTGTATATATTTCTATTTCTTCTGCTCCTAGAGCAACTCCTAATATACATGCTGAGGTATCACTTCCCCCTCTTCCAAGTGTTGTAAAATAACCTTCTTTTGTTATTCCTTGGAACCCTGTAACAACTGGAATTTTTCCAGCTTCAAGAATTTCTGTTATTATCTTAGTTTTACTATCTATGAATTGAGCCTCTGTAAATGCATCATTTGTAATTATACCAGCCTGCCCACCAGTTAATGGAACTGCTAACATTCCAGCTTCATACAGTGTATTGCTCATAACTACAGAACTAATAATTTCACCACAACACATTAACATATCTGTGGCTTGCTTATTTTTCTTTTTAAAATCATCATCAACTAATGATAATAATGTATCTGTAGCATAAGGTGCTCCTTTTCTTCCTATTGCAGAAACAACAACAACTGGTGAATAGCCATTTTCTATTGCACCTTTAACTTTTGCTACTACTTGCTTTCTTCTTTCATCTGAAGATACTGATGTACCTCCAAACTTTTGCACGATAATTTTCAAGTACTACGCCCCCTTTTATGATCTTACACGTTTAATCCTATCTTTTTCTGCAGACACTACAATTACATTGGCCCCAACCTTTGTAACGTAGCCCCAAGGAATTTCAACATACTCCCGTCCACCAAAAAATCCATTTTTGCTCCCTGAAACAGCTGCAATAATAAATTGCAAATTTCCTTTTTCATCAATAATAAAATCCAAGGCTTGCTGAGTATCATACTTTTCGGCCTCTTCAGTATTAAAAATTTCATACCTCTCAAGTTCACTAAGCAATCTATACTTACTGTCTCTCTTTTCTTCTTCATAATAATCTTGCTTTCTCATAAAACATACCTCCTTATTATCCTAATTCATATTCAAAAAATAATAAGCCAATATGCTAGTATATTTTAAGCATACATCTCACCTTGACTTGTTATTTTTTTCAAATCCCTAAGTAAATATTATGTTATAAGAAAGTATTTTATTACCAATTATTATTATTATATATTATATCTTAATTTTCGCAATTTTGCTACTATTATCATAAGCTTCCTTACTATTATTAACTATAGTATTTAATTTTTTGTAATCTACTTTTTGACCTACATAAGCTGTACTAATAATTCCTGGTTTAAAACATTCCTCAAGGACATATTCTATGTCATCATTATTTATATTGTTAATTCTATTTATAACATCTTCTTGAGTTTTTATTTTATTTTGAAGCATTACACATTTAGCATTTGCGAACATTCTTGAAGCAGTACTTTCTAAACCTAATATATAACTAGCTTTAATTTTTTCTTTATTTATATCTAAAAGTTCTTTTGATATTCCACCATTTGCAAACAATTTAAGTTCTCTATCTATTACTGATAAAGCTTTATCTGCATATTGTTTGCTAAGACTTGTATATATATTAAAAACACCTACTCCTTTATAAGGTCGTGGGTATGAATAAACAGTATAGCATAAGCCAAGTTCTTCTCTTACTTTTTGGAATAAAATTGAAGATGCTCCACCACCAAATATATTATTTAATAATACTAATGCATATCCTTTTTCATGAGCATAAGGTAATCCTTTTAACCCTAAATCAATATGAAGTTGTTCTATTTTCTTTTCTGCATACTTACTATCATTTAATAGAATTGGAGTATCATACTCTGGAACATATATTTTACTACTTTCCCACTTTGAAAAATATTTTTCTATTAAATAATTTAACTCTTTTTCATCAAACTTACCACAAATTGATAAGACTGAGTTATGTGGAGTATAGTGATTATAAATAAAATCTACTATTTTTTCTCTGTTAAAAGATTTAACTTTATCTATAGTCCCAAGAATAGGTCTAGCAAGAGAATTTTCTCCAAAAATAGCTTTTGAATGAAGATCATCTAATACATCTTCTGGAGTATCTTCACTCATATTTATTTCTTCAATTACTACGCCTTTTTCTTTTTCTATTTCTTCTGGATCAAACTTTGAATGTAATATCATATCTGATAATACATCTAGCGAAAGGTCTAAATGAGTATTTAGTGCCTTAACATAATAACAAGTTGCATCCTTGCTTGTGAATGCATTTATTTGCCCTCCTACATTTTCAATATCTCCGACTATTTCTTTCGCAGTTCTTTTATCGGTACCTTTAAAAAACATGTGTTCAATAAAGTGTGATATACCATTTACTTCTGGTTTCTCATTCCTAGAACCATTTTGAACCATTACTCCAACGCTTACAGAATTAACATGTTCTATATATTCAGTAACTATTCTTAGTCCATTTTTTAACGTATATAAATTATACATAAAGTCCTCCTATTCAGTCTTATTTCATCTTTTTAATTTGTTTTCTTTCAGCTTCCCTTAGTTTATTTAAAAAGCATTAAAATTATTCTATATAAAGAAAAAAAGGCAATAAATTGCCCTTTTATATATATATATATATAACTATTCTTTATCCGATACTTCTTTTACTTCTTTTACTTCTTCTACTTCTTCTGGTAGAGCATCTTTTCTTGAAAGATTTATTCTTCCTTGGTTATCTACTTCAGTTACTTTAACTAAAATCTCATCTCCAACTGCAACAACATCTTCAACCTTGTTTACTCTTTCCCTAGCTAACTTAGAAATATGGCATAAGCCTTCTTTATTAGGAAGTATTTCTATAAAGGCACCAAAAGCTGCAATTTTAATTACTTTACCTAAGTAAATTTCTCCAACTTTAGCTTCTTTTACTATACCTTCAATGATTTTTATAGCCTTATCTACACCTTCATGTTCTGGTGATGATACGAATACTGAACCATCTTCTTTAATATCAATCTTAACTCCAGTTTCAGCTATAATTTTATTTATAATCTTTCCACCAGCTCCAATTACATCTCTTATTTTTTCTGGATTGATGTTTATTGTTACTGTTTTAGGAGCATGAAGAGAAACTTCACTTCTTGGTGCTGGCAGACATGCATTTATCTTATCTAAGATAAGAAGTCTTGCAGTTCTTGCACCGTTAATAGCATTTTCTATAATAGTAAAGCTTAACCCTGCAATTTTAGTATCTACTTGAATGGAAGTAATTCCTTCAGTAGTACCTGCTACCTTAAAGTCCATATCTCCAAAGAAATCTTCTATACCTTCGATATCAGTTAAAACTTCTTCTTTAGTTAGATCATCTGAAGTTATAAGTCCCATTGCAATACCTGCAGCTGGTCTCTTAAGAGGCACTCCAGCATCTAATAGAGCAAGTGTACTACCACAAACTGAAGCTTGTGAAGTTGATCCATTTGAACTTAATACTTCTGATACTAATCTAATAGTGTATGGGAAGTCTTCTTCTGAAGGAATTAGTGGTACTAAAGCTCTTTCAGCTAGTGCACCATGACCTATTTCACGTCTACCAGGTCCTCTTAGTGGTCTTACTTCTCCTACTGAATAAGCTGGGAAGTTATAGTGATGCATGTATCTCTTTGAATCTTTACCACTAATACCATCTAATATTTGGAAATCTCCAACTGAACCTAATGTTGCTACTGTTAATACTTGAGTTAATCCTCTAGTAAACAATCCTGTACCGTGAGTTCTTGGAAGTATATTTACTTCACAATCTATTTGTCTAACTTTATCAAAATCTCTTCCACCTGGTCTTCTTCTATGATTTAGTAACATATCTCTAACAACATACTTTTGCATATTGTACATAATTTCTTTTAAGTCACTTAATTTATCTGCATATTTTTCATTAAATTCTTCTGCAACCTTTGCATTTACAATATCCATAGCTGCATTTCTTGCATCTTTATCAGTTATCCACATTGCTTCTTTAACCATAGCTTTTGCAAAAGCCTCAACTTCAGCTTTAAAATCTGCATCTGGTTTGTAATAATCTGGTGTCATTTTAACTTTTCCAAATTTAGCTACTGCTTCTTCTTGGAATTTAATTATTGCTTGAGCACTTTCAAAACCAAACTTTATTGCATTTATCATAACTTCTTCAGGAATTTCGTTTCCACCAGCTTCTATCATCATTACTCTTTCACTAGTTGTACAAACAGTTAATTCCATTTGACTTAATTCTCTTTCTGCTGATGTTGGATTTAAAATAAAGTTTCCATCTATAAGCCCTACCATTACCGTTGCAACAGGTGTTGTGAACGGAATACTTGATAAACATAATGCCATAGATGCTGCATTTGTTGCTAAAATTTCTGGTGCATTATCTTTTTCTACAGATACTACTGTACAAACAACTTGCACGTCATTTCTGTACCCACTTGGGAATAAAGGTCTTAAAGGTCTATCAACAGCTCTTCCTGCAAGAATAGAGTTTTCTGAAGGTCTTCCTTCTCTTTTTATAAATCCACCAGGTATTTTTCCTACTGAATATAATCTTTCTTCATATTCTACGCTAAGTGGAAAGAAATCTATACCTGCTCTTGGTTTTTCTGAAGCATTAACATTAGTTAATATTACAGTATCTCCATAACTCATGAACATTGCAACATTTGACAACTTTCCTATGTTACCAAACTCAATCTTCATTTCTCTTCCTGCTATATTAGTTTTTAACATGTTATTCATTTTGCAACCTCCCTTCTGGTTCCTCTAAATATTAGGTATCTGACAAAAAATAACCGTAAATAGAAATTGTGTATTTAAAATCATGTATAACCTTAAATATATTATAGTATATCTAAACTGTTATCTTTTTTCAGATACTTATTTTGTTTTTTTAAAATAATAGAGCGGTAAAACCGCTCTAAAAATTATCTTCTTAGATTTAACTTTTGGATTATAGCTCTATATCTTTCGATATCTTGTGCTATTAAGTAGTTTAAGAATCCTCTTCTTTGTCCAACCATCATTAAAAGACCTCTTCTTGAGTGATGATCTTTCTTGTGCATTTTTAAATGCATTGTTAATGAATTTATTCTTTCAGTTAATAGAGCTATTTGAACCTCTGCAGATCCAGTATCTCCTTCACTTCTTCCGTGTTCTTTGATAATTTCTAATTTTCTTATTGCGTCCATAATTGGCACCTCCGTATAATTATCCCCTAAATCCATGAAAAAAGATTGTATCTCAGATCTTAGAATTAGGTTATCCACTAGTTATTATATCAAAACAAAAACTAGTTGTAAATTAAAATTTTATATTTTTTATAAAGATTTTACTCTTTATTGCAAATTCTTTATCTTTTTTAAGTTTTTCTACTAATGCATCTAAAGACTGGAATTTTTTTTCATCTCTTATCCGTTCTAAGAATAAGACTTCTATCTCTTGTCCATAGATTTCACTATCAAACTCTAAAATATATGTTTCTATAGTTAAGTCTTGCCCATTTACTGTAGGATTATGCCCAACAGATGTAATTCCTTTAAAAATACTATTATTCCAAATAACATTAGTATAATATACCCCGATTTTTGGAATAACCATTCTTTCATCAAATCCTAAATTTGCTGTTGGGAAACCTATTGTTCTTCCAAGTTTTTTACCATGGTTAACCTTTCCACGAATACTATAAGGTCTTGATAGCATATTTCTTGCTTCATTTACTTTACCCTCTAGAATACTTTTTCTAATTCTTGTGCTACTTATTACTCCTTCCTTATATTTCAAAGGATCTATAACCCACAATTCATATCCATACTTTTCTTTTAGGTTTTTAAGAAGCTCTATATCACCTTCATTTTTATGTCCAAACTTAAAATTAAATCCTACTATAATACCCTTTACGTTATAATCAACTGAAAGAATTCTTACAAATTCTTCTGGAGACATTCGCATAAACTCTTTAGTAAATGTTCTAATTACTACAACATCTACATTCTCATTTTTTAAACACTCTAGCTTATATTGTAAATTCATTATAAATTTTGGAGCAAACTCAGGCTTTATAATAGAAAGAGGATGATTTTTATATGTAAAAACCATACTATTTCCATTACGTTCTTTAGCTACATAAATAGCCTTACGTATAAGTGATAAATGCCCCACATGAAGGCCATCAAAACTTCCTAAAGCAACATAATTAGCTTTATTATTTTCTTTTATAATAATATCATCTAATAATATCATATAAATATCTCCTAATTATTTAATAGCTTTTGTATTTTAAATCCTCGGTCATCTTTTTTACCAAGGCCTATAAAGTTATCATCTTCATCATAAACTCTATAAAGCTTATCTATTATAACTGTATCCTTTGTAAATCTATTATCACAAAGTCTAACACCATTTATTAATAGTTTTGTATAATCATTGCTTACTGTAAGTTTGCTATACATTTGTAATGCTTCTTCTATTGAAATGATATAATTCCCAATGTTTTCTTCTGTAAGGTCCTCAATGTTTATTGATTCTCCCTCTTCAAAAACAGATGTTTTACTTCTTTTAAGATCTGACATTGTTGCTCCAACATTTAAGACTTCACCAATATCATAACATAAGCTTCTTATATATGTTCCTTTTGAGCAAGTAACTTTCATCTTTACATAAGGGTTATTTATTTCAATATCTTCTATATTATAAATTGTTATAGGTCTACCTTCTCTTTCAACTTCTATACCTTGCCTTGCAAGAGTATAAAGTCTAACTCCATTTTGCTTAAGTGCAGAATACATTGGAGGTACTTGAAGGTATCCCCCCTTAAAATCATTTACAGCCTTTAATATTTCCTCATAACTTAGATGTGTGGGATCCATCTCTTCAGTAATATCTCCCTCTAAATCATAAGTAGTAGTTTTAACTCCTAGTTTAAACTCTACAACATATACCTTTTCTGAATTCATTATATAATCTATTATTTTAGTAGCTCTTCCAATACAAATAGGCAGAACACCAGTAGCCTCTGGGTCTAGAGTCCCTGTATGTCCAACCTTACCTGTATTAGCAATCTTTTTAATTTTTCTTACCACATCAAAGGAAGTCATTCCTTTGTTTTTAAATACGTTAATTACCCCGTTCATTAATTCATGGCACTTTCGATTGCTTCTATTATTTTCTCTCTTGCTTGTTTTATTGTAACATCCTTAATTTTAACACCAGCAGCCTTAATATGACCGCCACCGCCTAAACTTTCGGCAATTTTTCTTACATCAAAATTATTTTTAGATCTAAGACTTGCTTTAGCTCCATCTTCTGCTTCTTTTATCAATACAGCGATTTCTACACCTTTTATCTGTAATGCAAAGGAAATTATATCTGATGTATCATGATTTAGCAAACCTAGGTCTTTCACAAGAGATTCTGTAATTTGTATTATAGCTACTTTATTATCTAATAAAAGTTCCATATCAGTTAAGGCTCTTCCTATTAGCTTCATTTTATTAAAGCTTTTATTATCGAAAAGGCTTGTGTAAATAAATGTATTGTTTACACCTATTTTTTTTAGCCTTGCCGCTATTGTATGAGTTCTAAAAGTTACATTTGAATGTCTAAATGCTCCAGTATCAGTAACTATTGAAGTATAAAGACATGTACCTACATCTAAAGTAGTTTCTGTTTTTTCATTAAAATCTATTCCTAGGAATTCTAGTAGTTCAAAAACTATTTCTGCAGTTGCTGCAGCTTTCGGATCTACATAATTAATATCACCATAATGATCATTTGTAATATGATGATCTATATTAACTATTTCTCCTTTGAATTTCTTTAAATCTGCTGAAATCCTTTCAAAACTTCCACAATCTAAAACAATAACCATATCTGTATCTTTAGTTGGGACTATTGTTTCTCCGTCCCCTTCTTCTGAAGATTTAAGATATCTTAGACTATCACTAATAATATCTTTTGAAATTAAATATACATCTTTACCTAAAAATCTAAGACCATTTAATAATCCAAGTGCACTACCTACAGCGTCACCATCTGGTGACACATGGTAGGTAATACCTATTTTTTCTGCATTATTTATTTGTATGCTAATATCTCTAAGTGACATACTACTTTCCTTTAGCCTTTCCTAATAACTCTTCAATTCTTAATCCTCTATCAAGAGATTCATCAATTTCAAAGATTATTTGAGGATTATGTCTTAGATTAATCCTTATGCCTATTTCTTTTCTTATATATCCGCTAGCTCTTTTAAGTGCTTCAAAAGTATTTTTCTTTTCTTCTTCACTTTTCCCAAAAATACTAACAAACACCTTCGCATAGCATAAATCCTTAGTAACTTTAACAGATGTTACTGAAACCATCGCAGTCATTCTTGGATCTTTTATTTCATCTCTAATTATTTTACTAACTTCTCTTCTAACTTCTTCATCGATTCTTCCGCCTCTATAATTAGCCATTTAAATCACCTCTTTTAAAGCTCTTTTCTTTTAATTGCTTCCATTGAATAAGATTCTATAATATCTCCATCTTTAATATCATTAAATCTTTCAACATTAAGACCACATTCATAACCCTTAGCAACTTCCTTAACATCATCTTTAAATCTCTTTAATGATGCAAGTTTAGTTTCTACTATAACTATTCCATCTCTTATTATTCTACAATCAGCATTTCTTAAGATTTTACCATCTATAACATAACAACCTGCTATTGTTCCAACATTTGAAATCTTATAAACTAATCTTACTTCTGCTTTACCATTTATAACTTCTTTATATTCAGGATCAAGCATTCCAATCATAGCTGATTTAACATCTTCTATAGCATCATATATAATTCTATAGCTCTTTATATCAACATGTTCTTTTTCTGCAAGTACTGAAGCATTTAAGTCAGGTCTTACATTAAACCCAATTACTAAAGCGTTTGAAGCAGTAGCAAGTGTTATATCTGTTTCTGTAATAGCTCCAACTCCACCACGAATAACTCTAACCTTTACATCATCAGTTGATAGTTTTTCAAGAGATGTTGTTATAGCTTGAACTGAACCTTGAACGTCCGCTTTAACTATAACACTAAGTTCTTTTACACTACCTTCTTTTATTTGGCTATAAAGATCTTCAAGTGATACTCTTGTAGATGCTTGGAAACTTGCATCTTTAAGCTTTTGCTTTCTAGTTTCTGCTAAGTTTCTTGCTGTCTTTTCATCTTTAACTACGTTAAATCTGTCTCCAGCTACTGGAACTTCTGAAAGTCCTAAAACTTCTACAGGCACTGATGGGCCAGCCTCTTCTATTTTGTTTCCTCTATCATCAAACATCGCTCTGATTCTTCCATAAGTTGAACCAACTAATATTGAATCTCCAACTTTTAATGTACCGCTTTGAACAAGTAAACTTGCAACAGCACCTCTACCCTTATCAAGTTTAGATTCTATAACAGTACCCTTAGCTTTTCTTGTTGCATCTGAAACTAATTCTTGCATTTCAGCTGTTAATAATAACATTTCAAGTAAACTTTCAACATTTTCACCAGTTCTAGCTGATACAGGTAGAATTAAAGTATCTCCACCCCAATCTTCTGATACAAGTCCAAACTCAGTTAATTCTTGTTTAACTTTATCTATGTTAGCACCAGCTGCATCCATTTTGTTTATTGCAACAATCATTGGCACTTTAGCAGCCTTACAGTGATCTATAGCTTCTTTAGTTTGTGGCATTATTCCATCGTCTGCTGCTACAACTAAAATAACTATATCAGTTATTTGTGCTCCTCTAGCTCTCATAGCTGTGAAAGCTTCATGTCCTGGAGTATCTAAAAATGTGATTTTTTCTCCATTTAAAGTTACTGTATAAGCACCTATATGTTGAGTTATTCCACCAGCTTCTGATTCTGTAACTTTTGCTTTTCTTATAGCATCTAATAATGAAGTCTTACCGTGATCTACGTGACCCATTACTGTTATAATTGGAGGTCTCTTTTTAAGATTTTCTGTAACTACTTCTTCTTCTTCTTCGATAACCTCATCTAATTTTTCTCTTTCTTGCTTTCTTGCAAGTAAACATTCATACTTTTCACAAACTTTTTCTACTGTAGCAAAATCAATTTCTTGGTTAACTCCAGCCATAACGCCTGTAAACATTAATGTTCTTATAACATCAATTACTGGTTTAGAAAGTTTTTCTGAAAGTTCTTTAACAGTGATTGTATCACCCATTTCTATAACTCCAGAACCGCCTTCTCCCATACTTATGTTTTCTTCCTCTTCATCGTCTCTTTTTCTTTTCTTTTTCTTAGCAACATTATTAACTTGTTCTGCTAATTCATCTTCATATTCGTCAACGATGTTTTTCTTTTCACCATCTTCACTAGTTCCTAATAATTCTTTTATTAAATCAACATCTTCGTCCTCAAGAACGCTCATATGATTCTTTACGTCTACACTAAATTCTTCCATTAATAAAGTAATAAGTTTCTTTGAACTTATTTCTAATTCCTTTGCCAATTCATAAACTCTAATTTTTGACAATAAAATCACCCCCGGTTAATTTTAAGCTTTTTCTTCTTCATATAAAGAAATAAGCTTTTCGGCCATACTCTTATCTGCTATGGCTAGTATCTTTATCTCTTCTCTACCTATTGCACTTCCAATCTCTTCTTTTGAGAAATCTTGAATACAAGGTATCTTTTTGAATTCGCAATGTTTAACAAACTTACTTCTTGATTTATCAGAAGCTTCCCCTGTTATTATAAATAGAAAAAGGTCTCTTCTATTTCTTTGTTCATTGCATTTACTATATCCTTCAATTACATTACTAGACCTTTTTGCTAAACCTAAAAAATTAAAAAATTTATTCATTTATTATCTCTTCCCTTAATCTATTATATACCTCTTCACTTATAGCGGTATCTAAGTTTCTACTAAGTCTTTTAGCTTTGAAGGCCTTTTCTAAGCATTGCGTATTTTTGCATACATATGCTCCTCTTCCTGATTTTTTACCAGTTAAATCTACAGAAACTTCTCCTTCAGGACTTTTTACAACTCTGATAAGTTCCTTTTTAGGTTTCATTTCCATACATCCTGTGCACATTCTTAAAGGAATTTTCTTTACTTTCATAAAAACCCCTCCTATTCTGCCAAATCTTCAGTTGTTTCATTAGCTAAATCTGTACCTTTAGAGTCTTCTGCTTTTATTGCATCTGCTTGAGTCTTACTTTTTATATCTATTTTCCATCCACATAACTTAGCTGCAAGTCTAACATTTTGGCCTTCTTTACCTATTGCTAGTGAAAGTTGATTATCATCAACTACTACTTTAGCTGATTTACAATCTTCCTTAACTTCAACACTTAAAACTTTAGCTGGACTTAAAGCATTTGCTATAAGTTCGCCTTGATCCTTGCTCCATTTTATTATATCAATTTTTTCACCCTGTAACTCATTTACTATATTTTGAACTCTTATCCCCTTAGGACCAACACAAGCTCCCATTGGGTCTACATTTTCATCATTTGAGTAAACAGCTATTTTACTTCTTGAACCAGCTTCTCTTGAAATACTTTTTATTTCTACAACACCTTGGAATATTTCAGGAACTTCTAATTCAAATAATCTTTTAACTAAGCCTGGATGAGTTCTTGAAACTAATACTTGAGCACCTTTTGAAGTATTCTTAACTTCTACCACATATAGTTTTAACTTTTCGTTAAACTTATATTCTTCGCCAGGTATTTGTTCGTTTTGACCTATAGCACCTTCGATTCTACCTAAGTTTACAAATACATTACCTTTATCTTGTCTTAAAATTGTACCTGTAATTATATCATATTCTTTTTCTTTGTATTCAGAGTAAACAATTGTTCTTTCTGCTTCTCTTATTCTTTGAGTTACTACACCTTTTGCAAGTTGCGCAGCTACTCTTCCAAAGTTCTTTGGAGTAACTTCAAAATCCACTATATCATCAAGGTCATATCTAACACTCATTGCTTTAGCTTCTTCTATTGATATTTCTGTTACTTCATCATATACATCCTCAACTACTACTTTTTGAGCATAAACATGTATTTCCCCTGTTTCTCTATTCATAGTTACTTTTACATTTTGCGCTGTTGTTGTCGCATTTGCATAATTTTTCTTATATGCAGCAAATAAAGCATCTTCAATTGTAGTGAAGACTAAATCTGCGCTTATTCCTTTATCAGTAACTATTTCTTTAAGAGCACCTATAAACTCTTGGTTCATATCTATATCCTCCTTATTATATTTCCCCTTCTAAATTGGCTGACTTAATTTTGTCTTTTGAAACTGTTACTAATTCAGCAGCTTCTTCTTTTACTCCAGCTTCAGCTTCTGCTTTCGCTCTTGCTTTTGCCTTTGTTTTTGACTCTACTATTTCTTCTTTTTTTGCTTCAATAATAAGAAAATCTTCAGTAACTTCTTTTAGTATTCCTATAACCTTTGTTTTTTCATCAAGAGGTGTAGTAAATGTTATTAACACTTCTTTACCAATACTATTTTTATAATGGTCTTCTGTAAATAATTCTCTGTTTAATCCAGGTGAAGATACTTCTAGGAAGTAAGCCTCTTCAATAGGATCTTCTGTATCCATGATTTCACTTACTGCTCTTGAAAGTTTTTCACAATCTGATAAAGCAATGCCTTCTTCATTATTTATATATATTCTTAAATAATATTCTCCATCTTCTTTAATGTATTCAATATGATAAATTTCATAATTTAACTCATGGGCTATTGGTCTTACTATTTTATCAATTTTTTGTATTAAGGCATCATTTCTCATCTTAATCCTCCTTCTTCTATATTCAATTTTAATAGATATGATTTCCAGAAAATATATACAAAAACGCAACTAGCTAGTAGTTGCGTTTAAATAGAAAGAGTGGGTGATTACATCCCCACTCTTAATTCTCTAGCTATTAGTAAATCACGTCTTTGACCATGTTAACATAGTTTACTAATAAATACAAGGTTTTAAGAGTTATAATTTAAGCACAGCTTTCAATATTACTTTCCCTCAATATATATTATTTATGCACAATGTTATATATATTAAAAATTTATATTAAAATAAAGAAAGTTGATTAGTATCTGACAAGCCTTCTAAACAGCCATGATTGCTTAATGCTTCTATTACAGTTTTAGATGCTTTACTTCTCATTCTTATATCTTCTTTTGATATAAATTCGCCATCAGCTCTAGCTTCCATTATACTTTTAGCAGCATTTGAGCCAACTCCTTCAAGTGCATCCATTGGAGGTCTTATTTTGCCATCTTCTATAATAAATTTAGTAGCATGAGATTTATATATATCAACCTTTAACATTTTAAATCCTCTTTTATATAGTTCATAAGATAATTCTAAAACTGTTGTCATTCCCTTATCCTTAACCGTAACTTTATTACCTAAGGCATAAAGTTCTTCAAGTTTTGCCTCTATTGCACTTTCTCCTTTGCAAATAAGATCTGCATCAAAATCATCGGCTCTTACTGTAAAGTATGTTACATAATATGCTTCTGGATAATAAACCTTAAAGTAGGCAACTCTAACTGCCATCATTACATAAGCAACTGCATGACCTTTTGGAAACATATATTTAATCCGTCTACAAGATTCTATATACCAATCTGGCACATCATTTCTCTTCATTTCAGCTTCGTGATCTGCTGTTAATCCCTTACCTTTTCTTACGCTTTCCATTATTGTAAAGGCATTCTTAGGTTCAACGCCTTTATACATAAGGTAAACCATAATGTCATCTCTTGTAGATATACAATCTTTTAGAGTTGTATCTCCTGATTTAATAAAATATTGAGCATTATTTAGCCAAACGTCAGTACCATGGGAAAGCCCTGATATTCTAACTAAATCAGCAAAACTCTTTGGTTGTGTATCTACAAGCATTCCACGAACAAATTTTGTTCCAAACTCTGGCAATCCATAACTACCTACTTCACATTTTAGTTCATCTCTTGTAACTCCTAATGCTTTTGGAGAAGTAAATAAAGATATTACCTTTGGATCATTAAGTGGTATTGTTTTTGGATCAATACCTGTTAAATCTTGAAGCATCCTAAGCACCGTTGGATCATCATGTCCTAATATATCAAGTTTTAAAAGCCTACCTGATATTGAATGATAATCAAAGTGAGTAGTTGTTATCTCCGATTCTGAATCATCTGCCGGAC
Source organism: Clostridium gasigenes (assembly GCF_017348895.1). Lineage (NCBI taxonomy): Bacteria > Bacillati > Bacillota > Clostridia > Eubacteriales > Clostridiaceae > Clostridium > Clostridium gasigenes. The sequence goes on from NZ_CP071376.1 coordinate 3,660,141, forward strand.
GTTGTATTGGAGTGAAATTGTATATTTCATTATCCTGTGGTACAACCATGATTCCACCTGGATGTTGACCTGTTGTTCTTTTTATCCCTGTACATCCAAGAGTTAATCTTTCTATTTCTGCATTTGATACAACTAATCCTCTTTGATCCAAATATTTTTTAACAAATCCATAAGCTGTTTTTTCTGCTATAGTTCCAATTGTTCCAGCTTTAAATACATATCCTGTTCCAAATAAAACTTCACAATATTTATGAACTATCCCCTGATATTCTCCAGAGAAGTTTAAATCTATATCAGGTTCCTTATCCCCTTCAAATCCTAAGAATGTTTCAAAAGGAATATCATGACCATCTTTTACATAAAGGGTTCCACAATCTGGGCAATTTTTATCATCTAAATCTGCTCCAGAACTTATAGATCCATCCATAAAGAACTGTGATTTTTGACAATTCGGACATACATAATGTGGTGGTAACCCATTAACCTCTGTTATATCAGACATTGTTGCTACAAAGGATGACCCAACAGAACCTCTAGATCCTACTAAATATCCATCTTCTAGTGATTTTGCAACAAGTTTTTGGGCAATAAGGTATAAAACTGCATATCCATTATTAATAATTGAATTTAATTCTTTATCTATTCTTTTTTGAACTACCTCTGGAAGTGGATTTCCATAAATAGAATGTACTTTATCCATAGTCATTTTTTTAATGTCTTCTTCTGCACCTTCTATTTTAGGGGGATATGTTTCATCTGGTATTGGTTTTAGCACATCTATTGAATCTGCTATTTTTCTTGGATTTCTAATAACTACTTCTCTCGCTATTTCTGGTCCTAAATATGAAAATTCTCTAAGCATTTCATCTGTAGTTTTTAAATATAGTGGAGGTTGATTATCTGCATCAGAGAATCCTTGACCACCCATTATAATTCTTCTATAGACTTCATCTTTAGGATCTAGAAAATGTACATCTCCTGTAGCAACTGTTGGTTTATTACATTGCTTTCCTAATTCATATAGTCTTTTATTAATTGCCTTTAACTCCTCATTATCTTTTACAATACCTTTTTTTATAAGATATTGATTATTTTCAAGTGGTTGAATTTCAACATAATCATAAAAGCTTATTATTTCTTTTAATTGTTCATCACTTTTCCCATCTAAAACCGCTTTATATAGTTCTCCACCTTCACAAGCACTTCCAATAATAAGACCTTCCCTCATTTCCATAAGCCTGCTCTTTTTTGTTCTTGGCTTTCTAAAGAAATTATCTAAATGAGCCTCTGATATTAACTTATATAAGTTTTTCAATCCTTGTTGAGTTTTAGTTAAAATTATTATATGGTAGGTATTCTGCTTTTTAATATCTACATTACTTAAAAAGGCTTTATTTAAAGCTGATAAATCATTAATTTCATTTTCCTCTTTTAACTTTTTAAATGATATTAATAATATTTCTGCAGTAGCTTTTGCATCATCTACAGCTCTATGATGATTTTCTAGGGATATCCCTAAATGCTTTGCAACAATATTTAGCTTAACTCTTTTAAGTTCAGGGTATAAAAACCTTGCTAAATTTACTGTATCTAAAATTGTATTATTAAATTCTAAATCTAAATCATTACAATTTTTTTTAATGAAACCTGTATCAAAACTTGCATTATGTGCAACTACAACACTATCCCCTACAAATTCTATAAACTTTGGCAGAACCTCATCAATAATTTTCGCTTCCCTAACCATTTCATCCGTAATACCTGTAAGTTCAGTAATTTTATAAGGTATTTTACATTGTGGATATACAAATGCACTAAACATATCTACAGCTTCACCATTAACTACCTTTATAGCACCAATCTCAATTATTTTATTATTTTTTGGTGAAAACCCTGTAGTTTCTATATCAAAAATTACATACTCATCATTGAAGCTTTGCCCTTTATCATTTAAGGCTATAGGAATCCCGTCATTAACTAAATATCCTTCAACCCCATAGAGAACTTTTATCTTATTTTTTTTCGCAGCAATTTGAGCATCTGGAAAGGCCTGAACCACTCCATGATCTGTAATTGCAATTGCTGGATGCCCCCATTTTGAAGCTCTTTCAACTATTCTTGTTACTGATGTAATACCATCCATAGAACTCATATTAGTGTGACAATGTAATTCAATTCTTTTTTCTTCTGATCCATCCATTCTTTCCATTTTACTCATTCTTAGGATATCCCGGCCCATAATAACAACTTCTCTTGCATAGGTATCATATATAGCTTCTCCTCTTACCTTGCAATAAAGACCCTTCTTAACATTTTCTAAAACAGCTTCTGTTTCTTGTGGTTTTAAGAAACATTTAACTGCTATAGATCCTTCGTAATCTGTTATAAAGAATGTAAGTATTGTCTTACCTGTTTTTGTTTCTATAATTTCTGTTTTAAATACATCTCCAAGCACTGCAACATATCCTGAAGTTTCATTAATATCTTTAATAGACGTAGCTTCTAAACTTATGCTTCTTCCAAGTATTGAATTTTCACTTTTAGGTTCTCTCTTAAATTCTTTCTTTTCATAAGTTTTCTTTTGTTTATCAACAGATTCTTGTTTTGGTTTAGAGCTACCTGGCTCTCTTCCATTTAATATATTTTTAATATATTCTTTTTGTTCTTTATCTTTTTCTACATAACTATCCTTAACTTCTAGTTCACTATCATACATAAGCTCTACTTTTACATTCATTCCAAATATATCTTCTATACTTGTAGCAATATCTTTTGGAATATCTTTTTTTATAAGATGATCTGTTAGTTTATCATATCCGTTTTTTACCACTAATCTATTATCTTTAACTTCTTTTATTGCTGTTAATAACAATGTTTTAGATAATGGTGTCTTTTTTATAATATCTTTAACCACATCTAGCCAGTAACTTTCAATTATCTGTTCCAAAGTAATATTTGATACATCCTTATAGAATAATATATCTATATCAACATTAAGCCTTAATACATTCTTAATTGCTTTTTTCACTAATTTCTCTTCGTCTTTAAGCAAATACTCTTTTCCTCTAAGTACCACTTTCAACAAATTACTTTTCCTTAAAAATTGAAATCTTATAATTTTAATTTCCTTATCATCAATAGATTCTGTTTTATTTATTTCAATTATAATTTTCTTTAAAATATCTTCTGACAAAAGCGCCACCCCACCTTATTTTCTATAATCAGTATAAAAAAGCCAGCTTACGCTGACTTTTTTTATATTTTAGCCTATTTTATCCATTGGATAAGTTCTTTTAAGTTTCAGTTTACATAGTTTATTCCACTTTGGCAAACTTCACTTTAGTTATTTTTTCAAATACCTTATAAAGTTTCTATTTCTTCTAATAAAGCTTCTACAAGATTTTCTTCTTTTACTTTTCTTATTAACTTACCCTTTTTAAATATTATTCCTTCTCCATTTCCACCAGCAATCCCTATATCAGCTTCTCTTGCTTCTCCAGGTCCGTTAACTATACAACCCATTACTGCAACCTTTATGTTCTTATTACAATTTTCTAATCGTCTCTCAACTTCTTCTGCAATCTTTATAAGGTTTATTTGAGTTCTTCCACAAGTTGGACAAGATATAAATTGCATTCCACTTTCTCTAAGTTCTAAAGCTATTAACATTTCTTTTGCAACTTTAATTTCCTCTATAGGATCACTAGTTAGAGAAACTCTAATAGTATCACCAATACCTTCTGCAAGCAATGTACCTATTCCTATGCTTGATTTTATAGTTCCTCTAAAAGTAGTACCTGATTCAGTTACTCCTAAATGAAGAGGATAATCACAAGATTCACTCATTAATCTATAGGCATCTATCATTGTTTTAACATTTGATGATTTTATTGATATTACAATATCGAAAAATTCTAGTTCTTCTAATATTTTAACATGCCTAAGAGCAGATTCCACTAGTCCTTTAGCGGTTGGTTTTCCATCTCTTGCTAGTATATCCTTTTCTAACGATCCTGAGTTTACTCCAATTCTAATTGGTAACCCCTTTTCTTTCGCAGCTTCTACAACTAGTTTAACCCTTTCAACGCTTCCTATGTTTCCTGGATTAATTCTTATTGCCGAAACTCCATTTTTTATTGATTCTAGCGCTAATCTATAATCAAAATGAATATCTGCCACAACTGGGATAGGTGATTTTTCGCATATTTCCTTTAAAGCCTCTGCCGCTTTCATATCTGGCACTGCGCATCTTATAATTTCACACCCAGCATTATAAAGTTCATTTATTTGATCTAAAGTTTTTTTTGCATCTCTTGTATCAGTATTTGTCATTGACTGTATTGAAACAGGCGAATCTCCGCCTAGAAATTTATTACCTACTTTTACTTTTCTCGTTTGTTTTCTTTCCATGTTTATCCTCTCCTAAAATTTAATTGGGAATAATACATCCTTAACTGTAATTAGTATCATAAATCCAAAAAGAAGTATCATTCCTATATAGTTTACAGTAGCTACAATTTTATCTGGAACTTTTCTTCTAGTTATTAACTCAATTAATAGTATAACTGTCCATCCTCCATCTAATGCTGGGAATGGTAATAAATTAAATACCGCTAAGTTAACACTTATAAAAGCTGTGAAATACATAAGATTCAAGATACCACCTTTTGCGGCTTCCCCTGATAGTCTAATTATTGTTACAGGTCCACCTACATCAGTTTTTAAGTTTGCTTTTCCTGTAACTAGCATTTTTAAGCCTTTAAATGTTTGGACAATAAGCGTTTCTGTTTGTTTAAAACTTTGCTTAAACCCTTGGTAAAACGTTGGATTTTGTATTTTAACAAAGCTAATCCCTATAAGATATTTATTTTTTTCATCTATTTTGGGAGTTATTGTTACTTCTTTAATTTCTCCTGATCTTTTATATACTATATCTACAGGTTCTCCCTTTGATATCATAACCCCCATTAATATATCGTCTGCTGAGAATACCTTATCTCCATTTATATTTAAAAATTCATCTCCTGTTTGAAGACCCGCCTCATATGCAGGAGTATTATCTTGTACCTCTCCAACTTTTGGAAGGCTATATCCATTTTTAGATAGTATTATTGTGAATAAAACTAAAGCTAATAAAAAATTCATTATTGAACCAGCTAAAATTACACTTATTCTTCTTAAAGGAGATTTTGATGAAAAGCTTTTATTATCTTCAACTTCTTCCTCTTCTCCAAGCATTTTAACATATCCACCTATTGGCAGAATACCAATAGAATATTTAGTTTCTTTTCCCTGAGCTGAAAACATTTTAGGTCCCATTCCAATAGCAAACTCTTCAACTTTTATTCCATTAACCTTGGCCATTACAAAATGTCCAAGTTCATGAACAATTATAAGTAAACTAAAGGCAAGCATAGCAAAAACTATATACACGTACATCACTCTCCTAATTATATATTGATCTAATATATTTCCTTACTTTTTCATCTAATTCTAAAATATTATTTAAATTTAATTCTTTAGTTGCATCTTCCTTAAAATATTCCATACATTCTTCTATTATTTCAGCAACTTGCAGAAATTGTATTTTTTCTTCTAATAATAAAGCTACAGCTTCTTCATTAGCTCCATTTAATACAGTCGGCGTTAATCCACCTTTTCTTCCCGCCTTAAATGCTAACTTTAAGCATTTAAAAGTTTCAAAATCTGGTCTTTCAAATGTTAATGATCCAACTTCATAAAAATTTATAGAATTTGCAATTTCAGCTTTTCTTTCTGGATAATTAATTGCATATTGTATTGGCAACCTCATATCTGCTGACCCAAGTTGAGCAATAATACTTGCATCCTTATATTCAACCATTGAATGAATAATACTTTGTGGATGAACAACCACTTCAATATTATCATAATCACAATTAAATAAGAAATGTGCTTCTATAACTTCTAGCCCTTTATTCATAAGGGTAGCAGAATCTATTGATATTTTTTTACCCATTTTCCATTTAGGATGCTTTAATGCCTCTGCTACTGTAACTTTTTTTAAATACTTTGTATCTTTTCCTCTAAAAGGTCCCCCAGAAGCTGTTAATATAATTTTTTTAATATCCTTTTCAGTATATCCACTTAAGGCTTGGAATATAGCACTATGCTCTGAATCTACAGGTAAAATCTTAACCCCCATATCTCTAGCCTTATTCATTACAAGTTCTCCTGCAACAACTAGTGTCTCCTTATTAGCTAATGCAATATCTTTTCCAGCTTCAATTGCACAAAGAGTTGGCACAAGTCCTATCATACCAACTATAGATGTTACAACCATTTCTATTTCATGTAATGAAGCTATAGTTTTAAGCCCATCCATACCCTCAAGCACTACTATATCTAAGTTATTACTTATGCAATAATTTTTAATATTTTTTGCACTTTCAATATCCATCATGCCTACATATTTAGGTTTAAACTCATCTATTATTTCTTTCATTTTTTCTATAGATGAATTAGCTGTTACCCCTATTATTTTAATTTCTTCCCCTGATTTCCTAACTACATCTAATGTTTGGGTTCCAACTGATCCTGTAACCCCTAGTATTGAAATATTTTTCATTTTTACCTCCTTAGTTTAGAGACCTTCAAAAAATAAATTAATTTTTATTATTATTTTTTTTTGAAAGAGCCTTATTTCCTTGTATACTTTGTTTTTTATTTGTATAAATTATATCTTTTGCAATTATAGAATAAATTGGCCCTGCTATAATACCTATAACTCCAAATATATTCACCCCTATGTATATAGAAAGCATTACAACTAACGGATGTATATCTAATTTACTACTTAAAAACTTTGCTTCTAAAATTTGTTTATTTATAAGTACTAATAAATATAGCGCAACAAATCCTATTACTATTAAATATCTCTTGATTATAATATTGTATATTATAATTGGTATAAAAACAATTATTGTTCCAACATAAGGTAATATATCTAACATACCACATATAATTCCAAGAAATAAACTATTTTTAACCCCTAATATTTTAAATCCTATAACTATAATAACCGTACTTACAATCACTATTAAAACTTCTATTAAAAATACTTCCTTTAAATTTTTTTTCTTAATATAAATGCTTTCTATTATTTTCTTAGAAAATACATTTGATAGCAGATCTAACACTTTGTCCTTATCTACAAGTATAAAATATGTAGCTACATTACCTATAAAATATCCTATAAAACTGCTTCCAGTTATAGATGCTCCCTCTGCTATCATTGGCGTACTTATAATTTTGCTTAAAGTTTCTATTCCTTTATTTAAATCAAAATTAAGCAATACTTTTATATTGTTCAAAAAAATATTTACTGTTTCTATATTTCCTATATATAACTTATGAAATATTCCTATTAAGTTATTTCCAAAATAAAAAATTGTAAACCCTAATAGAAAATTAATTAAAATTATGCTTATTACTGCTGCAACTTTATTATTTATTTTAAACTTTACCAGAATTTTATAACTTGGAGTAGTAAATAAAAGCATTATTAATATAATAAAAAATGGTTGGAAATAAATCTTTATACTTAAAGTAATTATTACTAAAACTATAAATAAAACAATCAAATTAATAATTTTTTCATATTCATTATATATTTTCATAATCTCTCTCCTTTTACCTTGTGGTAAAAGTATATTACTTTTAAGTTTATTCAAGTACTCCTAAAGTAGCTATTTAAAAAATAACTACTCATATTTCGGCCTATTTTGAGCTATAGTTCTTAGGCTAGCACAAAACATCCTCAAAATTTTCACTTACTATTTTCTTTTATATCCCTTATATAAATATAGAACCATACGCAAATGCGTACGGTTCTATATTTTATATATAAAAAATAATTTATTAAATTCCCACTATAAATGTTAAGTAATAAAATACCACTGTAGCATTAAATAATATAGAATCAAACCTATCTAATATTCCCCCATGTCCAGGAATTAGATTACTATAATCCTTAATTCCAACATATCTTTTTACTGATGATGCAACTAAATCTCCAAACTGACCCATAACTCCACACAGTGCACCTATTAAGAAATAATGTATAATTGCAATTTGTGGAACAAAAGAACTTATTATAATTCCAAAAACTCCACAACCTATTGTACTTCCAAAAAAACCCCCAATTGAGCCTTCAATAGTTTTTTTAGGGCTCACTTTAGGACAAAGTTTTCTTTTCCCTAAATACTTTCCTGCATAATAAGCACTTGTATCCGCGAGCCAAGACCCTATAAATATTAGCCATACTAAGTAAGCTCCACCTACTTTGTTGTTTACAAGAGGTATAAAGCTAAATAAAACAACTACGTAAATAAATCCAAGTAAAGTTATTGCAACATCTATAAATGTGTATTTTTGATCTATTATTGGCATACATAATAAAACAAATGTCGCAATTATTACTAAAAACATTAGTGTTTCGAAATTATTATTTGTTATATAGAATATTATTAATAATATATACCCAACTATTGATATTGGATTAAATTCCTTTTGTTTTAGTGCATTATAGAACTCATATAGTCCAAACGCTGATAATACTATTGTAAATCCTTTTAAATAAGGACCTCCAAGTAATATAAATATTATAAATGGAGCTATCATTAATGCTCCTAAGTACCTGTTATCCGATTTCATAATATCCACCTCACTTCTTTATACGCCGCCAAATCTTCTATCTCTATTTTGATAATCATATATAGCTCTATGTAAATCCTTTTCTTTAAAATCTGGCCAATTTACATTTGAATACCAAAATTCTGAATAAGCACATTGCCATAATAAAAAATTGCTAATTCTTTTTTCTCCAGAAGGTCTTATTATAAGATCTGGATCTGGAGTACCCTTTGTGTATAAATAATTTTCAAAAATATCATCTGTAATATCATCTAAATTTATTATACCCTTTTCTACATCTTTAGATACAGCTTTTACAGCTCTTAATATCTCATCTCTTCCGCCATAGTTAAAAGCAATATTTACAACTACTCCCTTATTATCTTTTGTTAACTCTACTGCATCTTTAATTTCTTTTTGGCAGTCATCAGCTAGCTTTGTTGTATCACCTAAAATTTTAATTACGACTCCATTAGCATTAAGTTCACCTATTTCATTTCTTAAATATTCAACTAAAAGTTTCATAAGAGCTCCAACTTCGTCCTTTGGCCTCTTCCAATTCTCAGTTGAAAACGCATATAAAGTTAAGTATTTTATTCCAAGTACGTGTGATTCTTTTATTATTCTTCTTATTGATTCTACACCTGCTCTATGACCCATAGTTCTTGGTAATTTTTTTTCCTTAGCCCATCGACCATTCCCATCCATAATAATGGCAATATGCTTTGGTATGTTATTTCTATCTATTTCAATTTCTTTATTTTCAACTTTATGTTTTTTAGATTTAAAAAATCTTAACATACTCATCCCCCCACCATTTTCTTTAGGCATCTTCAAAAAAATAGACTAGCATATTAACTAGTTATTTTTTTGAAGATGCCTTATGGAAAAGAACCTGCAATTAAGCAGGTTTTATATTGACATAACTTCTTTTTCTTTTGCTAATATTAAAGCATCTATTTCTTTAACTACAGCATCTGTTACTTTTTGAATCTTATCTTCGCCGTCTTTAATTTCATCTTCTGAAAGACCATCTTTCTTTAAAGCTTTAATCTTTTCATTTGCATCTCTTCTTATAGATCTTAATGCAACTTTTGAATCTTCTCCAGCTTTTTTAACTTTTTTAACAAGATTTTTTCTTGTTTCTTCAGTTAATTCTGCTACTATTAATCTAATAACAATTCCATCATTTGATGGATTTATTCCTAAATTTGAAGTTAATATTGCTCTTTCTATATCTTTTAGCATGCTTTTATCCCAAGGCGCTATAACAAGCACTCTAGGTTCTGGTGCTGAAATATTAGCAACTTGACTTATAGGGCACATGCTACCGTAAGCTTCAATTTGAATCTTATCTAACATAGTAGGATTTGCTCTACCAGCTTTTAATGTAGCTAAATCTGAGTTTAAAACTGAAATAGTTTTGCTCATTTTTTCTTCTGCTAATTTTATAATACTTTTCATTTACAAACACCTTCCTTATTTCTTACAAACTAACGTTCCTATTTTTTCACCACTTATAGCTCTTTTTATATTTCCTTCTGTTTCTAATCCAAATACTAATATTGGAATACTGTTGTCCATACATAATGACGTTGCAGTTGAATCCATAACTTGTAATCCTTGTTCTAAAACTTCTATATATGATAGTTTATCATATTTTTTAGCATCTGAATACTTATTAGGATCTTTATCATAAACTCCATCAACGTTTTTAGCTAAAAGAATAACATCAGCTTCTATTTCAGCCGCTCTTAAAGCTGCAGTAGTATCAGTTGAGAAATAAGGATTTCCTGTTCCTGCTGCAAAAATTACAACTCTTCCCTTCTCTAAATGTCTAACTGCTCTTCTTTTTATAAATGGCTCTGCAATTTCTTTCATTTCTATAGCTGTTTGAACTCTAGTCATTACACCCATACCTTCTAGTGCGTCTTGAAGTGCTAAAGCATTTATACAAGTTGCAAGCATTCCCATATGATCTGCTGTAGATCTGTCCATACCTTCTCCTGTTCTACCTCTCCATATATTTCCACCGCCAACAACTAAGCCAACTTCAACTTCCATTGCTATTAAGTCCTTTACTTCTAGTGCGATCTTTTTAAGTACGTCAAAATCAAATCCAAAGCCCTTTTTACCAGCTAATGCTTCTCCTGAAATTTTAAGTACAACTCTCTTATATGCAGATTTTTTCATATTAGTACCTCCACGAATTCATTTTTTAGCTTGTTCTCTTTAAAAAAAGAGAACACAAAAGTGTTCTCTCGGTATTATTTACCCATGTTTGCAACTTCTTCTGCAAAGTTATTTTCAGCCTTTTCAATACCTTCTCCTCTTTCGAATCTTACGAATCTTGAGATTGAGATTGGTGAACCAACTTCTTTTGATTTTTCTTGAAGATATTTAGTTATAGTTAAATCTCCGTTTTTAACCCAAACTTGCTCTAAAAGACAAACTTCTTTGTAATACTTTTGAATTCTTCCCATAACCATTTTTTCAACGATTTTTTCTGGTTTTCCTTCATTTAAAGCTTGAACTCTATATATTTCTTTTTCTTTTTCTAAAGACTCATTATCTACTTGAGTTTTATCTAAGAATAATGGGTTAACTGCAGCAATTTGCATACATACATCTTTAGCAACTTGCTTTAGAATTTCGCTATCTGTATCACAAGCAAGTTCAACGATAACTCCTATTCTTCCACCCCCATGGATGTAGCTTTGAACTATCCCAGCTTCTACTGTGAACTTTCCAAATCTTCTAACTGTCATATTTTCGCCTAATCTAGCGATTAATGAAGTTAATGCTTCTGCAATTGTAGTTTCTTCTTCATACTTTTCAGCAATGAATGCTTCAATTGTAGTAGCTGAAGTTTTTGAAGCCATTTCAGCAACCTTTGTAGCAAAACCTACAAAATCTTCGTTATCTGCAACGAAATCTGTTTCACAGTTAACTTCTACTATACCAGCAATTTTATTATCTTCTGATATGAAAGTTTTAACTATTCCTTCAGCTGCAACTCTTCCAGCTTTTTTAGCTGCTGCTGCTAATCCTTTTTCTCTTAATACTTCAACAGCTTTTTCCATATCTCCCTGAGTTTCTGTTAAAGCCTTTTTACAATCCATCATTCCTGCGCCAGTTCTTTCTCTTAATACCTTAACTAATTGAGCAGTTATCATAGTAGATTCCTCCTTAGAGATAATTGTAATCTCTTTTATTTAGTTTTAAAGGTAAATGAAGGAAACCCCTCACCTACCTCTTAAAAATTATTTATAAAATTTATTCAGCTGATTCTTCTGATTCTTCTGATTCTTCGTTTTGTCTTCCTTCTATAACAGCGTCACACATTCTACCAGTTATTAACTTAACCGCTCTTATCGCGTCATCATTTCCTGGTATTACATAGTCAACTTCTTCTGGATCACAGTTAGTATCAACTATTGCTACTACTGGAATTCCTAAGATTTTAGCTTCTGATATAGCGTTCTTTTCTTTTCTTGGATCAACTACGAACATCGCACCAATATTATTAGCATCTAGGTTTCTTATTCCACCTAAGTTCTTTTCTAGTTTTTCCATTTCGCCTTTAAGCTTTATAACTTCTTTCTTAGGTAATACATCAAATGTACCATCTTTTTCCATAGTTTCTATAGCTTCTAATCTCTTTATTCTTGTTTTGATAGTTTTGAAGTTTGTTAACATTCCACCTAACCATCTATTGTTAACGAAGTGCATGTTTGATCTTAGTGCTTCTTCTTTTATTGCATCTTGAGCTTGTTTCTTAGTTCCTACGAATAAGACATCCTTACCCTCAGTTGAAACTTCTCTTATGAAGTTATAAGCTTCATCTACCTTTTTAACTGTTTTTTGAAGATCTATTATATATATTCCGTTTCTTTCTGTGAATATATAAGGAGCCATCTTAGGGTTCCATCTTCTTGTTTGGTGTCCAAAATGTACACCTGCTTCTAATAATTGTTTCATTGAAATTACTGCCATTGTTTGTTACCTCCTAGGTTTTTACCTCCACTGTCTTCTTTCTTATAAAGTTTCCGTTTAAGGCACCATCTTTATAAATTAGACAATGTGTGTATTTTAGTTCTTAGTTATTATAACATAATGTTAATTTAGTAGCAACATTTTTTATTTTCTATTTTTATATCTTCCTAAGGCCTCATCAAAAAAAAGCACGATATATAAATTAATATATCATGCTTTTATTAAGACGTCTTTTTAAAAACAACTAATCATTGTACCTTGTACCTTGTTTTGTTATTTTTTTAAGATGACTAACTATTTAATTTTCTTTAATTCATCTAATAGCTTTTCATTTAATATCTTAATATGGGTACCCTTCATACCAAGAGATCTTGATTCAATAACTCCAGCACTTTCGAACTTTCTTAAAGCATTAACTATAACACTTCTAGTTATTCCTACTTTATCAGCTATCTTAGATGCAATTAACAAACCTTCCATTCCATCTAATTCATGAAATATATGTTCAACTGCTTCTAATTCCGAATATGATAATGTACCAATCGCTAATTGAACTACAGCTTTCTTTCTTGCTTCATCTTCTATTTTATCTTGCTTAGCTCTTAACATTTCCATACCAACTATTGTAGAACTATATTCAGCTATTACTAAATCATCATCAGTGAATGGTTCTTCAAATCTAGCTAATAAAACTGTTCCAAGTCTTTCTCTATTTCCTATAGTAGGTACTATAGTTGTTATCTTATCCTTCATTATACATGAACCTTCACCTTCAAATACACAAAGGCCTTTATTATTTAAATTAGCCATAGTTTCATTTACATTTAATAACTTTTCATTATACTCCTCTGGGAATCTTTTCTCATCAACAACATGTTTCTTCATTATTTCACACTCAAATTCTTTAGAAAAACTATGCCCTAATATTTTCCCTTTTCTACTTACAACATATACGTTACAAGAAAGTACTTCACTTAATATTATACATATATCTTCAAATGATACAGCTTCTGTCCCTGACTTTTGAAGTATTTTATTTAGCTTTCTTGTTTTATTTAATAATGATGACATTTAATCATCCTCCTTATTGCCCTCTAGTAACTATATTTTAAATATTTAGAATATTTAAAATGTTTTAAATTTTTAAAACATTTTTGCCACCAATATATACTATCACAAGGCTTGCTTTATTTCAACAAATTTCACAATGTTTTCGACATTATACCTTATAAGGAGGTTAATTTATTACTTCATTAGTCTGTAATTGATTTCTTTTTCTTAATTATTATTTGTCTCTTTTACAACTTCTATTTTATGGTTACACTCTTTATTTGAGCATTGTATGAAATTCCCTTTAGTTTTACTATATTTTAACACCATGTAAGCATTGCACTCCGGACATTTATCCTTAACCGGTTCATTCCAACTAACAAAATCACAAGCTGGATAACTAGAACATCCAAAGAATTTTTTACCCTTCTTACTCTTTTTAACAACAACCTTTTTTTCACACTTAGGACAAGGTGTATCAATTTCCTCAACTATTGGCTTTGCATTCTTACATTCCGGATACCCAGGACAGGCTAAGAAGTTACCATATCTTCCATGTTTAATAACCATCATTTGCCCACACTTATCACAAGGAACCTCACTAACTTTATCTTCTATAACAACTTTTGAGATTTCTTTTTCTGCTTTTTCTATTGCTACTTGTAACGGTGCAAAGAACTCCCCAACAACTTTTCTCCATTCCTCATTACCACTTTCAATAGAATCTAAGTTTCGTTCCATCTCAGCAGTGAAATCTACATCTACTATTTGCTTGAAATATTCACTAACTATATTGTTAACAATAAATCCAAGTTCTGTTGGAAGTAGATTTTTCTTTTCTCTTTCTACATAAGTTCTTCCAAGTAAAGTAGAAATAGTCGGAACATAAGTACTTGGTCTTCCTATTCCCTTTTCTTCTAATATTTTTACAAAGGATGCTTCTGTATACCTTGCTGGTGGTTGTGTAAAATGTTGAGCCGCTTCTATTGATTCCGCCTCAAGTATTTCACCCTCTTCTAAAACTGGTAATGTTACTACTTCAGCATCTTCTTCTGTTGCATATTCATAAAGCTTCATGAATCCATCAAATTTTATTGTTGATCCACTAGCTCTTAATTTATAATCTCCATTTTGTATTTCTATTGAGTTTGTATTCATTTCACAAGAAGTCATTTGACTTGCCACAAATCTTTTCCATATTAAAGTATATAACTTATATTGCTCTCCTGTTAAATTTCCTTTTGCAATCTCTGGCGTAATCTCTATATGTGTTGGTCTAATAGCTTCATGAGCATCTTGAATATTTTTCTTACCTTTATAAACCCTCGGAATATCTGGAACATATTTTTCTCCATACATTTCAGCAACTAATTCCAAAGCTTTTACTTGTGCCTCATCTGCTATTCTCATAGAGTCTGTTCTCATATAAGTAATTAGTCCTACTGTTCCATAACCTTTAACTTCAACCCCTTCGTAAAGAGTTTGAGCTATAGACATGGTTCTTTTAGTCATGAAATTTAATTTCTTTGAAGCATCTTGTTGAAGTGTGCTTGTAGTAAATGGTGGCAGTGGATTTCTAGTCTTTTCACCCTTCTTTACTTTCATCACCTTAAAGTCACTCTTTTTAAGTTTATTTATAATTTCATCTGCTTCTTCTTTACTAGTAATATCTATTTTCTTACCCTTATAGGTAGTTAATTTCACATCAAATTTCTTCTTTTCTTTTTTCATATTACAATCTACAGTCCAATATTCCTTAGGAATAAACGCCTTAACTTCTTCTTCTTTATCACATATAAGTTTTAATGCTACTGACTGTACTCTTCCCGCACTTAATCCCCATCTTACATTTTTCCAAAGAATTGGACTTATTTCATAACCAACAAGTCTATCTAATACTCTTCTAGCTTGTTGTGCATCTACTAAATCTAAATCTATTTTTCTTGCAGCTTTAATAGAAGCTTTAACTGCACTTTTTGTAATTTCATTAAATACAATTCTACAACTTTCGTCTTCTGATATTTTTAAAATATTTGCTAAATGCCATGAAATAGCTTCTCCTTCACGGTCAGGATCCGTCGCCAGATAAATTTTATCAGCTTTTTTAGCTGCTTTTTTTAATTTATTTAACAATTCGCCTTTTCCTCTTATAGTTATGTATTTAGGATTAAAATTATCCTCTATATCAACGCCTAACTTACTTTTAGGCAAATCTCTTACATGCCCCATTGATGCTTCAACAGTATAATTTTTCCCAAGATACTTCCCAATAGTTTTAGCCTTTGCTGGTGATTCTACTATTACAAGATTATGTCCCATACAAAAAACTCCAGTATAAATACGGAGTTTGCACCCCCCTTATTTCTTATGATAATTTAGCGTAATAATTTCCCGGAAGGCAAATTATTTCATTTCTATTTTGCATTTCAAATAATAACCCAAACAATACCTTTCTGTCAACATTTACCCTTTCTATTATGTCATCTAAATGTTTAGGTTCACTACTAATAACTGTTAAAAGCGCATCTTTAACTCCATTTCCTACTTTAGCATAACTATTTTTATAAATTCCAAAAAATGTTCGAAGATCTTCCATTTCCGCAAAAGTACTTGCTCCATCACCAATAAGTTTATTACACCCAGTACTATTACTTTGAAGAACAGATCCTGGCACTGCCATTACTGATTTTCCCTCTTCTAGGGCATATCCTACAGTAATTAAAGAACCACTTTTAAGAGATGCTTCTATTACTACTAGTTTTTCACTTAACCCACTTATTATTCTATTTCTTCTTGGAAAGTTATAGCTTCTTGGCTCAGTACCTGGAAAAAATTCTGATAATAATAATCCTGTTCTCTCTATGTCTTTATATAACTTCTTATTTATTTTAGGATAGACCACATCTATTCCACAACCTAATACTCCAATAGTTCTTCCGCCCTCCTCAACAGCAACTTTATGCGCAATTGAATCAATTCCACTTGCAACGCCACTTACTATTGTTATAGAATTTAAGCACAGTTCTTTAGTTATACGTTTTGTTACTTCTCTTCCATAATTAGTGCAGTTTCTTGATCCAACTATTCCACCTGTTTTATCTTTTAAAAGACTTTTATCTCCTTTGTAAAATAATATATATGGAGGTTGTTTAAGATTCATTAATGACATTGGATAATCTATAGATGTGTAGGTTATATATCCAATGCCTTCTTTATTTAAATATTTTTTAAATTCTCTTATTTCATTTAATGTTATTGTTTTTAAATTATTTATTCTTTTTCCACGTAATATTCTAGCCTTTACTATATTATCAATATTATTATGTATAACTTCTTCATTTTCATACATACCTAATAATTTAATTTTACTTTCGTTAGAAATTTCAAGTAATATAAACCACAATATAAATTCTTCCACTAATATCACTTCCTTTATTATATTATTTCACCATTAACATTTTTTCTATACCCTATTGCTTCATATAAATGATGTTCTAAAACTTCAGAACATCCTTCTAAATCAGCTATACTTCTTGCTACTTTAATAATTTTTGTATATCCTCTCATTGTTAAATTATATTTATCATAATATAGTTGTAATAAATCTGTGCTCCCAGATGATAAATTACATAATTTCATAACATCTTTTCCAACTACATCGGAATTGTACTTATATATAGTATCTTTAAATCTCATTTCCTGTATTTCTCTTGCAAGTTCAACTCTAAATTTCATAGATTTAGTGTCATTAACAGTACTTAAATTCTTCCTTTTATCTATATCCGACCCTTTAATTCTTGGAACAAAATTTAATATATCTATTCTATCTAAAAATGCTCTAGACAATTTATTTAAGTATCTCCTTTTTTCTCCCTCTGTACAAATACAACTTTCTTCACTTATACCCCCACAAGGACAGGGATTAAAGGCTCCGACTAACAAAAAATTAGCAGGTAATTTATAACTTCCACTTAACCTACTTATATTAATAATTTTTTCTTCTATTGGTTCTCTTAGCACTTCTAGTACATCTCTTTTAAATTCTAAAATTTCATCTAAAAATAAAACTCCATTGTGGGCCAATGTAATTTCACCAGCTTTAATTTCTTTCCCACCTCCAACTAATGCCGTTCTAGTAATTGTATGGTGAGGATTTCTAAAAGGCCTAACTATTCCGCACTCTTCTTTAAATAACCCAGAAATACTATAAATTTTTGCAATCTCTTTTTCTTCTTCTAATGTTAACTTTGGCAAAATTGATGGCAGAGCTTTTGCAAGCATTGTCTTTCCTGCACCTGGCGAACCAAACAATAGTATATTATGTCTTCCAGCTGCTGATATTTCCATTGCTCTTTTAGAAGTGGTCTGACCTATAATTTCTCCAAAATCTAGATAACTTGAATTTACTTTCTTCTTTATGTCTTCTATTTCATAAGGCATAAGATCTTCATTATTTATAAACCCTACTACTTCATTTAAACTTTTAAATGGATAGAACTGGCCTATATTAAAATATCTTATTTCTTTTAAATTTTCTAAAGGAAATATGAATTTGCTCTTGTTTTTTTCATCACCTTCAAAAATTATAGGTAACGCTCCTTTAACTCCTTTTAAATCTCCGCCTAAGGAAAGTTCCCCAAATAAAACGTAGTCCTTTAAATTCTTTTCTTCAACTTGCTTAGATGCTATTAATATTCCTATTGCCATAGGAAGATCTAACAAGGATCCAATTTTTCTAACATCTGCTGGCGCTAAATTTATAGTTATTCTACCAAGAGGAAATTCAAATCCACTATTTAATATAGCTGACCTCACCCTCTCCTTTGCTTCTTTAATAGATGTATCAGGTAGTCCCACGATATTAAAATTTGGTATACCTTTGCTTATATCCACTTCTACAGTAATTAATATTCCATCTAATCCGTTATGTGTTGCACTTATTATTTCTATTGACATAAAATCACCCCTCTAAATTATTGACAAAGAATAAAATAATAATCATTGTATTTTTAAAATATGATTATTAAATTTTAAAAGAGGCTATATTTATAATAGAAAAACCTTATAAGTATGGAGGTATTTTATTATGAAAGGTTTTAATAAAGATATTGGTAATTATGGTGAAGATCTAGCTTTTGAATTTTTAAAAAGAAATGGCTACTTTATTTTATCTAGAAATTTTAGAAATAGATGTGGTGAAATTGATATTATATGTAAAAAATATGATTTAATTATTTTTGTTGAAATAAAAAGTAGGTATAACTATAACTACGGTTCTCCCATAGAAGCTATTACCTACTCTAAACAAAAGCAAATCATTAAATTATGTAAATTCTATATATATATTAATAAGCTTATTAATTATAACTTTAGATTTGATGTAATTGAGGTTTTTTTCAATAAAGATAATAATCTTTATTCTATTAACCATATTACTGACGCTTTCCGCGAAAGTTAATTTCTTTAAGTATATTTAAAAAATTTGTTAAAGAATTATAATATATTCCTTAAAAATGATAATCTATGAATTTCACAGGCCCCTACTTCTTTTAACCCTGCAATGTGCTTTACCGTACCATAACCTGAATTTTCTTCAAATGCATAATGGGGATATTTTTTACTATACTCTTTCATAATCTTATCTCTGTAAACCTTAGCCACTATAGATGCTGCTGCAATAGACGCTGATTTAGTATCACCCTTTATAACTGCTTTATTTTGAATATTTAAATTTTTTACCAAATATCCATCTGAAAGCACCAAATCGGGTGTTAAATCTAATCTAGTACAAGCTTCTAAAAATATTTTATTATTTGAGTATGCAATTCCTTTTTCATCTATCTCTGTATTTGAAGAAGCTGAAATATAATAATTAACTGCCTTTTCTTTTATTATTACCGCTAATTCTTCTCTCTTTTTTGCACTTAATTTTTTAGAGTCATTTATTTCTAAAATAAGGTTATCTTCTAAACAATTAAGGTCTAAAATCACGGCACAGGCTACTATTGGTCCAGCCAAGGGGCCTCTTCCAACTTCATCTACTCCTGCAACATATTCATACTCTCCAAAAGATTTATCAAAATTATACATAGCTTTAACTCTATTAATCTCGGCTATGATTTTATCTTTTTCTCTTTGAATTCTATTTCCTAAACTTTGAACATTTTTTCTCTTATCTAATATTAATATGTCAATAATTCTTATTAAATCAACCTTGTATAAAGAGTCTTTAATATCTATTTTATCCACTTCTTCTTTAATAGATTTAAAACTTAGGTCTTTAATATTAAGATCTAAAATATCCATTATTTATATTCCTTTTTCTTTTCAGCTGCTTTTTTCTTTAATTTTTCTTTTCTTTCAATTCTCTTTTTTTGTTTTTCTGTTAATTCTTTTTCTTCAATTACATCTTCATAGTCATCATCTGGACTTTCTAGAGATATATTTCCAAGCTTTCCACCTCTAAACTCGTCAAGTAGTATTACGGATATTCTATTGTAGTCAATTTCTCCACGTGCTATTATACAGCCTCTTTTTCTTGCTATTGCATCTAAAGTTTCTAATGGATTTTCATTCACTTCTTCTATCTTATATCTTTCTATTATCTTTTGTGAATGATTAACCTGAAGTTTTTCTACAAGCTTTAATGCTAATTCTTCAATATCCATTATTTCATCTTTAATAGCACCTGTAAATGCTAAATCCAAAGCTGTTGCTTCATGCTCAAATCTTGGCCATAAAACTCCTGGAGTATCCATCATTTCCATATCCATTTTAGTTTTTATCCATTGTTTATGCTTAGTAACTCCTGGTCTATCTCCAGTTTTCGCAATATTATTTTGAGCCATTTTATTAATAAATGTAGACTTACCTACATTAGGTATTCCAACAACCATAACTCTAGTTACAATCTTAACTACACCTTTTGATTTTAATCTATCATGCTTTTCTTTTAATAACTCATTTAAAATTGGTTTTATTTTATTTAGACCAACTCCAGTTATACAGTTAACTTCTATTGGCTTAACAAGATCTGTTGTTAAAAAATCCATCCATACTTTTGTAATTTTTGATTCTGTTAAGTCACTTTTATTCAATAAAATTATTCTTGGCTTACCCTCACAAAGTTTATCTATATCTGGATTTGCTGAACTTCTAGGAATTCTAGCATCTCTAATTTCTATTACAGCTTCAACTAATTTTAAATTATCTTCTATTTCTCTTTGAGTTTTTTTCATATGTCCTGGGAACCAATTTATTTTAGCCATTACATTACCTCCTAATTAATCAAGTTATTCTTAACTTCAGCTGGAGTTTACTTTTTCAAATGATATCTTACTCCAGCAGAAGCTTATAAGAACTTATCAAGTTCGAATAAATTGTATTTAATCATCTTAATATACCTTTTATATTATAGCCATATTTATAAATAAATAGCGAAAAAGGGACTTATAAAAGTCCCTTTTTATCTACTAAATTTAAATATTATCTAGTTAATAACTCTTTAACCTTAGCAGCCTTACCAACTCTGTCTCTTAAGTAGAATAATTTAGCTCTTCTTACTTTACCTCTTCTACTAATTTCAATCTTTTCTATAACTGGGCTATGAACTGGGAAAGTTCTTTCAACACCAGTTCCTAGAGCAACTCTTCTAACTGTAAAAGTTTCTCTTAAACCACCATTTTGTTTCTTCATTACTGTACCTTCGAACATTTGTACTCTTTCTCTAGTACCTTCCTTGATCTTTACATAAACCTTAACGTTATCTCCAACCTTAAAGTTTGGTAAATCAGTTCTTAATTGTTCAGCTTCAATAGCTCTTAATATTTCATTCATTGTGTAAGTCCCTCCTTGTTTTTTAAATTCGACGTTCTTAACAAATTGCTTTGACAGAGGACCGCTCGTACTAACACATAGATTATTTTAACATAAGTTATGTTAAATTTCAATAATTTTATTTATTTATCGTTACTAATTATCTTTACTTAATAATTTTATGTCTTCTTTGCTAAGGCATACTCTTTTAAATAAATCTGGTCTCTTGTTTTTAGTAATTAAAAGGGATTGTTTTCTTCTCCATTGTCTAATCTTTTCATGGTGCCCTGATAATAAAATATCTGGAACTCTTTCCCCTGCATAATCATCTGGTCTTGTATATTGAGGATATTCTAATAATCCATCAGAAAATGATTCATCCATATGACTCTCTTCTTTTCCAAGAACTCCATTTACTAACCTTAAAATAGAATCAATAACTGGAATTGCAGCCATTTCTCCTCCAGTTAAAATAAAATCTCCTAAAGAAATTTCCATATCAATATGATTATAAACTCTTTCATCTATACCTTCATAGTGTCCACATATAAATATAAGTTCTTGTTCTTTAGATAAATTTTCTGCCATTTGTTGATTAAACTTTTTACCCTTAGGCCCAAGAAAAATAACTTTCCCCTTATTAGATTTTTTGCAATGATTTATAGCATCTATTATAGGTTGAGGTGTCATAACCATGCCAGCTCCACCACCATAAGGGTAATCATCCACTTTTTTATGCTTATTCAAAGAAAAATCTCTTATATTAATAGCTTCAATTTCCATTAACCCCTTTTCCTTTGCCTTCCCTATAATGCTATGATTAAATATATCAAACATCTCAGGAAATAAAGTAAGGATATTAATCTTCATCTTGCCATTCTCCTACTGGTTTAATAGTTATTTTTTTATTATCTATATCAATATCTAATACAACATCTAAAATAACTGGAATCAACAATTCTTTAGGGCTCTTTATCCAATAAACATCATTACTCTTTGTTTGAATAACTTCATCTATTTTACCAAGTTCTTTTCCATTTGTATCATATACAAAACATTGCACTAAATCTGCTATGAAATAACAATCTTCTTCTAGCTCTATAGCATTTTCTCTTGGAATTTCGATTATTTTAGTTTTATATGTTTCAGCTTGTTCTATTGTATCAATACCTTCTATTCTAACTATAACCCTATCTTTTTGATATTTACAACCTAAAAGCTTTTTTTCTTCTCCATCAATAATAACATACTCTAACTCGTCAAATCTTTTTGGATCATCTGTTAAAGATATTACTTTCATTTCACCCTTTAATCCATGTGTGTTAACTATTTTTCCAACTCTTAAAAATCCGCTCATTTTTTCACCTCATAAAATATTTTTTTATATGTGTAAAAAGAGTTAGGAATATCCTAACTCTTTACATCAATAATTTCCACTACTACTTTTTTGTCGTCTTTAATTGCTGCAGCTTTGACAACAGTTCGAATTGCTTTCGCTATTCTTCCCTGTTTGCCTATAACTTTTCCCATATCTTCAGGAGCAACCTTTAGTTCAAGAATAATTGATTGCTCTCCTTGAAGCTCATTAACTGAAACTTCACTTGGATTATCCACAAGGGATCTAGCGATTACTTCAACTAATTCTTTCATAAACAACTGTAATTAATATTAATTACAGGTTCACCTCCTAAAAACTACTTGTTAACTGTAGCTAATAATCTTTTAACAACATCTGTTGGTTGTGCACCATCATTTATCCATTTTGTAGCCTTTTCTAAATCAATTTTGATTTCAGCTGGTTCTGTTAATGGATTGTAGTAACCTATTTCTTCTATACATCTACCATCTCTTGGGCTTCTTGAATCTGCAACTACTACTCTGTAGAAAGGAGCTTTCTTTTGACCCATTCTTCTTAATCTAATTTTAACTGCCATGTTTAATTTCACCTCCTTTAAAAATCATTGGTAATATATTTATTTCTAACTCATAAAAGGCATCTTACCAAATAATCCTTTTTTGCCTTTCTTTTGTAATGATTTCATTTGCTTCATTTGCTTTTTCATCATTTCATAACCTTTAATGAGTTTATTAACTTCTTGAATTGTTGAACCTGACCCTCTAGCTATTCTCTTCTTTCTTGAAGAAACAGTTGAAACTAATTTAGGATTTCTTCTTTCCTTTGGACTCATTGATTGAATTATTGCCTTTTGTTTTGCAATTGCTTTTTCACCTGCTGTGAAATCAACATTTTGCATTTCTTTTGGCATACCAGGCATCATTTCCATAATACTACTTAATGAACCTAGTTTCTTCATTTGATCCATGGCACTTAAATAATCCTCATAGTTAAAGTCATTTTCCATCATTTTTGTACTTAAATCTTGAGCTGATTTTTCATCAAAAGCTTCTTGTGCTTTTTCTATTAATGTAAGTACATCTCCCATTCCTAGGATTCTTGAAGCCATTCTATCTGGATAGAACACTTCAAAGTCAGTCATTTTTTCTCCAACTCCAATAAACTTAATTGGCTTTTCAGTCATATGTCTAATGGATAGAGCAGCTCCACCTCTAGTGTCTCCATCAAGCTTTGTTAATATTACTCCAGTTATATCTAAAGTATTATTAAAGCTTTCTGCAACATTTACGGCATCCTGACCTGTCATTGAATCTACAACTAATAGTATTTCTGTTGGGTTTATCTCTGACTTAATATCTTCAAGTTCACCCATAAGTGCTTCATCTATATGAAGTCTACCTGCAGTATCTATTATTATAACATTATTTCCATTATCTCTTCCGTGAGCCATACCAGCCTTTGCTATATCAACAGGGCTAATTTTGTCTCCCATTTGGAATACTGGAATATCAATTTGTGATCCAACAACCTCTAATTGTTTAATAGCTGCTGGTCTGTAAACATCACAGGCTACTAAAAGAGGTCTTTTATTATTTTTCTTAAGTTGAAGTGCTAATTTACCACACACGGTGGTTTTACCGGCTCCTTGAAGCCCAACTAGCATTATAATTGTTGTTCCATTATCTGAGTAATTTAATTTACTTTCACTACCACCCATAAGATTAGTAAGTTCATTATTAACTATTTTAATCACTTGTTGTCCTGGTGTCAGACTATCTAAAACCTCACTGCCAGAGCACTGCGTGCTAACGCTTGATATAAATGTCTTAACTACTTTGTAATTAACGTCAGCTTCTAATAATGCAAGTTTTACCTCTCTCATAGCTTCTTTTATATCTTTTTCAGTAAGCTTTCCTTTGCCCTTAAGCTTTTTTAAAGCTTCCTGTAACTTATCTGCTAAACCTTCAAAAGCCATGTTAACCCTCCTATGATTATAAATCCTCTAAAGTATATTTATACTCTTGATAATCCTCTTTTGATAGAGAATATTTATTTTTCATATTATCTAAAAGATCTATAATTTTCTTATCTTTTTCCAAACTTTTTTTAAGTAAGTTAAGCTTACTTTCATAGGATAGAAATTGTTTATAGCATCTATTTATTAGGTCATGGGTAGCTTGACGACTTGTGCTGCTTATTTCAGCAATTTCCGCTAATGATAAATCATCATTATAATAAAGCTCCATAATACCACGTTGCTTTTCTGTTAATAATGATCCGTAGAAATCCATTAACCTTGAAATTTCAAATCGATCTTTCATAAATATCACCTTACCCACAAATAAATTCTACCAAAATAATTTCCACCTGTCAAGTACTTTCACTTAACACCTAGTTATTTTTTTAAAATAATGCTTCTGCAAAACTTTCTGCATCAAATTCTTGAAGATCATCAATACCTTCTCCAACTCCAACATATCTAACTGGTATATCTAGAGCGTGTTTTATAGATATAACAACACCACCTTTTGCAGTTCCATCAAGTTTTGTAAGTATAATTCCATCTATTTTACACACTTCCATAAATTGCTTTGCTTGAATTATTGCATTTTGTCCTGTAGTTGCATCTAAAACCAATAAAGTTTCTTTTGACGCTTCTTCAAATTCTCTTTCTACTATTCTCCCTATTTTTTCGAGTTCATCCATAAGATTCTTTTTATTATGAAGTCTACCTGCCGTATCGCAAATCAATAAATCTACATTTCTTGATTTAGCTGCTGATATAGCATCGAAAACAACTGCTGCTGGATCTGAACCTTCACTATGTCTTATCATATCAACATTTGCTCTAGAGCTCCACACTTGAAGCTGATCAATAGCTGCTGCTCTAAAAGTATCCGCAGCTGCTAACAACACCTTTTTACCATCATTTTTATTTTTAGCTGCAAGCTTTCCTATTGATGTAGTTTTACCTACCCCATTTACGCCTATAACTAGAATCACCTTTTTATCACTCTTATCTTCTGGTACTTCATCGCCTTCTAACATCATTTCTTTTATAACAGCTTTTAGAGCTGGTCTAACTTCATCAATATCATTTATTTTTTCTTTTCTAATTTTTTCTTTTAATCTTTCTATTATAGTTATAGTTGTATCCATGCCAATATCAGACATTATTAATATTTCTTCTAGTTCTTCATATAAATCATCATCTATTGATACTGCTAACTTTAATACTTCATTTATTTTATCTGTTAGCGCATCTCTTGTTTTTGTTAATCCTGATTTTAAATTGTCAAAAAGTTTTCCAAACATCATTTGTCCTCCTAGTTATTTTTGCTTAAATCTACTGAAACAACTTTAGAAATCCCCTTCTCTTCCATAGTTATACCATACATCATATCACTAGCTTCCATAGTTCCTTTTCTATGAGTAATTACAATAAATTGAATGTGATCTGAAAACCTAGTTAAAAATTCTGCATATCTGTAAACATTAGCATCATCTAATGCAGCTTCAATTTCATCTAATATACAAAAGGGCGTAGGTTTCATCTTTAATATAGCAAATAATAGAGCTATTGCCGAAAGAACCTTTTCTCCACCAGACATAAGATTAATATTTTGAAGCTTTTTACCAGGTGGCTGAACATTTATTTCAATATTTGCAGTTAACTCATCCCCATCTGAGAGAATAAGTTCCCCAGTTCCTCCTTTAAATAGTTCTTTAAAGGTTTCGTTAAAGTTTTTATTAAGAATTTTAAAGTTTTCTTTAAATATACCTTGCATTTTAGTTGTCATTTCTAAAATAACCTTAAGCAGTTCATCTTTTGCTTTATTTAGATCCTCTTCTTGGGCAGCCATAAATTCATACTTTTCACATACTTCTTCATACTCGGCTATTGATGCAAGATTTACAGTTCCTAAAGCTGTTATTTTAGACTTCAATTTATAAATTTGTTCTTTAATAACTGAAAGATTTTCTATTTCTACTGCTATTTCAGCTGCTTCTGCTAAAGTTAGATTTAATTCTTCATTTAGCTTTTTATATAATCCATCTCTTTCACTTTCAAACCTAGCATTTGTTATTTCTTTTCTATTTAAATCATTTTCATCAATTCTTATTATATCAATTAATTCACTAGTTAAACCATCTTTAATTTTTAATTTCTCTTTTAAAGTTATTTTTTCTATTTCAGCTTCTTTAAATATCTCTTCTAACTGGCTAATTCTATATTCTATAACTTTAATTAATTCATTTTTTTCTTTTATGCTTTTTTCAATGTATTGTATATTTTTATATTGTTCCTTGCACTCTATATTTAAAGTTTCAATTTTATTATTCTTCTCTTGAATTTCTCGGTCTTTTCTAGATAATTCTACTGTTCTACCTTGAATCCATTCATCTAATGTTGCTTTTAAAAGCTTAATTTCTATAGAAACATCTCTAAACTTTTCTACTTCACTTCTTTTAATATTAAGAATTTTTTCTATTTCTAAAGCTTTATCTTTATTATTAACATTTTTATTTTTAAAAGCTTTTTGTTCCTCTTGTTTTTTAATTATTTGTTCTTTTAACTTAGAAAGTGTTTGTTTATTATATTTTAATTGCGATATAGATAATTCTAACGAACTCTTAAGCTTTAAACTTTCACTTTCTAAACCTCTAATTTCACTATCAAATCTTGTTATTTCAATATTTTTTTCATGAATTTCATCACGCTTGTTTAAATTTTCATCATCTAAAACTTTAATACTAGCTTTTATTTCCTTAAGTTCACTAACTTCTTTAGTATACTTTTCTTTGTTATCCTTAATAGACAATTCTAACTCTTGAATTTCTCTCTTTCTTCCAAGTATATTAGAGTTCTTAGAATATATACTACCTCCTGTTAATGCTCCTCCAGGGCTTATAACTTCACCATTTAACGTAACTATTCTAATCTTATGTTTACCTATCTTTGAAATTTCAAGAGCTGCATCCATATCTCTAGCTATAATAGTTCTGCCTAATGAATAATCCATTATATTTTTATATTTATCATCAAAATTAATTATATCTGATGCTATTCCTAAATACCCTTCAGCACTAACTATTTCACTTTGAACTATTACTCTATTCCCCTTAATTATATTTAAAGGTAAAAATGTAGCTCTTCCTAAACGATTATCTGTTAAGTATTTAATAAGTTCCTTAGCTATTAATTCATTTTCCGTAATTACATTAGATATAGCTCCCCCTAATGATATTTCAATAGCAATTTCATATTGCTTGTCTACAGTAAATATATCACCAATTACTTTTGTACCTTCTTTAGCTTTTGATATTAGTCCTTTTTCTATTCTATCCATTAAATTCTTAACTGATTTATTATAACCTTCATAACTTTTTTCTAAGTCAGAAAGTGTAGTGTATTTACCTTCTAAGTTATTAATAATCCTTGTAATTTCTTTTACATTCACTTCTTTTTTAGTAGAAGTGCCTAGTAAAGATGTTATTTTCTTTTTATTCTCTATTATTAATGTTTTAATTTCTTCTCTTTCTAAATTACTAGTTTCTATATTCTCATTTAAGCCTTTAGCTGTTCCACTATTTATGCTTATATTACTTTCTATAGATTTTAATGAATTACTTAAATAAGTTTCTCCCTCTTCTGTGTTTAGGATATCTTTATTTAATACAGCTATACTATTATTAATTTCTGAAGTTTTTCTTAAAAGTTCAAATTCATCATCTTTTAAAGAGTTAACTTCTTTTTCTAGTCTTTGAATTGTAATATTTAATGTTTTTATATTATTTTCAAAGTTTTTAATATTTTCTTCTTTTTCAATTTGATTATTTCTTTTTTCATGAAGTTCGCTTTTTAAAAAAATTCTTTCATCTTCTAATATTTTCACACTATTATCTAATTCTGTAATTTCATTAGTATTTTTTTCTATTATACTTAAAAGATTCTTAATTCTTTCTTTAAATAGTTCAATATCATTTACACTTTTAGAAGCATCTTCTTTCTTTGAGTAATAATCTTTTTTTTCTATATTATTTTTTTCATCTAAAGAATTTATTTTAACTTCTAATTCTTCAATTATAGTTTTTTCAACTTCTAGCTTTTTTCTTTTTCCTAGCAAAACAATATTACGTTCTTTTATATCTTCAGTTAAACTTTTAATTTCGTTCTCTACTTTTTTTATGTACTGAACCACTGTAGAAACTTCTTTAATTTTTAACTCATCTGCTAGATTTTTGTATTTCAAAGCCTTTTCTCTTTCGATTCTAAGTGGCTCTAATCTCTCTTCATAAGTTCCAATTATATCTCTTATTCTAACTAAATTATTTTCTGTATTTGATAACTTCTTCTCGCCTTCTTCTTTTCTTGATTTAAATTTTACAATACCAGCAGCCTCTTCAAGTAAAGATCTTCTCTCTTCAGGCTTCCCGCTTAATATTGCATCTATTTTACCTTGTCCAATTAATGAATAACCTTCTTTTCCTATACCTGTATCCATAAATAAATTATTTATATCTTTTAATCTACATTTTTGATTATTCATAAGATATTCTGTTTCACCAGATCTAAATATACGCCTAGTAATTGTTACTTCTGAGTAATCTGTTCCAAGCTCTCCATCTGTGTTATCTAATGTAAGGGATACTTGTGCAAGTCCTACCGCTTTTCTAAATTGAGTACCTGCAAAGATTACATCCTCCATTTTTCCACCTCTAAGAGTTTTTACACTTTGTTCTCCAAGTACCCATCTAACTGAATCAGAAATATTACTTTTTCCGCTTCCATTAGGTCCAACTACTGCTGTTATCCCTCTTTTAAACTTTAACTGTGTTTTATCTGCAAATGATTTAAATCCCCTTATTTCTAATGATTTTAAAAACATTGATCCACTCCCTATCTAAAACAATATGCCTGGTAATAATGTAATAATAAATATAATTGCTAAAAAAACTGTTATTACATATATCATTTTTTGTCTTGTTGCTTTTTTCATAAATATCACTCCTATGCTATATTAGTCTATTTTTTCAGATGCCTTAATTTTATTATATATATATATAAATAGCAATAAGGTAGGCTTTATTTATGCCCACCTTATATTTTTTACCATTTAATTTATTTTTCAAGCACCTAGATTATTATATCTTCTATTTTTTTAACTACTATTAACTTTATTTTCCCAATCTTCAACTTATCATTTATAGTTACATTTATTTGACCATTATGATTTTGTTTAAGATTATTAAAATAAACTTTCTTATTTGCATATAGTTTACTTAAATCTTTAGAATTAACCTCTAATATTATATTATCATTTTTTTCTATTTGATTTTGTATATTCTCGCAAATTAAACTACTTTCAACAAGTTCTCTAAATGATGGGTGAAATGGTCCATCTATTATATCTTGTCCCCAAGTTATAGCTTCAGTTGGTTGTAATCCCATTCTTATTATTGGTATATTTTCTTTTTTGTACAACTTATACATTTCTTTTGATATAGAAACTGCATCCTCTAATGAATACGGAGTGAAACGTCCATCCTTATACATATCTTCCATTGGAGTATCACGAATTACAAGGGCTGGATATATTCTGCATAAATCCGGTTTCATTTCTATTGATTTTTTTACTGTTTTAATATCTTTTTCAAATGTATCTCCAGGAAGACCTGGCATAATTTGATGCACTAATGTTATTCCATATTCTTTAATTAGTTTTGATGCATTAACTACTTCTAAGACCCCATGACCACGTCCAGATAGCCTTAGCACATCTTCATCTAATGATTGCACTCCAAGTTCAATAACATCAACTTTATATTCTTTTAAATAATCTAATATACCTTTGTTTATTGCATCTGGTCTTGTAGATAATCTAATTTTATTTATTAAACCTTTATCTTTATACTCTTTGGCAACACTTAAAAGTTCTTTTTGTTTATCAACATTTATCGCTGTAAATGTGCCTCCAAAAAATGACACTTCAATAGTTGCACTTTTGTTATTTATACTTTCTAAATATTCATCTATAGTTTTTACTACATCTTTTGCCGTTACCTCATTAACTACTTTTGCAATTCTATCTTGATTACAAAATACACATTGATGGGGACATCCTTGATGTGATATAAAAACTGGGATGATGTAATGATTTTTACTCATTTACTTCCTCCAGAATTTTCAATGCTTCTTTTGCTGCATTTTGTTCTGCTTCTTTTTTACTATATCCATCTCCACTTCCGAATTCTTTATTATCAACTATTACTGTAGTAAAGAATTTCCTTCTATGTGGTGGACCTTCATACTTTGTTAACTCATATACTATAGAAACTTCTCCAGTCTTTTGAAGTTCTTCTTGCAATTTAGTTTTATAGTCTAATACTATATCATTATTAATCGCCATATTTATTATTATTTGGAAATGTCCTAAGATAAAATCTTTAACAAATTCTAATCCTTTATCTAAATATATTCCAGCTATTAATGCTTCTACAGCATCTGCTATTATAGATACTCTTTCTCTTCCGCCTGTTAGTTCTTCGCCTCTACTAATTCTAATAAATGATCCTAGTTTAAGTTTACAGCCTATTTCATATAATGAGTTTTCACAAACTATTAAACTTCTTATTTTAGTAAGCTCACCTTCACTTTTCTCTTTATAATTTAAGAATAAATATTCTGTTACACAAAGTTGTAGTATTGCATCTCCTATAAATTCATATCTCTCATTATATTCTTGGTCTTTATGTTGATTTGCATAAGAGCTATGTGTTAATGAGGTTTTAAGTAACTTATTTTCATTAAAACTTACTCCAATAGTTTCTTCAATTTCCTTTATATTAAATTTATTCATTTTTATTACACTCCTTGGAGTTTATTCTTCAATTTGCTTACGGATATTTTTAAAAATAACTAACAAATTCAAGAATAAACCAAATATAGTAAATATAAAATCCCGCTAACTTAGCGGGATTTTATTATTATTCTAGACTAGCTTTTAAGTAATTAACTACATCTCCTACAGTTGAAAATCCTTCTGTATCTTCATCTGGAATTTCAGTTTCTAATTCTTCTTCAAGAGCCATCATAAGTTCAACTAAATCTAATGAATCTGCATTCAAATCCTCTGAGAATGTTGACTCCATAGTAATCTGATCTTCGCTAATGCTTAACTTATCAGCTATTATTCCTCTAATTTTTTCGAACATTGTTTTCACCTCCTAAATACATCCATTAAGATAATATTATATATTATATTTATAGTCAATATCTCTTATAATATAAATTATAGATTATTTTGAAGTTCTTCTTTTATCTTGGCTAAGACATCATTATCATAAAAAGCTTTTGTTTGTCTAATAGCATTTTTAAATGCTTTTGCATCAGAACTTCCATGAGCTTTTATGCAAATTCCATCCACGCCTAAGAATGGTGCTCCACCATATTCTTTATAGTCAAATTTAACCTTTAAACTTTTGAAAACAGGTTTTAAAAGCAAAGCTCCTAGTTTACCTCTTATTCCACCAGTTAAAATTTCATCTTTCATCATACCTAGAAGTGTAGAAGCTACTCCTTCATACATCTTTAATAAAGTATTACCTGTAAAACCATCACAAACTAGTACATTAACATCACCAGCCGATACATCTCTTGGTTCTACATTCCCTACAAAGTTTAGGTTTTGTTCTTCTTTTAATAGCTTAAATGCGGCTTTAGTTAATTCATTACCTTTCTCTTCTTCTGCTCCTATGTTAACAAGACCAACTGAAGGTTTTTCGTTTCCGATTACACCTTGATAGTAAATCTTCCCCATATGAGCGAATTGAGTTAAATAATTTGGCTTACAATCTACATTGGCTCCAGCATCAATTATCATAAAGCTACCATTTTTACCTGGCATTATAGGTGCTAAAGCTGGTCTTTCAACGCCTTTAATTCTTCCTACTATTAAAGTACATCCTGCAAGAAATGCTCCTGTGCTTCCACCAGAAATAACTGCATCACATTCTCCATCTTTAACTAACTTCAAAGCTTTACATATACTTGAATCTTTTTTCTTTCTTATAGCCATTACAGGATGTTCATTAGGCTCAATTACCTCTTTTGCATCTATAATTGTTATACAATTACTAATAAATTCTTGTTTTCTAAATTCTTCTTCAATTAGTTCCTTTGGTCCTGTTATATATACTTTAATATCTTTATATTCCATTATAGCTTGAATAACACCATCCACTACAGCTTTTGGTGCATTATCTCCACCCATACCATCTATAGCTATTTTCATAAAATTCGCCCCTTATTCTTATATATAAAAGAAAAGAAAGTCTTAAGACTTTCTTTATTCTGCTGATGTAGCAACCACTTCTTTACCTTTGTAGAATCCACAGTTTTTACAAACTCTGTGAGATAACTTCATTTCGTTACATTGTTGACACTTAACTATTCCAGGTAAGCTTAACTTATAAGTTTGAGCTCTTCTTGAATCTCTCTTTGCTCTATACGTTTTTCTAGCAGGATTTCCCATTATTACACCTCCTCATTTGCAAACAACTCTTGTAGCTTTGCCAATCTTAAGTCTACATCATTTGTCGTACATTGACAACTATCTTCGTTAAGATTTTTACCACATTGGTGACAAAGTCCATTACAGTCATTTTTACACAGTCTCTTAATAGGTAAGGTTGAAATAATACTATTTTCAACTATTTCGGTGATATCTATTGAATCACCTTCTACAAAAATAATTTGCTCATCTTCGATAAGTTCCTTATCCATCGTAAACCTTTCTTCTATATCAATATCTATTGGATAGATAAAGGTTCCTAAGCACCTTGAACAACAAAGCTTAAGCTCTGTCTTAACTGAAGCATTAACAGTTAATATTTCTTCTGTTGATTTAACTTCACCAACAACCTCAACTGCTTCTGCTGTAATCTTTTCACCATCAAAATATAATGGCTTTAAATCATAAGTTACATTGATTTCTCTTTTTCTTTCTTTTTTAGACATCAATTCTCTAAATTCTATAATCATATGTAACCCTCCGAATTATGTCCTAAGACATTAAATGCTTTTACTGTTAGTATATGTATTTCTATAATTTTAGTATTAAAAATTTTTCCGTACAATATATACCCAATAAACACAATTTATTATATAAACTGCAACTAAAAAAGTCAAGCAATTTATATAAAATTACTCTTATATTAATTTTACTGTATCTCTTGCAATCATTAATTCTTCATTAGTTGGAATTACAAATGCCTTAACTTTACAGTTTTCCTTAGATATTTCTCTAACTTTTCCTCTTACTGCATTTCTTTCTGTATCTATTTCTACTCCTAGGAATTCTAATCCTTTTAAGCATGCTTCTCTAGTTTCTGGACCATTTTCTCCAACACCAGCTGTAAAGACTATTGCATCTACGCCACCCATAATAGCTGCATATGCCCCTATTTGAGCTCTAACCTTATAATGGAATATATCTAAAGCTAAGTTAGCTCTACGATTATTTTGTTTAAATGCCGCATCTTCTATATCTCTAAAATCCGAGCTTATTCCTGAAATTCCAAGAACTCCTGATTCTTTATTTAAAAGATTGTTTGCATCTTCAACTGAATAGTTTAACTCTTTTATTAAATAAGTAACAATAGCTGGATCTATACTTCCACATCTAGTTCCCATAGCAACTCCATCAAGAGGTGTGAATCCCATTGAAGTATCAATTGATATACCATTTTTAATAGCACATAAACTTGCTCCATTTCCTAAATGACAAGTAATTATTTTCAAATCTTTTATATCTTTTCCCATAACTTCTGCAACTTGCTCTGAAACAAATTTGTGTGAAGTTCCATGGAAACCATATTTTCTTATTGAATGTTTTTCATATAATTCATATGGCAGAGCATATATAAATGCTTCTTCTGGCATAGTTTGGTGGAATGCAGTATCAAAAACAACAACCATAGGTGTTTTTGGCATTAACTCTCTACAAGCATTAATTCCAATTATATGTGCTGGATTATGTAATGGTGCAAGCTTTACGCAAGCTTCTATATCTGCCATAACTTCATCATTAATTAAAACTGATTCACAATATTTTTCTCCACCATGAACAATTCTATGACCAACTGATGAAATTTCTTCCATTGAAGATATAACACCATTTTGCTTATCAACTAACGCTTCTAAAACCAGTTTTATTGCAGTTTTGTGATCTTTCATTGGTTGTTTAATTATATATTTATCTTTTCCTTCAACCTTTTGGATTAAAACTGAACCTTCGATTCCTATTTTTTCAACTAATCCTTGTGCTAAAGATTCTTCAGTTGTCATATCTATTAATTGATATTTTAATGATGAACTACCACAGTTTATTACTAATATTTTCATTCGTGAAATTCCTCCTAAAAATTATTGGTTTATTTTTGTTCTTGTGCTTGAACTGCAGTTAATACTACAACATTTACTATGTCGTCATCACTACATCCTCTTGACAAATCATTAATTGGTTTTGCAAAACCTTGACACATTGGTCCTATAGCATCTGCATTTGCAAATCTTTGAACTAATTTATATCCAATATTTCCACTTTGTAAATCAGGGAAAATTAAAACATTAGCTCTTCCAGCTACTTTACTGTTTGGTGCTTTTTGAGAAGCAACCTTTTCAACTATTGCAGCATCTAACTGCATTTCTCCATCTATTAATAAATCTGGTCTTAATTCTTTAGCAAGTTCTGTTGCGCGTCTAACCTTATCTACAGTTTCATGGTCAGCACTTCCCATAGTTGAAAATGATAACATGGCAACTCTTGGCTCTATTTTACATAATTTTCTAGCTGTATCTGCTGTAGCTATAGCAATTTGTGCTAATTGCTCATAAGTCGGATTTGGGTTTACAGCACAATCTGAGAATAATAATAATCCTTCTTCACCATACTTTGAACCTGGTACCATCATTATGAAGAAACTTGATACTACTGAAACACCTGGTGTTGTTTTAATAATTTGAAGTCCTGGTCTTAACAAGTCACCAGTTGTGTGAATTGCTCCTGAAACCATTCCATCTGCATCATCTAGTTTAACCATCATTGTTCCAAAATATAAAGGATCTCTAACAATTTTGTCTGCCTTTTCCATTGTCATACCTTTATTTTTTCTTAGTTCATAAAACTCTTTAATATATTCTCCAAGTCTTTCTGACTTTTCTGGGTTAACAATTTCTATCCCCTCTAAATTCACACCTATCTCTTTTGCTTTTCTGTAAATTTTTTCATCATCTCCAATTAAAATTGGATAAGCGAGTTCAAGTTTATAAATTTTTTCAGCTGCTGATAAAGTTCTTTCTTCTTCACCTTCTGGAAGAACGATTCTTTTCTTATCAGCCTTTGCTGCATTCCATAATTTTTTCATAAGCTCCATAATTAATTGCTCCTTTCAATAAAGATACATATATCTTCATATACTAATATACTACTAAGTAAGTATGCTTTTCAACACTAAAATGCTTCAACTATTTAATTCTTTATATTAGCAATTTTCTGAAAATACCCAAAATTAACTTCTACAATAGTAATGGCTTACATTCTATCTTTTACTTTTTTAATAATATGTTATAATATTTTTATATTTTCATAAAGGAGTGTAATTATGAATATTACCGGAATAATAACAGAATATAACCCCTTTCACAACGGACATCTCCACCACCTATCATCTGCGAGGGCAGTAACTGGCTGCGATGGCGTAGTTTGCATAATGAGTGGAAATTTCATGCAACGTGGTGAACCTGCAATAATTGATAAATGGGAAAGAACATCTATGGCAATTGAAAATGGAGTAGACCTAGTTATTGAACTTCCAACATTTTATGCTTTATCTTCAGCAGAACATTTTGCAAAAGGCTCATTATCTATTCTTGACTCTTTAGGCATAATTAATAACATTTTTTTTGGAAGTGAATGCGGAAATGTAGAAGATTTAGTCAAAATAGCTAGTGTTTTAACTGATGAACCCCTAGAATTTAAAAATGAGTTAAAAGTAAATTTAAACAAAGGCCTAACATTTGCTAAATCAAGAGAACTTTCTTTAGTAAAAGTATTAGGAGACGAGACTTTATCAGAGATACTTCAAAACTCTAATAATATTCTTGGAATAGAATACATAAAAGCAATTTTATCACTTAATAGTAAGATCAAGCCTATTACTCTAAAAAGAAAAGGATCAGCTTATAACGATAAAAATCTATCCTCTGAGTTTGCATCTGCTACGAGCATTAGAGAATCTTTAAAAAATCCTAATTCATCAGATGAATTAGCAAAATATATGCCACCAAAAAGTTATGAAATATTAAAGAAATTACAGGAAAATGATTACCCTTTTATCTTTGAAGAAGAAATGTTTAAGTTCATAAAGTACAGGATAGTTAGTAATTGTATAAATTTTAACAACCTTTTAGAAATCTCTGAGGGACTTGATAATAAAATTATCAAAGAAATATACAATAGTAACTCTTATGAAGAGTTTGTTTTAAATATAAAAAGTAAAAGATATACCTATACAAAAATTTCTAGACTTCTTACACAAATATTTATTGGACTTGATATTTATAACTCTAAAAATTTGTTTAATAAAGATTTACTTTATGCGAGAATCCTTGGTTTTAACCATAAAGGCAGAGAGATTTTAAAAGAAATGAAAAAAACTTCTACCATTCCTTTAATTACAAAGGTTCCAAAGAATATAGATAACCCCCTACTTGAATTAGATATAGCCGCTACTAAGTGTTATTCCTTACTTAATGCTAAAGTTAATCCTTTTAGCGATTATTTAAAAGGTCCTATAATAAAACATTAATAATAAGTAACCATTTGCATATAAATATTAAGGGAGCTAAAAGAATCTAACTAGTTATTTTTTTGAAGACTTCCTAAGACAGGAGGAATTCTATGTTTTATATTTTTATTCTATGGATTTTTATTATTGTTTTAATTATTACCCTTTTAAAACTTTTAAACATAAAAAAGAACTATTTGATTTGCTTTTTAATTACTTTTCTTATAGTTTTATTCGCTATTAATATGGATAGTTGCATTATAGCTGCAATAGATGGAGCCGATTTAGTTGTAAAAGCTATATTACCTACTATATTCCCATTTACAGTTATATGTAACCTTTTGATTTCCTTTGATGGGATAAGACTTTATTCTAAGGTGATCGGACCTTTGTTTTGCAAGCCACTTGGTTTATCTAAAAACTGTTCATTTCCAATAGCTGCTAGCTTTTTATGTGGCTATCCACTAGGTGCAAAATATTCATCAGATCTCTATAACATGGGATACATAAAAAAAACTGAATATCAAAGGCTAATAAACATAGCTTCAAATGCTGGTCCTATTTTTCTTATTGGATCTATTGGCACCGCTATGCTTTCAAGCCCTATTTATGGATATATATTGCTTATAGCTAATTATCTTTCTCTAATTTTTGTAGGTTTTTTAACAAAGAAAAAAAATAATAACCTTCCTAGCTCTTCTACACAACTACCATCGTACACCGAAAAAAACTTTGGTGTTATATTAAAAGAATCAATAGAAAGCGGGATTTCTACTACTTTAAACGTATCTGCATTTGTTATTATATTTTCAGTAATTATAAGCATAATTAAAGGCAATGCTTATATAAACATTGCCTTTAATAATTTAGAAACATTTTTAAATTTCCCTATTGATTCTATATATTCTTTATTTTTAGGTAGTATAGAGTTTACTAATGGTTGTAAACTTATTGCAACCTCTACTCTTTCTATAAACTTAAAACTTAGTATGATAAGTTTTATATGTTCTTTCTCAGGACTTTCTATACTTGCACAAGTAAGTTCGTTTATTAGTAAAGATAATATCTCTATGGGTAAATACACCTTCTGGAAGCTTATCCAAGGGGTTATAAGCTTTGTTATTACTTTTGTATCAAGCAAACTGTTATTAACCAGTGTGGCTACTTCAAGCATAATTAATAAGGGTAGCCATATAAATAATATTTATGTATTTATATTACCGATCTTAATTCTTTTATTATTAACTTTATCTTTTAAATTTATTTGTTATAGGTTTAGATATCTTCAAAAAAAATAACAAGCCAATATGCTAGTCTATTCGCACCTTGACTTGTTACTTTTTTCAAACACTTTAAGAAATTACATATTTCTTAATTCAGCTATATTTTCTTTTATTGTTGTACTTGCATTAGACATATTTTCGTCAATTTCTTTTGCAACTACTTCAAATGATTTTTGCATTAGTTGTATTAACTTACTCTTTTTATCTTCTAACTCTTTATCTAATTCCGATAAAATTTCATTTGAATATTCTCTAGACCCTATTCTTATAGCCTTAGCATCACGTTGTGCTAGTGCTAGAATTTCAGTTCCTCGTATTTTAGCTTCTTTTACAATATCATGATTCTCCACATTATGCTTCATCATTTTAACAGTTTCTTTTTTAACTGTTTCATATTCTTTTTGGGCATCTCCTAGGATTCTATCCTTTTCATTCATAACCCATTGAGCCTTTTTAAATTGATCTGGAAGATAGTTTATTATTTGGTCTATAACTTCATTAAATTCTTTTTTATCTACCATAGATTTACCTGTAATAGGAACCTTTGGTGCGCTTTCAATAATATCCTGTAAGTACTCTAAAAGTTCCACTATATTAACTTCTAGTTTATCCACAAAACTCAACCCCTTTTAATTATTAATTCTATTTTCTATATTTGGAATTATTATATCTGGTACTAATCCTTTTATACATCCTCCAAATTTAGCTACTTGCTTAACTGATGATGAGCTTAAATATGAACATTCAGCTGCAGTCATCATAAAAACAGTTTCTATATGTGGATCTAATTTTGAATTCATTAAAGCCATTTGGAACTCATATTCAAAATCAGATACTGCTCTAAGTCCTTTTAAAATCACATTTGAATTATTCATTTTCGCAAAATCAACTAGTAACCCTTCAAAACTGACTACTTCTACATTATGAATATCTTCAGTAACCATTTTTATTAGTTTTACTCTTTCTTCAATATCAAATAGTCCTTTTTTTTCCACATTTATTAAAACTGCTACAATTAA
This sequence comes from Clostridium gasigenes, assembly GCF_017348895.1. Taxonomy (NCBI): domain Bacteria; kingdom Bacillati; phylum Bacillota; class Clostridia; order Eubacteriales; family Clostridiaceae; genus Clostridium; species Clostridium gasigenes. The sequence continues at coordinate 3,700,184 of NZ_CP071376.1, forward strand.
CTTATCAAAAGCCTTTGATCCTCTTTTAATTATATCTAAATGTCCATTTGTTATAGGATCAAAACTTCCAGGATAAATAGCTATTCTCATACTTTCCTCCAAAAACAATTTTAGTTATACTTATAAAAACATACTGTTGTATTTCCATATTTTCTACTTTGAGTTAAAGTAATATTTTCATAACCTTCATATATTTCTTCAATAGTATCAATTTTAGTTACTATTAATCCATTTTTTTGAAGCAAGTTATTTTCTTTAACAATTTTTAGAGCCTCAGGTATCATTTCTTTACAATATGGTGGGTCTATAAATATCAAATCAAATATTTTCCCCTTTTTAGCAAGACTTCGTAGAGCCTCATAAGAATCCATATTTAAAGGAAAACAAAACTCTGAAAACTTTAAGTTCTCTACATTTTCCTTCAACAAAGGAAATGTTATCGGACTTTTATCTACTAAATAAACTTCCTTCGCACCTCTACTTGCAGCTTCTAATCCAAGGCTTCCTGTTCCTGCAAAAACATCTATAACAACAGCATCAGGAATATATCCTAATATCATACTAAACATAGCTTCCTTAACTCTATCTAATGTTGGTCTTGTTTCCATAGTTGCAGGAGGTATTAATTTACGTCCCCTTGCTTTTCCAGATATTATTCTCATTTTCGTTACTCCTTATAGGTACTATTATTTTAATTTTAACATAATCTTTATATTTATACAATTTTTTTAGTTGAAGCAGATATATCGACTCCACCTCTCTATTGACTTCTCTATATCACTACATGTTTTCATATGCATAGGTTCTTTAGATCCTAGAAGAATCCGTGCTTCCCCTCTTGCGCATTTTAATATTTCTGTATCCTCATATATATCCGCAAGCAATAAACCTGCATCTCCGCTTTGTCTAAGTCCAAATACTTCTCCAGAACCTCTTAGTTTTAAATCTTGCTCTGAAATATAAAATCCATCTGTAGATTCTGTCATTATTTCCATTCTTTTTTTAGTAGTATTGCTCCTAGCATTTCCAAGCAATACACAATAAGAAGCATACTCGCCTCTTCCAACCCGACCTCTAAGTTGATGTAACTGTGCAAGTCCAAATCTTTCTGCATTTTCAATAATCATTATAGATGCGTTTGGAACATTAACTCCAACTTCTATTACTGTAGTTGAAATCAAAACTTTAGTCTTATCTTCTTTAAAAGCAGTTATTATTTCAGCTTTTTCCTTAGGTTTCATTTTCCCATGAAGTATTTCTATAGAAGTATCTCTAAATATTCCATCTTTTAATTCATCGTATAATTTTTCTACTGAGTTTAAATCCATTTTTTCATTTTCTTCAATTAGCGGACAAACAATATAAACCTGTCTCCCCAGTCCAACTTCTTCTAAAGCTAAGTCATAAGCCTTATTTCTATCTCTATCCACAAAGAACTTTGTATCAATTTTTTTTCTTCCAGGTGGCAACTCATCTATTATTGAAACATCTAAATCTGAATATATATAAAGAGCTAAAGTTCTCGGAATTGGAGTAGCTGACATAACAATTACATCTGGTCTTCTACCTTTATTAATTAATTTACTTCTTTGTTCTACTCCAAATCTATGTTGCTCATCAGTAATAACTAAACCTAAATTACTAAATTGTACATCTTCTTGAATAAGAGCATGAGTTCCAATTACAATAATTACCTCTTCACTTGATATTCTTTCTTTTATCCTCTTTTTTTCTTTCGCAGTTGTACTTCCAGTTAACAATTCAATTGCTATGTTAAATGGTTCAAAGAGTTTTTTTGCCTCTAAATAATGTTGATTCGCTAATATTTCTGTTGGAACCATTAGTGATGCTTGATAACCATTTTTTATAACGTTAAACATTGCAATTAATGCAACTATTGTTTTCCCACTACCTACATCTCCTTGAACTAACCTATTCATTGGATATGGGCTTCTTTGATCATTTAATATTTCTCTAACTACCTTTGTTTGTGCATTTGTTAAATTAAATGGTAGCGATAACTTTAAATCGGTTAATTCATCTACAAGTTTAAACCTTATTCCATCATTACTTCTAACCTTGTTTTTTAGTAATAATAATTTCATAGAGTATGTAAATAATTCTTGAAACTTTAGTCTTACTACAGCATTTTCAAGTTCAACTTTTCCCTTTGGAAAATGAATACTTCTTATAGCTTCATCTAATCCTATTAAATTATATTTCTCTATTAACTCTTTAGGTAAATTATCATTTATTATTACATCAGCCATAACTTGATTTATAAGCTTAATCAATATTTTATCTGATAAATCGCCTTTAAGTGAATACCTAGGAATAATTTCACTGGACTTTGCCTGAGCACAACCTATAATTGGATTAATAATTTCTAATCTATTCCCTATTTTTTTAAACTTACCAACTAAATCATAATTTTGCCCTACTTTATAAGAATTTTTAATAAATCGTTGATTAAACCACTTTCCCTCAACTATATGTCCATCATATTCAAACTTTATCCCACTAATATATTTCCCAGTTCTAGTTCTAATATCATTATCAAAACCCTTTACCCTGCATGATAATATTTGTTTTTCTTCTCCATCTATTTCTTCAAAGGCTATATTAGCCCTTATGAATTCATAATCTCTTGGAAAATATAAAAGCAAATCTAATATAGTAAATATCCCACACTTATTAAGTTTTTCATTTAACTTTGGCCCTACACCCTTTAATGAAGATATTTCTATTGAAACTTGCATCTTTTCACCTCTAAAACTTTATTTTATAAATATTAAAGCACAAGCAACACTTTATGTAAATAAAGTAATTACTTGTGCTTTGTAAATTTAAATTAACTTTCAAATCTTTATATTGGCTTGTTTTTGAAAATCACTTATTCTACTGACATTATGAAATAATAAAGTGGTTGTTCTCCACTATAACATTGAACATCAGCATTTCCATATTTATCTTCTAATCGCTTAATTAAATCATCTAATTTATCTTTTTCAACATCGATGCCATAAAATATTGTAATAAGTTCGCTATCTTCATCCACCATAGCCTCTAATATTTCTTCAGCAACTATGCAATAATCTTCTCCAACCTTTTTAATTTTGCCCTCAATTAACCCAAGCATATTGCCTTCTTTTATTTCGATATTATCAATTTCAGTATCTCTTACTGCATAAGTAACAGAACCTGTCTTTACCACTTCTATAGCTTCTTTTAATGCCTTTTCATTTGAATCTACGTCTTCTTCATGATTAAACATTGTAATAGCTGTAATACCTTGTGGTATTGTTGTAGTCTTAATTACTCTAACATCTTTTTCTGAAATTTCAGCTGCTTGAGTTGCTGCCATAATTATATTTTTGTTATTAGGTAATATGAATATATGCTTAGCATTTAATTTTGAAATGCATTCTATCATATCTTGTGTTGAAGGATTCATAGTTTGACCACCTTCAATTACATAATCCACACCTAAATCTTTGAATATATTAGTAATTCCATTACCCATTGCTACTGAAATGAATGCAAATTCTTTTTCTTCTTCTTCTGCCTCTTCTTCATCTCTAGCAACTTCTGAATTACCGTAAGCTCCTGCATTTAAAAGTTCTCTATGTTCTTCTCTCATATTATCAATTTTAATTTTTGATAATTCTCCAATTTGAACTGCTTTTGCCAGTACTGTTCCAGGATCATTTGTGTGAATATGTACTTTAATTACATCTTCATATCCTACTACTATGCAAGAATCTCCAAGCTTTTCTATATCCTTTTGGAAATTTTTAGCTTTTGAAGCATCTCCTAGAACTATAAATTCTGTGCAATAACCAAATGTAATGTCTATTTCTTCAGTTCCTTGTGCACGTACCCCACCAGCTTCAGCTGGTTTTATATCTTTAAGTTCTGCTTTTATACCATCTCTTAAAGCTTCATGCATACCTTTAAATATTATATACAATCCCATACCACCTGAATCTACTACTTTTGCCTTTTTAAGTGCTGGTAGCAATTCTGGTGTTTTATCAAGCATAATTTTAGAATCTAAAACTACAGTATTTAAGAAATCAACAACATCATCCGATTTTGTACCTGCAGCACCTTCTGCAGCTGCTCTAATTACTGACAATATAGTTCCCTCTGTTGGTCTCATAACAGCTTTATACGCTGCCTTACTACCTTCTTGAATCGCAATTGCCAATTCTTGTGATGTAACTTCTTCTTTTTCTTCTAAGCCCTTTGCTATACCTCTTAATATTTGTGAAAGAATAACTCCTGAATTTCCTCTAGCACCCATTAAAGCACCTTTTGCAAGCTTCTTTGAAGTCTCCCCTATTGATTTTGAGTTTAAGTTTTCTATTTCTTTTACAGCTGCTTTAAATGTCATTGACATGTTAGTCCCTGTATCTCCATCTGGGACTGGAAATACATTTAATGCATTAACATAATCGCTTTGCTCTAATAATCTATTACTACCGTTAACAACCATATTATAAAAATCATGGCCGTTTATTTTTTGATATTTCATCCTTTTACCTCCTAGACTCTAACAGCTTGAACATTTACTGTAACAGATGAAACTTTTAATCCAGTAAAGTTCTCTACGCTATAACGGACCTTTTTTATTATGTTGTTAGCTATTACTGAAATTTTTGTTCCGTATTCTACCATAATAAATAATTCTATTACTAATTTATCGTCTTCATTAAAATTTAATTTAACACCTTTGCTCAAATTCTCTATTCTCATTATTTCCCATAAACCTTCTGTAGCATTCTTAGAAACCATTCCTACTACACCATAGCATTCCATGGTTGAAAGCCCAACTATTTTTCCTAGTACCTCTTCTGAATAATGTATTGTACCAAGGTCATTTGAATATCCTAACATATAGAATCCTCCTTATAAATTTCCTTATATTATATTTTATATTACTTACAGATAATATTCAAGTAAATATTATAATGCTTATTTCAGTATTTTATTAAAAGAGATGAAAAAAATAACAAGCCAAACATTCTGTAGATATTTTTCCATTACGAGAAGGACCATAAAATTCACATAATGATCCTATTTAAAAGTCTATTTTAATTAATAATAATATAAAATAGACAATAATCCGACTATTTTTTTTGAATATCTCTAATCATACCTACAAATAAATATACCTATAAACATAGTATGTACAATAAAAAAAATATTTTGCTTGCAAATTCAACCCTTTATATGATAAACTCTAATCTGTCCTATTGAAGAGAAATTATATTCATAAATAAGGAGGTGTTTTCAAGTGGCAAGAAGATGCGAGATTTGTGATAAAGGCGTTGTTGCTGGTGTTCAGTACAGTCATTCACATCGTCAATCAAAAAGAACTTGGGCTCCTAACATAAAAAGAGTAAAAGCTTTAGTTAACGGAACACCAAAAACGGTTCATACATGTACAAGATGCCTTAGATCCGGTAAGGTTCAAAGAGCAATATAAGTTACAATAAAAAATGCAATTGATTTAATCAATTGCATTTTTTATTTTTTCTTCTTTTTTCTTTTTTCCTATGTATTATTTTTTTCTTCTAAAAAACTTTATAAAATTTGAGATAAATCTAGGTAATTTAATTGCAAAAATCTTCATTAACAATCCCTCCTTACTACTAATAATTTCTAGATCTTCTTAGTATTTTATTTTAAATATGTAATATTAAAAATAAAAAAATCACCAAATCTCTTTATACTTATTGTATGCAGTATAATTAGATCTGGTGATTATTATTTTTATTTTTTTTAATCCCTTGTATGTAAAACCATTAAGATGCCTTCTTCAAAGGAAATTTCTATTGATTTCTCTAAAAATTCATTAGATGTAGTTATGGATTCTCCTATTTTTAAATCATAATTACTTAATTCATATTTGGCACCTTTAATATTTAAGGATTTCACAGTTTGAAAATATGCTTGAAAAGATATAATATCTCCAAAGTGTCCAGTAAATTTAGTATTTTTATTAATTAAATATATTTTATTATTATCATCAACTATTTTAGCATTAACCTTTAATTCTAAAGCCTTTAATAATAACCCTATATTCCCTAATGTATGATCATATCTAGATCCTGTAACTCCCATCATTATGATTTCAGTTGCACCCTTGTCTAAAGCTAACTTAAATGCTAATTCTGTATCTGTATAATCTTTTTCTTTTTTATACTTAAATTTACAAACATTCATTTCTTCTAGTTTTTTTATAGTTTCTTTAGATGCCGAATCAAAGTCTCCTATTATGTAGCTTGGCACTACACCATACTTTAAAAGCACCTCACAGCCTCTGTCAGCTCCAATTATAAGTTCAGAGTCAACTATGTGCTCTAATAATAATTCTTCCGAAGGAGCTCTTCCTCCAGATACAATTAACGCCTTCATTTTTTATGCCCCTCTTAATGCCTTAATATTTTCTTCTAATTTACCATCTCCAAATATTGCAGAGCCTGCAACTATAACATTTGCGCCAGACTTTATAACTTCTGAAATGTTGCTTCTATCTACTCCCCCATCTACTTGTATTAATAAATCCTTATTAGCTTCTTTGCTCATTTCCTTAACTTCCTTAATTTTATCTAAGGCATAAGGAATAAATTTTTGTCCTCCAAATCCTGGGTTAACAGACATTATTAAAACCATATCTAATTTATTTATAATATTTTTTAAAACTATTGTAGGCGTTCCAGGATTTAATGCTACTCCAACCTTAACTCCTTTGGATTTTATATATTCTATAGCTCTATCTATATGATTTTCGGCTTCATAATGTATAGTTATTATATCTGCCCCTGCAGATATAAATTCATCTATATAATTCGAAGGGTTATTTATCATTAAGTGAACATCAAACACCTTTTTTGTCTTATTTCTTATTGCTTTAATTATAGGCATACCAAATGATATATTAGGAACAAAAGATCCATCCATTACATCTATATGAATAAAATCTGCTCCTGCCTTATCTACCTTTTCTATATCTTCTCCTAATTTCGAAAAATCTGCTGATAAAATTGATGGTGATATTTTTACCATTTATTCTTCCTCCTATCTATAATTTCTTCTAGAGTTCTTATATAAAATTTATATCTAAATTCATTTATTTTTCCTTCTTCTATTGCATTTTTCACAGCACAATGTGGTTCTTTATTGTGAAGGCATCCTCTATATTTACACTTACTATTATACTCTTTAAACTCTGGGAAACAATATCTTAGATCTTCCTCTTCCATAAATGTTATTTCTAGATTTGAAAATCCTGGAGTATCTACTAAATACCCTTCTCCCATTTCAATTAATTCACTATGCCTTGTTGTATGTTTCCCTCTACCAATTTTATTAGAAACAACTCCAGTTTCCATATGTTCTTTAGCTAAGAGCGTATTTATCAAAGTTGATTTACCAGCCCCTGAAGGCCCACATAACACTGTTATATTATCTTCTAATCTTTCCTTTAATAATTCTATACCTTCCCCTTTTTTAGCATTAATATATAATACTTCATAACCAATATCATTAATTTTTTTCTTTACTTCCTCTTTTTCTCCCTCTGTTACTAAATCCACCTTGTTTAAGCAAACAATAGCTTCCATTTTATTGTGCTCACAAAGAATTAAAAATCTATTTAAAAGATCAAAATTAATATCAGGGCTTTTAATTGCAAAAACAACAAAGGCTATAGTTACATTAGCAACTGTTGGTCTTATAAGTTCTGAAGATCTTTCAAAAATTTCTTCAATTACCCCCTTACCTCTATCAACCTCTATTTCTACGTTATCGCCTACCATAGGTACAATATCTTTATGTCTAAATATTCCACGCGCTTTACATTCTATTAATCCATCTTCAGTTTTTACGTAATAAAACCCGCCAATTCCTTTAATAATTTTTCCTTTCATAATACCTCCAAATATTTTATTCTCCTTACTTATAATAAACAGATTTCACCAAAAAATGCAATAAAAAAAACATTTTTTTGAAATATACCTAAAGTGAAAGAGAGCAAATTATATTTGCCCTCTTAATTTTTACCCACATTAATGAAAATTTAATCTTTTCATTCCTATTAGTTATTATTTACTTAAGGTTGAGTAGGTTTATTTGGATTATCCTGTTTATTTGGATTATCCGGTTTAGGTTTTTCCTGTTTAGGTTTTTCTGTGCTTAATGTTATTGTCGCCCCCGCTTCTGCCTTAGCTGGGTTATACCCACTCACTATATCATTGGCTTCATCAACTCCACCATTAGCAAATACAACCTTAAGACCCTTACCTTCTAATATACTCCTAGCTTCTGATACTTTTTTACCCGTAATCCCTAATTCATCTAAATTAATTAACACAATAGGTTTTACATATTTACCTACAGAAATAGTTATAGCAGTACCTGCTTCAACCTTTTTATCAGATATAGATTGTTCAAGTACTATACCATTTTCATTTTCCCTATCTGTATCCTTTTCTTTTATCTCCACTGATAATTTCAAGCCTTCAAGCTTTGACTTTGCATCACTTGCGCTTTTTTTAATTACATTTGGGACATCAACCAATTTCTTTTCTGCTCCTCTACTTACAACTAGATTAACAGCCGTATCTTCTGTAACTTCTGTTTTAAGTTTTGGATCTTGGCTAATTACTAATCCATAAGGAATACTCTCACTAAATTCTTCTGTTTTTTTAACATTTGTAATACCCATATCTTTTAATCTTTTTATAGCCTCATTAAATTCTACTTCTCTAAGATCTATCATCTTAAGTTTTTCAATTCCAGCTGATACCATTACTTTCACTTTAGTTTTTTCTTTAACTACAGTTCCAACCTTAGGGTCAATTTCAACAATTGCACCTTCTGGCTTATCACTTTTCTTTGACCCAACTTCTTCAACTTCTAACTTAACCTTTTCTAATATAACTTTAGCTTCTTCCACAGTCTTCCCGCTAATTTCTGGAACCTTAACATCTTTCACCTTTGTGACTCCAGTAGCTATCTTAAGCCCAGTTGCTACTAATCCTACTAAAATTAATACACCTACAATTGCAATTATAATTTTTTTAGCTACATTGCTACCTTTTTTCTTTTTCTTTACTTTCTTTTCTTCATAATCATCATCTTCTTCTTCGTCTTCTTCATCTTCGTAGGCTTCATCTTCATCTTCATCTTCATAGTAATCCTCTTCTAATTTCGACATATTATTTTTCTTATTAGTATCAAGGCTTACTGGTGACATAACTATTGTATACTGATTATCCTGTATAGGTTTATCACTTATTATTATATCTGGATTTTGTTGTATCTTCTGAAGATCTTGAATAATATCTTTTGCACTTTGATATCTTTTAACAGCTTCTTTTTCCATAGCTTTTAAAATTAGTTTATTCAAACTATCTGGTATAGCTGAATTAATATTTTTAGGTGCCACAGGTTCTTCTTGTAGATGTTTAAGTGCTACAGTAACAGGTGAATCTCCTTCAAAAGGAAGCTTTCCAGTTACCATTTCATATAAAACTATACCTAAAGAATATATATCAGCTCTACAATCTATATACGTACCCTTTGCTTGCTCTGGTGATAAATAATGTGCAGACCCTATAATACTTGTTGTATTAGTAATTGTTGATGAATCTGTTGATTTTGCTATTCCAAAATCAGTTACTTTAACATCACCATTTTCAGTAATAAGTATATTTTGGGGTTTTATATCTCTATGAATAATATTATTTTTATGTGCGCAATCTAATGCCTTTGCTATTTGTAGTCCTATTTTTATTGCAGTAGCATATCCAAGATTACCATTAAAATTTATAACATCCTTTAATGTTTTTCCATTTACCAGTTCCATAACTATATAATCTATATCATCTTGAGTACCAACATCTAAAATATTAACTATATTAGCATCAGATAAATTAGCTATTGCAGTAGCTTCTTTTTTAAATTTTTGTGATATTTCTTCATTATTAGCAAATTGTTTTCTTAGTATTTTAACTGCAACAAATCTGTTTAACTTATTACATCTAGCTTTATATACTTCAGCCATTCCGCCTTCGCCTATTTTTTCCAATAGCTCATATCTATTGCCAAGTACAATTCCCTTCATACTACACCTCTCCTTCGAATAACATTACTGTTATGTTATCTCTTCCACCTCTACTTTTTGCTACATCAACTAGCTTTTCACAAGCAATATTAATATTATCAGCCTCATTAATTATAGATAAAATATCCTGTTTATTAACTTCGTTTGATAATCCATCTGAACATAGCATTAAAGTTTGGAATTTCCCAAGTTCTATATTAAACACATCTATATCCACCCAATCTTTAGTACCTATAGCTCTAGTTATTACATTTTTTTGTGGATGTTTAGCTGCTTCTTCTTCACTTATCGTACCCAAATCTAAAAGTTCTTGTACTAAAGAATGATCTTTAGTTATTTTCTCAATATTCTTGTTTCTAATACCAAAGCAAGAACTATCACCAACATTTGCGATTTGAATAAATTTATTTGTAATAAGACATGCTGTCAAGGTTGTCCCCATGCCAGTATACTCTTCCTCCTTATGAGAGAAAGAGTATACTTCTTTATTTGCATATAGAACAGCTCTTTTTAGTATTTCTTCTTTATTTTCCTCTGTAAAATTCGCTTCTATATATTCTATTATTTTTTCAGTTGCCATTTTGCTAGCTACTTCACCAGCATTATGACCACCCATACCATCTGCAACAACGTATGCCTTAAATTTTTCATTTTCAACATACTTTGCATAATCTTCATTTAATTCTCTTACTATACCAACATCACTTTTTATACCAGTCATCAATACCCTCTCCCTTTATTTTTGGGTTTCTATATAGCTCCTTCTTAATTGACCACAAGCTGCATTTATATCGCTTCCCATTTCTCTTCTAACTGTAACTTCAATTCCTTCATCCTTAAGTATTGATTCAAAGTCCTCAATTATTTTTTTAGATGGTCTTTTTAGCGTATTTTCTTTTATTTCATTTACAGGAATAAGGTTAACATGACATAACATACCTCTTAGAAGCTTACTTAATGATTTTGCATCATCAGCACTGTCATTAATTCCAGAAACTAATGCATATTCATAAGTTATACGTCTTCCCGTTTTATCTACATAGTATTTACATGCGTCTAGAACCTCTTTAATAGTATATTTATTAGCAACAGGCATAATGTTTTTTCTTATTTCATCACTATATGCATGAAGCGAAATAGCTAGTGTTATGCTTGATTCTTTATCTGCTAATTCATAGATTCTAGGTACTATACCACAGGTCGAAAGAGTAATATGTCTTTGTCCTATATTAAGTCCATAATCTGCATTTACAAGTTCTAAGAACTTAGTTACATTATCATAGTTATCTAAAGGTTCTCCACTTCCCATTAATACTACATTTGAAATTCTTTCCCCTAATTGATTTTGAGCAACTATTATTTGAGCTAAAATTTCTCCACTTGTTAGATTTCTAATTCGACCTTCTAATGTAGATGCACAAAATGTACATCCCATTCTACAGCCTACTTGAGTTGATATACAAATAGAATTTCCATGCTTATATCTCATTATTACGCTTTCAATTAAATTTCCATCTTTAAATCCAAGCAATAATTTTTGTGTACCATCTATGTCTGATTCAAATTTTTCTATTATTTTTGGAATTCCAATATAAAAGTGATTATTTAATTTTTCTCCTATAGATTTAGGGATGTTTTTCATTTCTTCAAAAATCCAAACACCCTTATATATCCAGGAAAAAACTTGTTTAGCTCTAAAAGCACTTTCACCATTATCTTTCATCCAATTTGATAATTCTTCTAAAGTGTAATCCAATATATTTTCCATTATTTCTCCTAATATGACTTTTTAATTTTTGCTACATAGAAGCCATCCATATATTCATTTGGCATTATAGTTAAGCTTCCATCTTTATCATATATAAAGTTATCTTTCTTACCTAAGAATATTTTTTGCACAGTTGCATCACTATGGTTTGATAGGAACCACTTTATATTTTCTTCGTTTTCTTCTTTATTTAGTGTACATGTAGAGTAAACTAATGTCCCACTTGGCTTAAGATATTGCCATGCATTTTCCATAATTTTTCTTTGTATTGGAACTAAATCTTTTAATTGTTGTCTTGTTTTATTCCATTTTATTTCTGGTTTCTTTCTTATTATTCCAAGGCCTGAACACGGAACATCAATAAGGATTTTATCTGCATGACTTATAAATCTAGTATCTAATGTACATGCATCCATTTCCTCTGTTTTAACATTTGTTATTCCAAGTCTAGCTACATTTTCTTCAATTAATGATAATTTATTTTCATATAAATCAAAAGCTAAAACTTCCCCTGTATTTTCAAGCAATTCAGCTATATGAGTAGTTTTTCCACCTGGAGCTGCACATAAATCTAGTACAGTTTCTTCTTCTTGTAAATCTAAAAGTGGAGCTATTAGCATAGCGCTTTCATCTTGTACTGTTATTAGACCTTCTGCAAATAGAGGATTTTTTTCTATTCCGCTACCACCTTTAATTGAAATTGCTTCTGGGCAAGCGTAACCTTCTTCAATTTCATATCCAGCTTCTTCTAATTTTTCATATATATCATCATATTCACCTTTTATGCCATTAATTCTTACAGTAACCTTAGGAGTTGCATTTAAACCACTCATAATTTGCATGGTTTTTTCTTCTCCATATTGTTTTATAAATAATCTTATCATCCAAGGTTGAAGAGAATATTTATAAGCTAACTCATCTATTCTATTTCCTTTTACTGTTATTTCTTTTTCATTTTTTAAATAACTTCTTAGTATTCCATTAACTAATTTTGATCCTTCTAATGAAATATCTTTAGCTTCCTCAACAGCTTCATTTACAGCTGCATATCCCGGAACCTTATCAAGGAAGTGCATTTGATATATTGCAACTCTTAATATATTTACAATTCCATCATCCATTTGTGTCATATCTCTAACGAAATTAGCTATTATAACATCAATTGTTTTTTTTCTTCTTAAAGTACCATATACTATTTCTGTCACTAACGCTTTATCCTTATCTGATAATTCATTGTTATTTAATTCATTTGAAAGAACAATATTTGAATATGCTCCTTCACTTAAAACTCTTTGTATTATTTTTCTTGCTATATTTCTACTATTCATCCTTCATACCTCATTTTCTTTAATTATTCGTTATATCTATTACTTAAAGCTATTAATCTAACTAATTGAGAAATAGCCATCAGTGCTCCTGCTACATATGTCATAGCAGCTGCATCTAATACTTTTTGTGCTCCCTTTACTTCATCACCATATAATATCCCATTAGATTTTAATATTGATAAAGCTCTTGTTGAAGCATTAAACTCAACAGGAAGCGTTACTAATTGATAAATTACTGTTACTGAGAAAAATATTATTCCTATTGTCGTAAGCCCTTTAAAGCTAAACAACACTCCTATAAAAAACAAAATCATAGAAGCTTGACTTCCAATATTTACAACTGGTGCTATTGTTGTTCTAAGTACTAATGGTTTGTAACTTTTCTGATGTTGAATAGCGTGCCCAACCTCATGAGCTGCTACTCCTGCAGATGCAATTGTAGCCCCTGCATAAACCTCTGGCGAGAGTCTAACTACCCTATCCCTTGGATCATAATGGTCCCCAAGTTTTGTATTTGTTCTTTCTATCCTTACATCAAAAAGCCCTGCACCATCTAATATACTTCGTGCAATTTCTGCGCCTGTATTTCCACCTACTGTTCTTATTTTACTATATTTATTATAAGTGCTGTTAATTTTTGTTTGTGCCCAAAATGCAATAAGCATAGCTGGAATTAACAACAAATATGTGGAATCAAAATACATAAAAACATCTCCTTAATATCAATTATATTAATTTAATATTCTCTTTTATAGGTTTTCCATTTATATATTGTTCTATTGTTAGAGGTTTTCCATTTGGAAATTGTACTATTTCTATTAAAAGTATTCCTTCTAAGCAGCTAACCTTAACCCCTTCTTTATCAACTCTAATTATTGTTCCAGGATCTTTATCACTTTGCTCATTTATCACAGTACTCTTATAAATTTTCATTGTTTGATCTTCATAAGTAGTATGTGCAATTGGCCACGGGTTCAATCCTCTAACTAGATTATGAATATCTTTTGCAGAATTATTCCAATTTATTCTTCCTGTTTCCTTATTAAGCATTTTAGCATAAAAAGTTTCTCCATGCTGCTTTTTAGGAATAATAGTTTTATTTACTAATCCTTCTATTGTTTGGACTAATAAATTTCCCCCTGAACTCATTAATAAATCATGAAGTTCTCCAGCTATCATATGTTCTGTAATTTCAACTTGATTTTTAAGAAGCATATCTCCAGTATCAATCCCAAGTCCCATTAACATTGTAGTATTACCAGACACCTTTTCTCCATTTATAATAGCCCAGTTTAAAGGTGCTGCACCTCTATACATAGGTAATAGGGAAGCATGTAAATTTACACATGCATACTTTGGAACATCTAAAATTTCCTGTGTTAATATTTGTCCAAAAGCTACTACAATTATAAAATCTGGATTTAATGATTTAAGTGCTTCTATACATTCTCTATCATCTTTTAATTTTATAGGTTGGTAAACTGGGATATTATATTCTAAGGCTACTTCCTTTACTGGGGAATACGCCATTTTTTTACCTCTACCTTTTGGTTTATCTGGTTGAGTAAAAACTGCACAAACTTCATAGGTTTCTATAAGTTTTTTTAGTGAAGGAACTGAAAATTCTGGGGTTCCCATAAATACTATTTTCAAAATTTTATCCCTCCTTTAGGCATGTTTTTTTAAACAATTGTCAATATACACCTAACTCTAACTATTATTTTTTAAAACACTCTATTACTTTATAAGATCTATAAATAAAGTTCCCTCTAAATGATCATATTCGTGTAATATAGCTCTTGCTAATAATTCTTCAGCTTCTAATATAAATTCTTCGCCTCTTTCATTTAAAGCTTTTACCTTTACATAATTAGCTCTTTCTATATCTTCTAGTTGTCCTGGCACACTAAGACAGCCTTCTTCTCCTAATTGTGAACCCTTTGTTTCTAATATTTCTGGATTTATAAATACTCTAAGTCCTTCATCATCATAAGCATCAATTACAAATATTCTTTTAAGAATTCCAACTTGCACTGCTGCAAGCCCAACGCCATCTGCCTCATACATTGTTTCTGCCATATCTTTTAAAAGCGTAATTATTCTTGAATTTATTTCTTCTACATTCTTACTCTTTTTTCTTAAAACATCGTCTCCATTTTCCCTTATATTTCTAATAGCCATCTTTAGCCCTCCTATGTTAAATTATTTGGATTTATATCTATACTGACTCTTATCTCATTATATACATTTTTATTAAATTCATAAAGCCTATCCTTGATTTTTTTGCAAAATTCTTGGGGTAATTCCCCTTTAAATAGTATTTGCCACCTATAACTATCCTTAATTTTGGTAATAATACAAGGTACTGGTCCTAACATATTAATATAAGTATATTCATTATTTATCTTTTTTAACTCTATTGCTAAGTTTTTCATAAATATTTTAAGCTGTTCTTCATTTTTAGAGGAACCATTAATTAATAATAGTTTACCAAATGGAGGATAACCCATTAGCCCCCTTAATGCAAATTCTTCATTATAAAAACCTTCATAATCATAATTTTTCGCATAAATCAACCCATAATAATCTGGCGTGTAGGTTTGTATAATAACCTTACCTTCTTTTTCGCCTCGTCCTGCTCTTCCTCCAACTTGAGTTATTATTTGAAAAGTTTTTTCAGCTGATCTATAATCTGGTATGTTTATAGATATATCTGCTGCTATAATTCCAACTAAAGTTACATTTGGGAAATCTAACCCCTTTGATATCATTTGAGTACCTATTAATATATCTCCCTCACCATTTTTAAAAGAATTATAGATATTTTCATGAGCATTCTTTCCCCTTGTTGTATCTACATCCATTCTTAAAACCCTGGCCGATGGAAAGTATTTAACTACTTCATCTTGAACCTTTTGTGTTCCAGATCCAAAAAATTTCACATATTTACTTTCACACTTTGGGCAAATTTTAGGTTGCTTTTCAGTTTTACCACAATAATGACAAACTAAAAAACCATTTTTATGGTATGTCATTGAAATATCACAGTTAGGACATTTAAATACATAACCACATCCTCTGCATGAAACAAATGTAGAAAAGCCTCTTCTATTCAAAAACAAAATAATTTGTTCCTTATTTTTCAGAGCTTCATTAACCGAATTATATAGCTCCTTACTAAATATAGACATGTTTCCTGACTTTAATTCATTTCTCATATCTACTATTTGCATTTTTGGCATAGTTTTTTTGTCTACTCTATTATTCAGTTCTATTAATTTCATTTCACCTGAAATAGCTCTATAATAGCTTTCAATAGATGGTGTTGCTGAACCAAAAATAACCTTACAGCCTTTTAGCCTAGATAAAAACTCTGCAACTTCCCTAGTTTGATATTTAGGATTTTGTTCTGATTTATAAGTATTTTCATGCTCTTCATCTATAATAATTAATCCCAGGTTCCTAGCGGGTAAAAACAGTGCACTTCTTGCTCCAACTATTAGTTTAGCATTTCCATCATGAACTCTATGCCATTCATCATGTCTTTCCCCTTCTGATAATCTACTATGAAATAAGGCTACCTCTTTTCCAAAGCGACCTTTAAATCTTTCAATCATCTGTGGAGTTAGTGCTATTTCTGGCACCAAAACAATTGCAGAATTACCGTTCTTAATAGTTTCTTCAACAAGTTTCATATAAACCTCTGTTTTTCCAGATCCTGTAACACCTTTTAATAAATACAGATTATTCTTTGATGCTTTAATTTGTTCTATTGCCATAAATTGCTCATCTGTAAGTTTTTTTTCTCCATAGGCATTATATTCTCTTATATTATACCTATACACTATTTCTTCTTGGCATCCTAAATATTCTTCTTCTATAAGTTTATTAATTTTGTATAAAGACATTTTTTTTTCTTTAGTTAATTCACTTTTAGTAAACTTTCCATCATTAGCTTTTATATAGTTTAATATTTCTCCATACTTTTCTTCTTTATTTTTATCCTGTATGTCTTTAATCCATATAATCACTTTTTTACTTTTATTTTTAGTTCCCTTCAATATCCCTTGTGGTATCAAAAGTCTTATTGCATCTATATACTTACATAAATAAGTATCTCTTAGAAATTCAATTAGGCTTAAATCATCACTAGTTAATACAGGCTCTATAAAACTAATTTTTTTAACTTTTTTAATTCTCATACCTTTTATATCATCCTCATATTTTAAACCTAATACAAAGCCGTCTGTTAATGTATTTCGAACTCCAAAAGGTACTTTGACTAATTGTCCTTGCCTTATATCGTTTTTAAATTCTTCGCCTACCTCATAAGTGAATGGTTTATCTATATCTAATACATCACTATTTACTATTATTTCTGCATATGTTTTCAAATTTATCACACCTTTTATTTAGGTATCTTCCCAAACTATATATAGAAGAAAAAGCGCAATTAGCGCTTTTCTAAAATAGTGTCAAAAATATTTGATGCTACCTCTTTTTTGCTCATCTTGTCTAGTTCTTTCTTTTCTCCAGTACTTGAGATAATAATAACTTTGTTATCATCACTACCGAATCCAGTTTCCTTAGCTGTAATATCATTTGCTACAATAAAATCAAGATTTTTCTTTTCTAACTTCTTTTTCGCATTTTCTATTACATTATTACTTTCAGCTGCAAAGCCTACTAATAACTGATGAGTTTTTTTATCTCCAAGTAACTTTAAGATATCATTATCCCTAGTTAATACTAAGTTTAAATCTCCGTCACCTTTTTTTATCTTTTGTGTGCTGTACTCTTTAGGCTTATAATCTGCAACTGCAGCGGCTTTTATAACAATATCACTATTATGAAAATGTTCTAAAATTGCATCTTTCATTTCATCATTAGTGTTTACATTTATAACTTTAACACCTTTTGGGTTTTCTAAAGAAGTTGGTCCTGAAACTAAAACAACTTCAGCGCCTCTATCTTTTGCTTCTTGTGCTAAATTATAACCCATTTTTCCTGTAGATCTATTTGTAATAAACCTTACTGGATCAATCTGTGCGATAGTTGGTCCTGCGCTCACTAATACTTTTTTTCCTTTTAAATCTTGTTTTTTAGTAGCTTTATTTAGCTCCTCTAAGACCTTATTAACGATTATATTAACATCCGCCAGTTTACCAACCCCAACATCTCCACAAGCAAGCCTGCCCGATCCTGGTGTTATAAACTCATATCCATAAGATATAAGCTTTTCTATGTTACTTTGAACTATAACATTTTCATACATATTTGTATTCATAGCCGGAGCAAATATAACCTTTGCTTTTGTAGCCATTATTGTTGTAGATAGCATATCATCTGCTATGCCATTTGCAACTTTACCAATTATATTTGCAGTAGCTGGCGCTATAAGCATAAGGTCAGCTTTTTGAGCTAAAGAAATATGTTGTATTTCAAAAGCTTTAGGTTCTGCAAACATATCTGTAGCTACCATATTTTGACTTAAAGATTGAAAAGAAAGAGGTGTAACAAATTCAGTTGCAGACTCAGTCATTATAACTCTTACATCTACATCTTGTTTTTTCAAAGCACTAATTATATCAAGAGCTTTGTACACCGCAATGCCTCCACTTACTCCAATAACCACACACTTTTTACTTTTCATTTTTATTTTTCATCCTCTAGCTTTTGTTCTTCTTCTGTAAGCTTATGATATTCTACAACACCTTCAAATATTTCTTGAATCCCAATTGTTAAAGCTTTGTGTGATTTTGTAAATACTTGTGGTTCACTACCATTGATTATTTGTCTTGCTCTTTTTGAAGTAACTGTAACTAAAGTATATCTATCTTCTACCTTTTCTAATAGCTCCATTATTGATGGATTAATCATAGAGTTGTTCATGAATAAAGCCCTCCTTAGAATCTAATATTGTGTCTTTTATTCTATCGACCCTGCATTTTTCAGCAGCAATTATTGCTTCAACTTTACTAGCTGCGACTTCAACAGTGTCATTTACTACTGCATAATTATATTTAGAAATATAATTAATTTCTTGATAAGCAGATTTAAATCTTGTCATTAAAGATTCTTTTGTTTCACTGCCTCGTTTAATAATTCTTTGTTTCAATTCCTCCATTGATGGTGGAAGTACAAATATAAATACACCCTCATTGAAGTTTTCTTTTACTTTTAAAGCACCTTGAATATCTATTTCTAAAATTACATCCTTACCATCCTCAAGCATTTGTTCTACATTTGCTTTTGGAGTGCCATAGCAATTACCATAAACTTCTGCATGTTCTAAGAACCCATTTTCATTAATTTGTGCTTGAAAATGCTCTCTTGTAAGGAAATAATAGTTTACGCCTTCTACTTCACCATTTCTTGGTGATCTTGTTGTTGCGGAAACTGACAAGTATAAGTCTTTATGTTTTTCTAATAAAGCTTTGCATATAGTTCCTTTTCCAGCACCAGATGGACCTGAAATAACTATTAGCACGCCTCTATTATTTGTATTCATTATTCGTCAACCTCATCTACTGTTCCATCTTTATTTGAAAGTCTATGTGCTACTGTTTCTGGTTGTACTGCTGATAAAATAACATGATCACTATCAGTTATTATAACTGCTCTTGTTCTTCTTCCATAAGTTGCATCTATTAACATTCCTCTGTCTCTAGCTTCTTGGATTATTCTTTTAATAGGTGCAGATTCAGGACTAACAATAGCAACTAATCTATTAGCTGAAACTATGTTTCCAAATCCAATATTAATCAATTTAATTCCCATTTTTTTCCTCCTTGTTACTCAATGTTTTGTACTTGTTCTCTCATTTTTTCGATTAAATTCTTTATGTTAATGACAATATTTGTCATGTAAACATCGCTAGATTTAGATGCTATTGTATTCGCTTCTCTATTCATTTCTTGAATTATAAAATCCAACTTTCTTCCTATTGTTTCATCTTCTTCGAAAGTTTTTCTTAATTGATGTATGTGGCTATGCAGACGAGTTATTTCCTCATCTACTGACGCCTTATCAGCAATAATTGCAATTTCTAATGCTATTCTACTTTCATCAATTTCTATACCATCAAGTAATTTTTTTAATCTTTCTTCAAGTTTTATTTTATATGCCATTGGCACTTTTTCTGCAATTTTAGAAATTTCTTCTACTAGATTTTCTATTTCTGAAAGTTTTAAAAGTATATCTTCTTTAAGCTTTTCGCCTTCAACTTTCCTCATCTCTTCCATCATTAAAATAGATTCTTCTATTAGTGGTTTAATTTCTTTAAATATTTCTTCTATGGAATCTTCTTCTTCCATTACTTTAATTACTTCTGGGTATCTTGCTATTTGGTTAATAGTAATATCATTTCTAACTCCCAGGCTTTCTTCTATGTCCATTAAACATTTTAAATAGCTCTTTGCTAAATCTAAGTTTACTTTTGCAACGCCATTTCCTTCAGAGTTACCTTTCAAATTAATAAAGACGTCTACTTTACCTCTTGAAAGACTTTTATTAATTAATTTCCTTATTTGTTCTTCTAAAGATAGCATACTCTTTGGCATTTTTACGTTAACATCTAAGTATCTATGATTTACGCTTTTCATTTCTACTGAAAATAAATGTTTACTTTCTTGCCTGCTACTCGCTCTTCCGAAGCTAGTCATACTTTTAACCATACTTTCCTCCCTGAAAACAAATTTATTCTATACTTTATTAATCACAAGTTTCATATTAATAAAGTATAGTTACATCTGTCAACAGTTTGTTCATATATTGTTAACATTTGTTTTTATCATTTAAAAACTATTTCTAATTTCTTCTAATTTAAGTTTCGCTCCTATTGCAAGAATTAATTTTATTCTTGCCTTTTGACCTGGTAATGTATCTCCAAATATTACACCTAGATCTTTAAGCATTTTCCCTCCGCCTTCATATCCGTAAGATTCAAATACTCTTCCTTCAAAACATCTAGACACTATTACTACTGGGATATTTTTATTTATTGCCCTTTTTATTCCAGGTATCATTTTAGGTGGGACATTCCCTCTCCCCATAGCTTCTATTACTATACCTTTATCCCCTTTATCTATTATAAAATTAATATATGATGAATCCATTCCAGCAACACATTTAACAAGTGCTACCTCACCTCTTAACTCTTCAACTTCATATGTATTTGTTTTTTGTACATTTCTATAGAAAAGAACTTTATTATTATCTACCATTCCAATTGGTCCAAAATTTGGTGTTCTAAAAGCACTTAAAGCCATAGAATTAGCCTTTGTTACTTCTGTTGCTGAATTCAAGTCTCCATTAAAACAAACAAGGACACCTCTTCCCTTAGCCTCTTCTGATATTGCAGTACATATAGATGCTGCCAAATTAAAAGGACCATCATAGCCAAGTTCTGAACTACTTCTCATTGATCCAGTTATTACTACAACCTTTTCTGTTTTTAAAGTTAAGTCTAAAAGATATGCTGTTTCTTCAAGGGTATCTGTTCCATGTGTTATAACAACCCCATCTATATCTTCTCGGTTTAATAACTCTTCAACAAATTTGCTTAATTCAAGCATTATTTCCACAGACATATGCGGTGATGGCATACTTGAGAAATTATAAGATTCAACCTCTGCAAATTCTTCTATACCAGTTACCATTGACATTATTTCTTCACCAGTTAAACTAGGCACAGCTGCTTTAATTCTTTCATCTATCTTCATCGATATTGTTCCACCATTAAATACTACTGCTATTTTTTTCATACTATTCCTCCTAAATCCTCTTATGTTTATTTAAGGGATATTCAAAAAATAAAACTTTTGGATAATCCAAAAGCTTTATTTTATCTCATTGGCAGGACGGCGTCCTACGTCTCTATTTACTGATCAACTCAGCGTATGAGGAGGCATTTCTCACCTCAATAATATTCAACACAATATACATATTATACATTTCACATAGTCATGTTTCAACTTTTATTTTCAAGTAACCTAGAAAGCTTCAAAAAATTAACTAGTCAGATTCTGGCCTATTTTATTCAGAGCCCTTATTTCTTCCATTCTACAATTCTCCCACTATACAACTTAGTTTTTATTTTTTCCTCAGTAATTGGGTACATTGTAGAAACATATATATAATCCTTTTTTAAATCTACTTCTATCCCCACTAAAATATTTACATTAATCTTTTTAATAATTTCAATAGAAGCTTTACTATTGCTAAGTTTATATATTCCAATATAATCCGGTTCATTAATTATTTTTTTTATAACATCTAGAATATTTGTTATCACTTTTTTTGATAGCTGTTTTCCATGTCTATTCTTTATATGCTTAAGCACTCCTGGAGAAGCATATATTACTCCACTATAGGATAAGCCTAAAACATTTGCCATTTTACGTCTAAAATATCCAACTCTTTTATAGGTGTAAAATTTATTTTCCATATGCTATACCTCTATTGTGCGTAGCGCACTGAATATTTCTAACAAAGTTGTATATTGTATTATATTCCTCAAGGTAACTATATAGTGATAATACTTGAAAATAAAAAAGAAAGTTCCAAGTGGAACTTTCTCAAAAGGTTTGTTTTTAAGAGTTTAAATTATAGAATTATACAAATTAAACCGCCATTACCTTCATTAATAATTTTTTGAAGTGTTTTTTGAATCTTAACTTGAACATCTTCTGGCATTTTATATAATTTATTTTGTAATCCTTCTTTAACTAACACCTCTAAGGATTTACCAAACATATTACTTTGCCAAAGCGATGCAGGATCCTTATCAAATTGGTCCATAAGAGATTTCACAAGTTCTTCACTTTCTTTTTCTGACCCCATAATTGGACTGATTTCAGTCTTAATATTAGCCTTAATAAAATGAAGTGATGGTGCTGATGCCTTAAGCTTAACCCCAAATTTATTTCCTTGTTTAACCATCTCTGGTTCTTCAAATTTCATTTCACATAATTGCGGTGCTACAAGTCCATATCCTGTTTCTCTAACATCAACTAGTGCATCCTTTATTTTATCATATTCCTTTTTAGCAAAATTAAGATCTTTAATTAAAGATAAAAGTTCACTTTCTGATTCTACATCTAAATCACATATTTCACTTAATATTTTATAGAAAATACCTTCTTTAGGTTTCATCATTAACCTTGCTGTCCCACTTCCTAAATTAACTTCGCTTAAATCAGTTGCTCCTAAGTACTCTTCTTCTTTAAATGAATTTAGAGTCGATTTTATATCTCTAACTCTACTTATGTCCTTGCACATTACTTTAACTATATTAAAGAAATCTTTTTTCAACCAATGTTCTGCCTCTAATTTTTCAATCCATTTTGGCATATCTATATTTATTTCTTTTACTGGGAATTCTTTAAGTACATGTCTAAATATTTTTTCTATATCTTCTTGGTTCATACTATATACATCAATAACTTGAACTGAAACGTTATATTTCTCTTCTAATTCTTTTCTTAATTCCTTAGTTTCTGGAGCGTTAACATTCTTTGTATTAAGTACTACAATAAACGGTTTGTTTATAGCCTTCAATTCATTAATAACTCTTTCTTCTGCATCTAAATATTCTTCTCTATCTATACCTGTGATGCTACCATCTGTAGTTATTACTAGCCCTATAGTTGAATGATCTGTAATTACCTTTCTAGTTCCAATCTCAGCTGCATCTTCAAAAGGTATTTCATAATCATACCATGGAGTGTTAACCATTTTAGCTTCTTCTCCATCCATATATCCAAGCGCACCCTTTACAATATAGCCAACACAATCAACCATTCTAACCTTAAATTTAATATCCTCATCTAATGTTATTTCTACGGCCTCATTTGGAATGAATTTAGGTTCTGTTGTATGAATACTTTTACCCGACCCACTTTGTGGTAACTCATCCTTTGCTCTTTCTTTTTTATAGGCATTATCAATCTTTGGTATAACCATAAGGTCCATAAATCTTTTTATAAAAGTTGATTTTCCAGTTCTTACTGGTCCCACAACTCCTACATATATGTCCCCCTGGGTTCTTTCAGCAATATCTTTGTATATATTAAAGCTGTCCACGTTGTACCCTCCTAAATATTTTTAACACTATATATATATTCTAGTTATTAAAAAAGTATACAAGTTTATTAAAATTTATATTTATATTTTCACCACTCTTTAATTCCTCTCCCTTACTATAAATACTATGAACTCATATGTTAATTTATTACTAATATCTATTGTTTTTATTTTATATATTCCATTACAAAATGATATTCAAACTTCTAATTACAATAAAAATTAAAAATGTTACAACTAATTCTAAATAAAATAAGAAGAGAATAGCAAATGCTATTCTCTTCTTATTTTATTTAGTATATTTCATTTTTCTTTCCCCGTTCCATTAAATGAGCAACGGCTTTTTTAGGATCTTTACCTTGAAATAGTATTTTATATAAAACATCTGTTATAGGCATTTCTACCCCTAACTTTTCTTTTAATTCATAAAATGCTTTGCAAGCTTTTATTCCTTCTACAATCATTCCAACTTCATTAATTGATTCTTCTACAGTTTTTCCACTACCTAATGAAAATCCTGCTCTTCTATTTCTAGAATGCTTACTTGTACAGGTAACTATTAAATCTCCCATACCTGTTAATCCAAGGAATGTTTCTGGCTTTCCACCAAGCTTCATTCCAATTCTAACTATTTCAGCCATTCCCCTTGTCATTAATGCAGCTTTAGAATTATCACCATATCCAATACCATCACAAACACCTGCTCCTAATGCAATAATATTTTTTACAGCCCCTCCAATTTCTACTCCAATTAAGTCTTCATTAGTATATACCCTGAAGCTATTAGTCATAAATAAATCTTGAATATCCTTTGCATACATCATATCTCTTGAGGAAGTTACTACTGTTGTTGGAATTCCAAAAGCTACTTCTTCAGCATGGCTAGGCCCTGATAAAATAACTACTGGATTTGGTAGTTCTTCTTCTATTACTTGAGATAATCTTAGGTTAGTGTCTTGTTCAATACCTTTTGCAATACTAACTACAGGTACACTATCCCTAATTTTGCCCTTTAAACTTGCACTTAAGCTTCTAATTACATGTGATGGAACTGCAAGGACAACATAATCTGAGTCCTTAACAGCTTCCTCTAAATTTGTAAAAGCCATGACATTTTCAGGTATACATAATCCCTTAATATACTTATCGTTTCTTCTGTTGTTATTTATATCATTAACTACCGAGTCTTCTCTAGCGTATATATTAACTATATTCCCTTTGTTTGCAAGTAGTATGGCAAGCGCTGTACCAAAACTACCTCCTCCCAAAAAAGTCACTTTTTTCATATCTAGTTTTTCTTTTCTCTATATTCTATTTGGATACCAGTACCACTGAAATCAAAACTATCTCTTAGTTGGTTTTCTAGGTATCTTTGATATGAGAAATGTAGTGCTCTTGAATCATTTATAAAGAACACAAATTTTGGTGGTTTTGTAGCAACTTGAGTTGCATAATAAACTTTAACTCTCTTAAGCGCTATAAGTGGTGGTTCTTTCATAAGAATAGCTCTATTTATTACTTCGTTTAATACCCCTGTTCCTATTCTCTTGTTGTAGTTAGCATAACATTCCTGAGCTACTTCAAGTACCTTATGTGCTCTTTGACCAGTTTTTGCTGAAATAAACAGATATTTAGCATATTTTAAGAACTTTAAGCTAAGTTGTAGTTCTTCTTTATATTTTTGCATTGTTTTATCATCTTTTTCAATAAGATCCCATTTATTAACAATAACCATTATAGCTTTATTAAGTTCATGTGCAAACCCTATTATCTTTTCATCCTGTTCTGTAACACCTTCAGTAGCGTCTACCATTAAGATACATACATCAGCTCTTTCAATTGCAGTAAAAGTTCTAATTACAGCATATCTTTCGATTTCTTCCTTAACTTTACTCTTTCTTCTAAGCCCTGCAGTATCAATAAGTAAGAACTTACCCTTATCAGTTTCAAGTTTACTATCAATAGCATCTCTTGTAGTACCAGCAATTTCTGATACAATAAGTCTTTCTTCACCTAAAAGTCTGTTGATTAATGATGATTTACCTACGTTTGGTTTCCCAATCATAGCAATTTTAACTACATCATCATCTTCTTCATCAGCTTTCACCTTATCAAAAGGCTCAACTATTCTATCTAGCATATCTCCAAGACCAAGACCTTGAGCTGCAGATATAGTAACTGGATCACCAATTCCTAAATTGTAGAACTCCCAAGCATTGTCTTCATCTTTCATATTATCTATTTTATTAACTACAAGAACTACTGGTTTTTTACTTTTTCTAAGCATATTAGCTACTTCATGGTCAGCTGGAGTTAATCCCTCTTTACCATCAACTATAAATACTATAACATCTGCTGTTTCAATAGCAATGTTTGCCTGTCTTCTCATTTGTTGCATAATAAAATCTTCTCTTGCAGGTTCTATACCCCCTGTATCTATCATTGTGAAATTGTAATTTAACCATTCAGCTTCAGCATAGACTCTATCTCTTGTTACCCCTGGAGTATCTTGAACTATAGATATTCTTTTACCTGCCAATCTATTAAATAACGTTGATTTACCTACATTTGGTCTCCCAACTATAGCAACTATTGGTTTTCCCATTATATTTCCTCCTTGCAATGTGTATTTATTATGTCAATAAGATCATCACCTGTGTAATCACAAACTATAATCTTAATACCTAATGCTTCTTCTAAATCTTTCATTTTAATATCATCTAACATTATTTGTTCATTTTTAGGACCCAATTCGTATCCTTTTCTAAACATATTATCTGGCATAATTAAATATTTCGATGTTATTTTTCCTTTTAATTGTTCTATTATATCAGTTCCTGTTAAAAGTCCTGCTACAGTTATTGTTTCGCCAAAAAAATTATTAATAACTTTGAAAACTTTTATTTCTATATTGGGATTTGTATTATTTATTAATTTTGCAGCCCTATCTATTTCATTAAAAGCTAAAGTTCCTGTAACTAAAGAAAAGCTTCCTTTAATGTTTTTATTTAAGAATTCTACATCATTTATAATTCTGTCCCTAAAGTATCTAATTATACCTACACCATCTTCAATTTGTTCATATCCATTATAAAATTTTTCTTCTGGTACTTCTATACCTGAAGTTAGATAAAACTCATCTGATAGTCTTACAAATGGGACTCCTGTTTCTTTAATATATTTGTTTTGAAATTCTTGTACCATGATTATTTCTTTTTTAGCCATTTCTTTGTTAAAGGTATCTACTTTTGCTAAGCCTTCTCTATATTTAGTAATACCAATTGGTACTACCGCAATATTTTTAACATAAGGTGTTAAACTGTAAAGCTCAGTTATAGTTCTTTTTAACTCCTCGCCATCATTAACTCCAGGAATTAAAACAATTTGCGCATGCATTTCTATTCCGGCATCTTTTAATTTTTGAAGTCTTTCCATTATTGAACCTGCAAACCTATTTTTAAGCATTTTAACTCTAAGCTCCGGGTTTGTTGTATGTACTGAAATATTAATAGGACTAATTTGATACCTTATTATTCTATCAATATCTGCGTCTTTCATATTAGTAAGAGTTACAAAGTTACCTTGAAGAAAAGATAATCTTGAATCATCGTCCTTAAAGTATAAAGTATCTCTCATTCCTTTTGGTAATTGGTCTATAAAACAAAACATACATTTATTACTGCAGCTTTTAGCTTTATCCATTATACCTCCACCAAATTCAAGTCCAATATCTTCTCCGTACTCTTTTTCTATTTCATAAGACCAAACTTCACCACTTGGTTTTTCTATATCTAAAACTATTTCTTCATCAGGCATTAAAAATTTATAATCTATAATATCATCAATATCTGTATCATTAATAGCTAGTAGAACATCGTTAATTTCTATTCCAACCTCTTCAGCAATGCTTCCTGGTTCTACTTTTGTAATTAAGTTTTTCATTTTTTCACTCCTATAATAACATAGTACCTTTATGTTATATTACCTTAATAACAGTTGATAGTCAATTAATTAGAACAAATGTTATTTAATAAAAGATAGAGGCTTTTTAAAAAGCCTCTATCTTTTATTAAAATTATTCATTTAAATCTACATAAGTACCTTTTTTAGAAAAAATAATCCATTCACATATATTAGTTACATGATCTCCTATTCTTTCTATATATTTAGATATAAAAAGAATTTGCATTCCTTGATTTATTGTAGTGTCGTCTTTTGCCATTTTTTTTAAAACTGTTTCAAACATACCTTCATGAATCTCATCAACAGCATCATCCATACGAGATATTTCATAAGCTGCATCCACGTCTCCACTTACATAAGCCTCAATGGATAATTTTATCATTTCAATAATTATATCTCCCATTCTCCATATTGGTGTTATTTCATCTACAAAGCTAACACCTTTTAACATTTTTACATTTTTGCAAATATCAACTGCATGATCTGCCATTCTTTCTAAATCTGTAACAATTTTAGATGTAGTATATATACGTCTTAAATCTTTAGCTACCGGAGATTCTGTAGCCATAAATTTCACACACTTTTCTTCTATATCTCTATGCATGTCATCTACCTTATCATCATTTTCAATTATTTTATCTGCAAGAATTGAATCTTGCTCTTTTAATGCAACCATGCTATCGTATATTTGCTTTTCAACTAAACTTGCCATATTTACTAAATCGGCATTTAATATTTTCACCCTATCTATTCTCATATTTATCACCTCATATAATTTATTTTAGCCAAATCTACCAGTTATATAATCTTCTGTTCTTTTATCTCTTGGTTTATAAAATATATCTTCTGTATTTCCATACTCAATAATTTCACCATGTAAGAAAAATGCTGTTTTATCTGCTATTCTTCCTGCTTGTTGCATATTATGCGTTACTATTATCACAGTATACTTTTTCTTTAATTCATCCATTAGTTCTTCCATTTTTTTTGTTGATATAGGATCTAATGCAGATGTTGGTTCATCCATCAATATTATTTCAGGAGATACTGCTATAGTTCTTGCTATACATAATCTTTGTTGTTGTCCTCCTGATAAACTTAATGCACTTTTCTTTAATCTATCACTAACTTCATCCCAAAGCGCTGCATCTTTTAAACTTCTTTCAACAATTCCATCTAACATCTTTTTATTTTTAATACCATGTAATCTTGGCCCATATGCTATATTATCATATATAGACATTGGGAATGGATTTGGTTTTTGGAAAACCATCCCTACCTTAGTTCTTAGTGCAATTACATCAGAACTCTTATATATATCTTCTCCATCTACTATTATTTCTCCAGTTACCTTAACACCATCAATTAAATCATTCATTCTATTTAGTGTTCTTAAAAAAGTTGATTTTCCACATCCAGATGGTCCTATAAATGCTGTTACTTTATTTTCTTCTAAATCTATATTTATTTTTTTTAATGCTTGATTATCACCATAAAATAAATCTAAATCTCTAACTTGTATCTTAGCTTGTGTTTTATTTGACATTTTTACACCTCTTAATAATATTTCTATTAGTCCTTTGAGAAAATAACTTACTTAACATTAGTAATTAGCCTTACTAAACTTTTTAGCAATTAACTTAGCTATAGTATTTAAAACTAATATTATTACTATTAATACTATTCCTACTGCTGCCGCTTGTTCTATATCTCCTGCTTCCTTAGTTACTAAATAAGATTGCACTGTAAGTGTTCTAGCACTAGACATAATTCCTTTTGGCATTTTTGCAACTGTACCAGCTGTTAAAAGTATTGCTGCTGACTCCCCAACTACACGTCCTATAGAAAGAATTATTCCAGATAAAACACCAGGTAGTGCACTTGGCACAATAACTTTATATAAAGTTTGGAACCTTGTTGCTCCAAGGCCTAAAGATGCTTCTCTATAAGCATCTGGAACTGATTTTAAAGATTCCTCAGTAGTACGTATAATAACTGGTAAAATAATTATAGCAACTGTCAAAGACCCTGCTAAAATTGAATATCCAAGTTTTAATGTTACTACAAAAAATATAGATCCAAACAATCCATATACTATTGAAGGTATCCCCGCTAAGCTTTCTGTAGCAAATCTTATTAATTTAACAATTATTCCTTGCTTTGCATATTCACGAAGATATATAGCTGCTAATATTCCTATTGGAGTTGCAATCCCTACTGCTAATATTACAGTATAGATAGTTGTTACTATCATTGGAAATATTCCACCGCTCCCACTAGGTGAATAGTTTGCTGTTAAAAATTTAAATGTTATTAATTTGTATCCTTTTATAAATATAAATGAAAGAATAGCTACAAGGGCTATTACCGTAATAATTGCAGACATCCATACTAATGACTTTAATATATTTTCTTTGAACTTCCTCATAATTACATACCTTCCTTGCTCGAAAGTTTACTTAACACTAGATTTAATACTAATATGAATAGAAATAATACTACACCTGTAGCAAATAACATTTCTTGATGAGTTCCAAATGCATATCCCATCTCTAATGCTATATTAGTAGTTAAAGGTCTTACCCCATCAAATATAGAATTCGCTATAATTGGCGAGTTTCCTGCAACAAGTATTATTGCCATTGTTTCTCCTATTGCTCTACCAACTCCAAGTACTACAGCTGCTAGAATTCCTGATTTAGCCGCTGGAATTACAACCTTAAAAGTTGTTTCTATATGAGATGCACCAAGTGCTAAAGAACCTTCTTTATAAGCTTTTGGAACTGATCTAATTGCAGTTTCTGCTACAGTAATTATCGTTGGCAACATCATAATAGATAATACTATAATTACTGCAAACAAGCTTTGTCCCATTGGTTGATTAAAAGTTTTTTGTATCCAGGGAACTATAATAGCGAGTCCAAATACTCCATATAAAACAGAAGGTATTCCCGCTAACAATTCAACTGCAGTTGATATTATTTTACCAACACTTTTAGGTGCTATTTCCGCAATAAAAACTGCTGTTAATATACCTATTGGAACTCCTACAACTAGTGATCCTACCGTCCCAAATACTGAGGCTAAAATCATAGGCGATATTCCATATTTATCAGCACTAGGAACCCATTTTGTACCAAACAAAAATTCTTTAAATGAGTACCCCTTACTAATAAAAGGTGTTAATCCCTTATAAAATACAAACCCTATTATCAGGAGCAAACTAATTACTGCAATTAATGCACTTATTAAAAATACAGCATGCGATATATTTTCTATTATATATTTACTTTTATTTTTTTTTTCATTCGCAATTATCATACCAAATACCTCCTAGAGCATACTACATAAATTAAAAAAATTATAATATACATAATTTTTTTAAAAGACTAGTCAATTTATATATTCCATGCCTTATTATTTTTCAAACGCTTTAACTTCTACTATGTTACTTAATAGTTATAAGTTTATTATCAGAAACTATTTTTTGACCTTCATCGCTTAATATATAATCTATTATTTTCTTGCTATTTTCTGTTTCACTTGAAGTTTTAGTTGTTAGTATAAATGGTCTTGCTAATTTATATTGACCATTTTTAACAAGATCAGCTTCTGGTTTTACGCCCCCAAGATTTAATGCGCCTACTTTATCATCTAAGTATTCAAACGAAGCAAACCCAATTGCGTTTTCATTACCAGCAACAGTAGTTTTTATACTTCCTGATCCATCTGAAATTGTTGCTGATACTACTAAGTCTTCTGATTTATATCCAATTATTTCTTCGAAAGCAGTTCTAGTTCCTGATCCCTCTTCTCTAGATACTACAACTATAGGTAAATCTGCTCCTCCATTTATTTCTTTCCAATTAGTTATTTTTCCAGTATATATACCTTTAACCTCTTCTAATGTTATTTCTTTAACTGGATTGTTTTTATGTGTTATTAAAGCTATTCCATCATATGCTATTATTGTGCCTGTAACTTCTGCTTTCTCTTCTGCTTTTAAGTCTCTCGAAGCCATACCAATTTGTGAAACTCCATTTATTGTATCCTTAATCCCAGCTGATGAACCAACTTGGTTAATCTCTATTGATGTATTTTCATTTTCGCTCTCATATTGAGCTGCTATTTTTTCCATTAATGGCCCCACTGAGGTAGATCCTGATATAGAAATTGTATTTCCTTCTGCATTTTCCTTATTATTTGAACATCCTACAAATAATACCCCAATCATTGATACTAATATTGCACTAATAAATAATTTTGAACCTCTATTCAACATATTCTTCCTCCAATATTTCTTTATTACTATGGTATTTATATTATCTTTCCAAAGTTAAGAAAATATTATTCTAATGTTAAGAAATATTATAATTTTGTTAAGAAAACTTAACATTAGCGACTTGAAAAAAATAACAACTCAAAAATTTTTACTTGTTATTTTTCGGAATATTTTTTCCCTCTTATAAAAAAATAAGATACCTAGTCTATTAAAAACTAGATACCCCATAAAAAAACTATATATTAATTACTTATTTATTACTCCAACGTTATAAGCTTATTATCTGCAACTATTTTTTGACCTTCCTTACTTAATATATAATCAATTAACTTTTTACTATTCTCTGATTGACTTGAAGTTTTAGTTACTAATATAAACGGTCTTGATAATTTATATTCACCACTCTTAACAAATTTTGCTTCAGGTTTTACCCCTCCAAGATTTAATGCTCCTATTGTATCATCTAAGTATTCAAACGAAGCAAACCCAATTGCATTTTCATTGCCAGCAACAGTAGTTTTTATGCTTCCTGATCCATCTGAAATTGTTGCTGATGATACTAGTTCTTCTGATTTATATTTAACTATTTCCTCAAAAGCAGATCTAGTTCCTGACCCCTCTTCTCTAGATACTACAACTATGGGAGCATCTTTCCCTCCAATTTCTTTCCAATTAGTTATTTTCCCAGTATATATGCCTTTAACTTGTTCTAATGTTATTTCTTTAACTGTATTGTTTTTATGAGTTATTAAAGCTATTCCATCGTATGCTATTGTTGTTGCTGTTACATCTTTCTTTTCTTCATCTTTTAATTCTCTTGAAGACATACCGATTTCTGAAACACCATTTATTGTATCCTTAATCCCTGCTGATGAACCAACTTGATTAATTTCTATTGTTGTATTTACATTTTCACTTTCATATTGCGCTGCTATCTTTTCCATTAATGGTCCTACCGAAGTAGATCCTGATACAGAAATTTTAGTTTCCTCTGTTTTTCCTTCTGTCTTTACTTTACTACCTGAACACCCTACGAATACCCCACCAATCATTAACACTACTATTGAACTAGCAACTAATTTAAAACCTTTATTCAACATATTTCTTCCTCCCACATTTCTTATTTTTTTCATATATCTTATGTGCTTATATTAGCTTTCCAAAGTTAAGTAAATATTATTCTAGTGTTAACAAACATTAGAATTTTGTTAATAAAACTTAACATTACCACTTATAAAAAAATAGGGTAACCAGTCTATTAAAAACTAGATACCCTAATTAAAATTCATACTAACTATCTACACATAAGGCATCCTCGAAAAATAACTAGTAAATATGCTAATCTATTTTTTCAAATCCTTAATATATCTTTTTTATTTTAACTGTAAATTTTGTTCCAAATCCAACATTAGAATCTACATATATTTCTCCATTAAATATTTTAACTATATGTTTTACAATAGCAAGACCTAGACCAGTTCCACCCTTAGCTCTTGATTTATCTACTCTATAAAATCTTTCAAATATTCTTGGCAAATCTTCTTTTGGTATTCCAAAGCCATTATCTGCTACTTCTATATATATATAATCATTAACATTATAGCTTTTTACTAGCACATTGCTTTCTTCACCTGAATATTTTATAGCATTTTCAACTAGATTAAGTATTAGTTGAAAAAATTTATCTCTATCTCCAACTAATAATCCTTTGTAATTATTTAAAATTTCTATTTTTGTATTTTTAAGTACAGCTTGACCTGATACCATGTTAATTGCCTCTGTTATAACTTCATTTGGATCAAACTCAACTTCTAATGCATTATTATTGTTCTCAATATTTGATAAAACTAATATATCATTTATTAATCTTGTAAGCCTATCAGCTTCCTTATCAATAATGTCTAAAAATTTATTTTTAGTTTCATCTTCCTTAACATACTTTAAAGTTTCTGCAAACCCTTTTATAGAAGTTAATGGTGTTCTTAATTCATGGGATACATTAGCAACAAATTGACTTCTCATATTTTCAAGCCTTTTAATATCTGTAATATCTTGAACCGCAATTACAGTTCCTATAGGCAATTTAATACTATTTATTATTGGTGCCTTTTTTATCCTAAGTTCCCTTTCAAAAGGATGTAGTATTTTAACTTCCACAGTTTCTATTTCCGGTGTATCTTTTATAAATTTTATCAAATCATAATCTATAATGTATTCACCTATATTTTTGCCTATTATATTTTTATTCAATCCAAAGACTCTTTTAGCATATGGATTTATAAGCATAATTTTTTCTTGCTTATCTATTGCAATAACTCCACTTTCCATACTTTCTAATATTGATTCTAACTTATTTTGTTTATCTAAAGAATCACTTATTCTAACTTGAAGCTGATCCGCCATATTGTTGAAAGTATGTGCAAGTGATCCAACTTCATCATTAGTATGAATTTTAGCTCTTCTATTAAAGTCACCATTTGCAATTTTCGCTGTCGCTGTTTCTAGTTCTTTTATTGGATAAATAATTGCTCTTACTAATTTTAATGATAACCCTAATGATAATAAAAGCACTAAGATAATAACTAAAATATAATATTTAAAATATCTCAAAGAGAGCATCTTTACTGTAGATAGCGGAACTGCGCTTCTTATAATTATATCGTCATCTAACTTATTTGCATAGTAAACTAAATTTACTCCTTCTGTTTTACTAAATCTAGTTATACTTGCCTCATCTTTTTCAATTGCTTCAATTATTTCTTCTCTATCAAAATGATTCTCTAAGTCCTTATTGCTACTATCAAACTTTACATTACCATTCTTATCTATCAAGGTAAACCTAACTGTAACATTATTTATTTTAAAATTTTCCAAATTTTTTTCAGTAAAATTTGGATTTAAAATCATTATTTTATTATAAGAAGATAGTAAACTTTTTGTTTTTTCTATTTCATTAACATTAACCAAAGCTACAAATGAACTTGTTAGTATTAATAATGCAAATAAAACTGTTATTATATTAAATACTATTATTCTCTTTTTCATTTAATATTCATTCGGGTTAAATCTATAACCTACGCCTCTTATAGTTTCTATAAATTTAGGATTCTTATCATCTTCTTCAATTTTTTTTCTAATATATCTTATATGAACATCTACAGTTCTGGTTTCACCTATATACTCATATCCCCACACTTTATCAAGAAGGGTATCTCTAGTTAATATTTTCCCTCTATTCTTAATTAAAATATCTAAAAGTTCGTATTCTTTTAATGTTAAATCTACTTTACTATCACTAATTAACACTTCTCTTCTCTCAAAATTAACCTTCAAATTACCTGCAACAAATATATCGTTTTCTTCTTTTACTGTTCCAACTCTTCTAAGTACTGCTTTTACTCTAGCCAATAATTCTCTAACTGAAAAAGGTTTTGTTATATAATCATCAGCACCAAGCTCTAACCCTAGTATTTTATCAAGTTCTTCTCCTTTAGCAGTTAGCATAATAATAGACGTATTTTTAAGTTCTTTATTTCCTCTTATTTCTTTACACACATCAAAGCCATCTAATCCAGGAATCATTAAATCCAAAAGAATTAATCTTGGTTTTTCTTCTTTTGCTATTTTAACAGCATCTAATCCATTACTAGCTGTCACTACTTTATATCCTGCCAAACTAAGGTTATAACTAATTAATTCAACAATATGCCCTTCATCATCTACTACTAATATTTTTTCTTGAGCCATTATTATTCCCCCCTATCTATTTATTTTATATATACAAATGAAAATAATCGTCCATATATTCCATTTGTTGACCTGTATGAATATAACTTTATACTTTTTTCGCAATGAGTACATAAATCTAAAGAAAATATATTATTTTCTTCTATTCCTGAAGTCCTTAGATCATTTAATATGAATTCTTCCATACTAAGATTTCTTCCTTTAAATAATTTGCCCTCTTCTACTCTCGTATTCTTAATGAATTTTTCTTTTAATTCTTCTGAAACCTCATAACAACATTGTCTTATATGTGGTCCTATATATACTTTTGTATTAGAAATATTTATTTTATATTCTTCCTTCATTTTATTAATAGTATTTACTACTATTGAATTAAAAGTTCCTTTCCATCCACTATGTACCGCAGCCACTACTTTTTTCTCTTCATTCACTATAATTATAGGAACACAATCTGCTGTAAAAACCCCTACTGCAACATTTTTTTCTACTGTAATTATTGCATCTCCCTCTTCATCTTTTATATTTTCATAATATTTATTATATATATAAGGCTTATCACTATGTATCTGTTGTAAATACTTAACACTAGAAACTTTAAAATCATCTCTTATACTTTCTAAATTTACTACTCCAAGCTCATTATGTCTATTAAAACTTCTATCCATTTCAGCTGTTGAAAATACAATTTTAATATCTTCTAAATCTATTTCAAGAAAATCTTTATTTACTTTTAAACTATTAGCTTTAATTTTTTTCATTTTTCACCTCTTGTATTCTTATAATGTATTTTAACATTATATCAATATTTTTTCTATTTTATCATAACATCTTAACTTTATTTAACATAATTTTAACTTTAGGCAATCGAAAAAACAATATAAATATTTAACTACAAATAAAAAAAGAAATCCTAAAATAAATTAGGATTTCTTTTATAAATGTTTTGAAAATAATTAATTTATAAACTAGTTGTTTTTAGATAACTTACTTATTTTTTTCAACTAAATTTTTAATTTCTTCTAAAAATGTATTAATATCTTTAAATTGTCTATAAACAGATGCAAATCTCACATATGATATTTCATCTATTTCCTTTAATCTATCCATTACCATTTCACCAATGCATCCTGTTTCAACTTCTGTTAACATTTTATTAGATATTGTTTTTTCAATATCCTCTGCTATATTTTCAATTTGTTTTCTTGATACAGGTCTTTTTTGACAAGCAATTATTAAGCCATTAACAACTTTTTCTCTATTAAATATTTCCCTTGTTAAATCTCTTTTAACAACTAAAATTGGTATATCTTCTACTTTTTCGTAAGTGGTATATCTCTTCCCACAATTTAAACATTCTCTTCTTCTTCTTATTGTAGTATTATCATCAGTTGATCTAGAATCTACTACTTTACTCTCCTCAAATGAACAAAAAGGGCATTTCATATTTTTCACGCCTTTCTCTCAGACCCTTGAAAAAAAATAACAGATTAGCAAATTGCTCTATTATTTTTTGAAAGTGCCTTATAGTTAATTTTATCCTTATATTATCATTATACAATTTAAAATACAATTTATCTATATATAATTGAAATTCTATTTGGAAGTATCAACTAAAATAACATCCATTCCAGCTTTTATAACTTTTCCCCAAGGAATTTCAATATCCTCTTCTTTGTTAAACCAATTTTTACCTGCCGATGGTATTATAATAGAAACTATTTTACTCTCTTCAATATCTATTACTAATTCTTGTACAAATCCAAGCTTACATCCAGTTCTAATATCTATTATTTCCATGGATCTTATTGCATTTAATGAGTGTAATATTATATCATTTTCTAAATTCTCTTCTAAAATATTATTTTCTAAAGCTATACTATTATCCGTATTTCCATCATTAAATTTAGTGTACATATTAATCTACCCCCTTTCATTTCCATTAATTTTCTTTTTAAATATGCCCAGAGTCTTTGACTTACTATTTTCTTTCAGTTCTCTTACCCTTATAAGTATATGCATGTCCTACACAAAATATTTTATAATACATTTGAAAATAAATAACAAGACAACGTACTATGTATATTGTCTTGTTATTTATTCCCATGTTCCTAAATATAAAGGAGCTCAAACGAGCTCCTTTATACATGCTTCTTCATATGTTTTAGTGCAGTCTTCTCCAACCTTGATACTTGTGCCTGAGATATACCTATTTCGTCTGCTACTTCCATTTGTGTTCTTCCATTAAAAAATCTTAATGTTAAAATTAATTTTTCTCTATCATTTAATTTTTTCATAGCTTCTTTTATTGAAATATCCTCAAGCCAACTCTCATCTGTATTTTTCGAATCACTTATTTGATCCATTACATAAATTGCATCTCCACCGTCGTGGTATATTGGTTCAAATAATGATACTGGATCTTGAATTGCATCTAATGCAAATACTACATCTTCTCTTGGCAAATTTAATTCTTTTGCTATTTGTGATACTGTAGGTTCCTTGTTATTCTCCTTAACAAGCCTATCTCTAACTAATAATGCCTTATAGGCAATATCTCTTAAAGATCTACTTACTCTTATAGCATTATTATCTCTTAAGTATCTTCTAATCTCGCCTATAATCATAGGTACTGCATAAGTTGAAAATCTAACATTTTGACCTAAATCAAAATTATCAATAGATTTCATTAACCCTATGCATCCAACTTGAAATAGGTCATCAACATTTTCTCCTCTATTATTAAATCTTTGAATTACACTTAAAACTAACCTTAAATTACCATTAATAAATGTTTCTCTTGCATTTGGGTCTCCTGCTCTCATACTAAGAAGTAGTTTTCTTTTTTCTTTTTCTTTTATTACTGGTAATTTTGAAGTGTTTACTCCACATATTTCCACTTTATTAATGATCAAAATCATCAACCCCTTCGGAAGTAATAACATACTGCATTAAACATTATTTCCGAGAGGGTTTGCTTTTATACTAAAGACAACCTAAATCATTTTATTGATTTCTTTTTTTAATCTACTTATTATCTTTTTTTCTAATCTTGAAATATATGATTGTGATATACCAAGCATGTCAGCTACTTCCTTCTGCGTATTTTCTTTAGTTCCATTTAACCCAAAACGTAATTTAACAATTTCTTTTTCTCTATCATTTAAATGTTTAAGGGCTAAAAATAATAATTGCTTATCAACTTCATCTTCAATTAAATTGTAAACCGTATCATTTTCTGTTCCTAATATATCAGATAATAATAATTCATTTCCATCCCAATCAATATTTAGTGGTTCATAAAAAGAAATTTCTGCCTTTACTTTACTATTTCTTCTCAAATACATAAGTATTTCATTTTCTATACATCTTGAGCCATAGGTTGCTAATTTAATTTTCTTTTCTGGATTAAAAGTGTTTACCGCTTTTATTAGCCCAATAGTTCCAACAGAAATTAAATCTTCAACACATACACCAGTATTCTCAAATTTTCTTGCAATATATACTACTAGCCTTAAGTTCCTTTCTATAAGAATATCTCTTATAGTTTCATCTCCTTTCATTAGTCTTTCAACTAACTCCTCTTCTTCTTCCTTTTTTAATGGTGGTGGAAGAGAATCGTTTCCCCCTACGTAATGTACTTTAGATTTAAAAATATTTAATTTTTCTAAAATTCTATTTATTAAAATATATAGTCTTAACATATTGCCCTCCTAAATTATCCCTCTTGATAATAGCGCATTAAAATCATTTTCTTTACTTAATTTATTAGTGCAACTACATATAATTGCATCAACGGTTCTCCAATCTTCATCCTGACTTTTTATTCTTATTTTTTCTCCTTTAAATCCTTTTATTTTTCCACTGTCTCCAATGGTACTATAGGAAATATTAAAATATTCCTTTTCTGGAAGTTGTACTTCATTCAAGTAACCATCTTCTACAATAATACAAGGTAGGTTGGTTACCGGCTCCCTTAGATCATTACCCGTATCTAAAAATCCCTTTATATAAAATATATTTTTATTAACTGATATTTCTATATCATATATTAGGCTTTTTACAATAATTCTCCCTCTTAAATATTCATAAGCCCTAACTATAACTATGTATAGTATCATTATAGATATTAATATATATTTTATTGAATAGTTATTCATCTCAAATTTTTGCATAATCCCATATTTATTTTGCATTAATGCAAAGCTAAAACATACCCCGCAAAGTGTAAATGAGAGAATAAAAAAACATCCTACACATTTTAATATATTACTAATTTTTCTTTTTTCTATTGCAATAATTATCATTAATACTGCAACCAATATTTTCGCAATAAAACTTGTCCCCAAAGGCCATTCTAAGAATAAAGCTAAGGTATATATAGATCCTAATATAGCCGATAAATATATCCTCTTCTTATAACTAAATCTTAATAATTTAAATGTTAATAATAGCAAAAATAAATTAACCACAAAATTTTCAAATAATAATACATCAATATATACAACCATACCCCCTCCTCCTCTATAATTAAATTATAAACTCTTATACCTTAAAATTTTGTCATAATAACTAACCAAAAAATATATTTTCCTCCCTTGTTTTTTACAATTATTTACACTTATTTCTTTTAATAAGACTTATTTTTTCCCAAATAAAATAAGACAAGGATTAATAGCTATTAATCCTTGTCTTTACTTACATATGAGATATTTTAAAAACCACCAGTCTATTTTATAACATACTTTATCTATGGAATCCACCTATAAACCTACTCTTAGAGTTTTCATTTTTTAGTAATTCACTGGAATATATATGTTATCTTGACTATTTTTTATATTACTATACTATTTTCTTGTTCTTAAAAAACTCGGTATATTAACACTCTCTGTGTCAAACTCTAATAATGGATCAGTTTTTGGCATTTCTTGTATTACAGGTTCTTCTGCAACTACATTATTAGCTTTTCCAGCAAATCTCTTTGCTTCAACTACTGGTTTAGCTTGAGGAACTTTATTTTCATCCTCTTCAAACCCTGTAGCTATTACAGTTATTCTAATTTCATCATTTAAAGTTTCATCAATAACAGCTCCAAAGATTATATTAGCATCTGGATCTGCTGATTCTCGTACAATATCTGCAGCCTCAAATACCTCTATAGCACCTAAATCAACTCCACCTGTAAAGTTAATAATAACTCCTGTAGCACCATCTATTGATGTTTCTAACAATGGTGATGATATTGCTTGCCTTACAGCATCTTGAGCCTTATTATCTCCTGTACCATAACCTACACCCATATGAGCTAAGCCTTTATTTAA
Source organism: Clostridium gasigenes (assembly GCF_017348895.1). Lineage (NCBI taxonomy): Bacteria > Bacillati > Bacillota > Clostridia > Eubacteriales > Clostridiaceae > Clostridium > Clostridium gasigenes. The sequence goes on from NZ_CP071376.1 coordinate 3,741,810, forward strand.
CATAACTGTTTCTATATCAGCAAAATCGGCATTAACTACCCCTGGAATAGTTATTAAATCTGATATAGCTTGTACTCCTTGTCTTAAAACATCATCTGCTAATCTGAATGAATCAAGAAGTGTTGTCTTCTTATCAGCCATTAATAATAATCTATGATTTGGAATAATTACCAATGTATCTACAGCTTGCATTAAGTTTTCTATACCCATTTCAGCATGGGTCATTCTTCTTTTACCTTCAAATGGGAAGGGTTTAGTTACAACACCGACTGTTAAAATATTCATTGATTTTGCTATTTGAGCTACAATAGGAGCTGCTCCAGTTCCTGTTCCGCCACCCATACCTGCCGTTATGAATACCATATTTGCGCCCTTTATAGATTCTGCAATTTCTTCTCTACTTTCTTCCGCTGCTTTTTTACCTATTTCTGGATTAGCTCCGGCTCCTAACCCTTTAGTTAACTTTTCTCCAATTTGAATCTTAATATTAGCATGCGATAACATTAAAGCTTGTTTATCAGTATTAACAACTATAAACTCAACATTTTTCAAACCTTCTGTAATCATTCTATTAACGGCATTTCCACCACCGCCACCACAACCAACAACTTTAATATTGGTTAATTCTTGCATATCCACTTCAAAATCTAACAAAACAATTCCTCCCTCAGAAAATATCTAGTAGTATTTTTTCACCTTAGTTAAAAGATTAATTTCATCTATTATTTTTCACTTCTTTTTATTTCTTCTTTATTGTTGTATACGTTACATTTATCCTCATATACTATATTTTAACTCATTATATACATTCTTAACAATAGCTAATAAGTTAAATAATGAAGAATTTTGCATTTACATTAGTTCTTTTGTAAAATAATTATATTCTTCACATATATTAAATTTGGTATGTTCATTAATATACTTTTTTAAAATCATACCACTATTAAATAAAATTATACTACTAATTCTATAAAAATAGCCAGTATTTTTTGAATTAATTTTAATAAAATTTAATATTTCTTTCATTTTATCATTTACTAATAAATAAAACAACTATTTATCTACAATACATGTCCCTATTTTTAATTTTTTTTCTCTACTATTGTCACTATAGATAGTTTTGTAGTTAGATTTTAGTATTTTTTTAACTTATCTACTTGAATAATTGTAATAAATTTAATATAACTTTTTTATTTCAATACATTTAAATTTAGTATAAAGAATTATATATTAATGTATTCCACATATATTCCGAATTTCCTCCATAAATTTTTATGTATTTACAAAAAAATAAATAAGGCATCTTTAAAAAATACCAAACCAATGTGCAATGTATATTTTATACTAGAACTAGTCCATACAAGTTACTGATAGTTGTTCTATCAATAACTTATATCAACAAAGAACGATACAAAATAGACTAGCATATTAACTAGTTATTTTTTAAAGATGCCCAACTACATAAATTATAGTTATTTAAATTTATTATAACATCATAATTCTCTTAATAGTTTCCCTATCCACTGAATATGTTAATGCTGTTTCAATTGTAATAATTCCTTTTTTGTATAATTCAGCAAGAGCCATATCCATAGTTTTCATTCCATACTTATTACCCGTTTGAATTGCAGACTCAATTTGATGTGTTTTACCTTCTCTTATTAAGTTTTGGATTCCAGGTGTAGTAACCATTGTTTCTAATGAAGCAACTCTACCTTTTCCATCTGCAGTTTCAACTAATTGTTGTGAAACTACACCTTGAAGCACAGCTGCTAATTGAACTCTAATTTGCTGTTGCTGATGAGGTGGAAATACATCAATTATTCTATCTATAGTTTTAGCTGCCCCTATTGTATGTAATGTAGAGAATACTAAATGACCAGTTTCAGCGGCAGTAATAGCAATTGATATTGTTTCTAAATCTCTCATTTCTCCTACAAGAATAACATCCGGATCTTCTCTTAGAATCGCTCTTAAAGCATTTTGATAGCTTTTACTATCTTTACCGATCTCTCTTTGATTTATAATACACTTATTGTGTTTATGCAAATATTCTATAGGATCCTCAAGTGTAATAATATGAGCTTCTCTAGTAGCGTTAATTTCATTAATCATAGCTGCTAAAGTTGTGCTCTTACCACTTCCAGTAGGTCCAGTAACTAAAACTAATCCTCTTTGCTTTTTAACTAAATCTTTTATTACAGGGGGATGATTTAATTCGTCTACTGTTGGAATTTTTAATGCAATTACTCTTATAGCTATAGCATCACTATTTCTTTGTTTAAATATATTAACTCTAAATCTACCTATTTTTTGCATAGAATATGAGGTATCTATTTCCCCTATTTGTAGATATCTTTCAAACTTGCTTCCTAATATTTCTCTGGCAAATGCTTCAATTTCTTCTGGAGCTAACTTATCCACACCTAATTTAATTAATCTGCCATTACTTCTTATTGTTGGTGGGATTCCAACAGTCAAATGTAAATCTGAAGCACCTACTTCTATTGTTTTACTCAATAATTCTTTTAAAAAATACATTATTTCCTCCTAAAATTCAGTTCTATTCTTGCTTATATTCTATAAAACTGTTTGCAATCCTTTTTTATTAAATATATTTTTTAATTAAAGTATATTTTTTTAATTATTATATAATTCTTTCTTTAATTTTTTCAACGCTTTTTTCTCTATTCTAGATACATAAGATCTTGAAATACCTAATATAACAGCTATTTCTCTTTGTGTTTTACACCTGCCATCTATAAGTCCATATCTCATTTTTAATATTTCGCCTTCTCTTTCACTTAAAGATATACATATTTTACTATATAATGCCTTTATTTGAAGATTACTTTCAACCTTTTCTAGCACAGAATCTTTTTCACTACTTAAAACATCAATTAAACATATTTCATTACCCTCCTTATCAACTCCAATTGGATCTTGAAGGTAAACTTCACCCTTTTGCTTTTTATTGTTTCTAAACAACATTAAAATTTCATTTTCAATACATCTAGATGCATAGGTGGCAAGTCTTGTTCCTTTAAGAGAATCAAAAGAATCTATAGCTTTAATAAGTCCTACCGTTCCTATAGATATTAACTCATCTATATCCTTATTCGGAAACGAATATTTTTTCACAATATGTGCAACTAATCTAAGATTCCTCTCTATTAGTACACTTTTTGCCTCTTTATCACCTTCCCTTAAGAGTGTTAAATAATGTGCCTCCTCCTTCTCATCTAAAGGTTTTGGAAATGTATTAGTACCTGATATGTATCCCGTTAATAATATAGAATTACAAATCAGTTCTATTATATTTGATATAATAAACATAGAAAGCCCTCCTACTAATGCTTATTATATAATATGGCTTAATATAAAAATATTGCTTGTACACAAAAAATAAACTTCTAATTTAGATTATTTAATTAGAAGTTTATTGAATTATTAGTGATTTGTATTTTCTAGTTCGTTATAAAATATATAGGATATATTGACTTGCTATTTTTTTTAAATGCCTAAGGGAGCTTCAAAAATAACTAGTCAGATTCTGATCTATTTTCTTTTAACTCCCTAATACACTTATAATATTATTTTTAGTTAATTCCCTATTTTATTTTGATGTAAGTTCCGTTACTATATCTCTAAATATTGGAGCTCCTGTATTTCCTCCCCCAAGTTCTCTTCCATCCGGATGATTAGTTCCTATATTTGGTGCTATAACAACAATGCTATACTTCTTTTCATCTTTAACAAAATAGCCTGCAAACCATCCATGATCAGCTCTATCTTTCCCTGTTGATGTTCCAGTTTTCCCACCAATTTCTACACCCTTGACCTTAGCCTCAAATCCTGACCCTTCCCAAATTACTTTTCCTAAAGTTTCTTGAGTTATTTTAGCAGTAGTTTGGCTAAACACTCTAACTGGCTCATTTTTAAATTTCTTAACTGGTTTACCATCCTTATTAAGAATTTCTTCTACTAGTGTTTGCTTCACATATACTCCATCATTTGCAATTGTATTATAAACACCTGCCATTTGAAGTGGTGTAACCATTATTGTTTGACCTATAGAAATATTATTAATTCCTGCTTCTTTAGGAGGTTTTATTCCTGCAGCTTCATTTCTATTTTCTCCTTGTATATTTAGCACTCTATTAAATAACCCCATCTTTTCTGAATATTCCATAATTTTTTCATACCCAGCCAATCCTCCTACTTTTGCAGTAACATCATTACAAGATATTTTTATTGCAGCTTCTACAGATAGGTTACCGTGACCATAAGGTTTTCCATCTTTGCTACATATTTGACCTGTACAACCAAATACATCTTGAGTATGTATTAATCCTAAATCTAAAGCTACTGCTTCTGTAACAACTTTAAAAATAGATCCTGGCTCAAATCCCAGGGCTTCAACACCTATATTAACATTAGCCTGACTATCATCCTTTTGAGCCATAACTCTTATTTTACCTGTTTCAGCTTCTGATATTACTACACCTACATTTTTTAAAAAATCATAATCTTTTCTTTTTAAAACTTCTTTAACTTTATTTTGCCATTCATTATTAATTGTTAGCTTTAAATTTTTATTTTCATTGTTTGTATCTAAACTGCCATCACTATACACAGCCTTATCATCCAAATAAAATTTAGATTGTGGTATTAAATTTTCTCCTAAGTATTTATTTAATTCAGCTTCTAAAGATCCTTCAACTACATCACCATTTTCACCTATTTCAGATAATAAATTACCTATTTCCCAAGCTTCTTTCCTTTCTATTTTATCGTATACATACGTATATATACCTTTTACATTAGATAATTTATTTACTTTTTCAAAAGTTTCTTTACTAATTTTGTAATAATGTTTTCCAACTTCATTCATTATTCCGGTGTAATTAAAATCTTTATCTTCAGATTTCATAATAAAATTTAATGCCATTAAATCCTGTAATGTTTCTTCGTAATTATTAAGTTTAAATGGCTCTGTATCTAATACCATTACATATTCCTTATTATACGCGAGCATATTTTCACCATTTGTATCTAAAATATTATACTTCATCTGTGCAATATTCTCTGTTTGATGATTTTGCATTCTTCCTACAACCATTTCTGAAGGATGTACTTGTAAAAAATATAACCTTACAGATAGACATAATAATACTACTGCAAATATACCCATTATATACTTTATCCTATTAAATTTCTTTTTTTCTTTTTCAAACAAAAAAAGCACCTCCCTAGGCTTAATTATCGCCTATGGAGGTGCTTTTTATTCAAATTATTTTAATATATCTTTAATTTTGCTAGCTAATATATCTATAGCTACTTTATTTTGTCCACCTTCTGGAACTATTATATCTGCATGTCTTTTTGTTGGCTCTATAAATTGCATATGCATAGGTCTTACCACTGTAAGGTATTGCTGAATAACTGAATCAACAGTTCTTCCTCTCTCCTCTATATCTCGGACTAACCTTCTAAGTATTCTTATATCTGCATCTGTATCAACATATACTTTTATATCTAAAAGTTTTCTAATTCTCTCATCTTCTAATACTAATATACCTTCAACTATTATTATTCTTTTTGGATTAACAGTAACAGTTTCTTTTGATCTGTTATGCTTTTCAAAATCATAAATTGGTTTTTCTATACCTTCACCTTTAATTAAAGCTTTTAAATGTTCTATCATTAAATCATTATCAAAAGCTCTAGGATGATCATAATTAGTTTTAACTCTTTCTTCAATTGTTAAATGACTTTGATCTTTATAGTACATATCTTGTTGTATCATAGCAATACATTCATGGGAAAAGCTTGAGTATATTTCATCAGCTATTGTACTCTTACCCGACCCAGTCCCACCAGCAATTCCGATTAAAACAGCATTATTCATTTAAGCTCCTCCTAAGTTATCTTATAGCTCCAAACCTTTTTTACATTTAACTAACATATCTTTTTCTTTTAATGGTGTCTCCACTTTAACCTTAAATATCATGTGTGCTCTATTTGCAACAGTTGCAGGCACTTTCTTTTCAACATCAAACATTTCTTCAAGTTTAACATTGAAATTTGGTGTATGGGCTCTCAAAACATCTAACTCATCACCGTCATAAACCCTATTCTTTTGCAAAATAGTAGCTATTTTAGTTTCGTCATCATAAGATTGAACCACTCCAACTATTTCGTAATCTCTAACATACGATGAAACATCATATGTTTGTTCTCCACTTTTTCCCATAAAGAACCCTGTATGATATTTTCTATGGCTTATTCTTGATAAAGTATCTAACCATTCTTCTTTAAATTCATAATTTTCAGGGTCAGCCATGTATGAATCTACAGCTTCTCTATATGCTTTTACTACTGAAGCTACATAAAATTCGCTTTTCATTCTTCCTTCTATTTTAAATGAATATATCCCGCTTTTCATTAACTCTGGTATATGTTTTATCATACAAAGATCTTTAGAGTTCATTATATATGTTCCCTTATCATCTTCTACTACTGGATAATATTCTCCTGGTCTTGTTTCTTCAACTAAATAATACTTATATCTACAAGCATTTGAACATATTCCTTTATTTGCATCTCTTCCTAACATATAGTTTGAAATTAAACATCTACCTGAATAAGCTATACACATAGATCCATGTACAAAAGCTTCTAATTCACATTCTTCTGGTAAGTTTTCTTTAATTACGTTAATTTCATTAAATGTTAGTTCTCTAGCTAAAACAATTCTCTTAATTCCTTGTTCATGCCAAAATTTTGCAGCTTTCCAGTTTACAGTATTAGCTTGAGTACTTAAATGTATTTCTAAATCCGGAGCTACTTCTTTTGCTGCAACTATAATAGCTGGATCTGCTACAATTATAGCATCTATTCCCAGTTCCACTAAAGATAGAATATACTCTTCTACTCCCTTTAAATCAAAATTTCTTGGAAATACATTCATTGTTACATAAAGTTTTTTCCCTCTATCGTGACAATACTTAACACCTTCAGCCATTTCATCATTTGTAAAATTATCTGAAAAAGCCCTTAGGTTTAACTTTCCACCACCTATATATACAGCATCTGCTCCAAAATCAATTGCAATTTTTAATTTTTCTAGACTTCCTGCTGGCGCTAAAATTTCTGGTTTTATCATTTTAAATTACCTCCTTTTAGTCACTGCAATTCCATCCCCCATGGGTATTACAGATGTAATTAAATCTTCATCACTTGATACAAGATCTAAATATGTTTTCATTCTTTTTACTATAGTTATCTTCCTTCTTTTTACCAATTCTTTTGATGCAACCATTCCCCTAAATAGTACATTATCAGCTATTATAATTCCATCCTTTTCAAGCAATCTTAAACAATGTGGTAAAAAATGATTGTAATGACCTTTACCAGCATCCATAAAAATTAAATCATAAGGTTCTTCAAGTTCAGCCAATATTTCTAAGCAATCACCTTGTTTAATTATAATTTTATCTTGTAACCCTAATTTTCCAAGGTTCTCTTTAGCATATTTTATCATATTTTCATCACGTTCAATAGTAGTAATATGTGGTTTTGTGCCGGCTGCTTCATACATTAATGTAGCAGAATATCCAATAGCTGTACCTAATTCTAAAATTCTCATAGGTTTTTTCATATTTACCATAAACTCTAAAAATTTTGCAGTTTCCTTTTGAACTATTGGAACTGCATTCTCTTTTGCAAATTCTTCTAATATTTTAAGGGGACCTTGGCTATCTGGTATTAATCCTCTTATATATTCTTCCATATAATCATGGGTTATTCCACTCATATTCTCCCTCCATCTAAGGTTCGTATCCGAATTCTTCTAATTTATTCATAAAATCAACATCATTGTTTGTAAAGTAATGTCTATTGCCCCCATCTTTTGGAAGCACATAGAATAAATAATCTGTTTTTTCAGGCTTTAAAGCTCCTAAAATAGATGGTATCCCAGGATTTGAAATCGGACCTACCGGTAACCCATCAATTATATATGTATTGTAAGGTGATTCAATCTCTAAATTTTCATACGAAAGACCTTTTACATGATACCCCATAGCATATATAACTGTGGCATCTATTTTAAGTTTCATATTTATATTAAGTCTGTTATATATAACAGATGCAATTACAGCTCTTTCCTCATTAACTATTGCTTCTTTTTCAATCATAGATGCAATAGTTATCACCTTTTCAACATCTTCATTTGCAACTTTAATATTTGCTTCTTTTAAAGTACTTTGCCAAACATCTTCAAATCTTTCTAACATTTTAGATATTATTTCTTCAGGACTTGACTGTTTAGAAAATTTATATGTATCAGGAAATAAAAATCCTTCTAAATCATATCTCTTTATTTTACTTTGCTTAATATATGACGGAAGTGGATATGCTACTACTGCCTTAATAAATTCATCTTTAGCACACATTCCATTTATTTCAAGTTTATTTGCTATTTCATCAATAGTAGAACCTTCCTGAATAGTAATATCAATAACATCAACTGCTAATCCATTATTAAGAGTATTAATTATATCCTTAACACTCATATCATTATGTAAATTATATTCACCAGGTTTAACATCTACTACTGTATTTGTAACCTTAATATATGTTTTTATAATTCCTAGGCCATTAATTTGATTATTTTCTTGCAATTTATTTAATAAACTATAAAAACTGTCTCCAGTTTTTACATTTATTATTATATCTTTATCACTTTTTAAAGGATGTTTTAGGGATTTGTTAAAAAAAATAAAAGAAACTGTTATCAAAATCACTATAAACATAATAATTACTATTTTCTTATTTTTTAAAATGTTCATAAAAACCCCCTGTATATAAAAGTAAATAGCCTTATTAATAGGCTATTTACTTTATTATAATACTTTTTAATTCAATTTTAAAGAATTTTCTTCTTATTTTTTACCTTTACTTGTAAGTCTTCTTCTTTCAGAACTGTCTAAGAATCTTTTTCTCATTCTTACTGTCTTTGGAGTAACTTCTACTAATTCATCGCTATTGATAAATTCTAGTGATTGCTCTAAAGTCATTATTGTTGGTGGGCTTAATTTCAATGCATCATCTGCACCTGAAGATCTTGTATTTGTAAGCTTTTTAGCTCTACAGATATTTATATCCATATCTTCTGATCTAGCACATTCTCCAACTATCATACCTTGATATACTGGAACTCCAGCTGGTATGAATAATGTTCCTCTTTCTTGAGCGTTATATAAACCGTAAGCTATAGCGTCTCCTGTTTCAAATGAAACTATTGAACCTCTACTTCTTTCTGGCATTTCACCCTTATGCTTATCATAACCATGGAATACATGGTTCATTATACCATTACCCTTAGTATCTGTCATAAATTCACTTCTGAATCCAATAAGTCCTCTAGCTGGGATAACGAATTCTAATCTAGTATATCCATTAACTGCTGAAGTCATATTAACCATTTCACCTTTTCTAGGTCCTAGCTTTTCCATTATAGGTCCCATAAATGCTTCTGGAACATCTATTGTTAAGTACTCCATAGGCTCTAATTTCTTTCCGTTTTCTATTTTGAAGATAACGTTAGGTTTAGATACTTGAAGTTCAAATCCTTCTCTTCTCATTGTTTCAATAAGAATTGATAAATGAAGTTCTCCTCTTCCTGAAACTTCGAAACAATCTGGAGTAATTTCATTAACTCTTAAACTTACGTTTATTTCTAATTCCTTAAGTAATCTATCTCTTAAATGTCTTGAAGTAACATAAGCTCCTTCTTTACCAGCAAATGGTGAATCATTAACCATAAAGTTCATGTTTAATGTTGGCTCATCAATATCTATAAATGGAAGTGCTTCTGGACTTAATACATCTGCTATAGTTTCACCAATATTAGCATCTATAACTCCACTTATTGCAATTATATCACCAAGTCCAGCTTCTTCAGCTTCAACTCTGTTTGTTCCAATATATGTAAACACATTAGATACTTTATAAGTTCCTACTGTTCCATCTTTTTTAACTAAAGCTACTTGTTGATTTTTCTTAACTTTTCCTCTATGAACTTTACCTACTGCAATTTTACCTACATATTCATTTGAATCTAAAGTAGTAACCAACATTTGGAAAGGTCCATCCATGTAACCTTCTGGTGCTTTTACATATTTAAGTACAGTTTCAAATAAAGGTAGCATATCAACATTAGTATCTTCTACTTCATATCTAGCATAACCTTCTCTAGCTGATGCGTAGATTGTTTGGAAATCTAATTGTTCATCTTCTGCACCTAACTCTAAGAATAATTCAAATACTTCGTCAATTACTTCTACCGGTCTAGCATTTGGCTTATCAATTTTATTTATTACAACTATAGGTTTTAATCCAAGTTCTAAAGCTTTCTTTAAAACAAACTTTGTTTGAGGCATTGGACCTTCATATGAATCAACTACAAGTAAAACTGAGTCAACCATCTTAAGTACACGTTCAACTTCTCCACCAAAATCAGCATGTCCTGGAGTATCTACTATATTAATTTTTATACCGTTATATAAAAGTGATGTATTTTTTGAAAGTATTGTAATTCCTCTTTCTTTTTCTAAATCGTTAGAGTCCATTACTCTTTCTTCTACTTTTTCATTTTCTCTTGCTTTATTAGTTTGTTGTAATAGCGCATCAACCAAAGTAGTCTTACCGTGATCAACGTGGGCTATTATTGCTATATTCCTTATATCATTTCTAGTTATTAATTCCATTTATGTGCCTCCAATAATTTGTATTTATTATAATGTGAACCTATAATAATTTGTTACTTATCATAATGTAAACCTATAACTCATTTTTTCCAAAATAAAATTGGATACAGTCGTATCCAATTTTTTTTGACTTATTACCTTATTCATTTTAATGTTATTTTTACTACTTGTCAACCTATGTCTTATATTTCCATTATAATCGGCAAAATCATAGGTCTTCTCTTAGTTTTTTCATATAAGAAACTTCTAAGTTCATCTCTTATTCTTGATTTAAGTGTTGCCCAGTCTTTAATATTCTTTTCTTCGCAATTTAACAATACTTTTCTTACGACTTCTTTTGCATCATCCATCAAGCCTTCAGACTCTCTAACATACACAAAACCTCTTGAAATTATATCTGGACCTGCAACTACTGAATTATTTTCTCTAGATAAAGTAACAACAACTGTTACTATTCCATCTTGCGATAAATATTTTCTATCTCGAAGTACAATATTCCCAACATCCCCAACACCAAGACCATCAACAAAGATTTGTCCTGAAATTACTGATCCATTTTTCTTTATTGCGCTTCTATTAGCTTCAATTATGTCACCATTTTCCATTATAATTAAATTTTCTTTTGGCAACCCTAAAGACATAGCTAGTTCTCCATGTTGCTTTAAGTGTCTGTATTCACCATGAACTGGAATGAAATATCTTGGCTTAACTAATGCTTGCATTAACTTAAGCTCTTCTTGACAAGCATGCCCTGATACATGAATATCAGCTAATGATTTATAAATAACTTCTGCGCCTTGTTTAAATAGTTGATTTATAACCTTAGAAACTAATTTTTCATTTCCTGGAATAGGTGTTGCAGAAATAATAACTGTATCACCCTTTACAATGCTTATTTTTCTATGATCACAAGCTGCCATTCTTGATAATGCCGCCATTGGTTCACCTTGGCTACCAGTAGTAATTATGACTACCTTATCATTTGGATATTTATTAATTTGATCTATACCAATAAGCATTTCCTCTTCGATCTCTAAATATCCAAGTTCAATAGCAACTTGAACTATATTTTCCATACTTCTCCCAGAAACAGCTACTTTTTTACCGTACAGTCTTGATGATTCTATTATTTGTTGTATTCTATGAATATTAGAAGCAAATGTAGCTACTATTATTCTACCTTCAACCTTTGCAAAAATACGATTAAAACTTTCTCCTACTACTTTTTCTGACATTGTATATCCTGGTTTTTCAACATTAGTTGAATCTGCAAGTAATGCAAGAACGCCCTTCTTTCCAAGTTCTGCGAACCTGGCAAAATCAGTTTGTTGTCCGTCTATAGGTGTATAATCGATTTTAAAATCTCCTGTATGAAGTACAACTCCTAGTGGGGTATGAACTGCTATTGCTACTGAGTCTGCAATAGAGTGATTTGTTTTTATAAATTCTACTGAAACAGAATTTAATTTAATAACATCTCTTGGCTTAACTATAATAAGTTCTGTTGTACTTAATAGTCCATGCTCTTTAAGCTTCGTTTCTAATATACCAAGAGTTAATCTTGTTCCATAGACAGGTACATTTAATTGTTTTAAAACATATGGTAATGCACCAATATGATCTTCATGTCCGTGAGTTAAAAATATCCCTGTTACTTTTTCCTTATTGTTTAAAAGATAATTAATATCTGGGATAACTATATCTATACCAAACATGTCTTCATCTGGGAATTTCAATCCACAATCTATAACAACTATATCATTTTTATACTCTATTGCTGTTATATTTTTTCCTATTTCGTTAAGTCCACCTAAAGGAATAATCCTAACCTTTGCTTTTTCGTTTTTCATATTTACCCTCCTTTTCATAAAATATATATTCAAAAGTATGTTACCTATTTTAAAAATGTAAAAAACAGTTAAGTATTTTTACATATCAATAAAGATAATACCTTTATTACTTATTTAGTTTCACTTTGACATTTTTCACAAAGTCCAAAAAATCTAACACTATGATCTAAAATTTTAAACTCATACGATTTTTCTATTACTGCTTCAATTTCATCTAACAAATCGTCTTGAACTTCTATAACAGCCTTACACTTATTGCATATTAAATGATGATGTCTATGAGTTTCATCTTTATGAACTATTTCATATCTGCTACATCCATCATTTAAATCTAGTTTACATATTACACCTAACTCTTCTAATAACAATATAGTTCTATAAACTGTTGCCAAACCAATTTCTGGACAATTCTTTTTAACTTCATCATATATTTCTTCAGCCGTTAAATGTTCTCCTTCTTTTTCAATAATTGTATCTACTATAGCTCTTCTTTGAGGAGTTAGCTTATAGCCTTTTTGTCTTAAATCTTCTTTTAATACATTCATATCAATAGTCATTATTTCTTCCATAAACAACACCTCTTTCATAAATTCCTTCTTTAGATAGGAACTTTGAAAAATAATGTGCTAGAAACTGTATCTATTATTTTTAAAAAAATTCCTTTTAATTAAGTTATTTTTAAAAATAACTAATCAAGATACATATCACCGCAACTATTTTTCAATACCTAATCTATAACTACGCTATCATAAGCTTCTTGCACTAACGCTAATTCTTCTTCATCATCTATAGGCACTAATAAATCTTCTCCATCTTCATCAATATCTACTTTTAATGCAATTACGTCATCTTCATCAAATCCATCCTCATAAACTATAACATATTCATTAGTTTCCTTAGTTTCAGGATTTTTTATATCCAGAAATTCAACAACGTTAAATTTTACTGCATTACCCTCTTCATCAAATAATTCTATTACGTCTAATTTTTTATCCATAATTATCTCTCCTTTTTTAATTCTATATTTTATATATTAATGTTGTCAATAATATTTTTCAATTAATAATTATAATTAAGTAATTTTATTTTTCTTACTTAAACTTATTCTATCTAAATATCCTTGCAATATAAATATTGCTGCAATTTTATCTACAATCTTCTTTCTTTTACCTCTAGATAAATCTGCTTCAAGCATAGATTTATGTGCCGCTACTGTTGTTAATCTTTCGTCCCAAGTTACTACCTCTATTCCTGTAGCCTCTTTAATTACCTCACATAACCCAAGCATTCGTTCACCTGATTCTCCAATAGTACCATTCATATTTTTAGGTAATCCTACAACTATGGTTTCAACAGAATATTCAACACATAACTTTTTAATTGCTTCTATGTCCGTATCTTTTTTTATTCTTCTTATTGTAGTTACTCCTTGAGCTGTGTACCCTAAAGGATCACTTACCGCAACTCCAATAGTTTTACTTCCCACATCCAATCCTAGTATTCTCATACTTAACTCCTTAAAAAATAAGAGTGCCCGAAAATAATACGGGCACTCTCTTTATTTCACTTCTAAATAAGATCTCATAACTTCTTCAAGAATTTCATCTCTTTCGAGTTTTCTCAGTAAAGCTCTTGCTCCGTTGTAACTTGTAACGTAAGAAGGATCACCTGAAATAAGATATCCAACTAATTGATTAATAGGATTATACCCTTTTTCCTTTAGCGCATTGTAAACATCATTCAAAATTGATTTTGTTAAATCCTCTTTATCAATGTTCAAATTGAATTGCATGGTATGATCTAAATTATTATTCATAATAATGCTGCTAATTGCAGCTTCACCCCCTACTAATTTTATTTATAATATTTTCATAAAATCTATATTTACGATTATTATCTTCTATACTTTATTAATATTTATTTAAATATATTATACATTATAAAAGTTTAATTGTACACTATTTTACTAACTTTTCAACAATATCAAAAGTTGTTTCAACTGCCTTGGTAACATTTTCAGGGTTTTTCCCACCAGCTTGTGCCATATCTGGTCTTCCACCTCCGCCGCCACCAACAATAGCTGCTACATCTTTAATTATTTTTCCACAATGAACTCCACTTTCTACTGCATCTTTTGTTGCCATAGCTATTAAGTTAACTTTATCATTAACATTACTTACTAAAACAACTACTCCACTTTCCATTTTATTTCTAATCTTATCTGCTAAATCTCTTAATGCATTTCCATCAACATCTTTTAAAGCATATGATATAACTTTAACTCCTTTAATTATCTTAGCAGAATTTAATATATCTCCTTCTGCTCCTGAAGTTATTTTATTTTTAAGTTCTAATATTTCTTTTTCTTTTTCCTTGATCTCTGTACTTTGAGAAACTATTTTCTTTAAAATATCTTTTTCAGTACATTTCAAAACATTACAAGCCTCTTTTAACGTCTTTTCTTTCTCTTCCATGTATTTCATAGCATTTAAAGCTGTTACTGCTTCTATCCTTCTCATTCCCGCTGCAACTCCAGATTCTCCAACTATTTTAAATAATCCAATTTCCCCAGCGTTCTTTACATGAGTTCCTCCACAAAGTTCCTTTGAAAACTCTCCAATACTAACAACTCTAACTTTATCTCCATATTTATCATCAAACAATGCCATAGCTCCACTATTTTTAGCTTCTTCTATAGTCATTAGATTTGTATTTACTCCAAACACTCCCATAATTTTTCTATTTACTAAAGTTTCAACCCTTTCTAATTCTTCTTCAGTTAATCCTTTAAAATGAGCAAAATCAAATCTTAATCTTTCATCATCCACATATGAACCTGCTTGATTTACATGTTTTCCAACAACTTCTTTTAACGCTTCATGTAACATATGAGTAGCTGTATGATTTTTACAAATATTCAATCTTCTATCTATTTCTACTTTCAACGATACTTTTTGATCTTTTTTAATATTTCCAGATTTAACTTCTACATAGTGAATAATTTTCCCACCTACATTTTTCTTTGTGTTATAAACATAAGCTTCCCCACTCTCACTAATAATTATACCTCTGTCACCTACTTGACCACCCATCTCTGCATAAAATGTAGTAGAATCAGTTACAATATAGCCTTTTTCACCTTTTACTAATTCGTTTTTCATTTCCTTGTCATCAGCTAAAGCTACTACTTTTGCTTCTATTTCTGTTTCAAAATATCCTACAAATTCAGTATTAATTGAAGCATCTATTTTATTTATAGGATTTTCATCACTACCCATATATGATGATTCCCCTCTTGCACTTCTTGCTCTTTGTCTTTGATTGTTCATTTCTAAAATAAAGGCTTCTTTATCAACTGATATCCCCTTTTCTTCTAAAATCTCTTCTGTTAACTCAATAGGGAATCCATAAGTATCATATAATTTAAAGGCTTTTTCGCCCTTCAGCACTGTTTCCTTTAAAGCTTCTAGTTCAACTATATAACCAGCTAATATATTCATACCTGCATCTATAGTTTCATTAAACCTTTCTTCTTCTAATGAAATTATCTTTTCAATGTATTCTTTATCTTCTTTTAGTTTTGGATAAGCTTCCCCATAATTTTCAACAACTGAATCAACTATATCTTTTAAAAACAATCCCTTTATTCCAAGGACTCTACCATGTCTTGCAGCTCTTCTTAAAAGTCTTCTAAGCACATAGCCTCTACCTTCATTGCTTGGCTGAACACCATCAGATATTAGCATAGTTACACTTTTAACGTGATCTGTAATTATTCTAAGAGATATATCTTTTATTGCATCATCACCATAATTAATAGCAGATAATTCAGATACTTTTTTAACTATATTTTTAACAGTATCAATTTCAAATATATTATTAACACCTTGCATTATTGTAGCTATTCTTTCAAGTCCCATTCCTGTATCTATATTAGGCTTTGCAAGTTTATTGTAGTTACCCTCTTCATCTTTATCAAATTGAGTAAATACCAAGTTCCAGAACTCAACAACTCTATCTTCATCACTAGCTTTAAGGAACTCCTCTATAGTTGTTATAGATCCATTTCCTCTATCAAAGTGAATTTCTGTACAAGGTCCACAAGGTCCAACACCAATTTCCCAGAAATTATCTTCCTTACCTAATCTAAATATTCTCTTTGGATCTACGTCTGTTTTACTGCACCAAATATCAAAAGCTTCATCATCTTCTAAATAAATAGTTACATATAACTTATCTTTAGGCACTGCAAGTGTTTCAGTGATAAATTCCCATGCCCATGAGATTATTTCTTCTTTAAAATAATCTCCAAAAGAGAAGTTTCCAAGCATTTCAAAGAAAGTACCATGTCTTGAAGTTTTCCCTACATTTTCTATATCACCAGTTCTAATACATTTTTGACAAGTAGTTATTCTTTTTCTTGGCGGAGTTTGAACACCTGTAAAATATGGCTTTAGAGGTGCCATACCTGCATTTATCAATAGTAAACCTTTATCGTTTTTTGGCACTAAAGGAAAACTTTCTAATTTTAAGTGATCCTTCTCTTCAAAGAACTTTAAATAAGTATCTCTCAGCTCGTTTGCTCCCATGTATTTCATTATTGTTACCTCCGTTATTACATTTTTTTTATTTTTAGGTATAAAAAAAGTCCTCATCCCTATAAAAAGGGACGAAAACTATATTCCGCGGTACCACCCTAATTATGCACTTTTTTTTAAAATGCATCACTTAGAAAATTATAGCTCAAAGATAGCTTCAATATTATAAGATAGAAGCTTACACCATATACTTCCTCTCTGAAATTCTTATTAAATATTTACTTATTCTTATCATAGCTTACATATTTTTTTAAAAGAACTCCTTTTCATATACCTTCTAAGGAGTAAGTTCCACTGATACAACCCATAGATTTATAGTGTTACTTAATTGAAAGTATAATTTATTTATTAAAATATGTCAATTAAATTTAGACAGTTTCAAAAAAATATCTATTGAAAATTCTAAAACAAATAATAATTTGCATCTTCATAAATCACCTTAATAATTACACCAATGGGAACCGCTAATATCATTCCAACTAATCCCCCAAACATTTCTCCAATTAAAAGCAAAATTATAATTATAATAGGATGCATATTGGTACTATCCCCTGTAATTTTAGGTGATAATATATTACCCTCTAATTGTTGCAATATAAACATTACTATTATTGTCCAAATTGCTTTTGATGGCGAATCTATTAGAGCCACAAAAACCGCTGGAACACCTCCAATTATAGGACCAAAATAGGGTATTATATTAAAAACTCCATTTAATATAGCTAAAACCAAAGCAAACTTAACCCCTACTAACATTAATATAATAAATGTTAATACTCCTATTATAAGCGATAAAACCAATTGACTTATTATGTACCTTGAGAGTATTTTATCAATATTTGATAGTATTTTTTTAGCTACTATTCTTTTTCGAGTTGGTAATATTAATAATATTTTATTGTATATTAGTTCACCATCTACTAAAAAATAATAGGTTACAATTGGAATTATTGCGCAGGAAATAATATTTTCCGAAGCACTAATTATATTTTCAAGAAAATTATTTGAAAATCCACCTAAAAAAATATTTATTTTTTCATTAATTTGCATATATAAACTGTTGAAAATAGGTAAATCATCAATTTTTAATTTCCTAGCTATATCCTTTATATATAACTCTATGTTATCCATCATAGCTCCAAAATTTGAAGACTCTTTTATTATTGCTGGAATCATTAAATATAATAACATAACTGTAATTACTACTATAGCTACTATTATAATAATTGAAGAAGTCCTCTTTTTTAAATTAAATTTTTCACTCACATTATTACTTATTGGCTTTAACCCATAGGCAAATATAAAAGATATTAGTAATATGTCTACCAAAGTTTTTACTGGTGCAATCTTTATATATATTAAAGGTACTAATATAATCACTACTACTATTAAAATTTTATTAATTATTTTTTTATGCTTGCTTAAGCTTATCATATTCGCGTATATTATGTGGTAATGTTTGTAATCTTATAGCATCATTTCCACTATACAAAATAAAATCTTCACCTAATATACATTGCTTTAATAGTAGTATTTCTTTACCCTTTAACATTTTATCAAAAATCCCCGAGCTCATAATAATACCCTTTATAGATAAATCCTTTTTCTCTATAATTAAATCTTCAAGAACTCCTCTCATAGTATTGTTATTATCCATAATATCCATGTCTTTAATTTCCTTAAATGATAATCCATTATAATGAGTCATAGTGTTAACTATGACTACTTCATTTATTGAAATTATTTCTTTTTTATCTATATAGTTTTTCTTTGAAAACAAGGAAAAGTTAGAAATGAAGAATCCAATTACCTGTCCTTTATAAAAATCAATAGCTATATCATCTATAACTCCTAAATATTTCCCTTTTATATCATATACTTTTATTAAATAGAAATCCCTAGTTTTTAACATACTACTATCCCTCTCTTTCTATCACCTAGCCTTAGTATTATTAAAACTAGTTTCTCCTTTTAAATCAAAAAAAATTCTCGTAATAGTTAATTACGAGAATTTTTATTTTAATCTAAGGGATCTAAAAAAACAACTAGTCAGATTATGGTTTGTTTTTGTTTAGATCCCTAATATAGAAATTAAAGAATTTCTTCTATTACTCCTCCACCAACTACAATGTTTCCATCATAGAAAACAACTGATTGACCTTTAGTTATAGCTCTTTGTTTTTCCTCAAAGCTTACCTTAACCTTTCCGTTATTTAATGGTGAAATTGTAGCCTTTGCAGCTTTTCCTGAATATCTAACTTTAGCTTCAACAACTAAGTCACCTTCAAGGTTATCAAAAGTTATAAAATTAACATCTGTTGCTACTAAATCAGTTTTAAATATATCTTCTTCTTTACCAATAACAACTTCGTTAGTTCTTGGATTTATATCAGTTACAAAAACAGGTCTTCCAAGAGCTAATCCTAGCCCTTTTCTTTGTCCTATTGTATAGTAAACTATACCCTTATGTTCTCCAAATATATTTCCATTTTTATCAACAAAATTACCTGTTTTTACTTCGCCAGGTCTAACTTTCAATATATAATTACCATGATCATTATCTGGAATAAAACATATTTCTTCACTATCTTTTTTATTATGAACTGCAAGCCCTATTTCTTTAGCAATTTCTCTAATTCTATCCTTAGTATAATCTCCACAAGGCATTAGAGTATGTGCTAATTGATCTTGAGTAAAGTTATATAAGGCATATGTTTGATCTTTCTTATCATCATCTGCACGAATCAAGATATGTCTACCATCTCTTTCTTCTATTTTTGCATAATGTCCTGTAGATACATATTCTGCACCTATAGATCTAGCCTTAGTTAAAAGTTCATCAAATTTTAAGTACTTGTTACAAGCTATACATGGGTTTGGTGTTTTACCTTCTATATATTCTTGTACAAAATAATCTATAACCTTTTCTTTAAAACTATCTACAAAATTTAAAACATAAAAAGGTATATCTAATTTATCAGCTACTCGTCTTGCATCTTCAACTGAAGAAAGTGAACAACAACCACCTTCTCTTTCTACATAGTCATCGTCTTCTTTCCAATTCTTCATAGTAATACCTATAACATCGTATCCTTGCTCTTTTAAAAGGTATGCAGCAACTGAGCTATCCACTCCACCGCTCATACCTATAACTACCTTCTTCTTCACTAAGTCACCTACTCTTCATCATTTCCATGAACGTGATCATGGATATCATCGTGTTCTTCAAAATCCCAAAGTTCTAATCCTGTTCTGTTTCTATAGTCATTTATAGCCTTATGAATTGCTTCTTCTGCTAAAACTGAACAATGCATTTTAACTGCTGGAAGTCCTTCAAGAGCTTCCGCAACTGCTTTATTTGATAATGTCCATGCTTCTTCTATACTTTTCCCCATTATTAACTCTGTAGCCATTGATGATGAAGCTATCGCTGATCCACATCCAAAAGTTTTGAATTTAACATCTTTAATAATATTATCTTCAACCTTTAAATATATTTTCATTATGTCTCCACACTTAGCGTTCCCTACTTCGCCTATACCATTAGCATCCTCTATTTCTCCAACATTTCTTGGATTTCTAAAATGATCCATTACCTTTTCTGTATATATCATAATTATTTTTCCCCTTTCTTTAAATGATCTTCCCATAAAGGTGACATATTTCTTAATCTTTGTATTATAGGTGGTAAAACTTCTATTACATAATCTACATCTTCCTCGGTTGTTCCATCTCCCATTGTTAATCTTAACGATCCATGAGCTCTTTCATGCGGCAACCCTATAGCAAGCAATACATGTGACGGATCTAAAGACCCTGATGTGCAAGCACTTCCGCTTGATGCACATACCCCTTCAAAGTCTAATGATAACAATATTGATTCACCTTCTATAAATTCAAACCCTATATTTGCATTACCAGGTAATCTTTGTTCTCCTGCTGGTCCATTTAAGTTTGAATATGGAATAGTTAATAATCCCTTTATTAACCTATCTCTTAGCTCTGTCATTCTTTTAGCATGTTCATCTAAATTTTCTACCGCAAGCCCAATAGCTTTTCCAAGGCCTACAATTGATGCAATATTTTCAGTTCCTGCTCTTCTTCCTCTTTCTTGTCCCCCACCGTGAATTAAGTTATCAATTTTAATCCCTCTTTTTATGTATAAAACACCAATACCTTTTGGTCCATATATTTTATGGGCTGCAAGTGATAGTAAACTGATATTTAATTCTTTTACATCAACTGGAATGTTTCCAATTGCTTGAACTGCATCTGTATGGAAAAAAACCTTTCTTTCTCTGCATATAGTTCCAATTTCTTTTATAGGTTGAATTGTACCTATTTCATTATTTGCAAACATTATTGATACTAATATTGTTTTATCAGTAATTGCATTTTCTAATTCTTTTAGATTTATAAATCCATCTTCATCCACATCTAAGTAAGTAACTTCAAAACCATTTTTTTCTAGGTATTCACAAGTATGAAGCACCGCATGATGTTCCACTTTACTTGTAATTATATGATTCCCTTTATTTTTATGAGCATAAGCTATTCCTTTTATCGCCCAATTGTCTGATTCTGAACCTCCACCTGTAAAGTAAATTTCGTTTGTTTCACAGTTTAAAGCTTTAGCAATATTCCCTCTGGCTTCATCAATTGCGCGACTTGTCTCTCTTGATAAATCGTAGAATGATGACGGATTTCCGAATTTTTCTGTAAAATAGGGCATCATTTCATTTAAAACCTCAGGTTTTACATATGTAGTTGCAGCATAGTCCATATATACTGTTTTCATTATTCTTCACTCCTATTAACTATATTTATTCTTTCATTTTTTTGTTTTATTGAAGCATAGTCATTAGCTATATCTTGCAAAGTAATAGATTCCATTACCTCATCAATGCTATTTTTAATTTTTTCCCAAAGCAATCTTGTAGCGCAACAATCAACATTATTACATTCAACGCCTTCAATACACTCTGCTATTTCTATCGGTCCTTCTAATACGTACATTACGTCCGATACCTTTATTTGATCTGGTGTTTTGTTTAAAACATATCCTCCTTGAGCTCCTCTAATGCTTTTTATTAGTCCAGCTTTTCTAAGTGGAGAAAATAATTGTTCTAAATAATATTCAGATATATTCTGTCTTTTTGAAATTGTTTTTATTGAAACGGGTGTATCACCATAATGTATAGCAAGGTCTACCATTGCCTTTACTCCATATCTACCTTTTGTAGAAAGTTTCATATATATATCACCCCTTAATGTTAACTCTTTTACTTGTATTTCCCTTTATATCTTAGCAAAACGCTCGGTTATTGTCAATATTATTTTATTGATTTTTTATCTTTTTGAAATGGATAAAAGCATAAGAATTCAAAATAGAATCCTTATGCTTTCTAAAATATATACTTATTTAATTCTTTATTCGTCTCCAATACTCAGCAGTAGTTTTTTCTAACTTATTATCACCATATTGATAATAAACCTTACTAGCTAAGTTATCCGGAAGATATTGTTGCTTCACATAACTATTTTCATAATTATGTGGATATTTATAGGTTACCCCTCTACCCAAATTAACTGCTCCACTATAATGAGCATCTTTCATAGAATTTGGAATATCATCAACTCTTAAATTTTCCAAATCTTTAAGTGCTGCATCTATTGCTAGATAAGCTGTATTTGACTTTGGACTTGTTGCAAGGAGTATTGTTGCCTCAGCAAGAGGTATTCTAGCCTCTGGAAAACCAAGTTCTCTTGCAGTATCCATTAAAGATTTTACTATTATACTTGCTTGAGGATATGCAAGCCCTATATCTTCAGATGCCATTACAAGTAGCCTTCTACATATAGATATTAAATCTCCAGCCTTTATAAGCCTAGCTAAATAATGTATAGCAGCATCAGGGTCGCTTCCACGAATTGATTTTTGGAAGGCGCTTAAAATATCATAATGGCTATCACCTTTCATGTCATAAGCCACAACCTTACTTTGAGTGGAGTCCCGAACAGTATCTAAATCAATTAATAATATACCTTCTTCATTTGGATTTGTAGAGTTTAAAGCTACTTCTAATCCATTTATAGATTTTCTAACATCTCCATTACAATAGGTAGCCAGATAATTAATTGCCTCTTCTTCAACTTTTAAGATTATTTCCTTATAATCTTTTGATTTTATTTCTACAACTCTATTTAAAGCTTTCTTTATATCCATCTCTTCTATAGGCTTAAATTCAAAAATAGTTGATCTGCTAAGTAAAGCCTTAAAAATATAATGATATGGATTTTCTGTTGTAGATGCTATTAATGTTATTCTTCCATCTTCTATATATTCTAAAAGTGATTGTTGTTGTTTTTTATTAAAATTTTGAATTTCATCAAGATATAAAACAACTCCATTCATACCCATAAAGGTATCTAATTCATTAGTTATTTCTTGAATATCCTTTAAAGATGAATTTGTAGCATTAAGTTTATGAAATCTTTTGCCAGATTGTTTTGCAATTATATTTGCAACTGTTGTCTTTCCGACTCCAGGAGGCCCATAAAAAATCATATTTGATATAGCTCCACTTTTTAAAATCCTATTTAAAATTTTATTTTCTCCTAATATATGCTGTTGCCCACAAACTTCCGAAAGTTCCTTTGGTCTTATAAGTTCTGCTAAAGGTTTATACATTATCAACACTCTTTTCTAATTATATTTATCCAACCTGGACTAGGTTCATTAGGCTCTGTCTATAGCGTAAAATACATAATTCTTCTTCTTGTCATCCTTATATAATAACATTTAACAGACATTTTTCCAATGAAGCATTTATTTGATTGTGCCTTATAGCTACCTCTTTCATTAATTTTGCACCATCGCTCCATTTTTTAAATTATTTAAACTTAAGCTTACTTGTTTCTAAAATTAGCCCTGCTTTTTTCCACTCTAACCTCAATCCAAGTAGTATCATCACAAAGGGGACATTTTTTTAGAAAAGTTCTCTTTCTGCCCATTCAATTTCTTCTGCTGTAAGTGGAGTGATGTTTCCAAATCTTGTTCTTTCTTTAGTTTCCTTATTCTCTCCACTATTTCTAACATTTTTAAATTATTTTCCATAAGCTTGTCCCCCTATCCAATTTGATTCTTTAAAATGATTTTCCCTTTCCTGTGCATCTTCAGTTAAATATCTTTCAAACTTGCTACCAAATAATGTTTCTGGTCTTAAATAAACTTTCATTGAGTTTTTTGACCATTCATCATATTTTTTATCTATTACCTCTTGGAAATCATCTAAAGTGTGTCCTTCTCTAATTCTTGCATTTATACATCTTTGTGTTTTTCCTGTTGTATATTTATAATTTTTATTACACTTTATGTTTAAATAACCAATTATCTCTTGATACATTTCCTTTTTAATATTTTTTTATCTTCATTTCTATTATTTTCACTTTTATTAGCTTTTGCTTTATTATTATTACTGCTATTGCTAGATTTAATGTTTTTAGCATTTGTTTTCTCTCCAAAAATATCTAATTGAATAACTTCTTCTTCAATCTCATTGATAGCTAATTTGATAATTTCTTCTTCTACATTATCTACCTCTAGTTTTGTAAACTCATCTTTCATCTCATCTAAATCTAAATCTAGATCTAAATCTAAATCTACTATATTTTCTATTATAGGTCTTTTTCTCCTTGTGCCACTTAGCTCTAGACATTCTATTTCATTTTCACATTCCTCATTGTCTTCACTTTCATCATTTTGAAACTCTTTAGTTTTCACTACTTTTCCAGTAATTTTCTTAGATATTTCCTTAGATATTTTCGCTATGCTATCTACTACTTTCTTTACTTTTATAATTCTACGTTCTATTGCATATTTGCCATCTTCATAAACATAATTTATTGCTATGTAGCCTTTGTTTTTCAAATTCTTAATTATTGCTGAGCATCTAGATTTACTTAATTTGAAAAACTCTCCAAAATATCTATTACTTGCATAACAACCTTTTTCACCATCTAAAGAATCTATTTTAACTATAAATAACTTTTCAATAAGTGTTAAATCTTCCTTTTGCCATATTTCTGTTGAAATCCAAATCCCTTTGCATGTTGTTTCCATAAAATCCACTCCTACATATATCTAATTTAAAATATTCTAAACAGATTATTTTTTAGCCTTCACTATAATATATGCAGTAGTTAAACTTTTTTAAAAAATAATTCATTTTATTTTTTCATAATAAATTTAGATAAACTTAGAACTTAGAATTTAAAACTTAAATGGAGTTGTACAGTTTTTCCTACTGTACATATATTATTTAATATACTTATAGTTTTAATTTATTATTAAGTTATATTATTACTTTCTTGTTTCCAAACTACCCCCTACTTATTTTCAAGATACCTAGTACCTATTTTATGACTACCTATTTTTATTTTTAATGTATATCCAAATAACAGGTCAAAGATTATTGCTATTTTAAGTTCATTTTTATAACAAAAAGAGCCTTGCAAAATCAATTGCCAAACTCTATTTCTTTTGTTAAGTCATCATACGAATTTAATAAAAGTTTTAATATTCCACTTAGTTTCCATTTCTACTTAATTCTATATAAAAAGCCCTAAGGATTACTCCTTAGGGCTCTTAGCTATTTAAATTATATCAACTATTTCTTTTTCTTAGTTTCTTTAACTGGTGCTTTTACCCCTTCAAATGCATTTACATACATTTGTTTGATTTCGCTCATTAGAGGATATCTTGGGTTAGCTCCTGTACATTGATCATCAAATGCTTGATCTACCATTTCTTCTAATTCATTGTAGAACTTATCTTTACTTACTCCAGCTGCTTCAATTGTTAATGGCATATTAACTGTTGCCTTAAGCTCATCGATAGCCTTCATTAACAATTCAACTTTTTCTGCTTCACTGTTTCCACCTAAAGCTAGGTAGTCAGCAATTCTTGCATATCTCCAGCTAGCATTTGGATATTTATATTGTGGGAATGCTGCTTGCTTAATTGGAGCATCTGTAGCATTAAACTTAATTGTTTCATTTATTAATAATGCATTTGCAATACCATGTGGTACATGATGGAATGCTCCTAATTTATGAGCCATTGAATGACAAACACCTAAGAATGAGTTAGCAAACGCCATCCCAGCCATTGATGAAGCATGAGCCATTTTTTCTCTAGCTTTAATGTTAGTTGTTCCTTCATTGTAAGCTTGTGGTAAGTATTTGAATATTAATCTCATAGCTTCTAAAGCCATTCCATTAGTATATTCTGATGCTAATACTGATACATAAGCTTCTATAGCATGAGTTAAAGCATCTACACCTGAAGCTGCTGTTAACCCTCTTGGCATACTCATCATTAATTCTGCATCAACGATAGCCATGTCTGGAGTTAATTCATAATCAGCAAGTGGATATTTAATTCCTGTCTTTTCGTCAGTTATAACAGCAAATGGTGTTACTTCTGAACCAGTTCCAGCAGATGTTGGTATAGCAATCATCATTGCTTTTTGACCCATAACTGGGAACTTACATACTCTCTTTCTTATATCCATAAATGTCATAGCTAATTCTTCGAATTTAACTTCTGGATGTTCATACATAACCCACATAATTTTAGCTGCATCCATTGGTGATCCTCCACCTAATGAGATGATAACATCTGGGTTAAAGCTTAACATTTCTTTAGCTCCAGCTCTAGCTGTTTTTAATGTTGGATCTGGTTCAACGTCTGAGTATATTTTGTAATCTATTTTATATTCATCTAATACTGTTGTAACTTTATGAGTATATCCAAGATCGAATAATACCTTATCTGTTACTATAAATACTTTCTTCTTCTTCATATCATGTAATTCTTCTAGTGCTACTGGTAAACAACCATGTTTGAAGTAAGTTTTTTCTGGAACTCTAAACCAAAGCATATTTTCTCTCCTCTCTGCAACACTCTTAATATTAATTAAGTGCTTAGGACCAACATTTTCCGAAACTGAGTTTCCACCCCATGAACCGCAACCAAGTGTTAATGATGGAGCTATTTTAAAGTTAAATACATCTCCAATTGCACCTTGTGAAGCTGGCATATTTATTAAAATTCTAGCAGTTTTCATAGCTGCTCCATAAGCTTCTATTCTATCTCTTGATTTGTTTGGATCTGTGTAAAGAACTGAAGTATGACCAAATCCACCAAGTTCTATTAATCTAGCTGCTTTAATTGTAGCTTCTTCGAAAGTCCTAGCTCTATACATACCAAGTACTGGTGCTAATTTTTCATGTGAGAATGGTTCTTCACGTTCTACTGATTCAATTTCTCCAATTAAAACCTTAGCTGTTTCAGGAACAGTAACTCCTGCCATTTTAGCTATTTTAAATGCTGATTGACCAACCATATCAGCGTTTAATCCGCCCTTTTCATTTAAGATTACGCCTCTAACCTTATCTATTTCTTCGCCCTTTAATATATAAGCGCCTCTAGCTGCAAGTTCTGCTCTAACTTCATCATAAACTTTATCAATAACTATGATACTTTGTTCTGAAGCACATATTACACCATTGTCGAAAGTTTTTGAAAGTAATATTGAGTTTACAGCCATTTTAATATGAGCTGTCTCATCTATTACTGCTGGAGTGTTTCCTGCTCCAACTCCTAGTGCTGGTTTACCTGATGAGTAAGCTGCGTTAACCATTGCAGGTCCACCTGTTGCTAATATTAAATCTGATTCTCTCATTACATTTTGTGATAATTCAACTGAAGGTTGATCTATCCAAGCTATAATTCCTTCTGGAGCTCCAGCTTTAACTGCTGCATCTAAAACTATTCTAGCTGCTTCAATTGTTGAATTTTTTGCTCTTGGATGAGGACTTATTATTATTGCATTTCTTGTTTTTAATGATATTAATGTTTTAAATATTGCTGTTGATGTTGGATTTGTTGTTGGTATTATAGCCGCTATAACTCCGATTGGCTCAGCAACCTTTGTTATTCCGTAAGTATTATCTTTTTCTATAATTCCACAAGTTTTCATATCCTTGTATTGGTTATATATATACTCTGCTGCAAAATGGTTTTTTATAACTTTATCTTCTACTATTCCCATACCAGTTTCTGCAACTGCCATTTTAGCTAATTTAATTCTTGCATTATTTGCAGCTATTGCCGCTTCTCTGAAAATATAATCTACCTTTTCTTGACTGAATGTAGCAAATTCCTTTTGAGCTGCTCTTAAATCTTTAATTCTTTGTGTTAATTCTTGTGCGTTTGTAACTTTAATTGTCATTATTATTCCTCCTATTATATATGTGTATTTTTTTATTTAAATTATTTACTTATTTACTTATTTACTTATTTACTTATTTACTTATTTACTTACTTTGTTTTGTAGTTGTCTTCTTGACTACAAATTTATTGTAATACATTGTGTTTTTTTTGTCAATCTTTTTTCTAAATATTTTATTCATTTTTTTTAAAATATTTCAATTTAAATAGTAAACCGTCCTTAAATGTTGTGTTTAACTGTTCACTTTTATAATTTTTATCTCTTTTACTATATTAACCTTATTTTTTTGTTTTTATTCGACAATTTTCTATTTTCCGATTATTCTTTTTATTCACAATCATTTTTTTCTTGTAATCCTTTATATTAGTAATTTCTAACATCCTATTAGATATTTTTATAACGTTTTTCTTTGTTATAAAAATATCAAAGTAATTTCATTTCTTACTATTATCTACTTAAGTCATCATAAAATAAATAACAGAGCAAATTGCTAAGAATCTGTAGTCTGTTATTTATTTTACAATTCCTAATATACTTCTTTAAATTCAAAGCTTAATCAACCTAAAAAAGGCAGTAAAATTTCTTTCACCACCCCCTATTTCCTAATTAAAACTACCCATTTTTCTAAATTTATTATATCTTTCCTCTAGTAATGTTTTTTTATCTTTTTTAAGTAATATATTTAACTCATCATATATTTCTTTTTTTATACTATTAATCATTTTTTGTGTATTGTTATGAGCTCCACCTCTAGGTTCCTTTATAATTTTATCTATTATATCAAACGCTCTTAAATCTTGAGCTGTTACTTTCATAACTTCTGCAGCTTCCTCTGCACGGCTTCCATCTTTCCATAGTATAGATGCGAATCCTTCTGGTGAAAGAATTGAGTAAATAGAGTGCTCAAGCATAAATACACTATCCCCAACTGCCAGTGCTAATGCTCCACCACTTCCACCTTCACCTATTATTATAGATATAATAGGTGTCTTTAACCTACTCATTTGGAGTAAATTTTGAGCAATTGCATGTCCTTGCCCTCTTTCCTCTGCCCCAATTCCACAAAAGGCTCCTGGGGTATCAATAAAACAAACCACCGGTCTATTGAACTTTTCTGCTTGTTTCATAAGCCTTAGTGCTTTTCTATATCCTTCAGGATTTGGCATTCCAAAGTTTCTCTCGATATTTTCTTTTGTATTTTCCCCTTTTGTAATAGCAATAACCGTTGTACTTATTCCACCTATTTGAGCTATTCCACCTACTATTGCTTTATCATCCCCGAAAGTTCTATCACCATGAAATTCTAAAAAATCTGCAAATACATTTTGTATATAATATTTCCCATTAGGTCTATCTTTATGTCTAGCTATATTTACTTTTTCCCATGGTGCCATGGTTTTTATAAATTCTCTACTCATTTTTATTCACCCCATGAAGATTTAATATTTTATAAATATAACCTTTAAGTTCTCTTCTATGAACTATAGCATCAATAAATCCTTTTTCTAATAAGAACTCCGCCTTTTGAAAAGTCTCTGGCAACGTCTCTTTAATTGTATTTTCTATAACTCTTCTTCCTGCAAAGCCTATTGTAGCTCTTGGTTCGCTAATTATAATATCTCCTTGCATTGCAAAACTTGCAGTTACTCCACCAGTTGTAGGATTAGTTAATACAGTTATATATAATAGCCCTTCTTCGTCATGCCTACCAATAGCCCCTGATATTTTTGCCATTTGCATTAGAGAAAAAATTCCCTCTTGCATTCTGGCTCCACCCGAAGTTGTAAATATCACCAATGGTAATTTATTTAACGTTGCATATTCCACTGTTCTTGTTATTTTTTCGCCAACTGCTGATCCCATACTTCCCATCATAAAAAAACTATCCATTACAGCTGCCGCTATATTTATTCCATTTATTTTACCTACTCCACAAATTACAGCTTCATCACTTCCAGAGGCTTCTCTACCTTTTCTAAGTTTCTCTTCATATCCTTTAAATCCTAAATGATTTTTAGTTATAACTTCTGAAAATAATATATTAAAACTTTCTTTATCAAATACTTGTTTAATTCTTTCATTAGCATTTATTCTTAAATGAAATCCACATTTATTACATACATCAAGATTAGAATCTAAATCCTCTGTGTAAACTATATTTCCACAGTCATGGCATTTACTCCACATTCCAGATGGTATATTAGGTCCTTCCTCTATTATTTCATCATCAAAAGAAACCTTACTTACTGTAATATATTGAGTTTTTTTAAATAAATCTTTAAGCATTCTTATTCACCATCTTTTCTGCTAAAAATGAAGTATCATATTCCCCTTTCAGGAAATCTTCCTGCTGTATTAACCAGTATTGGAAATCAATATTAGTAATTACGCCACCTATTGCAAATTCGCCTAGTGATCTTTTCATTTTAGCAATAGCTTCCTCGCGAGTTTTAGCATAAGTAATTAATTTTCCAATCATTGAGTCATAATTATGAGGTATTTTATATCCACAATAAATTGCACTATCCAATCTCACACCCATTCCACCTGGCATGCATAACTCTTCTATTTTACCAGGACAAGGCCTGAAATTATTTTTTGTATCCTCAGCATTAATTCTGCATTCAATTGCATGACCTGATATTTTAATATCTTCTTGAGTTATATCTAAAGTCATTTTTGATGCAATTTTTAGTTGCTCTTTTACTAAATCAATTCCAGTAATCATCTCTGTTATAGGATGTTCTACTTGAATTCTAGTATTCATTTCCATAAAATAATATCCACAATTTTTATCAACTAAAAACTCAATAGTTCCTGCATTTTTATAATTAACTGCTTTTGCTGCTTTTTTGGCTATTTCGCCCATTTCTTCTCTTAACTCTTTTGTTAAGAAAGTAGAAGGTGCCTCTTCAAGAACCTTTTGATTATTTCTTTGCATAGAACATTCTCTTTCACACAAATGTATTACATTACCATAATCATCCGCTAAAATTTGAAATTCTATATGTCTTGGCTTTTCTATAAATTTTTCTATATAAATAGTATCATCACCAAAGCAAGCTTTTGCCTCTGCTCTAGCTGTATCGTATGCTAATTTCAATTCACTTTTTTCTCTAACTACCCTAATACCACGTCCACCACCACCGGCAGATGCTTTTATCATTACAGGATATCCTATTTCATTTGATATTTTTAAAGCATGATCTGCATTTTCTACAATGCCTTCATACCCAGGCACTACTGGAACTCCTGCCTCTTTCATAATCTCTCTTGCTTTTGCTTTATTTCCCATTAGCTCTATTGATTCATAATCTGGTCCGATAAACTTGATATTGCATTCTGTACACATTTTTGCAAATCTAGGGTTTTCAGATAAAAACCCAAAACCTGGATGTATCCCATCTGCTCCTGTTAAAACACAAGCACTTAAAATATTAGTAATATTTAAGTAACTTTCCTTAGCTTCTGCTGGCCCTATACAAACAGCTTCATCCGCTAGTTGTGTATGAAGCGCTTCTTTGTCAACTTCTGAATAAACTGCCACTGTTAAAATCCCTAGTTCTCTACAAGCTCTAATTATTCTTACAGCTATTTCTCCTCTATTTGCAATTAGCACTTTTTTTAACATATTATCACCTATCCTATAGCAAAGAGTATTTCTGCCACGCAAGCCTTTACCCCATCAACTGTTGCAATACCACGTCCAACACCAATAGGTCCTCGCATTTTTATTATTTCTACACTTAAATCTAATCTATCACCTGGAACAACTTGTTTTTTCCATCTAACTTTATCTGCTCCAGCAAAAAGAGGTAATTTCCCCTTATTTTCTTCTTTACTTAAAATTGCAACAGCTCCAACTTGAGCTAATGCCTCTAAAATTAATACACCCGGCATAACTGGATGATCTGGATAATGCCCTTGGAAAAATTGTTCATTTATAGTTACATTTTTATATCCTTTAGCACTTACACCCTCAACTATTTCTGTAACTCTATCAATTAATAACATAGGATATCTATGAGGTATAATTTCTTTAATTTCTTTTATCCCTAACATATTAACCTCTCCTTACTTTAAACATTGGCTGACCATACTCAACCATTTGTCCTTCTTTAATTAATATTTTCACTATTTCCCCATTATATTCACATTCTATTTCATTCATTAATTTCATTGCCTCTATTATACATAGTGCATCACCTTTTGAAACCTTTGATCCTTCTGAAACAAAAGGACTACTATCTGGTGATGATGACCCATAAAAAGTTCCAACCATTGGTGAATTAATAGTCAATAAATTTTCATCTTCTTTAACTAAAACTTTTTCTTCAATATCTAATTCAGTATTTTTATTAACTATTTCACTATTAATATTTTTATTAATCTCTTCTTTACCAACAATGTTTTCAACAGATGTTTTCCCTACTAAACTTCTAGTTAAGGATTTATCCATCTTTATATAATTATCATCCATTTTAAGTTCAAAATAAGCTAATTCTGAAGAGTTAATCATTTGGACTAACTCTCTAATATCTTTTAAATCCATAAGTTTTCCTCCTAAAATACTACCATTTTTTAAATACTAAAGATGCATTATGACCACCAAATCCTAAAGAATTAGTTAAAGCATATTCTACTTTTGCATCTCTTCCTACATTTGGTACGTAGTCTAAATCTAAGCCTTCATCGCATACTTCATATCCTATAGTTGGAGGAACAAACCCTTCTTGAAGAGCCTTAATACAAACTATACTTTCAACTGCACCAGCTGCACCTAAAAGATGACCTGTCATTGATTTTGTTGAAGATATTGGTATTTTATAAGCTTGATCTCCAAATACCTTTTTAATTGCAATTGTTTCAAACTTATCATTATAAGGAGTTGATGTTCCATGTGCATTAATATATGAAACTTGATTTTCACTTATTCCAGCTTCTTTTATTGCATCTTCCATAGACCTACTTGCACCTTTTCCTTCTGGATCTGGTGAAGTTATATGATAAGCATCACAAGTTGACCCATATCCTACTATTTCAGCTAATATATTTGCACCTCTAGCTTCTGCATGTTCTAAGCTTTCCATAACTAAAATTCCTGAACCTTCCCCCATAACAAATCCTGATCTCTCTTTATCAAAAGGTATTGATGCTCTTTTTGGATCATTTGATGAATTTAGAGCTCTCATACTATTAAATCCTGATATTGCCATAGCTGTAATAGGTGCTTCAGTTCCACCTGCAAGTACAATATCGCTATATCCATGTTTGATACTTCTAAAAGCATCACCTATATTATTAGTTCCTGTTGCACAGGCAGTAACTACTGAAGTACAAACTCCTCTAGCCCCAAATCTTATAGCTACATTTCCTGCTGCTAAATTAATTATAACCATAGGTATGAATAATGGAGAAACTCTCTTTCCACCTTTATCAAATAATGTCCTAAATCCATTTTCTTCTGTTGTAAAACCACCAATTCCTGATCCTACAAAAACCCCAAATCTATCTTTATCTATTTTATCTAAATCTAATCCTGAATTAGTTACAGCTTCTTGCGCTGCAACTACTGCATATTGAGAAAACTTATCTAATCTTTTTACTTCTTTTTTCCCTAAAACAGTTTCAGGGTCAAATTCTTTTAATTCCCCTGCAATTTTAACTTCTAAATTGTCTGTATCAATTGATTTTATAAAATCTATTCCAAGTTTTCCGATTTTTGAATTATTCCAGAAACTTTCTACATCATTACCAATAGGAGTTACTGCTCCCATTCCAGTTATTACAACTCTTCTATTCATTGTTTTCCCTCCATTACATTGACATTCCACCATCAACGCTTATAATTTGACCAGTAATATAACTTGCAGATTCACTAGCTAAAAATGCTGCTAATTCCGCAACATCTGATACATTTCCAAATCTTTTAAGCGGAATGTTTGCCATTGCTGCATCTTTTGCTTTTTCTCCAAGTTCATTTGTCATATCAGTTTGAATAAATCCTGGTGCTATTGCATTTACATTTATTCCACGACTTCCAAGCTCTCTTGCAAGTGATTTTGTCATTCCTATAACTCCAGCCTTTGCAGCGCAATAATTTAATTGACCAGCATTTCCTGTTATTCCAACTACCGATGCCATATTTATGACTTTACCAGATTTTTGTTTAATCATAATTGGGGTAACTGCTCTTATACAGTTAAATACGCCTTTTAAATTTACCTCTATTACCCTATCAAAATCTTCTTCTTTCATTCTCATAACTAAACCATCTTTAGTAATACCTGCATTATTAACTAATATATCTACTGAGCCAAATCTTTCTTTAGCCATAAGTATTAAATTATTTGCATCATTAAAATTACTAATATCTGCTTTAACTACTAAAACTTCTACTCCAAGTTCTTTTAATTCCTTTTCCAAAGAAATAGCTTCTTCTTCACTGCTTCTATAATTTATAACTAAATTTGCTCCAAGTTTTGCATATTTTAAAGCTATAGATCTGCCTATGCCTCTTGCTGCACCTGTTACTACTGCACATTTTCCTTTTAACATAAAAACCTCCTAATTTTCTTCTTTAATAGCCTTTATTGTAGCTTCTAAAGAATTTAAATCTTCAACGTTTAATACTTTTGCATTTTTATCTATCTTTTTAACAAACCCTCTAAGGGCTTTTCCAGGTCCAATTTCTATAAAAGTGTTAATTCCTCTATCTATCATATCTCTTATTGTCTTCTCAAATAAAACTGAAGACATCATTTGTTTTCTAAGTAGAGTTTTAACATCGTCATTTTCTTCGTAAGGGGTTCCTTTTACATTAGAATAAATTAATTTTTTAAGAGGCTTAAATTCTAACAATTTTAAAGTTTCAAAAAACTCAAAGCTTGCCGGTTCCAATAAAGAACTATGGAACGGCCCACTTACTTTTAAAGGTATTGCCATACCCCCTAGTTCCTTTGCTATTTTCACGGCTTTTTTTATTGCTTCCATTTCTCCAGCAACAACAACTTGCCCTGGACAATTAAAATTAGCACCTTCTATAATTCCAAATTCCCCTGCTTTTTCTAATAATAATTTTATATTTTCTTCATCTAACTTAAGTACTGCTGCCATTCCACCTAACCCTTTAGGTAATGATGACCCCATTATTCTTCCTCTTTCTTTTATAAGCTTAACCCCATCTTCAAAAGATAAAGCTTCCCCATAAATTAAAGCTGTATATTCACCAAGTGATAATCCTGCAGCGCAATCGCCTTCTATTCCATTAATCTCAAGAGCTTTTAAACAAGCTAATGATGTTAATAGAATAGCTGGTTGAGTATTTTCAGTTTGAGTTAGTATTTCTTCCGGTCCATTAAATATTATATCCTTAATTGGCAAATCTAATATTTTTTCTCCCTTATTAAATACTTCCCTACATTCTGGTATATTATCATAAAGTTCTTTTCCCATAGATAGATATTGAGCTCCTTGTCCTGAGAAAAGAAATGCAATTTTTTTATCCATTTAATCCTCCAAACTTATCAATAGTTTTTTGCGCTTCTTCAAAAATTTCTAATATAAGTTCTTTGCAAGTTTCTTCTTTTACTACTAATCCTGAACTTTGACCTGCCATAACTGATCCCATTTGAACATCGCCATCTCTTGCAGCTTTTGGAAGTGATCCTTTTGCTAATTCTTCAAGCTCTTCTGCTGATGCCCCTTCTTTTTCTGCTTTCAAAAATTCTCTTGAAAGTTTATTTCTAAGTACTCTAACTGGATGACCTGTACCTCTTCCAGTTACATCTGTATCTATATCTTTAGCTTTTATAACTTTATCTTTATAATTTTGGTGTACAGTGCATTCTTTAGTCACGAGAAACCTTGTTCCAAGTTGAACGCCTTCAGCTCCTAACATAAATGATGCCGCAACACCTCTTCCATCCGCAATTCCACCTGCTGCAATAACTGGTATGCTACATGCATCTACAACTTGTGGAACTAATGTCATTGTTGTCAATTGCCCAACATGCCCACCGGATTCTGTTCCTTCTGCAATAACTGCATCAGCGCCTGATCTTTCCATTCTTCTAGCAAGTGCAACTGAGGCAACTACAGGTATAACTTTTATTCCTTTAGCTTTCCACATTTCCATATACTTACCGGGGCTTCCAGCTCCAGTTGTAACCACTTTAACATCTTCTTCGCAGACTAATTTTGCTATCTCATCTGCATTTTCTGACATAAGCATAATATTTACTCCAAAAGGTTTACTGGTTAAAATTTTCGCTTTTCTTATTTCATCTCTAACCCACTGGGTAGGAGCGGCTCCAGTTATTATCCCAAGACCACCCGCTTCACTTGTAGCTGCTGCTAAAGATGCATCTGCAATCCAAGCCATTCCACCTTGAAAAATCGGATATTCTATGTTTAATAATTCTGTAATCCTGGTCTTCTTCATAAAAATTCCTCCTATTTAATAAGTCAGATAAAAATATCTGACTTATCTTTTGGTCTTAGGCTTTTTTTAAAATGCCTTATGCTATTTTTGAGTTTACATATGTTACAGCATCTTGTATGCTCTTCATATTTTCTGCATCTTCTAATTGAATATCAAATTCCTCTTCAAGTTCTATTACCACTTGGAAAAGATCTAATGAATCTGCTCCTAATGCTTCGAAAGTTGTTTCTAATTTAACATCCTCTTCTGAAACCCCTAATTGTTCACATACTACCTTTTTAATTCTATCAAATACCATTTTGTATTCCTCCTAATATTATATTTTATTATTATTTCCACTCTATTAATACAGACCCAAAGGTTAATCCCCCACCGAATCCAACTAACACTATTTTATCCTTAGCTTTTAGCATACCTTTTTCATACATTTCATTTAATGCAATTGGAATAGAAGCTGAAGAAGTATTTCCAAATCTATCTAAGTTAACATAAAATTTTTCTTTATCTACATTTAACTTCTTAGCTGCATAATCAATTATTCTTAAATTCGCTTGATGAGGTACTATATATTTAACATCCTCTAGGTTGCAATCTGTATTTAATAAAACTTCTTTAACTGCCTCTACTATAGCTGCAGTTGCGAACTTAAATACTTCTCCACCCTTCATTTGCACCTTATTGTTTCTTTTAACTACATTTAAAGCATATGGATTTTCAACATCAAAAGCCCCAGCTACTAAACTTTCATATTTGCTTCCATCAGATTTACTAAAGGTATTAATAATTCCTTTAGTGTTACTTTCTGTAAGCACTACGGCTCCCCCTCCATCTCCAAATAGAACACAAGTCCCTCTGTCCTTCCAATCTATTATTTTAGATAAAGTTTCTGCCCCTATAATTAGAGCATTCTTGAAACCATGAATTTTCATCATAGATTCTGCTATTTGAATAGCATATATAAATCCAGAGCAAGCTGCATTTATATCAAAGGCAGTTGCCCCTTTAGCGCCTAATTCTTTTTGAACCATACACGCAACTGATGGTGTACACATATCAGGAGTTATTGTTGCAACTATTATTAGTTCTAAATCTTCTTTTTGCACTCCCGATCTTTCAATTGCTAATATTGCAGCTTTAGTTGCAATATTTGATGTATCCTCACCAGTTGATATTCTTCTTTCTTTTATACCAGTTCTATCAACAATCCATTCGTCACTAGTATCAACTATGGCACTTAGATCTTCATTTGTTACAATATTAGAAGGTGCATATGCGCCAATTCCACTAATTACTATTTCTTTCATATATCTCTCCTTATGAGGAGCTTCAAAAAATAACTAATTAAATTCTTATCTATTTTCTTTCCGCTCCCTTACTTACTTAATCAATTCATTTTTTGCTTTAAAGAAAATATTCAATTTCTCTAGTGATGAGATTAAAACGTCTTCCTCACTTTCACTTAACCCATCAATAGTGGCTGTTATCATATCATTATGAAATTTTTCATGTAGTCTATATGCAAGTTTTCCCCTTTTAGTAAGTTCTACTAAAACTACTCGTCTATCTTCTTCTATTCTCTTTCTTGAAACATAATCTTTTTTTATAAGCTTATTAATAGCTGTTGTCAAAGTTCCTACTGTAATTTTTAAATCTTGTGCTACTTCACTCATAGTTCTTTGAGTGTACATACCTATAGCTTCTAACGTATGCATTTCTGTAACTGATAAATCAGATAAAGCTCCATGTTTTAATGTTTTTTCTTCTATTTGCACAATATCATCGAATATTTGTACCAACAATTCATTTAATACCTTTTGTGTCTTCTTCATGAATATTCACTCCCACATCTCTTCTTAAGTTGTTCTTAAGTTCTAGTACTTCTATAATAATAGAATTTTGTCGAAATTTCAATTAGCACACAAAAATATTTCGATAATTGAATACTTTGATACTCAAAATATACTATAATCAAAACATGTTGTCAATAACTTATTTGGAAATTTTTTTTCAAAATAATATTGTTAGTATAAAAAATCGAATCTAAATAGCATCAGTAAATAACTTTAGTTTTAACAAATGTTCTTTTACTTATACATACTATTGATTCAATTATTAAATAATTTGAAATAAGGCATTTGAAAAAATAACAAGCAAATATGCTATCCTATTTTTTCAAATGCCTTACTATATTTTTACACTAATATTAATATTAATGCTAATATTATAATTGATAAGCCTACTAATCCTACTGATAAAGGCCCTTTATATAATTCTTTTTCATTACAAATTAACAACTCTTCAACTTTACCTTTTGGATATATAACTTCAACCTCATCACCTTTCGAAAGGTTTGAGTAATCATCTATAGAATTATATGCAACTCTTATCTTTTTATCACTATCCTCAACCTCTATAATGGGTGTAATTCCTATATAATATACATTATTAAACTCCGGTCCTTGGTTTAAATATGTGTAAGTTTCAATTTCTATTACTTTTCCAATAGTTCGTATTCCATCCCTATATAATTTTTTCTTTCTAAAAAACAACATTATCCCAATTGCTATAATTAATAATCCTAAACAAAATAATACATTAGTGGCCATAAAATTACCTCCTTTTTTAGTAAAAATAATAAATTAATTCCACTATGTAATGTGTTTATATAATATTATATGTTTCTTTTCTGAAAACGTTATAAAACATTGAAGAAAAATAGCTAACAGCATTGCTGTTAGCTATTTAGTCATCTTGACTTATTATTTATTTAGAAATGCCTTACTTAAATATATTCTTTATTGCTCCAGTTGGACATTTAGTAGTACATACTTCGCAGCTAGTACACTTATGATAATCTACTTTAGCTAAGAATCCTGTAACACGTACTGCATCCGATGGACAGTTTCTTTCACATATTTTACATCCTATGCAAGCTACTGAGCAGTTTTGCTTTACATGCTTTCCAATTTCAGAGTTATTACATTCAACCCTTACTTTGTTATCTGCCGGTACAGCTTCTATTAGCCCTTTAGGACAAATATTTATACACGCTCCACAGTTAGTACACTTTTGGTAATCTACTTTTGCAATTCCATCAACTATATGTATAGCGTCGAATTCGCAAACACCAACACAAGTTGCAAGTCCTAAACATCCAAAAGAGCAGGCTTTTGCCCCTCCATCTTCCATTAATGAAGCTGTTAAACAGTCTGAGACACCTTCTAATGTATAATTTTGTTTTGCTACACTACAGCTTCCATTACATTTAACAAATGCAGTAAGTTTTATTCCATTTTCTACAGTAACACCTAAAACTTCTCCAATATCTCCTGTAGTCTTAGCTCCACCAACTGAACAAAGGTTTAGTTTTGCTCCACCTTCTATTACAGCTTCTGCATAAGCATCACACCCTGCATATCCACAACCACCACAGTTCGCACCTGGTAGTATTTCTCTTATCATAGGTATCTTTGGGTTAACTTTAACTTCAAATTTCTTTGAAGCAAATCCAAGCAAAATTCCAAAAATCAATCCTAGAACTCCTAAACTTAATGCTGCAAATAATATATTCATGCAAAATCCCTCCTAGTGAATTAATCCTTGGAATCCTAAAAAGGCAATTGACATTAATGCTGCTGTGAATAATGTAATTGGTAACCCTCTTAAAACCTTTGGTATATTTTCATTATAATCTATTTTTTCTCTTATAAATGCTAATAACACTATAGAAAGCATATATCCCGATGCTCCCCCAATTGCATTAACTACTGATTCTATAAAGTTATAACCTTCTTGTACATTTAATACAGTCATTCCTAAAACAGCACAGTTAGTTGTTATTAATGGTAAAAATATCCCAAGCGCTTTATGTAAGCTTGGTGAAAGTTTCTTCATTGCCATTTCAACAAATTGTACTAAAGCTGCAATTACGAGTACACTTGCTATAGTATTTAAATATTCTAGACCTAACGGTACAAGTATTCCATTATATACAAGCCAGGTCATTACTGAAGATAATATCATTACAAAGGTAACAGCAAGTCCCATTCCAAAAGCTGCATCCTTCTTTTTGGATACTCCAAGAAATGAACATATTCCTAAGAATTTTGAAAGAACAAAATTATTAACTAACATCGCTCCTATAAAAATTATAAACAGTTCCATAGTTACCCTCCTAAT
This sequence comes from Clostridium gasigenes, assembly GCF_017348895.1. Classification (NCBI taxonomy): domain Bacteria; kingdom Bacillati; phylum Bacillota; class Clostridia; order Eubacteriales; family Clostridiaceae; genus Clostridium; species Clostridium gasigenes. Next base: position 3,782,952 of record NZ_CP071376.1, read on the forward strand.
TTTTCTTTATTTCTATTGTAGTTTTTTCATTTGATTCTTCTACTGAACATTCACTAGTTCCACATCCTGAGCAACTTCCACAGTTATGCTCTAATCTTTTTGGTGCTTCCCCTGTTTTTTCTGCTTTTTTAATATTAATATAATTTAATAGTGCCATTAATCCACCCATTGTAAAGAATGCACCAGGTGCTAAAATCATAATTGATATCGGTTTATAACCTAGAGGCATTGCTTGGAATCCAAGAATTGTTCCTGCTCCTAAAATCTCTCTAAATGTTCCAATTACAACCAATGCCACTGTAAATCCAAGACCCATTCCTATTCCATCAAATATTGATGGTAACACTGAATTCTTTGAAGCATAAGCTTCTGCTCTGCCTAAAATAACACAGTTAACAACTATTAATGGAATAAATATACCTAACGACTTATAAAGACTTGGTACATATCCATTCATTAACATTTCTATTATTGTAACAAAAGATGCAATAATAACAATGTATGCTGGTATTCTAATCTGCTCTGGTATAAACTTTCTTAATGCTGAAATAATCATATTAGAAAATATAAGTACTATTGTTGCAGCAAGTCCCATTCCTAATGCATTTTTAGCATTTGTTGTAACTGCCAAAGTAGGACACATAGCTAAAACTTGAACAAATATTGGATTTTCTGTAACTACTCCATTTTTAATTCTTTCTATTAACTTATTCATTTTATTTCCTCCTAACTTTCTTTAGTTTAGCTTCCTGTAGCAGCTGTATCTGCATCTGTTTCTTTCTTAGATTCTACTTCTTCACCTTTTATATTTTCTTTATAGAATCTAATAGCATCATTTACGGCTGTTACAGTTGCTTTACTTGAAGTTGTAGCTCCCGATATAGCTTCTACTTCATTATCCTTATTAGGAGTTACCTTTACTACTTCTAAATCTTCTGCTATTGGTTTAGCTGTAAATCTTGATGTAAATTTCACTTCTGCTATTTTAGATCCAAGACCCGGTGTTTCAGCATGTGATAATACTCTAATTCCAGAAACCTTATTATCTGTTGATATTCCAATTAGGAAATCTACTGGTCCATGGAATCCTTTGCTTGTAACCTTTAGTACATGGCCTACAACCTCATTACCATTTACAGCTTTATAAACTTCTTTAACTGCTTCGGTTTTAGTGAATTCTATATCCTGAACTGATTCAGCTTGTGACAATACAGCCTTTAAATCTTCTTTATTCATTTTAGCATTTTCTAAAATAGCATCCTTAGTTAAGTTATTTGCAAAACCAAGTAATACCCCTGCAATTGCTGTTATTATTAGAAGGGTTCTTCCTAGTTTGAAATTTTCTTTCATCTTAAGCAGCCTCCTTCTTAATTTTCACTCTTTTACTTGTATAGTACTCTATTAACGGAGTGAATAAGTTAATTATTATAATTGCATAATATGGTCCATCTGGGTTGTATCCAAGCACTGCTATAATACTTGCACAAATTCCAGCCACTAAACCAAATAAGTATTGTCCACTCTTAGTCATTGGTGTTGTAGCGTAATCTGTTGCCATAAATATGGCCGCAAGGAAGAATGCTCCCGTTAATAATCCTTCTTTACCAAGTACTGAATTCATAATAAATGAAGCAACTATAAATGTTGCTGGTGCTCTAAAGCTAATAACACCTCTAACTAGTAAATATACTCCACCTATTAGTAATGCTAATATTGATACTTCACCGATGCTTCCTGATGCTTGTCCTAATATTTGGTTCCATAATGTTAAAGTCTTTTCAATAGCTCCTGATGCAGCAGTTGTTGAATCAACTACTGGTTTTGCCATTACAGCAGCCCATGAAGTTATTAAAAATGCTTTTGTAGCAGCTTCTGGATTCATAAAATTTTGACCAAGACCTCCAAAAAACTGTTTAACTACTATTGTTGCAAAAATTGCTCCAACTATTGGTATCCATAAAGGAACATAAGTTGGCATTATAAGACCTAAAATAATACCTGATACTATTGGACTTAAATCTGTTATCCAGTTTGTCTTTTTAACAAATTTATTCCATAGTGCTTCTGCAACTAAACTAGCTAAAACTGTAGCTAGTAATATTTTTGCTGCATCTCCCTTATAAAAGTATATACCTGCACATACAGCTGGAATTAATGCTATTATAATATCTAGCATTATTTTATTTACACCTAACCCTCTTTTAACATGAGGCATTGGTGATATATGAAGCGTTTTGTTTTCCACTATCTTCACTCCTATTCCTTCGTTATTTATTTATGAAAACTTTTCCTGTTCTTATAGCTTGGATAATTTCTATATTTGAAGGGCATACATAACTGCATAATCCACATTCAATACACTTCTCTCCACCAAATTTTAAAAACTCATCCTTTTCGTTTCTATTCCAAAGTTCTTTAAGTTTTATAGGATTTAATCCTTCAGGACAAACTCTTAAGCATTTTGAACATCTAATACAGCTCATATCATCCTCTGATGGCGACTCTTTTTCTGTTAAAAAGAGTATTCCCCTCATAGAATTGTTTACAGCACCATCTAGATTATATTGTCCTTGTCCATTTAGTGCTCCCCCAATAATTACCTTCTTAAGTGATTCCTTATCTCCATTTAAATAAACAAAAATATCATTAAGTGATGTACCTGAATTTACAGAAACAACTTTGTTTCCTTCTACAGCTCCACCATAAATAGTTAAATAAACTTCCTTGTTTAAATCTCCATCTTTAAATGCTTTTCCAAGATAAATTAAAGTAAATAAATCTTCTATTAATATATCTTCAGTACTCACATCTTTACCAAACCCTTTAATCTGCAACTTTTCGTCATATAGGTCTAAAGTTTTGTTAACCTTTATAACTTGTCCTAGACCTGAAGCTATAGGTGTGATTTTTTTATCTGTTCCATCAATGGCAAATTTAACTTCAACATCTTTAAATAATCTTTTAATCACTTTTAAACCAAGTTCTAGTTCTTCTCTTTTAGCCTCTGCTATTACTCCATAACCATTTAAATTTGGATTAATACTAAAAGCTTTAATAACTATGCTCTTAAATCTCTTTGATTCATATTTAGAATATAACTCTATTCCTTTATTATCTACTAGAGCATACTCTTTAATATTTTTTAATACTTCTTCATAATTCATTTTATCAATATTACAATTCATTGAAACTGTCTCTCTCTTATCTTCAGAAATACTTTGAATTGTATTATCCATAAGTTTAAAATTTCTAGTTGAAATTTTCACATTACTAAGAATATTACTTATCATAAAAACCCCTCCTATTTTATCTAAAGTTCCGACTAAAACTCTAAATTTTATACTTACTATTATAGTCTTACTTAAATTTTATCATAATATTTCCACTTACTCAATGTTAGTCATTTATTTAACTACAATTTTTTACTTTTAATCCATTATCTATTGCTATCTCATTAATTTAACTATATATTTAAAGCTATTTATGGCTATTTTTTTTATAAACATAAATTGTATGTTATATTTTTAACCACAGTATAATTTCTATATTTTATAATATTCTCTCACTAATATTATATTGCAAATAAAAGGATAACTTTTTAAAGTTATCCTTTTATTTATAATTAAATTATCTTCCACAACATTTCTTATATTTCTTCCCGCTTCCACAAATACAAACATCATTTCTTCCTACTTTAACTTCTACTACTACTGTTTTCTTTTTATTATCTATCTCCGTTTGACTATATCCTTTATAGCTCCATCTTCTAACTGAATTTGCAAGCTTAGTTAACTCTTCCGAAAATATATTTCTTTCTTCATCAGCCTCTATTTGATAGGCTCGTAAATACACATCAATACAAGCATCTAATGGTTCTTCATTTTTTATAGCTATTGAATAACTTTCTATTTCCTCTTTAAGTATTTTTTTATCAATTACAAATAATTCTCCAATTACTTTTTCAAGTTTTAAGGCTTGTTTATTTTCTTCAATAAAATCTGGTTTCGCAGCCTTTATAAGTGCCTTCTTATCAAATTTATAATAACCAATTTCACAATTATTCTCTTGAGCCTCTATTATTTCTGAAACTTCTTCTACATCTATATGAACTGCCATATTACCTTCAATTTGATAATCAAATCCAAGTTCTTCTCCATTATTTATAATCATTTCAACTCTTTCATAGTCAATATCATATTCTAATGTAGATTCTGCTAATTCTATAAATTTATCAATTGTTAAAACTCCATAATAATAAACCATTCCTGCAAATAACTTTACTATTTCAGTATTTCTTAAAGTATTTTCTTTTAATTCCTTAGTTAACTTAATTTTTATTAGTTCACTTACTTCTATAGGTAATATTACTTTTAAGTTTTCATCTATAATCCCTGTAAATAATATTCCCCTATTTCTAAGATAGGTTGTATTAATTAACTCATTAGTTTCACAACTTTCAATACAGTTTCCATTAATCAAATTTTGTAAATAGCTAAAACCTTCGTCATTTAAAAGATCTAATGTAATATCTATTTTTTCAATAATAGAATTTTTAACCTTTATTACTGCATCAGCCTTTTTTAAAGAAGTTATTCCTTTTACTTTATATTGTGCAGCCACCTTAACTAATTCATCCTTAGTCATTCTATCTAGGTGGTATTCTAAAGATAAATTTCCCTCCATGACTTTCCATATTTTATCAGCTTGTTTCATATCTGCATTTACTATATCTTCTTGCATTTTATTTATATCTTTTTCCAAAAAACGTCACCTCTTCTTCTATTTAAACACAAATTATATTATATCCCTTTTTTTATTTTCATGTCTAGTAAAATAGACCTATTTCATAAATATAAATAAAATAGGATGGAAAAATTCTAATAAAAAATTTTTTCACCCTAAATACTTTTAAGTTATTCTAAAAATAACCCCCTATTTTATTAATTGCCTGTTTAACTCAGTTCCACCTTTATAAATATGCTGTGCTAATTCAATGCTACTAATATCAGTATCCATTGGCTTCGCATTTGTTGTGTTTAATACAAATGTATATGATTTTCCTGGTTCTATAACTGCCCCTTCATAAACACCACTAATATCAACTACTGTATATATACCTTCTTGAGTAACTTTACCTGCCAAGTTATTTCCCGCTGTAAGTGTCCCACTAGTATTTTTGATGTAGAACTTAGGAGTTTTAATAGTTTCGGCTGCATTTTCAACACCTCTTAATGTATCTCCTGATTCTTCTAATTTTTCATTGTTTTTAATTGTTATTTCGTATTTACCACCCTTTGCCCAGTCATCTTTAGATGTTTTTATACTACAGCTTATGTCTAAATCAGTGTATACTATTTTATTATCTGGTAAATTAGCTTGTCCATAAAGTCCTATTTTACTCGCCTTTGTTAATTCATCACGCTTTGTAGAAGTTGTTGATTTATCTTGTGATGCCATCCAACCAATCATTCCACCTAGGTTATTATCATTAACATATTTAGTTTTTTCTCCGATTGATCTTATATTATCGTAAGTGAAAAACGCTCCTGTTTTTTCATTATAAAGATATGGAGCTTTCGCTGTATCATCCCAATATTCTTTAAGTCCTGAATATGCACCTTTTAATTTTTCTAATCCACTATAAGCCCAAACTCCTCCAGCACGTCCGCCATCACCAAGTTTAATTGGAGCTTGATTTTTTCCTCCTGTGGTAAGCGTCCCATCTGCATTTTTATTAATTTTTTCTGCTTTTCCATACAGTCCAGGATTATTTTTGTCTGGTCCTGCTGCAACCTTTTCCCATCCCCTTGTATAATAAGCTGCGCCAACAACTATTTTTTCTTTTTTAGCACCTTTGCTTATTATATAATCTATACTTTCATCAACTGATAATCCTTCACCCTTACTTGGATCATTAGGATTAGGATATAAAGCCGCATGATGTCCACTATTCTCATTCCATCCACCATACATGTCATAAGTCATTATGTTTGCAAAATCTACAATGCTAAACAACTTATTAATATCAATACCCAAGTCTAATTTCTTTTTAGAAACTGGTAATGCAACTGATAATTCATAAGGTTTTCCAAGTCTTTTTCCTTGTTTATCTAAAGCTGTTCTTAAATCTTGCAGTAACTTAATATAGTTTTCTTTATCTGCTGCTGTTGCATTTGGTGTACCTTCATCATTTTTATTATCAACCTTATCTGGTTGACGAGCATCACCTGGGTATTCCCAATCTATATCTACAAAATCCATATTAGTATATTCAACAAATTTCATAACGTTTTCAACAAATTTAGCTCTAATTGTAGGATCAGCTGTTACTGTGGAGAAATCTCCTGATTTTGACCAACCTCCAATAGATGTACCTATTTTCATATTTGGATTTTCTGCCCTTAAATCTTGCAATGCATTTATAATACCTGCATTAGCTCCACCCCATTGAACGCTTGGCATTCCAACTGGAGCTCCAATATTTGCATCCTTGTCACAGAAAATCAAATCTCCACTTGCATTAAAATCTAAAAATGCTAAATTTAAATGAGTTAATTGATCTGCTGGTATGTCTTTTGGATAAAAATTATTTTCTCCACCCCATATCGACCAATCTCCGTAATACATTACATTACGTTTGTTCTGTACTGCCACTTCCATTGCACTTGCATTCATAGATGGCATAACAGTAATAGTAATTCCCATAAGCATACTTGTAACTGTCAAAATTGCAACTGTCTTTTTCATTTTTTTAAAAGCTCTTCTCGCCATTTTAATATCCCCTTTTTTTTAATATTTTAAACTCCAGTACAACTTTTGTATTTATGAAGTTTAATGTAATATATTAATAATATTACTATTATATCCCAATTGCAACGCTTTATTTTAATTATTCTGATTATTTAGATTACTCAGTTTATTTCAATTTTTCTTCTAATTAATATACTACAAACTACATAATTATTTTTTAATGTTTTATAAAAATAAGAACTATCAAAATCTCTGAAATTAGAAATTTTGATAGTTCTTTTCCCTTAGTCGCTTTCAATTCTACTATAAGCTATTTCATCTTCATTTTTATCAAGCTTCTTTATTGATCTCATTTCTCTTATTACTATTAAAGCTGTTATTATTGTCGCAATAATATCTGATATAGGTTGTGCTATCCAAACCCCATCTAACCCTAAAAACTTAGGTAAAATAATCATAATAGGTATAAGTACTATTATTTGTCTAAGTATGCTTAATGCCATTGCAAGTTTTGCTTTACCAATAGCCAAAATATAATCTGAACCAGATATAGCTATACCTATAATTGGTAACATAAGAAGATATATTCTAACACCTCTTGTTGATATACTCATTAGCTCTGGATCTTTATTAAACATTCCAATTATAGCTTCTGGGAATATTTGAATTACTATTGCAGACACTGTTAAGATGGCTGTTGCCGCCATCATTGAAAGCTTAACCGCTTTATGTGCTCTGTCATATTGTTTTGCCCCATAGTTAAACCCAATTATAGGTTGCGAACCCTGATCTATTCCAAACACAGGCATTAGAAATAATAAATTTACTGAAGAAATAGTTGCCATTGCGCCAATTGCTAAATCTCCACCATAAACCTTTAATGAATTATTTGCTATAACTTGCACTAAACTTGCTGCAATTTGCATCATAAAAGGTGATAATCCTATTGCGAATATTACTCCAATTAGCTTTTTATCTAACTTCAAGCTTGATTTTCTAAACTTTAAGTTCGATTTGCCCGAAATGTAATATTCAAGTGCCCACACAGTAGTAATTATTTGAGATATTACTGTAGCAAGTGCAGCTCCTTGAATTCCTAAATTAAATTTAAATATAAATACTGCATCTAATATAATATTAGTTAAACATCCAACCACCATTATAGTAGCTGCAAGCCTTGGATTACCATCTACTCTAATTGTATTATTTAAAGCAAATGCTAAAATACTAAAAGTTGTTCCCCCTAATATTATATAAATATAAGACTTAGCATAATATAATGTATTTTCACTTGCACCAAATAGGTTTAAAATATTGTTTCCAAATATTATACCTAAAATACTTAGTGTTACTCCTATAATCAGTGAAAGGGTAATAACATTTCCTATTATTTTTTCTGCCTCTTTCCGTTTTCCCTGACCAAGTTTTATCGATATATTACTTGCAGCTCCGATTCCAATAAGCATTCCAAAGGCTAATATAATAGTCATTATTGGCATAGTTAATCCTACCCCAGTTATTGCTAAAGATCCAACCTCTGGAAGGTGCCCTATAAACATTCTATCTACTACATTATAAAGTGCATTTACAATCATTCCTATTATTGCCGGAATTGAATATTTTATAAGCAACTTCCCTATAGGCGCAGTTGCTAACATATTTTCATTTTTCATAAAAATTCTCCTATCCTATTTTCATTTGTATCTATTTCTAGAATTATTTTTCCATTTTTTGTCAATTTTTACAAAGCTATATCTATATAGACTTCAAAAAAAGAAGTGAATCTAGTATCAATCTACTAAATTCACCTTCAATATTTATTCAATATTTTTTGCAATTTTATCTATTACTTCTATTCTTTCAGCACCTAATACAATAGATAATTTTGCTGGCATATTACCATCTTTATAAATTCTATCGCCATTAGCCTTTATAATTAATGTAATCTTTTGCTCTAATTTTTCATAACTTAACACATCATCAAAATAATCATCTATGGTGTCCTTAAGTTTACTTGCTAATTCCTTAGGATTTCTATATACTGCTCTCATATGTTCTCCTTTTTATCTAAGTTATTTTATATAATGAAACATATTCATTATACTTTATCAATGTAATTATTGTAAATAAAAATTTAATATATTAATAAAAATTAATCTACATAAAGATTATCTTCTATAATTCTGTTAATTATAAGACCTACATTAACTTCACTTGTATCCATATACACATCTATAATACGATCATCTAAGGTGACCTCAACATACTCAATTATTTTCCCATCTTCATCAACAGACTTTATAACATCATAAGTTATTATATCTTCTTTAAGTTGTTTCTTTGTAACCATATGTTAGTCCTCCTCTTAATCTTTTAAAGTATTTATACTTATTATAGCCTATTTTCCCATTGACTTATAATAAATTTTTTCAATTTTTGACCAATCTATTAGGTTCCAAATATTTTTCACATAATCTGCCCTTAAATTTTTATATTTTAAATAATATGCATGCTCCCAAACATCTATAGTTAATAGAGGTATCATACCAATACTTATTGGTGTATCTTGATTTTGTGTACTTATAATTTCTAATTTTCCTTTTCTATTAATTACAAGCCACCCATAACCTGAACCAAACTGAGCAATTGTAACTCTACTGACCTCTTCCTTTAATTCATCAAAACTACCAAAACATTTATTAATATTATCTAGTAATTTTCCTTCTGGTTTTATTTTAGCATTAGGAGATAGTATTGTAAAATAAAAGTTATGATTAGATACTCCACCCCCTTGATTTATTACCCCTGTCCTAATTTTACATGGAATTTTTTTCGGGTGTCTTAATATTTGTTCTAATGTTTTCCCATCTGTAAAATCCTCATATCCCTTTAATAAGTTATTTAAATTATTTACATAAGTTTGAAGATGCTTTGTATAATGTATTTCAACTGTTTTTGCATCAATATATGGTTCTAATCCATCATAAGTATAATCCAGCTTTACTTTATCATACATAATCCTATTACTCCTCTTTTATAATTCATATAAATATATCTATGCTCACTATATTGTTTTTGTTAATATTTATATCAAGATATTTAGGATCATGAAAAAATAACAGATCAATGTTATAATCAGCATATAAATAAACATTCAACACAGGCTTTCAAAAAAACTAAGGACAGTATGTAGTATAATATTATACTACAACATAATCTGAAATTAAAAAGGACGGTTAAATATATGAATTCATTATTAAAATTTGAAGATACAATAGGAATAATTGCTTGCTCTAATGGTTTATCAGAAGAGTCCTCTAGAAAAATTGATTATTTAGAAGAAAAACTTTCTTCTATTAATATAAATGTCTTATACGCGAAAACATTATATAAAAAACATTCTATTTTTAATGGTTCTGCAAAAGAAAGAGCTAATGAATTAATGAATCTTTTTATTAATCCAAATGTTAAAGCAATATTTGATGTTTCTGGTGGAGATTTAGCTAATAGTGTTTTAGACTACTTAGATTTTAATATCATAAAAACTAACTTTAAACCATTCTTTGGTTATAGTGATTTATCAGTATTATTAAATGGTATATATGCAAAAACAGGTTTAAAAACATATAATTATCATTTAAGAAACCTAGTTGGTAATTGTGAAGAAAAACAGCTTCAGGATTTTACTAAAAGTCTTATTGAAAATAAAAAAGATTTATATAACTTTGAATATACGTGGGTACAGGGAACTTCAATGGAGGGTGTAGTTGTTGGCGGTAATATTCGTTGTGTTTTAAAACTAGCTGGAACAGAATATATGCCAGATTTTCAAGATAAAATTCTTTTCCTTGAAAGTCTAGGTGGTGATGTAGGTAAAATGACAACATACTTAACTCAATACAAACAATTAGGGGTCTTTAAAAAAGTTAAAGGAATATTACTTGGCAGCTTTACTGAAATGGAAAGAGAAAAGTATACTCCTGATATTATAGAACTAATAACTAATATAATAGAATATCCTAATCTTCCGATAGCTAAAACTAATCAAATTGGCCACGGGCAAGATTCTAAATGTATTGTAATTGGAGAACATCAATCATTTTAAATAACTTTTGCATCTATAATTATCAGTTCTTTATAATATTAAAGCAGGTAGTAAATTTAATACCACCTGCTCATTTATAATATATTAAATTTTTGCAGCTATAATTTATGAACTATCTATTATAATAAATACTCCAATTGACAATCTCTTGGCTCACTTTCATAGTACTAATTACCCTATACTAGGTCATCTACTCATAAATCTATTTCCCTCTTTTTTAAATCCATATTGCTCATAAAGTCCATGAGCATCTTTAGTTGCTAACATTCCAAAACCACTACAAACCTCATCAAATTCTATCATACATTCTATAAGCTTTTTACCTAACCCTTTACCTCTATGTTTTTCATCCAATATTACATCACAAATATAATATGTTGTTGCATAATCCGTAATAATTCTTCCATAACCTATTTGTTTTTCAATATGATATACTCCATAACATATTGAATTTTCAATAGACTTTTCAATAACTTCCCTAGGTCTTTTACTTGCCCAATAACTTTTAGATAATAATCCACATATTTCCTCAACTGATAATAATGATTTATCATTGCTTATTTTATATTCTCCTTCTTTCCACTCCATAATAGACCCTCCCATAATACTTGTTAATATAATTCATTCTAACTTACACCATTTTATTAGTTCAAAACATCTAAGAACTTTCCATTGTGAATCATATAAATCGCCACTATAAATACCATTTTATAACATACTTTTCTCAATATCAACCTACATTTTAGCAGTTTCAATGAAAAATAAATGAGTATACAATTAATCTGTACACCCATTCATAATTATATTTATTTAAAAATGCCTTCTATAATAGAGTTCTATTAACCTGTAAACTAACCATCACCTTTTATTTTACAACTCCATTAGACTTCTTTGAAATACTGTAAAAATAGAAATATTCAAATGATACTCCAATTAAAATTCCGATTGTGTAACACACTAAATCACTAAATAGAAATCCCCGCCCTAAAACTAATGCTCCTAAGGTAGTTTGTCTAATTACATTTATCAATTTTCCTTGATACAGCTGGGATATTTCTATTCCCCAAGAAAATATTAAAGATATTAATGCAATGTATCTTATTGGACTTTTACTAAATAAAAATCCAAATCCTAAATAAACCATTAATGCCCATAGTATATCGCCTGAATATTCACTTATAATTCCTGGTAAATAACCTCCATATTTTCTTGAACAAATCCCTAGAATCATTACTATAATAATTAATCCTAAATATAATGTTCTTTTTCTTTTCATCCCCATATACCCTCCCTTTATTTAGGCATATTCTTAAAAAATAATAGACCAATATAACGCCCCTATTTGTGTGTTTTTTTTTGCATTATTTATTAAATAATTCTTTTACCAAAGACTTTGACACCACTATATTCTCAATACAAATATTCTTAAGACTTGTTGTTAAATGATATTCTTCTAACCATAAATTCCCATCAATAATTTTATTAGTTATTATTGGTTTATCCGCATTCTCTTCATCAACTTCTTCTAACTCTTTATATGGAGTTAAAACTACTATTCTCCTACAAGCTTCTTCAGTTTGAGAAAATATATTGAAAAAACTATTATAATTTTCAAATGACTTCATTGAATTAACTATCTTTAAATATAACCCTAAGTCCTTAGCTAATTCTATTGCACTTACTAAATCTTTATCCACTATAAAACTCCTTACAACTTAAATACCTCTTCAAAAAAGCAACCAATAAACATATACTCTACTTTTGATTGCTATTTTTTCAGATGGCTAATTTATTATATTTACTATACCCATACCTATATAATATTGTAAATATATTTTATGGAAAAACCTAAAATTTCACTTTAACTCTTGACCTTAATTTTACCATTGTATTTTATGTGCATATGATATATACTTTTTATAATAAATAAATTTAGGAGGTTCTACATATGAGTTGTGGATGTTCAACATTAGGTAATGATGGTACAGGTGTAGTAGATTTAGTAAGAGGTAAGGGTAAAGCTGATTTAGCTTTAAGAACTTATCATGAAATTGATTGTTCATGTGGAAAAACATTTACTATGGAAAAATTAGTAGATAAATGCCCACATTGTAATATGACTTATGGAGTTACTCCATGTAGTCAAGGAGATAAAAACAATATAAAACCAGCTGGTATTAATTACTAATATCACTTAAATTTTAAATATCCCTAAGTCCTATAAGGATTTAGGGATATTTTTTTATTATTATTTATTTTTGCCTCTAAATAAAACAAACTTGATTATCTTCCCTTTGGAAAACATTTGTAAATTTTTCTCATATTAGCACTCCCTCAATTAAGTTAATTTTTAATAAGTTATATTTTCCCAATTAATGTATTTATTAAGGATTTTCATTGATTTTTCTAAATAATCCTGTTCTACTTTCGTAAATCTATTAAATTCTTCACTATCTAAATCTAATACACCATATAGTTTTTCATTTTTAACTATAGGAATTACTATTTCAGAGTTTGATGCTGCATCGCAGGCTATATGACCTGAAAATTCATGAACATCTTTAACTAACATTGTTTTTCTTTTTGAAGCTGCCTCTCCACATATTCCTTTCCCAATTTCTATTCTAGTACAAGCTGGCATTCCTTGAAATGGTCCAAGTACTAATTCATTATTTTTCATTAGATAAAATCCACACCAATTTATTCTTCCTATTAATGCATTAATTAAAGCTGTTGCATTACAAACATTAGTTAAATCATCTTTTTCATCTTGTATAAGACCTTCTAACATAATAAGCATATTATCTAATTTACTTTCTACTGTCATTCCATCAAAAACTTTTATATCAAACATTTTCTCTTAACGCCCCTTTTTAAGTAATTTTTAGTATCTGTATCATTTTTTATAATAATAAAAATTATATACTATATTTATCCATTAGTCCTTATTTTCATTGTATTTTAAAATTATATCTGATATTATAAATATATCAATTAAAATATTTCAATCATGGCTTGTTGGTCAAGAGGTTAAGACATCACCCTCTCACGGTGAAATCAGGGGTTCAATTCCCCTACAGGTCACCATATTAGAAACAAAGGCATCATTACTTCTAATTTAAGAAGCGATGATGCTTTTTAATTTTTTCTTATTTAATTATCACTAACTTTATTATTCCCACACATTTGATAATGATTTGATGAACACTTATAGCATTTACATGAATATTATAAAACATATTAAAAATAATATTTATGGAGTGATTTTATGACTGGAATTATTTTATATACATTAGCATTCGTACTTCTTATTTTATCTTTTTTAAAGGATAAATCAAAAACTATACAAGCTATTAAATCCTCACTTAAATCTTTTGAAAATATAATGCCTCAATTTTTAGGTATTATATTTTTTGTAGGCTTATTATTATCATTATTGAATCCTGAAACTATATCTAAATTAATAGGTAATGATTCTGGATTTTTTGGTGTTTTAATTTCTTCACTTATGGGATCTATAGTACTTATGCCAACCTTCGTAGCATTCTCTACTGGAACCTCATTATTGCAAAATGGAGCTGGATTTGCTCAAGTAGGAGCTTTAATATCAACTCTTACATTAGTTGGAGTTATGACTTTTTCTTTAGAATCTAAATATATAGGGATAAAAGCTTCTTTCCTTAGAAACTTTATAGCATTTCTATTTTCTTTTGTAGTAGCTTTTATTTTAGGAAAGGTTATGGTTGTTATATGAAAATAATTTGCAAATTAGCTAAAAGGTATTCTTTTTTTATTAGTTCACTGATTATACTTATTGTAATATTTTTTATTAATTGTAATATTGGTTTTAAAACTATTGAAAGTGCAAAGTTTAGCCTTTTACAAATGTTAAGTGTTTTGCCCCCTATTATGATTTTATTAGGTCTTATGGATGTTTGGATTAAGCGAGAAGTATTAATGAAATACATGGGTGAAAATTCAGGGATTATGGGAATTGCATTATCTATGCTAATAGGTTCACTAGCCGCTGGCCCTATGTATGCAGCTTTTCCATTTACTATTGTGTTACTAAAAAAAGGTGCTAAATTTAGTAATATAATAATTTTTATGAACTCTTGGTGTGTTACTAAAATTTCTACTCTCCTATTTGAAATCTCAGCTCTGGGCTTTAAATTTACTATGGTACGTTTATTAATAGATATTCCTGGAGTTATTTTGATGGGCTACTTAGTTTATTATTTTATGGGTGAAAAAGAATTAAAAAAGGTTTACGATAATGCTATTAATTAAAATATGAAAACAAGGCATAACTATATTAAATACTATAGCTATGCCTTAGTGATTCTTTATTTTAATATTGTAAAAATTTTAGAATATTATCTTCATTTGTGTTTATTGTAAAAATCATATCCTCATCTATTCTTAATTTACATTCTTCATTATTTGTTTGAATCCTATTAATATTTATTCCAGTAGCAGATATTACTTTAAACTTTGCTTGTGCTATATCAATATTAAATTTCTTATCTTTAGCACCAGTTATTTTTAATATTGCTCCTTCCACTTCATTACTTTTTACCTTTATGCTTATAATATTATTTCCCTTTGATATAATTTCAGTTTTTGGAATTTCTTCTATATCAACTGAACCTGTAATTGTCATCCAACCACCACTTAGTGTTATTTTAGATAACAAATTTACTTTATATTCTTCTCTTATATTTTTTAACAATTTTCCTAATTCATATAATGTTAATTCATATTTCATTTTAATTAATACCTCTTTTATTAAAATTTTAGTATTTTTCAGATATATTTTTCTTAATTATATACTAAATTAACTTTTAAAACTACAATGTATATAATAATAATTATTATATACTATTCTTTATAAATAATACCCCTTAGCTAACCACCCTATATATTAAGATTATTCTAAATAATCTTAATATTTTTAAATTTTATTTTACATTAATATAAAATAAAGTATAATATAAAGCATATATACAAATATATATTAGGGGGCCATAATATGAATTTCACAAAAATGAATGGAATAGGGAATGATTATATTTATTTCAATTGTATAAACGAAGAGTTAAAAGATCCTGAAAAAGTATCTATAATTCTAAGTGATAGACATTTTGGAGTAGGTGGAGATGGAATTGTATTAATTCTTAAATCTGAAACTTCTGATTTTAAAATGAGAATATTTAATGCAGATGGATCTGAAGCTAAGATGTGTGGTAATGGTATAAGATGTGTTGGTAAATATGTTTATGAAAAGGGGCTTACAAAAAAGGACTTTATAAAAATAGATACTTTAAGTGGTGTCAAGTTACTAAAGCTTACTATTGAAAATGATGAAGTAGTTAGTATTGGTGTTAATATGGGT
The DNA here is from genome assembly GCF_017348895.1 of Clostridium gasigenes. Classification (NCBI taxonomy): domain Bacteria; kingdom Bacillati; phylum Bacillota; class Clostridia; order Eubacteriales; family Clostridiaceae; genus Clostridium; species Clostridium gasigenes. Next base: position 3,799,202 of record NZ_CP071376.1, read on the forward strand.
GAGGCTATTTTAAATTCTAGGAAAATACCTGTGCTCCACTCTCAAGAGAATATAATAAATGAAAAAATAACTATTGATGAAATAGATTATTATATCACTTGTGTTTCTATGGGTAACCCACATTGTGTTGTGTTTATAGATGATATAGATAACTTAGATTTAAAAACTATAGGTCCTAAATTTGAAAATCATGCAATGTTCCCAGATAGAATAAATACAGAATTTGTAGAAATAATAGATGAAAACACAGTTAAAATGAGAGTTTGGGAAAGAGGCAGTGATGAAACACTTGCTTGTGGAACAGGTGCTTGTGCTGTAGTTGTTGCATCTGTATTAAATAATTATTGTAAAAAAGACAATGACATAACTGTTAAGTTACTTGGTGGCGACTTAACAATTAAATATCAATCTGATGGGTTTGTTTATATGACTGGTACCGCAGATTTTGTATTTGATGGAACTTATATTAATAAAAACTTAGATATTTAGGGGGCTAATTATTATGACAAAAATAAATAAAAACTATCTTGAGTTAAAAGACAGTTATCTTTTCTCAACAATAGCAACTAAGGTTAGTGAATTTAAAACTAAAAATCCCGATAAAGAAATTATCAGACTTGGAATTGGTGACGTAGTTCTACCATTATGTTCATCAGTTATAGATGAACTTAAATCTGCAGTAGATGACATGGCTTCTGATTCTACTTTTAAAGGATATGGTCCTGAACAAGGATATTTGTTTTTAAAAGATAGTATTAAAAATTACTATAAAGAATTCAATGTAGATCTTTTAAGTGAAGAAATATTTATAAGTGATGGTGCCAAAAGTGATCTTGGTAACCTCCTTGATATATTTTCAAAGGATAATGTAGTTGTAATCCCAGATCCAGTGTATCCAGTATATGTAGATACTAATATAATGGATGGAAGAAAAATTAATTATGTAAATGGTACTTTTGAAAATGGTTTTTTACCAATGCCAACAGAAGATTTAGAAGGAGACCTTATTTACATATGCTCTCCAAACAATCCAACTGGTGCAACATATAACAGATCTCAATTAAAAGAATGGGTTGATTTTGCTATTGAAAAAAAATCAATTATTTTATTTGATGTAGCTTACGAAGCCTTTATATATGATGATGACATTCCTCATAGTATATATGAAATAGAAGGAGCAAAAAAATGTGCTATCGAAGTATGTTCTTTATCTAAAACAGCAGGATTTACAGGAGTTAGATGTGGATATACTACAGTTCCTTTAGAACTTGAGTGTGATAATGTTTCATTAAATAAACTATGGCTTAGAAGACAAACTACTAAATTTAATGGAGTGTCATATATTGTTCAAAAAGCTGCCTCCGGAGTCTTTTCAAAGGAAGGCCGAATAAAAATAAAAGAAAATATAGATTACTACATGGAAAATGCCAAAATAATAGGCAATGCTTTGGACGACCTAAATATAAAATACATAGGTGGGAAAAATTCTCCTTACATTTGGTTACAATGTCCAGGTAATATGTCTTCTTGGGAATTCTTTGACTATTTACTTGAAGAAGTAAATATTGTAGGAACTCCAGGCGTTGGTTTCGGAGAAAATGGTGAAGGCTACTTTAGACTTACATCTTTTGGTCATAAAGAAAATATAATTAAAGCAGTTGAAAGACTAAAAACACTAAAGTTTTAGACTAACTATGCTTTAGGCCTTTGAATAAAGATATCAAATCAAGGCGAGATATTTTTTGAATATGCCTTAAACAAAAGAGGATCTATATTGGTGATTTATTACCAATATAGATCCTCTTTTTATTAGACTATATTTAACCTAATTATTGCTCATTAATATATTAGAAACTTGTTGTATTTTCATAATTAACTCTTAGCTTCATTGTTTTCAATACATTTATTAGGATTTAGCTCTATATTAACCCAAGAAGCACCCTCTTGACTTCTAACATACTGAGCTATTTCAATATCATTATCATTTGTTAATGTATAAAACAATATCATATATTCTTTATTATCTATTCCATCAAAGTAAACTCTTTTTTCATCCCCGTTTACTTCACTTTTCCCCATAGTTTTAATCATTTTGCACCAATTGCCATATTTAGCTTCAACTGATGATTCCCCATAATTAGACCATCCATGATAAGGGGTGCATAAATAGTTTTCTCCGTATATATCTATATTAGAAATTTTATAAGTATTATTGACCTTAGAAATATATATATATCCATAATAATATGCAAAATAAGCTACATCTTTATCAGAACCTTCTATAGTCTCTATTTCAAAAAAATACTTTAATTCATCTTCATTACTGCTTGGCACTTCTTTTAATTTCAGTAAATTTATATGAGCTATATTCTCAAAAGATTTCTTATAGTTTTTAAAACTAACTTTATCTTTATATTCATTGGTGAAAAAATTATATCCTATTTTATAAGGAATATTCCCCATTCCTAATGATCCACAACCTATGGTTTTACCTTCTACAGGATTAGCCGCTTCCCTTAAAAGAGAAAAATAATTTAATATTGTAACCTCCGGGGTTTTTAATATATCACTAGGTATAGTTATATTTGAGTATTCTTTATCATACTCACTATCAATTAGCTTATTAACCACTTCTTTATTATTCATTATAGGTAAATTAGAAGGTCTAAAATATTTTTCTTCTTTATCCTTTGTAGTAATATACTCTTCTCCACCCGCCAAGCACTCATAAGGTAAATAATTACCACCTACAAAAATATTATCACTTTTATTATTAGTGAAAACTATTAAACCAACCACGCCTATAAAAATTATTAAAATAATAAATATATATTTTCTTATTCTTCTCAAATCCACTACCACAAAATATCTTCTCCTTAAAATATAAATATCTATATATTCATATTCTAAAATTAAAATATTATTAACATCATTAGCTTATATTTGAACATTTTATTACTTTTCACCAGTAAACCCTTGTTTTTCTAGGGCTCCTTTTACCTTTGGAAAATATACATGTTGGTATACTCCTGAAACTCTTTCAGACCAGCTACTTTTATCTTTTCCCCCTGTTCTTTCACTTAAGTAATTACTTATTAATCTATCATATTCTTCTAATTGATCATCAGTAATTTCTTTATATGTTTCTTGTGATACTACAACTTCCATAGGGAATCTTTGCTTTTGCTCAGGTTTTTCTTCAGCATGTCCTATAACTAATCCTGCTAGTGGAAAAACATACTTTGGTAATTCTAACAGTTCTATAACCTCTTCTGGATTTCTTCTTACGCCACCTATACAAACTGTACCTAATCCTAATGATTCTGCAGCTGTAATGGCATTTCCCATAGCTAACCCAGTATCAATTCCTCCAACTATATTAGCTTCTTGACTATCTACCGCTGCTTGTTTAAGCCCAACTTTTTCACTTGCTTTATTAGTTCTATTAAAGTCCATACAAAATACTAAGAATACTGGTGCTTCTGATATATATCCCTGATTACCAGCTAATTCTGCTAGTTTATTTTTTCTATCAACATCTTTAACTACTATTATAGACACACTTTGTCCATTAATAGAATTTGCTGCTGCTTGGGCTGATTTTAAAATATATTCAAGCTCCTTATCCTCTATTTTCTTTGAACTGTATTTTCTTATACTTCTATGATCTAGAAGCGTTTTAATTGTTTTGTTCATATTTCCTATCTCCTCGCTACTTATATTTATTCTATAATTTTTTTCTTTAAATATACTATAAATCCAATTTAATTATTCAGCTAAATCTTGATAAGCACCAAACATTTCGTAGTTTATTTCCTTTTCATTAATTCCTATAGATTTTAAAGTATTATATATATGCTTCATAAAACCTACAGGCCCACATAAATAGAATTTTCCATTTTGAGGAACATTATCTTTAATCCATCTATCCGATACAAATCCTTCAAAATCATAGTTTTTATTTAACTTATCTTCTTCTAAAGGAGTTTGATAGAATATGGCCTTTTTAACTTGACTATTCTCATCTACTATTTTTTCTAATTCATCCTTAAAAGTATGCGCTGAAGAATTTAATACAGCTTGTATAAATAAAATATCTCTACCGCTTTCTAAAGCCTCATATAACATTGACATCATTGGAGTAACCCCAATTCCACCACTTAATAAAACTAATGGTTTCTTACTATCACTTAAAGTAAATTCCCCTAAAGAGTCCGTAGCTTTAATAATATCCGAAACTTCTACGTTATTATGTAAATATGAAGATACTATACCCATTTCTTCCTTCTTAACACTTATTCTATAGAAATCCCCTCCTGGTTTCATAGATAAAGTATATTGTCTAACTTCTTTAGAATTTTCGCCTTTATCTATAGGCATAACAGAAATAAACTCTCCTGCTTTATGCTTTTTCAAAGTTCCTTCTTTTAATTTCAAGTAAAATGAAGTTACTAACTCATTTTCTTTTACCTTATCTACTACTATAAAATCCTTGAAAGTATTATTACTTTCTAGCAATTCAAATTTATCAAATCCAACCTTACAAATTGGACATATTATATCATTTTTCAATTCTCCTTGGTGAATATAACCACAAACTGTGCAAACATATTTTTCCATTTTAATTCTCCCTTCTCATCTTCCGTTCTTATACTTTAATTATAGTGTAGCTATTGAAATTAGTCAATAATAGTTATTACTTAATAATTAAAAATAAGATGCACTATATTTTATTAAATCCACCTTATTTTTGTCTAATTATTATCTTAATTAGACAAAAATATTATCGACTAATTTATATTATCCTTTTCGTAACCATCCTGCTGGTTTTTGTATCGTTCCAACATAGTATTGTCCGTCTTCTAAAACAAGTTCATATTGTTCTCTTGTTTTACCATAAACATTTTGTTGGATAACTTCTATATAATTAGATTTAACTTCTGTTACAATTGCAACATGTCCATATTTACTATTTGTAAAAACTATTAAGTCATCAGCTTCTGGCTTAACACTCTCCCCATTTCTATATTGTACTAAATCTCTACTTTTATTTAACTCTCCTTGTGGTACGCTATCATCAAAGAATTCCTTCGCATTTCCATATACATCAGGCATTTTATGATCTTTTATTTGATGATAAAATCTTTTAACATATTCTACACATTGCCATTCATATCCATAATAGTATCCATCCTCACCATAATTTTCACCATATGTTTCAGTATAAATTTTACCATTATAATAGACAGGTACATTACTATAGCTATCTATTTCAGTCCCTATCATTTCTCTATTAGTAAAAATCTTAACTCCACACCCTATTACCATTATAATAATGATAGCCAAAAATATTTTTCCCAATTTATTTTTCATATTGACCGCCTTTCAATTAAATCATACGCATATATCCTTATTAAATATATTTATTCAATATATTATCATTTTTTAATCTACTCATTTCATATCATTTTTATTAAGTTTATATAATTATTTACATGTTTTTATATTTTATGTAATTTCATATAAAATAATGCTCTGATTAAGTTTCAAATCCTCAACCTTTTTTTATATTTATTCTTGTCATATAAAAATATTAATGTTATATTATATACAAATAATTAATCAACAATTGTTATTTATAAATATCAATTATTGATATTTGCCGTATTATATTAACAAGTAAAATTTTACGTTAGAAGGAGTAGATAAATATGAAACAAGAATGGAATAACTTTAAAAATGGACAATGGACTAAGAATATAGATGTAAGAGACTTTATTCAAACAAATTACATTCCATATGAAAGTGATGCTAGCTTTTTAGCTGGTGCAACTTCTGATACTACAAAACTTTGGGATGAAGTAAGTGCTTTATTTGTGAAAGAAAGAGAAAATGGTGGAGTTCTGGATGTTGATACTAAAACAGTATCAGGAATTAATGAATATGAACCTGGATATATAGATCAAGCTTTAGAAAAAATAGTTGGTGTTCAAACTAATGCTCCACTTAAAAGAGCTGTTATGCCTCAAGGTGGAATTAGAACAGCAGAAGTTGCTGCTAAATCTTATGGCTATGAAGTAGATAGTTCAATTTCAGAAATCTTTAGCAAATATAGAAAAACTCATAACCAAGGTGTATTTGATGCTTATACTGACGAGATGAAACTTGCAAGAAAATACGGTATAGTAACTGGTCTTCCTGATGCCTATGGTAGAGGACGAATAATTGGTGATTATAGAAGAGTTGCTCTTTATGGAGTAAATAGATTAATCGAAGATAAAATGGAACAAAAGAAAAGTTTAGAAGTAAACTGCATAGATGAAGATGTTATAAGACTTAGAGAGGAAATTTCTGATCAAGTTGTCGCATTAAAAGAATTAAAAGGACTAGCTTTAACTTATGGACTTGATATATCAAATCCTGCTACAAATGCAAAAGAAGCTATCCAATGGTTATACTTTGCATACCTTGCTTCAATAAAACAACAAAATGGTGCTGCAATGTCTCTTGGAAGAACTTCTACTTTCTTAGATATATATATTGAAAGAGATTTGAAAAATGGAATAATAAATGAAGAAGAAGCTCAAGAATTGGTAGATCATTTTGTAATGAAATTAAGACTTGTTAAATTCTTAAGAACACCCGAATATAACGATTTATTCTCAGGAGATCCAACTTGGGTAACTGAATCAATTGGTGGTATGGGGTTAAATGGTGAAACTTTAGTTACTAAAAACTCATTTAGAATACTAAATACACTTTATACTTTAGGACCATCACCAGAGCCAAACCTTACAGTATTATGGTCAACTAAATTACCACAAGGCTTTAAGGATTTCTGTTCAAAGGTTTCTATAGATACAAGTTCAGTTCAATATGAAAATGATGATTTAATGAAACCTTACCTAGGGGATGACTATGCTATTGCTTGTTGTGTTTCTGGTATGAGAGTTGGTAAGCAAATGCAATTCTTCGGAGCAAGAGTTAATTTAGCTAAAACTTTACTTTACACTATAAATGCCGGCAGAGATGAAAAATCTGGAGTTCAAGTTGGACCTAAGATGGAAGGTATAACTAGTGAATACCTAAACTATGATGAAGTTATGGAAAAATTCGATGTAATGACAGATTGGTTAGCTAACCTTTATGTAAACACATTAAACGTAATTCATTACATGCATGATAAATATTCATATGAAAGCATGCAAATGGCATTGCATGATAGAGACGTATTTAGAACAATGGCTTGTGGTATAGCTGGGCTTTCAGTTTGTGCTGATTCCCTATCAGCTATTAAATATGCTAAGGTTAAACCAATAAGAAATGAAGCTGGGATAGCTGTTGATTTCGAAATTGAAGGAGATTATCCTAAATACGGAAATGATGATGATAGAGTTGATGATATTGCAATATTCTTAGTTAAAAATATGATGAAGAAGTTAAGACAAAACAAGACTTATAGAAATTCTTATCACACTCAATCTGTATTAACAATAACATCAAATGTTGTTTATGGTAAGAAAACTGGTACTACTCCTGATGGAAGAAAAGTAGGAGCACCATTTGCACCAGGAGCTAACCCTATGCATGGAAGAGATAGTAGTGGATCACTTGCTTCATTAAACTCAGTAGCTAAGTTACCTTATGAAGATTCACAAGATGGTATTTCAAATACTTTCTCAATAGTTCCAGATGCATTAGGTAAATCACCAGAAGACAGAATAAGAAGCCTAAGCTGCTTAATGGATGGCTACTTTTCTCAAAATGCACATCACTTAAATGTTAATGTATTTGCTAGAGAAACTTTATTAGATGCTATGGATCATCCAGAATTATACCCTCAATTAACTATTAGAGTATCTGGATATGCTGTAAACTTTATAAAATTAACTAGAGAACAACAACTAGATGTTGTAAATAGAACATTCCATAAAACTATGTAATTTAAGTAAAATAAAAAGAGATGATTTCTGTAAACTACAGGAATCATCTCTTTAATTCAGTATAGACTTTTTTAAAGTAGCCTTATCAAAATGAATGTTTTACAATTTATTTCCTTATTGATAAAATATAACTTATTTTATATTTTACTAATATTTGTTGAATCCTTCCACTCAATATTACATTTAAATGTTTTAGATTCTATTTTACTTTCTTTATGTTCTATGCTATCTATTAATATTTTTGCTGCATATTTTCCTTCATCAAAGGTAGGTTGATCTATTGTTGTAACCGATGGTGTTGCATAATGAGTCCATTCCCAATTATCAAAGCCTATAATTCCTACTTGATTTGGAATATCTAAGCCTTTACTTTTTACAACATCATATATCTTTTGAAGTACCTTTCCATTTATAGCAAAAATTAAATTTTTCTTATCTTTTTTTATACTTTTACTTATAACCTCTTCTAGCTGCTCTGATGAAACATCATTATCAAGTATTTCAACTGAGTAAGGTATATTGCCCTTACTTAAGGTATCTACAAATCCTTCTCTTCTTTCTAACCTAACATTTAATAAATTAGGATCTTCGGTTATTAATGTAAAATTTTCATAGCCCTTATCTATTAGCTGATTAACTGCTTCTACTGTAATTCCATAATTATTAGTTTTCACCCATTTTCCTACAAAATCATCACTTACAGAATCTATAAAAACTATTTGTTTTCCTTCATCTTTTATTTTACTTATTAATGCATTAAATTTTATAGTTGGCTGAACTATGAACCCATCTACTCCCATAGCAAGCATTTTATCCACATAATTTTTTTCATATTTATAATCTAAATTACTACTTCCAACAATTATTTGATAATCCTCTTTTCTTGCGATATAATCTATACCCTTTACTATAGTGCTGCTGAAAGGATTAGTTATATCTGCAACAATTACTCCAATTAAATTTAATTTTTTAGATGTTAGCCCTCTTGCCAACATACTCGGAGTATATTTTGCTTCCTTTATAACTGCTCCTATCTTACTCCTTGTTTCTTCTGACATTTTATCAAATTTACCATTAAGGTAAAAAGACACTGTTGTCTTAGATGTTTGAGCCATCTGTGCAATATCTTTTATAGTTACTTTACTCACTAATATATCCCCCTTGAGATGTACTCATTATATAATTAGCCTTTTAATCTAATTAATTTATATCCACATTTATTCTTATGAATTATAACCACCTTTCCATATACTGGTATATCATTATAAAAATAAATTTTGCTTCCTTTAAATGTTTCCTCATTAAATATTATAATTATGTAGCTTTCATCTAAAGATAATTCTATCTCTTTTACTATACATACCTCTTCTGAAATATTATTATTACCTTTAAACTGATTAATTTCTCCATTTTTTATCCTAATATTATTACAATTATCCTCTCCGACCATTATATCATAATTTATTACCTTATCGTCAAAATCCTTTTTAGTAATTATTCCTATGCTGTTATTTATTTCATTATAGCATTTAGAAATTAAAGAGTCTCTCTTCGATAAAGTATCTATATTATAATTATAAATACTTAATTTACTTCCACTATTATTTAAGCTTATATTTTCATCATTTATTTCTAAATTAACATTGTTATCAAAGTTATAATAGTTTTCTAAACTATGATTTCCAAAACACCTTATATCATTCACTACCATCCATATATTTGGCGATATAAACAATACTTTTTTTATTATGGTGTACTCATTTCCATTTTTCAGCTTCCCCCTATATGGAAGTTCTGCATAAGTTATTCCATCTTTAGCAAAAAAATAATTTTTAAATGCATATCCATAGCTCTTATACCCCCATGAACCTTTTGGTACTCCAAAGGGATCATTATCTATTATAGACACATTATGAGATTTCGCAGATTTAAAATACTCTCTTAAAGGATCTCCCTCTACATAAGTATACCTTCCACTATCAATTAAAAATGGTTTTCCATCATAAAAAATTGACATATGTCCTAAGTCACAATGACCATGACCACTTCCTAATGTTCCATTTTTTAAATAAGTGTAACTGCTATCCTTTTTTAAAGAACTTCTAATATATATATTTCCCGAATCTTTAAATTCCTTACTTAATTCTCTACTTTTATTAAATTTAATATTATTAAATATTTTGAAGGCTTTTTTACCCATAAGCCAAACTGTATTTAAATCTATATTTTTAAATGCTGCGTCCTTTAAAGTTTCATCTTCAAATAAAATTGCTGCCTTAGTAAGTACATCTCGTACCTCAGTTTTATCACTATCCCCCTGACATTCTTGAGTACAATCTGGAGTTTGGGAATACATAAGATACTCTGCCATAGACTTAACCTTTTCTTTAAAGCTTTCTTCTAACTCAAAGTCAAATACTTTACTATAATAAATAACCTTCATTGAGCAGTTTAATACTTCTACATGATACATTATTGACTGTTCCCAATGAGATCCATCATCAAAAACCTGAATATCTATTTGAGTATATAATTCTTTTACCGCCCAATTAAATAAGCTTTCATCTTCAAAGAAATCCTTTAGCCACAAATAACTGCAAATTATACTTGTAGTTTGTAACACTCCCCAGTTACTTAATATATATTTACCTATATATGCTTCTTTTAGGTATGTAAGCTGCTCTTTAATACTATCTACTATTCTCATAATTTCTTCATCTTTTAATTTATCTTCATTAATTAAATGGATTAATATTGGAATCCAAGCTAATGCTCTTATACCAGTATCTATAGTTCTTATAGTATTTCCACCTTTTAAAGTTATTTTATTACTATCTATCCAATTAAATATAAGTTCTTTTACTTTAACTATATATTTCTCATCATTTTCTACATAATATGATATTATAAGTTTATATAAATACTCTTGCCTATTAAGCATAAAAGTCCATTCTTCATCACCATTTGGTGTATAATCCCAAGTAATAGGATTTACTCTATATGGAATATTACATTGTTCCATATCCCAAGTTCCATCAAATAAAAAAGAGTTATTTAATAAAAGGTTTCCACCCTTTAATACTTGTTCATATTCTCTTTTACAGTTTACGTTCATATAGTTAACTACAAAATCCTTATTATACTCACTCATATATGAGGATATTTTTCCTCTTAGGTTTTGAATTTTCATTTTATTTAATCTATCCATTTTACCACCTTATAAAGGGCCACCTGAATATGCTCAGGTAGCCCAATCTATTATCTATTTACACTTCCCAAATTTTTTCTTCCAGTTGTATCATATACTTCTTCATATGAAGATAGGCTTACATCACCTTTTATTGAATGTTTTAGCGCAGCACAAGCTGTTCCAAATTCAATTACTTCTAAGTTATTACCTTCTTCCAAAAGCATTCTTATTACGCCTGCTGCAAAAGCATCTCCACCACCTATTCTAGATATCATACTAAATTCATATTTAGATGATCTAACTAGGTTCTTACCATCATAAATTAACCCTGTTAAAGAATTATAATTTACAGATGATCCTACTCTTAATGTAGTTGCCACATACTTTACTCCTAAATCTTCTGTCATATACTTAAAATTATTTATTAATAATTCATCAGTTATACCATCTCTAGATCCATCTAACACCTTAAAGTTGTTAACATCTCTGTTTAACCATCCAAAGCAAATATAGCTATCTTCAACTATTGGCTTCATTACTTCTGCAAACTCTTCATAGCCTGAAAATAATTTAGCTCTATAATTTAAGTCCACACTAATCTTTACACCTATTGACTTAGCATAAGATACAAGTTCACAAACAAACTTTCTTACCCCACTTCCAAGTCCTAAAGTAATGCCAGATATATGCAGTATTTCTACATCTTTAAATGTAGATTCTAAATCTATATCTTCTATTTCTATATCAGTTATAGATGAATGTTTTCTATCATAAATTACATTTCCGTTTCTTAGAGAACATCCTTCCTCATAGTAATATAGTCCTAGTCTTTCACCTTTAACTACTACACTATCACAATTTATATCATGACTCTTTAAGAATGCTTTTGCAGAATGACCTATTTCATTATTTGGCACTGCTGTTATAACAGCGCTATCTACACCTAAATGTTGTAACCCTATAGCTACATTAACTTCTGCACCACCAAAACATATTTCTAATTCATTTGTTTGAGATATCTTTAAATTGTCCTTTGGGGTGAGTCTCATCATTATTTCCCCAACTGTTATCACTCGTTTATTCATATATATCACCTATACTGCTTCTCTCGATTCTTTTACTTTTTCTACAAACTGTCTAGCTACTTCAGATATCTTTTTATAATCTCCAGTTTTAGCTGGCGCTGTTAATGCCCCACCTACTCCAACAGCAATGCATCCATTTCCTATCCATTCATGAACATTATCTAATGAAACTCCTCCTGTTGGCATAATAGTAATCTGTGGTAATGGTGCTTTTATATCATTTATCATAGACGGACCATAAGCAGATCCTGGGAAAAGCTTTATTACATCAGTGCCAGCTTCCATAGCCTTAATTATTTCATTTATAGTCATACAGCCTGCCATATATGGAATTGCATATTTATTACATAGCTTAGCTGTCTCTAAATCAAAATTTGGTCCTACTATAAATTGAGCCCCACTTAAAATAGCAAACCTAGCAGTTTCAGAATCCAAAACTGTTCCAGCACCTACTACAACTTTATCACCATACATATCTACTAATCTTTCAATTACCGTATTTGCCTTTGGTACTGTAAAAGTTATTTCAAGGATGTCTATTCCTCCTTCTACAGAAGAAGAAGCTATTTTTATAGCTTCTTCAACATCCTGACCTCTTATTACAGCTACCACGCCTGTTTCCTTAACTCTATTTAGAACTTTTATCTTATTTAGCATAGTAACAACTCCTTTAAATTAACCTATCTAACAAGCCATCCCCCATCAACAGCAACAACGTGTCCATTGATATAATTTGAGGCTTTACTTGATAGGAATACTACAGTTCCCATTAAATCAGAAACCTCTCCCCAACGTTCTGTTGGAATTCTTCCTAATATTTCAGCATTTCTCTTTTCATCTGCTCTTATTGGTTCAGTATTAGCTGTTTTAATGTATCCTGGTGCTATAGCATTTACTTGAATATTATGAACCGCTAATTCATTAGCAAAAGCACGAGTAATTCCAACTATACCATGTTTTGAAGCTGTATATGGAGGAACAAATTTTCCACCTTGATATGATAACATAGATGCTATGTTAATAATCTTTCCTGATTTTTGTTCTACCATAACCTTTGCAACTCTTTGAGATAAGTAATAAACAGCATTTAAGTTTATGTTCATTACAGCCTCCCAATCACTATCTTTATATTCTAAAAGCGGTGCTCTTCTTATTGTTCCTGCATTATTTACTAATATATCTATTTTTCCATACTCTCTTAAAGCAGTTTCTATAACTTCATCAATAAAGCTGCTATTTGTTAAATCACCTTTTACAAAAATTATTTTTCTTCCTAGAGCTTCTATTTTTTCTTTAACCTCTTCTGTATTATCATCAAAAGTTGTAACTAAAATATCTGCTCCGGCCTTTGCTAATGCTTCAACATAAGCCATTCCAATTCCAGTGTTTCCACCAGTAACAATTGCAACCTTATCTTCTAATCCAAAAAAGTCTAACGAAAATCCCTTTAAATTATCCATATCAATACACCCTCCCTATTTTAAAGCACCCATTATACTTGCTTTATCTATTTCTATAACTATTCCTTTTGCTACTTCTAATTTAACTATATTTTTTTCTACTCCTCTGATGGTTCCATATATACCTGATATAGTAACCACACGATCATTTATCTTTAGAGAAGAGAGTTGTTTTCCCCTCTTCCCTTCCTGTTCCTTCATTCTTTTTTTGTTAAAGAACGGCATTGCTAACATCACTAAAAGTGGTAGTCCTGCACATATTATTAAAACTATCTTTAATGTACTATTCAAACTACATCATATCCTTTTTACATATTACGGATGCCATATCTGGTATCTCGTTTATAGCATTTTCAATTATAGTTCTAATGTCTTCGCTACTACACACTACAATCGTATTCATTACTATCTCTAAAATACATCCTAATGCTACTCCGCCAACTACATATTGGTTTTCGCTATCCTCATTAACTAGTACTTCTCTTGAAGTAATTTGGAAAGGTGCCCCTCCTGATATATCTGCAAAAACTATAAGATCCTTATTTACTTTAACATAATCCTTCATTATTTCAGTAAACTTGTCATGAGTTATATCATCATTTAGATTTATAGCATCTAAATCTTTATCAACTCCTGTTAATAATTTTATTGCTGACTTTATTCCTGTTGCATATTCTCCATGGCCTACAATTAAAATCTTCATACTTTTTCTTCCTCTCTAGTTGTTATAATTAAGATATTAATCCTAAAACTGATCCTATTATACCTAATACTATTGTTAATCCAACAACTTGATATGTTGTCCATTTACGCTTCTTTAATAAGTAGAATACTAAAATAGTGAAAAATACCGGTAGCATTTTTGGCGCTATCTTATCTAGCATATCTTGAACTGAAACTATATTTTCTTTTCCTTCAATAGTTGTTACATATTTAGTTGCGATGTTTACTTTAACGAATGATACCGCTAACCCAGAGATAACAGTTACCCCGATCATACTAGCAATATTTGAAATTTGAGCCATTTTATCACTTAAAGTTTCAATTATACTTGTACCTAATTTATATCCATATAAACCTGTAACCAACTTAATTGTTGTTAATATTCCATTCATAGCTAAGAAAAATAAAATTGGCCCTGCTATCATTCCATCTTGAGCTAAACTTGCTGCAATAGTTGAGAATAATGGAGCTAAGCAGAATTGAGATAATGAATCACCAATTCCTGATAAAGGTCCCATTAATGCCATCTTTATAGATCTTATTTCTTCAGTTGGTCTTTCTGATTCGATCATTACTAAGTGTAGGCTTGTTATAAATGGTAAGAAGTGAGGGTTTGAGTTGAAGAACTCAATATTTTCTTCTAATGTATCCTTTAATCCATCTTCATTGTTTTTATATATTTTCTTTAAAGCTGGATATAGTATATTTGCATATCCTAACCCTTGATAGTTTCCGTAGTTAAATCCATTTTGCAAGAAAAATGCTCTTAATGAAGTTCTTAAATAATCCTTTTTAGTTAAAACCTTATTAGATACCATCTTCAGATCCCCCTTCTTCTACTGTTTGTCCTGTTAAATTTCGAGTTCTAAAGTACTCAAGTAATGCAAACATTGCGCCTATAAAAGCTATACCCATTACTGGTAGATTTAAGTAAGCTACAGATACGTAACCTAATAATACAAATGGTATTAATTCTACTTTTGCCATAACTGTTAAGATCATAGCAAATCCGACTGCTGGTAATAATTTACCCGCTACTGATAGTCCAGCTATTAACCATGCTGGTATTAGTTCTACAACGTATTTTAATCCTTCAATACTATAAGCTCCTGAAAAACCTATTATAAATCCAACTATCATAAATACTAATATTGTTGAGTTAGCAGCAAATCTGAATCTTCCAAACTGCTTCTTTGCTAAACTTTTCTTTGCAAATTCTGGTAATCCTGATACAAAAGTATAAGTTGCTGTAATTAGAAATTGGAATGCAACTGCAAATGGGAAAGATAATGCTAATGCAGTAGCTGGATCCATTCCTTGTCCCTTCATGGTTATAGCCATTAATGTACCTATAATTCCAGGTCCCATGGGATTAGGTGGAACAGTCCCACCGGCACCTACTCCAAAGCCCATAAATGCAAGTTCTGATACTGCACCCATAGCTAAAGCTGTTGGAATATCTCCTAATATAATCCCTACTCCAAATGATAAAATTATGCAACGATTTGAATAAATACCTAATAACATACCTGCTAAACACAATGATGTCCAAATTCCTATTAGTACACATTGAAAAATTGATATTTCCATCTTTTAAACCTCCATTTTTTTATATTTACCACTATTTTCTTATTACTAACTAATCTAAATATTTAGTAATATCTACTTGAACGGCTCCATCATTTCCACTTGGAGTAGTCTTTGTGTTAAACTTAATTCCATATTTAGTAGATAACTCTTTAAAAGCAGCTTTATCTTCTTTCCCTAAATAAATTGATCTTGTAACTTGTGTTTTCCCTTCACAATTGTGAACATTACCTATATTAATTTCATTTACTGGTACGCCTCCTGCAACTAGCTTTAAAGCATCTGCGGGTGTTTTACAAACTATAAATATTGTTTGCGTTGGTGATGCCTTGTGTATAATGTCACAAGTATGTTGTATTGAGAAGAATCTCATCGCTATAGATTTAGATACAACTGTTTTCATTAAAACTTGTTGTATTTTATCCTCACTAGCAGCATCATTAGCAACAATAACTGTATTCACTCCTAAAGAATTTAGCCACATTTGCCCTTGTCCATGGATTAATCTTTCATCAACTCTCATCATTTTAATATTTCCTGTATTCATGCTAAGCTCCCCTTTCATATTTTACCAGTATAATTCCCAATCTTTATAAAATCTAATTAATGATTCCAAGAAATAATAGTCTCCCCATATATTTCCTTCATCTAAACCTTTACCTGAATGCCATGAATATACACCATGTAACAAAATCGGTTTACCACCTATGCATTCGGTATGCGTATAGTTAGATATTAATGACCTTAAAATATTATGCATTGCATACTTGTAAACTTCTTTATCTCCATCAACTTCTGGAAGGTATTTATTCATTTCATGCATCCCACAAACTGCAATTGCTGCTGCTGATGAGTCTTTTGAATGATTGTCTCCATCTCCAAAAATTAAATCCCAATAACAAACATTATCTTTTGGTAACCTATTTAAGAAATAATTAGTCATTCCTTTATATAAATTAAATGAGCTTTCATTTTTTACAGCTCTATAATTTAATGGAATTCCGTATATCCCCCAAGCTTCACCTCTAGCCCAAGCTGAATCATCGTTATATCCTTGTCTTGTAGCTCCTCTAAGTGGTTCTCCTGTTTCTATATCCATATAGAATGTATGATAAGCTGATGCATCATCCCTTATAACATTATTACAAGAAGTTATGAAATGTTTACTTGCCATATCTCTATATTTCTCATCTCCAGTTACATCTGTTGCCCAATATAAAAGAGGAATATTTAACATACAATCTATTATAAATCTGTAGTGATCCGGATTTCCAAGGTCTCCCCAAGCTTGTATAAACTCACCATTTTCTTGGTATCTTGTTATAAGCTTATCGGCGGCTTTTAGTGAAGCTTCCTTCGCAACCTCAGACCCTGTTAACTTATATCCACTTACACAAGATAATGAGTACAGGAATCCTAAATCATGATGATCTATTTCTATATCCTTGTCCACTCTGTTTTTAAAAGAAAGAATATTTTTTTCTGCAAGTTCTCGATATTTTGCTTCACCTGTATATTCATAAGCTAACCATAAAAGGCCGGTCCAAAATCCATCTGTCCACTCTACATTTTCTATAATTCCATATTGATTATCCTTTGTTGCTGATGAAGGAAACTTATCTTTAAAATATTCCATATTAGCATCTATTTGTTTTATAACATTTTCTATTGCTTCTTTAATTTCTGTCTTTGTAAGAAGTTTTGTACTTAGAAATTCTTCTCTTTTTTTAATATCTTCTACATTAATTTTCTTAATCATAGTTCCTCCTAAAAGCTTATCTAAGAATATCCATTGCAACATTATCCATATCAGTAAATGTTTGATTTTCTCCACACATTCCCCAAACGAAAGTATAGTTACTAGTTCCTACACCTGAATGTATTGACCAGCTTGGTGAAATAATTGCATCTTCATTCTTAACTAATAAATGTCTTGTTTCATTAGCCTCGCCCATTAAGTGAATTACTCTTGTATTTTCTTGCATATCAAAGTAGAAGTAAACTTCCATTCTTCTTTCATGAGTGTGACACGGCATAGTATTCCATGCACTACCAGGTTCTAAAATAGTCATTCCCATTAATAATTGACAACTTTCACATACATTTGGATGAACATATTGATATATTGTTCTTTGATTTAAATTAGCAGCCTCTCCACATTTAATTGGTTGCGCTTGATTTATATCAATCTTAACTGTTTTATATTCTTTATGAGCTGGCACTGAGTTTATATACAGCTTAGCTGGCTCTTCAGAATTTACCGATTTAAACTTTAAAGATTTATTTCCTTTACCTATATAAAGTCCATCCCTCTTATTAAGTTCATATTCAACTCCATCTATAGTTATAATTGCAGTTCCACCAATATTTATTATTCCCATTTCTCTTCTTTCTAAGAAATAATCAACACCCATTTCCTTTCCTGCTAAAAGTTCAAGTTCTTGGTTAACCGGTTTAACACCGCCAAATATTATTCTATCTACATGACTATAAGTTAATTTAATTTCATCATCCTTAAAGTTTTCTTCAACTAAATAATGATTTCTTAATTCACTTGTAGTATATCTTTTTGAGTCATCTGGATGATTTGCATATCTATTTTCCATAATACCCTCCTAAAATTTATTATATATTGTTAAGTAAACATAAGTTTGTAAACTGGTTTACTAACTATAAATTTATTATAATCTACTTTTGTAAAGGTTGTCAACATTTTTTTATTATTTATCTTTTTAGAAGTGATTTAAATTCATTCCACTCAATATCTTCCCCACCCACACTTTCAAGATGCTCTGAATATAGAAGTAATAATGATAGCGCTAACCCTCTGCACGGAATAGATAGTAGTGGATCACTTGCTTCATTAAACTCAGTAGCTAAGTTACCTTATGAAGATTCACAAGATGGTATTTCAAATACTTTCTCAATAGTTCCAGATGCATTAGGTAAATCACCAGAAGACAGAATAAGAAGCCTAAGCTGCTTAATGGATGGCTACTTTTCTCAAAATGCACATCACTTAAATGTTAATGTATTTGCTAGAGAAACTTTATTAGATGCTATGGATCATCCAGAATTATACCCTCAATTAACTATTAGAGTATCTGGATATGCTGTAAACTTTATAAAATTAACTAGAGAACAACAACTAGATGTTGTAAATAGAACATTCCATAAAACTATGTAATTAAAACCCATTCAAGATAATTTCTTGAATGGGTTATTTTCTTTTTGTGCTAGAAAATAAGTTGCTATTAATAATATATATTCTTCTATAAAATAATAAAAAACTACTATTATTATAGCTAAATTCAAATATTTAAACTGGTGATTCTTTATTAATTTTTTTTATTGTAATATAAAAATATTAATGGTATGTTATATTCAATAGTAACTAGCTATTATTTTTGTTTAATAAATAAGGTGGGTGCCCAAATGAATTATATAATATACGATTTAGAATTTAATCAAGAATATCCAAGTAATAAATCTATAAAAACAGATAACTATTTAAAATTACCTTTTGAAATTATTCAAATTGGAGCATTAAAACTTAATGAGGACTTTAAAACAATTTCTACATTTAATACTCTAGTTAAACCAACTCTTTACCCTACTATTCATCCTTATATAGAAGATTTAACTAAAATAAATAATGAACAATTAAATTTATCTAATAGTTTTCCTAAAGTTTTTAAAGACTTTATAAGATTCATTGGAGAAGATACCCCTATATTTTGTGTTTGGGGAATTGCTGATATTAAAGAACTTTTACGAAATATTGAGTTTCACAAATTATCTACTTCATTAATTCCTAAAGAATATATTGATATTCAACTCCACACTTCAAAATATGTTAATTCTCCTAATTCATCAAGAATTGGTTTGAGCAATGCAGTTAAGCTCTTAAATATTCCTATTCAAAATGAGTTTCATGATGCTTTTAATGACGCCTACTATACTTCTGAAGTTTTTAAGAATATTTATACTACTAATATAAAGCCTATAGTTTATACTCCTACTCGTCCTAAAAGAGAGAAAGTGCACAAATATAAACTTAATACTACTTCTTTAATAAATCAATTTGAAAAAATATATAATAGAGAAATGTCTGAAGAGGAAAAATCAATTATAAAGCTTGCATATACCATGGGTAGAACTCATCAATTTACTATTAAAGATTAAATGTTATACCATTAATACTTAAGCATTCCTGTAAATTCATTCCAGTTAATAGATTCTCCACCCATACTTTCAAGATGCTCTGTATGAAACTGACAATCTAAAAATTTAAACTTTTCTTCTTCCAGCTTTTTACATAGAGCTATTAATGCCATTTTAGATCCATTGCTAACCTTTGAAAACATACTTTCTCCAAAAAAGCACTTGCCTATTTTAACTCCATATATTCCTCCAACTAGCTCTTCATCTTTATAAACTTCTACACTAGATGCATATCCATTATTAAATAAATTAAGATATGCATTCCTCATATCATCTGTAATCCAGGTCCCTTCTTCATTTTCTCTAATTTCCTTGCAACTTGTTATTACCCCATAGAAATCATTATTAAATGTTACTTTAAACTCTCCACTATTTATAATTCTTTTCATAGTTTTAGAAATATGTACTTTATCTGGTCTAATGATATATCGCTCTTTTGGACACCACCATAATATTTCTTCACCTTCGTTATACCATGGAAATATACCATTTTCATATGCTAGTAATAGCCTATCCATAGATAAATCTCCACCAACAGCTAAAAGACCATCTTCTTCTGCATACTCTGGATATGGAAATGCAATTCTTTCATCTAATTTATAAATAGTCATTTTTCCACCTCTACTTTTTATTATTTTATTCTTTAAAAACCTACTTAACTAAAAAATCCAATATAACAATTATATCAATCATCATATTGGATTTCATTATTTTTTTCAAAATACCTTATTTAGCATTCAACTTTATTATTAATAAAGTCATCTATATTTTTATCTTTATAATAAATAGATACAAACCCTATAGTCAATAATATTACAAAAGTCACCATAAGTCCACCTTCTGCTCCAAATGCTCCTCCATTTAAAATACTATCTTTAACAGTTTTTAGCTGATACATTCCATCAACTACATTTCCACTTACTTGGAATCCCCATATATATCCCTGGAAATAATTCCAAGTTATATGAAATCCAATTGGCATCCAAATATTAGATGATTTCATAAACATATACCCAAATGCTATTCCTATTAAGAATATATTTATTAGGGGAAGTACTCCTATTTCTGCATTTCCTAAATGCATAGCAGAAAATATTATTGAAGAAACAATTAGTACTACCCACTTGTTTCTTGTTTGCTTCAATACAGACATACAATACCCTCTTCCAAATATTTCCTCACCAAACCCCACTGCAATAAAAGCCAAAAGACCAATTATTAAATTACTACTAAACCTCGGACTAGTGATTGGATTAACTAATTTTACACTTCCTATAAGTAATAAGACTACAGCTACTATTGTAATTGTAACTGCACCTAATGCTAACCCAACTCCAAGTTCCTTATAGCCATTTTGGCTAAAGCCCTCCTTTGGTATAATGTTTGTAATACCCATATATTTTATTTTTTTCTTCTCAAATATTTTCCAAACTACAAATACAGTTCCAATTACGCATATATTTTGAAAGATAGCCATAATAACAAAATGCATTTGATTACTTTGCATTGCTAATGTAGCTGCATTAATATCTCCTCCATTTTTATCCATTTCAATCCCCATAAACACTATACCAACTATAATTGATGTTATTATTGTTAATGCTATCATAACAATAAATGTTAATGATATCTTCCATCCACTTCTAACCTCTGAATATTTATTTTTAAATATCTTCACTTTAAATACCTCCTTATCCTCTCATTTTTTCGCTCTAATTATAATTATATCTAATATAGTTATTTTTTACCATATTTTTTTATAAAATTAGACTCTTTTAAAAATAATCTATCCTATTGTATTTATATTTCCCTGAATTTTCCTTGGTATTAATTAATTAAATTAAGAAATTCCTAAGACTTTTTATAGCCTTAGGAATTTTTTATTTTGAACCTATATCTTCTAATAAAGTTTCTAATTTCTCTATACGTTCTTCTAGTTCTTTAATTTTTTCATTTTGCATTTCTACATTACCAGAGTTTATGTTGTCAGATCCAATAGTCTCCATAGCTTCTATAACTGCTTGATTAGGTGTAAATTTACCTTCTATAAATAAGTACTTGTTTCTTTCCATTAATTTCTTAACTGCTTGTTTATGTAATCCTATTTCAGTACTTACTTTACTTAAACTACAACCATTACTCATATCTCTCTTTATATGGTTAACTTTTTCAAATTCTTTTAACTTACTAAATTCATTTTTATCCATTTTTCTGCCTCCATTATGTTAATTCACTTAACCTTAACATAATCTAAATATGTAGTCCACCCCTATGAACAATTTCTCAAGCACATCCAGATAAAAAGATGCCATAAAGATTTATAAAATCTTTATGGCATCTTGGGCCTTTTCAAATATCGAAAATTTTTCTATCAACATATCTAATTAATTGATTTTAATAAACCCTTTATCTCATTTAATTTTTGCTCAAAATAATCTTCTTCAGAATAGTATTTAGTAAAAAATTCATCTATACCCTGTATACCTACGCCTATTTCTTTCCTAATTATAGCATGAATACTTGGTATTATTACAGAATTAACCATTTTATTTTTTTCATTTTTAATAGTTTGTTTTTCTAATCCATGTTTTTCATAATCATATAATATATCAAAATAATCCCCTATAACTTCTAGTAAATCATATCCAATCCTAGGTGCATGTCCAGATCCTAATTTCAGTATATTACCAGTCAAAATATAAAACTTTGGATTTTTCTTTAACAACTCCATTTGTATATAAACCTGATTTACCTCTGTATTTATATATCTGTCTTTATCTTCAAGTTCCTTATAATGTTTATTATTTATTATCATTGATGTAATAAAAGTAATACCATTTAGTTGGTTTAAGTAATCATTAAAGCCTACTCCTTGAATAGCTGTTAAATTGCAACCAGTCCAAGGTGCATATATTACAGACACATCCTCGTTCTGATTAATTAACTTAATAATTTCAGTTATAATTCCTCTATTAAAAAAGTCATCATCGCCATGAGGATTTATATATTTCCCCTGGGCTAATTCAAGTACTGTCTTAAGATTCCTAGCAAAACCTTCATTTTTAGCTTGTTTAAAATAAACTAAATTACTATATTTAGCTTTATATTTTTTAACTATTTCTTCAGTATTATCTGTAGAGCAGTTATCACATACTAAAATTTCAATATTAGGGTCATCATTAATTTCCCCATAAATCCACTCTAAGCATTGTTCTAAGTAAAATCCCCTATTAAACGTTGGAATACCGATGGTTAAGGTAGGTTTTTTATTTTCTTCAGCCATCAAACTAATCTCCTTTCAAATTTATTTTGAAGCTTAATGATTCAACTCTTAAGTAAAAGATAAGCATCTAGTTAGACTTTCTTTATTCATATTCTTGCACTTAAACATACACTTATGCTTTTGGTATTTATACAAACATTACTTTCAATTTCTATCTTATAATCCTGACCTTATCATTATATACATCTTCAAATTATTTGTTCTTGTAATCTAAATATAACCAAGGAAAATAGCATATCCACTTCCCCCTATCTTTCTTTGTTATATTTCCATTATTCAGAATCCTATACTTATAAGGAATTTTTAAGAAATAACTAGTCAATATAGTATTTTTTCTAATTAAAAAGACTCAAAATTTCTTCATCTGTTAACTTACTTAATATTTTTCCATCCATTACCTCTCCATTCATTACATTATTAATAAGTTCTTTTTTACTTTCTTGTAATTTCACTATTTTTTCTTCTATAGTACCTTGTGAAATTAATTTTATTACTTCTACAACTTTTTTTTGCCCTATTCTATGAGCTCTATCTGTTGCTTGCTCTTCAATAGCTGGGTTCCACCATGGATCAAAATGAATAACCAAGTTAGCTGAAGTTAGGTTTAATCCTGTTCCTCCTGCTTTTAGAGATATTAAAAATACTTTTATATGAGGACTTTCATTAAATTTATTCACAAGATTTATCCTTTCTTTGGCTTTAACGCTACCATCTAGATATAAATATTCTATATCTTCTTTAGATATTTCTTCTTCTATTTTCTTTAATACAGATGTGAATTGAGAAAATATTAATATCTTTTTATTACAATCTATTGCATTACTCACAATATCAATTGTGGCTTTTATCTTTCCACTTCCACCTGAGTATTCTTTAATTAGAATTGATGGATCTAAACATAGTTGTCTAAGCTTTGTTAAATAAGAGAATATTGTTATTTTATCTTCTTTATTTAACTTCATTTTTGATTTAACATCCTTCATATAACTTTTATAAATTTGTTTTTGTGCAACTGTCATTTCCACCAAATATTTTTTCTCTATTTTATCTGGAAGTTCTTCTGCAACATCTTTCTTTAATCTTCTTAATATAAATGGTTTAATTAATGTTTTTAATTCTTCAATATTCTTTCCACCAGTATTTATAAATTTTTCTTTAAACTTCTGCTGGGTATAAAGAAATCTAGGCATTATAAAATCAAATATCGACCAAAGCTCAGTAAGATTATTTTCAATAGGTGTTCCTGTTAATGCAATTCTATACTTTGCATTAATGCTTTTAACTATGTTTGTATTTTGAGATGTAGGATTTTTAATATTTTGAGCTTCATCAATAATACAATAATCAAATATATTATTTTTATAATTTTCAAAGTCATTTCTTAATGTTCCATAGGTAGTAAGAAGCACATCATACTCCTGCTGCTTTTCTAATACCTTTGCTCTTTCATCCAAACTTCCATGAATTATACCAATCTTAAGAGTTGGTGCAAAATTACTAAATTCATCTTTCCAATTATAAATTAAAGATGTTGGAGTAATAACTAAAGTTTTGCTCTCTTTTTTTGAAAGTAAAAATGCTATGGTTTGTATTGTTTTTCCAAGACCCATTTCGTCTGCTAAAATCCCACCAAACCCCATATTAGATAATTCGCTAAGCCAATTATATCCTACTAATTGATAAGATCTTAATGTAGCATTTAAATCTTTAGGAGCTTTTAGATTTTTATGTTCTCTATTAGTTAGGCTTGTTCTTATACTTTTAAGTGCCTCTTCCCCCTTGATAAAATCTAGACCTTTATTTTTAATAATATTATCTAAATAAAGCGCCTTATTTCTATCTATTTTTATAATATCTTCTTTTAATTTTTCTCCATTACTTAAATCTTCTATTAAATTTAAGAATCCTACTACTCTTTTATCTGTTAAATCTAAAAAATCATTTTTTTCAGTTTTAAAAAAGTTTCTATTTTCCTTTACTGCATTTAAAGAATTTTGTAGTTCTCTCAAACTTAAATCTCCTACATTATATTTAAAAGAAAAATACCCGTCTTCCTCTTCTACTACTCCCTCAATAAATGTTGAATTTATTAACCTCATTTTCTTAAACTCATTAGATAAATGTATTTCGCCTAATTTTCTAAGATTTTCTAATTCAAAAGATAATAAATTGAAAATATCCTCATCTTCCCCTATAAATACAAAGCTACCCTCTTTCTTTATAAATCTAAGTCTTTCAAGTTCCATACAAATTTTATCTTCCTTTTTTAAATCTCTTAAAAAACCTTTATTGTTAGATTCATTTATTAAGTCTATTTTTTCTCCTAAATAATTAATCTTAACTCTGCAATAAACCTTATTATCATATTTTTCAAAATGAAACTGTGGAAATGTTAATTTTTCTGTAAATTCCTTTACTCTTTCATCCAAGGTAATTTCATTCGATATTTTCTTTAGTATATTAATTAATTTTTCTAATACCTCTATTGATTTATTAAACTTAATTTGCCCCGTACTTTTCAGTTCATTATATAAGGGTTTATAATACTTTATCTGTTCCATTGACGGAATATATAACTTTCTATCATAAATATAAACATCATTATTTTCATTAAGTGGTATAGGAAACTTCTTTTTTGTTCTTAAAATAAAAAAATTCCCTTCTAACTTTAGATTAAATCCTATTGGTAAATCTTTTCTTAAAACTTCTGAAGCGTAATCTAAATAATCATAATTCAAGACTATTTTCTTTTTTGAATTTACTAGGTTTAAAAATTTTCTTAAAGTATTTGGTGCAATTCTTAATGATTTTCCTTTTGCCATTTGATAACTTCCATTTTTTAAATCTTTACTTAACTCTATGTATTCTTTTATAAAATTCAAAACCGATTCATCTTCAGCGCAAAATATATCCTCATAAGGTTTATATGTAAATTCTTTATTAAATGTATTTGGTCTATTTAGATTTCTTGTATTAATAAATTCTTCTAGTGAATTTATTAAATTAGTACTTTTTCTTCCTATTCTAAATTCAGCCTCATAATAGTTTGCATACTTCTCATTAACATGTTTTAGTTTTATATCTAGGTTAAGAGGCGAAACTTCATTATTACTTCTTACTGACTTTAAAATACTATTACCCTTATTTTCACTTTTTTCACCTTCTACACTTTTTTCTTTATCACCTATTATTTTCTTTTTAGCTAAATCATAAAACATGTACATTATTGCCAGATTATGTTTACATACATATATATTAGTAAGCTTAGAATTATCCTCAGATTCATTACAAGTACACTTACAACTTAGCAGAGTTTCATTTTTAATATTTATTTTGATATGGGAATTGAATTCACTAGTACTATTTTCATTTTTGACTTTTCCATATATGTTATATATAAAATCTATTTTTTTGCTTTTTATATTTGAGGCTAACCCTTTATTAAACATTAACTCCCCTTCTTTTCTATTAAAGTTAGATCCCGAATCTAATACTTTATCTACTAATTCTTTTAAATTCATCTACTCACCCTATTCTATTTATTTGCTTGTTATTTTTTAAAAATCCATTCTATAGATTATAATATCATATCTAGTCTAAAATAAGACATATGCAAATAAATAACAAATCAGTATTGTTGTATTTATTTGAATATGCCTAATATAAAATAATATTTATTTTAAAAATAAAAAAGACCAGAATCTAATATTTCTATTGATTCTAGCCTTCATAGTTTATATTATTTAGTTTTCCAAAGTCCATGTATATTACAATATTCTCTAACTGTTTCTATTTCTCCATCAAATTTAAATGTTGCTTCTGGAGCTTCTCCTGGGTTTAGTTCTTTTCTAAAAATTGTTCCATCAGTTGTTATAAGTTCTATCCATTCTATATAATGTTTTTCTTCCATAGGATGTGTTACTGATCCTACTTTCACATTTACTCCACCATTTATTTTTTCTACAACTGGTATATGTTTTTCTGTAGCTGCATCAACTGAATTTTCTTTAAGTAATGTCATTGGTTTATTGCAACACACAAGTGTTCCACCTCCGCCATTAATAACCTCAACCATAGACCCACATATTTCACAACAATAAATTTCATTTTTCTTACTCATTAAAGTACCTCCTTATTTATGTTATCTTGTATTTGTATCTCTCTAATAAGTAGTATATCATAACTATTTATTAAAGATATTAAAATATTTCAAATATTAAAATATATTTAATTGTAATATAACTAACCTACTTTGAGCATACTACTTTTATAACTTTTTTTAGAAAGGAGTCGATAACATGGAAAGAGAACACTATCTTATTAATGATCTTACTAATGAAAATGTTAAAACTCAAGTTAAAAATGCTCTTGAAAAAATTGAAGGTGTAAATAAGGTTTGTATTGACCTTGGACGTGGAAGCGTTGAAGTTATATATAATGAACCTGCTACACGAGATGAAATTAAAATTTGTATAGAAGATACAGGACATAAAATTCAATCCTAATAACTATCTAAATAAATGAATATATATATCCTTTACTCGGTTCTATAAGATATATCCAAAGGAGTGATAATAATGGCTAGTTATACCGGTGTTGTTAAATGGTTTAATGAAGAAAATGGATATGGATTTATATCCTGTAATGAAGGTGCTGATGTTTTTGTTCATCATTCTCAAGTAAAAGAGAAAGGTAATAATAAGGATCTTCATGAAGGTCAAAATGTAACTTTTGACATACAACAAGAAGAGAAGGGTTCAACAGCATTTAACGTTCAAAAAATGGATTAATTTCAAATTCAAAAGCATTAACCATAATTTGGTTAATGCTTTTTGCAATTATAAACTCGTAATATTTATTATTATTTGATTTATTTAAAATTTTATCAATATTTATTTTCAACTGTATGCTTAATGCTATTAGGTAATTTCAAAATATTCTCTTTTATAAATAGAGGGTATAAATATAAGTCTTTAATTTCTTCTAATGGTTTCCAGTAGAAAACAAGTCTATGCTTCCCACCTTCAGTCATAATAAACTCATTTCCTTTTTCAAATATTTTTTCATCATTTAATTCTAATAAATAATAAAATCCTATTTCATGAAAATTTTCTCCAGACTCATCATCTTTGAAAAAACTTTCTACTATCCATAGCATTCTTTTCACATTAACATCAATATTAATTTCTTCTCTTATCTCTCTTTTTATTGCATCAGCGCTAAGTTCCTGCAATCCAACTTTTCCGCCTGGAATATAATAATATGGAGAGTTTTCATCTTTCATAACTAGCAATTTATTATTATGAATAATGATTCCAGCTACTCTATAGACAAACCGTACTGTTTCCGTTTTAAATGTAATATCTGTCACCTTACTACCTCCAAATAATTCTATACTTTTCTAACTTAGGCATCTGTAAATAAATAGAAAGTCAGTATTTTTATCTTTTTAATTATACCATAATTTACTATATTATTTGTAATTAAACAAATTTCTTTTCGCCTAATTTACAAGAACCTATAACCATTATTATTGATAAACATAGTATAATCGCCATTGGCACTAATATATCAGTATTATCTACTCCTTGTTCTATTTTCTTAATAAATACAACTAACCATTTTGTTATAGTCACATTACTTACATACTTTAATGATGTAGGCATTTTATCCAAAGGTAAAAATACGCCCCCTAGTAATGACATTATTAAAGCAATTACAGATGCAACTATACTAGCTTGCAAGTCACTTTTACATAAAGCAACAATAAAGCTACTTAAGCTGGTTGCAATAATAGCTATAGTAAATCCAATAACAAGTAACTGCATTCCAGTAATTCCAATATCTATTGGCAAACTCATTAATATAATAATCGCTATTATTATTTGTACAATCGTATTTAAGAGATTATATAAATATATTCCTAATACATATATGATTGGTTTATGTGGAGATATTAAAAACCGTTTTAATATCCCATCCTCTTTATCCTTTATTAAATTACAGGCTGATAAGGTACATGTTATTATTAATGTTAATAATATAAACCCACCACTTCTCTCTGCTATTGTCATTTTTTCATTTTCTATTTTTAACAAAGCATTTTCAAATCCCTTTAGCTCTTTATTTGCAAAATATTCATTCATAACTTGTTCAATATTTTCCTTTACCTCAAGATCTAAAGCAGTTACTTTGAATGATTCATCCTTATTTAGTTGAATTACAGCCATATATTTTCCAAGAATCATATCAGTATTAATACTTTCTTCATTTGCAGTCTTTATATCTAATCCATTTATAGAACTAGATTCTTCTTTGAGTTCCTCATATATATTTCCTGACCCATTATTAATTATCCCTATATTAATAGAAGGTTTCATAAGACTATTAATGGCTATTGCAGCTATTATTGAAATAACTGGAATTAACAATCCTAATATTAGTTTTTTTTTATATTTTAAACTTCTTCTAAACTCATTATTTACAACTATTAATATACCCATTATAGAAACATCTCCCGTCTAAATCTTTTAACAGCTCCAAAGGTAAATATTATACCTAAAGCTAATGTTATCCCTACTGCTATTAGATACACCTGAATACTATTATCGTTAATCATTAAAAATATACCTCTATTAATCCACGTTAATGGTGATATATAACTTATAATTTCTACAGTTCTTCCTAAAGATCCTATAGGAAAGAAACTTCCACCTAACATTGCCATAATTAATATTGGAGTGCTTATAAAATTTTTAACTTGCATAAAATCTTTTGTACTTACCCCTATAAAAGTACCCATTGCACAGGACATAAACGCCACTATTGAAAATAAAATATATAAATAAAAAAACTTCCCACAGTAATCTACCTTAAATACAAATTTGCATATTCCCATTAAGATGAAATTATAGATCATTATAGAAATAGTAGATGGTATAATTTTAGATAGCACTATAGCAGTCTTACTAATTGGGGCTATAATAAACCTTTCTCCGCATTTATACATGCTTTCTTCTCTTGTAATATATACAAGCGTTACTGATTCTAAAAATATAGAAAAAGGTATAGTTACCATACTATAATAATAGTATGAAGTTATTTTATTCTCTCCCGAAAAATAATTTGATGCCATATATCCAAGAATTCCTATTAAAAACAAAGGAAATACAGTTCCATAACTTATTAAAAAAGAATCCTTAATTCTTCTCTTCATCCCTATTTTAAATAATACATTAAACCCACTCATAACTTCACATCTCCTAATCTCTTAATTCTTTTCCAGTTAAGTGTAAAAAGATTTCCTCTAAACTATTTAATCCCTTTTCCTTATATTTTTTCTTAATTTCTTCTTTATCTCCTTCCTCAATTATTATCCCTTCATCTACTATAATTAACCTTGAACATATAGACTCAACCTCTTCCATGTAATGCGATATATATATTATCGATGTCCCCTCATCTCTAAGTTTCTTTGTTACTTCTAATATTTTATTTCTTGACTGAGGATCTATCCCAACTGTTGGCTCATCTAAAATTAATATTTTAGGTCTATGCACTATTGAACAAGCTATATTAAGTCTTCTTTTCATTCCACCTGAGAAAGAATCCGGATAATCCTTTTTTCTATCCCAAAGACCTACATTCTCTAATGCCTCTTTAGCTCTTTCTTTTAATTCATTTCCTTTTAATCCATATAAAGAACCGAAAAACTTTACATTACCATAAGCAGAAAGATCTGAAAAAAGTGCAATATCTTGTGGAACTAAACCTAATTGCCTTTTAAACTCTTCTTCATTTTCTTTAACATCTTTGCATTTAAATGATACAGAACCTTCATCCATATTTAATATTGTACATATCATATTTGTAACTGTACTTTTTCCAGCTCCATTAGGTCCTAATAATCCAACAATCTCTTTTTCTCTAATATCAAATGTTATTCCTTTTACTACTTGTCTATCCCCCAAATTTTTCTTCAATTCTCTAATTTCTAAAACTTTTTTCATTTTAGCACCCCTATATTAAATATTTTATATACAACCTTTAGTATTAACCTTAAAATTTTAGCAATGACTTATCATTGCTAAGTATTTTAAAAACATATTTAGTTTTTTTCTTCTCCAATAATAGTTATTAATCTTTCTAAAGCATTTTTAGCTCCAGTAGGATCATTTAATATAATATTTTTTAATTCTTTTAAGCTTGCTTTATTGATATTAATATCCTCTGAATCCTTTTCATCTAACTCTGCAAAATTAAAACTTTTAATCATAACTTCATTCTTTTCGCTTAATTCACAATATAAATCAAATTCTTCAATTAAGCTTTCATGCCATTTAATTTCATATTCATAGTTACATATAGTCATTTCAAAAGAAAGCCTTTCCACTTGTGTACTACAATCATTTATTTTTATACCTTTCCAATAATTCCAGTATTCTAACTTTTTATTAAGCTCTTTTATACGCTCTTCAATTATACTAATAGCTTCATCTTTATCTAATTTATTAAATGTTATTGGTAAAATAAATTTATCTATATTCAAAGGAACTAAAGGCTTATCTAATTCTTTTTCAATTTCCTTCTTAAGTTCAATTACTCCTAAATCAGTAATTTCATATATACGCCTTACCCTTGACCCTCGGTTTTCTTCCCTTACTAATCTTATTTCTCCATTTTTATCCATTTTACTTAAAGCATAATATATTGAGCCAGCTTTAATATTTGTCCAGGCTTCAAACCCACTTGCTTGTATAAACTTTTGAATTTCATATCCATGTGTAGCTTTAATATTTAAATAATATAAAATTAGTACTTTAACCATATTGACTCCTTACTATTGTAATTTTAAAATATAAAACCTTGTATATTTTCCTCTTATTATCATATTATACTAAACCTTGTATAGTGTCAATAATAGTTAATATTTTTTAGTACTATTTTATTGTGCTAAATATCTAGTAATAATTAAAAACTTCTTGTAAGGTCATTTTTGATCACTAACTATTCTGCTGAGTATTTTTTTATTTCTTCAAACTCTTCTTTTGTTATTCCTAACATACTAATTATAGTTTCATCATCTAATCCTAATGCTGTCAATTTTTTAACTCTTCCAATCATTGTTGTTATTTCTACTGTTTGTTTTATTCCCATTTTAAATCCTCCTCTTAAAGTCCATTTACTTTATTTTCTATCGGATTATACATATATAATAAGTCAATTATAAAATTTCTAGTATCTGAATCTAATTTTCTAGTACTTGAAATAGATTTCACTTGAAAAAATTTACTTACTAAACTATATGCTAGTTCACAAATAAACAATCCATTCTTAGCTATCCTAGAATCTTTTAATAATTCCTTGAAATTAATACCCATTTCATTTATATAATCTTTAGTTATGCAATATACTTCTTCAATACTTAACAGTTTTAAGGCTATGTCAAAATCATATTCTCTTTCTTTTGGAAACTGCTTAAGTAAACCTAAATAATTATCAATATGTTTTGAATTTACAAATTCTATTTTGTTTTCCATTAGCACTCATCTCCTTTAAACTAATTGTATAATAGAAATTTGTCAATTTTGTTTCAAATCAATACTCTTAATAAAATTTTAATAATTTCCCCTTAATATATCTTTTTCAAATAAACAAATATAGATACATCAATTTATTATCCCTCATAATCCTATCCTCCCTATATTTCTATATTCCTCTAAACATTCGCCAATAATTTTAATTCCCTCTTCAATTTCTTCTAAAGTTAATCTTGATAAACCTAGTCTTAATGTATTTTTTCCAGTATTATCTACCGTGAATATATCTCCTGGTGTAAATATAACATTTCTTTTATAGCATTTTTGAAGTAGTTCTCTTGAATTTACACCATCTATTCCTATATAAATATGCAAGCCTCCCTCTCCGTATATAAAGGTTGGCTTGATATATTTATTTATACATTCTAATGCAAATTCGTATCTTTCTTTATAAGATTTCCTCACTTTTTTAACATGCTTTTCAAAAGCTCCAGATTTTAAATATTCATATAATATTCCTTGATCTAAAAATGATGTATGAATATTTTTGCATCTTTTAACGCTTTCTAAGGTTTCTATTATCTTTTTATCTCCAACTATCCATCCAACTCTAATTCCTGGAAATAATATTTTTGAGAAACTTCCTATATAAACAACTCCGCTTCCACCTTTATCTAAAGCCGCAAGTGGAGAAATATGTGTACTATTATATAGAAGTTCCTCATTAAATCCATCCTCTATTATTGGAACATTATATTTTTTGAATATATTATAAACTTGATATCTTTTTTCTCCAGTTATTACTATGCCTGTAGGATTATGATATGAAGGAATTAAATATCCAAACTTAATTCCGCCTAACTTTAATTTATCTTCAAGCTCCTCAACATCTATTCCATCTTGTTTCATATTTACTCCAACTATATCTAACCCATGAACTTTCATAATCTTTATAGATGTGTTATGCGTGGGATTTTCACATATAATCTTATCTCCTGGATTTGTATAAGCTGTAAGTAACATTTCTAGCCCTTCTGTAAATCCATTGGTTATTATAATGTCTTTATTGTTTGTTTGAATCCCCTTTCCATTCATATATTCTAAAAGGTATTCCATTAATGGCTTATAACCTTTTGCATATCCATAATTCAATATTTTGTGACCTTCTATTGAGATTCTATTTAGGAAAGCTTTTTTAAATTCATCCATATCAAAAAGATTTCCATCTGGCGAAATACTCTTAAATGAAATTAAATTCTTTTCCCAGGAAATTTCATGTTTAACTATATCCAATTTTTCTGCAAGTTTACCATAACTATTAGTTCTTTCTTCCCATTTTACTTTCCAACCATCTTCATTAATAAATTTCTTTATAGAAATAAATGTACCTTTTCCCTTTATTGTATATACTACACCTTCACATTCCAGGTTTTCATAAGCAGTTATTACTGAATTACGGCTCACATTTAAAAGTTTTCCAAGTTCTCTTGTTGCTGGTAGTTTTCCATTATTAACAACCATACCATCTTTAATCATATCTTTTATATAGTTTTCAATTTGTAAATAGATAGGTTCTTCTTTATTAAAAACGAAACTAGAAAATATCAATATTTTTTCAACTCCTAAATAAGTGAATACTCTATTATCTTGTCTAATAATTCACTAAATTCTATTCCTTTTGCCTTTGCACTTTTAGGAATAATACTTGAAGTTGTCATACCTGGCAATGTATTAACTTCAAGTACATATGGTATTCCATTACTTACTATCATATCAATTCTACAATAGCTCTTGCAACCTAAAACATCCCAAATATTCTTTGAAATTTCATTTACCTTTGATTGTAAGCTCTCTTCTAATTTTACAACTGTCTCTTCTGCACCACCTTTATCATATTTAGATGAGTAATCGAAGAATTCACCATTTTTAGCCTTTATAATTACAGTTGGAAAAACTTCTCCATTTAAAACAAACGAGGTAATTTCTTCTCCGTTAATATATTTTTCTATTATAACCTCATTATCATATTTTAGACCTTCTCTTACAGCATTTTCTACATCCTTCTCATATTTAACACAAAAAGTTGCCACACTAGATCCACCATTATTAGGTTTTATAAAAATAGGATAATCAAATGTTCTTATTTTTTCATAATTAATTTCCTCTATTGATTTAACTGTAATCCATGGTGCTGTTTTAACTCCAACAGTTTGAATAATTCTTTTAGTAAGTCCTTTATTCATACAAACCGAACTAGTTAATACCCCACATCCGCTATAAGGGATTTCTAAAGATTCAAGCAAGCCTTGAATTGTTCCATCTTCACCAAAATGACCATGTAATGCTATAAATGCAAAATCAATGCCCTTAACTTTTTCAATAACCTCACTTTTAGAATTTATTAATATTGGTATTATTTCTTTATAGTTATTAATATTTAAATTCCTTAACACTTCTCTTCCCGACATTAAGGATATTTCTCTTTCTGAAGATACCCCACCCATTATTACTCCAATTCTCATTTAACAACACTCCTTAATACTTCTTATGCTTTTATTATATGAATCTATCCTTAAATAAAAAAGGACCACTCCCAATGTAAATATTGAGGTTAGTGGTCCACTATATATAATTTTATAATTATATATAGTATAATTTAGAATATATTAATATTCATAAAGGAGATTTTTTTATGTTTTATGATTACCATATGCACTGTAGTTATTCAGCTGATTCAAATACCCCTATGAAGGATATGATAGAAAAATCAATAGAATTAGGGCTTAAAGAAATTTGTTTCACAGATCATGTAGATTATGATGTAATCGGCAACCCTAATGTTAAGGTTGATTACAATAAATATTTTGAGGAAATAGATTTTTTTAAAAATAAATACGCCAATGCTATTTCTATTAAAAAAGGAATTGAAATGGGGCTTCAGTCTCATATATTAGATAGATGTTCTAAAGAGATAAGAGAACATGATTTTGATTTTGTTATAGGATCTATTCATACTATAAATAAAAATGAGTTATTTACTGGAGATTTCCATAAGGGTAAAACTCAATATGAGGCCTATGAAGGTTACTATAAAACTTTATTAGAAATAATTAGTTCTTTTAATGATTATTCTGTTTTAGGACACCTTGATTTAATCAAAAGATATGGTAACTATAATAATATTTTAGATGATAGCTTATTTTCTGATTATTTAGAAGCTATTCTTAAAAAAGTTATTCAAAATGGTAAGGGAATTGAACTTAATACATCTTCTTTTAGATATAATCTTAAGGATTTAACTCCCTCTGTAAACATCCTTAAAATGTATAAGGACTTAGGAGGAGAAATTATTACTGTTGGATCTGACTCACATAATCCAGGTCAAGTAGCCTTTAATTTTGAATATGTTCATAATATCCTTAGGGATATTGGTTATAAATATGTTTGTAGATTTGATAAAATGAATGTTGAATTTATAAAACTATAATTTATTTGGATAATACAAAACTTCTTTTCTTCCCTAGAAGTTTTGTAGGTTCGTATAACAAAAAATGCCACTGCAAATAATAATATTACAAATAAATATTTATATATCTCCTTAATGCTTCCACCTTTCTAAATATCTATTATTGACTGCTTTACCCACCTTGTTGGCATAAAACATGATATCTTTTCAATAACTGGAGGCATTATTTCTATGCTTTTCATATTATAAAGTTTTTCTAAATCTATTATTATATCCAGTTAAAATATATTAAACAACATGTTATATCCAAGGCTTCTCCTACTAACTTATTTTTTAGTAAATATTGTTTGTCCCCTGTTTTTATTCGTGTATAATTAATATGTAAACTAAATTATATTAGGCGGTTTTATAAGACTGTGTTGATTTTTAATTAAAAATTAGTAAAATCCGTCAAAACTAAATTAACAAAAAAAGAGCAACCGAGTTGCTCTTTTGATTCGTTCGTAATATCCTAAGATGGTTCAAATCTATCAGTAAAAAATACATCTTCGATAGTTAATTGTGCAAATCCTTCTTTTTTTAGTATTCTACCAGTTTCTATATATTCTTTCTAAGGCATCATACCTTCTAAATGAAACTTATTACTAAAATCTTTTCCATTGATAGTTAAGGTAAGAGTTATTTCACCAGTGGCTTCTGTTTTAGGAACTTCAGCTACGTAATGAATTTCTCTCGTTTCAAGTGGTTTTATTGAATTATCTTTTTCTAAATTATGACCATTAGCACTTTCTGCAATAGAAAAACACTTATAATCATTACTGTTGGTTTTTATCTTTGCAGTGATTGTGTCCTCTGCCATTCTAGTTTTATCATTCAAATTGTGCACATTTAGAATAAAATCTATATAAATATTATTTTCAGTCTTCACCTTATAACAGGAAGAGCTTTCAGTAATAATTGAAGGCTCGATTTTTGGTGTAAGATTAACGTCCTTTAAATAATATTCATAAACCCCCGGTACTGTATTATTCCCTGCAACAATGAGCAACTCATTTTTAGTTGCATTTTGTTGAGTATTTTGTTGAGTATTCTGATCCTTTTGTTTACTTTCTACTGGATTTTCAGCAGATGGAGGGGGAGTTTTTACACTTTCTTTTTCCGAACTCTCAGTGCTTCTAACTGATTGGTTTATACTTGATTTAGAAGAATCATCTTTTCCTACTGAATTATTTTTTTTCCCACATGCAACAAGTGACAGAGATAATAACAATAATCCTAATTTCAAAAATAGCTTTTTATTCATTTCACATCTCCTCTATATCTTCTTATTTACTGATTACAATTTCGCTCCATTACAAATATATTCTTATTATAGCATATTGTGTAAATTACGTATTAGTATAAATAGCCAACCCAAGGTATAGAATTCAATTCATTATAATAAATAGGACTATTTAATATACCTTTTAAATGATTCTAGGGCTGAGTAATAACTATATAGGTAGGTATAGTAAAGAAAAATATCCTTGAATTGCGAACTAAAAAATACCGCTTATTCACTTTAAATAATACGGTATTTCTATAAATATATTTTTAATTTTATTTTTGTAATATTTTAAGAATGTGTAGTAACTACCTATATTAAGAATCTCTTTTAAATTATCTTCTTAAAAGCACCTAACTTTTTACCATAAACTAATGAAGCAATCTCTCTACTTATATATGTACCACCAGTATCTTTCATCGATAAGCATGTGTATTTTACTAAATCATTGCTTAATACAACAATGGTAATATCGTCATCAATATATTTCTCAAAATGAGAAGTGTAACCATTTGGAATTGACCCACCATGGCATATACTTTTACAATCAAAATGGTTTTTCACAAATAATCCATATCCATATTTCACATATTTACCATTATGGTGAGGCTTTTGCATTTCCTTTACTATTTGAGTTTTCAATAGTTTACCGTCCTGAATTGCTCTATCAAGCAAATAAAAATCACCAACAGTTGATACAATATCACCACAAGCAAAGAACATTGATGGGTCCATATAGAACCCTTTTTCACCCTTAATATAATTATTTGCTACTTTTTTTTGTTCCTCGTCTATAAAACCTGAATTATTCATTTTAGCAGGAATAAATATATAATTTTTAACATATTGGTGATAGTTCATTCCAGAAACTATTTCAATTATCAATCCAAGAATAAGATAATTAGTATTACTGTACGACCATTTTTCACCAATAGGGAATTTCAATTTATAACCTTTTACAATTTGTAGTATTTCTTGGGGTGTATGATGTTCGCCCCATTTTATTTCTTTTTTTAACATTATGTAGTTAGGTATACCAGAAGTATGATTCAGAAGATGATGAATTGTAATTCCATGACCCTTGTAGAAGTCTGGAATATAATCTTCAATATTCTGTTGTGTTGAAAGCATACCTTTTTCTGATAACTGCATAATACATAATGCAGTTATTGCCTTTGTCATAGAACCAATCATGAATTTTGTTTGAGGTGTATTTTTTATTCCTTTTTCTTTATTTGAATATCCATATGATTCATTAAATATAATTTCATTATTTTTTGATAACAATACATTACCACTAAATTTTTTTTGTTTTTTAAAGTATTCATTTAAATTAATATTCATTATTGACCTCCTCCGATAACTTGTCCATATTTTATATATTCACTATTAAACTAGTTCGTATTACAAGGATATTGTTCAACAACACCAGTTCTTTAAACTTCACCTTGTAATGATTTCATAAGTTTCACTCCCATTACAGTTGCAGGGATCCTATAGCTTGGAGAAAGATTTGATAATATAACAACACCTACTTGTTTTTCTTTATCAAAAGCAATATAACTATTGAAGTTACTTGTCCCCCCATTATGCCAAACAATATTATTTTCCCGATCAATCATCCATCCAATACCTGCTGCATCCATTCTAATCCCCATTTTTTCATTTCTCTTTGATGTTGCATTTATGTTTTCAATAGTTTTATGGGCTTGTGAAAGATACTGTTTTTCCTCTGATATTTGTAATTGAACATACTTCATCATATCTGTAATGGTAGAAACAAGCCCTCCTGCCGGTAAGTACCCATCATTAGCATTCCAATGCCAGTATTCCTCTATAGCTCCAGTACCATCAGAAATCTTAGTATTTTGAAGTCCTAAATCATTATTAATAAAAGAATTCATCAGCGTAGTATAATCTGTATCATATATTTCTGCTAGGACACTTCCTACCACTGATAAGCCAAAGTTAGAATAGTTAAAGTCATAATCCTTATTCTTAAGTGCTACTTTACTAATTTTCTTATTGAGTTTTTCTTCACTAATACCATAAAAGTCATTTTTTTCACCCTTAAAAAAGTTTGATATCATTTGTCCATCAAAATAATATCCTTTAAACCCAGAAGTGTGTGTTACAAGTCTTCTTAAAGTAGGATAATATTCCTTTGGTGCCAAGTTCAAATAGTCATCAATTGAACTATCTAAAGTTACATTACCTCCATCAATTGCTTTACATAAAAGGCTAGTTGTGAATGTTTTTGTCAATGAACCTATTTCATATTCGTGTTCTTCACTTGGTAGCACCTCTCCATCGTTACCATAGACTACAAATTCCATTTTCCCATCTTTTATAGTGCCAACTGTTATTCTAGCTTCATCATTGTTTTTTGTTGTATAACTTAACATTTCCTCAAATGTCATAGAAGGTATCAAACTCATTTTATAGGAAACTACGCAAAAAAATATCCCTGCACCAATAGATGAAGTAGATATTATAATAGCAATCCACTTTACTATTTTCCTATTCACCTTAACCATACTATCTAATTCTCCTCTTTAATTAAATTCATAACTTTACCTAGGATTTTTTTTAAAAATATACAATGATAAACGTGTTAACAAAGAACCATAAAATAAACAATCCTATTACTACAATGATTGAATTCCACATGTTACTTATCATACCTGGAGCATATACTATAAGTGCCATAATAACACCCGTCCATATCCCAGTTGCTAGAATAAAATTTCTAAGTATTTTGCCTTCTATAATTAGCACCTCCCACTGTAAATTAATTTTACAAATAATTTAATTTTTAATAATTCTAATTTTTTATTAATCTTTCTATTGTATTGTCGACACTTTCTATAATAGCAAATCTATTTTTAAATATATTAAAATTATAATATTCATATAAATCTTTTGCTAACATATTACCATTATTAAAAGTTGTATTTGTATTTTCTGGAATAATAAGCTTAAATCCATATTCAAAAGCTACTTTAACAGTAGTATCAATACAATATTCTGTTTGCATACCTGTGATTATTAACTTGTTTATTCCTCTACTATCTAGATACTCTTTTAATGTTGTATTTCTAAAAGCAGAATTATAATTTTTATTTATTACCTTCTCCCCATTAATTGGAGCTACTTCTTTATAAATCTGCCATCCATCACAGTTTGGTTCTAATTCTCCACCAATTTCATCACTATGTTGAATATAAATTACTTCCACTTCATTCTCTCTACTTATTTGCACTAATTTTTTAATATTACTTATAACCGCTTCTCTGTTATAAGGTCCTCCTAATACTAATGCATTTTGTACATCTACAACTAAAAGTGCTATATTTTCCATACATTCATCCCCTTTACTATCTTATACCTTAATATTTAAACTCATTGTACTTGTTTGTATTTTTCTAAATACTCCTCTGTACTTTTTACTTCTGCAAAATTTGTTAAAGCAGAAATAAATGTCAGATGTACATTCTTAGCCGAAAGAGTGTTGCCTAAAATTAACAATTTTATTGTACCACAGCCATCATTAATTAGTATATGGCTAAAATTTAGTTCTTTAGCTTTTCGAGTTGTTTCAATAAAATATCTATGCAGATATTTCAAATATTAAACTAATAAAAAAGGCTACTAACACTTTAACGTTAGTAGCCTTCTACAATAAATTATACTAAATATCAAATTTATTAATTGTTAATACGGCTTTTTCTTTTTCTTAAAGTAACCACTCCTACTCCAACAAATAATAATCCAATAATTATTATATTTTCAGTATTATTCCCACCAGTTTTAGGTAGTATTACTCCATCAGCATTAGTAATCTTTTCTGCAACTATAAATTTACTGAAATGAGGTGTTTTAAATGTAACTTCATTCCCATTTATTGTTGTTTCTAAAATTTCAAATGTCTTTGTTTCTTCATTATAGTAAAATACTGCTAATTTATCCTTATTAAGACCTTTTAAATCTTCATCTGAAAGCTTCAATGTCACTGATGCCATTCCAGCCTTAAATGTATGAATACTAACAATATTATCACCATTTTTTACTCCTATAGTGAATTCAAATACCTTTTTAACAGCTTTCATTCCCTTTGTTAAATCACTGTTCTCATTAACTTTCATTTCAAAAATAATACTTGAACCTTCTGTTATTAATGATTTGTCAATTAATTCAAATGGTATTAATATAACACTATCTCCATTTTTAATTTCAAAACTTCCTATACCATTTTTAATTGCTTCAATATCTTTAATTTCTAATCTTATTTCATTTGATGGTTCTTTTATAGAAATCTCATTTTTCCCATTAGGATTTTCAATTTTTTCAATAATTGTTCTCCCATTACTTTCCGGGATTTTAGCGTCCTCTTTTTCTTTTACTTCTGATGGTGGTGCTACCTCTTCTTTTGCTTTTACAGTAACTATAACTGGCTTAGTTGTTATGGCACCTTTACTGTCACTAACTTGGTAAACTACTTTGTACTCCCCTTCCTTTGTAGTGTCTACTTGATTTTCAACTACTTTAATGTTCTTAGTTAAATCTCCATCCTCATAGTCACTTGCAGTTACATTTTTAAGTGGATCAAATGTATCTCCAACTGTTATTGCTACATCACTTGCAGCTATTGTTGGTATTCTATTTATTAAAGTCCACTTAGGATTTACAGTAATTTCACATGTTGTTTTAAAATCACCATCTTTTGTAGTAACTGTAATAGTAGCTTTTCCCGATGAAACTGCTACAACTTTACCATTTCCATCTACTTTCGCTACTTTTTCATCACTTGATTTCCAAGTAACATTTTTATTAGTTGCATTTTCAGGTAATACTGTTGCCTTTAATTCTAAGCTTTCATTTACCTTTATAGTTTCTGAAGTTTTATCTAACGAAACTCCAGTTACTTTTACATCTGTCGGTGGCGTTACTTCTTCATTATTTACTATAATTTCTGAAGTAGCTTTAAAATCACCATCCTTAGTTGTAACTGTAATAGTAGCTTTTCCTGATGAAACTGCTACAACTTTACCATTTTCATCTACTTTTGCTATTTTTTCATCACTTGATATCCAAGTAACATTTTTATTAGTTGCATTTTCAGGTAATACTGTTGCCTTTAATTCTAAACTTTCATTTACCTTTATAGTTTCTGAAGTTTTATCTAATGAAACTCCGGTTACAATTACATCTGTTGGTGGAGTTACTCCTCCCCCTGTATAAGTTATACTCATATTTATTGTTTTTGTAGCTTGACCCGCTCTACCTTGATCTGTGTACCAAGGTAACTCTAATGTTTCTTTAGTAGGTTCAACGTGTATTTTAAAGTTATTTACTCCTGGTTTTAATTTAATACCATTAACTAATATATTTCCATACTGGTCCATTGCATTTGGATATAGCTTGTTTAAATCTTCATCATTAATTGTGCATGCAACTCCGAATGGAACTTTAGCTTTTAAAGTAAAGTCTTCTTTATCTGTTGTATATTCAATATTATCTCCATAAGATATTCTTGGCATCGAAATCATCATTGGCATATCTCCCCAACGAAGAATATAGTCATCAATAACCATAGAATTTCCACCTTGATTTTTAACTGTTAAATTCATATTTGTATCCGTTGAGCTATATGCCCAGTTACCATAATCTTCAGTATCGTCAGCTTTTCTATTATGACTTGAAAAAGCTTCTGTTCCCCATGAACCTCTAGTATATTTGTACTGTATTGATTTTCCGGCCATCATTTTAAATTTATACTCAACTACATCACGACTTGTAGCTCCACTTGGAACTGTAAGCTTTCCACCACTTGCATTCCAACCATTAAGATCTCCTGCAATAAAGATATCATCTGTAGCTGGAGTGTAATTTGGTATGTGTAAGTTTAAAGTTACATCAACCATAACAAGTTTTGGTGTCACTTCTTTTACTACTGAGTATTCTCTATTATAAGCTTTATCATAAGCAGAAACTTTATAGCTATAATTATTATCATTATTTATTGTATAATCAATAAATTCCTTTGAAGTTGAATCTAAAGTTGCAACTTTAACAAAACTGTTACCATCTGCACTACGATAGACTTCAATTCCAGCTATTTCATCCCCACCTAAATTCCACTCTAGTTTAACTCTATTTGATTCTACTAGTATATCCTTTAAGACTGG
Source organism: Clostridium gasigenes (assembly GCF_017348895.1). Taxonomy (NCBI): domain Bacteria; kingdom Bacillati; phylum Bacillota; class Clostridia; order Eubacteriales; family Clostridiaceae; genus Clostridium; species Clostridium gasigenes. The sequence goes on from NZ_CP071376.1 coordinate 3,843,214, forward strand.
TGCTAAAGGTGCTACTGTATCCTTTCCATCTGCAATAACTTTCATTGAAACTTCATCTGAAAGCTTATAACTATCTCCTGTATTTGTAGTTGCCTTTGCAAAATACTTATATATTCCTACTTCTGTTGGTTCAAAACTTCCGTAATAAACCTTTTTACCATCACTTGTATCTTCTTTATATCTTAATTTTATACTTGTTGCATTATCAACTGAAGTTCCATCTTTATAATATGATAATTTTGCTTCCATATTAGGAACTTCAATTCCTGCATATTTTGAATCATCGGTTAATCCTGGAACTGAAATTATTACTTGTACTTCTTCAGTCTTATTACCTACTCCAATAGTTAAATCTTTTACTGTATTAGGTGTACTTACTGCTTCAATATTAAATGAAGGTAATACAGTTATAGAATCACTAAAATCACTTTCACTATCCCCTTTAACTGCTGTAATATAGTAATAATATCTAGTTCCATTTACTACATCTGTATCTTTAAATGAATTTTTAGTAGTTTCTCCAACCTTTTCTGATTTTTCTACTTCCAGATTAGTTCTATATACATTATATTTAGTTGCTTCATTTACCTTATTCCAAGTTAAATCAACTTGTCCTTTAGATGATTCTGCCTTTAAGCCATCTACTTTGTCTATTTTAACAATTTTATTGCTTGAAACCATCATAAATGCTGTTTCTGCTGGTATTGTTATAGTTACTTTTCCATCAATAACTTTTGCTTTAACATCTCCGTATAGTTCATCCTTTAAATTTAATCCATTAGGTAAGAATCCAGTAACATCTGCTACTATTGTCTTTTCCTTATCAGATTGATTTAAAACTAATAAACCACCTTTTGAGTCACTCTTTCTAGCATATGCAATAACACTATCTTTTGAATATGCAGTTTTTATATCACCTGTTGCAAAAATATCAAGATTCTTATTTCTTATCTCTGTAGATTTCTTATAGACATCAAATAACTCTTTATATCTTCCATTTGCTGAGTAATCCCCATTGCTTTCCTTTAATCTTTCCCAAGGGAAAGTTCTTCTAGAATCTGGGTCTTTAGTTCCTGTAACTCCTACTTCATCACCATAATAAATAGTTGGCGCTCCTGGATATCCCATTTGGAATATAGCAGTTAAAGCTTGTAACTTAAGCGCCTTATCTGATGCATCTGGTGCAATTTTTGTATTTTCCTCGTCCCATGTAGGGTTATCAATTTTAGTTAAATTACGAATTGTATCATGAGAATCAACAAGGTTTAACATTGCTTCCCAAGCTTCTTTCGGATAATTTTCTCTTATAATTTCTAAAGCATTATTAAAATCTTCTGCCTTACCATTTATTATATAATTTTGAATTGCTCCTCTAAATTGATAATTCATAACTGAATCAAATTGATCTCCAAGTAAATATTTAGTTGCTACTCCCCATTCTTCTCCTAATATTACAGGATTGTCAATTTGTTTGCCATTAACATCTAATCTTCCTTCTGTAGACTTAACAGCGTCTCTAAATTTCTTCCATGTATCAGTTGAAACATCTGGTGCACAATCTAATCTCCAACCGCTTGATCCCATCCACATCCATCTTTGAGAGTTTGCAAATTGCATTTGTTTATTTGCATCAGAATCACTTAATCCATTTAAATCATAGCCTATTATATTTTCTCTAAAATTTATATTATTCCATTCATGTTGACCTGAAATAGCTAAACTATCTCCAATTTGAGGTTCTCTAGCTTCCATTACTGGTAATGAATCATAACCCCACCAACCTTCATATTTATAATGTTGATCTTTTGGATCAATAGTTATTCCATCCTTATCTCTTGTTACCAATTGATTTTCAACTTTAAACCAAGTTGTAAATTCAAAATCTTGTGGATATGAATATTTCTTACCAGTTACAGGATTATTAAGTGATGTAAAGTAATCTCTAACTTCCTTTTCTGCCTTATCTTGTAACATACCATCATTAACCTTATCCCAAACTCTCTTCCAATACTCATAAGCTCCTATTTCAGGATACTTTTCATATCTATCAAAATAAATGGAATCATCTCCAACATGATTAAATACTCCATCTGCAATTAATTTAATTCCTTTTTTATCTGAAGCCTTCGTAAATGCTTGATAAATTCTATCTGAGGCTGCTCTAGTCTTTTCATAATTTAATCCTGATGTTGCATCACCTGCTTTATTGTACACAGGTTGTCCAAACATAGGATCTAATGACTTAAAATCTGTTGCATCATACTTGTGATTTGATGCTCCCCAAGATACAGGGTTTAAATAAATAGCCGAAACCCCAATTGATTTTAAATAATCAAGTTTTTGTTCTATCCCTTGAATATCTCCACCATAAAACTCATTAGTCCAAATATTATCTGTTTTTGAATTTGGATAATATGGTTTATTTTCTGGTGTCGAATGTCTTGGATTTTCTGGATAATCACTCCAACTTCCCCATACTTGTGATGCTGCTGGATCTTTATCTACTCCACCATCAAAATATTGCATTTGATATGATTTTAAACTACCATCTAGTCCAATAAATCCACGTACACCATCTACAAGTTTTGCTCTATTATTATCTTTATTACCATCAAAAAATCTATCTGGGAAAATTTGATATACTATTGAATTTTTCATCCAATCTGGAGTTTTATAATCTTTAGCATATACAGTTAAATTATAAGGCAATGCACCTTCCTCAGTTGCAGAACCTGTTCCTCCACTTATCCCATCATCACCATACTCCATTTTTGTTTTACCATCAACAAGTATAAACTTATATCCCCATACGCCTATAGATGATAGCTCATCTTTAGAAATATAAACTTCATAATAATCTATCTCTCCAATAGTTGTTGCTTTTCTCATTTCATAGCTTTTTGCTACGCCCTTGCCATCTATTAATTCAAGCTTTGCAACTTGAACATCATCCTTAGCAACACCTATTCTTAATGTTAAATCTTCTGACTCTTCTTTTATTGCTCCAAAAGGTTTCTTATAAGTAACACTTCTTGAATCGAATTTTATTGCTGACTTATTAATTAACCCATCGTATTCTCCTTCAACTGGTTTATAATTATGTCTTAATATTTTGTCACCTGCATAATCAATTGAAAAAACAACATCTGCTGGGTCTACTGTATTTAATGCTAAATTAGCATCAGCAGCTCCATAATTTTCGTCCCAATTTCCTCCAAAAGTTACCTTTGCTTCATATTTTCCAACTGGAATATTTCTTTGAATCTTATAAAGACTTCCATCAAAATTATAATCTACAAATATTTGCTTAGCGGTATTTGGTGACCATGCTTCTTCTCCAAATACTTTTTGAATGTCACCAACTAATCTAGGCCATTTTGCAATATCTAGTTTTGGAGTATACTGAGTAATCCCTTCAACTCCTGCAATATTTATTCTTACTTCATTTTTGACTTCATTTACATAAAAGTTCACTTTTGTCTTTTCAGCTAAAGTAAGTTTAAAGTTGTCCCCACCCTTACTGACTCCATCCCAAGTTCCATTTTTAACAAATTTAAATTCATAGTCTCCAGCGTCAAGAACTGTAGAATATTCATAAAATCCATCTACTAAATGCTTTAATTGTGTATCAGCATTAGTATTATTCCACCCTTGAAAACTACCTGCTATATACCATTTACTTTTTCCACCAGGTTGTGCTATAAGTTCATCTGCTTTAATAATTTCATCAACTTTAACAATTTTATTTACAAGATTAATTGTTTTAGTTAAAGTTTTATCCCCTTTTATTGCAGAAACTACAATTGGCAAACTTTTTATGCCCTCTGGTACTGCTGTAATCTTAGCTTTTAAAAGTCCACCTTCACTAATTTCAACTTTATCATTATTGTCAACTGTCCACTTAACATCCTGTGCTTCTTCTGTTTTTCCGTCATCTTTTAACATAACAGCTTTAAGTTGCAACGTTTGTCCAACTTCTAAATCTGAAGATATACTATCAATTTTATAATATCCAGGTGTTATAAGTACCGGGTTACCATTTGTTGCTTTTATAGTATTTAAAGAATCTCCCTTCCAAACTCCACTTTTATAAAAGGCATTAAATCCATATTCTTGAGACCCAACCTTACTTGGAGTTGGTAATGTAATAGACCATATATTTTTATCATTAACAATAGCATCTTTATCCGCCCAATCAGTAAATTCACCTTTAAGTATTACCTTATCTTCTGTACCATCTCCTTGATAATTAAAAGTAACAGTACCATCCGAATTAATTACTGGACTTTTTAATAAGCTTTCTGCACTAACTACTTTAGCTTTAATAGGTACTAAAGTTAGACAGAAGAATATTACAGTGAAAATACTTAATTGAGACCGGTACTTAATCACTCCTTTTCTCCTCATAAAATCCCCTCCTTTTTTATTTTAGGAAACGTTTCCATTTTAGTGCTTGCAGTTTTACTTAATCAACTTTAACAACTACTAATATTAGAACTTCCCCGTTATTATTATATATTATCCCCCATACGGTTGTATACATGTTTTGGTATCTTTGTATTTAATTACAATAAAGGTTTCTAAATTTGTAATTATTCAAATAAAAGTAACTCATTAGAATTATATCTTGTTTGAGTTAAATAAAAAAATACAATTTTCATTATAATCCTTCTAATATTACTTTTAAATTTTCTTTTACAGAATCTAAATTATTTTTATTCTCAAGTTCTTTACATGTCCATACAAATTTATCATCTATATATCTTGGGAATACATGCATATGATAATGTCCAAAATCAGTAAATATACCTCCATTTTGCATAATTGTATATCCATCAGGATTAAATGCTTTTTTTATAACTTTAATAAGTGTTATAGTTAGTTTTGTAATTCTTAGTAAAGTCTCATCATCTAACTCATCAACATCATGGTAGTGTTTTTAGGTACTATCAATACATGTCCTTCATTTATTGGGTCTATATCTAAAAAATAACAAACAAGTTCATCTTCATAAATAATGTTTGAAGGCGCTTCTTTATTTACTATTTTGCGAAACATACAGTCTTTATTTTCTATCCTTATTTCTCCCTTTTTGTACATACTCAATATAAAATTATTACAAATTAATTATAACATATTTTGTAAATATCACATTGTTGAATTTTTAAATACCATTTTATAGAGATAGTCTTAATAGTGTACCCTATCATTGAATTACGAACTAAAAAAATACCGCATATTCATTTTTGAATAATACGGTATTTTAATTTAATTATGCGCAGTTAATTTTTCATTTATTAAAATATGAATCTTCTACATCTTCTACATCTTCTACATCTTCTACATCTTCTACAACATCTATTACATCCAAAGTTGAATACGTCAAATCCAAAACACATATTAATCACCTTCTTCTTTTGTGTACTATAATATATTCATGAAATTACATAATTGTGCGTTAATATGCATTTATTTTTTATTACATTCCTATTTTAACTCCATGTAATTGTAATTACTTTTCGTACCGTACTATTCAATTTTCAAAAAACCTAATTTACTCTCTAATTCGCAATATCTACATACTCTTCATTTTCCTTGAATTGAGAAGGAAAAAACGCCTCATATTCATTTGAATAATACGGTATTTCTATAGGTATGTTTTTTCATTTTAAATTTTCACACTTTTCTTTTATAAATATTTTAAAACCATTAACTTTCCCTTCACCTAAGCAATTTTTAAATATAATAATAAACTGATTGGCTTTTGTAAAAATAACATATACATTAGGTGTCTCCACAAATCTTACAAATATATTATATTTCATATGGCCTTTTGCTGCTGTGTCTAAATTATTTACTATCGCACCTACCTCATCAAAATATACTTTGTACTTAGTTTCCATTTTACCAATAGTTTCTTCCATTCGGTGCATAACTGTTCTATAAAACTTATTGATAGCATAAAAATATTCTGCAATAAAAAATACCAGCTGCCAAAAAGAAAATAACGGCCGATACTATACTTATAAAAATATTTATTAATCCTAATAGAGCACATATAATAACCATTATTTTAATAAAACTCTTTAATTTAGATGGTACTAAATAATTTTTTAATTCCTTTAACAGTTCATCGTTGATTATTCCAGTAGTTTCAAACATATAAAATCCTCTCCTTTTTTAAAATTACTAATTAATTCATAATATAATGCAACTAAGGTTTATCAATATACAAATTATACCATTTTTTTGTAGTTAGTTAAATAATTCTATATACAGTATTATTCAGTTTTCAAAGAACAATTTTTCCATTTATTATTCTATCTCTCACTATAAAATATGCAGCAATTTAACTTTCTAAAAATTATTTAAAATTTATTTTCCTTATCAATTTATCTTTTTAAATTGATTTATTCTGTCTAAAAGACTATATATTTATATATATTAAATTATAAGTTGTATTATTATCCTTAAATCTTTCAACACACCTCCTTTTAACTCCCAACATACCCTATTACATAAAAAAACTATAACTCCTAGATGATAAGATAATTGTCGTAGGTGATAAGAATATTATTCTTCACCTTTATTTAACCTACCAAATCCTTAAGTTTTACTTTTTATAAAAATAGATATGGCAGTTACTATATTCAGTAACTGCCATATCTATTTGCTCTATCTAAATTCACTTTAATTAAACAATTAAAATAAATTTATTTATTAGCATATATCTTAACTATATTTAATATTACCTCAACTGCTTTTTCCATAGACTCTACTGGTATATATTCATATTTACCATGGAAGTTTTCTCCCCCAGTAAATATATTTGGTGTAGGTAATCCCATGTAAGAAAGTCTTGCTCCATCTGTTCCGCCTCTAATAGGTTTTATTTTAGGAACTACATCAGCATCTTCCATTGCTCTTTTAGCCACTTCAACTATATGCATAACTGGCTCAATTTTTTCTTTCATATTTTTATATTGTTCCTTTATGATTACATTAACAATTCCTACTCCGTACTTTTCATTTAATTGTTTTTCTATTTCTTTAAATTGAGATTTTCTTTTTTCAAATGTATCTTCAAAAAAGTCTCTAACTATAAAGTGTAGAGTAGTATTTTCTACTGATCCTTTTATATCTGAAAGATGTGAGAAACCTTCATATTTCTCTGTTTTCTCTGGCACTTCATTTATTGGAAGCATATTTATAAATTCATGAGCTACCATAATAGAGTTTATCATTTTATTTTTTGCATGACCCGGATGAACATTAACACCTTTAATTTCAATATTTACTCCAGCTGCATTGAAATTTTCATACTCAAGCTCTCCTACTTCTCCACCATCTAAAGTATATGCAAAGTCAGCACCAAATCCTTCAACATCAAAATGGTCTGCACCTTCTCCAATCTCCTCATCTGGTGTAAATCCAATTTTAATAGTTCCATGTTCTATTTCTGGATTATTAACTAAGTAATTAATAGCTGTCATAATTTCTGCTATTCCAGCTTTATCATCTGCACCTAAAAGAGTATTTCCATCTGTAGTTATAAGTGTCTTACCTATATATTTTTTTAATTCAGGTGAGAATTTTGATGATAATGTTACATTTTCATTTAATTTTATATCTTCACCATTATAGTTTTTAACTATTTGAGGGTTTACATTTGTTCCACAATAATCTGGTGCTGTATCCATATGTGCTATAAACCCTATAGTTGGTATTTCCTTATTACAATTTTTCTCTAAAGATGCATAAACATATCCATGTTCACTTATCTTTGCATTCTTAATACCCATTTCTTTAAGCTCATTGCAAAGTATTTCTGCTAATTTTAATTGTCCCTTTGTGCTAGGCGTTACCTTAGTATTTTCATCTGCTTTAGTATCAACCTTAATATATTCTAAAAATCTTTCTTCTACCTTTTTCATAATTTCACACTCCATTTTTAATATATTAAATTTACTGTAATATAACTATTTCTATTATACCCTAAATTTATGAAAAACTAAAAACACATATTCTAAAAAAGATAATTCTCCTTCACCCCTTATTATACTATTAAATTCATTTTTTAAATTAATATCTATAACAGCTATATATATTAATCTTTATAAACACCTTTTAACAATTTTATTTCCTCTGCATGACCTTCAACTTCATTTGGTGTTTCAAGGAAAAATGGTAAATGTCGTAGTTTAGGATGATTTATAATTCTAGTAATAGCTTCAATTCCAATAAATCCTTCTCCAATTATCTCATGTCTATCTTTATGACTTTCAAATGGATTTTTACTATCATTTAAATGTATTGCACGTAATTTATCTAGCCCAATTATTCTATCAAACTCGTCTAATACACCATCTAAATTGTTAACTATATCATATCCTGCATCATAAACATGACATGTATCAAGACATACTCCCATATGATCTTTTAGTTCCACTCTACTAATTATTTCTGCTATTTCTTCAAATTTTCTACCAACCTCTGTACCTTTACCTGCCATAGTTTCTAATAATATAGTTGTTGTTTGCTCTGCTTTAATAACAGTGTTAAGCATTTCTACAATATAGTTAATTCCAACTTCAACCCCTTGTTTAACATGACTACCTGGGTGAAAATTATAAAAACTATTTGGTAAATATTCCATTCTCACTAAATCATCAATCATCATTCCTAGTGCAAATTCCCTAGTTTTTTCATCTGCGGAACAACCGTTTAATGTATACGGTGCATGAGCTAATAATGTTGCAAAATTATTGTTTTTTGTTATTTCTAAAAGAGCTGCCACATCTTTTTCATCTATTGCCTTTGCTTTTCCACCTCTTGGATTACGTGTGAAGAATTGAAAAGTATTAGCACCAATTTTAAGTGCTTCCTTTCCCATATTTTCAAATCCCTTAGTTATTGATAAATGACATCCTATATTTAACATTATTGTATCCTCCAATTTGTATTAGGGCTTGTAAAATAAATAATATACCCATATACCCTAAATCTATTCTTAATTTATTATTCCTATTATTTTTTGATATAACTCTTAATTTTTGATATAATTCTTAATAGGTAATTAATTTGCATTTAATTAAAATAATACTATAATATAATTAGGTTATGCAATGAATAATTTTTATTATTTAAAAATTTTTATTATATTAAACTTTTAAAATAAGGAGCGATACATTATGGAAAATTTATTTGATAAACTACCAGAAGCTAAAGATTTATTAGTAAAAAGAAATGCTAATAAGGAATCTCAGATGACAGAGCAATCAGAATTAATTATGAAAGAAATAGGAACTCTTACTAGTGAAGATAGCCTAGTTCTAAACTTCCCTATAATTAGTGAATTAAGAAGTATGTTATATAAAAAAGGTTATACAGTTAGAGTCCATGGTAATGAAAGCACTATAACTATAAGAGATCCAAAGGAAGATATGAAGGATGAATGGGCTAGCTATGATTGTGGTAATTAGCCATTTTTAGACTGAATTTATAAATATAATTTTGAATTATAAAAGCCTTCACCGAAATGTGAAGGCTTTTATTTTTTATTCTTTTTTAATTTACTCAGAATAGCAAATAATAGGTATTCCATCCTCAATATTTTCAAATATCTTTTTTGCTAAATATTCTGGAGCATTTACACATCCATGAGTTCCACTTTCCTTATATATATTACCTCCAAAGGAATATCTCCAACTTGCATCATGAATACCAATATTGCCATTAAAAGGCATCCAATACTTAACTTTAGAGCTATAATTTTCACCTTCTAAAGTTGCATTTTTTTGTTTATAATTCAACATATAAGTACCCAAGCTCGTTTTAAATCCTTTACTTATATCGCCTGTAACAATATCTCCTTCAGCAACAATTTTGCCATTTTTATAAAACCATAAATATTGCCTATTTATACTAATTTCTACATAGGTATCTCCTATATCATTCTCGCCCTTAGATACTGCACTTTGTAAATATAATGGTTCTTTAGTTATCTCTTCTCCATTTCTTATATTTTCAATTAAGGCTTCAACTTCGGCTGGTGTATTAATCTTCCATCCGTAATAGCCCCCGTGTACTTGTATTTCATTTCCATAAGAAGTCTTAAAATCTCTAGTTTTACCAACTGTATTATATTTAGTAGCTAATGTACCTACATACTCCTTTACCTTTTTTTCATCAATCATTACATCTAAATCTTCATTAATATTAATCCAATTATTTATTGTAGAACTATCTACAATGTCCTCTTCTTCATCAAATGTGTATATAATTTCTGATGAGTTATATTTATCAAGTATCTCTTTAGCTTTTATGGCTTCTTTTGAACTAGAAATATATTTAGGGTTTTCATAGCAATTTATTGCTTCTAAATCAAGGATTATTTCCCCATAAGTAATTGCATTTTCTACATTCTTATATAAAACTTCTTCATTAATTTTGTTTCCATAAACTTCATCTATCATTGTATATGCCCCATCTCCATATTTAAAGCTTACACTTTTAGGATCAACTATATTTCCACCATTAATACAAGAAAGATTTAATAACTTCTCTCGTAATAGTTCTTCATCATACAAACTTATTTCTGGAACCTTATAATAAGTTTTAGTAACAAGTCCAAACATCCATTCAAATTCATTCTGTTTTTCTTTTATATGTTGAATTGTACTATCTGAATTGTATTTTAAACCAATATCATTTACTAAAATTTCTTCCGTAACACCTCCTCGTTCTTTTAACTCTAATTTATACCCATTAATTTCATTAGCTATTTTTTCACTTGCTTTGTTAATAGTTTTCCCAGAAACATTAACACCATTTATTATAGTTCCAAAATTGAAATGCTTTATAAAATATATTGATCCCCCCACATATACAAGTATTAAAACACAAATTACAATTATAATATCTCCAACAACTTTATTAGGTTTAATTTCTTTCATACTATTTTATTCCTTCCTCATAACTCTTCTTAGTAGCTAGTACTCTATCTATACTATGTAGCTAGATTAACATTTAAAACTTATACTAATGTTTTTTATAAAATTTATAGATATAAAAAATAAGCAAAATATCTACCTTAGTAAATTTCTTGCTTATTAAAATACTTTATGCCTAATAAAAATAACCTCCAATTTTACAATTGAAGGTTATACTGTACTGTTGAATTTTATTGATTACTATAATAGCAAAATCAAATTTGTCTATTATTTTTTTGAAAGCAACTTATATTAAGTTATCTTCTTTTAATAATTTAAATAGTGTTGGTTTTAAATTAAATTGATTCATTAAATTATTAACTTCTTCTAATGATTTTTTCTTTTGTTCTTTAGATATATTATCTTTTGATGCCCTAATTAATAGGTTTTTAGGTGAATGTGCTATATCTATAAATTCTAGAAGCTGAGTTTTATAGCCCATACTCTCTAAAAGGTTAGCTCTAACTGTATCTGTCATAAGTGCTGCAATTCTTTCTTTCACTATCCCATATTTAGTTAATATAGATAATGAATCTGTTTCTATTTGCTTATTAAATTCATGTTGACAACAAGGTACAGAGAAAATCATTTTACTATTCCATTTTATAGCATTATATAAAGCATAATCTGTAGCTGTATCACAAGCATGTAATGTAATTACCATGTCAACATTGTTATTATATTTAAATCCATTTATATCTCCAAGTTCAAAATGTAAATTTTCATACTTATAACGTTTTGCTATATCATTGCATTTTTTAATTACGTCTTCTTTAAGATCAAGCCCTATCATTTTAACCTTAAGCTTTTTAATTTCTACAAAATAATAATATAGAACAAATGTTAAATAAGACTTTCCACAACCAAAATCTAATATTGTAAGTTCTTCTAAACCACTTTTTTTAACTTCATCGTCAATCATTTCTACAAATCTATTTATTTGCTTATACTTATCATATTTTGAATTAATTATTTTTCCTTCCTTTGTAAAAACACCTAAATCTATAAGAGGTTGTATTATAGTACCCTCTTTAAGCATATAATTTTTTTCTTTATTATGTTCTTTATTAACAAGTTTTATATTATCTTCTTTTTTCTTACTTAAAAGAAGTTTACCTTTTTTAGATATCTTAACTTCAAATGTATCGCTCTTTGACCAAGCCGAAACCTGCTTATAATTTCCGCATACATATTCTAAAACTTTTTCTTCTAATTTATCTATATCTATATTTTCATGAAAAACCTGCTTCTCAGTATATTTTTCAACTTGATAATATTCTTTTTCCTTATTTTCTTTAAGTACAAAGGTTATTTTATTATATGTAACATCTTTATTCATTTTATTGCTAAGAACTATCTTTATAATATCTTCTTTTATAATTTCATTAATTACCTTTTTTAAATCTTCCATTTAAACACACCTTCTTATTTATTTTTACATTAGTTAATATCTTCATCATCTACTGATTTAGTATTATTAGTTATCCATTTTCTCTTTCCATATACCATTATAGCACTACTTTCATTAATATTTTTTTCGCTAGTAAAATCATCATCTATTTTCTTTTCTATATTGTTACTAATATTATATAATTCCACTAATTTCTCTTTATAATATACAGGGTAAATAATATTAGCCTGTATTACTATAGTATTTTTTTTAGGAGCTTTGAAACTATATGTATAATCGGATATATTATATTCAAATTTATATTTATCCTCATTAGGAAAATACGCCTTATTTTTTGCCGAATTATTTTCTACTATAATGGAATTATTATTATAAATAAATATATTATTACTATAATATATTGAATCATAAATCCCTATCATTATGCCTATTGCAATTATTGTCCAAAATATACAACCATATATTGATTTAAAATCCATTAAATTATTAATAGTCATAGGAATCAGATAGCTTCCACATATCCATGGTGATACATTTTGATTTCCTGCAAAAAACACTGTTTTATCCTTATTTAATGTTTCAATTAATTCTCTTAATAAAGGTTTATCGCCTTCTTTTACATTTACAAACCTGCATACTTTAACCTTTTTCCCATATAGTATTTTTATAGTATACTCATCATTCATATACGCTGCTCTAATTTTCTTTAATTCAAGAGTTCGCTTACCAAAAAATCTGTAAAATATAATTTTGTCCTCTGTTAATTCAATATACTTCTTATCGAAATGATTATTTATTACCATAAAATTTATCCTCCTACTCTTCCTAGTAATTACAGAAACTCATTGCCGCCTGTTATCACTCTGTTTCATGAATTTAACTTTTTATCATTTTCCCCATAGTTGTTTACATTTTAAAGAAACCTAAATCTTCTGTATTTTAGCTTACATATTGTTACTAATATTATATAATTCCACTAGTTTCTCTTTATAATATACAGGGTAAGTAATATTAAACGGTATTACTATAGTCTTATTTTTAGAAGGTTTGAAACTATATGTATAATTCGATATATTATATTCGAATTTATATTTATCCTTATTGGGATAATACTTCTTATTTTTTCCCAATCTATTTTCTACTATAATTGAATTATTATTATAAATGAATATATTATTACTATAATAAGTGTCATGATAAATGCTTATTATCATTCCTATTGCAATTATTATCCAAAATATACAACTATATATCGATCTAAAATCCATTAAATTATTAATAATCATAGGAATATAGCACACGAATATCCATGGTGATAAATTTTGATTTTCCGAAAAAAATACTGTTTTATCATTATTTAATATTTCAATTAACACTTTTAATAAAGGTTTATCCCCTTCGCTTATATTTACAACCCGATATGATTTAATCTTTTTTCCATATAATATTTTTATATTATACTTATCATCTATATAAGCACCTCTAATTTTTTTAATTCAAGAGTTCTCTTACCAAAGAATCTGTAAAATATAAGTTTGTCCTCTGTTAATTCAATATATTTCTTATCGAAATAATTATTTATTATCATAAAGCTTATTACCATAAAATTTATCCTCCTACTCTTCCGAGTAATTACAGAAACCCAATAACGCCTGTTATTACTCGGTTTCATTGATTTAACTTTTTATCATTTTCCCCATAGTTATTTACATTTTAAATAAGCCTAACTCTTCTGTGTTTTCGCTTCCACATTGTTACTAATATTATATAATTTGCTTAACTTCTGTCTATAGTACGCTGGATATATAATATTAGTCGGTATCATTACAGCCTTACTTTTATTAGCTTTGAAAACATATCTATCCCCTGATGTATTATATTCAAATTTATACTTACTTTCATTAGGAAAATATTCTTTAACTTTTTTAGAATTTCGCTCTAATATAATTGAATTATTAATACAATCATAAATAAATATTTTTTGATATTTTCCAATTATAATCATGGTTACACTAGATATTATAAAAAATGTTGAAAATACATAATCATGTATTGACCCACCATCTATTAAATTACTAATACCAAAAATCATATAAGCTACCCATATCCACCGTGGATAATATTGACTTGAAAAAACTAATTTTTCATCTTTATTTAATGTTTCAATTAATTCTCTTAATAAATTTTTATCCCCTTCTTTTATATTTGCAATCTCATATTGTCTAACCATTTTTCCATATAATATTCTTATAATATAATTATCATCCATATACGCGGCTCTAATTTTCTTTAATTCAAGAGTTCGCTTACCAAAAAATCTGTAAAATATAATTTTATCCTCGGTTAATTCAATATATTTTTTATCGAAATGATTATTTATTATCATAAATCCTATCCCCCTAGTTTTATAATTATGTATATTATACCATATTATTCATAACAAAAAAATTTGAGCTCAGAAGAGACTAACTTAAAAACCCCTTAAATTAAAAATAGAAAATGAATTGTTATTTCATTTTCTATTTAACACTATATATTTTTTATCCTTTTAATTCTTCTTGTCTTTCTTGATTCTCTAGCTCTTGATATTCTATTTCATAAACCTGATTTTCTAATTCTTTAATTTTATTATTTAACTCTTCAATTTTCATTCCACTATTCCAAGATTTAGTATCTTTTTCCCAAAGATATTTTTCCTTGTTGCGCTTTCTAATTTCACTTTTGATTTCACTTTTAATTTGTTCCATTAATAACGCCACCCTTAAAGTTGTATATTTTTTTGGTAAATCAAATTAGCATTTCCAATATATATCATATACATGATTAATTGTATTTATACTCAAAATAAGTTATCTATTCTTGTATATTTTAGTGTACATAATTATCACGACAAATTTTTAACGTGTTTATTAAGGGAAGCCAAATGACTTCCCTTAATATTTGCTATAATATCAACACTATTTTTAAATATAGCCTAAATGGAAAATATATTTTCAAAACTTTATCAATAATTATGATTCGCATTAGTTCCCTACTTTAATTTTTTTTATAAAATTTAGAGGCACTAAATTTTAGTGCCTCTAAATCTTTAATTAATTATATTATTATAGACAATAGTAAGTCCTGTATACTGACTTTTCCATATACTCACTATTAAAAGATTTTACTATGCCTAACTTATTCTTGTTAGTTTTAAAGTTTCTCTATTACCTATAACAACAGGAACTTTTTCTATCTCAACATTGCTTGTATCTATTCCAAACCATTTCGCTGGTGAAACAGTTAATTTCTTAATCGCTAATTTTGAGCTAATAATAAAACTGTCCCAAGCTGAAATTTCACTTTCATTAGAAAGTATTTCTTCTAATAATACAAATTTAAAATCTCCAACTGAACATGTTTCACTATTATTAATCATGTATTCCTTCGCAGTAGATTTTAATTCACCACTAGAAACAAGTTCCTTAATAATTTGACGTAAGAACACATTAATTCTTTGGTCAACACGGAATCCAAGATTAAATTGAATGCTAAAAGTTTCATTTGGAATAATAGTTTTAACTCTATAATTTGTTGTATATGGTTCATCTGTTACATTAACATTTATAAACCAATAATACTTAGCACGTTTAGGTTGCTTATTAAATATAGAAAAAGCTATCTTATTTTCAATTTTATTATAATTAGGTGATTGTGTTAAATATACAAGATTAGTAGAGTAAAGAGGAAGCTCTTTATCTTCCTTTATTTCCTTAAATTGAGAATGATAATCTGATAAATCAACATATTCATTAAGCCTTCGCTTTATAATTGAACCATAAATCCAAATATACATAATAAACATAATTGCCCCTGCAATTAGAACTGTTATGTATCCACCATTTAAAAATTTAAATAAGTTACCATATAAGAAACTTAATTCTAATATCATAAATACACCAAAAACTATATCTGCCATAACTCTTTTTTTCTTATTATATTTCAAATATTGAGTTAATAAAATAGTTGTCATAAGCATTGTTATTGTAATTGATAATCCATATGCTGCTTCCATATGTTCTGATTTTTTAAAATGAAGTACTAGTAATACACAGCCAATATAAAGTGCAAAATTTACTGCTGGTATATAAATTTGACCTTTTTCATCATTTGGATATCTAAATTGCAATTTTGGAAAAAGATTTAATTTAATAGCTTCTGCAACCAATGTAAATGATCCAGATATAAGTGCTTGGCTGGCAATTACGGCTGCAAAAGTAGCTATAATTGTCCCTGGTATAATAAACCAACTTGGCATAATTAAGAAGAATGGATTTTCTTGAATCACCATTCCTTGTCTTAACATAAGGTAAGCACCTTGGCCTAGATAGTTCATAACTAAACATATTTTTACAAATATCCATGTATAATGAATATTTTCCCTACCACAATGGCCAAGATCTGAATAAAGAGCTTCTGCCCCTGTAGTACAAAGAAATACTGCTCCTATTATGTAAACACCTTTAGGATTACTCATCAAAAGACTAATTCCATAATATGGATTAAACGCTTGAACTATTTGAGGATATTTAATAATTTGACTAAATCCTAAAATTGCTAGCATTGAAAACCATATAAACATCATTGGCCCAAACATTCGTCCTATTACTAATGTCCCAAACCTTTGGAGTAAAAATAATACAGTTATTATACTTAATACAATTATAACTATACTACTTGTATTAAGTGGAAAAACCATAGATAAACCTTCTATAGCTGATGTTACGGTCATTGGTGGTGTAATCATTCCATCTGCAAGCAATGCAGCTCCCCCAATAACAGCAGGCACAATTAACCATTTTGCCTGTTTCCTTACAAGAGTATATAGGGAGAATATTCCTCCTTCTCCATTATTATCAGCTTGAAGAGTTAGTATTACATATTTTATTGTTGTTTGAAGTGTTAATGTCCAAAACACAAGAGATACGCCACCTAAAATAAGGTCTTTAGATATATATCCGCCACTTGTTCCTAGTATTGCTTTCATAACATAAAGTGGAGAAGTTCCAATATCTCCGTAGACAATACCTAATGCCACTAAAATCGATGCTATACTAATTTTATTTTTAATGTTTTTCTTTATATTATTATCCATATCGTTGTTTAAGTCTCCCTTTAATTTTATATTGAAACGAACCATCAATCATTATAATCCTACAAATTTTTATTGTCTATCTCCTAAAAGGAACGATTCTGTCAATATTTGCTCAATATACATTGTTTAATAACATAGGAATCTATTTGCTCACTATATCATTGATAATATCTAGTTTTCTAGATAACACTATATATTGTACTCTTTATCAAGGAAATTATACAATATATTATAAATTAGGTATTTGATATAGAAACTCCACATATGATTTTTATAACATTGCAAAAGTGCTTGACACTTGAATAAAAATTATTTATAATTATGTAAAAAAATAACTAATTATACTTACTAGTTATTTTGCAATATTATTAATATAATAACTTCGTATAACTCCAATAATATGGTTTGGGGGTCTCTACCAGGTACCAATAAATCCCTGATTACGAAGAATATACACTATAGGTGCGTATTCTTCATAATCAGGGGTTTTTTTGCGAATTTTTTATCATCTAGTTTTTCAAAATAAAATATATTTATAAATTTAGGAGGATTATTATGAATTTTTTTAATTTACCAAAAATTGAACTTCACTGTCATTTAGATGGTAGTGTTAGGGCAGAAACAATAATTGATATAGCTAAAAAAGACGGAATCCCTATATCATCTTTTAATATTGATATAATAAAAAATCAGATTACTGCTCCATTAGAGTGTACATCTCTTGATGACTATTTAAAGAGTTTTTCATTACCAAATTTAGTAATGCAATCAAAAGAAAATATAAAAAGAATTACATTTGAGCTTTATGAGGATGCTGCAAAAGAAAATGTTAAGTATATGGAAGTTAGGTTTGCACCATTACTTCATACTGCTAAAGGTTTAACTATTGACGAGATAATAGAAAGCGTTATAGAAGGAATTAAGTATGCTGAAAATATATATGATATAAAAGGAAATATAATATTATCATGTATGAGAACTATGTCCTCAGCTAAGGCTCTAGAAGTAATTGAAAAAGGCAAGAAATTCCTTGGTAAAGGAGTTGTTGCTGTTGATTTAGCAGGGCCTGAAAAAGCAGGCTTTGCAGCTCAGTATATAGACGCTATAAAAGTAGCTAGAGATTATGGCTACAGAGTAACTATTCATGCTGGGGAAACTGGAATAGGTGAAAATGTTCTTGATGCCGTTGAACTTTTAGGGGCTGAGCGGATAGGACATGGAGTTTATATTAACGACTGTATCGAAGCCTATAATATTGTTAAAGCTAAAAATATTGTTTTAGAAATATGTCCAACTAGTAATGTTCAAACTAAAGCAGTACAAGAATATAAATCTCATCCAATTCATAAATTTTATAACGATGGAATAAAAACAACAATTAATACTGATAACAGAACAGTATCAGATACGAATATGACTAAGGAATGCCAATCTATATATGATGCTTTTAATATAACCCAAGAAGATTATAAACAAATTTATTTAAATAGTGTTAATGCAACATTTACTACTGAGGATGTTAAAGAATGGTTAAAGGACAAATTAACTGAAACTATAAAAAATAATAAGCCAACGTGCTAGTTATAACCTTTTATAGTGTACTAATAAAATTTATTTTTTAAAGATGAAACAGCTACATAGAATTCTATGTAGCTGTTTAGTTTATACATATTTTTTACTATTATACATAACCGGATCTCCAACCTTATAGTTTTCTAACTTTTTTCATTCAACTATATTGGAATTTAATGGTTTAAGTTTGTTTAGCCCTACTGGAGCTATTTTTGTACTATCTATAGAAACTCCATTTACAGATATATTATAAATGTTTTGCCCTTTAGAATTCCCTTCTAGACTACCTCCTATTACTACTGATTTTTTAGCATCTATAATATTATTCCATTGAGAACCCTCTATTCTATATCTATTATTTCCTAAAGAAGTTAGCTTTCCATCCCAAATAGAATTTATTTTTTTATCAAAGGAAAATTCTATATTCCATTCCTTTAAAGCCTTATTACTATTATTAGTTATAGTCAAATTAAAGTTAGCACCAGTCCCCCAATCAGAAATAATATCAAAGTTTGTATTTATTTCATTCCCAGGGTTTGGAGTTGGTGGTGTATTCTTTTCAACAACTACTTTTAATTTTGAAGCCAATGTCTGATTCCCATCACTAACCTCTACTAAATATATATATTCTCCCGGTGTCTTACCCTTTATTTCTTTATTTATTTTAACATCACTATTTGAACTATCTATTTTTTGATCTAATATAACTTTATCATTCTCTATAAGTCTTACTGTTTTAGCTGATGTTTTTCCTGGTACTAATATACTTAGATTGAAGTTCCCATCATTAACTTGATTGTCTATAGTTAATGTAGCTTCCTTTAATTTTAAGTTATCAGCTGGATTTTTGCCAGGATTTTCTCCTGGATTATTTCCTATACCAACATCGTAAAATCCTTTTCCCACAGCCCACTTTTCTTCTGCACCATATAATTGACTAGCTGATTTCTCTAAAGCCATTCTAGCATCTATAAATACAGACTTTCTATTCATATAGGTTGTTAATGCTCTATAATATATAGCTGAAGCTTTTTCTACGCCCACAGATGTCATAATATTATAAAAAGCTTTATTTGGTATTCCTGAATTTGTATGAACACCGCCATTATCTCGTGATGTTTGATAATAATCTTTCATATTAGCTGGTTGTTTATAAAGAGTTGGATCCTTTAAACTTCTTCTTAAATCAACCTTATTGTTTGGCAGCGCTACATCCTCTCCAATAATCCAATCATTTTTTTCTTCTATAATACAACCAAATACATCTGAAAATGATTCATTTAAAGCTCCACTTTCTCCTCTATATTCTAAATCAGCAGAATTTTTAGTTACTCCATGAGTAAATTCATGTGCTACTACATCATATGCTTTAGCAAAATTAGTAGCCATTACATTATCCCCATCACCAAAAAACAAGGTATCTCTTCCATTAAAATAAGCATTAACTTCATTGCTTCCATAATGTACTGATACTTTTAAAGTTCCTCCTAAGTTATCAAAACCTTTTCTATTAAAATTATTTTTAAAATAATCATTTGTTTTTACTACATAATAATGAGCATCAATAGCAGCTTTTTGTCTTTCCTCATTAAAATTTGGTGTATCTGATACAATTAATTTTCCTGGTAATGTATTAGCTAATTTTACATTACTAGCATTGTTAGCATCATAAGTTGATATCCTTCCTGTTGTAGAAATATCTTCAAGGTAATATTTATTTCCTTGCTTATTTACATTCAATTCTCTAGCTTTGCCATCTT
Source organism: Clostridium gasigenes (assembly GCF_017348895.1). NCBI lineage: Bacteria > Bacillati > Bacillota > Clostridia > Eubacteriales > Clostridiaceae > Clostridium > Clostridium gasigenes. The sequence continues at coordinate 3,864,082 of NZ_CP071376.1, forward strand.
GTCCCATACCACTACCATTAACATTTTCAGAATGCATGTTATTAATCATCTCTAGAGCTTGTCCATTAATACTATCTATAAATATATTATAGTTATAATCATCTCCAACAACATTAACTAAATAACAAGGCTGCCATTTTTCTTTATAATTATAAATCACTTTAGTTATATCGTTTTCTTTTAAGCTATCCCTATCTTTTTTTATAAAATTTAAAGCTTCATTTGTTAGATTATCGTTATTAAGTTTAAATTTTTTTGAATATTCTTCATTTGGTACGTCTGATTCTAAAAGCCCATTAATATCACACACAAAATTATTTTTATCTGTATGCAAAATTATATCTGATCCATATACTCTTATCCCCTCAATTTCATACTGATATTTATAGTGAGTATATCCTAATGAATCTTTTTCCACTTTTAATAACTTAAATGATCCAACGTTTAAATTAAAAGCATCCAAATTTTCTTCTAAATATTTTAGCGCCTCTTTCTCTGTACTTACTGGTTGTAAACTTAATTTCCCTTCAATAAACCTAGGAGTTTTTTCATCATTATCCCATTGTACTGATATATTATTATCTGATACATATGATTCTTTTTCTATAAGGCTTTTTAAATAACCCTTATTTTCATCAGCTTGTACACTAATAGGTGATATTACGGTTGTTAATATTACCGCTAGTAAAAGTGCTATTTTTTTCATTTTTACCCCTCCATTTTTATTTATTTAAAAGATATCTTTAGTAAATTATACAATTAATGTTATAAATTTACAATAGTTTTTTAAAAAATAAAAAGAGTTGAACTTAGAATATTACTAAGTTCAACTCTTTACAAAACTAATTATATTATAATTTATTTTTTTAAAAATTCATATTAAAATAAACCTTGTTTACTATTTACCTTGAGCAGCATTTACTCCTGAAATTCTACCAAATACTGTTATATCAGTAATAGCATTTCCTCCCAGTCTATTAGTTCCGTGAACTACTCCTGTTACTTCACCAGCTGCATATAATCCTGGTATTATTTTACCATCTTTATCTAAAACTCTTGTTTCTGTATCAATTACTAATCCACCCATTGTATGATGAACTGATGGAATTGCTTTTTGGATGTAGTATGGTCCTTCTTCAAGAGATACTAATTTACCTCTGTGCTTAAAGTCTTCATCCTTTCCATTTTTAGCGAATCCATTTACTCTTTCAGCTGTTTTCTTTAATTCATCTACTGGTATATTAAAGAATTTAGCAGCATCTTCTAATGTATCTGCCTTATATAATAATCCTTGTTTTATTAACATTTCATATTCAGACTTATGAACATCTATAGTATTAGATATTTCACCTATTTTTTCATTCCATAATAGATAAGTATGTTTACCTGTTTGATTCAATATTGCTTTAGAAATAACATCTCGTCTTTCAAGTTCTTCTACAAATCGCTTACCTTCTTGATTTACTAATATACCACCATCAAATCTTGAATCAGCTACTAGTGATATTACCCCTGTTTCTGGATTACAGATAGGATAAGTTTGAATATATTCCATATTCATTATGTTCGCACCAGCTTTTTCAGCCATAACTATACCATCTCCAGTAGTACCTGGAGTATCTGTTGACATATATTTTTCATCAAGCTCTGCATTATATTTTTTTCTCATTTCAACATTTGATCCAAAACCACCTGTTGCTACAATAACACCTTTTGTAGCCTTAAATGTTAAGTCTTGTCCAGCTAAATTTTTAGCCTTCACCCCAGTTACCTTTCCATTTTCAACTATAAGCTCTTTAACTTCAGTTTCAGTCTTTACTGGTATTTCTTTTTCGTCTGCCTTTATTTTAAGTTTACTAATCATTTCAGCACCAGTATGTCCTTCTGGAATAAGTGCTCTTTTAACTGAATGTCCACCAAATTGGAATAATTTATCGTCAATGAATTTAACATTAACTTCATCTCTTAACCACTCTGCTGCATCCTTTGCATTATCAGTTAATATTTTAACCATTTCTGGTAATCCTTTGTTGTCTCCGCCCTTTAATGTGTCATTATAAAATGTTTCTGCACTATCATTTTCTATGCCAACATTTTTTTGAACCCAAGTTTCAGGCGCATTCATTTCTCCACCTGATATTAATGTATTTCCACCTATTGAAGGCATCTTTTCTAATATAACCACCTTCGCCCCAGCCTTTTCCGCTTCTAAAGCTGCACTAAATCCGGCTCCACCAGACCCTATAACAACAACATCATATTCTTGTGTTGTTTCTTCTTCTTTTAGATGTTCTACTACTATTTTATCACCAACACTCTTAATTCCTGCTTTTTCTAAAGCATTTTGAACAGCCGCTATGTATCCTTTACTTGTTTCAGTAGATCCTGATATAGCATCTACATTAGAATTATTCTTCTCAACCATAACATCTTTGATTTTATTGAACACAGGTTCAGATAATACTACATTTTCACTACTTTCAATAACCTTAATATCTTGAATTTTTTCATCTTTAATTTTAACTTCTACTTTTATGGCACCATGTTTTCCATCAGCTTGTCCCGTAAAAGTTCCGTTAGATCCACAACCCACTAATGACGATAACGTTATCACCAAAGCTAAGGCTACTCCTAGTATTTTTTTCTTTTTCATTATTTTTCCTCCTTCATTTGTTGAAAAATCATTTCACTTAATAATACATTTAATATCCTTCATTGTAAAATTTTATACTCATTTTATTAATTTTATATAAATGCCAAATTCTTATAAGTCATTTCTTACTAAATTATCAACAAAATAATTTGTTTATTAATAATTTATCATGGTATTTTTTAACTTTTAGAAACTATTTTATGTTTGCACAAAAAAAGGAGCCCAAAAGGCTCCTTTTTATAAAATCTATTATTCTTCAAGTAAACTACGTATTACTTGTGTTGCATCCATATATTTTGAAATAGACTTTCCATAATTTAATCTATTTATGATTTTACCTAAGAACTCTGACATATCAACAGCCTTAAACCATTTAGCATCCTTTAATTCTTCGGATACATAAGTTAAATTAGTTGAGTAAACTTTAGTTATTATTCCATCTTCATATAATTTATTGAACTTTTGTAGCCCCTCTGTAAAGAAAGCAAATGTTGCTGCAACATATACATTTCTAGCATTTCTTGCTTTTAGCTCTAATGCAATATCTAAAACAGATTCTCCAGATGCTATCATGTCATCAACTATTAAAACATCTTTGCCTGCTACATCTTTACCCATATATTGATGTTCAACTATAGGATTTTTACCATTTACTATTAATGAATGATCTCGTCTTTTATAAAATAGACCAACATCTACCCCTAAAACACTAGAGTAATAAATTGCTCTATCCATAGCTCCAGTATCAGGACTAATTACAAGTAATTTTTCCATATTTAACTCTAATGTATCTTCATTAGATATAAGTGATTTTACTATGTTATATGTAGGATATATATTTTCAAATGATAATAAAGGAGTAGAATTTTGAACATTAGGGTCATGAACATCAAAAGTAATAATTTCATCAACGCCTAATCTCTCAAGCTCTTGAAGTGCTAATGCACAATCTAAAGATTCTCTTCCTTTACGTCTATGTTGTCTTGATTCATACAAAAGTGGCATAATTACAGTTATTCTTGTAGCCTTACCCTTTATAGCTGAAACAGTTCTCTTTATATCTTGGAAATGTTCATCTGGTCCTTTATGGTTTTCAAATCCAAACATTTTATATTTACAACTATAATTTCCAACGTCACATAAAATATAAATATCTTTACCTCTAACAGTCTCAGAAATTCTAACCTTTCCTTCACCATTTGAAAATCTTATTTCATCAATAGGTATTAAGAATGATTCAGTACAATTTCTTTTATCTTGGATGTACTTGTCTACAGCATTACCTAGTTCTTCACAACTCTCTAATACTATTAATCCAAGTTCATGATTTAATTCACTCATTTTCCACACTCCTTATTAGCTAAAGAATTTATTTTTATAAAATTCCTAACATATAACAGTATATATCAAAATCATGTATCTATAAATATATTTCAGCAATATTTTTTTCATCTTACTATTTATTTTTTAAATATCCCTTAAATTAATATTATTATTTTTTTATAGCATCCATTATTTCATCTAACATTTTATTTGTAGATATAAATCCTCCATCACTTAAATACCAAGAGTGAGTATCTAAATAAATAATTTTCCCTTCTTTAGCTACATTGGTATTATTTACCAATTCATTATTTAATATTTCTTTTGCTGGTTTTTGATTTCCTTCTTTAGCTATAACTGATTTATCAATTACAAACATATAATCTGGATTTTGGCTTGCAACATATTCAAAAGATATATCTTGTCCATGATTTGCAGCTTCTATATTCTCATCAGTATTTTTAAATCCAAGATTATTATATATTAACCCAAATCTTGATGTTTCTCCAAAAACACTTAACTTACCATCGCTAACCATTAATGTTGTTGCCTTATATGCATTTTTAGTTACCTCTTTATTTATCTCTTCTATCTTTTTATTTATTTTAGCTAATTCTTTTTCCACTACTTTATCTCTGTTAAATATTTTACCTAAAACCTCCATGTTGTGGGCAAATGACTCCATATATTTTCCATCTTCTTTACTTAAAGATATAGTCGGCGCTATTTCATTAAGCTTATCATAAAAACTATGCTGTCTTCCATTTATTATTATTAAGTCTGGTTTAAGTTCATTTATCTTTTCTAAATCTGGCTCTTTAAGAGCTCCAATGCTTGCATATTCATCACCATTATATTTTTTTAAATAATCAGGTATTGATGTGCCCTTAGGAACCCCTACAATACCTTCAACTTCTAATACATCCATGGCATCTAATGCAGCATAATCAAATACTACTATTTTTTTAGGATTAGATTTTACCTCTGTTGTTCCAAGAGAATGTTCTACTTTTATTATTTCTTCTGTGCTTTGTTTTGCATCACTTTTTTTTGAACTTAAAAATACTGTTCCTCCAATTAATCCTACTATTACTATCCCTACTATTAAAGCTATTTTTTTATTCATATTATAAATCTCCTTTTTAATAAATATTTTTAATTTCATCGATTCTCATTATCAGTAGTTTTTAAAATTTTTTTAGAAATAAATACATATCTTATCTCCATTTATTTCTCTAACATCAAATTTAATTTCATAGATTTCTTCTAATATTTCTTTTTTTATTATATCTTCTGTTTTTCCATACTTAACTAGTTTGCCATCCTTTAGTGCTGCTATATAATCTGTGTAACAAGATGTATAGTTTATATCATGCATAACTAAAACCACAGTTTTCCCAAGTTCATCACAAAGATTTCTAAGTATTTTCATCATTTCAACAGAATGTTTCATATCTAAATTATTAAGTGGTTCATCTAAAAACACATACTCTGTATTCTGTGCTATAACCATGGCTATATATGCCATCTGTTTTTGTCCCCCACTTAATTCATCTATATACTTATCTTCAATATCCTTAAGTTTCATATATTCTATAGCTCTATCTATATATTTATTATCTTCCTTTGTAATTCTTCCTTCACTATGTGGAAATCTTCCAAAAGTAACAAGTTCTCTTATAGTAAGCTTTAAATTTATGTTATTAGATTGTTTTAATATGGCTATTTTTTTAGAAAGTTCTTTTTTATCCCATTCTTCTAATTTTTTCCCTTCTATAATAACTTGTCCATTATCTTTTTTTATAAGTCTAGTTATTATAGATAATACTGTACTCTTTCCAGCTCCATTTGGCCCTATAAAAGAAGTTATTTTACCCTTTTCTATATTAACAGATACATTATCCACAACAGTTTTACTGGAATATTTTTTTATTATATTTTTCACTTCTATCATAACTATTTACTCTCCTTTAACAATAAATATATAAAGTATAATCCACCTATAAAGTTTATAATTACACTTAAAGTTGTATTAAAGCTAAACACTCTTTCAACTAATAACTGTCCGCCCACTAAAGTTACTATACTTATTAATATGGATGCTATTATTAAATAGCTATGTTTATAAGTTTTAAATAATTGTTTAGTTACATTAGTTACTAAAAGGCCTAAAAATGTTATAGGACCAACTAAAGCAGTTGATATTGATACTAATATAGCTACTATAACTATCATTTTTTTAACAACTTTATCATAATCTACACCTAAATTAATTGCCTGGTCTTTTCCAAGCCCTATTACATCTAAAGTTTTTATATCATCATATATAAAAGGTATAATTCCTATTATTATTACACTAGAAATTAATAAAATTTCTGTATTTACACTTGCGAAACTTGCATACAAACTATTTTGAAGTGCGGCATACTCATTTGGGTCTATTACTACTTGCATAAAAGTTGATATGCTTTTAAAAAGAGTTCCTGAAATAACACCTACAAGTAGTAAAAAGAATATGTTATTATTACTTTTTTCAAATAATATTTTATAAAGTAATACTGATGCAATAATCATTATAATTACCGCTAATAAAAAATTATTACTTTTACTTACAATAAATTTGCTATCAACAGAAGCAAAGAATACTATCATAGTTTGAACTAATATATATAATGAATCTAGCCCTAGTATACTAGGTGTTAATATATTATTATTTGTTATAGTTTGGAATATAATAGATGAAAAAGCTATACATCCACCAGTAATAATTATTGCTATTAACTTTGGTATTCTTTGACTCATGGCATAGTCTAAATGTTTGAAATTTATTCCTACTGTTAAAAACAGGAATGAGAATACAATTATCATCAAAGCTATTATGCAAATATTCTTTTTTAATTTACTTTCTTTTTTTAAATTATAATTGCTTTTTCTTTCAGAAATTCTTTTTATATTTGCACTAGCTTTCATATCGATTCCTCCTTAATATCATATAAAGGAAAATTATACTTCCTATAACCCCAACTGTTAGACCTATTGGAATTTCATAAGGATATATTATAATTCTTGAGAATATATCGCATACTAGTACAAATATCCCTCCAAATAATCCTGTGTGCCATATAGTATCCTTTAAATTGTCGCCCTTATAAATCGCAACTATATTAGGAACTATAAGTCCTATGAAAGGTATGTTTCCAACAGTTATAACAATACTAACTGTTACTATCGATATAATAATTAATCCTAAATTAATTGTTTTATTATAATCTAGACCTAAATTTGTGGCAAAATCTTCTCCCATTCCCGCAATAGTAAATTTGCTTGCATACATATAAGCAAGTATAATAAGCGGAATTGTTATATATAGCATTTCATAATTTCCTTTAAGTATCATAGAGAAATTACCTTGCATCCAAGCTGTAAGATCTTGCATAAGATTATATTTATACCCTATGAACGTTGTAACAGACCCTATAATATTTCCAAACATTATACCTACCAATGGAACAAACACTACATTTTTAAATTTTAATTTTTTTAACACTTTCATAAATATAAATGTTCCAACTAATGCAAATATAAAAGAAGTTACCATTTTCCCTACCATGCCCACACTGGGCATAATTAGCATTGCAAAAACCAGTCCAAGTTGTGCAGAATCTATTGTACCTCCTGTTGTTGGTGATACAAATTTATTCATACTTATTTGTTGCATTATAAGTCCACATATACTCATTCCTATTCCTGCAACTAATATACTTATTAATCTTGGTAATCTACTTATGAATAATATATCAATTTTTTCTTGATTTAAACTAAGTATGTCTACTATTCCTATATCCTTAACTCCTACAAATAAAGATATTAACGACAGTAATATTAATATTATTGATAAATATCGCTTTTTCATCTTTTATCCAACTTTCGAAACTATTGTTAATTGATAATCAATTTCATTTATCATTCTACTGATAATCATTCTCTTTGTCAAGCTTTTATTTATTATACCTCCTTGTATTTAGTTATTTAAAAAATATTCTTTATGTCTTTTTTTAAAAAGCGTAAAAAAAAGCACCATAAAATTTAATTTTATGGTGCTTTTTGCTGGTTTTATTATGCAAGGGCTGACTCAGAGTAGACTTGCATACTTACTATTTTTTCAAGCTAACTTATACATCAAACCACCCTTTACGTTTAAACCATGAAAACATCGTTATTGCAATAATAGCCATAATTAATAAAACTATAAAATAACCATATTTTGAGCTAAGTTCAGGCATGTTTTGAAAATTCATACCATAAACCCCTACTATAAATGTTAACGGTATAAATATAGTTGTTATAACAGTTAGAACCATTGTATGTTTATTCATACGAATTGAATTTATAGATAAATAATTATCCCGCATATCAGATGTTATTTCCCTATTAGAATCTACCATGTCCGAAAGTTTAACTAAGTGATAATAAATATCAGAAAAATATAATTTATGATCATGAAAGCCTTCAAGTCTAGTAGAGTTTAATATTCTATACAATAGATCACGCATAGAATTTACTGTTCTTCTTAACTTTAACAAATCACTTCTTATACTAAAAATTTCATCCATCAAATCATGAATTGGCTTTCTTTTAACATTACTTTCAATTTCATTTAATTTTTCTTCAAGTTTATAAATAGCAGGAAAAAAGTAATCAACTATATTATCTAATATTTGATGCACAATATAAGAAGGACCTTTTTCCCAACTTCTTTCACTTGTCTTTGCTAGTTCCCAAGCTTCATCTAGTTCATTTAATTGAGTATCATGATATGACACTATATAATTATTTGCTACAAAAAGAGAAACTTCTGTTGGTTCTAAATTATCTCCAGTTAAAGCATTAAGTATAAAAAAGTTATAATTATCATAATAATCTAACTTAGGTGTATTTAATGAGTTAATACAATCCTCTATAGCTAAATGATGAAAATGAAAATAATTGTCTAGCAAAGATTTTTCTTCTTGGCTAGGCGCATTAAAATCCATCCAATACCACAAAATATTTTCCTTTGCTAAATCCTCTAAAGGCAAATCATAAATTGGTTTTAAATCTTTTGTAATAGCTATAATACGAATCAAATAAATTCACCCTTTCTTCTCACAGTCTATTTCTAATATAACCACCTTATATATATTCAAGGATGTTCATTCATAATTATTATGAACAGTCTTAATATTAATTACTAAAATGATTTTCTATTGTATAATAGCCTTGGCCTTCATACCTATATACATTTAAATAGTATTTACCTGGCTTTAAATTCATTTTATTACACACTTTTTTTCCTTCTCTATGAGGATATGCTATATATTTATTAAAGTCCTTTTCAGAATGCAAAGTCCAAGCCACACCCAAACCTTCACTATCCGGTGTTAACGATATATCTACAGTTCCTTCTTCTGAAACTTCAAAACTATACATATCTAGGTTATCCTCTTGAGAAAAGCCGCCCTTAACTACACTATCATTAATATGAATAGTAGTTGCAGTATCGAAATCATTATTATTTTCCTTTTCCATTATAACATTATTATCAATTTCTTCAATTTTTCCTCCACCTATATTACCATCAATACTTAATGTATATTCTTCTTTAACTTGTGAAAATCCATAAACAACTATATAATATCTGCCCTTAGTAGCTTTATAAGTACCCTTATAATTATTTTCTTCCCTTTCATTTGCATATGCTATATAGTTCTCTGCATCAGAACTATCGTATAATACCCAAGTAATATTAGCCTCTCCTGATTTTTGCACATTTATATCTAACTCTGAATCTGATAATACATCAAAATAGAAAGTATCGCTATCTCCATTTTCCATATTACCTTTAACTAAAGTATCATTTAATATAGGTCCATTAGCCTTTTCAATAGAATCATTAACTTCAAATTCATTTAAAGTTTTAGGTTTTATTACTGACATATTCTCAACTTTTATTTTAATTGATTTATTATCTGAAAGACCTTCACTATCTTTAACCTTTAAAGTTACTGTATAATCACCTATTTTTTCATATTTATGACTTGGATTAGCTTCACTACTAGTATTCCCATCACCAAAATCCCATAAATACTCAATAATCTTATTATTATTATCCATAGTTACATTACTAGTAAATTTAATTTCTTTATTCTTATATACCTTATCTGGTACATTTATATTTACCACAGGTTTTTCAGATGGTTCTTCTGTTATTCCCTCTTTTAATATTCCATTGAACACTAACTCCCAAGTAACATTACTATTTCTATCAACATTATAATTAACCATATAAGCTGTAACAGTCTTATATCCTGACCATGAATATCCATCTAGTGTATTTAATATTTCATTAAGATTATTATTCATTTTATTATAATCATTTTCTTTGCCTTCTGATTTTCCTGCATCATAAGTACCTCTTAAAACAAAGCTATCAAAAAATTGTGATTTCTTATTTTCTGTTTTAACATTTGTAACTCTTGCAGCATTAGTTATATCATCATAAATTTCTTTAGAATCTTTAGTTTTATGCTTAATAGCATAATCAGCTGCTACTAAAGGTGTAGTTAGCTTATCATAGTCTTTAATTAGACTATCCATATAGTTTTGATAAGATTCTTCTAAATTAGAGTTACTACTATAATTTTTTATTAATTCATCATATTTAGCTATATCATTAGACTTAACAGCTTCAAAAATAGCATTTAGTTTTCCTAAATCTTTATTATACATATAGCTTTGTAATGCAAAACTATAATGATAAAAATCAAAGCTTCCATATTTTGAATGCATTGTCTTATCTACAGTATATCTATCTGATTTTTCTGTACGAACTATATTACTTACTACTGACTTTCTAGGCATTATATTTTCGGTTCTAGTAGCTCCAGCAAAAAGCTCTGCACCACCTTCTTCAAGCCAAGTAAGTCTATTTCCTTCATAAATCCCACCTGAACCCCACATACCAGGAACTAAATATCTACCTTGTAGATAATGAGTAAATTCATGTCTAAATAACTCTTCTAAAGTATATATGCTCTCATCAGAAGTCCTTTCATAAGTATAAAATGTTCCATCTCCTTCTATATACATACCACCATTTTCAACATCTAAACCATTTATTAATCTATTAAGCTTGTACTCTTTAGGGCTATTATATATTACTATAGTTAATACATCATCTTTATTTCCATTCTCTAAAGCTTTATCCGTACCTAAAACTCTAAAAAATTGTGCTTGAACCTCTTTAGATGCCCAATATACACTATTTATTTTTTCTTCAGTAACTTTATCTCCAGCCTTTATTACTACTTGTCCATCATCAAACTTATAAGTTTTAGATAAATATTTTTCTCTTGCTTCAGCTTTTACTTTATCATAATCAATTTCTTTTCCGGTATCATCAGTAGAATTATAATTATCTGCTATTGAAGATACAACTTGAAGATATTGTTCACTTAAATAAGGGTATATTTCCATACACCTAGTTAAAACGCTTAAGCCTTCCTTTGGGTTACTATGAACTGGACTAAGTTTAGCTATAGAATACAATCCATTATTTATTAGCCAGGCATTATCTTCTGTTAACTCCCCTTTCAAAGCTAAATAAGATATAAAATCTATAAAGCCATCTATTTTTCCTGTCCAAGAAGATTTACTATAGTCATTACTATTTTCATACCCATATACAGTTATGCTATATTGTACCCCTGTAATTATATTATATATAGCTTTTCCTTTAAGTGGATCTTTTATAAATTCATCAAAATTTTCTTTATATTGGTTTAAAATTGGCACAAAATTATTAACAATATCTGCATTTGATGTTGTATTATTTATTAATACTCCTAATGTACTTAGAATATTATCCTGTGCGTCTGTACCAAACTTAAAATTCGGATTACTTTGAATTGCTAATATAGCCGGAATACATTTTTTATGGCCTTCTTTACTTTTTAGCTCTGGTATTCCATTATTATAATATGCTAAATAGTATCCAGCTCTTATAACTTCTATTAAAGTAGGTATCCCTAAGTCATCCTCTGGGGTAAACTCTTTCCCTCTTCTACTTAAATCATTTAATAAATATTCCATACGATTTGTATCACTATAAAATTCTACAGCATCTTCATTGTACTCAAATAAATCAGTTATATTATTCCAAGGAATAACAGAAATTTTTCCAACTAATTCTTCATACGATAAAGCGTTTAAATCCTTCATAGAATATTCTTCATTTGACTTTTCATTAGCAACTATTACATTTATATCATCTGGTATCTTAGGCTTTACACTTCTAACCTCAGCTTCACTATTTGCATGTTTTACCTCTTCTATATTTTCCTTAACTTGTCCCCCAATTTGTTTATCTTGTTGTTCATAAGAGCTATTACTTTGTTGAGCTTCCACATTTTTGTCTAAAGCAAACACCCTTTGAGTAGATAAAGTAGTACTAATTATTGTAACAGCTAAAAAGCTTGCTACTCCCCTTATTCTTTTATTCATTTTTTCCTCCTAAATGTTAATATTTTTATATAATTATTCAATATCATCTATTATTTTACATCTATTCGCGAATTTTGTAAACAATATTTGATAAAAATATAGTTGTATTAACTTTTTGATTAAAGTTAACACTTTCACTTCGATCTATATATATTCATTTGAAAATTTTATCAATTAAGGTTATAATTTAAAGTGAATATTTTATATTTAACTATAAAAGGGGTGGATTTATGATTAAGGTTGAAAATTTAACTAAGGAATTTAAAACAAACAAAAAATTCCCTGGATTTAAAGGAGCTATTAAATCCTTTTTTTCTAATGAATATACTAGTAAAGTTGCTGTGGACAATATAAGTTTTGAAATTAAAAAAGGAGAAATAGTTGGATATATCGGTGCTAATGGAGCTGGTAAATCTACAACAATAAAAATGATGACTGGTATTCTTACTCCCAGTTCTGGAACCGTTTCCGTTAATGGTCTTATTCCTTATGAAAAAAGGGAAGATAATGCTAAAAATATAGGTGTAGTCTTTGGTCAAAAGACTCAGTTATGGTGGGATCTACCTATTTCAGAGACATTTACATTACTTAAGGATATTTACAATGTGAGTGATGATGATTTTGAAAAAAGAATGGCTTTCCTAAATGAGGTTTTAGACTTACAACCTTTTTACTTAAGCCCAGTTAGAACATTATCTTTAGGACAAAGAATGAGAGCTGATTTAGCAGCTGCATTAATCCATAATCCAAAAATTTTATATCTTGATGAACCAACCATAGGGCTTGATGTTGTAGTAAAAGAAAAGGTTAGAAAAGCTATTAAACTTATTAATGATGAGTTTAATACAACAATTATATTAACAACTCACGATTTAATTGATATAGAGGAGTTATGTAGCAGAATTATTATTATTGACAATGGACAGAAAATTTATGACGGTAAAATTAATGATATAAAAACTCTTTATGGCTATTTAACAACTATAGAAATTCAGTTTAAAGAAGATATAAAATTAGAGGATTTAAATCTTACTAATGAAATTGAACTACATGATGATGAATTTAAGATAGAAGTCATTGAAAATAAGTTTATGATAACCTTTAATAAAAATAAAACAACGGTAGCTGAAATTATGTCCAAGGTTATGAAACAATTTACTGTTTTAGATTTTTCAATTAAGGATACAAGCATTGAGGATATTATTAAAAAGATGTACCGAAGAGGGGTGTAGGTTATGAAATGCTTAAAAAATTTAAAACCCTATTTACCATTTGCCACTAATACATTCCAAAGACTTATATCTTATAAAGCAAATGTACTTATATTTATATTTGGTGAATCACTAATGCTTGCAGTAACCTATTATTTATGGAAAGCAATATATGGCAGCACTGAAGGTGCTTCTATACATGGTTTTAGCTTTAATGAAATGATAATATATGTATTTATTTCCTTTTTGACAAGCTTAATAATAGCTGTTGATATTTCTTATGATATTGCAAGAGAAGTTAAGGATGGTTCTATTGCGATTAATTTAATTAGACCAATTAGCTATGAAAAAAGAATGTTTTTCCAAAGCCTAGGAACTGTATTTTACTATTTTATCTTTATATTTATAGGTACATTCGCAGTTACAACAACCATGTTTTATAATTTTTTTGGGTATGTAGATATAGCAAATATTTTATTATATTTATTTAGTATAACGCTTGGAATACTTCTTAATTTTTATTTTAGTTATATTTTCGGATTATTATCTTTTAAAATAACTAATATGTGGGGTTTAACTCAAATAACACAAGCTATAGTTCAACTTTTATCTGGAATTATGATACCAATTGCTTTTTTCCCAGTATGGGCACAACCTATATTTAAATTTTTACCTTTTAGCTCTATGGTTTACACCCCTACTATGATATACCTTGGAAAATTAAATAATACTGAAATATTAAAGGCACTACTAATTCAAGTTATATGGATAGTAATATTGATGACAATAGCAAAAATTATGTGGAAAAAGTTAATTAAAACTTTAACCATTTTAGGAGGTTAAATATATGAAGAGATATATGAAATTATATTTAAAATTTCTACAACAATATATTAAAACCTTAATTGAATATAGAGCAGATTTTATTTTAGGATTAGTAGGTTTTGTGTTAGTACAATTTGTTGGGGTAATTTTTATTCAATTAATATTTAATTCTATTCCAAGTCTTCAAGGATGGAGTTTCTACGAAATATTATTTATATATGGATTTGCACAAATTCCTAGAGGAATAGACCATGTTTTTACAGACTATTTGTGGATATTTAGTTGGAAAACCATAGTTCAAGGGGAATTTGATAAATATTTAGTTAGGCCTCTTAATCCATTGTTTCAAGTTATTTCAGAAAGATTTCAGCCAGATGGCTTTGGTGAAATAATTATAGGCACTACCCTTCTTATCGTATCTTGGATTAAACTTGGAATTGAAGTAACTATAAGTAAATTACTTATACTAATAATTGTAATTTTATTTGCAACACTAATATATACAGCTATAAAGCTTGCAGTTACATCCTTAGCTTTTTGGGTTAAGTTTGCACAAAGCTATATGTTTATGGCTTATCAATTAAGTAGTTTTGTTAAATATCCTATTACTATATATCCTACTGCTATAAGATTTATAATAACCTTTTTAATTCCATTTGCATTCACAGGATATTATCCTGCAGCATATTTCTTAGGAAGAGAAGGCTTTATAAAAGGAATATTGTTAACTTGTATTATTGCAATAGTATCTTTTATAATCGCTTATAGAATATGGGTTATAGGTATTAGTAAATATGAAAGTACTGGTAGTTAATTGCTATTTCCTCAGCAATTCTATATTTAGATATTAATAAAGGGTATCTATTAATGATTTTACCATCACTAATAGATACCCTACTCATATCTTTAATTTTAAAATACATAAGTCATATTTTGCGGTTCATAAAATGATAATCCATGCTTTTTTGCTAATACTTGAACTAGCTCATAAAAAAATTCTGCATTATCTGAATCGCATCCTATTACTACAAAACCTTTACCTTTACTTGCATTAATCTTTTGATTTTTTAATATTAGCTCATCATAAAACTCATCAATTCTATCTATATCTTCTACTAGAGGCGACTCCCCTTCACATATCTTTTCATATAAAAATTGTGCTCCCATTTCATTACTAACTTTATCACTATTCCAAACTGCACAATACCAATCCATATTATTCATCCTTTCTTAATTACTAATTTCTTTTTTGTTGATAGAAATATGTAATACTAACTATAATAACATTAATCCCCGTCATACACCCAATTGGAATAATTACATATAATACAGCCTCTATTTTGGTTATATACCAACTAAAACAACCTATAAAAAAAAGAATACATAATAAATACTGGCTAATTGTAAATGCTGCTGAAGAGGATTTTAGTTCTATTAAATACTTTCTTTCATCATCTTCTTGTATATCTTTTTTTGTATCTTTAAGGTTAATGCTTCTAGAAATGTCACTTATCCCGATTAAAAGGAGAAATAGCGTTATAAAAAATCCTTTTAAATCAAAGCTTTTTGGTTTTAAAAATAAAATCACTATACTCATAAGAACTAAACTAAGAGATAAAACACCACTCCAAAACTTCTTTTTATTATAAATTTTTATATCTTTTATCATATTATTCATTCCCCGCCCTTAAATTTTCTTCAAGGCAATATAATTCTTCTATTGTTGTGTTAAAAACACATGCTATTTTATAAGCCAATAAAATTGATGGATTATACTGACCTTTCTCCAGTGATATTATTGTTCTAGAGGAAACAGAAACTAAATCAGATAATTGTTCTTGAGTCATCTTTAAATCTGTACGTAACTCTTTGACTCTATTTTTCAATAGAATTCCTCCATTCATATTAATATATATATGAAGTTACCTTCACATGAAGCTTGCTTCATATTATATTAACCTATAAAAATATTTATGTCAATAATATACATTATTAACAATTTCCCAAATTTTTCAACTCATTTAATATACTAATAAACTCCTTATTTTCTCTTATCACATCATAGATTGGATTTTCGAATATTTTGAAAATATTTTCATATAAGTTTAATGTTAATGTCTTTTCTCCAATTATTAATTTGTCAAAGCACCAAATATTATTAATATTTTCCCTAAGATCATTAATATCATTTCGGCTAATGTCATTTACCATTAATCTCAAGTTTTCTATCGCTTTATCACTTTTATTTTTCCTAATATACATTTCTATTAATGTAAGATATTCTGACATTAATATTAAACTTCCATCCTCACCTTTTGATATTGTTTTTTTAATGTTCAAAGCTAAATTATGATATTTTTCTGCCATATTATAATCTTTCTCATGTTTTTTATAAGACGCAGCTAATCCCATGCAAACCATGGATATCTCATGAATACACTTATATAATTTACCTTGCATCAGTTCTCTTGCTTCCTTATAATTTCCTTGATGTAAGTATATAGTTGAAAGTATATCATTTGGATCACATTGATTTTTATGAATTTTATTCAAAGCCTCTATAGCCTTGTCATATTCCTTGAGTTCTGCATAAATACCACCTAACTGAAACAATGCTGCCTCTACTAATTCACTCTTATTACAATTTACAGACACATCTTCTAGAAGTTTAATAGCATACCGACTCATCTCCTTATCCTTTTCCTCATCATCAGCTTTCCATGAATATGCAAAAAATAAGAAGCCTATTCTAAGTTTTAAAAGATAGTTATTTGGATGTTTAAATAACTTATTTTTGCTTGTTTCAATAGCTATTTCCAAATTATCTTTACTACTAAAAACAGCTTCACACTCACTATAAATTTTCATAACTTCTTCATCTGACAATTCAATTTTAAAATTTAGCAATCTATCAATAGTTACATTAAAAAATGTAGCTATTATTGTTAATAAAGTTATATCTGGATATGAACTTCCACCTTCCCACTTTGAAACAGCAGCTGCAGAAATTCCTATAAACTCTGCCAATTCTCCTTGTGTGACACCTTTTTCTTTTCTTAAACTATATATAACTTTCCCTACTTGCAATTTTTCCAACTCAATCACTCCATAATTGTTTTTATAAAATCTTACATATTAATTATATCTTAATTTACTTTCCTTACCAATGGATGTCTGGTTGAAAATACCAAGATAAACTTAACCTACACTCCTTAATTAAATGATTTATAGAACTCTCCATTTTTATTTATCATACCTTTTATTTCATCAAAATTAATTTTAAAGGTAATGAAACCAGCTGAGTATGGTCCTATTTCATAAGGTGGATAATAAATATATAAATTATCCTTATCTACATAAAAATCTTGTTTTTCTGTTATTCCTTTAAATGCATCTTTAAATACATACTCATATTGTGGATCTGTTTCTATCATATTATTAATTATTTTATTTAACTCTCCTGTATAGTGAACTCCACCCATAAATAAATCTCCTAATGAATAGAATTTACCTGTAACTAAATTTATACAAGGCGTTTTTTTACTCGGCATTCCATGGGCTGCTCCTATTGGATAATAATATCCCGAAAGATTTAGAACTAATAAATCCTTTTTATAAAATTCTATTGTAAAATTTCCATAATAACTATAATCTAAAACATCATCTTTAGTTATAACACTATTCTTATTTTTTCCCTCTTCTGCATAAGGTGTAAAGTATGACATATCCCATAGTTTCTTATTTATTTCAATATTGATTTTTTTATTATATACTCCAATAATTACAGGATAATAAATTAAATAATTAATATTTGGTTTATACTTTTCCTTTATAATAGAGTATTTATCAGATAATATAATTTTTTTATTGGGTTTATAAATAACACTTCCATCTTTATTTAAATAGTATGGCTCATAATCTATATCCGCGTAAACTATACCATCTTTTATTTCTAAAGTTCCACTGCCCTTTACTTTAGGGAGGTCTTTAATTGGCTTACCTGATTTATCTATAAAAAAAGTGTATTCTTCATTTGATCCATAAGATAATCCATTATTGTAATTCCCAACTACTAAGAATTTAAAATCAGTGAATATATCCCCTCTATTGTTCCCTATTGCATAAATACTTGTAAGATTAATTTCACCTTCACCTATGGGCATCCCCAAAGAGACTAGGTCCTCACCTAATAAGTTTATATTGCTATAAATTGGCGAATAAATATATTTACCTTTATTATTTATAACTCCATTTGGACCATTATAACCTTCATCAACACTTACTATAGCCATTCCATCTTTAAAACCAGTTGCTGTAAAATAAGTAGGTTCTATAACTATTTCACCAGCTACATTAATATACCCATATTTTTCACCAAATCCATTTGAGAAAAACATTAAGCCTTCACCATAGCCACCTACATATTGATAGTTATATTTATTAATTAATTTTCCAGTTAAATCTATTAATGCAAATTCACCATCTCTTATTTTTACTACTGCATAGCCACCATTAAAATCATTAGCTTGTTTATATTTTGTAGGTATTACTTCTACGCCATCCTTATTAATATAACCATACTTATAATCATCACTTCCATCACTTTCACCAACTAACGCCATGCCATTACTATAATCATTAATAAAGTTATAATTTTTTTTAGTAATGCTATTCCCT
Source organism: Clostridium gasigenes (assembly GCF_017348895.1). Lineage (NCBI taxonomy): Bacteria > Bacillati > Bacillota > Clostridia > Eubacteriales > Clostridiaceae > Clostridium > Clostridium gasigenes. The sequence continues at coordinate 3,883,312 of NZ_CP071376.1, forward strand.
AACTTATCCATTACCCCCATTTTATCATTTAAAGTATACACAGCTAAGCCTTCCTTAAATGGTGATATACTACTATAAATAAGATTTACTTTTAAATTACCCTCTGTATCAATTAATCCATATTTATCATCCTTGCTAACTATAGCTCTATTGGAATCATTAAAATCATATGCCATTGTAAATTGTGGAGTTATTTTGAAAATGCCTTTTCTATTTATATACCCATAATTTGCTCCATCCTTTGTATTTACTAATGCTGGATATAAATAATACTTTGTTTTTAAACTCATATATTACCTCTCTATTTATTACTTATAATAAATAGTATAGTTATATATATAATGTTTCGCTTCTAACCTTAGAAATTTTCATTTAAGATAAGATATTTTCATATAACTTGCTATCAAAATGTATAAAATTTAATCATTACAGTTAAAATACTATTGAAGCAAAATTAAGGAGATGATAAAAATGGACATTAAAGATAAGGACACGGTTAGCAATCAGGCTAAACAAATGTTAATTCAAGGCGAATCTTGGGATACAATTATGAATGCAACAGGTTTAAGATTAAAAGATTTAAAAAGAATTCAAAAAGATGAAATAAGCAGTCATTTCTAATATTAAAATAACAGATGAAATCTTCTCTACTAGTCCAAAATTTATAATATTTATTAGTGTATATAACCATACAAAGAAACAGGGGCAAAATGCCACTGTTTCTTTGTTTTTTTAAATTCATATCTATCTTTAAAGATTTGAAAAATATAATGTATGCCTTATTAATATTATTTTTTCAATTGTTCACTATATATCATTTTTGATATTTTAGCTATTTTTTCATTAGCTTCATCTATTCCTTCAGAGTAAGCTACAATAATATAAGGTTTATCAGTAAATATAATTGCAATATCATTAATTGATTCTTCATAATTCCCTATTTTATGAGCAACTATCTCATAAGGAAGATATTTATCTAACCTATCATGAAATTCCGTTTCTTTCATAATATTTAAAAGATGTGTGTAATATATATTATCTCTATTTTTATATAAATTTTCAAGTAATTTAAATTGAATTTCTGGTGTAGTTTTATTACTATCTGTATCACAACTTAATTCAGCCATCTCATTTATCCTTTCTCTAGTCTCTTTGTCTCCACCTAATGTTCTCTTTAACATTTTAGATGCAATATTATCCGACTCAATAATTGATAAATCTAATAATTTTTGCAATAAAACTGGCTTTGTTAATGTTGTGTCTATTTCATTCTTAAGTATTCCTGTTCCATCTTCAAAATCTTTATCATCATCATATATAATCCCTTGATTTATTTCTAATACACCATTTATAATATCTTCATATACAAGCATGTTTAATCCTACCTTATATGTACTTGCTGCTATAAAGACTTTATTTTCATTAATCACTATCTTTTCCTTTGTAGTTAAATCATAATAAATAAATCCAAAATCTTTTATACCTCCCTCTAAATATAGTTCTATTCTTTGCTCTATGGAAATATTAGTTTCTAAAGCTTCCTCCTTACCACTTAAACTTAATAATTGATGATTCTTAAGTTTATCCTCAGCCATACCTATTTCTTTTTCTAAATTACCTGTTTTTACATTTGCAAAAGTTTTATAACAAATTAAATTAAATGTTAACAACAATAATGTAATACTAACCGTTACTCCCCTTACCTTTCTAAAAGCACTTTTTATCATAAATTTATCCATAATAAAAAACAACCTCCAATCTTATAATTGAAGGTTGTACAATAATATTGAATTTTATACACATTGTAACCTTTTACACTTCTGACTAGATTCTTTCTTTGAAATAAAATTCATCCAACAAGATCCATTAAAGTATTATTTCATTGGTTTCCATACGCCATCATTAGTACCTGGTGTAATACCGACAACCCACCAACCTTGTGATTTATATTCTTTTCCATTGTATATTACTATATCACCAAAAGTATATGGGTGCACTGAATCATAATTATCTACACTTGGTTTTGGTTTTTCATTTGGATCTTTAACCGTAACTACTAATTCGCTAGATGTAACAGCTTGTCCTTTTTCATCTGTTAGCACTACTGTGTACTTATAACTTCCAATCTGCTTATTTATTATTTTATTTGTTATTACTTGAGCTTCTGTTAAAGAAGGCTTCAATGTTCCTGATGCAATTGCAGTTATTCCTTCTATAACTTTATAGCTTGTTGCTGTATTTCTTGAAGGAATATTTACTGTTAATTCATAATTTCCATTAACCACATCACTTGAGCTTATTGATGCTTTCTTTAGTGCATCATTTAATTTAGGTAATGCATCAAAATATGGTCTATAATTATTTATAAACTCTGAATTATATTTAACATCCCAGTTAATTGACCATGTCATCATACCCCTTAACTCTGGATAACCATTTCCCTCCATTTTATATTGTCCACCAAAGCTTTGACCTTTTATTAAATAATCTAATGCCTTTTTCATCTCAGCTGGAGCTGTATATCCACTTCCTGCTGACGGTGTTGACGATGGTACTCCAATTACAATTTGATTTTGTCTAAGTGGAGGAAACATATTATTTTTATTCCCCCCTATTGGGAACCCTTTTAATAACATATCTATCATTGATACATGAAAATCTGCTGTACCTTCTTTATAAGTATTTCCATCTAAACATAAATTTCCACCACTATTGTAATGTTGAACTTGAAGATAATCTAATTGATCACGAACTCCATGAATTAATGGTAAATATGCTCCCCAATTGTTTGCATATGCTATTATGCCACCTTGAACATATGATAATTCTGGAGCCATACTTATTATAAAGTTACTTCCATACTTTTTATCAAGTTCTTTAATACTTTTAATGAAGTTAACAATTTGTGGAGTAGTTGGATTTCTAAAATCAGTATCTCCGGATTGAAGAATCATACCACTTCCACCTTCTAAGTCAATGTCAATCCCATCAAATCCATATTTTTCAATTAAACCTACAACAGATGTCATAAATTTTTGTCTATCTGATTCTGTAGAAATTTTTATAGCGCCTTCAGCTCCCCCTAAAGATAAAACAACTTTTTTCCCCTTAAGTTGAAGATTTTTAATGTCCTTAATGAATTCAACTTCATCATAAACTGGATGAAGTTCAACTACTGCCTTATCCCCAAATGTTTCTCCAAATGAAACATTTATAACATCCCAGCTATTTGAAACCTCACTTAATTTAATAACACCAGCACCATTTATGAAATTGTGCCAATATCCAACTAATAATCTATCCCCTAAATTAGTGGCTGCCTTTGTTTTTATACTTGGTACAAATAATATGGATAACATTGCTACTATCACTAGTGATAAAATTTTATTGAATTTCTTACTCATTATATCCCTCCTTACAATCTTCTATTTTAAACGTTGACTTAACAATACTTCAATTCTTAAATCCATTGTACATAATTGTATGCATAGGATGTCCTGCCTTAATATTATCTCCGCTTGCATCCCAAACTATTAATCCACCATAGTTGTTTTTATTAACATAGCTTACTCTCTCTGTTAATGATTGTTCATCTTCATAAGTTATAAATTGCTTTTTAGATTTATTGTAAAGATAAGGTGTTCTAGCTATTGGATCTCTAAATTTTTGCCATTCTGATGATTTCTCCATAGCAGGTATATCATACCAAGAGTATTGACCACCTTCACCAAGATTACCTTTAAAACTTGATTTGCCTGGTTGGAATAATCCATCACCATTTGGGCCCGGTTCAACCCCACCCCATCCTCTTGAATATAGTGGTGTTCCTGCTAAAAGTTTATCTGCTGGAACCTTATATTCATCTTTAAAAATTTTCATTGCGTCATCCATATTAAACTTAGGTCTTATCTTATCTGCTGGATTTTGATATAAACCTGCCAAATTACCTGTGACATTATCCCAACTACCTGCAAAATCATAAGTCATTACACCAATATAATCTACATATTTGGCATACTTATCTGGTTCAGTCATTTTTATTTTTGCTTCTCCTGCTGAAACTGCTACAGTTAAAAGCTTTTCAGACATTCCATTTGCATTAAATGTTTCTCTAATATCTTTTAATAAAAGCGTGAAATTTTCCTTATCCTCTGGTCCACCAACGCATCCCCTATCATATTGATCCTCTGAAGCTCTAGTAATCCCTGGATATTCCCAATCTATATCCATACCATCAATAAAAGGATACTTTTTCATAAAGTTAACCATACTCATTGCAAGGGTTTTCCTATGTGTAGGACTCTTAGCTAATTCGTGGAATTTATCACTTCTTGTCCATCCTCCAACTTATATTAACAACTTAACATCTGGATATTTTTCCTTATAGTATTTATATTCCCCAAAATGCCCATATACGGTCCCAGCTGGCACCCCTGTTATAGGATATTTATCCCAATCCTGCTTCGGACCATGTCCAAATCCCTCATTTTCATAATCTGCATATGAATCTGTAGTTTGAATTTTGTAATCATTTGTAATTTCAAAAAAACCATGATTAACATGTGTTACTTTATCCCAAGCTATATTCGATACAGTAATGTTTTGTTGTCCCGCCTGATAAGTTCCCCAACTTGGAAAATATGTCACTATCCTTTTTTTACTTGTTGCTTTTGCTTCTAGTTTCGTATTAGTCATTGTTTCTGCTTTTACCGATATACCATTTGGCACAATTAAACTTGCACAAAAAAGTACTGGTATGATAGATTTTAAAATTTTATTCATCTTCTTACCTCCCTTAAATTTTTTACATATTTTTTAACAATAAAAATATGTATACTTAAAGCTTATACCATCACCATAAAAAGTCAATACATGTAAACAATGTAAATAATTTATAATACCTCAATTTTTTTGTTAAAATTTTACTTTTCATCTTTTTATCACAAATAATATTTTTTCCTTATTGACTCATTTAAGGTAAATGATTACAATTATATTATAAAAGAAAAGGAGGTATAATAATGAACAATTCTAAGTTAACCGCTATTAGTTTATCAACCGTAATTCTATTAGGTTATACTCAACCGGTACAAGCCCTAAATACTACTTCGGAAGCAACTATTTCATCTGGATCTATAGCAGAAAATTTAAATGACAAGGGAAAAATTACTGTCTCAAAGGATACTACAGCTCCTGCACAGTTCCAAATTACTAAAAATAATTGGGATGGAGCACCAAACTACATTATTTCCATGCAATTATGGTATGGAACCAATGGAGATGTATGGAAATTATATGAAAATGGCGCATTACTATCTGAAATCCCCCTAGTTAACAATTCGCCAAATGCTCAGAGTGCACAATATACATTTACTGATAAGCCTAATGACACTTACGTTTATACAGCAGAGCTTGTAAATTCAGTAGGCGTTACAAAAGGCAAAACCTCTGTAACTCACGAAGTTACTAAAAATGAAAAACCTATTAATATCGAATTGCCTACTTCAGCTTCTGGTGAACCTGCTGTAGGATATAAAATTCTACAAGAAACCGATTCCACATTTGAATGGGCAGTTTTTATTGCAAATCCAAATAAAGGTTATATTTGGGAAGGTAAAGAATTTTCTGCTTGGGGATTAAATTTTGATACTGACCATGAAATAACTTCTGTCTCAAACTGTTCTTCTTTCAAACAAGAAGGTAAAAAGGTGACTATTGACTTAAAACAAGACGAAAGATTATTCCCTTATTCGACTACAAGAGTATTTAAAGTTAAAGGAAATAAGAAAAATATAACTAATCCTACTAACTTTAAGCCTAATATATTTAGAGGAAATCTAACCTATCCTAAATATCAAGGATTACCTGCTAGCTGGGAAAAGACTAAATCTAACTTAAATGAAAATGATCTTATTGCAAACAAGGCAGATTACTATAAAACTACTGTTGAAGGTAAAACAGGCAACATGTTAATGTATTCAAAACCTGCACATGCAACTCAAATTCAACTTGGTTTACCTAATAAAATGCCAGTACCTGTTAATGGTGTAAAAGGGTTAAAGATTTGGATGCCTTCTGAGTATTTAGCTATGGGTATTGGAACTGGAACTGAGTTCTTTGGATTAAACCCTAATTTTATGATTGGTTTATCTATAAAAGAAAACTTCACTTGTGGATTAGCTCCTATTGAGTCAGGATACAATGAAAATATAACTACTATCGATGGTAAAAATTGGTCTTGGCCTATTCAAAAGAAACATACAGATGGCCCTTTCCAACAAGAAAAGGGTAACTTTAACGAAATTAAAAAACAATATCCAGATTACTTAGCTGATACTGCTGAACATGAAAAATATGTTACATTAAAAACTGGTGATCCAGATGATCCATCTTATGTACATTCTGCTATGTCTTCATATATGAGTTTAACTATGACAAGAGAACTTTTATATGCAATTCCAAATAACAAATTTGATGAATTTTTAGCTGGTTCTAAAGATCCATGGGCAGAATTTGTTCTTGTAGATAATGCTTATAACAGAGGTGTCTACGGATTATTACAAAGAAACTTATTCACAACTCATAGAAATCAAGCTATGAACACCACGGATTTAAATAAAGAATTTGATTTAGGTGGGTTCGCAAGTCACATTGAAACTATTAAAAGTGTAATAACTGAAATGGACAATGAGACAAATACAGTTTATGATGCGAAAATTACTTGGCCTATGATGGAAAATTACTTGAATGAGTTAAGGCTTTATTATGGCAACGGAACTCCTTCCGATCCTGAATGGGCTTCCATGAAGACTGATGTTAAAAGATCATTTGATATTTTATCAAAGCATTGGGGAAGTGATACTATTTCTTATAGATATGATTTCTTAACTTTATTAAGAGTTGCTGAAGAATATTTACCTAAGAACAAGCAACCTGCACCTTCAAGTTCATCTTGGATTGAGCAAATAAACTCAGCAAATAATCAGGCTGCTACTTCACCTAAATAAAGAATAGTGAATGTGCCCTTAAAGGTAGAGTCTTAAAAAAGAGACTCCACCTTTTTTATATAATATACTTTATTTCACTATCTGGAAAAACCTCTTTTATACTATGTTCAAAAAATTCTTTTATTTCCAAAATATTTTCTTTTGTGTACACAAATTTTCCATAACCAAATTGTCCATACTTGTATGTTCTTTCACTATCATTCATAGGCAATGTATTATTTGGAAACACTTGTGTTATTACATTTTTTGCTCTTGTTGTATAACGATGAGATATTACCTCAAAAGTTATTGGATAAGCTAAGTTTTTAGGTAATCTTTTATTTAAATCAATGAGCAACTTCATATAATCCTGTTTCCATCCATCATAAATAAATATAGGTGCAATTATGTACCCAAGAGGATACCCAGCTTCAGCAACTTTTACACTTGCATCGATTCTATTATTAATGGAAGCAGTTCTTTTTTCATAATCACTAATAACTTTATCAGTATTTAGTGTAAATCTAATTTCTGTTTTACCATTATGTTTAATATTTAATAGTCCATCAATATCATTATATTTTGTAACAAATCTAAACTTACCATATTCACTATTAGCAAAGAATTCAACGGTTTTTTTTAACAATTCAGTATATGGTTCTACCGGTACCGGATCTGATGTGGCAGCACCTTCAAATATTGTAATTTTAGGTATTCTTTCATTTATATATTTTTGAGCTTGGCTTAGAATATCCTCTACGTTTGCATTTACCTTAATGTAAGGTTTATCTCCTAAGTTTGTGTTTAGGTAGCAATATTGGCAATTTCCAACACACCCACTAATTAAAGGTAATTGATAATGCGCTGACGGCTTACAGGATTGAAATTTAAAACCCTTTTTAATTCCTACAACTAGAGTATTCTTACCTTCTCTATAATACTCATATATCTCTTCTCCGGGGATATGTTGTTTCACTCTATTAGATGTTAAATTAATAATTTCAACATTCTCATTATCCTTAAACTTGTTATATATATTTTTGCCTACATCATATTTCAAAGTTTCTTTTTCAAATAATATCCTTTGAGGCACAAACATAATATCACTCTCCTTTAAGCATCTTCAAAAACAACCTATCATACTTACTTGTTATTTTTTCAGATTCCTTATATTATATTTTGCCTTTTATCTAAAATATAATACTATCTAACTTAAGAAAATACCCTTATTAAATTATGAGTATACTATATTTTAAAGGACCCAACATCATTTATAAGACATTTTTTAAGATGCCTTATAGATGATGTTGGGTCTCTTTTTCATATTTCTAATATTTAATTCCGCTCCAATAAACATTTTCTTTTAAAATAGCAATATCTGAAAGCTTAACACCCTCTAATGCCCATTTCTTAAACTCCATAAATCCAGTTCTGTCAACAATATATCCTATATGTTCTTTTCCACCTGGAGCTCCTCTATCAATATATTGTTCTACATATTTATAAGTGTTTAAAATAATTTTTATAATACTTTCTTCATCTGCCCATATTATAAAATCTTCACCAAGTCTTGGGTTTTTCTTACCTGTTCTACCCATTATTGCTAATCTATAGTATTTTTCCTTACTTCTTGTCCATGCACCTGTTGGACAATTAATTACACATTCTCCACAACCAATACATTTGCTATGATCTCTTATAACTGCATAATTCTCTGCATGTAATGCTTCTGTAGATTTTCTCTTACACATCTTTATACAAGCTCCACAAGATACACATTTATCTACATCATATTGTGGATGTGTCATTCCTATAATACCAAAATCATGCATTCTTGCTTTTATGCAATCATTTGGACAACCTGTTAATGCAACCTTAAAATGTAAATCATTTGGGAAAATAGCTTTTTCTATTTTCTTAGCAAAATTCGTTGTATTGTAATTTGCAAACTGACAAACATTATTTCCTATACAAGCTGATACATTTCTAGTTCCAGCTGACGTGTATCCCTTGCCAGGTATTTCTTGATTTACTTCAAGTCCAGCTATTATCGGCTGAAGAAGTTCATTTACTTTTTCTATATCTTTCATATCTATTCCTATAATTTCAAAGCCTTGTCTTGTAGTTATATGAACAGTTCCATCACCATATTTAGTTGCTATTTCTTGAATAAGACCTAGGTATTCTGCCTTTATAAGACCACCAGGAACTCTCACTCTAGAAGCTGTTATCCCTCTATTTTTTGAAACTCTAAAAGCATTCTTTTTAAGCTTTTTGATATTTATATCCATTTGAAATTCCTCCTAATCTATTAATGACTTACCTATTGAATAATTAAATACTGGTCCATCTAAACATATATAAGTATCATCTATTCTACAATGTCCACATTTTCCTAAACCACAACACATTTTTCTTTCTTGTGATATCCAAATGTTTTCTTCTTTTATTCCAAGTTTAAGGAATTCTAAAACTGTAAATTTCATCATCATTGGAGGTCCAACTACAACTACTTGCACTGTGTCTATATCCTTAATTTCAAGTTCTGGAACATATTTGGTTACAAGACCTACTTTGCCAGTGTATCCTTCTTCTGCTCCATCTACTGATACTATTAAATTTATATTTTTTTCCCAGCATTTCATATCTTCTTTAAAAAGTATGTCTACTGGCGACTTAAATCCTGCAATTAATGTACATGTAGTAGCATCACTTTGGTTTGCTGAGAAATAATCAACTATCCCCTTTACTGGTGACAATCCTGTTCCCCCAGCAACTACTATAACTTCTTTATTTTTATAATTTTCTATATCAAAACCATTTCCGTATGGTCCTCTTAAAAATAGCTTATCACCTACATAGTTATTAAAGATTTCGTCAGTTACAACCCCAACTTTTCTTATTGTTAAATCTACGTAATCCACACCTATTCCACTTACCGATATTGGTGCTTCACCATACTTTGGTATTGAAACTTCAAAGAACTGTCCAGGTTTAACTTCACCTTTAAATGCCATTCTGAAAGTGTATTCTATTTCCGTATGTTTTATAACTTCTAAAATTTTTGATATAAAAGGTATATATTCATTCTTCATTTATTTCACCTCTTCCATAGCATCTTCTAATTTATTTATACAATTTGAGAAAGATATATATTCAGGACAGATATCATCACATCTACCACATCCAACACACATGTTATATCCCCATCTCTTTTTGTAATCATAAACTTTGTGAAGCACTTTATATCTCATTCTTTGACCTTTATCGTTTCTAAAACTATGACCACCAGCCATTACTGTATATCCATCAACTTGGCATGAAGACCAAACTCTTCTTCTTTCTCCAGCCTTTTTATTATCTTTATAGAAAATATCTTGCATATTAAAGCATGTACATGTTGGACACACAAAGTTACATCTTCCACAAGCTATACATCTTTCTGAATACTCAGCCCACATTTTAGAATTCATAACCTTAAGCTCTAAGTTTTCTGGAATATTAACCTTAACTTCATTTTCTTCTACAAAATCAGGCGTAACTTCCACTTCTTCTTTAGTTAATGATGCAAATACTTCTAATAATGAACTGTCTTTGATATCTACAAAAGCATAATTTCCAGAAACTTTAAGATATGCATCATGCTCGTCTGTTTTATTTGTTCCCATATTTACACAAAAACAAGAATCAAAACTTTCTTCACATCCAATTAAAACAAATTTAGCTTTTTCTCTTAACTTTTTATAATATATATCTTCAAATCCATTTCTTAAATACATATCATCAATTCTCTTTAATGCATTCATATCGCAACTTCTTAAAAATATTAAGGCAGCCTTTTCTTCAACTTCTGCTTCTTTAATTTGATCTTCAGTAAAGAAAAATAAAGTTTGTCTTATTGGAAGTAATACTTCTTTATACGAGAATTGAGATTTTTTATTAAACTCTATTTCTTGTACTGTCTCAATTTCTCCATATCTAACTATGTCTGTATCTGAAAAAGTCCCTTCTCCACTTAAAACCTTAGGAGCGAATATTCTATATTCCTTTGAAAGTTCTTTTAATGCAATATTTAAGTTTTCTAAGTTAAGTTTATATCCCATTTAAAACACCTCTTACTTTATTTTATTTTTTCTTGAAATTAAGTAGTAAGGAATCGCCATAAACACTATTCCACCAACCATATTACCTAATGTAACAAATAACATATTGTACATGTAACCAATAACACTAACTTGTGCTGCATTTGGTGCAAATAAAGCAATAGCCATTAATGTCATGTTTGCTACGCTATGTTCAAATCCCGCTGTAATGAATATGAATAAACACCAGAATATCATTATTAATTTTGCCGTATCTTCTTTACATTTAAATGTACACCATACAGCTAAACAAACTAACATATTACATAGTATTCCTCTAAAGAATAATTCTGAAGCTGGTACGTTCATTTTTACCTGTGTTGTATTTGCTATAAACTCTCCAATTGCTCCTTTTGCAAGCCCTGCATAAAAAAACATATATGCAACAAGTATTGAACCTGCTAAATTCCCTATAAAGCTTACTACCCAAACTTTACATGTATCCATCCATGATACTGTTTTATTTAACAAACCCACTGTCATTATAAAATTATTTCCTGTAAATAATTCCGAACCTGCAAATACGACTAAGCTTAAAGCTCCCCCAAATGATAATCCCATAACAATTTTAGTAGCTGGTGAACCTGCTGAATTTAATAATCCACCAATACTGAAAATCAACATAATAGCAAGACCCACAAAAGCTCCTGCCATCATAGAACTAATAAAATATCCAATTCTATTATTTTTTAACAATCCAACTTTTGCTTTTGCTGCACCTGCAACCTTTTCAAATTCTTCACTAAACATAAGTAAATCCTCCTGTTTATTGTTATTTCATTAACAACCTTTATACACTTATTATATCGAGGATATAACTAAAAGACCGTGATAATTATCACAGTCTTTTGGTTTTAAAATACTATTTTTAAAATTTATCTTTCATTTATCTTCTTTTTTCTAGTAGTTTCCTTGAAAAATTTTGAAAGTTTATCTTTGTTAATCACTACAATCTGTTTAGATCTCCAAATTATCAAACCTTCATTTTGCAATATTTTTAAAGCTCTTGATATTGTTTCTCTAGGTGTTCCAAACATATCCGCTAAATAAGTTACGCTTATATTTAAGTCTATTAATGTTCCCTCTTTATTTTCTACTCCATAATCTTTAGATAATTTCCAAAGTTTAGCTGCAACCCTTTTTTCTACTTTTATTGGAGTTGTATTTTTCATTTGCCTATACATTCGCCTAACCTTTAGTGCTAAAGAATTCATTACTACTGTAGTTAGTTCAAAATCAGTCTTCATAACCTCTATAAATTTTCCTCTTTCAAAACATAATATTTCTGCATCTTCAAATATTTCACAGTTAATAGATGCCGGTAACGTATCTAATATAACTGCATTTATTATATCTCCCTTACCTAATATGAATATAATCTTTTTCTGAGCTGACTCATTTAATTTGTACAAGGCTACTTTTCCACTAGCTACTATATATATAGTATTAACGTTATCCTTATCTCTAAATAAATGCATTCCCTTTTTAATCTTTTTATTTTCCCCAAAATCTTCTAACTCTTTTTTAGATTTCTCTAATATATTATTAAATATTTCCAAGCTGTCCAATTCTCTATTTTTCATAATATCTCCTAGCATAAGGCATCTTTAATTTTTATTATATACTATTGGATAACTTTTCACATAACTATTTTGTTCAGATATAGTTATGTGATATCTAAAATAAAATAACAAGTCAAAGATGCCCCTAAAATTTCACACCTTGACTTGTTATTATTTTATATATTCATTAGTCTAACTACATTCTCTACTGCAAGCTCTAAGTTTTCTTTTCCATCTTTTAGAGCATTATCTAAATTTGATACACCTTGCATTATGCTAAATATCGAAGTTATTCCTATTGCATAAAGATTATCTACGCCCTCTCCAACTTTACCTGCAAATGCAATTGTTTTGACTCCTTGCTCTTTTGCCACCTTCGCCACGCCCATTGGTGTCTTTCCATAAATAGTTTGGTTATCAATAGCACCTTCTCCTGTAAATACAAAATCTGCACCCTTAATTTTTTCTTTAAGCTCTGTATGATTTATTATAAGGTCTATTCCTCTTTTAAGCTCTGCATTTAAGAATGATAACAATGCTGCTCCAAGGCCACCTGCAGCCCCTGCACCTTCAATATAGGCTACATCTTTTCCTAATGTTTCTTTTATAATTCTTGAAAAATGAAGAAGGTTATTATCTAGTTCTTTAACCATTTCTTCTGTTGCACCCTTTTGAGGCCCAAACACTGCTGATGCTCCTGTTTCTCCAACTAATGGATTTGTTACATCACATGCAACTTCTATAACTGTATCTTTAAGTCTTAAATCTAATTCACTTATATCTATTCTATCTAAGTTTCCTAAAGCTCCACCACCAAATGATATTTCCTCTCCCTTTCTATCTAAGAGCTTACCGCCTAAAGCTTGTATCATTCCTGCACCACCATCATTTGTAGCACTTCCACCAATTCCTACAACTATATGTTTAACACCTAAATCTAAGGCTGCTTTAATAAGTTGTCCTGTTCCAAAAGTTGTTGTTATAAGTGGATTTCTTTCTTCTCTCTTAACAAGTTGTATTCCACTTGCACTTGCCATTTCTATAACTGCAGTCTTTTTATTTCCTAATATTCCAAATACAGCTTCTACTTTATTTCCTAAAGGAGCTATAACATTTACCTTATGAAAAGTTCCATTTGTCGCTCCTATTAAAGCCTCAACTGTTCCTTCTCCACCATCTGCCATTGGTACCTTTATACATTCTGCCTCTGGTATTATCTTTTTTATTCCTCTTTCCATTGCATCGCAAGCCTCTTTTGAAGACATACTTTCCTTGAAAGAATCTGGTGCTAATATAAATTTCATATATTCCAACTCCTTTTTAAAATTAAAGTATGAATCCAAATATTATTACTGATACTATTGTCATTGTTAAACCAATTAATGATTCATATGGTATAAGTTTTAATCTCTCATTCATTTCCATATTTATGCTACCACCTGTTGCATGGAAGAAACTTCCGTGTGGAAGATGATCTAAAACTGTTGCTCCAGCATGTATCATTGCAGCTGTTGCTATTGATGATATTCCCATTCCAGTTATAGTAGGTCCAAACACTGAAGTTGCTACTGCTGTACCTGATGTTGTTGACGCTGTTGCAGCTCCCATTAACATACCTGATACTGGTGCTAATGCAAAATCTGGTAATCCTAAAGTATTTATCCCCTGAATTATTACATCTTTTAAACCTGAATTGGCTATTATTCCAGCTAAGGTACCTGTTCCAATTAATAATATTGCAACCCCAGTCATTTTTCCTAAACCATATGTTGCATACTCATTAATATGCTTAGCTTTGCCCATTACTATTACCCCACAAATTCCTCCTAATGGAAGTGCTATTAATGGGTCTATACTAATTCCAGCTATTGGTCTTAACATTAGTATTACTATTGCCACTAATGGTCCAAAAATTGCAGCAAAGAAACTTGGCATGTTTTTAATTTCTTTACTTTCTACATTTTTTTCGACAAAGCTTCCTTTATTTTTAAGATGTTTCGCTACTATACAAGTAACAATCACTCCAAATATAGCTGGTATTATACCTGCAATCATTAAGCTTGTTAATGAAATATTTAAATTTTCTGCAGCTGCTATAGTGTTTGGATTAGGTGACATTAAGTTACCAGCCTTTCCTCCACCTATCATTGCTAAAAGTATTGCTGTTTTTGTAAATCCTGATTTATTCGCTATCGCTATTGCTATTGGTGCAACTGTTATTACCGCTACATCTACGAAAACTCCAACACTTGTTAAAACCATAGTTGCTATTGTTAATGCTATTAATGCTTTTGATTCACCAATTTTACTTACTATTGTTTCTGCTATTTTCGCAGCTGCACCAGATTGTATAAGTGCTCCGGCTAAAACCCCTGCTGTAATTATTCTTAAAATAGCTGGCATCATTCCTTTTGCCCCAGTAATCATCAAATCAACAGTTCCAACTATTCCAGCTCCACCTACCAGTCCTCCTACTAATGCTCCAATTATTAATCCATAAGCTGGATGCACCTTTTTTATTATTAGTGTTATTGCAACTATTAATGCAACTATTGCGCCTAATGCTGTAACTGTAATATTCATCGTCATTATCCTCCTTAAATTATATCTTTTTACAAACGTTTTCTTAATTTACTATAATCTTATAGTAAATGTTTTCTTACATAAATTCATTAGGATACTGACTAAATATACAAAGTTTTTTTATGCATATGCACATAACCATATTAATTGCTTTTGAACCTACTAAATACTAAAGCTTTATTTTGTAACTTATATAAGCTGAAAGTAATTGAAAAAAATCTAAATAATTTTCAAATTTAAGTCCTGTCAATTTCTCTATTTTTTCTATTCTATAATGCAATGTGTTTCTATGAATATGTAGCGCATTAGCCACCCCTTGTTTTTCTCCATTCATTTGCATATATATTAAAAAGCTTTGTAATAATTCTTTATCTTTTCCATCATTACTTATTTTCAAGATTATATTTTCACATTCATAATTACTAAATATATTTTCCATTTTATGAAACAATTTTATTTTATTATATGTATTGCAAAAATTATCCTCGTATAACTTCATGCCTATATATAAAGCCTCTAAAGCTTCAAGTAATGAATTTAGTAGTAAATCATGTACCGTTCCTACGCCTATTTTTACTAATGTATCTTTATTTTTCTCTTCAATGCTTTTAATTCTTCCTAAAATATACTTACTATTTTCTAATATTAAAGCTATTCTGTCTTCTGTTAAATTCACCGTATACTCATTTTCTTTTATAAATTTACTAATTTCTTTACTATATTTTTTATTACCTTGTATAACTATAACTATTCTATCTAGTTTTACATCTATATCTAGCGCTTTTCCTCTTCTAATAAAATCATTATCATATTCTACCTTAGAATAGATCCACTCATATATGAATTCTTCTTTTAACTTTTGCTTTGTTATATATTGATTTAAACTATATTCTTGGCTTATTAGCAATTCTGCTGTAACGCTAACTAATTTAGCAAATTGACTAACATCATTTGGCTTACCCGTTATTCCTATTACTCCAATAATTTTTTCTTTAAATATAATTGGAATATTAACTCCTAGTTTAACTTTATTTATCTCTTCATATACTTTAACTATTTGCTTATTTCTTAATGCCTCTACTGCCCCACTATGGACATGTCCAACCCTCTCATAATTTCCACTACCTATTATAACCCCATTATTATCCATAATATTCACATTGTATGGGATTACTTCCATCATTTTATTAACAATTTCCTGTGCTAATTGTTTACTTATCATACATACTCCAAACTATTTATTTTAATATAAATTATTTTTTTAATCTCCATAAGGAGTCTCCAAAAAGTTAATTATAGCATAATCCAATTACTCTTTTAATATCATAGACTTATTTATATATTTATACTCTATTTTTTTTAATATTCAATCTAGGATATATAAAATCCTTGTAGTAATTTACTACAAGGATAAATCTAATATTTCATTTTTTATGAATATGCTAAAGCAATAAAACTAATGACATGTTTAATAATAAATTTATTCTCGATCCCTAAGATATTTTTGTATAAATATTTTATGGGCAAATGACCTTGCAGCGGATCTAATTATTTCACTTTCATAAGCGTTCTTTATAGATGCGCTAGATGCTGAAAATTTCCGTGTTATAAAAACAGACCTCAATGAAGTTTCTAACTCTATGCAAAAACAATCATAGGCTTGCTCAATGGGACAAGTTGCTATTTGAATTTTAATTAGTTCACAAATTTCTGTTAAAGTATAAACTTGTTTTAAAATACAAACCACAATTAAATAGGCTAAATGTTTTTCATTATATTTCTTGTCTTTAGGAGGATATACAACCTTTTGTTTAACATAATTATTAAGCATAGTTGGTGTTAAAAACTTCTCCTCTGAATTAACATTTATAATATTCAAAGCATTCTCTATATACATTATAACTTGATCTTTATATAGAGGAACCTTTGGCAGATCATTAAACCTTGGGCAATGAAACTCTAAAATTTCTTCTATATTATCCATTCTTTTCTCCTAATCTATATTTTAGCCTAATATACTATGTTTCTTTATTACTTGTATAGCAATACATCCAGGTCCCCCTTGAGTTGTAAATACTGGTCCTAATTTTTTAATTTCTACCTCTAAACCTTCAATAGATTCTAGTATAATCTCTTTAGCTTTATTTGCCAAATCTTCTCTACATGCATGTGCGACATATATCTTATAATTACTATCTACCAAAGATTTAATTAAGTCTTCGCAAATTTTTTTAATTGCATTAGGAAAAGTTCTTTTAGTTGTGAATTTCTCTAACCTTGTCCTATCCTCTGAAAGCCTAATCACAGGTACTAGTTTTATCAAGCTACCTATTTTACCTGCAAGTGAAGATAATCTTCCACCTCTAACTAAATAGTCAAAATCATTTGGTATAAGATACGATTGAGATGTTTCTATCAGATCATTTATTTCTTTTAATATTTCATCCTTAGATTTGTCCATCTCAGCAAGTTTAACAGCTACATCTACTATATATCTATGTGGTCCACAAAGAGTTTTAGAGTTTATTACTTCTATACCTTCTGGATTATCTGCTAGTCCCTTAGCTGCACACGCTGAGTTATATGTACCTGAAAGTCCATCTGCCATTGATATGTTAATTATTTCGTCATGTGGATATTTGTTATATATATTTATAACTTCTCCAATAGCTGGTTGAGATGATATTGGTATATGCCCTTCATTAATTATATCTATAAATTCTTCAGTATCTATTTCTTCATATTCCTTATATGTAACCCCATTTATGGTAACTGCAAGTGGTGCAATATCAATATTATTATTCTTTGCACCTTGAATTGAATAAAGTGTGGATGAGTCTGATACAATCTTAACCATAATTATTATCCCCCTGAATATTTATTTTTTGCTTTGTTTTGCAATCTAAATTATCTAGTCTTTAAGACTAGATAATTTAGATTACCACGCTAGATATTCTTTGTCAATAATTAGTCTAAATTCTTAATTCTCAGTTTCAAACTTCACTTTTTTTTATATTTTCACTTTGACTTTTACTTTGAGATTTTATAACTTACTTAAAATCCATGCAACCTAATAAAAAAACATAGTTAATTTTTTCCTCATTTTAATTATTAATACTAAAAGTCACTATTGTACCTTTTTCTTTATAACTTCTAACTTCAATATTTCCCTTATGCATCTCTATAATATATTTAGCAATAGATAATCCAAGACCTGAACCTGGTATATTTTGATTTCTATGTTTTTCTCCTCTATAAAACTTATTAAAAACAAAGGGAAGTTCTTCTGATGCAATACCTACCCCATCATCATTAAGGCTTACCTCTAATCCATCCTTAAGTTTTTTAAAGCTTATAGTTATAATTCCTTTATCTGAAGTATATTTTATAGAATTAGAAATAATATTATTTAATACCTGTCCTATTCTATCTCCATCTAAATTAATTAATAAATTAGGTACTTCTCTATTTATAATAAATTCTCTTCCACTAGAAATTACATCCATAGATATTTCATCTAATAGTCCCTTGAAAAATTCCATTGAATAAACCTCTTGCTTTTTTATGCTCATTTGATTTATTTCAGCTTTTGAAAATTCAAGCATATCATCTAAGAGCTTTGTTAATACCTTTGATTTTTTCAATATAATTCCTGCATACCTTTTTATTTGATTTTCTTCTTTTACAACACCATCTAATATTCCCTCGCAGTATCCTGAAATATTACTTATAGGAGTTTTTAAATCATGTGAGATGCATGCTAGCAATTCCTTTTCAGCTTTCTTTAAAGTTTCCTCCCTTTCCCTTGAAACCTTTAAACTATCTCTCATTCTTTCAAAGTCATGAGAAAACTCTCCTATTTCTCCCTGATAATCATATTTTATTTTTTCAAAGTAATTTCCTTTTAATATTTCTATTGCAGAATTATGCATTTCATTAATTGGAACTAAAATATCAACATTAATAATTCTATAAATTTTATGTATTATAAACATAATAGCTAGAAAAATTACTATTGAGGGAATATACCAAATAAAGCCTCTTCCATCTCCTCTAATCTTTAATATATCATCCTTAGGAATTGTAAAAATTACTATTTCTTTAATTTCTCCTTCTCTAATTAATGGTGCTGAATATCTAACTACCTGTTTATTATTTACTTCATACCAATTATCAAATGAAAGTTCATTTAAAGGAATATAATCTCGTTTTTCATCCTCAATGGTTTTTATAATTTTCCCATCTAAATTTACAATAGTATATGTATAAATTGTTTCTACATTAGTTTCCTCATGGTCTTCATAAGCCTTAGAAATATTAATTAAATCCTCTGAAACTATTACTCTACAACTATTTACTATATCCTTAAAATAATCATCCTTAAATATAATAAATAAACTTCCTACAAGAACTACAATTAAAGTTATTAATAAAATTAGAAGCTTAGTTACTGTATTCTTTACATGCTTATTCATTAGTATATTCCCACTTATAACCTATACCCCATACTGTTTTAATTGATTTTTGTCCTATTATACCAAGTTTTTCTCTTAATCTCTTTACATATACTGCTATTGTATTTTCATCCATAAATTCGCTTTGTCCCCACACATTTTCATATAGCTGTTCCTTTGAAAATACCTGTCCTGCATTTTTAGTAAAAAAATCTAACACTTGAAATTCCCTTGTAGTTAAAGTTAATTCCTTTTCATCTAATATAACCTTATAGCTTTTAGGATAAATTTTTAATGGGCCATAACTTATTATATTATCATCTAAGGTATGTCTTTCCGTAAAGTTCTCTCTTCTTAAATGTGCCTTTACCCTTGCTATTAACTCCATAGGTGAAAATGGTTTTGTCATATAATCATCTGCTCCAACTCCTAGTGATAATATTTTATCCATTTCCCCTGATTTTGCTGACAACATAATAATAGGAATATGAGATGTTTCTCTAATATTTCTGCATACTGTTATGCCATCTACAAATGGCAACATTATATCTAATATTACTAATGAAAACTCCTCATTTTTAGCTAGTTCAATAGCTTTTTTTCCATCCTCTGCAATTATGCCAATATATCCATCAATACTTAAATAATCCTTTATAAGATTTGCTAAATCATTATCATCTTCAACAATTAATATTTTTTCCTTACCCATGTTTCCCCCTAAAAGTTAAGCCCAGTAAAAGTTACCCCTTACTGAGCTAATTATATAATTATTCTACCTTTTATAGTTTATTATATCAATGTTTACCATGATTTTTCCTCTAAAAATCTTTTAATTTTTTCTTTTCTCATTTTAACATCTTCATTGCTATATTTTTCTAAATTTAACTCACCGTCTATTTTTCCATCATTAATATATAATATTCTATTTCCTCTTAAAGCTGATTTTATATCATGAGTAACCATTACTATTGATTGTCTTTTTTTATTTAAATCTGTTAATATATCTAATACCTTTTCACCCATTGATGAATTTAATGCTCCTGTTGGTTCATCTCCAAATATTACTTTTGGGTTATTTATTATTGCTCTTCCAATTGCTGCTCTTTGTTGCATTCCCCCAGAAATTTCTGCCGGGTATTTTTCTTTGTCATCATATAATCCTAATTCCTTTAAAATTTCATTTGCTCTAATTTGAATTTTTTCTTTATTTTTTTTATCAATAAATGCTGCATAAGTTATATTTTCATAAATTGTTAAATCTGGTAGCAAGTTTATTCCTTGAAATATAAAACTAATATCCTTATTTCTAATTTTACTTGCCTCTTCTTCATTTATTTTTGATATATCATGTCCAAGTAAAGTTACCTTTCCTGAAGTTGGATTATCCATTGTACTTAATGAATATAAAAGGGTAGATTTTCCTGACCCTGAGCTTCCCATTATTACTGTGAAATCTTCCTTATATATTTCTATATCAAGATTCTTTAATACATGAACCCCTGTTTTACCTATTATAAATGATTTACATAAACCTTCTGTTTTTATTAATACCTCACTCATTTAAAACTCCCCCTACTCCATTATTAATTCAACTGTTGATATTTTTTTAATTCCTCTATTGCAAATATAAATTATTAAAAGCACTAATAATAAGGTTGCTATAATAAATGCTATTATAATTTTAAAACTAAAGCTATATAAATCTAATTCCCCTAATGCTAACTTAAATAGATATCTTGCTGTTAACATATTAATAGATAGACCAATGATTGATCCTAAAATTGTTAAACTCATTATTCTATATGTTATTCTTCTTCTTATATATTTTGAAGAAAATCCAATACCCTTCATTATGCCATAATTTTTTCTATTATCTAGGTTTGTTGATAGTATAATGCTCATAATATTTATTATTGCAAATGCTAATATTCCAACTAATAATATTATTGAAACGGGAACAAATATCTCTACAATCGAGGATGTTGTATCTTTTAGTGGAATATATGTTTTATCAACTGAAACCCCTTTGAATTCATCTAAAATATCTTCTTTTAAAGTATTATAATCATCTTTATTTCTTAATTTTACAAAGGCGATATTACCATTAGAACCTCCAGATAAAACCTTATTAGTTAATCTTAAATTCTGTTGATTTCCCATCATTGAAGCATAACTACCTGTAATTAAAAACTCCTTATTTGTATTTTCTACATTTATTGTAATATAATCTCCAACACTTAATTTATTATTATCCATTATTGATTTACTTAACGATACCTCATTTTCATTTTTAGGATTTCTCCCTTCATATATACTAAAGTCTTCATCATTAAATTTATCAAAAGTCATTGCCATAAGTGCTGTACTATCTAACTTATATTTTAAATTATCCATAGTAATTTTACTTTGTCCTATACCATTCCAAAGATAATATTCCTCTGCTCTTTCATCTTTCTCTAAATATTCCTTTACTTCTTTTATTGAATCTTCCTTATCTGCTTGGGCTGTCACAACTAATTGTGATTTTGGCGTACCAAACAATTTATCTAAATTATCTTCTATTGTTAACATTGAATATGATAAATTAAGAAATAAAATTGAAATATAAAATGTTAAAGTAAATATTATTAAAATAGTAACGTTGCTTTTTTTATATTTAAATATATCATTAATAGCCATAGGAAAAGCTGAACTATTGTTTTTAATTATAGACTTTTTTAGTTTCTCTTTTGATGAAGTTAATCCAATATTAATTGCATTAATTGGCTTTATTTTATTTACTGCCTTTAGTACCCCTCTGACGTTCAAATATACTAGGCAATTAAATAATATAAATATTATAGAAACTACACCCAGTGATATTAAACCAAAAGTGTACACACCTAAATATTTAAACATTATATTACACATATAGTTTGAGATTGGAACGCTAATTAATATTCCAATTATTGATGCAATTATTGATACTAAAGCATATCCATATAAATAAATTCTTCTTATTTTCTTTGAGGAATATCCCATAGATTTATAAATACCTATGGACTTGTATTCCTTTAATATATTATTTTTAATATTTGATCTTAAAATTATCAGTAGAACTCCTATAAGTATTACTGATGCCATTAACCCTAGTCCCCCAGCTAAAATTGGTGTAATGGTTGCACTCATAATATATACACTTTTATCTAAAACCACCCCACCTAAGGGCTCATTTATATAACTAATTAAATCTTTTGATTCATTATCTGACCCTTTATTTGTGTTCATTGTTACAAGTTTTACCTCTGGCAACATTTTTAGTAATTCTCTATCTTTTTCATTTATATAGGTATAAAGAATACCTATCGTGGTTGATGGTTGATTTGAATCATTAATAATTGCTGAAACTTTAAATTCTATTGTTTCGCCATTGCCATCAATTATTTTAGCAATATCCCCCATTTTTAAATCTTTACTCTCAGCGACTGTTGAAGGTATCCATATTTCTCCTTCTAAAGGAGCCTTTTGCTTACTATTACCTTCAATTACTTCAATCTTAAAAGTTAAATTTTCTAAATTATCTATTGGCATTACGAGTCCCATAAAAATACCTAAATCCTTATTGTTTACAGTAAAATTAGTTGAAATAGAATAATTGTCATACTTTCTATAATTTCTAACCTCATTTCCCTTTGATTCATACCAATCTTTACTTTTTTCAACTACAGCGGGCTTCGTAGTAATAACTGTTAAATCTGCTGTACTATCACCTTTGTAATATTCGGCTCCAAAAGTATTTGCCACAACTGTAATTATTGTACTTAGTGATATCAGTGCTATAGCTATAGTGAAAATTATTCCTAGTAAAATATATTGAGTTTTTTTCTTCTTTAATTTAGATAACCACAATTTTCATCTCTCCCTTATTCATTAAGACACCTTAATATTAAATTTCTATACTCTTAATACTATAGGATAATTATAAACCACTTATTTTCTATTTCTTAACAAAATCTTACATCAATATCATTAATATTTTTAAACATATTTATTTTGGTTAAATTTGTTAACATAATTTTAAATTTAATACATGTTTTTTGTTTTTATTGGAATACCGCCCTATCTATATAAAAACACTATCTTTTATGATATTATTAATCAATATTTTAAGATATGAGGTGAATGTTAAATGTTGAATTACAATGAGGAAGTTATAATCCAGGGGCTTCCGTTTAAAATAAAAAGGAGCTTTGTTGAAGGAGTTAAAAACAAGTATTTTTCAGAAAATATTCTTATATTATTAGTTAAGACATTATTATTTTTAATGCTTATTTCTGATGATAATGCAAATGGAGTAAATTTTAAACAGGTCTTTTATTCAATGCCACCAATATTAGTTTGGGTTACTGTTCAATCAGCATTTTTATCTTTAGGACTTTTCTTTAAGGGTAATGGACAGAAATGGGCCTTTTTTGGGCTTAATTTATTCTTTACTATAATAATAATAGGTGATATGTGGTACTTTAGAAGTAATGCAGTTTTCTTAAATTATCATATGTTTGGAATGGCAAGCAACTTAGAAAATCTAGGAAGTTCAATAATATCTATGTTTAGAATAGTAGATCTTTTATTTATTATAGACTTAGTAATTATTGCTTTTAGAAACATAAAGTTCACAAAAACTTATAATAAGTATAATAGAAATGCACTAGGTGGACTAGCTATATTATTTATATCACTACTTTATCTTGGATATGCTCATATAAAAGTAGATAAGAAAAATCTAGGATTTGAAAACCAGTTTATTTTTAGAACTTGTTGGTCACCAAATCAAACTATGTCTAACCTAACACCTATTGGTTATCATATATACGACGCCTTCGATTTCTATAAGCAATCTAAACCTTATGTTTTTGACGAAAATGAAAAAGAATCTGTCAAGGACACATTAACAAGCTTAAAAGAAAATAATCCTAATAATGAATACGCAGGAATGATGAATGGTAAAAACTTATTAGTGATTCAGTGGGAATCATTAGAGACTTTTGTAGTAAATCAAAAAATTGATGGACAAGAAATAACTCCAAATTTGAATAAGATACTAAATAACTCATTATATTTTGATAATTTTTATGAACAAACATATGGTGGGACAAGTTCAGATGCAGAGCTTCTTACAAATACATCAACTTTTCCAGTAAGAGAAGGTGCAACCTTCTTTAGATATCCAAATAACACCTATGATTATTCACTCCCTAATTTATTTAATGATATGGGTTATACTACTTTAGCATCCCATCCAGATAAGGGATCTTATTGGAACTGGTTAGCTAATCTTAAATCAATTGGATACACTACATTATTAGATTCAACAGATTATGATACAACAGAAAGAATTAATCTTGGAATATCAGATAAGAGTTATTTTACACAATTAGCTGATGTTATAAAAGAAGTAAAGGAACCATATTTGGGATATACTATTACTTTAACAAGCCATAGTCCTTTTGAAATGCCAGAAAATGAAAAAACACTTAAGTTACCATCAAATTTAGAAGGAACAAAGCTAGGTGGATATTTTCATTCTATTCATTATACTGATAAATATTTAGGTGAATTTTTAAAACAATTAAAGACAAATGGAATTTTAAATAATACTGCAATTGCAATTTATGGAGATCATGAAGGTGTTCATAAATTTTATCCAGATGAAATCGCAAGTATAAATGACTTAGAGCCTTGGATGAAGGAAAATAATAGAAAGATTCCATTAGTTATTTATAACAATGAATTAGAAGGCAAAACTTTTTCAATGTACGGTGGTCAAGTAGATACATTGCCAACCTTAGCTTATTTATTTGGAGTTCCAAAAGAGAACTACTCTAGTTCCTTAACACTTGGAAGAAATCTTTTAAATACAAACAAGAGTTACGTACTACTTTCAAATAGAGAATTACTTCAAACTGGATTAACTGATGAAGAACAGATTAAAATAAAAAGTCTTATTGATATAAGTGATAAGATGATTCGGGGAAATTACTATAGAAATGAGGCTGGTATTAATGAATAAAAAAATTATATTACATATTATAATAGGATTAATCTTTTTAATGCCTATTATCTCAATTGAAGCTCTTACGCCTTGGGTAGTTGCCTTATTTTTTATTCATAAATCTATAAAAGAGTTTAAGGCAAAAGAAACACTTAACCCAATATGTTTTAATATGATTTATTGTGGTGGAATAATATTAATGTACAATATTATTGCTAGATATATAGAATATATATTAATTAAGGCATGGCTTTAAAAGAATCAAGCGTTACAATGAGCCTGCAAATAATTTTGTGTAAACTTAATAAAAAGACTTCTCCTTTTAATAATTAATATATTAATTATCTAAAAGAAGGAGTCTTTTCTATGGGGTATTTATCTTTGCCTTAATTTATTTATTTCCTTAATTATTTTTTCATATTCAACTTCTAACTTTTGCTTATCAACTATATTTCCACCTATAGATAAAATAGAAATAATTTCTGAAAGTTTATTTTGCAAAAGCATTAATTTTTCTTTATTTTCTTTCTCCTTATTATTTACCTTCGGCTTATTCTTCTCCCTGATATATTCACTATAACCACCATTAAATTGCTTCACCATATTATTTTCTATTTCAATAATATAATCACATACATTAGCAATAAATTTTCTATCATGAGACACCATAATAACTGTTTTATCCATATTAATTAACGCTTCTTCAAGAGCTTCCATAGACTTAATATCTAAGTAGTTTGTTGGTTCATCTAGAATTAAAACATTATTATCACTTAATAGAATCTTACATAACGCTACCTTAACTTTTTCTCCTCCACTTAATGAATTTACCATCTTTAATACTGTATCCCCTTTAAACCCAAATCCATCAAGGTTAATTCTTATAAAGCTTTGGTCATAGGATGAGTCTTCCATAATATTTTCTAGTATAGTTTTATTATCTTTCAATATACTTTGATTTTGGTCAAAATATCCAATAACAACTCTATTATTTATTTTTATTGCTTCATTATCATACTTTAATATTGCCTTTAATAATGTAGTTTTACCACAACCATTTTCCCCTAAAAGAGCTATCTTTTTTCCTCTCTTTATTCTAAATGTAGCTTCTTTTATTAATATCCTTTTCCCTATAATTACGTTAAATTCATTTATTTCAATTGGATTCTTTGATATTATCTCTAAACCTTCTTGTATCCGTATCTTTATTTCACTTGTTGCTTTTGGCTTTTCTTTAACATCAAGATGCTCAATCCTACTTATTACAGCCTTAATATTCTTATCAATTTTTTGCTTTCCTTTTTGTCCTCCCATTTTATGAAGCCTAGCCTCTGAATTCCCCATTCTTTTTGGTGTCTTTCTAATACTATCTCCCAAGCCTCTCTTTTCTAAAATAATACCATTTAATCTTTCTTTTTCTTTTATATAATCCGTATATTCAACTGCTTCTCTTTTTATTTCTTCCTTTTTAATCTTTATATATTTAGAATAATTACCTTTATAAAACTTTAATTTCCCATTCTCTATTTCTACAATAATATTACATAATGAATCTAAAAACTCCCTATCATGAGATACAAGTAACATAGCCCCATTATAAGATTTTAACATTTTCTCAAGAATACTAACGCTACTACTATCCAAGTTTGAAGTTGGTTCATCTGCTATAATAATGCTTCTATTTTCACTTAAAGCCTTTGAAATTTTAAGTTTAACTTTTTCACCACCAGATAAGTAATCCTTATATTGATCTGGTGCATTAAATAAACTCTTAGCCTTACTTAAAATACACTCGCCCTTGTAATCTTCTTTTTGACTTATATATGCATGGCTATCTGTTAAAAATACATTTCCTTCTTCCACATTAATTTCTCCAAGTAAAACCTTTATTAAAGTTGTCTTTCCTTCTCCATTTTCTCCAACTAACCCTATTCTATCTTCTTTAAATATTTCAAACTTTTCAATATCTAATATTAATCTATCTCCATAATATTTCTTTACTTTATCTAACATTGCTAATGACATAAAAAAATCCCTCCCTAAAATATAGGAGAGATTATAGAACTATTCCGTAAAAGGTAAAAGTTACTATACTTCAAGCCTATAATCTACTCTCATTAAAATTAAGCACACCAATTAAACCTATCTTCTAGGTTCTTTAAAACTTATTGATTATGCATTTAAAATTAGAAATTAAATTATATTCTCATAGTTGAAACTACCTTTACCTTTCTTTAATTTAATAATATTATACATCATATGTAATATAATTTCAACACGTTATTTTTCCATCTTTTCCCTAAGCCACAGTTACCCTTAATATGTTTTTGATATATAATTAAAATAACATCTCTTAGTTAATCTAAGGATATTAATAACTTTCTTTAGAAAATCTTTAGATTTATATACAGTTTTTCTTTAAAAACTATAGTTAATATAAAGGTATGAAAGAACTTAAGGAGATGATAATAATGATAAGTTATAAAGGACGGGATAGTAATGGAGAAATATAATATTTTAGTAGTAGAAGATGAAATTGAAATAGCAGGTGCCATTGAAGCTTATTTAATTAATCAAGGGTATAAGGTTTTTAAAGCAATTGATGGATTTGGTGGCCTTTCTATATTAGAATCAGAAAAAATCCATCTTGCTATAGTTGATGTAATGATGCCAAGAATGGATGGTATTACCTTTACAATGAAACTTAGAGAAAATCATGATTTCCCAGTAATATTTCTTTCAGCTAAATCAGAAGAGGTAGATAAGATAATGGGTTTAAACATAGGAGCAGACGATTATGTAACTAAACCTTTTAGACCACTTGAACTATTAGCTAGAGTAAACTCTCAATTAAGAAGATATAGTAAATTTATTTCTTTAGTTAAAACAGAAAATGAAGTTATAAATACTTTTTCTAGTGGTGGTCTGGAGTTAAATACAGATACAAAAGAAGTTTTAATAGATGGTATTAATGTACGGGTTACCCCAAGTGAATATAAAATTATAAAGTTACTTATAAAAAATCAAGGCAAAGTATTCTCCGCAGATGAGATATATGAAAGAGTATGGAACGAGGTAGCTATTAATTCAGATACTATTATGGTACATGTTAGAAATATTAGAGAAAAAATAGAGGTTAATCCTAAGAATCCAAAATATTTAAAGGTGGTGTGGGGTGTTGGATATAAAATCGAAAAGCAATAATATATTTATTAACACATTTCTTCTAATAGCAATATTTGTTACAATATCAGCAAGCTTACTTGCAGGTTTTCCAAACATTGAAGAAAATAAAAGAGCTCGAATTTCAGAAGAATTAAGTAAATCAAATGTTAGTGAGTTAATATTTGAAAGTTCTTATGGAATTTATTATGACATGTTAAAAACTTATAACGAAAAAGATCCTATTGATACAATGTTAGACTTTAATGCAGATTATGTTGATAAGTCCAACTTAAAGGAAAATGCAAATGGCATTATCTCTAATTACAATACAGTTCTTAAAGAGAGCAAGATAATAGAATATTATGCAATTAATGAAAAAGGAGATTCATTAAGTAGATATAATAAAAATAGGAATATACAAGCTTTCCTTAGTGATGACAAAGACATTTTAAAAAATATTTCAAAAGAATATCTTTTCTACATGGTTTTAAGTTATGATGAAAATGGAGATCTTGAAATAATAAACTCGAGTAATAGAAAAGAACATACTAATACTACTTTTATAAAAAATAGATCAAAATATATAGAAGCTAATAGTTCTAGCGAAAAAATAGAGTTAAATAAAATAAAAAATATGACTTATATTTTTGCTATACCCTCTAATATTACAGAAGTTAATTACGGAAAAT
Organism: Clostridium gasigenes; assembly: GCF_017348895.1. Lineage (NCBI taxonomy): Bacteria > Bacillati > Bacillota > Clostridia > Eubacteriales > Clostridiaceae > Clostridium > Clostridium gasigenes. Next base: position 3,912,924 of record NZ_CP071376.1, read on the forward strand.
ATGATAGTTATGTAAATAATTATATTGTCACTACAGCAGTGAATGAAATGAATAATTTTTCTATTAAAGACTTAGGTCCTTATTCTGTAATCTCCCTTTTAATAGTCTTCCTATTAGCTTTAGTAATTCCTTATAAAGTAGAAAGTAATATATTTGGAGTAAAAAGTATTTTAAAAATACCACTAGAATTTTTATCCTTTATTTTACTTATAGCTTTTTCTATGATCCCAATTATTATAATGCACCTTCTGCAAACTTATAATATTTATGACGAGCAAAGATTACTCTCAGCCTTACTACTAATAAGTATACTTACGCTTTTATTTATTCTTATTTTTATAAGTGTACTACTAATAAAATATATATTTAAAACTGGTCTTTGGTCTTACTTAAAGAAACATTCAATTATAATCAGAATTCTTATTTATATAATAAAAAAATCTGCTAGCTTATATAAAATAGTAACAACCTTTGATATTAAAAAGGGCGTTAATAAGAAATTACTTATATTAATGGGAATAAACTTTATTATTATTTCACTTATATCGATTTTTTGGTTCTTTGGAATAGTTTTATCTCTAGTTTACTCAATCACATTGTTTATCTTAATAAAGAAAAAAACAAATAAAATTACTAGTGATTATAATAATTTATTTGAAGAAACAAAGAAAATAGCTAATGGAAATTTAGGAGCTATAACTGATGAAAACCTTGGATTATTTAATGATATAAAAAATGAATTAAGTGATATTGGAATAGGTTTTAGAAATGCTGTTAATGAAGAAGTTAAAAGTCAAAGGATGAAAACCGAACTTATTTCTAATGTATCTCATGACTTAAAAACTCCATTAACTTCAATAATTTCTTATGTAGATCTTCTAAAAGGTAAAAATCTAAGTGAAGAAAAACGCCTTGATTATTTAGATATTCTAGATAGAAAATCTCAAAGGCTTCAAGTATTAATAGAAGATTTATTTGAAGTAAGTAAAGCCACTAGTGGTAATATTACTTTAAATATAATAGATGTAGATGTAGTTTCTGTTATGAAAGAAACCTTAGTTGAATTAGAAGATAGAATAAAAGAAGCTAATTTAGATATAAGAACTAGATTTTCTAATGGAAAAATCGTATTACCTTTAGATAGCCAAAGAATTTATAGAGTTTTTGAAAATCTAGTAGTTAATATAACAAAGTATGCTATGAAAGGTAGCAGAGCCTATATTGATATATTTGAAGTAGAAAATAAGGTTATTATTGAACTTAAAAATATGTCTCAAGAAGAAATCACCTTTAGTGTAGATGAAATAGTAGAAAGATTTATACGTGGGGACAAATCAAGAAATACAGAAGGCAGTGGTGTTGGCTTAGCCTTAGCTAAAACCTTTGTAGATCTTCAAGGAGGAACCTTTGAAGTTATGTTAGATGGAGATTTATTTAAGGTAATTATAACATTTAAGAATTCTTTTAAGGAAAAACTAATTAATACTTAATCAAATTAAAATATTCCCTCCAACATTGCTTTCACTCTTATTATGGAGTGAAAGCTTCTTTTATGTCATACTCTATCTTTATGTACCCTTTTAGGTATCTCCAAAAAATAACTAGTCATATATTTATCTATCTTCAGATTAAATCTTTTATACTAAATATAACATTTTAGTAATATATTTATAACAACTATGTTATGGAGATGATTAAGTGGGCAAAAACAAAAGAATACCAAATGATATTCTTAATGCAAAAAAAGTAGTAATTGAAGAAAATATTCAAAAAGAAGAAGCACTAAGTAATCTAACCGGTCTTAATTGTATTGGTTCAAATTCATCTTCTAATAATTGCATTGGGTGCACTGGATGTAATTCTCCTGAAAATTCCACATTAAACCAAACCATTACAAAAATCGCAGCCTTAACAGTTGCATTAGAAGCAGCTCAACAAAATATAGGTTCATTGACAACAGGCGGAGAGGATGAAAAATTCTTCTACGATAGAAAAGTTAGTCCTTTAATAGATATGATATATTTTTTAACTCAATCAGCTCAAGGTGCTTCTATAACTGCGCAAAACATGCAAGCTAATGCATATTCAAAAAAGAAACAAATAAGACTTCCAATAGATTTATCTTATGAAATAATAAAAGAAGCATACTGTGTTTTTGAAACTTTTAAAAGAAGAAATGCTATATATAGGCATATGGTAGAAAATGATATTAAGCATAGTGGTTGCATAAATGAAAAATGTTATAAATCTAGTTTTTCTGATTTAGAGGAAGAATATTTTGAAGAATTACATCATTCTTATAACAAAATTTATAATGACGATACTTAAAACTATTTATATACATAACAATAAATTCACTAGAAATTACTCTCTAGTGAATTTATTTTTTTATTTTTTTCTATTACAGGTACCCGCTGAAGGGCAACCTGCACAACTACTTTTACCATTTTTAGTTCTTTTAAATTGCCTTACTACTACTAAAGACATTAGCCCTAATATAGTAATTGCTAATATAATTGTTGCTAACATAAATATCACTTCCTTAATTATCTATATTATTTTCATCCCCCTAAGTCTGCACCAACTTTATTTTGCACTGAACGCTTAGAAGATGTTAAAACTAGTGATACTATTCCAACTACTATTAACCCAGAGCTTACTGCTCCTATAACACTTCCATCATAAAAGATTGCGCTACCAATTTGGTTAATAAGAAGAGCAACCATATAAGCTGTACATGTTTGGAATCCAATTGTAATCCAAGTCAATTTCCATGAACCCATTTCTCTTTTAATTGCACCTATCGCTGCAAAGCAAGGAGCACAAAGCATGTTAAATGCTATGAATGAGAATGCACTAACTGTAGTAAACATGCCTGCAACATTTTCCTTTGCAACAAGACCAGTAACTGTTGCAACTGCTGATTGCCAGTTACCAAAACCAAGAGGCGCAAATATAGGTGAAAGTATATTACCAATACTAGCTAATATACTTTCACCAGCATCTACCATATCTAGTGACCAATTAAATGATTGTAAGAACCATATTACACCACAAGCAACAAAAATAATTGTACCTGCTTTTATTATAAACGCTTTTCCTCTCTCCCACATATGAATCAAAACACCTTTAAAGCTTGGAATATGATATTGTGGAAATTCCATAACAAATGGTGAAGGTTCCCCAGCGAATAACTTAGTTTTCTTTAAAATAATACCGCAAATAATTATCATTATAATACTTAAGAAATATACTGATGGTGCTACCCAAGATGATCCACCAAAAATTGCTCCACCAAACAATGCTATAATCGGAATTTTAGCACTACATGGAATAAATGTAGTTAACATAATTGTCACCTTTCTATCCCTGTCATTTTCCATAGTACGAGTTGCCATAATACCAGGAACACCGCAGCCTGAACTAATAATCATAGGTATAAACGCCTTACCTGAAAGCCCAACTTTACGGAAAATTCTATCCATAACAAAGGCAACACGAGCCATATAACCACAATCTTCAATTATAGCTAATAAGAAGAATAAAATCATAATCTGTGGAACGAAACCAAGAACTGCACCAACACCACCAATTACTCCATCAATAATCAACCCTTGTAACCAACCAGCCACACCAGCTATTTCAAGCCAACTACTAACATTACCACTAACAATTTCACCAAACAATCTATCGTTTGTCCAATCAGTTGCTATTGCACCAAGTGAACTTACTGCTATGAAGTATATACCCCTCATACTTGGTAATTCGTAGCGCCGCTTGATTTATTCCCCCTAATCTTCTGGATGCTAAACCTTATTTTCTATTTTAATTCTTATAAACTGAAAATGTTTAGAAATATTAAAATGATAATAAGTTTAATAGTATTTATAATTTTATTGAAAAAGCATAAAAAAAATAGTAATATGATAGGGAATGATAAAGAATATTAAAAAAAAATAGGTTTTTATAATATATGGACAAGTTATAAAACAACTTCATTAGGTATTAATCTATATTATTAAAATTCAATAAAAATAAGGAGATGGATAAAATGGATATTTTTCTAATTATCGGTATGATAATAGGCCTACTTACTATTGTTACAGGAATGGGATTAAACGGGACTAATCTTATGGTGCTATTAAATCCAGAGGCTGCAATCATTATTCTTATTGGAACTTCGGCGGCAGTTATGAATTCATTCCCCAAAAAAGAGTTTCTTAATATCCCTAAAGTTTTAGGAGCTTTGTTTAGAGAGAATAAAGATGTAGGTCCATCAGAAGCAATTAGTCAATTGGTAGAAATGTCGCAATTATCTAGGAAAAATGGTTTATTGGCATTAGAGCCACAAGTTTCTACTATGTCTAATAAATTTATGAAAAAGGGACTATCAATGGTTATAGATGGAACCGAACCAGCCTATGTAAGGGAAGTGTTAGAGATTGAAATTAATGCCACAGAGGAAAGACATCGTCTTGGAGCACAAGTTTTTACAACAGCAGGAGGATCTTCACCTACATTAGGTGTTTTAGGAGCTGTTATTGGTTTAATAGGCGCTCTTGGAAATTTAGAGGATACTGGTGCGCTTGGTGAGAAGATAGCCGGGGCTTTTGTAGCTACTCTCTATGGTATTTTTTTTGGGTATGTAATTTTACATCCTTTTGCATCTAGACTTAAACGAAAATCTCTTGAGGAAATAAACACTATGTATATTCTGTTAGAAGGGATTTTAGCATTGCAAGCTGGTGAAAATCCAAAAAGTATTCAAAATAAGCTTATGGGTATGCTAGAACCAAAGGAACAAATTAAAATGCAATCAGAATTAGATAAAGAAAGTTAATTCTAGGGAGGATAATTATGGCTAAGAAAAAAGAGCATCACGAAGAACATGTAGACGAAACATGGCTTATTCCATATTCAGATATGCTTACATTATTATTAGCACTTTTTATAGTTATGTTTGCTATGAGTAAGGTTGATGCAGAAAAATTTGCTAAGGTTAGTGCCAGCTTAAATAGTGCCTTTGTGGGAGGAACCTCTGTCTTGGAAAAAGGTGATAGTGGTACTTCAACAGACGGTACCCCATCAATTGTTGAGGAATTAACTAATGGGCAAATAGAGCAAGAAAGTATGAATCAAGCTAAATCTGAAATTGAACAAGGGATTAATACTGCGGGCTATTCCGATAAAATTGAAGTTTCAGTTAACGAATTTGGTTTAGCTATTAATATAAAAGATACTGTTCTTTTTGATTCTGCAAAAGCAGATGTAAAAGAAGAGAGTAATCCTTTGTTAATGCAGATTTCACAATCGTTGAAAGGGTTCGATAACGACATAAAGGTAATAGGTTACACAGATAATAGGCCAATAAACAATGGAGAATTTCGTTCAAACTGGGATCTAAGTGCAATACGTGCAATAAATACAATGCAATTTTTGAGTCAGTACGGGGGATTACCAGAAGATAAATTATCAATTGAAGCTTATGGAGAGCATAAGGCAAAATATGATAACTCAACAGAAGAAGGACAATCAGGTAATAGAAGAGTAGAAATTAGTATCCTTAGAAAATATCCTGTTGAAGATCCTGTAAGTACAGATATTAATCAATAGTCTAATCATAAAGAAAAAAAAGTATCAGTCCTGATAGATTGATACTTTTTTCTTTAATATTATTTTATTAAATACATCTCTTCTTAGCTTTCTTGACAACTTACTTAAAAATATTTAACAGATTAAATTATTTTTATGAGAATTAAAAGTTTCTTGCAATTTGTTGCGCTTCTTCTATAGATTTATTAATTTTACCTTCAACATCCGCACCAATAACATCTACATTTTCTATTGCAATTGTTTCTACTTCTCCAATTCCAAAGAATCCAAGTATTGTTCTTAAATATTTATCTCCCATTTCATATGGAGCATTAACATATTCTCCACCTCTTGATACTATGTGTACAGCTTTTCTATCTTTTAAAAGCCCTACTGGCCCTTGTGCTGTATATGTAAATGTAATTCCAGTTACACTTATATAATCTATATAAGCTTTTAATATTGCAGGAATGCTTAAGTTCCACATTGGTGCTGCAATTACATACTTATCTGCTTCTGCAAATTGATAGGCATACTTTAAGATTGGATTATTTTTACTTTCTTCATTCTTAGGTCCAAATATTTTCTCTAAATCATCTGGTCTTAAAAAATCTATCTTTTCTTCATATAAATCTAATGTAACAACTTCATCATTTGGATTAGACTTTTTATATTCTTCTATAAACCTATCCGCCACCTTAAAAGTTCTTGATTGTCCCTCTTTTTTAATGTTTGCTTTAATATATAATACTTTATTCATAATTTTCTCCTTCTTTGTTTCAATATTATTTATAATTGATAATGAAAATTTCTACATAACTATCCATAACGCCTTAAGCTTATCACTAATTAGTAATAAAAATTTAAAAAATTTTAAATTTCTTTAAATTTTTTTAATATTTTTTTTAATGTAAGCTTTTCTTCATCAGTTAAAATATCAAATATTTTACTAATATTAATAATATGTTCCGGTAAAATATTCGATATAATGTCTTTCCCCTTATCTGTTAGTGATATAATAGTAGACCTCTTATCTTGTGGGTCCGAATATTTTTTAACTAAACCGTCCTTTTCTAAATTTTTTATTACTACGGTCATATTCCCAGAGGTAGTTAATATTTTTTCTATTATCTCACATATCTTTAAATCACCTTTTGTATATAAAGCTTCTAACACACCAAATTGAGCACCAGTTAAACGATTTTTTTTAATAGTTTTATATTCTATTTTATGAATTTTATGCTCTGCTCTAGTAAAAACAACTAATGTAGATAAATTTAATTTATTATTTTTAATTAGTTCATTTATATTATCCATGAATATAATTTATCACTAATTAGTTACATTGTCAATATACCTTTGTTTTATACTGACTAATCTTTACATCTTTTATAATCATTTAATAATCTTATAAAATGATTAGATTCCCTTAATACATGATCAGCAAGAAGTGGTAAGAATATAGCTTTTATTTTACATTCATCAATCCCCTTTGTTCCTGCTTGTTTAAACTCATTAAGTTTTATAGTCTCATTTAAAGTTTCTAATGTAATACTAGATATTGTTTCATCTGTCATAGTTTTTGCTTTTTCAATTAAAGCAGCATATTCCTTAGCAAATTTATCTGAAGCCTCAATTAATTTATTTTCAGAAGGATCAAGTAGACCCCTAATAAATAATGCATGTTCCATCATAATTTGATCCCAAAATAGTTCACTTTGTTTAATATTTTTCTTTTCAATATCCTCTCCATTTTCAAGATCTACAATGTAAGCTCTATATAATTTAGCTTCCCTAATTATATGTTCAATAAGTAAAGGGTAATTTACTGTGAAAATTTCGCAAGATAGCATACCATTTAATACTCTCACTTTTAAATCTATAAGTCCATCAAGTAATTTTATAGCTTTTTTATTAATCTTTTTTATAATATTTATCATCTCAGGTTTGATATTGGGATTTATTCCATAATCTAACTTTGATTCAAGCATAGTTATCTTTTTATTTATAGGTATACCCGTAAAATATTCTGTTTTTTTCTCAGTGCTTAAAGTGTACTCAGTAATAATTTCACCAGAATCTAATATGCTTTCTCTAACAATTCCATTACTTAATTTCACTGTATCTAATAAAAGTTTTTCAAATTCTACTTTAAAAGAATCCGCTTCCTTAGAAAGCTTAGTATTTTTAGGTGTAAAACCTGCCTCTAAAAAAAGAGAATGTTCTTTCATAATTCTCGCGAAAAATAGGTGTTGTTCAAGTGATAAAATAACATACTTATTATCATTTAACATCATTGTCCTCCAAAAAAAAATTATATACTATTATATTCTTAAGTTTACGTTTCGTTCATATTATTTTCTAAAAGTAATACTTATTTACTTCTTTTACTTAAATGTTAGACACTATTCAAATAATTTTGTTTAAACCAAATAAAAAGTACTCCTTCTTATAATTAAGATAACAATTAATTATAAGAAGGAGTACTTTTTTATATCAAATCTATCTATTTTGTATTCTCTAATCATCTAACAACTTGAAAAAATTAGTTGCTATTTCAATTTTAATATCCTATATCATATATCTTTTTATTAAACTTTTTCAATAAATCCCTTTTCATACATCTTTTCCGCATTTTGAAAATATGCCATACCAGTCTTCATCTTTTTAAAATTTAATTTATTGTAAAAGCTCTCTTTTCCTGGAGAAGCATATAATATTGTGTTACATTGTGGAATTGATTCTAAAATATTATTAATAATTATTCTTCCAATCCCACTTCCTTGATAACTTGGTAATACAGCCACATCATATATAGCTGCTTGATATACTCCATCTGAAATAGATCTTCCAAACCCAATCAACTCATTACCATCATATATAAATACTGTACTATAACTATTTTCAAAAGCTTTTTTATGTGTATCTTCATCAAAATAACTCATACCAGCTGCTTTTAATATTTCTTTTATATTATTCCAATCTATATTAGAACAATCATTTTCCACTCTTATATCCATGATTTCACCTCTTTTTACTTATTCAAGTATATTTCATTGATTATTTTATATAACATAATCTTGTTATGCATTTATTCACATTGGTATAATTCTAACGGAAGGTTATCAGGATCTTCAAAGAATGTAAACTTCCTACCTGTAAACTCATCCACTCTGATAGGTTCTGTTTCTATCCCTTTACTATTTAGTTCTCTTACTGATTCTTCAATATTTTCTACCTCTAAGGCAAGATGTCTTAATCCACAGCCCTCTGGATAACTTTGCCTCTTTGGTGGATTCGAAAATGAAAATAACTCTATTTGGTTATCTCCTAATCTTAAATCCAATTTATATGAATCTCTCTCTTTTCTGTATACTTCTCTTATTATTTCAAGACCTAATTTTTCTACATAAAATTCTTTTGACCTATTATAATCCGAAGAAATAATAGCTACATGATGTATCTTATTAAATTTCATCTCTTACCCTCCTATGACTTTTAAGGAAATAAAGTTACCATCTTTCTAATTTTCTTTAAATAGCTTATGATAACTTTTTATTTCTTTCATCTATTATTCTCTAATTAATTTTTTCTAAGATATTGTAAAATTAATTGCCATTGTATTATCTAAAATCAAAATATATATTTTCTCAAAGGATTCAATTTCATCATTCTTAAACTTATATGCCTTATATGTATTAATTAATTCATTAACACCTTTATTCGATTTACATAATTCATCAAATTCACTACTATTTTTATATAAATTTAACACATCCTCAATTATATCCATATATTGTTCTTTAATATAAACTATCTTTTTAACATTTTTATTTTGATCCATAAACTTATTCAGTCTCTCCGAATTTATACTCTTTGATAATAACTTCTTATTCTTTGTATGAGTTTCAGCTACTAATTTGGGTTTTACCTGATACTTTTTATTCCATTTTTTCGAATTAACTATACAACCTATTTCATATAAATCTTTTATCAACTCTAAATCCTTTTTACTTACTTCACTAAATCTATATCCAGCAACATTTGACCCAAATTCTTCTAAAACATGATACTTACCATCTATATATTTTGCCAGCATCCAATAATTTTCTATTAAATCTTCTGTATAATCTAAAACACAATGCCTACTCCCATTAGATTTAAAATTCCAATGATCTGATATTCTTAAACTTCCCTCTGGTTTATAGTCCCAAGTAATTCCTGGTACATTATAATAAGTTTTGCTATATGGACTTTTATTAATATAATCAAATTTACTAATTTTCTCTAATACGTTCTTTGGTGTTATCATTGCTTTTTGTGGTAATAATATTTTTTTCATAATTTTTCTCCTAACTACTTTATCTAAATAGTATGTGTAAATTATAAAAATTTAATTGTGAAATTGTATTACTTTCAAATTTTATTATTTATTACCCCATTTTTAGTTTCCTAATTAAAATCCACTTATAAAGCTTAATGCTATTAAGCCTTGTCCTACATAATAAAATATTAAGTTTATATTTGATATATAAGGTTTACAGTCATCATAAAACAAGTAAAAACATAAAAGTGCATCTGATATAAAAAATAATACTGTTCCTGTTATTAATAATATTGTACCTACTGGATTTGAGTTTGCTATAGAAATAATTGATATTGATTTAGTAAGCATAGCACTTAGTATAATCCCATACACAATCACAAAGGGAAAAAGATTTTCAAAATTAAATTTTTTGATTTTTGTAAGAAATATAATTGCTATTATCAAAAGAATAACAAATATTATTAAGTCCATAACTTTTAAAGGTACTAAAGCAATAAATCCTAAGGTATAAAAAACATGTGCAACTGAAAAACTTAAAAGTCCCAAAATAAACATATTCCTAGTATTTATATCCTTGCTATTATGAAAAACAAGAAATACATCTCCTAGCATTGAGAAAATCAAAGCTATTAAAATTAATATAAAGTATTCAGATTTTTCTTGCCATGGATATGCACTAGCTATACATGTTCCAATAAATAAAAAGCTAGTACTTGTTTTAAATATTTTTTTATATACCTCATTTGGATTTAAATTAAAAATAATTAACATTGTTAATGAAATAATCATTAAGAAAAACATTACAAATGGAATCATTATTAAATCTCCTTTCACACTAAAATATTATATATTTAACTAGATAATATATATATTTTATCCCTTCTAAATTTATTCTATATATATGTATATTTCATTAACTTCATCCTTATATTCATTAATAATAATTTGATCATATTGCTCAATATAGCTCACATCGTTGGCTACAAAGGATAATAATTCTGCTAAATCATTTTCTTTAATTAGCATATTTGCATAATACTCAGTAGTATTCCATTTTTTCTCCACAAACTCATCTTTTAATTCCTTATAACTTTAACTCTCCATTCTTCCCAACCATTATATACAGATTTATCTCCTTTTTTCAATAATTTATTGAAAGACTTAGTTTTATCTTTATTGTCAAAGTCATCAGTATTAATACATATTTCTCTCCTTTTTCAGTTCCTATTAATAATATTAAGCTAAATCGCTTTACTATGTAGTGTTATTTTATACTTATATTATAACAATTAAAATATTTTTTTTAAACTTATTCGCCTTAAATTTTCAATTATTCTCTAATATTTATATATAGCTATTCCACAATTCGCCACATTCTTTGCACTAGACATACCATTCTGTTAATCGATCTGACACAGGCAAACCAAGAGGTTAATTTTCAGTATAGATAATCATACTTCTTGTACCAATATAATCCTTATTAACCTAGCAAAAAAATAAAACAACCTACACAGCCTGTCGAGATTGTACTTCGACAAGTTTATTTTCGATTTTCAACATTAATTTAAAACATATAGAATTATTTTAGTAAATTGTTTTAAAATCACAAATTGTCTAATATTATATACTAGCTAATATAAATTTTATATTTTAATTATTATTTTAAAGGAGGAATAATTATAAAATAATATAAAATTTAACAAACCTTATATAACCTAATTTAATGAAATGGGGGATTTAAAAGTGAAAAAAGTTTTTAATTCAATTCTATCTTTATTTATGGCTTTTGCTTTATTTTTAGCTCCAGTAAAAGTAAATGCTGCAACTGGCAGTGATTTATTAAAGGTTCATTATATCGATGTGGGACAAGGTGATTCTATCTATATTCAATACAAAGATTATGATATTTTAATAGATGCTGGTGATAATAATATGGGGGATAGAGTTGTAAATTATTTAAAACCACTAATCAAAGGAAATTTAGAGCTTGTTATTGCTACTCATCCGGATGCTGACCATATAGGTGGAATGGATACAGTTTTAAAAAGTTTCAAAGCAAATAAAATTATAGATAGCGGAATGTCTGGTACCTCAATAACTTATTCAGATTATCTAAAACAAGTTAATGCACAAGTTAAAAATGGCGCTGTTTATTCTGGCGATTCTGATATGACTATAAATATTAGTAATGGCGTTAAACTTGATATTATAGAAACTGGTGATAATAACGGAAGTACTAATAATAATTCTGTTGTTGCAAAATTAACTTATGAAAAAATCAAATATCTTTTTACAGGAGATATGGAACAAAAAGTAGAGAAAAAAATACTGAACAGAGATCTTAAAGCAGATGTATTAAAAGCTGGACATCATGGTTCTAAAACTGCTACAAGTCCTGAATTTTTACAAAAAGTAAATCCTAAATATACAATAATAAGTGCAGGACCAAATAATAAATTTGGACATCCTCATGCTGAAACAATAAATACATTGAATTCATTTAATATACCTTATTATATTACAAAAGACTTAGGAAATATTATAGTTTCAACAAATGGAACATCTTTAAGTATAAATGATGATGAAGTTAATGTTTCACCTAATGAAAACTATGTCAACTTAGGTGATGATACAAAGTCCGAAAATCCAGAAAATCCTGGAGATAATCCAACTCCTGATTCAACTACTAACTCAGATATCTATATAAAAAATATAGATTCTAAAAGTGAAATTGTTATAATTGAAAACAATTCAGATAAATCAATTGATATGAGCGGTTGGTATATGATTTCAACTACTGGAAATCAAATATTTAATTTTCCTGATAGTTTTGAATTAAAGGCAGGAAGCACTATAAATCTTATTTCAGGGAGAGGTTCAAATTCAGACGGAGTTTCTAGCTTAAAATGGTCCAATTCTTATATTTGGTCCGATACCTATGACCCTGGTGAATTATATGATTCATCAAATACTTTAATCTCAAGTTTTGGCAAATAGTTCCCTTAAATTATTATTATTAAATTTAACTGCTGTTTTAAAAATGTTTTCATTCTAAATATTAGGGATGTCCTAATAAATAGGACATCCCTTTTGCCTTGCTTATTTTATGTTATTTATAAATACAAATAACATTTCTATTTTCTTATAAAATACTTTTATTCAATATATATAAATATTGCTTCAATAGATGCAGTTATTTTATTTTGCCCAGCTTCAATAGGTGTACTTGCATCTGCGGCTTTAAATGTTATTGGTGTTAAAGAATCTCCTCTACCTCCACCTTGCTCAACTATTTGAATTGGCACAATATTCACTTTTACTTTAAGTTTATTTGCTATAATTAAGGCTTTATCTTGAGCATCCTCAATAGCTAATTTTAATGCTTCATTATAATACTTTGATCTATCCGAAACTATAAAACTTATATTATTTACAACATTTGTCCCATTACTTACCGCAGTATCAATTATTTCTCCCACATCATTTATATTTCTAACTACTACTTGCAAATAATTAGCAACTTCATAACCTGTAAATACCTGTCTTCCATCAGTAAAATCATATTTTGTTCTAATGTTATAATTTTGGGTTTGTATATCTTTTGCTAATACTCCCATACTTTTTATACTATCTATTACCTGCTGAGTTATTTCTGCATTTTCTTTTTGTGCTAATTCCAATTGTTTGTTTTCTGTTATAACACCAATTGCGATTTCTGCTATGTCTGGCTTTACATTTACTACTCCCACTCCGAAGACTTTCAATCTATTAGCATTTCTAAGAGTTTCCTCTTCTCTTCGATTATAACAATTGTAATTATTCGGAAATACCTCGCTATATCCTTGTTGATACATATATTTCATCCCTTTAAAATAATTAATTACTTTATACTATGATTGCTTTGAATAAATATATACTAAATTATATAAACTAAACTCTTTATTGTTTCTAAACCTATCACATTCAATAAAAACATTCTAAATTCAAAAAATTAGAAACATTTTTTCTTCCTACCAATAATTCTATATAATCAAAAAAGAGCCTAATTGGCTCTTTTTTGTTAATTATAATAATATACTATACTTTTTTTCTTCCTGAAATCATATCTACTATGAATGCTATTACAGCTATTGCAAGTAACCAATGAATCATAAGACCTCCAATACTAAATATAATTCCCAAAATCCAAAAACATACTATTATCGCACCAATCCAACTTAAAAAACCCATTTAAAACACTACCTTTCATATATATTTATTTAATAAATCTCCCTTAACATTATAATGACCAAAATTCTATTATCTATACCCATTCTATTTATAATCAAAGCTTAATTAATCTCTTTGATTTTTTTAGATACATCAAGAGCATACTCATACCTTATAGATCGCTCATTATAGGTAAATGTTAATCCTATATTATCTTTTATATCTAGTGATATCTTTGCCATATCTTCTGTTGAGACAAACTTACTTTCTGCTTTATACTGTTAAATATTATAATTTCGACAAGATGAACATTTAAAATTACACAAAGCTTCTTTACTCATCATTATCTAGCTCCTTAAATCTTTCAACTTTAAAGCGTTCTAATGTGTAGGTGTCTGACAGAGATATATTTCCTTTGCTCATGGCAATTTCTACTTGTTGCTCCTTTGTATCAATCCCTTCTATATTTGGCAAAAGTAGTCCTCTTTTATCTCCAGATGTTACTATTACTCCATAATCTAAAGGATCTAACTTATCAAATAGAGTAGGTTCTGGTGGATATAGTAAGTCCACTGAAATATCTATATCAATTAGTTCATCCTTCTTAAGTGGTTGAAATCTTGGATCATCCAATGCTGCACTTAGTGAATTTCTAATAATTTCTTCTCCAACACAACTAGTTGTAGGTTGAATAGTTCCTATGCATCCTCTAAGTTCCCCATTTATCTTTAACGAAACGAATACTCCCTTTTCATGATCTAAAAGAGAATTATCAGTTAACTCATCAATTGTAATTAGTCTTCCTTCATTAAAATATCTATCTAAATTAGTTCTTGCTAGTTTAGTGTATTGATTTCCTTCTGAAAGCCTTCTTTTATGTTCATTTTTTTTATCTTTTATAATATCTTCATAAAGATTTCCCTCTCCTTCTTTAAACTCTAAAGTTCCATATCCAACTCCAAGAGGTCCCTCATAGCTAAGTAGTTTAGATTTTATAATTGTTGTATTTATTGCACCTGCTAATATATATAATGACCTTAAACCACATTCTCCAGCTTCATTAATTAGCCTTTTTTCTATATTAAAAAGATCTTTTAAATTTCCTGATAATAATATATCTATCAAAGTATTATCGAAGGTTGCACCAAGAGGTGTATAGTCATAAGGACCATTTCTAGTCAATCTGTGTGATAAATCTCCAGATGCTATTAATACTGCTTTTTTATTTGTTTCTTTTACAGCTCTTTTTATGGCTAATCCAAACTTCAAAAGCTCAATTGGTGAAAGCAACCCATAAGTAATATGAACTAATTTATAATTTTTGCTTTTATCTGCATAATATAAGGGCACTATTGCTCCATGATCTAGCTCTAGAGGCACATTATATCTAGGAGTAGTTTTTTCATCTAAATTAGCCACTAAAACATTACTTTCTTTTGCACAATCAATTATTTTATTAGTTAATTCCAAATCAATTTCATAATTAAAACTAATTTCTTCTGCGCCAAACTTCCCTAAATCACCCTTAATATAATTAGAAGTAACAATAGCAATAGCATCTCTAAATACAACTCCATGTGGAGAAATAATAATTATAGTTTCTGCATCTAAATTATCTATCTTTTCGCCTACGGCCTTGCATGCATTAACTGTTTTTATAACTTTATCTTCTTCACCTCTGCCAACCTCAGGGATAATAATAGGTGGATGTGGCATTAAAAAATAATTCAGCATATTTTCACCTCCCATATAATTTACTATTATATTGTTCCCTAACATGAGAATTTTATCATTAACAATCATCTATATTTATTATAAATAAATATAGTATAAAAGTTAAAACGTAATACTTAACAAAAATAAATAAACAAGACTAAACTAATAACGATAATTTTTCTTCTAATTTCCAGTATATATTAAATATAAATGGTTAACATAATAACATAGGGTGCATAACAGTCGAGTCAAGATTTATATATGCTTTTTTAAAAGGTGTATGTAGTTCGGTCAAAGATTATATGTAGGTTAAAGACATTAGAAACCTTTAGTTTATATATACTCAGCGAGAAGATTTTATATTGTTAGGAAAAGCTTTTATATAGTCGATTTATTTGATTATATATAGGTTCCAACTTATGATATAAGGTCGAGCTAAGATTATATCTAGTATTGAGTGATTCTAAAAATCCAATGGTTATATCTAGCCGAAAGGTTATTTATAGTTATGTAAATATTTTATATAGTTGAGCAAACCATCTTCATAGGTAAATAGTTGCTATTTAATAGTCGCAAGATTATTATTTGGTGACATTCATTATCTATTAATGATAATTTTTTACTTATGTTTGTGCAAGTTAAGATTGTTATGTGCTCTATTTAATTAAAACAGCAACACAATTTATTATTATTAATAAATTGGTTGTTGTTTTTTTGTTAGGGAGCTGAAAGAAAATAACGAGTCAAAGATTCTATCTTTACTTCATAAACTGATAAATTTTTAATCTAACCTATGTCTGATTTTATATATTCTTTGTAGATTTATTTTAATTGAAGTATATTATCAATAAATTAAAAAAGAAGGAGTATCCTTTAGATATACACCTTCTTTTTTATTATTTTAAACTCTCATATTATACATAACTTATCGCTCATATTTATTTACTTCTTTAATAAAATTTATATATAAATTATACCGCAATAAAAACTACATAAATTTTTCTTATTACTATGGCATCATTACAGTATCTATTACATGTATAACTCCATTTTTTGCTATAATATCTTTAACTATTACTTTAGCCCCATCAATAAATACTTCATTATTCTTAACTTCTATTTTTGCTTTAGCTCCATTTACCATTGTTATTTCCTTACCATCTAATTTAATTAAATCTGCAGCAAGGATTTTGCCTGGAGTAACATGATAAGTTAGAATATTTACAAGATTCTTCTTGTTTTCTGCTTTTAAAAGATCACTAATTGTGTTTGCTGGAAGTTTTGCAAATGCATCATCTATAGGTGCAAATACTGTAAATGGTCCATTACCTTTAAGTGTATTAACTAAGTCAGCAGACTTTAAAGCATCTACTAAAGTTTTGAATCTACCATCACTTATAGCTATGTCAACTATATCACTAGAATTTTTCGCGTCATCTTTATCTAATAAATTTGTAACTTGAATTTCAGCAAAACATTTTACCGGAATAAACTGAGTAAGCAACGCCACCATAACCAATGTTATAGCAATACTAAATTTTTTTTTCATAATAAAACTCCTCTTCTATTTATTATTTTTTCGACTCAATTCTAGTATGTCCCTATAATTACTTTTATATTTATTGTTTTTCATCATTATTCATTTTTATTAATTCATCTTTATTGCTTCTTATTACATCTAACTCACTTATTATCCTATATTTTAGTTATATACTTAAGGTGTGCAGATAAATATCCTAAAAATTAAATTTCTAGAATAATAACCTCTATAGAATTCTTTTTATAAGTTATGTTATAATTTAGACTGCTTACTTATAAATTATTTATAAAATAATTTAACACTATTGTTAGAACTAAAGGAGATTTAATATGAGAATAATATTAGAAAACAACTTATGTGTAAATAGATCCTACATTAATTTAAAGAAATTACCAATAAAAACCTCATTAAGAAGAGGTACAGTTAATGACGCTGGCTTTAAGAGCATTTATATAATAGATCAATCTACACAAGATTTATGTAAAGATAATAATTACACAATAGAATTTAGTAAAGGAATTGAGAAAATAACATTTGATAGAGAGCAGTTAAATGAAATGTTGCTCGTTGAAATTAATTATTCATCTAGAAGTGGCTTCAAATCTGCTAAATTCAAGGTTTTTGTTGTTTTAGGAAAGATTAAATATGCTATACCTTTTAATTCATTTGAAGATGTTTATAATAATTGCATGGATATATTAGCAAGAGAACTTCATGGAACAGAAGAATTAACTTACATAAAAGAAAGCTTTAATAATTTAGAAAGCGAAGAAATATTAGTAGATATTAACTTAAACTTAGAAAGATTAGCAGAATTTAAAGACAAGGTAAACTATAAAAGAAATATTTATTATTTTGTAGTAAATAATGTAGATTCATGTACTTCAAAGTATGATATAAATAATAAAACTAATGAAATAGAAATAACTGATAGTGTAAAAGTACTAAGATATAACTATAACACTAGGCTTTATACCTTAGTAAAACCTAGTAATAGTGTAACTATACTAAAATTAGTAGAAACTAATATTGTTTGTGATTTAGGTGATGCTACAGATAAAAATAGTTTCCCTACAGTTAGTATATATACTGAATACGGCCTAGGAAAATTATTAGATATTAAAAATAATGTTATACCAACAAGTACTACATTATCATTATTTGCTAATATATTAGACTTAGGATTAGAAGTTCTGAATTAGTATTAGGCCCCTCTAAATAAAAAAGAGTTAGTGTAAAAGCTAACTCTTACATAACCCACATTTTATTTATTATATAATTAAACATCATCACTATACAAGTTGTAATAACAATTGCTACTACTTTATTCATATTTATTATATTAAAACCATACTATTTTTCTTCTGAATTTATAATAAATTGATCAATTATATACTTAGGTCTTGATTTAACTTCAATATATATTTTACCTACATATTCCCCTATTACCCCTAGACATAGAAGTTGTATTCCACCTAGCATCCATATAGATGCAACTACTGTAGTCCAACCTTGAACCGTATATCCATTTATCCATGTTACTAAGAAGTAAGCTAATGCTGTAAGACTTGAAAAAAACATTATTATGCCCATAACTAATACTAATCTAATTGGCTTAACACTAAAAGATGTTATTCCTTCAAATGCAAATGAAATCATCTTTTTCAAAGGATATTTAGACTCGCCTGCAAAACGTTCATTTCTTTCATATGAAACAATATCAGATTTAAATCCTACAAGAGGTACTATTCCTCTTAAAAATAAATTTACTTCTTTAAATTCAGCTAATGAATCTAAGGCTTTTCTACTCATCAATCTATAATCTGCATGATTGTAGATTATATCAACTCCTAAGAATTTTATAACCTTATAAAATCCTTGTGCTGTACTTCTTTTAAAGAATGTATCGCTTTTTCTATCGCTCCGTACTCCGTAAACAACCTCACAGCCTTCATAAAACTTTTCAATAAATTTATCTATTACATTTATATCATCTTGTAGATCTGCATCTAAAGATATTACAGCATCACATTCATCCTTTACAGTCATTAACCCTGCTAATAAAGCATTTTGATGTCCTCTATTTCTTGAAAGTTTAATACCACCAAATAATTCATTATTATTTTTAAGTTCTTCTATAATACTCCAAGTTTTATCTTTACTTCCATCGTCAACAAATATTACTCTGCTATACTCATTGATATCTTTATTATCAATTAATGTTTTCATTTTTAGTTCTAATCTTTTTGCTGTTTCGCACAGTACTTCTTCCTCGTTATAACAAGGTACTACTAAATATAATTTTTTCAACGTATTATTCTCCTTACTAATAATTATTTTAATATATATTAACCTGATATAGCTTTTCTACCTCTATCCTTAAACAACATTTCTAAAAACTCTGCTTGTATTATGAATATTATTGGTATTGCAAAGTATCTATATCTTGGTTGTACTTCTATTAATAGATGTGCTAAAAAATATCCTATAAATATTATTAAGTATAGATGAGTATTTTTAAAACCATCTTTTCTTCTTATTGTTATAATAATACTTCCTAAAAACATAATCATTAAAATCATATATTGTATCTTTTCTATTTTTATAAGTATATCTAGGTATTTATTATTTTGAACTTCATCTGTTAACGATAAATTCATTGATGTATCGTTTGCGCCCCACATAATTGCTGTTTTGTACGACATTGTTTTTACTAATGCTTTAGGATTTGATAATCTATCCTTTATTAATCCTAATTCTGCCTTTGTTCTTCCTTCTCTAGTCCCATATCCACTTAGATAAATATCATCATCTTCACTATATGACCCTTTTGTATCTGGATTTAACCCACAAACAAATTTCCATAATGGATCTTTATTTATTAATGGATCATTACTTATTCCCTCTTTCATAACTGCAAATGATGCAGCTTGAGAAACTAGTATAATTACCATTATTATTCCTAAAAACTCTGCTAAGCTTTTCCCTATTTCTTTATAATCTAATAAATTTTTAAATATTATAAATAATATTATTGCAATTATTACTATAGAGCCTTCTGGTCTAACTATATCTCCAATTCCTATTGAAAGACCTATAAGTATCCATTTATATTTTTTATTAACATTACTAATTAACAAATATATTCCTGTATAAAATAGAAGTGTAGCTAAATGTTGATTAGTAAGTACTGATGTACTTACTATACTTGATATATAAAAACAATATCCTAATGATACTACTTTAGCTCCCTTATTTGAGCCCATTTTTTTACCTGTTAAATAAATTATAACAGGTATTAATGAAACTATTAATACATTAAATACCTTTATTATTAATAATGAATCTCCAAAAAACTTTATAATTCCAACTAGATACATAGTAAACCCTAATTGGTAAACCCATGTTTTAAAATATCCACTATTTAATATATAATCATAATTTCCACCAGCAATATTTTGAGCACCTTCATACATAAAAGCAAAATCTGAAATTGGCTCTGTTTTTATTGATAATACCCATACTAATCTTATAATAAATGATGTAGAAAATAGAACTATTAAAAACTTTTTATTATCTTCTATTTTACAACCCCACCAAATTAATATACCTATAGCTACTATAGCCAAAATTATAACTAAAATATCACTATATTTATTAAATGAAAATAAACTATTCAAACTTATACCTAAAACTAAATTAATAAAAACTATTGATGCTGCAAATATACTGGCTAAATAAAGCACAACATTTGAAGACATACTCTTTAAACACTTTCTAATCTGAATTCCCTCATTTCTTATATATTTTTAAGCACTTTAGAATTTATTTATTTACTTATACTCTACACTGTTATAAGCCTTTATTCTAATGAATAAATAAATTTATGCATTTTATTTGTAGTTGCTTCCCTATTTATACGCATTCTATAATATCCATTTTCAAATCCACTTGTTAAGTCTTCATCTTCTGGGAACCTAGCTTGTTGTATTGTTTTATTTTTAATTCCTAATACTTTAGTACTAATTGATAGTATTTCTGTATTTGTTAAGTTAGTTTTTACTAAAGGTAATAACTCTGTAATTACCCCCGGAACTTCTGTTATACTAACATCCTTAAACTTTTCAAATAAAGCTGATAAGACATCTCTTTGTCTTTCTGTTCTTTTAAAATCTCTCCCTGATGTATATCTTATTCTACAGTAAGCTGCTGCTTGTGTACCATTAAGATTATGTATTCCTGCTGATGTTATAGGACTAGTATTACTTCCATTCATCTTATCTAATCCTGCTATATAAGAATTTATAAATTGAATTTCTTCATTAGTAACCTCTATTTCAACTCCACCAAGTTTATCTATAACAATTGGTAAGTTACCCAAATTAACTTGTATAAACTTATCAATTTGAAGGTTAAAATTTGTATTTATAGCCTTAATTGATAGTGCTGGTCCGCCAAGCATAATTACATCATTTATATTTTGCTCACCATATCCTTGAACTTCCATTGTAGTATCTCTCATAATCGAGCTTAACTTTAGTTCCCCTTTAACATGATTTATAGTTGCTATCATAATTGAATCAGATGCCGTACTGTCTGTCCCACTTTTATCTGTCCCAAATAAAGCAATATTTGTAATATCAGCTTCTTCCTTAGCAGGTTCTTGTCCATTATCTTTTATATCTTCCCTATTAATTTCTACTCTATCAACCTTAGATGATAAATTAACTACATAGATTCCCCCTATAGAAATAATAAGTGCAAAAATACTAATTATTGATATTAAAATAGCTTTCTTTTTTGATATTTTTTTTGATGTCTCTTTTCTTAATTTTTTACTCATATTTATCCCCTTACCTTATTAAGCCCTCGAAAAAAATAATAGATCTAAGTGCGATGTATGGCTCAAAGCAGACTAGCAAATTGGTCTATTTTTTTTAAAGTGCCTATATATTTTTGTACAATATTTGCATTATACCATATATATGCCTATAATTTCTTCTGTTTTCTTTTTAACCATTCTATTACTTTTTTAATGCTAGCCCTAATTTTTTTAAACTAGCCTTCTGTAGTAACTATTTTACTATCATAAATCTAACAAAATTATCAGATGGATTATTTAATAAATCATAACAATTACCTATTAATAAGCATAATATATTTAGAGGTTACTATTTAAACTATTTACTAAGGAGGAAATTATAGATGAGTAATGAAATGTGTAATGAATGCAATCATTGTATAACTTCAAGAGAGGCAGAACTATCTAGCCCCCAATTGCAAAATGTATTTGCAGGAAATCCATTATATTTGGGGTTAGCTATAGTAGGAGGACAAGGTCCTAGTATAATCTATGATGTTACAGGCAATTTGTTTTTAAATAGAGGCTTATATCTAGTATCTTATAGCACATCAGCAGTATGGACAACAACACCATATGGAACAAACGAAGCAATTATTGGGTTAACACTTAATAATGTACTTCTTGCAGATTCAGTATCACAGGTTGAAATTCCACCACAAACAACCGATGTGGGACCAGTTCCTTTTAAACTAAATTTAGCTAAAACAATACTTGTTAGAGTAACTTCAAACTATTCACGTTTAAAATTAGTTAATGAAAGTAACCAAGTCATGGGATTCGTCAATACAGTATTAACACTGGTAAAATTAGACTAACTGTAGATACGGAAGACGTATTCTTTTGTCTTTAAAATAAATATTTCTAAATAGCAGCTTATGTAAATATGCTGCTATTTTTCTACTCCTTCTTAATTTTTTCAAGAATCCTAAATATAAGTTAGTCTTTAATCTTACCTCTAATTATACTTGTAAATATAGACATTTTTAAAGCCAAAGGTATTACCTACAAAGAATATAGATAATGGAAAAGCAAACATTCTAGGCATTTCTAAAATACATATGTATTTTACATCATCTATCATTACAATAGGCATCATATTTTCTTTGTACATAGTTAACTCTTTTTTCTCTTTTAGACAGTATTCAATTAACTCATCTGTAAATTCCCTAGGTTTAGTTATTGGTTTATTTGGTTCAAACCACATAACATGTTTTTCAGGAATATATCCTTTCACCTTAGTTATAAAATCATTAGCTATACTCGTAAATGTAACTCCCCTAGATTCTAAATTTTCTATCTTTTCTAAATATTCATCAGTATTTAATTCAGTTAATGATTTCTCTTGCTGTTTAATTTCTTCACATATTTCTATAGCTTGTTCCATCTTTTTAACTTTACTACTCATATCAGTTACATATTTACTCATACAAGTTTCTAGAGTTAATGAACCTTTCTGGATAAGAGAGATATCTTCAATAGATATTCCAAGCTTTCTTAATAGTTTAATTTCTTTTAAGATTTTAACATCTTCCTCTAAATAATCTCTATACTGGTTATCTTCATTACGAGTAGGATTTAATAATTCTACCTTTTCATAAAATCTAATATTCCTTTTTGTTATACCAGTTATTAATTCAACTTCACCAATTTTCATAAATATAACCTCCCTTTGTTATTATCTTAAAGCTTCCACTAGGTGGAGTGTCAATACTTATCTTCAAAAATAATATTTTTAATATAAATATTATTATTTATGATAATATTATAATATTTAATTTAAATAAAAAACTACGATAAACCATTTAATTCTATCGTAGTTTCAATTCTATATATATAAGTTACATAATACTTATTCCTTATTTAAGGTATAAGTATTTAATTCACCTTCTGGTGTACCATTAAAATAACTTGTTCCATTAACATCATATCTAATGGCATATGTTATCCCCCCACCACCATCTCTTATTCCTTTTATTTGAACTTCTCCTACTGCCGGAGCAATAATTTCTTTTGCCTTATGTTTAATCATAAAAGCTTCTCCTACTGGTGCACCATTTACAATTACTTGCACATAATCTCCATCTTCAGCAGCATAATCCCACACCCAAATTTTAGTATCTTTAATCTCTGATTTATGTGTAATTGTATAATCCTTAGCCTGCGCATTTTCATCTTTTGATAATAAAATAGTTCCAGCCGAAAGAGCAGTAGATACTTTATTTTCCAATGCATTTTTAGCTGATTGAGAAGTATCTACTTTTGATCCCCCCATAGCAATAAATGGAACTATTGAAACTGCTATACATATTACTCCGAATATTTTAAGAGGTTTTTCAATCTGTTTTCTCCTAGCCTTTTCATTAATATCTCTTTTCTCTTCTTCTATTATGTGATTTTCTTCACTTGTGCCATTTTCTTCATAATTAACATCAAATTGTGGCTCATCACTCTGATTTTGATAAATATTAAATTGTTCATTTGTATCTTCATTTATATTTATAGGAGTTTTCTTGGCTTTATTAATACTATTTTTTAAATTATGTTGTTCATTACTCATAAATTCACCTCTCCTCAATATACTTTACTGGCTTTAGCTTAAAGTAAATACACATTGCTATTCTACAAACCACTATTTGCACTATCATTAAAATAAAAAACTTAGCATGACGAGCATCATCTTTTACTTGATAACCCATGTTTAATATTATAAGCCCAACACTAAGAATTATTAGGTTTACATAGAAAATTTTTATAAGCGAATATAACCAAGGTAATTTTTTATACATTTTCCTCAATGGAGGTATAAGAAGAGATCCCCCAATAAAAAGTCCACATATACCTATAAGTGCTCCCCCCATATTTTGTCCAGCAAATCCAGAATTTCTCACCGAACTAACTGATGTAAAAAAACTAATTGGCATAAACACTAACAGCAATAATACAAAACACATTGGGAAAATAAAATAAATAACAGCCATAGTATTTCCCAGTAAATCTTTCATTTTTTTCAACTCATCACACCCTTTCTATGTCAGTATCAATTATTGTAATTAAATCTTCTTTTGTTAAATCTATATCTGAACTTAAGCGCATTGCTTGATTATTCACCGCTTTTTCATATAAATTACGTACATATCTTCCATTACCAAATTGTGGTTCAAGTCTTACAATATTAAATATATCTTCGATCTTATTTTTAGCTAATGAGCCAATTTCATATCCCTTGCTATTAAATAACATTTCAGATATTTCCATTAACTGCTTTGCAGAATAATCTTCAAAATTTATTATATTTGCAAACCTTGACTTTAGTCCAGCATTTACAGAAACAAACTGTTCCATATCATCACTATACCCTGCTAATATAACAACTAATTTATCTCTATTATCATCCATAAGTTTTACTAATGTATCTATTGCTTCTTTACCAAAATCATTCTCTCCACCTTGTGAAAGAGAATATGCTTCATCAATAAATAATACACCATCCATTGCTTCCATAATTTTTTCTCTTGTTTTAATTGCAGTTTGTCCAACGTAACCTGCAACAAGACCTGCTCTATCTGTTTCTACCAGTTTGTTTGTTTTAATTATACCGATATTATATAAAACCTCCGCCACTGTTCTTGCCATCATAGTCTTCCCCGTTCCTGGATTGCCCTTAAAAATCATATGAAGTGTCTGTGTGCTATCAACATTAATTCCAAGTTTTTTACGTTCGTTTTTCATTCTAAGCCTTGCACTTAAACTACGTATATAATCTTTAACTTCTTCAAGCCCTATTATTTTAGACAATTCATTTTCTAAATTAAAGTTAGATATTAAATTCTCTTTAATCTCTATATCTTTACTTGTAATGACATTCATATCATTTATAGATACATCATTCATTGCAATTCTACCTGATTGCTTTCTCATTATATCTTCAAGATAATTTCTCACCATACGCCCATTTCCCGAATCTGCATTAGATTGTTCATGCAATAAGCAAACCTGCTCTTTCATAAGGTTGTCTACTCCAGCATCTAATGAAAATCCTTTTTCCCCAATCATCTTTAAACTTATTTTAAATAAATCATCTGCTGAGTAATCAAGAAACTCAATTTTAAGAGGAAATCTAGATTCAAGCCCTGAATTACTTTTTGAAAAACTCTCCATCTCTTTTTTGTAACCAGCAAGGATAACAATTATTTCTCCTCTATAATCCTCTATAAGTTTAACAAGTGTATCTATTGCTTCTTTTCCAAAGCCACCACTATCACTAGACAATGCATATGCTTCATCAATAAATAAAACACCACCTAAGGCAGACCTAAATACTTCTTCTGTTTTCTTAGCTGTTTGTCCTACATACCCAGCTACCAGACCACCACGATCAGTTTCTATTAAATGACCAGATTTTAACATTCCCATTTCTTTGAACATATCTGCAACAAGCCTTGCTATTGTTGTTTTACCTGTTCCTGGATTACCACTAAAAATCATATTTAAAGCCTGTGATGTATCCACCTTCATTCCTGCTTTCCTTCTCTTTTCTTGTGCGATTAATAACTTATATTGAGTTCTAACAAAGTCCTTAACATTTTCAAGCCCAATAATCTTAGAGAGACTCTTTTCCAAATCAAAATTAGCTACCTCTTCAAATTTAAAGTCATCATATTTTAATAAATCCATTTGTTCAGTATCCTCTAGTATTAATCGTTTAGATTGATTAAGTATAGAACTTTCTATAACATTTCTAACAAGCCTACCATTTCCACTATCATTTTTGCCTTTAATTTGTTTTTTATCAAACAGTTTTATAAGTGGTTCTTTGCAATCTTCAAAAATTTTGTATCCTTTTGACTTTGCTGTAATAAGTGAAATCTTATACATTTCTTCTGATGTATAATCTTCAAAATCAATTATATTTGGGAAACGCGATTTCAAACCAGAATTAGTTTTTAAAAACTCTCCCATTTCATCCTTGTATCCAGCCAAAATAACAACTAAATTTTCTCTATTATCTTCAATACCTTTAACTAATGTATCTATTGCCTCAAGTCCAAAAGTATCATTTTTGTCTCTACAAAGTGCATAAGCTTCATCAATAAATAGAACTCCTCCTAATGCAGATTTTATAACATCATTAGTTATCTTCGCTGTATGTCCCAAATATTGCCCAACAAGATCTGCTCTTGTAACTTCTCTTAATTGACCTTCTGATAACACCCCAAGTGCTTTTAGATATTTAGCAACTATACGTGCAATTGTGGTTTTACCCGTCCCTGGATTCCCTGTAAATATCATATGCATTGAAACATTAGCAGTCTTAAAACCAGCATTTTCCCGTATTTTTTGGATTTTTAAATTATCTTCAAGACTTAGAATATATTCTTTTACAGATTCAATTCCTACAATATCATCTAATTCTTTTTTAATATCCTCAATTCCAGATACCTTATTTTGTGGAATAATATCCTCTAATTTTATAAACTTATCACCAATTTGTGCTACTAATTTACCATC
Organism: Clostridium gasigenes; assembly: GCF_017348895.1. Classification (NCBI taxonomy): domain Bacteria; kingdom Bacillati; phylum Bacillota; class Clostridia; order Eubacteriales; family Clostridiaceae; genus Clostridium; species Clostridium gasigenes. Next base: position 3,940,680 of record NZ_CP071376.1, read on the forward strand.
TACAGCAGATAAGCTTACAAGTTGATTATTACTAATACTATTTTTAAGTTTAAACTCTGCCAATGGTTTGTATATATCCAAATCAACAAATTTTTCCATACCATTCACTCCAGATACACTTTTATAATTTGATACAATTATCTGTGAAACAGTTTCATCATAGCTTATATTAATTGAAATATTTTGAATACATTTGCTTTTTAAATTTTCAATGATCCTTATTGATATTTCATTCAATTCATCATAATTAAAGTGTTCCATATGAAGCATATCACCTACACAAGCCATAAACTTTGTTCCAAAAATATTTACAACATCCTTTTCGGACTTTTCTGATGTGAAAACAAAATACTTACCATTTGAGCTTATCTCACTTATAGAATCTTTCAAAAGCATTCCATTTGCTTCAATAAGATTATTATTTTGAAATATATATCTTGAACCAAGAGTATATCTACCAGTAGTCATTAATGTTTCTATTATATCAATAACACTGTAATGGCACTTATCAAAATTATCAAACATCACAATATCAGATTGACCATACAAGCATTTGTATAAATCTGATAAAAAGACTCCCACTTCTGAAACTGTAGCATATAAGGACAAATCAATTGTTAATATTTCATTACTGCTAACTAATTTCTTTTGTTTAAGAAGACCTGCAATAGAATATATACTACTATGTTTACCGGTGCTTTTATTTCCAATAATAATAACAACATTTTTAGGTTTCAATTTATCATAGCCTGTTATAAAAGGACGTTTAAACGCTATACAAAGGCTATCTAAATAATTCGTTTGCCCTATAATTAAGTTTCCTAAATCTTCTCTAATACTAGTAAATATATCTGAAATATTGTTATTATTTACTTTTGAAGTATCTTTATGTTGATATGTTGCTGTATTTCCATTCTGAATTATATTTGCTTTATTAACTGGAATCTGTTGAGTTGGCTTATTCATCTCCTTAAAATTACTTTTGGAATAAGCCTTTCCTTCACTGTATACTTCGCCCATATTTTTAGTTTGATTTTGACTAATATTTTTATTTGCTCTTGATATAAAGCCATATTGCTTTACAGCTTCAACTATCTGCAATTCTGGGAAAAGAAATTCAACCATATCTTTCACGTTAAAATTCACTTATTCAACCTCCTATTTATAAGAAACATCAAAAAATATTTTTACATATTTATAAATATTATACCACTTTTTTCTTATTATTCCATTCATTAGTTTTCATATTTTATATGTAAATATCAACTACCAATTCAAGCCTAAACAAAAAAAACTGCAATAAAGTTTTTAGCTCCATCACAGTCTGTAATTAATTATAAATTTTTTAAAGTGCCTTAATATTAAAACTTCAACATAATCCTAGCTAACATATATATTGATGGAGATAAAAACACTGTTATTAATCCTGCTATTCCTATTGATAGGGAGCTCATAGCCCCTTGTACTTCACCCATTTCAAAAGCTTTGCTGGTTCCTACAGCATGAGATGCCGCTCCAATTCCTATTCCAATTGCAACTTCGCTTTTAATTTTTAAAACTTTACTTACAATTGGTGCAATTATTGCTCCAACAATACCAGTTAGTACAATAGATACTATAGTTATTGATTTGACTCCACCTAATGAATTAGAAATTTCCACACCTATAGGTGTAGTTACTGATTTGGGAACAAGCGATGCAATTAATGATTCATCTAAACCAAAAGCTTTACCTAAAATTATTACACATACAATAGAAGTTAAGGACCCAACAAATAATCCAATAAGTACTGGCCACAAGTTCTTCTTTAAAGCATTTAATTGTTTATATAATGGTACTGCAAGTACTACTGTTGCAGGTCCTAAAAAGCTATTTATAAACTTTCCTCCCAAATTATATATTTCATAATCTATATTAAAAATTACAAGCACACCAATTACCAAAACTATTGCAATAAGTAATGGATTAAAAAGTGGAAACTTTGTCTTTTTATAAATAACTATACCTATTTCAAAAGCTGCTAAGGTTATCAATATCCAAAATAAAGGATTATTTATTATCTCTTTCATAATTTAATTCTCCTCTTTTTTTCTTTTAATTAATCCATCAACAGTTAATGATGTTATTCCCATAACTATAAATGTAGATATAATACAAATGCTTATTAGCTTAATAGAATTTCCCTTAAGCAACTCTACAGCTGTAAGTAACCCAACTCCCGCTGGTACAAACAAGAAAGCTAAATTATCTAAGAAAAATTTAGAAACATTTTCGATTGCCTCTAGCTCTATTACCTTTGTACAAAGCATAACTAATAAAATTATCATGCCTAATATATTTCCAGGTATAAATGTAATAATTGTTTTTGATAATAATTCACCTAAAAAATATATAGCAATTATTATCATACTTTCCCTTAAAACCCTCATATAATAACACACCTCTTCTCAATATTATCTTATACAGTTATTAATTGTATTTAGCTACATATTTTACCTGGATTTAAAATATTTTTTGGATCAAAAGCATGTTTAATATTTTTTATCAGTAGAGAATTTACTTCTCCTATTTGGTCATTTAAATATTTTTTCTTTGCAAAGCCTATTCCATGTTCCCCTGAAACTTGACCTTTTAATTCTCTAGCTTTTTTATACATACATTCAAATACCTCTGATAACTTTTTGTCCCACATTTCTTGATTAAGTTTATCTCTTAACACATATACATGAAGATTTCCATCTCCTGCATGTCCAAAATTCTTTATTCTTATATTAAATTTTTCTTGTAATTCATAAGTATAATTTATAAATTCTGCTACTTTATTTCTTGGTACACAAACATCACACTCATCCATTTCTGTAGTAGATGCTTTAATTGATTCAAGGAAAGCTCCTCTTGCTGACCAAATAGCTTCTTTTCTTTCATCAGTATCAGCAATGAAAATATCTATAGCCCCTTCCTTAAGCACTATATTAGCTACATTTTCATACTCTTTCTCTATACTTTCAATATCATTTCCATCAAAACTTAATAAAAGATATGCATTTGCTGAGCTATCTGGAAATTTCTTTCCTAGGAACTCCTCTGAAGCTAGGATAACATCTCTTTCCATAAATTCTATGGATGTTGGAATACTCTTTGATTTAATGATCTTTGGAACTGTTCCTATTGCTTTACTTAGATTATCAAAGGGTATAAGTAGACTTATTGTTTTCTTTGGCAATGGTAATAATTTCAATATTGCTTTTGTAATTATTGCTAAGGTTCCCTCTGAGCCACATATTAAATCTTTAATACTATAACCCGAACTATTTTTAACAATCTTTCCTCCAACTTCAATAACTTCTCCTGTTGGAAGCACTAATTCAAGTCCTCTTACATAATCCCTTGTAACTCCATATTTAACAGCTCTCATTCCACCAGCATTAGTATTTATATTACCACCTATAGTTGCTGTCTTTTCTCCTGGATCTGGTGGATAAAACAAATCATGCTCTTGTACAAAGTTCCCTATATCCATTAATAATACCCCTGGCTCTACTGTTAATGTTAGGTTATCCTCATCTATTTCTAATATCTTATTCATCTTGCTTAAGTTAATCATTATTCCACCATGCACTGCAACTGATGCGCCAACAAGACCTGTCCCAGATCCTCTTGGAACTACAACAATATTATTTTCATAAGCATAGCTAACTATTTTAGCAACCTCTTCTGTTGATAATACTTCAACTAAAACTTCTGGCATTTTGCTTATACCACCAAGTTCATCATGGCTAAAATCTTCACTTATTTTATCACCTACAAAAACTCTATTACTTCCACAAACAGATAATAAAAATTCAATATCATTTTTATTTACACTTTTATATGAGTTCATCTAAAATACCTCCTAACAATATACCACTTGATTATTATTTTTAATATTACTCATTAACATTGGTAATATTTCATACAGATCTCCTACTAATCCATAATGTGCAACATCAAATATTTGAGCATTAGGATCATTATTTATAGCTATAATACACTCTGAATTATTCATACCTGCGGTAAATTGAACTGCCCCTGAAATTCCAATTGCAAATATCAATTTAGGTTTAACAGTTCTTCCACTTAATCCAATTTGATATTTAGCATCTATCCATCCATTCTCAACCATAGGTCTTGTCCCTGCTAAATGTGCTCCAAGTCTTTCTGCAATTTCTCTTACAAGGTCCATATCCTTCTCAGATTTTATACCTCTTCCTATTGCAACTATTATCTCCGCATCTGCTATGCTAGCTTCCATTTCCTTTTTAATTATTTTCAAAACATCTATATTAGATTTTAACTTTTCACTAGATATACTTCTAAGTGTTATCTCCCCGCACTTATTTTCATTTCTTACTGGGGCATCCATAACCTTATATCTTACTGTTGCAAGCTGTGGCCTATGGTTTGGATTTACTATCTGAGCCATAATATTTCCACCAAATGCTGGTCTTATTTGTATCAAATCCGTATTTTTCTTCATATCAAGTATTGTACAATCCGCTGTCAATCCTGTTCTAAACCTAGCAGCTACCCTAGGAGCTAAAGATCTTCCAATTGTAGTTGCTCCAACTAATATACTAGATGGTTTATAAATATTAATAAATTTTTCAAAGGCCGCTGTGTATGGCTCTATCCTAAAATCCCTAAGTTCATATTCATCATATACAATCACCTCATCAACACCATAATGCAATAGTTCTTCTGCTTTTTCTTTTATGTCGTATCCAATAAATACTGCATAGACCTTATGATCAATTACCTTAGCTAGTTCTATTGCTTTTCCAATTAACTCATAGGTAACAGGATGTATTTCTCCATTTACATGATCAACATATACTGCAACACCAGTCCAAAGATCTTTATTAATTTTAGGTTTTTCCTCTTCTATAAATTCCATAACTCCACTTGGACCTTTTTTAACACATATCTTACACATCTTGCATGCTGCTGAAACCTGAACTGTATCATTTATCTTTTCAATAGCTCCAAATGGACATATTTTTATTAATTCATTTATATTCTCTGAATTTATCTTTTCTTTATTAACAATAAGTTTACCCATAACTAATATTCCTCCTTTCATAAATCTTTAACTAAATATACTTTAACTCTTTTAGTTTATTGAATAATCTTTCTGAAAGTTCTTCACCATTGCCATCCCATACTTCTTTACTCTCATTACAAGCCGGTGGGAATATCCTCTCAACTTGAGTTGGTGATCCATTTAAACCATATTTATTTTCATCTTTATCTTCAAAATCCTTTAATCCATAAACATCTATTTCCTTGTTTTTTATTTCTAATTTCTTTTTATAGGATGGTAACCTTGGTTCAAATATCCCTTTGTCAACGGTTACAAGGCAAGGAAATTTAACCTCTACTACTTCTATTGTATTTGGCATGTCCATTTCTAAAATAATTGACTTATCCTTTATTTCCAATATTTTTCTAGCATTTGCAATATGGGGTATATTTAAATATTCTGCAATTTCTGGTCCAACCTGTGCAGTATCCCCATCTGTAGTTTGTTTTCCACATAAAATCAAATCAAAGTTATCTATCTTTTTTATACCTTGAGATATTGTATAAGAGGTAGCTAACACATCAGACCCTGCAAACTTCCTATCAGATAGTAAAATCCCATGATCTGCTCCCATCATATAAGCTTCCTTTATTATTGCTTGTGCCTGTGGTGGCCCCATACTAATTACATTAATATTTCCACCCTTTTTTTCCTTTATTCTTAAAGCTGTTTCTAAAGCATATAAATCAAATGGATTAATCTTTGAATCTATACCTTCTCTTTTTAAAACCCCTGTTTTTTCATCTACCTCAACTTTTGATGTACCTGGTACCTGTTTTATGCACACTACTATTTCCATACAACACCCTCCCATTTATATATTACTTATAAAGATAAATTTTATACTGGCATACTGGTATTACCACTTGCTATTATAATATCATATTAACATTAAAATTTCCATATATTTTCACAAAATAAAAAAAGAGCCAATTTAGCTCTTTATGTTTATTTCATATTATAAATATATTTCTCTATAAAATCCAAATGTCTTCTCATCGCCTTTGATGCACTAGAACTATCATGATTACTTATGGCATCAACTATATCCTTATGTTGCTTTAATAAGCATTCTCTATTTTCTTCTTTACTTAATATTTTCCCCCTAGCTTCACTTATAAAAATATCCATTAAAGATGAATTTACATTTAACAAATTTACTATTAAAATATTTTTTGATGCTTTTGCAATTAAATAATGTAATTCTTTATCTAACTTCACCTTAACTTCTTCACATTCTGCATTATCTAATCTATGTAGTATATCTTTTAAAATAACAATTTCATCATCTTGAATTTTATTTGCTGCAAGCGCTGCTGTCTCTATTTCTATACCTTTTCTAAACTCTAATATTTCGTGAAACTTACCACCATTAAGCATAAATATTAATAGAAATGGATCTTTTAAACTATCCTCAAGATTATCTTTAATATAGTTTCCTTCTCCATGCCTTGATTCTACGAGTCCAATCATTTGAAGTGCACTTAATGCTTCTCTTATACCAGTCCTACTTACACCTAATTGGCTTACAAGTTCTCTCTCTGATGGAAGCTTGTCACCTTTTTTAAGTAGACCTTTCGCAATCATATCTTTAAACTGATTAATTATTTGTTCATAAACCTTCATGTTTTTAACTTCCGTAAACAAATATAAGCCTCCTTATCATACATCAAATAATACAAATTCTTATATTATTTCTCCTAAATTCAATATAATTATATCATATCTCAAGATTGGTAAATATAAAATATAAAAGTCTTTACTATATTTTTATATTTTTTTAAATTAATTGACATTTTTATTTAAATTAGCATATAATACAATTATAACAAAACATATATGTTTACTATTATTAATTAAATATTAAAATGCAATGAAAAAGGAAAGTATCATTTAGGAAGGTTACAGAGAGGAATACACTGCTGAGAGTATTCTATCTAGACTCTATGTGAAGTGCCCTTTGGAGCAGTAGTTCGAAATAAGTTATCTTGAAAAAAACTATCATATTTACTATTTATTTTTTAAGATACCTAAAAGTAGTTCTAGCCGGGTTCACCCGTTATAGTGATATAGCATTTATGTGCTTGAGAAATTTAAGTGTGGATATTTTATATCCAAATTAGAGTGGGCCCGCGGATTAACTTCGTCTCTATATATATGAGATGAGGTTTTTTTTATTTACCATAAAATATTTTAAGAGGAGTGATTATTATGAGTTCATTAAATTATTTTAATAGCATAGCAAAGGATTGGAATAAAATAAGGGTTAGTTACTTTAAAGACGAACTAAGAGAATTAGCTATTAATTCAGTAAATATAAAAGATAAAACCATATTAGATTTAGGTTCTGGTACTGGTTTTATATCCTTACGAGTTGCAAAGGAAAGTAATATAGTATTTCCTCTAGATGCTTCAACTAATATGTTAAAAGAACTTTATGCCTCTGCAAAAAAAGAAAATCTAACAAATATTTATCCTATTAAAGGTGTAGCTGAGGATCTTCCTGTATTTGATGAATCCATAGATATTATCTTTATGAATATGGCTCTTCATCATGTTGCTAATCCTGATAAAGCAATAAAGGAAATGTTTAGAGTTCTTAAAATTGGCGGCACTGTTGTTATTACTGATGTTGAAGAACACAGCGGGGAGTGGGCTAAAGAAGAAATGTTTGACCTTTGGCTTGGTTTTAGTCATAAGCAATTAACTATTTGGTATGAAGAAGCTGGCTTTAAAAATTTAGATATAAGAAGTACTGGATTAAAATGCCAGGGATCTTCCTCAAAAGGAGAGTTTGTAAATCCAGATATATTTATTGCTATAGGCGAGAAATAGTAATGTAACCTTATTAAATAGGTTGATAAATTTAATAATAATATAATCCATGTAGCTTATATTACATGAGATATCCGAAGGAGATAAAAATTATGAATATAGAATCATTACTAATCCACGGTGGTATTGAGGGAGACGAAAGAACAGGAGCTGTAAATATACCCATTTATCAAACTTCTACGTATAAACAATCCGAATTTGGTAAACATGCTGATTACGAATATTCAAGAACAGGTAACCCTACAAGGGAAGCTGTTGAAAAATTAATTTCTGATATAGAGGGTGGTACTCGAGGTTTTGCTTTTGCCTCAGGACTAGCAGCTATAACTGCTGTATTAACTCTTTTTAAATCAGGAGATAAAATACTAATAACTAACAATCTTTATGGTGGTACTTTTAGAGTATTAGATAAAGTTTTCAAAAATTTTGGTATTAACTATGATATTATAGATAACTTTGATTCTATTGACAATCACATTGATGAAAACACTAAGGCTATATTTATAGAATCACCAACTAACCCTCTTTTAGATGTGGTCGATATAAAAAAAGTTTCAGAAAAATCTAAAAAACATGGTTTGTTAACCATAGTAGACAATACCTTTATGACACCTTACTTTCAAACCCCACTTGCCCTAGGTGCTGATATTATCGTCCACTCTGGAACTAAATATCTTGGAGGTCATAGTGATTTAGTTGCTGGTTTAGTAGTTGTTAATGATGATGCGTTAGGTGAAAGAATTCACTTTATACAAAATGCTACCGGTGGAATACTTCAGCCTTTTGATAGTTTCCTTTTAATAAGAGGAATTAAAACCTTATCTGTTAGAATGGATAGACATGAAGAAAATGTGGTTTATATAGCAAATAAACTTTCATCAAACAAATCTATAAGTAAAGTTTACTATCCGGGGCTAGATAGTCATCCTGGGCATTTAATACAAAAAAGCCAAGCAAGAGGATTTGGTGGGGTAATAACCTTTAGGCTAAATGAAGATGTTGATTATATTAAATTTATAAATAATTTAGATTTAATTACTTTTGGTGAAAGCTTAGGCGGTGTAGAATCTCTACTTTGCCATCCAGCCACTATGACACATGCCGCTCTTCCTGTTGATCTTCGAAATCGCCTTGGTATAACTGAGCGACTTATACGATTATCTGTAGGTATAGAAAATAAAGAAGATATATTAAAAGATGTTGAAAATGCACTTATAATAGCAATAAAAAAAGTAGGTGAATAAAATGAACTACTATAATGATATACAATCTTTAATAGGTAAAACCCCACTCTTAAAGCTTAATCATTTAGGGCTAAAAAAAGGTGTTAATATTTTTGCAAAACTTGAGAATTTTAATCCTGGAGGTAGTTGTAAAGATAGAATTGGTATTTATATGATAAATGAAGCTGAAGAACAAGGCATTCTAAAATATGGTTCCACTATTATAGAAGCTACTGCTGGAAATACAGGCATAGGAGTTGCTCTCGCAGCTATAGATAAAGGATATAAAGTAATATTTGTAGTACCAACTAAGTTCTCCATAGAGAAACAAAAATTAATGAAGGCTCTAGGAGGGGAAATTATAAATACCCCACAGGAGAAAGGAATGCAAGGAGCTGTAGATGTGGCTGAAAATTTGCTTAAATCCACACCTAACTCCATATCACTAAGGCAATTTGATAATTTAGCAAATCCGCTAGCCCACTATGAGACAACAGGAAAAGAAATCTATGAAGATCTAGATGGAGAAATAGATTGTTTTGTAGGTGGTGCTGGCAGTGGTGGCACCTTCTCTGGAATTGTAAAATATTTAAAAGAACGTATTCCTAATGTTATAGGAATCTTAGCAGATCCTGAAGGCTCTACTATGGGCGGTGGCCAGGAAGGTTGCTACAAAGTTGAAGGTATAGGCAATAATTTCATTCCAAATACTATGAATATGTCTTTAGTAGATAAAGTAATTAAAACTACTGATGATGAAGCCTTTAAATTGGTAACACTACTTGCTCAAAAAGAAGGTGTTATAGTAGGCTCATCCTCTGGTGCTGCTCTATCTGCTTCATTAAAATTTGCAAGTACTATAGAGAAAGGAAATATTGTAGTAGTGTTCCCGGATAGAGGTGAGCGATATTTCAGTACAGGATTATTCTAACCAACCCCAAAAGGACTCTACTCTATAGATTCTCTTTACCCCTTAATAAAATATTAAATTCATAAATGAAAGGTGGAAATTAACATGATAAAAGTAGAAAGTTTTCAATTAGATCACACAAAGGTTAAAGCTCCTTATGTAAGAAAGGTAGAAGTAAAATATGGTCTTAAAGGGGATTCTATATCAAAATTTGATTTAAGATTTACTCAACCAAATAAAGAAATTTTATCTGAAACTGGAATTCATTCTTTAGAACATTTATTAGCAGGATATATGAGGGAATTACTTCCAAACATTATAGATATATCTCCAATGGGTTGCAAAACAGGTTTCTATTTAACAAGTTGGGGTGACGTTTCAATTAACGAAGTTATTAAAGCTTTAGAATACTCATTAAACAAAGTTTTAGATGCAACAGAAGTTCCAGCTGCTAACGAATTACAATGTGGTACAGCTTCATTACATTCACTAGAACTAGCAAAATTTCATGCTAAAGCTGTTTTAGACAATGGAATTAGCGATAAATATTATATATAATATTTATATCTGTAATATGTCATATAGTAGTGCCTTTAGGATAAAAAAATATACGTTAAGTTCACATTTTACCAGGTATTCTTGCAAGATATATTCATAAAAAAATACCTTATCAGAAAATAATCAATATATTTTCTAATAAGGTATTTTTATTAAATTTATATTTCTAATGACTTTATTAAATCTTCTACTATATCATCAACATTTTCAATTCCTACTGATATTCTTATTAAATTATCAGTTATGCCTATTGCTTGTCTCATTTCATATGGAATTGCGGCATGTGTCATAGTCGCAGGATGGCAAATTAATGACTCCACCCCTCCTAAGCTTTCTCCAAAAGTTATTAACTCTAAGCTCTCTAAGAATTTTTTATAATCATAACCTTCTTTAAGAACAAAAGAAATGATACCTCCATAGCCCTTAGCTTGCTTTGTTTGTATTTCATGTCCTGGATGATCAACAAAACCTGGATAATATACTTTTTCTACTTCTTTTCTATCTCTTAAAAACTTTGCAACAACCGTTGTGTTTGAGTTTTGTCTATCCATTCTTAATGCTAAAGTTTTAATCCCTTTTATCAATAAGAAAGAATCAAATGGAGATAAAACTCCTCCTGTTGAATTTTGTATGAAATGTATTCTTTCAGCTAATTCATTATTATTAACTACCACAAGCCCTGCAACTAAATCACTGTGTCCGCCTAAATATTTTGTAGCACTGTGAATAACTATATCAGCTCCAAGTGTAATTGGTTTTTGTAGATAAGGTGTCATAAAAGTATTATCAACAATGGAAATTATATTATTTTCCTTTGCTATTTTTGCAACCTCTTCAATATCTGTAATACCCATTAATGGGTTAGTTGGAGTTTCTATAAAAATGGCCTTTACACTGTCATCAATATTATTTTTTAACTCGTCTATATTTGATGAATCAAATACACTATAATTTAAACCAAAGTTTTTAAAATACTTGTCTAAAACTCTAAATGTTCCACCATAAACATTATTTGATATAAGAATTTTATCTCCTGTTTTAAATAGTGATAGTGCCGCTGTTGTAGCCGCCATACCTGAAGCAAAGGCAAACCCTGCATAACCTTCCTCAAGTTCTGTAATAAGTTTTTCTAATGCTGCTCTTGTAGGATTTCCTGTTCTTGAATACTCGTAAACATTATCTTTAGTATTCTCAAATTCACTTTTTTTAAAGGTAGATGTCTGATAAATAGGTACATTTACTGCCCCAGTAGTAGCATCACCGTCTATTCCACCATGTATTAATAATGATTCAAATTTCATATTTTTTCCTCCTCAAATAATTTATTTGGATATTACTTGTCTAATCTGAAACTAAATTTAAAAATTGTTTTACTCTTGGGTTTGTAGTATTACATAATAATTGCTCAGGTGTCCCTTTATCAGCAATTATTCCATTATCCATAAATATTATATTGTCTCCAACTTCTCTTGCAAAACTCATGTTATGAGTAACAACCACCATTGTCATTCCTTCAAGAGATAGTTCCTTAATAACTTTAAAAACTTCGGCTGAAAGTTCTGGATCTAGTGCTGATGTTGGTTCATCAAATAACAAAACTAGTGGCTCTATGGCCATAGCCCTTGCTATTGCAACCCTTTGTTGTTGTCCCCCTGATAGTTCATGAGGATAGTTGCTACGTTTTTCTGAAAGTCCAACCTTCTCTAAAAGTACAAGTGCTTTATCACGAGCTACCTTCTTAGATTGCTTAAATACAGTAACAAGCCCCTCCATAATGTTTTCCTCAACAGTCATGTGCGGAAATAAATGAAAGCCTTGAAATACCATACCTGTATTTCTACGAAGTTTTAATATTTCTTTTTCAGTTGGTTTTTTATTTTCAGAAACAGTAAGTTCACTATCCCCAACGCTTACTGTTCCACTGTTAGGAATTTCTAATAAATTCATACACCTAAGAAGTGTGGTTTTTCCTGACCCTGAAGGGCCTATTATAATTGTTGTTTCACCTTTTGCAATTTCTAAATTTATATCTTTTAAAATTTCCTTATCTCCAAATTTTTTGTGTAAATTTTTTATATTAATCATAAATTTCCTCCAATTAACTAGCTACATATCTTTCAAGTTTTTTCTCTATCTTATTTTGAAATATAGAGAGTATAGTACAAAACATTAGATATATAAATGCCACTTCACAGTACATCACAAGTGGCTCATATGTTGCAGCAGTTATTCTTTGGGCAATCTGAAACATTTCAGTTAAAGTAATTGAAGCCGCAAGTGATGTATCTTTAACAAGACTTATAAATGAATTTGACAGTGGTGGTACAGACACCCTAGCTGCCTGTGGCAAAATTACTCGTATCAATGATTGAGTATTAGTCATACCAATTGAAGAGGCTGCCTCCCACTGTCCCTTAGGTATAGATAAAATCCCGGCTCTAATTACTTCCGAATTATAAGCTCCAACATTTAAAGTGAACCCTATAATTGCTGCAGTTAGTGGTCCCATTGTTATACCAGCCATTGGTAACCCGTAAAATATTATAAATAGCTGTACTAATAATGGAGTTCCTCTTATTATCCAAACATAAAAACTTGATATTGAAACCAATAATTTATATTTTGATATACGAGCAAGAGCTGTTCCCATAGCAACAATTGAACCAAGTATGAATGAACCTACCGCTACTGGAATTGTAAACTTAAGCCCTGCCATTAATAAAGGTAAAAAAGAATCTTTAATTATATTTAATATTCTTAGTGTTTGCTCATCAAAATTCATCTTCTCACCCTCTTATTTTGATACATCTGTACCAAACCATTTATCTGAAATTTTTAAATAAGTACCATCTTCTTTCATATCAGCAAATGCTTTATTAACTGCATCTACTAGTTCTTTATTTCCTTGATTAAACATAATTCCACTTGGTTGTGCATTACCTTCCTCATCAACAACTTTTATAGCAATATCTGGCTTTTGCTTTTTAAGGTCAAGATAAGATAGGCTATCATTAACTGTGGCATCTACTCTTTTAGAAACTAAAAGATCAATTGATTGATTAAAGCTATCAACTGGTTCAAGTATCGCACCATTAGTTTCTGCAATTTGAGCTAAGTTACTAGTTAATGATTGCGCCGATTTCTTTCCCTTTAAATCTTCAAAACTTTTGATAGTATTATCATCAGAATTTACTATAAGTACTGCTTTTGAAACTATATATGGATCTGAAAAATCATATTTTTCTTCTCTTTCCGGTTTGATTCCAACTTGATTCACTATCATATCAAATCTCTTTGCATCAAGTCCTGCTAAAAGACCATCCCACTTTGTTTCCACAAATTCTGGTTTTACTCCAAGACGATTAGATACTTCCTCTGCAATTTCAACATCAAAGCCAGTTAACTTTCCTGATTTGTCATGGAATGTATATGGTGCATAAGTCCCCTCAGTACCAATACGTAATTTACCTTCACTTTTTATTTTTGATAATAAATCATTTGATTCAGTGTTTTTACTACTACTTGTTCCACATCCTACAAGACCTACAGATGCTATTAATAAAGTACTGATTAATACAGCTAATTTCTTCATATTTATTCCTCCTAGTATTCATATACGTTTAGTATGTTATTGATTGTTATAATACCATAGCCCTTCTTTTATTGCAATATATATTTTCAATATTAATATGTAGCTTAATTTTAATAGAATGTAATAATTCTACTAGTGATACTATTGATAAAGATATTAATTTTGAGGAAAACGTGGCTAATGATACAAATGAAAATCAATGTAAAAATTCTACTGATGAGAACGTAGTAAAAGGGCAGATATTATCCACCCCTCTACTTAATTATATTTTAAAATGAAAATTTTTAGACAATAGCCATTCCACCATCAACAAGGATATGTTGAGAAGTTACGTAGCTAGATGCATCGGAAGAAAGGTAAAGTATTGTACCGTTAAGCTCACCCTTTTTCCCTGGTCTGCCTGCCGGAGACATTGTATTATAGGCATTCATAAATGCATCATGCTTAAATAATGTACCTGCTGTCATTTCAGATTCAAAAAGACCAGGTCCAATGGAGTTAACTGTAATGCCATTTTCCATATAGGTCGCTGCCATCCCCATAGTTAATCCTCTTACTGCCGCCTTAGAAGCATTATATGAATGACGAACAAGAGCTAATCCCTTATTTGCAACCACTGCATTTATGGATGCAATATTAACAATTTTTCCATAATTTCTTTCAGTCATATGAGGTATAACATATTTACACATTAAGAATATTCCTTTTACGTTAATATCCATAACCTTGTCCCAAGTTTCAACTGTCATAGTTTCCACTGATCCAACAGTTGCAACCCCAGCGTTATTAAGAAGGATATCAACTCTGCCAAAGTTATTAATAACCTCTTGCACAGCTAATTTTACACTCTCTTCATCAGCAACATCGCACTGCACTGCAATTGCTCTTCTGCCAGTAGCTTCAATTTCTTTTGCAAGTTCTTCAAGTTTATCTTTCCTTCTTGCAAGTAGTGCAACATCTGCCCCTTGCTCTGCATAAGCTCTTGCGGCATCTGCACCTAGTCCACTAGAAGCTCCAGTAATAATTGCAACTTTTCCGGTAAGATCAAATAAATTACTCATAAATATCATTCCTTTCTAGTAACTATTCAGCTACTAATATTAATTGTAAAATATATCTAATTGAATAACAATACCTTATCAGAAAATAATTTATATATTTTCTGATAAGGTATATCTTATTATTATACTTTTATGTTTCTTTATCTAATTAAATTAACTATCTTTTCTCCATCTTCCAATAATGAATTATAATTATTGGCATTCTCAATTTCTTTTATTTTTTCATCTATAATATAACTATTATCAACTGAAAAATATTTTTTTATTATTTCATATTGAGTTTTCCCATCTTTATCTTCGCTATCTTCTATATCTGATTTCCAATTAATATTTGTTTTATCCATAATCAATCCAAGGGATGCTCCAGTTTCATATCTCATTGGTCTTTCTAAATAAGTTGGTGATTCGGCTTGATCATTAGCTATAAATTTATAGGCGTCCATAAATGTAATATAATATGGTTCTTCTTTCTTAGGTATTACCCTCAAATTTCCACCTATTAATTTACTATATTTATACTCCATATAACGAGCAGTTCCTTCTATTGCTTCTGTTTTTGTTTCTCCTATTAGTTGTGGCCACTTTTTATATCTATACTCTCTTACAGTAACCCATTCTTTAAGAGATTCTTTTACTATATTAATATCATCACTTTCCATACATTTATCTAGAAGTGAAAATTCTAACCCCATTAATGCATAATTTTCTTTATTTGCTGGATAATTGGGTATATTTTCAGCATCATTTTTATCATATCTCCATTTTTTTTGTTTATATGTATGGAATGATTCGTGCAATAAAAACGAAGAAAAATCTAAATTTATTTTAGGGTTTTCCATCATTCCAGTATAATATTTAAAATAAAAAACATCTTCATTATCCACTTGCACAGTTCCAAAATTACCCAAAATGCACTTTAAGATTATATTTGTATTAAATTTACTTAATCTATATACATCTGGTAATTTTGATGTACTTCCCATATCTATTTTTTTTGAAAATAAATTATTTTGATTTTTTTTCATATTAATAGCATATGCATACTGGTTTATTACACCATTATCCTTATTAGTTCTAATTACAATTATTGGCTTTTCATTTAATCTATATGTATCATCCCATAATTCATTAGGATTCTCTTGGAAATTTTTGTACATCAATGATAACTCTTTAAACATCTTTTGATCTATTTGATTCAAAGAATCATATTTGATTTTATATGTTTTGTTTAATACTACATCCCCTAATATAATTAATAATAAAATCACACAAAAAATAGTTAATGTTTTAAAATATTTTTTCATTAATAAAATAACTCCTTATGCCTAAAATTTTAAAATTATTATATAGATATCTATTATCTATATCTGTGTTAGTTTTCCTATTGGAAATATAATATTAACCTTAGTTCCTTCGTTTATATTAGATTCAATATTGATTCCTAATCCTAATTTTTTACATAGTTTTTTACTTAAATAAAGTCCCATCCCTGTAGATTTAATAAATTTCCTACCATTTTCTCCAGTAAAACTTTTTTCAAAAACTCTCTCTATTTCTTTCTTCGATATACCTATCCCATTATCTTCTATAGTGAATATTATACAGTTCTCTTTTTCAATTGTATAAATTTTTATTTTTGGATCTTCATCTTTTGAGTATTTAATTGCATTACTTATTATTTGATTTACTATAAACTCAATCCATTTTATATCACTATTTACACTTTTATCAATGTTTTTAATTTCTAGTTTAATTTTCTTATTAATAAAATCAATAGAATTTCTTCTTAAAACATTATTTATTGCAGTATCTAACTTCAACTTACTTATAATATAATCCTTACTTACATTATTACTTCTAGAATAATATAGTACTTGCTCTACAAAGTCTTCTATTCTATTTAACTGGCTATTTATCTTTAAATTTATTGGTGTTTCGCAGTTTTCTAATATAAGTTTACTTGATGCTACTGGTGTTTTTATTTCATGAACCCAGGTTTCGATATATTCTCTATAATCGTTTTGAATATCTCTATAATATTTAACATTTTCATGCATATCCTTACTTATTTCATTTATTATATTATAAAAAATCTTACCTTCCATAAATTCTGGTTCCTTTATAATATCTGGCAACATATATTTTTTTTCTAAATTTTTTAAAATATCTATTACTTCATTATAATAAATTTTATTTCTTATGAATTCCATTACAATAGATGATAATAATGGCATAAACCAAATAAAAAACATAAAAAAAATTATAATTAATCGAACCTCTACTAATGCCATAATTGAAGCAATTATTATAAATAAAAATATATTTATAAATAAAAATATAAATCTATCTTTTAAAAATTGTACCAAACTCACCTTTTCACCTCTTTTTAAATCTTATTGAATTATATAACCTAAACCTCTTTTAGTATGTATAGTATCTTTCATTCCTATCTCTGTAAGCTTTTTTCTTAAACGAGCTATATTTACGGTAAGAGTGTTATCATCTACAAAAGAGTTATCATTCCATAAATAAGTCATAAGCGACTCTCTAGAAACTATATTTCCACTTTTCTTAATTAAATAATTCAATATTTTCATTTCATTTTTAGTTATATCTAACAATTTATCTTCTAATGATATTGTTGCATCCGAGAGGTTTAACCTTAAATTTTTATATGTAACAATTTCTTGAGCTGTTGTATTCCCATAAGTTCTTTTTATTATTGATTGTATACGTGCAAGCAATATTTGAGTATTATATGGTTTAGTTATAAAATCATCTGCCCCACTATTCATGCTTATAAGCTCATCAACCTGTGTATTTCTACTTGTTACAACTATTATAGGTATATAGCTTTCCTTTCTTATTTCTTTACATATATAAAAACCATCATAAATAGGCAAGTTAATATCTAATAATATTATATTAGGCTGTTTTTTCAATACATATTCAACTATATTTTCAAACTCTTCTGGTGCGTCTACCTCATATCCATATTTACTTAAAAAACACTTTAACTCTTGACGTATTATTTCATCATCTTCAATAATCATTAGTTTCATAAATTTATCACCTTCAATATTTTATTTAATTGCAAAAGTGTATAAAATCTAACACCTTTTCAATACTTATACCTCTTCTCTACTTATCTAAAGAACTGTTTACAATATTTTTATAGCCAACATAAGTTGCATAAAAATAAGCTATATACAACATTAAAAATATAAGTACGGTCATCATTGATGCAACCCCTATACCTGGTTTATTATATAATTCTATAAAATTATTAATAGCTTTTATTCCTACTATAGAATGAATTAATGCCAAAAATATTGGCAATGAGAAATATATTAATGTTTGATGGAATATACTTTTTTCTATACTTTTTTTACTAACTCCAATTTTTCTTAAAGCTTTATATCTCTCTATGCTATCACTAGCTTCAGATAATTGTTGAAGTGCAAGAACTGTCATACTTGATATTAAAAATATTATCCCAATATATATACCTACAAATAGCATTATATTAGTTAATCCAATAGTTGACGTACACATATCCTCTTTTGTTTCGCCAGTTATAAAATTTTCTATACCATTTCCAAATCTCCCAGCACTATATCCTTCAAATAAATTTTTATACTTTTCTTCACTTGTAATTTTATTGTTAATTCCATAATTCACATTAAAATTAGATTGTAAAACTTCTAATTCTTTTATGTCTTCATCATTTATTATTATTGTAAAGGGATTATCTTTTACTAAACTTGTACTAAATTGTACATTCACAGCTTTATCATTTTTTATTTTGTATTCTTTATTGTTAATAACTATTTTTTTATTTTTTTCCAAAAATTCATTTATAGGAATTTCAACATTTTTATAATTTGAAGTTATAATAATTTCATCTTTATTTAGTTCTAATTCTTCTTTATCTCTTAATTTTAATATATCATTATAATCTGACAATTTAATTATTTCCACTTTACTATTAGGTTCTTTTGATAAAAGTTTTATGTTTTTTTTACTTATATTATCACTTAACACCTCATAAATTCTAGTATTCCCTTCATATATATCATAAAAAACATATTCATCATCATTATCAAATTTAAAACCAACATTATTTAATGATTCCTCAATACTTTTTATCTTATCATCTGAACTAATATGCATAATACCACTTACATCAAAGGGTGTTGTTTCTTTAAGTCCAGATTGAAAAGCATCTTTAAAGCTTAATCCTATTGACAATACTTCTATAGTTACAAATAGCATTAAACATATTACTGACATTGATATAAAGTTTGTTTTTATTTTACTATTTAATTGTTTCACCGTAAATATATTTATATTTTTAAAATATATTTTTTTGTTTTTCTTAACTATATATAATCCAGCTCCACATAAACTAAAGAAAAATAGAACTGTACCTACTGTTCCTAAAATCAAAGATAAAGTAAATCTCTTATCTCTGATATTAAATCCTGATTGTAAAATGAAATTGTATGCAATAATAATACATAAGAAGCTTAATATAAAAGTTATTACATATACAAATGAACTTTTAAAATTCATTTTTTCATTTTTCTTATCTGATTTTAATAAATCTATTATTTTATATTTAGAAATAATAGATGTATTAAATATCATTGTAAGTAAGTTGATTATTCCAAAATATATTATAGTTTTACATATAGCAATAATTGAAATTACAAATCTATATTCACTCATTTTTATCTCAAATAATTTAGAAGTAAATATAGATAACCCTTGTGATTCAATAATTCCTAGTAAAAGACCTAACCCCAATGATATTACTCCTACTATAGAAATTTCCATAACTAATATTTTAGATATCTTATTTTTATTCATCCCCAATATCATGTATATACCTAATTCTTTTTTACGTTTCTTTATTAAAAAATTATTTGCATAAACAATCAATCCAACTAATATTATTGATACAAATACTGACACATATCCTATAACTTTATTTAAAATTTTTATAACCTCATTATTATTTCCCTGTAACTGCGTAAATGCTTTTTGTGATTCTATTGAATTAAAACTATAAAATATACTAACTGCTAATGTAAGTGTTAAAAAATAAATTGCATACTCTTTAAAACTTTTCTTTACATTTCCTAAAGCTATCTTAAAATACATTATTGTCGTCACCTCCAAGAAGCGTTACTACATCTATTATTTTATTAAAAAATTCTTTTCTTGTATCATCACCTCTTATAACTTCAGTAAATATTTTTCCATCTTTTATAAAAAGAATTCTATTAGCATAGCTTGCAGTAAACGCATCATGTGTAACCATAAGAATTGTTGCCTTTATATCATTATTTAAACTTTCAAATCTTTCAAGTAATAATCTAGCAGCCTTGGAATCTAATGCTCCTGTTGGTTCATCAGCAAGTATTAATGAAGGCTTTGTAACCAATGCTCTTGCAGATGCTACTCTTTGCTTTTGCCCCCCTGACATTTCATAAGGATATTTTTCTAAAGCATCCTCTATTTCTAAATACTTAGCTATTGATTCTACCTTTTCATTTATATTAGATATTTTTTCACCTTTTACAGTTAACGCTAATGCTATATTTTCATAGGCAGTTAATGTATCTAACAAATTAAAATCTTGAAATATAAATCCAAGTTCATTTCTTCTGAAATTCTCTAGATCTTTTTGATTGAACCTTGTAATATCGTTACCATTTATAATTATATTTCCAGTACTTACAGTATCTATTGTTGATATACAATTTAATAATGTAGTCTTTCCACTAGCTGAAGGGCCCATAATACCTACAAATTCTCCCTCATTAACTTTAAAACTAATATTATCAATTGCCTTTGTTATATTACCTTTGTTTCCATAATATTTTTCTACTTTATATAACTTTAATATGTTTTTCATGTTAATAGTCTCCCTTATATTTAAATTAATATACTTTTCTCATAAACATTCATTTTCTTTAACCATTGTTAATTATAAGCTAATTATACCTATTATCTAATTCTTATACCTTAGATTTATATTTCATTAACCTTACATTTTTGTCACACACTATTTCATTAACTATACCTGACTTATCCCTAATAATGATATAAAACCTTCATCAGAGTATTCTTTTCTCTTTAAAAATTTCTTACCTATTTCGCCTAACGCTATTATCTTCTTTTTCGACTTATCTAGTGCTTCATTTTCCTACATATAATTTAAAATCGTACTTTCTATTACTTGATTCAAACGCTAGTATAGGCTAAAACAACTCAATATTAAAAATAAGAAGTGAATATTCCTCTAAAAAGAATCTTCACTTCTTGTTTTTTCTATATAAACTTTATTTTAATCAACAACCCATCAGTTGCTTTTAGCAATTTAGTTCTATTAAAAACCAGGATTCTCCCATAGGTACTTCCAAGAGATTCTTCCACACTGCAATTGCTACTTACATAAATAAGTTCTTTTCATTTTCCAACAAATTTTCAACTGGATACTTATTATCTAGTAATATTACCACTACCTGCTACTACTGATGTTCATAGCTTGCAAGCAGAGGGTATCTACAATGCTCCATATAGGATTTTTGACCTAGATGATTTAATAAAATATTTTCCAAAATATCAATTAAAAGATTCATTTAAAAATTATATAAAAAAGAGTATATCTATTAATGATACTAATATCATTTAAATAGATATACTCTTTTTTTATTTCATCCCTGTGGTGTAGTTAATTGAATAAATGGTAAACATTACACCCCCTGGCTGAAATAAAATTCCCTGCCTTTATTCACATTGATAAACTAAATTATATTCCTCTTCTTTTATCTCATAAATCTTCTCTAAATCCTCTGATAGTATTTCATCAATATTTTCATTCATATAAAATCTGACTCCAATTCCACAACTTGAGGACAATTTTCTTGGTATTGGGGAAGTTTCAGTTTTTATATCCTTCCCTCTTAAAAATCTATTATACTTAATCGCTCCAGAATGAGTGAAAAATAAAGCTATATAATTCATTTAAATTAACCTCGCCTACTTTCTTATCTTAAGTAAAATATCCTCATCTTTTGATTCTATTGTTACCTTATAACCAACACCTTCACAATAACGTATTATATTCTGCTTAGCAGTATTACAATCAACTAATATGTCTATTCCTTTCTTGTCTTCTACTAATCCTTTTTTTGTTAACACTACAGGTTGCGGACAAGATAAACCCCTTCCATCAATTAATATCAACTTTTACATCCCCTTTCTTTTTGAAACTCAATTTTAAATCACTATTAATAATAGATATTCCTACTATTACTACAATTCCTATTATTACTGCAACTCTACCATTGAAAGTAGTTCCCTTTGCACTAGATGCTAATCCAAAGTTATGAACAAATGCAGCTCCAACAGCTAACCCTATAATAGTTATAACCGAATCTATATTTCCTTCTCCAGCTAATATTAACTGTCTTAACGGACAACCACCTAAAAGCACTGAAGCATAACCTACAAGTACCATTCCAAGAAAATTCCACATTCCATCTGTATGAGCAATTGCCTGTGCTTCAAATCCAAGTTTAAAAGATCCCAAAAACAAGTTTCCTATTAATACTGTTACTATTATAGCTACAAAACCTGATAATAAATACCAATCCTTAAATAGAACCACATCTCTTATTCCACCAACAGTACATAATCTAGTTCTTTGTGCTAAAGCTCCTACTATTAATCCCGCTGATAATGCTAACCATATAGGTGCATGTAAGCTTCCCGGACCTTCTTTGCTAAACAATATAAAAGCTGGTGCACATAAAAGTAATGATAATAATATAACGTTTACTATTGGAAACATAGTTCCCTCTAATTTAGTTAATTTGTAACTTCTCTTAAGGGTAAATCCATTGTTAAGAAAATATACTCCTACTAAAATACCAACTATGAACCCAACTAGTCCAACTACTGCATTTAAGTCTCCGCCTGCTATTCTAAGCATCATTCTTAGTGGGCATCCCAAAAACATTAACGCCCCTATCATTACAAAAAAACCTAGAATAAATCTGATAAATGGTGATGAACCACCTCGTACATTAAACTCTTTTTTAGTAATAGCTAATATAAATGCTCCTAAAACCATCCCTATTACTTCCGGTCTAATATATTGAACTACCTCTGCTCTATGCAGACCTAATGCTCCTGCTGTGTCTCTTATAAAACAAGCAACACAAATCCCCATATTCACTGGATTACCTAGCTTAACCAATGCTACCGCTAAAATTCCAATTATAATTCCCGCAAGAATTATACCTTTCTTGTTTTTCATTTTTACTCCCCCTTTATAAACAATTCCAAACATATTATAACATAATATACATTTTTTTATAATAAAATTCTTGTATATTTGTTTATTTTTAACTATATCTTTCTTTGTATAAAATTTATTGTATAATATTTATGGGTGATAATATGAAAAAAATTTATTTAGATAATGCAGCCACTAGTTTTCCAAAAGCTTTAGGTATGAGTGCCACTATAGCTAATTTTATTGATAATATTGGTACTAGCGTTAATAGAGGCGCTTACACTTGTGCCTACCAAGCAGAGGATATGGTTTTTGATACACGTAAACTAATAGGCGAATTATTCAATTTTTCAAATCCTGAAAATGTAGTATTTACAAAAAACATAACTGAAAGTCTTAACGTATTACTAAATGGATTACTTAAAAAAGGTGATCACGTACTTGTATCTTCTATGGAGCATAATGCTGTAATGAGACCTTTAAATGCTTTAAAAGAATCTAATATATCCTTCAGTAAAATACCTTGTAATAGGCAGGGTGAACTTATTATCAGTGAAATAGAGCCTTTAATTAAGCCTAACACTAAAGCTATAATTATGTTACATGCCTCAAATGTTTCAGGCACTATAATGCCCTTAAAACAAGTAGGACAACTATGTAAAAAACATAATTTATTTTTCATTGTAGATGCTGCTCAAAGTGCCGGGATTTTAGATATAGATATGTTGGATCTAAATGCTGATGCCATAGCCTTTACTGGTCATAAAGGACTACTTGGACCTCAAGGTATAGGTGGATTTATAATCTCTGATAATTTAAATGATAATATTAAGCCATTAATTTATGGTGGTACTGGGAGTTTATCTGATTTAGAAGTTCAACCCTCTTATATGCCTGATAAATTTGAAGCTGGTACATTAAATGTTCCTGCTATTTATGGTTTAAATCATTCTATTAAATATTTACTTAAAGAAGGAATAAACACAATATCTGAGAAAGAGTTATTTTTAACAGATTTATTTATAAATGATGTTCTTAATATAAATAATATTAATTTAGTAGGAAACCCCTCTATAGATAACAGAACCGCAGTAGTATCACTTTATACAGACTTCTATGATATGGGTGAAATAGGCTATTTACTAGATAGAGATTTCAATATAATGATTAGAATAGGATTACATTGTGCACCTTCTGCTCATAAAACTCTTAATACTTATCCGAGTGGAACTATGCGTTTTAGTTTTAGTCATTTTAATACTATTGATGATGTAAAATACACCATAAACTCTATTAATAAAATATTAAAAAGGTCTAATATCCGGGGGTGACACATGGATTTTAGAGAAGATAACTCCTGTTCAATACAGAAATTATCTTCTTAATACATCCTAGTTTTTTTAATGTCCCACTTAAATTTTTCAATATTTTACAATTAATCACCTAAATATATTTACATATATCTTTTTAAGTGTAATTTAATTAGTTTAAATATTTTCTACTCATTTCTATACTATAATGCTTCTATATTTAATCTTATTTCATTATAATTCTACTTAATATTATTATTCCGTATATAATATTACATTAAATATTTCATAGAAAATCAACTCAAACACACGAGGGTCTTACGCCTTATCTCAGTTTGCGAATGGAAAAATGCGTTGCTAAGTTTATGATTTTCAATAAAAGTTATATAAAATTAAAAATAGGGAGATGCTATTATAACACCTCCCTATTTTTTATACTTATTAATAATTTTATTTAAGACTAGTTTTTAATGAATTTATAGTTGTAGGTGATATTCCGCCACCAGCTTGTATGATAATTCTTGCTTTTTTTTGATTTAACACATTTCTTTGTACTGTTGTTAAATCATCACTACATAACACAACTGGCGCTCCATTTAAGGCTGCTATTGGTCCTGCAGTTAATGAATCTACTAATTCATATCCCTTTGAAGCATAAACCTTATCTAAAGTATTCCCATAAAACCGTTCTATAACCATTGCATTTGTTGCATATCTATCTGCTCCACCTAATCTATTTTGACTTATATCTTGTACTGTAATATCATTCATGCTATTTAAAATTTTATTTTCTAAAACACTAGTTCCGCCCACTATATAAGCATTATCAAGGGCTTCTCCACTTAACCAGTTGTATATATCTCCATTAAATGTATTTTTTCCTGTTAAAATAATTGGCATATTATCTCTTCCAGCTACGGATGCTATAGATAAAGCATCCGGCTCTCCATAACCATTGCTAACTACTACATTTTTAACATCATAAAGATTTGCATCTATATACTTAGCTATTTCTAATGAAGTTAAATATCTATCTAATCCGCCTAATCTTTTAATAGTTTTAATACCTAAACTACTTAGTTGATTTTCTACATCTTTAGATACTACAGCATCACCACCAACTATTATAGCATTTGTAGCTGATAATCTTTTTATTTCATTCCTACTTTGCGGTGGAATCTCTGAAGCTTGAGTTAATAATATCGGGGCTTTTAAATTAGTTGCTAATGGTGTTGCAGCTAATCCATCTGCTAAAGCCACTCCATTTACTATAATTACTGTATCCGCTTTATTATATTGACTTTGACTAAGCTTTGATGCAGTATCATATCTGTCACTTCCTATTAAGGAATCCACTGGGACCATTTGTAAATTAGTTATTTTAGTTCTTACACCCTCAACATTGTTTTTTATATCACTATAAGTGTAATATATACTTCCTTTAACATTAGAATATTGTCTATTAAGATTTACCTGACTTTCTATTTCTCTAGCTACCGTTGGTTTATATATGCCTTGTCCAATGTATAATTTTACATTAGTTCCATTAACCTCATTTGCCCACCAAGGTATTAGCTTAGCGTAATCTGCTGGGTTACTTCCTATTTCCCAGTATATTTGAGGTGCAACATAATCTATCCAATTGTTTTTTATCCAAGCTCTAGTATCTCCATATATATCAAAGTAACTTTGACCTGATCCATTTGTTTGAGATCCAGTTGAATCACTTGATTCATTTTTCCATACACCTCTTGGACTTATTCCAAATTCTACATTGCTTTTTATGCTTTTAATTCTGCCATGTACGGCTTGTACCATTTCATTTACGCTACGTCTTCTGAAATCACCTCTATCAAGGCCTTTTGAATATTGTGAATAAGCATTATCATCATTTATATTTTGTCCTGGATAAAAATAATCATCAAAATGTATTCCATCTACATTATAATTTCTTACTATTTCATCTACAGTATCAACAATATGTTGTCTAACCTCTGGTAATCCAGGGTTGTAATATAAACCTTTTCCATTACTAATAACTGTTTGCGGATTTTTTCTTGCAAAATGATTACTAGATAATACATTTGTATCTGTTCCACTTGTAGTTATTCTATAAGGGTTAAGCCATGCATGTACCTTTATTCCCCTATTATGTGCTTCCTCAACTATAAAGCTAAGTGGATCATATCCTGGATCCTTACCTTGTACCCCAGTTAATACCTTCGCCCAGGGATTTATGTTTGATTTATATAAAGCATCTCCCTCTGGTCTAACTTGTACAACTACAGTATTTAATCCAATTGCTTTTACATTATTTAAAATATCTATAAATTCTTGTTTTTGCAATTGAACATTATTTCTTGAACCAACACTAGGCCAATCTTTATTATATACAGTTGTTATCCAAACCCCCTGCATATCTTCATTTAACATAGCCTTTGCTTCTTTGCCCTGAATGCCTATTACTAAAATAATAGCCATACATAGTATTTTTGAAATAATCTTTTTCATATGTCCCCCTTATTTACTTTTATTATAAAATATTACAACTTGTATCATTGCGATTACATTTTACCCCTTTTTATTCCTTTTTTCAATAGAAAACCTAGGATCTAGACTATGTTTTTATCTTTTTAATCAAAGTTATCCTCATATTCATTACATTCCTGCTCAGAAAATAGACTAGATTATGTTGTCTATAATTGTGTTATACTCATTTCTTTTCCTTGATATTAATCTATTTAAATCTTTTTTTTGGTTCATTAAATTATTTATTATTCCTTCTACTTTTCCTTTTAATGTTACTACATTATTTAATGACTTGTTAATCTTACTTTGAACAGAAAAATCAGTAAAAATATTATCAAAAAATATATCAAAGGCTATTGTAGTTCCTGACATTGTAATACCTTCACAACTTACATCTCCAAGTTCTTTATTAAATCTTGTAATTAAACTAGTGATATTTCTAAAGCTACTTTCTGCCTCATTTATTTTATCATGCTTTATCATGGAAGAAATTAAATCACCACCAACTATATCGTATATTCCCCAGTTACTCGCACTATTTAATGATTTTTCTGCATTGCTTACTTCTTTAAGTAAACTTCTACCTGCTAATTCTGCCTCTTCTATCTCTTTTTTATTCCTTAAGTCTCTATCAATTTCATGTTCTAATTCTTCTAATTTATTCTTATTATAATTATCGCCAAAGTTTTTAATTAATTCTA
This sequence comes from Clostridium gasigenes, assembly GCF_017348895.1. Classification (NCBI taxonomy): domain Bacteria; kingdom Bacillati; phylum Bacillota; class Clostridia; order Eubacteriales; family Clostridiaceae; genus Clostridium; species Clostridium gasigenes. The sequence continues at coordinate 3,968,829 of NZ_CP071376.1, forward strand.
TTTTTTTTCTTAGTAATTCTTTATATTCTATGTGGCAGTTCCTTAAAGATAATAATCTAGCTTTTATATTTTCTATATTTTCTTTAAATAAGGTTACTTTATTAGTGTGTTCATCATATTTAACTTTAGCCATTAAATATTCACGTTGTTCATTTTCTAACTTTACCTCTTTATTTTTCATAAGTGTAGAAATTAAATTAACAAGTGAAAGCTTTTCTAATTTTTCTACATCCTTATACTCTTTTTTCATACTTATTCCTAATTCTCTTAACTTATTTTCATCAGCCTCAATTTGCACCTTATAGTTCTCAAGTTTCTTTTCTAAAATTTCCTTTGATGCTAAATCATCTTTGACCTTATTTATTTTTTCATTTAATTCTCTTAACATTCTGATTCCCCCTTAACCCATATTAATACAATTATACCCTAATAAAATATATAAGTCATATTATATATTTCATTAAATATATCTATATTTACCAAATAACCCATTAAATATTTATATTCCACAATTAGAATATTAATAACTACAATAAAAATTTTAGCAATAAAAAAAAAAGTATTAGTCATAATTGATTAATACTTTTTCTCTTTAATATTTATTTACTAATGTGACACTTTTGATTAATTAAAATTTCTATTACGTAGATAATTTAGCTATTTGACTTCCATAATCTATACACTCTTTTATAGCCTCACCTTCAGGTGCATAATTTATTATTAATGGTTCTAGCAGAACTTGGATTCCCATGCTAGTCATGCTTTCTTCCCATATTCTCATCCATTCTCCATCACCCCATCCATATGATCCGAATAAAGCAACTTTTTTATTTTTTAAAGTATCTTGTAACTTCTCCAAAGCTGGTATAAATTCACTTTCTTCTAATTCCTCATTCCCCATAGCTGCACAACCTAGTACCACTACTTCTTCTTCAATATTATCTACTGAATTATTAGAAATGTTTATTAACTCAGCTTCTTTACCCCCGTCTTCAATCCCCTTAGCGATTAAATTTGCAATATCTTCAGTATTACCAGTTCCACTCCAATAAATTATTTTCATTTATTACACCCCTTTTAAATTGATATTGATTATCATTACCTTATAAATTAATGATATTATATTTTTCTTTTAATGTCAATATATAGTATATATATTAATCTTCTCTACATTCACCTTGCTCAATTAGTTAATGTATGCTTCAGGATATTTCCATTAGTTTATTATCTTTAGAAACCCATCTCTTAAGCGAACCCCTGAGAGAGGCTTGTAAAAAAGCCATTCTAGTTATGGAAAATGCATATACAGAAAAGTTAATTGAAAGTGCAATTACTGTATCTGTAGGCAACAGAGATGTTTCAGCACTTTTAGTAGTAAACACGCAAATAGAACTATTATTAAACAATTAAATTCTTATATCACATATTTTATACAAAGAGTTTTTCTCCGAAATATGTGATCTAGTGTAATTGTAACAAAGGAGAATATAATTTATGGAATATAACAAAAATAATTTTGAAGAAAACGAGAAATATAATGTAAAAGCTATTATGGCTGTATTTCTGTTTGGTGGCTTTTTATCCCTATTTAATGAAAGTATATTAAATGTAGCATTACCTGTCCTTATGGAAGAAATGCATGTAACTGTAACTACAATACAATGGCTTGCTACTGGTTATGTGCTAATAGTTGCTATTCTTATACCAATTACAGCTTTTCTTATTCATAGTTTCAATATAAACCCACCATTTTTAAACGCAATGGGGTTATACGTCTGAGCAATTTTAGTTGCCCCAGCATTAGGGCCAATAGTCTCCGGTACAATGTTACTGTTTTTTAATTGGCAATCTTTATTTATAATGATGATTCCTTTATCCCTTATATCAATAATTACTGGCGCAATATTTTTAGAAAATGTTACTGTATTAACAAAACCTAAAGTATATATATTTATATTGTTGAACAAACTAAAATAGAAATTCAATTATAAAAGGAGTGTATAATAATGAAGAAATTTTTAAAAACTTTATTAATACCATTATTTTTATTAACTTTAATACCATTTAAGGCTCAAGCCTTAGATCGTATAGCTTCTGAAGATATATCCTATAACAAATCCACCTGTAATTTAACAATGGCTGAGAGACAACTTTGGATAGATCATGTTTCATGGACTAGAAGTTTTATTATAAGTGATTTATCTTCACTTGAAGATAAAGGACCTGTATTAGAAAGACTTCTTAAAAATCAAGATGATATTGGAAATTCAATTAAACCTTATTACGGAGAAGAAGCTGGAAATAAACTTGCTGCTCTATTGAGAGAACATATCGGGATCGCTGGCCAAGTTACTGATGCGGCTAAAAATGGAAATAAAGATGATTTAGAAAAATATAATAAATTATGGTATGAAAATGCTGATAAAATAGCTGATTTTTTAAGTTCTGCTAACCCTAACTATTCAAATAAAGCTCTAAAAGATATGCTACATAAACATTTAGACTTTGTTACAGCTCAGGTTGTATCTAGATTAAATAAAGATTGGAAAGCAGATATTTCCTCATATGACAAAGGTGAAGCCCATATGATTATGTTCGCAGATATGCTTACCGATGGTATAATCAAACAGTTTCCTAAAAAATTTAAGTAATTAAATATTTAGGATGATTTATAAAAAAAACTTTTAATACCAACTAATAAAAAGAGTATTCAATAATTAAATTGAATACTCTTTTTTGCGCATATCCTCATTTATAATATATAATGGTATAGGTATTTAAATACAATTAGGGGGAGCAATAATGCGTAAAATTCTATTAACTATTTTATCTTTCACCTTGATTTTTTCTTTGGTTGGATGTGGACCTAAACCAGATGAATCAATTAAATCTTTCTTTGAATCTACTAAATCTTGTGATTTTGAAACTATGAGCAAGTATATTAAATCAGATACTGATAGTAGTATTATTACTGGTAAATTTGAATCAACTGAACAAGAAGATCTTATTAAATCATTATTCAAAAAAATAGATTATGATATTCTATCAACTACAGTTAATAAAGATGATGCTACTACTAAAGTAAAAATCACTTCTGTAGATATGCTTAGAGTATATAGTGACTCAATGAAACAAGTAATGGTGATATTACTTCCTCAAGCTTTTAGTGCAAATAAACCTAGTGATGATGAAATTCAAAAAATGACTTTTCAGTACATTACAAATGGAATTAATGATCCTGATGTAGCAAAAACTACAACTGAGGTAGATTTAAAACTGACTAAAGAAAAAGACAAGTGGGTTATTGAATCTAGCGATGAGTTAACAAATGCTATAACAGGTAATTTATCTAAAGTAGCAAATAAATAGATAGTATAAATAATTTTGTGTAAACTTAATAAACAAGGATTAATTTTTCTACAGTATTATAAAGTAAGAAGCACCACTTTTTAGTGATGCTTCTTATTTATGTGCAATTAAATTTTTATTTATCTATATCCATTTTCCTTATCTATAGCTTCCTCTTTAATTTCTTCCTTCATATTTTTAAGTGCTGATTCTCTTCTGTTATTTTTTTCTTCTAATGTCTGTTTCATTTTTTTATCATCTGTTTCTTCAATCATTTCATCTGCAAGCTGAAATGATTGAATAGTTTTATCAATATTATATTGAATTCTGTCCACATTATCTGTTCTATCATCTGGTTTATTTCTCATAGGTCTATATCTCCTTTCCCTAATATAATTTTTATCTAAAGATCTTCTTTTTTATTATGGATAAAATTTCAGTTATTATACTAAAAGAAATTAAAATGAACCCAAAAGTTATAGTCTTTCAAACCCAGTATCTCCATCTGACCTACTGACAATTAACTTATATTTTTTTATATTAAAGTATAATATTTAGTTTTTTAGTATTATGAAAATTTATTATTCGAGCTGTGAAAGACTTGATTTACGTGGAACTATTTTCAAAATTATTAATATCAACACGGCTTTCACTTATTAATCATATATTATAAGGATATTAAGCATAAAACATTTTAATTATTGTTTAAAAAGGAGATTTTATTATGTCTAAGACCACTACTATTTATGCTACTAAAGATACTTTTGTTTCTAACACTTTAGCTTCTAAAAACTTAAATTTCGGTAAACATCCTAGGTTAATTATACAAAGCCCCTTTAAACCTTTAATTTATTTTGATCTTTCATCAATACCCGCAAACGCTACAATTACTTCTGCAAAACTACATCTTTATTTATATAGAAAATATGTATCCAAGACTATTGATGTAGCTATTCGACAACTTAATAATAATTTTTGTGAATACACCGTAACTTCTGATACTTTACCAACTTCATCTAATCTTATTTCAGGAGATACTCCTCTTTATAATTTTAATGGTGATAATTTGGTTATTAACCGCATTCTTACTTTCGATAATTTAACAAACACAGTTGCTCACTGGTATGCTGATTCCACTTCCAATAACGGTTTTGAAATTTCTACCACTAGCAATTCACTTCTAAGTTTTTACAGTAGAGAATTTAGTGCTAATGATTTATGCCCAAGACTTGAAGTTGAATACACTATAGGTATATCGTCTATTAAAACTACTACATTCTCTCAATATCTTAACCTTAATAATGCACCTGTCGAAAGCACTATATATAATATTTCAAATGCTCTCTTCTTTACCTATTTTATTGATAACACTCAACCTACTGAAGTTGAAGCAGAACCTGACATTGTATATGTCTCTGTAAAAACTTGCGATACTAGAAATGGAGTTTTTAAAAATATAGATAATGTAATAGCAGTTGTTTCTGGTAAAACTCATTCTTTTGAAATATCACCAACAAATAAACATGTATGCCTATCTGTTAGTGGCACCCCAAATACCACTATAAATATATTAGCTATTTATAAAACCTTTTCAAATATGCTACCATCTAATGTAATACTTGGAGAAATAGTTAATGATAAAATAATATTAACTATGAGTAAACCCCTTACTAAAACAAATATATCTCCCACTTCTTTTACCATTACTCATCTTAATAAGCTTTAGATATAAAAATAATTCAAGTAACAATTTCAGGAAGATCAGTAACACTCACTTGTTCTGATACTACAATTTTTAAAAACAAGCTACCTTATTCACTATCTTATATAGCTCCAAGCAATTATTTTCTTACGGGTATAGATGGAGATGTGTTTTCTTTTACTAATCAACCATTGATATTAACATCCCCATAGGCGCAGCCATATCATTTAAAGTCTTAATTTATTATTTATTTTACTATGCCTTAATTAATTTTTTAAAAGGAGATTTTATTATGCCTAAAAGAACTATTATTTATCCTAGTAAAGATACTGTTATTTCTTCAGCTAACAATTGTAAGCATTTAAATTTTGGTAAATATTCTAGTTTATATATAAACACCGAGTATACTTCTTTACTTTTTTTTGATCTTTCATCAATACCTGAAAATGCTGTAATTACTTCCGCAAAACTAAATCTTTATTTATACAGATTTTATCCAAATAGCACTACAAATATAACTATTAAACAGCTAAATGATCCTTTTTATGAAAATATAGTAACATTTGTTACTAAACCAAGTTCATCTACTCTATTAGAGGAAGATACTAAGTTCAAAGAAATTGCTTTTAATGATATTGGTCAATTTATTACTTTTGTTAATTTAACAAACACAGTTTCCAGTTGGCATGCTAATAAAACTCCAAATTATGGTTTTGAACTTTCAGCCTCTACAGATTCCCTTCTAAGCTTTTTTAGTAAAGACTACACTGAAAATGAATTGCGACCAAACCTTGAAGTTGAATACACTATAGCTACGATACATCCTCTTAAGATTATTACAACTTCTCAGGGTATTAGTCCTAAAGATGATTCCTCTATTGAAACTAATATATTCAACATTTCCAATTCACTCTTCTTTAACTATTTAATTGATAATTCTATTATCAATCAAGATTCTAAAATTTGCGAATTTATATGCGTATCAGTAAAAGCTTGTGCTACTAAGAATGGTATATTTGAAAAAGTAGGTAATGAAATATTTATTTCTCCAAATACAATATATTCCCTACCTATATCACCAATAAATAAATTTATAAAATTATCTATTAACGGAAGTTCGTATACTAGTGTAAATGTAACCTCCATCCTAAAATTTTTTGACACCCCTGATTCACCGCCTAGGGTAAGCTATTCGAAAATAGTTGGTGATAAAATAATATTAACAATGACCAAACCTCTTATTGAATCAGCTGCCGACACAAACGCTTTCACTATTAATTCAGATTCTGAAATTACTGTAATAGATATATTAATTTTAGGAACTACAGTAACTTTAACCTGCTCAACTATTTCCGGAGATTGTAGATTTAATCAATCCGATCCCAATTTCCTGACCTATATAGCAAATAATAATACTAACCTTAGAAGTATAACTGCTGGAGACGTAGATGATTTTTACGATCAAATGTTAACCTTAGATACTCCAAATATTGAGATGTATCCAGAAAATTATGACTTATCTAGCTCAGAATTTGAAACTACTATATATAAGCTCTCAAAGTTTACCTCCTTACGATATGATATGAATTTTAGAAGTAGGCGCCGAGATGCTACTTGTAAAGTCACCATACAAGGTTCCCTTTTAAAAAACGGTCCTTTTTATAAAATAAATGAAACTACAATTTCAAATCGTGATTCCCTTAATGTGCCTCTAGAAACTAACTACAACTATGTATGCTTATTAATTAAAGAAGAAAAATTTAACCCAGGAGATGTCTTGTCTTTATCTCCATATGCCTCTGCTTATCCTAATGATGTACCATCTATATTAGAATCTATAAAATCTATAGATTCTGGTGCTAATATAAAGATATCATTAACCCAACCTGTAACTCTAGTAGATTCAACTGATACTATATTTGATGTAAGTGTATTCACTATTAATCCCAGTTCTTTAGCTATTAACGTTAAAGACGTAAACCTATTAGATAATATTATTACACTAATCTTAACCGATGCAATTGCACCTAATATATTAGCAACCTTAACCTATAAAGGAACTGACACTAGTTATATAACTAGTAAAAATGGTGATATATACAACTTCACTAATGTCAGTATTTTGACTCCTTAGTCCTATCCAAACAAATAACTATTTATCATCCTATTTTTTTTAATGAAAGCTAAGTTGAAATATTATTCTTTCATTTAGCTTTCCACCTATAATCTTATTTGAATCTATTTTGTAGTATTTGACCATACCTAGTTTTAAATACTTTAATTTCATCTTAGTATATTTATTATATATAGATTTCAAATTCATTCATTTTTTTTATTATTTTATTTGTCAGTCCATATATTGATAATATTTTTTCATCATGCTTTAAAACTTCATTTAATATTCTATACGCCGAGAACTCTGTATCTATATCTTTTAAATCCATATTTTCTATATATTTTAATTCAAAATCAAAATCAAAATTAAGTTTATTGCTAAATCTTATTGACCTTAGTATCTTGAAGCTGTCATAAATAAAAACTTCCTTATTACAAGGACTAATCCTTTTATCTTTCAAATCTTGAAAACTTTTAAGAAAACCAAATATTGTTTCATTTTTCCAATTATAATAAATACTATTAATAGTATTATCTCTACTTTTAAAATCCCCTTCGAAATCTTTAGTAAAGCTAATTGCGTAAATTTCATAATTACCATTCTCAACTATAAGTACATTTTTAAAGTCTTCAACATACCTTAACCCCTTAATTTTCGATTTAAAATATTCTTTAGTACACTTGTAAAAAATATCAAAATCATTATATTCTACGCCTACTAAATAGTCTCTCACACAACCACCAACAAAATAACTATTTATTCCATTAGCATCTAATATCCTAACAAAATCTAAATATTTATTTGGGATATCTATTTTAGCGCCGTTAATTTCATTAAACACCTAATAACCTCCATCAATAACCTAGTTTATACATTTAAAAACTAGGTTTGCTTACAATGTAACAAGCTATTCTTTTATCTTAGTAAAGCACTATTACTGAAATAAATTGAAAGAATTCAATTTAAATTTACCTTTAAAGCGTCTTCTCCTCAGCTGTTTTGGCTAACTAATTAACTTCCATATAAATTTAGGGACTTACAATTAAGTAAGTCCCTAAATTCATAGCAGTAATATGCAAAATAAACTATATCTTTGGCCAATATCCTATCTTCAAATCACATCACTACAATTTTAATTTGTAACATTACGCTACTATATCTCTTTTTGTAAAACCAATATATGAAATAACATTAAAAATTACAAAATAAACTATAAGCACAATAATTGAAAATTCTATAGTCATTCCTTTAACTAATGGCTCACCAGTACTATATCGAGTCAAATCTGTATTTGCGAATAAAATGTATTTTGACCAATTAAATCTACCAAGCAACATTGTTATGGTGTTCCCTACTGTTAAAAGAAAAACTCCAGTCCCTATAGCCATTGCACTATTACGGAAAACTGTAGAAATCATAAAGGCTAAAGTAACCATCATAACTAAATTTATACATTTAAGTCCACAAACCTGTATAATATGCACTATCATATTAACTTCATTAATTTCCCCATTAAGATTTGTAAGGAATGGTAAACCTGTCCCTTTGAAGCTAAACAATATCCCCCCTAGTAAAAATGACACTACTAAAAGTACCAAAACCATTAAAAGAGTATATATTATAACGGAAATGTATTTAGATACTAATATTTTCCAACGCTTTGAAGGTCTAATTAATAATAGTTTAATTGTGCCCCCCGAAAACTCATTCGCTACTATTCCACCGCCCATTACAATGGCAAAAAGGGAGATTAAACTTATTAGAGCACCTACTGCACCTTCTACAAACCCCCATAAAGATTTATCTTCTATAGGTTGAATATCATTTTTAAGACGATATTCATTAGTTTGCAACCTCTTTTCAAAGCTGTCCTTTTGTATTTGAGGTATTTCCTGACTAGCTAATTGTTCTTTAATAGACTCATTTTCGCTTGTTATATCTTGTTTCCAATCACTTTTAGGTGCTTCATTTATTCCAAATTTTAATATAAGCCCGGCTGCTACTATGCTAAGGATCAATATCCCCATCATTATCCATATACTAATACTATGCGAAAGCTTCATATTTTCATTACGAATTAAGTTAATCATCTTATTCAATTTCTTTTCCCTCCGTCATTTCCAAGAATTTGCCCTCTAAACTTTGTTGCACTTTACGAATTCCGTAAATTTTAATTCCTTGGTTCACAAGCTTTTCAACTAACTCAGGAACATTTTCTATATTTTCTATAATTTCAATTTCATTATTATTTATTTTCGAATTATATTCACTACTAAGACTTTCTAAATATACTTTTGCTTTTTCAATTGGTTCAACATATAAAGCTATAACTGAGTCTGAGTCATCCTCAAGCATTTCCTTCATATCTTGAATTCTAACCAATTTCCCATTTTGTATTATTCCTACTCTATCACACATAAGTTCCATTTCTGAAAGTAAATGACTTGATACAACTACTGCAATATTTTCTTCTTTTGCAAGAGTCCTCAAATGATTACGCAATTCATGAATACCAGCAGGATCTAGTCCATTGGTAGGTTCGTCTAGTACCAATACTTTTGGAGAATTAAGTAATGCTTGTGCAACCCCTAGTCTTTGACGCATACCTAGAGAATATGTCTTTATTTTGTCATGTATCCTTTTTTCAAGACCCACAATTTTTATAACCTCATCAATACGTCCCTTTTTTAAATCTGGGTACATTCTCCAAAAATGAACAAGATTTTGATATCCAGTTAAATATTTGTATAAATCTGGGTTTTCAATGATTCCTCCCACTTTGGCAACCGCCTTTTCAAAATCTTTCTCAACATTGAATCCATCAATATACATTTCTCCTTTAGTAATAGACATCAATCCTAAAAGCATTTTAATAGTAGTAGTTTTACCTGCTCCGTTTGGTCCGAGGAATCCAAAAACCTCCCCTGAAAACACATCAAAAGTAAGATCATCTATTATTACCTTTTTACCAATTTTCTTTGTGACATTCTTGATTTGTACTATAGCTTTCGCTTCCATATTGAACCTCCTTATAGTTTTTTTACTATTAATTTACCTTTTCTAAACTTTAAATTTATTATTACTATTTCTCAGCGATCACAGAATATATATTACCTCTTAATGTTTTATATTTATTCAAAATAACTTGTTCACAAAATTTATAAGCTTTCTGTATACTTATAACTCTCTTTTAGCTGTTTATATTTTAACATAGTTTTCCAACTTGTAAAAGAGTCTCTTCTCAATAATCCTTCATTTATGGTTTATCTCAATAATTTTATTTTCACCATTACTTATATTTTAAAATTAAAAAACCCATGAGGGCAGTTTAGTTGCCCCTCATGGGTTTTCTGATAGTGAAGATACTTTCTATATTCTAAAATTTATATCCATCAAAAACTTTTAATCCGTCTTCATTTAATGCACTTTCAACAACTATAGGTCTATTTGGACTCTTTTCAAAAACTTCCTTGCAAGATATCATAATATTACTTCCAGCTATTTGCGCAAGCTGATCATGCGATACACTATATACTAACTTATGTAAATTTGCCCACACCATAGCACCAGAGCACATTACACAGGGCTCACAACTAGTGTATAAAGTATATTCTTTTAAATTAAATATATTATTTTCTACGCAAAATTTTCTTATAAGTCCAATTTCTGCATGATGAGTAGGATCACATAAAGTATTAATTTGATTCTCTCCACTCATTACTATTTCATTATCTTTTACTAAAATTGCTCCGAAAGGTTCATTTCCTTCCTTTCTTGACTTCATAGCAAGTTCTATAGCTTTCCTCATAAAATCTTCATCGTTTTTTATCATAATGAAATCCACCTTTTATTAACCTATATTTTCAATTATTTTAGCTATCCATTTACAAAAATCCACAGATGCCTTTTGAGCTATGTCTACAACATTCTTATGTGAATGTTTTTGTTTTTGTATTCCTGTAGCCATATTTGTAATACAAGATATTCCAAGTACATCCATTCCTAAATAATTAGCAGCTATAGTTTCAGGAACTGTTGACATTCCAACAGCATCTGCCCCTTGATTTCTAATTGATCTTATTTCTGCTGCTGTTTCATAATAAGGACCCATAAAGCCTGCATAAACACCTTCTTTATACTCAATTCCAATTTCATTTGCTACTTTTTTTGCTTTATCTATTAATTCAATCTTAAAAGGTTCAGACATATCAGGGAACCTTGTGCCAAATCTTTCATCATTTACACCAATTAATGGATTATCTGAAACTAAATTAATAAAATCATTAATAATCATCAAAGTACCAGGCTTAAAGCTTGTATTTATGCCACCACAAGCATTAGTTATTATAAGTTTTTCAATTCCTAATTGCTTCATAACATATATTGGATATGCAACTTCCTTCATTGTATATCCCTCAAAATAATGAAATCTTCCTTGCATTGCCAAAACATCTATTCCTTTTATTTTTCCAAATACCAATCTCCCTTCATGTCCTTGAACTGTTGACGTAGGAAAATTAGGTATATCTCTATAATCAATGTATTGCTTATCCTCTATTGCATCAACCAAATCACCTAGTCCTGATCCTAAAATAACTGCAATCTTAGGCATTAAATTATTTTTACTTTGTATATAGTTTTTTGATTCTACCACTTTATCATACATATTATTCATATTACTTACCTCCTAATTTTTTTAAAACGTTAGAAACCGGTTTCCAATAATATAAAAAAATAAAATTTGTACTACTAAATTTTATTTTTTTTTGTACTATTCCTAATTATTAAATTATATCCCATAACTATACTTCTATTTTTCATTTTGTCATTATTAATTTTTTCTAATATTAAGCTTGCCGCATTTTTACCAGAATCATAATAATCATACTGTATAGTAGTTAAAGTTGGCTCAAACACAGATGACATATCCATATCGTCTATTCCTACAACAGATATCTGATTTGGAACTTCATAGGAAAATTCCCTTAAGTATTTTAATGCACCAAATGCTAACCTATCTATTGCGGCAAATATAGCAGTAGGAGTTTCTTTAGAATTGTTTATTATATTTTTCATTGCATTATATCCTGAAGATACATCAAAATTTCCTGATGATATATATTCTTCTTTAATATCAATTTTATTCTCTTTCAATACATATAGATATCCATTTTTTCGTAAGCTGGCTACTACTGATTTATTTTCTTCCAATCCAATATATGCAATTTTTTCATGACCCTGATTAATCAAATATGAAACGATTTCCTTAGCTGCATTAAAATCATCATATATTACACAAGAAGCATCTATTTTGCTATTTTCTTGTCCCATCATTACAATAGGTGTGTTAATTTCATCTAATAACCTTATATGTTCTTCTGTAATGCTAGTTGGGAAAAAAATAATTCCATCGACATGTTTCTTTTTGAAAATATCAAAATATTTCAATTCTTCATCTATTTTTTCCCTTGAATTAGCTAATAAAACATTATATCCATATTCATTTAATTTATCAATAATACCTTCAGTTATATTTGAAAAAGTATCAATACCAATTCTAGGAATTATTACACCTATTACTTTTGTTCTCTTAGTAACTAACTCTTGAGCCAATAAGTTAGGCGTATATCCTGTTTCTTTCAATATTTTTTCTACTTTTTCCTTTAATTCTGAACTTACATTTTGTGAATTATTAATTACTCTTGATACTGTAGCTTTGGAAACACCCGCTAATTTTGCGATATCTTTCATATTCATAAACTTTTTTCACCAAATTCTTTATATATTGGAAACCGGTTTCAAGTTTATTGTATAAGTTTCATTGTTAAAAGTCAAGTTTTTTTAAATAGTCAGCTTGTCTGACACGAAATTGCTATTATTTAACCTCAGGAACTTCTATAGTTACAGCTGAATTTTCAAGTTCTTTAGATGTTCTACTATCATAAACCTTAACTGTATATTTACTATGGCCTATATATTCTTGTGGTAATATTTTTTTGTTATGCTAGTAACATTCTCTGGATCAGAACTAGACCCCATGCTAGTGTTCCCCATCCATATTTGTTTTCCAGTTTCATCAAATATAGCATAATAATAAGGATCTTTTTCATCTCTCCTATGTTTTCCGAGTTCTCCTCTATTTTCTGAATGGAATATTGCTACAAAAGGTGAGAATACTATTTTATCTAAATATATACTGCCTTCATCAACTTTTATTTCTTTATCTAATCTAACTGTCTTTGCAATAGCATCATTAGACTTTCCAAACTCTACCTTAACCCTCTTTTTTTCTTTTTTTGAAGAGTTATGATTGGTAACAACTACTTCACCTTTGATTATATCCGGTAAATTCAATTCACTTACAGAATACCACATAACCAGAGAAAATTTATGATCATCTATTTTTTGTTCTATATTTGATCCACTATACGAATTCGTTATTTCCTTTGGTATACTTTCCTCAAAATCTAATTTAACATTAATTTTCATAGGTTCTAGATCTTCCATCTTACCACCATCTTTTCTTTCTATGCTATAAGCATAAACTATAAAGCTTCCATCATAGCCTATATTATTTACAGTTACATTATAATCTCCAATTTCTATATTAATAGCATCATCCTTAGTATATTTTGTATATAAATCAACAGTGTTTTTATCCTTAAAAATTTCTTTTACCCCAAAAACATTTTTTAATATCTCACTTCCATATGTTGTTGCTCCTGATGATATAACAATTGCTACTAAACTCGCTACTGCTATTTTTGCAAACTTTCTTTTTTTAAACTTCTTTTTATCTGGTAGCGAATTTAATGTATCCTCAAAAAAACTATGAAAGTCTTTATCTATCTCACTATTTCTCTCATTATTTAAAGCTTCTTCTAATCTTTTTTCATCCATTAATAACACGCCCCTCTTTATCAATAATTTTACTTAACTTTTCTTTTGCCCTTGATAACCTTGATTTAACTGTACCTTGTGATATTTTTAAGAGTGTACTTATCTCCTTATAACTTAAATCATTAAAATAATATAAAACAATAACTTTCTTATAATCCTCTGATAATCCCTCTAAACACTGTCTTATTTCTATTTCTTCATATCCATTTTCTATATGAACTTTTTCTATATACGTATCTAAATAAAGAATTTTCCTTTGTCTTTTTAATGTGTCCCTACATTTATTACCTAAAATCTTTAATAACCAAAACTTAAATGAATCTATATTTCTTAAATCGTCTATTTTTTCATAAACTGTCATTATTGTTTCCTGAACTGCATCTTTAATAAGTTCTTCATTAACTAACATGTGTTTGGCAAATAAATATATGTCCTTTTCATAAAGCTTCAATAATTCAACAAATGCCACCTTGTTTCCTTTTTTAGCTTTTTTAATTAACTCGCTTTCATTCATAATTCTCACCCTCCCTTTACACATACTAGACTATGTACTAATGTAATTTGTTCCATATTTTTTTTACTTCTATGACTATTTTATTATAATCTAAAACTTTATTAGTAAGTGCCTGCTAATCGTCAACCATAAATGATTTTATTTATGCATTTGCATCTTCCCTAGTTTCACAAATAGCAACTAAGGCTTAAACAAAAAACTGCAATAAAGTTTTAAACTGGTACCTATAGAATGGACAGTTAGAAAAAAAGTGCTAAACATTTATTTAACTGACTCTATTTTATAGGGTCTTTTTTTATTGTAAAATATTTTAAAGGAGGATTGTAGTTATGGGAAGAATCTATTTTACAGATGAACAATTGAAAGATTTATCAGTAAATCCATTTGTAAAAAAAGCTAGTAATAAAGCTATTACTTATACAGATGAATTTAAGGAGTATTATGTTTCTGAATATAATACCGGGAAAATGCCATTAGAAATACTACGGAATGCAGGATTTGATGTTAAGGCTTTAGGAAAACAGAGAGTTGATAATTTATCGCGCCGATTTCTAAGTATGGGAAAACGACAAGAAGGTTTTAGTGACTTAAGGAAGGAAACCTCTGGACGATTAGCTACAAAACATTTGACACCTGATGAACAAATTACACGTCTCAAACATCAAGTTAGATATCTAAAACAAGAAAATGAGTTTCTAAAAAAAATGAATTTTATAAATCGGGAGGCGCAATGGAAGTTCAAGCTAAAACAGAAGAAAAATTCAAAATAATTCAGCAAATGCTTTCACGGAATAATAATTTATTAAATATTAGTTGGCTCTGTGAATATGCAGGGGTATCTAGATCAGGTTATTATAATTGGTTATCTTCTAAAGATCATAGAAATAAAAAAGAGGAAGAAGATAGAAAAGATTTTGAGATTATATTAGCTGCTTATCAGTTTCGTGGATATGACAAAGGTAAACGTGGTATTTACATGAGGCTTCTAAATACTGGGGTACGTATGAACATCAAGAAAATAAGTAGATTGATGAAAAAATTTAATTTAACATGTCCTATTAGAAAAGCAAACCCGTACCGCCGAATGGCAAAGGCCCTAAAAACTAATAATGTTGCTGAAAATTTATTAAATAGAGAATTCACTAACTATGGGGCAAGAATGGTCTTATTAACAGACATTACATATATATCTTATGCCAATAGTCAAAGAGCATATCTTTCAACTATTCTGGATGCTTATACAAAGCAAATTCTAGCATATGTTCTAAGTGAATCTCTAGAAATAGATTTTGTATTAGAAACTGTACATATACTTATTCGTGAACATGGCATTTCTCTGACAAGCGAAACTCTAATTCACTCAGATCAAGGTTGCCATTATACTAGCGTTAAATTTCAAGAGATTATATCAAAGCAAGAAATTAGACAATCGATGTCTCGAAGAGGTAATTGTTGGGACAATGCCCCACAAGAATCCTTCTTCGGACATATGAAAGATGAAATTCACCTTGGAAAATGCAACACATTTAATCTACTGAAACAAGAAACTGATAATTATATTGATTATTACAATAACAATAGATATCAATGGAATTTGGCCAAGCTATCACCAAATAAATACTACGAATATCTAGAAACCGGTGAATATCCGATTAAAATCTAGCTAAACTAATTTTATATATTAATATAATTTAAAGCACTGGTAAATACCTACAAACGGTATAATACCAGTGCTTTCTTGTCATACATCTTCCATGAAAAATATTCCAATTGATTTTTTAGGCGTTTTTTTCTAACTGTCCTTGACATAGGGACCACTTTATTTTTAGCTCTATTACAGTTCAATTTTCAAATTATTTTATTTTAAATACCAATAAAGCATATTAATATTTTTTCATCTGAACCTAAAGAATTTTCTATTATCTGAAAATGTTTTACCCCTCAACTTTTTATCAGTTCCATTCCATAATTATTATCTATACAATATTGATATATATCATTTGGATTTCTTGAAATTGTTTTCCCTCATCATTTGAATTATCAACACTTGTACAATTATACAAGTAAAAATCCATGACAATCGTAGTGGATTTCATTCTGGATACTATGAGTTACCAAATTAAACCCTTGGAAGTTCCTATACTTACAAAAGGGTTTACGCAATAAAGGAAATACATTTGAAAATGTGTTTTTCTCTATAATAGAACATACGCTATTAGGTGTATTGGATCATTACGGGCGCACCGAGATACGAATTTAATACAACATTTGTAGTGTATTTTTTACAATTTGAATTTATCTACTTGCTTTATCATATCTTCAGACATACTTTTAAAGTTTTCAACAGCAGAGAATAGATTTTCAGCTGTTGACCCCATCTCTTCAGATGAAGCTGCTATTTCTTGAGATGAAGCTGATGTTTCTTCTGAAATTGCAGAAATATTTTCCACGCTTTCTAAAATATTATCTTTTTGCTTATTAATATTCTCAGCAGAAGAACTTACTTCATCAATCTCAGGTATTATATTTTCTATTTTATCAACAATTTCTTTAAAGCTATGTAATGTAAGATTTACTGCATTTAACTGATTAAGTAATTCAACATTCATAGTATCGCTGTTTTCTAAAATAACTTTTGTATCAATAGAAACATTACCTAGTAATCCACTAATCTCATCAGCAGATTTTTTGCTTTGCTCTGCCAATTTTCTTATTTGATCTGCAACTACAGCAAAACCCCTACCCGATTCTCCTGCTCTTGCCGCTTCAATTGCTGCATTTAATGCTAATAAGTTTGTTTGCTCTGAAATATTATCAATTAAGTTAGTGATTTCATTTATTTTATTAACATTTTTGCCTAGAAGATTAAGCTTGTACCCAAATTCCTTAAAGGTTTTCCCTACGTTTTCTACCGATTCAGCTAATCCACTCATATTGTCATTACTTTCGCTTGCTATATTATTAATATCTTTTGTTTTTTGCTGTATTTGTATTAATGTTTGGGTCATTGTCTGAATTGATTTACCGAATTCAGAAAGTATTCCTGTTACATCTACAAGCTCACTCGCCTGTTGTCCTGTTCCTTTTGCAACTTCTTGTACTGCATTTGCAATATCTCCAGATGAACTTGCTACAAATTCAGCAGCAGAATGTAAGTCTTCAGTCTTATTATCAAGGGCCTGAGAATTATCCTTTATTGATAATAACATCTCATTTAAAGAAGATTGCATTTTTTGAGTTGAGCGAACAATATCACCAACTTCATCATTAAGATTCATATATTTTGGATCTACCGCTACTGAAAAATCGCCTTTTCCCATGCGTTTTATATGATTAGCTATACTTATTATAGGATTCGTAATTTTTTTCGCTATTATCATTGTTATTATTATACTTATAACTGCAAATATAAAAGCAAATATAAGTACTATTGTCCCTATACTGTTAGCACTAGCTTTAAATTCACTTGTCTCAACAAAACATATATAAGTCCAATTTAAGTTTGAATCTTCACTTGATGGATTTTCAACAATTACAGAATACTTTTTCCCATCTGCCATTTTCGTTTCAAAGGAAGAATTAATATTTTTCAAATCACTTAATTCACTTATATTTAACTCAGATATATTTTGGGATACTAAGCTTGTATCCTTAGGGTTTGCTAAAATAGTATCGTTTTTGTCTACTAACATTATGTACCCACTATTCCCTATCTTAATGTCTTCAATCAATTGTGTAAGGGAATTAAGATCCATCCCCATATTTATAACGCCTTTTTTATTACCTTTGGCATCTTTTACTGTTGATAAAGAAATAAGAGATTTATGCCCATCTGAAGAAATGTATACATCACTTAAGGTTGGCTCATCTGGACTTGTAAGGGCAAGTTTGTACCAATCTCTTGTTCTTGCATCATATCCATTTTGTCTAGCTGTTGTTGGATACTGAACATATCCACCATTTGACTCAACACCAACTGAAACACTTTGTATTTCAGGATGAGTATCTGTGAAATTTTGAAAAATCTTATAAACTCCTGTTTCATATGGATCGTTTTTAAGTGGAGTCATTTCCGTTTTACCTGAAGCATCCTTTTTATCAACATATGAAGTAATTCTTGAGTCTGCTTCTCGTATAAGCTCATTTTGAGCAATCATACTAGTATTTTCTTGAATCAACTCAATATAATTTTCTATACCATCATTTACATGAACTATCTGTTTATGCAAAGAATCTACGTAATCATTTTCAGTTTGAATTACAACCTTTTGATAAATTATAAGACCCATTAGAAGTATGGAAACTACAGTTAAAGAAACAAAGCTAAACACTAACTTTTTCTTTAAACTACTTGTAAAGTTAAATTTTTTTTTCATTTGATTCTCTCCTCGTATAATCATTAGTTTTTAATATTTAGTTTTTAATTTCTGACCAATTATACCAGTTAATATTATGCAATTCAAGTAAAACATCTCAATAGTGTTAAATTATATTTTAAAATTCATATTTTGTAATTTTGTTAATTAACAATTTTGTGTCAGACAATCTGACTACTCAAAATACCCCTTAGTAGCAATGTCATCAAGCTAATAATACACAATTTAGAAACATTAAAAACTTGCTATTTAAAAGTATCCCTTATTTGTTTTAATCCTAACCCTTTAACTTTTCATAATTCCTATTTAAATAAAAAAATATCCAGTGAAATTTAATAATTACACTGAATATTAACATCATTTAAATTAATAAAATATATTATACTTCCTTTACATATTCCCATGTTATTCCTTTATCTTTTGATCTATATAATGCTTCACAATTCTTATTATAATCACCATCTGAGCCTTGCCCTACCATAGTATTAAGAGTTCCATTTTCATCATATGGCATACCTGGAAAATCAAAAGGATTATAAGTTTTTCCATCCTTTAATGGGATTTTAACTGCTGGAAAGTCTACCTTCTCATAAGATGACCCTCCATCTTCAGTACGGTATAAATCGGCATGGCTACCACCACTATGTGATAAAGCTAAAAATCCCAGTTTTTCATTTATAAAAGTAATACCCGAAGCTCCGCCACCACTTCCCAAAAATGGATTTTCATTTACAGTCTGCCATGTGATCCCCCCATCAAAAGTACCATAGAGCGAATAAAATCTACTACCTGCTGCTGCTCCAGTAATTTGTAGCCTATACCCAGTTTTATCTGATAAATAAAACTCCTCTTCAGTATTTCCACTAGGTTTCTTGCTCCCCTCACTTGACTTCTCTAAATTATTTTCTGTACGTTTTTTATCTAATGAATCCTCCTTAAAAATATTTTCTAAATCCTTCACTAAATTATATCTAACAGGCATATATATGTCCTCTTTTCCTGGTACAAATAGAGAAACAGTATACCCTATTATTTCTGAAGGTGCATCATTAGGAGCTTTTATATTTCCATTTAAATCAATATACATAATCCCGTTTGTATTATATCCCCAACTTCTCTTTCCACCATAAATAATACCATACTCATTTTCATCCCATTTATTTACCGTTTCTTTAAGTGGAATCACATTCATTGTAGTCATTAATGGATTTAAAAGCTTATCTTCATTGTAATCTGCATTTACATAATCATCTTGATATACTATGATTTTCTCTGACTTATTACTGTCATAAGTAATTAAAAAACTCTTTAATTTATCCTTATCATCTTTTCCATAAATAAATGTATCAAGAGAAGTTATTGTCCCATCATTAGTAAAAGTCAAATCAAAATTACCAGAAACATATAATTCTTTAGGGATATCAATTTTTTCATTAATATCTGTAAAAATCCCTTCTATTCCATCTTTAAATATATTATTATGTTCTAACTTTACAGTTCTTTTGTTTCTTAAATCTTCTAAAACCCACGCAAGTTTTCCATTATAATTTATTGCAGTATTGTAAATTTTGTATCCATAAAATGATGTTACAGCAACTATAATGACTATAGCTATATAAGTCCACATAGTCTTATATAATGATTTAACTTTTACAGTTGCATCTGAATCTGTATTCTCTTGTGATACATTTAATGGTATTTTTATACTTCTATCTATGAATACTATTAACCAAATAAGATAGAAGAACATACATATAGCTAAAACTATAATATTATGACCAGTTCTACCAAATCTACACAAAGTATATAGTTCGTACATTGAAATACAATATATAAATATAAATAAAGGATTCAGCAACATAGATATGAATATTTTTCTTCTTGTAATTTGTTTATATTTTTTCATTTCATCCCACTCCCTTTATAATTTATTTTACCACATGTTTCCAATACCTTTATAATTATTTTATACTCACCCTGTAAATAGTCCCTTCCTACCATGTAGTTGCTCTAGGGGCTTGTCAGCCAAGTTTTACTACCTACTTCTAATCCATATTATTTAATAACTATATAATAATCATAACTTTCTGATAAGCAGCCTCTATTCTATTTATACTTTAGTGTAAAATATAAATATTAATACCCTATGAAAGAATATCAAACATTAAAATAATTAAGAGGCTACTAATAATATCTCTTCTATCGACTCTTATATTTTTATCTATTGTATTCACCAACTAGACTTACGAGTAAGCAACACTTATCAGAACGTAAAGAAAAAAATAGTTTTTACAGTAAGAAGCCACAACAAAATTTTGTTGTGGCTTTAATTCTATAATCATACAATTTTATATACTCTATTACAATTCAATTTTTCAAACAACTTGTCTCTATATAACTTAATAACTTTGAATCACATCCAAAATTACCAATTTGTATATTAGGTTTATTCTTCCCATGAAAATCGCTACCACAAGTAATTTTTAAATTATTTTCAATAGCTTTATTATAAAAATAATCTATTTGAGAACTTGTATGGTATGTGCTAAATACTTCTATTCCATCTATCCCTTCAGATATTATTTCATCTATAATGCTTAAATCACTTTTTAAATTATTACCTGGGTGTGCTATTACTGCAACCCCACCATTATTATGAATAATATTTAAAGTTTCTTTTAAAGAAATAAATTTTATTGGGACATATGCAGGTTTTCCTTTAGAAAAGTAATCCCAATAAAAGTTTACATATGGCATATCACTTCGATTTCCTTCTTCCACATAAGGACTTAAAATAGTAGAATTTCTGTTAGTTTCATCTTCTAAAAGTATTTCTGCAATTAATTCTCCTGTTACAACTCCATTGTGAGCTCTTCTAATCACCTCTGATTTATCTAATTTTAGTCCTGTACACTGTATTATTTTTTCTATTTTTTTATTTGAGGCTTGTCTTTCTTGATTTAAGATATTAGATTCTAACTCGTGAAAACATAGATTTTTGTAATCTATATTGTAGCCTAATACATGAAGATTAATATCTTTAAAGGTGCAATCAATTTCTATCCCTGGAATTACCTCTATATTTTTATTTTCAGCATACTTTAATGCTGGTTCTACAGCCCTAGTAGAGTTATGATCAGTTATAGCAATAACATCTACATGGCTACATACAGCCATATCTATTATTTTTTCAACAGTTAACTCCCCATCATCACTAAACCATGAATGAATATGTAAATCTAATTTTTTCATAAACCTTACCTCCTATATATAATTGATACTATAATAACTTATACTCTCTAATTAAAAATAAATATAAATTATACTACCTTCTTTGCTTTCATAATTATATTAATTTTCTCTGAACATATAAGCATAATTACTATGAACACAAGTAAGAAAATTGGTAATACACCTATACCACTTTTTAATGCAATAAACCCTAAAAGTGGAGGCATAATAGTACTTCCTATATAAGCAAATGCCATCTGTACTCCCATAATAGATTGTGAAATATCTTTTCCAAAACGATTTGGTGTATCATGAAGCATTGATGGAAAAATTGGTGCACAACCTAGCCCTATAAGTATTAACCCTACCATTGAGAAATATGTTGCTAAAGGTAGCATTAACATAGTAACTCCTATAATACATATGGATTGTCCAATTCTAATTAAAATATTTGATTTCAGTTTCATAGCTACAAAGCCGCTAATTAACCTACCTACAGTAATGCCTCCAAAGAATAAAGCAAGCCACCTTGCAGCAACATCTGGTGAAATTCCTTTATGATTTACTAGGTAACTACTCCCCCATAAACCAACTGTAGATTCTGTGGCACAATAACAAAGGAATGATACTAAAACTAATTTTGCTCCAGGAAGTTTAAATATATTAACATTCTCACTCTTTTTAGTATCTTCAGCGCTTTCTGCTATATTATTATTCTCCATTTTTTTCCACATTGGTAGGGTGAAAATCAAAAGTAAAACTACCAAAAATTGAATTATTGAAATTGAAAAGTACCCCTTTTGCCAGTCATTATTATTAGCTATAAAGAATGACATAATAATAGGACTTGAAGTTGCTCCTACGCCCCAAAAACAATGAAGCCAACTCATATGTTTAGCCTTATAGTGTAGTGCTACAAAGTTATTTAAACTTGAATCTACTGCGCCCGCACCAAGACCTAATGGAATTGCTAATATACATAACCATATAAATGATTGCGATAGAGAAAATCCAAATAGTGCACCGGCTGTCATTGTCACACTTACAAAAGTAACTTTGCCAGTGCCAAAACGTCTTATTACCTTGCTACTTAAAATACTTGAAACAATAGTTCCGGAAGTAATTATCATTGAAACGATTCCAGCACTAGATAGCTCAACTCCTAAATCTCTATGCATTATTGGCCAAGCTGACCCAAGTAATGAATCAGGTAAACCTAAGCTTATGAATGTTATGTAAATAATTATTAAGAAAAAAGTTCCCATAATGTCCCCCATTTTTTTATTTATTTGGATATCTATTAATTAAAACTAATGTTTTTTCTAATAGGTCTAAAGTAGATTTACTTATACCATTTTCAAAATCAGAGTTAAAATCTTCTGTTTTAGAAATTACTGGTAATGTAGTCTCTATTAATGTATATTTACAAGTTGTAATTATATTCTTTAAATAATCCTCATTAATAAATCTACCATAAAGAATAATTTGTTCTGGATCAAGTAGATATACTATTGATATAATTAACTTTGCTATAGCATTTGAAACCTCCTTAATGGAATTGTAATTAATATTTTCCCACTCAATTCCTAAAGGCATATTTTTTACTTCTCCAGCAAAATTTTTAAACCCAGTATAAATCTTTCCATTTATATAAATACCAACTCCTGGACTATATTTTTCTGGAAAATATACATATACTATAGCTGCATCACTTTTTATTTCCTCTTCATGCATATTGCAATACCCAATAACAGCAGCATTTACATCATTTTCAAACTTAACAGGAATGTTGTAACGATTTCTATAATACTCTGAAAAACGTACACCATTTAGATTTTTATAATCATTAGTAATAATGGTTCCATTATGTTCCGCACCAGGCAATCCAAATCCAATAGCCTTTATGGTTTGATACTTATGTATTAATTTATCTATTATTGGTTCAAAACTTTCTAAAACAATATGTTCTAGACTAAAATTTTCCTTATGAATACACTCTCCAAAAAGGTTTACTACGCTAGCATGTATCCTATCCTTTTCATTATCCTCATCTGTATATATAATAAGAACATGACTATATTCCCCATTGTAGCAATACCTATGAGCAGGGCGTCCACCATTTGATGGAATTACATCATCTTTAAACACTTGCTTTCCTTCTATAAGTTTTTGAAGAATAGAGCCTACAGTAACTGCGCTAAGACCAGTCACTTCTGATAATCTTTGTGTGGTTGCTTTTTTTTCATTTTTTAAATTTTTTAAAATAATGTTTGAATTCACTTCTTTCATTAATAATGAGTTTCCACTTAATGATTTCATATATAAATCCCTTTCTGTCATCTTAATTAAGATACTTAATTAAGTATCTTAATTAAGTGTAGCATCTATTTCTATCAATGTCAAAATATTATATAAACCTATATTCTCGTAAGTAAACATTTTATTAATTCATTTACCTTTCTTTAATTTTATACATCTGAAAATAATTTTCGACAAAAAAGAAACTGCAATAAAGTTTTAAACTGGTACCTATAGAATGGACAGTTAGAAAAAAAGTGCTAAACATTTATTTAACTGACTCTATTTTATAGGGTCTTTTTTTATTGTAAAATATTTTAAAGGAGGATTGTAGTTATGGGAAGAATCTATTTTACAGATGAACAATTGAAAGATTTATCAGTAAATCCATTTGTAAAAAAAGCTAGTAATAAAGCTATTACTTATACAGATGAATTTAAGGAGTATTATGTTTCTGAATATAATACCGGGAAAATGCCATTAGAAATACTACGGAATGCAGGATTTGATGTTAAGGCTTTAGGAAAACAGAGAGTTGATAATTTATCGCGCCGATTTCTAAGTATGGGAAAACGACAAGAAGGTTTTAGTGACTTAAGGAAGGAAACCTCTGGACGATTAGCTACAAAACATTTGACACCTGATGAACAAATTACACGTCTCAAACATCAAGTTAGATATCTAAAACAAGAAAATGAGTTTCTAAAAAAAATGAATTTTATAAATCGGGAGGCGCAATGGAAGTTCAAGCTAAAACAGAAGAAAAATTCAAAATAATTCAGCAAATGCTTTCACGGAATAATAATTTATTAAATATTAGTTGGCTCTGTGAATATGCAGGGGTATCTAGATCAGGTTATTATAATTGGTTATCTTCTAAAGATCATAGAAATAAAAAAGAGGAAGAAGATAGAAAAGATTTTGAGATTATATTAGCTGCTTATCAGTTTCGTGGATATGACAAAGGTAAACGTGGTATTTACATGAGGCTTCTAAATACTGGGGTACGTATGAACATCAAGAAAATAAGTAGATTGATGAAAAAATTTAATTTAACATGTCCTATTAGAAAAGCAAACCCGTACCGCCGAATGGCAAAGGCCCTAAAAACTAATAATGTTGCTGAAAATTTATTAAATAGAGAATTCACTAACTATGGGGCAAGAATGGTCTTATTAACAGACATTACATATATATCTTATGCCAATAGTCAAAGAGCATATCTTTCAACTATTCTGGATGCTTATACAAAGCAAATTCTAGCATATGTTCTAAGTGAATCTCTAGAAATAGATTTTGTATTAGAAACTGTACATATACTTATTCGTGAACATGGCATTTCTCTGACAAGCGAAACTCTAATTCACTCAGATCAAGGTTGCCATTATACTAGCGTTAAATTTCAAGAGATTATATCAAAGCAAGAAATTAGACAATCGATGTCTCGAAGAGGTAATTGTTGGGACAATGCCCCACAAGAATCCTTCTTCGGACATATGAAAGATGAAATTCACCTTGGAAAATGCAACACATTTAATCTACTGAAACAAGAAACTGATAATTATATTGATTATTACAATAACAATAGATATCAATGGAATTTGGCCAAGCTATCACCAAATAAATACTACGAATATCTAGAAACCGGTGAATATCCGATTAAAATCTAGCTAAACTAATTTTATATATTAATATAATTTAAAGCACTGGTAAATACCTACAAACGGTATAATACCAGTGCTTTCTTGTCATACATCTTCCATAAAAAATATTCCAATTCATTTTTTAGGCGTTTTTTTCTAACTGTCCTTGACATAGGGACCACTTTATTTTTAACTCTATTACAGTTTAATTGATCAAATAATTTTGTTTTCACCATTACTTGTACTTAGAAATGTTAAAAACCTATTTGGATCTTAGCCACTTGGGGGCTACTCCCCCAAGGAATTACTATTAATATACTCCCATATCTATAGAATATAAATTCAACTAAATATGACAGTATATTAATTATTTATTATATTGAGGTTCTTCTTGTTTTACAAAATCAAGTCTTGATTGAATAGATTGTTCTACAGTTCCCATTGTAGTTGCAAGTTCATTAAACATTTGTTTTGCTTGTTCATTATCTGTATCTAAAGAAAATGTCTTCATATCCGCACCTAATCCTTTAGCACTAGCTAATGCTGTTTCAAGTTTGTTTCCTGTTGGCATAAAAATCCCTCCTTTATAGTTTTCTACTACCCCTATATCTTGTTCATAATCAATTTTAATATTCATTTATTCATAATGAAATATATTCCTTTTAAAATCCAATCTATATTTATTAAACTTTAGAAATTTGTGTTTAATAATTGAAACAAATATATATATGTGTATATATGAATTAAAATTAAGCTTATTGGTTAAATTAAGTTAGGAAAGAATTTAATAAATATAAAGGAGGTTTTTACATGACTGCCATTTCAAAGGTAAAAGAAACATTGGCTACACTAAAGGGATCTGAGGCCACTTTAGGAATGTACTCATTACAAGAACGTGATAAAGAAGCCAGCACTATTTATAACCAGGCATCTAAAGAAATAAGTAAAATCAAAACAGATTTAGAAAAAAGAATAGGCGTTATGGAGTTTGAGGAACCCCAATACAAAGGCAACTAAGTGAGGTGGCATATGAATACTTGGTTAATACTATTATTTAATTCAATAGTTCTATTTATTTTAACATTTGTTATAACAAAATATATGAAGAAAAAGACATTAGCTAGGGCTACTCCCTTTGATTTTATTTCTTATGCCGTAATTGCGGTTATAATTACTTTAATTTCTTTAGATATAGTTGATAATATTTACTTTGGACTAGTTACACTGGCTGTTTGGGCAGTGATTCCTATTATCTTAGATTATGCTTCCATGAAAAGTAAATGGATTTATAATCTGATAAATGGTAAGGAAAGGGTACTAATTAAAAACGGTAAAATTATGGAAGATAACTTATCTAAAGTAAGAATTACAGGTCAAGAATTCCTACAAGAAATGCGTTCAAAGAAAGCATTTAACTTAGCCGATGTTGAATTTGCTGTAATGGAAACAACGGGTGATATAAATGTTAGTTTAAAAGCTGATAAGAAACCTGTTACCTCATATGATTTAGGAAAAAAAGTAGCACCTAAGACCGAACCACAAACAGTTATTTTAGATGGAAATATATTAAATGAAGGTCTTACTAATGCTGGATTAAATCGAGGTTGGCTTACAACTCAGCTAGAAATCAAAGGAGTTTCCATTGAAAATGTTTTTCTAGGTCAAGTAGATTCTTCTGGAGACTTATATGTAGATATTTTTGATGATATGATACAAGTTCCTAAAACACAGGTTAAAGAAATGCTCTATGCTAGCATTCAAAAAAGTCAAGCAGATTTTATGTCATTTTCTTTAGACTGTGACAATGAAGAGACAAAAACTATGTACTCACAAAGCGCTCAAAAATTAGAAGAAGTCATAAAAAAATTAGAACCATATTTATTACGTTAGAAGGTGAAATAAATGTCAAATATGAAAAAGAAAAGAATGACTACAACCCAGCTACAATATGATGAATTAGTAAATAGTATAGAACCTAAAAGACCTATTTTAACTAATTGTATTAGAGCCTTTCTGGTAGGTGGTACAATATGTACAATTGGTCAAGGCTTACAGTGGCTTTTTATTACCTATCTTAATTTTGATGAAAAGACATCAGTAGGTCCTACTTCAGTAGTTTTAATCTTTTTTGCAGCTTTATTTACTGGTCTTGGAATTTATGATCACCTTAGTCAATGGGCTGGATGTGGAACTGCTGTTCCGATTACAGGCTTTGCTAATTCTATAGCTTCTGCTTCAATTGAACATCAAAGTGAAGGATTTGTACTTGGAGTAGCTGGAAATATGTTCCGTCTTGCAGGCGCCATTATTGTTTATGGAGTTTTTGCTGCTTTTGTAGTTGCTACAATAAAAATGACAATAATATGGCTAGGGGGAATGTAAATGCTTAAAGGACATCAATCTTGGATTTTCAATTCTAAACCTACGATATTAGCCTCTGCAGCAGTTGGTGGCCCTTTCGAAGGCAATGGTGCTTTAGCTGATGACTTTGATATACTTTATGAAGATTTATGGCTTGGTCAAGATAGCTATGAAAAGGCAGAGCATGCTCTACTTGAGCATGCTTGTGAAAGAGCAATACAAAAATCAAAGATACAAAAAGAAGATATCAACTTTTTTTTAAGTGGAGATTTAATGAATCAAATTACTTGTAGCAACTTTACTGCAAGAACACTCGGAATACCTTATTTGGGAATTTTCGGTGCTTGCTCTAGTTCCATGGAAGGTTTAGCATTAGCGGCTCAATTAATAGAAAGTAAAGCAGCTAAATATGTTATAGCCGCTGCAAGTAGTCATAATGCAGCTGCTGAAAAACAATTTAGATATCCTACAGAATATGGTGTACAAAGACCACCTAGTGCTCAGTGGACAGTAACTGGAGCTGGAGCTGTAGTCCTTGGGCCAAATGGAGATGGACCAAAAGTAACTTCTGCTACCATAGGAAGAGTAGTAGATATGGGGATTTCTGATCCCTATAACGTTGGAGCAGCTATGGCACCAGCAGCAGTAGATACTATTGAAGCCCATTTTAGAGATTTGAATATCGATGCTTCTTATTATGATCTTATTGCTACTGGTGATTTAGGAAAAGTTGGTCATGAACTTGCTAATGCTTTATTAAAAAAACATGGCATAGATATGCCAACGGATATATTTACAGATTGCGGTCTTTTAATATATACAAAAGACCAACCAAGCTTTTCTGGTGGCAGTGGCTGTGGTTGTTCTGCTACTGTAACTTATGGGCATTTACTTAATCGTATGCGAAGAGGAGAATTAAAGAAAATATTAATTGTTGCAACAGGTGCCTTAATGTCTCCTATCTCCTTTCAACAAAAGGAAAGCATACCTAGCATTGCCCATGCTGTTTCTATAGAAATGTAAAAAAGAAGGTGTGAGTTAATTTATGGAAAAATTTATTTTTGCATTTATAATAGGTGGTTTAATTTGTGTTATTGGGCAACTTATAATGGATACTTTAAAAATCACCCCGGCACATACAACTTGTACATTAGTTGTAATTGGTGCAATTTTAGGAGGGTTTGGTCTATATGATCCTTTGGTTGCCTTTGCAGGTGCAGGGGCATTTGTACCTATAAGTAGCTTTGGAAACGCTCTTGTAACAGCGGCGATAACTGAGGCTGAGCAAACTGGTTTTATAGGAATATTTACCGGTGTTTTAAAGCCAGTAAGTGCAGGTGTTTCCGCAGCAATAATCTTTGGATTTATTTCTGCCATGATATTTAAACCAAAAGGTTAATCATATGAAAAAACATACTACACTTTAAATTTCTTTCATATGCCTAGCTATATTAAATAAATTTAAACTCCTACAAACTAAAATAACCCACGACAACACTTACATTATTATTGTCGTGGGTTTTGATTATTAATGCAAGCTTGTCCGAGACAGGTATTTTCATTATTTTTTAATTTGATTATAAACTTTTCAATTTCATAATTATTTAAATAAACCTGCCCAATTAAACCATGATGCCTATGTGTTTTACTATCAGAATGAAAATCTGAACCGGCAGTATAAAACCATCCTTTTTCCCTAGCTATACCTTTATACAATTCATTTTGCTCAACAGTATTTTCGGGATAAAGGGCTTCAATTCCATCAAAATTCATTTCAAGAAGGGGGGCAAGCATTCCATCTTTTAATCTAATTGGATGAGCCAAAACTACACTCCCACCAAAGTATTTAAGTAAATCAATACCAGTTTGAGTAGTAATCTTATTTTTCTCCAAATCTTTTCTAACATCTACATAGGTACCTATGAGTGTTTCTAAAAGTTTACTATTATCCTTTTTTGCATATCTTAATGCACTAATAAAATCTTTATCCTTATATATTTCATTAGTGAAGTACCCTAAAATATGAACCTTTTTTCCATTAAACCTTGTAGATAATTCAATCCCAGGTATAACATTAACACCTAACCATTCCCCTGCTTTTATTGCTTCTTCTACTCCTGACATAGTTTTATGATCAGTTATAGATATAGTATCAACATTACTTTCTTTAGCAAACATTATAATCTCAGTAGGGGTATAATCACCATCAGATTTTGTTGTATGAATATGAAAATCGCCTTTTGTGTACATTTTTTATCTCCATAGTAGTATTATTGTATATAATATTCAGCTAGCTACTAAATTGCACCATATTGTTAATAAAAATTTTATTTTTCAATAACACCATAAGCTATAGATCCAAATTTACTATTTCCATAACATTTTTGAATTCCTAATCTTTCAAACTCACCACTGCCAACTCTTTCTTTAATAACAACACGGTTTTTACAAACACGTAGTGCCTCCATAAGTGTCTCTTTTTTTAATCCTTCTTGATGTGCAAATGGCCTTAAAGCATTTATTGATACCGATTTTTTATTTGGTATTTTAAACATAGGGTCAAAATAAACCACATCAAAACTATTATCTGGCATACTTAAAATATAGTCTTCATAAGATGAATTAATAACATCTATCATATCCATAAATATTTTAGTTTGCGCGTCAACATCTTCATAATCCTTTAATCCGTTTTTAGTTATACAAGCAATATACTTATTAACTTCTGTGCCAACAACCATGCCATTTTCACCAACAATAGATGCAAATACTATAGCATCTGTTGCAAGTCCTAAAGTACAGTCTAATACCCTATCCCCGGATTTTAAATCCATAGCTTCAACCATAGGTTGATTCAGACCTTCTTTTATTGCTTTCATCTTAATTTCCGATGTATTTGGATGCCAAAAAAATGCATTATCTTCTCCCTTTAAAACAATTTTATCTTTTTCTACAAAGAGAAAACATTCTATTTTATTCATTTCACTAATTTTGTTTATACTATAATTTCCTCTTTTTACATATGGTATATCTAATTCTTTAGATATACCATATGCTTTATTTATTAAACTTTCATCGGGGTTTCTTGTGGTTGTAATTGCAATATTCATATTATTTACCATCCTAGCTTTTGTTTTTTTACTGTAAAACATATATTGTCATTATTAAATTCTATAAAGTAACTGCTTTATCAGCTCATCATTTCTTAAAAGAGATAAAGTATCTTCTATAATTTCGCAAGCAAGATATTCAATTCTTGAGAACATTAGAAAAATCTAAGAAGAACTCCTTTGATTGGTATAAGAAGGTCATTTGCTCTAATGGAGAAGAACTCTATATAAAGTAAAAAGCACCCTATAGAATAGACGATTTGAAAAAAGTCTATCTATAGGGCTTTTATCTATATTACAGTTCAATTGTTTAAATTATTTTGTTTTCAATAATACTTGTACCTAGAAATATTAAAAACCAGTGTGGGACCTTGTCCTGTGTTAATTTGCTAAGGTCTATGAGACTGCTATCATTTATAGCAACTTGTCTTTCTTCATCTCTAATTCATTAGAGTAACTAACACGTCTTCAAGACTAAATACTTCATTAGTTTCAAATACTTCTTCTAAGGTTTCAATATTCTCTTCTAAATGCTCTACATCCTTAGAATATGTATGAGCAATATCCACCATATCTTCTTCAGTAAATTCCTTATTTTCTAAATACCTTATTACCGCTAATTCTTTAATCATTAAACAGCTTACTAACGCAATTTTTATTTTTGCTAAAACATCATAATCAAAAACAGCCTTCATAAAGTATTTGAATACAAAATAAACTAAAATCTGTTCAAAGTGATAGCTTTTATCCTTATAATAATCTTCAAATTTTTTATGAATATCTAAATAAAGTTCCTCATCATCTTCACTTTGCCAAAAATATCTTAATGCATCCTCGAGTCCTAAAGGATCATTAGGATTTATGTGCTTTAAATCTCTAAAGACTTTAAAAACTTCATTTATATTATTATATTTTCCACTTCCTTTTCCTTTTCCTTTATATTCTTCAATACTTTTAATAGTCTCATCAATAAAGCTTTGGTCTGAATATTTATTTTTCACTTTTTTTATATCTTCTATCTCATTTGAATCTATCTTTTCTTGAATTTCGCCTGCAAAAATAAGGACTAAAGCTCCTCTAACCTTCAAATCTAAATTTCTATTTTGTAGAATATCAAAAACTACTTTTCTACATTTCATAAGATTAATATAAATCATTTGATTTATATCATTGCAACTATTAACTTCTTCATCATTTTCTGTTAATTCAAATTCTACTTTTTTAGATGACCCGAGTATTATTCTTGCAGCTTCAGGACAAGATAAAGATATTCCTACTTCACGCAGGTTACCAAAATCTTCTAAATACCTTGGATATTCTCTGCATGTATAACAAAGACTATCTGCTCCCAGCTCCTTATATATATCGCATAACTTATTTTCATTTAAAAATGTACAGTTATTACCTTTTAACAGGAAAATATTTTCCTCTCCTTCAATAACTATTTCATTTCTTAATCTCTCTCCAAATTCACTAGCTACAGTTAAATACTGCTTATGTGTTTCATCATCAATTACTATTCCCCATCCAGCACAACAGGTGTCTTCACATTCAGACGCTATACATTTAAATTCATCCAAATAATCTGGTTTTGTTATCTTCATTTTCAACCTCACATCATATATCTATATTTACTATATCCTTTTATATCGCCTTCTGGTAATATATATAGCATTAATTATTCTTCTTTGTATTTCTTTAAGCTTCATATCTAATGATTCATATTCTTTCCACATTTCTAAATTAGATAACAATACAACTTCCTTATCCATACCTTCTAATTTATAGTTTAATAAATCATCTATCATATCTACATTGTTTATATTATGGTGATCTAAATCTATATTATAATTATAGCATAAGGCAATACCACTTTTAATAGGATTTCTTAATAATATCTATCATTAACCAAATGTCCAATGTAATTATATTTATTAATTATTATCTTAAACTTATTTTTATAGACAAAAAACTGCAATAAAGTTTTTAACTCTATTGCAGTAGAATCTCTTAAATTATTTTATTTTCAATACTACTTTCACCTTCTAATTTAATAACCTCCATGATAATTTTTTCATACTTAAATAACTATCCATGAAAATAACCGGTTCTCGATGAAACTACAACATAAGGTACTTCGGAACCATCTTTTACAATATATGCTTGGTATAGATTATCTTTCAAAGGTTCTAATCTAACAACTTTTTCCCCATATGCATCATATAAATCTTTTTTAAATAGATCTTCCCAGCCACTGGAAATAGGCGCGTTTAGATTTATATAGTTTGCAAAGCTCTCTAAGTCGTCAGTTTTACCCGCATTAGCTATATATTTCTTATATAAACTTTCAATATCAACTTGATCTAGGAATGTTTTACTCCATTTTATTTTTTGTGCTTCTGGTTTGTTTTCTTGATCATTAATAATATAATTTTTAATTTTTTCAGTGATATTGTTTTCTGAATAAACTTTTTCTTTTATGTTATCGTTAGACGGCAATGGTTTTTCTTGAGAAGCATCACCATCGTTTTTGGTAGAATCTTGACTTGATTTATTATTATCTTCTAATTTATTAGTACTATTAGCTGCTGGTTTATTATCATCTGCATTTTGCTTTTTCTCTTCAGCAATAACATCATTAGTATCTTTATCTACCTTCTCTGTATTATCATTTTTATCGTCATTAATTGTAGAACATCCCATTATTCCTATAGTCATTGAAGATACTAACATTGCTGCTAGTATTATTTTTTTCACATTCACTTATAACCCCACCTTTTTTTTGTTAAGAATTTTTAAAAATAACAGACAATTTTTAAGTACATTAATATAATTTATGAGTATATCATGTAATTGTACTACTTTCTCAGTAATTATTTTAATGAGTTTCCCAAAATAACTAGCCTATTTTACGCTGCGGCTCTTCGACTAGCACAAAATATTCTCAGAATCTTTGACTTGTTATTTTCTTTCAGTTCCCTTAGGATACTGCAATTCTAAACTCTCTAGAATTCTATTTTCGACGTTTTTTACCATATTTGTCTACCATTACAAATATATTTTACTACTTTTAGAGAAGTATTTCAATATGTTTAACTCATATAAAAAAGTTAGAAGTACCAGAAGAATATTCGAGAGAGGATAAAAATACTAATGGAATATCAGACCCAATTGATTTAAACAACTTAAAAGGAAAGGAGATGTCTAAAACATCTCCTTTCCTCATAAATATATAAAATATGACGCTAAGCATTATCTTATTACGCTAAATTATATCGTCTTCAGCTTTTCTCATTGTTGACTATTGTTTATTATTATCTCTTATTTATTCTTATTCTACTCTACTTGAAACTTTTTTTCAAGATATTTTGTAAATTAATATAATAATGTTATAATATTAATCAACAACAATACTAAATGATAATAATTAATGGAGTGATTAAATGTTTACTGAAGAAAGGCTAGAACATATCTTAAGTATTCTTAGTGAAACTGGTAGAATAAAGGTAAAAGAATTAAGTGAAAGGTTTAATGTTTCAGAAGGTATGATAAGAAAGGATCTGCAAAAACTAGAAAAAGCCGAGGCTCTTCAACGAACCTATGGTGGAGCTATATTAAATAGAAAAGTTTCTAAATCTAGCCATATAGCTACTAGAATGAGCGTGAATTTAAGTAGTAAGGAGATTATATCTGAAAAAGCTTTTTCCCTTATAGATAATGGAGATGTAATTTTTTTAGATACCTCAAGTATTAATTTTCTATTAGCTAAATTAATAGCTAATAGTACTAAGCAAATAACTTTAATAACTAATATGCCCTTAATACCACCTCTTTTTAATAATAATGAAACTACTAAGCTAATATGCATAGGTGGCGTATATGATAATAAATCTGGTGCAGTTCTTGGGTCTGAAGTAATTAATAGCATATCTAAATATACTTTTAACAAAGGTTTTGTCGGGAGTTCAGGAGTTAATTTAACTACAAACAGCGTAGGAACTGTTACACTAGAAGATGGTAATGTTAAGGAAATTATAGTTTCTAATAGTAAAGAGGTATTTTTACTTGTAGAAAAAGAAAAGTTTAATGTAGATGGTACTTATAGATTTTCTACTTTAGATGATTTAGATGTTATAATTACTGATTCAGACCTTACAGATGATGTTAGAGAAAAACTTGAAAAATTAGCTGTAAAGTTAATTTAATGTAATAGAAAGGATAGGAACATGTACTGGTTATAATAAAATATTACCTGTATATGTCCCTTATTATCTTGTTGCTGCATTTGCCTCTTCTCTAGTTTCACAAATGGCAACTAAATATTAAATAAAAAGCTGAAATAAAGTTAAAATATCTGTATTTTTTACAATTCAGATTTCTCAAATTTATACTCCATAAAATGGGTTATTTTATAGAATGGTTTTTTTAATATCGAAAGAACTATGAATATTATACAGTATATTATAAGTACTACAATACTTATATTTACTGTTTTCCAAAATGGACCTGCAATTGCCTCTCTAAAACCATTTATAGCATACGTAAATGGCCATAATGGATATAACACTCCAAAAACTTGTGGATTAGTTTGTATTGGATATATACCTCCTGCACCCGCTATTTGAAAAACCATTATGATAACAGCAATAGCTTTACCTACATTGCCCAATATTGATACTAAAGTAAAGATTATTATTGTAAAAGTAATTGATGTTAAAATAGCAAATATAAATAATAAAGGTAAGTTATAAACCTGTATCCCTAGTATTAACCAATCCCCCAATGTAACTATAATAGCTTGAATTAAGCTTAAACTAATAAAAATCATCATTTTCCCAAAATGTCTTTGCAACATATTAGGCTGCGGTCCCACCTCAAAATCTTCGCAAGTTGTTGTTAATAAAGCTCCTGCCAAAAGTGCTCCTACCCATATAGCAAGCACTGTATAAAACGGAGTTAATCCTATACCAAATACACCTGTGCCATATACATCAACTTCTTTTACTTCTATGGGAGAAGCTATAAAGCTAGCTACTTCCTCTGGATTTTTTCCCATTATATCAATAATATTATTTAAACTATTTTCATTCAACCCGTTTAATTTATTATTTAAGTCTGTTACCTCAGTTTGTATTAATGTTATTTTACTATTTAACTCATTTGCAGCCTTTACAGCTTCATTACTAGATGCT
Source organism: Clostridium gasigenes (assembly GCF_017348895.1). Classification (NCBI taxonomy): domain Bacteria; kingdom Bacillati; phylum Bacillota; class Clostridia; order Eubacteriales; family Clostridiaceae; genus Clostridium; species Clostridium gasigenes. The sequence continues at coordinate 4,005,620 of NZ_CP071376.1, forward strand.
ATACCATAATTAGCCAAAGCATTTAATTGTGGCACTATAATTTTTGTTGTTTCTAATATTAAATTCAGCTCATCTAAGCTGGAATTAGTAATACTTGCAATATTATTAATTGTAGCTGTCCCACTCTTATAAAATTCATTAGATACCTTTGATATTCTATTTATTAATTCATCATTAATTTTCATCACTGAATCTATATCCCTAGACTTCTTATCACTTATTTCGCCTTTATTAAATTCATCTTTTAAATTATTTAAGGCAATTTCCTCTTGTGCCAGCTCTTCTTTAATGTTATTAAGTGATGCTACTAGTGAATTTAAGTGTTCATTATCAATAGTTGAGTTAATTCCTTGCACCTCTTTAATTGTAGAATCCACTAAATTTTCTAGGGTTTCTTTATAACTTTCTAATTGCTTAATACTTTTATTAATTTCATATTCTGGAGTTAATGGATTCTTAATATTCTTAAGCAAAGTATCTACTTTCTGTGATACTACTTGTAATTGCATAATATCCCCATTAATATTACCATTAACGGTAGCCAAATTACTTTTGGTTTCAGTCACTAACTTTTTACTTGCTTCTGTTACATTTTGCAAATTATTTATTTGATCTGTAATAAGTGGTAAATCATTTTTAATACTTGCTATATACTTACTTAAATCTTGAGCATTTTTAGAAGAACTATCTATATACCCTTTAATATTTATCAAATTTTCATTAGCTGTATCTACTACATTTTTAAGTCCTAGCACCTTTACACTAGTATTATCTAAATGCAATCCTACCTTGTTTAATTCATCAAAAGTTTTTTCATTAACGGTTTTTACAAAGTTTAATTTTATTTCTTTAGTTAACTTATCCTTAGCTACAGTAGTAATTTTAGTAGCAATTGCATTAGTCTTTTCATTTGCTTTATAAATTATATTGGGCTTTTTAGGATTACTTGTAGTTAAACTTACTAACCCACTTGAAAAATTTTGTGGAATTTCTATAATAGCATAATATTTTCCTTCATTTAAATCATTATTAGCTTGCCACTCATCTATTACTTCCCACTTTATTGATTTATTTTTTTTAAGGTTTTCTATTACTTGATCTCCAACATTTACTTCTGTTGAATTTATTAGTGTCCCATCATCTTTATTTATTACTGCTACTGGTAAATCACCGGTATTTGCATAGGGGTCCCAACAGGCTGCAATATTTATCCAAGCATATAGTGATGGTATAATACAAAGTCCAATTATTACTATCACAGCTGCATAATTTTTTTTAATTTTTATTAAATCTCTTTTGAATATTTTAAATAACATTTTCATGATTTCACCTCAATTATTCGCCTATACCTGATTGATGGAATTTCTTTTCAAACACTTTTACAATACTATGCAGACGTGGTTTAAAAATAAAACCTAATATAATATATAATGCACAGAATAATAATAACATTACTATATCTAAAACAACGCTACTGCTTAAAGGACCTGCAATAGCCTCTCTAAATCCTCCTACTGAGTAGGTAAATGGAAATAGTGGTTGTAATATTCTAAATATAAGTGGATCTAACTGTATAGGGTAACTACCGCCACAACCCGCTAATTGTATAATCATAAATACTATATTAATAGCTTTACCTACATTTCCAACTAAAGATACATTTGTGAATATTATGATTGAAAATGTTATAGATGATAATATTGAGAATATCACCATTAAGAATGGATTAACTGAATACACTTTAAGTAAAAATATATTTCCTAAAGCTATTATTATCCCCTGTATTATACCTAAAGTTACGAAGATAAGCATTTTCCCAAAATACTTATTTCTTATTGTGAGATTCTCCGTACCTTTAAATTTTGGTGCTTCAGTTTTTAATACTGACGTTAAAATTAAACCACCAACCCAAAGGGCTAGTACTGAATATACTGGTGTCATTGCAGAGCCGTAGTTTGGAACAGAATAGACTTTAACCTCTTTTATATTAAATGGATTTGATATAAATTCACCCATTAAATCCGGATTACTTTGAAGTATTGCAAATATGGTATTTAAATCATTATCATTTATTTTTGATAATTGATTACCCAAATATTTTATTTCATCTTTATACTGTTTTAACTGTTCTAAAAGATCTCCAGAAACCTTCGTTGTAAGCTGGCTTCCATCTGTAGCTGAAGTTATTAAAGTATTAACTCCTTCAACTGCCCCATTTGAACTTTTTAAAAGTTGTGATGCATCCTTTGTTGCATTTGTTAAGTAAGAAGCTATTTCATTTAAAGCGGGCATTGTATTATTTTCAAACTGATTTGTTGTCTTTGTTATGTCTTCTGATATTTTCTGCAAATCACTCTTTAATTGTTTCATAACCTCATCATTATCTTTTTTCCCATTTAAATAATCATTTGAAATTGATGTTACTAAAGAAGCGCGATCATTTAAATTGCTTTGTAATAACTTTAAACTAACTATAGTTTGAGATATTGCTTCATTTGTATTTACCTTATTAATAGCTTCAAGGTATTGTATACTAGAATTTATATTATCATTTATAAGATTTATATTGTTATTTACAGTATTTAATTGATTGTTTACTTCCGTTGTGTTTTCATTGTTATTTATTGTATCTAAAATAGCTGTTATTTTATCAATGCTTATCTTCATCTCCGTTAAATTTTGTTTCAAAGTTTTAAAAGATGTATTTAAGCTATCATTAGTTGTTTTTATTAAATTTTCTGTATTTTGAGTTGTTGTTTGTCCTATTGCTATACCACCTGTTAAAGCTGGCATTGTATCTTTAACCACTTTTAAATAAGTGTTTAAATTACCAGAGTTCGCATTTACATTCTCTAAAACAGCTACTATAGTATCCATATCGCTTCCTGCTGTTATAATTGAATTTTTAAGTTTTATTATATCATCACGATTTTTATTTATATCCTCTTTATATCCTTTAACCTTTTGGAAAGCTTTTTTATTAACAGTTGATATAAAATTCGAAGTAATTTGATCTATTAAAGTTCCCTCTGCTACTCCTGCTATTTTTCCTGCTACAGGGTTTGCCTTCGTGTCAACCTTATAAATTATCTGGGCTTTTTTACTCTTATCGGTTACTATACTAGTCAAATCTTCCGAAAAACTTTCTGGTATTTCTATGGTTGCAAAATAAGTTCCATCAACAATTCCCATATCTGCATCTTCCCTAGAAACAAATTTCCAACCTATATTTTTATTGCTTTTAAGTTCCTCTACTACTTCCCCTCCTACATTTATATTTTCTCCCACCATATTAGCGCCCTTATCATTATTTATTACCGCTATTGGCATAGTGCTTGTATTTCCATAAGGATCCCAGCAAGCTTTTATATTAACCCAGGCATATAAAGCTGGTATAACACATATTCCAAAAACAATAATTAGTGCTACTGGATTTTTAAAAATGCTTTTTAAATCTCTCTTAAATACGATCATTAGCTTTTTCATATTATTTACTTTACCTCTACCTTTCTTTCTTAATTTTCTTTTAGCTTGCATAACAGTAGTATAATTTACCTCTATCCATTGTACCATATTTATTTGAATTTTTGGGTTTTTTTAACTTTAGATATATCCATTATAAGAATATATAAATGGTATGTTACCTAGTGAACGATTTATAAAGTAAGTGTAATATATTAAAAACAAGTGAATATTACTACTTTCAAAAGGAAAAGATAATATTTGAAGAGGAGTGATTATTAATGTTTAAAGGTAATAGTAAAGAAAAAAACAAACAAAATGTTAATGTTGGCACTAAAAGAACAGAGAATAGTGAACATCAAGAAAAAGTTACAAATAGCAAAAAGAATTAATACATAAAAAAGGCACTTTGGAAAATTTAATCCAAAGTGCTTTTTTGTTATAGCTATATAAATCTCCATATTTGAGTTACAACAAAACAAGTTACCACACCACATATTGTTGGTATTATGAATGCTAAAAATGTCCACTTAAAGCTCTTTGTTTCTTTCTTTATGGTTATTAAAGTTGTTGCGCAAGGATAGTGCATTAAGCTTAACAACATAACGTTTATAGCTGTTAATAACGTCCACCCATTTGCAATTAATAACTCTCTAAGCTGAATTCCACTATCTAGTTCTAACATTGTTGATGATCTTAAATAACTCATTATTATTATAGGCAATACTATTTCATTTGCTGGTAGCCCTAATATAAATGCCATTAATATATATCCATCTACTCCTATTAAATTAGCAAATGGATTTAAAAATTCTGCACAAGTACATAATAAAGAATTATTTCCTACAGAAATATTTGCAAATATCCAAATAACTATTCCAGCTGGTGCTGCAACTACAAGTGCCCTTCCTAATACATATAATGTTCTATCTAAAATTGATCTTACTAAAACTTTTCCAATTTGTGGCCTTCTATATGGAGGTAATTCTAAAACAAAATTAGAAGGCATCCCCTTCAAAAAGGTTTTAGATAATATTTTAGATACTAAGAGTGTCATAAACACACCTAAAACTATTATAGCTGTTACACTTGCTGCAGCTATAATATTTCCAGAAACACTTCCTATACCTCCAACTGTTGCTCCAATAAATATTGTGGCAATTGTAATTAATGTTGGAAATCTACCATTACACGGCATAAAATTATTTGTTATTATTGCCATTAATCTCTCTCTAGGTGAGTTTATTATCCTACAACCAATTACACCTACAGCATTACACCCAAGGCCCATACACATTGTTAGTGCTTGTTTTCCACATGAACAACATCTTTTAAAACACTTATCTAAGTTGAATGCTATTCTTGGTAAATATCCTAAATCTTCTAATAATGTAAACATAGGAAAAAAAATCGCCATTGGTGGTAACATAACCGACGTTACCCAAGCTATTGTTGTGTACATTCCATCTATTAATACACCCGTTAACCAGCTTGGTGCAGCAATATAGATAAAGAATTCTCTTAATTTAATCTCTATTGCTGCAAACATCCTAGATAAAATTTCTGAGGGAATATTTGCAAGGGTTATTGTTATCCATAATATTACTCCTAAAAGCAAAATCATTATTGGGATTCCAGTTAATTTAGATGTCAATATTTTATCTATTCTTTGATCCCTTAATGTATATTGTTCAGGCGCACATACAACCTTTTTACAAATCTCTTCAGATTTTTTAATAATTGTTCCTACTATTATATCACTTATAGAACCTTCACCTAGCTCTTCTTTAACCTTTTCTCTTATATTGTGTATTTCAAAAACTATGTCTTCTGTTATTTTAAATCTTTTAATTAGAGACTCACATAAAACCCTGTCGCCTTCTATTAATCTTAGTGCTAGCCACCGCTTCTTTTTATCACTTATTTCTATAGTCAACAAATCACTTATTTTTGTAATTGCATCTTCTATTTCTTTATTATATTGAACTTTAAATCCTTGCTGATTTTTTTCTTTTACTATTTTGGATATTTCTTCTTTAAATTGTTCAATTCCAACACCTTGTCTAGCTGCAGCTTTAACAACTTTACATTTTAATTCTTTTTCTAATTCTTCAAAGTTAATTTCTATACCTTTTTTCTCAGATTCATCAATAAGGTTCACACACAACATAGCGTTATCAGATATTTCCAAAACCTGAAGAAACAAATTTAAATTTCTTTCTAATGAAGTAGCATCTGCTATTACTGCAATTGCATCATATTCTGAAAAGCATATATAATCTCTTGCGATTTCCTCTTCTTCAGAATTTGATAATAAAGAATAGGTTCCTGGTAAATCAACTACTTTATATCCACATTCTCTATATCCATATACACCTTCTGCATTAGCTACTGTTTTACCCGGCCAATTACCAGTATGCTGATTTAACCCAGTTAATTCATTAAACACTGTACTCTTTCCTACATTTGGATTTCCAGCTAATCCTATTGTATAATTAATATCCTTAATGCTAATTTTCTTTACTTTAGACATAATATTTAAGCCTGTAGAACTCTTTGTTAACCCCATTATCCTGCCCCTTTCTTAATAAGCTTTATTTAGCAATTTGTTACTTGAATAAATCTTGCTTCATCTTCCCTTATTGCAATTACAGTACCTCTAATTAAATAAGCTGTTGGGTCTCCTAATGGACTTGCATATAAAGGTCTGATTTCAGTTCCATTTATTATTCCTAAATCAAGGAATCTTCTTCTTAGCTCTCCATCTACTATTAAAGCTGTAACCTTCGCAGTATCATTCAATTTAATTGAATTAAGTGTTCTATTTGCTCTTATCATCGTTGCCCCTTACCCCTTTACAAAAGGTTTTTCTTTTTGTAAGAAATTGTTATTATTTATACTAATAAGATATGATACTTATTTTAATAAGTTCTAAATTAACACAAAAAGTAAACGCATTTCATTTGAAATGCGTTTAGGGAATCCCTAACTTCCCACTAAAATTATTTTTATTTACTATTTTCCTCAATTAACAATTACTCCAATGAATAAACTACAGTTCTTTAACTAATCATAATAAATGTTGGACAATAATTATATGCGAGGTATGTAACTATGAAAAAATCTATTAAAATCTGCTCATTTATACTTTTAACACTATTATATTCTTTTTCCCCCATTCTATCTTATTCAGAAACTCTTTCAGATACAAATCTTATGAAAAAGCCTTCTAATTGTAATGTTTACTCATCATTCTTTAAAGATCATATATTAGATATCAATGATTCATATATTAAAAATTCTATAATTCCAAAACATCTATATGTTATCTCAGAAAATGGTATGAGTAATGAAGAAAAAACCATGATATCTACCCTTCAAGGTTTAGTCGCAACTAAATCGGATGATCAGATTTATATACTTAGTTCTAATGAACCTGACTACCAAATTTGGCTTAAAGATTTAAATGATAGTCATAATGTTAAATATACAAATATTCAAGATCCTTGGCAATTATTAAGTAAATTTAAAAACTATATAAATGGATATATATTATATAGTAACTTAAAAGGTCCATCTATAAATAATGCTTGCTCTCTTGCGAGCTTAGAAGATTCAATAGTAATTGAAGAATCCTTAGAATCTAAAATTAAAAGTGCTGGAGTAAGCAATTTAATTAAAGATTGTAGAGATACAGATAAATATTGGGCATATAATAATCTTTGGAACTTGGGCCTAAATCATTCTACTGTTATAGAACTATCTCCTAGTAAATATATAGCTTTAAGAGATTATTCAATAATGTCAAAATCTCTAATATTTTATGAAGATGATGTAAATGATAATTCTTTAAGAGATACTATATTTAAATCTATGGATAACACTTCACGTTGTTTGGGTTGGGGGCCTGATGAACATACTAATGTGAATATAGCTTCAAAATTTGGAGTAGATGTAATTGCTTCTGATTGGTCTTATAATTTATCTGTGTTAAGTTCCTATCCACTAGCTACACATAATCAAAAATCTAATAATAAAATCCCTAAAGAAGATGGTGTTCATTATATAACATTTATTATGTCTGATGGTGATAATCAACAATGGTTTCTTGGAAGTAACTACAGTTCAAAAAGCTGGTACGGTTCCCAAAGTAGAGGCAATTTCAATTTAGGTTGGTCTATAAGTCCATCACTTTATTACTTAGCCCCTACAGTTTTTAGTAAATACTATGAAAGTGCTAGTTCTCCAAAACACAATGATAATTATGTAGTTCCGCCCTCTGGAAATGGTTATATGTATCCTAGTAAATTTCCTATAAATAAGCTAGGTACTTATACCAAAAGATTAAATGAGTATATGAAAAAAGTTGATCAAAAGAATGTACTAATACTTGATGATGAAGCTTTCTACAGAAAAGATCTATGGGATAACTATACTTGTCACTCTAATATAAATGGTCTTTTTTATCTTAACTATGAAAAAAATAGTACCTATGATGGAAAAATAATTTGGTCAAATAATAAGCCTATAGTATCTTGTCGTGATTTGCTTTGGGAAGGTCTAGAAAATGAGGCGCAACTAATTAATAATGTTAATAATAGGATTAATTTAGGCTATACAGATATTAAAAGTGCTGATTCATATACTTTTGTTTACGTTCATGTATGGAGTAAAACTATGGATAATGTTCAATATGTAGTAACTAAATTAAATGAAAATTCTAAAGTAAGAATTGTTACACCTGATACCTTTATGAAATTAATTCAAAAAAACATAACTCCTACTATATAAAAGGTATCCTTCGTAAATGACAATCAAAAAAACTATGCTGCATTGAGAAGATAATTTCTGTACTGAACAGGCGTAATCTTCTCTAAATTCCATTGATAATGTCAATGTCAAGCCAGAATTACTATTCCTTACAGGTGAATAAGCATTGATAAAATAATTCCAATTATTCCACAGGCTATCCATTCAATAATTTTTCTACTTAGTTTGTTTTGGCTTCTGTATCGTTGTATAGTATCTTCTAATGTAATTGTAAGCTGTGAAATTTGCTGAGCCATTTCACCAACAGTATCTTTAATTTCATCTTTGGTAACTGCATTTAACTGTTTTCTCTTTATTTCTTCTGTTACCATGATTTCTTCAGAATTGTTAATTCTTTTAAATACGCCTAAACTAGATGAAATTATTTTCTGATTTTTTTCTATAGAAATAATCGCCAGTACCTTTTTATCTATTTCAATAAATTCTATTGAAACAATAGGACATGGTATCAATTTCTCTTTAGATTTATTAAAGGTATCCATTACATCATCTTTTTTACAACCAACGATTTTGCCCTTATTATTTACCCCTAAAATCAATTTGCCACCTGATGCATTTGCAAAAGATGAGATAATCTTACCTAATAAATTTGGACCACCACTATGATGCCTAAATTCTATTCTATCATTATCTCCTTGACTAATAAGATTAACTATTTCCTCTTTTAAATTATTATCTTTATTTGACAAAAGTTACACCCCATCTTTATATTATCGTTCTCAATATCTATTAGCATATTGGGAATTTAGTTATTCATAGTAACAAAAACCGTTCCAGCTTTTAGAATGGCTCTCCAAATATAATTTTATTATACAAAAGCATTACTTATATGCCTATTATATCATACGATAATCCTTTTACTCTAATTATTGGCTTCTAATGAATCGTATTAAATATTTGTGGGAATAACAATTAAACCATCTCTATTTTCACTTTATATTCTATCCCATAATCTATTTTTGTTAAACAAAAAAAACTGTAATAAAATTTTTACCTCTATTACAGTTCAATTCTTAAAATTATTCTATTTTCACCTAGAAATATACTCCTCTACCATAGGTTATTGCCCTAAAGGCTTGTGACCGCATGCCAAAAGAGGCTTGCAGACGTTGCTAATTGGTAGAAAACTATTGCTCTTAGGTTCTAATTCTAGAAACTCTATTTTTTAATTCTCTATTTTATCCAAGATATATAAAAACTTCTTCTTTTTTATATAACTTTAATACTTTTTCAAATAATATTAATGATATTATTGCTACTACTGTAGGAATAATAAACCATATACATACTGCAGCAAATACATTTAATCCTGCATCAATAGATGCTAATGGTCCAACTAACCCAACCAATCCGAAGCCGGCTGAAGAAGGTGTTCCCATAACATTAAACATGGCAACTGGTATAGCAGATATTGCAGAAGTAAATAAAATAGGTACTAAGATAATTGGATAACGGAATAAGTTTGGCATCATCATCTTCATTGCACCTAATCCCACTGCCATTGTAACACCTGACTTGTTTACTTTCCAAGAGTGAACAACTAATACTATAGTTGTTGCAGCAACTCCTACAGCAGCAGAACCTGCTGATATACCATTTAATTGAATAGCCATACCAATAGCAACTGTTGATATTGGTGAAATAATTAATACAGCAAATGAACAAGCTATCAAAATACTCATTACTACAGGTTGCAAATTGGTAAATGAATTAATTCCAGTACCAATCATAGCTGTTAAACCTTTTACATGAGGAAGCATAAGTAGCCCTATTAATCCTGAACCACCACCGATAACTATAGGTGAAAGTATTATACTTACTGATCCAAACTTCTCTCCAATTAATAATACTAAAATAACTGCTACTGATGCAGTAAGCATAGTATTTATTATATCACCTGTTCCAGCACTAACATACGCTCCCATTGCATTATTTACCATATTTTGCATTTGTGGATTAAAGGTAGTAACGCCAGAACCTACAAAAGCAGCTCCTGCAACAACAGCCATTTTCATTGGATTAAATCCAAACTGTAATGCAATAAGCGCTCCAATTAATAATGGAGTAGCTAATTGAAACATATAAACAGTACGAGTTAACATTACTACAATATCTGTTTGTTCAAATAACTTTAAAATGGATGCTAAAACAGCATTTGGAATAAGACCTACAATTATTCCCAGCGCTGTTCCGGCTAGGACTTTGTTAATAAAATCTTTAATGGTAATTTTATTATTATTCGACATCTTCAAATTTCTCCTTTATTATTGTGCTATTAAAATCTCTTCTTTTGCATGAACTAATTCAGTTAAAAGCTGACAATAAGGTGTTTGAATATTATATTTTGCACCCTTTTTACATACAGCCCCGTTAATATAATCTATTTCTGTTAATCTATTGTTTTTTATTAAATCTTGGTGCATCGATGGATGGTGTTTACCTACTCCATTTGGATTAAATGTAGATTTAACATGATTTACAATTTCTTCACTATCAAGATTAATACCTTCTTTTGCAGCTACCGCAGCAAACTCATTAATAATTGTTCTAATAATTTTATCAGTTACACTTGTTGCTCCAAAACTAGCAATATTTGCATCTAAAATAGTGCATGTTCCATTTAAAGTACCATTTACACAAGCTTTTCTCCATATAGAATACATTACATTTTCACTATATATTCCATTTAATCCAGCCTCATTAAGTACCTTTACAACTTCTAATGCAGCTTCTTTTCCACCGGGATATACATTTTGAAGTTCAACTTCTCCATTTCCAAAAAGTTTTACTTCGCCAGGTCCTATTAATCCAGCTGTCCACATAGTGTTTCCAAGTAATATATTTTCTTTATCAACGTACTTTTCAACAGTATCTTCATGACCTAATCCATTTAATAAACATAATACTTTAGTGTCTTTTGATAATATTGGTTTAATTGATTGTAACATATCATCTAATTGCATAGCTTTTGTAAATAATATTACAGTATCAATAACTCCTTTATACCCTTCCATTTCACTTGGGAAAAATGCTGGTATTTTTTCAACCACATCTTCACCATTATAATTTACTCTTAATCCTGATTTATTAATTGCATTAACATGATCAGCCCACTTATCAAGTAGTATAACCTCATTACCTGCTTTATGTAACATAAGTCCGAATCTGCTTCCCATAGCTCCTGCTCCAGCTATTGCTATCCTCATTCATATCACTCCTTTTTATTTATATAATTATAATATCATTATAATATCATTTATAATATCATGTTTTTTTCGCAAAAACCATTCTATTAAAAGCTAAAATTGTCGTTTTTTGCTTATTGTTATTGTTTTAACTTAGCTTTTCTAGAATTATCTACATAAATGTATTTAAATATTACTTTTATTATTTTCTAAAATCTAATACGTTATACATAAATTTTTTCATATAACTCCTAAATAAAATAAATCTGTACTTTTTATAATATCACTTAGATTTTAATGTGCATTCTTACTAACCTTCTTATCCAATCGGAATCAGCTATTTAAGTCCTCGCAATATAAAAACAGCAAAAAATCAAAGTAAAAAAGTTTTTTTTGATTTATATTAATAAAATTTCAAATAAAAAAACTGCAATAAAGTTTTTATCTCTATTACAGTTCAAGTCTTAAAATTATTTTATTTTCAATAATGCCTGTAAAATTTTTCCTTACATATGAAGTATTTTATGTGGATGAAATGGATATCTTGTTATTACACTTCCCCATAAATGCCTCCTAATTTTCTAATAATTTACCTAATCAATTTAATTTTTTCTATACTTATACTGGGGTCTACCTACTTTCCCATATTCTATTAACTTTTCTATTTTTTTATCCTTATCCATGTATTCTAAATATCTTCTAACTGTTACTCTTGCTATTCCTAGTTTTTCTGACAGATCTTCTGCAGTAAAATATTTATAATCACTTTTTTCTACTTCATCCCATATTGACTTATAAGTATATTTATTTAGTCCTTTTGTATAACTTTCTTCATCCTGTGAACTGTTTGTATTTATAATTAATCTATCCAATTCATCTTGTTCTATAACCTTACTTTTTTTAAATTTATAGTGCCTCTCTTTAAATTGGTGAAGTGCTTCTTTTAATCTTTCAAAACTAAATGGTTTTATAAGATAATCCAGCGCTCCATATCTAAAAGCCTCTTGTACTCTTTCTATTGTTTTATCTGCAGTAATTAAAATTACATCTACTTCAATTTCTTCACTTCTAAGCCACTTTAAAAAATCAATACCATTTTCCTTAGGTAGAAAAACATCCAGTAAAATTAAATCAGGTTTTTTTATTAATAAAAATTCTTTAGCATCAGTAAGATTAGAAACGGATTTATACAAATTGAACCCATCAACTTTTTTTAAAAACTTAGAATTTATTTCTCTTACCATAGGATCATCCTCAATAATCATTACTTCAATCAAATTTTTCACCCCTTATCATAGGTATAGTTATACTCCAAAGAACACCTTTATCCACCTTAAATTCTATTGTTCCCTTAGCCTCATCTATTATTTTCTTTACAATATACATCCCATGACCTCGTTGCCCATCTTTTGTTGAGAATCCTTGATTATAAATTTTATCCCAATACTCCTTTGGAATTCCAGGTCCATTATCTTTAACTTTTATATACAGCATTTCTTCTTTTTCAATTATTTTTATGTATATTTCTCCAGTACCATCATTTTTAACTTCATCTAAAGAATTTTCTATCAAATTTCCTACTAATGATCCTATTTCCTCTGAAGTTATGTACTCAGGTAACTTTATTAATTTTGAATCTTCATCTATTTTTAATTTAACTCTACATTCCTCAGCCTTATTATACTTTGAAAGCAATATTGCTGATAAAGAAATATCTTTTATATTTTCAGTTAATATACGGCTTATGTTATTTCTTATCTTAGCCACATCTGATATAAATTGAAGAGCTTCTTTATATTCTTCAAGCTGAATAAGTCCTGCAATAGTATGAAGCTTATTCATAAATTCATGATTCTGTGCCCTTAATGACCATGCCATTTTTTTTATACCTGTAAGCTCTTCTGCCATTCTGGTCACCTCTGTTTTATCTCTAAAGCTAGAAATGGCTCCTACAACCTTCCCTCTATTCATTATAGGAATTCTATTAGTCATTATTATAGTATTATTTATCCTCTGCTCTTTTTCAAATTCAGATTCCCCTGTTTCTAATACATTAATCATACGGGTATTAGGAATAACCTCTTCTATGTTCTGCCCTATAATATGCTCTTTATTAACATTATTTTCAAAGTGTAATATATTTAAGGCCGAATCATTTATAAGAGTAATTCTACCGCTATTATCAACAGCTACTAACCCTTCATGAATAGCATCAAGAATTCCCATCTTTTCATTATAAAGCTTTGTTATTTCCTCAGGCTCAAGTCCTAGCAAAGTGTTCTTTATGTTATTTGCTAATAAAAATGCCCCTATTATACCTGCCGTCAATCCACCAAGCGCAATTAAAATTATATATAAAATGGCTGTATGCTTGGCGGTTTCAACACTGTGGGTAAGTGTACCTACAGAAACAAACCCTATCTCTCTCTTATTTTCTGCATCATATATTGGAGTAAAAGCTCTCAAGGATTTTCCAAGAGTCCCCGTAGCCTCTGAAATATAGGTTTCTCCTCTTTGAGCTACTCTATACTCATCTCCCCCCTCAAAATTTTTCCCTATCATTTCAGGGTTTGGATGAGAATATCTAACGCCCTCCATGTCCGCTACAATTATATATTCAACCTGTTCTAAATTCTTAAGTTGCATATTAACATAAGGTCCAATCTGACCGCTCGGATCCTTAGCCTCCAACTCATCTACTATTTCTCTAGAATGTGCTACCATAGCCGCTACATTCATAATATTAGTTCTAGCCTTGCTTTCAATATTTCCAGTCATCCATGAGGCGACAAAAAAAATTATTATAGATATAGAAACAAACACTACTGTGATAATCAATAATGTAAGCTTTGTTTGCAACTTCATTGCTTTTTTCATATTTATCACCTTAACCTTAATATATCCCAATTTAATTTTTATAATTAAAAACCTTTAAAAACACGGAACCATAGAAGACCATGCATGCAGATAGAAGGATTAATATAGGAATAGATACTTCAATCCTATTATATATCACTTCGTTCATTATTGTCTTCCATTTTTCCGTGTTTAATTTAACAGCTATCTAAATATCTTATTTACCGCTTATTTATGAAATAATTATTTTTTTATCCTGAGCTGCTTCCTCATCTAATTTTTTCATTTTATTTTTTCTAAGCAATTTAAATGCATAAGAAACAATAAATGGACAAACAATAGCAGATACTACACATGCCGCTGCAACTTGTGCAGTAGCTATTGTTGCTATAGCAGCTAATGTTGGATCTGCAGCTGCAACAACAGCTGGTGTCGCTACAGCATTCCCTGCAGTTGACCCTGTTGCTAAACCAATTATAGGCTCTTCTTTAAATAATTTCAGAAGTATATAAGCTCCTATTCCAGTAAAGGCAGCTATTATTCCTAATAATATACCAGGACCTCCAGCCTTTACAATAGTTCCAAGATTCATTCCTGCACCTAATGGAAATGAAAAGAATGGGATTAATAATAATTTACTGCTTCCAAGGAATTTTCTCATATCAGGATCAATATTTCCTAAAATCATTCCTATTCCTATTGGAATTAATACTGCTACAAGTGACATAATAGGAACTTGAGCAAGTCCTGATGCACCTAATGCAACTAATGTAAAAAATGGACCATCTTTTAAAGACAATAACGCATAAGCACCTACATCAGTTTCATCACCATATTGTGAAGCAAGCGATGCATATAACCCACCATTACAATTTGTTAATGCCGCAAGGATCGCTAATGGTGATAAACCTAATACTCCCGTAGGCCCAAAAACTTTTCCTACAAATATACCAATTCCAGCACCTACTATAAATTTTCCTGTTATTAATAGTGCACCTTTTTTTAATGCCTTTGGCGCTAATGTGAAATTAATTTGTGAACCAATTAAAAACATAAAACAAGCCAATATTGTTGTTGATGCAGTTGAGCTGAATAATGCGGTTGTAAAGCCACCAATTTTTAGAAATTGTGGGCAAAATGTATTAACTAATACCCCTAAAAAAAGTGGAACAACCATCATACCGCCTGGAATTTTATCAAGTGTTCTCTTAATTGGAATTTTCATTATTATATACCTCCTTGTATATATTATTTAATCTATATTCTCGCTACTCCTGATTCTCTAGCAGCTTTTGCTATTGCATCTGAAACTGTTTTTGATACCTTTTTATCTAAAGCACTAGGGATAATATAATTTTCATTTAACTCATCTTCTTTAATATAGTTAGCTATTGCATACGCTGCTGCAATTTTCATTTCTTCATTAATTTCCCTAGCTCTAACATCTAATGCTCCTCTGAATATTCCTGGGAATGCAAGTACATTGTTAACTTGATTTGGGTAATCTGAACGTCCTGTACCTATTATTCTCGCACCTGCTGCTTTTGCTTCATCAGGCATTATTTCAGGTGTTGGGTTTGCCATTGCAAATAGTATAGAATCCTTATTCATTGACCTCACCATGTCTTGATTTACTACTCCAGGAGCAGAAACCCCTACAAATACATCTGCACCTACTAAAGCATCAGCTAAAGATCCCTTAATGTTATCTGGATTTGTTCTTTCTGCTAAATCTGTTTTAGCATCGTCAATTTTTTCCATACCTCTATATAGAATCCCAACCTTATCACAAGCAATTAAATTCTTCACACCTGATAAAAGTAATAGATTTGAAATAGCAGTTCCTGCAGATCCAGCTCCATTTACAACTACTTTTATATCTCCAATTTTCTTTCCAACCACTTTTAATGCGTTAATCATCCCTGCAAGCACTACTATAGCTGTTCCATGTTGGTCATCATGAAATACTGGTATATCAAGTTCTTTTTTAAGTCTAGCTTCTACTTCAAAGCATCTTGGAGCACTAATATCTTCTAAATTAATTCCTCCGAAGCCAGGTGATATAAGTTTTACAGTTCTAACTATTTCATCAACATTTTTTGTATCTAAGCATATTGGAAATGCATCTACATTTGCAAATTCTTTAAACAATATTGCCTTACCTTCCATAACCGGTAACCCAGCCTTAGGACCTATGTCTCCTAACCCTAAAACTGCTGTTCCATCTGTAACTACAGCTACTAAATTTCCTTTCGAAGTGTATTTGTACACGTTTTCCTCATCCTCATAAATTTTCCTACATGGTTCAGCAACCCCTGGAGTATATGCTAAACTTAAATCATCTTTTGTTATAATTGCTACCTTTGACACTACCTCTATTTTACCTACCTTTTGTTCATGTAATTTTAAGCTTTCTTCATAATAATTCATAATGATTCATCCTCCATTTATATATTTTTTTGTAATCGTTTGCCTCAACTAGATAATAGCATCAATATTAAAATTTAAAAATATTATATAAATTAAAAATTAATTATGGTCATAAACAATACTTTGTTATATTATTAACACCCCTAAATACCATAATTACTCAAAGAACTGTACTTGTCCTCCTTCTTTATATCTACGAATCTTTGAATTTCAGGTATCCAATTCAACTTAAATACACCAGTTTTCCCATTTCTGTTTTGACCCTGCCCGCCTTTGGTGTACCTATTATCACTTCACAAATACCTTTTCGGGTGGCTATCTCTTCTGGTGAAAAAGTCTGTTCTGTAGGTGGCCTATTGATATTTGGTAAGATGCCGAGTAATAGCTTACCTCAAAATGGCATTAGTTTTGCTCATTTTAATGGAAATGACATTTCAGATGAGTTAATCGATAAAAAAGTGATTGAAGGAAGAATTCAAGAAATAGCTGAAAGTACACTTACTATTATAAAAAATAATATATTAACCCCATCAACTATAAAAGATCTTAAGAGAACTGAAAAAGAGGATTATCCTCTAATAGTTTTAAGAGAGGCTCTAGTAAATACATTAGTTCATAGAAATTATAGTATTTATGGATCTAAAATTAGAATTTTCATGTTTAATGATAGAATAGAATTTAGAAGTCCAGGAAGATTACCAAACACTGTAACTACAGAAAAGATGAAAGTTGGTGTGTCCTTTGCTAGAAATCCATTTCTTGTTAAATATATGGAGAATATGAGGTTTATAGATCAGCTTGGGAGAGGTATTCCAATGATAATTAAAAATATGATGTCAATATCCAACATAGAGCCAAAACTTCAAGAGTTAGGTGAGGAATTTATACTAACAATATATAAATCAAAAAGTAAATTTTAATAACTATATTTTAAAAGCCCCTAGGTATTGATTCAAAATATGAATTAACACCTAGGGGTATTTTAATATAGAACATTCTCTAAAGTTAAAGTCTTCAATATTTTCAAGCACTACTTGTACCTTTATAAGTTACTAAATAATAAATAAGTCTATCAAAGTTCTATATATTATTTAGTAGAATTAAACCAATCTTCCTCCAATATGGAATATTGGTAGGCATCATGCCATATTGCCTTCCCATCAATTGTTTTTTTGAAATAAGCTGGTTTTCTAAAATGTCCCTCTCTTATCATTAAAAGTCGTTCCAACAACCTCGATGATGGCGTATTTTCGGGGTTACACTTACCAATAACTCTATGAACAGTAAATAGCTTCTGCCTTACTTGCATCTTCATTATAAACATCATATGGTTCATATTTAACAACCTATTTTTGAGAAAGGTATTCATATAAATCTTTTCTAATATATCTTTTTCTTTCCTAGTTTACTTGATTTTAATTCTTGATATTTTAGCTCTTTTTGAAGTTTTCTGTAGTTTTCCAAGCGTTGCTCATCAATATCACCATTCTCTATTGCTGCTCTAACAGCACATCTTGGTTCACTTTCATGATTACAATCAGAAAATTTACATTTTAAAGCTAGGTTTTCAATATCCGAAAAAGTCTTATTAAAATCAGCACTAGAAATTTGTAACTCCCTCATTCCTGGAGTATCAATAACTACTCCTCCATTAGGTAGAATCACAAGTTGTCTATAAGTAGTAGTATGTCTACCCTTACCATCATTTCTTAACCCACCAGTAGCCAAAACTTCTTCATTCATCAATCCATTAACTATTGTAGATTTCCCAATACCTGATGAACCAATAAATGCTACTGTCTTATTTTCCATTATATATGATTTTATTGAATCATATCCGTCCTCATTAATACTACTTGTTACTGAAACATCTACCCCTATAGCTACTGTTTCAACCTCTAATAATTTTTCCTGAACATCATCGCAAAGGTCTGATTTGGTTAATACTATTACTGGGGTAGCCATGCTATCCCAGGCAATAGATAAATATCTTTCTAATCTACGAATGTTAAAGTCATCATTCAGTGCCATACAGATAAACACTATATCAATATTAGTAGCAACTATTTGTATATCGCTTCTATTTCCTGCAACCGTTCTCTCAAAGCTGCTTTTTCTTCTTAAAACATGATGAATAATTGCATTACCACTATCATCACTTATCCTATCAACCATAACCCAATCGCCTACTGCCGGAAAGCTTTCTGTTCCAAAGGCTTTAAATTTAAACTTACCTGAAACCTCCGCCCATAATTCTCCATATTCAGTAATTACTTTATACTTGTCTTTATGTTGAACAGATACTCTTGCTAAATATAAGCTCTCTTCATACATAGTTGACTCTTGTTTAAACCTTTCTGTTAATCCAATATTATACAAATTAATTTTATTCATTTTTTCTCCTCCTACATTGTGGTTCTAAATTAAAACTTACTATGCCAGGAGGTATTTAGTATTTAATATCTATTAATTAATACATACCTCCTGCGTTAATACACTATTTATTATAAATCCTCTATATATCTTAATCATAAACCATCACTCCTTTTTAAGTATTGACTTCGAATAAATTACAGTATTTATTCATTATTTAATCATTTTCTATTTTATCATATTTTTGTAATTTTAGTAACTATTCACTATATTAATCAAATTTATTTTTGGTGAATGGAACATACCTCTTACTTCACACTTTTCTTACTGTTATTCCTCAACATAAGAATGTTGCGTACCATTAGAAATCAACTTACCCTAGCAACCACTACTTCAGTAAGTAGACTAGGTGAGTGGGCCTACATGTGCTAATTATTGTATAGAGCCTGGTCAGTCCTTCGCTGGATACTAGCTCTATTTTTTTGTTTTTTATTTAAATTAACTGTTTCTTATCCTTAATCAGTAATAAGAATATGCAAAATACTGTTATTTCTGATGCTACTATACTTAACCAGATACCTTTCACCCCTAATATCATTGGCAATATATTTATGAATATTAATATAAATATTAACCCTCTACATAAAGATAACCAAGTTGCCCTTTTTCCTCTTCCTGTTCCTTGCAAGTAACTTATTTGTATTAAGTTTAGTCCCATAATAGGAAAAGCTAAAAAGTATAAACTAATTCCTTCTTTAGTTACATCTAATATGTCACTCCAATCTTTAGTGAATATAGAAGAAATTTTATCGGGGAACAAATATCCTACTGTTATAAATAATAGCCCTATTCCTACTGCCAGTATTCTTCCAACCTTAACTATATTCTTAATGTCTTCATGCTTTCCTGATCCATAGTCATGGCTTATACTAGGTAATATTCCTTGACATATCCCTGTAAATATCGCTACCATCATTAATGAAATATTAGAAATTATACTATATGAAGATACTCCAATTTCACCTATTGTCTCTAACAACTTTCTATTAAATAAAAAAATTGCTACTCCTGATGACATTTCTATAATAAAACTCCCAACTCCAATTACAACTATTGCTTTAAAAATAATTTTATCAAACCTAAACTTTTTAAAATCTACTTTAATTTCTCTATTCTTAAAATGTGTTAATAAAATTAATAATGATACAACTGATGATATTCCAGTTGCTATACCTGCACCTTTCATTCCCATCCCTAATGGAAATACAAATATATAATCTAAAATAACATTTGTTATTCCACCAGCTCCCATTGCTATCATACTTAACTTTGCTCTATTTTCATGTTTTACTAAAATTGAAATATTATATACCATTAAAAAGCTAGGAATAAATATAATTATACTTCCTAAATACTCCTTAACTAACATTATATTATTATCATTTGCTCCTAAAAACATTGCTATGTTTTCTAAAAATAAAAGACCTATTATAGTATATATAATACCAATAGTTACTCCAATCACTAATGAATGCAGAACAGATTTTTCACCCTCTTCTATATTATTTCTTCCTCTACTCATTGACATATAGGCACCTGAACCCGTACCTAAAAGTATTCCGGTCCCAAATATTAAATTATAAATAGGTAACCCAATATTAAGTGCTGCTAATCCCTCTTTACCAATCCCTTGTCCTACTATAATAGTATCAAAAAGAATATATAGGGAAACCATCATCATTCCCCCAACACTTGGTAATACATTTTTAATAATTAAATTTCCTATTTTTTTATCTTTCATTTAAAATTCCTCCTCGACTTACTTTTTTAACATAGAAAAAGCCCGAGAAGATATGATTAACACATCCTCCCGGGCTTTTATCCCTCCGTGGCCACAAAAATATTGTGGGTTTTCTCTCGGACCAGTCCAATTATCTTAATAAGCTATTTGCTTTAATTAAATATATTACTCCATATTAACATTAGAATAAATTATCTAAAAACATAACTATCAAATAAATTGCGGAACCCTAGAAAACTATTTAAAATCTTAAATTTTCACGACTTTAACTATACTTAACATTATACACTATCAAATTTATATTTTCAATAAAGTCTTATTAATAATGTCTCCAGTATCATTAACTTCAATTACCTTTTCTAAATTTCCCTTTGCCATTTCTTCATTGAACAATTCTTATTATTTTTCATATGTTCCATTTCTTTTGAACAATGCTATAGTTCTTTTTGACATTTTACCATTATAAATTTAAATGGAGGTTTATTTGGCATATTTTTATGTGGCTCAACAACTTCTGAAACTTCTACGAGTCCATATTTTCCAAATTCTTCTTTTACCGAGTCTGAGTCATAAAAGAACATTTTTACACCTTCCATTATCTCGAAATAGTCTTTGCCAAGTTGTTTGCCCTTTCCAAACATTGGGGCTTCTTTTGAAATAGTAGTAAAAATCATATATCCGTTTGGCTTTAACTGATTATAGCAATCTTTAATAAACTTCTTTCTCTCACTATTACTTAATAAGTGAATAAGTGCATAACTAAATATACCGTCATAAAGTTTGTTATCAAAAGGCATATCAGCTACTGAACCATTAAAAATATTAATATCAATTCCATTCTGCCTTGCCAAATCAATGGCTGTTTTTGAAATCTCAATCCCTGTTATATTTATTCCGTTGTCAATAAAAATCTTTGCGTTTCTACCATATCCAATACCAGGTATCAATATATCCCGAGCTTCCTTTTCAATAAAAAAATCCTTTGTAACCATTGCTGAGTCTGAGGGTTCAAATCCCCACATAATTTGATTTTCTATAAAAGTTGCTTCCCAAAATTCTGTCATATCTATTTCTCCTTCGTATTTTATTTTAATAATATACTAACTTCTTCAAGATAATTTAATAATGTTCTTCATCTCCATTAGTTTTATCAGCCTTACTATTAGCACTTAGCATAGTATGGAATTTTTCTAATCCATAAATCATTTTTTCTATATCTTTAATGTCTGTATTTTTAATAGTATCTAAAATACAATTTTTTTTAATATAAGTACTATCCGTATCTTTAATAAATTCAGGTGAAAGCGATAGTCTAACTGTGCGACGATTATCCTCAGGTATTTCTCTCACTACTACACATTGTTTTTCAAGACGGTCAACAATTCCTGACACAGTACTTTTTGATAAACTTAAGTCCTCACTTAATTCCTTTAAAGTTATATAACTGGTACGTTTAAGTTGACGTACTGCCATTGCTTGAGGTGCTGTAAACTTATATTTTTTAAATTGTGCAAATGAAATCTTATGAAAATCATCCCAAAGTAAATTATAAAGATCTATTATTTCATCTGCATAATCTGCTGAATTTTTATTCATAATAAACAACTCCTTTATATTGAACGTTTTTAAGAACTGTTCGTGTATAAGTTCTTTTAACAATATTATCTTTTTTTATTATTGTCAACAATTATTAAAAAATAATAAAGGAGCTAAAATAGAAGATGGCGTAAGCTTTTACTCTAATATAGTTGATATTAATATCCTCATCTATAAATCTAAATAAATCCATACTTTTAAAACCTATATCTGCAAGTAATGTAACTCCGTACCCCTAGGGCGTTATAATTTTATGTAGGATTTAAGTCCTTGTTTTACATTCTTAAAATCTTTGTTTCCGTCTTCTTTATATAAATATTGTTCGAGTTATTTTTATAGGTTTTAAGGAATTTATAAATATAAAACTCATATAATTTTTTCGGACGTGGTGATGATAAAATCACCATCTTCTATAGTGTTTTTTTCAATTTTGAAATAATATATTCTTGATTGTTGATAATATAAACCACCTTTCTTATGTTGAGTTTGTTCTTCAAACCAATTTCACATTAGAATAGGTGGTTTTTTTGTTTTTCAGAATAGTAAATTTATTAAATTACTTATTTCCAATTATATGGTTACTAACTGTCCGTAGGTCAGATTCTGGAGCTAGTAAACACAGAATAAATCTTAGATTTTAGCCATCCATTTATTCAAAAAAATAGAATTTAATATTAGTCTAAATTTAATTATACTAACCTTAAATTCTACTAAGTTGATGACATTGGCCCCTGAGGGTACTTTTGAGTCGTCAGCTTGTCCGACTCAAAAGTAATAATTGTTTTGTTAATTTATTGTTATACTTGAACTAGCAAAACCTGTAATTGTAGTTGCTATTGTTCCTCTAATAGAGAATACTAATAATAAACGTGTTTCAGCTGATACACTTACATTAAGTGATGCTATTCCATGATATACTGTTCCTGCTAAAACATTTCCAGATACAACTGGAGATAGAGCTATAGTAGCTCCTGAAATAGGGCTAAATATATTGCTAGTTACTGAAGAAGCACTGTATAGTGTTGCAGTAATAGCTACAGGAGTTGCTAATGTTAAAGCTGAAGTATTACTAAAATATGCAGCTATTGATGTTATCGTACTATTTCTTGAAACTGGGAACGCCATATTATAAGCTAACGCTGTGGCTGGTGATAAGTTTATTGTTCCTCCTGAAAGTACACTTCCTGAAAATGAATTTCCAAAACCTAGTAAAGCTACTGAACCAACTGTTCCTCCTGCCAAGGTAGATAAAGTTACAGCACTACCTGATGCAAAAGCTATCATAGCTCCTGGGCCTGCTGCTCCTGTTTCTCCTGTCGGTCCTTGTGGTCCTATTGGTCCTTGTGGTCCTATAGGCCCTTGTGGTCCTATTGGCCCTTGTGCTCCTGCTATTCCTTGTGGGCCTTGTGGACCTACTAGTCCTTGTGCTCCTGGTAATCCTTGTGCACCTGTTGGTCCCGCTATACCTTGTGCTCCTTGCGGTCCTTGTTCTCCTTGTTCTCCTTGTTGTCCTGTTGGTCCTATTGCTCCTGCCGGCCCTTGTTCTCCTAGTGGACCTTGTAACCCTATTGGTCCTTGTGGTCCTTGTTGGCCTGCTGGACCTACTAACCCTTGTGGTCCCTGTGGTCCTACTGGTCCTGCTGGTCCTGATGGTCCTGATGGTCCTGATGGTCCTGCTGGTCCTACTGGTCCTGCTGGGCCTCTATCTCCTTTTTCTCCCTTTGGCCCTTGTGGTCCTCTTGGTCCCGGACATCCTTGTTCGCCTCTTGGTCCTGGGCATCCTTGTTCTCCTCTTGGTCCTCTTGGTCCTGGAGGGCATACTGGTTTAGGTTTGCATTTATGGTGTTCTTGTTTTTCTTCTTTACACTCTTTTGTTTCGCATTCATATTTACGATCAAGTTCTTCTAAATATTTATCTATATTCATTGTTTTCCTCCTCGATAATCCTTATATTTTTCATATATTACATCCTATTCTACTAACATATAAATGTTCTCTTATATTTATAAAAACTCTTAAACTTAGAAAAAATAGGGGTTCCAACTGGTAAATCGCAAGCTAGAAAGAACCCCTTGCCTTTAGGCTTGGGAGTTTCAGCTTTCACTTAGCTTACATTTCTGTAAAATATATAAATTCAATACTTCATATCAAAAAAGCAGATAATGATTACTCACTATCTGCTAAAAAATCACTCGCCATCAAAATATTTAGGCAACCTAATAATAAATCTAGTCCCCTTCCCTACACAACTTTCTATCTCAATTTCTCCCCTGCATATCTCTATTATTCTCTTTACAATTGCTAACCCCAAACCATTACCCACCTTAGAGTGGGATGTTTCTCCTTGATAAAATCTTTCAAATACTCTTTCTTTACTTTCTTCAGATATTCCTATACCAGTATCTGAAACTTTTACAACTACATCCTCTTCCAAATTTTTTAATTCTACAGATATTTTCCCTCCATCTTCAGAAAATTTAATTGCGTTTTCTATTAGATTTATCCATACCTGCTCTATTAAATCTTCATCACCTTTAAACACTACACTTTCTAAATTTATATCTAACTCTAAATTCTTTTTATCCCATCTATCTTCTAATAATAATATAACTTTTCTAATTTTCTCATCTAAAGAGAATTCTGTTATTTTGTTTGGAATACTTTGATTATCTAATCTAGATATTCTAAGCATGTTAGAGGACAAATTGCTTAACCGCTCTGTTTCTTCAATGATTATATCTATATATGCATCTCTTTTCTCTTCTGGTAAATCTTTGTTTTTTATCATTTCTACAAAGCCCTGAATAGATGAGATTGGAGTCTTAAATTCATGGGATACATTACTTATAAAATCCTTACGTAAATACTCCATATTTTTCAATTCAACTATCATTAGATTGAAATTTTTAGCTAATGTTCCTATTTCATCCGTGCTTTCATAATCTATGGATATATCAAAATTACCCTTTGATACTTCCTTTGTTATATTACTTATATATTTTATAGGTTTTGATATAGTCTTTGTTGCAAAAAACATTAATATAGATCCAATAATTACACATATAATCAAGGTACTCATAATCAATATTGACCTTTGATGTATTTGATTAACTTGTTCATTTGTATAATTCGAACTAATATCTGATATAATAGACTTCATAAAATCACTTTGAAATAAATACATTAATCCAAATGACGCAATACAAGAAAAAGAGAGAATCCCAATAAAAGTCAATGTAAACTTAGCTCTTATAGATTTTTTAAACTTATTTATCATACATACCTCTCCACTTTATATCCTAATCCCCTAATAGTTACTATTTTAAATTCTTCTCTCTCACTAAATTTTCTGCGAAGCTTTTTAATATGTGAATCTACAGTTCTTTCATCCACTTCTGTGTCCATTCCCCAAATATCATCTAATAATTGTTGACGAGTAAATATCTTTTTAGGATAACTTAATAGCTTATATAATAAATAGAATTCTTTTTTAGGAAGTTCATAAACCTCTTCTCCTGTATCTACTGTTAATGTGTCAGAATTTAATATTATATCTCCAATTTTCAATATATTTTCATTTATTATTTGGGCACGTCTTAATAGAGCTGAAACTCTTAATATCATTTCATTTATGTTAATTGGCTTTACCATATAATCATCTGTACCTAATCTAAATCCCATCTCTTTATCTTCAAAGCTATCCTTTGCTGTTACCATTAATACAGGCACATTATATCCTGATTTTCTTAATATATCTATTAACTCATAGCCATCCATAGTTGGCATCATAATATCGGTTATCAATAAATCTATTTTATTACTTTCTAATACTTCAAGTGCCTTTTCTCCATTTTCAGATTGAAAAATCTTATATCCTTCCATTTCTAATCTATCATACATTAATATTCTTAGATTTTTATTATCTTCTACCACTAGTATTGATACCATTTAGCTACTCCTTTTCTATTTATAAATCTTTATTGTATAATTAATAATTCTTTTCTTCTTCATAACTACATTTTTTATAATTATATACTACTTCAACTTTCTTTTCACTAATTCTATTGTACTTGCTATAGTATTTCTTTAAATTTCTAGGTAATAATAAAAAGGGCTGTTACACAATTAACTCTAGCTGTGCAACAACCTGATTTTCACTTATTTATAATAGTTTTTTATCTTTAATTAAAATTGTTTTCTATAAATCTTCCTTAAAACACCTTTGATATGTGTTATTATTTACACACTTGAATTTTACCATTCTCTATTCTATAAATAATATCTACCAAATCTAATATTCTTTCATCATGAGTTACCATGATTGCAGCCTTATTTCGCTTCTTAACCTCTTTTCTAATCATCTCCACTACTTGTCTACCTCGAGCTCCATCTAAACTTGCTGTTGGCTCGTCTGCTAAAATAACATCTGGCTGATTCATAAAGGCTCTTGCAATTGCAACACGTTGTTTTTCTCCACCTGATAATTTATTCGGATATTTATTTTTACTATCTAATAATCCTAAATCTTCTAATAGCTCATCTGCATATACTTCAAATTCCTTTTTATTTTTCTTTTTAGAAATTTTAGCTATTAGATTTAACTGATCCCCTACATTTAAATAAGGTATTAGTTGATGAGATTGAAAAATAAATCCAATTTTTTCTCTTCTCACAAGGTTCCAGTTTTTCTTATTGTTATCAAGCAATGTATCTCCAATTATTACTTCACCTTTTGTATTTGAAAGTAATGCACCTGCAATAGATAACATTGTACTTTTACCTGAACCAGATGGCCCAACAATAGCTACAAATTCTCCTGGTTTTACTTTTAATGATATATTATCTAATACAGTATTTTCATTTTCTCCATCTTGATATACTTTTGAAACATTATTTAATTGTAATGCATATTTTGTCATTATTCATGTCCTCCAATTGTCATTAATGGATCTACCTTTCCAACAGTTCTTAAAGAAACCAAACTAACTAATATAGAAATTATTAAAAAGGCTATTGAAATTATCACTGCTGATTCTACCTGTAGCGAAAATGGCATACTACTTGGTAAGAAAGTTGACATAGTAAATGTTAAAATATTGCCAAGCAACATACTTCCACCTGCTAATATAAGCACTTGGCTAATAATCATTGCAGCTAGTGTTTTCATCTCCATTCCTAATGCCTTCATTACACCAAATTCCGTTAATTTTTGAGTTGTAATAATATAGAAGAATACTCCTAAAATAACTGCAGAAACTACTAAAAGCACCCATAAAATCATATTAATAGACATCTGTTCCTCTGCATATCCTGGTATATTTTTTATAATAGTATCTTTTGATAGAGCTTGTGTATTTGCTATCTCAATATTTGCTATCTCCTCTCCCTTAATAGCAATGGCATTATAAACTATTTCATAATTTTTATTAATTTGTGTTCTTATATTTTTAAATGTGTTTAAAGACATAATACCTACGGAAGAATGTCCAAACATTTCATCTTTCACAAATCCTGTAACTTTCATTTCAATACCAGAGCCTGAGTCTATTATAGTATCTCCTATAGATATTTCTTCCTCTAAGAAAGAATTATTTAATAGGATGGTATTTTCCTCATCTGATATTTCACTTCCATTAATTATTGATGGCATCATGAAACTCTCTTTATCTACGGCTAAATAAGTAACATCTAACTTTTTTTGAGAATCTTTCTTGTACATATTCATTCTCATTAAATTGATTGGTGTTACCTCACTACTTGTCATACCACTCACTTCTTTAAATTGCTTTTCTGTTAATGTTGATCTAGTAATAATTGAATCAGCATCATCACTTATTATATAATGATTTGCTTCTGCATTTTTAATAGATGCACTAGTTGCTAAAGATAATCCATTTGCTAGTCCTGATAAAAATAAAACCATAAAGGTTAATAATATCAACATAGATACCACTAAAGAATATTTTGATTTATTGTACTTTAAATCTTTCATTGCTAAAAACATACTTTTTTCTCCTTACTTATGTATTTTCTTTTGTTCCTTATAAATATACATCAGTTATGTGACCTCAATATGACCAATCAAAAAAACATTCTTTCTCATATAAAATAATCATATTTTCATAAATCATCTTACAAATAAAAAATATTTCAAATTCATTAATGTTCCTTTCATATATAACTCAATCTAATAAAAGTTTCTTTTTGACATGCTTCTATATTTCTCATAAAATGCCAACATAATATGATATAATATATTAAAATATATTACATATAAAGGAGGATAATAAAAATGAAATATTTTGTTATTGAAGGTACATTAAAAAATTCAGATTCAATAGATGAAACTACTATGAATGAGCATATAGCTTATTCTCAAAAAGCAGCAAATGCAGGTTTAATACTAGTTTCAGGACTTAAAGGAGATTTTAGTGGTGGCCTATCTATTATGAAAGGTAACTCAATTGAAGAAGTTGAAGCTTATCTGTCTGCTGACCCACTTAAAATTTCTGGTACACAAGACTATCGTGTTATAGAATTCGAAGCTCATTTCATTCAGCCAACAGTTAGTGAATGGTTTAAAAAATAATTCATTGGTAAACTTGAATGAATAGCTAAAAATATAAAAAAAATTATGAACATTTTAAGGAAACTATTAGTTCCCCCTAAAATGTTCATAATTTAAGAGCCTATAAACTCATTGTAGAAGCATTTGAGTTTTCTCCGGGATTATCATATACATCAATTTTCTTTATATTTTCAACCTTCGGAAAAATCATGATACATCTTTTCAAAATTTTTATCCCTCCATATTATATTTATCTTAGTCAAATCTATCTATTTTTATTAATCTAGTAGAATTATTAGACTAAAGTATATTCTGCACACTCTATTACCATTTACCTATCAAATTCATAACATATGCATTCAGTTACTGGCTCTAATATGGATGATTTTCTTTTCCTAATTTATTAACCATGTCACGGTTTAATTTTTCACGAAAGTTATCTGTCCATTTCTTCGTGTCGCTTAAAAACTCATCACAAAAGCCAACAACATCTTCGCCAGTCACTTCCAGAACATGCTTGCCATTGGCTACGCTATCTTCAAAAAACTCTATTAATTCTTGCTGAGCTTTCAACATATCAGAGCCGTCTCCGCCCGCTAAACTCCACATGTATTCATGAATTTTACTAAATACGAACCTATAGTCTTCTGGCAGCGCTTCTACCCTTGCCATTTGCTCCCTATACTCTTTTTTGTCCCTAATCATTTTTTTAATAAGCTTAAGCATTGTTATCTCCCCTCTTTGTTAAATTTTTCTGCAACCTCTTTATTTAGTTTTTCTCGTAGCGTTTCAGTATTTGTAATTGACACTTGCATAAACTCATCACAAAACTTGCCCACATCACTGCCTATAACCTCAAGAACCTGTCTGCCCTCTGCCGCGCTTGATTCAAATAAATCCACTAAGTCAGTAAATATTATCATGTCACCATTAAGGGGTCCAATGCTATACATATAATGTTGAATTTTACCAAACGCAAACTTATACTCTTTTGGCAGGGCATCAACCCTCTTCATCATTTGTTTATATTCTCGCTTCTCTTCCACATCGCCTATTACCAATTTTATAATATAATCAAACATAGTTTCTCTCCTCCTTTAATTGGTTGATTTTTGCCGCAACAAACCCCCATTTTTCCCAGAACTTACTTAATGCTTCACGTCCAGCATCATTGAGCGCGAAAAACTTTCGTGGTGGTCCCATATCTGATGGCTTTTTCGTAGTTTCCACAAGCTTGTTTTTCTCAAGTCTCACCAGAATGGTATAAACTGTCCCATCTACGACATCCGAGAACCCTAGCGCATTAAGCCTCCTAGTAATCTCGTAACCATATATTTCTTCATGGCTGATAATTTCAAGAACACAGCCTTCCAGTACACCTTTTAGCATTTCTGTAATATTATCCAATTGAATCACCTCTTTATTATCTAGTAATACATGTATTCTGTATTACTTACTACCACTATACAGTATCACTTAGTAGTGGTGATGTCAATATTAAAAACAATACTTTTACCCCTCTAAATATATGTTTTAAAATAATTTTAAAAATATACTCCGGGTGTTATGTCTCCCTTTATATAACTACCATCAATTAATCTTGTATAGCTTGTCTTTACATCATGTCTATATGAAATTTAATTAATTACAGCTTCATTCTTTTCATTTTTAACTCCTATCTTACCTACGCTTCCACTAATTTCAATTTGCTCTTTTTCATTTTTAACATCTATAATTCTTAGATTGTCACTTTCCTTACTAGATTTTTCAAATGTTAACTTTAAATCCTTAGACTTTACTCCTTTTAAATCATAAAATCCACCATTAATTTTACTTAGGACTCCTCATATTTAGATAATGAAGATAATGTTTATTACTTTTTTGATAGTATAATTTAAATATATTAAACAACAGCATCAATCACCACTTAAAGCTTCTTTTATAACTACTTTAACTAAAATAAAAAACTGCAATAAAGTTATTATCTCTATTACAGTTCACTTAGGCATATAACTTCTATTTGTTCATCAAAAGGTTCATATTTAAACCCATTAAGAAACATATCAAGCTTTGATAATATATTACTAACCTCTATTGAATATTAAAAAACTAAATCCTTTAATACATCATTTAAGCTTTCTAATACTTTTGGTACAACTCTTAAAATACTAGGTAAGAAGAATGACACTATTACTGCTACAACTACAGCTAATAATAATTTTTCATCCATTACTTGTCCAAGATTTATTTGATATAAATGTATAGCTCCTATCCCTATAGCTCCAACTATAATAACCTTAGATGCTATCCATGAAACTATATTTATCATTTTACATAATAATATTATTACTGATAATATAGCTATTATAGGTAATGCTAATATCTTTAATGGCAATATAAGTATCTTCATTATTGTACTAGCTGTACTATTTTTACTTTCTCTAGCTACTCTTTGTTTATTATTTTTTTCATTTCTTCTCTCTTTGTTCTTCTTTTCTTTATCTTCATCTTCTGAATAGTCTTTTTTACTATTTGATTTCTTCTGGCTACTAGTATTACTACTTTTTCTTGCAGATTTTTTTTTAGTTTCTGAGTTCACACTTCCACTACTAACACTTCTTTGTTTTTGTTTTTCTTGTTGTATTTCTTGTGGTTTCATAATCACTGTTCTATTTTCATCTACTTCTATAGTACTTATTGGACTTTGCTTTGCTTGTCCACTTGTTTCTAATTTCATTAAAGCTTCATAAGCTTCATCAAATGCCTTTATAAATAATTTAGCTCTTTTCTCATTTGGTACTTCCTCTTTAATTTTTTTAACATTATTTTCATAGGCTGCTTTTATTTCTTCCTTTGATGCATTTTCTTTCACACCTAATATATTATAATAATCCATATTTTATCGTCTCCATTATTTGTTTTTCTATATTATTCTTTATTATACCAAACTATTTTATAAGTATAAACAAACAATTAATGGGCAATATCTAATGTATAGAAATCAAAGAACTTACTTTTATCTAACACGTTTTATCTCCTACGACAACTATCTTACCACCTAGGGTACCTAGGTATACTTTTGAGTCGTTAGATTATCTGATAGGATCTTGCTACCAAATTAATTTTCAACAAAAAAGAAACTGCAATAAAGTTTTAAAATGGTACCTATAGAATGGACAGTTAGAAAAAAAGTGCTAAGCATTTATTTAACTGACTCTATTTTATAGGGTCTTTTTTTATTGTAAAATATTTTAAAGGAGGATTGTAGGTATTGGAAGAAACTATTTTACAGATGAACAATTGAAAGATTTACCACTAAATCCATTTGTTAAAAAAGCTAGTAATAAAGCCATCACTTATACAGATGAATTTAAGGAGTATTATGTTTCTGAATATAATACCGGGAAAATGCCATTAGAAATACTACGGAATGCAGGATTTGATGTTAAGGCTTTAGGCAAACAGAGAGTTGATAATTTATCGCGCCGATTTTTGAGTATGGCTATATTAAATTTGATTAATTACAGCTTCATTCTTTTCATTTACAACTCTTATCTTACCTAGCTTCCACTAATTTCAATTTGCTCTTTTTCATTTTTAACCTCTATAATTCTTAGATTGTCACTTTCCTTAATAGACTTTTCAAATGTTAACTTTAAATTCTTAGAGTTTATTCCTTTTAAATCATAAAATCCACCATTAATTTTACTTAGGACTTCTCATATTTATATAATATTTTGTTTGGGATATTCCTTAAAGGAAATTGCTAACAATCATTTTAAACTCAAAAATGCTAGCGAACCTTTAGTTACACCAGCGTTTTTTATATGCACTTTAATTGCTCCATATGGTTATAATTAATATATCAAATTATAACATGAGAAAATCCTACTTTTGCTGTTTCTTAATTATTTCCTTAAACTTATTTTTATAAACCCAAAAACTGCAATAAAGTTTTTATCTCTATTACAGTTCATCATTAAAATTATTTTATTTTAGGCACTACTTGCACCTGGAAAATCTTTACTCACCCAAGGGTGTTTTTGAGTCGTCAGCTTGTCTGCCAAGAAATTGCTACATGCTACCGAGGAAATTCATAGTCCCTAACCTTAGGTTGCTACTAAGCTATATTGAATTTATAGCTATTTCCCATTAGGCATTATTCCTTTTCCCACTAACTCACTTATTTTTTCAATTAGTTTTGGTAATTCTTTAATAGTTCTTATTGTAAAATCTGCTCCGACTTCCATAAATCCTGTTTCTATTTTTGTTATTAGTTTTTCTTTTTTATTATCTGAAATATGGTCAAATCCTTCTTTACTTAACCCCATATTTGAGCTTCCAACAACTACACCCACTGACCAAACTCCAGCGTTTAAACCTTCTTTAATATCTGAGTTAGTGTCTCCAACCTTAATAATCTTATAAGCTTCTTGAAGGTTAAGTACTTGCATATTTTTATTAATCATATGTGGATGTGGTCTTCCCTTTGCGTTAGTTGAATCTGGTGTAACAATACAATCTGGTTCATATCCTCTTTTTTTTGCACCTTTACTTACTATTTTTATCATCTTATCGGTATATCCTGTTGTTGATCCTATCTTAATTCCTTTTGCTCTTAAATCTTCAACTACATCTATTACTCCATCTATTGGTTCTGTATAATTTTCTAAAACCTCTAACAGTTTAGGTTCAAATCTGGCATACAGAGCTTCAACATCTTCTTCACTATAGTTTTTCCCATATTTTTCTTTCCAAAGCAAACTTATTCTTGGCATTTCTAGCATTGTTCTTATATGATCTATTTTTAACATTCCCATAGGCCCTCTAGCT
The DNA here is from genome assembly GCF_017348895.1 of Clostridium gasigenes. Classification (NCBI taxonomy): domain Bacteria; kingdom Bacillati; phylum Bacillota; class Clostridia; order Eubacteriales; family Clostridiaceae; genus Clostridium; species Clostridium gasigenes. The sequence continues at coordinate 4,039,554 of NZ_CP071376.1, forward strand.
TCATCCATAGTTACTTCTATACCAGCAGTTTCAAATATTTCAATAAATACATTTACCGGTGCAAAGCATCCAAAGTCAACAGTTGTTCCCGCCCAATCAAATATTACGCCTTCAATATTATTCATAATTTATTTTCCTCCCTCAATGTATTCTTCTATTATTTTACAAAGTTCATTTATATCTTTTAAATATATTTCTCCAATATTACCAACTCTAAAAGTATCTATATTAGTTAACTTACCTGGGTATATTACAAATCCTCTCTCTTTTATAAAATTATAGAATTTTATAAAGTCAAATTCCTTATTTGGAAATTCAAATGTAGTTATTATTGGTGATTGTTTTTCTTTACTTATATACGGTTGTATTCCTAGTTCTCCTAGCTTTTGTCTAAGCAAATTATTATTTTCACTATATCTTTTATATCTTGCTTCAACTCCGCCTTCTTCTAACAATTCTTCTATTGCCTTTAAGAATGCTGCAACTACATGAGTTGGTGAAGTATATCTCCACTTACCATCCTTATCCATAGCTTCCCATTGATCATATAAATCTAATGATAAACTCTTTGATACACCCTTACATTTTAATAATTCAGACTTTTTAGCTATAATAAATGCAAATCCTGGAACTCCTTGAATGCACTTATTAGCACTACTAACTAAATAATCAATTTCTAGTTTTTTAACATTAATTGGAATACCACCAAAACTACTCATTGCATCAATAATTAATATTTTTCCGTATTCCTTAGAAAGTACCGCTAATTCCTCAAGAGGATTTAATATACCTGTTGTAGTTTCACAATGTACCATAGCTATATGAGTTATAGATTTATCCTCTTCAAGCATCCCTTTAATTTCATTCATATTAGGATAATTATTATATTCACTTCTGATAACTACACAATTTATCCCCATACATTTAGCCATGCTTATCATTCTTTCTGCATAAGCACCATTCCCTATAACAAGAAGTTTATCTTTATTTTTAATAGTTGTCCCAAGCACTGCTTCCACTGCAAAACTTCCACTTCCTTGTATTAATACTGATGTATATTCTTCTGAAGAAACTTGTGCAATATCTAGTAAGTGACTTCTAATACTTTGAGTAATGTTCTTATATTCATCATCCCAAGTACAACGATCAAAAAGCATCTCTTCCTTCACTGTTTTGGTTGTAGTTAATGGCCCTGGTGTTAAAAGTTTATAATTTTTCATTTTAATCTCCCCCTTCTTATTAATTATTTATTTAAAGCTAACCTTGCTTTCTTAAAAAATTCTTGATGCTCCTCTAACAATTTAACTTTTAAAGGTTCCTTAAATTCTTTTGAATTAATTGCTTTATATTCCTGGCTAATATCTTCACCTTCATATAAAATAACTGGATAATTTTTTATTAAATCTTTTCTTGCCTCTTTAATTATTACTTCTGCCATTTCCATGGCTATCTTTGTCTTATTATCATCTTTTTTAACAACTGCAATAGATTCAGTTAATGAAAAGTTACCTTCATTTGGATCAATATAATCTATAGGTTTTCCTTCTAGCTTATCGTTAATAGCTTGATGCCTCAGTCCAAAACCTATTGCTACTTCTCCAGACCTTACCTTTTTAATTGGAGCAGAACCTGAAGATTCAATATGCGGTCCACAATTTTCTATTAATCCTTTTAATACAATTCCACCTTCTTCCATTCCATATTCAGAGATTATTGCTTGAGTAAGCAACCATCCAGTTGATGAATCCAATATGTTAGGAATAGATACTAAATTTTTATATTCTATCTTTGTTAAATCCTTTATTGATGTAGGTATTGGTAAACTTTTTTCTTTTATTACTTCAGTATTTATAAATAATGCTCCTGTTATAGCTAAAATAGGAGCATAATAAGATTGATATTTTTTTAATGAGTTTGTTTCAAATGTAATATCCTCAAACATATTATGCTTTTCTTGAGCACTTTCAATGAAATATGAACTCATTGTTACAAGATCAGCCTCTATTTCACTACCTTCTGTCATAAGCTTTCCTCCAAGCTCCGAAGTTCCAAAGGATTGTAGGATATATTGGTTTTCATACCCATTTTTATTCAAAGTATTTTGAATTACCTCAATAGCTTCCTCATCAGAGTTAGTATAAATAACTACTTTATCTGGTTCCTTGCTAGCACATGCCTGTAATATAGTAATGATAGTAATTAGAAGTAATGTTACTGCCGTTGATTTAAACACCTTTTTCATGTTAATTTCCCCCTGTTAAATTTATTTTTAATAATTTTTTCAGTAGTAATTCTTTTCTTAAGGTAGTCACAACTAAGTTTAACTATTATGTTAGTTAAAAATATTATTATTGATAACACAAAAATCTCATTAAATTTTGCATAATGCTGAAATTCTTTTATCTTAGTAGTAATAACTGTAGTTCTAGATCCTACTAAGAAAATAATTGCACTTATTGTAACCATAGAATTTATAAAATAGTAGCTAACCATATCAATAATTGTTGTTATTGAATTAGGAATAACAACTCTGAAAATTGTCTTAATCCAACTATCTCCCATTAACTCCCCTGTAGTTTCCCATGATGGATTCATTTTTGATAGAGCATTTTTTCCCATTAAATATGGTGTTGTAAAAAAGTGAACAATATTTGAAATAATTATGATAATAAAAGTTCCCTTTAAATCACTTTTATTAAATAACATTAAATAAGCTAAACCTAACACCATTCCTGGCACAGTATTTGTTACCATGGATATTATATCTATATTAAGCTTGGCCCTTTTACTTATTGATGTCCGTGAATTTATCATGGCTAAAGCATAGGCTACTATAGTTCCTATTATTGCTGAGAAAGTAGCTACAATAATTGAATTTTTATATACTTGTAAAATATTATTTGTATGAAGTGTATTAATAAAATACTTCAGTGTAAAACTCATATCATACGGAAAATTTTTCATAAACGGTGTTATAAACATTACTATGAAAATTGATAATATTCCTAATATAATCCCCATTGAAATTGTTCCCAAAATTATGTCTCTTAGTTTATTTATTTCAACCTCTACTTTTGTAAATTTATCATAATTAAAATTAAATCTTTCAACATATTGCAATATTAAAACTCCTACTACTGCCGGTAATAGCATTAATACTGCAATTACAGCTCCTAAGTTGAAATTAGGTATAGCTCCAAGCATAGTTTGATAAAGATAAGTTGCAACAACATTATAATTGCCACCAACAGATGCTGGAATACCAAAATCCGTAAAGCTTAATATGAATGCTAATACAAATGCCCCTGCAATACTTCCTATAAGCGGTCTTAATATTGTATTTATAAACCTTCTTATAGAGTTATCTCCCATTAATTTTGAAACAACAATAAATTTTTTATCTACATACTTAAATGAATTATTTATTATTAAAAAAGCTGATGGTAATGTGTATATAACATATCCTATCAAAAGCCCATTAAAACCATAAATTTCAAATAACTCTCGTCCAAATATCTTAGTTAATAATCCTTGCTTGCCAAAAGAATATATTATGGCAAATCCATATGCAATTGATGGTAATAGCATAGGTATTGCAATTCCTGTATTAATAATCTTCTTTAATGGTTTAAAAACCCTAGTAGAATTTAATACATAAGCAAGTATAAAGCTTATAAGTGTTGTAATTACAGCTGTGCATAATGATATAAATATACTATTTTTTATTGACGCTATTAGCTCTACATCTTTTAGAACTTTAATATAATTAAATATCCCTATCCCGTCTTCAACTTGAAAAGATTTAAATAATAATACTATTAATGGAATTATTAAAAATATAATAAAGAATACTATTAATGCTTTATACACTATTTTTATTTCTAACTTCGTCTTACTCATAACACTCTCCAAACAAGTTATAAATATTTTTTCTTTTTATTCTAAGCTGATTTAGTATAAACTCATCTACAAATTTATTTTTAGGGTTAGTCATTATCTCCTTTGGACTTCCAAATTGTGATATATTACCTTCATCTATTATCAATACCTTATCTGATAAAGTTAAGGCTTCTTCTGGGTCATGGGTTACAATAATTGTAGTAAGATTAAACTGTCTTGAAATAGATTTTATTTTTTCTTTAATAGATTCCTTAATTACTCCGTCAAGTGCACTTAGAGGTTCATCTAAAAGTAAAACCTTAGGCTTTATAACTAATGTTCTAGCTAATGCCACCCTTTGCTTTTGTCCACCTGAAAGTTCATCTATCTTTTTCTCTAAATGAGGTCTTAACCCTAAAAATTCTATAATTTCCTCGACTTCTTCTTTAGTAGATATATTAGGATTGTTTTTCAAGCCATATATTATATTTTGATAAGCATTCAAATTTGGGAAAAGCGCATAATCCTGAAATACAATATTAAATCCTCTTTCTCTCATTGATAATTTAGTAATGTCTTCTCCATTAAATATTAATTTACCATTATCTATATCTGTTAAACCTAATATAATGTTTAATAATGTAGTTTTTCCACTTCCACTTTGCCCCAATAACGAAACAATCTCTCCATTTTTTATGCTTAGATTAATTCCATCTAAAACAACCTTCCCATTAAACTGTTTCTTTATATCTTTCAATTCCAACAATTTTCCCACCTCCATATTACAACCAACTATAACTTGCTTTTGTAAATTTCATATTGTCTTTAAGTTAACAAAATGTAAAATCTTACTACCTTATTACCACTTCCTTATCACTTGTTGATAAGATATTTTTTTTAATAGACTACATATTAACACTCTGTAAGTTAGAGTATAATTTTAGTAGGCAGACATAGTATAAAAAACTATAAAAGAAAAAGGAGATGCAAAAACATCTCCCCATTACAAATACATATTTATCAAGTTACTTGTCTTGCAACCTCATATCTATCATTTACTAATACCATTATAGCCTTATCAATATATTTTTCTTTTACAAGTATATAATCTGTATCATAGGTAGATATTGCAAATATACTTATACTATTTTTAGCCATTAAGTTACTTATTGCTGCAAGTATACCTACTAATGAAAAATCTAATGGACCTTCTATTTTCAATACTCTCCATTCTTTTTCACATTGTATTTTTTCAGGAATATTATCTTCTAAACACACAATTGATAATTCATCTTCTGTTTTCGTTATAGAATAAAATTCTCCATCTATTCCCCAATTTGGAATAGGTTCTTTTTTATCTAATCTACAAACCCCATATTTCTCTTTTAACAATTTCATGTTCAACTTTTTTTCTAACACACTCTTCAATCCCTTCTTAATTTTAATATATTAAATTATATATTCTCTATAAATAAAATAAACACCTTCATTTATATAGCCGTTTTTTGCTGCATTACTACATATATCATAATCTTATCTATTCTCTTAAACTTAAATTATATTATTTTTTTAAAAACCAATATGTATGAAATCCGTAATTTTGAACTAATGCATTTTTAGGCACCTGCTTAATTGTTAAATAGAAATTTAAATAATCTCCTATACCAGATATAATATTCATCATAGCAAAAATAATTATTGCATGTGAAACTAATGGATTAAAGTCAAAAACACCCTGAATCCACAATACATATGGTATAAAGCCTAAAACTACATTTGGACAAAGCACAATCCATATAAATTTTTTTTTTGAAACTGGTGCATTACAATAAACAAATGCTGCTAGCTCATCTGGCTTAACCCATATTTCTTTAACAACATTTTTGGGATAAGAAAAAGCATGTAAAAATTCATGAACAATAAGAGAAACTATTGATAAAACAATAGCAATCATAGTGCTTATTAATAAATTCTCGGCGTTAATATTTTCAAACGATATATTCCCAACTTGTATCTTAATAATAATTAATACTATTAAAATTATTATTATTGGCAAAGAAATTAACCCACCCATCAAAAAAACACTAGTAATATTATTTGGTTCTTTATATTGTATAGCTTGTTTTGGTAACTGTCCATTTAATATCTGTGATTCACCTTTGTATTTCCCCATATATTTTATATTATACACATTTTCCCTCCTTCTATAATAAACCGAGTAATATTTTCATTATAATATCCTCTTTTCTTTTTTAAATTTATTACAGTTTCATCACCCAATTAAATATGATCTTTGAAAAATATCTATTTATTAAATGTTCTTTATATATATCAATTTGCTATTATTTTTCACAATACTCCGCTAAAATAGCTTGAACCTCATAAATATTACTTCCAGAGCCAAAGGTCTTTTGTATTGGTGTACTACTTCCTGAAATAAATATTTTAAGTTCTGCATCTAAATCAAAGTGACCAGCTGTTTCTACCTTGAAATTTGTAATAGCCCTATATGGTACTGAATGGTACTCAACCTTTTTTCCAGTTAAGCCCTGTTTATCTATAACTATTAATCTCTTATTAGTAAAAATAATCATGTCTCTTATTAATTTATAAGCCTTTTCTATTTGTTCATTAGAACCAAGTAATTTCCCATAATCCTGTGTAACCTTTTCTAAGTTTGCTTCTGATGCATTTCCTATAACACCACTAAATAATCCCATAAAACACACTCCTATCTATTTTGATTATTACATTAATTTTTTCATTAATTATCTATATCCCTATTATAGCTTAATTTAATTGAATTATCCAAATTTCAATATAATTTAAGCAACATATTAATTAAATCTATTCCATTCTTTATAATATACATTTTATAACATCAATCCTCAATAAAAAAACTGCAATAAAGTTTTAACTTTATTGCAGTTTCCTAACTCAAATTGTTTTATTTAAAAGGTACTTGTACCTTAAATATTAAAAAACCTCCAGTGGCCTTTACTCCACCTTAGGAGCTTTTGCTAATTATTCTGTAATTGGAAACCAACCTGGTGTATTTATAATAACATTCCAAAGTGGTTCTGGTATTTCTAATGAATCTTTATCACTTTTACTTAAAGTAGTACGTATCTCTGAAACTTTTCCCATTTCAACTTTACTTACCCAATCTGGCTCCATAATTATTTCTCTTCCAAGAGCTATAAATTGTGCACCAGATTCTAACACCTTTATAGCTTCTTCTGGTGTATGTATAGATCCAACACCAATAAAAGGTACTCTACCATTGATTTTATCCAGTATTTTAGTAATAATAGGTTTTGTATTTGTTTTATCTCTCATAGATCCCTGCCAAAAATCTAATATAGAAACATGTAAGTAACTTAATCCTTTATTTGATAATACATCTATGAATGAAAGAGTATCCTCTAATGTTATCCCTGGGTTCTCCACTTCTTCTGGTGAGAATCTATATCCTACTATAAAGTTTTCTCCAGCTTTTTCTTTTGCTACTTTTTTTACTTCTTCTATAACCGCCATAGGGAAATTCATTCGTTTCTCTACGCTTCCACCCCAATTATCTTCTCTACGATTAGAGTGAGGTGATAAAAATTGTTGCAGTAAATAAGTATTAGCACCATGAATTTCTACACCGTCAAAACCCGCCTTTATAGCTAATCTTGCTGTGTTTCCAAAGGCTTTAATAGTATCTTCAATTTCTGTTTCTGTCATTTCTTTTGGTATCATGGATCCCGGCCTCACAGGTGCCACTGCACTTGCGCTAATAGTTTGTCCAGAAGGTATTTCATCTGGACGTGCCATTCTACCTCCATGAAACATTTGTAAAATTGCTAAAGCACCTTCGCCTTTTATAGTTTCAGCTAACTTTTTTAGCCCTGGTAAAAAGCTGTCGTCGCAGGCTGAAAATTGACCTTTAAAGCCCTTCCCTGATGGGCTTACATAAGTTGTAGCAGTAATAACCATACCTACACCTTTTGACCTTACTTTATAATAACTTAATTCTTCCTTAGATACTGTTCCATCAGCATTTCCAGCAAAAGTAGTCATTGGTGCCATAACTATAGCATTTTTTATATTTACCTTTGAATTTAGTATTCTTTTTTCTAATAATTTATTAACTCTTAACTCCATTTTAATCTCTTCCTTCCAAATTAACTCTCTTTATTTATCTCTTCACGTTTTTACGTCTTTACTTCTTTACCTCGCTTGAGTTTTTTGCTATCATTTCAAGAAAAGCTGATTTTGGCAATTCAATTCCTATTGTCTCTTTTATAACATCTTCAACAGTTTCAACAAGGATGAATTCTAATTCCTTTTGTACATCTTTTGGAATGTCTGTTATATCCTTTTCGTTGTCCCTTGGAAGTATTATTCTCTTAATTCCTGAACGGTGGGCCGCTAGTACTTTTTCTTTAACTCCACCTACTGGTAGAACCGCACCTCTTAAAGATATTTCACCTGTCATTGCTAATTTAGAATCTACTGAATGTCCAGTTACTAATGATGCTATGGTTGTAAATAATGATACTCCTGCAGATGGTCCATCCTTTCTAATTGCCCCAGATGGTACATGAATATGCAAATCATATTTATTAAATTCAAGCCCCTTTTGGTTAAATACCAATCTTGATCTAACTAAGCTTTGGGCAATCTGAGCTGATTCCTTCATTACATCTCCAAGTTGTCCTGTTAATATCAATCTCCCATTTCCTGGCATCATTGCACCTTCAATAAACAGTATATCTCCGCCTACTGGTGTCCAAGCTAAACCTGTTACAACACCTGGTGGGTTAATTTTGTTTACTCTATCGTAATTAGCAATTTCATGACCTAAAACATCAAATAGCATATCTTCTTTTACAATGTAAGGTAATTCTACATCACCCTCAACTACTTTTTCTGAGGCTACTCTTGCCGCTGTAGATAGTTGCCTTTTTAATCCTCTTACCCCAGCTTCTCTTGTATATTTTTCTATTATTACTTTTAAAGTTTCATCTTCAAATTGTAACTGTTCTTTATTTAAACCATTTTCCTCTAATACAGAAGAAACTATATGATTTTTTGCAATGTGGAATTTTTCATGACTTGTGTAACTACTAATATCTATAACTTCCATACGATCTACAAGTGCTTCTGGAATATTTCTTAAGGAGTTTGCTGTTGCAATAAATAGTACATCTGATAAATCATAAGGTACTTCTAAATAGTGATCTGCAAAGGTACTGTTTTGTTCTGGATCTAAAACTTCTAGTAACGCACTAGTTGGATCTCCATTTGACGATGACATTAGTTTATCCACTTCATCTAATATAAATACAGGATTCTTTTCACCTGATTTTTTCATACCTTGAATTATTTTTCCTGGTAGTGCTCCTATATAAGTCCTTCTATGGCCTCTAATCTCAGCCTCATCCCGTACTCCACCAAGACTTATCCTAACATACTTACGCCCTAAAGCCTCTGCTATACTTTTACCTAAACTAGTTTTACCGGTTCCTGGGGGGCCCACTAATAACAAAATTGAACCTTGCTTATTTTGTTTTAATTTCATTACTGTTAGATGTTGAATTATACGTCTTTTTACTTTTTCAAGTCCATAATGTCCCTTATCTAATAGTTCCCTTGCACTCTTAATATCAACATCTTTAATATCACTATGTCCCCAAGGTAAACTTGTTAATAGGTCTAAGTAATTTTGAATTATATTACCTTCTGAGCTGTTTGGACTTTGACGCTCTAATTTATCTAATTCATCTAAAGCCACCTCTTTTACATCATCTGGCATATTTGAATCTTTTATTAATTCACTATAATCCTTTTTCTTTTTCCCCTTACCTCTATCTGTTTCATTTAACTCTACTTTAATAGCTTCTAGCTGCATTTTTAGCATTTTTTCTCTATAATTTTTATTTACACCTTCAGTGAATTTTGATGCCATTTCAACTTGAAATTCTATTGATTCTCTATGTTCTATTAAAAGGTCTAAAAATCTTGAACTCCTATTTTTTAATGAACGTATTTCAAAAAATTCTTGTTTTTCCTTATGTGTTAAATTTACATAAGGAACTAAAGTTGCAATAATACTTGTTATATTATTTATTTTCCTTATATTCTCAACAAAATCCTCAGATCCTCTAAAGTTTTTACTTATTTCAGTTGTTAAATCTTTTATATAATCTAACATTTGTATATTACTTTTCTCATCTAAGTCCATAATGTCAGGAATAAAGTTATATATAGCCCTAAAATGAGTTCCATCTAAGATAAATTCTTCTACCTCAACTCTTTCTATAAGCTCCATACTGTATTCATAATAATCATTTTTCTTTTTTCTATCCTTTATTCTTATTAATGTTCCAACTCTATAAAAGTCATTTTCTTCATAAGTTATTTCATTTTTATCACCTTTAACTGTTAAAGCTATGGCATAAAAATCTTCTTCCTTAATTTTGTCGTAATATTCACTGTCAAACTTTTTGCTTAATTTTACTGTAATGTCTCCTCCGTGAAAGAAAACCAAATTTGGTATATCAACTACAATTAATTCTTTGCTTATATTTAATTCTTTCATATTTTTTCCTCCTAAATACTTTCTTACTAATTTTTACTTCTACATATTTTTATAATAAATTTAATTAGTTTGTGTTAACCTAACTTTTTTTCAAAATAAATCTATTCTTTAATTTTTAATAAAATATTTATTAAAACGTTAATCTCATTTTCATCAAGACTTTTAATCATTTTATCCACTAAGCTTTTAGTCTTCAAATCTTCAAAACTAGCTATACTTTTCCCTCTTTCTGTAAGGAATATATATTGTACCCGTCCATCCTCTTTACATTGTCTTTTATAAACACAATCTAATTTTATAAACTTTTTAACCATTTCTGTAATGGATGGTTTAGATAACTTTAAAATTTCTGCTAGTCTGCTAATTGTAATATACTCATACTTTCCAATCCTTTTTATATACTCAATTTGTCTTAATGTGAGTTCTGACATATTAAGTTCATCAATTAACTTGCAGCCACACTGTCCCTTTATTTTCATAAGCCCACTGTAAGTTTCATATAATTTATTTTCATTATCCAACTCATCACCGCTTTCATTTTTTAGTTAGCCACTACCTAACTATATCTTAAATCCTATTCTGTAATTTGTCAATAGAAATATTATAAGGCTTTATGTATTTCCCCATTGATTTATTGATACTCCTGTTAGCAAAATCATATAAGGCATCCCCCCTTAATTTAAAACATAAAAAGTAAATAAAAGACCATTATCCTTTATTTTGCTCTTTTATTTACTTTATAATTACTTATGACTCTATATAGTATTCTTTCTTAGTTTATCTAAGTTAGTACCTACTACACCTATTATAATAACCACCATACCTATTATGTGATAGTAATAAAGTGTTTCACTTAAGAATAGTACTCCTGCAAGTACAGTAACTAAAGTAGACAAGTTATTGAAGACACTTATTTTAGGTGCTGATATTATAGACAAAGCATAGTTTGTTAAAAGTGATGTTACCACAGATGATAAAATACCTAAATATATAATTGATATTAAAAAATCTTGACTGCTAAATGCTGTGAAATATGTGTTTAGACTTCCCTTGTAGATTCTATCCGTTACAGATAAAATATTAAAGCTTATAAATCCTATAAAAATCATTACATATGTTACATCAATAAATCTATATTTTCTAACTATTTTTCTTGCTAAAATATTATACCCAGATAAAGAAACTGCAGATAAAAGAATTAATACAATTCCGATAAAACTAGATGATTTAAAATCAATGCCCTTCATTAGAAAAATATATGCTACTCCTCCTACTGATAAAAACACTGATATTTTCTCTAATAAAGTAGTTCTTTCTTTTAATACAAATGTTGCTAGTATTAATGTCATAATTGGTACAGTTGCATTAATTATACCTGCTTCTGATGAAGATATATATGCTAATCCAAATGATTGAAATGTAAAAAATAATGTTGGGTAAAATATTGAAAGTGGAAGTATTTTTTTCATATCACCCCAGCTTATGTTTAACTTTACCCATCCAAATAACACTGGTATAGAAATAGTAATAAAAGAAATTGTAAATCTATGAGCTAATATATTTAATGGATCTGTGTAATTAAGAGAAATTTTCATAAATATAAAAGAGAGCCCAACAATTATAGAATTTACAATTGCTGATATATATGCAGTTTTTATTTTTTTCATAAAATTTCGTCCTCCTTATGCTAGTTGTTTATATTTCTATTTAATCATCTTATTCTATATGTTACAATTAAAATAAAGAGCAACTGTACTAAGTGGCCTATGAGAATTGGAGAAAAAACATATTATATACTCAGTTCCACAAAGCGGATACTATGGTATACTAAAAAAAGATGTTTTAAATGAGAAAGTACAACCTCCAATCTTATAATTGGAGGTTGTACTTTATTATTGATTTTTATACATGAAAATTTATTGATTAATTAAACAGTAAAACCTATAGATAGACTTTTTTCAAATTGTCTATCTATAGGGTACAGTTTACTTTCTCAAATTATTATAAACACTACATATAATTTAGTAACTATAATGTTATTTTATCTCCTACAGATTGTTGTAATGCTTTTTCATATATACGTCTTGCAGTAACAACATCCAATACACCACTACCTACAGTCTTGAAAATAGTGATTTCATCATCACTTTCACGACCACTAACTTTATTTAAAATTACCTCGCCTAATTCTCCAGTAACTTTATCAAATGAGTACATACCCTTATTAACTGGTATTATTAAATCTCCACTTTCATTGAAAACTCCAGTTTTTGTATCTACATATACTTTATCTGCATTACATATTGAATATTCATCTATTTCTTGCATATCAGGAGTATATGAACCCACTCCATTAATATGTGCACCCTTCTTTACTAATTTCCCATCAAATACTGGTTTCTTTGATGTTGTAACAACAGTTATTATATCTGCATTTTCTATAGTTTCTTCGGAAGTTTTCGCTGCTTTTATTTCTACAGAGAATTTTTCTGAAAATCTTTCAGTCATTCTTTTTGCAAAGTCTTCAGCACGTTCAATACTTATATCAAATACCTTAACCAATTCTATATCTCTAACTGTTAATACAGCTTCCAGTTGTTGTTCCGCTTGTCCACCTGTTCCAAATAAACCAAATACCTTTGAATCTTTCCTAGCTAAAATATCCGTAGCTGCACCTGATACTGCTCCCGTTCTTATTCTTGTTAAAAAAGTTCCATCCATTAATGAACATACTTCACCTGTTTTTTCATTAAGTAATACCATAGTTGCAGGTACCGATGTAAGCCCCTTATCAATATTTTTAGGGTAAACTGAAACTATTTTTATTCCTAATGCATTTGCCTCTGCCGCATAACCTGGCATATATAAACTTTCTCCTTCATTTTCTGGAATACCTATCTTTACTCTTAAAGGAATATTAGTTGCTCCTTTTGAATACATTTCAAGAGCATCTTTATCAGCTTGAATTGCATCTGACATTGTAAATATATCTTTCATATCTTTTTCTTTTAATATAATAATATCCATTAAAATCACCTCACTATGTAGATTACTTAAATACTATTGATTTAAGCTACTTTATTTTTATTTTTTACTAATTCACTTATCATTGTGTATGCACTATATAATAGTACTACAATTACAACCCCTTGTAACATTGAAACATTTAAACTCTTAACTGGGTCTATTATATCATTTTCTATTTGCCAATTCTATACGTCTAATCTTTGACGCTTACCTAATATTGATGCTTCAATACCTTATAATTTGCCTATATATAACGAAAAATAAGATGCCTCTTCATTAAAGGCATCTTCTTTGCAATTCTTCTTTACTAAAAATATTTAAGAAATCATCTTCTTTGTGCTTAGCACTCTTTTTTATACTGTCCTTGACATAGATGTCAGATTACTTATGCTCATATATTGCTATTTTATAGCACCTTTAGCAATCCCACTTATAATCCACTTCTGCGCTACTAAATAGAATACTAATATTGGTAGTAATCCTAATAAGTATGATGCAAACGCTAAGTTATAATTTGTTCCAAATTGTGATTGAAATATAAATTGAACTAATGGAATTGTTGTAAACTCTGGATCACTTAATATAATAAGAGGTAGCATTACATCATTCCAACACCATAAGGTAGTAATAATTGCTACTGTTGCATGTATCGGTTTGCACATTGGAAATATTATTTTATAATATACTTGCCAAGTACTTGCTCCATCAATTCTGGCTGCATCTTCTAATTCCTTTGGTATTGCTTTTAAAAACCCAACATATAAAAATACATTAGTTGATAATCCATAAACCACATATAATACTATTAATCCTATAATATTATCCATATTCCAAGCACTTACCTGCTTTACAAGTGCAAGCATAATAATTGGAAATGGTACAAACATTGCACTTATAAAATAATAGTACATAGATTTATAGCACTTCTTATGAATATTTCTTGAAATAACATATCCAACCATACAGCTAGTAAAAATAGTGAACACAACTGCTACACTAGTTATAAACAAACTATTTTTTAATGCTTTAAAGAAATTAGTCATTTCTATTGCTCTAGTAAAGTTTTCAAAGTGAAATACCTTTGGAATAGATAAAACCCCATTCATCATATCTTCTGGTGATTTTAAAGCTATAAGTATAGTTATAATTAATGGAAAAATAACAGTAGTAGTTCCTAACATCATTAAAATTGTTATAGGCCAATTTATTTTTCCTATTTTCCTCTTTTTTGATTTATTTAATCCTTCTAACATTATAACTTCATCTCCCTTCTTTCAAGTATTTTAAGTTGCACTAATGATATTACTACTATTACTATAAAGTAAATAACCGAATTCGCAGATTGATATCCAAACTGACTTCCCTCAAATCCTGCTTTATATATTAATAGGGCTATTGATTCTGTTGAACTAGCTGGCCCTCCACCTGTTAATGATATTATCTGATCAAATACATTTAAGAATCCTTTCATAGCTAATAACATATTTATAGTAAATAAAGGCGCTATTAAAGGAAATGTTATCTTCCAAAATTGAGCCCATTTATTTGCTCCATCAATTGCACTGACTTGATAAACATCCTCTGGTATAGTTTGCCATGAGGCTACTATAACTATTCCAATCCAAGCTAAATTAGGATTTTCGTTGAACAAGTACCCCTAAGAGAAATCAAAAGAACTAGCTAGAAATTTAAGATATAAAGAAAAGTCTCATTAGCTGAAACAGCAGCTTTATTAGTACTAAAAAAAGTTAATTATGCAAATAAAAATACTACCATAAAATAATTAATTATGTGGTAGTATTTTTTATGTAAATATATTTATTTTACTATGCATTATATTTTATCAACTATTTTTCTGTACTCCATAGGGGTACATCCTTTTAACTGTTTAAATACTCTATTAAATGTCTTTATACTATTGAATCCTGTTTTAAATGATACCTCTGTAATAGAGCAGTCCTCATTTATAAGCGTCCATTCTGCCATAGATATTCTAAAGTTATTCAAATAATCAATAAATGTCATCCCTGTATTTTCTTTAAAGAATCTTGCAAAGTGAAATTTACTAAATCCAGCTACATTAGCGATTTCATCTAATACTATCTTATCACTATAATTTTTTTCTACATATCGCATAACATTATCAAGCTTACCAAGTCGTTCTTTTTGTTTATCGTAATTTATGTCTTCACAATCTTTTGGCATATATCTCATTAAAATACCTGCTAAATCATATAATCTCGCCTTTAGAAATATCTTATACCCATTATCTTTCTGCTCATATTCTTTAATAATACTCTTTATTTCATTTCTCATTAATTCATAAAATTCATCACCTTCAGATAAAAATCTGCATTTATTGAACATTGGCTTTATAGCTACCCTATCCTTATTCCCGGTTAGAAACGTATCATATATAGCCATTCTAAATTGTATAACCGCTCTTTCACTATAGTCCATTTCTTTTAAAAAGTAGTGGACTCCTCCTGGTGGAATAATAAGAATATCGTCTTTCTTTAAATTATATAACTCGTTATTTACACCAGCTTTAACATCACCCTCAATCAAATATATAATTTCAATATCCTCATGCCAATGATGTGGTGTAATTACATAACCATCGTTAAAGAATAATCTAAAAGGAAAATCCTGTTCTAGAACTGTTTTTTCATGATATCCGTTCATAATTCCCTCCAATTATAAGTATTCATGAGCATTAATTTAACACTATTACCAATTATAACAAAATTATTAACATAATGAAATAGATATAGTGATAATCAACATTACCACTATATCTATTTTGATATAACTTATGGATTAAATACAATCCTATATTTAATTAAAACTTAATAACTACACCTTTTTTACCTGAATCATATATGCTACATATCATTTTTTGAGTTTTCAATGCTTCCTCTCCATTTATATGAGGTTGTATCCCTTTTTCAAGAGCATTATAAAAGTTATTTATTTGCTTTTTATGGCTAGTCCCCCAATATCCTTTTACCCCATTACCATAGTCAAAAGTTTCATTTGGATCATTATCTGCGATTAGCTCTCTTCCATCATTAAATTTAATGTGAGCTTTATCTCCTATCATATTTATTAACCCATTTTCACAATGAATTTCAATTTTAACCGGAGCATCATAAGTATAATAATTTATTGCATGGAAAGCTGTAATTGCTCCATTTTTATATTTTATAACACCCTCTGCACTATCTTCAACTTCAATTACTTCATGAGTTCTATTACTTATATTAGCATTAATATACTCTATTTCATCATCAACAAACCATCTCATTAAATCCATAGTATGAATAGCTTGGTCTATAATTACTCCGCCACCTTCTTTATCCCAGGTACCCTTCCAATCACTTTTAGTATAATACTCATCTGAACGGTCCCATGTTACCTCAAGTTTTCCGGCCTTAATTATGCCAAGTAATCCTGACTTTAGAGTTTCTTTTATAAGAACTGATCCTGCATTATATCTATTTTGGAATATAACACCTAATGTAACATTGTTATCTTTAGCTGCTTTAACCATATTTTCACCGTCTTCAATAGAAATAGACATAGGTTTTTCTGTTAAAACATGTTTTCCTAAATTCGAAGCATATATTGCAACTTCTGCATGAAGATAATGTGGTAAACAAATATGAATTACATCTATTTTTTCTTTTTCAAGCATCTCTTTATAATCAACATAATAATTGCAGTTATATTGAATCGCTTTTTCCTTAGCCCTTTCTTCATTTATATCACAAACAGCTACTATTTCAGCATTTGCAATTTCTTTTATAGATTGACCATGCATTGCAAATATATTCCCGCATCCTATAATTGCCACTTCAATTTTTTTCATCTTTTACACCTCATTTTACTATAAGGCATATATACTAATATCTGCCTTATAGTTTATTTTATATTTATTAATACCTATTATATTAATTTACCTAAATATTCAATACCAAGCTTTAATCCTTCTTTTACCTTCTCATCAGTTCCTTCATAAACTGGATCCTCATGCTCTATACTAAGAACACCCTCATATCCAACTTCTTTAAGCTTTTCTATGAATCCCCTCCAGTTTATATCCCCAAGACCTGGCATTCTATATCTCCAATACCCTGAACCTTCTGTAGTGCTTAATTGTTTATCCCACTTTCCATACATCTTTAATTTATCCTCAAATATTTCTGTATCTTTAGCATGAGTATGGAATATTCTATCCTTAAATTCATTAATTGGAGCTATATAATCAATTAGCAGATGATGTAAATGTGATGGATCATAGTTAAGCCCAAAGTTTTTATTTGGAACTCTTCTAAACATTTCTCTCCATAATTCTGGTGTAAAAGTAATAGTTCCTGGCTCACCCTTCCTATGCCATCCATTCATATCACAATTTTCAATAACTACCTTTATTCCTTTTTCTTCTGCATACCCAACTAATTCTGTAAATACTTCTTCAAACTCAATAAAATTTTCTTCAATATTTTTATTTACATTTCTTCCAACAAAAGTTCCAACTGATGGCACTTCTAACATTACTGCTGCATCAACACATTTTTTAAAATGATTATTTACATATGTTCTTCTTTCTAAATCACAATCTAAATTATTATCATAATAAGCTAGTGATGTAATCTTTAACCCATATTCCTTAAAATATGCTTTTATTTCATTAGCTTCCCCTTGTGTAAGATTAGCTACATCTATATCACTTCCTGAATAATCTCTTGCATTATTTCTTGGCCAACAAGCAATTTCTAATGCTTTAAACCCATAATCCCTTGCTATTTCAGCCTTTTCCTTTAATGGCATAGCCCCAAGACAACCTGTTAAATACCCTAAATACATATTAATTTCCTCCATTTCTAATATAATTAAAACTCCAATTATTTTTTCACTTTATTATTTATAATGTCTTACTTTAATAATTTATTTTATACTTCATTATTTATTAACTTTACTTAGATTCCTTTAAAAACACTGGTTTCCCTATTCTAGATGACTCATAAATTGCTTCTAATATTTCAGTCACAACTAACGCTTCTTCTGGTTTAACTACTGGCTCTGTATCATTTATCACACAATTTATCCATGATTTCGCTTCAGCTTCCCCTGGATTAGATGATTCACCTTCATAAAAATCAACTCCACCAGCTTCTATATTAATTTTTGATTCGTATAATCTACCATACTTCTCTCCATTTAAAGTTAATCCACCTTTCATATCTGCTCCGCCTTCTGTTCCACAAAGAGTTGTTTTAGCTTCATCAACATCAAGAGAATTTAATGCCCAACTAGATTCAAGAGTTACTGTAGCTCCATTTTCCATTGTAATAAATCCAAAAGCTGAATCTTCTACAGTGAATTTCTTAGAATCCCATGCTCCCCATGCATTTGCTGCACTCTCTTTTTGTCCAAGCTTATGATAAACATTACCTACAACATACTTTGGCTTATGATTATTCATCATCCATAATGTTAAATCTAATGCATGAGTTCCAATATCTATTAACGGTCCGCCACCTTGCTCAAATTCATTTAAAAACACACCCCAAGTTGGAACAGCTCTTCTTCTTATAGCGTGTCCTTTAGCAAAATATATTTCTCCAAGGTCTCCATTTTCGCATGCTTTATGAAGATATAATGAATCTACTCTAAAACGATTTTGATATCCAATAGTAAGTTTCTTCCCCGTGCGCTTAGCCGCTTCAATCATTTGTCTACCTTCTTCTGAAGTCTTTGCCATTGGCTTTTCGCACATAACATGTTTTCCAGCTTCAAGTGCATCTATTGATATGACACTATGTGATCTATTTGGTGTACATACATGAATTACTTCAATTGTTTTATCTGCTAACAATTCTTTATAATTTATATAGACCTTTGCATTTTCTATTCCATATTCTTTAGCTGATTTTTCAGCTTTTTCAATTTCGAGGTCACAAAAAGCTACTATTTCAACTTCCTTAACCTTAGCTAATGAAGGCAGATGTTTTCCCCCTGCGATTCCACCACAACCTATAATCCCAACTCTAACTTTTCTTTCCATAAATTAAGCTTATTTTAAAACTCCAATAATATTATTGTTTTAAAACAATGCCTTCTCACTCCCCTCGTTTTTAATAATTAATTTAGTTTTTTAAGTATCTACAAGTACTATTCTATAGTAAAACTTTATTAAATACTCCCCAATAATTGCTTACTTATTCTCATATATTGCTATTTCACCTAACTTACGGACAGTTAGATTACATTTTTTAATATAAACCACCTTACTTATGTTGAGTTTGTTCTTCAAACCAATTTTACATTAGAATAAGTGGTTTTTTATGTTTTTCAGAATAAATGACCGAACTTCTTATATTCTTTAGGAAGTTGGATATCTTAACATAAATCAGCAAAAAAACCTCACAAGTATAAACCTATACTTGTGAGGTTTCTATATTTTACGTAATTTTAAAAATCAACTATTCATTTTTACTTATATAGTATGT
Organism: Clostridium gasigenes; assembly: GCF_017348895.1. Classification (NCBI taxonomy): domain Bacteria; kingdom Bacillati; phylum Bacillota; class Clostridia; order Eubacteriales; family Clostridiaceae; genus Clostridium; species Clostridium gasigenes. Next base: position 4,059,564 of record NZ_CP071376.1, read on the forward strand.
AAATGTAAATCCTATAATTCCAAGTATTATACCTACTACACTACTAAATCCATGGTATCCTGGAAAAACAGAAATAACTGACCCTAATATAAATCCAAATATTAAGATATAACTTTGCTCTGGAAACTTTTGCAATAGCATTTCAATTATTCTTGCTGTAGCTAAAGTACCAACTAGTGCTCCAAATAACAATGGTATTAAAATTATAATATTACGATCTACAACCGCTGTCATAACTGTGTTATATAATCCTAAAATAAGTAACATAAAAGAACCACTTATTCCTGGTAAAATTAATGCTACTGCAACTACAACTCCACCAACAAATAGCCATATAAAATTAACTATACTTAATGATGTTATAATATCTGATGCATCATTACTTGGTTTTCCCATTAGTAATACAATTATTACACCTACTATTAAATATAAAACACTACTTTTATTAAACCCTTTTACTGTTGCTTTTCTAAACATCAAAGGTGCTCCACCTAAAATAACACCTATAAATAAATATCCAATTTGTATAGGATATTTATCAAATAAATTCTTAACTATGTTACTAAATAAAACTATACCTGCTACTACACCTATACCAACTTCCATCAATATCTTATATTGATTTTTAAAATCTTTTAAAATATTATTAACTGCGTGAAGCAGCTTATCATATATTCCAAGAATTATAGCAATAGTTCCACCACTAACTCCAGGAACAATTTGAGATATACTAATTGCTACCCCTTTTAAAAAGTTCTTAAAAAAATTCATCCTTACGTCTCTCCTATAAACAATATTATTTAAATCACTTCATTTATTTATTTGTTAACCTTATTATATATCCATACCTCTTCTTTTTCATATATATATCATTATAATTACATTAAAATTTTTTAATCTAACTTTCCTTCTTTTCTAATATTGTCTTTATTTTCTCTAGTGAAAATATAAAAACTCCACCAGCTATAAAGTACATTACACTAAAACTGCATAAAATCATTGGTTTTAATGATGCTTCTAAACTTGTTGGTCCCCTTACTATTGCATATACTGAAGCAATCATAAGTCCAAATATTAGATATATTATTTCTGATCTATTTTTTTCTAAGAAATATTTAATAACTCTTATTGTGCAGTCAATTCCTGTTAACACTCCAAGACCAAAAACAATAAGCATTGGTAATGCACTAAAGTTTAATGTTAGAAAGTGCTTGCCCTGGCAATCACTTTCTCGGTAAATAGGCTAGGCAATTACTCGCCTAGCCCCTCATAGAACCGTACTCGCGGATTTCCACCTGCTATATAGTAATAATAAAAGCTACACCTTCATTATCTGTTACACCCTTGCTTGGCGTACCCAGGGAACTTTTGAGTCGTCAGCTTGTTCTGATACGAAATTTATATTACTGACGCAGTATAGTTCGAGAGAAGCAAGAACACTGGTCTGTTATTTATTTTGATATGCCTAAATAGTCTTAATTAAGCTCTAACTTTATCATGTCATCTGTTAAAACCTTAAAATCTGTTTCTTCATCATCCACAGGAACTCTTATATAATAGTTTTCATTAGGATCTAGCTTATCAAATACATACGTTACTTCCATATCTAAAATTCCTAATACTTTTTTATCTTTCTCATATGCAGGTTTAAAGTAGCTATATTCTTTATCACTAATTAAATTAAAATACGCTCTTGATTGATATCCAGTTGTTCTAACTTTCATTAATGTTTCATGACCTTCATTAACTATATCTATTATTTCTGTAGTTCCATAATCTCCAAAGTCATATTTTTTACCATTTTCAAGCAAATGATTTTCAGTTCTATATGATGCAATGTCAAAGCCTTCATAAGCAGAATTCACATATGGAATAATAGATACATCTCCATCTTCACTTGGCAATCTATATTGCATTGTCATAGTTCCATCTTCTTCAAAATGATAGGTTATGGATTCTAATTCTCCTTTTTTACTATCCCATAAAATATAATCTAAATTATGATTTACTGGCATTTTTGTTATTCCTGGTCTATTAAGAAATAACCCCGTTGGAGACTTTTTGGCACTATTTATATCAATTTTAACATCTTCAAATGCTATTTCCTTATTTATAGCATATTCATTAATTATAATATTACTACTATCTAAAGATAATACCATAGGTTCAGACTCAACTAATACACTTGTCGGATTTGAATCTTTATTTACATTGATTCTCTTGATATTATTTATATCAAGCATCGCATCAAACACTTCTGGTATCACACCACCATTATAAGGATCCAAATAAAATGTAGCCATACCTGCATAAGTATTATCATTGATAAGAGCTCCATCGCCTGACCCACCACCTAACTCAACTCCTACTAATATAGATTCATCAAATTCTATATCTGCGTCTAACCAATATTTACTTGATTTATCTAACGGATTTTCTCCAGTAATATTATAAAATACCGAAATTTCTATTCCATCATAATATACATCTTCTATGTTTACTGTATATTCTCCAGCCTTCACAGAATATATAACTTCAGTTGAATTACTCTCGTATCCATCTAATTCAAATCTACCATTTAAAAAGTTTATTGCTTGTTTTATCACCGGAATATTTTCGGCATAGGTAGGAAAACATATTCCTAGTGCTAATACACAAGCTATGGATGCCGCTACTGTTGCAATCCATTTTCTAACTGGCTTCTTCTTTCTTTTTAAGTTTTTACAAGTCTTTGAAACACTTTCCTTTAATTTGTCACTTTCTCTCACTTTAGATTTACTAGCCATTTCTTTAAGCTCTTTATCAAAATCTTTATTCATAATCTCCCCCCTCTAACTTTTATCCTTAAGAATTTGATATAATTTTTCTCTACTTCTAAATAACCTTGATTTAACAGTCCCTTCTGCAACTTCTAGTACTTTAGATATTTCTTTATATGTTAAATCCTCAAAATAATATAATATTGTAGCAACTTTAAATTCATCAGAAAGCTTACTTATTGCATCATACAAATCCATATTTTCTGATTTATCTACGGTGTAAGATTCCTCTCCACTTTCTATAACATCTCGTTTGTTATAGTTATAAATCTTATTACATTCGTTTATTAATATCCTTATTAGCCAAGTTTTAAAATACTTATCTTCTCTTAAGTATTTCAACTTATCAAAAGCTGTTAATATAGTGTTTTGAATTGCATCTTCTATGTCTTCTTCACTTTTTAAAATACCTCTTCCAACTCTATATAAAGCTGTTAACTGCTCATTAATTAAAACCTCAAATGCTTCATTATCACCTGCTTTAGCTAATTTAATATTACTCTTCTTTTTAAATATACTTTTACTTGAAAATTGTATTAACTCCAATTGCCCTCCCCCTTTCTTCTCTATTAGATATATGTACACACCTAAATGTTCCCTAGTAATTATAAAATGTATAAATTTCTAATATAAACTAATTTTCCCTATAAAAAAAATAGCCTCTTATTCCAAATAATAGGCTATTCCACATTTATTAAGTTCTTTAATATTCATTTTAACATTTCTAATATACATTTTACACTTATTTTAAATCAATTTTTATTGCTTGATTTTTAAGTAATTTATAATCATCTTGCTTAACGGCACCTATTTTCTTAATCTTAGAAATATCTATGTTATCATTTGTAAATTTAAATATTTCACTATATATACCATTTTCTCTATCAATTTTACTAGATAAATATACATGTCCAAAATCAATTTCGTTTCCATTTTCATCATAAAAATAAAATGGTGAGGCAAAAAACACTAATCCTTCTTTTTTATAATCTATCTTTAATGCATTATTTTCAAATTGCATATCTTGAATAATTAATTTTCCATCTTCATTTGTATCTAAATTCACTGGAAAACTATTTATATCTTTACTAATTTTAACTGTTTCTTGATATTTATCTTCCCAATCTATAGGTACTAATGTAATATACTTCATATCTTTATTTGCTTTTATAAATTCATAAGAATTTGTAACCTTCCCAGAAGAGCTTCCATGTAAATCCGTACTAAGTACATCTAGTGAATTTCCCTTATCATCATATAATGCAAAGTTTGAAAAAAATCTATCTTCAGGAGGTTCTTCAGATATCACTATTTGATTTCCAAATGGTGATAATGTAACCTTTTCGATATTTATATCATGCTTAAAATCGTTTAGGTTAATAGTTGCTTTCTGATTAGGATTAACTGAAATAGTTTCTACTTTAGCATCTTTTTTACTAACCTTAGTATTTATTATCCAGTTACCCTTCTCCCCAAATATTTCATCACTAGTTATTCTCAAATCAAAAGTATCATCAACATTTACTTGAGAAATATTCTGTCTTTGCATTATTTTCAGTACTTTTTCAGACTGAAAATATGCATCTCTATCATTATTATTTCCAACAAAATTCTCATCACCATTTATAGTTAATCTTAAAAACGGTGATGTAAATAAAGCTGTCCAACCAGTATCTTCTTGAACTCTTTTTATAGGTTCTGTACTTTCTATTGTATAAAAAGCATTTAAAAAATTATCATCAACTGCAATATTATCAAGGGTTACCTTTATCCCTTTATCTTCTACTGAAATGCCTGTTGCTACATTAAATTTATCAAAATTATTCTTATTTGATATATATGATTGGCCATATTGTCCGTTAAAAAACTCAACAACACCTTTTATCATCTCTTTTCCCTGGGGTGTCATTGCAAAAACTGTTGTAACATTAACAACAGTAATCATAGCTACTATAGCTATTATCTTACGGGGCGTAATCTTTTTTATTTTTCTATTTTCTAACCCATCTAATGAAGTCTTTATTGTATTATCAAAAGCTATTGATGTTTTCCATTTTTCGTTTTTTATCTTTGATTTAACTAACTTATCAAAATCATCCATTTATATTCCACCCTCACTTTCTTCTAATATAGTCTTAAGTTTAGCTTTAGCCCTACTTAATCTAGATTTCACTGTCCCCTGAGAAATGCTTAATACTTCACTTATGGACTTTATACTCATATCTTCATAATAAAAAAGTATCAAAACAGTTCGAAAGTCTAATTCTAATTTTTTAATCTCACTCATAAGTTCATATGAATCACTTTCTTTATAACATATATTATAAACAGCCATATTTTCTTCAAGTTTAATTTTCTTTTTTCTATTTAATAGTGTATAACATTCATTAACAAGAATTCTCATAAGCCATGATTTGAAACTTTCTCTACTTTTAAGCCTCTCCAAATTCTCATAAGCTTTTACTATAGCTTCATTAACCACATCTTGTACATCATGTTCATTTTTAACTATACTTTTTGCAAGTCTATATAATGGTAATTTATTCTCTTCAATGAGCTTAATAAATTGTGTCTTGTCTATTTTCTTAATTGTATCTTCTTCTATTTTGCATTTATTAAAGCTATAAAAGTTTAAAACTTTAGTACCGATACTCATCCTTTCACCCCCTACACTATTATGATAAATATCTATGCTAAAAAGTTCCCTTAATATATTTTTTTGTTATATATTAAAAATTTATCTAAATATATAATACACTTTTTCAGTCTTCGAACAAAGTTTTCTAATTGAAAAATCTCATAGTATAAAGCTATACTATGAGATAATTGATTCACTAAAAGCATCTTCATCTTATTATATAATAGACCCAGTAATAAGCATAATTGCCAACAATAAAACTATATAATAAAGAAAAAGCTACTTTGAAAAATAAAATTCCATCGTAGCTTTCTCTAATTCAAGTTTAATATTTTTGCATTTTCCAAGTTATCGTTATTCTAAGCCTATCACCTATTAGCTCAGCCTTTATTTCATGCCCCATCTGCTGAACTAACTCTTTTGTTATAGCAAGCCCAAGTCCTGTACTTTTCCCTGTTCTAGATCTATCCGCTGTGAAAAATCTTTCAAATAGTTTTTCTACATCTTCCTTTGCAATTTTTTCTGCTTTATTTTCAAAAATAGTTACTACATAATCTCCATTTCTTTTTAATGAAAAAATTACATCGCCTTCTCCATATTTAATAATGTTTTGTACTAAGTTTGTTATAACTCTTTTAATAGCTATATTATCACCTAATATAAAATAAGGAGCTTCGTCTACCTCTACTATTGATTTTATATTAGACTTTAATAACTCCTTATAAAAACCACCTAAAACCTCGCACATTATATTATTTATATTTATAGAAGTCATTTCAAACTTATATTCATTACCTTCTAACCTAGATAAGTCATAAAAGCTAGTTATAAGTTCTTCTAAATCTCTAGTTCTATTTTTTATTACATCTAAACATTCACTGCGTTCCTCTTTTTCTAAGTTTTCATCTTCTATTAAATGAATATACCCCATTACAGATGTTAACGGAGTTCTTAAATCATGAGAAATATTAGCTATAGACTGCCTTATTCCTAAATCTAGCCTTTTATAAATAGCTTCGCTCTTTTGGTTTTCTTCTATATTTTTATTTACTTCTATTATAAGCTTTCTAAGCTCCTTATTTGAACTTGTTAATAATATTTTCGAGTTAGTTTTTGTTTCATTTATTTTTTTTAACTGAGTATTTATATTTTTAAGTTCACTAGTATAAAAAATATAAAGGGCAATAAATATACCTATAATAACTAGTAACAAAATAATAATAATTCCTTGCATAAATATTCCCCCTCCATTATTTAGTCATCTCCAAAAAAATCTAAGAACCTTTGGTCCATTATTTATTTTACTATGCCTTATTTAATTTCTTTTTTATTAATAAAAACTACAGATAATGCTGTAAACAACACAATATATATAACACCTAAGACAATTGCACTTAATGGCTCAGCTTGACCAGTTGTAACCTCTTCTATTTTATAACCGATAAGAATATCATTTAAAATACTAAGCTTGCTCCAAACAAATGTCGCTAATATTTTAACAACTAATCCATCTAATAAAATTATTCCTACATATATCATACAAGAAACATTGTTATTTTTAACTACAATAGAAATACTAGTTGCCATACATATACAAGCAATCCATAATGGCATTACTACCAATATATTTCTTAATAAGTCATAAAACATTACTACCATTTCATCATTCAAACCTATTAAAGTTGCGTAAGCAATAATAAATACGGATATTGAAACAATAGCTACTATAATAGCAAGTAAAGTACTTGTTATTATCTTTCCTAAAACTAATTTTGTCCTAGATAAACCAAAGGTTATAACGTTTTTAACAGTATCAAATTTATATTCTTCTGCTGTAACACAATCTACAAAAAAAGCAACTATAAATATTGGCATTGTAAGAACCATATTGAATAACATAGCTAATGCTTTATTTGAAGTTTCAATATCCATATCAGTTTTCACTTTTAAAAGCGCCACATTACCAAGTATAGCTAATATGCTAATAATTACTGTAGCTATCCATAAATATTTTCTATTAAAGTTTTTATAAAGTTCTGCTTTTATATAATTAATCATTCTTCTCTCCTCCTATTAACTTCATAAAATAATCCTCTAAAGTTATGTTATTTTGATTTAGTGAATATAGGAGAATATCATTCTTTATTAAAATTTCCGCTACTTTTTCTGGCACATCTACCTTATCATAAATTGTAATTTCATTATCATTTAAAACTTCATATTCTTTAAGATTTAAATTTTTTTCAAGAGCAACAACTGCTTTTTTTGTATCATTTACTTTTACAGATAAATAATGCTTGCATTTTTCATTTAACTCCTTTGCAGATACTTGTTCTAAAAATTCACCATTATTTATAAATCCATATTCTGTTGCTATATGCTCTAGCTCACTTAATATATGACTAGAAATAATTATTGTAGTATTTTTTTCTCTATTAAGTCTTAAAAGTATTTCTCTTAATTCTATTATCCCTGAAGGATCAAGCCCATTTATAGGCTCATCTAAAATTAATAAATCTGGGCTCATCATTATAGCAAGTGCTAAGCCAAGCCTTTGCTTCATACCCAGTGAAAAATTTTTGAATTTCTTAGTTCCAACTTTTTCAAGCCCAACTATCTTTAATACTTGTTCCACACAATCCTTTTCAACTATGCCTCTTTGTATTCTGTAATATTCTAGATTTTTCCTTGCTGATAAATATGGATAAAAACTTGGTGTTTCTATAATGCAACCTATTCTAGACCTAGACTTATTCAAGCCATCCTTAGAACTTTCACCAAAAAGTTCCAATTCTCCGACTGACGGTACTGTTAACCCACCTATCATTCTAAGTATAGTTGTTTTACCTGCTCCATTTTTACCTACAAGTCCATATATACTGCCCTTTTTGATTTGTAAATTCACACTATTTACAGCAGTATTTTTCCCATATTTTTTAGTTAACCCTTTAGTTTTTAATACTATGCTCTCCACTTAAATACCCCTCCCCTGAATTTTCTCTACACTCATATATTAAATGAAAATATGTAAGATACTATAATAAATCCCTTAAGAATTCCTTAAGATTAGTCACCACTTAGCTTATACCCAATCCCCCATACAGTATGAATATATTCATTCTCTTTATCTAACTTAGCTACCTTAGAACGTAAATTACTTACATGTACATTAACTGTATTATCATCACCTAAAAATTCAGTCTTCCACACGGCTTTAAATAAATTAGCCTTTGTAAATACTTTGCTCGGATAACTTATAAATACTTCTAATATGGATAATTCAATAGCTGTAAGATTTAAAGTGATCCCTTTAACTGTTGCTTGTAAAAGCTCTTTGTCAAAAACTAAGTTCTTATATTTTAATATCTTATTTTTATTAATATTCTTTGAAAACACCATATATCTTCTTAATTGTGCCTCAATCCTAGCTAAAACCTCTTGTGGATCAAAAGGCTTGGCTATAAAATCATCTGCACCTAACCTTAAAACTTCTATCTTTGTATTTTGCATTGCCTTTGCTGATATTACTATTATTGGCATAGTTTTAAAAGCTCTTATCTTTTCTATAAGTTCTTCTCCAGTTACACCTGGCAGCATTAAGTCAAGTAAAACAAGATGAAAATCATAATGTTCAAGACACATTTTACCTTCTGAGCCCGAATAAGCTTGTCTAACATTATAGCCTTCCTTTGTTAGGATTTTACAAAGCAAGTTGTTTATATCAGAATCATCTTCAACTACTAATATATTTATATTTTCCCTATTATTACACATATCCAACACTTCCTTTAGTATATTTTACCATACTCAAAAGAAAGGTGTTTCAAAATTAAACGGATCTTTTCCATATTTTAATGGTTTTAATAATTTTATTTATATGATGCACCTTCATACCACGACCTCTTAGGCGTAGTCATTATTTCACCTCACTGTATAAATAACTTTCTCTTAATTATTTCCTTAAACTTATTTTTATAAACAAAAAACTGCAATAAAGTTTTAAACTGGTACCTATAGAATGGACAGTTAGAAAAAAAGTGCTAAACATTTATTTAACTGACTCTATTTTATAGGGTCTTTTTTTATTGTAAAATATTTTAAAGGAGGATTGTAGTTATGGGAAGAATCTATTTTACAGATGAACAATTGAAAGATTTATCAGTAAATCCATTTGTAAAAAAAGCTAGTAATAAAGCTATTACTTATACAGATGAATTTAAGGAGTATTATGTTTCTGAATATAATACCGGGAAAATGCCATTAGAAATACTACGGAATGCAGGATTTGATGTTAAGGCTTTAGGAAAACAGAGAGTTGATAATTTATCGCGCCGATTTCTAAGTATGGGAAAACGACAAGAAGGTTTTAGTGACTTAAGGAAGGAAACCTCTGGACGATTAGCTACAAAACATTTGACACCTGATGAACAAATTACACGTCTCAAACATCAAGTTAGATATCTAAAACAAGAAAATGAGTTTCTAAAAAAAATGAATTTTATAAATCGGGAGGCGCAATGGAAGTTCAAGCTAAAACAGAAGAAAAATTCAAAATAATTCAGCAAATGCTTTCACGGAATAATAATTTATTAAATATTAGTTGGCTCTGTGAATATGCAGGGGTATCTAGATCAGGTTATTATAATTGGTTATCTTCTAAAGATCATAGAAATAAAAAAGAGGAAGAAGATAGAAAAGATTTTGAGATTATATTAGCTGCTTATCAGTTTCGTGGATATGACAAAGGTAAACGTGGTATTTACATGAGGCTTCTAAATACTGGGGTACGTATGAACATCAAGAAAATAAGTAGATTGATGAAAAAATTTAATTTAACATGTCCTATTAGAAAAGCAAACCCGTACCGCCGAATGGCAAAGGCCCTAAAAACTAATAATGTTGCTGAAAATTTATTAAATAGAGAATTCACTAACTATGGGGCAAGAATGGTCTTATTAACAGACATTACATATATATCTTATGCCAATAGTCAAAGAGCATATCTTTCAACTATTCTGGATGCTTATACAAAGCAAATTCTAGCATATGTTCTAAGTGAATCTCTAGAAATAGATTTTGTATTAGAAACTGTACATATACTTATTCGTGAACATGGCATTTCTCTGACAAGCGAAACTCTAATTCACTCAGATCAAGGTTGCCATTATACTAGCGTTAAATTTCAAGAGATTATATCAAAGCAAGAAATTAGACAATCGATGTCTCGAAGAGGTAATTGTTGGGACAATGCCCCACAAGAATCCTTCTTCGGACATATGAAAGATGAAATTCACCTTGGAAAATGCAACACATTTAATCTACTGAAACAAGAAACTGATAATTATATTGATTATTACAATAACAATAGATATCAATGGAATTTGGCCAAGCTATCACCAAATAAATACTACGAATATCTAGAAACCGGTGAATATCCGATTAAAATCTAGCTAAACTAATTTTATATATTAATATAATTTAAAGCACTGGTAAATACCTACAAACGGTATAATACCAGTGCTTTCTTGTCATACATCTTCCATGAAAAATATTCCAATTCATTTTTTAGGCGTTTTTTTCTAACTGTCCTTGACATAGGGACCACTTTATTTCTATCTCTATTACAGTTCATCATTAAAATTATTTTATTTTAAGCACTACTTGTACCTGGAAAATCCTGATTCCCCCCAGGGGAATTTTTGAGTCGTCAGCTTGTCTGACACGAAATTGCTACAAATGTATTTGATACAGATTTTAGCGTCCAATATTTTAAAGAATTGTACTTTAAATGTCGGGGTATTGAGGTAAAATATAATAAAAGAAATTTCTAGCAATGTTATTCCAATTAGACCAGGTAGGAAATATCCTAGACGGATAACATTGAGAGTAAATAAAAACTCTTTAAACAATAAAAAGGCACCATATAACGCATTAATATCAGAATATAAAATAGACCTTTAAATTTTTTAAAAAAACTAAAGGTCTATTAATTTTACAATAAAGTATTCTATCAATAGATAGTATTATAATTTGAATAGCGTATATATACATTTGTGTCCTTATATATACATTAATGTCCTTAAATTGTATATATTCCAATATTAGCTTGATGCCACTTAGTCCAAGGTGTATAATTTACTTAGATGAATTTTAATTATTCTATCAATAAATATTACAAAAGGGGAATAGTATAATGAACGATTATAACGCAGTATTAGCAAGAAATACGAAAAATGCTTCAAAAGGTATAGGTCCATATTCACAAACTGTAGCTTTCTCTCATTACAATAATCTTTCAGCTCAATTACCTATCGATCCAAAATCTGGTGAGTTGGTAGCTGGTGGCGTAAAAGAGCAGGCTGAACAATGCTTTAAAAATATTAAGGCAATTGTAGAGAGCATCGACCATGTTATGAGCGATGTTGTTAGAATCACTGTATTCGTTAAAAATATCAAAGATATTGACTCTGTAGACGAAGTTTATAAAACATTCTTCACAAGCTATGTTCCTACACGAACGATAGTTGCAGTTGCAGCTTTGCCTATGGATGCTTTGGTGCAAATTGAAGCACTTGTTTCAAACGGTGAAGGTACAATTCCAAACGCACCACAAGCAGGCGACATCATAAAGCTTACAAATAACACGGCAAATGCGCCAATAAGTGCACTATCTACGCAAGCTGTAGCTTTTTCTCATTACAATAATATTTCAGCTCAATTACCTATCGATCCGAAATCTGGTAGAGTGGTAGCCGGTGGTGTAAAAGAGCAGGCTGGACAGTGCTTAAAGAATATCAAGGCAATTTTAGAAAGTATAGACGTTCCTTTTGACGATATCGTTAAAATTAACATATTCCTTAAAAACATCTCGGATATTGAAGCCGTAGACGAAGTTTATACAACATTTTTCCCAGACTCAGCTATCGCCAGGTCCGTAGCCTATGTCCCAGCACGGACAATAGTTGCGGCTTCAGCTTTACCTATGGATGCTTTGGTACAAATTGAAGCTGTAGTGTCACACGGAGATGGTACCCCACCACAAGTTATTGAAGACAGGCATGGGCTCATCATAGTAGCAAACAATACAGAAAATGCACCAAAAAGTTCTCTATATACACAAACTGTAGCTTTCTCTCATTATAATCATATTTCAGCGCAATTACCTTTAGATCCAAAAACTGGTAATATGGTGGCTGGTGGTGTAAAAGAGCAGGTTGGACAGTGCTTAAAAAATATCAAGGCAATTCTAGAAAGTGTCGACCACGTTATGGACGATGTAGTTAAAGTGAATATCTTCCTTAAAAATATCGCAGATATTGATGCTGTAGACGAAGTTTACACAACATTCTTCCCAAGCGGTGTTCCTGCACGAAGAACAGTTGGCGTAGCAGCTTTACTTAAAGATGCTTTAGTCCAAATAGATGTAGTTGTATCAAATGCTGAAGGAACACCTCCAAAAGTATAACAGGCATTTGTTTGTAAATAACAAACGCTCCTAATGGCCGTAACGACCTCTCTCGTATAAGTTTGAAAATCTTTGATTTGCTAGAGTATTCTTAAAAACACTCTAGCATTTATAATATATATAGTTAATTTTATTCTCAAGAAAGCTATTATAATGTTTTTAACGCTATCCTAGTTTAATTACTCAATTTATTATACTAATTCTAACTATAATAGTTCCACTCCCTGTTAGTAGTTCTTCTGTAGTCATGTCCTACAAGTAATCGTAAAAAAGAGTATTGATTTTAAAATCAATACTCTTTCACATTATTTTGAAGGATTACAGCTTTTACTAGGACATTCTTTACTATGTGGGCATCCTATGCACTTTACACCCTTTCGTTTATCTGAAACTACTTTGGTAACTGATATGGCTAATATAACTATAATTATTAATACTACAACTATATTCCCCATGCTTTTACCTCGTTTCTAGATATACTTTTGCTTTTTTCACTACCTTTTTTCATAAGGTATGCTACAGTTACTATCATAGCTGTTACTGCAACTAATCCTGGTATAAATCCAGCCCCTACTGATCCTGTAGTAATTAAAGTTCCTATTTGATAAGTTAAGAATGCAATCGTGTATCCAGTACCAAACTGGAATGCTATTCCGCCCCACAACCATTTTTTATCTTCCATTTCTGAATTCATAGCTCCAATAGCTGCAAAACAAGGAGGCGTAAATAAATTGAACATTAAGTATGCAAGTGCTGCTACCGTAGTAAGTCCCATCATTTGTCCTATCTCTGTTCCTCCAGATAATAAAGTAAACTCCTCTGTATCTATAAAGTTTGTTATTGAATAAACAACTGCTAAAGTTCCAACAACATTTTCTTTAGCTATAAAACCTGTAATTGCAGCTGCTGCCAATTGCCATACTCCAAATCCTAATGGAATTAATACAAATGCAAATGGTGATGCTATTGTAGCTAGTATGCTTGTATTTTGAGCCCCTTCTGCAACTACTTCAAACTTCCAATTGAAAGTTTGCATAATTTGAATAACTGTATTGCATAGTAATATAATTGTTCCTGCCTTAACTATAAAAGCCTTTCCTCTTGAGAACATTGAAATAGTCGCTCTCTTTAAACTTGGAACTTTATACTGTGGCAATTCCATAATAAAGAATGTTTTTGCATTAGTTTCACCTGTTATTCTAACTATAATTAATGCACCAACAATTATAAGTAATATCCCAATAAAATACATTGATGTTCCAACCCATGCTGAATCATTAAAGAATACTCCTGAAAATAGAGCAATTACAGGTAATTTGGCTCCACATGGTATAAAAGGTGTTAACATAGCTGTTGTTCTTCTTTGTCTTTCATTTTTTATTGTTCTTGTTGCCATTATTCCCGGTATAGCACACCCTGTCCCAATGATCATAGGAATAATACTTTTTCCGCTAAGTCCGATACGCTTGAATAACCCGTCCATTATAACTGCTATTCTAGCCATATAACCACAATCTTCTAATAGAGCAATTAAGAAAAATAAAATCATAATTAAAGGTAGGAATCCAACAACGGCTCCAACTCCACCAATAATTCCATCTAATAATAACGAGCTAAGTACTGGCGAAACACCCTCGCCAAGAACTCCTTCTACAACTACACCAAATTTATCAATCCACCCTACAAGAGTATCTGCTAAAAATGGTCCTAAATATGTTTGTGATATTGAAAATACTCCCAACATAACAAGGACAAATATAGGTAACCCAAACCATTTATGTGCAAGTATCCTATCTGCTTTATCCTGCATTGTTGCTTTGTTACTTTGTACTTTTCTATTTTCAACTTTTCCTACAACTGTTTTAACAAAGTCATATCTCTTTTTATCGTTTCCTTCTACTTCTTTTGCATTTGATAAATCAACACGGTCCCCTTTAAATGGTGATTTTTGTTTTAATCCTTTAACTTCTATAGCTTTATCAATTAATTTATCTATCCCATTTTCACTATTAGATATTGAAACAGTTTCAATAATAGGACATCCTAGTATATTCTCTAGCTCTTTAATATTAATTGTTATGCCTTGTTTTCTATTTAAATCGCTTTTGTTTAATGCAACTACAACTGGTATATCAAGTTCTAATAGCTGAGTAGTAAAAAATAAACTTCTACTAAGATTTGTTGCATCTACTATATTTATAATAACATCTGGATTTTCATTTTTAATAAAATCCCTAGTTATATTTTCTTCGCTTGTAAATGGCGACATAGAATATGCCCCTGGTAAATCTATAACCTTCATTGATGTACCTTTTTTATTTAGAGACTTTCTAACATCCCCTTCTTTTTTACTAACTGTTACTCCAGCCCAGTTTCCTACCTTCTCACTTTTCCCAGTTATAAGATTAAATAAAGTTGTTTTCCCACTATTAGGATTACCTGTTAATGCTACTTTCATAATTATCCCCCCATCAAATTTAACTAAACTATAATATCTCTATTTCCCTTCTATTTTTATTGCACTTGCTAAATCCTTATCTATACTGTATCTTGCATCCTTAATGTTTATAATATAGTTACCACCTAAGATGGAAATTAGTGTAATCATTTCCCCTTCATAACATCCAAGGGAGAATAAAAAATTATCTAGTTCCTCATCATGACTTTTTATTTCTGTAATTCTGTAATCTTTATTAATTTTTCCTTTACTAAGATTATCAATTGAAGAATTTTTTTTAGTACTCGCCTTTAGTCTTGAAAAAAATCCCTTCTTTAAAGTTCCTTCCATTTTAAGTCCCCTCCAAGCAATTTAATAAAATTCATTCCTTGATTTAATAACTTTTCTTAACTGATAACGAATTTCATTTCCATAATTTAATAATAACGGATTGTTTTATTTTTGTCAATACATTTCTAGCAACAATTATCATCACCTTTTTACGTTATTAATCATCTCTCTTAAATAAAACTTAATACTTCTTTTAATCCAATCATTTTTCATAATCTGCTACTAATCATTCTTTATTAAATACACTTTCATCAATAAGAATATCACCTATTCCTAATTACTTGAATAAACGAAAAAGAGTCAGCTTTTACGCTAACTCTTAAATTTCTAATATAATCGTTATAGAAACCTATTCCAAAACATAGTATTAAGTAGTAATCTTATTTAGTAAGAAAACATCTAAATTATATTTTTTACAAAATGGCTATAAAAAATTTAAGGAGTGATTATAGTGAGCTTAAAACAACCTGAGATAATATGCCCACTTTGCGGACAGGATAACAATTGTAAACACGGTCAAAAGGAATGTTGGTGTAATACAGTTACCTTTCCTAAGCATATTTTAGATATGGTTCCAGATGATAAAAAAAGAAAGGCCTGCATATGTAAATCTTGTTTTGAAAAGTACAATAAATAAAAGTTTTGAGCATCCTCAAAACTTTTATTTTAAATAGCTTATATAAATTTTAAAATACTATCATTCAGATCATTAATATAAATATCTACAAGTTGACTAAGAAGTGTTTTACTTATATAAAACCTCAAACTCTTGCATACAACTAACATATCTTCTGAAAACTTCATATCTAATCCTTCTAATACTCTATTAAAAAATTTAATATGTTCTTCTCTTTCCCAATCATACCAACGTATCTCTTTTAATTTTTCAATTTCATCAATTGAGAACCTTTTTTTGACTTCTTTTGCTGGATTACCACATACTATGCTATACGGTTCAACATCTTTAGTTACAACCGATCTAGCACCTATAATTGCTCCATCCCCTATATTTACACCAGGCATAATCATAGCCTCCATACCAATCCAAACATCATTTCCAATAATAGTATTACCTTTAGGTTTATATGAAATAGCTATATGCTTTTCAAAAGGATAAACTGTAATCCAATCAGGATTGTGATTATGATTTCCGCCCATCAATATAATTACTCCACTGGCTATACAAACATATTTTCCAATTATCAGCTTATCTATTTGCCAATTGTTACTTTCAATCGGATTAAATAATTTTCTAGATTTCTCATCTCCCCATAAATATCTAACACAACCATCTTCAAAATTTTGGTTTTCATAATATCCAGAGTAATAAGAATAATCTCCAACTTCAATAAGTAGATTTGTTATAATATCTTTTAAATATTTTATTTCAGACCAATGTTTATACTGTTCATTTTTCATTTAATTTACCTCGCTTCTAAGTATATTTATCTTTACCTAGAAGCAAACTACGGTAGCTACATTCCTCATTTTTTTTAATCTTTTAGCCATGTATATCATTCCTTATTTATTATTATATTTTTCTAATTAGTATATTTAAATTTTATAATATTTGTCAAGATTTAAACTTAAAATGCAATATACTCTAAACGTATATTTAAATAATGGTTATTAAAAAAGGTAAGATTAATTTTAAAGATAGCAAGTGCTTGCCCCTGGCAATCACTACCTCCCCCGGGGGCAATGTCATCAACTTAAGAAAAAAGGTTCTTTTAAATCCATAGTAATTAAGTTCTGAATCTTCAATAAAAGCAAGTTTTTCATTAAAATCATTGTATTATATTCTGTAGATAAATATAACTACCAACGAAAGAGGAATAAATATTATGGGATATGATAGAATAAGGATGGCGTTTAAAGATATTAAAACACCTGATATGAAAAATATTGCAAGAAAAATGAGTTATGAAGATTTTATGCTTGTTTTATTGTCAAGGAGAGGAACCACAACTACTATGGAATTAAATAATTTTTTTAAAGAACAAGATAGGCGAGAAAATATTGTAAGCAAGCAGGCTTTTTCAAAGCAACGATGTAATCTTAATCCAGGTGTATTTATAGCTTTAAATAATAATTATGTAGAGCGTATTTATCAGGATAAGACAATTGTTAAACATAAGGGTTACATAATAACTGCTATAGATGGAAGTGCTATAGAAATTCCTAACACTAAAGGTCTTCAAGAGGAATATAAGTGTAAATCTACAGGTCAATTTAAGCATAGAACTATCGCGCGTGCGTTAGCATCGGGAATATATGATATTGAAAATAATGTTATGATAGATTCAATAATAGATAGTAAAAAATGCGGAGAACGATCTTTAGCAACTCAAAATATTTTCAATATGCTTAGTATTATTAAAAATACAGATAAAATAATAACTATTTTTGATAGAGGATATATATCTATTGAAATGTTATTAATGATGACTGATACTCCTATAAAATACTTGTTTCGGTTACCGAGCAAAACTTTCAGGAAAGAGCAACAATCAATGCAATCAAATGATGAAATTATTGATATAGAATTGACAAGTGCCAGGCTATATAACCTTAACAAACCAATATTAAAAGAAAAAGGGAAACAGCTTAAAAAGATTAAAATTCGTATGGTTAAGATAACATTATCTACTGGTAAAGTTGAATGTTTATTAACTAATTTATATGATAATGATGAATTTTCTACTGAAGAAATTGGACAACTTTATTATAAACGTTGGGGAATTAAACAAGCTTTTGATGTAATAAAAAATAAGCTTAATATTGAAAATATTTCGGGACAAAAAAAATTGATTGTTGAACAATATTTTTATGCGTAAATGCTAGTATTTAACATGGCTGAGGACTTGAGGCGAGATGCTAAGAAGTTTAGTGCCTATAAGATCTCTAAGAACCAATGAAAGAAAAGCATATTCTGGAGCTAATAAACACAGAATAAATCTTAGAATAAACAGTTAAAAAGTATAATTACCAATAAAATTTATATTTTTTAATGGAGGGGTGAAATCTAATCTTTTTTCATAAATATTAGATTTTAGTTACCCATTTATTCAAAAAAATAGAATTTAAGATTAGTCTAAATTTAATTATACTAACCTTAAATTCTACTAAGTTGATGACATTGCCCTCAGGTGAACTTTTGAGTTGTCAGCTTGTCTGACACGAAATTGCTAGAGGTCTAAACATATCCATTTATGTACAGATTAGTTTAAGCCTCTTCTATAAGCATTTGAATCTGACAACTATAATATTCTGTATTAAAAAAATCATTGAATAACTCTACTTCAATATATCTTTTAACATTTATATTATTTACTTTTATATAATTAACTATTTTGTTTATATATTCTTTCTCATCATCCTTACTATAAGCTAAGGTTAGATACTTACCCTTAGGTAATATCTTTATATTATCATTAATTTCTATATTATAATTTCGCTTTATTCCATTAAATACATATCTGGGTTCTACATCCCCATCAATATTAAGATTATATATTATACCTCTCTCCATAGTCATTTCTAATTTCTTATATGTTATAACCTTATCTAAATCAGAATAATAAAGTAACTCCTTTAAACTTCCTACTTCTTTACATGGTGCAACAATTATATAGCGCTCTTCTAAAACTTCAATATTTATCTCATTATTATTTAATACTTCCCTAGACTGTTCTATACTAGTATTAAAATCATCAATACTTTTAATTACTTCTTTCATCTTATTTATATTTTCTTGTGCTTCATATTTTTTTATTTTAAGAAACTCTAATAACTCATCAGTATTACATTTTTTAAAAATCTCTTGAAGTTCTGCTATACTAACACCTATAACTCTGCACCCTTTTATAACATCTATATAAATAAATTGATCTATAGAATAGTATCTATAACCAGTTGTATCATCTATATATCTAGGAATAAGAATACCTGCCTTATGATAATATCGTAAAGCTTTTATTGTAATTCCTTTGATTTTAGAAACTTCTCCAATAGAAAATAAATTTTTAATTAAAATCACTTCCTTATATATTTTCACATAATTTATTGTTGACTCTCCCCTTAGAGGATATTTTACTATATGTATAGGCTAGTTACAATAACGTACTAAATTAAAACTTAGTTATATGAAAGGATCGTGTATAAAAATGGATAACTTAACGTATAGAGAGTTAACTAAAAAAGATTATGAAAGGGTTAAAGAATTGATTTGTGATGCATTTAGATTTGATGAATTTATTAAGGATAAGAAATTTTTAGATTCAATATTAACTATTTATCTCCATGGTTGTCTCTTAGATAGTTCCTTTAGTAAAGTTGCTGAAAAAGATAACAAGGTTATCGGTGTTATTTTAGGTAGTTCAAAAAAGGATAAGAATTGCTTTAATAAGTCTCATAGTATTTTACTCACTGCCTCTGCAGTTTTTAAGTTATTTATATCTAGCAAGGAGAATAAAAAATTACTTAAAGAATTTTTTAAAATTCAAGATACTTATAAAGAAATTATCCAAGGAAAAAAGGATTCTTTTCAAGGTTGTGTAGAGTTATTTATTGTATCCGAAGAATCTAGAGGGCTTGGTGTTGGCAAAACTTTGATTAATTATTTATCTAATTATATGAAAAGTATGGAGGTAGAGTCTATGTATCTATATACAGATACTAGATGTAACTATGGGTTTTATGATAGCCAAAACTTTAAACGCTTAAATGAAAAGGAAATATATTTTGATTCAATTCAAGAAAAACTCAATATATTCCTATATGCTTATGACTTTAATTAAGTATAAATATTATCACAGAAAACCGTATTCCTTACTTGTTATACGGTTCTCTGTATTAATTGCAAATGAGGTTTTTCTATATTTTGTATTTAAGCAAACTTGTAATTTATACGTTAAACAATTTTAATTTAACATTTTTAAATCCTTTATATTTACCAAACTGGTATTAACTTCGATGACAATTTATCTTCCTTTGCTCCCTGAACTAATTTCATTAAATCTTCTTTGATCATTTGCATTTGCTTGGCACCTATATTTTCAATCCAACGTTGCTCAATATCAGTTAGTATCTCCTCTTTTGCTTTCATTACTAACAATCCTCGCTCAGTCAAAACAATAATTTTCCCTCTCTTATCAGTGGGATGAGTTTTACGCATTACATAACCGCTTTTCTCAAGATAATCCACCATTTTACTCACAGCTTGCTTTGTAATTCCTAAATATTCAGCTAATTCTATACCTGTTGCTCCATCTGGGTTGATGTATGTAAACATAAAACCATGTGTGGGTCTAATATCTTCAAATCCCAATTCACTCAATCTATCATGTAGTTCGTTAATCGCGGCTCTAAAAGATAATAACAAAAGTGATGTAAGATCTAATTCACTAAATACTTGATGATCCATATATAAAACCTCCTCAAGAAAAGTCAATTAGGTTGACTTTTTATTAATTCTATTATACTATATAGAATATAGTCAATCAAGTTGACTGTATTTATTTTACTATGAAAGAAATAGGATTCACTAAAAAATCAATACACTCTGTATTGTAATTGAATACATATTTAAAATGATTAATCTAACAACTTAATAATAATTAACAGGAGGACAAGATAATGACAACAGTTTTATTCGTAAAAGCAAACAACCGTCCAGCAGATGAGGCGGTTAGCGTAAAATTATATGAGGCTTTTTTAGCAAGCTATAAAGAATCACATCCAAATGATACAGTGGTGGAGCTTGATTTATACAATGAAGATTTACCATATGTAGGAGTAGATATGATCAACGGTACTTTTAAGTCTAGTAGAGAACTTGATTTAACAGAAAAGGAAGCGAAAGCAGTTGCTATTGCTGATAAATATTTAGATCAATTCCTTGGAGCTGATAAAGTTGTATTTGGTTTTCCGCTATGGAATTTAACAATTCCAGCTGTACTACATACATATATTGATTACTTAAATCGTGCTGGTAAAACATTTAAATATACACCAGAAGGTCCAGTAGGTCTTATTGGAAATAAGAAAATTGCATTATTAAACGCAAGTGGTGGTGTGTATTCTACAGGACCAGCGGCTGAAATGGAAATGGCCGTTAAATATGTAGCAAGCATGATGGGCTTCTTCGGCGCAACAGGTATAGAGACTATAGTTATTGAAGGCCACAAGCAACTCCCAGATAAATCAGAAGAAATTATTTCTACTGGTCTTGAAAAGGCTATTAAAGTAGCAAGTACATTCTAATTAACAAAACAATTCTCACTCTATAGGTAGTACCAACACTTTTATAGGTGTTGTACTACTTTTTTATTCGCTTATCTTGCTATTTTCTTGGGTAATAACCCAATTGCTGAGAGATTTTTATTATCAATTTATTAAATTTATACGAAAGAAGGATTGAATTACAATGGAACGTTTATGGACAAAGAACTACATAATGCTGACAATTACAGCATTATTACTATTTAGTGGTTTCTATTTACTAATGCCAACACTACCTATGTTTATTAAAGAAATAGGTGGAAGTGAATCTCAAGTTGGATTTATTGTTGGAGTGTTTACAATATCGGCAGTAATTGTTCGCCCTATTGTCGGAGGCTTAATGGATAAATATGGACGAAGAGTATTCATAATAAGTGGACTAATATTTTTTGCAATTACAATGTATTTTTATGACTTTGTAACAGTAATTATATTTTTAGTTATATTACGTATACTCCATGGAATAAGTTGGGCACTTGCTACAACTTCTATAGGAACTGCTGTAACTGATGTCATTCCAAAATCTCGTCGTGGAGAAGGAATGGGATGGTATGGACTTTCAATGACTTTGGGCATGGCTTTAGGACCAATATTAGGTCTTTGGGTAGCTAAATCATTTTCATTCCATTATCTATTTTTGTTATGCACAGCATTAGCGCTTATTGCATTTATACTTGCATTTTTCACAAAAATCCCAGTAATTAAGAATACACATAAAAACACAATATCATTTTTTGAAAAAGACCTTTTACCAATTGCTATTGTTACATTTTTCCTATCCATTACTTTTGGTGGAATTACAACATTTTTACCACTGTTTGCAGCAAAAATTCAAGTTAATGCTGGTACTTTTTTCTTAGTTTATGCTTTAACACTTACAGTAACCAGACCAATTACTGGAAAGATATCTGATAAGTATGGAGAAGATGTCATTATTATTCCCGCACTCTTTATACTAATTGTCGCACTATTAGTCCTAACATTTACAAAAGGAATTGTTGGACTAGTTATCACCGCTATTTTGTATGGAATTGGATTTGGATCAGCACAACCGGCCCTTCAAGTAGCGATTCTACGATTAGCTAAACCAGAGAAAATTGGAGTGGCGAACGCAACATTTTTTACCGCTTTTGATTTAGGTATTGGTTTAGGATCTATTAGTCTAGGATTTGTTTCACAACTCATGGGATATCAAGCGTTATTTATTGTTTGTGCTATATCTGCACTTATTAGCCTATTATATTTTACTGTTTTTGTTAAGAAGACATTAAAATAACATTTAGTTTACAGAAGAACGCTATTCTTTTTATAGGAGCATATAAAAAGGGTAGCGTTTTTTATAAACTTTCCATTATAACATCCACTACTATACACTATTTACTGCGAAATCACCTGCATATTAAAGTATTAAACAACTCACGACATTAATATCGTGAGTTTAATTTTTGAAATGAAATTGCTAATTTCCGATACTACTTGCACCAGGTAAAAAACTATTCCTCAGATGTGCTTATTTGGGAAACTCTATTTTCAGAATTCGCTACATCAATATCCATTTTATGTTATAATTTTACTAATATATTTAGTTATTAAAGGAGAATTTATGAATAATATAAAAGTTGAATTAAAAACAGATTTAACCAAATACGGTGAAGGTCTAATCACAGGAATAAAAGGTATTACTATAGGACAACAGGGTACTTGGAGTAGATCAAATGATAATTTTATTACTGTCAAGTTTGAAAACAATATAATTTTAGATGTATTATGGAATAGCCTTGAAATTATTGATGAAGAGTATTTACAAAAACTTTCTAAAACTAAAACCACCTACCTTAAAGAACTCAAAACAGCTACCAACATTATTAAAACAATTGGTCCAAAAGGTGGATATTAAATGTTAAAATTCAAAAGATAATTTAGGGTAGCTCGTATTTCACTCTACCCTTTAAAACTCTTTCTTTTTCTAGTTTTAGTAATTTTAAAAATAACCATACTTATCTCACTTCCACAGAAAATTTCAAAAAAATCTTAGATAAAAAGCTATAATAAAGTTTTTACCCCTATTACAGCCTCATAATTTAAATTATTATATTTTCATACTACTTGTACCTTTATAAGTTACTAAATAAGTCTATCAAACTTCTTATTGATAACCCTATATTTTCTTACTTCCAAACTCTATCCATTTTTTTACAAGGCTCTGCCCTCGTTATAAGGGAAGAATGACCGAACTTCCTTACCATCATCTTTTATAAATCATAAAATGACTCCGTAATTTCTTCTAAATCAAATTCCTTAACTCTAAAATATAAGCTTCTAAAAAACACCTTACGATTCTCTCTTAAATGCTCTTCATCTGGATATTTTCCATTTGCATTAATATCTTTAAAACTATATATCTAGTTTAGAATAGCTCTATCAATAAATTCTCCAACTGTAGCTACTATATTAAAAGGTTCATATTCTTTCCACATTTCTAAATTAGATAACAACACAACTTGTTTATCCATACCTTCTAATTTATAGTTTAATAAATCATCTATCATGTCTACTTCTTTAGAATCATTTGAACCATAAACTACTGACCCAATGGCATTAAATTCCTTCACTAATATATAATACATTTTTTAAAGCCTCCTTAAATTCATCTTCATTATTTATAATATTTTCATCATATAATTCCTTTAACTTTATTCCAATTTTATTATCCTTATATTTATATACATACTTGTGTAACCACATGTTAAATTCGTAATCTCTTCTAGTAAAGAACTGTACTTCTATTGGATAATGATAATTGCTTTTTTTATAATAAATATGATAACCTCTATACCCATCATCATTTTTCTTACCATTAACCATATCTACATGTTTTATATTATGGTGATCTAAATCTATATTGTAGTTTTCAATAATAACCCTAATTCCTAATATATCATTAAAACATGCTCCTATTTCTTTACTAGGATAATACCTACTATATTTAATATTTATAGATTGAAGTGATTTAATCCTATATGTCATCTCCATCAATAATTTTCTTCGTTTTTTTATAAATAATCGATACTCTTTTAGCTCTGAAATCAAATCTTCTTTATCTACTTTTCTAAGGGTATTCTTTAAATTTTTACCAAGTTTAGTTTCATAACTTATAGCATCTAGAGCTCTTACTAATTCCTTATTATACAATTCAGTTCACCTTACTTTATATAGTTACTATTATAAATCCTAGTATATATCTAATCTAATTATAACATAAGGCAACTCTATTTTTAATAAACTTCTTAATATTATCCTTCATTAAGAAAACCTCAAATATAATTATGTTTCTTAATTATTTCCTTAAATTTATTTTTATAGATAAAAAAAACTGAAATAAAGTTTTTAACTCTATCACAGTTCAATTGATCAAATAATTTTATTTTCAACACTACTTGTACCGGGAAATCGTCTCCTCCAACCAATCATTTGCCTTTCGAGGTAATAATTACCGAAGTTGTCAATGCTCATTTTTTATCATCCGCTATGCCTAGTAAACTTCTTGTTTATGAAATACTCCTCTGTAAGCAAATCATTCCTAACAGAATTTGTAAATCTAATATGATTTTTATAACTTTCACTTTTTTCTTTTCTTATCCAAAAGATATCTAAAAAGCACATTCCTTTTGAAGCTAAAAATACCTCCCATTCATCAAAATAATCTAAATTATAATACTCTAAATAGCAATCAAGATTCATTCTATTATAAGGTATTATTCTATCTACTATAAATTCTCTTATTACATCGCTTGGAACTTCTCTAACTTTTCTGTTAAATAATCCATAGAACTCTGCTGGGTAAAGGCTTAAGTCATTGGTTTCTTCATTCTTTTTGAAACTATATCTATCACTTACTAAATCATAGGATATTTCACCAAGTGAATCTTCTTCCCACATTAATTCAACTGTTTCTATTTTTGATTTTGGAATAAGCATTTTTTCACCTCCAATATTCTGTCTTTAAGTAGCTCCATAATAAATTCCATTCTTTTTTCACTGAGATATTTTGAATATTTTTTTACTATATATTCATAATCAAAATCTATATTCAATGTGCATTTTTTAACTAACTCTAATTGTTTTTTATTGCTAGTATCAAAGCATTTTGCATAATCAGCATCTAGTAATAAATCACTTATTTCCTCAAATTCTATTTCTTCATCATCAAGGTGCGATCCAAGTGCCAACCCATTATCATAAATTGGAGCAAATCTTATTTTATCTTCATTAATTAAGAATCCAAAATTTTTAAGGTGCCTATCTGTATTATTTACTATATAATCAAATATAATCATATTATCTACGTGTATTTGTATATCCTCTATATTATCTATAAACTTATTATATAAATCATCTCTTGTGAGATTTAATATTCTCATTAACCTATTAGCACTATAGAATTTTTCAATACTTTCATCATAAAACCACTTAGAAATTGAGATTAATTCTCCATCATGTTCTTCTAAAGTATATTCTGCACACTCTATTCCCATTTCCTTAGCAAATTCATAACATATGCATTCAGTTACTGGCTCTAATATGGATGATTTACTTTTACCATCACCTCGCCCTGACTTAACTAAATACTTATATCCATCTACTACTTTTATGTATTTTGTATATACACCAAGAGAAGAACTATTTATAAAATTTCTTATATCATTTTCATTCATTTTATCTTCCCTCCACTTTGTTTATATATTATCATTATACCCTAAAGTGTTACTATCATAAACACCTCAAACTTAATTCATTTTATATACTACTCGTACTTGGTAAAAAACTGGACCTCAGAGAGAGGTAAAAATAAAAGGATTGAAGTAATAAATTTTACTCCAATCCTTTTATAAACTATCTATACTTCCTCTTTTATTGAAAATATTTCTAAAACTATTTCCAAGCTATAAAAGCTCTCCATATTTTCTTACATATAATCTTTTAATAGATGTAACTACAATCATATATGCAAATATAGTTACAAATAACATTGCAAAATATATTCCTGGCATAGGATACATTCCCAAAACTTTTCCAAAGGCTGTATATGGAATTATTGTACCTATTGCAATTGAAATACTTGTTAATGCTATTACTGGCATTGCTGCTCTACTTTGTATAAATGGGATTTTAGGACTTCTAATCATATGAATAACTAATGTTTGTGACCACAATGATTCAATAAACCATCCTGTGTTAAATACCATCATAAATAATGCTTTATCAACATTTGGACTACTATAGCTTCCCCCAGCAATCATTGGGGAAATAATAAAGAACATTATTATATATGTGGTAATATCAAAAACTGAACTAGTTGGTCCTATCCATAACATAAAGCTTCCTATTGATGATGCATCCCATTTTCTAGGAACTTTAAGGTATTCTTCATCTACATTATCCCAAGGAATTGATATACAAGATATATCATAAATAAGATTTAAAACTAGTAGTTGTACAGGTAGCATTGGTAAAAATGGAAGTAATGCACTTGCAACTAGAATACTAAACATATTCCCAAAATTAGAGCTTGCAGTCATTTTAATATACTTAATAATATTTGCAAAAGTTTTACGTCCTTCTATAATTCCCTTTTCAAGAACCATTAAATCCTTCTCTAATAGAATTATATCCGCTGATTCTTTTGCAATATCAACTGCTGTATCAACTGAAATTCCAACATCTGCTTTTCTCATTGCAGGAGCGTCATTTATCCCATCTCCCATAAATCCAACAACATGTCCATTCTCTCTTAATAGTGATACTACTCTTGCTTTTTGATTTGGTGATAATTTTGCAAATATATTTATTTTCTCTACTTTAACTTTTAACTCTTCATCTGATAATAAATCAACTTCAGAGCCTAACAATATATTTTCGGTATCAATTCCAACACTTTTACATACATGTTTTGTTACTTTCTCATTATCTCCAGTAAGAACTTTTACATTTACGCCATATTCTTTTAAAGCCTTTATTGCTTCTTTTGCTGAAGCTTTTGGTGGATCTAAGAATGCTATATATCCCATAAGAACCATATCGGATTCATCTTTAACAGAGAATACGCCTTGTGCTGATGGATTGTTTTTTTGAGCCACTGCTATAACTCTCATTCCACTTTCATTTAGCTCATCTACTGTTTTAAGAATTTCCTTTTTAACAGTTTTAGTTAATTCCATAACTTCACCTTTATATTCTGCAAAGTTACAAATATCAATCATTTCCTCAACTGCACCTTTTGTAATTAGCTGTGTTTTATTATTTTTATCATTTAAAACTACAGACATTCTACGACGAGTAAAATCAAATGGTATTTCATCTATTTTTTCATACATTTCATGATAATCTTTAAATCCTTTTTCTTCTCCATATTCTAAAATAGAAACATCAAGTAAATTTTTAAGACCGGTTTGAAAATAGCTCACTAAATATCCATGTCTTAATACTCTTATATCTTCATTTCCGTATATATCTAAATGACGTTCTAAAACAATTTTATCTTCTGTAAGTGTTCCAGTTTTATCTGTACATAAAACATCCATCGCTCCAAAATTTTGTATTGAATTTAAATTCTTAACTACTGTTTTTCTTTTAGACATAGCTACAGCACCCTTTGCAAGATTTGCAGTAACTATCATTGGAAGCATTTCTGGAGTTAGCCCCACTGCTATTGATATTCCAAATAAAAGTGCTTGAACCCAGTCTCCTTTTGCAATTCCGTTAATTACAAATACACTTGGAACCATTATTGCCATAAATTTAATTAATAAGAAGCTTACTGAGTTAACTCCCTTATCAAAACTTGTTAACTCTCTTTTTTCAGTTACTGACTCTGCTATACTTCCAAGACAAGTATCATTTCCTGTTAATAAAACTATAGCTGTAGCTGTTCCACTTATTATATTAGTACCCATGAATGCTAAATTTTCACATTCAAGATAACTTAATTTATCTAACTTAAATTCACTATTTTTTTCATTTGCAAATTTTTCAACGGGTTCAGCTTCTCCTGTCATAGATGATTGACTTACAAATAAATCCTTTGCAAATAAAATTCTAACATCAGCAGGTATCATATCTCCAGCCGCTAACTTTATATTATCTCCAGGTACAATATTTTCAATTTCTACCTCTGTGTAAGCTCCATTACGAAGTACAGTCGCTGTTGTTTTTATCATAGAACTAAGCTTTTTACCTGCATTATTAGATTTTTCTTCTTGAACAAATTTTAATAGCCCACTAATTGTAACCATAGTAACTATTATAATTACTGTTGTTAAGTTTTTATCTTCAGGTAATGGAATTATATAATCAGTTATTAAAGATACTATTGATAATAAAAATAATATTATAGTAAATGGATTTATAAAAGCTTCTATAATTCTCTTATACCAAGTATTTTCGTTCCCATAACTTATTTCATTTTTTCCATATTCATCAATCTTATTTTCTACTTCATCATTAGTTAATCCTTCTTCTCTGGATTTCAAATTTCTAAATAAATCATTTTTATCAATTCCTGCATCTTTTATTAAATTAGTAAATACCTTATTTCTTTTTATTTCTTTTTCTTCTTTTAAATTCATGTTTTTATTTTTGTTTAATAATAATCTCATGACTATCCACTCCTCAAAACTAGATTTGAGTGCATGAGAATAAATGACAATAAAAAAACCCGCTTACTATTAAATTAATATAGTAAACAGGTAGCATAATTAAAAAACTCTGGTAAATATATATTTTTAGGTATCATAAACAGGCCAACTCATTGGCAATAAATGTAATAATTCCTTATGACTATTTACATCTAACTTTATTGTTTTTGATTTCTTATAAAAATATATTTGTTCTGAGTCTAAGCCATCTGTTCCCATACACCTATCACTTCCTGATTCCACTTGTTTCACCTCACTTATTTTTTGATATTAAAAAATCCTCGTTGGCTAAGCTCAACAAGGATACAAAAAACAAACTATTATTATATTAGCTTACTTTCTAACTTCTCTCGTTCAAGCTTCAACATCCTAGGGCAATGTAATTGCATTAAAATACGCCTTGTACTCGACGTATTCTGCTAACCAACTAATAATGTCTCCATTATTTCGCGGCAGCAACCCGTATCCCTAAGATAACCTCACCTACCGAAAACTATTTAATTTTTTTCTCTACTCTAGTATATGTACACTTCCCCAAAATGTCAACCTTAAATCATAACTTTCATTTTATTCTTAGCCTTAACTTCTATAAAAAAATTCTCTTAAATTTCTTATTTGATAATTTTTCCCATAGATTACTACTTTCCTAATCAGTATTAATATCTACAAGCGTACCGTATAAATCAAAAATATAATTATTATACATCCTCTCTCTCCTTATCTTTTGATACTTTATAAAATTCAATATATTTTTACACTTTCCCTATATTGAACTCTTCTAATAATGTTCTTATTATCTATTATCTAGACTTAAATTTACTTATTGATTTTTCTAAATTTCAAACCCTTATTCGACTATTTTGTTTATGATATTTTGCTGATAAAAATGGTAATATTGTTTTTCCACCTGTTATTAATAATATTGATACTTCAACCTCTACTTAATTCATCTATAAATGCAGGTCTCTTTCTATATAATCCCCTCAATTTTTTCTTTATTTCTTCTATTTTATTGTTATCTGATACTTTTCTAAACTTCTCAATAATTCTACACACCTCTTTATACTGATTTCTATCTGAAGCTCTACTTGCCTGTATCTCTATATATTTTATATATAAATCTCTAACTTCTTCTTCATATTTATCCTTAAGGATATCTGAATATACCTCTATCTTACTTATATCTTCTCTAACAACTTTCATTACTTCTTCTAAATCATTTTCAAAAACTATTAGGTATATAATTTTCTAGTCATATTATATATTACACCTATTTATTTATAAACAAAAAAACTGTAATAAAGTTACTAGCTCTACTACAGTTAACTACTCAAATCATTGTATTACTTTTTCCTAGTCCTTCATTCCACCTCTTGTTAATCTTTTTACTAATTATTAACAATAAATTCAATTTTTAATCTTTCATTATTTATAATTGGAATTTTCTTCTACCCGGGGTTCCTAGTGAGGACATTCTTTGCTGGACTCACTTGCTACTTGCACCTAGAAACATTTAAAAACCGGAATTGGCGTTGCCCCACCTTAGTTTACTAAGGGTGGAGGGGCTTGCTAACTCGTCCTTGCTGTTAATATCTAAACCTATTCTATGCTAATAATTTCCCTTCTAAATAAGAATGCTTTAAGTATTCTGGGCTACTATAATATACTGATGAATTAAAGTCTGAAATTTCTTCACTAATAAATGATTGAAATACTTCATATATCATATCCACTATATTGCTTTTTTCTGAACTTACATCAATTATTAATCTTTGATATTCTTTACCTATTGCTTGAAAACTTGGGACATTGTATTTACATAATCCCACTGAATCAAAGTAACCTTCTTCAATATTAAAATACTCTATTATCTCATCTGATACTTGTTCAAATGATAAACAGTGATTTACTTCAGCAATTTCTAACTGTCTCTCTATCTCTTTCTTTCCAAGCGTTTGCACAATAGTACCTCGTGTATTTTTAGTTTCTCTTCCTAAAAACTCTATAAGAGAGCAAACATAGAATAAATTATTTTTTTGAACATCATTCATTTACTATTTCACTCCTCTCAAATTAAGACAATCTAGTGCTTTTAATGTATGAAAACTAATTTGATGAGTTGGGTATTCTCTATTTCTTTTTGCCCACTTTTTAGCTTGGTCTATATTATTCGTACAATAAAATCCCCATGAAAAATCTTTTGTGTACCTACTTTTTCTTATCTCTGGGAATTCAACTACTTCTCCTTATGCATGATATAGCATTCAACATTCACCTCTTCTTATCTAGATCTTCAGTCTTTATATATATTACTTAATATTATACCCAATTAATTCAACATGTTAAACAGTTTTATATAATAAATTTAATTGGCTACGTTGAAAATTTATGATATTTCGATCTTTTACTGATAAAAATACTACAATTATTTTGACCTCTCTTATTGATAATATAGAAGCTATAACACCTTCTAAAAACTCTTCAATAACAACTTTATATCCTTCCCCGCTAATATTTGATTCCGGTTTTATTATCTATATTACTATTTATATTAGCTGCAATTTAAGTAGTTTTTTCTTTATTAGGAAAATATTCAACATTTTCTTCTTTAAGTTTCTTAGTTTGATCAGAATTATAATTCGCTTTATTAAGTTTTATAATTTCTAATTTTGCATATATATCATCTTTAGCTTCCATAAATTTACCGTTTGCATTAAGAAAATCTTGAGCATCTCTTAGATTTTTTATATCATCAATTTTAGATAATATAGATTCCTTATCAGCGAGTTCACTAATATCTATAGATTCTAATTTAGTAATATTTTTATTTGCTAATTCAGAATTAGTTTTGAAGAAATCTTCTTTAAATTGATTTAATTTAGATTGCAACTCTTTAATTAATTTAGAGTCTTTGTTTAATATGACGTGTTCAGATTCTATAAGAAGATTTTCATATTCTTGTTTGTTACCAGTTAAGATATATGTACTAGTTGTTATCCTACACTCATCAACATAAGTAGTAAACTTATCTATAGCTTTATTTGTGCTATAAGACTTATATTGCATAATAGCAAGCAAAAATATTATTGAGAGTACTCCCAAAGGGATAAGTATTTTTTTTCTTAAGATTTTCATATCATAATTCCCCTTTATTAAAAAATTATAGCTAAATAATATTATAGGTTAAATATACCAAATAAGCAAAATAAAAGAATCGTATTTGAATATAATCATAGCACGTTGTTGCCCTTGCCAATCACTACCTCCACCTAGAGAACTTTTGAGTCGTCAGCTTGGCTGACACTAAATTGCTACCCTCTTAGGTTTAGTCATTATTTTACCTCACTATATAAAATTGCCCTTTTATTATTGAATAAAATCAAAAGTAATACATAATAAAAAAGTAGTTAGTAACCTTAATTACTAACTACTTCTCTATTATATTTAATTCTCTTACATTCCATCTAACAAATAGCATAAGTCCAAGATTTATTATAGCTGTTATACCTAAAATTACTCCTATTGGCATTCCCATATCTATTACTCTTCCAAATAGTAATTGCCCTGGTGCAACGCTTATAGTTGCTACTGCTGTTGAAAAAGCTGATACTCGTCCAAGCATATCTCCTGGCACCTCTTTTTGTATAAATGTTAAGGTTAGTACATTTGATAACGCTAGAGACAGCATTATTCCCATACCACCAACTGCAAAAAGTCCTGCTAAAGCATAATTATTTATTCTTATAACTCCTAATGTAGACATAAGTGTAACTCCTGCTATCATAGGAAAATATGTATAATGAACTTTCTTAATCGAAAATAGCTTTGGTTTAATACTTATAAAAAAACCGCCTGCTATCATGCCTAATACGCATATTCCTTCTACTATACCGTAAATTTCTGAAGGAAGTTGAAGGAATATGTTTATAAAGTACGGTGCAACTATTGATAATATTGGCACTAAGAAAATATTACAAAAAGCATATGAAGCTATAATTCCTAAAACCATTTTCTTCTCCCTCTTTAAATAAAGGAATATATTTTTCATATCTACAAATGATTTTATTACAAAATCTATAGATAATAGCTTATCCTCTTTATGGATTGAGTTTACCTTTTCAGTTGTAACAATATCTGGAATATCTAAGAATAACTCTATTATAGCTGCTAATAAGAAACTTACTGCATTTATTATTACTATTAACTTTATACCCACTAATCCATAAAGAACTCCTGCAAGTATTGGTGCTAAAAAATTTACAACTGAACTTACTTGATTTATTATTCCATTTGCTGAAGTAAGCTTATCTTCATCTACTATTTGTGGAATTGAAGATACTACTGCTGGTCCATATAATGTATAGCATACTGATAGCATAAACATAACTGATGCAACTATTAATTCACTGTCTCTTCCTCTAAGCAATATAAAGGCGTATCCACCAATTAATATTGAGCAGAATAGATCCAAATATATCATTATTTTTTTTCTATTTATTTTATCTGAAAGCCTACCTGCAATAGGTGCAAATAGGATATAAGGTATTGTTGATATAGCTAATATATTAGCAAAGGCAGCTGTACTCCCTGTAAATTCTAATAAGTATAAAGCCATACTAAACCTTTGAATGGAATTACCAAAAAGGGATATAATCTGCCCTATTACTATTATTATAAAGTTTTTATTTTTCATTTCCCCCCCTAAAAAGCTCATACTCTACGCATATTGGATATTTTCCATTTTTACTCTTTTTTAGCCTTGCATCTATGCCATATATCTTTTTTAAATTTTCTTTATTAATTACGTCTATTGGTTTCCCTTCACAGATAATCTTTCCTTTTTTAAGACAAATTATATTATCTGCAAATCTACAAGCATTGTTAAGTTCATGAAGAACTATAACTACTGTAATTTTTTTTTCTTTATTAAGCTTTTTAAGAATCTCTAGTACCTCAAGTTGATATGACATATCTAAATAAGTTGTAGGCTCATCAAGCATTATAATTTCTGTTTCTTGAGCTAACACAAGTGCAATCCAAGCTCTTTGTCTTTGTCCACCAGATAAATTTTCAACTTCTTTATCTGCAAACTCACTAAGTCCAGTCTCTTCTATTACCCCCTCAATAACTTCTTTATCATGGCTATTGAATCCACCTATGATTTTCTGATGAGGGAATCTTCCAAAGGCCACAAGTTCCCTTACTGTAAGTCCACTTGGGCAAACTAGTCCCTGTGGAAGAAAAGCAATTTTTTTTGCTATGTCCTTTTCTTTTACCTTCTTGATATTTTTATTATTTATAAAAATATCACCCTTTTTAGGCTTATTAATTCTTGATATAGTTTTAAGCAAAGTTGATTTCCCACATCCATTTGCTCCAATTATTATGCTTATCTTTCCCTTTGGTATAGATAAATCCATATCCTCAATTATAATATTATTTTCATAGCATACTGATAAATTCTTTATACTAATAGCTTCCATAATTATTTCTCCTTCATCATTAAATAGATAAAATATGGTACTCCAAATATAGATACTGTTATTCCAACCGGAATTTCAATTGGAGAAAATAAATTTCTTGAAACTGCATCAGAAATAAGAATTATTATAACGCTTATTATTGCTGATATTACAACAAACTTTTTATGATAGGGTCCAACTAGCTTCTTTGCAATATGAGGAGATATAAGTCCTAAAAACCCAATATTTCCTGCAAAAGCTGTTGCCGTCCCTGCTAATATAACCGCAAATTTAAAAAACTTTTTTCTTTCTTTTTCTAAATTTAATCCTAATGATAAGGCAAGTTCATCTGAAAGATTTAAAACATCTAATGTTTTATGATTTAATAACACTAATATAAACATTAAAAGTACTATTGGAATAATTACTTTTGCATAACTCCATCCTGACCCCCAAAGGCTTCCTGATGTCCAAACTAGTACCTTATTATAATCTCCAACACCGCCTCTAAATGTAAAAAAAGTTATAAAAGCATTAAGCCCTGCATTTAACCCAATACCTATTAATAAAAGTCTTTTAGGTTTTATTCCATTTCTGCTAGATAACATATATATTATTAATGCGGAAAGTCCTGCACCTATTATAGCCATAATTGGCAACATAAAAATTGAAAATTGTCCAAGTTCACTATAATAATTTGTACTTTGATAGGTAATAAATACTATTGCCGCTACTGCTGCTCCAGCATTTATACCAATTATTCCAGTATCAGCCAAATCATTTTTAGTTATAGTTTGAAGAATTGCTCCTGCTGTTGACAATGCAATTGCTACAAAAATTCCAACTAAAAGCCTTGGTAATCTAATACTTAATACAGCTGTATTTTGAAGTTTTGTTCCATTACCAAGAAGTATATTTATAACTTCAAGTGGCGAAACCTTATATGTACCCCAGCATAGTGTAATTGCAAAGGAGATAACTAATAAAGCTAATAAAACTATTAAAACTATTTTAAATTTTCTTTTTTTCATTATCCCCTCTCCTTTCTAGCTACTGATATAAAGAATGGTACCCCTATTAATGCTGTAAATACTCCAATTGGAGTTTCATAAGGATTAAATAACATCCTAGCTGCAATATCTGCATAAGTTAAAAGAACAGCTCCAAGTAAAAATGAACATGGAATATTTCTTCTATAATCTTCTCCAAGTAATTTTCTAACTATTTGTGGAACTATAAGTCCAACAAAGGCTATATTCTTCCCTACTGCTACTGCTGCTGCACACATTGGTATCATAACCATAAGAGTTATAAACCTTATTTTCCCAGGATTTTCTCCAAGTCCAATAGCAACATCATCTCCAAGATTTAATATATTTATCTTTGGTGATAATACCATCGCTATAATAAGTCCTATAAGCCCTACTACAAATACTAATCTAAAATCTGCCCAACTTGAATTTCTAAACCCTCCAGACACCCAAAATCCAATCATTTGAGCTTGGTTTGATAATAGTCCAATTACTGTAGTTAATGAAATAAAAAATGTACTCATCGCTGTTCCTGCTAAAAGTATCTTTGCAATGGAATTATTATTGGCTTTTTTTGATATAAATCCTAAAACTATAATGCCAGTTATAAATGCTCCTATAAGAGAAGCTATCATTACATTTGTTGTATTTATGGCAACTCCTGTTGCATAAAAAATAGCTATTACTAAAGTTGCACCTTGGCTAACACCTAATATTGAGGGTTCAGCTATTGGGTTTTTAGTAACACCTTGAATCATGGCTCCTGTTGCTCCTAGTATTCCTCCTGTTAACAATACAGAAAGGGCTCTTGGAATACGTATATCTCTAACTAGCATCATCTCTAAATTTTCACTGTAATTAAATATACTCTCCCAAATATCATAAAAATCAATATGAACTGACCCTAGCCTTACAGCTAGAATCAACCCTCCTATTAAAAGTAACAAATTAAAAATTACAAATATCATTGTATATTTCTTACTTTGTTTCATTTAACATTTCACCTATTTCATCCACCAATAAACTTCTTCCAATTGAGCTATATCCTTGATTAAAGTATGGTGATGAATCCAATACTACAACATTTCCTTCTTTAACTGCAGGTAAGCTATTCCAAATTGCATTGCTTTCAAGTTCAGCTAAGTCTTCTGGTGTTGCAATTAAGAATATGTAATCACTTTTAATAGATGCTAATCCTTCATAAGTTACAACTGGAAGGCTTATATCGCTTTGTGCTGGCATTCCTTTAGGTTTAGCAATACCCATATCTTCATATAATACACTACCAAAACCAGCACCATCAAATATAAAGAATTGTCCCCCACTTGCTAAGAATGAAAGATAAGTCGTATCTTCACCATATTCAGCTTTAATTTTATCTCCAGCTTCTTTAGCCTTTGCTTCATGATTCTTTAACCATTTATCTGCTACATCTTCCTTATTAAATACATCTGCAAAAGCTTTCACATCATCTTTCCAGTTTAAAGCTTCTAATTTAATCATAACAGTTGGAGCAATTTCACTTAATTGATCATACATTTTTTCTTGAACTGTTGATATAATTATCAAATCTGGATTTAAATTCATAACAGCTTCTACATTCATAGTATCTTGCATGCTATACCCTAAAATTTCTGCTCCATTTAATGTTCCGTCTAAATATGAAGGGAACTTAGTGTAATCATAAGCATCACTATTTGCAGTTCCGATAACCTTATATCCTAAAATAGATAAAATATCACTATTCCCACTTAAATCTACTATTCCTTTAGGTTCTGCTGGTATTTCAACCTCTCCCCTTACATCCTCAACTGTCACAGTACTTATTGATACATTATCAGTATCTTGTTTAACTCCACATCCTACAAACATTAAAGCTGTTACACAAGAAACTACTAATGTTTTTAATAATTTTTTTTTCATAATACGTCTCCACCTATCCTTCATGTATTTCTTTTAATTTTTTCTTATCTTCCTGGTAATATTATATGATATTCATTCTCAATTCAACCCTTACACCTAATTTAATAATTTTATCATCTGTTATAATAATTTTTCTATACATAAAATTTAAAATAATTATCCCTAAAGATATTATTCAGCAAACCTAATAAATGATTTATTAAAACTTCTAATTTTATATATTATCCTTGTCTATTTATAGTGCCCCCTTTATAATATAAAATAATTCTAAATTTATATAAAAGGAGGTATTATGATGATTTCTAACTCAACAAAAGAATTTCAAAATAAAGTTTTGAGCAAAATGACTTTCACTCCATTTTTTATGGGAACCCACACTATATATAAAAATGAAAATAAACCTGAACTTGGATATTTTATTAAATATAGCAGAGAAGATTATTATGATTTTGGAATTGGTAATTATACAATATCTTCAAATTTTTCTCTTTCCTTTGATCATACTGAAGAATTAATGCGCTTTGGAACTGTATATACTGGAGAGACCAAATTTAAAATTGATAATAACAATGTTTCCTCCTTTAGTCCCTCTTCTTTCTTTACAGTTGAAAAAAAACTAAAAGGTACTCAGTATTGGGAAAAAGGAAAACATCTTCATGGATCAGAAATAACAATTTACAAAAAATATTTTGATGAAGTAATAAAACCAAATTTTCCAAACACTATAGATTTTGATAGTTTTATTACTAACTATACTTATAGCTATTTACCACTTGAAATAGCTTCTATTATTCAACAATTAAGGAGTCTATCCGAATCCCGTAGCTTAACTCCTATATACTTAGAAAGCAAGATCTTAGAATGTATTGCCATAATTTATAACGAGCTTTATTTCTCCCAAGAAAATGCTTTTACTAACCAATTAAACTATGGAAAAATTAAAATAGGTAAGGATAGATATATTACTTTAACTGCTTCAGATGCTAATTCACTAAAAAAAGCTTATGATATTTTAACAAAGGAAGCTTGTAACCCTCCTACTATTAAGAGTTTAAGTAAAATGGTATTTTTAAATGAGCAAAAATTAAAGGCAGGCTTTTTATCAAAATATCATATGACCATTAGTGAATACACTGATTCCATCAGAATGTCAATAGCCGAAAATCTATTGTCTACAACTGAATTAAGTGTTGATGAAATTTCAAAGATAATTGGATATAATTATAGTAGTAACTTTGTAAAAAGGTTTAAAGATGTTCATAAAAAAACACCCTTAGTTTTTAGGAAAATAAAAAAGTAAAATAAACCTCTCAAAACTACATTTACTGTAATATTAAGAGGTTTCTATTATTTAACCTTACTATTTAAAATATTTTTTATATCATTATTTAATAAAATAGTATCTGTATTTTGAGCAAGATTAAGAGCTATCCAATCTCTTTGACGCTGTCCGCCTGATAATTCATGGACTTGTCTATCTTTCAATTCTTTCAGCAATGACCCCATAATTATAATTTGTATAATAAAGTAGAGCCTCCTCAATTATTTTTAAATAATACTTAAAATCCTCTTCATCTCTAAAAATATCATTCCTATGGTTCCCTCTTGCTGTTATATGAAATTATTTTATTTTAAGCACTACTTATACCTGGAAAATCCTGATTCTCCCAGGGGAATTTTTGAGTCGTCAGCTTGTCTGACACGAAATTGCTAAATATTTAAATAATTACATTACTATGTTGTATAATTAAATACAGACACAATAGTAGATTATGGCTAATTAGTATATGTAAAAAAGGAGTGTATCTTATGAAAAATTTATTTTTATCTATGCCAACCAAAGAATATAAAAAGAGTTTTGAAGATTATGTTATAGCCTATAAAAATGCAAATGATAATTATTATTTTACTAAATATAAAAAAGGAATGGAAAATTTCAATGAATATGTAGACGATTTACACAAGTATTCTAAAGGAATAGATTTACCTAAAGGATGGGTTATAACCTCAACATTTTGGCTAATTGATAATAATGAAGTTGTAGGAGTAGTAAGAGTTAGGTCTCAAGATGTAGGTACAGATGGGCATATCGGATATGATATATCACCAGATTATAGAAAAAAAGGCTATGGTACTCAAATTCTAAAATTAGCATTAGTTGAAGCAGAAAAAATTGGTATAAAAGAGGTAATGGTTACTTGTAACATAGATAATGCATTTTCGAGAAAAATTATTGAAAAAAATAACGGTAAATTATTAGGGACTATTTTTGATGAAGAGGAAAATGAAAACCTATATAAATATAATATTAGCACATCTAATGACAAATAATAAAATACTGATTTAAGAGTAACAACATAATTATAATTTCGGGATTTTCTTTAAATGCGAATTAAGGGAAGCATTTTTTGACTTTCCTTAAAAATTGACATATTATCAACACTGTTATTAAACATAGCCAAAATTTAAAGCACTGGTAGATACCTACAAAAGGTATAACACCAGTGCTTTCTTGTCGTATATCTTCCATGAAAAAAATATTCCAATTCATTTTCTAGGCGTTTTTTTCTAACTGTCCTTGACATAGGGAACACTTTATTTTAGCTCTATTACAGTTTCACAATTCAAATTTTCTTATTTTATTCACTACTTGTACCTGTCAAATCCTGTTTCCCCCGGGGGTGTTTCCAAAGGAGGCTTGCCGACTGAGGTTGCTACTGCCTATACTCGCCCATTTTTTTCACTATATTAATATCCTAAATTGCTTTAGAAAATCCTACAATCCCAAATGAACCTGGCCCTCCATGAGTAGTAATTACACATCCTGTTTGCATCCATCTAATCTTTTCAAAACCTATTTCCTTTATTTTATGTTCAGCTGCTCTACGAACTGTATTTGGTAATCCCATCGACCATAATAGCCACACTTCTTTTTTATCCAAGTTTTTCATATGACTATATTCTTCTATCATTTTGGTGACTACTCTTTCCATTTTTCCACGATACTTTTTCTTAGCTACTAAATATCCATTTTCAATTTCAATTGACGGATGTATGCTAAGTATTTTTCCACCTATAAATACTGCATTACTAACTCGCCCTCCAGCTTTAAGATACTCTAATTTATCAGGAACAAAACACATTTGGCAACTATCACGTAGGTTTCTTACTTCTTCTACTAATTCCTCCATAGTAACATTAGGGTTTGCTTTTAAATATATTGCTGTTTGAATTACAATTGCCGCCTGACCAATAGATACCTGCTTAGTATCAAAACTCATAATATAATCTCTATCCTCTGCTGATATTAAAGCACTCTGATAAGAACAAGTTGTTACTGCTGAATATGCTAAATGTAGTATCTGTTTATCCGGATATAATCTGTGAATTTCATCAAATACTCTTATAAAATCTTCTGGTGAGCTTCCACTTGTCTTTGGTATTTTATTGGTATCCTCATAATATTCATAAATTTTTTCAATAGGGAAAGTTCCATCATCAAAAGTATCACTCCCCATAGTAACATGCATTGGGACAAGAAAAATCCCCATTTCTTCTGCAATATCTTTTGGAATATCTGAACCTGTTTCTGCCACTAATATAATATTATTCATTTAAAATTACTCCTTCTATTATCTAATTATTTTATATTGTTAAAGTTATTTTATATTTAATTAAAGAAATGAAGTTCACTACAATCTTCATCTAATTATTCATATTATAAGTTTACAATTGCTTTAACATATAACAATCTAATATATTAATCACAGTATAGTTATCCTTTTATGTAAAAAATTCACTAAATAATCATAATTATATTATATCACTGTTTTAATAATGTTATAGTTTTGTTTTAAAAGTTTTAATTCATATCCAAATATAATCACTACCTCCCCCTAGGTAACTTTTGAGTCATCAGCTTGTCTGGCACTAAATTGCTACCCTCTTAGGTGTAGTCATTGTTTCACCTCACTATATAAATAACTTTCTCTTAATTATTTCCTTAATCTCATTTTTATAAACAAAAAAACTGTAATAAAGTTTTAGCTCTATTACAGTTTAACAATTCAAATCTTCCTATTTTATTCACTACTTGTACCTGTCAAATCCTGTTTCCCCCGGGGGTGTTTCCAAAGGAGGCTTGCCGACTGAGGTTGCTACTAGAACTATATTAAACTAAAGTCACCAACCTCCTATGTGCTTTTTTACATATGAATTATATCAACCTATTTCTCATCTTCCCATGAATTTCTTATTAACGAAGCATTAGAAATAATTTGAGAAACTACTTCTTCTTGATTTTCAACTTTAGATTCATTAATATCTTCTGTATATATCTCCATGCTATTAAGTTTATTAACAACAGTATCCATCGCAGTAGCTTCATTTCTAAAGAACTCACTACCTCTTATTCTAATAAATCTCCATCCCAATCTTTCAAGAATTGCCTGCCTATTCATATCTTCCATTAACTTATCATCACCATGCCATTTTTCACCATCACATTCAATAGCAACCTTGTTACCTTTGTGTACTGCTACCATATCTATTCTATACGATCCAACTTCCCATTGTGGAACTATATTATAGCCTCTTTCTATTAAATACTTCATAACCATCTTCTCAAATACTGACTCAGCTTTAACAACATTTTTCTCGTATTCTACTTGTCTTGAAGTATAATTATTACAGTAATCTAATAGTACTTTTCTTATATCTCCTATCTTCAGATCATTATCTACATCTATTGAATGAATTAACCATAACTGATCCTTCGCACGACTAACTGCAACATTATATCTCTTTTTATTTGAATCATCAGTTCCATATCCCGTTAATCTCATTGGTACAACATTATCATTTGCATCTACCATAGAAAGAAATATAATATCTCTTTCATCCCCTTGGAATTGTGCTGAGTTACCACATAAAATGTTTCTTTCATTATATTCTTTAGGTGTCATTTTACTTTGTAGCATTCTATCTATTATAGTAGCTTGCTTATCTCCTCTTAAAGTTATTACCCCAAAGCTCTTGCCATTATACTGTGGTTTTTCACAACAAGATAATATTAATGATGTAATTACTTCAGCTTCTTTTTCATTTATTTTATTTAAACTAACTGCATTTTCTACCCTATAAGTAATTATAGGTGGCTTAGTTTTAACATTACTAGTTTCTCTTAACGCTTTTATTTGGTTATTATAAGATAACATATTTGAGAATTGTATTATCTC
Source organism: Clostridium gasigenes (assembly GCF_017348895.1). Taxonomy (NCBI): domain Bacteria; kingdom Bacillati; phylum Bacillota; class Clostridia; order Eubacteriales; family Clostridiaceae; genus Clostridium; species Clostridium gasigenes. The sequence continues at coordinate 4,102,903 of NZ_CP071376.1, forward strand.
TGGCACACATCTAAAGTGTTCCTTTAATCTAACAGGCTGATACCCTGAAGTTTGAGCTAAATCATATATCGAAAATTTCCCTGAATATAAAGATTTATTAGGAATATCTGATAAGAACTCTTTTGCTAATCTATCAATTTCATCAATTTTTTCTCCAACTGCTAAAGGACTTACTTGTTCATTATCTCCAACTATAATGACTTGTTTTCCTAAATATAAAGCTACTATAGCCATTATATCAGCTTGGCTAGCCTCATCAATAATAACAACATCAAACTTATTTTCTTGAGGATTAAAATTTTCAACAACCTTATTTAAAGGCATAATCCATACCGGTATAGCACCTTGACACTTAGGCATAAGCTTTCGTGCTTCATTCTTATACTTTTCAGCATTCTTGCCTTTACCTGCCCCAATCTTTCTAATTAATTGCCTCCAACCTTCAATAGCTTGTATTTGTGCTTTATTATTACTCAACTTCTCAATCATAGATACCCAAGCCTTATTAAAAGCTAATTTAGATGTATTTTCTCTTAATAATTTTTCTGAAAGTAAAATATCATTTTGTATCATATCTATTGACACCTTATTTCGAGAGTCTATTTCTTCAATAAGCTGAGTACATAACCAAGATTCTTTAATATTTGCAAATGGATTGTTTTCTCCAAATTCACCTATTCTATTTTCAATTAGCCTTGCCCATTCCGAAGCTACTATTTTCAATTTTGATAGGAGTTCACGTCTTCTTTCTATGTGCGCCCCTAATTTTTTAATTTCTAATATTCCATCATAACATTTTTCATAAGTATCTATATCTTCTTCAACAACTGCACCTTTTAATCTACTTAAAATTACACTTGTTGAGCCCTCACATTTCTCTTTTATAATAGCTTCTAATTTATCTTTATTAGCTTTTACATCATTATATTCAAGCCTGTGAATTTCAGCTTCAATTAAATTTATTACTTTATCCCCTAACTCTAGTTTTATATATTTCAAATTAGAGTATCTGTCACTTGATATATCAACCTTATCTACTAATGTTGATATGTCTAACCCATAAGTATTAAATTTTGTTAATAGAGGGTTCCATTTCTCTTCATACCACTTTAGATTTTCTTTAATTACACTACTATATTTCAGAGTAGTTTTTTCAAACATTATCCCCATTGAACTAGAGCTTTCTCCACCTAAAACCGAAACTTGCCTATCCCATCTCATTTTAATTTTATTACATTCAATAGAATAAACATAATAATCATATAAGCCTTTAAATTCCTCTAATGTGCTTGGAATATTCCCATTTACCCTACATGAGTTAATTAAATTTTTCATAGACTTATTTATCATCAGCGTTAATTTACTAATCTTCCCTCCACTTTGTAGTTTTGTTATGATTTCTGTAAATATGACTTCTAAATCTGCAGCTCTATCTAAATTTATAAATTCCGGATCATATTTCAATATAAATTCATTACATTTAGTATACAGCTTATTGTTATTTTCTATTTCACTTAATAAACCTTCCCATAGTTTTTTATCATCTTCCCTTGCAACCTCTATTGTTTCTAATATCCACTCATCATCCAATTTAATATAGTTTAATATTTCTTTAATCTCATTTATTATTAATAATAACTCATTAATTTTCCCTTCATTTAAGTTACTAACCCAAAATTCTTTACCATAAATCAATTTTTCATTATCAAATTTATTCTTTTCATTTATTATAACTTTAAACTCACTAGGTGTTATTAATTCTGAAATATCTGGTAAATTAGAATCAAACTCCTTTTCTTCATCTACTGTAACCGCTTTATTTGATAAATATAGCTCTTTAATTTCATGTTCAGTTAATGTTAATTCTTCTCCTAATACTATAGGTGTAGCTATCTTTGTCGCTATTAGTTCATTTTGTTTAATATATTTAGCTGCATCTGAAGGTCTGTATTCTTGACCTCCTACAACAATAGGTCTATATTCATTAGTTCTTGCATTCTTCAATTCTATCTGTAACACAGATAACCTTTTAATAGTATTTTTTCTTTCCTCTTCTAGATATCTAATCTTATTTCTAAGTGTTGATGGTTCTAAATTTGCTCTATTAGCATTTATTTCATCAAGAGTTATTTCCATTTCTCGTCTACTGTCAACACCAGACAATAAGCTTAGGCATAAAGCTTGTAAGTTTGGATCAACCTTATCTTTTAATACAGATAGTGCCTTTTCACTATAGCTTGTAACTAATATACTTTTTCCCTCGGATAAAAGATGCCCTATAATATTTGATATTGTGTGCGTTTTACCAGTTCCAGGAGGTCCTTGTACTAAAACTGCACTATTTCTCTTAAGATGCTTTGCTACTGAAAGTTGTTCTAAATTCGCTGGTTTTGTTAATAATATTTCTTCATCTACACCATTTGTTGCTAATAACGCGCTTTCCTTGGATACTTCATCATTATTATTTTCAACTTGTCTTTCTTTAGTCTCAATACCAACAACATCGTTTAAAAAATCTGGTACATCTGTATTGGTATCTAATTCATCAATTATTGAATCTATTGCAACTCCGAATCCTAAATTTCTTTTTCTTAAAAAGATCACAGGTCTTCTATAAATCTTAGGATATTTTTCTATTCCATTTAAATTTTTTTTATCTTCTACAAACTTGCCTTTTGGCGATAATCCATGAACAAGCCTATTTAAAAATTGATTACTAATCTCTTTTTCATAAGGTACATATTGCTCTTCATCAAATTCTTTATATATCTCAGATACTAATTCATGATTGTAATCTTCAATATATCCAAATAGATTCTTATATAATTGCGGACCTCTATCTTCTTCTATTAAACTAAACCTTGGTATATTTGCATCAAATTCTATTTTAACAGATTGAATTAGTATAGGATGCTCTAACTTTTTCTTACAATTACAATACAATATTGCATCTCCTATAATAAGTTCTAATGATTCACTATCTTTTTTTAATATTGCATATAATGAATAAAACTCATTAAAAATATCCTCCGCTACTTTTGCTTCCTTATCAACTTTTACCCATTCATCTCGAAGCTTTTTCCATTTTTCGTATGCATCTACCCTTTCTTTATCCTCTTCAAATTTAATTATTTCTATTTGTTCTATTTCTTCCCCATCATCATTTTTAATTACATTAGATATTTTTTTATTTTCTATTATTTTTACATCTTGTTCTAATAATTGCCACCCATTAACCAGCCACTCTTGAATATTAATTGGTGGCTCTGGACATTGCGCTCTATCCGATTTATCTACACTAAATATCACATCATTCTCATAAAGATTATTATAAATATTATTTGTAATATATTTATTTTCATCAATATTATCCATCCACATCTTCCATACTTGACTCTCTATATCAGTAATTACTGGATTTTTTATATTATTATATTCTTTTAAAAACTTAAATAATTCAACTATTCTTCCATTATTATGTATGCTCATCCTACTCACCCCTGCTATATTTCTTTTAATATTATATCACATTAATTGTATTTTAAGATTTTCCACCAAAATCACCATAACTATAACTCTACTTATACTACAACTTTATAAACCGTTATAGTTATTAAATTGAGTATAATACTATTTTTTAATTTCTTTATAATCAAGTTTAACTCTTTCTGAATAAATTTCTTTAATTTTTTCTCTGCTATTAACCTTAGAATCTAACTTAACCATAGGCATGTCAATAATTTTTTTTCTTGCTTTTATATTATTATTATTTCTCAGCATAATAATATTGATAATTTCAGCTTCTGTATTTTTATTTTTAGTAATTTCCTTTATAAACAAATAGAACGTTAAAATCCTTAGTCTTAATTGTTCGAATAACCCTTTCTCATCAGTTATATTTATGTAAATATCTATTATTTCATTTAATCTATTATTTCATTTAATCTATTATTGTTATTAAATTCATCATAATAATACTTTTTAAGATTGCCATAATTAGTTCTACTCTTAATCACACTAATTCCCCTGTTAATGGTTCTTTTTTATACCCCCAAATACCAAATCCATGATTTTCTTTACAACACTATTATATCCAATAAAATTCCATAATAATACTATTGATTGTTATTATTATATCAACCAAATTTAAAATAAAAAACTGCCATAAAGTTTTAAACTGGTACCTATAGAATGGACAGTTAGAAAAAAAGTGCTAAACATTTATTTAACTGACTCTATTTTATAGGGTCTTTTTTTATTGTAAAATATTTTAAAGGAGGATTGTAGTTATGGGAAGAATCTATTTTACAGATGAACAATTGAAAGATTTATCAGTAAATCCATTTGTAAAAAAAGCTAGTAATAAAGCTATTACTTATACAGATGAATTTAAGGAGTATTATGTTTCTGAATATAATACCGGGAAAATGCCATTAGAAATACTACGGAATGCAGGATTTGATGTTAAGGCTTTAGGAAAACAGAGAGTTGATAATTTATCGCGCCGATTTCTAAGTATGGGAAAACGACAAGAAGGTTTTAGTGACTTAAGGAAGGAAACCTCTGGACGATTAGCTACAAAACATTTGACACCTGATGAACAAATTACACGTCTCAAACATCAAGTTAGATATCTAAAACAAGAAAATGAGTTTCTAAAAAAAATGAATTTTATAAATCGGGAGGCGCAATGGAAGTTCAAGCTAAAACAGAAGAAAAATTCAAAATAATTCAGCAAATGCTTTCACGGAATAATAATTTATTAAATATTAGTTGGCTCTGTGAATATGCAGGGGTATCTAGATCAGGTTATTATAATTGGTTATCTTCTAAAGATCATAGAAATAAAAAAGAGGAAGAAGATAGAAAAGATTTTGAGATTATATTAGCTGCTTATCAGTTTCGTGGATATGACAAAGGTAAACGTGGTATTTACATGAGGCTTCTAAATACTGGGGTACGTATGAACATCAAGAAAATAAGTAGATTGATGAAAAAATTTAATTTAACATGTCCTATTAGAAAAGCAAACCCGTACCGCCGAATGGCAAAGGCCCTAAAAACTAATAATGTTGCTGAAAATTTATTAAATAGAGAATTCACTAACTATGGGGCAAGAATGGTCTTATTAACAGACATTACATATATATCTTATGCCAATAGTCAAAGAGCATATCTTTCAACTATTCTGGATGCTTATACAAAGCAAATTCTAGCATATGTTCTAAGTGAATCTCTAGAAATAGATTTTGTATTAGAAACTGTACATATACTTATTCGTGAACATGGCATTTCTCTGACAAGCGAAACTCTAATTCACTCAGATCAAGGTTGCCATTATACTAGCGTTAAATTTCAAGAGATTATATCAAAGCAAGAAATTAGACAATCGATGTCTCGAAGAGGTAATTGTTGGGACAATGCCCCACAAGAATCCTTCTTCGGACATATGAAAGATGAAATTCACCTTGGAAAATGCAACACATTTAATCTACTGAAACAAGAAACTGATAATTATATTGATTATTACAATAACAATAGATATCAATGGAATTTGGCCAAGCTATCACCAAATAAATACTACGAATATCTAGAAACCGGTGAATATCCGATTAAAATCTAGCTAAACTAATTTTATATATTAATATAATTTAAAGCACTGGTAAATACCTACAAACGGTATAATACCAGTGCTTTCTTGTCATACATCTTCCATAAAAAATATTCCAATTCATTTTTTAGGCGTTTTTTTCTAACTGTCCTTGACATAGGGACCACTTTATTTTTAGCTCTATCACAGTCTATAATTACTCAAACGTTTTTTCAACACTACTTGTACCTGGAAATTTTCCTTACCTCTCTCGTATAAGTTTAATAATCTTTGATTTGCTAGAGTATTCTTAGAAATACTCTAGCATTTATAATTTATATATAAAACAAAACCAAGGAATTAAGTATTTCTATATAACTTCTTATAATAGATGACTGTATTTGGCATGAGAAATAGAACATCGGATAGATGCTCAAAAATTTATTATGTAGACTTATGGAGTACCACAGTTTTACATTAGATCAACCCTCTCATTTCTCACTGAATTTAATCAAAAATTCCCTCGTACAATCTTAATGGTGTGGCTGGCTTTATATTCTCCGAGTCTGGATCAAAGTCCTAAGGTACGTTCTTAAATTGCCATTCCTCCCAGTTCTATTTTAAAAAATTATGCAGCTATTTTTAATTCAATTAGTTTCGGTTTTATGCCTTCTAAAAATTTGTTAGCATTATATTCTTCATTATGTTTTACAATTCCAAATATCAATTTAAGGAGCTTACCGCATAGCGCAATCAGTGATTGCTTGCCGGTTAAAGGATTTACTGGTCTAGTTTTATAATACTTATGCAACAGCTTAAATTCATCATTATTAACGACTAATGTTATAACTGCTACATATAATGCAGCTCTTAATTTAGACCTCCCACGTTTGCTTATGGTTGTTACACCTTTATGTTTACCAGAACTATTTTCTTTCAATGAAAGGCCGGCTAATTTAATTAGTTGTTTAGGTGAATTAAAGTTACTAATATCGCCAATTTGTGAAATAATATTAGAAATAGTAACTGTTCCTAATCCATCAATAGCATTTAGCTTATTGTAATACGGAATCATTTCTGTTACCCTTTGTATTTCTATATTAATTTTTTCTAGCCTATCCATAAGAAATCTATATGTATCAATTAAAGATACAATTTCAAATTTAGCTACATTATTGCCATAGCTTAAGCCAATAGAGTTCTGTGATAGATAAATTATCTCAGTAGCCTTTTTTAAACCTATTCCTTGCTTTATATTTGCAGCTCTAAATAAATCAACAATATCTTTTGGTGATTTATTACAAATGTCAGCAGGGAAAGATAAACTGTGCAATATAACCAATGATGATTTACATACAATATCCGAAAAAATGGTTCTCATTTCAGGATAATACTTATCTGTCCATCGTATTATATTATTTGTGTATCTATTTATTTCCTTTAATGTTTTTTGCCTTAAATCACAATAGTTTTTTAATTCAATATACTCTTCTGATTGTTGTGGTATATACGAAAATCTAGCATCTTTAACTAAAAAAGCTATTACTTTCGAATCTTTTCTATCTGTCTTAGTTTGGGTATTATCGTCTAACTCTTTAGATCGCTTAACATGAAATGGATTTACTAATACGAAGTCATATGAAATATCTTTGGAAAGTTTTTTCTGAATGATGTGATTATGCAATGGAAACCAATAGTGTCCTGTCGGCTCCGCACCGATGAAAACTTTATTCTTATTATGAATCCTGGCTAAGTTTTCAATCCAGTCGTCGAATTTTTTATATCCATCAAAATAATTACTAAAAGTAATTTCTTTTCTAGATAACTCAACTCCTCTAAAATCAAAGGCTCTAGCAACATTAAATTCTTTTGCTATATCAACACCTATAATAAGAGTTTCATTTGTTAGTTGACTTAACTTTACATTTTGTATACAATTAAATTGATTTTTCAAATTAATTCCTCCTCGCTATAATATTGTCTACAATTTTATTATACGAGGAGGG
>NZ_CP071377.1:0-10796 GCF_017348895.1 Clostridium gasigenes
TACTAATTTATTTTTATTTCAAATCATAAACACCATTCAAAACTCTACATACTGTAGATTTGCTCCAACCTGTTTCTTTAGTTATAGAACTATAGCTTAAGCCCTCTTTAGCTCTTAATGTTTTTATATACAATATTTCTTCATCTGTTATTTTTCTTTCCTTTGGTTCTAAGTATCCAGTTTTCTTAATTCTTGCTTCTAAAAGTTTAACATTATTTTTCAACTCTCTATTTTTTTCATAAAGTTTATCATAACTATCTACAAGATCCTTATACTTACTTTCCCAATCTATAGTACTTTTCTTCTTGAACAAACTCATAACTAATCCCCTTACATCTAGTTTCTTATCTTATTAAACATACTAAATTAATATTAATCCTCTCAGCATCATAAAATTAAATATCCTTTTATATCCCAATACTAGCAATGCGTTTCATGTAACTTAGCTTTTTTATATACTGTTACACTTCAATCTTAGCAATTTCAATGCTTAAGATAACATTGCACACAAATATAATAACTTCTTTAACTATATGTATTCAGCCTTATTCCAGTTGTTTCAACTGTTTCAGAGCAGTTGTGTGCAATTGTTTATCCTGCACTACCGTGAGAAAGGGGTTTTATCCTAACCTAACTTAGTGATGAACTATTACATTATCTTGTGAAATCACTTAGTTATTATTGATATATCTCCTTGCGAATGGTCTTTATAAACTCAGTTTTAAAACGAAAAAGATAGCTAATGCTACAACATTAACTATCCCAATTTAAAAATACTAGCTTAAATTTTCAAAGTCCTCTAGGTTGCATTTTAAACCACCCTATAAATATCTTCCCCTAATTTGAGTATGCGATTTTCATATTTCAAGGTTTTAGGATTACCTAACAAGACCGACAGTGTTATAACAAAGTCAATGCTTGCAAACCACATATTATTAATGTATCTACTACGAGATCCTAACATTACTCCAGTGATAGTTCTCTATTTCAGAAAACTTTTATTTTAAGATTCTTATTTATCACATAAATATTTTTCTGTAATTTCATCAATTAAACTATTTAATAAAGTTTGATAATTTATATGCGGAAATTGTTCTTTAACCCTATCAATTTTATCCCAAATATCTTGATGTAATCTTATTGTTTTTGGAACTGGTTTTTCATCAGCAGAATAAATTTTTAATCCTAAATTATTTGTAACCACTTTAGCACCACTTTGTACACAAGCTACTTCTTTTAATATTCTTTCTAAAAGATTAACTCTTTCACTTAACTCTACAAAATCCTTATTTTCTATCAAACTAATAATTTTATTATTGATTACTTTAGTTTCATATGTGTCTATAACTTGCTTTTCAGCCTTAACGGGCATTTTAGCACCACTTTGCAACACAAATTGCCCATCAACTTTTTTAGTACCTTTTCTAGACAATCTTTTTGCAATAACTCTCTCATTTACCCCAAAATCATTTTCTTCTATAGCCCTCATAGTTCTACCTTTAAGTAGTTCTGTATTAATATAATTAATGACTTCTTCTAAACTCATATCCTCATAAATCATAAAACCCCACCTTGTAACCATATTGTAATTTATTGTACACATACTAAATATAGCACTAAGATAACCTAAAAAAAAGATATAAACACTACAATATCAAATATTATTAAATCTTCAATTAATTTAACCTCTAGTAGGGTAGCTCCAACATTTCCGATAAAACCCACGTTAAGGAATTTAAGTACCCAAAATTTAAATATAACTCTTAGCCGCAATCACTTTACAGGCTTACTTGTGTTTAGCAAACATATTTTTTTACTAAGCTATAAATGTTTTTACTAAGTCTGTTAGATTATATTTTTCAACAAATTCTTTACGAGATAATTCTGTTACAAATGCTTTTACATGCGTATTTAATAGTTTTGCTCTTATATACGTATGTAGCCCTGCAACTAGTACATATTCGCCATTATCTAAAGCTCTTATACATATAGGCTTGTTCGACTGTTCCTGCTCTGACATATGTATTTTTACCGTGAAATTAATATGACAACTTTCAACCATAGTAATATCATTAGCATTTACTAATATAAATTGGTCTTCAGGAATATTTTCAAACCAAAAAATCCTTTCAGGTTTATTTTCAATTTCTTTTTTTGTAGAACTAATAATAACCTTATCAACATTCTTAACTTTTTTCTTTTCTTGTCTTTTAACTTCGTTAATACCTGTAGAAATAACATATATAAATGGAATATCTTTTTTATTTTTCTTAACAATAATATGTCCTGTGATAATAAGGTTATTTTCTTTATTTTTAATACCATTCCATTGATTCTTTGTCATTTCTACAAAGAAAATACTCTCTGAATTTTCTTTATTAAGTATATTGCTTTTTACTATAACAACATACTTTCCGTCATTATTTAATTTTACTTCACTATCTAAAATTCCTTCTAATCTAATACTTGATTTCATTTTAGCACTTCCTTATCCAATAAATCTTTCAAAATTAATTATATATACATTATAGTATACTAAATAACCTAAAGTCACTACATATACTAGGGGCAACGCCCCTCTGCTAACGCATTCACCCAAAGGCTACCGCACTAACTCACTCCGACAAGCTACGTTGCGATCGTTTGGTCTACAGATTACATATCAATCTAAGGTTATTTAAACGATTATAGGTGCAAACTAGAGATAACCGGTAGAAGGAGCTGAAATTTGGACGCAGTTATTCCCTTAAAAATAGACATAACAATATATCTATCAATAAAAAAATAACTGCTTCACTCTTTGATAAACCGTATATCGGTCGCATCATCCATCTCGCACCTTATTTGTTACGTGTTAAAACACCCACAAGCTTTCTACATTACGGCTCTATCCTAATGCTAATCTTCTCATGGTTCCCGAGCACTTATGCTCCTAGAACTCCCACTCCCGACCTTTAAGTTGTCGTCACTCTCAACCCAAACGACCGTAGAATAAGGGCACGGCTCTATTGTTTGGAGGCACTATTTCGCGTCAGTTGTGCTTTCTGTTATGCTCACCTTTTAGTGGATTATCTTTATAGTCTTTGCAAGACTCCCTTTCCAGTTACTGTTATCACAACATTACCTTCCAAAGCTCCCATCTTTAAGTCATAGGGCAACTGCTAATATTCTTACTACTAGCTACTTTTTATTTACTATGTTACCTTTCAAATTAGAATTTTTTGATAAACTACTTGTCCTAAATTAGTTAAAATTCTCTTTAATTCATAGTTAAATTTAATAAAATGGTCAATGATCTACTGTTTATTCTAATTTTTTGTATAAAAAAACCTCTAGGCTAACACCTAGAGGATAAGTAACTTTTTAACCAAATTTCATTTTCTACTTGAAATTTTTCATATTTTCAATTATACTTTGAGTATAAATTAGATATGAACAGCTGGTTGGTTTCGTTCTTAGCTTCTTGGTACTTTGATACCTTTAAGTTACCTCAGATCGTCGCCAAACGATTTGAAGAACCGAAGTTCGCAAAAGCACTACTTGAAATAGTTGTGCTTTTTTTGTATTCAATTTTAAATATATGTTCTACTTTTTATATATAATTTACCATTTATGTGTCTTATTCTAAACGCTTATTTTACATAATGCAAGATTTTTTTATAAATAAATCAATATTTTTTATAAATATATTTTCTCTCACACCTTTAAATTACTCATTTCCATACCTTGTTGTCAATTTTCCCACTAACTAACTAACTAACTAACTAACTTTAAAAGAAGTTAAAGTTAATAAAAAAAGCACATAGTTTTCTATGAGCTTTTTTTTAAGATTTAAAAATCATCTTATCCTTGTCCTAATTTATTTAATTATATTTACTGACATCTCGTATAACTCAGTCCTATTCTCTTAATTCACCATCTTCAATGAAAATTATTTTATTACATTGATCTGCTATTTTTTTATCATGTGTTACTAAAATTATAGTTTTACCAGCCTTATTTAATTTTTTAAATATATTTATTATATTCTCTGAAGTTTTAGAATCAAGTGCTCCTGTTGGTTCATCAGCTAAAATAATTTCAGGGTCATTTATTATAGCACGTGCAATAGCAACTCTTTGACTTTGTCCTCCAGATAGCTCTTTAGGAAAACATTTAGCCTTCGTCTCTAACCCTAATATTTCTAAATATTTTATAACCTTCTGTTTTTTTTGTTTTCTTGATAGTTTACTATACTCTAATGGCACTACTATGTTTTCTTCCACTGTATAATCTTCAATTAGTGCAAAATGTTGAAAAACAAACCCAAACATTTTATTTCTTAATGGTGCTAAATCATTCTTATTGGTTTCTTCTCCATTAATAAAATATTCACCTTTTGTTTGTGTATCTAAACAACCTAAAATATTTAGTAGTGTTGACTTTCCTGATCCTGAGGTTCCCATGATTGCTATAAAATCACCTTTGTTAACACTAATTGAAATATTTTTTAATGCACAAACTTGTAATCCTTTTTTTCCATAATCTTTGCTTATATTGTTTAATTTTAGAAATTCCATCTCAACTATCTCCTTATTAATTCAGTTATATTCATACGCTTAATTTTAATTGATGAAGGAAGTGCTATAATACAACCTAAAACTATTGAAAATATGCCAAGTATAATTAATGATTTATAGTTAATTAGCCCTTGAAACTGTATTGATCCAAATGAGCCATATGACACTATAAATACAACACTCGTTATAAATGATATTAAACTTAACAAAATGAATTCTATTAGTATTCTTGAAAAAATATCCTTTATACTACATCCATAACTTATATGAACGCCAAACTCTATATATTTAGAATTTATCTTGTTTAAACTATTAAATATTAATCCTATAGTTACAAATATAATCGATAATAATAATCCCATAAACTGATCATACATTGAGTTCTTAAACATAGTTATAAGATCCTCTTGGACTTTTGATAAATCTTCCATATAAATTGTATCCGACAATGATTTCTCATTAATAATAGAATTTATTTCTTCGTATATACTACTATTATTTTCAATTGATAATATTGTTTCTCTAGCTAACCTCACTTCTAAGAAATTAACCATATTTTTATATTCTGGATCATTCTTATTTAAAGTTATAGTTTTCTCTATTGGCTGAATTGGGAAAATTATATAACTATCTAAATTTATTGAACCATAATTCGATATAAAAACAGAATTTTTATCTATAAATCCTATTACTTTAATTTTACTTAAATCTCCACCATACTGATTTTTATAATCTATAATATCTCCAATTTTAAAAAATTCTCTGTATTCACTTCCTAACATTACCGAAATAGGTAAATGTTCTTCGACTTTAAAATCCTCTTTCTCAAACATCCGTCCACTATCTATTTTAAATTTAAATTGACTCACAAAATTTTCATCTACATTAATGTCCCTAACCCACGAAAAGTCTTTTTGTGACCCTCCTGGCGAAGTAAATTGTTCCATACCATAAAAGTTTTTAATCTGTAAATTTTCATTACTATAAAAGCTTAAATTTTTATTATACTTCTGTTTAATTACTTCATAAAATTCTTTTACTTCCTTTGATTTTTCTTTATTATTTAAAATGTCTACTTCATTTATTAATTTAAACGAATAAATTTTTTTATTATCTAGTACTGATGAAATTTTACTCATTTCTTCTAATGTAATAACACTTTGATTTATTACAAAATATAAAAATATAAAACAAATACTCAATTGTACTATAGATAATATAGTCATAAATATTTGTTTAAATAGTGAAAGACAAGCATATTTAATATTTAAAAACATAATATCACCTTTTCATTATGTATGTAGGACTAATTTTTAATAATTTTATTAATGGTATTAAACATGTAACAAAGCCTGTTATTCCAGCTATAAATAATATATTATAAACATTATTTATATTTATATAGTAGTATAAGTAATTCTTATACATAACTAAGTATACTGTGTAATGAATTAATAACCCCATAATAAAAGATACAATTGTCACTATTTCATACTCTAATAATATTTTTGCGAATATCCTATTATTTTTTATCCCTACAGCCTTTAAGACTCCTATCTCATTTTCCCTTTTAGACATATAAAAACTAGCCATGTTTATAGTACTAAGCACAAATACAACTATAATAAACATCAAATAGTAAAATCTACTTCTTATATACCCAGTTATAGGATTTTTTATATTTAATGAACTATCCATTAAAATTTTAGATGAATTATCTATAAGTTTTAAGTCATGATCTAACTTACTAATTATATTAATATTTTTATTCATTGTTTCAACTTGATAAAATGATTCTTTATCTATTATATTGTTATAGATACTATTTGAATTAAAATTCACTATAAATTTATCATTTACTGAAGAATTCTCTCCACCCATTACCCCTATTACCTCATACCTTATATCTCCTAATACTAAGTATTTGGTATCATTTTCCTCAACTACACTATCAATCATATTCTTTCCAATAACTGAAACTGGAACATTAGATTTAAAGTCTAATACATTAAAATATCTTCCATTTAACATATTTGGTATAAAATTAGGTTTTGAATTAAAATATATAGCGCTGCCTTCAAATTGATTATACTTCAAACATTTATTTTGTATTACTATATCACTATACTTATCAAGTACTTCTATCAAACTTTTTTGTGCTATCTTTAAGCTATCTACATGAAATACTTTAGATTCATAAGTGAAAAAATTATTTTCTTCTATAAACTTCAATTTAGTTTGTTCAAACTTACTTATTTCCAATGAATAAAATAGACTCATAAAAACAAATGCTATAAATAGCATTTTAAAAGATTTAATATACCTTTTCATATAAATTCCTTTCAACAAATAAACTCCAATAAATTTGATTTTTAATATAAAAGCTTGTAATTAAATATTTTTTAAATTACAAGCTTTTATATTTATTTACTATCTAATTATTCTAGCGAGAAAAAAATTGTTTTGGTCCATTATAAGAATATGAATGTTGTCCATACGCCCCATAATATGCACCTGTTGGAGCATATGCAGTTACTGATGAATATCCATAATTAACTGAAGATTGTCTCTCATAGGATGTATACCCACTAAATTTAGCTGTGCAATAATTTGAAATATTGCTTGGGGTTGATGTAAATGCAGTATTTATTGCTTGAGACCCTGCCATACTTGCTTTAAAACCGCCCGTAGCAATACCATCTCCTGATGCAGCTGCATTTGCAACTAAACTTGAAGAAACTATAGTCATTGCAATAAGTAAACTGGAAATTAACGTCTTCTTTTTCATAATTATCCCCCTCTTTGTATTTTTTTACATTTTCATTTTAACACATAATATTTATTAAATAAATATATTTTAAGCATATTCATGATTATTGTTGAATAGGCGTAGTTCGACTAGATATATCTATAGAACAGAGTTGAAATTGTTATTGCACCTCTAATTTCGCTAAATTGTTCTTTTAGCGAAGAGATAAAAAACAACGGTTTTAAGCCATTTATAGAGTATGATATACTATAAAATAGTAGTTAACTGTTTAGTATCTCTAAACAATCACAAAAAAAGGTGGTATTTCGTGTATGTGGACACGAAATACCACCTTTTTGATATGTTATTTTACTGCTTTTAAATTCACTATATCTTTATAGTTCTTTGCAGTAACTAATTCAACAGTTGATAAATCATCTCTAATTCCATCAACCTTCTTTGTAATATCACTTCTAAATTCTAATAAATCAGCAGTTTGCTCAACTACCCCATCAAGTTTTCTATTAATTTCCTTTAGCTCTAACTTAATTTCTTTTTGATTTTCATCAACCTTACCTTCTAATCTTTTTAAAATCTCTAATATTTCTTTTTCCATTCTTAAATCACTCCTTATAATATCTATAGTATATCTAAATTTATTTAATATTAATAGGCTTAATATTTTCTAATTTTAATTTTATATTTTGCTTGTAGTAATTGTTTTTTATTTCTACAAGTTCTAATAACTGATTAAAATTTCTTATCTAATTTTGAAACTCTTTTACTTTCAATTCTTTTTTCTACAAGCTTAGTAGCATTATCTAAAGCTACTGCTTTTTCAATTTCAGTTGTTGCTAATAATGTAAATCCTGATTTAATAAATAATCCATTTAACATTTCTAAAATTATTTGAGAGTTTTTATCTGATGCATTACTAGCTCTTTTAATTCCTAATAATTCACTTTTTAAGTTTTCAGAAATTCTATCTCCAATTATTTTTATAACTGCTTCAGTAGACGTATCTGAATTTTTTCTATGCTCTCTAATAATTAGATCCAATGACTCACTAGAATATTTAAGATTATTTTCTTTTTTAAATTCCTCAATATATTCTATATTGTTTGCAGACATCATGTAGTCTTTTTTTATTCTTGCCATAATTTAAAAATCCCCTTTAATTCATTATTTGTTATAAAATAAAAGGCTTTGCGCTTACATATTCTTCACCCATAAACTTTAAAAAGATTAACCTAAACCAAGCTAGAGTTAATATATTTATTTTTAAAAACCTAAAGGTAATAAATATATTAAGAGCATAAGGAGAAACTGCCCCCAAAACATATGGGGGACTAGGCAAAGCCTAATGTTTCAATGGGTACAAAAAAACAACCTAATACGGAGGTTTACCGCATAGTTTCCGCATACTTTCCACATAGTTTGCGGATGTTTACCGCATACTTTTTTTAGTGCTTTTATTGAAAATATTTCTTTTTTTTCTTTAAATTTTATAATTTTTTCTTCAAGTTCTTTTATATTTTTTTGATATTTTCTATTTCTGAATCTAACCTTAATCTTTATTTTTATTCTTAATATTTTCTAATTTTACTTTTAAAACATTATATTTTTCTTGTATTAATTGTTCTTTATTTATAGCTTTATCTATCTCTAATTGATACTTTGACTTTTCAACTTCTAACTTGTTATCTAACTCCTCTTTAAATGCCTTTGTAAGCTCTTGATTTGATTTATATACTTCTGCCTTGTATTCTGTTTCTATAATCTTTAACTCTTCTTTGTGAGCCTTCTCTGTGTCTTTAACATCTTCTTTGTTGCTTTTATCTAACTCTTTAATATTATTTTTTAAATCCTTAAGCTCGTCTTTTAATGTATCAACTTCTTTTTTGTAGAACTCTTTCATACTTTCTGTATTTATAATCTTATCTTCAAGGTCTGCATTACAGTGTAATGCCTCTGTAATTTTATTATTTAATTTAATATTAGTTCCCTCAAGTTCTTTATTTAAATCTCTATATGATTTATACTCCGTAACTATTGAATTCAACGTATTAATTTGATCTTGCTGATTATCTACTATGACAGTCTTTTGTCCCAATTCCTTAGTAGTTTTTTCTAAAGATACTGTAAGATCCTTTACTATAGTTTCTAGTTCTTTTACTTTTTCATCATTTACTTTAGCAGCACTCTTTGAATTTTCCTTATATTCTTGTAAATCAGCTATAGTTTTATCCTTAGTATTTAATTCTAAACTTAATGTTTCTCTTATTCTTTCTTCACTAGTTTGATTTATAGCAAGCGAATTGATAAACATAGATACTAGGTTATTAACTGTATCTTGAAATACTTCAATCTCCTTAGCTCTATCTGTAATCTGACCTTTAGCTTTAGCCATTTCAAAGCTATTCATTAATCCTTTGAACATTTCTGCTTGATTTAACCCTTGTTTATCTGCTATTTCTCTAAATTTTTGGATATCTTCCTCAATTAATCTAAATGATACCGCCTTAATTTCATTACTCATAATTCAAATCTCCCCTTTTACATTATAATTATATGTATTTGTTATACATGACAATGTATTTTTATGTATGACATAATTATATCATATAATTTACTAAATAACTACCATTTTTTCGCAAAAAAATAGCAATACTTTCGTATTACTATTCTTAATTACATAAAATATACAAGACAGTCATCTTTTGATGACTAGATTTTTGAAAATAGCTGAAATGATAGTATGTCTAAATCATCACAGACATCTTCCAATACACATTTATCACACTCTCCACCACAAGTATTTAATATCTCTGTTATTAAATCATGTAATTTATTAGCTTTATCTTGATTTAATTTATCCATAATTACACCTTTCAATTGTTATAAGTTCACAAACTATTAATGGTACTATTCCTTCATAAAATCTATTAAAGCTAATGCCATGCTATCTAATAAAATTTATAAATCAAAAGGACTTTAAAGCCCTAATTATTAGAATTAGTATTATGTATTTGAGCTATGCAATTTTTAACTTTAATAATCTATAAGATTAGGGTAGTCCCTAACAAATCCGACCAAAGTCAATTATTGCAAAATACCTATTTGTACCACTCTTATATTAGCTCCTATCTACCCTATAGACATATTTATATTAATTATGTACCACATATAAAAGATTTCCTCTCTATTTGTCCCACCGTATAAACTAGTATTTTCAAGGCTTTTCCTTGAAGTTGTAGCTCTTGGTGACACCACCTTATCCTGCCCTTTTTTTAAAAGGTAAAAAAAAGTACTCCTAAGAGGACATAAAATTAAAATTTATATTCAAATTTTAATTTTAGTTTTTTTATCCTTATTCTTATATCAAACTTAATTTCCATACGCACTACCGCCTAGAGACTTTTTATTACCCTCTCTATAGGCTCTATCCCTTATACAAATCAAGTTTCCACTAAATAAATTTAATGAAA
>NZ_CP071378.1:0-4709 GCF_017348895.1 Clostridium gasigenes
TTCGCTTTCATTTCTTGGTGCTTCATAATCATCATTTACTAATGAATTAATATCCGGAGTTTTTAATGACTTCTTATCTATTTTCCCATTACTCGTAAGAGGAATTTTGTCTATTTGTACATAATATAAAGGAATCATATAGTTAGGTAGTTTTTCTTTTAAATATACTCTTATTTCTTTAGCTTCAATTTTTTCATTCGCTATATAATAAGCACATAATTCTTTTTCATTTACTATCACTATTGCTTCTTCTATTCCATCATATTGTAATAAACTTTTTTCAATTTCTCCTAATTCAATTCTAAATCCTCTTATTTTAACTTGATCATCTATTCTTCCTAAAAACTCTATATTCCCATCTAATAAATATCGCGCTAAATCACCTGTTTTATATATTATTCCATTCTCAATATATGGATTAGATATAAATTTTTCTTTAGTTAATTCTTCTCTATTTAGATACTCTCTTGCTAGTCCTTTTCCCCCTATGCATAATTCTCCTACTGCACCTATTGGTAACATTTTATTATTGTTATCAAATATATACGTTTCAATATTGTTTAATGGTTTACCAATTATTTTGCTATTATACTCGATGCTATTAACATCTATTTCTGTAGTTATACACCCTATTGTACTTTCTGTTGGACCATAATGATTGATTATTTTTATCTTTGAATGTAATTTAAATTCTTTGAATTTATTGATATCTTTTATATTTATTTCTTCTCCACCTAATATTATTAATCTTAGGTCACTATTTAGTAATTGCTCACCTATTCCATCGATATTTATTATCATATTAAACATAGATGGTGTCATTTTTATATAAGTTACCTTTTCCTTTATAGTATCTATTAATATTTTTGGTTCTCGATACATATCTTCACTTAATAAATTTAACTTTATTCCCTTCAATAGAGATGTAAATATAATCGTATATCCTAAATCAAATGCATAAGATGATAATAACGCTGTTTCATCATTTTCCATTACTTCTATTTTTTCTATTATTGAATAATAGTAATTTAGTAAACTTGATTGATTTATTACTACTCCTTTTGAATTCCCTGTAGACCCTGATGTATATATTACATATGCCATATCAGCAATACTATTTATTTTTTCTAAATTTTCTGTACTTTGATTTAGTATTTCATTAGAATATATATAGATTTTTTCTCCATCAAAATCTATTTTCATATCTTGATTAGAAATAAATATGTTTTCAACTTTCGAATCCTTTATTATATACTCTATTCTATCCTTCGGATATTTCGGATCTATAGGTAGGTATGCTGCTCCTGCCTTTATAATTCCAAGCATTCCTACTACCATTTCTATAGATGTATCTAGTACTAACCCTACTATCGAGTTTTGTTTTATTCCTTTCCCTCTTAACATTCTCGCAACTTGATTTGATTTCTCATTTAATTCTTTATAAGTTATTTTCTCCATATTGTATTCTATTGCTATTTTATTTTCTGATTTCTGAATCGATTCTTCTAATAATATTTGTAATGTCTTTTCATCATTATAAGTAACTTTCTTTCCACTAAACCCACATATTATTTTGTTTCTTTCTTCTTCACTTATCACTTCTATTTGTGATATTTTTATTTCATTATTTTTTATTACTTCTAAAATTACATTATTGAAATTATCTTTTATTCTATCTATATCTTCTTCATTAAATGCATTTGCATTATATGCAATTTTTAAATTCAAACTTTCTCCTGGTACTACTTTTAAGTTTAGATCATAGTTTGTTTCTTCATAACTGTCTACATCTTTTATCTTAAATCCTAACTCTTCTTCATAATCCAAACTTTTTAATTTATCATCAACATAATAATTTTGAAACGCTATCTTACTTGTTATTAAATCGCCTTTAACTTCACTTAATGATTGTATTTCTGATAATGGATAATATGAATACTGACTTGATTCTAAATATTTTTCTTGTAATTCTTTTATCATTTCTTTAAAAGTAATATCTTTTTCGCAGCTTACTCTTACCGGTATTGTATTTATAAATAAGCCCACCATATTCTCTATTCCATCAATGTCTGCATCTCTTCCTGATACTACCGTTCCAAAAACTGAATCTGTAGTATTATTGTACTTTTGTAGTAATGTTCCCCAAATACTTTGTATTATTATATTTATAGTACTTTGAGTATCTTGACCTAGTTTCTTTAACTTACTTGTTGTTTTAACATCTATTATAAGTTCTTTTTCTTTTACCTTATATTCATTAATTGAACTTCTTATACTAGTTGGTAGTTTAATTTTCGTGTCATAATTCTCTAAGTAATTCTTCCAATAAGATTTAGCTTTCTTATCACTTTGTTTCTCCAACCAATTTATATAATCTACATATTGACTTGTCTCTTTATTTTTATATTCTTCATTTTTTACTATGCATGAATATATTTCAAAAAAGTCTTTCATCAATATCCATGCACTCCACCCATCTGTTAATATATGGTGTGTGCTCCATAATACCTTATATTCCGAATCTTTTATCTTTAATATTGATAATCTCATTAAAACATCTTCACTTAAATTAAATGTTTTATTTCTATCTTTTTCTTCAAAAGCTTTTATATATATTTCTATATTTGACTTATTACTTATATCTTCGTAATATACTTTCACTTCTCTTTTTTCTAAAACTACCTGTCTTGGTTTCTCTAAAGATCTATGAGCTATAACAGTTCTTAAAACATCATATTTTTCTATTAACATATTAAAAGCATTATTCATTGCACCTATATCTAAATTACCTTCTATAATATATGATGTTTGCTCAAAATATGCTGTTGCCTTTTCATCTATTAACGCGTGAAATAACATCCCTTCTTGCATTGGAGTTAAATTGTAGATATTTTTTATTTTGTAATTATTTTCACGTTCATACACCTTCTGTAACTCACTTAACTCTTCAATTGTTAAATCATTACATGAATAATCTGATGGTGTTGCTTCTTTATCTTTTTTATTTTTACAATGTTCTATTATATTTATTAAATTATTTTTATAGTTTTGTGCCAAATCTGAAATTGTAGCTTCATTAAATTTGTTGCTATTATAAGTTATGTCTATACTTAATTTTCCACCCGCTACTATTCCATTTATATCTATTTCATTTAACATTTCACTATCTAAACTTACTGAATTGCCCTTATTTAAGTTTGAAATATTAAATATATCATTTTTTTCCTCATCAATTTCACCTAAATAGTTGAAGCTTATCTCTGGATTTATATCAATTAAATTTTCTTCATTATTCATGTATCTTAGAATTCCATAGCCTATTCCTTTTTTAGGTACATGTCTTAATTTTTCTTTTACTTCTTTTATTTTATTTCCTAAGTTTATATCACTTTTCACTTCTAATAATAATGGATACTGTGAAGTAAACCATCCTATTGTTCTACTTACATCTATATTTTTACCTATTACTTCTCTCCCATGTCCTTCTAAATTTATTAAAACTCTTTCTTCCTTTGTCCAGTTGTTTACTGATATTGTCAAAGCTGTTAATAAAACATCATTTATTTCTGTACTATATGCCCTATTTACATTCTTTAACAAATCATTTGTTTCTTCTTTAGATATACTTATCGTTATATTTTTAGAATCTCTTATTTTACTTTTTTCTTTAGTCTCATAATTATATGGAAGTTTATTAATCTTTTTATTTATTATATCTTCCCAATATTCCTTTTGACTTAAAACTTCTTCACTATCTCTATTTTCATATAAATAGTCTGCCCATTCTTTGAAGGAGTGGGTCTTTTCTTGGAAATTTATTGGTTCATTATTTACTACTTGATGATATCCTCTTGCAAAATCTTCATTTAATATTCTCCAAGATACTCCATCTATTACTAAATGATGTATTACAATTAATAAATAGTCACCATCCTTTGTATTAAATAGCCCTAATTTAACAAGTGGCCCATTTTCTAAGTCAATACTTTTTTGTATTTTATCTGACTCTTCCTTTATCTTTTCCTCATAATTATCTATTTGTATCAAGTCTTTTATCTTTAAACTAAATAATTCTTCATCTGATTTTCTGTTAACTTGAAGTAATTTATTTCCTTGTTCTTTATAAACCATTCTTAATGCATCATGATGAATTATCAGTTCCTTAAATACTCTACTTATTATATTTTTATCAAATCCATCTTTCTTATGTAGCATTATCGATTGATTCCAATGATTTCTATTTGTTAAATCTTCTTCAAAAAACATCTTTTGTATTGGAGTTAATAGTACCTCTCCACTTACTTCTTCTTGATTTATAACTTCTTCATTCTTAACTATTTTATAGGATATATTTTTTATAGTCCCTTTTTCAAATATTTCTTTTACCTCTAGCTTATATCCGTACCCCTGTAACTTAGATACTATTCTTATTGCTTTTATAGAGTCTCCGCCTAAATCGAAGAAGTTATCATTTATTCCTATTCTTTCTGACCCAAGTACATCTTTCCATATACTTACTAATATTTCTTCCTTTTTATTTCTTGGTTCCTCATATTCATTATTTATTAATGCCTCTAAATCTACTTCTGGTAACTTTCTTTTATCGATTTTCCCATTATTAGTTAATGGCATTTTATTTAAATAAATGTAATATGTGGGAATCATGTATTCTGGTAGAGCCTCTCTTAAATGATCTTTCAACGAATCTC
>NZ_CP071379.1:0-2895 GCF_017348895.1 Clostridium gasigenes
GGATACCTTAATTTGTTTATCTTCTAGTACAGAATCTATTACTTTACTAATATGATTTTTTATTAAATTAACTGAATTACAATCAAATTTATTAGTATCATATGATAACCTAACTTCAATTTCATCTCCTGGCGTTATCATAATTGTAAAATCATAACTATTTTGTTCATAAGCCTTCATTTCTTTTACTTCAAATCCAAGTTGATTTTTTCCTAAATAATCAAACTCTTTCTTATAATAGTTTTCAAAAATAAATAAACTACTTATTAATTTTTGCTTCACTTTAGATAATGACTGAATTTCTGATAATGGATAATATTCATAATCATTAGACTTTAACGCTCTATTTTGTAGGTCATTTAATAACTCTATAAAATTAAATTGTTTATCCATAACTCTAACAGGAATAGTATTTATAAATAATCCTATCATGTTTTCTATTCCTTCTATATTTGCATTTCTTCCAGATACAACTGAACCAAAAATAACATCATTTGTATTGTTATACTTTTGCAATACTATTCCCCATATGGCCTCTAATACACTATTTAATGAAACATTAGCCTCCTTACTAATTTCATATAACATATCAGTCTTAAATTTTTCAATTCTATACTTAAATTCTCCATTTATAATACTATTTTCACTTTTAACGGCATTTTGTGGAATTTTAATAATATTATCATAATCACTAATATATTCTTTCCAATATTCCTTAGCCCCATCAACATTTTGTTCTTCTATCCAATTAATGTATTTGTAATAATTTACCTCTTTTTTTGATTCTATTTCTTTATTATTTATTAAGTTTATATATATCTTTATTAATTCATCCATTATTATAGAGTTACACCATCCATCCATTACGATATGATGGAAACTCCAGATAACTTGATATCTTTCTTTACTAATTTTTAATACTGATATTCTAATCAAAGTATCTTTAGATAAATCGAATCCCTTTTTCCTGTCCTCTAATATATAATTATATATTTCTCCTTCTACCTCATTTGATGATGAAAAATCAAAATACATAATATTCGACTTTCTGTCTTTTAATACAATTTGTTTCGGAGCTTTTAATTTATCACTCAAAAACACAGTTCTTAAAACATCATGTCTTACAATAATTTCATTAAAACTTTTTTCAAATAAATCCAAATTAAAATCTCCGTCCAAAATAAATGTCTTTTGCTCAAAATAATCAATAGTTTCTGGTTCAATTAATGAATGAAATAACATCCCTTGTTGCATAGGGGATAAATTATATATATTTTGAATTTTATTTTCTAAATTAACTTCATATAAATTTCTTATATAATTAAATTCCCAATCTTCAATTCTCTTATCACTTAAATCAGAAATAGTTAACTTAGTACTTTGGTTTTTTTTACACCATTCGATAATATTTATCAAATTATATTTGTACATATTTAATAAATTCATCATCTCATTTTGCTCATATATACTTCTATCATAATTAAATGCTAATTCTAATTTGTTATTAACAATAATTCCACTAACATATATTTCAAAATCTCGTTCACTTTCCATACTCAAATCTTTTCCAATTGATATATTAGAAAGTTCAAATAATTCTACTTCATACTTTTCATCCGCTTGTCCCAGATAATTAAAACTAATTGTACAAGTTAATTCTTTATTTTTAATACCATCCCCTAAATATTTTATCAACTCATACCCAATACCTTTATTTGGAACTCTTCTCAATGTGTCTTTTGTACTAATAACTAAATCTTCAATTTTTTTATTATGTTTCAAATTAAATTCGACTGGATAATGAGTTGTAAACCAACCTATCGTCCTACTTACATCAATATCCCCTTCCATTTTTTCCCTACCATGACCTTCTAAATCAATTATAATACTATCTTCTTTTCTCCACTCACTTATTGATAACGTCAAAGCTGCCAATAAAATATCATTAATTTCCGTATTATATGACTTATTAGTCTTCTTTAACAAGTCCAAAGTATTTTTTTTGCTTAACTGAATATCTAACTTGTTATAATTCTTCATTTTATGGACTACTTTTTTATTTCTCATCTTATTTTGAATATTATTCCAATATTCTTTTTCATTTTTTAACTGATTATTTTTTCCTATATTTTCCTCAAGATATTTGGACCATTCTTTAAAGGAATTGCTCTTCCTAGGTAATATTATTTTTTCGCCTTTAGATTTCATAGAATATCCTATATTAAAATCTTCTATTAATATTCTCCATGAAAGTCCGTCTATAACTAAATGATGAATTATTATTACTAAATAATCCCCTTCATTAGTTTTAAATAAAGCCAATTTTACAAGAGGCCCTTGTTCTATATCCATACTCCCTTGTATAATTTCACTATGATCATTTATTAATTTTTGGTAATCATTTATATCTTTATAGTCAAATACTTCAATTGTAAATAATTCTTCATTTATTCCCCTATTATATTGTTTTATATTATTATTTTCATTAATATATACCATTCTTAAAGCATCATGATGAATAACAATTTTATTAAATACATCCATAACTATATCTTCATCGAATTCATCTTTCTTATATAATACAATAGACTGATTATAGTGGTTATTTTTACTAATCTGATTATCAAAAAATCTTCTTTGTACTGGCGTTAATATCACTTCACCTTCTACAACTTCCTGATTTATACAATTTTGTTTTTTCTCAACTTTCGTAATAATATTTTTAATAGTTAATCTTTCGAATAAATCTTTTACTTCTAATTTATAACCATATCTTTGGTACTTTGACACTATTCTTATTGCCTTTATTGAATCTCCACCTAAATCAAAAAAGTTATCATTTATCCCTATCCTATCTAATCCAAGTATATCCATCCAGATTTTTGCTAATATCTC
>NZ_CP071380.1:0-2107 GCF_017348895.1 Clostridium gasigenes
ATATTTGATGTTATGTTAGATATGAATAATATAGGAATTGATTTTGATATTAAGTTTGGACTGAGTAAATTGAATTCATTAAATTTAAAAAATAAAGTATCAAAATTTGATATAACATTAAAAGTTCTTGAAGAAGATAATTTATTACATCTTATATGGGAATATTCAATTCACTTGTTTAGTCATGAAAATATTATTAAATTTAAAGATGATATTAATATGATAATAGATTCTATTGTTTTAAAGCAGGATTTGAAAATTAAAGATATCAGTTTGTTAAGAGAATTTCAAAAGGAGAGTATTTTAAAATCAGAAAAATCAATTATGAATTTAAAGAGTAGCGGATTTGATTTTTAAAATATTTTAAGGAATAGTGGGGGGAGAGTTTATGAATAAAGATATAGATTTAGAAGAAAAGTTATTAAACTCAAAGAAGTTTTGGAGTAGTAAAGATTTTAGTGAAGTTAATATGGATGCAATTTCTTATGATTTTAATATAAATAAAGGGTGTAAAATAGAACAGATAGATTTTAGTTTAAACACTGAGTTATTAAAAAAATTGAATGCTTTAACTGAAGGTGTTGATTTGAAGCAATATGTTATATTTTTAGTAGCTTTAAAAAGTGAATTATATAAATATTCCGAAAATAGCCAAAGTGTAATTGGGGTACCAGTTTATTTGGGGAATAATGATATTGAGGATGTTTTCAATAATAAAATATTACCACTTAAAAGTGATATAAGAAAAGAGTTTAGCGTTAAAGAATTAATAAAAAATGTTCAAACTGAATTATTTATGATGTATGAAAATGAATACTGTAATGTTAATGAAATATTTAAAGGTGAAAATTTAGCTGAAGATATAATGCAAATTACTTCTGTTAACATAACTATGAATACAATTCATAATAATAAAACTATTGAGAGTATATGTAATTCAAAAGATAATAAGATTACCATTTGTATTAATA
Organism: Clostridium gasigenes; assembly: GCF_017348895.1. Lineage (NCBI taxonomy): Bacteria > Bacillati > Bacillota > Clostridia > Eubacteriales > Clostridiaceae > Clostridium > Clostridium gasigenes. The sequence goes on from NZ_CP071380.1 coordinate 972, forward strand.
AGAAAAATAACAATGATATATATATATCGTTATTTTATAATGCTAATTTATATAGTAAAGTTTCAATTGAAATTTTTGAAAAGAGATTTGAAAAATTAGTATGTGAAATTATAGCTAATATTAATAAAAATATTAGTGATTTAGATATATTTATAGAAAATGAATATGAAGATATTATTTATAATTATAATAATACATATTCTATATATGATAAAAAAAGTACAATTCAAGAGATATTTGAGAAACAAGCTTTAGAAAAACCTAATAAAATAGCAGTAAAGTATGGAAATGCAAAACTAACCTATCAAGAATTAAATGAAAAAGCTAATCAGTTAGCAAGAAAGTTAAAAAATGATGGAGTTAAGCAAGACACTATAGTTGCACTAATGATGAAACCATCATTAGAGTTAATAATTGGGATAATTGGAGTTTTAAAATCTGGAGGAGCATATGTTCCTATAGATATTAAATATCCTAAAGAAAGAATAGAGTATATATTAAATGATGCTAATGTAGATATAGTTATTTCAACTGAGGAGATTATAAAAAATATTAATTTTAATGCTAAATTAATTGATATAAATAAACATAAGTTTAATGAAGATACTCAAAATTTAGTGGTGCAAAGTAAAAGTTTTAATTTAGCTTATGTTATATATACGTCTGGAAGTACGGGGAATCCTAAAGGTGTAATGATAGAGCATAGTTCAGTATTAAATTATATAAAATTTTGTAATAAGTATTATCAAAGAGATGGAAGTGGGGATTTACCATTATTCACTTCAATATCGTTTGATTTAACAGTTACATCTGTGTTTGTACCATTATTATCTGGACATAAAATAGTAATTGAGAACATAGATGAGGATATTAATTTATCAAGTATATTAGAAGGAGATATAGATATTATTAAGCTTACTCCAGCTCATTTAAGTATAATAAATGACTTGAAAGTTAGTTATACTAATGTCACAAAGATGATATTAGGTGGAGAAGAATTATCAGAGAAACTAGCTAATGATATTAATAATAAATTTAATAATAAAATAGATATTATTAATGAATATGGACCAACAGAAGCAACTGTAGGATGTATAATATATAAATTTGATAATAATAGGCTAAGAGGAAAAAAT
>NZ_CP071381.1:0-1252 GCF_017348895.1 Clostridium gasigenes
ATCTTCCTAAAAACTCTAATCCTCCATCCGGCAACCATTTCGCTAAATCTCCTGTCTTATATATTTTCTCCCCTTGTTTATATGGGTTGTCTATAAATTTTTCTCTTGTTAATTCTTCTCTATTAAAATATCCCCTTGCTAATCCATCTCCACCTATACACAATTCTCCTGCTACACCTATTGGTAACATTTTATTATTTTCATTCAATATATATATTTGTGTATTTGCTATTGGATGTCCTATTGTTATCCTTTCACCTTCTTTAATAAGCTTACACGTTGACCATATTGTTGTTTCTGTAGGTCCATATACATTATAAATTTTTAACCCCTTATAATTTCTTAATTCACCAACTAACTTTTCTGGTACTTCCTCTCCTCCAACTAGTACAACTTTCACTTTTTCCATTTCTTTTTTTATATTGTCATTTTCTATTAAAGCTTTTAGTCTTGATGGTGTACTTTGAATTATTTCAACACCACTTTTATTTATTCTTTCTGATAATTTATCAATATCTATATTCTCATCTTCACTTGATATTACTACCCTTAATCCATTTGTTAATGGTACTAATGTCTCTAATCCAAAGATATCAAAAGATATTGTTGTTATACATAATATACTTTCATATTTGTTAAAATCTATTGCATCAACCATTCCATGTATGAAATTATTAACTTGTTTATTCTCAATCATTACTCCCTTTGGATTCCCTGTTGAGCCTGAAGTGTATATTACATATGCTAAACTATCCTTAGAATTATTTGTCTTTAAATTTTCATCATCTACATCTAGATCCATTACTTCTTTAATATCTATTGTATTTTTATCAAAGCCTATCGTATCTATAAGTTCTTTTTCTCCTACTATTGTTTCTAGCTTTGAATCTCTTATTATATACTCTATTCTGTCTTTAGGATTCTTATAATCTATTGGTAAATATGCTCCCCCAGACTTTATAATTCCCACTATTCCAATTAACATTTCTAGAGATCTTTCTACCATTATTCCTACTATGGAATCCTCCTTAACTCCTCTCTCCCTTAATACTCTCGCTAACTTATTAGCCCTTTTATTTAATTCCCTATATGTTAAAGATTTTTCTCCAAATTCTATTGCAATTTTTTCTGGCGTTTTTTCTACTTGATCTTCAAACAACTCTTTTATTGTTTTTTCTTTCACATAATCTAATTTTGTATTATTAAATTCATCAATTAATATCTTTTCTTCTTCTGTTATTATATTAATTTC